>NZ_JBIOSS010000001.1:0-500000 GCF_051714905.1 Enterococcus sp. AZ084
ATGGTATCCCTCGATGCTTTATGGACTGAATTAAAAACGACTTATCAAAAAGAACTGTCTCCAGCAAGTTACAATACTTGGATCGAGACAGCACAACCTAAATCCTTAGAACAAAGCCAATTAGTGGTGACTGTTCCAAGCAAGATCCATAAGGAATATTGGGAAAAAAATCTCGCAACAAAGATTGTTGAGGTCGGCTACATGTTAACGGGAAAAGAAATCATTCCACGTTTTGTGACCGGTGAAGAAGCGGAACAAGAAGAAGTAGAAGAAATCAAAACAATGAAAGTTCCCCCAATCACACCAATCAAAAAAGCGATGTTGAATCCTAAGTATACCTTCGATACATTTGTAATCGGAAAAGGTAACCAGATGGCTCATGCCGCTGCTTTGGTCGTTGCTGAAGATCCTGGTTCGATTTATAATCCATTGTTCTTCTATGGTGGTGTCGGACTTGGTAAGACTCACTTGATGCACGCAATTGGTCATCAAATGTTGTTAAGTCAGCCAAATGCGAAGGTCAAATATGTAAGCAGTGAAACGTTTGCCAATGATTTTATCAATTCGATCCAAAATAAAACGGCCGAAGAATTTCGCCAAGAATATCGAAATGTCGACTTACTATTAGTCGATGATATTCAATTTTTTGCTGAAAAAGAAGCAACTCAAGAAGAATTTTTCCATACCTTCAATGCGCTCTACAATGAAGGAAAACAAATCGTCCTGACGAGTGATCGTTTACCAAACGAAATCCCAAAATTGCAGGAACGTCTCGTTTCTCGCTTTGCTTGGGGACTTTCAGTAGATATCACGCCACCTGACCTTGAAACAAGAACAGCTATTTTGAGAAAAAAAGCCGCAGCAGAACGCCTAGAAATCCCTGATGATACTTTAAGTTATATTGCGGGACAAATCGATTCCAACATTCGTGAACTAGAAGGCGCTCTTGTACGTGTTCAAGCATTTGCTACGATGAACAGTGAAGATATATCAACTAGTTTAGCTGCTGATGCTTTAAAGACATTGAAATCTGGCAAAGGTCACCCGCAACTCTCGATTTTGCAGATCCAAGAAGAAGTTGCAAAGTATTATCATATCCAATTAAAGGATCTAAAAGGAAAGAAACGCGTCAAATCGATCGTTGTTCCTCGTCAAATCGCTATGTACTTGGCTCGGGAATTAACCGATAGCTCTCTTCCTAAAATCGGCGCTGAATTTGGTGGAAAAGATCATACAACTGTCATCCATGCGCACGAAAAAATCCAGCAGCTGATCGATTCAAGTGTCAGCATGCAAAATGAAGTATCAGAAATCAAAAATTTCCTATTAAACTAAAAAGATGCTTGATAGAAAGAAAAACACCTTGTGGATAAAATTAGAAATCATTCAAAAGTTATGCACATATTTTCCACAGCTGTTTTTTCTTTTCTCTTCTAGCATTTTTATAGTTTTCCACAGTATCAACAGTACCTAATACTTTTATTACTTTATTTACTAATAATAAAATAAATATATGGCAAAGGAGATCTACAATGAAAGTAACCTTAAACCGCGCAACATTTATGCAAGAATTGCAAACTGTTCAGCGTGCGATTTCAAGTAAAACGACAATTCCTATTTTGACTGGGGTTAAAATCACCCTCAATCAAGAAGGACTGACTTTAACAGGTAGTAATGCAGACATTTCAATTGAGACATTTCTATCTGTTGAAAATGAAAAAGCGCAAATGCAAATTGAAGCAACAGGAGCTATTGTTCTACAAGCTCGCTTCTTCAGTGAAATCATTCGTCGATTGCCCGAAGAAACCTTTACGCTAGAAGTGTTAGAAAACAAACAAGTGGCCATTACTTCAGGGAAAGCGAATTTCTTAGTGAATGGGTTAGATGCGGATAATTACCCTCATCTTCCTGTTGTAGAGAGTCACAACCAGATGAAATTGCCTGTACATGTATTGACCAAATTGATCAATGAAACAGTGTTTGCTGTTTCTCAACATGAAAGTCGCCCAATTCTTACAGGTGTTCATTTCATTTTGAAAGACAACTCGTTATTAGCAGTAGCAACTGACTCACATCGTTTGAGTCAACGAGTGATTCCGATCGAACAATCAGCTGATCAATTCGATATCGTGATTCCTGGAAAAAGTTTGACTGAATTATCACGTTCATTGACAAATGAAGAAGAAATCGTAGAAATCAGTATTATGGAAAACCAAGTATTGTTCAAAACTGAAAATATGTATTTTTATTCACGCTTGTTAGAAGGGAATTATCCCGATACGAATCGTTTGATTCCTTCAAGTTTCAATACCGAAGTGGAATTTTCTGTCCCAAGCTTTTTAGCAGCGATTGAGCGTGCCTCTTTGCTCTCACATGAAGGACGCAACAATATCGTTCGTTTGTCGATCCAGCCTGATTCTGTTGTTCTATACGGTAATTCTCCTGAAATCGGAAAAGTAGAAGAAAGCTTGAACTATACGACTAGCACCGGTGATCCGCTGGATATTTCCTTTAATCCGGACTATATGAAAGCTGCTTTGCGTGCATTTGGCGATATGAGTATCAAAGTAAAATTCATTTCTGCCATTCGTCCATTTACGTTAGAACCAACGGAAGATGGGGTACAATTCATCCAATTGATCACTCCAGTACGCACAAACTAAAATACTAATTGAAAATAAACTGAAAAATAAACCATTTTAAACAGAAGGCCCTAAAATCAATTTTAAGGCTTTCTGTTTCTTTTTGTTCAAATCACCTTTTTTCATTTAAATCCGCTCATATGGAAAAATATATGGATAAATTTGTTTTCTTGCGAAAAAAAGGGTATAATAAAGTATACTTTTAATAATGAAAATGAGGGATGAAGAGTGAAACAACAAGTCATTCTAAAAACTGAGTTTATGACGTTGGGTCAAATGCTGAAAGAAGTCACAGTCATCGGCAGTGGTGGACAAGCAAAATGGTATTTAGCAGAAAACACGGTTTTGGTTGATGGCGAGCCAGAAAATCGTCGTGGACGAAAGCTTTATCCCGGTATGATGATCGAAGTTCCAGAAGCAGGAACTTTTTTTATGGTAAAAAAAGGGAATAACGATAATGAGGCTGAATAAGCTGCACCTCAAAAATTATCGAAACTATCAAGAATTGCAAATTGATTTTTCCAAAAACCTCGTGATTTTTTTAGGAGAAAATGCCCAAGGAAAAACGAATCTTTTGGAAAGTATTTATGTGCTTGCAATGACAAGAAGTCATCGTACAAATAGTGAACAAGAGTTGATTGGATGGAACGATGAGCAGTCGATGATCCAAGGGGAGATCACAAGAGGAACCTCTAAGATTCCGTTAGAGATCCAACTGTCTAAAAAAGGACGAAAAACAAAGATCAATCATATCGAACAAAAGAAGTTGAGTAGTTATGTTGGACAATTGAATGTCATTTTATTTGCTCCTGAAGATCTTTCTTTAGTAAAAGGAAGCCCACAGATCCGACGCAAATTTTTAGATATGGAATTAGGTCAGATCAATCCAATCTATCTTTACGATCTTGTCCAATATCAAGCAATCCTAAAGCAGAGAAATCAATATTTGAAGCAATTGAATGAGAAAAAACAAACGGATTTACTTTATCTTGATATTTTATCTGAACAACTAGCAGAATTTGGTAGCAAAGTACTAAAGGCAAGAGCGCAGTTTATCAAGCGTTTAGAATATTGGGCAAATTCTTTACATCAACAAATCACGCATCAAAGAGAACAGTTGGCAATCGAATATGTGACCGCCCTCTCTTCTTTAGACACTATGACAGTTCAAGAGATCCAGTCACAATTTTTAACGTTGCTCGAACAAAACAAAAAGAAAGATCTCTTTCGAGGGACAACGACTGTGGGTCCCCATCGAGATGACCTTTCTTTTTTTGTCAATGACAAAAACGTGCAAAATTTTGGTTCTCAAGGTCAACAGCGAACAACGGCATTAAGTGTCAAATTAGCAGAAATCGATTTGATCAAAGAAGAAACAGGCGAGTATCCGATCCTATTACTGGATGATGTAATGAGTGAGTTAGACGACCAGCGTCAACTCCATTTACTTGAAACGATCGAAGGGAAAGTACAGACATTCTTAACTACTACCTCCCTGGATCACGTTAAAAATAAAATGACTGTTGAACCTGAGATTTTTTATGTTCAGCAGGGAGAAATAAAAGGAGAATAAACATACATGACAGAAGAAAGAAGTTTAGTCGAGCGCGCAAAAGAATATGATGCCAGTCAGATTCAAGTGCTTGAAGGTCTTGAAGCCGTTCGGAAACGTCCGGGGATGTACATTGGTTCAACAAGTTCAGAAGGACTTCACCACTTAGTATGGGAAATCGTCGATAATTCGATTGATGAAGTCTTGGCAGGATTTGCGACAAAGATCCAAGTCATCATTGAGGAAGACAACAGTATCACTGTCATCGATGATGGTCGTGGGATCCCGGTCGATATCCAAGCGAAGACCGGTCGTCCAGCTGTAGAAACAGTTTTTACTGTCTTGCATGCGGGTGGTAAATTTGGCGGAGGCGGCTACAAAGTATCCGGTGGTCTTCATGGGGTTGGTTCGTCCGTTGTGAATGCACTATCGACACTATTAGATGTCAAAGTGTACAAAGATGGCAAGATCTATTACCAAGAATATCGTCGTGGGGCGGTAGTCGATGATTTGAAAGTCATCGGTGACACTGATTTAAGTGGAACGACCGTTCACTTCATCCCAGACCCAGAAATTTTTACAGAAACGACAACTTTCGACTTTAATAAATTGGCGACTCGTATTCGTGAGCTGGCTTTCTTGAATCGTGGGATGAAAATCTCAATTGAAGATCGTCGCGAAGAAAAGCCTGTCGTGAAAGAATACCATTATGACGGTGGAATCAAAAGTTACGTCGAATATTTAAATGCGAGCAAAACAGTGATTTTCCCAGAACCTGTTTATTTAGAAGGGGAACAACAAGAAATCACTGTCGAAGTTTCGATGCAATATACAGACGGTTATCATTCCAATATCATGAGTTTTGCCAACAATATCCATACGTACGAAGGCGGAACACATGAATCAGGATTTAAGACAGCTTTGACACGGGTCATCAATGATTATGCACGTAAGCAAAAATTGATGAAAGAAAATGATGATAATTTAACAGGTGAAGATGTGCGTGAAGGATTGACAGCAGTCATTTCGATCAAGCATCCAGATCCTCAGTTTGAAGGACAAACGAAAACAAAATTAGGAAACTCAGAAGTACGTACGGTCACTGATCGTTTGTTCAGTGAGCATTTCATGAAATTCTTATTGGAAAACCCAAGTGTGGGCCGTCAGATCGTCGAAAAAGGATTACTTGCCTCTAGAGCCCGCTTAGCGGCTAAACGCGCGCGTGAAGTGACGCGGAGAAAAGGAGCATTGGAAATCAGTAATCTACCTGGTAAATTAGCCGATTGTTCCAGCAATGATCCTGAAAAAAGTGAATTGTTCATCGTCGAAGGAGATTCAGCCGGTGGTTCAGCAAAGCAAGGACGAAGCCGTGAATTTCAAGCGATTTTACCGATCCGCGGGAAAATCTTGAACGTTGAAAAAGCAAGTATGGATAAAATTTTAGCCAACGAAGAAATTCGCTCACTGTTTACAGCGATGGGGACAGGGTTTGGTGAAGATTTCGATGTGTCCAAAGCACGTTACCATAAATTAGTCATCATGACCGATGCCGATGTCGATGGTGCCCACATTCGTACGTTGCTATTGACGCTCTTTTATCGTTATATGCGCCCAATCGTGGAAGCCGGCTATGTTTATATCGCGCAACCACCGCTATATGGCGTTAAACAAGGAAAGAAAATCACGTATGTCCAACCAGGGAAAAATGCCGAAGAAGAGTTGAGAAAAGTCATCGAATCACTACCAGCAACACCAAAACCAAGTGTCCAACGATACAAAGGGCTTGGTGAGATGGATGATCATCAACTATGGGAAACGACGATGGACCCAAGCAAACGTATGATGGCTCGTGTCAGTGTAGATGATGCGATTGCTGCCGATGAAGTGTTTGAAATGTTGATGGGCGATCGAGTGGAACCTCGTCGTGCATTCATTGAAGAAAATGCTCACTATGTTAAAAATCTAGATATTTAATCATGAAGGAGGAAGAAAAATGAGTGAAGAAATCAGAGAAAACATCCATGATGTCAATCTAACTAGCGAAATGAAAGACTCCTTCATAGATTACGCCATGAGTGTCATTGTCGCTCGGGCTCTACCAGATGTTAGAGATGGATTAAAACCAGTTCACCGCCGTATTTTATATGGGATGAATGAACTAGGTGTCACACCAGACAAAGCACACAAGAAATCGGCCAGAATCGTGGGGGACGTCATGGGTAAATACCATCCCCATGGTGACAGTGCGATCTATGAGTCAATGGTTCGGATGGCGCAGCCTTTTAGCTATCGCTACATGTTAGTAGATGGTCATGGAAACTTTGGGTCAGTTGATGGAGATGGCGCAGCTGCGATGCGTTATACTGAAGCCAGAATGAGTAAGATCGCGACAGAAATGTTACGTGATATCAACAAAAACACGGTTGATTTCCAAAGCAACTATGATGATACGGAAAAAGAACCAGTTGTCTTACCGGCACGTTTTCCTAACTTGCTAGTCAATGGTACGACAGGGATCGCAGTCGGAATGGCGACGAATATTCCCCCACATAATCTGACAGAAGTTGTAGCAGCGATTGATCTATTGATGGAAAATCCAGATGTGACAACCAATGAATTGATGGAAGTCTTACCTGGGCCTGATTTTCCTACTGGCGGATTAGTCATGGGGAAATCCGGCATTCGTCGAGCGTATGAAACAGGAAAAGGTTCAATCACTGTTCGAGCAAAAGTAGAAATCACGGAAATGCCAAATGGAAAAGAGCGGATCTTAGTCACTGAATTGCCATATATGGTCAATAAAGCGAAATTGATTGAGCGAATTTCAGAATTGCACCGTGACAAACGAATTGAAGGGATCACGGATCTAAGAGATGAATCTTCTCGTGAAGGAATGCGTATCGTGATCGATGTGCGTCGTGACGCGAGTGCCTCTGTCATTTTGAACAATCTCTACAAATTGACATCCTTACAAAACTCATTTGGTTTCAATATGTTAGCGATCGAAAAAGGCGTACCGAAAGTTCTAAGCTTGAAGCAAATCCTTGAAAATTATATCGAACACCAACGCGAAGTTATTACACGTCGTACGGTCTTTGAAAAAGATAAAGCAGAAGCAAGAGCACATATCTTAGAAGGACTACGAATCGCCTTAGATCATATTGATGAAATCATCGCGATCATTCGTGGGTCCAAATCAGATGAAGAAGCGAAAAACGCGATGATCGAACGCTTCGATCTTTCTGACCGTCAATCGCAAGCAATCTTAGATATGCGTTTACGCCGTTTGACTGGTTTGGAAAGAGAAAAAATCGAAAATGAATACCAAGAATTATTGAAACTCATTGAAGATTTAGCTGATATTCTTGCTCGCCCTGAACGGGTAACAGAAATCATTCAAACCGAACTTGCTGAATTGAGTCAACGATTTGGCGACAAACGTCGTACAGAATTACTGGTCGGTGAAGTCTTGAGTTTAGAAGACGAAGATTTAATCGAAGAAGAAGAAATCGTGATCACATTGACGAATAATGGCTATATCAAACGTTTAGCCAACAACGAATTCCGCGCACAACGTCGTGGGGGTCGAGGCATCCAAGGAATGGGTGTTCATAACGATGATTTCGTGAAAAATCTTGTTTCTTGTTCGACACATGATACATTGCTGTTCTTTACCAATAACGGAAAAGTGTATCGTGCGAAAGGATACGAGATCCCAGAGTACGGACGTACAGCAAAAGGGATTCCAATCATCAACTTACTTGGCATTGATTCAAGTGAGAAGATCCAAGCCATCATCGCAGTAACTGGTGAAGCAGAGGAAGGACATTACTTGTTCTTTACTACGCGACAAGGGACAGTCAAACGTACGACTGTCACTGCTTTTGCCAATATCCGTAGCAATGGATTGATTGCGATTGGTTTGAAAGAAAATGATGAATTGGTCAACGTCTTATTGACTGATGGCCAATCAAACATCATCATTGGTACACACGATGGCTATTCTGTGACTTTTGCAGAAGATGCCGTTCGTGACATGGGACGTACAGCCTCTGGGGTTCGTGGGGTTCGTTTGAGAGAAGACGATTACGTCGTTGGAGCAGCCTTGATGAATGAGGATCATGAAGTCTTGATCATCACAGAAAAAGGTTATGGAAAACGTACCAAGGTTTCTGAGTACCCTGTCAAAGGACGTGGGGGTAAAGGGATCAAAACTGCGAATATCACTGAGAAAAATGGTCCATTAGCTGGATTGACGACGGTGACAGGCGAAGAAGATATTATGTTGATCACAGACAAAGGTGTCATCATCCGCTTCAACGTTTCAACGGTTTCTCAGACAGGTCGGGCAACGCTAGGCGTGCGCTTGATCAAGATGGAAGCAGAAACGAAAGTGGTGACCATGGCAGCAGTAGAACCAGAACCTGCGGAAGAAACGGTTGTCGAAGCAGACGCAACAAACGTGGAAACAGACAACACAGAAGAATAGAAACAAGCGTAAAACCAACAGGATCATCTGAAAAATCCCCCCAGAGAATAGGTAAAACTATCTTTGGGGGTTTTTGCTCGTCTCAAGAGAAAAATTTGGAAAACAAAGGATAGTAGCTTGCTTTTTCAGTGCATTGCGTGTATAATTGAGGATTGTGAGTAGTCTAATTTATTAGAAAACTCTCCTTGCTCTTGGGAAAGCTGAGAGCCGAAAGTCCATAGGGAGGTGAAAAATCAATGGAAAACACGAAATATGAAATCATGTATATTATTCGTCCTAACATTGATGAAGAAGCAAAAACTGCTTTAATCGAACGTTTCGATTCAATCTTGAAAGATAACGGAGCTGAAGTTATCGAATCAAAAGATTGGGAAAAACGCCGTTTAGCATACGAAATGAACGGTTACCGTGAAGGTATCTATCACATCGTTAAAGTATCTTCTCCATCATCAGCAGATGCAATCAACGAGTTTGATCGTCTTGCTAAAATCAATGACGATATCGTTCGTCACATGATCGTAAAAGAAGAAGCTTAATTATTGTTTCACATGGAACAATCAAACGATGAGAGGAGATGACCATTTTGATTAATAACGTTGTACTAGTTGGACGTCTGACAAAAGATCCAGATTTACGATATACATCAAGTGGCACTGCTGTAGCAACGTTCACTTTAGCTGTCAATCGTAACTTCACGAGCCAAAACGGCAACCGTGAGGCGGATTTTATTAATTGTGTGATTTGGCGAAAATCAGCAGAAACACTAGCAAACTATGCACATAAAGGAACTCTTTTAGGTGTAACTGGTCGTATTCAAACGCGTTCTTATGATAATCAACAAGGACAACGTGTGTACGTAACAGAAGTAGTTGCTGAAAACTTCCAATTATTGGAAAGTCGTGCAGCATCTGAAAACCGTCAACAAAGCGGTGGCTACCAAGACACTGGTCAATCGACAAATAATTTTGGCGGAAACGGCGGAAACAATAACTATAATCAAACATCTCAATCATCCAACGGTATGCCTGATTTTGATCGTGATTCTTCTGATCCATTCGGATCAAGCTCAACGATCGACATTTCAGACGATGATTTACCATTCTAAACGAATTTGATAGGAGGGAAATAGAATGGCACAACAAAGAAGAGGCGGACGTAAACGTCGTAAAGTAGACTACATCGCTGCTAACCATATTGAATATATCGATTATAAAGATATCGAATTACTAAAAAGATTTATCTCAGAACGCGGTAAAATTTTGCCACGTCGTGTAACAGGTACAGGCGCTAAAAACCAACGTAAAATTACGATTGCAATCAAACGCGCACGTATCATGGGATTACTACCATTCGTTGGCGAAGAATAATTCGCTTTAGGAATGATTCTGTAGGAATACCCAATCGTTTCAAACCATTACAGAGGAAGTTATGACTACTGTCGTGACTTCCTCTTTTTGTTCCATTTAGGTGTTTAGTCGCTTACATGACATGAGTTATGGTAAAATTAGGCTAATCAGTTACGGGAGGAAAGACATGGATAAAGAAAAAATAAAAGTAAGCCCGAGCCCTCTGCTCATTCTTTTATTGATCCTTGCAGAAGTTTTGGTTGTATTATTGATGCCATTTCGCTTGATCAGTGCGTTGTTCATCCTGATCGTGAATCTATTTTGTATTCGTTATGGTTTAAAGATGAAACGGTGGTTGACTCTAAGGAATCGTGACAAGATCCAACAAGCTTCCACAGTTGCGGAATCCAATTTGAATTATGTTTCTGAGATCATGCCAGTCGGAATCATCTCTTACCAACCAGCGACACAAACCATTGATTGGCTGAATCCTTTCGCATTGAATGTGAAAGACCAAAGCTCTTTATTGGAAGCAGACTTGTTAGAAACTTTTTTTTCAGCAAAAGAAAAAAAGAAAAATCAAGTCTATTTAGCTGACAAAACCTTTCAATTTGAATTGGATACGGTGAAAGGGGTCGTTTACTTTATTGACGTGACCCAGAACCAACTACTGAAGATCCATCAAGTGAATAGCCAGCCAATCATCGGGATTCTTTCAATCGATAACTATGCAGATACGGTCGATAAATTGGATGAAAAAGAAGTTTCTTATTTGAACTCCTTCATTACGACACTGATTTCTGACTGGATGAATGAATATCATGTGTTTTTTAAACGAATCAATTCAGAGCGCTTTTTCTTTTTTGGACAGATGAGTGACTTAAAGAAAATGATGGATAAGAAATTTGATCTCTTAGATCGCTTACGCGCAGAAGCTGAAAGACAAAACCATCCGTTGACCCTTAGTATGGGAATTGCCTATGGACAACAAACACTAGAAGAAATCGGTAGCGAAGCTCAAAATAACTTAGATATCGCTTTGGTTCGTGGTGGAGATCAGGTCGTGGTGAAAGAAGTTCGTGAAGGAGCGAAACCTACTTACTATGGTGGGAAATCAGCAACGACCATCAAACGTACGCGCGTTCGTTCACGGGCGATGAGTACTGCTTTACGCAAAATTTTTGATGAAACAGGCGATGTATTTATTATGGGGCATCGCTTCCCTGATATGGACGCTATCGGTTCAGCCGTTGGAGTCAGTTGTCTGGCACGCTTCAATCAGAAAAAAGCCTATATCGTCATCGATGAAAAAGAGATCATTCCAGATGTGGAACGCTGTTTAACAGAAATCCATAAAGAACCAGAGTTGGAGATGCAATTGATTACGCCAGAACGCGCAATGGAGCTTAAGAAAGACAAGGATCTACTCGTAATGGTCGATTACCATAAACCATCGCTATCGATCTCTCAGAGCCTTTACGAGCAATTTGATAAGATCGTGATCATTGACCATCATCGTCGAGGCGAAGAGTTTCCAAGCAAACCGCTCTTAACGTATATTGAATCTTCTGCGTCTTCTGCCTCTGAATTAGTCACAGAATTAATCCAATACCAAAGTAGCCGAACCAATCGGATCAGCCGTTTAGAGGCGACGTTGTTGTTAGCTGGCATGACCGTTGATACGAATAACTTCAATGTGCGAACGACAGCACGTACGTTTGATGTTGCAAGCTATTTAAAGACTTGTAGTGCGGACGCATCCTTAGTACAATATTTATTGAGCTCTGATTTAGCCACTTATTTAGAAATCAGCCACTTGATCGCCCACAATGAACAAGTGACGGAGGATATTGTGGTGGCAGCAGGGACGGATGAAAAAGAGTATAATAGTGTTATTGCAGCAAAAACAGCAGATACGTTGCTCTCAATGGTCAATATCAACGGCGCTTTCGTCATTACGAAACGGACGGATGGCTTAGTTGGTATCAGTGCCCGCAGCACAGGAACGATCAATGTCCAATTGATCATGGAATCCTTAGGCGGTGGCGGACATTTCACCAATGCGGCAACACAACTGGAAAATGTGACTGTAGAAGAAGCAAAACAACAACTGCTCGCTGCTATCCAAGAAAATATGCAACAATTATATAAAAAGGAGTAGATGAAATGAAAGTCATTTTCTTACAAGATGTCAAAGGTAAAGGCAAAAAAGGCGATGTCAAGGAAGTTCCTACAGGCTATGCGCAAAATTATTTGATCAAAAACAATCTGGCAAAAGAAGCAAATAAAAGCAGCATCAGTCAGTTAGAAGGACAGAAAAAAGCCCAAGAAAAACAAGAAGCAGAAATTCTTGAAGAAGCCAAAAAATTAAAAGAGTTTCTTGAAAAAGAAGAAACAGTCGTGGAATTAAAAGCCAAAGCAGGAGAAGACAGCCGTTTGTTTGGCTCGATTCCATCGAAACAAATCGCTGAAGGATTGAATAAACAGTACAAAGTAAAATTAGACAAACGTAAAATCGAATTGAATAACCCGATCCGTACATTAGGTTATACGAACGTACCAGTGAAACTACATCATGAAGTAACTGCCACGATCAAGGTACACGTTGTCTCTGAATAAACGAAAAGAACCTATGACGAAAGGTCATCACTTCGAAAAACAGCCGCAGAGGTCAAAAATAGCTTTTGATTATTTTTGACTTTTGCGGTCTATTTTCGAAGGAACAGCTTTTGGAACAGATGTTCATTTTAGGGATGACTTTTCTGCCATTTTCTTGTAAAATGAAGCAATTGAAAGCAAGGAGCGATAGAATATGAGTGAAGTGTGGCAGGATCGAATTCCACCGCAAAATATTGAAGCTGAGCAAGCGGTTCTAGGTTCTGTTTTTCTAGACGCTGAAACGATCATCGATGCCATGGAGTACATAGAACCGAAAGATTTTTATCGTCGGGGACATCAAATCATTTTTGAAATCATGATCGAATTGAATGACCGCAGTGAAGCGATTGACGTCGTGACGGTCAAAGATCGTTTGGAGCAACGTAATCTCTTAGAAGATGCTGGCGGAGTCAGTTATTTATCTGATTTAGCGTTAGCTGTACCAACGGCAGCGAACATTGTCTACTACGCAAAAATCGTGGAAGAAAAATCATTGCTCCGTAATTTGATCCAAACAGCAACAGGGATCGTTACTAGAGGATTTGAACAAGGAGAAGAAGTCCAATCCATCTTAGATGATGCGGAACGTAGCATTCTTGAAGTATCAGAAAAACGTAACCGTAGCGGGTTCTTATCCATTGCGGAAGTCTTGAATTCTACGATTGAAAATATTGACCAACTCGCGCAAAACAATGAAGAGATCACAGGTTTACCAACGGGTTACCAAGGATTAGATAAAATGACTGCTGGCTTCCAAGCAGAAGAGCTGATTATTTTGGCTGCACGTCCGGCAGTTGGGAAAACCGCCTTTGCCTTGAATATTGCCCAAAATGTTGGTACAAAAACGGATCGTTCTGTAGCGATCTTCAGTCTAGAGATGGGGGCAGAATCACTAGTCAACCGGATGCTTTGTGCGGAAGGTTCGATTGAAGCAAGTCATTTACGTACGGGACAGCTTTCAGAAGAAGAATGGTCCAATTTGATCGTTGCGATGGGGAGCTTGTCCAAAGCCAATATCTTTATTGATGATACTCCAGGGATCAAAATCTCTGAGATACGTGCAAAATGTCGGAAACTTGCACAAGAAAAAGGAAATCTAGGTTTGATACTCATCGATTACTTGCAGTTGATCGAAGGAAATGGGAAAGAAAACCGTCAACAAGAAGTATCCGATATCTCACGTCAATTGAAAAAACTAGCGAAAGAATTAAAAGTTCCCGTCATTGCTCTTTCTCAGCTTTCTCGTGGAGTGGAACAACGTCAAGATAAACGACCTGTCTTAAGTGATATCCGTGAGTCTGGTTCGATCGAGCAGGATGCGGATATCGTGGCATTCTTATATCGTGATGATTACTACGAACGAGAAGGTGGCGAAGATGGTGATGCGCCAGAGCCACAAAACGATAATGTGATCGAAGTCATCATTGAAAAAAACCGGAGTGGAGCAAGGGGAACGGTCGAATTGCTCTTTATCAAAGAATACAATAAATTTTCCTCGCTTTCTCCGCGAGAAGAATATTAGGACGAATAAATCTGAATAAATCAAACATCGAGGTCGGGACAGAAGTGTTTAGTCTCGAGAAATAAGGTGCCAGCCACGAAAATTGTTCTTCAAATTTTTGTGGCTGGCGCTTTATTTTTCAAAGAGGTTATTTCTATTCCCACCGTTTATTCGATTTTTGGTGGTGCGAGAGGACGAATGTCCGGAGATGGTTTTTCAAACTCAGTCAGGTCAGGCGCCTACTTGTTAGTAACCAATGGAACATAGAAAATTATAATGTTCGCTTTTTAAACGTTTTCTCTAAAATATATTAAATATCATTCGATTTTAGTTGAATAAAGTTTGAAGTATTGTTACAATAATTCAGGATTAAATAATATTAAATGAGGTGTTCAAATGTCATCTGTAGTAGTAGTGGGTACACAATGGGGCGACGAAGGGAAAGGAAAAATTACTGACTTTCTTAGTGAAAATGCTGAAGTGATCGCACGGTACCAAGGTGGCGACAATGCGGGACACACAATTAAATTCGATGGTGTTACGTATAAACTGCACTTGATTCCTTCGGGGATTTTTTACAAAGATAAAATCAGCGTGATCGGGAATGGTGTGGTAGTCAATCCGAAATCTTTAGTCAAAGAATTGGCTTATTTACATGAAAAAAATGTGACGACAGATAATCTACGTATTTCTGATCGTGCGCATGTGATTTTACCGTATCATATCAAATTAGACCAATTGCAAGAAGATGCAAAAGGAGAAAATAAAATCGGTACGACCATCAAAGGGATTGGCCCTGCTTATATGGACAAAGCCGCTCGTGTCGGTATCCGTGTAGCCGATTTATTAGATAAAGAAATTTTTGAAGAGCGTTTACGAGTGAATCTAGACGATAAAAACCGTCAATTTGTGAAAATGTTCGATTCAGAGCCAATTGAATTTGAAGAAATCTTTGAAGAATACTACGAATATGGCCAACAAATCAAACAATACGTGACGGATACATCAGTTATCTTAAATGATGCGTTAGATGCAGGAAAACGTGTTTTATTTGAAGGCGCACAAGGTGTGATGTTGGATATCGATCAAGGAACGTATCCGTTTGTTACCTCATCAAATCCAGTGGCTGGTGGTGTGACGATCGGTAGTGGTGTCGGACCTTCAAAAATCAATAAAGTGGTCGGTGTATGTAAAGCTTACACTTCACGTGTGGGAGATGGACCATTCCCTACTGAATTGTTTGATGAAACAGGTCAACAAATTCGTGAAGTCGGTCGCGAATATGGTACAACGACTGGACGTCCACGTCGTGTCGGCTGGTTTGATACAGTCGTGATGCGTCACTCAAAACGTGTGTCAGGTATCACGAATCTATCATTGAATTCGATCGATGTCTTGAGCGGTTTAGAAACAGTGAAAATCTGTACAGCATACGAATTAGACGGTGAACGAATCTATCATTATCCAGCGAGTTTGAAAGAATTGAACCGTTGCAAGCCAATCTATGAGGAATTACCAGGCTGGTCAGAAGATATTACTGCTTGTCGTACGTTAGCAGAATTACCAGAAAATGCACGTAACTATGTAAGACGTATCTCAGAGCTTGTCGGCGTGCGTATTTCAACATTTTCAGTAGGACCTGACCGAAACCAAACAAATATCCTAGAAAGCGTGTGGGCGCAAATCTAGGCCTTTCAGTGACGATTCGCTAACAGGAACATTCTTTTAAGAATGAGTGGATCACTGAAATCACGAGAATTAAATGAGATCGGGACAGAAGTGTTTAGCTTCGAGAAATAAGGCGACAACCACGAAAATTGCTTTTCTAATTTTTGTGGTTGTCGCTTTGTTTCCCAAGAGATTACTCCTGTTGCCATTATTTATCGGATTTAGGGCGACACACAAAAATGAATGTGACTGTTGTTTTAGACTGATCGTGTTCATTTAAGCGTTCGCTTGATTTGCTTGTACCAAGTACAACGAATATAAGAGCTGAAGTTATTTAAAATTAAAGGAGTTTGCTATAATAGACTGCGATGAAAAGTGGAGAAAAAAAGGAGTTGGAACGAATGTATCAAATAGTCACAGATTCATGTTGCGATCTGCCCTATCAAGTGTTGGCAAATGCAAATGTTGATTTTTTATCCATGGAGATCCAGATTGGTGAGGAAATACGAATCGATGATCTGGGAAAAACATTTGATTATGAAGGGTACATCCAACAGTTACGTGAAGGAGCAATGCCTACGACCTCACAAATCAATGTGGGTCGCTATTTGGAGTTCTTCCGTAGCTATGTGGAGAAAGGTATCCCAGTCTTGTACGTTGCTTTTTCGAGTGGCATGAGTGGTTCTTACAGCAGTGCCTTACAAGCAGTCGAATTATTGAAAGAAACCTATGAGGACCCGCAAGTTCATGTGTTTGATACGAAAGCCGCAAGTATCGGGGAAGGACTACTTGTATTAGAAGCTGTTCGTTTGAAAGAATCGGGTTATTCTTTGGAAGAAACATCGGCTTGGTTACAAAATAATTACCTCAAAGTTCATTCTTGGGTAACCGTTGATGATTTAAAGCATTTAGAACGTGGAGGACGCATCTCTAAAGCAAGTGCTGCTATTGGTAGTCTGTTAAGCGTGAAGCCGATCATTACCGTTGAACCAAGTGGTCATTTGAAGAATATCGATAAAGTGCGTGGCAGAAACAAATCCATTCAGAAAATCGTGGAGGAAACGGTCAAAACGATCGTAGCTCCATTGGAACAAACGGTGTATATCGCTTATGCCGGAGACCTAGAAAGTGCTGAGAAAGCCAAAAAATTATTAGAAGAAAATATCAAAACAAAAGAAATCAAACTCTATCCCTTAGGACCAACGATCGCCAGTCATACAGGCTATGGGTGTATCGCCATCTTTTCAATGGGTGTGAGTCGATAAAAAAGAAAAACAGCTGTACAACGTAATACTACTCACGTTGTACAGCTGTTTTTATAGTTATTTTTGGAATATTTAGTTCCACAATTGTTCTAATTGTTTTTGGATGTCTTTGTTCTCTAAGAATTCATCATATGTCGTATCTGCACGATCGATCACGCCTTTATCAGAAACAGCAATGATACGATTTGCTAACGTTTGGATGAATTGGTGGTCATGAGAAGCAAATAGGATCGAACCTGAAAATGCCATCAAACCATCATTCAATGCAGTAATTGATTCTAAATCTAAATGATTCGTTGGGTCGTCTAAGACAAGGACGTTTGCTTTTGAAAGCATCAATTTAGAAAGCATGCAACGCACTTTTTCGCCCCCAGAAAGAACATTCACGGGTTTTAGTACTTCCTCACCAGAAAACAACATACGACCTAAGAAGCTACGTAAGAACGTATTGTCGTCTTCTTCTTTACTTGCATATTGACGTAACCAATCAAGAATCGTTAAGTCCGTATCGAATTCCTTCGTTGTATCCTTTGGCAGATAAGCATTGCTTGTTGTTACACCCCAACGGACAGTACCGGTATCAGGTGTTAGATCACCCATGATGACTTTAAATAGCGTTGTAGTTGTTATATCGTTTTCGGCAACGAATGCTACCTTGTCTTCTTTGTTTAATGTAAATGATATATCATCTAGAATCTTTTTACCATCTATTGTCACACTAACGTTTTCTACTTGTAGTAAGTCATTTCCAATTTCACGCTCTGGTTTGAATCCAACGAAAGGATAGCGACGTGAAGAAGGTTGGATATCATCCAATGTGATTTTTTCTAACATTTTTTTACGGGATGTTGCTTGTTTTGATTTTGACGCATTTGCACTGAAACGTGCGATAAAGTCTTGTAATTCTTTGATTTGTTCTTCTTTTTTCGCATTGGCGTTTGCTTGTAACTTAGTTGCTAATTGGCTTGATTCTAACCAGAAATCGTAGTTTCCTACATAAAGCTTGATTTTTCCAAAGTCTAAATCTGCCATATGGGTACATACTTTATTCAAGAAGTGACGGTCATGGGAAACAACGATCACTGTATTCTCAAATTCGATCAAAAATTCTTCTAACCAGTTGATCGATTGGATATCTAGTCCGTTTGTCGGCTCATCTAAAAGTAAAACATCTGGTTTACCGAATAGCGTTTGTGCAAGCAACACTTTCACTTTTTGGCCACCAGTCAGTTCGCTCATCAATTGATGATGCAACTCTTCAGGGATATTCAATCCTTGAAGTAAAACCGCTGCTTCTGGCTCTGCTTCCCATCCGTTTAATTCTGCAAATTCGCCTTCTAATTCTGCCGCACGAATCCCATCTTCATCTGTGAAATCTTCTTTCATATAGATGGCATCTTTTTCTTTCATTACTTCATATAAACGTTTATGTCCCATGATTACTGTTTCCATCACAGTATATTCTTCATAGTCATAGTGGTTTTGTTTCAAAACAGCCATACGTTCATCTGGACCTAATGTGACAGAGCCTGTTGAAGGTTGCAAGTCACCTGATAATACTTTAAGGAATGTTGATTTACCTGCGCCATTTGCTCCAATTAAGCCATAACAATTGCCGGGAGTGAATTTTATATTAACATCATCAAATAGTTTGCGATCTGAAAAGTGCAAACTTACATCATTTACAGTAATCAATTTTTTTCCTCACTTTATGTTTATAATATTTGCCAAGTCTTCTAGAATTATATAGGGGAATGTTGAAAGTTTCAAGGAAATCAGTAATTCTTTACGTTTCACGTGAAACAATCAGAGGAAGAAAAGCGATAAACCGTTTTTTTACAACTAAAGCATTTTCATAAATGCTAAATTTTTGAAGTTATTTAAATGGGGGCGTAAGATAGAAATAGATTAGAAGAAAGTAGGGATTAAAATGAAAGAAAGTAGAAAAATTGATTGGGGTTCACTTGTTTTGGGGATACTATTTGTTTTAGTTTCCTTGATTTCTTTTCGCGATCCAGTAGGTAACTTAGTTGCTATCGTTATTGTATTTGCTATTTTTGCGATCCTAAAAGGATTATTTGAGTTATTTCTACGTAGTCGAGTAAAAGAACTGACAGGATATAAAGGGAAGATGCCGATAGTGATTGGGATCATTGATTTATTGATTGGGATCTTTTTCATTTTCAATATTGGTGCTGGGGTAGTTGCACTACCATTTGTCTTCGCTGTTTGGTTTATTATTGATTCTGTTTTGGCTTTATTTACTGCTGATTTATTCAGAGGAATAAGTGAAGGTCATTACTGGTTTACAGTGGTCATCAATGTATTGGGTATCTTACTAGGTATTATTTTATTATTCAATCCTTTATCCTCTGCGTTGACGCTAAGTTTTTTAGTTGGTTTTTACTTTATGGTGGTTGGGATCAATCAGATTGTTTATGCGTTTAGATGATTAGTAATAAAATAAGTGTATGAAATTTGAAAAAGATCCACCTCAAATCCTATCAATTTGAGGTGGATCTTTTCTCACTAAGTTGTGGTTTACTGGACTTTTATAACTGTTTAGAAAGGTGTTGCGTATATATTTCATGAAGCACCGGCATATCATGTACTTCGTATTTTTCTTTGAAGCGCTCAATTTCTTCTTCGCTATACTTTCTTGGGTCTAAGTGTAAGTCTTCGACAGGTAAGGGCCGTTTGTTGGGGATCTTAACGTCGATCACGACTGGTCGATCAGATTTCGCCGCAGCATTGAAGGCAGGGCGTAATTGTTCGTAGTGTGTGATCGTGAAGCCATCGGCACCTAAGGCTTCGCAGGCTTTCCCAAAATCAGCTTGTTCAAGGGAAACACCAAATTTTTGTTGTTCAGTATCTTCTTGTTCTGCTTCGATAAATCCGAATGAATCATTTGAGAAAACGACATTGATGATTGGCAACTGATAGCTGACTTGAGTCAAGATATCTTGCATCACCATGGCAAAACCGCCGTCTCCGCTCAAAGTAAAGACTTGTCTCTCCGGAAAGCTTAATTTAGCAGCGATTCCGCCGGGTATACCATTTCCCATCGTCGCAAACCAACCCGAAGTAGTGTGTAACTGCTCACCAGTCATGTTC
This sequence comes from Enterococcus sp. AZ084, assembly GCF_051714905.1. Lineage (NCBI taxonomy): Bacteria > Bacillati > Bacillota > Bacilli > Lactobacillales > Enterococcaceae > Enterococcus > Enterococcus sp. AZ084. The sequence continues at coordinate 20,236 of NZ_JBIOSS010000001.1, forward strand.
AGTAAACGAATCGAATGAATGGTCGTATTTCCAACATCTGTCACAAAAATAGCATCACGTTCGGCAATTCGGTTGATTTCTTTATAGACCGCTTCTGGTCGAATCGATTGCTCCGTGGGTTCTTCAAAGGACGTTAACCAACGCCGCCAATTGCGAAGATTTTCTTGATTGGCTAGATACCAAGCATTTTCTGTGCGTTCGTTCCCCAATTGAATCAGTTTTTCTAACGTTGTTTTACCATCACCTAAAATAGCTAAATCGGTATGATGACGGCGGCCGAATTTGGCGGCATCAATATCGACTTGGATAAAAGCAGCTTCTGGATTGAAAAAGGTTCGCCCAAAAGGAAAGTCACTTCCTACAAATAAAATCAAATCGGCTTCTGCTAACGCTTCATTCGCAGGTTTTGTCGCTACCCGACCTGCAAATCCAAGAAAATTTTTGTCTTCATCTGGCACGATTCCTTTTGCTAAAACAGAGGCAACCACGGGCATTTTGAAATATTCGGTAAATTTCTTGATCTGATCATAGCCATGACGAACACCTTGACCGATGAACAAGACAGGTTTTTGAGCTTGTTCGAGATAAGGAAGGGCTGCTTTCACGTCTTCAATCTCAGGGAGGATCACCCCTGTTTTGTACGTAGAAGCATTAGAAACATCCTGCCACTCGATTTCTTCAAAACCAAAATCAACTGGGATCGTCACAACAGCGACTCCTTGATGTGCATAAGCTGCCTTGATCGCTTCATCAACGACATAAGGTAAACTTTCAGGTGTCATGACTGTCCGATTATAAACACTAACATCAGCGAAAATTGGATTTTCATTTAATTCTTGAAAGGCAGTATAATTCATAGAAGTCGAAGCCACTTGCCCTAAAAGGGCGACAACTGGGACGTGATCCATTTGAGCATCGTAAAGTCCGTTGATCAAATGAGTGGCTCCAGGACCAGCTGAGCCAAAGACAGCTCCGACTTTTCCTGTTAATTTTGCATCCGCTGCGGCAGCTAACGCGCCTACTTCTTCATGACGTACTTGGATATAATCGATTTGGTCTTTTTCATGGTACAACGCATCCATAATGGAATTGAACGAACCACCCGGAATCCCATAAATATGATCAACTCCCCAGCTTTCAAGCACTTTTACCATGGCAATACCGGCATTTATCGTTGACAATTTGATCCACTCCCTAAAAAAACAAATTATATTTATTGTCTAAAGTATAAATCTTCCTTATCAAAAGCCCAACTAAAGCGACTTTCAACCAAGTAGCGTGAAGTGCCAGTCATGTATGAAACTATGTTATAGTGGATTCAAAATGTTAGGAGGAAGAGTATGCTGAAAATCGGTATTATGAGCGGTGCTTCGATCGTGCCACGTGTTGTGGAGGGGATCAAAGAAAGTGGCGTGGCACAAGCTGTAGCGATTGCGACACGTCGCTTAGAAAAGGCGCAACAGTTAGCCACAGAGTTAGGCATTCCAAAAGCGTATGGCAGTTACGAAGCGTTACTTTCTGACAACGAGATAGAACTGATTTATATTCCATTGATCAATCACTTGCATTTTTCAGCCGCGAAAGCCGCGATCCAAGCAAAGAAACATGTGCTTTTAGAGAAGCCTTTTACGCTACATTCGGAGCAAGCACAAGCACTCTATGCCTTGGCTAAGGAGCACAAGGTTTTTCTCATGGAAGCACAAAAAGCCCTATTTCTACCTGCGATCGAAGACGTAAAAAAAACCATTGGATCAGGAAAAATCGGTCAAGTAAAATTAGTCGATATTCGTGATGCTCGACCGGGTTCTGAAAAAATCCCTTGGTTTTGGAAGATGGAACAAGGAGGTGGCGTATTGATTTCCAACGCCTCTTACCCATTAAGTGTCAGTCAATATTTATTTGGTACAGGATTTGATGAATATAACGGCTTATGTGTAGAACATGGAGAAGGTCTGACGGATGAAGAGTGTATGGTCAACCTGAAGAAGAAAGACCTTTTCATCAGTTTATTCCTTACGACAAAAATGGATTTTACTAGTACGTATACCATCGTTGGAGAAAAAGGCACGATTATCATCCCTAACTATTGGAAAACAGACCATTATACGATCCAGATGAACAACGGAGAAGTGTTAACAAAAGATTTTCCAATGGATAGTGAATTTGTCTTTGAGATCCGTCATGTCGCCGATTTACTTTCCTCAGGTAAGAAGCAAGATACGGTGGTCGATCCAAACATGACGATTACAAATGTTCAAGTCGTTGATGATCTTTACCATAAGTGGTTTGGGAATGATTGGAAAAACGTGAGGGGATAACCGCTTAGAATAAAGGATCATCAGATTAATAGTAGAATAGTAGTCACATTTTTGGCAATATGCTAGAGTAAGAATAAAAAGGTGAAAGGGGAATTGTATGGTTGATTGGTTACTGAAGCTAGAACCTTGGCAGCAAGCGTTGACGGGTACGGCGTTTACTTATTTTATGACTGCGCTTGGGGCTGGCTTAGTTTTTTTCTTTAAAGAAATCAAAAAAGATGTACTCAATTTGATGTTAGGTTTCGCTTCGGGTGTGATGATCGCCGCCAGTTTTTGGTCTTTATTAGATCCGGCAATCACAAAAGCAGAAGAAAATGGTGATATTGCTTGGCTTGTGGTGAGTATTGGTTTTGGGCTAGGGGGATTATTTTTATACATTGCCGACAAAACCTTACCACACATGCATTTTGGTCCAGCACACGAAAAAGAAGGCTTACCAACACATTTAAAACGCACGATTTTGCTTGTCTTTTCCATTACCTTGCATAATATTCCAGAAGGTTTAGCAGTAGGTGTTGCATTTGGTGCAGCGGCAACTGCAGATAATCCAACGACTGCGGTGCTAGCAGCGATCTCTGTGGCGTTAGGGATTGGTATTCAAAACTTTCCAGAAGGTGCGGCTGTTTCGATTCCTCTCCGACAAGAAGGATTAAGTCGAACAAAAGCCTTTGTCTATGGTCAAGCTTCAGGAGTGGTTGAACCGATTGCTGGAGTCATCGGGGCAATCTTAGTGACAAAAGTTGCAGTCTTACTGCCTTATGCCTTAGCTTTTGCTGCGGGTGCAATGATTTACGTCGTCGTGGAAGAATTGATTCCTGAAGCGCAACAAACACTTTCAAGTAAACGACACTATGCAGTTTTTGGTGTTATGACTGGTTTTATTATCATGATGATCTTAGATGTAGCATTAGGATAAATGATATATCATTTAAAAGAAGTAAAAAAAAGAGGCAGAAATTTTCTGCCTCTTTTTGTTTTTCATTTAGGAAAATAGTATTAGTAGTATTTTCTTTGTTGCGTGGTGCGAGTGATCCAACGGACTAACCAAATCGCAATGGCTGCTGGAATCAACAATTTAATACCTAACCATAATAAACCACTGATCACGCCAACGAATAGATTGAGGACAAAGCTAGCTACGACGAAACCTACCACTAATAGAATGATTGTTTGAAACGTATTTCTTTTTTGCATGATGATCGCCTCTTTTCTCGTTTGATAAACTTCTCAATAGAAGTTACGCTTGCTGTTTTCTATATAGTAAGTATAGCAAGGATTGATTGACTTAACCTCCACCCAGAGCCCGATTTCTACTTGCTACTTTGGTGTGAAAAGGTTGCTTTTTTGCCCTTATTACGAATAAAATGAAGCGAAAGGAGAGGAAAGTCATGCCGAAAAATCGACTAGAAGCCTTTACAGACGCTGTGATCGCTATTATTATGACGATTTTAGTGTTGGAGCTACATGAACCACACTCAGATACCTTGGAAGCGCTAGTTGCACTTGCGCCACGTTTTCTTATTTATATCATTAGTTTCTTTACCCTAGGCATTTATTGGAATAACCACCATCATTTGTTTCAAGCCGTCCACAAAGTGAATGGGCGAGTGCTCTGGGTGAATAGCTTTTTTATTTTTTTCCTGTCGCTGTTTCCTTTCGTTACTTCATGGATCAGCGAATACAGTAACAGTCTTGTCCCTGAAATGACCTATGGTATAGTGATATTAGGAGCGAATCTCACGTATTATTTGTTAGCAAGGACATTAGTTGCCTCAGAAGAAGACGAGAATGCATCTATTAAAGAGTTGTTTGGCAATTATCGTAAATCCTACGTATCTATTGGTTTGAATGTCGTGGGATTGATTTTGGGATATTTGATTGCGCCCATCGCCGTGTTAATAGTCAATGTCTTGATTTTGGTTACTTGGTTGATCCCAAGTCGTAAAATTGAAGCGTACTATCGCTAGATACTTGAATAACATAGTCAATCAAAAGACACAGAATAGTTAGGGAATACTCCTTTCCTGTTCTGTGTTTTTTTGTATGCTCTTGACTCGTTTAACGATTATAAAAAAATTTAACAGAAACATAAGTAAAAAATAAAAAAACAATCGAATTTTTTAGGCACAATGATAGTTAAAGAGGGATGCATATGAGAAGACGAAAAAAATTTTATCCAGCAATCATTACAAGTTTTATTACCGTACTTATTTATGTAGAGCAATCGAGGTGTAATTTGCTCGTTCTCCTGTTGTCAGTTTTACTTACTGCCATCGTTACGCTTAAAGGATAGGCGATACAAAGAAGTAAACAAACCTGAGCTCGATCGGTCACCAAGTTAAAGATGACGGATTTTGTGGACAAATAGAAAGAGCTAACGAGTTATCCACTGTGGATAACTCGTTATTAGATCAAAACTTTAGATAACAATTACTTTTATTTGTTATTGTTATTTTAAATAACATAGATCAAACGATACTAAAGGATGGACAGATATTCGTTGGAACTCAAAAAAAAGCAAACTGAAAGGAAGAGGAATTTCTTCGTTTCAGTTTGCTTTTTTATAGTCTAAATGTAAATTTATATTTACCCCTGCAGGGTATATCAGCGTGTGTTGTAAGGTTCTCCTTCAATGGATACATTGTTTTTGTAGGCAAAGTAGCGATCATTTTTTTTCGCAATGCCAAATGTATCAGAAACATGAATGTTTTGTGGAGAGAATTTTATTGCTGGAATCGAGAACGATTGCTCTTTTGGATCATTCACTCTGATTTCAAACGATAGTTCATTTTCATCTTCTTTTGTTAGTACGATATGGGGTGTATCATTAAAATTGATTTCTGTTACTTCGTAGATGCCTAAAAAATCGACCGAGTCACCAATGCTTTTCAATAATTGATTTTTTGTAGGAACATATTCCATTTTAATTTCGTCTGTTTGGATCATTTCAGCTTTGGAGGTAACATCTCGAACAGGAGAATTCAAAAAATGAATAAAAGAAAATAAACCGACACATGCAAACAAGCTACTGATAATTAAAATAATTTTCTTCATTTTCCTTACTTTTTGTCCTTTCTGTGTTCTCCAACGTATATGTCTGATGTTAAAATCAAAAAAACTTTATGTAACAATAAATTTTAATTTTTTTTTGTTATTAAAAATGATTTCTTTCATAGTATAAATTTAAAATACAAAAAAATAAAGCAGATTTCACAAATTCTTTGACTAGATGAAAAGCTTTTAATTTTAGATAGCTAAAACTATCTATATTATTACAAATAATGGTGGTTATTATTAATTAATTATAATATTTAATTAGTTATTTAATGATTGGTGGGAATTTCTGGCTGTTTAAGCGATGAAAAATGGTGTTATACTAGATAAAGTAAATTCGTTTAAATTTTTCTCTGGAAAACTCTCCTTTTACTTCTAATAGTTGATTTCTTTGATACTTCTTATAAATAGACAAGACATCCTTAAGGCGAAAACGATTTTTATATACATTTCAAAATAAGGAGGTTTTTTATGGTTAAATCTTATTTTACATTTAACAAAATTCAAGAAAATCCATTTCGCATCATGAATCTGATGGTGATGATCTTTCTCGTTTTATGGATCGGTTACATCAATCATAATTTTTTGATTTCAAGTTTCTCTTCTCTAGGTATCTTTACCTTCTTTTACTACCAGAACATTCCGATGAAGCAATTATTAAAGCGCCTATTTTTGATTGGTTGCGGTCTATTACTGGCTTTTACATTAGGGCTATTGTCGACGTATGTCATCTGGCTTGAACCATTTGCTGTTGGAGCAGTTGCTTTTTTCAGTCGATTTATTTTGCGTTTGTTCCATATTTCTAAACCAGGGGGCTTATTCTTTGCGATGTTAGCGGCTATGGGAACGAGTATGTCCGTTCCATTTTCCCATTTGCCGACAGTAGCTTCTTTTTTCTTTATGGGTGTTGTGTTTGCTTTGATTGCTGCATTTCTAACGAAAAAAATGGATTCACGCCCAGAACAGGAAGTGATAAAGGTATCCTTGAAGGAGCGTTTTCACCAAGAACCTTTAGTGATCATTGATTCAATTTTTTACAGCGCTGCATTATTCCTTTCCGTTTATGTTAGCCATGGCTTGAACATGAAAAATCCTTATTGGCTGACACTGTCTTGTGCCTCGATTTTATTGGCTGAGAATTTAGATGCGATGAAACATCGGCAAGTGCAATATTTGATTGGTTCGATGTTAGGGTTGTGTTTATCGGCTGTCTTATCACTGATTCCTTTTTCCCAACTTGAAACGATTTTTTTAATTACGTTTCTTTATGGTATTTCTCAGTTTTTAGTGGCTCGAAATTATGCAGTGGCGAATATTTTCTTGAATCCCATGGCATTGATGCTTTCGACACTGGTCAGGAACACGTACTTGATCTCATTGATCGAGTATCGTTTTATTGGTATCGTCATCGGTAGTTTCATTGGTCTAGGCGTAGCCTGGGTAATGAATATCGGTCTGCAACATTACTTAGCAGTTGTGAAAGAAAAATATGAAACATAACAAAGAAAGGCGGTCACGACAATGAAGTCGGATCGCCTTTCTTTCTTTGTTCGTTACTAAAGCTGTTCACCATTTGTTTCAATCACTTGTTGGTACCAAGCAAAGGAATCTTTTTTCAAACGTTGTAAGGTTCCGTTACCGGTATTATCTTTATCGACATAGATCATGCCATAGCGTTTTTCCATTTCACCACTGCCAAAGCTGACGATATCGATGATTCCCCAAGGTGTATAACCAATTAATGGTACGCCATCTTCAACTACTGCTTTTTTCATTTGTTCGATGTGTTCTCTTAAATAATTGATCCGGTAGTCATCATGGATCTCATTTGAATCAGTTAACTGATCGTAGGCACCAAAACCATTTTCAACGATAAACAGGGGGAGATCATAACGCTGGTACACCGTATTCAATACATAACGCAACCCAACAGGATCAATCGGCCAGCCCCAGTCAGAAGCAGTAATATAAGGATTTTTAACTAGTTTTGCTGAAGGAATATCTTCTGTTTGTCTGCCCTCAACATCGGGAAGAGTTGTGATCGTTCCCGACATATAATAGCTAAAACCGATATAGTCAACAGTTCCTTGACGTAAAATTTGTCGTTCTTTCTCGCTAATATCGATTGTGAGCCCTTTTTGTTCCCAATACTTTTCTGTGTAGGTAGGGATTTCTCCGCGTACATGGACATCACTGTAGAAGAAACGACGTTCATTTGCTTTGACTGAAGCAATCATATCTTCTGGCGCACAGGAGTAGGGATAGATTGGAACGTAAGCCATCATACAACCAATCTGAAAATTGGGATTGATCTTTTTCCCTTCATTGACAGCCCAAGCACTGGCAATCAGTTCGTTGACCCCTGCTTGGAATACTAAGGCCTCTTTCTCTTGGTCATCTTCAATGATCATGGCTGAATTGGTCCAAACATGAACGGGCTCTTGTCCGTCCGCCTGATTATTGATTTCATTGAAGGTCATCCAGTAAGTTACTTTGTCTTTGTAACGGTCAAATACGCACTGAGCAAATTTAACAAATAAAGGAATGACCGCTTTATTGGCAAAGCCACCAAAATCTTCATAAATGGCATAAGGAATCTCAAAATGAGACAACGTGACTACCGGTTCGATCCCGTTTTTTAAGCATTCATCAAAAAGATCATCGTAAAATTTTAATCCTTGTTCATTCGGTGTTTCTTCTTGACCAGTAGGAAAGATCCGACTCCATGAAATGGAAGTGCGTAGACATTTTAAGCCTAGTTCTTTAAATAATTGGATGTCTTCTTTGTAACGATGGTAAAAATCAATGGCTTCATGATTCGGGTAATATTCCCCTTCGACGACTCCTTTAGTGATCTTTCGCGGAATCCCATTTCCGCCAGCAGTCATAACGTCTGCGATACTTGGACCTCGTCCATCCATATTCCAAGCACCTTCTGCTTGATGCGCAGCAATTGCGCCTCCCCATAAAAAATCTTTGGGTAACTCTCTATTCATACAAATTCCTCCTAAGTTTCATTGATTCTCAAGTTATATCTCTGTGCGTTGTGCGCGGTTGGAAGCCATGACAAAAGGTAGGTAGATCAAAACGGAAATCGCTAAACAAAGTACGCCTATTACAATCCCCATGATATTCCCACCAGTTCCTAAAAACAAATTGATGATCCCTGGTGTGGTCCAAGGTAAACCAATCGCTGGTGATGGCATGATTGGCCAGACGACTGTGACGAAGTAACCGACCAGAATATTGACCATCGGTGTTAAAACAAAAGGAATGATCATAATTGGATTTAAGACGATCGGTAGTCCAAAAATCATCGGTTCATTGATCTGGAAAATGCCTGGTACAAAAGATAGTTTGGCGATTTCGCGATATTCAGGTCGACGTGAAGCAATAAAAATCGCAATGATCAAGCCTAAGGTCATACCCGTTCCACCCATGTTTGCAAACATATCATTCAAGATGCCCCAAGTTTCCTTGTAAGGGACATCCCATAGCGAACCACCATCATTGATGAATTGGAGATTGGCTAAGTCTTGCTCGGTAAAAATCGCTGAACGAACAGCATTCAATGTGTTTGGACCATGAATACCAATAGAAAATAGCAGTGTCTGAATAAAAGCTAAGAGTAGGACACCAAACACATTCCCACCTAAGTCACGTAAAGGTGCTTGGATACCGGCATAAATCAACTCGTTGATTCCTTCAGGCGCGATCATCAAGACGAAGAAGTTGATCAAAGCTGACATAGAAACAACGATAATGATTGGGATCATCCCAGAAAAAGAGCGAGAAACAGCTGGTGGAACGAGTTCAGGCATCTTGATTTGTAATTTCTTGACTTTGAATAATTTCGGTAAGAATTCGCCAACCAAGCAAGCGACAATCATCGCAACGAATAAACCTTGAGCACCCAAATATTGCGTCGAGATGACATTCATTTCATCGACTGCAAAAGAAGTAGGGTAAAAGATCATAAAGCAAGCGACACTAGTTAGCCCAACTAAGGTTGCATCAGCTTCGAAATGTTTTGCCAAAAGCTGAGCGACTAAAAAAGCAATAAACAAACTCATGATATTGATTGTGCCATTTGCTACAGAAGCAAGGACTTGTTGTGCACTTTCTAAATTTGGAAAGATACGTGAAAGTTGAAATAATTGCACGATAAAACTGTCTTTTGAAAATAAAATATTATTGACTAGGATGACTAATGAAGAAGAAATCGTCAATGGAAAAATAAGCATGAATGCATCTCGAACGGCTGCAATATGTCGTTGGTTGTTTAACCGTGTTGCAATAGGAACAAGACTTCGATCTAATAAATCATTGAATTTTTGCATAAGAATAACACCTTTCGCTATATGATGGATTCATTATAGCGAAAGGTGTGAAAGAAAAGTAAGCGCATTCTTATTTAGGATAAAAATTTGGAACAATGAAAATTATTTCGTGGTAGGAACATAGTGTTCCAAATTGAGTGGTGAATCATTCATCCTCTAAATAACCGATCAGTGTTTCAAGGATCGCCATGGAAGGTAGCTGACTAGTCAAATCAAGAAAGATGTCTTTCCGTTCTTCTTTAATGGCATAGTCAATTGAGTAATCACACAATTGGGCCAATGGACTTTCTTTATGAGCGGTAATACAATACTTATGCACGCTATCCGCATGAGCTAAACCTGAAATTACTTCGATCAGTTCTTTTGTTTCACCTGAAACACTCAAAAAGACTAACGCATTTTTTTGATCTGGACGCAAAAAGCTACGAATCGGATAAGTCAGTTCATCTAAGCTAATACAAAAGTAACCGATATTCGCTAATTTTCGTGCCACATATTGCGCTAATGCTCCCGAAGCCCCCATGCCCATAAATAGGATAAAATCAGCTTGACGCAATGTTTTTGCCATTTTTTTGATTTGATATTCAATATCGGGATGAAAAATCGTCATGTTCAACTGATTGATTCGTTCTTCTAACATTAATTGCTTGTCATCTGTTTCATAATGGGCTTTTTCCAAATGATTTTTAATATAAAAACGAAATTCCGGAAATGACTCAAAGCCGACTTTTTGGATAAAACGAAAGACAGAGGTTGACGAAACATGCGCATCCGTCGCAATATCTCGTACCCGCATATAAGGTATTTTCTCAAGGTTATTAACGATAAAGCGGTAAATCTCTTGTTCAACGGCAGACAATTTATTTAAGTTAAGACTTTCAAAGATAGCCATGTGTTTACCTCAAGATTCTTTTTCTTTAGAGTATAGCACGATGGAAAGGGTTTTTCTAAAAAAATTGGAAATGGCATTGTGAGAAGACTACATATTGAACCGGTTCTCTAGTTTTTGTTTGTGGTGATGAATGATTTCTTCGAAGGATAGGTCATATTTATCAGCAAGAATCAGAACATTATCTAAGACATCACCCAATTCCTCCATCAGATTTTCCTTGTAAAAATCAATTGTTTGTATAGATTCATCCGGACGATCCCGACCGATTTCGAGACTTCGAACCGCTCTTGAAACTTCGCCAACTTCTTCAGTTAAAAAGCCGATACGGATAAATGGATCGTAGTCGTACCACTTTCTTTTTTTATAAAAATCAACCACCCAGTCGTTGTATTCTTTTATATTCATGTTGAGGTTAACCACCTTTCAATTATATAATAGCATAAGCTGAAAAAAAATTGGAAGGGGTTTCGGAAATGAACATTGCAGTCTATTGCGGAGCAAGTAAAGGGAATTCTCCAGAATTTGAACGAGTAACGAGAAGCTTAGGTGAGTGGATCGGGAAGAATGAGTATCAGTTGGTTTATGGTGGTGGAAATGCTGGTTTGATGGGGATTATTGCTGATTCAGTACTAGGATCTGGAGGGAAAGTGACAGGTATCATGCCTGACTTTTTGGCAAAACGAGAACTAGCAAAAAAAGATGTCACCTCTTTGATGATCGTGTCGTCGATGCACGAACGGAAACAAAAAATGATTGAATTATCAGATGTCTATATTGCGTTACCAGGTGGCCCAGGAACCATCGAAGAAATTACTGAAGTAATCTCTTGGGGGAGGATCGGGCAACATGTCAATCCGTGCGTGTTAATGAATCATAAAGGATTTTTCGATCCTTTAAAGCAGCAGTATCAAGCCATGGTCGATCAAGGCTTTTTAACAAGAGAAGACTTCGATAAAATTTTGTTTGCGGATGCGCTGACAGAGATCCAGCCTTTTGTCGAACAGTATATTCCGCCTAAAATCAGGGAGTATAAATAAAAGCAATTACATGAACGCTCTCCTTTCAAAACGACTAAAATAGTTGACTGCGCCATCCACGAATATTTCTCCCGTTTAGAAAAAATTACTTTGGTGTACCATTATTTTATAGATATGCTTCTTTTACGATCATTTTATATTTACCAGAGAAAAAATTGACAATTACTGGTATGTCCTATAGAATGAAACTATAAATTTAACAGAAGAAGGTGATGAATCCGGCATATCAGATGTTATATAATCAGTAACATGGGTATGACTGGAAGCGAGTAAATAAAATCAATTCAATAGGTAAAAAATTTAGCTGAGACACAGCTTTATTTAGTGTACCTATGTATTTGATTTTATTTTACTCGCATCTTCGCCTTATGCAGGGAAGCCGTAGAGTAAAATCTACGGCTTTTTTCTTTTGTTCAAATTTATAAAAAAAATAAGGAGATGGAAAACAATGATTGAAACACTTTTGAACAAACCAACACTTTATCAACAAACGAAAGGCGCATTTTGGGATGATCGTCACATCTCAAAACAAATGTTACAAGCACATCTTGACCCTGAATTTGAAGGCGCAAGTCGAAAAGCTGGGTTTATTGATGAATCTGTTCGTTGGATCAATACAGTAATCCCGCCGAAAGCCTATCCAACGTTATTAGATATTGGCTGTGGTCCGGGAATCTATGCAGAAAAATTTAGTCGATTAGGGTATGAAGTAACGGGGCTTGATTTTTCTAAGCGTTCGATAGCATATGCCAAAAAATCTGCGGAAGACCAACAGTTACCGATTACGTACCATTATGCAGATTATCTGACAATGGATTTAGATAAACAATACGATAGCATCACAATGATCTATTGTGACTTTGGAGCGTTATCAGCGAGTGATAGAAAAAGATTATTAGGAAATATTTATCAGCATCTAAAACCGACGGGGAAAGTTTTATTGGATGTTTTTTCGATGGCAAGTTATCAATCATTTGAAGAAAAGCGAGTTTGGGATACTTGTCCAGACGGAGGATTCTGGACAGAGGAACCTCATGTAGCATTACAATATAATACAAAATACAACGAACGTGTAACTTTAGAACAAACGACGATTCTTACCGATCATGAAAACAAAAATTATTATCTATGGATGACGTATTTTACAAAAGAAACTCTGCAAAAAGAAATGGAAGCTGCTGGTTTTGTTGTTAGTGGGTTTTACGGGGATGTAAAAGGAAGTCCTTATGATGAGAACTCGCCGACACTAGCAGTAGTGTTAGAAAAGAAAGAATAACAATTTTACTATTAGTCCTAAAGGAAAATATCTAGCGTAGATAAAAGCAGGAATCCACAAAAGTCGTTCATCGGATTTTTGTGGATTCTTACTTGTTTTTTGAAGAGGACGGAGGATAGATCTATACAATCGTTTCTACACGAGAAGAGATTTGAATGAACTTATTGGCAAAATTTTTATTTTCCTTGTCATGAGAGGTGAATAAAATGATTTTATTTTGTCTTACGTTCATGAGTGTGTCAAAGATGGCATCCGCAGAGTCTTTGTCGATACTACTCGTACTTTCATCTAGAATCCATATCCTACTGTCTTGGAGTATCATACGGGCAATGAACACGCGTTGTTTTTCGCCCCCCGACAGGTTTGCGCCATTATCAATGATTAAAGAATCCCAGTCTTTGTTTTTAAAAATCGGAGCAAGAAGTGTTGAATTTCTCAGCGCTTCTTTTTTTTCTTCTGAAATCGGTTGACCAAGAGTGATATTGTATTCAAGTGTATTTGAAAAGAGCAAAGTTGTTTGAGAAAGATAAGTGATTTGTTCTCTGACTTGCTTTCCATTCAACTGATCAAGAGGGAAGTCGTTGATATAGATACCATTACTTGCATAAAAGCTCAAGATGGCTTTTATCAGCGTCGATTTTCCAGAACCTGAAGGGCCTTCGATATAACAAATATCTCCTAAATTCAGTGTTTCAGTCAATGACAAATGGATTCTTTTCGCATTTAATGCCATCGTGATTTGCGGATCGGTAAATTTGATGCTAGTGATTGGATCAATTGGTGTGCCGGATAAATCTTCTTGATGAAGTTCTAAGTTTTCTTGAACAAATTGCTGGTTTGCTACGACCGTTCGATAATCGACGTTGATTTTGGATAAATCAGAAAGTGAAGTGAAGAAAATAGGCATTAGTATACTGACTACCATCATATTATTCAACTGGAGCTGTTGGTTATACACCAAGTAGCTGATCGTTATAAAAATAATATTTTGAGAAAGTTGGTTGATGAATGAGACAGTATAACTAGTGATCTGGGCAAATTTATTTGTTGCTGCCAAACTTGTGTACATTTTTTTGAGTGTTTTTGAAGTTAGTTGTTTGACAGTATCAAAGCTAGGTAACATTTTAAATTGTTCTGGATTACCCAAGAGCAAAATCAAATCTTTTTGAGCATTGGCATTTTCGTCTTGCATCGTTTTGATTCTTTGATTGAGTGTTTTATTAATAAAAAGATAAGAGAAGATGTTAATAGGGATCAAAAGAAGCGTAATCAGGAAAATAGTTGAATCGAGCGTTAAAAATATACCTAACACGATAAGAATAGAGATGGCTGATTTCAGTACTAAAAAGAAGCTGGTCGTCATAAACATATAGGAGGTATCCACAATTCTGAAAATTCGAGTGACTAGATTACCAGATTCTAAATTGATATATTTCTCAAATTTCAAAGTATATATTTTGGCTAACAAATCGGAAATTGAGTTCAAATTGAATTTTTTTGCAAAATTTTCTCGGTAAATGATCAAACAAACCTGAAAAAGATAAGAGAGTGACATGGCACCAATTATTAGGAAGATAATAGGAAAAATAGTGGTTGACTGATAACTATTGATACTATTAAGAATAAAGGGAGCAATCAAGGTGGTTAGTACGGTTACTAAAACTAATAACATAGATATAAATAGATATATGTAGCCTTTCTTTGAAAAAAATTTCATTTTCCATTACACTCCTTAAGTACGTGGTTGACAAATCATTATAAAGAATATTATACTTTTATTAGGAAAAAATGGAAAGGTTATTTTTCTCTTTTTTTCATAAATATATGAGTGTGTAAAGACAGAAAAATTAGGTAGTTACTTAACAGAATTTATGTTGTTTCGTATGCTCATGCTGATTTTTTGATATGGTTTGAAAACGTAAAGGAGGAATAGTAATGTTCAAAAAACCTGAATTGAAAAGAATTACAGGTACATACGCAGTTCCATGCGACTGTGGGATTATTTCTGGTCAAGGATCGTAAATAGAGATGAGACGATGACAACATGTCTTACCTCAAGAAATAAGCTGAAGATTACGGAAATTGTTCATGCGATTTTTGTGATTTTCAGCTTGTTTTCGAAAGGGGTTTTAAATTTTTGCTACTTATTTTTGGTGCAGAAAGTGGGCGCTCCCTTCGGTTTACCCTGCGAAAATGAACTTGTGGTTTAAAAAATGAGGTGATTTTATCCGAATCAAAGAGAATCTTCATGCCTATCGATTCAATGAACAATTTATTGTACATAATGTCCTACGTAGTACATGGATATTAGTTGATCAAGAAGAATTAAACAAAATAAAAAAGCAAGATTACAAACATCTACCAATGGCAACCCAGAAAAAGATGGATCTGTTTCAAATCCTTTTAGAAGACCCGATTGAAGTAGAAAAAACGGAGCATGGAATACCAGAGACAGCTTATTTGGTTATGACCCATCAATGCAATTTGAAGTGTGTTTACTGCTATGCAGAAGCCAGTCCTGAAAAGGAATATGAGGATAGTTTAAATTTTGTCGAATGGATCGACGTTCTCAATCAATTGAAGGATTGCGGTGTAAAGAAAATTATCTTTACTGGCGGTGAGGTTGGGTTAAGTAAGGATGCGCTAAAATATATCGATTATGCCAAAAAAATTGGTCTAACTATTGGTTTGATCACGAATGGTACTTTAGTACGGAATGCAAAAGATGCAGCGTTTCTAGCTGAAAGATGTGCTTCGATCACCATCAGCTTAGATTCGATCGACCAAGTCGCAAATGATAAAAATAGAGGAAAAGGCTGTTATCGCATAGCAATGAGAGGGATTCAAAATCTATTAGACTTGAATTATCCAAATATTGCAGTCAATACGATCATTACCAATAATAATTTCAATAATATTGACGAAACGGTGGAATTTTTAAAGAAGAATAACATCAATTATAAATTAGGCGGATTCAGTGAACTAGGACGTGCAAAAATGGCAGAGATTTCTTTAACTGAGAGTGAGAGAACGGAAATCGAGTTAAAACAAAAGAACAAAAATCGTTCACCATTTTTAAAACCTTTCACCATCAAAGAATCCTGTGGACTTGGCGTTGGAGAATTTGCAATCAATCCTGTTGGTGATATATTTGCCTGTAAACTGTTAGAAACTGCTGACTACAAACTGGGAAATATTAGAGAAAAGCAACTTAGCGAGGTTTTTGGCGAAGAGAATATTACCTTTATTCGCTCTCAAAGCATCAATCATTTAACAAAATGTAACGATTGTTCATTCCGTTACTTATGCGGTGGAGGATGTCGTGCACATCATTATTATGCAACCAATGATACCCAAGGTGTAGACGAAGCAGAGTGTAATTTGATCAAGGAAATCCTAAAGCATCAAATGGTTCGTAGCTGTACAAATGAATAACGAAAAGAGTGAAAGACATGAAACTCAATGAGCACATCACATATGAAAAAATGGGAAATGACTTATACATCATGGTCGAGGATGAACGTTTTGTTTTAGACAATGACGTAGCAATTGATATATTTAATTTGTTAAAGGCTGAATCGACGAAAGAAAACATAAAAGCCTTTGTGCGAGACAAGTATCGTTTAGATCAAGAATTTACAGATGATGAAAAAGATAGTTATGTAGAGGAATTTTTGACCGTACTTAAAATTAATGGAATTATGATTGGATCTTGAAGATCGTTGAATCTAGCAAAATAAGCAGCAACCGATCAAATTTGATGGGTTGTTGCTTATTTTTTCGAGAGGAGACCGATTTGTTCTACTCTCGTTTTTAGTGATGCTGAAAGTAGCACGCCATTGACACGTATGGACGAAAAGTACTAAAAACTACTTCCCCAAACAATTTTTAGTCCCGATTGTTTCATCCACAATAATTGTATTCAGGATAGCAGTCCTTCGTTCGTTTATCAATAATCTAATTTTTGATACAATATAAGATAACGAACCAATCTATATTGTATTACTGAGCTATCCATTATCCAAAGTATAACATCTTTTTCCTTCCGCTCTATTTATTATTTTTTCTCAAATTAAAAAAAATAGTATACTAAATCAATTTGTTTTTAGATTTGATAAATTATTGAGTTCACTCATAAAAAAATATATTTCAATCTCAAGATAGACTGATCGAAAATGAATAACCAAGCTATCTTTTCTAAAACTACTAGTACAGAAATAAAAACAGTGTATATTTATCTGTGAGTAAAAAAGTTGCTTTTTCCTTTCTTTTAATGGATTATAAAAATAGATGTTTTTGTACTTTATTTACTCTTTTAAAAATTCAGATAAATCTTTTATTAGCAATAAAATTAATACAGTTTTTTTCTTTGTATTATTCTTTTAATTGCATGTATAGACTGGAGGAAAAATGTGATCGAGCTAGTAAATGTGTCGAAGCAGTATGAAAAGACCAAGTCGTTGCATAAGATTAGTTTTACTGTAAAACAAGGGGAAGTGATCGGGATCGTTGGGAAAAGTGGTTCTGGGAAATCGACCTTGTTACGTTTATTGAATTTGATGGAAACGCCTACTGAAGGCACAATCAAACTAAATGGTGTAGATGTTCAGTCATTATCAAAAAAAGAGCGCCGGCAGCAACAACAAAAAATAGGCATGATTTTTCAACATCATAACCTACTTGAAAATTTACGTGTTTATGAGAATGTCGCATTACCATTGAAGTTACAAAGGAAAAAAGAGCCTAAAAAAATCAATGATCTACTCGATTTTGTTGGCATGAGTCATAAAGCAGAAAGCTATCCAGTCAAACTTTCTGGCGGAGAAAGACAACGGGTTTCTATTGCAAGAGCGTTAAGTAGAGATCCGCATTTGTTACTTTGTGATGAAGCAACGAGTTCTTTAGACGAAGAAAATACAGAAAGTGTGGTTCGTTTATTACATAAAACACATGCCGAGTTTCAACCGACTATTTTTTTTGTTAGTCATGAACTGGAAACGGTCAAACGCTTATGTAAACGGATCTTAGTCATGGAAAATGGGCATCTGATCGGTGAATTGATGAATGACCCAAAACAGTACGAGGAAGAGGAACTAACTTATTTTGAAAAAATAAAAAGGAGTTTGACTGATGAACTTGCCCACAGCATTGATTGAATATTGGCCGTCTCTAATCAATAGTTTGAAAGAAACGGGCATCATGATGGCGATTTCCATGTTCGTTTGTGTGTTGGGAGGTTTGCCAGTAGGGTTAGGTCTATATTTGACGAATCCCAAGGTTAGAGGGACACACCCCTGGTTATACTGGTTGCTCAACTTCGTTGTGACAGTCGTTCGCTCGTTTCCATATCTTTTATTAGTGATCGCGTTGATCCCAGTGACGCGATCGATTTTAGGAAGGGCTTTTGGACCTGTTCCTTCATCCATACCACTTAGTATTGTGGCAGTCGCGATTTTCGCTCGCTTAGTGGAGCAAGTGTTGTTAGATGTCCCTGAAGAAATCTATGCCTTATCGAATTCATTAGGTGCTTCCAGATTTCAATACATCTGGCACTTCTTATTTGTTGAAGCGCGAAGTGGCTTAGTGTTGGCTTATACTACGACAACAGTTAGTATGATCTCTTATTCCACCGTCATGGGTGTCGTAGGTGGTGGCGGGATCGGTGATTTTGCTGTCCGTGTCGGCTATCAACGGTATGAGTATGGAGTCATGTATGTTGCTATTGTGATCATGATCGCTTTGGTCTTTGTTTTACAAATGTTTGGAAACTTTGTCGCACAATCATTAGATAAACGAAAGTAGGAGAAAAGTTATGAAAAAGTTTTATTTATTTGCGTTTGCTTTAGTTGGAGTTCTAGTTTTAGCAGCCTGTGGTGGAAGCAATGAAAGCGCAGAAAGCAAAAAAGAAATCACTGTAGCGGTTCAATTGGAATCCTCAAAAGATATTCTAGAAATTGCCAAAAAAGAAGTAGAAAAATCAGGCTACACAATCAATATCATGGAAGTCAGTGATAATGTTGCTTATAATGATGCCGTCCAACATAAGGAAGCAGATGCAAACTTTGCGCAACACGAACCCTTTATGGAACGATTCAATCAAGAAAAAGACGCTGATTTAGTAGCTGTCCAACCAATCTATTATTTTGCTGGCGGATTTTATTCAAAAGAATATGATGATGTCAATGATTTGCCAGAAAACGCAAAAGTCGGTATTCCTAGCGATCCAACAAATGAAGGTCGTGCGTTAGCGATTTTGAATGAGAATGGGATCATTCGATTGAAAGATGGAGTTGGTTTTGATGGTACAGTCGCAGATATTGTAGAGAATCCTAAAAATCTTACCTTTGAAAGTATTGATCTTTTGAATCTAGTAAAAGCTTATGATGAAAGTGATATTGCGATGGTCTTTTGTTACCCAGCATATTTGGAACCAGCAAACTTGACGACAGAAGATGCCTTGTTACTTGAAGATGAAGCAGCAAGCAAACATTATGCGTTGCAATTGGTTACTCGAGAGGAAGAAAAAGATAGCGAGAAAATCAAGGTGTTGAAAGAAGCGATGACTACACCAGAAGTCGCTGACTACATCAAAAATAATTCAAAAGGCTCCAATATCCCAGCATTTTAAACAACGTGCTCACCATAACGAAAGATGTTGTGAGTGATACCTTTAGGTGTTATGTTTTGATAGATTGATTTTCTTGGATGATTTCTAAAATAAAATTCAAAAAATACAGCCTTGTGCTGTATTTTTTTATTTTATCCAAGAAAAGGAATAATTGAAATCATTCGATGAACTTAGTGGACTGTTGATTTTTTACGGTTATTGTCCATTTCTTATTTTTGTCCAGTGTTATGTTTCCATAAAAATATTTTTTCAGAAAAAAGTGTTTTCTTGTTGAGATATTTATCAGTTATTCTTTTTAAAGAGCGAGATAGATTATGTTTTATGGTTTACTGTATAACGAACTATCCGCTAAAAAAAATCAATAAGGAGCTTGAGATGAAAAAAAACAACTTGAAAAAAATTGCAGCAACAAGCATGTTACTTCTTACATTAGGAGGACCGGTCGTGACATCTGCGACAAGTCAATCAACAGGCGATTCGGCGAATGTCAGTAATCAGGTAGAAGAACAGTTGACGATCAAAAACGGTGATTTCAATGAGGGTTTGAACCATTGGATCGTTTCTAGTCCAGGTACACAGAATCCAACAATCGAAGAGTTAAGCGGGAATAAATATGCAGTTGCTACTTATGGAGAAAACATTCATCAATATTTGGCACTGAAACCAAACACGACCTATACATTCGGCTATGATGTAGCAGGTAGTGCTGATTTTCCAGCAAAAGTTGAATTTGGTACGATGAATCATGATGAAGGTTTTATTTCGTTAGAAGAAACATCACACAACAATGAAAACTGGACACGTAGAGAATTTACATTTACTACACCTGAAACAGACAATACATACATTATTCGTTTCTCTTCAACAGGAAATGGCTGGGCGAAATTTGACAATATTCAAGTAGAACCAGAAAAAACAGAAACGAGTTTATTGACTGTAGGAACACAAGATCGTGAAGCTTATGCGTATTTAAATCTAGATGCAGAACGTTTCAACAGTTCAGAACGATTGATGGTCTATGTTGATGGTCGTTATCATTTTGAAACCTATAAAGGTAAAGCTTACTATTCATTTACAAGCAAAACCGATGAAGGTACTCAAGTACGTCGTAGCATTTCCGGTGTCAAAGGACAAGTAATCGAAGTCTATACCGCACCAAATTCACCTGGTCACAGCTCAACAGGCAAGCGCTTGTTAGAATCGATCACATTAGAAGAAGATTTAGCAGTGGACACTTCTTTATTAGAACATGCGGTGAAGAATATTCAATTTTCAGGAAACAGATTAGACGTTGATTTTGATCGTGCAAGTTTCGAAGGGAACAACCGAATGTTCATTCGTAAAAATGGTGCCTATGTCGCAGAAATCTATAAAGGTAAAGTTTATTATGGATCAGTTCGTGAAAGAGCAGAGGACAGCGTAAAAGTTAGTAAAACAATTGATTATAAAGCTGGCGATGTGATCTCAGTTGAATTAAGCAGTGGAATACCTGGTGGTTCATCGAATGTGTTGCAAGTATTAGCAACGTATGAAGTAGCATAAATCGATCAGAAGCTGAAACAATAGGAGGGATCCTCCAAACATCAGGAGAGTGGGACATTAGTCCTTCCTCAAAAATAGAAATGAGTCCAATTTTGATGTATTTTGTCAAAATTGGACTCGTTTTCGTTTGTATTCGCACATTTCTCTCCATGTACTTCCCTAATTTTCTCAGATTTAATGCCATAAGTGCCAAACCCACATCAATCGTCGCTCCTTGTTTTCCTCGTAAGTGAAAACGATGGAACGCTAAGTGAGCCTTTAGATGACCAAACACTGGTTCGACATCGACTTTTCGTCGACGGTAAATCGCACCGGTTTTTTCCTCCAAAAGCTTCTTTTTGCATTCTGCTTTAAAATAGCGCCAAGAATTATTCACTAGAAGCTGCCGCTTTTGTGTGCCTTTCGAACGGGTACATTGACTCCGGACTGGACAAGCTCGACAATCTTCGCATTCATACACTTTGAAATCTCGGACAAAGCCTCCTTTATCTTTTCTCCGACTATAGCCTTTGAACGGGACAGGTCGCTTTGCTGGGCAAATATACTCATCTTGTTCTTGCAGATAGCGCCAATTTTCTACGTTGAACGGATTCTCCTTGTTCTTCTTTTTGCTTTCTTTGTAATACGTACTGTAGGTGATCAAGGGTGTTTTATGTAGAACATCATGGATATACATATAATTTTGTTCGCTCCCATAACCTGCATCAGCTACAATATATTCTGGTAGCTCTTTATGTTGTTCTAAAAAACTATCTAAAAATGGCGCTAAGGTTTTAGTGTCCGTTGGATTTGGGAATAAGTCATAGGCTAAGATATACTGGTTTTCTGTCGCAATTTGTAGATTATATCCTGGTTTTAGCTGTCCATTACGCATATAATCGTCTTTCATTCGCATAAAGGTGGCGTCCGTATCTGTTTTAGAAAAGCTGTTTCGTTCTTGGAAGAGACGACGATATCGTTCATATTTTTGTTTTCTTGGTAGGTAATCCGCTTGTACTTGTCGAAGGTATTTTTTATAGACTCGTCTTTTTCTCTTTAACTGACTTTGCTTTTTTGGGGATTGTTCCTGGGCTAATTGTGTATTTGTTTCATGGAGTTCAGCTTCTAGATGATGAGCGACTTCTTCTAGTTGGTCGCTCGACAATCCATCGGATTGCTCTTCCTCTTTTAAACAAGGGAGAATCTCTTCTTGATAGAGCGCTTGGTAGAATGCTTCAGATTTTTCATCTAAAGCACGTTCGTATCGAGTAGCTGCTTTTCGCCAAACAAAGCTAAACTTATTGGCGTCCGCTTCAATTTTCGTGCCATCAATAAAAATCGCTTCGTTATCGATGACTTGATTCGTAATCAACTGACGACGAAATAGAACAAAGGCTTCAGCTAACAACTGAGCGGTTGTCTCATGATTTCGAAATCGGTTGATCGTGCGGTAGCTAACTTGTTCGTGATTGGCTAACCAACGCATCCGATAGCTATCGTCTAAAAGGAATTCAATCTTTCGACCAGAAAAAACACGTTGGGTATAGGCATAAAGAAGAATCTTTAACATCATTTTTGGATGATAGGCAGGACGCCCAAGTTGGTGTTCTAATTCATCGAAGAGGTGTGGAGGGATTGCTTCAACTAAAGA
Source organism: Enterococcus sp. AZ084 (assembly GCF_051714905.1). Lineage (NCBI taxonomy): Bacteria > Bacillati > Bacillota > Bacilli > Lactobacillales > Enterococcaceae > Enterococcus > Enterococcus sp. AZ084. The sequence goes on from NZ_JBIOSS010000001.1 coordinate 42,953, forward strand.
ATTGACGGCAAACGCAACATCAGTTTCAGGAATAAACTGTTCCATATCTAGTGGTAAAGTGGTTTGATTAATGGTATAATTTTTGAACATAAGGCACACTCCTTTTTGATTGGGTTTAGTCACTTTAATCATACAAGGTTGTGTGCTTTTTTGTGTTCCTAAAATTCAAAAATACGCAAAAAAAGTGGGACAATAATCAGATTTTCTTCTGATTATTGTCCCACTCTCCTTATTTCTCGGGAAATGTGAACAATTGTAATTATAAAGGTAGTCAAAAGTGGCAAAGGCAATATGGCTTGAACATGAAATGAGAAAACCAGCGTCTTTAGGTACTGGCCGGTGTTAAGAGCTTATAGCCTTGGAGCAAACCACCCTTTTGAAGGGTGGTTATAATTTTAAGGTATAGCCCCATCTAAGAAAAAAGAGGATACAATATCATTAATATACCTAATGTAAGGTGGACAATAAATCTTTTATTTGTATTTTGCATAAACCTTGCCTGAAGTTTTTCTGAAACCCAAACAAATTGTAATTCGTTTTTGGGATGGTCTATTAAATATTGTTTAAATATTTCGCGTTCATTTTTTTTTGATTTAATTAAGTAAAAGCCTGTAACAGCACTGAGGGTAAGGGCTACTCCCAAATAGGGAATTATGTAATTCAAATTTTTAGGGACGTCTTCAATAGGGAAAAAGTAGCGAATGACACGTTCCAAAATAAAAAAGACAATAACGTAAATGATAAATGAAAATTTTCTTTTTAGAGCAAAAGAAGGGTCCTTTTTTTCATAATATTGTGAGATTGCTTTTTTTCGTCTCTTTTGTTCTTGTTCAGTCAAGTTTGGAAAAGCACGCTCTCCTTCTTGTTTATATACAGCCATAATATCTGAATACTCCTGTTGGATCTGCCAGACTTTGTAGATTGTATACATAAAACTACCATAATATACTAAAGTAAACATAAATTTAATTAAAAGCATTATTTAGTTCTCCTTAAAACCTTTTTTTAATTATAGCAGACAAAATTTGAAAGTAGCTTTAAAAATTTAATAAAAAAACTGCTATTTCTTGTGATGATATGCTCCCTATAAAGTAGACAAAGAAAAAACAAAATTTTAAATCTACTTTATAGGGAGTTTTTTGTATGTTTAAGAAAAGACTTTATTCTCCAGAAGAAAAATATCAGGTCATTTCAAAGGTGTTGGATGGTTGTTGTATCATGAAGAAATATTCTCTTTTCAATGGGGCAATAGAAATTTAGGAGGATAAATATAACGAGAATGGATTTGTGGGGTTAAAAGAGACGAAACCTTGGAATAAGTAATTGATAGTGTAAAAATTTTCCGAAATGAACAAAAGTTCACTTTGGGCCTTTTCATTTCATTACAAAATAGTTAAGTGTACATGAAAATTTCTTCGATTAGTTAAACTGAAAAGTTATTAATAATATGCGTTATAATAATACTGATAAATTAAATAGAGGTGTTCAATATGAAAAAAATAGTACCAATCAGTATCTTATTAATAATTCTTCTCACAGGATGTGGCTCAAAAAATAATGAAACTGTTCAATCCTCCAATGGTCAAATAATTGAAAGTAGTAATGAAAAAGAATCTTCATCTAGTATAAGTGAGAATAATTCACACCAATCAACTATTCAAAAAACAGAAGAAACAACCTCTTCTACTCTTTCTGAAAGCGAAACAACAGAGTCTCCTGTCTCAGAGAGTGAGATAACCGAAAGCGAACCTTCAACAAAAATTCCAGAGGATTCAGCAGAGGCCTCAACAGTACCCTCAGAATCCATTAATGATCCGTTAAGTGTTTACTCAGACGAACAAATTGAATATGCGCGTGTCTGGTTAACTATTAATGGTACGGCGTATAAAAATGATTTAGGTAATGCAGGTTTTACATTAAATGTTAACCATTCTCCAGCGGGTACAAAAATTAATCCTTATGACGAAAATAGCATAGTTTATCCTCAAGACACAGTAATCTTAACCGGAAAATATGGGTATCAAGGTTTAGTTGTTTACTCTAGTAACCATGATGGCTCAATAATGTATTATCCTGTACCAAGTCACTTTCAACAGTCAGATGATCCAGTTACTATGAAGCAGGAAGAACAGAAAATACTCGATAATGCGCAGAGAATAAATATACCTACGGGAAATACAGAAGATATCCAGATCTTGATTAGTGCGATGAACATATTCAACTAAGCAAAAAATAGCCTATATTAACTTTACTGATATATAAACAATAAATAAGTACCATGTTAAGGAACAAGGTACTTATTTATTGTTTGTTAGCTTAAGTGAGATTTTATTCATAATGTCAATGTGTAACTGGAAGTTTAAATTTTATCGAACGAAAATCTTGGCTATTTTGGTTGACTAAATCACGCACGTAATAATATTCAATGTTAATTTCATCAACATTAGTATTCTTCATATCACCGTCTAATAAGAAGTAAGCTTGTACCACACCTGTGCTTCCCAATTTTAAAGGGGCTGTTTCTGGCTGACCGCTGGTTTGGTGTTGTAACGTAGGATAAACATTAATTCCGTCTTCTGTAACTAAATCAAAGTTTCTATAAAATTGTGAACCATCGTTAAAACCATTAATTGAATGGTTTGTCATGCGAATGTCAAGTCTAATGATAGTGTCTGATTTTGGAACTAAGTAGGCTTGTTCCCGAATAACGTCATCTAGTTGGGCACTGGCTTTGATAATTTCGATAGTAACTGCAGGTTCTCCATTTAAGTAGATTGTGGCCGGATCATTTAGTCCGTGAAGTGTTGTCGTATCGTTTGTCGATTCGCTCTCTGAAGTTGAGTTATCAGAGGGTGTTGCGGATGATTTATCTGCTGTAGATACTGTACTAGCGATTACCGAAGAGTTTGTACTTGTGGTACTTGTTGATTTGCAGCTTGTTAATGTAAACAAAAAAAATAAACTAATCATTGCTAAAAAAACCTTATTTTTCATATACTCGTGAACCCCTAAGTGATAAATATAGTTTGAATACATATTATTATAACATCAATAATTTAAAGTAAAGAACAAACTAGGATGCTCACTTCTGGTAATGAAGAGAAAAAAATAAGCATTATCCTAGATTATCTATAAAAGAAATATCGACTAAAAAACTTTCTCCAAGTTTTAAGTCGATATTTCTTTATATTCAGTAACTATCTATGAGAGTTGTCCTAGTCTTTTCCACTATCGCTACTTGATGAGGTGAAAAAGCTACTGGTAATAATCAAGAGATAGGCTCATATATTGGTGAAGGCGCACATTTTTTTCCGATAACCTGTCGGAGTCATTTGCGTTTCACGTTTAAACAGGCTAGTGAAGTAATTAGGGTCTTCAAAACCAGCTTCCAAGGCAATATCGATGATTTTCAAATCTGTATGCAGTAACAGGTACTCGGCTTTTTTGATGCGCATTTGATTTAAATACGTGAAAAAAGTCATACGAAAATGTTTTTTAAAAAAACGACAGAAATGCTCTTTGCTATATCCGATATGACGACTGATTGCTTCAAGAGTGATCGTGTTTTGGTAATTTTCTTCAAGGTATAGAATGATTTTTTTACAGCGATACGTGTTGAGTTTGTTTTTACTAGCAACTAACTTTGCAGGATTCACTTGAGTACTGTAGCGCGAAAAATGTTTGATCAGTAAGAACAATTGTGCTTTGATCGTCAGTTCAAAGCGAGATTCTTTCAAGGCAAATGTATCAATGATTGTGATTACCAGTTGTTGGATCTCCGAAATACTTGAGTAATCATTTGTAAAATGGATCGCTACTTGTTCTGGTGAATGGAGCAATGGATCAAGATAAGTTTGCTGAATATGATCAGAAACGCGACTTTCAATAAATGAAGCATCAAATACGATGGCAAAAAATGCACAGGCATTCATTTGATGATTGAGTGCTTCATGTAATTGATTCGCAGGAATAAACATAACCTCTCCTTCGTGAACAACGTAAGTTACTCCTTCTATTTTGACTTCCATGAGTCCTTGATAGACATAAAGAATCTCTAGTTCTCGATGCCAATGGGGGTGGATCATATTTTCCTGATGGGCTGGGTGATTCGTATAGTGAACGGCAATTGGAAACAAACTATCCCCATGTTCGGTCATTTCCTTTAGCGTGGTATCAATATCTTGTTGACTAGGATTGGGGGTAAAAATATCGTTTGGTCTAAACATCACATTTCCTCCATTTTGATCAATATTACAAGGTATTTTGATTAAGATAGCGATTACATACCGTTGTAAATATCAATATAATCAATTTGTTAATAAGAGGAGGAGGAATAATCATGAAGAAACAACGAGGATTTTTAATACTTGCTTTTATCATGGTGTTAGGAATTACTGGCTGCGGGACGGCACAAAGCGGGTCTTCAGATGATGGTAGTGTAACATTAGAGATTTTCAATATCAAGACAGAAACAGCCGAGCAAATGGATGCCTTAGTGGAGGATTTCGAGAAAGACCATCCGCAAATCAAGATCAACTTGACGACGGTTGGCGGAGGAACTGATGCGACGGCAGCGTTACAATCGAAGTTTTCCTCAGGAGATGAACCGGATATCTTTATGTTGGGTGGCTTAGCAGATACGCAGATTTGGCAACATAAACTCTATGATCTTGGGGAAACGACATTAGCAAAACAAGCAATTGAGGGGACATTAGAGGGGGCTACACTCGACGAGACGGTCTATGGGGTACCGATGAATATCGAAGGATATGGCTGGTTGATCAACCAGGATATTTTTAAACAAGCTGGCATCGATAGTGGATCGATCAACTCATTTGAGGCATTTGAAGAAGCCGTTCAATTATTGGATAGTAAAAAAGACGAACTTGGGCTACAAGGCGTATTTGGTTTTAGTGGGGCAGAAACGTGGGTATCCAGTCAATATAGTTCGAATTTTCTTGCTCCGGAGTTTGAGAACAGCTTAGAAAAGACTTACCAAGCACCGAAATTAAGCGTAGATTATGCCGAGCAAATGAAAAACTACACCGACTTGGTCATTAAGTACAATGCACAACCAATGGAGGCAATGGATTATAGTACATCTGTTGAAGAATTATTTGCCAGTGAAAAGGTGGCTATCATCCATCAAGGAAATTGGATCGTACCAACATTAGATAGCTTAGATGAGACGTTCACGAAAGAAAAACTAGGGATTCTTCCTATGCAAATCGAAGCATCGGGAGAAAGCAACATCGTGGCGGGGCCAGCTTGGTATTGGGGGGTCAATAAGGATAAAGATCAAGCAGTCATTGATGCGTCGATCGAATTTTTAACGTGGATGTATACGGATGAGCAGGCGATGACAGCAATCGTCGATGAGTTTCAATTTATTCCGGCGTATACCAACTTTTCGAGCGATGCGATCAATGATCCGTTATCCAAGGAAATCTATACGTATTTAAGCGAAGGTAAAACCGTTCCATGGGTCCATAATTCCTATCCAGATGGATTTGGACAAAATATATTTGGTGTCCAGATCCAAGCGTATGCAGCCGATCGAATCTCTTGGGAGGAATTTATTGATACCTTGCAGACCAGTTGGGCACAAGAAAGGAAGTAAGCGGTGATCGGTTGGTTTTTATCTAGCGAGATACAAGGAGGGTTCTCATGTTAACAAATCGCACAAAAGCTTTTTGGTTATTACTTGCACCAGCGTTATTGGCGTTAGCGATCGTTTTGTTCATTCCATTACTGACAGGCGGGTATTACTCACTCACAAACTGGAATGGCAATACAGTAGGTGAATTCGTTGGATTTGAAAACTATCTTCGGGCATTTAATGATCAAGGATTTATCGACAGTTTACTGTTTACCGCAAAATTCTCATTTTTCAGTGTGATTTTGATCAACATCGTGGCTTTAGGTCTAGCGATGTTCGTGACACAAAAATTAGGTAGATGGACGACTTTTTTCCGTACGATCTTTTTCATGCCAAATCTGATTGGAGGGATCATCCTAGGATTTATTTGGCAGTTTATTTTCAATAAAGCATTTGAAAGTCTAGCAACTATGACGGGTATCGATTTTTTTGCCGGTTGGCTGAACACGCCAGAAACGGGGTTTTGGGGGCTCATTATTTTATTTGTTTGGCAAATGAGTGGCTATATGATGCTGATCTATATCTCATTTCTCAACAATATTCCAGAAGAGATTCTGGAAGCGGCAGATATGGATGGGGCGAATCCTTTGCAAGTCTTTTTCCGTATCAAATTACCCATGTTGATGCCAGCTTTCACCGTCACTTTGTTCTTGACGTTGTCCAACGCATTTAAAATCTATGATCAAAACTTAGCCTTGACACAAGGTGGGCCGTTCAATTCCACCCAAATGGTGGCGATGAATATCTACAATGAAGCATTTGGAATGCGAAAAATGGGGTATGCACAGGCGAAAGCGGTGATTTTTCTGGTCATTATTGTGATTATCTCAGTGGTTCAAATCTCACTGACACGGAAAAAGGAGGTCAGCGCATGAAGCAATCAAAAGTGAAACATCCACGACAGGTTAAGAAGTCTCTACTGATTTTTAGCGGATTGTTACTTGCTAGTCTGTGGTTTTATCCGTTTTTCTTAGTGGTGATCAATTCATTCAAAACCAAAGCAGAGATATTCCAAAACACACTCACTTTACCAACTGGGCTAACACTTGATAACTATATCGAGTCGTTCGAGCGATTGGATTTTTTCAAAAGTGCAGCTAATTCGTTACTGATAACGATCGGATCTTTAGTATTGATCGTGTTTGTTTCTTCCATGGCGGCCTACGCGTTATCGAGAAACACGAGTCGCTTAAGTTCATTTCTTTATTTTATTGTCGCAATTGGGTTATTGATTCCTTTTCAAGGAATCATGATCCCCTTGATTTCACTTTTTGGGCAAGTCAGTATGCTGAATCAACCAGGCTTGATGGTGATGTATCTAGGATTAGCAACAAGTATGTCGACCTTTTTATATTACGGTGCTTTACGAGGGATTCCGAAATCATTAGATGAAGCGGCAGTGATCGATGGGGCAAATACCTTCCAAATCTATTGGCAAGTCATTTTTCCTTTGCTGAAGCCTACGACAGTGACAGTGATCGTGTTGAACGCCTTATGGTTTTGGAATGATTATCTGTTACCTTCATTAAGCATCAACAAAGCAGGGATGTATACAATTCCTTTACAGATGTTTTATTTTTTCGGCGAATTCAATAAGCAGTGGCACTTAGCACTGGCTGCGCTAGTGATCGTCGTCTTACCGATTATTATTTTATTTGTTGTCTTGCAAAAACATGTCGTAAAAGGCATTTCAGATGGCGCAGTGAAGTAGGAGGAAAATAAATGAAGTTTACAAACGGCTATTGGTTGGCAAAAGAAGGATTTCATCTTGAACACCCGAATCATGTCTATGAAGCTCAAGTGAAGGAGGATAACTTAACTCTTTTCTTGCCTTATAAACCAATCCAGACAAGAGGAGATACCTTGAACCTAGGGATGACGACCTTGTCTTTTGAATCACCAAGAGAAGATATTATCAAAGTACAACTGGTGCATCATGACAAAGCACAAATCGGCCCTCATTTTCAACTAAACAGACAGTCATCTTCTGTCATGATCGATATAGAAAATGAAGAATTTTATACGTTTCAATCAGGACAATTAGTCGCACGAGTGCCGAAAAACGCCACATTCCAAATTGATTTTCTCGCGGAAGGGAAGCTTTTGACGTCTTCTATGCCAAAAGCACAAGCCACGATTCAAAGTAGTGACGGTATCCATTATATGCGGGAACAGTTGTCGTTAGATCCGTATGAATATGTCTATGGCTTAGGTGAACGATTCACCCCATTCATCAAAAATGGGCAAATCATTGACTGTTGGAATCAAGATGGCGGTACTGGTAGTGAACAAGCGTATAAAAATATCCCATTTTATTTAACGAACCAAGGGTATGGTGTCTTTGTCAATCATCCTGAAAATGTCTCATTTGAAGTTGGTTCGGAGAATGTTTCACGCACACAATTTAGTGTAGTAGGTGAACGATTGGAATACTATGTCATCTATGGACCTGATATGAAAACGATCTTAAGAAAATACACTGATTTAACGGGTAAACCCGCATTGCCACCTGCATGGTCATTTGGTTTGTGGTTATCAACTTCCTTTACGACGGACTATCGTGAAGAAACAGTCATGGGATTTATTGAAGAAATGCAGACACGAGAGATTCCGTTTGATGTCTTTCATTTTGATTGTTTTTGGATGAAAGAATTCGAGTGGTGCGGTTTTGAATGGAATCGCGAGCTGTTTCCAGATCCGCAACAACTGATTGAAAAAATCCATCAGAAGGGCTTGAAGGTCTGCGTATGGATCAACCCGTATATCGGACAAAAAGCGGCGGCCTTTCAAGAGTGTAAAGAGAAAGGCTATTTCATCAAAGATAAACATGGCGAAGTTTGGCAATGGGATCTTTGGCAAGCGGGTCAAGGAATCATTGACTTTACAAATCCAGAAGCGCGTCATTGGTACAAAGAAAGGCTGAAGGAACTCATAGAAATCGGTGTCGATTCCTTCAAGACGGATTTTGGTGAACGTATACCTACGGATGTGAATTATCACGATGGTTCTGATCCGCAAAAAATGCACAACTATTATGCGTATCTTTATAACGAAGTCGTCTTTGAATTATTAGCAGAATTACGCCCAGATGAAGCGGTCGTATTTGCTCGTTCTGCTTCGGTTGGTTCACAAAAATTCCCAGTTCATTGGGGTGGGGACAACTTATCGGAATACCCGTCCATGGCAGAATCATTAAGGGGTGGACTCTCATTTGTGTTATCCGGCTTTGGCTTCTGGAGCCATGACATTGGCGGATTTGAAGAGAATGCGACAGCGGATATTTATAAACGTTGGACACAATTCGGCTTACTATCTACTCATAGTCGCTACCATGGTAATATTGAATATCGAGTACCGTGGAACTTTGGGGAAGAAGCTGTGTTAGTCAGCCAACGATTTTCAAAATTAAAAAATCGCTTGATGCCTTATATCTATGAGCAAGCAGTAGAAACAGCGCAAACAGGTATCCCGATGATGCGCCCGGTGATGCTGGAATTTCCAGAAGACTATACGACGCATACGATCGACAAACAATATATGTTCGGTGAACGGTTGTTGATTGCACCGATTTTCAATGAGCAAGGAAAGGTCACTTTTTATTTACCAGAGGGACGTTGGACGAATTATTTAGATAATCATGTATATGAAGAACAACAATGGTACACACAGACCTATGATTACTTCCACTTACCACTCATGGTCCGTCCTAATTCATTGATTATTGAAGGTTCCGTGGATACGACTGCTGCATACGATTATACGAAAGACTTAACCGTGCATGTCTTTGAGCTGACTGAAACAGTGACGCAACAAGTGGTAGATCAACAGGGGCTTCCAGTTGGTACGATCACTGTTACCCCTGAAGATGATAGCTATCAGATCAAAACAGAAGGGTTAATAAATGTTCAAGTAGTATTTAGAAATCGGCAAATACCAGGAGCAAACGATCATCCGCTGGGGTCTTCAATCGTCGTTGAACACTAGAAGAGTCGTTTGACTCAGACGACAAAAAAGACGAAACTACAGCCTTACATCAACCAATGGGAGTCGGTAGAGTGTGCGTGTGGTTTCGTCTGTTTTGTCTAGCCATCAATGGTGGATCAGGAATGAATGGGAAACCCCTTGGAAGAAAATTATTCTCCCATCACCAGGACGTGACATGTTCGGTTTCTTACACGATTTTGATCAAAGTCTACGAAGTATTAGAAGATACAAATAAAGAATTTTCACTTATATTCGAGAGTTGACTAAACAAAGGGAATCATTCTTTCAAATTATTTAAATGTCCAGGTCCAATTAGGGATTTATGAAGCGCTTGTTGTTAAATTATGATTTGGAATAAATGAATAAGGATTTGCCTCGTCAGATATTGATTTGTCGAGGCTTTTCGGTTAGGCGGGTTGATGTTGAAAGCTATCAATCGTATGTACAATTATGACTTCAAAAAGGTATTTTTTGACTAATATCGAAAACCATCGACAGAAAATGGTATAAGTGATGTATATCCGCTTGTGAGGAAGTTAAATAGCTAGTCTATGCAAAAACATCTATTTTGGAGTTGACGTGAACATGAAAATCATACTAAGTAATATATTAAGAAACGTGTTACTTGCTTCATATTTGAGTGCAATAGTAATTGGGCTCATAAAAATATTTTTAAAACAAGAATTTATTATATTCAGCCTATCCGATATTTTATTGATTTTAGGATTAGCGATACTAAATGAAGAAAAGATCTATCTGAAAATTGGTAAACTGAAAGCATTTTTGCTCACTTTTCTTTTGCTGTATACATTTGAATCAACAGTGGAATACAGGAGTAATTTTAAAATCGTTCTTTCCCTTAATAAGTACCTATGGATAATAGCAGTAGTTTCTTTAGGAATGTGTTCCTATTATCTAAGGAATTACTTTGTAAAGCAGAGCAAAAATTTTAACTGATTTTAGAGCGAACTAGTCAAAAATGTTATAAAAAGGAGCTGTTTTTGTAACAATATATATTCGGTTTTGATGGCATAAAACGATTATCGCTCCAGGGGCGTCTCTATTAGATCATCAACAATAGAGATAGAGTAACGAGTACCGCCGCGATCACTGTTAGAGCTATAGACAAAAATGGAACTACAAGCAATGATAATAAAGGTACACATTCTCAAAATACAAACAATAAAACTAATAATAAAACCAACAATAAAAACTTACCCCACACTGGAGAGCAAACAACATATGGCGACTAGCTGGAGTATTAATGCTTCTTATTTCGTTATTCTATTTAACAAGAAGAAAGAAAGTCCAATAAGATGATTCAAATAGATAGAATGTTCAATCATCTGCTAATAGCCTAAAGTTGATTTCTATTTTTTGATCCTTCCTATTTTATTTGTAGGAAGGATTTTTTTGTATCTACTTGAAGAATTTTAAAAATAGAAACCAGTTAATTGATTTTACAACACAGTAAAACAAATTAAAAATATGAATTTTAGTTATTTTATTATCTTCTAAGAGGGGCAAAAGTCTGTAAGAATTGCCAATATTTTTTATAGTCCTTGTGTTCAAATGTTTTGTTTATAAACATTTGAAATTTTGTGCAATTCAATTTGCCTACGCAGATTCACAATTCTCATACCAAATGCCATTAAACACTTATTCACACAAGAAATATTCCTAATACTATGGTTAATGATAGTTTCTTATAAGCTTATCTTAAGTAATAGTTATTAAAAATATTTATTTTAAAAAAACATTAATAATTTTAAAATGAGTAACGGAAAAACTTATAATATATATTAAGTAAGCGCTCACTAAACTATAAAAATTATTATGAGCTAGGAGAGGAATCTATGAAATGGAATAAGTTATTATTAGTAGCAACACTTATAACAGTAGGATTATTTATTGGAACTGGGAATGAGACTCATGCAGCGGAAAGGAAAGATAAGCCATTATCTGGCTCTGTTACTGAACAAGAAATCCAAAATAGATATTCAGATAATGCAAAAATTTTAATCCTTCCTGAAGGAGGATTTCTGCACGGTGAAATGATAGAAACGTCTATCAAAACTGGTAAAGTTGTAGCAAGTTATAACAGCGAAACTGATCCCAATGCTATAACATGGGGAGAAATAAAAGACAAATTAACTGATCAACTATTTAAAAATCCAAACAATCCAGGCTTACTAGCAGGACAATTAAGGGCGGCTACACCACCCTCCACTGTAAGAGGATTAGCATATGGAGCAAGCTATAGTTCAAATCTATTTTCAGGAAGTGGTTGGAGATTTGCTGGTTACTTATTTAAAGCAATAAACTCTGTAGGTCCTTTATTACGTTGGGAGTCTCACAATGATAATGGAGTAATTGGGACGGAGACACAAGCATGGAATACACTTGATTCTGGGTATGCTGAAGGAACGCTGATTAATAAAAATGCCTATCTTTATTTAAATGGGACGAAGTGTTACTATAACCATAATCCACAAAATGGCACCTATTACTGGGTAGGAAATGTTGATTAATGTGCCTATAAAAGTGATTTAAGTCTATTGGTAAATAATATTTATTCAGAGAAAATTTAAATATGATTACAGACTGAGAGCCTAGATACCTCTCAGTCTTTTTGTTATTCATTCCAACTTTTATTCAGCTGATTTGACAAGGTATCCATTGTTTAAGAAAAATTTTTTTGAAAGGGAACTTTTTGTATGTTTTTTTGCTCTAATAGGTTAGATAAAGGTGGTGAATTTCTATTGTTAAGTGAAAAATGGCTAGTTAAAAGAGCTCAAAAAGGGGATGGGGAAGCCTTTGTAAAGTTAATAGAGCAGTATGAAAATGTTCTTTTTGGGGTAGCCAAAAGATATTTAGGTATAGAAGATGCAGCCGATGTTTTACAAGATACTATTTTAATTGCTTTTGAAGAAATTGGGAATTTGAAACAGCCACAATATTTTCATACGTGGATAACAAAAATATTGATTAACCAGAGTTATAACCTGATTAAGAAAAATAATAAATTTTCCTATCACTATTCTGACAATCATCAAAAATTATTAGTAGAAGATTGTGAAGAAGGATTGGAACTTGAAAACCTTATTTCAAAGCTAGATCCGGTGTATAGAGTACCGATTTTACTTTATTATTACAGCGGTTTTTCATACAAAGAGATTAGTATTATTCTTGGAGAACCATTAGGGACTGTTAAATCAAGAATTTTTAGAGGTAAAGCCTGGTTGAAAAAAGAATACACGAAAGGTGATTAAAAATATGAATGAAGATTTTGAAAAAGAATTAGCTAATCTAAAAAATAATGAAGAAAAAATACCTGGGGAAGTAAAAGAAAAAATAGATGTCGCGTACCAAAAAATCAAAACAAGTAGAAATAAGAAAAGAAGACTTGGAACAATACTAATAGCTAGTATAGCTGCGTTGGTTTTGATAGTTGTTTGCATCTCTCCAATAACACAAGCTGTTGGAAATTATTTGAAATTTGGACAATTTACATCCAAAAAGTTAGTGGAAGAAGAATTTGTTCATCAACTAAATAGTGTTGTTAAAGACAACGAAATTGAAATCAAATTAGAAAAAGCTTACATAGACCAGAAACAATTAGGACTATATTTCATTATCAATCTTCCTGAAAAATCCGAGCTTATGTCTTCAAAAATTGATTACTATAACTTAGGATTTTCGATCAAAGAAGATGGCGAAGTACTATTTACAAACAACTCTACAGAAGATTCTCAAGTTGACTCTTATACATTCAATGAATACTTCGATGATTCCACAAATACTTTAGAAATTTCTTATCTAATAAATAGTTTCGAAAATAATTTTGATACTATGGAGGAACTGTCAGTTGAAATTAACAAAATAAGTGGAATAAATCAAGGTGAAAAAGGAGCTGGGAAAGGATTTTCTAAGGTTGAAATATTAACTACGGAAGGTAATTGGCCTTTACCTGTAAATGTACAAGAAATGAAAAATTTTCAACCAATTGGTTTTACAGGTAATGTAATAGAAACTGGTAATAAAGCCTTTGGTAAAGCTTATCCTACAATGTTTGTTGTAGAAGTTGATCCGCTGAATGGTGCAAAAAATAGTACAGATATAAAACTCACCTATGAAAGTGAAGGTAAACTGAAAGAATCTAACTTATTGGCAAGTCGTTTATCTAGTGAGGGTAAAGTACTTTGGTATTTTGATTTTATTGGATACGATGAGCAAGATGTATTAAATGTCCAAATGGATGGTAAAGATGTCATTGTATTAAAAAAATAGTGTTTTAAAAAGTTAGATTATTGGTCTCATTTTTCAATGGATTTCAATTTGTGTGTTGAGTAGAACCTTTCCCATAAAATAAAGCAAGACAAAAGCTATAAAGACATATCTTTATGGTATAAACTTCTTGTTCAGAAATTTAGCTATGACACAACTATAAATAGTACATCAAAGAAACAAAGTTATTCAATGGACTTCTTTTTGTATTCCTATAGATACAAAACAAAAAACCCGTGAATCCCTTCATTAACAAAGGATTCACGGTTATTTTGATTATTCTATTCCCACTCCACAGTTGCTGGTGGTTTAGAGGTAATATCGTACACGATACGGTTCACGTGTGCGACTTCATTGACGATGCGTACAGAGATTTTTTGTAGCACATCCCATGGGATACGCGCAAAGTCAGCTGTCATGCCATCGATCGATGTGACCGCACGGATACCGACTGTGTAGTCATACGTGCGACCGTCGCCCATGACACCAACAGAACGGATACCAGGTAAAACAGTGAAGTATTGCCAGATGTCGCGGTCAAGACCGGCAGCGGCGATTTCTTCGCGTAAGATCATATCTGATTCACGGACGATTTCCAATTTTTCTTCAGTGATCTCACCTAAGACACGGATACCAAGACCTGGTCCAGGGAAAGGCTGACGCCAAACGATCGAGTCAGGCATACCAAGCTGTGTACCTAGTTCGCGGACTTCGTCTTTGAATAATGTATTCAATGGTTCGATCAATTCAAATTGCATGTCCTCAGGCAAGCCACCTACGTTGTGGTGTGATTTGATTGTTTGGGCAGTTTCTGTTCCACTTTCGATCACGTCGGTGTACAGTGTGCCTTGTGCTAAGAAAGACACGCCTTCTTCGCCAGCAAGTTTCGTAGCTTCATCGTCAAATAAGTACACGAACTCGTTACCGATGATTTTACGTTTTTGTTCAGGATCAGAGACACCTGCAAGTTTATTTAAGAAACGTTCTCTTGCATCTACTTTGATGATATTCAAGCCGAATTTTCCGCCTAAGCTTTCCATGACTTGATCCGCTTCGCCTTTACGCAATAGACCATGGTCAACGAAAATCGATGTTAATTGATCACCGATCGCTTTTTGTAAAAGGACACCAACGACACTTGAATCCACTCCGCCAGATAAACCAAGTAAGACTTTTTTATCGCCAACTTGTTCACGGATTTTTTCGATCTGCATGTCGATGAAATTGTTCATTGTCCAATTGCCTTCACAGTGACAGATGTCAAAAGCAAAATGACGTAATAATTCGATTCCGTATTCTGAATGACGGACTTCTGCATGGAATTGGATTCCGTAGAAGTTACGTTCTTTGTCTTGGATCGATGCAATTGGGCAATCGCTACTTGTAGCAACAGTTTCAAAACCTTCTGGTACTTTGGTTACTAGATCCCCATGGCTCATCCAAACGGTTTGTTGTTTTGGAGTTTGGCTGAATAGTGCCGCATCGTCGGCTGTTACTTCAAGCAATGCTTTGCCGTATTCACGGTTTTTCGCAGGCTCAACAGAACCGCCAAGTTTGTACGTGATCAATTGCATACCATAACAAATACCCAACACTGGAATGCCTAAATTGAAGATTTCAGGATCAATGCCAAAAGCATTCTCATCATAGACACTGTTTGGTCCTCCAGAAAGGATGATCCCTTTCGGATTCATGGCTTTCACTTCTTCAGCTGTAATACGGTGGCTCAATAATTCAGAAAAAACACCTAAATCACGGATGCGTCGTGTAATCAATTGATTATATTGACTACCGTAATCTAGTACGATGATTTTTTCAACGTTTGTCATATCGGCAACGTTCGTCACATTTATTACCCCTATCCCTTTAAAATTTATCTCAAAATAGTTGAACTATTTTAAAATGCTAATATTTTCGCATGAAAATCGAATCGATAATATGATTTTCAGTTTTATGGAGAATTATATCGGCTCTTCCACGAGTAGGCAAGATATATTCGTTTAAATTCTTCAAATTCACATTTTTCCATACATCTCTTGCCATTTTAAACGCATCTTCACGATTACCAATGGCAAATTGGTAGTAATAGTTTTGTGGATGTTGAAAAGCTGTATCAAGTAACGCGCCAAAGCGATCCAAATACCATTTTTCGATCAATTCAGAATCTGCATCAACGTAGACAGAGAAATCAAAAAAGTCACTGACGTAAATTTGTTGATTAGCTGGTAGTTGAAGCGTGTTGATTCCTTCGACGATCAAAATGTCCGGTTGTTGGATCAGTTCATATTCATCGGGAATAATATCATAGACATCGTGAGAGTAGACGGGAACTTTGGTTGTTTCTTGACCGGATTTCACTTGATTAAGAAAATCGATCAACCTTTCCATGTCATAGCTTTCCGGAAATCCTTTCCGGTCCATGATACCACGTTCTTTTAAGACTTTATTCGGATATAAAAAACCATCTGTGGTGATCAGCTGGACATTTCTTCGTTTGAATGTCCGAGACAAAATCATTTGCAATAAGCGCGCGGTAGTGCTTTTACCAACTGCGACACTTCCGGCAATCCCGATAATAAAAGGTGGGACTTGAGTATATTTATGAAGGAATAACCCTTTGCTCAGAGAGAGGGATTCAAACTCTTTCATATGCAGAAAAATCAAGTGCGCAAGTGGTACATAAATGTCGCGAACATCTTGCATGGAAATACGGTCATTCAAACTTTTTATACTATCTAGTTCATCTTGTGTCAATGGAGCTTGACCATTTCGGTAAAATTCGCGCCACTCTTCTCTTGCCACACGGTAATAATTCATTGGATCATTCATACATAGCCTCCTGGATTCTCCCATCAATGGACCTATTTTAACATAAATGCGTGTCAAACCCTACCACTTAGGCGAGAAACTAATTGGTTTTTTCTCATATCAGAGGATGGAAGAATAGGCGTTCTTTCTTTTTTGATAACTGAAAAGAGGCGAGGAGAATAGAGGATTGTGTAAGAAAAAAGTAACAGTTTAACTCAAAGTTAGCTGAAAGGCAGGAATAGAAGTAACATTTTGGGAAGTAAATAGACACCCACCAAAATTTGAAGAACAAATTCAGTGGATGCCGCCTTACTTTTCAAAGATAAATCTCTCTGGGATCTCTTATCGGTGTTCATTTACGACATTGAAATACTTGTTTTATTTTGATTTCAATATTCATCGTTTTGGCAAGTAATAGGTGCCGGTTTCAGCAGCGCTCATCACTTGCGTCGTGTGACATGTTTGATTAAAAATCGCTTGGATTTCTTTTTCAGCTTCTGGATAGAAGTAAAAGTTTTCTGATTCTCTGTTTTTATAAAGATAAAAATGAATGGTTGGAAATGTTGGTAGAGAGACAAAACAAACAGGTTCAATAGCTAAAAGTTCTTGCGCAAAGGTATTGGCTAATAGCATTCCTTTTCCTTCTGTAATCATTTTCATTGCTCCTAAACTATCTGGACAAACAACATATTTTGGTTCGTTGGTCAGCAGTTTGGCTACTTTTTTCGTAATCACTTGATGTTCTACGTGGTCGAGTAAAAAGATAAAAGGTAACTCTTCCAGTGCTTCCGCGGATAATATAGCACCTGGTTTTACAAAGTAGCTACTGACTGCTACTTTAAGTTCCAAAGTGGCTAACCTTGTTTGAATAAATTTTGGGTGATCTAAGGTGGCAGAAGTAATGGCAAAGTCGATTTCTTTCTGACTTAGTTTATTTAGCAGATCCAATGAAGGAATATAACGGTAGTCGATCGTAAAGTTTTGATGCCGGATTGGATATTTGTTTGCTTCAAAGATAAACGAAGCATCACTTGTGCCGACACGCAAAGAAGGATAGTCTACTGATTCGTTTAATGAGATATTCAATTTCTTCGCTTCTGCCAAAATCAATTCTACGGAAGGAAGGATCGCCTTTCCATGGTTACTCAATATGATCTTTTTCCCGTGACGCTCAAACAAATCTGTCCCGATTTCTTGTTCTAAACTTTTTAACGAGCTACTTAACGAAGAAATACTAACATGTAGCTCTTTTGAAGCTTGCGAGAGACTGTTGAAACGGGCAATCATATAGAAATATTCTAATTTTTCGATCGAC
Source organism: Enterococcus sp. AZ084 (assembly GCF_051714905.1). Classification (NCBI taxonomy): domain Bacteria; kingdom Bacillati; phylum Bacillota; class Bacilli; order Lactobacillales; family Enterococcaceae; genus Enterococcus; species Enterococcus sp. AZ084. Next base: position 61,006 of record NZ_JBIOSS010000001.1, read on the forward strand.
ATACAGCTATGCCTCCTTTATCATTCTATTCTCCTCTTAAATGTCTCATGGGCCTCTTAAGAAAACAACAGTTATCGTGAAGCACACATAGAGATTAAACAATCCTTAATAAATGTGAAACGAATCACTATTACTTTTAATAGGAAATGAAGCATGACAGTTTTATCAGTCGCTAGTTGATTTTTATGCGAGTCAATGATTCATAGACTCTTGATCGAAGGCTAGTGATTGATAGGTTGCAATAGATGAAGCGAATCTCAACTAGGAAAGGAAATCAATACACCTAAGAAAGCAAAAGAATGAGGAATAAGACACACTTACTTAAAGCGGTTTATTACTGATTTTTTGGTGGCGTGAGGTTTGCTGACAACATAAAAAAGCCTCTTTAATACATAAAGGGCGGTGTACTCAAATAAACATTGGTAAGTGTAATTTGCAATTGTAAGGCGCAATTGTAATCACGTTAATTGAGCTTTGGCTTTCTGAGACGTAAGAAACAAGTTCTAGTTATCTTGGAAAAGCCTTAATCCGACAATTCCTGCTTTACACGTTACTGTCTCTCGACATTTCCGAGCGATAACCTGTGTTCTTCAGAGTAACCTCACCTAATATGATTATTTTTCATCCATATCATAAAGGGCAGTGGAAGTAATAGTCAATCATGCGCGTTTCATGAATAGAGATATCATGGAGATATTTGTCTTCTTAAAAACGCTAATAGTAAGGTTTATGGGACTTCTATTGATATTTTCTCTACTTTCACGAAACAGATTACGCAAATACCGAAAAAGGAGAAGAGTGAGCAGCTAAGAAAATTTTTTTCTTCCGTATCGCGATTAAATGGTTATATTTATAAAAGAAAACAGAAGAAACACAGTTTCACTTGCACCTTCTCATGGAACACGTTAGACTATGAACAACTAACAGATAAGAAGGATGGAAACTATGACGAATCATTATTATTCCGAACACCCAGAGACTGCTCATGAGTTTGACGAATGGTCATTTGAGCTAAGAGGGAAAACCTTTCAGTTTGTGACAGACTCGGGCGTGTTTTCACGTGAAACAGTCGATTATGGCTCACGTGTATTGATCGATGCCTTTGAATGGGCACAGTTACCAGAAGGTAAAATTTTGGATGTTGGCTGTGGCTATGGTCCGATTGGGCTTTCTCTTGCCTATGCGAGTGAGCGTTTTGTTGAAATGGTAGACATCAACGCCAGAGCGGTTGATTTAGCCCAAGGAAATGCGAAGCGAAATCAAATCAAAAATGTAGCGATTCACCAGTCAAACATTTATGAAGAGGTGCCAGAAACAGACTACGCTGCGATCGTCAGCAATCCGCCAATCCGTGCAGGCAAAAAAGTCGTACATGAAATCTTGACGGGTGCGTATCCTCGTTTACGTACGGGCGGTACTTTAACGATCGTCATTCAGAAAAAACAAGGTGCACCTAGCGCACAAAAGAAAATGCAAGAAACATTTGGGAATGCAGAAATCGTGATCAAAGATAAAGGCTATTATATTATCCGAAGTGTAAAAGAAGATTGAACATAAACGAATGAAAATAACGAAGCAGTCGAAGAAATAAGTAAGATTTCTTTGACTGTTTTTGTTTGTTCACATATGAAGAGGGGAACTGGATAGGTAGGATAAACGGCAGAATAAATAAAGTGAAAATTGCAAAAGACAAGAAACGAAAAATAAAAAAAATGGAAATAAAATAACTTGTTTCTGGTTTTTTGTTGTTTTAAAATAAAATTGATTTAATAGACATACAAACAATTTTTATTTTGTTTTAAATAACGTTAGATAGTTCTGTTGGAAGCAGGTGTATGGTTATCGATCTAGTATAAACAGATAGGAGAACTAGACAGGAAATAAAATATTTTATGTTAACCATTTGTTGAGAGTTACAGCGAGAAGTTATTTAAGAAGTAGCGGAGGAGGAAAGAGGATGGAGTTTTTTAACAAAGAAGAAATGGAGAAACTTATATATAAATGGAGCAACAGAATGGGGAAGTACAAAATACTATATTTGGATCATGCTTTTTTTCGTACAACAGACTATCAAGAGGAACAGAGCCATAAACAAGCAATTTTGCAATTTTTAAATAATAAGGATCATCATTTCAACAAAAAAGACAGCAGCTCAATAGAGAATATCATTTTTAGCGAACTTTTATCGTTTGATCACCTAGAGCAGTACCCGATTCTAGTCAATCCTGCGTTGATGCGAGGATCAAATCTTAGCTATAGCGATTTTTTTGCTGATTATGGACATTATACCCATGCTTTTCTTTATGGTAGGGAAGATCATTCTAGTGCAGAGAAGGATTTTTATCGTTTAAATAAAGAATTATTTCCAGAGCAAGAGCGTTTAGTTATTAAAGAATGGAATGATGATTGGTCGACATTTTTTCGTATGGGTAGAAGGCATAAAGGAAACCGCTTATTCACAGTATACGATCCACAACAAAAACGTATAACTGTTATTTACATACCACTAGTAGAGGAGGAACCATATGAAATTATTGGATAAGGAGACGAATCGATTTGTATTGACCATGGTTGAAAAAAACATTTGGATGAAAGATTTAGCAATCAACTATGTATTTTTCCAAGAAAAGAATGATCAAGGATACGAAAGCCATAGAAAAGCAGCCCTAGCATTTGTTACGTTCATCAATCAGAGACGAGGGCATGATCGAATTGAGTATACAGATAAACTTGATTTCCCAGTCAATATAACAGCATCCTATTCCATAAACCCAAGTGTAATGGAAGCAGAACGAATTTCATTCGACGCTTTTTTTTCTACATATAGTGACTTGAAAGGGCAGTATCTTTCAGATTATGCCTACGCTTTTTTTAAAATCCCTTTTTTCTATAAAGGAAGTAAAAAAGATTTCATTGAACTAAATGATTACTTGTTTCCTAGGAAAGAAACGTTAGTCATTTATCAATGGAACAACACGTGGTCCGATTATTTTGCTTATGGAAAACATTCCGGAAAAGGAGCATATCTGTGGACGATTTATGATCCAACAAGAAAAAGATTTACGGTATGCGGGGCATCTACATTGAATTGAATGAGGAGGACAGAATGAAATTCTTAAAAGAAGAGACGTTTCAGTTTGAAAAGAAGCTTTGTTCAAAAAAATTTCCAAGAGCTAGGCTTGGACTCGATTATGTATTTTTTGAAGAAACAGATTATCGTGGATGGCCCAGTCATCGTAAAGCTGCCCTCGAATTCATCAAAGTGAAGAATGATGAAAGAGGTGTTCCAGGAATCCTCTATACAGATGTACGTTACTTTGATGATTTACCTATCATATGTAGTCCGATTAAATTGATATATGCAGTGAATCCAGAGTTGATGTATGGGAAACAGATAGAGGTAGATGCTTTCTTTTCAGTTGAAAAAGCAGATAAAAACAACTATGTTTCTGGTTACGCCCAAACATTTCTTTGTTCTATGTATTCTAATATTGGAGATGAAGCAGATTTTATTTTTTGGAATGATGTATTATTTCCTGATAAAACTGCGTTAACGATATACAAGTGGAATGATAATTGGTCGAATTATTTTTCTGCGGGTAGGGAATGGATGGGTACTTTCTTTTGGACAATTTCTGACACTGCATCAAATAAACTGATAGTTATCGGTTGTTCTTTGACTGATTGAGGAGAAGTGGATGTCAAAACACCAATTAGCTCAGAAAAGTTGAGTTCAATTGGTGTTTTATTGTATAGATCATTTAGTTAAAAGGAGGTGTGTTCCGCACCTATATAGTCAGTGGAGGTGAGGAAATAAAGTTGGACTAGGGAGAGTGAGAGCGAACTTAGAAAAATAAATCGTTGTTTATAAAATTTAGCTGGCAAATATTTATCTGAGACGCATTTACTTTTGACCAAGCCTTTTTTCCCTCTATCCATTTCGAAAACCATTTGGTACACTGTTAGGGAATTTACATATATAAAGGGGGAACAAAAGTGAAACTGACAATTCGAGATATTGCTGAGATGGCAGGTGTTTCAGTGACGACTGTGTCACAGATTTTAAATAATAAAGGCAGCCGTTTTAGTGAAAAGACACGAAAAAAAGTGTTGTCGATCGTAAATGAACATCATTACAAGCCAGATTATTTTGCTTCCAATGTGATCAATCGTCACTCAAAAACGATTGGCATGATCGTGCCAGATGTGACGGATTTCTTCTTTTCCAAAGTGATCGAAGGGGTTGAAAGTTATTTAAACCCCTTAGGATATGTCATCATTCTTTGTAACTCCAGACATAGTCAAGACAATGAACTGAAGTATTTAAGGGAGCTTTCTCATCGATCCGTAGATGGTTTATTGTTAGCGACGCCGAATGTGTTGCCTCAAGAGTATGCACTTGATAGTAGTTTTTATAACAACATGCCGATCATCCTGATCGATCGTGGGTTGAATCGTCGAGATAACGGTCGCTTGATCGTGAAAGAATATGAAGGCGCTTATCAAGCTGTCTCGTTATTGATCAAAAATGGTCACACTAAAATTGGTATGCTAAAAGAGACTACTGGCTATTATCAGTTAGAAGAGCGATTCAATGGTTATCGTCATGCACTAAAAGATCATGGGCTGGCGTTCAACGGTAAGTTTGTAGAAGAAGGAGACCTGACTGTCCAAGGAGGGTACGAAGCAAGTAAGCGCTTGTTACGTCATAAAGATGTAACGGCGGTATTTTGTGGCAATGATGCCATGGCGATTGGTTGTTATCAAGCGATTGATGAAATGGGCAAGCGTATTCCAGAGGATATTTCGGTCATCGGCTTTGATGGATTAAAATTGTCTGAGTATATGATCCCTAAGTTGACAACGGTCAAGCAACCGAGTTTCGATATTGGTTTTTATGCAGCTCGCTTTTTGATTGACACGATTGAATTTCCACAAAGAAAAGTTCCGAACAAAGTCTTTGAAACAAAATTAATTATTCGTGAGAGCGTAAAAACATTGACAAAGGTCTAGTAGGGCGTTATATTGCTTATGTAAGTGTTTACAAAGTTGGTAAGATACATTGCGAGAAAATAGTAAACCGGTTTACTAAAGTGGTTTACCTTTTTCGAAATTCCTGTATAATACCGAATGAAGAACGAGGAGGATTACGGCATGCGGATGGTCGATTTGATCGAAAAAAAGAGAGATGGACACCAATTATCAAAGGAAGAGATTTCGTACATTGTCACGAACTACACAAATGATAACATTCCTGATTACCAAATCAGCGCATTATTGATGGCTATTTTCTATCAGGATATGACCGATGAAGAAATCACTGATCTAACGTTGGCAATCGCTCATTCTGGCGATGTGATCGATTTAAGTTCCTTAGATGGGATCAAAGTCGACAAACATTCTACCGGAGGCGTGGGGGATACAACTACCTTGATTTTAGCACCTTTAGTAGCAAGTGTAGGTGCAACTGTGGCAAAAATGTCAGGGCGTGGTCTTGGCTACACAGGTGGCACATTAGATAAGTTAGAAGCTATTCCTGGATTTCGGATCGAACTATCAGATGAAGAATTCATCCGCACCGTGAACGAAAGTAAAGTAGCGGTGATCGGCCAATCGGGCAATCTCGCTCCAGCAGATAAAAAATTGTATGCCTTGCGTGATGTGACGGCAACGGTCAACTCGATCCCATTGATTGCTAGTTCGATCATGAGTAAGAAAATCGCCGCAGGAGCGGATGCGATCGTGCTAGATGTGACGACGGGTGACGGTGCCTTCATGAAAAATATCGATGACGCGAGACGCTTGGCGAAGACCATGACACGGATCGGCAAATTAGCCGGTCGCCAAACAGTAGCAGTGATCTCTGATATGTCTGAACCGTTGGGTGAAGCAATCGGCAACAGCTTAGAAGTCGTTGAAGCCATTGAAACACTTCAAGGGAACGGACCGGAAGATTTAGTGGAAATGTGCTATGCTTTAGGTAGTCAAATGGTCGTTTTAGCCGAAAAAGCGGCATCGATCGAAGAAGCGCGCGAAATGCTGAAAGAAGCCCTTGAATCAGGGAAAGCTTTAGCTAAATTCAAAGAAATGATCCAGAACCAAGGGGGCGACCCAACAGTTGTCGATGAACCTGCGCGGTTGTTAACTGCTCGTTATATTTATGAACTGCCAGCGAAGAAAACAGGTGTCGTGACAAAAATCGTTGCGAACGAATTAGGGATCGCAGCAATGATGCTTGGTGCAGGACGTAAAACGAAAGAAGATTCGATCGATCATGCTGTTGGTTTACGATTGAATAAGAAAATCGGTGATAAAGTAGAAGCTGGCGAATCGCTATTGACGATCTATAGTAATGAAGAAGACATTTCGCCAGTGATCGACTTGTTATATAAAAATATTGAAATCGGTGATACGGCGGAGAAGCCTATCCTGATTCATGACATCATTACAGAGTAGAAGGAGAAGAGACATGGAATTAAATCGAATGATCGACCACACAATTCTAAAAGCAGATGCAACAAAAGCAGATGTGATGCGCATTATTGAGGAAGCAAAAAAACATCATTTCTATTCAGTATGTATCAATCCAACATGGGTTGCCTTGGCGAAAGAGGAATTACAAGGTGAGCCAGTCGCTGTTTGTACCGTTATTGGTTTCCCATTAGGAGCAAATACGGCCGAAACAAAGGCATTTGAAACAAAGAATGCGATCGAAAATGGCGCAGATGAAGTGGATATGGTCATCAATATCGGTGCCTTGAAATCTGAACAAGACGATGTCGTGAAAAAGGATATCGAAGCCGTAGTCGAAGCTGCTAAAGACCGCGCGTTAGTTAAAGTAATCATTGAAACAGCCTTGTTAGAACAAGCGGAAATCATCAAAGCTTGCGAATTAGCGAAAGCTGCAGGAGCTGATTTTGTGAAAACATCTACTGGTTTCTCAACAGGTGGCGCGAAAGTGGAAGATATCCGCTTGATGCGTGAAACGGTTGGTCCAGAAATGGGCGTCAAAGCTTCAGGAGGTATCCACAATGAAGCGGAAGCCGTGGCAATGATCGAAGCCGGTGCAACACGAATCGGTACAAGTGCTGGTGTATCGATCATGTCCGGTTCAACTGGCGAAGGCTATTAATATTCTAAGGAGAAAAAGATGTCAGAAATCAAACAAGAATGGATCGATATCGCTATCGACGCTTTGGATAAAGCGTATGTGCCTTATTCCAAATTTCCAGTAGGTGCTTGTTTAGTGACAGCATCTGGGAAAACCTATCAAGGATTGAATATCGAAAATGCGTCATTTGGCTTAACGAATTGCGCAGAACGTACTGCGTTTTTTAAAGCAGTATCTGAAAAAGAAATGGACTTTACACATCTAGTCGTTGCAGGTCATACACCTGAGCCGATTTCTCCATGTGGTGCTTGTCGCCAAGTAATGGCAGAATTTTGTGAGCCAGAGATGCCAGTCACGTTGGTTGGCGACAATGGTGTGACGAAAACGATGACCGTAAGAGAGTTATTACCTTACGCATTTTCAGAAAAAGATTTATAAATTATGTTCAATTCAGTCAGCTGACTGTTGAAAAAACAACTACTTTTAGGGGGCTTTACAGAAATGAAAAAAGCAAAATTATTTGGTTTAGGTGCTATCGCACTATCAGCAGGCTTACTTTTAAGCGCATGCGGTAACGGCGGTTCAGATTCTACTGATTCAACCGGTGGAAACAGTGCATCAGGAACAGCAACTGCAGCATTGATTACAGATACAGGTGGCGTCGACGACCGTTCATTCAACCAGTCAGCTTGGGAAGGGTTAGAAGATTGGGGTAAAGAGCAAGGCTTGTCACGTGGAAACGATGGCTTCCAATATTTCCAATCTGCCAATGAATCAGATTATATTCCAAATATCGATCAAGCGTTAAACGCTGGCTTCAAGACAATTTTTGGGATTGGTTTTAAATTGAAACCTGCAATCGAAGAACAAGCAACAAGTAACCCTGAAACAAACTTTGCAATCATTGATGATGTGATCGAAGGAAAAGACAACGTCGTTTCAGCAACATTCAAAGATAACGAAGCTTCTTATCTTGCTGGAGTTGCAGCAGCTTACACAACTGAAACAAATGTGGTTGGATTTATCGGTGGCGTTAAAGGGGAAGTAATCGACCGTTTTGAAGCTGGTTTCAATGCCGGAGTTAAAGCAGGCGCTGAAGCGTTGAACAAAGACATCGAAGTATTGAACCAATACGCAGGTGATTTCTCAGCTCCAGATAAAGGACGTTCAATCGCACAAGGTATGTACGCACAAAACGCTGACATCATTTTCCATGCTTCAGGTGGTACTGGTAACGGTGTCTTCCAAGAAGCAAAATCATTAAATGAATCAGGCGACAAAAAAGTTTGGGTAATCGGTGTTGACCGTGACCAATCTGACGAAGGAAACTACACATTGAATGGTGAAGACAAAAACTTCACATTGACATCAACACTTAAAGGTGTAGGAACAGTTGTAAAAGATTTAGCACAACAATCAGCAGAGGGTGACTTCCCTGGTGGCGAACACACTGTTTATGGTTTGAAAGAAGACGGTGTAGGTATCACTGAAGGCCAACTTTCTGATGAAGCGAAAAAAGCAGTGGATGAAGCAAAAGAAAAAATCATTTCAGGTGACATCGAAGTTCCTGAAACTCCTGAAAGCTAATAAATACCATTTCTATAGCCTTGTTGGACAATTGTTTAACAGGGCTATCGTTTAGTTATCTACTTAATGTTGTTTTTTTATGCAAGTTGCTAGGTATCCCGATTTGGATAAGGGAACAACTTGTAACAAGTAGCTTAGCTCCTTGGATTTTGGTTACTCGATGAGCGACGTTTTGTGAACGATCGTCATCGTCCCTTTTATTTTTTAAACAATGTCGTCTGGATATAAATTGTTAGGATGTGAAAAATGTGGATCAAGAAAATATTGTCATCGAAATGCGAAATATCACGAAACAATTCGGTACTTTCAAAGCAAATGACAACATCAACCTTCAAGTGAAAGCAGGAGAAATCCATGCCTTGCTTGGTGAAAATGGTGCAGGTAAATCAACGTTAATGAATGTTTTATCCGGTCTTTTAGAGCCAACATCAGGTGAGATTTTGATGCACGGCAAAGAAGTAAACATCACGAGCCCGACGAAAGCCAATCAATTAGGGATCGGAATGGTGCATCAACACTTTATGTTAGTCGATGCATTCACAGTAACAGAAAATATCGTACTAGGTAGTGAGCCAAGTACAGGCGGTATCTTGAACCGTAAGAAAGCCCGTGAAGAAATCAAACGATTATCTGAACAATATGGCTTAGCAGTGAATCCGGATGCGTACGTTCGTGATATTTCTGTCGGTATGGAACAACGTGTGGAGATTTTAAAAACACTCTATCGTGGTGCAGATGTCTTGATTTTTGATGAGCCAACAGCCGTACTGACGCCGCAAGAAATCGATGAATTGATCGTGATCATGAAAGAGTTAGTCAAAGAAGGAAAGTCGATCATTTTGATCACACATAAATTAGATGAGATCAAAGCAGTTGCCGATCGCTGTACGGTCATTCGTCGTGGTCAAGGGATTGGAACGGTCAATGTGAAAGATGTTTCTTCGCAACAGTTAGCCGATATGATGGTCGGAAGAACCGTCTCATTCAAAACAATGAAAAAAGAAGCACGTCCACAAGAAGTGGTGCTTTCTGTTGAAAATCTTGTAGTTAAAGAAAACCGCGGATTAGAAGCAGTGAAAGATTTGAGTCTGGAAGTCCGAGCAGGTGAAGTCTTAGGTATTGCTGGAATCGATGGAAATGGACAATCGGAGTTGATCCAAGCGTTAACCGGTTTACGTAAAGTAGAAAGTGGAACGATTCGTTTGAAAGACGAAGAGATCACGAATAAAAAACCACGTAAAATCACCGAATCTGGGCTAGGACATGTGCCAGAAGATCGACATAAATATGGTTTGGTCCTTGATATGACGTTATCTGAAAATATTGCCATGCAAACCTACTATCAAAAACCGTATAGTAAAAATGGTCTGTTGAACTATGGTGTGATGAATGAACATGCTAGAGATTTAATCGATGAGTATGATGTGCGGACAACGAACGAATTAGTACCAGCGAAAGCTTTATCTGGTGGGAACCAACAAAAAGCCATCATTGCTCGCGAGATCGATCGTGACCCTGATCTACTGATCGTTGCGAATCCAACACGTGGATTAGATGTTGGTGCAATCGAGTTTATCCATAAACGTTTGATTGAGCAACGTGATAAGTTCAAAGCAGTTTTATTGATTAGTTTTGAATTAGAAGAAATTTTAAATGTGTCCGATCGTATTGCGGTAATCCATCAAGGAAAAATCGTGGGAATCGTTGATCCAAAAGAAACATCTGAAAACGAGCTAGGTCTATTGATGGCGGGTTATACTTTAGAAGAAGCACGTAGAGAGTTAGAAAAGGTTGGTGACACACATGAATGATCGTAGCGAAAGGTTCCGTAATCTGCTAGTGCCTATATTTTCGGTTATTTTAGGGTTGATTCTAGGTGCTATTTTGATGGTTGCCTTTGGTTACCATCCAATCCAAGGATATTCTTCCATGTTGAATGCTTCGTTAGGTTCACAACGAAGTATCGGTGAAACATTAAGACAAGCAACACCTTTGATTTTTACAGCCTTAGGTTTTTCTGTTGCAAATTCAGCCGGATTCTTTAATATCGGGCTTTCTGGACAAGCACTTTGTGGTTGGATCATAAGCATTTGGACCGCGTTAGCTTTTCCAGATCTACCAAAAATCATTCTCTTGCCAATGTGCGTGATTTTAGGTGCACTTGCTGGGGCAATGGCCGCAGCTATTCCAGGATTGTTACGTGCGTTCTTTGGAACAAGTGAAGTTATCGTAACGATCATGATGAATTATATTTTGCTCTATTTAAGTACGTATACACTTCATGAAATCATGCCTGAATCTTATCGTTCAAGTTTAGACTCTTCAAATATGATCAGTGAGAATGCATCTTTACGTATTCCTTGGCTGACCCAGATGTTTGGAGGCTCTCGTGTGAATGGCGGACTCTTCTTGGCACTGATTGCGTTAGTGGTTGTATGGATCGTCATGAAGAAAACAACCTTAGGCTTTGAGATCCGTTCTGTTGGATTGAATCCATACGCCTCTGAATATGCGGGAATGAGTAGTAAACGAACAATTGTCTTATCCATGGTTATCTCTGGTGGATTAGCCGGACTAGGTGGTGTGGTCGAAGGACTAGGAACATACCAAAACTTCTTCGTACAGACAACCTCATTATCCATCGGGTTTGATGGTATGGCCGTGTCATTATTAGGTTCTGGTTCTGCGATTGGGATTTTGTTATCTGCGCTATTATTCAGTGTCCTAAAAATCGGTGGATTAGGAATGCAGACGGGTGCTGGAGTACCGTTTGAAATCGTCAATGTATCGATTGCCTTGATCATCTTCTTCGTGGGGATCAACTTCTTGATTCGTTTCCTTATGGCGAAATTCTTCCAAGGGAAAAAACAAGAGGAAATCGTCGCAACGATTGAAACGAAACCAAATCAACAAAATCAAGAAGGAGGAGAGCTGTAATGTCAACAGTAGAACTGATTTCCTTGATCCTTACATCAACACTTGTTTATTCAACACCGTTGATTTTAACCTCCTTAGGCGGAACGTTTTCTGAACGAAGCGGGATCGTCAACGTTGGGTTAGAAGGCATCATGGTGATGGGGGCGTTTAGTGCGGTCGTCTTCAACTTGACGATGAGTGACACATTAGGCTCAATGACTCCTTGGATTGCTATTTTAGTCGGTGGCGTGGTTGGTGTTCTCTTTTCCTTGATCCATGCAGTCGCAACGATCAGCTTGCGCGCAGACCATATCATCAGCGGAACGGTCATCAATTTGATGGCACCTGCTTTAGGTGTATTTTTGATCAAAGCATGGTATGGTAAAGGACAAACAGACAATATCTCACAAAACTTAGGTTACTTTTCATTTCCTGGATTATCTGAGATTCCAGTGATTGGTCAAATTTTCTTTAGAAATACATTTTTACCAGCGTATTGTGCGATTTTAATTGCTGTTATTGCATGGTTCGTCATCTTCAAAACTAAATTTGGTTTACGTCTACGTTCTGTTGGGGAAAATCCTCAAGCTGCAGATACACTAGGGATCAACGTATATGCGATGCGCTATTCAGGTGTCTTGATCTCTGGTCTTCTTGGAGGCATGGGTGGAGCTGTGTTCGCTCAATCGATCTCTGGGAACTTTTCAGCAGGAACGATTGTCGGTCAAGGGTTCATCTCAATGGCTGCAATGATTTTTGGTAAATGGAATCCACTAGGCGCGATGGGCGCATCCTTATTCTTTGGGTTTGCACAAAGTTTAAGTATCATCGGCGCACAATTACCAGTGATTTCTTCAATTCCACCAGTTTTACTACAGATTGCACCTTATCTATTAACGATCATCGTTTTAGTCGCTTTCTTAGGTAAAGCATCTGGACCAAAAGCAAACGGTAAGAATTATATAAAATCCAAATAATCGTTTAGTGATTAAAAAGGGCGGGTTACGGGAAGTTTTTTTCGGCTCGCCCTTTTTACTTTATAAAGAAAATAAATAGAAAGAAGGAATACTCATGTTTAAACGCGTACATTTGATCGTCATGGATTCAGTCGGAATCGGAGAAGCACCTGATGCTGAAAAATTCGGAGATAAAGGTTCGGATACATTAGGTCATATTGCTAAAGAAGCTGGGTTGACGATACCGAATTTGGAGCAACTTGGATTAGGAACGATTCGTCCTTTAGAAGGGGTCGAAGCAGTGCAAGATCATCAAGGGTATGCGACCAAATTGGAAGAAGTTTCTGTCGGCAAAGATACAATGACAGGACATTGGGAAATCATGGGCTTGAATATCAAAACACCATTTCGTGTTTTTCCAAACGGCTTCCCGGATGAATTATTGAAGAAAATCGAAGACTTCTCTGGACGTAAAATTGTTTGTAACGAACCTTATAGCGGAACAGCAGTCATTGACGACTTTGGTGAACATCAAATGAAAACCGGCGACTTGATCGTTTATACGTCAGCTGATCCAGTGTTACAAATTGCTGCACATGAAGAAATTATTCCTTTAGAAGAACTTTATCGGATTTGCGAATATGTTCGTGAAATTACAAAAGATGATCCTTATATGATCGGTCGGATCATTGCCCGTCCATATCTTGGTGAGCCAGGTAACTTTACGCGCACAAGCAACCGCCACGATTACGCATTAGATCCATTTGGACATACGGTTTTAGACTCATTGAAAGAAGCCGGCAAAGATGTTATTGCAGTCGGTAAGATCAATGATATTTTCAATGGTCAAGGCATCACCGATTCTGTTCGTACAAAGAGCAATATGGACGGTGTGGATCAATTATTGAATGTGATGAAGCAAGACTTCACTGGGTTGAGTTTTACAAACTTAGTCGATTTTGATGCGTTATACGGTCATCGTCGCGATGTGGTTGGTTATGCGCATGCCATCGAAGATTTTGATTTGCGTATTCCAGAATTATTAGATGCAATGGCTGATGATGATCTATTATTGATCACCGCTGACCATGGGAATGATCCAACTTTCACTGGTACGGACCATACTCGCGAATATGTGCCACTACTTGCTTATAGTAAACAAATGAGTGGGCAAGGTAGTTTACCACAAGGTTATTATGCGGATATCTCTGCAACGATTGCCGAAAACTTTGACGTAGCAGCAACTGAAAATGGCGAAAGCTTTTTAAAACTATTGAAATAACGACGTGCATCATCCATCAATGAATCATCATTGGCTTTATTATGTAAGATAGAATAATCAAAATTTTATATATAGGAGAAAAACAATGAAATTAAATGAGATGTTACAAGAGACGACTGCGTTTATCAAAAGCAAAGGTGTCGGAACGATCGATTTTGGCATGATCTTAGGTTCAGGTTTAGGTGAATTAGCAGAGGAGATCGAAGAAGCAATCGTGATTCCTTATGATAAGATTCCGTTCTTTCCAACTTCGACAGTCGTTGGACATGCAGGTCAACTTGTTTACGGAACACTTTCAGGCAAAAAAGTATTGGCGATGCAAGGACGTTTCCATTTTTATGAAGGTCATTCGATGCAAACAGTCACTTATCCTGTGCGAGTGATGGCTGCGCTAGGCGCGCATTCAGTTGTTGTAACTAATGCGTGTGGCGGCGTGAATGAATCATTTGCACCAGGTGATTTGATGCTGATCACGGATCATATCAACTTTACAGGTCAAAATCCATTGATTGGACCTAATGACGAAGAAATGGGGCCTCGTTTCCCTGATATGAGTGAAGCTTATACAAAAGCGTATCGCGAAATGGCAAAAGCAGCAGCGACATCATTAGACGTAGAATTAAAAGAAGGCGTGTATATGGGCTATTCTGGTCCAACGTACGAAACACCAGCTGAGATTCGCATGTCTCGCGTGATGGGTGCAGATGCAGTGGGCATGTCGACTGTACCAGAAGTCATTGTTGCAGCTCATAGCGGGTTGAAGGTCTTAGGAATTTCTTGTATCACTAACTTGGCTGCTGGTATGCAAGCAAACTTGAATCACGAAGAAGTCGTTGAAACAACTGAGAGAGTCAAACAAACATTTAAATCATTGATCAAAGAAACACTTTCTTTACTATAAAAAATTGATTGAGAGGTCCGGAAATGAGTGTTCATATTGAAGCAAAACCAGGAGAGATTGCAGACAAGATTTTACTTCCTGGCGATCCACTAAGAGCGAAGTATATTGCAGAAACTTTTTTAGAGAATCCAGTTTGCTATAACCAAGTACGCGGTATGCTTGGTTATACTGGAACGTATAAAGGGGAAAAAGTCTCTGTTCAAGGAACAGGAATGGGGATGCCCTCAGCGATGATCTATGCGCATGAGTTGGTCAATTCTTATGACGTAAAAAAATTGATTCGTGTTGGCACATGCGGTGCCTTGTCAAAAGACGTACACGTTCGTGATTTGGTGTTAGCACAAGGAGCTGCGACTAGTTCTTCCATGATTGAGAAGGATTTCAACGCATTCCATTTTCCACCAATCTGTGATTTTGACTTGTTGTTGAAAGCATACGAAGTAGCGAAAGAAAAAGGTTTTACTACACACGTCGGCAATGTACTATCAGAAGATTCTTTCTACAAAGACGATTTGACAGAGACATTCAAGTTAGCAGAACTAGGTGTGATGGGCGTGGAAATGGAAGCTGCTGCGTTGTATTATCTAGGTGCAAAATACCACGTGCAAACACTAGCGATCATGACGGTCAGTGACCATCTGATCACCGGTGAAGAAACAACTGCCAGCGAACGTCAGACAACATTCAATGACATGATTGAAGTAGGATTGGAAACGGCGATTCAAGGATAAAGTAAATAATTAAACAGCAAGAAAGTGTGACTGCCTAAACTTCTATGTAATAGAAAATTGGCAGTCACATTTTTTTTGCAGAAACTGTCTCACATAAGCTGAAATCAACGACAACCGTTGCTTCAGTTACTTCGCGGGTCCTCCTGAAGTCAACCATTTGAATGTCTAAAATGTGAGTCGACATTTCTTCAATTGCAGACGAAATGGCACAATCTTAACCAAATAAAAAAGAACAGAAAGAAGCGAGTTACGCTCTTTCTGTTCCGAACTAGGCTACCAACAGGATGTGACAAATGAGTCATATCCTGTTGGTGGATTCGTCTAAATGAATACCTTAATCATTCAATTGCTCACGTAATATGGTATGATTTATGGTCATTTATGATTAAAACAAATCTGCTCCAATAGTATATGATTCTAACAATACACCTCCGGATGTGGCCATTCCTGGGAAACCTGATACTCTATGAACTCGGATAACTTGACCTGCAGTACCAGCAATGATTTGTCGTATTTGGATATTGCCATCAACTAATCTTCTAGAGGAATAGTAATTGATCCCATTGTGTGTTTCAAAAAGATATCTTCCATCAACAGTCACGACTAGTCTTTCTCGACCATTAAAACGGTCCTCATCTAAAGTTAAGTAGGCAAATGCTTGATGACCTTCTCTCCCTACAGATAACAAGCTTGTTTCTGTTACGCCTGTTTCTACTTGGATATTGTCATATTTTGCCCAACCTTTCCATGTAGAAGCAAAGCGCACAAGATATGTATTTTCAGCGTCTGGAGTCGTAAAGGTAAGTTTGCCACGTTCCCAGTCCTCATTATTATGTTCAACGCGCTCTAATACATCGAAACCGACACCGTGATTCATGATCCCCAATTCAACACGTCCTGGTGCTGATTCGCTTGCTGCAACATCATAACTAAATGTATAGGTAGTATTTGGTTTCAATGTCACGTATTGATGAACATTTTCACCATCTCTTGCTAAAGCAAAGTTATTTCCATTTACGGTTTGAAGTGTGGGATTATTTGAATCTGGGTCACTAACGATCCAACGATCAAACCCGTCATTAAAGTCACCATTATGGATATACAATTGTTGCTCAATTGCCTGTTTGCTTGTACTAACGAAGTCAGTTGTTGATAGACTTGTTGCGAATGTCGAAACGGATCCTCCTAAACTTAAAAATACCATACCTGCTGCCATCATTGTTTTTAAATTATTTTTGATCATCTTGTATCTCCTCACTCTATATTTTATATTTTTTTGTTTTGTTTGTAAGATGCAACCATATAGTTTGTCTGTATCTCACAAATTAATCATAACCGAGAAAATCGCAATCGTGTAAACGCTTTTTCCTCTATAACATTAATTATTAGAAAAAAATGATAAAATAAATAGTTTTATGAGGTTGATTTTTATCTTAATTTCATTTATTAGCAACATAAGAAAAGATGAAGAGTTGTGGTGATAGCTCATACAAATGAAAACTTCCTCTTAGAAACAGGATAAAAGAATGAAATTCAAATAAGTTTCGACAAAAAATGTTCGCTCCAAAACTGAATGATTGTCTAACATCTTGCTATGCAAAAAAAGGAAGAGGTATAATGAGAAAGTGGTGATGAAAATAATAAAGAGTACTTTTACATAGCAAATTGACAAATTGGAAGGGAGATACCAAAAAATATTGTTTATTTACTAAACATAAGCATTGTATGTTGGGCATGCGATCAGAAAGAGAATGACAGTGTTTTAACTATCTAAGCGAATACTGCTTGCTTTTTCAGGAGTCGGTGAGAAGGGGGACAAGATGATTCATAGTTCTATTAATTGGTGGTCAAGGTGAAGATAGATCATATGCGGCTAACTCTAATAAAAAGTATCATCCTAACTGTCTGGATAACCATTTTTTGTATAACAAACTTTGGAATAATAAGAAGTAAGACCATTCTCATACTATTAGAAAATAACCAATTGGGTCTAAATCTAATAATGATTTTATTTATTTACTTACTTTGCATGCCCGAATTAAATCGAGCATTACAAGGTCTGAATCTGTCAATGATGAAACAAGTAGGATTCACTTTGCTACTTTTGTTAGTGACGAATTTTATATATATGGTACTTGTATTTGGCAGTTTTGAAGTAGTCTCACAAAATTACGATAGTATTGTTCTATTTTCTGTCATAGTGATTGCCCCAATAAAAGAAGAATTAATTTACCGTTACCTATTTTTGAGTATAACTGATTCTAATTGGTTAAAATTAGTGTATGGGCTGGTTTCAACAGGATTCTTTTTCTATGGGCATAGCTTTACATATGGTGGCAATCTATTCGCAATGGTTCAAATTCTATTTTTGACTTTAGCTACAATATATCTATACGTGAAAACCAACAATATATTATCTGCCATGATGTTACATAGCTTATATAATCTATTTGTCCTCTCGCTATCTATGGCTCAATAAACGGGAGTGGGACATTAGTTCTCTCCCACCACCTAAAACCGAATAAACGGCGGGAACAGAAGTAACCTCTTCGGAAATAAGGCGCCATCCACAAAAATTTGAAGAACAATTTTCGTGGATGGCGCCTTATTTCTCGAGGCTGAACACTTCTGTCCCGACCTCTGTTAGTAAAATGTCTTACATAACGAATCTTTCGAGTTATTTAGAAATGATTACTGATTGGTTCATACGCCATTAGTCGTGATAGGGAATAAACTAAACATTCTTTTTTCTCTCAATGTTGGCCCTTGCTCTTAATTTTTTGTTTATTCAAACAGTACTTACTATTATGATCATTAGTTCTTATGTAAATTGATGTTATTCGCATTTGATAGCTAAGACTGCCGTCTATGTAATATCTAAAAAAAAACAGCCCCTTTCATCTCTTACAATAATAGGAGGTGAGGGGGCTGTTTTACTTACAATAGAGGATCTATTATAAGTAGTATTTTTTGATGACAGTCAAGTCGTCGTTTAATTCATAAACAAGTGGTTGACCTGTTGGGATTTCAAGATCCATGATGTCTTCATCAGAGATTCCTTCGATATGTTTTGCTAATGCACGTAAAGAGTTACCATGTGCAGCAACTAAGACAGTTTTGTTGTCTAACAAAGCTGGTGCAATTTCGTCTTGCCAGAATGGCAATGCGCGTTCTAAAGTAACTTTCAAGTTTTCTCCACCAGGTACGTCGCGTTTGTCTAACATTGCATAACGACGATCGTTTGCTGCTGAACCTTCATCAGTTGCTTCCATTAATGGAGGAAGAGTGTCGTATGAACGACGCCAGATGTGAACTTGTTCGTCACCGTATTTTTCTGCTGTTTCTTTTTTATTTAATCCTTGTAATTTACCATAATGACGTTCGTTCAAGCGCCATGATTTGATTTGTGGTACCCAAAGTTGATCTGAGTATTCTAAAATCAAGTTACAAGTTTTGATGGCACGAGTTAATACAGAAGTATAAGCAACATCAAATTCGATTCCAGCTTCTTTGATTTTACGTCCGCCTTCTTTTGCTTCTTCGATTCCTTCTGGAGCTAGGTTTACATCTGCCCAACCAGTAAATTGGTTCAATGCATTCCATTCGCTAAGACCGTGACGAGAAAAAACTAATTTTGGCATGTTTAACTCTCCTTTAAAATAAGTGTTATTTCTGAAAATTTCAGTTCTGCCTTATTGTACAATGTTTTTCATAAGATTTCCATTGTAAAATGAAAGCTGTTTGTTTAAAAGACCACAGACGAACTAAAAAAAAGGCTGTAAACAAGCGTTATTACAGAGCTTTCACTCAAAAAACTTGTTTGACAACCTTTTTATCTATTAAGTAAAATAATTTTTCTTTGGTTAGTGGTGTGGCTTCTTTCGATCAATGGATGAAATCAACGGGGGTCACTTGCTGTTTAGTTGAATAATTGCTGAAGCTCTTTTTCAGGTAGATTGATATATTTGTAGCAAGTGCCGACTGAAACGCCACATTTTGAAGAAATAAATTGGATCGTTTCTTTCTTTTCATAGTAGAGACGACGAATTTTTTTGATTGTTTTGGCATCGATTTTTGGTCGTCCGCCGATTTTCCCTTTTTTGCGTGCTTCATCTAATCCAATCAGCGTGCGTTCTTTGATCAATGCACACTCCATCTCAGCTAATCCTTCCATTAATTGGAAGTAGACCGTCCCCATAGGTTCGCGAGTATCGATTTTTTCTGTGATGCTGACTAGATGTAACCCACGGTCTTTAAATAATTTCGTGAATTCTGTTAGTTGTCTTGTCGATTTTCCTAGATGGTGAAGCTGGCAAATCACTAATGTATCGCCTTGCTCCATTTTCTCGATGACTTTTTCTAAACAAATGGCGTCAGATAAACTGTCTTTTTGACCATACGTTTCGTGAAAAATTTCGTGACAACCAAAATCAGAGAGTTTTTGCATTTGAGCCGTCAAATCGACATCATTGATAGTTGTACGTGCATAACCGATAATCTTCATGGTGATTCCTTTCTAGCAAAGTTTTCTAAGTGTTTGAGACAAGTAAAAATGTAGCATAAAGTAACTGAAAAAGATAGTTTTTTTAGGCATTTTCAACGAATCTCTTTCGCATTATTTTTGAAAGGGAGTATCGAGTACAGACACGCCATTTTCAGAGGCAACGACAACCTTTGAAACCATATTTAAAAACAAGCCGTGTTCGACGACACCGACTAATTGATCCAAATAAGTCGCTAATTTTTCGGGATCTTCAATTCGTTCTAAATGAAGGTCAATAATATAATGTCCACTATCTGTTACGACGGTCTCCCCAGTTTCTGTTTGACGTAATACAGGCTGATAGTTTTTTTCTTTAAAAAGACGCATCAGTTGTTGAGAACCATAAGGGATGACTTCGACAGGGAGTGGAAAGCGCCCAAGTTGATCCACCATTTTTGATCCATCGACGATCCAGATCGTTTGTTTTGAATAAGATGCGACAATCTTTTCAAATAAAAGAGCAGCACCGCCGCCTTTGATTCCCTGAAAATCGGCACTGATTTCATCGGCACCATCGATCGTCAAATCGACGACTGGGACTTCATCAATACTTTTCAAAGGGATACCTAAGCTTTCTGCTTGTGCTTTTGTACCGCTAGAAGTAGTGACACCAGTGATTTTCAATCCTTCTTCACGCATGCGTCGGCCAATTTCTTCTACCATATAATAGGCAGTAGAACCAGTTCCAAGTCCAACGATCATGCCATCTTCAACAAATTCTGCAGCTTTAATGCCTACTAATTGCTTTAAGTTCATTTCTATCCCTCCAGCATTTTTATAGCTCTTTAACTGCTATTTTAGCTTGATTTGATCGAAAAAGATAGGGAGCATAACACAAATTTTATAGGATAGAAAAAAATGTATATGTTTGGTTGACATTCTTTTTTATCCGTGATATTCTAACCAAGGTGCTTTATCTACAGGTCTCTGTTAAGAGACGTGCTGACTGTTTATCAAAGCATATTTGATAAAGATGCATAACTGCATTTATTTTTTATCGCAAAAAAAGAACCACCTGGATGTGTGGAACTAGATGTGAATCGTGGGAAGGAGGAACTAGGAATGCCTACAATTAACCAATTAGTACGTAAACCTCGTAAATCAAAGGTGGAAAAATCTAATTCACCTGCTTTGAACAAAGGATATAACAGCTTTAAGAAAACTCAAACAAACGTGAACTCTCCTCAAAAACGTGGGGTAGCTACACGTGTGGGAACAATGACACCTAAAAAACCGAACTCAGCTTTACGTAAATATGCTCGTGTTCGTTTGTCAAACTTAATTGAAGTTACTGCTTATATCCCAGGGATTGGTCACAATTTACAAGAGCATAGCGTGGTACTATTACGCGGTGGACGTGTAAAAGACTTACCAGGGGTACGTTATCATATCGTTCGTGGTGCACTAGATACTGCTGGTGTGAACGACCGTAAACAAAGCCGTTCTAAATACGGTACGAAAAGACCTAAAGCTTAATTTTAATTATTTACTACAAATGAAAATCGAACCTACTATATAATAGTCGTTCGATCAACTATGAAGAATATTTCGGAAGGAGGAGTTACGGATGCCACGTAAAGGTCCTGTTGCAAAACGTGATGTTTTACCAGATCCTATTTATAACTCAAAATTAGTAACTCGCTTGATCAACCGTGTAATGGTTGACGGAAAACGCGGTGTTGCTGCTAATATTATCTATAATGCCTTTGATTTGATCAAAGAATCTACAGGTAACGATCCATTAGAAGTGTTTGAACAAGCAATGAACAATGTTATGCCTGTTCTTGAAGTTAAAGCACGTCGTGTTGGGGGTTCAAACTATCAAGTACCAGTTGAAGTTCGCCCTGAACGTCGTACGACTTTAGCGCTACGTTGGGTAGTTAACTACGCTCGCTTGCGCGGTGAACACACAATGGAAGAACGCTTAGCGAAAGAAATCATGGACGCTGCAAACAACACTGGAGCTTCTGTTAAAAAACGCGAAGACACACACAAAATGGCAGACGCGAACCGCGCATTTGCTCATTATCGTTGGTAAGATCCTCTCTGTCTGTCGGCTAATCCCACAGCAGAAAGTCAATTTACAATCGATTTAAACAAAGAGAGGAGTAAGAAAATGGCAAGAGAATTTTCGCTAGAAAAAACTCGTAATATTGGTATCATGGCTCACGTTGATGCAGGTAAAACTACAACAACAGAGCGTATCTTGTACTATACTGGTAAAATCCATAAAATCGGTGAAACTCACGAAGGAGCTTCACAGATGGACTGGATGGAACAAGAACAAGAACGTGGTATCACGATTACATCTGCTGCCACTACTGCGCAGTGGAAAGGTTACCGCGTAAATATCATCGATACACCAGGACACGTAGACTTCACAATCGAAGTTCAACGTTCTCTACGTGTATTGGATGGTGCTGTAACTGTACTTGATGCACAATCAGGTGTTGAACCTCAAACTGAAACTGTTTGGCGTCAAGCAACTGAGTACCGAGTACCTCGTATCGTATTCTGTAACAAAATGGATAAAATCGGTGCAGACTTCTTATACTCAGTAAAATCATTGCACGATCGCTTACAAGCGAACGCGCATCCAATCCAATTGCCAATCGGTTCTGAAGATAACTTCACAGGTATCATTGACTTGGTAACGATGAAAGCAGAGATCTACACAAACGATCTAGGCACAGACATCCAAGAAACTGAAATCCCTGAAGAATATGCAGAACAAGCACAAGAATGGCGTGAAAAATTAGTCGAAGCTGTTGCTGAAACAGACGAAGAACTAATGATGAAATATCTTGAAGGTGAAGAAATCACTCAAGAAGAATTGATTGCCGGTATCCGCCGTGCAACAATCAACGTTGAGTTCTTCCCTGTGTTAGCTGGTTCAGCATTCAAGAATAAAGGGGTCCAATTGATGTTGGATGCTGTTCTTGATTACTTGCCATCACCACTTGATATTGAAGCAATCAAAGGTATTGACTCAAAAACAGACGAAGAAACAACTCGTCCTGCAGATGACGAAGCTCCTTTTGCTTCATTAGCATTTAAAGTAATGACTGACCCATTCGTAGGTCGTCTAACTTTCTTCCGTGTCTACTCTGGTGTCCTTGAAAGTGGTTCATACGTATTGAACGCATCAAAAGGCAAAAAAGAGCGTATCGGTCGTATCCTACAAATGCACGCAAACACACGTCAAGAAATCGACAAAGTGTATTCAGGTGATATCGCCGCTGCTGTTGGATTGAAAGATACAACAACAGGGGACACATTGTGTGCATTAGATGCACCAGTTATCCTTGAATCAATCGAATTCCCAGAACCAGTTATCCAAGTCGCTGTTGAGCCTAAATCAAAAGCTGACCAAGATAAAATGGGTGTTGCGTTGCAAAAACTTGCAGAAGAAGATCCTTCATTCCGTGTTGAAACAAACGTTGAAACAGGTGAAACAGTTATCTCAGGTATGGGTGAGTTGCACTTGGACGTATTAGTAGACCGTATGAAACGCGAATTTAAAGTTGAAGCAAACGTTGGTGCGCCTCAAGTTTCTTACCGCGAAACATTCCGTGAAGCAACAAAAGCGGAAGGTAAATTTGTACGTCAGTCTGGTGGTAAAGGTCAATACGGTCACGTATGGGTTGAATTTACACCAAACGAAGAAGGAAAAGGCTTCGAATTCGAAAACGCAATCGTTGGTGGTGTGGTTCCACGTGAATACATCCCAGCAGTTGAAAAAGGATTAGAAGAATCAATGAATAACGGTGTTCTTGCTGGATACCCATTAGTGGATATCAAAGCAAAACTTTACGATGGTTCATACCATGACGTCGATTCAAATGAAACAGCGTTCCGTGTTGCTGCATCAATGGCTCTAAGAGCTGCTGCAAAACACGCACGTCCTGTGATCCTTGAACCAATGATGAAAGTTACGATTACTGTACCAGAAGATTACTTAGGTGATATCATGGGACACGTAACAAGCCGACGCGGACGTGTCGAAGGAATGGAAGCACACGGTAATTCACAAATCGTTAATGCAATCGTTCCATTGGCAGAAATGTTCGGATACGCGACTACATTGCGTTCAGCAACTCAAGGTCGTGGTACATTCATGATGGTATTTGACCACTACGAAGACGTACCGAAATCTGTTCAAGAAGAAATCATTAAGAAAAACGGCGGAAAAGCTGAATAATTTCTTAAAGCAAGGTAGTCTCGTGAAGAGATTTATCTAGAGACTGTATTTTTTATGCAGTTTCGTGTAAAATAACTTTTGATGATACGGGCATGTGATCGGCAATTTTGTCTATCACATACCTATCAGACAAATAAAAATTAAACTGTAATTTTAGGGAGGATATTTTAAAATGGCAAAAGAAAAATTTGACCGTTCGAAACCACACGTTAACATTGGTACTATCGGACACGTTGACCATGGTAAAACAACTTTAACAGCTGCAATCACAACTGTACTATCTAAGAAAAACGGCGGCCAAGCAATGGCTTACGATCAAATCGATGGTGCTCCTGAAGAACGCGAACGCGGAATCACTATCTCAACAGCTCACGTTGAGTACGAAACTGACGCACGTCACTATGCTCACGTTGACTGCCCAGGACACGCGGACTACGTTAAAAACATGATCACTGGTGCTGCTCAAATGGACGGAGCAATCTTAGTTGTTTCTGCTGCTGACGGCCCTATGCCTCAAACTCGTGAACACATCCTATTATCTCGTCAAGTTGGTGTACCATACATCGTTGTATTCTTGAACAAAGTAGATATGGTTGATGACGAAGAATTACTTGAATTAGTTGAAATGGAAGTTCGTGACCTATTAACAGAATACGAATTCCCTGGTGACGATGTTCCTGTAATCGCTGGTTCAGCTTTAAGAGCTTTAGAAGGCGACGCTTCATACGAAGAAAAAATTCTTGAATTGATGGCTGCAGTTGACGAATACATCCCAACTCCAGAACGTGATAACGACAAACCATTCATGATGCCAGTTGAGGACGTATTCTCAATCACTGGTCGTGGTACTGTTGCTACAGGACGTGTTGAACGTGGACAAGTTCGTGTTGGTGACGTTATCGATATCGTTGGTATCGCAGAAGAAACAGCTCAAACAACTGTAACTGGTGTTGAAATGTTCCGTAAATTATTAGACTACGCTGAAGCAGGCGATAACATTGGTGCGTTATTACGTGGTGTTTCACGTGAAGACATCCAACGTGGTCAAGTTTTAGCTAAACCAGGTACAATCACACCTCATACAAAATTCTCTGCAGAAGTATACGTGTTGACTAAAGAAGAAGGTGGACGTCATACTCCATTCTTCACTAACTACCGTCCACAATTCTACTTCCGTACGACTGACGTAACTGGTGTTGTTGAATTACCAGAAGGAACTGAAATGGTTATGCCTGGCGACAACGTAACAATGGAAGTTGAATTAATCCACCCAATCGCTATCGAAAACGGTACTAAATTCTCAATCCGTGAAGGCGGACGTACAGTTGGTGCCGGTGTCGTTACAGAAATCAAAGCTTAATTCATTTTAAGCCTAACAAAGTAACATTTATTCGGACGTTGAAGTTCGAGGTAAGGATCTTGATCCTTTGCCTCGAACTTTTTTTATTTCAGCAGACAATTGATTAGAGGAGAGGCTATGAAAGAGAGGAATATCCAAAAATATTCTTAATATGTAGTGAATTGCCTTTTTCCTCTAAATAGGCGAATGGAAATTGAAAGGAAAAACAACAAATCCTTCTATAAAAAAGAGAAGGATTTCTCTTTTTTTAATTGAATG
Source organism: Enterococcus sp. AZ084 (assembly GCF_051714905.1). Lineage (NCBI taxonomy): Bacteria > Bacillati > Bacillota > Bacilli > Lactobacillales > Enterococcaceae > Enterococcus > Enterococcus sp. AZ084. Next base: position 86,852 of record NZ_JBIOSS010000001.1, read on the forward strand.
AAAACTTATGAAAATAAATTGTTTTTTACAGCAAAAAAACCTTGCGTTGTGAATTTAGATATATTATAATGACAAAGGTGCGTTTACCTTAGGTGAATGGCACAGACGAAATCAAAATGATTTTGTCGGCTAAGAAACGAGAGGTTGCGACACGCCCGGACGCTTTGCCACGAACGAGCGTGACGGAAATTTTCGTGGAGCTATGTCTACTTTTCAAAATAGGCGAAGGAGGGAACAAGATGGCAAAACAAAAAATTCGTATCCGTTTAAAAGCGTATGAACACCGTATTTTAGATCAATCAGCGGATAAAATCGTGGAAACTGCAAAAAGAACTGGAGCTGGCGTTTCTGGTCCAATTCCATTACCAACTGAACGCAGTCTTTACACAGTTATTCGTGCGACTCACAAATACAAAGATTCACGCGAACAATTCGAAATGCGTACACACAAACGTCTTATCGACATTGTGAACCCAACACCAAAAACAGTTGATGCTTTAATGAAGCTTGACTTACCATCAGGTGTTAACATCGAAATCAAACTATAAAAACTAAACTAATAATAATGGAGGTGTACTCATGACCAAAGGAATCTTAGGGAAAAAAGTGGGAATGACACAAATCTTCACTGAATCTGGCGAATTAATTCCAGTTACTGTTGTAGAAGCTACGCCAAACGTAGTACTACAAGTAAAAACAATGGAAACTGATGGCTACGAAGCTATTCAAGTTGGTTACCAAGACAAACGTGAAGTTTTATCAAACAAACCTGCGAAAGGTCATGTTGCAAAAGCAAACACGGCTCCTAAGCGCTTCATTCGTGAATTCAAAAATGTTGAGCTAGGAGAATATGAAGTAGGAAAAGAAATTACAGTTGATGTTTTCCAAGCAGGAGACATTATTGATGTAACAGGTACTACGAAAGGTAAAGGATTCCAAGGGGTTATCAAACGTCACGGCCAAAGCCGCGGACCAATGGCTCACGGTTCTCGCTACCATCGTCGTCCTGGGTCAATGGGTCCAGTTGCACCTAACCGTGTATTCAAAAACAAACGTCTTGCTGGCCGTATGGGTGGCAACCGCGTAACTATCCAAAACTTGGAAGTTGTACGTGTAGATGCTGAAAGAAACGTAATCTTGATCAAAGGTAACGTTCCTGGAGCGAAAAAATCATTAATCACTATCAAATCAGCTGTGAAAGCTAAATAATAGTAGGAAGAAAGGAGGAACTAAGGAATGCCGAATGTAGCATTATTCAAACAAGATGGAAGCCAAAACGGTGAAATCACTCTTAACGAAGAAATCTTCGGAATTGAACCAAATGAAAGTGTTGTTTACGACGCAATCGTTATGCAACGCGCATCATTAAGACAAGGAACACATGCGGTTAAAAACCGTAGCGCTGTTCGAGGCGGTGGCCGTAAACCATGGCGTCAAAAAGGAACTGGTCGTGCTCGTCAAGGATCAATCCGTTCACCGCAATGGCGTGGAGGTGGCGTAGTCTTCGGACCAACACCACGTTCTTACAGCTACAAACTTCCTAAAAAAGTTCGTCGTTTAGCAATGAAATCTGTATTATCAGAAAAAGTTGCAGAAAACAACTTGGTAGCAATCGAAGGATTAAGCTTTGATGCACCAAAAACAAAAGAATTCAAAGAAGTTCTTGCTAAATTATCTATTGACTCTAAAGTATTGGTTGTACTAGAACCTGGTAACGACTTTGCAGCTTTATCTGCACGTAACTTATCAAACGTTTCTGTAGTAACTTCTGACAACGTTAGTGTTCTAGATGTTGTATCAAATACAAAAGTTTTAGCAACACAAACTGCTCTTACTCAAATTGAGGAGGTGCTTGCATAATGAACTTACTAGACGTAATCAAACGCCCAGTGATCACTGAGAAATCAATGCTTGCCATGGATGACAAGAAATATACTTTCGAAGTAGACACACGCGCAAACAAAACTTTAGTAAAACAAGCGGTTGAAGCTGCTTTTGACGTGAAAGTCAAAAACGTGAACATCGTGAACGTACGTGCGAAATTCAAACGTATGGGCAAATATGCAGGATATACAAAAAAACGTCGCAAAGCGATCGTTACATTGACTGAAGATTCAAAAGAAATCCAATTATTCGAAGCTGCTGAATAAGCAACACTCGATAACTGATTAAATTAGGAGGGGAAAACGTGGCGATTAAAAAGTACAAACCTACCACAAATGGCCGTCGTAACATGACAGGTTCTGATTTTGCTGAAATCACAACATCAACACCTGAAAAAACATTGTTACAGCCATTGAAAAACCATGCTGGACGTAATAACAACGGCCGCATCACTGTACGTCATCAAGGTGGCGGACACAAACGCCAATACCGCGTGATCGATTTCAAACGTAATAAAGACAACGTTGTTGCTACTGTTCAAACGATCGAATATGATCCAAACCGTTCAGCTAACATCGCGTTAGTACATTATGAAGATGGAGTGAAAGCTTACATCTTAGCACCAAAAGGACTACAAGTTGGAATGAAACTTGTTTCAGGTCCTGAAGCAGATATCAAAGTCGGAAATGCTCTTCCTTTAGAAAACATTCCAGTTGGTACTGTGATCCACAATATTGAAATGAAACCTGGTAAAGGTGGACAATTGATCCGTTCTGCTGGTACAAGTGCTCAAGTACTTGGTAAAGAAGGCAAATACGTATTGATCCGCTTAAACTCTGGTGAAGTTCGCATGATCTTAGCTGCATGCCGTGCAACAATCGGTTCTGTAGGTAACGAACAACACGAACTTATCAATATTGGTAAAGCTGGCCGCTCTCGTTGGATGCGTAAACGCCCAACTGTACGTGGTAGCGTAATGAACCCTAACGATCACCCACACGGTGGTGGTGAAGGTAAAGCTCCAATCGGACGTAAAGCTCCAGTTTCTCCTTGGGGTCAACCAGCTCTTGGTTACAAAACTCGTAACAAGAAAGCTAAATCAGACAAACTTATCGTTCGTCGTAAAAATAAATAATTACTTTGACCATGTGTCGCACATTTTGAGAGGAGGTTCACCATGGGTCGTAGTTTAAAGAAAGGGCCTTTCGTTGATGAGCATTTAATGAGTAAAGTTGAAGCTCAAGCAGGGGCCGAAAAGAAAAAAGTAATCAAAACTTGGTCTCGTCGTTCGACAATTTTCCCAAGTTTTGTTGGATATACCATCGCAGTATACGATGGACGTAAACACGTACCAGTTTACATCCAAGAAGATATGGTAGGACACAAATTAGGTGAATTCGCACCAACTAGAACTTATCGTGGGCATGTCGCTGACGACAAGAAAACGAGACGCTAATTCGAGGGGAGGATAAAAGCAAATGGCAGAACAAATCACATCAGCTAAAGCAACTGCAAAAACAGTTCGCACTTCACCTCGTAAAGCGCGTCTAGTAATTGACCTTATCAGAGGTAAAAGTGTTGCGGATGCAATTTCAATTTTGAAATTCACACCAAACAAATCTGCTGGGATCATCGAGAAAGTATTGATGTCAGCAATTGCAAATGCAGAAAACAACTTTGACTTAGATGTTGAGAACTTGGTAGTATCTGAAGCATTTGTTAACGAAGGACCAACAATGAAACGTTTCCGTCCACGTGCAAAAGGTTCAGCTTCACCAATCAACAAACGTACAAGTCATATCACGGTAGTCGTATCAGAAAAATAAGGAGGGATAATCTGTGGGTCAAAAAGTACATCCAATTGGAATGCGTGTAGGCATCATCCGCGACTGGGATGCAAAATGGTTTGCTGAAAAAGAGTATGCAGAGTTCTTACACGAAGATTTAAGAATCCGTAAATTTATTTCAACTAGACTTGCTGATGCTGCTGTATCAACAATTGAAATCGAACGCGCAACTGGCCGCGTAAACATTTCAATCCACACAGCTAAACCAGGTATGGTTATTGGTAAAGGCGGATCTGAAGTCGAAAACCTAAGAAAAGAATTAAACAAATTAACTGGTAAAAGAATCCATATCAACATCGTGGAAATCAAAAAACCAGATTTAGATGCTAAATTAGTAGGTGAAGGAATTGCACGTCAATTAGAAAACCGTGTTGCATTCCGTCGCGCTCAAAAACAAGCGATCCAACGTTCAATGCGTTCTGGCGCTAAAGGGATCAAAACTCAAGTATCTGGACGTCTAAACGGTGCGGATATCGCTCGTTCAGAAGGATACTCAGAAGGAACAGTTCCTCTTCACACTTTGCGTGCGGATATTGATTACGCATGGGAAGAAGCAGATACAACATACGGAAAACTAGGAGTTAAAGTGTGGATCTATCGTGGAGAAATTCTTCCAACTAAAAAAAACACTGAGAAAGGAGGGAAATAAACATGTTAGTACCTAAACGTGTAAAACACCGTCGTGAATTCCGCGGAAAAATGCGTGGTGAAGCAAAAGGCGGAAAAGAAGTAGCATTCGGTGAATACGGCTTACAAGCTGTTGAATCACACTGGATCACAAACCGTCAGATCGAAGCTTCTCGTATTGCTATGACTCGTTACATGAAACGTGGCGGGAAAGTATGGATCAAAATTTTCCCTCATAAATCATATACATCTAAAGCGATCGGCGTTCGTATGGGTAAAGGTAAAGGGGCTCCTGAAGGATGGGTTGCACCAGTAAAACGTGGTAAAATCATGTTTGAAATTGCAGGCGTTTCTGAAGAAGTAGCTCGTGAAGCATTACGTTTAGCTTCTCACAAATTACCAATGAAAACTAAGATCGTAAAACGTGAGGAAATGGGTGGTGAATCGAATGAAGGTTAAAGAAATCAGAGAATTAACCACTGCCGAAATGCTTGATCAAGAAAAACAATTAAAAGAAGAATTGTTTAATCTTAGATTCCAATTAGCAACAGGTCAATTAGAAAACACTGCACGTATTAAAGAAGTACGTAAATCGATTGCACGCATCAAAACAGTTTTGCGTGAACAAGCTAAGTAATTATGGAAGGAGGCCATTAAGCGTATGACTGAAGAAAGAAATCAACGCAAAGTTTATCAAGGTCGCGTGGTATCAGACAAAATGGATAAAACAATTACCGTTGCTGTCGAAACAAAGAAAAACCACCCTATCTACGGTAAACGTATGAACTATTCTAAGAAGTACAAAGTACATGATGAAAACAACACAGCAAAAGTTGGCGACATCGTGAGAATTATGGAAACTCGTCCATTATCAGCTACAAAACGTTTCCGTTTGTTGGAAATAGTCGAAGAAGCAGTTATTATCTAATAACACGAGATTTTCCTATATAGATTGAATGCAAAATCTGAAAGGAGGATACACAACGTGATCCAAGCAGAAAGTCGTTTAAGAATCGCTGATAATTCAGGCGCACGTGAAATTTTGACGATCAAAGTCCTTGGCGGATCTGGTCGCAAAACTGCGAATATCGGTGATGTGATCGTTGCTACGGTTAAACAAGCAACGCCAGGTGGGGTTGTCAAAAAAGGTGACGTCGTTAAAGCCGTTATCGTTCGTACAAAATCAGGAGCTCGTCGTGCAGACGGTTCATATATCAAGTTTGATGAAAATGCTGCAGTGATTATTCGTGATGATAAAAGCCCTCGTGGAACACGTATCTTTGGGCCAGTTGCACGTGAACTACGTGAAAACAACTTCATGAAGATCGTTTCTCTAGCACCAGAAGTTTTATAATCTTGAGACACTTAACAAAGGAGGTGCGAAACAGTTATGTTTGTTAAAAAAGGCGATAAAGTTAAAGTGATCACCGGTAAAGACAAAAACAAAGAAGGCGTTGTATTAGCAGCGTTTCCTAAACAGGATAAAGTGGTTGTCGAAGGTGTGAACATGATCAAAAAACACCAAAAACCTTCTCAAGCTGCTCCTCAAGGTGGAATTGTTGAGATGGAAGCGCCACTTCACGTTTCTAACGTGATGGTCATCGACTCTACTGGTGTAGCTGGCCGAGTTGGCTACAAAGAAGTAGACGGAAAAAAAGTCCGTGTTTCTAAAAAAACCGGTGAAGTTTTAGATAAATAAAAAGTTTAAGGAAGGAGGGTCTTACTGAATGAACCGCCTAAAAGAAAAATATCTTAAAGAAGTAACTCCATCATTGATGGAAAAATTTGACTATAGCTCTGTTATGCAAACACCTAAAGTTGAAAAGATCGTCATCAACATGGGTGTTGGTGATGCGGTATCAAACGCTAAAAACTTAGACAAAGCAGTTGAAGAACTAACTTTGATCACTGGACAAAAACCAATGATCACAAAAGCTAAAAAATCAATCGCTGGATTCCGTTTACGTGAAGGAATGCCAATTGGAGCAAAAGTTACCTTACGCGGAGAAAGAATGTACGAATTTTTAGATAAATTAGTATCAGTTTCTCTACCACGTGTACGTGACTTCCATGGTGTAAGTAAAAAAGCCTTTGATGGTCGTGGAAACTACACTTTAGGTATTAAAGAACAATTGATCTTCCCAGAAGTAGATTATGATTTAGTAGATAAAGTACGTGGTATGGACATCGTCATTGTAACGACAGCGAACACAGATGAAGAATCTCGTGAGTTGTTGACACAATTAGGCATGCCATTCCAAAAATAATTAAAGGAGGCGAACTACGTGGCTAAAAAATCAATGATTGCTAAAAACAAACGTCCTGCAAAACATTCAACACAAGCTTACACTCGTTGCGAACGTTGCGGACGTCCACATTCAGTTTATCGTAAGTTCCATCTTTGCCGTATTTGCTTCCGCGAACTTGCCTATAAAGGTCAAATTCCCGGCGTGAAGAAAGCTAGCTGGTAAAAAAGTAAATTCGCATAAGAAGGAGGTAAAAGTTCAATGGTCATGACAGATCCAATTGCAGATTTTCTAACTCGTATCCGTAATGCAAACATGGTTAAACATGAGGCTTTAGAAGTTCCTGCATCAAAAATTAAACGTGACATCGCTGAAATCTTGAAACGTGAAGGTTTCGTCCGTGATGTTGAATATATCGAAGATGACAAGCAAGGCGTGATCCGCGTTTTCCTAAAATTTGGTAAAAGCGGCGAACGTGTTATTACAAACTTAAAACGTATTTCTAAACCAGGCTTACGTGTTTATGTTAAAGCTGGCGAAGTGCCAAAAGTTTTAAATGGCTTAGGTATCGCTATTATTTCGACTTCTGAAGGTGTTGTCACTGATAAAGAAGCTCGTGAGAAAAACATCGGCGGCGAAGTTATCGCTTACGTATGGTAATCAAGTAGAATCTACAAGGAGGTGTCTTTAAGTGAGCCGTATTGGAAATAAGATCGTTGTGATCCCTGAAGGAGTAACTATCACTCAAGATGGAAACAACGTTACAGTTAAAGGACCAAAAGGGGAATTGACTCGTGCATTTTCTGCTGATATCAAAATGAATATCGAAGGAAATGAAGTGACATTCACTCGTCCAAATGACAGTAAAGAAATGAAAACTATCCATGGAACAACTCGTGCTAACTTCAACAACATGGTTGTAGGTGTTAGTGAAGGTTTCCAAAAAGGATTAGAATTAATCGGGGTTGGGTACCGTGCGCAAATGCAAGGAACAAAACTTGTATTGAACGTTGGTTACTCACATCCAGTAGAAATCACACCACCAGCTGGCGTGACTGTTGAAGTCCCATCTAACACACAAGTAATTGTGAAGGGTGCGAACAAAGAAGAAGTTGGCGAATTAGCTGCGAACATCCGTGGTACTCGTCCTCCAGAACCTTATAAAGGTAAAGGTATTCGTTATGTTGGCGAATTCGTACGCCGTAAAGAAGGTAAAACTGGTAAATAATCGTTTCGAAAAATTTCATAGAAGCCAGCAGCAGGAAAAAAGGATTTTGCTGAAGTATTTCTTCATTAAGAGAGAGTTTACTTGTGCCGCAGCTTCTATTTTTTCAAAACTGATCATTTCTACTGTCTGACAGTAGAAAAAATAAAAATAAAGAGGTGACAATTGTGATTACAAAACCAGATAAGAACAAAACACGTCAAAAGAGACACCGTCGTGTACGTAACACTATCTCTGGTACTGCTGAGCGCCCACGCTTGAACGTTTTTCGTTCTAACAAAAACATCTACGCGCAACTTATTGATGACGTAGCGGGTGTAACGCTAGCAAGTGCCTCTACCTTGGATAAAGAAATTTCAGGTGGAACAAAAACAGAAGCAGCACAAGCTGTCGGTAAATTAGTTGCTGAACGCGCAACTGAAAAAGGCATTAAAGTCGTAGTCTTTGACCGTGGTGGATACCTTTACCATGGCCGTGTGCAAGCTTTAGCTGAAGCTGCTCGCGAAAATGGACTAGAATTTTAGAAGAAGGAGGAATACCATTCATGGTTTATATCGATCCAAAACATTTGGAATTAGAAGACCGCGTTGTTGCAATTAACCGTGTAACAAAAGTTGTTAAAGGTGGACGTCGTCTACGTTTTGCTGCTTTAGTTGTTGTCGGTGACAAAAACGGACACGTAGGATTTGGTACTGGTAAAGCACAAGAAGTACCTGAAGCGATCCGTAAAGCAATTGAAGATGCGAAGAAAAACTTAGTTGAAGTACCTATGGTTGGTTCAACAATCCCACACGAAGTAATCGGTGCTTTTAGTGGTGGTAGAATCCTAATGAAACCTGCTGTTGAAGGTTCTGGGGTTGCTGCTGGTGGACCAGTTCGTGCCGTATTAGAATTAGCAGGGGTAGCAGATATCACTTCTAAATCTTTAGGCTCAAACACACCAATCAACGTTGTTCGCGCAACTGTTGAAGGTTTGAAACAATTAAAACGTGCTGAAGAAGTTGCAGCTCTACGCGGCAAATCAGTGGAAGAATTAATCGGATAAGGAGGACAAACATAATGGCTGAATTAAAAGTAACTTTAAAACGCAGTATTATCGGACGTCCTCAAAACCAACGCGATACTGTTAAAGCGTTAGGTCTTACAAAGATTAACAGTTCTGTGGTTAAGCCTGCTAATGAAGCAATCAAAGGCATGATCAACACTGTTTCTCACTTAGTGGACGTTGAAGAAGTTTAATTAAACAAATAAAATAAGAACTAGGACAATTAAGGAGGTGCCAAACCTATGAAACTTCATGAATTAAAACCCGCTGAAGGTTCACGCCAAGTACGTAACCGTGTTGGTCGTGGTACTTCTTCAGGTAACGGAAAAACTGCCGGACGTGGTCAAAAAGGACAAAAAGCTCGTTCAGGCGGTGGTGTACGTCTAGGATTCGAAGGGGGACAAACACCATTGTTCCGTCGTTTACCAAAACGTGGATTTACAAATGTTAACCGTAAGGACTACGCAGTCGTTAATTTAGATGTCTTGAATCGCTTTGAAGACGGAGCTGAAGTAACTCCTGTTGCTTTAGTAGAAGCTGGAATCGTGAAAAACGAAAAAGCTGGAATCAAAGTTTTAGCTAACGGAGAATTGAACAAAAAGTTAACTGTGAAAGCAGCTAAATTCTCAAAAGCAGCACAAGAAGCAATCGAAGCGGCTGGTGGCTCTGTTGAGGTGATCTAATGCTTAAACTATTAAAAGACGCTTTTAAGGTCAAAGATATTAGATCGAAAATCCTTTTTACTGTATTTGTTCTCTTTGTTTTTCGTTTAGGGGCACATATCACTGTTCCCGGCGTAAATGCAAGCTCATTACAAGACCTATCTAGCTTACCGTTTTTCAACATGTTGAACTTGGTAAGTGGTAGTGCAATGCAAAACTTCTCGATCTTTTCGATGGGGGTTTCGCCTTACATTACTGCTTCGATCGTTATCCAATTATTACAAATGGATATCGTGCCACGTTTTGTGGAATGGTCGAAACAAGGTGAAGTTGGTCGTAAAAAGTTGAATCAGGCAACAAGATATTTGACGTTAGTATTGGCATTTATCCAATCTGTCGGTATCACAGCAGGATTTAACCAATACGCTCAATTAGGTTTTGTCAACAATCCAAATGTCTCTACTTATGTAACGATCGGTTTGATCTTAACTGCAGGAACGATGTTTGTTACTTGGTTGGGTGAACAAATCACTGAAAAAGGTATCGGTAACGGTGTGTCAATGATCATCTTTGCAGGGATCATTTCAAGATTACCGGAAAGTGTACGTGAAATTTATGAAGATTACTTCGTAAATATCAATTCTTCCGATATCTGGAGATCTGCGATTTTCGTTGCCATCTTACTAGTTGCGGTTCTAGCAATCGTGACATTCGTAACATTTTTCCAACAAGCTGAACGTAAGATCCCGATTCAGTACACAAAACGTATAGCAGGTGCGCCAACAAGTAGTTATCTACCGTTGAAAGTAAATGCTGCTGGGGTAATTCCGGTTATCTTTGCAAGTTCATTTATTGCAACACCAAATGCTGTGTTACAAGCGTTAAGTGGCCGTTTCGGATCTGAAAACTGGTATAAAATAATGATGGAGATCTTTAACTATAATACGGTGCCTGGCGCAACGATTTATACGGTATTGATCGTCGCATTTACATTCTTCTATGCCTTTGTCCAAGTAAACCCTGAGAAATTAGCGGAGAACTTACAAAAGCAAGGAAGCTATATACCAAGTGTACGCCCTGGTAAGGGGACTGAAGAGTATGTCTCAAGCTTATTGATGCGATTAAGTACAGTCGGAGCACTATTCCTTGGTTTAGTGGCATTATTACCAATCATTGCTCAAATGGTTTGGGATCTGCCACAATCAATCGGATTAGGTGGTACAAGTCTGTTGATCGTGATCGGTGTGGCTTTAGAAACTGCGAAACAGTTAGAAGGCTTAATGCTGAAACGTAAATATGTTGGCTTTATTGAGTAAGAAAGCGTGTTGAGGTTTTTCCTCAACACACGTTCTCACATTTATTAGGAGGGAAAGCAATGAACCTCATTTTAATGGGGCTGCCAGGTGCAGGTAAAGGAACACAAGCTGAAAAAATCATTGACGCTTATGGGATTCCTCACATCTCAACAGGAGATATGTTTCGTGCAGCTATCAAAAATGAAACAGCTCTTGGCTTGGAAGCAAAGTCTTATATGGATAAAGGTGCATTAGTTCCTGATGAAGTAACAAATGGAATCGTAAAAGAGCGTTTAGCAGAACCCGATACAGAGAAAGGCTTCTTATTAGATGGCTTTCCTCGTACAATCGAGCAAGCAGAAGCTCTAGATGCAATGTTAAAAGATTTAAATAAACAAATTGATGCTGTCATCGATATCCACGTGGGTGAAGAAGTTTTGGTTGAGCGTTTAGCAGGCCGCTTCATTTGCCGTAACTGTGGAGCAACTTACCATAAAATTTTCAACCCTACAAAAGTTGAAGACACATGTGATCGTTGTGGTGGGCATGAATTCTATCAAAGAGAAGATGATAAACCTGAGACGGTTAAAAATCGTCTGGCTATCAACATCAAAAATAGTGAACCAATCTTGGCTTATTATAAAGAACAAGGTTTGCTACACACTATCGATGGTGATCGTGAAATCGATGCTGTATTTACTGATGTCCAAAAAATCATTGAAAAATAGCACGATTGCCCGTAGCCGACTTGCATTAAGCAGTTACTCTTGTCAAGTTCAATAAATTATGATAGAATATGTCAGTCCGACTTCTAGAGAATCCTCTAGATGATCCATTTTGAGAATTTTGAGGTGGGAACTGCAGTTTCCGCCATTTTATCGTGTGAAAATGCGAAACAAGTACAAGGAGGTACTGTGCGTGGCAAAAGAAGATATGATTGAAGTCGAAGGTACAGTCGTCGAAACTTTGCCGAATGCAATGTTTAAAGTTGAACTAGAAAACGGACACCAAGTTCTTGCTACTGTTTCAGGTAAAATTCGTATGCACTACATTCGTATTCTACCTGGTGACAAAGTGACGGTTGAATTGTCTCCATATGATTTAAACCGTGGCCGTATTACTTATCGCTTTAAATAATTGTACTCCGTAAAACTACAGGAGGTATTATCATGAAAGTAAGACCATCAGTAAAACCAATGTGTGAACATTGTAAAGTAATTCGTCGTAAAGGACGCGTTATGGTGATTTGCCCAGCAAATCCAAAACATAAACAACGTCAAGGATAAATGGAGGTGCACTAAATATGGCTCGTATTGCAGGAGTAGATATTCCTCGTGATAAACGTGTAGTAGTTTCACTTACTTATATCTATGGTATTGGTAACACTACTGCGAAACAAATCTTAGCTAATGCTGGCGTATCTGAAGATGTTCGCGTTCGTGAATTAACGAATGAACAAACAGATGCTATCCGTGCAGAAGTAGATAAATTAAAAGTTGAAGGGGATCTTCGTCGTGAAGTGAACTTAAACATCAAACGCTTGATGGAAATCGGTTCTTACCGTGGAATCCGTCACCGTCGTGGATTGCCTGTTCGTGGACAAAACACGAAAAACAATGCACGTACTCGTAAAGGCCCAGCTCGCGCTATCGCTGGCAAGAAAAAATAATTCTTAAGTGAAGGAGGTTAAATCTTCATGGTAGCAAAAAAAGTGAATCGTAAACGCCGTGTGAAAAAGAATATAGAAGCTGGGATTGCACATATCCACTCTACATTCAACAACACAATCATCATGATCACTGATACTCACGGAAATGCTTTAGCGTGGTCATCAGCTGGTTCATTAGGTTTCAAAGGAAGCAAAAAATCAACTCCTTTTGCCGCTCAAATGGCAGCAGAAACAGCTACAAAAGCAGCAATGGAACACGGATTAAAAACTGTTGAAGTAACAGTTAAGGGACCTGGTTCTGGACGTGAAGCAGCAATTCGTTCATTACAAGCAACAGGTTTAGAAGTGACTGCAATTCGTGACGTGACTCCAGTTCCTCATAATGGTGCCCGCCCTCCAAAACGCCGTCGTGTTTAATGAGTGCCTCTCATTTTGAGTTCTATTAGTAACGTCATTGAACAAGACACTTTTCGTTTTGAAAGGGGTAAAGATAAGAATGATTGAGTTCGAAAAACCAAGAATCGCAAAAATTGATGAAGAAAAAGATTATGGCAAGTTCATCGTTGAACCTCTTGAAAGAGGGTATGGGACTACTTTAGGGAATTCCCTACGTCGTATTTTATTATCTTCTTTGCCAGGTGCTGCCATCACTAATATTCAAATCGATGGTGTACTGCATGAATTCTCTACCATCAAAGGTGTTAGAGAAGACGTCACTCAAATCATCTTGAACATTAAAGGTTTAGCACTGAAAATGTATGGTCAAGAAGAAAAAACCCTTGAGATCGATATTACCGGACCTGCTACAGTAACTGCTGGCGATATTATCGTTGATAGTGAGGTAGAAATTCTTAACAAAGATATGTACATCTGCAGTGTATCTGAAGGTGCTACGTTCCATGCTCGCCTAACGGTGAAACCAGGACGTGGTTATGTTCAAGCAGATGAAAACAAAAAAGAAGATATGCCAATTGGTGTTCTTCCCGTCGATTCAATCTACACGCCTGTACGTCGTGTCAACTACCAAGTAGAAAACACACGTGTTGGACATCGTGAAGATTTTGATAAATTGACAATGGAGATCTGGACAGATGGTTCAATCGAACCATTGGAAGCAATGAGTTTATCTGCAAAAATCATGACTGAACATTTAGACATCTTTGTCAACCTAACTGATGAAGCGAAAAACGCTGAAATCATGGTCGAAAAAGAAGAAACACAAAAAGAAAAAATGTTAGAAATGACGATTGAAGAATTAGACTTATCTGTTCGCTCTTATAATTGCTTAAAACGTGCAGGAATCAATACTGTACAAGAACTTACGAATAAATCTGAGCCAGAAATGATCAAAGTCCGTAACTTAGGACGTAAATCATTGGAAGAAGTTAAAGCAAAATTGCATGACTTAGGTTTAGGTTTACGTAAAGAAGATTAAACCTTTTACGAAGGAGGGAAACCAACGTGAGTTATCGTAAACTAGGACGCACATCTAGCCAACGTAAAGCGATGTTGCGTGATTTAACAACTGACTTATTAATTAATGAACGTATTGTGACTACAGAAGCTCGTGCGAAAGAAGTTCGCTCAACTGCTGAAAAAATGATCACTTTAGGCAAACGCGGAGACTTACATGCACGTCGTCAAGCTGCGGCTTTCGTACGTAATGAAGTTGCTAGCGTGCGTGAAGAAAATGAGGAAATCGTTATCGAATCAGCTTTACAAAAGTTATTCAACGATATTGCACCTCGTTATGCTGAACGTCAAGGTGGCTACACTCGTATCTTGAAGACAGAACCAAGACGCGGAGACGGAGCACCAATGGTTGTCTTAGAACTTGTCTAAAATCACACTAATAACATCACTTTATGGATGATTCTTTTAGAGTGTTATGATGTTGGAAGTTACTTATTCCGAGTCTAGCTCAGCGCTGCTCCCCAAGCGATTCGTTTGGGGAGTATGCACTCATCATAAAGTGTTTTTTTGTACCTTCAATTAACTGTCAAGACAGTCTTGAAGGTATAAAAAAACATTTTAAAAATCAGAAATGATTGAAAAATAAGCAGTTTTTTGATAGGGTTAATAGGAACTTTAGGATGAAGAGGGAGTACTTATGGAGCCGATTATTGAATTAGGAAAGATTAATTACAAATACCAACCAGAAGATTTACGACCAGCATTGAAAGATGTTTCTTTCACGATCAATAAAGGAGAATGGATCGCGATTATCGGGCACAATGGTTCTGGTAAATCAACGCTTGCAAAAACGATCAATGGCTTACTCCTTCCTGAGTCTGGGACGGTCAAAGTTGGTAATCAAATACTAAATGAAGAGAATATATGGACGATCCGCCAAAAAGTCGGCATGGTCTTTCAAAATCCGGACAATCAATTTGTTGGATCAACAGTAGAGGATGATGTGGCCTTTGGTTTAGAGAATCAAGGCATTCCTCGAGAAGAAATGATCGTTCGAGTGAAAGATGCTCTTGAAAAAGTTCGAATGTCTGATTTTGCAACAAGAGAACCGGTTCGTCTTTCCGGTGGACAGAAACAACGTGTGGCGATTGCCGGTGTTGTAGCCCTCCGACCAGAAATCATCATCTTGGATGAAGCAACAAGTATGTTAGATCCTGAAGGTCGTGAAGAAGTCATCACAACGATCAAAGAAATCAAAGAGGAAAGTCAACTGACCGTTATTTCAATCACGCATGATATTGATGAAGCAGCTAATGCAAATCGTATTTTCGTGATGAAAGAAGGCGAACTAGTGAATGAAGGAACACCGAAGGAGATTTTCTCTGCCGGACCTGAACTAATCAATCTAGGGTTAGATTTGCCTTTTCCTGAAAAACTAAAAAGTGCCTTGAAAGAACGTGGCATTGAAGTGCCTAAAGAATACATGACAGAAGAAAGGATGGTGGATTGGTTATGGACATCCGTTTTGAAAAAGTAAACTTTACGTACCAACCGAACACACCATTCGAGCAACGAGCTTTATTTGATATTGACTTGTTGATCAAAGAAAACAGCTACACTGCATTAGTGGGTCATACTGGAAGTGGGAAATCCACCTTGCTTCAGCATTTGAATGCGTTGATCAAACCGACGGAAGGAACCGTCCAAATCGGCGATCGTCAGATCAAACCAGATACAGATAATAAAAATTTGAAACCGATTCGAAAAAAAGTCGGTATTGTTTTTCAATTTCCAGAGGCACAGTTGTTTGAAGAAACGGTCGCAAGAGATATTGCGTTTGGCCCAAAAAACTTTGGTGTAAGTGAGGAACAGGCGACTCTACTGGCAAAGGAAACCTTAGAACAAGTCGGCTTAGATGAGACGTATTTAGAACGCTCGCCTTTCGAGCTGTCAGGTGGTCAAATGCGACGTGTAGCGATTGCCGGTGTTCTAGCTATGAAACCCGAAGTTCTCGTCTTAGATGAGCCGACAGCTGGGTTAGATCCACAAGGAAGAAAAGAAATGATGGATATGTTCTGGCGTTTGCATAAAGAACAGCAAATCACGATTGTATTAGTCACCCATTTGATGGATGATGTAGCAAACTATGCCGATTTTGTTTATGTATTGGAGAAAGGTCGCGTTGTTAAGTGCGGCGAACCAAAAGAAGTCTTCCAACACCTTGAATGGTTAAAAGAACGGCAGTTAGGCGTACCAACAGCCACTGAGTTTGCAGAGGAACTACGTGTAAAAGGCATCCATTTTGATGAATTGCCGATTACTGCAGACGCATTAGCGGACCAATTGGTCAAACTGGTGGGAGGTACTGCTCATGATGAATAAATTGATTTTTGGTCGTTATATGCCTGGAGACTCATTTATCCATCGTTTAGATCCACGTGCAAAGTTATTGGCAAGTTTCTATTTTATCGGCATTATCTTCTTAGCCAATAACTGGCAGACATATGCCTTATTAGCGGCGTTTACCTTATTTGCTGTTTTCTTGTCAAAAGTAGATATCAAATTCTTTATTCGAGGCATCCGTCCGTTGATCTGGTTGATCCTATTCACTGTAGGTTTACAAGTACTGTTTACAAGTGGTGGAGAAACGTATTGGAGTTGGGGGATTTTCAATATCACTCAATTTGGTGTCATGAATGGACTATTTATTTTTTGTCGGTTTGTTTTGATCATCTTTATGTCCACTTTATTGACACTGACAACGCCGCCTTTAGAATTATCCGATGCAATCGAATATTTGTTACGACCATTGAAAGTGGTTCGCTTTCCAGTACATGAAGTATCGTTGATGCTTTCGATCGCTTTACGTTTTGTGCCGACATTGATGGACGAAACCGAAAAAATCATGAATGCACAGCGCGCGCGTGGTGTTGACTTTGGCGAAGGAAGTCTAGTGCAAAAAATGAAAGCGGTGATTCCTTTACTGATTCCGCTATTTGTCAGCAGTTTCAATCGCGCGGAAGATCTAGCTACAGCGATGGAAGCAAGAGGCTACCAAGGTGGGGAAGGTCGGACAAAATACCGTATCCTTCACTGGCACTTACAAGACACTATGGTTATGGTTGCTTTTGGACTTATGACCATCGTACTAGTGTTTATCCGTAGCTAAACTTATCAAAGATGAATGAGAACAGGGGAAGATGAATGGTACGCTATAAAGCAATCATTGCCTATGATGGTACCCAGTTCAATGGTTTTCAGAAACAACCTAACGGACGAACGGTCCAAGAAGAACTGGAAAAAACCTTAAAGAAGATGGCAAATGGAAAAGAAATCACGATTTTTGGATCTGGACGGACAGATGCAGGGGTTCATGCAATCGGGCAAGTTATCCACTTTGATTATCCAGAAGAGCGACCTTTGGAACGTATGCGTTTTGGGCTAGATACGCAGTCGCCAGAAGATATTGCTGTAAAAAGTGTGGAGATTGTGCCAGAAACTTTTCACGCACGCTATCTCGTGAAAGAAAAAACCTATCAATTCAAAGTAGATATCGGAAAACCACGTAGTCCCTTCCGTAGACATTATGCAAGCTATTTTCCTTATCCAATAGATGTAGCAAAGATTGAACGAGCATTACCTGATTTACTTGGTACGCATGATTTCACTTCGTTTTGTGCTTCTGGAAGTTCCATTGAAGATAAAGTACGAACTATCTATGAAGCTAGCTTACAGGTCAATGAAGCAGGCGATGAGTTGACGTTTACGTTTCGTGGTGATGGCTTCCTTTATAAAATGATCCGCATTTTAGTTGGTACGTTGTTAAAAATAGGTAACGATCGTTTGCCAGAAGATTGTCTACCGGAAATCATTGCCAAAAAAGACCGCAATGCAGCAGGTCCGACTGCTCATCCGGAAGGGTTATACCTATACGAAGTAAAATATGAATAGCATACAAGAAAAAAGCGTTTCGGCAATCACCGAAACGCTTTTTTTATCTTGCGCGACGACGTTCACGTCTTGGACGGTGATCATCGCTTTCGTTTATAGGATCAATGACGCCGTGAAACGGCTGACGTTTACGAAGGTACCATAGATACAAGATAAACAAGGCAATACATCCAATAAAGAGAAGTAAGCCAGGAATGAATCCTTTTGGCATGTAACTAAAAGTAATCGTATGTTCACCTTCAGGAACTTCTACCATCAAAAAGGCATCTTGGAATTTCTTCACAGGAACTTTTTCGCCATCGATTTTAGCGGTCCAACCACCATCATAAGGGATAGTTGTAGCTAACATCGTTTTTTCAGTCGCATTTACTGTTCCTGTAGCTGTTCGACCGGTAGTAGTCATCTCTACGCCGTTATTTATGATTTGGTTGATTGCGGCTTGATACGCTACGACATCAAGTCCGACCACTTGTGGTTCCATAAAGCTGACTTCTTTGGTCCCATAGAAGCTTGCAGTGAAGGTAACCGTTGTATCTTGCGGGTAATAACCTAAATCATAATATTGACCAGTAATGTTAATTTGAGATTTTCTAGATACACCATTGACGGTAATAGTTGCTGTAGAGCTTTCTAACTGTGCGAAATTCGTTGGAAACAGGCTGAGATATGCTTGGGTATTCGCAGGTACTTGGACTTCCCAAGTCAATTCTTTTGGTTGATTATTCGCTGTTTCACTATAAGTGACCCCATTTGTCGTTGTTGTGATCTTCGTGTTCTGTTGACTTTTTAGGGTTGGTTTGTAAAACGTAAAGAATGATTGATTCAACCCAGAAAGAGCATTCATCAAATTGGTTTGACTGGTTAGATTATCACCTATCGGCTGTTCGATCTTATTGATCGTCAAAGGTGCTTTAAAGGCTAATGGCACAGCATTACTATTTTCGTACAAAGTGTAGTTGTCCGTTTGTTCGACGGATTGGAAGCCGTATTTATTAAAGCTACTGTCGTTTTTAGCAATATTGTATTTGATTCCCGTAAATCCATCCATCAACAAGGTATTATTATTGTAGCGAATGTTCAAATTTGTTCCTCTAGAACGGAAGCCTAAAGTATCCAAGTAAGAGGAAGAGTTTCGATTTCTGATTGAGGAGAACATACTGATTCCACTATAACCATAATTGATCGAATCATTCGGTGAAACAGGATCAAGGTTTTCTAATCGATAAAACGTATCGGAATCCTTTTTCGAGGCATCAACTAACGTTTTGATCTCAGGATAAGGTTCGGTATACAAACTTCTTGAGGCATAATTCCAATCATCGAGAATGCCATGGATCATACTGTTGGTATTGACTGCGGCTTCTGCTGTCATCAATAGTAACAGAAGAATACTCAAACGTTTCAGATCAAATGGGTGTTGTTGGAATAAACCAATCGTCAATGCGTAGAGCGCTAAAAAGACTAACGTCAAAACAAAGGATGTGAGCGTGACATACGTGTAACTGCCATCTGGTTTGATTCCCCAAGCTGTAGCAAAAGCAGCCGCTAGTACAATGATGACGCCTAGCAATCGCTTCTGATCCTTCTCCTGTAGCTGTTCCCAACTATGAGCCGCTAACAAGAGTACGAGGAATGAAAAGAGATAGGCATAACGGAATAAAAACATATTTGGTGCGTGCATCCCATGCCAGAATAAATTCAAAGGAACGAAATAGAAGCTAGCAATCAAGATCGCGAATAGCCCACCGAACAACAACTTATTTTTCAAGGGGAATTTGCGACTGACAAAATACAAGAGGCATAATGCTAAAGGAAACAATCCAGCATAGATAAATGGGATCGATCCATATTTCGTCGTGTCATAAACACCCACCATGTTTTTCATCAATAAATCTAAATAAGAAGTTGCTTCCGTCTTTAATGAAGTGATCTGCGTCAACGCTTCGCCATTGGCACGTAGATCGAGAATGGCAGGCAGGATGATCACCATCGATGCACCTCCTGCTAATAAAGAGGTGATCCCATAAGGTAAAATCGTTCCTTTGTACCTCCGCCAATTCGTCAGTAGTCGTGTAACAAAGTATAAAAAGGAGAAGACCCCGACCATGAAGCCCATATAAAAACTGGATAAGAACAAAAGCAAGTAACTAACAAACAATAAAATAGGTTTCTTTTGGTCCATCACACGATGGATACCTAAAATGATCAGAGGAAGATAGACAAAGGCGTCTAACCACATGATGATCTCTGAATGGGCAGTGATAAATGAAATCGACGCATAACTGACACTTAATGCGACTTGCCCCCAATGTGGAATGCGATAGGTACGCGCTAGAAACCAGAAGGATAAACCTGCTGAACCAACCTTTAGTAAGGTGATGAGATACAAGGCATCTGGCATGAATTGATTCGGGAACAATAAAACGAGTGGTGTGAAAAGTCCACCTAAATAATAAGAAATCAATGATAGATAATTTAAGCCAAGTGAGGCATTCCACGTGTAAAAAATGCTTTGTTTCCCTAACAACATATTACGGAAGCTTGCATGAAAGTTTGAAAATTGTGAGAAAGCATCACTAGCCAAGATGCTCCGATCACTTCCTGGATAAATACCGATACTTAAATAAACCAATAAAAGAATCAGCAAAGGGATAAAGAAGCTAGCAGCAGCATAGCGGCCGTTTTCTTTTAAGAATTTTTTCAATGTTGTTTTCATTACAATTCAGTCACCAAATTTCTATTTGAAGTTATCATTAGTTTATCACATTCATGATTTTACTTGCTGAAAATACAACCAAATTCATAAAAAAATTACATTTGAAATTAAATAACATTTGTGAGTTTAAATTACATTTACATTAAGAAAATAACACAAAATAAGAAAACACTTTCTACTTTAAAATAAAGTGTTGACAGGCGTTTCCAAATGCGTTATGTTTTATTTGTAACAATTATAAAAAAACATATACCTATCACTATCTGAGGGGTAGTGGCACATAAAAGAAGACTTAAAACAATTATCTGGGTGATTGATTGTTTTAAGCCTTTTTTATTTTTTCTTCTTAAGTTTCATGTAGTTGAGGAAATGTCTCTCATTTGATAATGATTCGCAAAAAATAAAAACCGTTCATTTTGTTGAACGGTTCAAATCATTTCATTCAATTATACGCGTTCAACTTTTCCTGATTTCAACGCACGAGTTGACACCCAAACTTTTTTAGGTTTGCCGTCAATCAATACGCGAACTTTTTGTAAGTTAGGTTTAACTGTACGTTTTGTTGAGTTCATCGCATGTGAACGGTTGTTTCCACTTTTTGTCTTGCGACCTGTAAAGTAACAAACTTTTGCCATGTAAATTTCCTCCTTTGCCTTGATTTGGAGCAATAGTAAATTCAGCTCATACCAGAATAACATATCATATGGCGTAGGAATTTGCAAGCATATTTTCATAGATTTGATTGACATTTTCATGGATTAATTGTAACGTGAACAAAGTCTTTTCTTATTTTTTTTCAATGGTTTTTGAGTACTTTAAGGGAACAACCTTTTATTTCGGTTGACGCTATGATAAAATGTGATAGTAGAAAAATGGGAATATTTTACCCGTTAAGGAGGCTCATTCATGGCTGTAAAAATTCAAACGTCAGCTGGAACCATTGAAATTACCAATGATGTCATCGCAACAGTTGTTGGTGGTGCCGCAACAGATGTATTTGGTGTTGTAGGAATGGCTAGCAAGAATCAAATCAAAGATAATATCACTGAAATTTTGCGTAAAGAAAATTACTCAAGAGGAGTAGTTGTCCGTCAAGAAGCTAATGGGATCGCAGTAGATGTTTATACAATCATTAGTTATGGAACAAAAATTTCGGAAGTTTCTCGTAATGTCCAAGAAAAAGTGAAATATAACTTGGAGACTTTACTAGGTGTGACAGCCAATTCAGTAAATGTTTTCGTACAAGGTGTTCGTGTACTGCCAGACTAGGCAGGAGACTTGCTGACTGTTCAGCAGTCGATCTGAAGGAGGATTATCTAGGTGAGTGTAACAGAAATTAGTGCAAGCCAATTCCAGGAAATGGTTCAGTCCGGTGCGAATCGGCTACAAAAAAATGCAGAATACGTCAATTCACTAAATGTATTCCCGGTTCCCGATGGAGATACCGGTACCAATATGAATTTATCAATGACAAGTGGCGCAAAAGCCGTTGTTGATTCTACCTCTGAAAAGGTAGGAGAATTAGCAGCGCTGTTATCTAAAGGTTTATTGATGGGTGCAAGAGGAAACTCTGGGGTCATCTTATCACAGTTGTTCCGTGGTTTTTCAAAACAAATCCCTGATGTGACTGTATTAACAGCAACAGATTTAGCTGCAGCTTTTACCCATGGGGTCGAAACAGCTTATAAAGCAGTAATGAAACCTGTCGAAGGAACGATCCTGACAGTCGCAAGAGAAGCTGCCAAAGCTGGTGAGAAAAAAGCAAAATCAACAGACGATGTGATCGAAGTCATGACTGCGGTCGTTAAAGGTGGAAAACGTGCATTAGCAAAGACACCTGATTTGTTGCCTGTATTAAAAGAAGTAGGCGTTGTTGACAGTGGTGGACAAGGACTATTATTCGTATATGAAGGTTTTCTAACTGCGTTGAATGGTGAATACCAAGCAGACGAGGTCTATGAACCATCTCCTGCTCAAATGGACGATATGGTGAATGCAGAGCATCATCGTAGTGTGCAAGGTCAGTTAGCGACTGAGGATATCCATTATGGTTACTGTACAGAAATCATGGTGAAGATCGGTGAAGGTCCAACTGTAGATAGTACATTCGATTATGAAGAGTTTCGTAATTATCTAGATGGACTAGGTGATTCCCTGTTAGTGGTCAATGACGATGAAATCATCAAAGTACACGTTCATACAGAAAATCCTGGGGAAGTCATGAATTACGGACAGAAATTCGGTTCCCTAGTGAAAGTCAAAGTGGACAACATGCGTTTGCAACACGAAACGATCTTAGAACATGACCAAGCTCCTTCAGCGCCGGTCGCACAGACGAAGCCACGTGTACCTTACGGAATCGTTGCGATCGCAGCCGGTAAAGGTGTGCAAGAGTTATTTGAAAGTCTAGGAGCAAACTACGTGATCAGTGGTGGACAGACGATGAATCCAAGTACGGAAGATATCGTGAAAGCCATCAATGAAGTGAATGCAGATAAAGTCATCATCTTACCGAATAACAAAAATATCTTTATGGCAGCTGATCAAGCTGCTGAGGTAGCTGAACTTCCAGTTGCTGTTGTTCCTTCAAAGACAGTTTCTCAAGGATTAACAGCGATGTTGTCATTCAATGAGCAAGCAACATTAGAAGAAAATAAAGAAACGATGACAGATGTGCTTTCAAGTGTTGTCAGTGGTCAAGTGACACATGCGATCCGCGACACGATGATCGACGGAGTGAAAATCACAGAAGGTGATTTCTTAGGGATGATCGATGGGAAGATCGTGATTTCTAATCCAGACATCTTAGCGACATCACTTGCTACATTAGAGCAAATGATCAACGAAGATACTGAGATCGTCACGATATTAACTGGAGAAGATGGGTCTGCAGAACAAGCACAAGCATTTGCGGATCAACTGATGGACAAACATCCTGAGTTAGAGATCGAGATCCATCAAGGCGATCAACCTGTCTATCCTTATTTATTTTCTGCTGAATAATACAGCCTGAAGCCGATAGATAAAGCAGAAAATCATTTGAAAGGATCTTCGGTCAACGATTCGCGAATCGTTGACCAAGTTCCTTTTTTTGTTAAAGGAGGGAATTCTTATGCGTTCGTTAGCTGATCCAGTCACAGTGCTGGCAGGTGTTGGCCAAAAAAGAGCGGATAGCTTAGCTAGTCTAGGTATCCATACAATCGAAGACTTATTAACTTACTATCCTTTTCGTTATGAAGATATCCAAGAAAGAAATCTAAACGAAATCCAAGACCAAGAAAAAGTTACATTAAAAGGTTTAGTTGTCTCTCCGCCAGTAATGAGTCGTTTTGGCTACAAAAAAAGCCGTTTGCAATTTCGGATGATGCAAGAACATGAAGTGTTCAATGTTTCTTTCTTCAATCAGCCCTATTTAAAAGATAAAGTCATTTTATCTGAAGAAATCGCAGTTTATGGGAAATGGGATGCGAAACGTAAAGCACTGAATGGGATGAAGATCCTTGGTTCGCAAAGTCCAGATGATTTCTCTCCGATCTATCATGTCAACAAATCCATTCGTCAAACGACACTGGTCGATCTGATCCGTCGAGGGTTTAGTGAGTATGGTGATTTGATTGAAGAAAATTTACCACTATCTTTAATTGAAAAATACCGTTTGCTCGATCGTCCGACAGCTGTAAGAAGCATGCATTTTCCGCAAAATCATGAGGAAAATCATCAAGCTAAACGGCGGATCGTTTTTGAAGAATTCTTTTTTTTCCAGATGCAGTTACAAGGATTGAAGAAAGCCGAAAAATCTGAAAAGAATGGACTTGAGATCCTTTATGATGTCGAACGATTAAAACAATTTACAAAAAAATTACCATTTGAATTAACGATGGCACAAAAACGTGTCACCAATGAGATTTGCCGGGATCTCCGTAATCCACACCATATGCAGCGTTTGTTGCAAGGGGATGTGGGGAGTGGGAAGACCGTTGTTGCTGCGATTGCTTTATATGCGACAGTGACTGCTGGCTTTCAGGGGGCGTTGATGGTCCCAACAGAAATCTTGGCGCAACAACATATGGAAAGTTTATCCCAACTATTTGATCCAAATGAAGTGACCGTTGCTTTATTGACCGGATCAACGAAAGCAAAAGAACGTCGCGAGTTATTAGAACGCTTAGAAAATGGGGAGATCGATATCGTCGTGGGAACACATGCATTGATCCAAGAAGGTGTCGCATTCCAAAATCTAGGCTTAGTGATCACCGATGAGCAACATCGTTTTGGAGTGAACCAACGAAAAGTATTGCGTGAGAAGGGCTGGCGTCCGGATGTGTTGTTCATGACAGCCACGCCGATCCCTCGAACCTTAGCAATTACAGCATACGGCGAAATGGATGTATCTGTAATCGACGAGCTTCCCGCTGGACGGATTCCGATCGAAACAAGATGGGTCCGAACACCTCAATTAGATAGCGTGCTAGAATGGACCTATAAAGAATTGCGCAGAGGGCATCAAATGTATGTGATTTGTCCATTGATTGAGGAGTCCGAAGCGTTAGATGTGAAAAATGCAGTGGAAATTTACGAAAAACTTCGTGAGTTATTTGCACCAGAATATGAAGTTGGCTTGTTGCATGGTAAAATGAAGAATCAAGAAAAAGATCAGATCATGGAAACATTCAAAGAAAATCAACTCCAGATCTTAGTGTCAACCACAGTGATCGAGGTCGGTGTCAATGTGCCGAATGCAACGGTCATGTTGATCATGGATGCGGATCGTTTTGGATTAGCTCAGCTGCATCAGTTGCGTGGGCGTGTCGGCCGAGGAAGTGAGGCTTCTTATTGTATCCTCGTGGCAAATCCGAAAAATGAACTGGGTGTCGAACGAATGAAAATCATGACAGAAACCACGAATGGCTTTATCTTGAGTGAAAAGGATTTAGAATTACGAGGGCCTGGAGAGGTATTTGGCTTCCGTCAATCCGGCTTGCCAGAATTTGCGATCGCAGATCTAGTAACAGATGGGAATGTCTTAGAAGTTGCCCGTGAAGAAGCTGCGGCAATCTGGCAAATCAAAGACTGGCAGTTATTACCTGAATATCAACCATTAACAGCCAAGTTGCAATTAGGCGAACAAGATAATCGTTATTTTGATTAACAGATTATCAATACTTTCAAAATGATGACAAGGAGTGGAAATAATAATGAGAATTGCAGTAGATGCAATGGGCGGAGATCACGCACCACAAGCCATTGTGGAAGGAATCGCTCTAGCACAAAAAGATTTCCCTGAGTTGGAATTTGTTCTTTACGGTAAAGAATCAGAGATCAAAAAATATTTGACAGACGAAAAAAATATCACAATCGTCCATACTGACGAAAAAATCAATAGTGATGACGAACCAGTTAAAGCGATCCGTCGCAAGAAAACTGCTTCAATGGTTTTAGCTGCCCAAGCAGTTAAAAATGGGGAAGCAGATGCGATTTTTTCAGCAGGAAATACAGGAGCCTTACTAGCAGCTGGCTTGTTTATTGTTGGACGCATCAAAAACATCGAACGCCCTGGACTAATGTCCACATTGCCAGTTATTGGCAAAGAAGGCGAAGGGTTTGATATGCTAGATTTAGGTGCAAATGCAGAAAACAAACCAGAGCATCTTTTACAATATGGTATTTTAGGGTCATTTTATGCGAGAAAAGTTCGTGGTATCGGACGACCTCGTGTCGCATTGCTCAATAATGGGACGGAAGAGACTAAGGGCAGTGAATTGACAAAACAAGCCTTTGAACTTTTGCAAAATGAAACAAGCTTGAACTTCATTGGCAATGTGGAAGCGCGTGACTTACTAAATGGTGTGGCAGACGTCGTAGTAACCGATGGTTTTACCGGAAATGCAGTGTTGAAATCCATTGAAGGCACAGCGATGAATATGATGACCTTATTGAAATCTGCCATCTTGAATGAAGGCATCAAAGGTAAAATGGGTGCATTACTGCTAAAAGACGGTTTGCGCTCTTTGAAATCTGAAATGGACTATTCAAAACATGGAGGAGCTGTTTTATTTGGATTGAAAGCACCAGTTATCAAAACGCATGGTGCAACTGGACCAGATGCAGTTCGCTATACGATCCGTCAAATCCATACAATGCTTGAAACCA
The DNA here is from genome assembly GCF_051714905.1 of Enterococcus sp. AZ084. Taxonomy (NCBI): domain Bacteria; kingdom Bacillati; phylum Bacillota; class Bacilli; order Lactobacillales; family Enterococcaceae; genus Enterococcus; species Enterococcus sp. AZ084. The sequence continues at coordinate 113,582 of NZ_JBIOSS010000001.1, forward strand.
ATGTTGTAGGACAACTGGTGGAGCAATTTGAGAAAAAAGAGGACTAAATTTTCTACGAATTGACAAGCTGATGGAGAAAAAAGGGTGGACATTCCAAAAAATTGTCAGTAAAATTAGCTATGGTGAAGAAAACGTAGTAGTTCTAAGAATTGTGGGGGTGAAAAAATTGACGCGCGAAGAAGTATTTAATAAGGTAGCTAAAATCATTTCAAATCACTTTGAAATGGATACAGACAAAGTGACAGATGAATTGAACATTAAAGATGATCTGAAAGCTGATTCAATTAGTATCATGGAATTTGTTCTTGAACTAGAAGATGAATTCGGTACAGAGATCTCTGATGAAGATGCTGAACAAATCGAAACAGTCGGCGGTGCCGTGGATTATATCAGCAAACACTTGAAATAAATTGAATAAATACACATCAACTGATGAATGAATTGGCAAAAGCCAATTTCAACTCAAAGCCAAGAAGTCAGAAATAGTTTAGCTATTTCATGGTTTCTTGGCTTTTTCAGTCATAATTATTTAAATAAAAGAGTTTTTTTAAAGAGAAGAAATATGTCACAAAATTCGATAGAAAGAGGTAGTTTCACAACATTTCTATTTCGTATATACTGTATAATTATGCTTTTGTAAAATAGGCCACCTCTTAGGTTAAAACGGTTTTTTATATAAAAAGTGATTTTTGCAGATTTTTATAATGATTCTTAATTTATAAAAATAGTAGGATAAAGAGAAGGTTAGCCACATACCTCATTTTTTTTTAATCTTCTTTAGGAGCTGACATAGCTACGTAAGATTTTTCAGACAATTCTGGCAACAGTGTGAAATAATCTTGCAATATAAAAAGGTTTTCTATATAATTATTAATAATTAATTACACACTCCTTAGAATGCTACTTATTTAATTTTTTTTTGCTAAGTTGTTATTCAGTGTAGGATTATTTTTTTTATTAAAAACTTCCATCGAGGGAGCAGAGAGGGGTATTCGATTGTCAGATAACCAATTATTAGATGTTCAGAACCTACACACAGGCTTCCGTCTAAAAGATGAATACTACGATGCAGTAGACGACGTTTCTTTTACTTTAGATAAAAACGAGATCTTAGCCATCGTTGGTGAGTCTGGTTGCGGGAAAAGTACGTTAGCTACAACGATTATGGGATTATTAGATCCTAACAATACAAAGATCACAGGGGAGATCATGTACAATGATTTAAATTTAATTGAATTAAATGAAACATTGTATAACAAGATCCGCGGAAATGATATTGGGATGATTTTTCAAGATCCATTATCTGCATTAAACCCTTTGATGAGAATTGAAGACCAAATCAAAGAAGGTTTGTCTTACCATACAAAAATGACTGCTGAGCAAAGACAAGCACGTGCATTAGAATTACTAGAACAAGTAGGGATTCCGAATCCTGCACGAGTTGGACGTCAGTATCCTCATGAGTTGTCCGGTGGGATGAGACAGCGGGTGATCATCGCGATTGCGATTGCATGTAAGCCACCGATCATTATCGCGGATGAACCAACGACTGCCTTGGACGTAACGATCCAAGCACAGATTCTTGACTTACTGAAAGATTTACAAGAAGAAACTAAAACTGGGATTATCTTGATCACACATGATTTAGGTGTCGTAGCTGAAATGGCGGATCGTGTTGCTGTGATGTATGGTGGACAATTTGTTGAAGTTGCAGGAGTCAAAGAGTTATTTGAAAATCCAAAACACCCATATACACAATCATTGCTAAATTCGATTCCACAAGAAGGAAATCACGAGGCAGAGTTACATGTGATTGAAGGCGTAGTCCCTTCATTAAAAAATATGCCACGAACAGGTTGCCGATTTGCGCCACGGATTCCTTGGATCCCAGCAAGCGCTCACGAAGAAAATCCAGTCTTGCATGAAATCGCACCGAATCATATGGTACGTTGCTCATGTTATAAACATTTCCACTTTAGAGACGAAAAAGGAGAGGTGTAGATGTCAGAATTAATTACAATCAAAGATTTGAAAGTTCACTATCCTATTCGCAGTGGGTTTTTCAACCGAGTAACAGACCATGTCTATGCAGTAGACGGTGTCGATTTTATTATTGAAAAAGGAAAAACATACGGACTAGTTGGAGAATCAGGTTCTGGGAAGTCCACAACCGGAAAAGCGGTTGTCGGCCTAGAAAAAGTGACCTCTGGCCAAATCATGTATGAAGGAAAAGACGTCACGAAAAGAAGTAACCGCAAAAAAATCGGCTACAACAAAGACGTCCAAATGATCTTTCAAGATTCAATGTCTAGTTTAAATCCTAAAAAACGAGTACTGGACATTATCGCTGAGCCGATCCGTAACTTTGAACGCTTGAGCGATCAGGAAGAAAAGAAAAAAGTCAAAGGCTTATTGGACATCGTTGGGATGCCAGAAGATGCGTTATACAAATATCCTCATGAATTTTCTGGTGGACAAAGACAACGTTTAGGGGTTGCCCGAGCAGTAGCAACGAATCCTAAATTGATTGTTGCTGATGAACCTGTATCTGCCCTAGACTTATCTGTTCAGGCACAAGTGTTGAACTTTATGAAACGCATCCAACAAGAATTTGGCTTGAGCTATTTATTCATCTCTCATGACTTGGGTGTCGTAAAACACATGTGTGACAACATCGCGATCATGTACAAAGGTCGATTTGTTGAAATCGGTACACGAGAAGATATCTATAATGATCCGCGCCACATCTACACAAAACGCTTACTATCTGCGATTCCACGAATCGATGTAGACAATCGGGAAATACAAAAACAAAACCGACGAAATGTTGAACGTGAGTATATCGAACATCAAAAAGATTACTACGATACAGCAGGGCGAGTGTATGATTTACGTACACTAACCACTACACACAAAGTAGCGTTGAAAGATGGAGGTGCTAGCTAATGTGGAAAACGATTCTACGAAGAGTTCTTTTGATGATCCCACAAGTGATCATTCTTAGTGTGTTGATCTTTATGCTAGCGCAAGCCATGCCTGGAGATCCGTTTACAGGATTGATCAACCCAAACCAAGATCCAGCTGTGATCGAGCAGATGCGTCAGGCAGCGGGCTTGAATGATCCTTGGTATGAACAATATTTCCGTTGGGTCGGAAATGCCTTACAAGGTGATTTTGGACAAAGTTTCTTGTATAAGCGTTCGGTTTCCTCTTTGATTGGAGAACGAATCGTCAATACTTTATATTTATCTATTTTAACTGTTATTATTACGTACTTGATTGCTGTACCACTAGGTATGTTAGCTGGTCGATACCAAAATTCGATTTTGGACAAAGCTGTTGTTATTTATAACTTCTTCAGTTTTGCTGTTCCATTATTCATTTTCGGATTGATCATGTTGTTTGTTTTTGGCTATCGTTTAGGTTGGTTCCCAACAAGTGGTTCTCAGACTTTAGGTTTCCAGGGAGGATTTTTCGCTCAATGGATGGATCGATTGCAATACATTCTATTACCATCGATCACACAGGCCTTTTTAGCCACAGCAGTAACGATCCAGTATTTACGAAGTGAAGTCATTGATTCGAAATCCTTAGACTTTGTACGTACAGCTCGTTCCAAAGGGGTGCCGACAAACAAAGTATTCAGTCGTCACATTTTCCGTAATGCAGCATTGCCAATGGCATCTCAAATGGGGTATGAAATTACTTCATTGATTGCTGGTTCTGTCGTTATCGAAAAAATCTTTGGTTATCCTGGTGTCGGAAAATTGTTTATTGACTCAATCGGTCAACGTGATTATACCGTAATCACAGCCTTAGTCTTGATTTTAGGAATCGCAACGCTCGTCGGAACACTGCTGTCAGATATTATCATGAGCATTGTTGATCCGCGTATACGAATCCAATAAAAAAATCAAACAGAAGGGAGAATCGATCATGAGTGATAAAAACAAAGAAGTTGCGCAAGAAAGTATCCCACCAATGGGTATACGAATGATTGCACGAGAATTCAAAAAAGATAAAGTAGCCATTTTTTCACTGGCTTTGTTAGTTGTTTTACTATTAGTTATTTTTATCGGGGCAATCTTTATTGACCAAGATAAAGTAATGTTTGTTAGTATTTTTGATAAGTATGCTGAACCTGGCGCCATCTCTTCTCAAGGATCAAAATTCCTTTTAGGAGCAGATGAAGGTGGACGTGATGTCTTCGGTCAATTGATTATCGGAGCAAGAAACTCTGTGATGATCGGTTTTGCGATTACGATCATTACGTCGATCATCGGAGTAGGACTTGGAATTCTTTCAGGGTTTTATGGTGGGATCATTGATAACGTATTGATGCGTATTGTTGATTTTATTATGATTTTACCGATCATGTTGATCATTATCGTGTTTGTTTCGATCATTTCGCGCTATAACGTTTGGTCATTTATTTTTATCATGAGTGCATTTTATTGGGTAGCTAAAGCCCGATTATTCAGAAGTAAGACGTTATCAGAAGCTAGACGTGATTATGTCAGTGCTTCAAAAACGATGGGAACAAGTGATTTCAAAATCATGTTCCGTGAAATCATGCCAAACCTTAGTTCATTGATCATCACCAACTTAACAATGAACTTTGCGGCAAATATTGGGATCGAGACCACTTTGACTTTCTTAGGCTTTGGATTGCCAGCTAATGTACCTAGTTTAGGAACATTGATCGGTTATGCAAGTAACGGTGAAGTTTTAGTGAATCGACAATGGATTTGGTTACCCGCGTCAATTCTAATTTTAGTGTTGATGTTGAGTATAAACTACGTTGGACAAGCATTTAAGCGTTCTGCAGATGCGCGACAACGTTTAGGATAAGAGAAGTGAAGGGGGAAAATAGGATATGAAGAAAACGATTTTTGGACTTGTCACACTGCTATCTGTGGGAGCATTAGCAGCGTGTGGAAATGGCGGCGGAACTAGCTCGTCAGGTAATAATTCAGCAGATAATGGGGATAAAAGTGAATTGACTTTCCCATTAGCTACAACGAATAATGATGAAGCAATCGAAGATGGACAGCTAGATGTGGCAGTAGCAACAGACAGTCAGTTCAAAGGATTATTCCAATGGGAATTTTACCAAGATGCCTTTGATGCAGCGTTTATGGCGCCTTCACATGAACCATTGTTTACAAATGATGATAACTTCACGATCACAAATGATGGTGCAGCCTCATTAGAATTAGATGAAGATGCAAAAACAGCAACAATCACACTTAAAGACAACGTAAAATGGTCTGATGGTGTCGATGTTACAGCAGATGATGTTATTTTCCCTTATGAAATCATCGGAAACCCTGAATACACTGGTATCCGTTACGATGATACATTCCGTAACATCGTTGGTATGGAAGAATATAACAGCGGTAGTGCAGATACGATTTCTGGAATTACAAAAGTAGATGACAAAACTGTTAAGATCGAATATAAAGAAATGAACCCAAGCATGCTTCAAGCAGGTGGTGGAATTTGGACATATGCGGCACCAAAACACACACTTGAAGGAATTGCGATCAAAGACATGGAATCAAGTGATCAAGTTCGTAAGAATCCTGTGACATTTGGTCCTTACTATATGAGTAACATCGTTGCTGGTGAATCAGTAGAATTCTTACCAAATGAATACTACTGGAATGGTACACCACAATTGAAGAAAATCACAATGAAATCATTACCAACAGCAAGTGCAACAGAAGCATTAAATTCAAAATTGTATGACATGATTTTCCAAATGCCAACAGATACGTATGACACATACAAAGATATCGCTGGTTATACGAATCTAGGACGTCAGCAAACTTCATACACTTACTTAGGTTTCAAACTAGGTAAATGGGATGCTGACAGTGGAAGCGTAGAATATGATCCAAACTCAAAAATGGCTGACAAAGCATTACGTCAAGCAATGGGTTACGCTTTAGACAACACTGCAGTAGGCGAACGTTTCTATGCTGGTTTAAGAAGCAATGCGACTTCATTGATTCCACCAGTATTTGAAGGATTCCACGATGCAGATCTAAAAGGCTTCACACAAGATATTGATAAAGCCAATAAATTATTGGATGATGCAGGATATAAAGATGTTGATGGCGATGGTATCCGTGAAGACAAAGATGGTAACAAGTTGACAATCAACTTTGCGTCAATGTCAGGTGGCGAAACAGCGCAACCATTAGCAGATTACTACGTACAACAATGGAAAGAAATTGGTTTAGATGTTCAATATACAACAGGCCGTCTGATCGAATTCAACTCATTCTATGATCGTTTAGAAAATGATGATCCAGAAATCGACATCTACCAAGCTGCTTGGAACACAGGAACAGATCCAAATCCAAGTGGACTATGGGGTGCAAATGCAGCGTTCAACTACACTCGTTATGAGTCAGAAGAAAACACAAAATTGATCAATGATATCAATTCAAGTGCAGCATTTGATGCAGATTACCAAAAAGAAGCTTACAAAAAATGGCAAGAATACGCATTTGAAGAAGCTTTTGCTATTCCAACATTGTTCCGTAACGAAGTATTACCAGTAAACGACCGCGTAAAAGATTGGAATTGGGCATATGATGCTGTCAATCCATGGGCTGTTGTATCTGTAACTTCAGATTCACGTTCATAATCAACAAATAATAAAACCGAATCAGTTCGAGATAGGATTTTCCTGTTCTCGGCTGGCTCGGTTTTTTTGATTAGGAAAAAAAGGAATTATCTGTTTTTGGAACATGTGAAAGTATATAATATATATGAAAGGAGGAGAATAATTAGGAAATTTTATTTTTGTTGTTACTTTATATAGTTCAGAAGTCACTATCAATCTTCAGAGGAGAATATATGTGGAGGCTCCTCGCTTTTTACTAAAAATAGATCTGGAGGGTGGTGGATGTAGAAATCATAAGTAGCTAAGATATAAATGTAGTTACAATATTTCATAACTTCTCAAATATTGTTCAAAGTGTTTTCAACTTCCTTATATTTTAGATGCTTTTTTCTTTCATTATGAAAAAAATCTATCGAGGGTTATTTATAGTTACAGTGTTAAGTTTTCTTTATGCCATTTCTTTTATTGGAAATGAAGGAATCAAGAGTGCTATCCCAAATGCTCATTCGGGCATTGTGATTGAAGAAGCGAGTGGGACGATTGAGGAAATCAATCAAAAAATTTCTGCTTATGCAAAAAAACATCAAATTGCTATACATAAACTGGTTTTTAGAATTGGCGCCTCCGGTGAGACGACAAAGGAGATTTATACCTTTGACAAGGTGGAACGTTCGGAATACTCTTTTCCACCTATAAGATCGGATGTTGCCACCTATTTTTATGATTACACAGAGATGCAGCATCAAGATGTATTGGGGACTTATATTGTAACAGAAGCCCCTCCATCTGGAATGATCGCTGATTTTCATGATCAAGGAATCAAATTGGAGATTGAGGAGATAAAATGGTTCCAGTTATTGACAGCGGGTTTATTAATGAGTATTGGACAACTCTTCTTTATTCTATTTTTCTTTGTGATCTTAGCTTTACTGTTTTACAAAGCTTCCCTGCGTAAGAAAATTGGTGTGATTGAGATGTTAGGACATCGTTGGCTGATAGTGTCCGTCAAGGATAGTTTCATTGATAGTGCGATTTTTACTCTCTTGATGGTTGCTTTTTCTTGGTGGTTTCCACAATTACAGTTTCTTTATCGACCGATTTTTTTCTGGGGTCATTTAATGATTTGGGTTCTTCAATTATTTACGAGTGGGATTATTTTTTCGTTCGGTACGATTTCAGATAAGATAAAAGGAAGGAAACCTTACCGATTATTATTTCGTTTGAACCTTTTATTAAAGATCATCATCTTCACGTTTGTTACGGTGCAAGCCAGTACATTATCAAATAAAGTAATGGAGACGCGTGAACTTGAACAGCAGCTCTCCCAATGGACAAGAGTTCCCGACTATTATCACTTGGCATTTAGTAGAGACACCAATCTACTTGTAAACCCGGCAGAAAGTAAAGACGTCCGAAAGAAAGCACAAGCACCAATCAATGCACGGTTACTTCCCTTGTTGGAAAAATCAGAACAGTCAGGTGGGATTTTTCTAAGGGATAATGAACTTGGTCATAGTAGTCCGACACTAACTTACATTCAAAATGACGCTTTTTGGTTAAGTAATCATCATGCCGTACAAGAATTGGCTATTAAGGATGCGGATGGTCAAACGATTGACGCATTAGATGATTCATTTTTCTATCTGCTCATTCCTGAAAATAAGCGAATGTATACAGAAATGATCATTCAAGAAGCCGAGGATGAACTTGATTTTTATCAAAATTCTTTTGAGTACGAGACGAAAGCATATGAGGGGGAATTAAAAGTTCTCTATACACAAGCAAACCAAGTCCTTTTTAACTATAACTTCCAACCCTATGAAAAAAATTTTTCTTCCAATCCAATTATCGTTTCCATGTCATTGCCATTGATCCAACCAAATATTGAAATATGGATACAGGATATTTCAAATGGGACTTACTTGTTTCGAGACCCTCAACTTGTCCAAGAATTTATTAAAGAAAATCATATGGAACATGATTTTTATGGATTGATTGCTGTAAAAGATAGCATCAATCAATCTCTTATGGGGGTGAAACGTGACTATTATACAACCCTTAGTATTTTGTTTTTGATCCTTATTGGCTTTGTTTTTATTCAAGTCTATTTGAGCTTACTGTATGTGGAAATGAATAAGAAAAAGCTGTTTCTCAAATATATTGCTGGTTGGACTCTGTTACAGAGGCATCACAGATATTATGAAATCATATTAGCCATTTCTACCGTTGTTGCGTTGATTTTGCTACTCATCAATCATGCTTGGTGGCAGATTTTAATTCTATTACTATTATTTGAATTATGTATCCTTTTATTCACTACGTATTTATCAGAAAAAAGAAAACGTCTAGAGGTGATCAAATATGATTGAAGCCAAAGAAATCACTAAAAAGTATAAAGGAAAAGTGATTTTTGAAAACGTATCTTTACATGTAGAGACTGGTTCAATAACTGTGATCACGGGAAGCAGTGGTGTAGGAAAAACAACGTTACTGAACTGCTTAGGACAACTGGAACCCATAGATTCTGGTGAAATATGGATAGACAATCAATTCCTTCACCGTAAAAGTAAAAAACGTTTCTTTCGTGAATATGCAGGATTTTTATTTCAGAACTTTGCATTGATCGATAATGAAACAGTCAAACAAAATTTACAATTGGTAGTAAAAGAAGAGGAAAAAATGATTGCTGCACTCCGTAAGTTCCAAATGGAAGACTCACTGCATCAAAAAGTATTTCGTTTAAGCGGTGGTGAGCAACAACGAGTAGCTTTAGCTCGTTTGTTTTTGCAAACACCTAAAATCGTTTTTGCAGATGAGCCCACTGCCTCTTTGGATAAAGGAAATCGGCAACTTGTGATCGAAGCATTGAAAGAATTGAACGAGCAAGGAGTGACGATCGTCTTAGTCACCCATGATTTAGATTTGGCAGAACAACTAGGTGGGCAAGTTGATATGAATGAACTGATAAGCAGGAATAAGCTGTGAGAGATAAAACTGAACTACGAATAGAGGATAAGCTATATTTTAACGAATTTCTTATCTTTTATTCGTAGTTTTTTTTAAAAGATGATTTTTCAACAAGGTTTATAAAGCTTTTCATACCTTTTGTCTCAACCATTTCATATTTTATAAAAAACCAGTATAATAAGGAAGTATTGAAAAAATAGCCATAAAGGAATGTGGGAAATGGACAATCAGCTAACAAAAGAATTGAAAGAAAAGTATAGCATCGTTTTTCACGATTTAAACTTACTTGAACAAGCTTTTACCCATTCATCCTATGTGAATGAGCATCGCAATTTGCAACTATCCGATAACGAACGTCTTGAGTTTTTGGGAGATGCTGTATTAGAGTTGATGGTTTCTGAATATCTGTATCGTTTGTATCCAGATATCCCAGAAGGAAAATTGACCAAAACTCGTGCAGCTATCGTACGTGAAGATAGTTTGTCCAAATTTGCCAAGGAATGTCGTTTTGATCAGTACATCCTGTTAGGAAAAGGTGAGGAGAACTCAGGCGGACGAACCCGTCCAGCGCTTCTTTGTGATCTGTTTGAAGCCTTTTTAGGAGCGTTGTACCTTGATCAAGGATTTGACGCAGCACATGCGTTTATTGAAACGGTGATTTTTCCGAAGGTGCGTGCCGGTGCTTTTTCCCATGAGATGGATCATAAAACAAGATTACAAGAAGTATTGCAAAAAGCAGGAGACGTGTTGATCGAATATCGTTTGATCAATGAAGAAGGTCCAGCACATGAACGTATTTTTTGGATCGAAGTATACGTGGATGATCGGTTGATTGGAACTGGACAAGGAAAATCGAAAAAACTAGCAGAACAAGCTGCTGCTGAGAATGCTTTAGCAGCACTAAGTAAGTGAGGGAAAGACTTCGTGTATTTAAAACGCATTGAAATAGCCGGCTTTAAATCATTTGCAGATAAAACAATCATTGAGTTTGAAAATAGTGTCACAGCGGTCGTGGGACCAAACGGTAGCGGGAAAAGTAATATTACCGAGGCCATCCGTTGGGTACTAGGAGAACAGTCTGCAAAAAGCCTTCGTGGTGGGAAAATGCCGGATATTATTTTTGCCGGTTCTGATTCCCGTAAACAATTGAATGTCGCTGAAGTAACCGTCGTATTAGACAACTATGATCATTACTTGCCATTAGAGTATAGTGAGATCAGTGTGACACGTCGTTACCGTCGAACAGGTGAAAGCGACTTTTTCATCAATAAACAACCTTGTCGTTTGAAAGACATCCAAGAATTATTTATGGATTCTGGCTTAGGGAAAGAATCATTTTCGATCATCTCTCAAGGAAAAGTCGAAGCGATTTTTAGTAGTAAGCCAGAAGATCGACGAGGGATTTTTGAAGAAGCAGCTGGAGTCTTGAAATACAAACAGCGCAAGAAAAAGGCGGAGCAAAAGCTTTTTGAAACAGAGGATAATCTAAGCCGTGTCCAAGATATCATCTATGAACTTGAAGAGCAATTAACTCCTTTGGCCGCCCAGAGTGAGGCTGCGAAGGAGTTTTTACGATTAAAAGAAACATTGACTAACACAGATATCTCTTTGATGATTGCTGAAATCAAAGCGGCAAAAAAAGAGTGGGATGAACGACAACTACAATTAGATCAGTTCAACCAATCACTAACATCCTTAACGACACAGATCCAAACAAAGGAACAGTTATTAGCCGACAAACGCAAACAAAATAACCAGGCCGACCGTATGATCGAAAAAAATCAACAAACGTTATTAGCGTTGTCAGAAAAATTAAAGCAAACAGAAGGACAAAAAGAAGTATTACTTGAGCGAACGAAGCATACCCAAAAGAGCTCAAAAGAATACCAAGCTTCTTTAACTGAAGTGCAAGAAAAAGTGGCTCATTTTGAAGAATTACAAGCGACTTTGACCCAAGAAGTCAGTCAAAAAGAGGCAGAGATCCAAAAAGCTGAAAAAGCGCTGATGAGTACGCAACAAGAATTGGAAAAATACCAAAAATCAACCAAAGAATTGTTGGCAGAATTACGCGATCAGTATGTCGATCTGATGCAAGAACAAGCAACTGTCGGCAATGAGTTGAAGTACTTGGAGCGTCAATATGTCCAAGAGACATCTAAAAGCCAACAAACACTAGCCAAACAATCCGAAGTGGAAGCCAATGTTGCGGAAATGTCCGCCAAACAAATCGAACTGACAGAACGACATGAAAAGCTACAGCAAGCTTTGAATGAGGTCAAAGCGTCACTTGAAGTTGTGCAAACAAAAGGAAAACAAGCACAAGAGCGTTTGGCAACAGAACAGCCCAAAATGTATCAACTGATGAACCAAGTCCAACAATTACGGGCACGTCAGAAAAGTTTACAGGAAATCCAAGAAAATTACTTTGGCTTCTATCAAGGTGTTCGTTTGATCTTGCAACAAAAACAACGCCTTTCAGGTATCGTTGGTGCGGTTGCTGAATTGATCGATGTTCCAGCTGATTATACATTAGCGATTGAAACAGCTTTGGGTGGTTCAGCGCAACATGTCATTGTTGAAAATGAAGGCGATGCACGTCAAGCGATCACTTATCTGAAACAACAAAAAGGCGGACGAGCAACGTTTCTACCATTAACGACAATCAAGCCTCGTCAATTACCTGCACATATTTTTGCACAAGCGCAAACAGTTGACGGGTTTATCGGGATCGCTAGCGAACAAGTGACCTATCCCGAGCAGATCCAGACAATCGTGCACAATCTATTAGGGACGATTCTATTAGCAAAAGACTTAGCAAGTGCCAATGCCATTGCCCAACAGATTCGTTACCAGTATCGTGTGGTCTCACTAGAAGGTGATGTCATGAATGCCGGTGGTTCAATGACTGGTGGGGCGACGAAGCGGGGCAATCAAGGAAGTTTATTTGCACAAAATCAAGAATTAAAACAATTGACGAGTGAGTTTCAACAAGCCGATCAGGAATTGCAAAGTCAAGAAAAGAAAGTCCAAGCATTGCAACAAGAAGTCACGGTGTTGGCAGAAGAGCAAGAACTTCTGCGGACACAAGGGGAACAGTTACGCTTTGAAGAACAAGAAGTAGCAAATCAACGACAAAATGTGGCCAACGAACTCACTCGTTTTGAAAAAGAGCAACAAATCTCAAGTTATGAAACGCGTGAATTGCAACAATTCATGGAGAATTATCAAAAACAACAGGCAGAACTTTTGGCAAAACAACAAGAACTAGAAGTACAACGCCAAGAGATCGATGCGGAAATCAGTTCATTGAGTCAAGAAAGTGACAAGATGGAAGAACGTCGCGCGCAGATTCAAGAAAAACAAGCACAGGAGCAAGCCTCATTAGCCGTATTGAAAGAGCAATACAATCACTTGCAGATCCAACTACGTGGCGCACGCGTACAAAAAAATGAAGCATTAGCCAAACAAGAAGGACTAGAACAACAACTGCATGCATTGACTGCGGACTTCTCTGATCACGAACTGACAGAAGAAAGTTTAGATCAACGAATTGCTGATTTAGCGACAGAACGAGATCGCTTAAAAGCTTCTCTTGAAGAAGCCAAACAGTCACGTGAAGAAATGCAAACAAGCATCGATGCGTTGGATGCCGATCTATTAGCTGAAAACCGTAAACAAAAAGAACTTTTGACAGAACAGTCACAGTTAGAGGTCCAAAAGAATCGTGCGGAAATGATTTTGGATAATCATTTGAACTATCTTCAAACGGAGTATCAGATGAATTATGAAAAAGCCTGCGAATCTTATGAAGAAACAACGGATGTAGCGAATAGTCGGGTAGAAGTTGCTTCGTTGAAACAGCAAATCGACCGTTTAGGCCCAGTGAATCTGAACGCCATTGAGCAGTATGAGCAAGTGAATGAACGTCATACCTTTTTGGCTGCGCAACGGGATGACTTATTATCGGCTAAGGATCAATTATTTGAAACAATGGATGAAATGGACGATGAGGTACGGACTCGTTTCAAAGAAGTTTTTGAAGCAATCCGCCAAGAATTCAAAATCGTTTTCCCAAATATGTTTGGTGGCGGTCGCGCAGAACTTGTGTTGACTGATCCGACTGATTTGTTGCAGACAGGGATTGAAATCGAAGTACAGCCTCCAGGTAAAAAACTACAAAGTTTAAGTTTACTCTCAGGAGGAGAACGTGCATTAACTGCCATTGCGTTGCTCTTTTCGATTATCCGTGTCTGCCCTGTACCGTTTTGTATCCTTGATGAGGTCGAGGCTGCGCTAGATGAAGCCAATGTCAAACGCTTTGGTCGCTATCTCAGTGAGTTCCAAGACGATACACAGTTTATCGTGGTGACGCATCGCAAAGGGACGATGGTTGCTGCGAATGTCTTATACGGTGTGACCATGCAAGAGTCTGGGGTTTCAAAAATCGTCTCTGTCCGTATGGAAGACATCAATGAAGAAGGAAGAATGAGTGAAACGAAAGTGTAGGGGACGAAATGATCAAATTAATCGCTATCGATTTAGACGGAACACTATTGAACGAAGAAAAGAAAATCTCATCTGAGAATAAACAAGCTTTGGCTCAAGCAAAAGCACAAGGGGTAAAAATCGTTTTATGCACGGGGCGTCCGTTAGCAGCGATGGCTCACTATTTACAAGAATTAGGTTTAGTCGAAGAAGGCGATTATAGCATTACCTTCAACGGTGGCTTAGTGCAGAAAAATGATACAGGTGAAATCATCGAGAAAAAAGCGATGTCTGTGTCTGATATCCATCGTCTTTATGCGTTGGCACAAGAACTAGACTTGCCGTTAGACGTCTTATCAGATAATGTCGTCTTGCAATTACCTAGTGCGCCTCAAAAGCAATCGATGTACAATGTATTAAACAACTTATTGCAATTCCAACCAGCAGTACTAGCTGATATCACAGATGAGTTTGTGTTGAACAAAGCAGTCATTGCCTATGAGCAAGAAGAACTAGATGCAAAAATCAAGGAGATTCCAAGCGCTTATTATGAGTCGTATGAGATTATCAAAACGCGCAATGTTTTATTAGAATTTATGCCAAAAGGCGTCACTAAGGCATATGGTATTTCTTTATTAGCGAAAGATTTAGGACTTGAACGTAGTGAGATCATGGCAATCGGAGATGAGGAAAATGATCTACCGATGATCGAATACGCAGGACTTGGTGTAGCCATGGAAAATGCGGTACCTTTTGTCAAAGAAGCCGCTGATCATGTCACGGCAAGTAACATCGAACATGGGGTAGCAAAAGCGATCCAACAATTTGTTTTAGTGTAAAGGAGGTATACTATGGGATTTTTTGATAAGATCAAACGAGCCTTTACTGGTGAAGAAGCACCAGAAGAAGTAGAAGTACAAGAGAAATATGATAAGGGTCTAGAAAAGACCCGTAAAACGTTCGGTGAACGAATGAATGAACTGTTTGCGAATTTCCGTACGGTCGATGAAGATTTCTTCGAAGAATTGGAAGAAACATTGATCGGTGCAGATGTTGGCTTTGAAACAGCCATCAAGATCACTGAAGCGTTACGCCAAGAAGTGAAGCTAAGAAATGCCAAGAAACCAGCTGAGATCCAAAATGCGATCATCGAAAAATTAGTTGAGCTTTATGAGCAAGAAGGCATCGATGAAGTCAATACATTGAACCTCCAAGAAGAAGGATTAACAGTGATCCTCTTTGTTGGTGTCAATGGTGTAGGAAAGACGACGAGTATCGGTAAATTAGCACATCAATACAAAACGGAAGGCAAAAAGGTATTGTTAGCCGCAGCAGATACCTTCCGTGCGGGTGCGATCGATCAGTTAGTCGTTTGGGGAGAACGTGCAGAAGTTGAAGTGGTTCGAGGCAAAGCTGGTGGTGATCCTGCGGCAGTCGTTTACGATGCCATCGAAAAAGCCAAAGAACAACAAGCAGATATTTTACTTGTTGATACAGCTGGACGTCTGCAAAACAAAGTCAATTTGATGAACGAATTAGAGAAGATCAAACGTGTGATCCAACGAGAATTACCAGAAGCACCACATGAGATCTTACTTGTGTTAGATGCGACGACAGGGCAAAATGCCATGGTCCAAGCGAAACAGTTCAAAGAAACCTCTGATGTGACAGGGCTAGTTTTAACAAAATTAGACGGTACAGCTAAAGGTGGAATCGTCTTAGCCATTCGTAATGAATTGCACTTACCTGTCAAACTAGTTGGTTTGGGTGAAGGCATCGATGATTTAGAAGCTTTTGATCCAAATGACTTTGTCATCGGTCTATTTAAAGGCTTATTGAAAGAAGAATAAACAGTATATGAGCATAAGTTCATCTAAAGAGCTTGTAACAAAGGTGTTCAACTTCAAGAAATAAAAAAGAAGCCACGGGAATCGTTCTTTAAATTTCCGTGGTTTTCCCTTTATTTTTGAAGAGGTTCCGTTTGTTTCAGGCTCTTTTTTCTCCTTCCTTCCAATGGACTAGCGATATTCAAGGAACAATATTTCGAATATAAACCAAAAATGAACCAGCGATTTTTTTGACTGTCCTATCTGGCTATGTGCTATCTTGTTGTTCAGTTTGGAGTCATTTTCCTACAATATCAGCTGTTTTTTTAAAAAAACACCCCTTTTTTCTCATTTTCAAACAATTTCATTCTTTTTCTTGGCGGTTTTTACTATAATGAAACATATGAATTGGAGGACATTTAACCATGAACTATAAAGAATTATTACTGCATCCTCGTTCACTACCATTCATTAGTCAAGCCCGTTTTGGGGTTGAACGTGAAGGGCAACGTGTGAACTTCTCTGGAAAGTTGGCAACAACCGATCATCCTGAGATTTTTGGGGATCGTACGTATCATCCATACATCCAGACAGATTTTAGTGAAACTCAAGTCGAATTGATTACTCCGGTCACGGATTCTATCAACGAACTTTTTAAATACTTGGAAGCAATATACGACGTTGCTTCACGCTCAATGGCAGATGATGAAATGATCTGGCCTTTAAGTATGCCTCCGGCTTTACCTGAAAAAGACGAAGAGATCATGATTGCGAAGCTTTCTAATTTTGAAGATGTCTTGTATCGTCGTTATTTAGCAAAGGAATATGGCAAACGCAAGCAAATGGTCAGCGGCATTCACTTCAACTTTGAGTTTGGTGATGATCTTTTACAATCCTTGTTTGTACAACAAACAGAGTTTACCGATTTTGCAGCATTTAAAACAGAATTATATTTTAAAACAGCACAGAACTTCTTGCGTTATCGTTGGTTGATCACTTATTTGTTTGGGGCGTCACCTCTAAGTGAAGACCACTATTTTGTCGGCAAGCCAGCACCAGCAGAACCTGTACGCAGTATTCGTAATAGTTCCTATGGTTATACGAACCATCCGAATGTCAAAGTATCCTATGCGTCAATGCAACAATATTTAACCGATATTGAAAAAATGGTGGAAGAAGGCAAGTTATCCGAAGAAAAAGAATTCTATGCACCGATCCGTTTTCGTGGTGGAAAACGTGTAGCTGATTTAGCAAAATCAGGTATTCGCTATATTGAACTGAGAAATATTGATTTAAATCCTTACGCACGTGTAGGGATCAGTCAAGCACAAGTTCAGTTTTTACAATCGTTCTTAATGTATATGCTATGGATGGAACATGACGTAGCAGTCGATGCATGGGTTGAAGAAGGCGAGCAGCGAAATGAACATGTAGCTTTAGAAAATCCTATGGATCAAACCACTTATTATGAGGAAGGAATCCATCTTCTTCAAGGAATGAAAGAGATGCTTGTAGCTTTAGGACAATCCGAACGCCTACCATTGATCGATGACATGATCGCACAATTGGATGAACCACGTGAAACATTGGCAGGTAAGATTTATCAGCAAGCACAACAAACAAGCCAGCATGACTTTGCTTATACTTTAGGAAAACAGTATGAAGAAGAAAGTCATGAACGTTCGTACCAATTAGCGGGATTTCGTGACATGGAACTGTCGACACAGATTCTGATGTTTGATGCGATCCAAAAGGGCATCAAAGTAAAGGTCATAGATGAATCAGATCAATTTTTACGTCTGCAGCATCAAGAGCATATCGAATATGTGAAAAATGCCAATATGACAAGTAAAGACAGCTACATTGTGCCATTGATCATGGAAAATAAAACAGTCACTAAAAAAGTGCTAAAAGAGGCCGGATTCCGTGTGCCTGAAGGAGCCGAATTCACTTCGATCGAAGAGGCATTGAACGCGTATCCACGATTTGCAGAACAAGCCTTTGTCATTAAACCTAAATCGACAAATTACGGATTAGGGATCACGATCTTCAAAGAAGGAGCATCTTTAGAGGATTACCATGCTGGTTTAGCTATCGCCTTTCGCGAAGATACGTCTGTACTGGTTGAAGCATTCATGCCTGGAACAGAATATCGTTTCTTTGTGATCGATGGGCAAGTAAAAGCGATCTTACTTCGTGTTCCTGCCAACGTTGTGGGTGACGGGAAACGGACGGTGGAAGAACTTGTCGCTGAAAAAAACCTAGATCCATTAAGAGGCAGTCACCATCGTGCACCATTGGAATTGATCCAGTTAGGTGAACTTGAGCAGTTGATGTTAAAAGAGCAAGGACTAACCATTCATTCTGTACCTGAAAAAGATCAAATCGTGTATTTACGCGAAAATTCCAATATCAGTACAGGTGGCGATTCAATCGACGTAACAGATGAATTTTCAGACGCGTATAAACAGATTGCACAGCAAGCAGTGGAAGCCCTAGGAGCGAAAATCAGCGGCATTGATTTGATCATTCCTGATAAAGATATTGATCCTCAAACAGATGACCAAGCCTATGGCATCATTGAAGCGAACTTCAACCCAGCAATGCACATGCACGTTTATCCATTTGCTGGTAAAGGCAGAAGGCTGACAATGAACGTCTTAGAGCTGTTGTACCCTGAAGTGATCAACACACCAAAAAAGGACTAAAATAAATCGAGAAAAAGGGCTGTATCAAAAGTATTCAGCCATAATAAGCAACTTGATCCAAAAGCAACTTGTCTGTTTGGATCAAGTTGCTTATTTTTTGAAATAATTACTACTGAGTACTGCTTACAGTCTAGGAGTGAAGGTATGACGAGTCGTCCAATCTTTAAGATTCAAAAGACAAAGGAGTACGACAAACTTGATAAAATTAGGTAACAACACCTATCTAATCGAACTTTCATCTTATAGATAGCAATGATTTGTTATAATGTTTGTTGAAAGCGTTTTAAAAATGTAAGGAGGAATTTTTAGAGAAAGTAGTAAATAGACCAATATATATAAGGAGAACAACATATGAGTATTGAGATGTACCTGTCCGATTCTTTAGCCCAAGCTACGAGCGCCAGTAATTTCTGTCAAAAACAAGTCACTGATTACCAAAATCTCCAACAAGCCATCACTCAATTCACTTTACAAACGCCCAATCTCCAAGGGAAAACCTACGATGCTGCAAAAGCTTATTTTTCCCAAGTACTTTATCCACTCGTGCAAGGAGGAATCTTACTCTCCGAAGCAGTTGAAAAAGCAGCGAAACGATTTCCACAACAGTACATAGAACAAGTCGACTCCATTAGCTTGAAACAATCCGAATTAGAAGCGCAAATTCGTCAAATGAATCAATATATCACCCAAGCCGAGGGAATAAGGCAATTGCTTCTTTCACCTCATATGCCAGAAGAACACGAACACCAAGGCTTTCAACTCAATCAAAATACGTTATTACTCACGATGTATCATGACTTGAAACACAAACTGGAAGAAAAACTCCAAAAACTCTTAGCTTACAACCAAAGCTCCGCGCAGTTTTTTACAGAAATCAAAAGTCTCGAACAAGCTGTGAATCAAGGACTTGCCCAAACAAAAACTGCTTGGAATAGCCAAACGAAGACATTCTCTATGCCAAAAGATTTGTCCTGGACAACTACGATCCAAGACAAATGGCAACAAGCAGAAAACGAGAAAAAAGGCATCGATCCAACTAAAAACAAAGAACTAGAAAAGTACAACGTCTATGCTCTCATTATTCACGATAGCGAGGGCAACCCACGTGTCTTTTGGAAAATAGAAGACAAGCAATCAGGCTACGGCATCGTGAACCCCGAGCTGTATCAATATGTCACGAAAGTAGGTAACTACTTAGAACCTGAACTGATCCAATTCATGACGTACGATACCTACCAAGAGAAAGTCAATGCGGCTTGGCGCCAAGGTGTCAATTACGAAACCGGTGAAAAACTAGACCCACTCTTAGGCAGTATCGTCTCTACCTCGCAATACGTCAAAGACGGCTACACATGGATCAACGAATCTGAACTCGGTCAAGCCCTGATGGTCTTAGGCTTTACTTATGCGTCTTACAAAGTATTGACGACTACTGGTGTGAAGCAGGTGGAGAATGGTAAGATTGAGGAGACGAGTGGGTGGGATATCGATAAGTCATCTTGGAGTTTAAATAGAGAAGGTGCAAATATAAATGGCCGTAAATACTCTAGCCATGCTCTAGAAAGAATGGCACCTGATATACCAGAAGTTAGAGCACAATTGAATATTAGAGCACAAAAAGCCGCAAAAAATATGGGATATATTCCTGGAACAAATGAGTATAGTGATTTTATAAAAAAATATGTACAGCCAAGGAATATTCCGCCATCAGTAATCGAAAATGCTATATCCAAGGGTGTGAAAACCCGTGGAAATCAAATAAATACATGGAAGTTAGAAACTAGTGATGTTACAGTAATAATTAATGATTTGGGATTAGTAATTACAGTGATTCCTAAGTAAGGGAGATAAGAAAATGAAATATGATGAGTTAGAATTGATGGAGCTTTTCCTATCAGAAGGTGAGAGTATAACTGATAATATAGGTGATGGTAATATCATGTATAAAATTTCCCGAGATGATTTTAAGCTGAAAATCTTTATAAGGACTTATGAAAACCAAATCAGTGTATTTTTGACTTATAAAGAAGCAGATGTTTTTTATGGGGATTTTTACAATATTACAGAACTAAAAAAGAAAGACATGTATCTAAAGATTTTTAAAGAAAATCAGGAAATTGGAGAACTTTGTTTTGGGATGATGCTTTCAGTGAGTGTTAGCAATCAATAATTGTATGACAAAGACATATATTTTAAATAGTTCATGATAAATCAAAATATGTGGAAACTACCTAGGAATGGAGCAAAAAATATAAAGCGGATTTGAGGTAAATACTGAAAACATATCCTAAAGGTGTAAGGGTTGACGTAATAAAAAATGGAAAACCGGCAATTATATTTCCTGATGCAACCAGACAACCATAAAATTTTTAGGAGGAAAACCATGAAGTTAAATAAAGAAATGGGTAATATTTTAAAAAAGAGAAAAGAGTTAGATATAAATGATGATTTTGGAATAGAAAAATGTTGGGATGAAATGACAAAAAATTTAACAAAGAATGAGGAAGAAACTATAGATTATCTTAATGGATGCGATAAAGATGATTTATATTATATCAGTGAAATTTTTGAAGATATATCCGAAAAACTTCAAAGTCAAAGATTTATTGCTGTCTTAAGAAAACTTGATAAGAAATTTCATGAGTTAGATATGACTAAAGATATTGATATTGCTGAGAGTTATATTACAATGTAGCTTAAAAGATTTCATCATTAAATTTATAAACATCAAAGTTCTTTCAAATATTTGTTCATTTAGTTTATGAATGTTTTTTTGCGCTAGGATTAGACAGAACAATTGGGAATATAACCACCTCACCTTTGAAGTCTGTAAAATAACTTACAAAAAAAAGCACCTAGTTTAGATGTAAAGCCATAGGAAATGATATAAAAGAACATGAATACGTAGAAGTTGATATTGCAAGAATTGATATTTACCAAGAATGATACTATCTGCATATTTTTTTATAAACAATTTGAAACTATTGAACCAATGAAACGACAAATCTTAAAAAATTAAAAACTTAATAACGATTGCAATAAACAAAAAAATCATTCACATCACTAGATTTATCTAGTTTGTGAATGATTTTTTGTTTTGCCACAGGTACATACGAACGCTGAAAAGCCTTGATTAGAAACTCAAAGAATCGAGTGAACTTTTAGAAATTATTTGAATAATCGGTCCCAAAAGCTTTTTTTCTTTGGTTGTTCTTCTTCTTGTTTCGTTGGATATTTTTCTTCTACGTCAATAACGGGCTCATTCACCGCTTCTTTGGCCGCAATCAGTAGACCAATACTTTGCGGATCTTCAGAAACATGATCGTTTACAACCGTGAATTTCGTTTGATTTTTCGTTGCCAATTGGATGTATTGATTCTGGATATCCAGGGGTAAGGTCCCGTTTATCAGAATAAATGCTTCTGGTCGTTTCTCTAGTTCTTGTAGGAACTTTTCTTTATTTGTCGGCTCATTCATTTCAGCAACGGTCATACTGAGGTAGCAACGTTCACGAAAGGTACCTAGGTATTTATGCTGTTCTTCTGGGTTGACCAAGGGCGTGCCATACATTCCTTTGTCCAAATGATTTTTCAATTCATCTGATGCCATCCAATTTCCTCCTTTGTTGTTTTAAGTCATTATAACATAGAGGTTGTGACAGAAGCGTTTTGACCTGAGCAGTAAGCTAGAAAATCGAAAAATAGTTTTTCATATTTTGTAATTTTACAGCTTAGTTTTGAAGGTTAGCTCTTGCAACACCGTGTAACCAGGTTGTGAGAAAGTCGTTTAACTCCAAGCATTAAGGCAGAAATTGAGAAATAGCTTCCCACATTTCTAAGGTCAGAAACAAAAATGAATTTTATTTTTGTATCGTACACGTACTCTAAAATTTATAGGGATTGCTCTTATTTCATTAAAAAACGGTTGCTTTTGTTCAATGCTTCACTTAGAATAAGAATGAGAATCATTCTCAGTTAGCGAGGTAAAGAGAAATGCGCGTGGGTCGCTTGATGGTTTTGTTAGTTATTTTAAGTATATGTTCGCTATTTATTGGCGTGTCTCGAGTGGAATTCATGGAGATTATCCGATTTGAAGGACAGAGTATGCAATTGTTGTTGGCGACACGTTTTCCGCGAACGATCTGTTTAGTACTGGTAGGGGCAACGAGTAGTATTTGTGGGTTGATCATGCAACATTTGACTCAAAATAAATTTGTTTCATCAACGACAGCTGGCACGATGGATAGTGCGAGATTGGGTATCTTAGTGGTGATGCTCTTTTTACCGAATGCTTCTTTGTGGATTCGTTCAGCAACTGCATTTTTATTTGCGTTTGCAGGTACGCTCTTATTTTTATCTTTTGCACGATTTTTTCCACAAAAAAATCAGCTGATGTTACCATTGATCGGCGTGATGCTAGGAAATATTATCGGCTCTGCTGCAACATTTTTTGCCTATCAGTTTCAGTTAGTACAAAACATGTCTTCATGGCTACAAGGAAATTTTGCAACAGTCATGCGGGGAAATTATGAATTACTGTATGTAACGATTCCTTTATTACTTATCTTATCTTTTTTTGCCTATCAATTTACGATCGTAGGCTTAGGTGAATCGTTCGCAGTGAATTTAGGGATGAATTATCGCAACATGCAACTACTAGGGATTGGCCTTGTTTCTTTAGCCAGTGCGATCACTTTGATCATGGTTGGGACGATTCCTTTCTTGGGAGTGATCATTCCAAATATCACAGCAAAGCTCTATGGGGATCAGGTACATAAAACGTTAGGAATTACCGCCATTTTTGGTAGTATCTTTTTGCTTATCTGTGACATGATCGCTCGTCTTGTGATTTTTCCTTATGAAATCCCAGTCAGCGTCATCGTAGGTATCATCGGTGGTTTGATTTTCCTTTACTTGTTAGTAAGGGGGCGCAAACATGGATAAAAAGATCACTGGTCTATTTTTTATTTTGTCTCTACTCGTGATTGGCGTGACGATTGGCTATTTGACCATCAATACGTATGGTAATTGGACATTTGCATGGGCCTTACGAAGCAAGAAAATCATGGCGTTCATTTTAGTGGCGCTCGCGACAAGCAGTGCGACCGTCAGTTTCCAAACGATTACTCAAAATCAATTTTTGACCCCTTCTGTGTTAGGGCTCGATTCCCTCTATGTACTTGTTCAAACCCTCCTCTTTTTCTTGATTGGTGGGGTGACGATGCTTCAGCAAACAGGTACAGGCTTTTTCTTAGTCAACGTGGCATTGATGGTTGGCTTAAGCCAGTTATTGTTTTTCTTTTTATTACGAAAAGAAGCCCCTAACTTATTCTTATTATTGATGACGGGGATGATTTTAGGGACACTTTTCAATAGTATCAGTACGTTTTTACAAGTGGTGATGGACCCGAATGAATATGATTTGCTACAAGGGAAGTTGTTTGCTAGTTTCGGTAATGTCCAAACTGCCTACCTCCTACCTGCTGCATTGTTGATTGGCTGTTGTTGGGTGTTCCTTTTTTATAAAAGACATTTTCTGGATGTCTTTCATCTAGGAAAGGATCAAGCAACAAACCTTGGGATTGAGACAGAGCGTTTTCAATTTTCTATTCTTTGTTGTGTCAGCTTGTTGACAGGAACAGCCACTGCTTTGGTGGGACCAATCACCTTTCTTGGATTTATTGTCGCAAACGTCAGCTATCGTTTGTTTGCAACGTATCGTCATGGTGTTTTGCTACTAGGAAGTTTTTTGATTGCTTTCTTGTTTTTGACTGGGGGACAATTGATCGTTGAGCAAGTGTTTGGGTGGAACACGACGGTCAGTGTGGTTGTAGAGTTCACAGGGGGTATTTACTTTATTACAAAATTGATTCGAGAAAGGAAGGAACTGGGATGATCAATTTGAATAGTGTCGAGAAGTCTTACCAAGGAAAAACGGTCGTTGAGGCCTTGCAATTGGAAATCTCGGATCAACAATTGACAGCCTTCATCGGTCCAAACGGCGCAGGAAAGTCAACCGTTCTTTCTATGATCAGTCGCTTGATTCCTAAAGATGCAGGTGAGATCTACTTGGATCACAATGAAGTAAAAGCTTGGAAGTCCAAAGAGATGGCAAAAAAACTAGCGATCTTGAAACAATCCAATGAGATCAGTATGAAAATCACAGTCGAGGAGCTTGTATCGTTTGGGCGTTTTCCTTATTCGAAAGGAAAGCTGACAACGAAAGACCATCAGATCATCGAAGAATCACTCCAGCATCTAGGGTTGGAAGAACTGAAGGACCAAACGATCGACACGCTTTCTGGGGGGCAGTTGCAACGAGCGTATATTGCGATGGTTCTTGCGCAAGATACTGATTACATTTTGCTGGATGAACCACTCAATAATCTCGATATGAATTTTGCGGTACAAATCATGCAAATTTTAAAGCGCCTTGTACAAGAATTAGGAAAAACGATCATCATTGTGTTACACGATATCAACTTTGCAGCGAGTTACGCAGATGAAATCGTCGCAATGAAACAAGGGAAGTTATTTAGACAAGGCAAAACGAACGATATTATTAAAAAAGAAGTACTAGATCAATTATACGAAATGGACATTCGAATCTGTGAAATCGAAGGACGCAGATTTTGTCTTTATTTCTAAAAACTACGAAGGAGCGTCAAAATGAAGAAAATAGTTTTAGGATTTTTAGTCATAGCATCATTAGGATTAGCAGCATGTGGAAATAACGAAGCACAAACGAGTGAAACAACAGCATCAAGTACTGTCGCAACGGATACAATGTTGACAGTCAAAGATAGCAATGGTGAGTCTGTAGAAGTGCAACAAAACCCTGAGAAAGTTGTAGTATTCGACAATGGATCATTAGATACGCTTGATGCATTAGGTGTTGGAGACAAAGTCATAGGAGCGGCAACTAAAAATTTACCTGCTTACTTAGAAAAATATCAAGAAGTTGAATCTGCTGGAGGAATCAAAGAACCTGATTTGGAAAAAATCAATGAGATGCAACCAGATTTGATTATTATTTCCGGTCGTCAAAGTGATTATCAGGAACAGTTGAACCAAATTGCCCCAACACTATATTTAGCAATGGATGCAGAAAAGCCATGGGAATCGATGCAAGAAAATGTGACAACATTGGCAAAGATTTTTGATAAAGAAAAAGAAGCAGAAGAAAAATTAACAGATTTAACGAAACAAATCGATGAAGTGAAAGAGAAAGCCAGCACGCTTGATCAAACAGCTTTAGTTACTTTAGTGAATGAAGGGCAACTTTCAGCATATGGTTCAGGTTCACGTTTCGGACTAGTTCATGATTTATTTGGCTTTAAACAAGCCGATGATCAAATCGAGGCGTCTACACATGGTCAAAGTGTTTCTTATGAATATGTTTTAGAGAAGAACCCAGGGATTTTATTTGTGATTGATCGTACCAAAGCAATTGGTGGAGATACAAGCAACGATAACGTAGCTGCCAATGAATTAGTGGCACAAACAGATGCCGGTAAAAATGATCAAGTGATTTCATTGCAACCAGATGTATGGTATTTGAGTGGTGGTGGACTTGAATCAATGAACTTGATGATTGAAGATGTCAATCAAGCGCTAAAATAATTTTTCAATGAATAACTAAGAAAATGAGCCTGGTACATCAGTCATCTTGCATCCTACAACTGAATAAACGGTGTTCCAGAAGTAGCACCTTCAAAAATAAGCCGAGAAACCCAAAATTTGAAAAACAATTTTCGGGTTTCTCGGCTTATTTCTCGGAGCTAGGTACTTCTATCACAACCTCTGATTCAATGGGTGATTGTTTGATCGTTAGGAAAATCTAGTGTAAGGGTAAATTCATTATCGACTTCATAAGGATCGATTCGTGGGGTTGGATCATGGAAAAAGTGAGCAAGCCATTGTCGGAACATAAGATCGCCTCCTTTGATTTGATTAAAGGATACAAGGCGAACCTTAGAGAAAGCTTAAAGCATAGAATCAAGCATGTGTTTCGGCTAATGCTTGATAATTGACGATCTTGACTTGACGATAAAAGTCAGCTGGCAGTTTTGACCAACGTTTCAAAAGTTGATAAAAATAACTATCTTCTGCTTTGATTTTGTACTCACTTAAAATCAATCCGAAGTAGTTTGGTTTTTTCTTTGCTAATTTGTGATAGATCGACAATGCTTTTTCTTTGTCTTCATCAACAAATAGTGTTTTGACTTCAATATAAGATCCTTCAATGTTCTGTGTTTCTTCAATAAAGTAAATGCTTTTTATATATTCTGTCATAAGTAAGACCTCCAGCGCTTGTTTAGTTGTTAAGATAACAATAGCTAAAATTTGTTAATAAATCGTGAACAAATAATTATTCTTTTTCAGCAATTGTTTAAGTTTTTTCGCTTATCTATAGTTAATCTGTTATTTTAAGGAGATATTAAGTTTTGTCTTGCTTCTTTCCGTGAATTTCGATACAGTAATTTAAACTAAAGGAAAAGGTAGGGGATGCACATGGAATTATTGATCAATCGAAACTTAGTGTTTGCAGAAAATCGTGTCATAGAAACGGAACGTCTGATTTTAAGACCAATCACATTGGAAGACGTAGAAGATATATTTGAATATGCCCATGATGTAGAAACGACCCGCTTTGTTTTCCCTCGACATCAGTCGATCGAAGATACAAAAATCAGTGTTGCGAATTTTTTTATGGCATCACCGCTTGGAAAATATGCTATTGAATGGAAAGAAAACCGCAAGATGATTGGTACGATCGATTTGCGGATACAAGAAGGCGATGATACGGCTGAATTAGGTTACGCTTTAAATAAAAAGTATTGGGGAAAAGGAATCATGCCGGAAGCTGGAAAAGCGCTTCTGAAATTGGGCTTTGAAAAAATGGATCTCGTAAGGATCTTTGCTTATCATAATACGAAAAATAGTAAATCGGGACGAGTGATGGACAAGTTAGGAATGAGAGAAGAAGCTGTGATTCCTGATGCAAAACGAGAAAAAGGAGAAATCATTTCAATCGTTCTTAAAGGAATTACCAAAAAAGCTTGGTTGGAAGGTCACCCAAAAACAAGTTAGTTGCAACTTCGTACAAAAATCATTAAGCTAAAATTGAGGTGATTAAGATGGAATTTATCGTATCAAAAGAAGCGGAAGAACTGCTTCGTGGAAAAGTGAATGACAATGAACAATTATTGCTAGATGTAGAAGACGGAGATGGACCATTTGCGAATAGCCGGATCACTTGCCAAATCGATACTTCTTTTCGTCTGATTATTGTAGAAAAAGAAACATCGGCAGATCTAAGCTTATATTCTGAAGTAGTCGATACCCAAATGGGACCAATCAAAATCAAGAAAAGCGCACTTGTTTATTTGGATAATCCGACGACGTTAGCAGTAGAACCAACTTACAAGAGTCTGCAACTGAAAGGACCAGGAGGAATCATCAAAAATAACCTCCAAATCGTCACATCAACTATCTAAGATTTAGAAGGAAAAAGAATGGGAAATTTAGCGATCATCAGTGACTTACATGTGGACATCAATCAATTTGGCGAAGCTGAATTAATGCTCTTATGGGAAGTCTTACAACAAAAAAAGATTACTCGGCTTCATTTGGCTGGGGATACCGCCAATAAAGTCGATCGTTGTGTCGCAGTCGCTGAATTTTTTGCAGAGCGGCTACCAACGACTTTCCATTTTGGCAATCATGAGTTAGCCGATGTTACTGGCGAAGCAATGATCAGTCATTTTCCAGACGTCCATTTTTTGAATGAGCGCTATATTCCATTAAATGAGAAAACCGTGTTATTAGGCATCAACGGTTGGTATGATTACCAATTCTCAGAAGAAAAAGACGTGAAGAAAATCGTACGGATGAAGCGTTTGTACTGGTATGACCGCTTGATTGAGCGAGATGGAACGGATCTAGAAGTGAATGATCGAGTAGTAGAAGCAACACGATCATTATTGGATACGCTACACAAAAAGAAAATGAATGTGATCTTATCAACACATTTTGTCCCAAAACAAGAATTCATTGTTTACCAAAACGCGCCTTATGAACGTTGGAACCAACTCAATGCGTTCTTAGGTTCAGCTTCATTTGGAAAACTACTCGATCGATACGATAATCTTCAACAAGTCGTCTTTGGGCATACGCATCGACGGTTTGAGGATAAAGTACTCCAAGGAACGACGTATAGTTGTCGGCCGTTTGGCTATTATTACGAATGGCAATTGACACGAGATTTTATCGATGAATATCAATTGATTGATCGTTACAATCCAATGAAATTACGCGTATTATTACGAACGCATCGTCCAGAATTTAAGGAGTACCAATTGCAACATTTGCAACAAGAGTTTGAACAAGCGTTAACAGTGATTACTTACTGAAAATGTGAAGCCCCCCCAGTGTTATCGAAACTGACACTGGGGGGGCTTTTATGTATTTTTTATCGTCCCAATCTTTTCTCAGCTATTGTATAGACTTCATTATCTGAGCGTCTACCAATTGCTATGATTTCAATTATTTCTATACCAAAATTTGATTCTCTAAATATAACTCTTAATCCTAAACGCTTATGTTTTAGTTTTCTACAGTCTTTTAATTTTCCATGTAATTGTTGCCCGGTTTGCATCCCATGTAACTCTATTTTCATAAAAGATTTGAGGATCTGTTGTTTTTGACTATTATCGAGCTGTTGAAAATCTATTTTTGATTTTTCTGTTAATTTTACTTCATAGATCATTCCCATTCATCCTTGATCTCCGCTACCTTATTTCGCCAATCCTGCCCAGCAACTTCATCAATCGTGTAATAACTTGTTGTCGAAAGCTCAAAAGGGATCTTTTTTTTCTTGGCAATTTGCTTAAAATAAATCGTAATTGCTGTCGTGTAATCTAGCCCTAAATCAGATAATAAACTACCAACTTCTTTTTTCAATTCACTGTCTAAATTGATACTTAATCGTTCTTTTGTCTTATTTGTTTCCATAGTAAGCTCAGTCCTCTTTTTTGTGCTATTCATGCACCTATTGTACACCTATTTGGAGATATGTACAATAAGAACATTCTTTTTTGCACTATTGATGAATAAAGAAAAAAATTCTCCCAACGAACGAACACGCTGTGTTCTTATATTCATAGGTGTTTTATAATTAATATATCTATCGAATAAAGCAAAAGGAGGGGATCATTATGGCAACAATTACAGTTCGTGTGACAGAAGATGGGAAAAAAATTTTGGATGAAATGGCTAAGTTTGAAGGAAAGAGTCTCTCTGAATTACTTAAAACAAAAACATTAGATGCTTTAGAAGAGGCGTATGATGCAAAAATAGGAGATTTAGCTTATGAAGAGTATTTGAAAGATAAAAAATCAAATGATTTATCTGTTCTTTTAGAGGAGTATGATATAGGTGAAAAAAATGAGCTACTCGGTAAAAACAACGCCTACCTTCGATAGACAAATAAGAAAACCAGAAAAATTCGATGCAACAACTATTTTAAGATGGTTACATAAACAGATCGAAGGCACAAAAAATCCTATATATACAGGTACGCCACTTGTGGGGAACTACACAGGTAAATGGCGATACAGAATAGGAAATTATCGCGTCATTACAAAGATTGATGGTGGAAAGTTGATTGTTTTAGCATTAGAAGTAGGACATAGAAAAAATATATATCTATAGTAGAATCTACTCCGAAGTGAATGGTTATACACTTCGGTTTTTTGTATTCAAATATTTTTAACAAGTCAAAATCAAAAAGCACCTTATTCAAAAAGGAATGAGATGCCTTTGTATTGATTCATCTAACCGAGATTTTATTCTTATTTTTAATAGAATTAGGCAGAAGTCGCCCATCCTCTATAGGTGGGTGATGAATGCCGTTCGGTATGAGGGTTACCGTTGGTAACTCGAAAACCGACATGTAATGCATATTGCCTTTTTATTTTGTACTATGTTATAATCAGTCTATATAAGAAATGAGCTGATATAACAATGGAACTAGATACTAATAATCATTCAGTGTTTCTTCTCTATTATCATCTTGTACTGGTAACTAAATACCGTAGACAAGTGATTGATGATGAAATATCTGAATTTGCTAAAATAACTTTTGTACGAATTGCAGAGTCATATCACATCACTCTCGTTGAGTGGAATCATGATAAAGATCATGTTCATATTATGTTCAAAGCACAGCCAAAAACAGAGCTGACGAAGTTCATCAACGCTTATAAAAGCGCGAGTTCACGCTTGATAAAGCGTGACTATCCTAGAGTAAAACAATATCTTTGGAAAGAAATGTTTTGGTCTAAAAGTTTCTGCCTGTTGACAACTGGTAGCGCATCAATTGATGTCATCAAAAAGTATATTCAGAATCAAGGTAATAACCACAAATAGAGAGTAGGTGAGTCTTATGGAGCGACTAAAAGCATATAAATTCAGAATTTATCCAACAGAAGAGCAGGAAATTTTCTTTGCTAAGTCTTTTGGTTGTGTCCGTAAGGTCTACAATCTAATGCTTGATGACCGAATGAAAAATTATGAAGAAACTAAAAATGATTCTTCTACAAAAATAAAATTTCCAACACCAGCTCAATATAAGGAAGAATTTCCGTTTTTGAAGGAAGTAGATAGCCTTGCTTTAGCGAATGCACAACTTAATTTAGATAAGGCATATAAGAATTTTTTTAGAGATAAATCCGTTGGGTTTCCTCGATTCAAAAGTAAGAAGAATCCTGTACAAAGCTATACTACTAACAACCAAAAAGGAACAGTAGCTTTGATTGATAATAAATTCATCAAAGTTCCTAAGTTGAAGTCTTTAATCAAGATTAAACTCCATAGACAACCTAAAGGAATTATCAAATCTGCCACAATCTCACGTCATCCAAGTGGTAATTACCATATTTCTTTGTTGTGTAAAGAAGAAATAGTTGAACTTCCTAAAAACGATTCTTCTATTGGAATTGACCTTGGTATAACTGATTTTGCCATTCTTTCTGACGGTCAAAAGATTGATAATAATAAGTTCACGTCAAAAATGGAAAAGAAACTAAAACGTGAACAACGTAAGTTGTCAAGACGTGCATTATTAGCTAAACAAAAAGGTATCAATCTGTTTGAAGCTAGAAATTATCAAAAACAAAAACGTAAAATAGCACGACTACATGAAAAAGTAATGAATCAACGCAATGACTTTCTAAACAAGTTGAGCACAGAGATTATCAAAAACCACGATATGATCTGTATAGAAGACTTAAATACAAAAGGTATGTTGCGTAATCATAAACTAGCAAAAAGTATTTCGGATGTTTCATGGTCTAGTTTTGTGACTAGGTTACAATACAAAGCTGACTGGTACGGTCGAAATATTATCGAAGTGGATAAGTGGTTCCCATCTAGTCAAATCTGTTCGAATTGTGGACACAAAGACGGCAAGAAATCTCTAGAAATTCGAGAATGGACTTGTCCTGTTTGTCATGTTCATCATGACCGAGATATCAATGCTAGTATCAATATTCTGACCGAAGGTCTAAGACTACATTCTATGGGATTAGCTTAGATCCAATCATCAAAAACCGTAGGAACTACGGGGATAGCTTGGTAAATAAGAGAAACCGCTGTGAGTAAAGAAATACGCTTGCAAGTATGCTCTATTCCCAAGAAGCTCCCACTTCAAGCGTTAAAAACCGGTAGGTTTAGCTAAGTGGTGAGTAGTTCACAGGATATTAAGCCAATCAGAGGATGATTTTAGCTTTGAAATCAATAAAAAACGGAAATCTAAGGAATTGCTTCCAAAGATTTCCGTTTTTATAGTATTCATTAATTTTATGCCATAAATAATGCTTTGTAGACAAATACTGCTACAACACCGGCACAAATCGGTGCAACAACTGGAACCCAAGCGTAATCCCATTGTGAAGAACCTTTATGTTTCAATGGTAACAACGCATGAACCAAACGAGGTGCAAAGTCACGTGCTGGGTTCAATCCAGGACCAGTAGGACCTCCTAGTGAAGCGACCAATGTCCAAACTAAGAAACCAAGAGCTAAGTGAGCTGTTCCTAAGTTATCTTGGAAGAAAGGTGCTTTTGTGATACCTAACGCGCCAAAGAATAAAACGAATGAACCGAAGAATTCGTTGACGAAACCATTGAATTTAGAACCAACACTGTTGATAGTTGAGAAAGTTCCTAAGACATGGTTTACATCTTCAGTTTGATCATAGTAAGGTTTATAACAAGCGACCACGATCAATTGTCCAAGAGCTGCTCCAAGTAATTGTGCAACGATATAAGGTACGACTTCTGCCCAAGGGAATAAACCATTAGAGGCTAAAGCAATCGTAAATGCCGGATTGATATGATTTCCGCTAATGCCACCAAAAATCATTGCTGGCATCATCACACCAAAACCATAACCAACAGCAATCAGCATCCAGTCACTGCCATATCCTTTTGTTCCTTTTAAATCTACGTTTGCGACAGCACCATTACCTAAAACGATCAATAATGCTGTACCAAGTAGTTCCGCCGCTAGACGGGTCATAAGTGAATAATCCATAATACCCTCCATTAATTTATTGAAAATATAAAAAAGAAACAACAACACAGCGGGTGAAGTGTTCCGTAAGAGGTGTACTTCTGTTGTCGTGATAAGTGCAAAATAAAAAACGACTTCTTTATAGAAAGAAATCCGAGCAACAGTCGACACATTGATAAAACCCTATGACACAAAACACCAACCCTAACTATAAATATATCAAAAATAAATAGTGAATTTTATCAAATATTGTTGCTATCAACAAACATTTTTTGAAAATTTCAGAAAAAAATGAAACTGAAATGGAACGAATAATCGCACGATGCACGATGAGTGAATCGTCTACAAAAAGAAGGAAATTACTTTAATTGAATGCCTCCTTAGCTTGTCTGTTTTGGTGTTTCAATAAGGATTATATGCTACAATGAGGAAAATAGTCGATAAGGGGTGAAGTCGTTGTATTTGTCTTCTGAGTACTTAAAACGTTTTGACAAAGACTTGTATTACAAAGTGCTCTTACTCGAAAGCTTTGAGGATCAGGTAGGGCACACAGCGGCACAACTTGCACAAAAGGTTCAACTAGACGCACGAAGTGTAACCAGATATTTAGTTGAATTGATCAAAAATTATCAATTATTCAGTGGAAAAGAGCAATCTTTATTTACGAAGAATCATCGATCGGGTTATCATTTTTATGATTCTCTGGATCCTATTGAACGTGAACGCTTTTTGATTTACCTCGTGCAAAGTACGCTTAAATACCAGCTATTGCACGACATTTTTTTTGAAGAATTTCATACGCTCTATCAATTCTCACAAAAGCATTATATCAGTGAGTCAACTGCTCATCGGAAAATCAATGATTGGAAAGAACAATTTTCGAGGTATGGTATCCAACTCAAAAGAGGAAGCTATATTGCGTGTGGTGAAGAAGAAATCATTCGATTATACCTACATATGACTTTTTGGCAGTTATTTCGTGGTAAAGTTTGGCCCTTCGAAACTATTCCACAACAGGACGTCAAACAAATTGCTGACCAGATTTTACAGTTTTTTGATGTTCGGTTGAATGAGATCAAGAAACGGCGATTAGAGTACATGTTAGGTGCATTTTTCTTACGTAAATCCCAAAAACATTTTGTGGTTTTAAATAATAAAAAACGACAGTTGATTGAAAAAAATCCACTCTTTGAAGCATTCAGTCAGTGGATGGCGCCTTTTTTTCCAAACTATTTCCAAGGGAAAGAAGAATTAGGTGCACTATTTCTAGTGCTGATGACCAGAGAAGAATATTATCAATCGTCAGGAATCCGTCAGCAGATTTTTGCTTTTCACCGAAAACAACAAACCGCTCCTTTTATAGCTCTATTAGAAATGAAGAATGCGTTAGCAGCATACTGTGAAGAAAAGCAGTTGACCGAGGAATCATTCACCAAAGAAGCAGAGAACTATTTGCTAAGTAGTCATCTGTTCGCGTACTTGTTTCCTCATGCGAAGGAAATGGTTGATGGGGAAGGTAGCAATTTTTCTAGACACTTCCTTAGTGAAAATGAGTCATTGAAACAATGGTTGCTGGATTTTTTCAATCGTGCAACACAACGTGCAGACGAGTGGGTCTATGAGAATGCGACTTTCTTGATGCGAAGGTATCTAACCGTGTTAAAAACGATGCGTGTTTTTGATCGACAATTACCAAAAGTCACTATTTTACTGATGACGGACTTTCCTCTTTTTGAAGAAGAATTACTAAAAGAAAACCTAAGGCACTTTTTCAGAGAGGAGTATCAGTTGTACTTTTTACCAGCGGATTATCGAGGAAGAGAGGTCGATCTATTACTATCCACAAGCAAGATCCATCGCAAACCTTGGGCGGATCTAGACTATTTCATCGTTACAGATGAACTTGAACTCTCGGATTATATCCGTTTATTTGATAAAATTAAAGAAATCCAAATAAAGAAAGAGAGAAAAAATCATGACATTTGAAGAAGTATTGCCACAGTTAAAAACAGGTGCAAAGGTTATTAGAAAAGGTTGGAGTGGATTTGAATTATATGTTGTTCTAGTATCCGATGATGAATTTGATGGTTGTCCAGTAACGCCTTATTTTCTGATCAAAACGAGCGACGAAGGATTTTCTAGCTTTGCGCCAACCGTTTGCGATATTCTAGCAGAAGATTGGATGATCGTTGAATGACGAATCATTATCCGGACTTAGCGAATCAAGTCGTCTTTGTGACAGGCGCCGCTCAAGGAATCGGTGCTGCACAAGCAGAAGCTTTTTTAAATCAAGGAGCGAAAGTATTTGGTGTGGATCTGAAATTAGGTAAGATGGAAGAACTAGCCATACAATATCCTACGCATTTTATCTCATTTCTCGGTGATATTTCACAAAAAGAAGTGATTGAACAAGCGGTCACTACGTGTCATGAAAAAATCGGCGATATTTCAATCTTATTGAATACCGCAGGGATTCTTGATGACTACAAGCCTTTATTAGACACAGACGAAACACTTTGGGATCGGATCTATGAGGTCAACGTAAAAAGTCTCTTTCGATTAACAAAACAAGTGTTGCCTGATATGCTCGAAAAGCAAACGGGAACGATCATCAATATGGCCTCCATTGCAGGTATGGTGGCTGGCGGTGGTGGGATAGCGTATACGAGTGCCAAACATGCAATCATTGGATTTACGAAACAGTTAGCGCTTGATTATGCTGCGCAAGGGATACGTGTAAAAGCCATCGCACCAGGCGCCATCCAAACACCGATGAATGCAGCTGATTTTGCAGGTGACGGAGAGATGGCCAAATGGGTCGCAGAAGAAACGCCTGTTAAGCGTTGGGCACAGCCGGAAGAAGTGGCAGAATTGACGTTATTTCTTGCGACGCCTCAAGCGAGTTATATCCATGGAGCAATCGTTCCAATCGATGGTGGATGGTTGCTTAAATAGCTGAAAGAAGAATAAGTGGGGGAAACGTATGAAAGTGATCGATTGGGTGATGCCTCTTGGAATGGTTAGTGTAGTTGCTTATTTTGTACATGTGTTTCTTGGGCAATACCTTTGGGAATCATATGATCCAATCACGACAGACATCAGTTCTTTGACCGCCGTTGGTGCGCCAAATGCGAATTTATTGAATATGATCCTGCTTATCTATGGTATAGGCTTTTTACTGTTTGTCATCGGAATGGTCGTGACCGCCTTTGAAAAGTATCATGGGATGACTCGGATCGGTTATCTGATTTTTCTTGTGATGGCAAGCACTACAGTGGTAGGCTATAAACTATTTCCATTGACAGGCGATAAGGCGGATATGAATTTCCAAAATACGATGCATATTGTTGTGACGATCATTGTCGTATTTACTACTATATCGTCTTTATTCATTATTGGATTTGGTTATCTTAAACAAGAAAAACTACGTACGTTAGGAAAAATATGTATTGCTACCGCCATATTGATCACTTTCTTTGGCGCATTGAATCCAATTGGAATGGCACAAGGATGGAATATTTTAGGGTTGACGGAGCGAATGGTGATCTTCCCACTGCAAGCCTTTGTTTTCTTTCTTTCCTTCATCTATACGACGAATAATAAGCTGATAGTGAAAAATGAAATGGTATAACTGGATGATTA
The DNA here is from genome assembly GCF_051714905.1 of Enterococcus sp. AZ084. Taxonomy (NCBI): domain Bacteria; kingdom Bacillati; phylum Bacillota; class Bacilli; order Lactobacillales; family Enterococcaceae; genus Enterococcus; species Enterococcus sp. AZ084. The sequence continues at coordinate 150,423 of NZ_JBIOSS010000001.1, forward strand.
TAGAAGTGTCTGGCTATGAGAATAAGCGATATCCGCCAAAAAATAGTTGCTCTATTTAGCGGATATCGCTTATTTTTAAAGTTTTTCTTTTTTATCCTATTAATTTTTTAAACTAATTTTTGAATGTTGAACCGTAATCTTTTTCTTAAAGTAGTGCCAACATAAGCTGCTCCCGTACTTTTGAGCAACTCTGGTAACAAGAAGGGGAAGAACCCGCTCAATAGGGCAGTTTGAACGGACAAATGACTACTAAACGATAACCAAAGAGTTCCTACAGATAAAGCAAGAAGAGAGCCGAATAGATTGGCACACCAAGCATGGAAAAAGCGAGAATTAGTCTTCTCAATCCACCAACCAATGACGAAAGACTGAAGAATAAAACCAAAAAGGTAGCCACCAGATGGTCCGAATAAGATGCCCATTCCCCCAGTCATGCCAGAAAAGACGGGAAGTCCGATCAAGCCTAATAAGAGGTACATACAAACTGCGAGAGTACCAGCACGTTTCCCAAGAAACGTGGCGGTCAAGCCAATCGCAAAAGTCTGACCAGTAAGTGGAATCAATCCTAATGGAATAACAAATTGTGAGAGAACTGCAATGATTGCAGCAAATTCGGCAACGAGTATAAGTTCTTTTAATGATTTTGTCATCCGTTCTCCTTTCGTTAACCTTATTTATTTTTATGGTTAACGAAATTATAGAGGAAGAGAAAATAAATGTAAAGTCTCTTTATGATATATTTTTAAAAGCACATAAGAAGTAAGAGTACAAAAATATTTCCAAATGTGAGAAAAAGTATGAATAGCAAGTGTTTTGATACGTGATATAATTTTTATATAACATAATCAACTATATTTTGGCACATAGAAAAATGAGGATGATCATTCGTGATCTTTCTACAGATAGGTGCCCAACCTAGTCAATGAACTGGTTTGTTGGTTGAAACGGCCAGTGAACATTCATCGATTTGCCATGGGTAACAAAAAGCTGTTTGACGAATGAATGTGCCAATAATCAGCAACTGTGAAAGTGACAAGTTAACATGTCTATCCACCATTGATAAAGGGAGAAACTAAGCAGTTGCTTGCTTAAAGGAGACATTTCATTGGAAAAGCAATGATGCGAGACAGTTTATGAAATTTGAAGCATCACACTGTAGAGGACATGTTCTTTTCCTCGTCTAAACCAAGTGGGAAGTAGCAGTTAAAAGCTGTATCTTCAGAGAACAATTGAGAATATCAAAAACTTCGCTGTTTTATCACCCAAGTAGCGAATACAAATTGATTTCTCTTGCTATTGTTCGAGTCATGGATGCACCTGAACCTGCTAAAGCCAACATAAAAAGATAGCACTCGACTCAACGAAATACGTACGTTGTTTTGAGGTCTATCTTTTTATGTGTGTCCGAGCGAAGAAAAGACACGGGGACATTATTTCTTATTACTTGGAGCTACCCGGCTTTTTCACAACCTAAAAAAACCAGCTATCCAAAAGATAGCCGGCTTTTTTTGTACCAAAGTTTTTTGAATTATAGGCTTTGGTTGTAGTATTCAACGACAAGTGCTTCGTCGATTTCTGGGTACAATTCGTCACGTTCTGGTAAACGAGTCAATGAGCCTTCTAATTTTTCAGCGTCAAAGCTTACGAATGCTGGACGTCCAACAGTTGCTTCAACTGCTTCTTTTACAGTTGAGATGTTTTGTGATTTTTCACGAACTGAAATCACTTGACCAACTGCAACGTGGTATGAAGGGATATCAACACGTTTGCCATCAACCATGATATGACCATGGTTAACTAATTGACGTGCTTGACGACGAGTAGTTGCAAGACCTAGACGATAAACAACATTGTCTAAACGTTGTTCTAGTAAGATCATGAAGTTAACCCCGTGTTTACCTTCTTTGATTTTGCTTGCTTTAACGAACAAGTTACGGAATTGACGTTCGTTCATACCGTACATATGACGTAATTTTTGTTTTTCAGTTAATTGCATACCGTATTCTGATTGTTTGCCACGGCTGTTTGGTCCATGTTGACCTGGAGCGTAAGGGCGACGTGCTAATTCTTTTCCTGTGCCAGATAATGAAATACCTAAGCGACGAGAAATTTTCCATGATGGTCCTGTATAACGAGACATTAAAATTTCCTCCAATAGATAACTATATTTTTTGGAGTAAAATAATCCGTTAAAAAATTCATAATCGTATAGTTTGTTCTTCAATCTTCACCTTTGCAGCCGCGGTTACGCAATTGAACCCGAAGCGGGGCAACAAACTAGGGACGAGTTATTATTTTTCTGCTGCATTATTTTACACGAATTACAGTATAAGCGATATGGCCTATCAATGTCAAGAGAATAAGTAGCAAAAAAGCTTTACAAACCCCAGTTCTGTCTATAGAATAAGAGGGTATATGCCAAAAGCATGAAAATAATTGAACAAATCTTAAAGGAGAAAAGAGATGAACCCAGTATCACCGTTGTTTGAAAAGATTGAGGCATCAATCGAAAAGAAAGTTGATTTGATCGGAAATAGTTACGCCCGTTATGCCGTGCGTGCTGTATTAGCCAGTTTGTTTTTGACACTTGGAACTGCTGTTGCTTTTTCGATTGCGATCAAAGGTGAGCATATTGCTCATGGATTTGGAAAGATACTTTATGCGTTTATGTTTAGTTGGTCGTTAGTCATGATTTTATACATGAATGCTGAACTTGGTACCTCAAATATGCTTTATATGTCAGTTGGGGTCCAACGTAAGCGATTAAAATTAGGACTAGCTGCAAAAATTCTGTTTACTTGTATTTTATTTAACTTGATCGGTGGGGTATTATTTGGCTTTTTAGTTTCTTTGACTACACCATTCCAAGATCTGCCGATGGATAATTATATGCTAGAGTCGATCGCAGTCAAATTGACGAAACCGACAATGACAATTTTAGTGGAAGCAATGTTTGCCAACATTGTAGTAAATACAGCGGTATTGATCAGTATGCGAATGAAAGATGATGCGGGGAAAGTCTTAGCAATTGTTTTCATTATTTTCATTTTTGCTTTTTTAGGCTATGAACACGTTATTGCCAACTTCCCGGCATTTACATTAGCTTATTTTGTTTCAGGTGGACAGATGGATGCGATGACTGTTGGTAATGTGATCCACAATCTATCCTTTGCATTGATCGGAAATTACATTGGTGGTGGTTTAGTCATTGGTTTAGGTTATGCATGGTTGAATCAATCAAAATCATCTTATGTTGACTAGTTCGTTCCTTTAAAAATCGAAGGAGGCTATCCCTTGGAGACAATTGTTTTTCCGAATAATAAAGAAAAAGCTCAGCAGTTGGAAGCTTACATGAAGCATCATTTCCGATTTGCAGGAGTTCCTAAGCCAGAAAGAGCGTTACTACAAAAGGCTCTTTTAAAAGAAAGCCAGAAGATACCTATTTCAGACTTACTTTTATTAGTAAAAGATTATTATATGCAGGAAGAACGTGAGTATCAGTATTTAGCGATCGATTTAGTCCAAAAGAACGTCAAATGCCTTTCTTTTGATAACTTAGTATGGTTACTTGAGCTTGTCTCACAGAAGGAATGGTGGGACAGTATCGATTCTTGGCAAAAAGTCTACAGCACGTGGGGAAAACTTCACCAAGAAGTTGAGGCGGTTTTCAAATTATTTGAAGGTCAAGAAGACTTTTGGTTACGACGAATTGCGATCACCCTGCAACTAGGGTTTAAAGAACAGACAGATGTCGCTCTACTCGAACGAGCGATTGATGCAGATCGTTCAACAAAGGAATTTTTTATTCAAAAGGCTATTGGTTGGGCGTTGCGGGACTATAGCAAAACAAATCCACTTTGGGTAAAAGAACAATTGACAAAAGAATTAAGCAAGCTTGCAACGAGAGAAGCAAGTAAGTATATATAGAGAGGCGAGATAGAATGACACGCAAATTAATTGCTTTTGATATCGACGGCACGTTGTTAGACTCCAACAAACAGGCGTTGGATAGTACAAGGGAAGCCTTGGAAAAACTACGTAAAGATGGACATTTAGTGACGATTGCTACAGGGCGTAGTCGCTTTCACGCACAAGAAGTTATCCGTGATCTAGCATTTAGCAATTATATTCTGTGTAACGGTGCAGCCGGATTTTTGGATCATGAACAAGTCTATAAAAATTTGCTGGATCAAGAACAATTACACCAATTTATTCAAGAAGCACAAGAAAAGGCTATTGATACCGCATTTGTAAGTTTGGATTCAATCAAACGCTTTTCATCTAATCGTATCGATATGATGGAAGATGCGATGCATTCATTTGGTGCACATTTACCAGAATTGGACGAATACTTTGTTGAAAAACAGGATGTGTATCAAGCGTTAGCTTTCTTTGATCACTCTTATGACCAACAATTCAGCGCTTACGATCGTATCCGTTTTGTGCGCTGGCACGAAAATAGTGTCGATGTGGTCCCACACGATGGTTCCAAAGCGGTAACGATCATGAACCTAGCCAATCGAGTAGGGATTGCGCCAGAAGACGTCATCAGTTTTGGTGACGGACAAAATGATCGCGAAATGCTTCGTATGTCTGGCATTGGGGTGGCAATGGGGAATGCCGTACCAGAAGTCCAAGCGGAAGCAAAAATGGTGACAGATACGAATGATCAAGATGGTATTTGGAAGGCATTGAAAGAGTTAGCTTTGATTTAGGTCAAAGCGATGCTTCAGCAATAAACTTAGTCAAAACAGAGGGTATTCAACAGGATTTTTCTGATGGAATGCCCTCTCTTTTTAGGGTTTTTGTCTGGTACATAAACGATAGGCCATCATATTATCAGATAGGTACTATCCGACTTTTTTAAAATAGGAGGTGATATCATGGGAGACATCGTCGTATACGTCGTTTTTGTTTTTAAATTTCTGTTTTGGGTAATGCTCTTTATAGGTTTAGCATTATCTAATGTTTACTTAGCAAAAAAAAATAAAAAAATAAATTTTGATCAATTTACATAGTGAGAGATAAGAATACAAAAAGCTATTGATAGCAAGTTCCAAATACCCTTTCTGATTATTCTAGAAAACAGCTTCTATTACAACCTCTTTCCTTTCTTTCCTAAAACACTTATAATATAAGATACGTTAGAAGAGAAGAGGAAATCGTGTGCGGGTATTGTTTATTGGTGATGTAGTAGGTGCGATGGGGAGAGAAATAATCACAGAATATCTCCCTCGTTTGAAGAAAAAATATCGTCCACAAATGACGATCGTGAATGGTGAGAATGCGGCTTCAGGTCGTGGGATCACAGAGAAAATTTATAAGAAGTTTCTGCAAGATGGCGTAGATGTCGTGACGATGGGGAATCATACGTGGGACAATCGTGATATTTTTGAATTTATCGATGATGCGAAAAAAATGGTTCGTCCAGCAAATTTTCCAGAAGGAACGCCTGGGCAAGGAATCGTTTTTGTCAAAGTCAATCAATTGGAACTGGCGGTCATCAATATGCAAGCTCGTTCATTTATGGTTGATTTAGATGATCCATTTCGTAAAATGACCGAGTTAGTCGAAGAAGCTCGGAAAAGAACACCGATCATTTTTGTTGATTTTCATGGAGAAACGACGAGTGAAAAACAAGCAATGGGCTGGTTTTTAGATGGAAAAGTATCTGCTGTAGTCGGTACACACACGCACGTTCAAACAAACGATGCACGAATCTTACCACAAGGAACGGCGTATTTGACGGATGTCGGTATGACGGGTCCATATGATGGGATTTTAGGGATGCGCCGTGAACCAGTGATTGAAAAATTTTTAACGGCTTTACCAAAGCGTTTTGAAGTGGTGGAACAAGGTCGAGGGCTTTTAAGTGGTTGTATCTTGGACATCGACGACCAGACTGGACAGGCAAAAGATATCCAATTGATCCAAATCAACGATGACCGCCCTTACAGAGAATAGAAAGCGAGAGGGAATGTGCAGGACAAAACGACGATCCAATTAGAAGTCGACCAATTGGCGACTCTTTTAAAGAAGAATGAAACGATCACACGTTATCAGGAATTGGAACATAAAGTGAAACATAGTCGTTACTTGAATCAACAAACAGAAGCATTGAAGCAAGCGCAAAAAGATGCCGTACAATATGCGCATTATGGACAAAAAGAAGCAGAAAAAGAAGCGATCAAACGGATCGAAGTCTTGACGCAATCTATCGACGAATATCCTTTAGTGATCGCTTACCGCCGTCAATTGATGGAAGCAAATGAGTTATTGCAGCACTTGACTCAAATGATCCAAAATGAAATCAATGAGTATATAGAGGAGGAGCATAATGCCTCAAAAAACTAAGAACACTCCAATGATGGAACAATATCTAAGCATCAAGGCACAATACCAAGATGCTTTTTTGTTCTATCGTCTCGGAGATTTTTATGAATTATTTTATGAAGATGCTGTCAAAGCAGCACAAATCTTAGAACTGACATTAACTAGTCGAAATCGTAATGCGGATGATCCAATTCCGATGTGTGGGGTACCGCATCATTCTGCACAAGGATATATCGACAGTTTGATCGAAAAAGGATACAAAGTAGCGATTTGTGAACAAGTCGAAGATCCAAAGACGACCAAAGGCATGGTCAAACGAGAAGTCGTGCAATTAGTGACTCCTGGAACAGTGATGGATAGTAAAGGATTATCAGCCAAAGACAACAACTTTCTGACGGCGGTGGTCAATCAAGGTTCCGCTTTTGGTTTTGCTTATGCCGATTTGAGTACAGGAGAATTAAAAACCGCCCGTTTGCTTGACGAAGAAGCTGTTTTGAATGAAACCTCTGCTCTACAAACAAAAGAACTGATTCTAGGAACAGAGATCAGCAAAACGTTATATGAACAATTAAGCACAAGACTTGGCTTAGTCTTCTCAAAACAAGAAAGTGTAGAAGAAAATGCAGAATTCAATTTTCTAACGAGTGAGTTGACGGATGAATTAGAAAAGGAAGCGACTGGGAAGTTACTTACTTATTTAGCAGTCACCCAAAAAAGAAGTTTGGCACATATCCAAAAAGCGGTCGAATACCAACCAGATCATTTTTTGAAGATGGATTATTATTCTAAATTCAATTTAGAATTAAGCCAGTCGATCCGTACTGGAAAAAAACATGGCACGCTTCTGTGGTTATTAGATGAAACCAAAACAGCAATGGGTGGACGTTTGCTAAAACAATGGCTTGATCGTCCGCTGATCCAATCCCACCAGATCAATGCTCGGCAAGAAATGGTAGCATCGCTGATCGACAGTTATTTTGAGCGTCTGGATCTGCAGAGTGCATTGACGAAAGTCTATGATCTGGAACGTCTAGCTGGACGAGTCGCTTTTGGCAATGTCAATGGTCGAGATTTGATCCAATTAAAAACATCGCTCCAACAAGTTCCGATGATTCGTGAATTGATCGCAGGTATCGATCAAGGGCAATGGACAGAGTTATTAACAGATATGCAGCCAATGGATACATTAGTGGAATTGATCGAACAAGCGATCCAAGAGGATGCACCTTTACAGATCACTGAAGGAAATGTCATCAAAGACGGATTCAATGAACAACTAGATACGTATCGTTCTGCAATGAGAAATGGCAAACAGTGGTTAGCAGAATTAGAAGCGCGCGAACGCCAAAGTACAGGGATCAAAAATTTAAAAGTTGGGTTTAATCGAGTGTTTGGTTACTATATTGAAATCACGAAAGCGAATTTGATGAATGCTGAACTGGAAAAATATGAACGTAAACAAACCTTAGCCAATGCAGAACGATTTATCACACCTGAATTAAAAGAATTAGAAACACAGATTCTAGAAGCGGAAGAAAAATCAGTAGATCTAGAATACCAACTCTTTTTAGCTGTTAGAGAAGAAGTGAAAAAAGCAATCCAGTCATTGCAAACATTAGCAAAATCATTGAGTACTGTAGACGTCTTACAAAGTTTTGCAACGATCAGTGAACGTTATCAATATGTTCGTCCGGAATTAACGAACAAAAAAACATTGGTGATCGAAGAAGGACGTCATCCGGTGGTAGAAAAAGTATTAGGACATCAAGAATACATTCCAAATAGTGTGATCATGTCGGAAGAAGAAATGATCTTGTTGATCACTGGGCCAAATATGTCTGGTAAAAGTACGTATATGCGACAGTTGGCATTGACGGTATTGATGGCACAGATGGGCTGTTTTGTTCCGGCGCAAAAAGCAGTGCTGCCGATTTTTGATCGAATCTTTACTCGAATCGGTGCAAGTGATGATTTGATTGCAGGACAAAGTACCTTTATGGTAGAAATGATGGAAGCCAACCAAGCGTTGCGCCATGCGACACCGAACAGTTTGATTTTATTTGATGAACTCGGTCGAGGAACAGCCACTTACGATGGTATGGCATTAGCACAAGCTATCATTGAGTATATCCATCAACACGTTAAAGCCAAGACATTGTTTTCTACGCACTATCATGAGTTGACAGTGCTTGATACGGAATTGCCGCAATTGAAAAATGTCCATGTTGGTGCAGTCGAAAAAGATGGCGATGTGGTATTTTTACACAAGATGATGGACGGTCCAGCAGATAAAAGCTACGGGATCCATGTAGCTAAGATTGCGGGTCTACCAGATGAATTATTGTCACGTGCCTCTGCGATCTTAGCCTTTTTAGAATCAGGAGAAACGACACACCATGTCTCGGCACTTGAAGCATCTGTCACGAAAAAAAGCGACTATCCAATGACACAAACAACTCAACCAAGCCAGCAGGTCAATGAAGAGAGTCAACAACTATCTTTATTTGGTGAAGCAACGGAAGCTGAAACGCAAATCATTGCTGCATTGAAACAGTTGAACCTACTAGAAATGACGCCAATGGATGCGTTGAATAAATTGTACGAACTGCAAAAACAATTATAGGAAGAAGGTGCTGATCGATGGCGAAGATCCAAGAATTATCCGAACGCTTGGCCAATCAAATCGCCGCAGGAGAAGTCGTTGAACGACCTGCTTCTGTGGTGAAAGAACTTGTTGAAAATGCCATTGATGCCCATAGCTCTCAAATCGATATTCTCGTAGAAGAAGCCGGTTTAAGAAAAATCCAAATCATCGATAATGGTGAAGGAATCTTAGCAGAAGACGTTGAAAATGCGTTCAAACGTCACGCGACGAGTAAAATCCATAACCGTGATGACTTGTTCCGTATTCGGACATTAGGGTTCCGAGGGGAAGCTCTTCCTAGTATTGCTTCTGTCTCTGAATTGACGATCGAGACAGCTAATCAAGATGAAACACAAGGGACCTATCTTGAATTAAAAGGTGGGGAAGTGTTGACACATCGCCCTGCTCCATTGAGACAAGGTACGAAAATCACAGTGAGCAATTTGTTTTTTAACACGCCTGCACGGTTAAAATACGTCAAGACATTACAAACGGAATTGGCAAATATAGGCGATATCGTCAATCGACTAGCGTTGAGCCATCCCGACATCGCCTTTCGCTTAGTCCATGATGGCAACAAGATGTTAGCAACAGCTGGCAACGGAGATTTGAAACAAACGATTGCCGGAATCTATGGTTTGGCGACAGCGAAAAAAATGTTGAAGGTTGAAGCAAACGATCTAGATTTTGAAGTTTCTGGTTACATTTCTTTACCAGAAGTCACTCGTGCGAGTCGTAATTATCTTTCAACGATCATCAACGGTCGTTTTATCAAGAACTTTTCCTTGAACAAAGCAATCGTGGCAGGTTATGGTTCTAAACTGATGGTTGGTCGTTTTCCAATCGCTGTGTTAGAAGTCAAAATGGACCCGTTGCTTGTCGATGTGAATGTTCATCCAACGAAGCAAGAAGTTCGTCTATCGAAGGAAAAAGAATTGACTGAATTGATTGCACAAGCGATTCAACAAGCACTAAGTCAAGAAAATCTGATTCCTAGTGCAGCAGACAATTTGCGCTTCAAGAAAAAAATTGCCGATCAACCTAAAACAGAACAAATCGAAATCGATCTTTCTTATGCGTTTGAGGAACCACCAAAGAAACCGCAAAGTTTAAATTTCGATCGCCAGACAGGTACATTTTACGTGGAAGAAAATCCACAAAAACCAGCCTGCCCTGTTGATAAGTCTGTGGAAAATGTTGAAAACTCTTCTGTTTTTTCTGAAGATACACTGAATTATCCAGAAAAAGAGGAAAAAACGGTGGATAACTCTGGTGAAAGTGTTGATAACTTTGTAGAAAAACCAGTGGATAACTTTCAAGCAATTGATTTATCCACTGTTGATAACTATGAAGAACCACACGATCCAGTGGAAGAAAGTGAAGCAGAACTTGACCGTGGGCAAGAAGAACTCAAACTGCATCCCGAATTTGATCTGACGCAAGATAGTCGTAGTTTAGAAAAAGCCATTGATAAAATCGAGCAGGAAGTACCCACACAACGCTTTCCGCACCTTGAATATTTTGGCCAAATGCACGGAACCTATCTATTTGCCCAAAGCAATGAAGGCTTATACATCATTGACCAACATGCTGCGCAAGAGCGGATCAAATATGAATATTTCCGTGAAAAAATCGGCGATGTTTCAGATGATTTGCAAGAATTACTCGTGCCTTTTGTTTTAGACTATCCTAATAGTGATGCAATCAAGTTAAAAGAGAAGAAAGAACTATTGGAAGAGGCGGGCATTTATCTGGAAGAATTTGGTCAGAATAGTTTTATCGTGCGAGCGCATCCGACATGGTATCCAAGTGGGGAAGAAGAATCGATCATTCAAGGGATGATCGACATGTTATTGACAACGGGTGAAGTGAGTGTGAAGAAATTCAGAGAAGCCACAGCGATCATGATGAGCTGTAAACGCTCGATCAAAGCGAATCACTATTTGAATGAGGCACAAGCGAGAGTCTTACTAAAAGACTTAGCAAAATGTGAGAATCCGTTCAACTGTCCTCATGGTCGTCCGGTATTGATCCACTTTACGAATTCAGACATGGAACGAATGTTCAAACGAATCCAAGATCCGCATTGACCCGCGAGATTCGGAAAGGAAGTTTTTGATGAAAATAGTATTGGCTTCACAGTCGCCTAGAAGAAAAGAATTACTCGAAAGATTAGTGCCAGAATTCTCGATCCAACCGGCAGATATTGATGAAACGCCTAAGCCAAAAGAAGACCCAGTTGCTTATGTTCAACGAATGGCAGCAGAAAAAGCAGCTGCTGTACAAAATAATGAAGAAACGTTAGTCATTGCTAGTGATACTACCGTAGTTCTAGGAAACGAAATCCTTGGTAAACCGGAGGATGATGAAGAGGCAAAACGGATGTTACGCAAATTCAGTGGTACGACACACGACGTCTACACAGCCGTCGTAATAACTGATGGGACGCAAGAAGAGTGCATCCTTTCCCAAGCATCAGTCACTTTTTATGAATTGACCGATGAAGAGATCGAGCGCTATCTAGCAACTGGCGATCACCGTGATAAAGCTGGGGCGTACGGCATTCAAAGTTACGCAGGGGCTTTCGTAGAGGCGATTTCTGGCGATTACTATAGTATTGTCGGCTTTCCGATCGGCGCAGTCAATCAGGCGTTGAAAAAATGGCCAGATCTTTTGTCCTAAAATCGTGGACATCTGTATCTAGGTGAATGAAATCAAAAACACATGATCCGAGTAGCAAGAAACGGATCATGTGTTTTTTCTGGTTACATTAGTTCATGACCTAGAGTCAAGCGTATCGGCTAGAAGCTATAAAAAAACATGGTAAACTTAATCTAGCTGAAGGGAGTGGACCAAGTGATTACAACGGATAAGTTTTATCATGGTGAAACGAAAAAAGCGCCGTTCTTTGAAGGTTGGTATTTTAAGCATCAAATCGGCGATGAAGTCTACGCATTTATTCCGGGTTACTCCATTGGAGAACAAGGAGAAAAGTGCCCGTTTATCCAAGTGATCAATCATGAGTCTTCGGAAGTCTTTCATTTTGATCGTGAAGTCTTCATGGCAAGCGAAGATCGTTTATTTGTGAAAATCGGTGAGAATACATTTAGTGAGGAAGGAATCACACTAGCTTTACGTAGCCCCTCATTGACGATTGAAGGAACGATTTCTTATGGAGAGTTTACTCCGTTAAAAAGGAGTCGCTATGCCCCGAGTATCATGGGACCTTTCTCTTATTTATCTTTTATGGAATGCTATCACGGAATTTTAAGCATGAAGCATTCGTTAGAAGGAACGTTGAGTTGGAACGGCCAATTGATTGATTTTACAAATGGAATCGGATATTTAGAAAAGGACTGGGGAAGTTCCTTTCCCGCAACCTATTTATGGGTCCAATGCAATCAGTTTAGCGATTCGGATGCTCGCTTTTTCTTTTCCGCAGCAGAGATCCCGTTTTTAGGTTTTCGTTTTTTAGGAATCATTTCGGTTTTGCAAGTCGGTGGGGAAGAATATCGCTTATCCACCTATGATGGAGCTAAAATTTCGGAGATTTTCCGTGAAGAGGAGCATCTGATCATTCGAATACAGCAAAAAAATATTGAACTAGAAATGCAAGTGTTAGCAAAAGAAGGGCATGCGTTGATGGCGCCACAACAAGGTCAAATGAGTCGGATCATCCGTGAAAAAGCGAGTACAGAGATGACCTTGATTGTCCGAGAAAACAAGCAAGAAATCTTTCATCAAAAGGGGAAGGCTGCTGGTTTTGAAGAAGTGGGCAATCTCCATGGGCACGAGTATTAAGGATCTTGATCATATAAAAGTTATAGCGCACCTTCAAAAATAAGCCTGAACCTCCAGAAATTAGAACAATTTCCGGAGGTTCAGGCTTATTTTTCGGAGCGATGTGATTTTATCACATTCGACTTATTCGACAATTGATTTATATTCACTGTAACCAGCAGCATCCATTTCTTCATAAGGGATAAACTTCAAGGCAGCAGAGTTGATGCAATAGCGTAAGCCACCTTTATCTGCGGGTCCATCATTAAAAACATGTCCAAGATGGGAGTCGGCTTCATTACTTCTTACTTCGACTCGGTGCATCCCATGAGAAAAATCCGCTTTTTCTTTGACGTCTTTTCTGCTGATGGGTTGGCTGAAAGCTGGCCAGCCACAGCCTGCATCATATTTCTCTGCAGAACTGAAAAGCGGTTCGCCGCTGACAATATCGACATAGATCCCTTTTTCATAAAAATCGTCGTATTTTCCAGTAAATGGACGTTCTGTCGCATTTTCTTGTGTCACTGCATAAGAAATCGGAGATAATGTTTCTTTTAAGTCCTCTTTGTTTGTGTCGGTTGGTTTACTCATTGATACTGCCCCCTTTGTCTCCTAATCATACTGCCATCTGAAATAGAAGCAAACAATCTGCTTTAAGTAGGGAGGATAGCCTAGCGATTTAGCGGAAATTTAACGAACAGGTTTTACTTGCTACCTAATTACGTTGAGCTACTGGGCTTTTTCACAACCTAGATAAACGGTGTTCGAAAAGCTGACCTTCAACATTAAGCTAAAAAATTTGAAAAATATGAGAAGCTATTTTTCAATTTCCTATCTTACTGTTCAGGTCAGGACGCTTTTCTTACAACCTAGATAAACGGTGTTCGAAAGCCAACTCCTTCAATAGTAAGTCAAAACGTGAAAAAATATGAGAAGCTATTTTCTCACGTTCCGTCTTACTACTCGGAGCTGAACGGCTTTCTCACAACCTTCTTCTTCGTGCAAATTCTACGAAGCGGAATTTGTCGAGGCGGTGGATCGATTCAGTGTATTCGAAGCATTCAGTATTTTCTAAATAAACGAGGCCACGGACAATTACGACATAAGGATCGTCATGGAGGTCCATCGACTCTGAAATACTGGCATCGATTGGTTCGACAGTGATTTCTTTTTGGGCATAGGCAATGGAGAGATCTAGCTCATTTTCAAAGTATTCATAAATCGAGTTGCTTGCTTGTTCCTTGGTCAAAGTAGGTACGGTTTCTTTTAATAAATAGTCCCGATCTAAAATGACGACTTCGCCATTGATTTTCCTTTGGCGGACTAAATGCCAGACAGGTGTATCGATCGGCCAACCAGTAACTTTGTGCAATTCTTTATCGACTACTGTTTCTTCAAGTGTTTGCACGATCGTTTCACTAGGGATATGTTGGTTTTCTTGAAGCTCTTTATAGCTTGTCAATCCAGCAATGGGAAAGTCAAAGCGGTTACGGTCTAAAACGATCGATCCTTTTCCTTGTTTCTTTTGAATATATCCTTCTGTCGTCAATAGATTAAGTGCTTTACGAATTGTTTCCCGTGAAACACCATAAATTTTGATCAATTGATTTTCACTGGGTAGTAAAGTATGAGGAGGATACTCTTTGTCTAAGATTTTCTTTTCTAAGTCTAAAAAAATTTCATTGAATTTATTCATCTTTCCTCTCCTTTGGGCAATCGTTCGTTCTTCGCTTATAAACTATACTACAGCTATATGGAGATTTCAAATTGGACTTGGATAGAAGGAAGATGTTTCTACGACAAGGATAATAACGATTACAAGTTATTTATGTTTTTAGCATAAAACGCTTGCAATTTGTTGAGAAAAACATTATAGTGTGAGTACAAAGCAACTTGTATAAACAAGTCAAATGAAAGGGGTTTATGTTATGGGGAAATATCAAGCAGATGCCGAGAAGCTGTTAAAGGGAGTCGGCGGGAAAGAAAATATTGCTGCGGTCAGCCATTGTGCGACACGAATGCGCTTTGTTTTAAATGACCCTGCAAAAGCAAATGAAGCTGAGATCGAAGAGATTGACAGTGTAAAAGGAATGTTTACCAATGCCGGTCAATTCCAAGTGATCATCGGCAACGATGTCTCAACATTTTATAACGACTTTGTTGCGGTATCAGGAGTTGAAGGCGTTTCAAAAGAACAAAGTAAAGCTGCTGCAAAACAGAATCTTAATCCGTTGCAACGAGCAATTGCAGTTCTAGCTGAAATCTTCACACCATTGATTCCAGCAATCATTGTTGGGGGATTGATTTTAGGGTTCCGTAACGTGTTGGAAGGCATTCAGTTCGAGAGTTTAGGTGGAACGATTGCAGAAAGTTCAACATTCTGGAATGGTGTGAATTCATTCTTATGGCTACCTGGGGAAGCGATTTTCCATTTCCTACCTGTAGGGATCACTTGGAGTATTGCAAAGAAAATGGGAACGACACAGATTTTAGGAATTGTTTTAGGGATTACTTTGGTTTCACCGCAATTATTAAATGCCTATAGTGTCGCTTCAACTGCCGCTGCAGATATCCCATTTTGGGACTTTGGCTTTGCACAAGTACAAATGATTGGTTACCAAGCGCAAGTCATTCCAGCGATGCTTGCCGGGTTCTTACTTGCCTATTTAGAGATTTTCTTCCGTAAGTATATCCCACAATCAATCTCAATGATTTTTGTCCCACTGTTTTCACTATTACCAACTGTTATCGCGGCTAATGTAGTGTTAGGTCCAGTCGGTTGGGCAATTGGTAACTGGATTTCATCAATCGTGAACACTGGATTGACTTCATCAATCAGTTGGTTATTCAGTGCGTTATTTGGTTTCTTGTATGCGCCACTGGTTATTACGGGATTACACCATATGACAAATGCAATCGATATGCAGTTGATCGCTGACTTTGGTTCAACTAATTTATGGCCAATGATCGCATTGTCAAATATTGCGCAAGGCTCTGCCGTACTAGCAATCATCTTCTTGCATCGTGGCAATAAAAAAGAAGAACAAGTTTCTATCCCAGCGATGATTTCTTGTTATCTAGGGGTAACGGAACCAGCAATGTTTGGGATCAACTTGAAATATGTTTATCCATTTGTAGCTGCAATGATCGGTTCTGGTGTTGCAGGAATGTTTGCAAACTTGATGGATGTTCGAGCAAATGCGATCGGTGTCGGTGGCTTGCCAGGAATCTTAGCGATCCAAGCACAAACGTGGTTACCATTCACGATCGCAATGATCATCGCCATCATCGTACCATTTGGTTTAACTGTAGTGTTTAGACGTAAAGGGATTTTGAACAAATTAGATCCAGTCAATCCAGAAGAAGTAAGTGTTTTACAAACTGCGGAAGGCGTATCGATTCCTACACAAAACTTTGAAGCCGCAGGAACAACTGCTGTAGCCACTGCCAATGAAGAGTTATTCGCCGTTGCAGACGGACAAATCAAAGCAATTACAGAAGTGAATGATCCAGTTTTCTCACAAAAAATGATGGGTGAAGGCTATGCGATCGTTCCGGACAATCAAAAAATCTATTCGCCAGTAAATGGTAAAGTAACTAGTGTATTTGAAACAAAACATGCAATCGGTATTCTGAGTGAAACCGGTGTGGAAGTTCTTGTTCATATGGGACTTGATACTGTTGAATTAAAAGGAACACCCTTCAATGTTCTTGTGAAAGAAGGCGAACAGGTATCACCAACTACGCTATTAGCAGAGATGGATCTCGGTGCCGTTGAACAAGCAGGTAAGCAGACAGATGTCTTAGTTGTTCTAACGAATATGGACAAAGTAGCTGATTTCTCATTAAGTAAATCAGGCCAAGTACAACATGAAGAAATGGTTGGACAAGCAACTATCAATCGCTAATATACAGAGAAAATATGCTACGAGTTTGGGTCTTTATCAAAGATCTAAGCTCGTAGTTCTGTTTTCGGGAACACTTTTTTTAAATCGCAAAGTATGCTACAATGGATAGAAATATGGGAACGTATGTGTGCGAAAGAAAGAGGAAATTTCAATGTATGAATATCTAAGAGGCATCGTGACTTTTATCAGTCCGTATTATATCGTTGTAGAAACGCAAGGAGTGGGCTATCAAATTGCGTTGGGCAACCCTTACCGCTACAGTAGTAAGTTAGATAAAGAAGTAAAAATCTATGTTCATCAAGTCATTCGTGAAGATGCACATTTACTATACGGTTTTGATTCACTCGAGGAGAAACAATTGTTTTTACGATTAGTCAGCGTTTCAGGGATTGGACCTAAAAGTGCATTAGCGATCATGGCGAGTGATGATCATTCTGGCTTGATTCAAGCGGTGGAAACTGGCGATGTCACTTACTTAACTAAGTTTCCTGGTGTAGGTAAAAAAACAGCACAACAAATGATTTTGGATCTAAAAGGCAAATTTGGCGAATTGAGTATCGACACCCCATTTTCTTTATTCGATGAAGCAACGGTACAAGATGCAAGTGCCTTATCAGAGGCAATGGAAGCTCTATCTGCTCTTGGCTACAGTGAGCGTGAAATCAAACGTGTGGAGAAACAACTAAAAGAAATCGACAATCAAACAACGGATGAGTATTTAAGGCAAGCACTGAAATTGATGATGAAAAAGTAAGGAGGACGCTCGATGACAGATGAACATCTTCTTTCACCAGAACCCGGTGAAAATGAATTAAGTTTAGAAAAATCTTTGCGCCCTCAATTGCTTGCGCAATACATCGGTCAGCACAAAGTAAAACAAGAATTGAGTATCTATATCGAAGCGGCGCGTAATCGTGAAGAACCGTTAGACCACGTCTTGTTATACGGTCCTCCGGGATTGGGGAAAACAACGATGGCTATGGTCATCGCAAACGAGATGCAAGTCAATATCCGTACGACAAGTGGACCAGCCATCGAGCGACCCGGAGATTTGGTGGCAATTTTGAATGAACTAGAAGCAGGGGATGTTTTATTTATCGATGAGATCCATCGCTTACCTCGTGTGGCAGAAGAGATGCTTTATTCGGCGATGGAAGACTTCTATGTAGATATCATGGTAGGTCAAGGACCGACCGCTCACCCCGTTCATTTTCCATTACCACCTTTTACTTTGATCGGTGCAACGACTCGAGCAGGGATGCTCTCTGCACCTTTACGTGACCGTTTTGGGATCATTTCTCATATGGAATACTATGAAGAAGAAGACTTAAGAGAAATCGTTTTACGATCTGCCGATATTTTTCAAACGGAGATCATCACCGAAGGGGCTTTAGAAATCGCACGACGTTCCCGTGGGACCCCCCGGATCGCTAATCGCTTGTTAAAACGAGTGCGTGATTTTGCCCAAGTACAAGGAGATGGCAAGATCGATCAGTTGATTGCTGACCGCGCATTGACACTCTTACAGGTCGATCAAGCGGGATTGGATTATGTCGATCAGAAATTGCTACGTACGATGATCGAGCTGTATGGTGGGGGTCCAGTAGGTCTAAGCACTTTATCCGTTAATATTGGAGAAGAGCGAGAAACAGTCGAAGATATGTATGAACCTTTTTTGATCCAAAAAGGCTTTTTGAAACGGACTCCTCGTGGGCGGATCGCTACCGCCTATGCGTATGAACACTTTGGCTATGACTACCAAGTGTGATCACTCTTTTCTATTGAAAGAGCAAATAGTAGAATATTGATTGAAGAGATGGGAGGGATCATTGTGGGAGACGCTTCACATACGAAACAAATGATCAAAAAAGTCTTGGTGTCGCTTTGCGAAACACAGCCTTTTCGAAAAATCAGTGTGCAACAGATCGCACACGAAGCAGGCATCAACCGACAAACATTTTATTATCATTTCACCGATAAGTATGATTTATTGCGTTGGGTGTACTATGAAGATTCATTGCATTACCTAAAAACAGAATCGCTTTCTCTCGACAATTGGGAAGAGCAAGCATTGCTGATGTTAAAAGCCATTGCCGAAAATAAACAGTTCTATTCAAGTACCGTTAGTTCAGAACAGGAGATTCTGCAAAAGCAATTTTCTGCGTTGATCCAACCCTCATTTATTAAAATATTTGAGCAAATGGATGAAGAAAAACAACTAACTTCCAAAGATAAATTATTTTATGCTCGTTTTTTCTCTTATGGCTGTAGTGGAGTCTTAGTCAATTGGATCACACAAGGTTATACAGAAACACCCTTAGAAGTTGCAATGCAGTTCTTTCGTTTAGCCAAAGATACTGAATTGTATTCGTATCGGTTGTACGCATTGGAAGAAGAACAGGAAATAAAAGACGAATGACCTTTTTTCATTGATTCCAAAAATAGGAATACAAAAGGAGAGAATGCTATGACGAAAGTATTATTTGTTTGTTTAGGAAACATTTGTCGTTCACCTATGGCAGAAGGGTTATTAAAAAAGAAAGTAGCAGAACAGGATCTGTTGGATTCCTTCGTCATTGATTCGGCTGCAACAAGTACCTATGAGGTAGGTAGTGCCCCTCATCCAGGTACACAAGCGATCTTGGCAAAAGAACATGTTGATACGCAAGAAATGATTGCTCGCCAAATACGTCAAGAAGACTTCCAAAAATTTGATTGGATCATCGGTATGGATCAGTCAAATGTGGCTGACTTAAAGCAACTTGCGCCGATTGAAGCGCAAGAGAAAATCCAACTATTTTTGAGTCCAGTCATTGGCAAAAAAGCACAAAATGTACCTGATCCATATTACACGAATAACTTTGAAGAAACCTATCGATTGATCAATGAAGGCTTAGAAAAATGGCTTGAATTATGGATGGAAAACGACTTAAAATAACACATGTATTGTTTGGTGGTTTTAGGTAAAAGTTGGTATAAAATAAACTATATTCTTGTTTTTTTAAGAAAAATTGGATAAAATAGGAGTAATTAAGTAACATATTCTTAGCTAGGGGAGGGGTACATTCAATGGATGAAGAAACAGTATCACCAATGAAGAAACTGACAAAGTTAGTGACTAATACTTCGTTTCAACTTTTTGATTCATTTGTGAATGACACAGAAGAAAAAGCTGAGAATGTACGGTTACAAGGGGAGTTCATTCTCGAACTCCAGAAAGCTGCAGCTCAGAATAGTTTAGTGATTCTACAAGTGCGCGAGAATCCACTAAGCAATAAGTACGAAACCTTTTCCGGTTGGGTGGCAACGAAAACAGTTGAGCATGACCGAGTGATGATTCGCTTGCAAAACCAAGAGCAACAAATCCGAATCGTCCCAATTGAACAAATCGAAAAAATCACTAGTCTTTCACCTACGGGAGACCAAGAGCGATTATCTAAATAAGAATAAAAGCTATGAAAAAGTAGATTGCTTTTTCATAGCTTTTTTATATGTTTTTCTTACTAGAGAGAGAATCTAAAGATTCTCAAAGAACTTGATTTGTTGGATCGGTATGAATAAAAAAAAAGGACCTGCTAGCCGGGGAGCTAGCAGGAAAGGAGTTAAAAATGAAAAAGTGTTGTTAGGGTTGTTTGTTGGTATACTTATATATTAAAGGTGAGTTGTGAATATTTTGTGAC
The DNA here is from genome assembly GCF_051714905.1 of Enterococcus sp. AZ084. Lineage (NCBI taxonomy): Bacteria > Bacillati > Bacillota > Bacilli > Lactobacillales > Enterococcaceae > Enterococcus > Enterococcus sp. AZ084. The sequence goes on from NZ_JBIOSS010000001.1 coordinate 170,768, forward strand.
GAAAGTTTACCAAAGTTGTTAATTTTTTTATACAAAAAGTTAAACATCTCTTTTTTTTGTTAGCTAACAATCAAGTCAGACTTTTTTTCATTTTTAAAGAAACTCCAGAGTAATCCGATGATAAAGCCAATCAATGCTGGTGTGATCCAGCCCATTCCTAATGAGAAGAATGGGAGATAGGAATCAGCAAATGTTAAAATTCCTTTGACGAAACTTGTTTGCTTGATTGAATCAGGACAAGCATTCAGTCCATCCACGATGGATGCGAGTAATGTGAAATATGTGGTCATTCGATAAACAGAAGTACGTTGTTTAAATAATGGCCCAATCAATACAAGTAAGATCAAGGTCATTGCCAATGGATAAATAAACATCAAAACAGGTAAAGAAATCTGAATAATATTCGTCAAGCCCACGTTCGCAACTAAACATGCCAATAAGCTTGTTCCGGTTACAAAGAATAGATAGCTTCTTTTAGGAAACAATTCAGTGAATGTTTCTGCGAATGCAGTAATCAGTCCGATACCTGTTTTTAAACAAGCAAGAATCACGATAAAGGCTAATAGGATACTCCCGTAAGTTCCTAAATAGTGATCAGCAATTTGTGCTAAGGCGATACCACCATTCGCACTCATTGGGAATGTTCCTAGACTCATTGTTCCTGCATAAGAAAGTAGGGTATAGATGATCCCCATCAAAACGATGCTGATCGCGCCTGATTTGATCGTATCTCTTGCAATATCAGAAGGCTTTGTGACACCCATGCCACGAATCGTCGTGACGATAATGATCCCAAAAGCTAAGGCAGCTAACGCATCCAACGTGTTGTATCCTTGTGTAAAACCAGTGAAGAATGCTTGGTTTTGGTAGTGAGGTTGGACAGGCGCATCCGCCACTGAGCCAAGTGGGTTGATAAAAGCAAGTAATAGCAAGATCCCTAGTAATACTAAAAATGCGGGATTCAAAAATTTACCAACATAATCCAAGATTTTAGTTGGACGTTTGGATAACCACCAAGCAGCTAAAAAGAATAAGAAACTAAAAATAGCTAAAAATAATGTTTGATTTTCTGCTGGGATAAAAGGTGCTAAGCCAATTTCAAAAGAAGTAGTTGCCAAACGTGGTAAGGCAAAAAATGGACCAATGACTAAATAAAGTAAGACAGTAAAAATAAGTGCATAAGTTTTATTGATTCGTTGTGCTAATTCGTAGACACCAGAGGTCTTTGAAACACCGATCGCAATGACACCTAAGAAAGGTAAACCGATCCCTGTAACTAAAAAGCCAAGATTTGCCCAGAAGATATCCGCACCAGCTTCTTGCCCCATATGGACAGGAAATATAAGATTACCAGCTCCAAAAAATAGGCCAAATAGCATGGAACCGATGAATAGATTTTCTTTGAATGATAATTTTTTTGACATAGAAAACTCCTTTACTTTTTTGTATTTTGTTAAAAGTAACAAATTATGTGATGAATTGCAACAATTTTCTGAAAATTATCGAATTCTCTAGAATGATGCTACACATTGTCGAAACGTCTGCTAACCCTGTGAGAGGAATAAGTAGCGTGTTTTCACTGCCTCGAAAAAATGTTAGTCAAAAGATCACTCCAATATCTGAATCTTCTTAATTTGGAGAGGTTTCTCACAACCACATGTTACGTGAGGTTGCGCAAAAGTTCAACCGATAAAGCGATCGGAACAAAAACAATAAATAAAAAGAAAAACCGCAACTTTTTGAGTAGGATGACCTTGCTCAATCAAGTTGCGGTAGTTTGAATACTAAGGGTGATTTGATACTTTATTAGTTATTCAAAATGCGTGACAAGAACTCTTTCGTACGTGTTTCTTTTGGATGAACGAAGATATCTTCAGGACTTCCTTCTTCCGCAATCACACCTTTATCCATGAAGATCACTCGGTCAGATACTTCTTTCGCAAATTCCATTTCATGGGTTACGATGATCATTGTCAGTCCAGTATGGGCTAGATCTTTGATCGTATTCAATACTTCACCGACCATTTCAGGATCAAGGGCAGAAGTTGGCTCATCGAAGAGCATCACATCAGGGTTCATTGATAGAGCACGAGCGATAGCGACCCGTTGTTTTTGACCACCGGATAGTTGAGAAGGACGAGCTTCGATGTATTGTCTCATACCGACTTTTTCTAAGTTTTCGATTGCCACTTTACGGGCATGCTCTTTCTCTCTTTTTAAGACAGTGGTTTGTCCAGAAATACAATTTTCTAAAACATTCATATTATTGAAAAGATTGAAAGATTGGAAAACCATACCGACATTTGTCCGATACTTTGGTAAATTATATTTTGGTGCTAAGACGTTTTCGTTGTTGTAAATGATCTCGCCACCTGATGGTTTTTCTAGTAAATTGATACAACGTAAGAATGTTGATTTACCTGAACCAGAGGAACCGATGATGGTCACGACTTCCCCTTTATTGACGGTCATGCTAATATCTTTCAGCACTTCATTGTCGCCGAATTTTTTACTTAAATGATTGATTTCGATGATATTCTCACTCATAGGACTGCCTCCTTATTCCTGTAGGTTCGCGTTGTTGACTTCTTCAATTTTTGTATACGCAGTAGGTCCGTCGATTTTCTTCTCAATCACACGTAGGATTCTTGTAATCGTGAAGGTCATGATCAAGTAGATGATCCCAACGATCGTGAATGTTTGGAAGAATTGGAAGTTGGCACCAGAGGCAGAGTTTCCTTGGAAGAATAGATCTGCTACACCAATGACACTTAATACGGCGGTGTCTTTGATATTGATGACAAACTCATTTCCAGTAGCCGGCAAAATATTTCTCAATACTTGCGGAATCACGACTTTACGCATCGTTTGACTGTGGGTCATGCCGATCGCTTGGGCTGCTTCAAATTGTCCGCCATCTACTGCAAAAATCCCACCACGTACAATCTCAGTCATATACGCACCGGTGTTGATCGAAACGATGAACAACGCAGCAATCGTGCGATCCAGAGAAATACCAAAGGCTAGAGCCAATCCATAGAAGATGACCATGGCTTGAACCATCATTGGTGTACCACGGAAGACTTCGATATAAACAGATAATAAGAAATTAGCTACTTTTTGGAAGAAGCGTGTCACTTTATTATCAGATTCTGGAATTGAGCGAAAGACGCCAATCAATAAACCTAATGTTGTTCCTACAACTGTACCGATCAATGCGATAAATAGTGTCAAACCAGCTCCGCGTAAGAACATGTTGCCATATTGATCCCAAATCGTCTTGAAATCATGGAGCAAGCCAGTTTCTTCTGCATCGCCATCCGTTGACGCAGGTTGGTCTTCAATGGCTTGGTCCATGATAGCAATACGATCATCATGAGAAATGCCGCTTAATATTTGGTTGACTTGTTGAAGATCAGGATCACCTTTACGCATCCCTACAGCAATCTGGACATCTTCGGGATTTGTTTGAAAGCCATTTGCTTCATCTAGTTCGAGCATTTTCAAGGCTGGGTTGACGCTTGTGGCGGTTACCCCTTCTGGACGTTCACTAACATAACCGTCAATCATGCCAGAAGCTAGTGCTGTTCGCATGGCTGAAAAGTTATCCATTGCTTGTTGCTTGTCCACTCCTGGGATCTGGTCGATCACGTTATAGTGGAATGTATTCAATTGTGCAGTGATTTTTGCGCCAGAAAGATCTTCTAAGCTAGTCGCATTCGCAAACTTACCATCTTTTTGTACGACAATCACAAGTTCTGATTCATAGTATGGATCAGTAAAGTCGATTTCTTTTTGGCGTTCTGCCGTCGGGCTCATGCCGGCAATGATTGCATCGATCTTTCCAGATTGAAGGGCAGGCGGTAAACCGTCCCATTTCGTTTGGACAATGACTAGTTCTTTACCTAAACCTTCAGCTACCTTTTTGGCAATTTGTACATCATATCCGCCAGCAAAGCTGTTTTGTCCTTGAATTGGATAGGCATTGTTTGCATCTGTTTGTTGAGACCAGTTAAAGGGCGCATAACCAGCTTCCATTCCGACACGAAATTGATCGCTCGGTGTTTTATCATCTGCATGAGCCAAAGTGGTCAAGCTAAAGATCGATAGAATAAACGTAAAAATTAGAGTGAGTGTAACTGAATTTTTTTTCATCTGTCTTCTCCTTTTTGTTTGTTCACGTACGTGGTCCTTCAGGCATATACTGATAAGACCAACGTTCGCTCAGCTTCTTTGGCTGATAACCAAAGCGCCTTGACACGAGTGGTCGAATACATGCATTGCAGTTGCTTATCAAGGAGAAATAAAAAACGACCGCTTTGTAAGTACAAAAGGGCCGCTAAATTTCACAGAGTGATAAACCTCTCACAAAACATAGCGCAACTTAGCATCACTGCTAAGACAGTCCGTAAGCTGTTAACTTACGTCCCAACATACTTTTTAAGCAAAAAAAAGTACATTTCGGCGATCCTCCCTAGCCCTGCTTCCACATGTTTGCTTCACTCCACAGGTTTAATGATTCTCGCGACCTCTACCTCATTGATTGAGGCATCTCGTATTCAGTTATTTATACAAAAAATAGTCTACGATAGAGTAGCCACTTTGTCAATGAGAAACTACATTTTTGCAGAAAAAAGTTGATAAATAAAGAAATATCCTGTTTATTTAATTTCTTTCATGAAAAAAGGAAAAGAGAATGTTTTCAAAAAAAGAATAATTATACATTTTATGCAACACTTAAATGATAGTAAAATAACGAAAAACAGACTGCAAAATCACGCAGTCTGTTTCCTTTTTTATCTAAAAGTATTTTAAGCTGTAGCTTTCTTAGGTTCACGACCAAGAATGGCTTGTAAAATAACTGTTACCCCATAAATAGCTAAAACGAGATAGATCAAACTAGAGTATTGTGTGATCCCCCAGCCCCATGTGCGATAAACAACTAATGTAATTGCTAGAACAATTGCTGCCAATACATTGAAAAAGGCAAACGCCCATAGATTTCCATTTTCTTTACGTACTAAATAGAAGATAGAGAAATAAATACTTAATGCTAACCAAGCGATACATGCTAAAATAACGCCCCAATAAATTAAGAATGCAACCATATTGATTCACCTCATTTCATACTCAAAATATACAGATCATTGGTATTGTAGCACGTTTTCATTGTTTTGTCAGTGATGTTTGTGAGTATTTTCTCAAAAAAAATCTCTGAATTTTCATTCGATTGAGGGTATGTTTCATTTTATTTCGATTATAATAGAAGAGAGGTGAGTGATAAATGTTGGAACAAACAATTGAAGAAGCAGCGACAGCGATAATTGAAAGTCAAAAACTGACCTTTCTAACAGGGGCAGGTGTGTCCACACCTTCTGGAATACCCGATTACCGTTCACTAACCGGTGTTTACCAAGGGATGGATCGTCCAGAATATTTGTTGAGTCATCAAGCGATGGATGAAGAACCACAAAAATTTTATTCGTTTCTCAAACATCTTTATCATCCCGAAGCACGCCCGAATATCATCCATCGAGAAATCGTAGAGTTGGCTAAAGAAAAAGAGGTATGGGTCGTTTCGCAAAATATCGATGGGTTACATGAAAAAGCTGGAAGTAAAAAACTAGTTAATTTTCATGGGAATCTGTATCATTGTTATTGTCGAAACTGCCATCAACCTGTTGACTGGCAAGATTATCTGACCAGTGACAAGCATCAACTGTGTGGTGGCCAGATTCGCCCAGATATTGTGTTATATGGAGAAGGGTTTCAGGATGAAGTATTAGAGCAAGCAGCTTTTGCTGTCAGTCAGGCCGACTTGATTGTGATTGTAGGGACAAGTTTCCAAGTCCATCCTTTTCGTGATTTGATCCAGTTTCGCTCACCACAAGCGAAGCTATTAGTCATCAATCAGACCCCTGTCTATCTATCAGAGGCGTACCGATTTGTCCAAACAGATGGAACGAAGGTGTTCAAAAAAGTACAGGAGAGTGTAAAATGACAGCTAAAACAGAAAAAGAAAAAATGATTGCCGGCGAACTTTATTTTGCGGGTGATCCAGAATTATCAGCCGATAGAAAATTTGCTCGAAGTCAAAGCCAGATCATCAACCAAGCGGAAACAAGTGAACTTCGCAGTCAATTACTTAAAGAGACATTTGGTGCTACCGGCGAGAAGATTTATATGGAACCAACGATCAATTTTGATTACGGCTATAATATTTACGTAGGTGAGAATTTTTATGCGAACTTTAATTGTACATTCTTAGATGTCAGTACGATCAAAATTGGTGATAACTGCATGTTTGCCCCTAATGTTCAGCTTTATACTGCCACACATCCACTACATCCAGTGAAGCGAAATAGTGGGTTAGAATTTGCTAAACCAATTGAAATCGGCAATAATGTGTGGCTAGGTGGTGGAGTGATCATCACTCCTGGAGTGACTTTAGGAGACAATGTCGTGGTCGGGGCGGGAGCAGTCGTGACCAAATCGTTCCCAGATAATGTAGTGATCGCAGGGAATCCGGCACGGATCATCAAACGCATCGATGAACCAATGCCTGAAGAGTCATTGGAAGAGTTGAGACAATCGATTGATCAAATCGATCACCAATTAGTAGAACTACTTGAAAAAAGAATGGCTACCGTCACGAAGATCGGTGATGTCAAACGAGCAACTAACCAAGCGGTTTACGATGGAAAAAGAGAACAACAAGTGTTGGATAAAGTTGCCAGTTGGTTGAAAACACCAGAATACAGTGAGACGATCTTAGCTACTTATGCAGATATCATGAAGCACTCACGAAACTATCAAAAGAAACGAATGGAGTAGATAAATGATTGAAGGAGAAACTCGCCGAAAAGAAATTATTGAAACGCTAGTTGATGCAGAGAAACCTGTCAGTGCCAGTAAGTTTGCTACTCGTTTTGGTGTCAGCCGCCAAATCATTGTAGGAGACATTGCGTTGCTACGAGCGGCAGGAGAAGCGATCGTGGCGACGGCCAGAGGATATCTTTTGGAAGATGAACAAGACAAAAATGGGTTCATCAGTAAAATCGCGGTACAACATCAGAGAGAACAAACAGAGGAAGAACTACAGTTGATCGTTGCTCATGGTGGCGAGATACTAGACGTCATCGTTGAGCATCCCTTGTATGGCGAACTGACAGGAATGCTTCATATCAAGACAGCAGAAGATATTCGTTCATTTATGAAACGTTATCGGAAAAGTCAGGCTTCGTTATTGTCTGAATTAACAGATGGCATCCACTTGCATACGATCCGTTACTCACATAAGGAAGTATTGCAACAAATCAAACAAGGCTTGGCAGAAGCAGGCATCTTGTTTGAAGGGAATCAATAATTTACTTTATGAGATTGAGATAGGAGTGTTTTTACTTCTATCTCAATCTCATTTTTTCTTTATTTATAAAATAATTGATTTATACCATGGCAAAACTTTAACTATACTGAACAGAAATGCTACAAATACTTTTATTGAAAGAGGGAGAAAAATGCTTCGAGGAACAAATCAAAAAACAATTCTTTGCTTTGGAGCAACTGAAAGCAATTTGGAACAACAGTTGAATGATAGAGAACTCAGGGAAAAAACAAATCCGTATGACCCATTGGTTTATATGGAAGAGTTAGTCGACTATCTCATTCAACAACCTTTTGAGAATTTCTCTCTTCAACCCAAAGAGTTGATTGACCAAATAAAAGCAGACAGCAAATACCCACTCTGGGAAGATATTCAAGCCATCATGATGGAGGACCCAAGGTTTCAATTGCACAGGATCTACTCGGAGCCGTTCCTTGAAGAGTATCAACAATACAAGCAAACAGGACAATTTGCCAATCATTCAATGAAAGATACTTTGGCTTATAGTATGCGAATACAATTGTTAAAAAACACAGAATTATTAATGATTGAAGTTGCGAAAAATCGAAGTGATCTTGTCATCTGGATATCTTTAGATTCTTATGGTGGGAATTTTGCAGCAACGATCCAAGGAAAGCAAAACAGATATACAGATTTTACGTTACGCAGTTTATATCATGAAAAAGACAAGCTCAAAGCGTCAATTGTCTTTTGGGAGAATGGACAAATCGTCGCAGCTCCTTGGGAAAGAAATGCTAGATTATGGAGAAATTGTGTGGAAAATAATTTGAGAAAATCATCGGCTATTTCCCCGTCAGAGAGCCGTCTTCTAATCTACGGATTACGAGTAGCACGTATCCACTTTAACTATGAAGATCAAGTTTTGCTAAAGCATTTCCAATATAAGGACACAAATGATGTTCATATTGATAAGTATAATGATATTTTAATGGAAAGTATTTTTGAACATATAAAACATTGTCCTACAGAAGAAAGTAGAGAAGAATTTTTTAGTCATTGGATTGATTACTTGCCCGAAAAGGAACGCTATTTACCATTGTGGGAAACATATTATCATGTCACACAAACGATTGAAAAATTTCAATTGAAAAACATCTTTAAAGAGGTCATTTCAGAAGACTATACCCAATTTGATCGTCCAGAGATCAAACAACACTTCATAAAAAAAGGCTGTAAAATCGGGCTAGAACTTACTTTGTTGTCTCAACATGTAACAGTAGTCTTTCTATTAGACGAACTTTGTGATTTAAGAGTAGTAAAAAAAGTCCCCGGCATTACTGGAAGTGAACTACGCTATCTATATCGGAACTGGGAGCGGTTCAAGCAGCGAGTCGTTTTTATTGAAAAGAAAAAATTTGTTTCTCCACCTTGGGAATCTGATCCTGAATTTTGGGCGACCTATCAGCCTAAGTCAAAGAGCCTGGCACAACCAGAAGTGTCTATGCTTACTGAGAAAAAAGAATTTAAACAGTTGAAAACATATGCAAAGACGAATAGTCAACCACAAAGCAAGCAAACGATCCGTGTCAAGGAGCGTTTGCGCTGACTGAGAAAAAAATACGTATTTGAAAACGAAAGAGTAAAAAATAATAATTATATGGAGGTCAACGATGTTAAATCAAACAACAACTGACTCAACGAATGAATTTAGAAAAAAGTTGGATTTATTAGCTTTGTCTTTATCACTACAAGAAAATATCAATCATTTTGGGTTAAATAAAGATTATCAATTATTATTCTCAACGTATATCCAAATGATTCATGAGGATCAAGACGAATTTTTTATTAAACAAGGTCAAAAAGAAAATATCATTGAATCGCTAAAACGGACCAAAGATTTTTATGATTTTGAAAAAAAAGAACAAGTTCAAATGATTTTTGAAAAGTTGAGAAATAATGATCCAACAGATTTCATGTTGATTCCTTCTTCTTTTTATCCCGGAGAGTATGGAGAAGTTTCATCTCATACATGTGGATTGACCGTTTATAAAAAAAATAATTCTTTTGTAGTGATGAAGGTGGATAAAGAGAGAGGCTTCGATAATCAAACGGTTTCTTATTTTGAGATTCCTCCGACAAATATTGCGCAACTAAGTGAAGTGTTTCTTAAAGAGCGATTTCATGAAGTTCGCAAACCATATTATGTATTGAAAAGGTTAGCAACTCTTTCCACCCAAAACGAATCGATTGGTATACCAGCTATCGTCATGAAAGGACAAAAGACTGGAAATTGTTCAGTAAACGAGGTTGATGCTGCGCTAAAAACAATTTTATTTCATTGTAGGAAAGATATCTTTTCTTTAGATACGAGTGAGCAAGTGACACCTAAATGGCATTCAGAACATGGTGAATCGATTTTGGAAATGCGTAAGCGATTTCTGATTGCTTTGAAAGGCAAGAATCCAGAGCTAAATCGGCAGCTTGATTATATATATTTTCATTATTTATATAAAAAAGGGCAGCTCAAAAGTGAATTTTTAGAAAACATTGATACTAAAAAGCGTCGATGGCATCTCCAAATCCACTTTCTTTTTAAGCAAGATCCTTATATTTCAGCAATATTCGATCATCCTGGAGAAATTCCAACTATAGATGAGAACCTGATCCAAGAAAAATCCAGCAATATCATTAAGTCACTGGGTATTTATCCGACGAGTAAGCTTGCAGAGATTTCGTCTGATGATTTAACAGAATATCTTGATCGACAAAAGTACATAACTAATATAATTAATGGTCGTTTACCATTTATCCAGGTTCCGATAGCTAAGGAAATGACCCAACGAATGATAGCTAGCTTAGAAAAGAAAGAACAGGAAGTACAAGAGGAATTACACCAACGCCAAGTACCAAAAGAAACAAAGATGGAGCAGAAACTGAGCGAACCTGCCTTGCTTCATGACCCACAGAAAACGATCTCTCCAATAGAAAAAAAAGTCGAGAAGCTAAAACACGTATTGATTTTTGGTGACGAACAGGATAGAAAAGGCTTGATGGAAAAATTGGATCATTTAGATCCTAGACAAAAAAAGATACCCCATGATTCGAAAATCTACATAGAATTGATTTTTCACGCCTTAAGAAAACGTTCATTTAATTCCAAGAATTTAGAAAGAGCAATACAGAATAATCCTCTACTTAAAGAAATCACTCAAGTAATAAGAGATAGCATAGATTTGGACACAAACGCTGTTTATCCAATGCAATCACTGGGAGAGAGGCAAGAGTATACACAAACAATAGAATATACTAATCAAGTCTTTGAAGAGATTGCAGATGCGGGGAGCCAAAACCCCTTGATCCACCGTTCTGAATTGATCCTGATTGAAGCTGTTAAAAAAAGAGAAGATGTTGAGCTATGGGTACCATTAGATTCGCCTCGCCATCAAATGGATCAAACAATTGACGGTTTTAGAAATGAGGTGTTCGATCATGCGCTGCGAGTCTTGTATCTCCAAAGAAAGCAACTACAAGGTAGATTTGTTTTTTGGGAAAATGGGCAAAGAGTAGTGGCACCATGGGAGCGTGATCCGGAATTATGGGCAAATCGTGTACCACAATTAGTTATCAAAAATGAACCCTTTCCTATAGAGGTTGCACATATAGGGATAACCAAAAAAGCAACCATCGATGTGCTTCTACCGTTAAATGAAGAGACCAAGAAATGTGAACGGACATTCACTTCGCTAGATAAGATCGAACCACAAAAAGCTAAGGTAGTAGTTACTGATAATCTTAAAGATTTCAAGAGTGTCGTTACCCAATTAAGCACGGTAGTAAAAGAAGGTCAAGTTGTAGTGACCAACATGAGTTCAAATGAACAGAAAAATGAATTAGATAGTTTCAAAAGAAGCTTATTTGGAAAAGAAACTTCACAAAACAAGGAAGGTGTAATAAAAGAATCCTTAGATGAGTTTAAGCTGTACAAAAATGTAAGTACGCTATTTGGAAGAACAGCACCTAATACCCGAGGCGAAGTGAGGCTAGATCCACTACACAAACCAATAAAACGATTGATTGATCAAGCTACCGATCAATCAATTCAAAGAAAAAGTCAATCGTATCAAATAAGAATGGTGGGGATGAAGAATCGAAGCACGGACACTAGAGAGGAAGCTAAAAGTAAAACCCATTGCTTTAGTAGTGTTGTGACTCGGTTCAATAATCTATTTGAAAAAGGGAGAAGCGCTCCAGCAAAAAATGAAACTACCAAACAAACCAATCCAGAAAAAGTTAGGATGGCTACATTGTTAACTGATTTTCGACCAATTAAATTTGGAAAGAATCTCGGGATGTACCAGAAAACAACTTACCAACATAAAACAATGTCGGACCGTTGATTAGCTAAGCTTTTTATCTGTAACTAATCAAAAAATCAGAATAAATGAATGGGATCACTCAAAAATCAGGAGGAAAAGATGACTGAAAACAGGAATGATTTTAAAGAACGAGTAGTCAAAAGAGAAGAGTATCAACAGGTCATACTATATCTAGGCAGCAACCACTAAGTGTCTCTCGGTAGTGACCTGATGGAGTCAAAGACTGTATTAGACAAAAAAATTTCCGAAAATATCAATGAGATGAGTAAAGTAAGAAAGATGTAGCAACGATTGTTTTTTTTCAGTGTAAGGTTGTACCTGAGTTTATCGAGCAACACGTTCTTCTTTTACACAGCCAAAAGTAAAAAGAGAACGGATTCAGCAAGAGAAATAACCGCTTCAAGTACAAGAAGCATTCACTTTGTAGAGAGTAGGAAATAGAAAATGTTAGATGAACAAAAGAAGCATGAGTTTGAAAAAAGAGTGGATATGCTCGCATTGTCGTTAGCTTTAAAACCAAATGACAAAAATTTTGACCAGAATGATGACTATAAATTGTTGATATCCACGTACATAAAAATGCTAGAACAAGACCAAGATGATTTTTTTATTGATAGAAATTCGAAGCAAAATATCATTCGATCACTGGAGCGAACGAAGGCGTACTTTGATTTTGCTGAAGAGAACCAATTACGAGCAAGTTTAGAGAAGCTAGTAAATGATGATCCAACCGATTTTATGCTTTTTCCCATGGTTGTTCCTCTTAGTGAGGATATCAATGTATACCAACATCTGATGGGATTCGTCGTGTATAAAAAAGAACATGATTTCATAGTGTTGACTGTCGATAAAATGACCAATTACTATGACGACAATGTTGTCTATCAAATTATCCCTAAACAGAGGATCAAAGAGCTGAGTACTTTGTTTTTTGAAGAACGATATGATTTTAAATTAGAGAAATTTTATCTTTTGGAATGTTTGACTAAGCTTTCAACTCATACGGAACCTATTGAGGAAATAGTGATGAATGACCAAACGGTAGGGAATTGTGTCGTTGCGTCACTTGATGCTTCGTTAAAAGTCATTTTATCCAATTGTAGAGAAAGCATCTTTTCAGTAGATAGAGAAGATCTGTCAATCAGTTGGAATCCGAACCATAATAGGGCTACCTTAGAAATGAGAAAAAGATTTCTCTCTGCAGTAAAGGGAGAGAATCCTGAGTGGAATCAATTGTTCGATTACATTTTCGATTTTTATCTTTATCGGATGGGCAAATTGCCGGAAAATAGAGAAGATTCTCCGATAAAATCAAAAACGTGGTATAAAGTGATTCGGAACATGTTCGCGATGGATTATTATATACAAGAGATCCTAGCAAATGGTGGGAAGATCCAACCGAATCATGAGCCACACCCGAACTCAATTTATTTGATTGAACCGAAAGGCGTGCTTTTGAAAAAAGAGATTCAGAACGTTCCATCTTCTAGACTAGATAGTCAATTCGGATGGATAGAAAACCAGATTAAACGATTCAAAGAACGCTTACTGTTCATAAAAATCGATCGCGCCAAGGCAATCACCCAACATATCATTTGCTGTCTGGAAGAAAAGAAAGAAGAAATAAATCAAGAGAATGAAAGAAGAAGAATCATCACGGAGCCGGTGACCGATGAAGGAAAGCTAAAACCATCATTGAATCAGCTCATTCAACAAACCATTCCAGTTAGTTCAAATCACTCAACAGATCAATCAAAAAAACAAGGGAAGAACGAGCGGGAAAAGTAAGTGATGATAAAAAAATGAACAGAGAAAAGCAGTTGAAGCTGCTACTCTCTGTTCATTTTTGTGATTATCCATGATTACTCGATCACCAAGACGCCTTCTTTTAAGACAAAAGGATTTTGGTCGTTGATATGGTCATAGAACATTACACCATTGATATGGTCAATTTCATGTTGCACCACGATGGATTCATAATTTTTCAAACGGATTTTTTGTTTCTCACCGTTTTTGTCATAATACGAAAGCGTGATTTTTGCATGGCGCACAACATACCCAGGAACTTCACGATCGACTGATAAACAGCCTTCGCCTTCGCCTAAGCAAGCATTCTGGACGGAATGGCTCAAGATTTTTGGGTTATACATGACCGTACTCAACGTCGGTTCTGTGATTTCTGGATCTGGATTTGGTACGTGGACCGCAATGATCCGTTTTGAAATATCAAGCTGGGGCGCAGCTAGGCCGACACCACCACGTAAATTTAATTCTTCTGCTTTGATTGGATCTTGGCTATTTTTAAGAAATTCCAACATTTCTTCTCCTAATAAAAGATCTTCCTCACTGAGTGGAAGAGCGACTTCTTGCGCTACTTCACGTAATGTTGGATTGCCTTCTCGAATAATATCATCCATTGTGATCATGGAATATGTACCCCTTTCTTATCAAACACTCTCTTTTCGGTTAATAGTTTACCATAAATTTGAAAAAGTAGTAGCCTGATTGTTTAATCAACTAGATTTTCTTAAGGATTCTACACTTGATTTATTAGAAAGATTCAGGTAAAGTATAGCTGTATGTTTAAAGCATATGTCCTGTTACTTGGTTAAACGAATCACCAACGTTTTACTCAGTCACAGGGGAATAATTAAACGAGGTGAAAGAAATGGCAATTTCAAAAGAACGTAAAAACGAAATCATCAAAGATTACGCACGTCATGAAGGAGATACTGGTTCTCCAGAAGTACAAATCGCTGTATTAACTGAAGAAATCAACCACTTGAACGAACATGCACGTGTTCACAAAAAAGATCATCATTCATACCGTGGTTTGATGAAAAAAGTTGGTCATCGTCGTAACTTGTTAGCTTACTTACGTAAAACTGACGTTCAACGTTACCGTGAATTGATCCAACGTCTAGGCTTACGCCGTTAATTTTTAACAGAAAGTGGGGTTCGCGTGAATCTCACTTTTTTACTTTAAACTATCAAACATTTCTGTGAATCAGCTCGATGGACTCCTACTAACCAAATGAAAGGTGCAAAAGGTCGCTTTCGCGGTTTTCATTTGTTTAGTAGCGTCTAGCGTTCACGAGAAAGAAAAGGAGTATTTATGTCAGAAAAACAAGTTTTTAAAACGACATGGGGCGGACGTCCCTTAGAGATCGAAGTTGGCCAATTAGCCAAACAAGCCAATGGAGCAGTATTAGTTCGTTATGGGGATACGGTCGTATTAAGTGCGGCAGTTGCTTCAAAAGAAGCGAAAGATACAGATTTCTTCCCATTGACGATCAATTATGAAGAAAAAATGTATGCAGCTGGTAAGATCCCAGGAGGATTTATCAAACGTGAAGGTCGTCCAAGTACGGAAGCAACCTTGACTGCTCGTTTGATCGACCGTCCGATCCGTCCAATGTTTGCGGAAGGTTTCCGTAATGAAGTCCAAGTCACAAATATCGTGATGAGTGTAGAAACAGATTGTTCTCCAGCAATGGCAGCAATGTTAGGTTCTTCACTAGCTTTATCGATTTCAGATATCCCATTCGATGGACCGATCGCAGGTGTTGAAGTTGGCCGTGTCAATGGCGAATATGTCTTGAACCCAACAGTTGAACAAGCAGAGACTACCGATATCGAATTAAGCGTAGCTGGTACAAAACAAGCAATCAACATGGTTGAAAGTGGCGCAAAAGAAGTTTCAGAAGAAGATATGTTGGGCGCATTATTATTTGGATTTGACGCAATCAAAGAATTAGTCGCATTCCAAGAAGAAATCGTTCAAGCTGTCGGCAAAGAAAAAATGGAAGTTTCTTTATTACAAGTCGATGCTGACTTGAAAAAAGAAATTTTTGATGCATCGTATGGCACGATGAAAGAAGCGGTCATGACAGAAGAAAAATTAGCTCGTGAAGATAATATCGACCAAGTGAAAATCGATATTCGCGAAGCTTATGCAGAGAAATTTGCGGGTCATGAAGAGGAAGCGCAATTACTAAAAGAAGTGAAACAAATTACGGAAGATCTTGAAAAAGACGTCGTTCGTGAGTTGATCACGATTGACAAAATCCGTCCTGATGGTCGTAAATTAGATGAGATCCGTCCTTTAGCATCAGAAGTTGGCTTGTTGCCACGTGTTCATGGTTCTGGATTATTTACTCGTGGACAAACACAAGCACTATCATCATGTACATTGGCACCTTTAGGGGAACACCAAATCATTGATGGCTTAGGTGTAGAAGTCAGCAAACGATTCATCCATCACTATAACTTCCCACAATTTTCTGTGGGTTCAACTGGTCGTGCCGGATCACCAGGTCGTCGAGAAATCGGTCATGGTGCATTAGGTGAACGTGCATTGGCACAAGTGATTCCTTCAGAAGAAGAGTTTCCTTACACGATCCGTCTAGTGGCAGAAGTACTTGAATCAAATGGTTCATCTTCTCAAGCAAGTATCTGTGCAGGTACTTTAGCATTGATGGACGCAGGTGTGCCAATCAAAGCACCTGTTGCTGGTATTGCTATGGGATTAGTATCTGATGGTGAAAACTACACGATTTTAACAGACATCCAAGGTCTAGAAGACCATTTAGGCGACATGGACTTCAAAGTTGCCGGAACAAAAGATGGAATCACAGCACTACAAATGGATATCAAGATCCAAGGTATCACGGAACAAATCTTAAAAGAAGCATTGGCACAAGCAAAACAAGCACGTATGGAAATCTTAGAAGAATTGACTTCAACGATTGCTACACCACGTGAAGAGCTTAGCCAATATGCACCGAAAATCGAAATGATCCAAATCGATCCTGCGAAAATCAAAGATGTCATCGGTAAAGGTGGCGATACGATCAATGGAATCATTGATGAAACAGGCGTGAAGATCGATATCGATCAAGACGGTAAAGTAAGTATTGCTTCTTCTGATAAAGAAATGATCCAAAAAGCAATCAAGATCATCGAAGATTTGACAAAAGAAGTCAAAGTTGGCGAAGTCTACCTTGGTAAAGTTGTTCGTATCGAAAAATTCGGTGCATTTGTCAACTTGATCAAAGGGAAAGACGGCTTAGTCCATATTTCTCAATT
This sequence comes from Enterococcus sp. AZ084, assembly GCF_051714905.1. Taxonomy (NCBI): domain Bacteria; kingdom Bacillati; phylum Bacillota; class Bacilli; order Lactobacillales; family Enterococcaceae; genus Enterococcus; species Enterococcus sp. AZ084. The sequence continues at coordinate 187,577 of NZ_JBIOSS010000001.1, forward strand.
AGCGAATGAACGTGTAAACAATGTAGAAGACGTTGTGAAACTAGGCGATGAAGTGTTGGTGAAAGTGACAGAGATCGACAAACAAGGTCGTGTGAATCTTTCAAGAAAAGCAATGTTGAACGAAGAGGACAAGAAGTAATTCCATCGTTTTAAGATAAAAGTTTTTTAATAAGCGTACTACTACGAAAATAATTTTATATTTTCAAAAGTAGTACGCTTATTTTTTAAAATCGTTAAAGTAAAAGGCATAAAGGGTCAATTTATATTTTCTTAAAAAACACTTAGTTATTTAAAGTGCAAAAGGAGGAATGGAAATGATCCATTTTTTATTCTCATTGATAGTAGGTGGCATATTAGGATTCGTTGCTGGAGCTGTTCTTAATGAAGATGTACCAGGAGGCGTCACTGGAAATATTATCATTGGTTTCTTTGGAAGTTGGTTAGGTGAATTTGTGTTAGGCGATCTAGGTCCGTCGATCAGTGGCTTTTATCTTATCCCATCCTTGATCGGTGCACTCGTTTGTTTAGCTCTCTACTCATTTACTGCTGATTATTTAAGAAGGCATCGTTGAATCGGTTATTTTTAGCTGATTTATTGACACCGACGTTGAATACTTGGATAATTAGGTGGAATTTAGGTCAATCATAGGATTGGAGAAATGAGGGGGAACAGTGACAACAAAGCATAACACAAAAAAAATCTCGATGGCAGGGTTACTCGTAGCCATGGGAGTTGTTTATGGAGATATCGGTACGAGTCCGCTTTATGTAATGAAAGCAATCGTAGAAGACAATGGCGGCTTGCGAGGGATCAACCCAGATTTTGTTATCGGAGCAGTCTCCTTGATTTTTTGGACTTTGACATTATTAACGACGATCAAATATGTCGTGATTGCATTAAATGCAGATAACCATGGGGAAGGTGGTATCTTTTCTTTATATACTTTGGTTAGAAAAGGCGGTAAATATCTGATCATACCTGCAATGATCGGTGGCGCAGCATTGTTAGCAGATGGCGTACTTACTCCAGCTGTAACGGTTACGACCGCTATTGAAGGATTACGTGGGATTCCACAATTCTTTGACCGTTTCGGCAATGACCAGAACATCATCGTCATTATTACTTTAGTTATTATTTTTGTTTTATTCATGGTCCAACGATTTGGTACAGAAGTCGTCGGGAAAGCATTTGGCCCGATTATGTTTTTATGGTTCACCTTTTTAGGCGCGATGGGCTTGTTTAATTTCAGTCAAGACTGGACAGTGATCCGTGCCTTAAATCCTTATTATGCGATCCAGTTGCTATTTAGTCCTGATAATAAGCTAGGTTTATTCATTCTAGGAAATATCTTTCTGGCTACTACTGGGGCAGAGGCGCTTTATTCTGACTTAGGACATGTCGGAAAACGAAACATCCGTTTAAGCTGGCCATACGTTAAAGTATGTTTGGTATTGAATTATTTTGGGCAGGCAGCATGGCTGTTGAATGTCTATCAAAATCCAGAAACACAAGCGATCGAAAACTTGAATCCATTTTTCCAAATGATGCCCGCTAGTTTTACTGTCATTGGGGTCATATTTGCAACGATTGCGGCTGTTATCGCTTCGCAAGCGCTAATTACTGGATCATTTACTCTAGTTTCAGAAGCAATCAAATTGAAATTATTGCCTCGGTTGAAAATCATGTATCCTGGAAGCAGTATCGGACAAATGTATATTCCGGCAGTGAATTTGATTCTATGGATTGCTTGTTCACTTGTTGTCGTGACCTTCAGAACCTCGCATCATATGGAAGCTGCGTACGGGCTGTCCATTACCGTAACGATGTTGATGACGACTGCCTTACTTTATTTCTATTTGCTCCAAACTGGCTATCCGAAGTGGTTGGCTCATACAATTACCTTTTTCTTTGGGGCAATCGAAGTCGTCTTCTTTATTTCAAGTATCGTGAAGTTCTTCCATGGCGGTTTTGTCGCTGTGTTGATTGCTTTAGTCATTTTAGCAGTCATGTTTGTTTGGGAACAAGGAAATATCATTCGTGAATCGGTCGCAGAAGAAGTGGCGTTAAAAGAATATATTCCACAACTTCAAGCATTGAAAGAGGACAAGACCTTACCAATGTATCAAACGAATGTAGTTTTCTTAGTGCCAGATATGGCAGATGGGAAGGTCGGTCGTCAGTTCGTGTATTCCATTTTAGATAAACGACCAAAGCGGGCGAAGGCCTATTGGTTTGTCCACGTAGAAGTAACCGATGAACCCTATACGAAAGAATATCAAGTGGATATGATGGGGACCGATTTCGTTGTTCAAGTGAACCTGTTCTTAGGATTCCGCGTGCAACAAGAAATCAATGTCTACGTTCGACAAATCATCCACGATTTAATGAAACAAGGACGTCTACCAAAACAACCACAGACGTATTCATTGACTCCAGGAAGAGAAGTCGGCGATTTCCAATTCATCTTGATCGACGAAGTAGTTTCCAATGTAACAACTCTTGGGAAATGGGAACGACAAATCATGCAAGCTAAACTTGCCATCAAGAAAATCGCTACGACGCCAGAAACATGGTTTGGTTTAGAATACAGTGAAGTCAAACATGAAACAGTACCTTTGCTGATTGGTGGAACAAGAAAAACGTGGTTGAAAGAACGAAAAAATAAGTAGATAAAGAATTAGTTTATGCTATACTAAAACTGGAAAGAGGAGTTGCGTCAACAACTCCCCTTTGACAGCGTTGTTTAAAGAACAGCGGCATAGTTTGAGTAATTTTAAAAAAATAACCGCCCTAAGCCGAGGACGGTTATTTCTTTTTGTCGTCGCTAAGCAATGCTACTACCAACGTGATCAGGGTAATGGTAAACATACCAAAGCTGAGCATCAATTTAGACTAAATGCCCAACTGACAGAGGATCTTCCCTAGAACTTAATCTAGTAAGCATGTCGATAGTATGCTATACTAAATACGAAAAGAGGAGTTGCGTCAACAACTCCCCTTTGACAGCGTTGTTTAAAAAACAGCGGCATATTCAAGTTAATTTTTACAAAATAACCGTCCTTAGCCGAGGACGGTTATTTCTTTTTGTCGTCGCTAAGCAATGCTACAACCAACGTGATCAGGGCAATGGTAAACATACCAAAGCTGAGCATCAATTGGATTGTATCGAATGCCGACAAAAGGCGTCTCCTTTCGTAAGATTTAGAAAGTATGTGCATACGCACCACCTCGCTTTCGAAGGATAGCCACCGTCATTAAACTGTACTGTCACGTAATAGCATAGCACATGCGTACATTTTAAACCTTAATTTATAAATTTTCTTGTTATTGAATAGCTGTTGAATGCTAGTGATACAAGTGAATAAATCCTCCCATTATTTAAAGTGATCTAGTGGGAGAAGCAGAAATCAAAAGCCTCCTAGTTATACTCTTTTTATGAAAAGTTGTACAATTGAAATGGAAAAGTGAGGCGAAACAAATGGTATTAAATTTTGTCATATTATTTTTGATGATAGCAATCACTGCTTTTTTTGTTGCGAGTGAATTTGCTTTAGTAAAAATCAGACGTTCCCGTTTAGAGCAATTGAAAAAAGACGACGTGAAGAACGCCAAACTAGCGCTACATGTGACCCACCATTTAGACGATTATTTATCTGCAAGTCAATTGGGTATCACATTGACAGGCTTGATCATTGGTTGGGTTGGCGAAGGTTCTGTGGCAGCATTGTTGGAACCTTGGATCGGTCAACTTCCGATCGGACGGGGAATAAGTGCAACGATCTCTGTCGCATTAGGGTTCATTCTGGTGACGTATGTCGACGTTGTGGTGGGGGAACTTTTGCCGAAAAGCTATAGTATCGTCAATACGGAACAAGTGGTGTTATTCGTAGTCAGACCCTTGCATTATTTTTATCTGGCGATGTTTCCTTTCATCTGGGTATTGAATCATTCGGCAGCAAGCTTAGGTAAATTGCTAGGCGTGAAACTAGTCTCAGAAGGTGAAGAGACACTCTCGCAAGAAGAATTGACTTTAGTTGCCCTCAATTCTTACCAGCAAGGTGAGTTGACAAAGGATGAATACCAGTACTTAGAAAATGTCTTTGAATTTGATGACACGCTGGCAAAAGACATTCAAGTAGATCGGACCTCGATGCAAGTATTTGATGCGTCAGACACAGTCAAACAAGCCATCAAGGAATCGATTGAACGTGGGCATACGAGATACCCTGTCATACTGGAATCCAAAGATAATGTGTTAGGATACGTGACATTACCTGCGTTGATCAAACAATCTTTAGAAGATGACCAGATAACGGTGGAGTCTCTGATTGAAGAACCAATCGTGACAGCAGAAACTATCCCCATCAAAAAACTATTGACGATCATGCGAAGAAAAGGAAAACATATAGCGATCTTAAAGGATGAATATGGTGGGACAAGTGGACTTGTCACGATCGAAGATATTTTAGAAGAAATCGTCGGTGAGATTCGAGATGAAACAGATGTGGACCAAGCGTTGATTGCGAAACAAGAAGATGGTAGCTATATTGTTTCAGGTAAGTTGACGCTTGATGATTTTGAGCGCTACTTCAATGAAGATGTGCCAGAATTTGAAGAAACAAATTTCATCACTCTGGCTGGTTTTATGTCGAGCTATCAAAAAGATATCGAGGCAGGTACAGTGATTACGATCGATCAATTTCAATTCACCGTTTTAGAATATGATCATGCACATATCGACTATTTCAGCTTGGTGATTTTACCAACGAATCCATAAAAAAAAGTGTTCTTCCCATAATATAGGAGGAACACTTTTTTTGAATCTAATAACTGATTTCAGCATCTTCAATTGAAAATTGCTGTTGTTCGGCATCTAACTGTTTCAAATGTTTCACAGCGCGGATATAAGAGTAGAGCAAGACAATAACAGAACCAGCCCAAGCAAGTGGTGAAGCAAGAGCAGCACCTGGGTAGCCCCAGATCCCAGTCAGAATGATCGCAGCGAAAGAACGCATGATCAGCTCCATCATCCCTGCAATCGTCGGTACTTTACTTTGACCAAGCCCTTGTAAAGTGTAACGTAAGATAAATAGGATAGCTAAGATCCAGTAAAGGGAGCCGTTGATGTTGAAATACGTTTGCGCCAAATCAAAAACGACAGTTTCATTTGGGCTGACAAACAAGCTCACTAATGGTCGGCCAAGGAAAATGACAATTGCTCCGGCTAAGAAACTAAAGCCAATACTCATGACTAATGTTTGGCGAACGCCTTTTAAGATACGTCCATATTGTTTCGCTCCATAGTTTTGTGCTGCAAAAGTTGCCATCGCAATCCCAAAGGACATCATAGGTTGAACAGCAAATTGATCGATTCGACCAGCTGCGGCTTGGGCAGCTACGACATCTGTACCTAAGCTGTTTAATGCAGATTGCAAGACGATTGCACCAATCGCAATGATCGAAGATTGGAAAGCCATTGGTAAAGCAACATTTAAATGTGTGCGGATCTCTTGTTTATCGAACGAAAAATCTTTTTTACGTAATTGAAGCATCGGAATCTTTTTCTTGATATAGACGATACATAATAGACTAGAAGCAATTTGCGCAATCACTGTTGCAATAGCAGCACCTTCTACTCCCATACCGAAGTTGATAATAAAGATCAAATCCAAGACAACGTTGATAATTACCGCAACGATCAAAAAGAGTAAAGGCGTTCGACTATCACCAAGTGCGCGAATAACATTTGACAATAAATTGAAGCTGACGGCAGCAAAGATTCCCCATAGGATGATCACGATGAATGTTTGTGCTTCATCGATGATATCTGCAGGTGTTTGCATCAACTGGAGCATCGGACGAATAAATACTAAGCTAAGGACGGTTAAAATTACAGTAACAATGACACTAATCATGACACTTGTAGCAAAACTTTTTTTCAAACCACGGAAGTCTTTCGCACCATATCGTTGTGCTGTAATAATGGCTAAACCAGCGGTTAGACCTTGAGCAAAGCCAATAATCAAGAAAGTTAATCCACCGGTAGCTCCTACAGCTGCTAGTGAGTTTTTCCCTAATGTCTGCCCAACGATGATCATATCGACCATGTTGTAAAACTGCTGAAAAACATTGCCTATCAATAAAGGGACAGTAAATAGCAAAATCAGTTTGGCTGGGCTTCCTTTTGTTAAATCGCGCATCTTGTAAACTCCTTATTTCTTTTAAAATTTAGTTAGTAGTATATAGTGTTTACCCTTGGAATACCAATTAGAATCTCATGATAAATAAATAGCTAAAATGCTTTATGTTTTCTGAAAATTTTCAGAGAAGGTCATCATAAAAGTAGCCAAGAAGTGAGTCTGCGATGAAAATCAAAGAGTCAACTACTTGGCTATCGTGCAAAACAAAGGGTTTATTTTAGTACTGTTTAATTTCACTTGGGAGAAGAATGGTTTCTCTGGTCCCATCATCATAGGCAAATACTTGCGCCGGATACTGTGGAGAATAAGGGAATGGCAAATCGATCCCCATCTCTACGGTACTGCCCGCTTGAGAAAAATGCAAGGTTACTTTTCCATGATTGTTCATTAAATCAAAAGCTAAAATATTATCTAACGGAATAACACCCTTAAGGTCTAAATCAATAATGAACCAGATACTATCGATCAGTTCATCTGGTAAACTTGATACCACACCTAATGATGCGTATCGATTACGGTTATTATCAAAACTTTCAAACATCGGCTTAGCCTCCTTTGTCTAAAAAACCGAAATGACGAGAACAACATATTATTATCAGGATAAACGAGTTATACTTTTTTAACGTTGGTTCATTCTAATAAACATTTATACAAAATGCAACAATATTTGCATACTTTTTTTCAAAGTATAAGAAACTTTTAAGAGGACTTCAAGAAACCTTATTATATAAGGGTTTTTGCGCTTATCAAAAAAACAAATAAGGGTTGATAAATAGGAATATACCATTCTTAAAACAATTTTTTTTTAAGTGGGAATTAAAAAAAACGAAGCAATGACACAAGTCACTGCTTCGTTGATCAAAAGACGTTTATTCTTCAGTTGAACCAATCACTTCTGGTTCTGCTGCTTCACCAGTTGATTCTTCTTCTTCTTCTGTTGGTGCAACAACTGCGGCGATTTGTTCTTCTCCATCAGTAATGATCGTGTATGCGTCATTTTTCGGTAGATCCGCTACAGTGATCGAATCACCTAATGCTAAATCAGTGATATCCACTTCGATGTTTTCTGGTAATTGATCTGGCGTAGCAGAAACAATCACGGTATATAGGTTTTGAGCCAATACACCACCAGATTTTACACCAGTAGATTCGCCGACAAGGACAACTTCTGTTTCGACTTCTGTTTCTTCTGTCATATTAACAGATAGGAATTCCACGTGTTCTAATTGGTTGGTAAATGTGTTTGATTGGACTTTATGAACAAGTGTGTTGACTTTTTTTCCTTCAATGTTCATTGTGATAACTGTGTTTGCGGCATTCTCACGCAATACTTTACTAAATGTCGCACTATCAAATGAAATTGGCGTGCTTTCTACATTGTAGCCATAAACGATTGCAGGAACTTTTCCTTCATGACGCAATTTGTTTCTCAATGAACGGGGACGTACTTCTCTTTTACTTACTTCTAATGATACTGACATAACCAAAATTCCTCCTTAAAATGTGACTGTCTGCTTTGGTGTCAGACAGATTTTATTTAAGTGAATGTCACATGGTCTCTTGCACATTATCAGGTAGCGCGAAAAAACGCAAAAAGACAGATGCGCGCATCTGCCCTTAAAAAGTCAGGATTCAACTTTTCTCCACCAGGTCATTACGCTGTGTATGAGAAATCCAATTCACTTTACTCTTTAACCGTAACGCGATTCACTGAGTAAGTCAAGGAAACAACTTAGCGTTTCCATTTTGCATGGTGTATGATTCAGGTTATAATGCTTATGTAGCTAGGAAAGGAAGCAGTTATGCGGTTAGATAAATTAATAGAAAAAGAATTAGAAACATCACGTAAAGAGATGAAACGACTTTTTGCGATGAAACTCGTACGTATCGATGGGAAAGTGGAACAGAAACAAAATCGTAATGTGGATAGTTTGCTCCACTGTATCGAAGTGGATGGCGTAAAGCTACATACAAATGAAGTATACTTTATGCTGAATAAACCGAAAAGAGCAGTAACAGCGGTGACGGACATTCACAAAACGACTGTTATCGATTTGTTGGCTTCAGCCGACCGCACCCAGCCTTTGTATCCAGTGGGGCGATTAGATCGTGATACAACAGGGTTATCGCTAATCACTTCAAATGGACAATTAGGCTATGAAATGTTACTGCCTGAGAAGAAAGTGAAGAAAACATACGTAGCAGTCGTCAATGAACAAGTGACAGAAGCTGATCAAGTTGCTTTTGAAAAAGGGATCATCTTTGATAGTGGCTATCAGTGTTTACCAGCCCATCTGGAAGTCTTGGATATCCAACAAGATCAAAGTATCGTACGACTGACGATCCAAGAAGGAAAATTCCATCAAGTGAAAAAGATGTTTTTAGCTTGTGGAAAAAAAGTGACTGCGTTACAACGTATCAGCATGGGCCCCTTACAACTAGATCCGCATTTGACTGAAGGATCTTATCGCTCATTGACGTTAGACGAACTAAAAAAATTAAAAAAATATTTTAAATAGTAATAATCATGAATTGATCGTTCATTCAATGAATTTTTTTTACACTCCTATTAGGAGTAAAATAGGAGTGAGAGGTGATGTTCTATGTCTGAAATCAAAGAAAAAAATAAAACCAACGAAAAAAAGAAAGTCCAAGTGAATATCAATAAGAATCTAGCTACTGACGTCGAAAGCATTTTAGATTCATTAGGAGTAAATCCATCAATCTTAATCACTGCTTTATATAAAAGGGTAGCTGCCAGAGGAGAAATTCCATTTGATTTATCTTTAACAAGTAAAGAGAAGGTTGAACTGCAGTTAATGAGAGTTGCGGAAGAGTCTGTTGAAACTAATCCGCCAGAAAATAGCGGTGACCACGAAGATCTAGTGTCATGGACGAGAGATCTAGATGAATAGTCATGACGTGTTCTTGATCTATATTCCCTTTAACGATGGCAGTGGGGGGGAACTCGTCCTGCTATTGCTATCCGTGTTCGAAGCAGAGATTCATTCTTGATTCTTCCTATTACAAGTAAATATGAGAATAAATCAAAGGCGATCAAAAAGCGATATTATGAAATAAAAGACTTAGATTCTGCAAGATTAAACAAGAAATCTTGGGTAGATACAGGAAACCGATTTGAATTGAAGAGTAATTTCAATCCCTACAGAGTCATTGGACATTTCTCAGAAGAAGATATTATTGGACTTTCTAAAATGATTTAGTGTCATTTAATAAGCAAGTGCACAGCCGGCGGTTCTAAGGCACTTGTTTATTTCTTTTATAGATAAACAATCAACAACCCATGAAAATGCAAATAAACGAAATATCAAATATAGAAGAAATAGGAGAATCAGATGAAATATCATACATTATTATTCGACGTAGATGATACGTTGTTAGATTTTCAACAAACAGAAACAGAAGCCTTGCACCAATTGTTTGCGGAACAAGGCATTGAACTGACACCAGAGATCAGAACAAGTTATAAAGCATTGAATCATCATTTATGGCGAGAATTCGAAAAGGGGCAGATGACAAGAGATGAAGTGACAGGCAACCGCTTTGGTCTGTTGTTCCAACAGTTCGGCAAGACCGTAGATAGCCAAGCAATGGATCAACGTTATCGACATTATTTGAATCAGGGCCATCATTGGATTCCTGGAAGCCATGAATTACTGGAAGCAGTGTCAAGTGAAGCAGAACTTTATATAGTGACGAATGGGGTTTCTCAAACCCAACATCAACGATTAACAGATGCTCGGATGATTCATTATTTTCGAGAAATTTTTGTCTCAGAAGCGATTGGCGCACAAAAGCCAATGAAGGCTTTTTTTGATCACGTGTTTGCTAATATTCCTGAGTTGGACAAAGAACGAACGGTGATTATCGGTGATTCACTGACTTCTGATATCAAAGGTGGAAATGAAGCAGGGATCGATACGATCTGGTTCAATAAAAACAAGTTGCCTGAAATACCAGAGATCCAACCAACCTATCGGATTGATTCTTTAGAAGAACTTTACCCGCTCTTGGAAATCTCACCTCATTAATTTTCAGAAAAATAGTGCATTTTCCTTTTTTTTCGCTATAATAGATTAGAATGAAAAAACGGATATGAAAGAGGTTTTAGTCAATGACAAAAAGCAAGCCAATTATCATTGGTGTGACGGGCGGATCGGGAAGCGGAAAGACAAGCGTCAGCCGAGGGATTTTTAGTCACTTTCCAGACCACTCCATCATGATGCTTGAACAAGATTCTTATTATAAAGATCAAAGTCATCTTAGCTTTGAAGAACGGTTGAATACAAACTACGATCATCCTTTTGCCTTTGATAATGAACTGCTGATCCAGCACGTTGAAAAACTACTGAACTATGAAGCCATTGAAAAACCAGTCTATGATTATGTTGCCCATACGAGAAGTCAAGCAACCATCATCCAAGAACCAAAAGAAGTGATTATTTTGGAAGGTATCTTGATTTTAGAAGACGAGCGTTTACGTGATTTGATGGATATCAAGATCTATGTAGATACAGACGATGATATTCGGATCATTCGCCGGATCAAACGTGATATGGAAGAGCGCGGCCGTACCTTAGATTCTGTGATCGAACAATATTTAACAGTCGTTAAGCCGATGTATCATCAGTTTATTGAACCAACAAAACGTTACGCTGATATTATCGTTCCAGAAGGCGGCGAAAATCACGTAGCTATCGACTTGATCACAACGAAAGTTGCTAGTTTTTTGAATCACCAGTAAAAAGATAAGAACAGGTGTTAGAACTGAAGTAGCCGTTATGCCTATCTTCTAAAACCAAATAAACGGCGTTTTATAAGTAACTTCTGCGGGTAATCAGCCATAAAGGAAGTGCTCAAATCCGAGAAATAAGCGTGAAAAACCGAAAATTTTTCTTCAAATTTTTGGGATTTCACGCTTATTTCTGAAGGAGCTACTTCACGTTTTTTATTCGGGCTTAGGAGGCACAAGAGGATCAAGCTTCTGTTGGTCGAAGTTGCATACGACGATTTTGTCGTTGTTCGTTACTTGTTCTTTTATGAAACATAGAAAAATGAAAAGTGTAGGAGAAGCGTATGGCTGAGAAGAAAACATGGGTACATAGAACCATCCAAGTCGCACCACTCGTTGGATTAAGTATTTTTTTCATATTGATCATGTATGGCTATCGACATGGCATCTTTCAATCGGCAGATTCTTTGCAACAATTCATGCAACAGTTTGGGAGCTATGCGATCATTTTATTTATTCTTATCCAAATCATCCAAGTGATCATTCCGATTCTGCCAGGAGGGATTTCTTCTGTTGCAGGGATGTTGATGTTTGGAAATGTCTTTGGGTTGCTGTATAGTTGTATTGGCTTGATTATTGGTGAAGCAATCGGTTTTTTATTCGTGCGTTATTATGGTACGAGTTTTGTCCGTTTTATCTTATCACCAAAAAAATTTCAAAAATTTGAACAGCTAGTCATTGAAAAAACAAACAATATCAAAAAGGTATTGATCGTTACTTTACTTTTACCTTTTGCGCCAGATGATTTGATTTGTCTCGTCGCTGGATTGACGAAGCTTTCATTTAGAGAATACATGCAAATTGTTATTCTTTTAAAACCTTGGTCGGTCGCTGTATATAGTATGATCATGTTGTTTTTATTCCAGCAAGCACAAGGGCATTTTTAGTTCATTGAATGGAGGAAGTAAAATGTTGGAGAAAGTAGTAGTAACTGAGAAAGAACTCGATGAACTCGTGACAGTTATCCATGAAGTATGGCCCGAAGCCTTTACGTCGATTATCGGTCAAAAGCAAGTCGCTTATATGTTGGAGACGTATCAATCGAAAGAACAGATCGGAAAAGAATGTGCAGCAGGGGTCAACTATTTCTTATTGAAGTTAGAGGGAAAAACGATTGGCTATACTGCTTATGAAAAGATGGGTTCTTCGATCTATTTAAGTAAACTCTATATTCTTCGAGACGTACGAGGGAAAGGTTTGACCTCAGAAGTCTTTCGTTGGTACGAACAATTAGCAAAAGAAACAGAAGCACAGGAGATTTTCTTGCGTGTCAATCAAGGAAATCAACAAGCAATCGCAGTCTATCAACATCAGGGATTTGTCATTGAGGGAGAATTGATCAGCGATATCGGCGAAGGATTTCAAATGGTTGATTATAAAATGAAAAAAAGACTCGCATAAAATGGTTGCTTGTGTTAAAGTATACGTTATGCGACGGGTCGAGAAGATCTCTGAACGTTAGAGGTCTAATTGATTTTGGCGGCACATGATCCACGGATCACCTACCGGATGTAGGCGTGCTGGACAAGACTTTTGTGGAGAAGGACTTGTCTGTCTGATTCTTTCAGGCACCAGTGAGTGGCGAACAAAAATGTTCAGCACTCAAAAATAAGCAGGGATTCCCAAATTTGCTAGTCAAATTTTGTGGAGTTCCTGTTTTTTTGTCTATCGGTTGGCTGCGGATCAGTGGGCTGCTTTCACAACCTCTATAGGGTGTTGGCTGCTTTGCTCCTATGGTATAATCAGTTTTGTACCTACAGACATGTGGGTATGCTTATAGAGATGATGCGTTGACATGACAAGTAACTCATGTTTAACACGTAAGGAGTTTTTAGATGATTGATAAAATCAAACGATTTGGGCGGAACTTTACCCAGACGACACCTTTTATTTTGAGTAATACGGTTATCTTGGTGCCGTATCTTTTATTTTTAAGTTTGAGTGATGGGAACCAATGGTTATCGATTTTACCCTTCACTTTGTTCTATACCTTTCGGATGACAGGTCTGTTTTTAGTTAATAGTATTCGTTTTGGTCTGGATAGTTATACCTTGTTGATGATTTCTTTATTGATGGGTGGCGCAGGTTCGTTGATCGGGATTTTTGGCGTCCTTTATTTCCCGCTGTATTATCTGTCAAGTGTACTTTTAGGACTAAGTGCGGCATGGCTGATCCCCACAAATATCACAGTGAATTACCATGAAAAACAACAGGGATTCACGAACATGTCAGCAAATAAATTTCCATTTGCGATCCTGTTGTTGCTTGTTTTGTTTCGGGTGATCGAGCTTCCCGGATCGACGCAAGTCGTGATGACATTAGCGTTATATACATTGTTCTACATTATGGCATACCATACGATCAGTCATTATCCTCGCTATGAATTGGATTTTAAAGAGATGAAGTCGAATGTGGTAGTGACCAAAGAGTTGCTTTTATTTATCGGCTTTTTCGTTTTGTTGTTTCTTTTGAGAAATGCTCGTTTGTTGATTGATCCTGCATTATTTGACGTAGCAATCTATGGATTTATGCTGTTGTTTCTATTTGCAGCTTTTTATCTTGGAAGGGCTAGAAAGCAGTGGAAATTACCCACTTGGTTAAATAGTTTTACTTTTCTGAATGGCATGTTAGGTAATTTTCTTTTTTTATTCGGGACACTTTATATCGGCCGCGTCTATGGTTTCGACTATTTAGGCGTATATATGTATTTACCTTATATTGCAGGCATGGTGTTAGCCAAAATCATTGGCAATCAAGCAATCCAGATTCCCACGATCGAACCAGTCCTCATTCAATTAGCCGGATTAGTTAGTTCGTTGATGGTTCTGTTACTTCCACAAATCGGCTTTGTGGTTGGTTTGTTCTTATTAAGTTTTTGGCACGCGGTAGTAGGTAGTTGGTTGAATCGTACGTATTATGAGATCGATACAGAAATACCGATGGATAATCGTGTGATCAAAAAGTTTACGACACAAAACAAAGGAAGTGTGACCCATCAATTTTTATTGATGTCATTGCTGTTGGTGATGGCACGATGGTTGGACGAACCTGTGAGTGTATTGCTCCAACTGACTGGTAGCCTGAGCGTACCAAACGCGATGATCCAATTGTTAGTTTATGTAAAATGGATAAATGTCAGTGTATTGATCCTTGGAGTAATCGCTGTCTATCTTTTATGGAGGAAAGAACATGCAAAAAATATTCATTGATGGTGACGGCTCCCCAGTGAAAAATGATGTGATTGAAATTGCGGCATCTTTTCAATTAGAGGTGATGATCGTGACAAGTGTCGATCACTATACCAATAAAGAGTATCCAAGCTATGTACAGTTTGTATATGTCGATAAAGGGGCAGACAGTGCAGATTATAAAATCGTCGGGCTGATCAAAAAAGGTGATTTTTTGATCACTCAAGATTATGGCTTAGCTTCATTGGTCTTACCTAAAGGTGTTCGAGTCTTTCATCAATCGGGGAAGGAATTTGATACCACGAACATTGATGGATTATTAGAACAACGTTATCAAAGCAGTAAGTTGAGAAAAGCGGGCATTCGGACGAAAGGGCCGAAGCCTTTCACTCATGGAGATCACCAAAGGTTCAAAGAAGCGTTGATCCGAGCGCTTGAAGAAATTTGAATAGAATATAATAGGTGAACATTGCTTCTAACTAAACAGAAGCAGTGTTCCTCTTTTTTATTGCTAAAATAAGTACGATATCTTTGATTGATTCTATAACAAAAGATATAATTATGAAGATTATTTAATTATATAATCATATATTTTTAACCAAAAAAGAAGGGAGTGCAGAAAATGAAACATGTGAAGGCGTTGGTGGTAAAAGCAATCATGATTTGGGCAATTTTGTGGATCGTTTTAACGGGACTGTATGGTGTTAGTTTCATGGATTCAACGATTGTCGGAGTAATCATTGTTGTCATGATCTATGTATTAGGTGATTTATTGATTTTACGAAAAGTAGGAAATATCGCGGCTACAATTGCAGATGCTGGTTCAGCTGCAGCCATTCTATGGTTATATCTTTATTTTATGAACGATATGACGGATATTTGGATGAAGGTTTTAGTACCGGCGGTATTGATCGGGATCGCTGAATGGTTCTTCCATAAGTGGTTGCTCTCGCAAAGAATCGTACCAGATGAACGAAAAATGAAATAATCAAACCAAAAAAGCTAAAATTATCAAATAGATAGGGAGTAAAAGGCTACAGACTAAAAAACAGGAATAGTGCGTATCCTTAACTCTCATCATCAAGCAATGAGGTTGTGTCAAAAGTACACAGCTAAAAAAATAAACGAGAACATCCGAAAATAGTTTCATATTTTGGGATGTTTTCGTTTATTTTCGTCTTTTTTTATAATAGTTGATCAGTGTATCAATGGCTAAAAAGAGAATGACCACAGCTGCGATCGTATACGTGAATATACCTAATAGTGTAATAAAATTGATTTGGTCGTCTGGTGCAGCTTGGACAAGCAACGAAGAGCCGACGATCAATGCGGCGAGTATCACACCAAATACTAAACGGTTCACCATACTTTCGATCCGGTTCATCAGTTGGTCTTGTTTTTTTAGTTCCAAATTGATTTTTCCTTGTCCAGAACGCCAAGTTTCTAGAAGGTGATAGACTTGTTGCGGGATTTTCGGTACGGTTTTGATACCATCGAGTATATCTAAGCCCGCTTGCTTCAAGGTATCTTCGACAGAGAGATGTGCTAAGAAATATCGTTGTGCAATGGGCGTAGCGACTTCCATCAAAGATACTTCAGGATCAAGGACACGAATCACTCCTTCTAATGTGCTAAACGCTTTAAGCAATAACGTGATATCACGATCGATTTGTAAGTTGTTCTGATGGCAAATCGAGACGATCTGCGCAAAGACTTCTTGCAAGTCGATTTCTTCAAGGGGGAGGTCTAAATATTGCGTCAAAAAGCTAGCGAGTTGTTGATGGAATTCACTTTCATCAAAAGGCCCTTCTTGTTGACATAAGTTGATGACGGCTTTTTCAATACGGTAAATATCTCGTGTATAAATCGCTAAAACGATTTCCATCAGCTTTTGTCTTAGCGAAGCGGAGAGACTGCCCATCATACCGAAATCAATATAACTAATTGTATATGGTTGCAATGGTTCAGTGACAGTAGCAGTCGTTTTGAAAGAAATCGAGCCTAGTTGTTTTTGGTGTTCTTTTGTGTCTGTCGTTACATTTTCTGAAAGTTCTTCAACGCTTAAAGGATGGAACAATAAATTCCCAGGATGTGGATCGGCATGAAAAAAGCCATCGTCAAAGATTTGCTTCATAAAATGTTCGATCAATCGTTTAGCCACTTGTTGTTTCAATTGAGTATTCGTAAGTGTCTCAATGAGGCGTTCATCCGTTTCTTCAAGATTCATCAATTGGTTGAAGTTCTTTCCAGACATTTCTTCCATCACAATAACTTTTTTTGTGCAAAGTGCCTCATAGATTTTAGGGGATCTAATTTCATACCAATGGTTGTTTAGGTCATAGAAACGTGCGCCATTTTGACTTTCTTTGTAGAAGTCCAATTCGTTTGTCAATGAACGTTTGACTTCTTGCAACACGCCTTTTAAATCGATGACGCTTGTTTCAGGAATATATTTGATCAAAGGAATCGCCCGTTCGAATAACTGTAAGTCCATCATGATTTCCTTCGCAATATTTGGATGTTGGACTTTTACAACGACTGCATCGCCATTCTTTAACGTTGCACGATGTGCTTGACCCATAGAGGCAGAAGCGAAAGGTGCTTTATTGAAGCTAGTAAAAATCGTTTCTAAGGATGCGTCTAATTCCTGTTCAATCGTTTTTTTCGTCGTGACAAAGGGATCACTTGGTACATTGTCTTGCAATGTTTTGAATGTCTTAGTAAACTCAGCAGAGAGTAAGTCATCACGGACAGAAAGCATTTGCCCAATTTTTATAAAGGTTGAGCCAAGTTCTTCAAAGGCTTTTTTTACTTGTTCAGGATTTTTTTGTTGGATCAGATTAGGCAGAACATTTTCTTTGATGAATACGTGAATGATTTCTGTTAAACGGCTTCGAGAAGTAGTTTTGGTCATAACTATGCCTCCTTTCTCTTATCATAACGATAAAGAAAAAAAGCGACAACTATTCCGCTGTTTTTTGAATAAAATGACATGTGCCTCACCTTTTTTCAAATAAGCTGTTTGCATCTTTTGTTTTTGTGCTAAAATATGAAGTAAAAATGAATGATATCGAATACAGGAGGAAAATCTTTTGAAGATTACTTTATTATATGGTGGACGCAGTGCGGAACACGAAGTTTCGATTCTTTCAGCGTTTTCCGTTTTAAATGCTATTTATTATGCTTATTATCAAGTACAGCTCGTATTTATTAGTAAAGACGGCCAATGGGTCAAAGGCCCGTTGTTGACTGAAAAACCTACAAGTGAAGAAGAATTGCACTTGACGTGGGACCCAAGTGGGAAAATGACAGAAGGATTTACGGGTACTGTCATCAATCCAGGAGAGATCAAAGAAGAAGGAACCATCGTCTTTCCAGTTCTTCACGGTCCAAATGGCGAGGATGGCACGATCCAAGGATTCTTGGAAACCTTGAATATGCCTTACGTCGGTGCGGGTGTACTGACGAGTGCTTGTGCCATGGATAAGATCATGACAAAATATATTTTACAAGCAGCCGGTGTACCGCAAGTACCTTATGTTCCAGTTTTGAAGAATCAATGGAAAGAAAATCCTAAAAAGGTATTTGACCAATGTGAAGGCTCATTGCTTTATCCGATGTTCGTGAAGCCAGCAAACATGGGGTCAAGCGTGGGGATCACTAAGGCTGAAAATCGAGAAGAATTACAGAATGCCTTAGCAACAGCTTACCAATACGATTCACGTGCCATCGTTGAACAAGGAATCGAAGCACGGGAGATCGAAGTCGCTGTTTTAGGAAATGAAGACGTCCGCACGACCTTGCCTGGTGAAGTGGTAAAAGACGTGGCATTTTACGATTATGATGCGAAGTACATCAATAATCGCATCGAGATGCAGATTCCAGCAGAAGTACCAGAAGAAGTCCATCAAAAAGCACAAGAGTACGCAAAATTAGCGTATACGATGTTAGGTGGAAGTGGCTTGAGCCGTTGTGATTTCTTCTTGACGAATAAAAATGAATTATTCCTTAATGAATTAAATTCAATGCCTGGATTTACAGCATTCAGCATGTACCCATTGCTATGGGAAAATATGGGCTTGAAATACGGTGACTTGATTGAAGAGTTGATCCAATTAGGCTTGAACCGTTATAATCAAAGACAAAGTTTCTTTGACTAATTGAAACGTAATCAGCACAAGTATGAATGTGTCGAAGTAGTATGTATAGCAAAATAAAGGTTGTGGATGATCATCTGGTACTGATTGAAAGCGAAAGATTTTTACTATTCGACGCTATCAGTATTGGCGATTTTCACCACCTTTTTTGTTCCTATTCCTATAGGACTACTGGTCTAAATCGAAAGGACAGAAAATGGATGAACATAACAATACAAGAAATTGCTCAAGCAGTTGGCAGTCATCATGAGTCGACCCAATCAATCACAGGAGTAGAATTTGATAGCCGCAAAATCAAAAAAGGCGATTTGTTCGTTCCTTTAGCTGGCGCAAGAGATGGGCATGAATTTATTGAACAAGCTATCGCAAATGGGGCAGTTGCTTCTTTTTGGAGTTGGGCAGCCGAAAAGGCACCAGAGGGGATCGAGATCATACCAGTTTCTGATCCTTTAAAAGCAATGCAAGAGTTGGCGCAATACTATTTGAAAAAAGTTGGGGCGGATGTAGTGGCTGTTACCGGTAGTAATGGGAAGACGACCACAAAGGATCTAACAGCTTCTGTCTTAGCGCAAGGATATAAAACTTATAAAACACAAGGAAATTACAATAATAATATTGGCATGCCTTATACGATCTTGCATATGCCTCAAGATACTGAAAAAATCGTTTTAGAAATGGGAATGGATCATGCCAATGAAATTACGGAACTCTCGTTGCTGGCACAACCAAAAGTTGCAGCAATCACGATGATCGGTGAGGCTCATATCGAGAATTTAGGGTCACGAGAAGGTATCGCCAAAGCAAAAATGGAAATTGCTGACGGGTTGCTACCAGACGGATTATTGATCGTACCGAATAATGAACCATTGCTAGAACCGTTGGTTGCTCCATTGTCTCAAAAAATCAAGACGTTTGGAATCCAACAAGGCGATATTTCTGCACAACAAATCATCGAAGAAAAGCAACAAACGACATTTATCGTTGAAGGCGAATCATTCACGATCCCTTTACCTGGTAAGTATAATGTGACGAACGCGCTGATTGCTTATGCGATCGGGCAGTTTTTCGAGTTGTCTCTGTCGGAAATCCGACGAGGTCTAGCAACTGTCTCAGTGACACAAAATCGAACAGAATGGCTGACTGCTGGAAACGGGGCAGCGATCTTAAGTGATGTTTATAATGCCAATCCTACAGCTATGGGATTAGTCTTAGATACTGTAGCAAGCCTCCCAGCAGCGGGACGAAAACTTGCCGTTTTAGCCGATATGTTGGAGCTAGGAGTAGACTCGCCTCTCATGCATGCTTCAATGAGTGAACATATTTCTTCAGACATCTTCTCGATGATCTTTTTGTATGGAAAAGAAATGCAGGCGTTAAAAGATGCTTTGGCTCAGAAATATCCTGATTTGCCGGTTTATTATACTGAAGAAAATAAAGAGCAATTGATTGCAGCGGTGATTGCTGAGATCCAGCCAAATGACACGATTGTACTAAAAGGTAGTAATAGTATGGGCTTGATTGAAGTGGTCGAACGACTACAAGAAATGAAATAAAAACTGTAAACTTGCAGAAAACAATAAATTATGCTAGAATAACCTATTGCCGAAAGATGAAGAGAAATTGGACTGGCTTGATGATGAAATGCGAAAGCCAGATGTCATAACAATGATAAAGCTGAACGCGACCCGTTTGGCTTTTCTAATGCCTAAACTTCGCAAAGTGATTTTTCGGTGGTGCCACAGGGGCTAAGAATGGATGGGAAACGTGCGTGGCCACTGTCAAAAAAGCAACAGACACTTTGACCGAACAAAAGACGGGGTAGCAAACTATAGCTACATCCTCAGTTAACAACCATATAGGAGGATTCATTTGAAATTTAAAGAACTAGAATTATCACCAGAATTATTAAAATCAGTAGAACGTGCAGGATTTGAAGAAGCGACACCGATCCAATCAGAAACGATCCCACTTGCCTTGGAAGGCAAAGATGTGATTGGACAAGCACAAACAGGAACAGGTAAAACTGCTGCGTTTGGCTTACCGATGTTAGAGAAAATCGATGCAAATCGTCAAGAACTACAAGGATTGGTTATTGCACCAACACGTGAATTAGCGATCCAAACACAAGAAGAACTGTATCGTTTAGGACGTGACAAACGTGTTCGTGTCCAAGCTGTCTATGGCGGTGCCGATATTGGTCGCCAAATCCGTGGATTGAAAGACCGTCCACATATCGTCGTTGGTACACCGGGTCGTATGTTAGACCATATCAACCGTCACACATTGAAACTTGGAACAGTTGAAACATTAGTATTAGATGAAGCAGACGAAATGTTGAACATGGGCTTCTTGGAAGATATCGAAAGTATTATCTCTAAAGTACCAGACCAACGTCAAACACTATTGTTCTCAGCGACAATGCCACCAGCAATCAAAAATATTGGTGTGAAATTCATGAAAGATCCAACTCACGTGAAAATCAAAACCAAAGAAATGACTGCTGACTTGATCGATCAATACTATGTACGCGCAAAAGAATACGAAAAATTCGATGTGATGACTCGCTTGCTCGATGTACAATCACCAGAATTAACGATCGTCTTTGGACGTACAAAACGTCGTGTCGATGAATTAGCTCGTGGCTTAGAAGCTCGTGGCTATCGTGCAGAAGGTATACATGGCGACCTTTCCCAACAAAAACGTATGAGCGTATTACGTTCATTCAAGAGTGGACATTTAGATATTTTAGTTGCTACAGACGTAGCTGCACGTGGTTTAGATATCTCAGGAGTTACTCATGTATACAACTATGATATCCCACAAGACCCAGAAAGCTATGTTCACCGTATCGGTCGTACTGGTCGTGCAGGTAAAGGTGGTATGTCAGTAACTTTCGTTACACCAAACGAAATGGGTTACTTACATGTTATTGAAAACTTAACGAAAAAACGTATGACAACTTTACGTCCACCGACTGAAAAAGAAGCATTCAAAGGACAACTAGGCGCTGCTATTGAACAAATCGAAGAAAAACTTGAAGAGAATGGCTTAGATAAATATCTGCAAACTGCGGATAAATTATTGGAAGAATACTCTGCTCAAGATTTAGTCGCTTTATTATTGAAAACAACAGCCAAAGATCCATCAGATGCAACACCAGTAAAAATCACACCAGAACGTCCATTGCCTATGCAGAAAAAAGGCTACAACAAAAATGGTAAACGTGGTGGCGGAAGTGGCGGCGGAAACAACCGTAATCGTCGTGATAATGGCAACTACCGTGGCAACAAAAATTCAAAAGGTAGCGGTAGCTACAGCAAAAACCATAACAAACAAAAAGACAATGGTGGAAAACGCACAAACGACAAAAAACGTGGTTTCGTGATCCGCACGAACAACGACTAATCCACATGTAAAGTGGTGGTCTTAGAAGGACCATCCGAATAAGCCCGTCAGATCCAAAAATAGCTTACCTATTTTTGGCCTTGGCGGGCTTATTTTGTATTGTTTATTTGGCAATGATAGATAATGAAAAAACAAACATACTCTCTCTTTCATTACATAAAGAAGTAGAGATCATAGGGTAAAAACCTACTAATAATGGGAAGTCTAAGAGTATTAAGTATAAATTTAACGTAGTTCCTCTTTTTAGTAGGTAATTTAGATAACTTTAACAAAAATGTTATTTAAAAAAATAAAATATTTAGCTTTTTAAGGATATAGCAACAAATTTTTGTTTTTTTTGTTTATTAAGTAAAAATAATTTCTTTTTTTATGTGTGATCCATGGTAAATTAGAATTAATACCAATAAAATGATTTTATAAACAAACAAGGCGGAAAATGATTTATATATCAGCTGTTTTTCGAATTGTAAGACTTATTTTTTTGAAAAACATTCGTAAAAAAAGAAGCGAAGTGACTGGAGCTGTTTTTTTAGTATCAGAGATTTTTATCAATCAATTCTCAATGGCTTTTTATTAGAGAAAATGGAGATAGGGGTTTTCACTAGGAAACAACTTTCATTTTTGTTATTTCTAGACTTATTGGTGGTAAATTGTCTAAAATTTGGTAGAATTAGAGTGTTCTAAAATTTTTTGAAAAGAGAATCGTGTATGATAAAAGGGATTGGGATTGATGCAGTTGAACTGTCGAGGATTGCTAAGATCATTAAAGAAAAGCAAAACTTTATTGATCGTGTACTGACACCAAGTGAAATCGAAATGTTTCGTTTGCTGCCATTTCATCGTCAGGTTGAGTTTTTAGGCGGTCGTTATGCATGTAAAGAAGCTTTTTCAAAGGCTTGGGGAACAGGGATCGGTAAAGTTACCTTTCAAGAGATCGAAATTTTAAAAAATGGATCAGGACAACCAATTGTAACGAAATCTCCACATGAAGGAGCAGTCTGGGTCAGCATCACACATACAGACGAGTTAGCTTTTGCACAGATTATTTTAGAAGACTAGAAAGAAGGAAGAACAATGGTTATTGCTTGGCATCGTCCGACAAAAGCAATTGTACATAAACAGGCAATTACAGAAAATGTAGCAAATGAAATAGCTCGATTGAATGGGAAAGAATTGTTTGCTGTTGTCAAAGCAGATGGTTACGGTCATGGAGCAATCGAAACAGCAGAAGCTGCAAAAAAAGGTGGAGCTTCTGGTTTTTGCGTAGCTACTTTAGATGAGGGAATCGAGCTGAGAGAGGCAGGTTTCATACAACCTATTCTTGTATTGAATATGGTTCCGATCGATGCGTTGACACTTGCAGTCATCCACGATCTATCTATTACTGCGGGAACAAAAGAATGGTTGGAAGCTGCGGCTACTTATATAGCAGAACGACATCTAGAATATTTATTGAAATTGCATTTGAAAGTCGATACCGGAATGGGAAGAATTGGCTTTCTCAATAGTGCAGAAGTGAATGAGGCAGTGGAAATCATCCAGGATAGTCCCAATTTAGAATGGGAAGGGATCTATACTCATTTTTCTACAGCAGATCAAGCAGATACCACCTATTGGGAACAGCAGAACCAAAAATTCAGTGAGATCATCGAAAGTCTACCTACTTTACCAAGATATGTCCACAGCAGTAATAGTGCTACTGCATTATGGCACGAAAAAGCTACAGGCAATATGATCCGCTATGGGGTAGCAATGTATGGCTTGAATCCATCCGGTCACGCGTTAGCGGAAGTGTATCCCCTACAACCAGCGCTTGAACTTGTATCTGAATTGATCCAAGTGAAAGAGTTGCCAGCAGGAGAAGGTGTAGGTTATGGAAAAACCTATACGACTTCAGCTTCAGAATGGATCGGAACTGTACCAATCGGTTACGCAGATGGTTGGTTACGGAAAATGCAAGGTTTCTCATTATTAGTGGAGGGGAATTATTGTGAAATCATTGGTCGTGTATGTATGGATCAATTGATGATCCGTCTACCCTATCAAATGCCAGTAGGAACCAAAGTTACGTTGATCGGAAAAAATCAACAGGCTAAAATCACCATGCAAGATGTAGCAGATCAATTGGGTACGATCCATTACGAAGTCGCATGTGTGCTAGGGCCCCGTATACCTAGAGAATATCAAGAGTGAGGAGAGGCGTATGGTAAAAAGAGGAGATATTTATTTTGCTGATCTTTCTCCGGTGGTAGGATCAGAACAAGGTGGGACAAGACCGGTCTTAGTGATTCAGAACAATTTAGGTAATCATTTTAGTCCAACGGTCATCGTAGCAGCAATCACTGCGAAAATGGCAAAACCTAAATTGCCCACACATATAGGAATCAAAGCGACCGGAACAGGGATCGAAAGAGACTCAGTCATTTTACTTGAACAAATCAGAACGATTGATAAATCTAGACTAAAAGAAAAAGTCTGTCATTTAGAACGATCGATCATGTTAGATGTCGATCGTGCATTGAAAATCAGTGTTGGTATCGAAGCGCTTGTCCCAGTTTCAAAATAAAAGACAAAAACAGCACGTTTATACATAAAAAAATAGCACCGTGTGTTTAGTCAATCATTGCGCGATTCAGCGCTTGGCAACAACAAAAAAGAGGAACTTCACGTGTCTGGGACATTCGTCCTTTCGCACCACCTAAAACCAAATAAACGGCGGGAACAGAAGTAACCTCTTCGAAAAATAAGGCGCCATTCACAAAAATTTGAAAAATAATTTTCGTGGATGGTGCCTTATTTCTCGAAGCTAAACACTTCGATCCCGACCTCTGGCTGTCGTGCCTTTTTTTGTTTGTGTGGTTCAGTTTTGCCGGATTTTCCAGTTCTATCGGAAGATATGGTTTATAAAATAACAATATATATATATTGAAAATAAGATTATAATTTTATGAGTAACCAATTTAGACATTTTTTTAGAAACTATGGTAAGCTTTTTATAACAGATTTATGTGACTACACATAAAAAAATTATCGGGATGCTACATTTGGTAGTGAACTAGCGGATAAAAGAAGATTAATTATTTGTTAAGCAAAAGATGACAATATTCGGACAGTTTGATTTAACTGTCAAAAAATTAGTTGCTTGATTGAAAATAGGATTGAAAATCGTATGGTTTTCATGATAAAGTGATGCAGCTGAAACAAAAAAAGGTGATGAATATGAAATCAATAAAAAATACAATAAACTTATATTTACTTGATTGGAAACGAATTTTTAAAAATCCTGTTGCGACTCTTTTGATCATCGCAATTATGATCATTCCTTCATTATATGCTTGGTTCAATATCAAAGCATTATGGGACCCTTATGGCAATACTGGGGAATTACCGATTGCTGTTTATAGTGCAGACAAGCCGGCTGAGTTTGAAGGACAAGAAGTCGCCATCGGAAAAGAAGTACTGAAATCATTACATGAAAATAAAGATTTAGGTTGGCAGTTCGTTGACTCTAAAAAAGAATTAGAAGATGGTGTACGGTCTGGGGAATACTATGCTGGTATCTATTTGCCAGAGAATTTCTCGGAGGATTTATTAAGCTTTACGAGTGGCGATATCAAAAAGCCGGAGATTGAATATACAGTCAATGAAAAAATCAATGCCATTGCACCAAAAATCACAGATAAAGGTGCATCTACGATCCAATCACAAATCTCCAGTGAATTTATTCGGACGGCGAGCGAAACTTTACTAAAAGTCTTTAATGAAATTGGGTACGATATCGATACAAACCTAGTAAGTATCAATAAAGTAAAATCAATGATTCTATCCACAGATGAAAACTTGGATACGATCGATGGCTATACCCAACAAGTACTTGATCTACAAAAACAACTACCAGATATCAAAGACAAATTAGCGAAAGCAAATGAATTTGTTGATTATCTCCCAGAAGTGGATGAGATGGGACAAAAGGTCGTTGAATTGAACGATAAAATGCCAGAATTAAAGGAACAAGCCAAAATCATTCTTGACCTTCAACAAAAAATCCCAGAGATCCAAGATGCTGGACGACAAATTGCTGAAATCGACAACGATTTTTCATCAATCGAAGAAACGATGAATCAAGGAATCGAGGAAGCAAAACAAGGATTGACCATCATCCAACAAGTCCAAGACATCTTACCTGATGTGAAAAATTTAGAATCACAAGCGAAGAATCTCGCAGCGGATACCAAAACGGGCGCTGAACAATTAAAAGAAGCAGTACCAGGTATCACGACAAGCGTGAAGACAACGTTAGACGCGATTGGTCAAGTAGCAACGACGACTAGTTCATTAGCGCAAACGATCGAAACAGCTGTAGAAGATGGACAACTAACAGATGAAGAAAAAGCAAATATCAATAACTTGTTAACTAATTTTATCAATGGTATTACAGCACAACAACAAGCAACGGATAAGTTGATTTCATTTTTGGAAGATCTACAAGCGAACGCTGGTAATACAAAACTACAACCGATTATTGATACATTGAAGAGTGTTAAACCAGTATTAACTGATTTACAAAATCGTTTAACACGATTAAATGAAGCTGTTCAGGCTGGGGATGTTTCTCAAGTTACGAAACTTTTACAAGAAGTCAGAGATGCTGCTAATTCTGTCAACGGCTTGATCAATAGTATCAATGTTGACGAAGTCAGCACAACCGTTCAATCGATCTTGACACAAGTGATCGATACGATCAGTACAGCGCAAGGTGCGTTGAGTAAAGCAGATCAAATCGACTTTGATTCGTTATTAAATTCAACCAAAGCAACCGTGACAAATGCGGTGGCGATCTTAGAGAAATATCAAAAAGAAATGCCTGCAATCGGTCAAGAGGTCCATGATGCAAATACGATGCTAAACGGTAATATGGAAACGATCGTAAATGGAATCAATAAGGGAGCTGACCTATACAATAACGACTTACCTGTATTAGAAGAGAAACTTGGTTTAGCTGCTGATTTTATCCAAAATGATTGGCCAACGATCAAAAATGAAATCAATACCACAATGACCACCGTCAACGATAAAATGCCAGAAGTCGAAACAGCAGTGAATGCTGCGGCAGACTTGATCACGAACGACTGGCCAAACATCAAAGCGGGTATCCAAAAAGCCGCAGACGCAATCCGTAAAGGAGAAGAAGAGGTTGATCTTGGGGAAGTCATCAAACTCTTGAAATTAGATGCGACAAAGGAAAGTGAATTCTTTACGATGCCTGTGGAACTACAAACTAATTCGTTGTATCCAATCCCTAATAATGGATCAGCAAGTACACCGTTCTATACTGCGCTATGTTTGTGGGTAGGTGCGGTCTTACTTTCAAGTGTCGCTACAACAGATTATTATTTAGATAAAAAAGCGCGTAAAAACTATACAAAACGGGAACAGTTTGGCGCCCGCATGTTGACCTTCTTGACGATGGCGATCGCTCAAAGCTTGATCGTTACTTTAGGGAACATGTTCTTGCTTGGTGTGTATGTAGTGAATCCAGTCT
The DNA here is from genome assembly GCF_051714905.1 of Enterococcus sp. AZ084. Classification (NCBI taxonomy): domain Bacteria; kingdom Bacillati; phylum Bacillota; class Bacilli; order Lactobacillales; family Enterococcaceae; genus Enterococcus; species Enterococcus sp. AZ084. Next base: position 214,883 of record NZ_JBIOSS010000001.1, read on the forward strand.
ACAGTGTACTGTTTGCTGTTTTGATTGCTTTGTCATTTATGATGATCGTCTATGTTTTAGCAGCACTGTTTGACAATGTCGGCAAAGGGATAGCCATCATTATTCTTGTCTTGTCCATATCTGGTGGTGGTGGGAACTATCCAATTCAAGTTTCAGGGAAATTTTTCCAAATGATTAATCCTTTCTTGCCATTTACTCATGCAGTCAACCTCTTACGTGAATCAGCTGGTGGTATCTATTGGCCAAATGCGCTACATGCGATTTTGATATTAGTCGGCATATTTATTGTCGTAGGAATCGTTGGTACAGTATCCTATCCATTTGTGAGTGAAAAAATGAAGAAATTCAAAGAAGCTGCGCATGAAAGTCGAATCTTCCACTAGAAACGTGATGCCATCTATTCGTTTCTCGTAAAGGTTTTAAGTCTCAGTTTTTAAGTGAAGACGAGTTTAGGATAACGTTATTTTCCTAAGCTCGTCTTTTTTCTATACCAGAGAAAGCAAGTGGTTTAATTATGGAAATCACTCTAAAAATGAATTAAAAAAATATGGGGATTTTCTATCGATATTTTTCCCGAATTTTGTTGACATTTAATGGTCAAGGGCGTACTATAACATCTTGTTTACTATAAAAAATGACACCTGTAATTCGTAGGGGAAAAGGTGTGTAAAGGAGCATAGAAATTGGATTACTTAAAAAGGTTGTTAGTAGGGAAGCCGTTGAAGTCGGCGGAAAATGACGAGCATAAATTAACAAGGTTTGCTGCGTTAGCACTACTATCTTCCGATGCGTTGTCATCGATTGCGTACGGAACAGAACAAATCGTTGTGGTATTAGTGGCGTTGTCTGCTGCTGCGATCTGGTATTCATTGCCAATTGCTGCATTTGTTATTATTTTATTGATTTCATTAACTCTTTCTTATCGGCAGATCATTCACGCATATCCACACGGGGGTGGGGCTTACGTTGTTAGTAGTGAGAACCTCGGTAAAAATGCTGGACTGATTTCGGGCGGGTCTTTATTGATCGATTATATGCTGACTGTTGCGGTTTCCGTCTCAGCCGGTGCAGAGGCGATTACTTCTGCTATACCCGCTCTATATGGGCATCAAGTAGCGATTTCAGTGACTATCGTCCTCTTGTTGATGATGTTGAACTTACGTGGACTGAGAGAGTCAGCTTCGTTTTTACTATTCCCAGTCTATACATTTATTCTCGTCATCTCCTTATTGATTGTCGTTGGTTTGTTTAATATTGTGACTGGAGCAGTACCATTACAAGCAACAGCTCTTCCAGGCGCAGTTGTTCCTGGAGTATCTGTAGCCTTGATTTTACGAGCATTTTCTTCTGGTTCTTCTTCATTGACTGGCGTAGAAGCAATCAGTAATGCAGTACCGTTCTTCAAAAAGCCACGCGCGAAAAATGCAGCAATGACTTTGACGATGATGGCATTGATCTTAGGCTTCTTTTTTGTAGGGATCACGTTTATCAACTATTGGTATGGAATCGTTCCTGAAAAAGAAGTAACTGTTCTTTCCCAAATCGGACAAGCTGTTTTTGGGCATGGGATCTTGTATTATATCTTGCAATTTGCGACAGCCTTGATTTTGGCGGTTGCGGCAAATACAGGTTTCTCTGCTTTTCCAGTTTTAGCGTATAATCTAGCAAAAGATAAATTTATGCCTCATATGTACCAAGATCGTGGAGACCGTTTAGGCTATTCGAACGGGATCATCACCCTTGCGTTAGGTTCTATCGTGCTCTTGTTTATTTTTAATGGTTCTACGGAACGATTGATTCCATTGTATTCGATCGGTGTCTTTATTCCTTTTGCGTTATCGCAAACAGGAATGGTCATCAAATGGAAGAAAGAGGGCAAAAAGTGGTGGACGAAATCAATTGCGAATATTACGGGTGCATTTATCTCTTATGCCATCATCGCAATTTTATTTGTTTACCGCTTAGGGGATATTTGGCCGTTCTTCATCATCATGCCAATCGTCATGTTCGTCTTCTATAAAATCCATGATCATTACCAAAAAGTAGCGGAACAGCTCCGTTTAGAAGATGAAGTGAATTTGCATGAATATGAAGGGAATACAGTCTTGGTGCTTGTAGGAAATGTTACACGTGTAAATACGGGGGCATTGAATTATGCGCGTTCGATCGGTGATTATGTTGTTGCTATGCACGTTTCATTAGATGAGGATATCGAAAAGGAAAAAGAGATCCAAGCAGAATTTAAAAAGCATTTTCCAGATGTTCGTCTTTCAATCGTCCATTCTTCTTATCGATCGATCCAAAATCCGATTTTGCGTTATGTGGATATAGTCAGCAAAAATGCGGCGAAACAAAATTACACGACGACAGTGTTGATTCCACAATTTGTACCGAATCGCAGATGGCAGAACATCTTGCATAATCAGACGAGTCTAAGATTACGTTTGCGTCTTTCTTGGCGGGAGAATATCGTTGTAAGTACGTATAGTTATCATCTGAAAAAATAAGCACATGTGATATAGAGACAATTCTTTGACCTTAGAACAGTATTTTGGTGTTCTAAGGTCTTTTATGGTTATGTGATATTGGAGTAGGTGTTCAATTTAACCGAAAATGTATTCACGTTGTATTTATTTTTTTGTTTATAGTATGATGATAATAGATAGAATGGAGGCGAAAATTATGAAGACTAGGAAACAAGGGAATGCGATTGTTTTGACTGTGCCTACTAAATTTGGTATAGAAGAGAATGTTGAGTACATTGCTGTTAAGGGGGAAGACGATACAATCACGTTTATAAAAAAGAAAAAAAATATTTTTGATGAAGCATTTGAAAATGATGAAACAATTAATGCAAGTGCTGGATTTCCTGAGGATTCACTTGTAGGAAAGGAAATTATTTAATGGTATATAATATTAATGGCTATACGCCTAAACAAGGAGATTTCGTGATTATTAATTTCAATCCTAGCATAGGTAGAGAGATTAAAAAAAGAAGACCTGCAATTGTTGTCAGTGCGAACCATTATAATGCAGTAACAGGGATGTGTGCGGTTTGTCCAATTACTGATACGAAATATAAAAACTATATTGCATTAGATAAGAGTCATAAACTACAAGGATATATCAATCCTTTTCAAATCAAAACATTTGATTTTATGGAAAAGCAGAGAAATGTACGCTTTGTAGAGAAAGCCACTCTAGCTGAGTTAGGTGAAGTGGCACAAATCATTGATATGGTGTTTGATTTTTCATCATTATTGTCAGAGTAAGTAGCAACTCATTTATTTATAGTTTATATAGAACTGTACATACCAGAAGATTTAGTCAATGATTATCAATCTGAACTTCAGTAAAAAAACACCACCAAATCAAGCGTTTATTTCTTGAACTGGCGGTGTTTTCAATTGTTTAAAGATAGAAATCTATTGGGTTCAATTATGCATTCTCTATGTTCATCATCTTGAATGCTTTGCCGCAGGGTCTAAACGGCGTTCGATGATCCCTAAGACCCAGTCGGTGATGATTGCCATGAAGGCTGTTGGCAAGGCTCCGGCTAAGATGATCGACGTACCATCTGTGGCATTGGTCCCACGAATGATGATGTCTCCTAATCCGCCAGCTCCGACGAAGGCACCGATGGCGGTGATCCCGATGGCAACGACCAAAGCATTTCTAATGCCTGCCATAATGACTGACACAGACAACGGTAGTTCTACCATAAAGAGACGTTGGCTGGCTGTCATCCCCATCCCTTTACCGACATCAAGGATATTTTTGTCGACTTGGATCATCCCAGTGTACGTGTTCTTGATGATCGGTAGTAGCGAATATAAGAAAACTGTAACGATCACGACATTTACTCCTAAACCTAACCCGATCATCAAGATCGAGATCATGGCTAACGAAGGAATCGTTTGGATGATATTTGCAAAACGGATCACCCAATTGGCTAACTTACGTTTTCGTGAAATGAGAATACCAACGGGGATACCGACGATTGCTGCAAAAAGTACGCCATAGATCGAAATGAGAAAGTGACGTAGGAACTGTGAAAAGACATACGTACCATTCTCTTGAAAATAATAAATAAATTGTTCAAGCCAATTCATGTTTTCCATTATCGTCACTCCCCTCCAAAGTATTGGTTTTCTTTTAAAAAGCGCTCTGCGACGACAGAAGGCTCAACCAAATTATTGTCTGCTTCATAGTTCAATTGTTGCATTTTTTCAGTGCTGATCGTATTACTTAATTTTGTTAATGCTTCGGCTAATCCCGGCGTATCTTTTAATAGTTGATTATCTACAACCGGTGCAGCGTCATAAGGTGGGAAAAAACTCAAGTCATCTTCTAGCATGACTAGATCATAACTAGCAATACGACCGTCTGTCGAATAACCTAAAACGATATCCATTCTCCCAGCTTCTACAGCGTCATAGACTAGACCGATCTGCATAGGCAAGATAGAATCAAATGAAAAGCCATATGTTTCTTTGAAGCCGTCATAGCCATCTCCTTTACGATTGATCCAGGAAGTATCCACTCCAGCGACAAGTTCATCGGCGACATTTTTCAAGTCACTGACTTTCTTTAAATTGTATTTTTCCGCAGTATCTTTGCGAACAAGAAAAACGTAGGTGTTCTCGAACCCATAAGAAGGGAACCAGGTTTGATCATACCTTTTTTCAAATTCACGTTTTACGATATCAAATGCTTTTTCAGGATCTTTCTCAGGCGGTAAATTAAGGGTAGTGGTCAAATCCGTCCCTGTATAGCGAGCGGCAGAAATAGACGCGTCGCCGTTCATCATCGCTTGATGATTGATCGTCGTCGTTGCTAAGTTATTGATGATCGTCGTATTTTTTTCCGTATAGTGTTCAACCATCCCAGCAACGATACTGGCAATGATCTGAGCTTCAGAAGTGATCCCACCGGTGATAGAAATCGTATCTTCATCCGTATTACTTGCCAATCCTGGGAAGGAGCAACTTGCAAGTAATAAGACGGTCAATACGAGAACGACACTATTTCTGATTCGTTTCATTCGTCATTCTCCTCCCTCAATGCGATCGGAGTTAACCGATTCTCCAATAGTCCTAATAAGAAATCTGCAAGCAAAGCTAAGATCGTTACAGGGATCGTTCCAGCGAAAATCAAATCGGGTTGATAATTATTCAAACCGCTAAAAATCAAATCGCCTAGCCCGCCTGCGCCGATGTAAGAGGCGAGGGTTGCCCATGCAATCACATAGACTGCTGCTAACCGGATACCTGCCATGATCGTCGGCATAGCGATCGGCAATTCGACAGAAAAAATCGATTGGATATTTGTCATCCCCATGCCTTTTGCGACATCGCGGTAATTCCAATCCACATTTTTCATCCCAATATAGGTATTTCTTAAAATAGGTAAAAGGGAATAGATAAATAGGGCAATGATTGCAGGCAATTTACCGACACCGAATAAAGGAATCATAAGTGCTAATAGGGCAAGAGAAGGGACTGTTTGTAACGCACTGGTCAGTCCAATAACGATCGTTGCGACTTTAGGAAAACGCGTCAAAAGAACACCTAAAGGAACAGCAATGGCAATCCCGATGACCAATGCAATTGCTGAAATATAGAGATGTTCGAGACTTTTTGAGAGGATCTCAGCGCCATGTTGTTGAAAAAATTCGGCCATTGGTTAAACCTCCTTTGTTTCAGATGGCGTACCAATTGCATCAGTAAGCGATGGTTCTTCGCCCCAGATCACGTCATAGACGATGTCGACAAGAGAGGCTCGAGTTAAAATACCAACGACTTTATTTTGTTCATCAACTACTGGCACATATTTTAAACCACGTTTTAAGATTCGTTGTAAAGTATCACGTAAATAAGCAGATTGTTTTACATAAAAAACATCCTTGTTCAAGATATCGCCAACACTCGAGACTTTTCCACGTTTCTTATCGATTGTTTCAACATCGATAAATCCTTTTAAGGTATTTGAATTATCCGTCACTAAAAGCGTATCGACGCGTTTTTCACGCATCAATTTGATGGCTTCTTGCAATGATTTTTCTGGCGTGATCGTGATGGCTTGGTTCAGCATGACTTCGCCTACTTTTGTGGTATCTGGTTTGGCTTGAAGTAAGCGATCTTCACCGATCAATTCTTCGACAAATTCATTGGCAGGGTGGCGTAAAATATTTTGTGGCGTATCAAATTGAATGACTCTACCTTCACTCATGATCGCGATACGACTGGATAATTTGATTGCTTCATCCATATCATGTGTCACGAAGACGATGGTTTTTCCTAGACGTTCTTGCAGATCCTTGACTAAATCTTGTAAGGAATCTCTTGTGATAGGGTCTAATGCTCCAAAAGGTTCATCCATCAAAATGATGTCTTGATTCGCCGCTAACGCGCGAACGACACCGATACGCTGCTGTTGACCACCAGATAATTCATGTGGGTAACGATCAAGCATTTCACGAGGAAGTTCCACCAGGTCGATCATTTTCTCTGCTGTTTTGTTCCGTTCTTCTTGGCTGACCTTCAATAATTTTTGGACAAGAGTGATATTTTCCCGGATCGTCATGTGAGGCATCAAACCGATACTTTGGATCACATAGCCGATTTGTCGTCGGAGTTCAACGGGATTGATTTCTTGGATTGACTTTCCATCAATCAAAATCTGACCTTCTGTCGGGTCTGTCATGCGGTTAAGCATTCGCATCGTAGTGGTTTTTCCGCTCCCACTTGTACCGATAAAACAGATGAATTCGCCTTTTTCAAAAGAAATATTGACGTTCTCGACCGCGACTTTTCCACCTTTATAAATTTTTGATACATTCTGAAATTCGATCATCATTGCACCTCTTCTTTTCTTTTCCATAAAGAATGTTCTTATAATAGTATGCCTAAAATAACTAAGGAATACAAATTTGATGATTTATTTACTATACAAATAACTAGACTAGTAGGCGTTTTTTGAAATTATAAATAAAATATAGCTGAAAAGATAACGCAACTAATCATAAATGAATGGAAGGATAAGATTTTTGCTTTTTGGCATTGTCGGCATAAAATGGTAAAATAAAAGGGCCAAACAGAGAAAGTGAGTGACGATATGTTAACAACAGAAGATTTCGATTTTGAGTTACCCGAAGAACTGATTGCCCAAACACCATTAAAAGACCGGGATCATTCCCGATTACTTGTAGTTGACCGTAAGACAGGTGAGATGATGGATAAACATTTCCATGAAATCATTGAGGAATTAAATCCTGGTGATGCGTTAGTGATGAATAATACACGCGTATTGCCTGCGCGCTTATACGGTGAAAAAGTAGAGACGGGTGCCCACTTAGAAGTATTGCTTTTGACCAATACAGAAGGTGACACGTGGGAGACACTGATCAAACCAGCCAAACGTGCCAAAGTAGGGACAGAGATCATTTTTGGTGACGGACGTTTAAAAGCAGTTGTGAAAGAAGAGCTGGATCATGGTGGACGAATCATTGAGTTTGCTTATGAGGGGATTTTCTTAGAGAATCTAGAAGCGCTTGGCGAAATGCCGTTACCGCCTTATATCAAAGAACGTTTAGAAGATCCAGATCGCTATCAAACTGTCTATGCAGAAGAAAATGGCTCAGCAGCTGCACCAACTGCTGGCTTACATTTCACGACAGAATTATTAGATGAAATCAAAGCAAAAGGCGTGGAGCTTGTGTATTTGACACTGCATGTCGGTCTAGGAACCTTCCGTCCAGTGAGTGTCGATAAAATCGAAGAGCATGAAATGCACAGTGAATTTTATCGTTTGACCGAAGAAGCTGCTACTCGTTTGAATCAAGTTCGCCAAAATGGCGGGAAAATCGTGGCAGTAGGAACGACTTCAATCCGCACATTAGAAACGATTGGTACGAAATTTGATGGGGAGATCAAAGCAGATAGTGGCTGGACCGATATCTTTATTACGCCAGGGTATGAGTTCAAAGTAGTTGAAGCTTTTTCTACGAATTTCCACTTGCCAAAATCCACTTTAGTGATGCTAGTCAGTGCGTTTGCTGGTAGAGAATTAACATTATCAGCTTATCAACATGCCATCGATGAACGTTACCGTTTCTTCAGTTTTGGAGATGCGATGTTTGTAAAGTAACTTTTTAAGATAAAAAAGACCCCGACTCTCGATTAGTCGGGGCTTTTGTGCTTCGGAAGGAAACAAATAAATAGAATTAGTGTAACTTTCCATAGAACATGCAAAGTACGGTGTTGAATTTCTTCTTGATAAACAAAAAATCTTGTTTTCTTTACATCTTCAACAGTTGAATCATCTCTTGTTCCTATTCAATTTTCAGATGTTCATGTTATTTAATTGTTACGTATCCCACTACTTCTTTTTTTGAACGATTTTCGTTTCAAACAGTCATACGCATTCACTATTTATAATGGTTACTTCACATGCTCGTTAAGGTGAAACTTGTACTTCTAACAACTTTGTTTGCTTATACTACTCTATCGAGAAATTCTTCTATCTATTTGTCTTTTCCTCCTTCCTTATGGTTAAATCATACCACGTTTTGGTAGCGTTTGCAATCGATAAGGGCCCTTTATTTTAAAATTTTTCTCTACATATATATATGCGATATAGTTGAATTGATTAAAAAAATGATGTTATACTAAAATCGTACCTTAACATAACGTTCATTTTTAAAAGAAAGGGAGTATAGGATGGATAGTTACAAAAAAACAATAGAAGAAATAGCAGAAGAAACAAAAGTAGATATAGATCAAGGGTTGTCGATGAGTGAAGCAAAGGAACGAAGTCGGCAACAAGGAAAAAATCAATTCGAAGAAGCTTCCAAAGAATCACTCTTCAAAAAATTTATACGAAGTCTTTCAGATTTTACCACAATTGTTTTATTAGTTGCCGCAGTCATTTCATTTTACACCGCATTTGCAACAGAACATGGAGACCTATTCGAAGGACTCTTGATCATTGCGATTGTTATCATCAATTCAGTTCTAGCGATTGTTCAAGAAGGAAATGCAGAAAAAGCATTAGAATCCCTACAAGATATGAATAAACAAACCGCTACGGTCCTCAGAGATGGTAAAGTAGAAAAAGTAGATGCTGAGAATCTAGTTGTCGGGGATGTGCTGGTATTAGAAGCAGGATCAGCGATTGCTGCGGATGCTCGCTTAGTAGAAACATCACAATTACGTGTAGAAGAATCAGCTCTAACCGGTGAAAGTGAGGCTGTCGAAAAAGACGCAGGTTACATAAGTCAAGAAGATGACTCTCTCGGTGACCAATTGAACATGGTCTTTAAAGGTTGTACCGTTGCTGCTGGTCGTGGGAAAGCGATCGTCACAGCGATTGGTATGCAGACCGAAATGGGAAAAATCGCCGGATTATTAAATGACCATACAATGCAGAAAACACCACTACAAGTCCGTTTGAATCAATTAGGGAAGCGAATCAGTGTGATTGCATTAGCAGCTGCTGCCTTAGTCTTTTTGATTGGTGAACTTCAAGGGGAACCGTTACTTGAAATGTTCATGACTTCGATTTCCTTAGCTGTTGCCGCAGTACCAGAAACATTAACTGTTATCGTTACATTGACACTTGCTTATGGTGTACAGAAAATGGCGAAAAAACATGCGATTATTCGTCAGCTGCCAGCTGTTGAAACGCTCGGTACTGCGAATGTCATCTGTTCGGATAAAACCGGTACACTGACACAAAACCGGATGCGCGTCCGTCGTGTGTGGAGTAAAGAAGATGAAGTAACAGATGTCGAAGATTCAATGACAAATAGCGCGATGGAAATTTTAAAAATGGCTGCATTATGTACAGATGTGACGGTTGAAAAAGAGGACGATGAATTGATCGTCAAAGGTAATCCAACGGAAGCAGCAATCGTACGTGCAGTTGAGGAAAACTATCATACAAAAGAAGAATTAGAAGAAAAATACCCAAGAGTTGACGAACTTCCATTCGACTCAGATCGAAAAATGATGACGACTGTCCATAAAATGGGTGATAAGTATATTTCTATCACAAAAGGCGCATTTGATGTCTTAGCACCAAAATTTACGTCTGGAGATGTTGAACAAGCAGAAGTGGTCAACGACCGTTTTGGGAAACGTGCGTTACGTGTGATTGCAGTAGGTTATCGAACGTATGACGAAAAACCACAAGAAATCACTTCAGAAGCTTTAGAAAAAGATCTACGTTTGATTGGCTTGATCGGTATGATCGATCCGCCGCGTCCTGAAAGTAAAGGCGCTATCAAGCGTGCGAAAAAAGCTGGTATTAAAACAGTGATGATCACTGGGGACCATGTCGTCACTGCCAGTGCGATTGCCAAAGAATTGGGAATTTTGACCAATAGTAACGAAGCTCTTTCAGGTGCGGAACTCCGTGCGTTATCTGATGAAGAATTAGATGATCGAGTAAAAGATTTATCCGTTTATGCTCGCGTAACCCCAGAAGATAAAATCCGAATCGTCAAATCATGGCAACGAACAGGTGCTGTGGTCGCAATGACAGGTGATGGTGTGAACGATGCGCCAGCATTGAAAGCGAGTGACGTTGGATGTGCGATGGGGATCACCGGTACAGATGTAGCGCAAAGTGCCGCTGACATGATTTTGACCGATGACAACTTCGCTACGATCGTAGATGCAGTTAGCCAAGGACGTTCCGTTTATCAAAATATTCGAAAAGCGATCAACTTCTTATTAAGCTGTAATATCTCTGAGATTTTTATCGTATTGATTGCGATGTTAGTTGGTTGGGGGGCACCATTTACAGCCGTTCAACTGTTGTTCGTAAACGTTGTCGCTGATGGACTACCTGGTTTCGCTCTAGGAAGAGAACCAGCAGAGGAAGGGATCATGAATGAAGCACCAATTCCTAAAAATGAAGGGATTTTCGCTCGTGGTCTAATGAAGAAAATTGCCATCAATGCAGGAATATTTACGGTAGTCACTTTATTTGGTTACTACTTAGGAAGCTTCGTCGATACGATCAGCCCTTGGGTTGATGCTAGTCAAGAAGTTGGCCAAACCGTTGCATTTCTAGTATTGGCTTACTCTTCGATCCTTCATGTCTTTAATGTTCGTAGTAGTCAATCGATTTTCAAAGTGAACTTAGCAACGAATAAATCGTTAGTGGAAATGGCGATTCTTTCCCTTCTTATCACGTCAGCAGTCGCTTTATTACCATTCACGCAAGAATTATTTGGGTTAGTTCATATTAGTTTGAATCATTGGTTCTTAGTAGGAATCTTGTCGATTATACCGATTGGGGTCAATGAATTGATCAAGTTCCACCAATTGCCAGATGAGGAGGAGACAGTAGAAGCACCAGAATCTGAAATGTAAAAAAATAAACACCAAAAAAGGATTGGAGATTTTCCAATCCTTTTTATTATGGTGAAAAAGCTGATTAAACTTGTTTTGGTAATTGTTCGTAAAAAGCAGCTTTAGTTGCAGTGATGTATGGATTCAACCATAGATAACCGATACCGACTGTGGCAATTGCTAAGATGTGCCATCCGATAAACGATAAGTCTAACCAGAATAATTTTCCTTTGTAGCCATCCATCAATTTGCGGCTTGCAGTGATCGTATCAAGGATTTTTGGTTTTTCGCCTGTTTCTGTTACGACATCATAGTAAATGAAATAACTTTGAGAATAGGCATACCCTTTGATGATCCCAGGAATGACTAAAAGCAATGCCCATAACGTAGTGAAAATCGTTGTCACTAGTGCTAACAATAGAACGCCACCGAAGAATACGCCTGAAAAACCGCGGAAAGCATCTTTGAATGGTTCGATCGTTGTTCGTTTCCCACGGATAATGTCCAAATAGGTCCAAGAAATCCCACTCATGAACAATGCACTGATGATCGTAGAAACGATCCCTCCGCCTGAACTACTGCTACTTGAACCACTCACCATTTCTTGCATTGCGCTACTGTCTTGCATCGTTGCAATCAGTAAAGCAGTAGGTAAAGCTAAAATAAGAATAATAGCAATTGTGATCAATGTTGGAATCAGATTTAATAGAATTGCTTGCCCCCAACGTCCCTTTAAGCTTTCTTTTGCTTGTTGTTTTAATTCCCCAGAAGATACCATATTTTCCACTCCTTTTTTTTGATAGTCTTAGTATATCAAAGAAGGACTGATTTTGCTCTAGGAATCCTCTTTCGTTATTGAAAGGTTCACAAAAAAAGCAGGTTAAAAAAACCTATAAAAAAAGAGAAGCTCTTGCAAAAAGCAGTTGAAAAGATTATGATGGTGGGAGTTGCAAACGCGATTCTATAAAAGAAAGTAGGGAATTGAATGACAGAACCTGCCATTCGTTATCGTTTAATAAAAAAAGAAAAACATACAGGCGCCCGCCTTGGTGAATTGATTACTCCTCATGGAACTTTTCCAACGCCGATGTTTATGCCTGTGGGTACATTAGCTACCGTTAAAACTATGTCGCCGGAAGAACTAAAAGAAATGGGTGCAGGCGTGATTTTGAGTAATACCTACCATTTATGGCTTCGTCCTGGAGAAGATTTGGTCGAAGAAGCAGGTGGCTTGCATAAATTTATGAATTGGGACCAACCGATTTTAACTGATTCTGGTGGATTTCAAGTCTTCTCATTAAGTGATATGCGTAACATCGTTGAAGAAGGTGTGCATTTCAAAAACCACTTGAACGGCTCAAAAATGTTCTTGTCTCCTGAAAAAGCCATCAACATCCAAAATAAATTAGGTTCTGATATCATGATGAGTTTTGATGAATGTCCTCCATTTGATGAGAGTTATGATTATGTGAAAAAATCAGTTGAACGAACTTCTCGTTGGGCAGAACGTGGATTGAAAGCTCATGCGAATCCAGATCGTCAAGGATTATTTGGTATCATCCAAGGAGCTGGTTTTGAAGATTTACGTAAACAAAGTGCGAAAGACTTAATCAGTATGGATTTCCCTGGGTATTCCATCGGAGGTTTATCTGTCGGTGAACCAAAAGCTGAGATGAACCGTGTCTTAGAATTTACGACGCCATTGATCCCAGATCATAAACCACGTTATTTGATGGGGGTAGGTGCTGCGGATTCATTGATTGATGGCGTGATTCGTGGAGTCGATATGTTCGACTGTGTTCTACCGACCCGAATCGCTCGTAACGGAACATGTATGACATCGCAAGGCCGATTAGTTGTAAAAAATGCGCAATATGCCCGGGACTTCCGTCCAATCGATGAAAAATGTGATTGCTATACTTGTAAGAATTATACGAGAGCGTATATTCGTCACTTGATCAAATGCGATGAAACATTTGGTATCCGTTTAACGTCTTATCACAATCTATACTTCTTATTAAACTTGATGAAACAAGTACGACAAGCGATTATGGATGATAACTTATTAGAGTTTCGTGCAGCCTTTTTCGAAGAGTATGGGTTCAATAAAGAAAACGCAAAAAGTTTCTAGCAGGATTTGTGAAATTTAGTTAAAAAACTAGTTTCTAGCGCCTTTTTCTGCTAAAGTGTTTAGTGTAGATATTTAGTTAGTGAGGTGAAAAAAATGGGTTCATTACCAATGTTAGTGATGTTCGTTGCCCTATTAGGGATGTGGTTCTTTATGTCACGTACACAAAAGAAACAACAACAAGAACGTCAAAACTTGCTTGATAGTATGAAAGCTGGCGATGAAGTAGTCACGATCGGTGGACTTCATGGCGTAGTCTCAGAAATCGACGAGACAAATCGTACAGTTGTTTTAGACTGCGAAGGGATCTTTTTAGAATACGATCGAGCAGCCATCAAAACGGTAAAACCAGGTACAGGCGCGATGACAAGCACACCAATCGCACCAGTAGAAGAACCGACAGAACCAGAAGTAACTGAAACTGTTGAAGTTCCAGAAACACCTGAAGAGAAAAAAGAAGAAAAAGAATTGTAGACACCGGTTGTTTGCCACGAGTTGGCTAAATGTATACGGAGTTCGATCATTCTTTATCAAAAAGACTGTCGTCATTCCTATCTCGTATAGAGAAAAGAAGGCGATCAGTCTTTTTTTTTGTGACTTTGCTAAATAAATCACGTCTGCCATTATGGAACGGTTACTCGATAATCGCTCTTGTGGAACGGCCTGTTTCTAAAGAAAAATATAACTGTGAAAAAAATCACAAAAAAGTATTTACATCGAAAAAAAAGTGTTGTATGATGTGTATGTGAAATAATTAACAAATAACCATGACTCAGTAGGAGGAACATAATGGCTAAAATAATGGAAAAAGAAGAGACGAAAACTGTTGATGTACAAGCGATGATCGACGACTTGGCGACAAAAGCAAATGTTGCGTTGAAAGAAATGGAAAGTTTTGATCAAGAAAAAGTAGATCACATTGTGCATGAAATGGCAATGGCTGCATTAGATCAGCACATGCCTCTAGCAAAAATGGCTGTAGAAGAAACTGGCCGTGGCATCTATGAAGATAAAGCAATCAAAAATATGTATGCTTCAGAATATATTTGGAACAGTATCAAATATGACAAAACTGTCGGAGTAATCAATGAAGACACTCAAAAAGGATTGATTGAGATTGCTGAACCAGTCGGCGTCGTTTGTGGAGTAACACCAACAACAAACCCAACTTCAACAACGATCTTTAAATCAATGATCGCTTTGAAAACCAGAAACCCAATTGTTTTTGCTTTCCATCCAAGCGCTCAAAAGTGTTCCGCTGAGGCAGCAAGAGTCGTTCGTGATGCAGCCATCGCAGCAGGTGCGCCAGAAAACTGTATCCAATGGATCGAGCATCCATCGATCGATGCGACTTCAATGTTGATGAACCACCCAGGAATTGCGATCGTATTAGCAACTGGTGGTGCAGGCATGGTAAAATCCGCTTATTCAACTGGTAAACCAGCTTTAGGTGTTGGACCGGGTAACGTTCCTGCATATATCGAAAAAACAGCAAAAGTAAAACGTGCAGTGAATGACTTGATCGTATCAAAAACATTCGATAACGGAATGATTTGTGCTTCTGAACAAGCAGTCATCGTAGATAAAGAAATCTATGCAGCCGTAAAAGCAGAATTCCAAGCACACCAAGTTTACTTCGTTAAACCAGCAGAGCTTTCAAAATTAGAAGATGCTGTCATGAATGAAGGTAAATACGCTGTAAATCCTGCAATCGTGGGACATTCAGCAATGGATATCGCAAAATTAGCAGGGATCAATGTACCAGAAGGAACAAAATTATTAGTGGCAGAATTAGAAGGCGTAGGGCCTGATTATCCACTTTCACGTGAGAAACTTTCACCAGTTTTAGCAATGGTCAAATCAAACAGTACAGAACATGCTTTCGAATTATGTGAAGGAATGTTGAACCTTGGTGGATTAGGACATACAGCTGTCATCCATTCAGAAAACGAAGATTTGCATGTTCAATTCGGACTACGCATGAAAGCTTGTCGTATCTTAGTCAACACACCATCAGCAGAAGGCGGAATCGGAAATATCTACAACGAAATGATTCCATCATTGACACTAGGTTGTGGTTCATACGGAAAGAATTCTGTTTCAAGAAACGTATCAGCAGTCAACTTAATCAACGTCAAAACTGTAGCGAAACGGAGAAATAACATGCAATGGTTCAAATTACCACCAAAAATCTTCTTTGAAAAGAACTCTTTGCTTTACTTGGAAAAAATGGAAAACGTCGAACGTGTCATGATCGTTTGTGACCCAGGTATGGTCCAATTCGGCTACTGTGACACTGTAAGAGAAGTATTAGCACGTCGTAAAAATGATGTGAAAATCGAGATCTTCTCAGATGTTGAACCAAACCCTTCAACAAACACAGTTTACGCTGGTACAAAAATGATGGCGGACTTCAAACCAGATACAGTGATCGCTCTTGGGGGCGGATCAGCAATGGATGCGGCAAAAGGCATGTGGATGTTCTATGAACACCCAGATACTTCATTCTTTGGTGCAAAACAAAAATTCTTAGATATCCGTAAACGTACGTACAAGATCGACAAACCTGAAAAAACTCAGTTTGTATGTATCCCAACAACATCAGGAACAGGTTCAGAAGTGACACCATTTGCGGTAATCACAGATAGCGAAACACACGTGAAATATCCGTTAGCTGACTACGCATTAACACCAGACGTGGCGATCGTTGACCCACAATTTGTTATGTCAGTTCCCGCTTCAGTTACAGCTGATACAGGTATGGACGTCTTGACACATGCCATCGAATCTTATGTATCTGTGATGGCTTCTGATTACACTCGTGGTTTAAGTTTACAAGCAATCAAATTAGTCTTCGACTACTTGGAAAAATCAGTGAAAACACCAGATATGGAATCACGCGAAAAAATGCATAATGCGTCAACAATGGCTGGTATGGCCTTTGCGAATGCTTTCTTAGGAATTTGTCACTCAGTTGCGCATAAGATCGGTGGAGAATACGGTATCCCTCATGGACGTACAAATGCGATCCTATTACCGCATATCATCCGCTACAATGCGAAAGATCCACAAAAACATGCGATGTTCCCTAAATATGACTACTTCCGTGCGGATACAGACTACGCAGATATCGCGAAGTTCTTAGGTTTGAAAGGGAAAACAACAGCAGAGCTTGTAGAAGCATTAGCAACAGCTGTTAGCGACTTAGGAAAATCTGTTGGTATCGACATGAGCTTGAGAGCGCAAGGCGTGACGCAAGAAACATTAGACACAACAGTTGATCGCATGGCTGAATTAGCGTATGAAGATCAATGTACAACAGCCAATCCAAAAGAACCATTGATCAGTGAATTGAAACAAATCATTATCGACGCATATAATGCGTAATTCATAACTAAAAGTTGTCCCAACAACGAATCAAGCATGAGAGAATCTTCTCACTTGGTTCGTTGTTTTTTTGTTTTTCGTATAATTTCTATCCATTGACATACTAGAAGAATTTCCAGAAACAATTTTTTATAGACCCTCAGCGAGTTGCTGGAAGATAAAATATCGTAGCTTTTTTTTCTGATATCTAAAAAAAGAAGTGTTAGATAACTCGAATAATAGGCATTTTGATGAATATGCTATGCTACTATTTTTCTATAAAAAGGAGATGAGATCTTGAAGAAATATATTGTTACTTTGTTGATTGCATGTGTCGTTTCTCTTGGACTATCCTTTCTTTTGGAACGAGAAATCTTACGTAACATTGGCATTGGCTTACTTTTGATCGGAATTGCACTTTCTGGCACAGCAGTTTCAGGGGATCGCATGCGAGCGAATCAGGAAAATAGCGAGTTGGGTTTTCGTAAGAACTACTTTTGGTTTCCTTTACTTGCATGTTTGCCATTTTTTATGGTGTATACATTTTTATAAACGGTTGATTTTGAAGCCATGACGAGCGGTAGGCGTCGTGGTTTTTCTTTTGATAGGGCTCTTTTTTACAGAAAACCCATTAATAATCTCGTTATGTCAATTTTAGATAGTTTTTGTTCAAATGATGCTATTTATTGAGAAAGCGTTTACTGATATATTAACAGCATAGAATGAAAGCGTTTAAAAAGGAGAGGGAAAATTGATTATTAAAGAGGAACTATTTGTACAGAAAGAAGTTGTAGAAGGAACGATTGACCGATTAGTGGAGAATTTGACGACGATCAACGATGATTCAGGTGAATTTTTATTGGATTTTGATGGGTTAAAGGTGGATGACAAAAGTTGGTCTGTTTGGAATTGGCCACAAGGTGTAGGGCTATACGGTATCTATAAAAATTATCAGTTGACTAAAAATCCTCGTGCGGCGGAAGTGGTGAAGGAATGGTTTGAAGCACGGATGCAAGAAGGCGCACCGCCAAAAAACGTCAACACGATGGCACCAATCCTCACGATGGCGTATTTATATGAGGAGACGGGTGATACACGCTACTTGCCTTACTTGAAGCAATGGGCGGAATGGGTCATGAATGATATGCCTCGGACAGAGGAAGACGGATTACAGCACGCTACATATGGACCGGAAAATAAGAATCAATTGTGGGATGACACCTTGATGATGACGGTTTTGCCATTAGCCAAAATCGGTAAGCTCCTAGATCGTCCAGAATACCTAGAGGAAGCCAGATACCAATTTATGATCCACATCAAATATTTGATGGATAAACGTACAGGTCTTTGGTACCACGGGTGGACCTTTGAAGGTAATCATAATTATGCGGAAGCATTTTGGGGACGAGGAAATTGTTGGTTGACGATTGCGATTCCTGAAATCATTGCGATTCTGGAACTGAAAGAAGGAGATGCTTTCCGTAAATTATTAATAGAAACGCTAGAAGCCCAAGTGCAAACCTTAGCAAAATATCAATCAGAAAGTGGCTTATGGCATACCTTGATCGATGATCCAACCTCATACTTAGAATCATCTGCGACAGCAGGTTTTGCTTACGGTATTTTAAAAGCAGTGCATGAGCGCTACTTGCCAAAGAAATATTTAGAAACCGCCTATCGTGCGATCCAAGGGTTGCTTGAGCAAGTAGATGAAACTGGCGAAGTTCAAAATGTTTCGGTAGGTACAGGGATGGGCGATGATTTAGAGTTTTACCGTACGATTGGCAAGACAGCGATGCCTTATGGTCAATCGTTACTTGTATTATGTCTGACAGAATTACTTGTGTCATATTGTTGAAAGAAAGGAGAAAAAAATGAAAAAAACACTTGCTTTTGCTTTGGTTCTATTAGGAATTATCGGTTTGAGTGGATGTGGTAGTCAATCAAGTGTCGGTGTTGTTGCAAATGCAGAGGGAGAAGCGACGATCACTTTACGGTTTGCTTATGCTAGTAATAGTCAGCCAGTCATTGATGCAATGAATAAATTCGGAGAGTTAGTAGAAGAAAAAACAGCTGGCTCAGTCAAAGTAAAATATTTTCCTGATGGTCAATTGGGGGGAGAACGTGAATTGATCGAACTGACTCAATCAGGTGCGATTGATTTTACGAAAGTCAGTGCTTCTGCGTTAGAAAGTTTCTCTAAAGTCTATTCGATTTTTTCAGTTCCTTACTTGTTCAATGATGAGCAACATTTCTTCAATGTCATGGAGAACGAAGAGATCATGCAACCCATTTATCAATCAACGACAGATTTAGGTTTTTCTGGTCTCACCTATTATGATTCAGGGCAACGTAGTTTTTATATGGTCGATGGCCCGATCCACACGCCGGATGATCTAAAAGGGAAAAAAATTCGCGTGATGCAAAGTGAAACGGCCATTAGAATGGTGGAACTACTAGGTGGATCACCTGTGCCGATGGGCAGTGACGAAGTATATACTTCGCTACAGTCAAACTTGATCAACGGATCAGAGAACAATGAATTTGTTTTGTATACAGCCGGGCATGGTGGTGTAGCCAAGTATTATTCCTATGATGAGCATACACGAGTACCAGATATCATCATCATGAACGATGCGATCAAGGAACATTTGACTGCTGAGCAACAACAAGCAATCGAAGAAGCGGCGAAAGAATCAACGATTTTTGAAATCGAAGCATTCGCTCAAGCAATCGAAGAAGAAAAAAGAGTGGCAACGGAAGAATATGGCGTCCAGTTCAATGAAGTGGACAATACGCCATTTCGTGAAGCAGTCGCACCGTTGCATGACGAATTCAAAAATCATCCAGATTTTCAAACGCTTTACCGAATGATCCAAGAAGAAGGGGTGTAATCGATGAAAAAAGGAATCAGTCGGCTGTTAGAATTTCTAGGAGCATGTCTGTTGATCGGTATGATCATCATTGTCTTGTGGCAAGTATTCTCGCGAACGATTTTGGGTAATCCAAATACTGTAACAGAAGAATTAGTGCGTTTTGGGTTAGTCTGGTTTGCGATGCTATCTTCCGCTTATGTAGTGGGTCAAAAAGGGCACTTAGCAGTTACACTGTTAAGTGAGAAACTGACTGGTAAGAAAGCGAATGTATTGGAGATCGTCGTTCAGTGTCTTTTTCTGGCTTTTGCAATCACGATCATGGTTTATGGTGGTTGGAATGCTGTGACATTGACGATGGGGCAAATTTCCCCTTCATTAGGGATTCCGATGGGCTATGTCTATTTATCGGTGCCGGTCTCAGGTGTTTTGATCATTATCTACAGTTTGATCAATTTGATTGAAGCAATGAATAGGAAGTCTGTCGTTCAGGAAAAGGGATAGGAGGAATTTGATGGCTTTAGAAGCAGGTGCAATTTTATTTTTTGTTTTTGTCTTTTTATTGATTGTTGGAATGCCCATTGCAATCAGTATCGCTTTTTCATCGATGCTCACGTTGTTATTAGTGATTCCTTTTGATGTCGCAGCGTTTAGTTCTGCGCAAAAAATGGTCGGGAGTATCAATAGTTTCTCATTGATTGCCATTCCGTTTTTCGTTTTTTCGGGAATCATCATGAACCACGGTGGGATTGCCAAGAAATTAGTTGATTTTGCCATGTTGTTTGTTGGTCGGATCCCAGGTTCTTTAGCCCATACAAATGTATTAGGAAATGCGTTGTTCGGCTCGATCTCTAGTTCGGCGATTGCTGCTTCGACAGCGATTGGAGGCGTGCTGATCCCGCAACAAGTCGAAGAAGGGTACGATCGTAAATTTGCGACAGCAGTCAATATTGCTTCGGCACCTACAGGGATGGTGATCCCACCAAGTACAGCATTTATCATGTATTCTTTAGTTGCCGGAGGCGCTTCGATCTCAGCTCTATTTATGGGTGGCTATTTAGTGGGAGCTTTGTGGTCGTTAGGAATCATGCTCGTTGCATTTGTAGTGGCGAAGAAAAATAAATATCCAACAGTGCCAAAAGGCCAAGGGAAGCAAGTTGGAAAAGTGCTAAAAGAAGCAATCCCAAGTTTAGCTTTGATCGTTATTATCATTGGCGGTATTTTGACAGGGTTCTTTACGGCTATTGAAGCGTCAGCGATTGCGGTATTGTATTCTTTACTGATCTCCATGTTCTACTACAAGACAGTGAAACTACAAGATATACCAAAGATGTTGGTACAATCCGTGGCGATGTCGGGAACGATCATGTTTTTATTAGCGACGTCTTCCATGATGTCATTCGCTATGGCATTTACTGGGATACCTCAAGCAATCAGCAGTCTGATCATTGGAGTCACTGATAATCGCTTCATTATTTTATTATTGATCAATATCATTTTGTTGCTTGTTGGAATGTTCATGGATGTCGCGCCAGCGATTTTGATTTTTACGCCGATTTTCTTGCCGATCGCGACAAGTGTTGGTGTCGATCCAGTCCACTATGGCTTATTTTCGATCATGAATCTTTGTGTCGGTTCCATTACCCCGCCAGTAGGTACCGGACTATATGTAGGAGCGAGTGTTGGTGGAGTTAAAGCAGAAGCGATGTTGAAGCCACTGTTACCATTTTACGGTGTCATATTAACAGTTTTATTGTTGATTACGTATTTCCCCCAAATCGTGATGTGGTTACCGGATCTATTAGGATAAAGGAGAAGGCATGATGAACTTAAACTTAGTTGCCAGAGGTCATGACTTGAGCCACGTACAAACCGTGGATGATTTAGCAAAAAAAGCGCGTCAACAAAACATTTCTACGCTACAATTAGCATTAAGCCGCTCGTTTCCTACACTTGCAGCAGATGGACAAGCCATCAATGCTGGAATGGGGCAATATATGAAAAATATCCTCGCAAAAGAAGGCATAAGTGTCGGTATTTTAAGCTGTTATATCAACATGATCCACCCTGATCTATCTGTTCGTGAAACGGTGCTTCGTCAATTTGAACGATATCTCCAATATGCTGCAAGCTTCGGGGCGACGATGGTCGCAACCGAGACGGGGAGCGTGAGTGAAGCGGGTTATACAGAGGAGAACTTTTCAGATGAAGCCTTCTTACAGATCGTTGAAGCCATTCACCGATTAGTACGAGCTGGAGAAAAGCATCGAATGATGGTGGGCATCGAACCAGGCTTGAATCATCCGTTGTATTCATTGGATCGTGTGGCAGAGTTAGTTGCTAAGATCGATTCGGACTATCTAGGCATCCTTTTAGACCCAACCAATCTGATCACTGCAAAAAACTATCATCAACAAGTAAGTTTAGTCGAAGAAGCCTTTGAACGGTTTGGAGAAAAAATTTGCGGATTGCATCTGAAAGATTATATTGTTTCCGACAAAGAAGAGATCATCCCGGTAGATCTAGGGACAGGCATGATCGATTATGAAGCCATCGTAAACATCGCACAGAAACATCGTCCCTATCTTTATATCGTCTTAGAAGAAACAAAGGATGATGCACTAAAACAAGGTGTAATCATGTTGGAACAAGCCACAGGATAAGAAAATAATAGAATATATGATTGTTCAATAGTGATCAATCGGGAAAAGGGGGATAGAGATGGAAAAGAAACCGATCAATGGAAAACAAGTGAATACGATGATTTCGGATCAGTATGAGATTTATCATGTAAAAGATATCGTTAGCCAAAACAAAACGGTTTATCATCATCATGATTTCTATGAGATCCATGCTACTTTGGAAGGGGAAGCCATTTTTTATTTAGATGGTCGTCAGTTTACGATCCAATCAGGAAATGTCTTATTGATCCATTCAAGAGATCTGCATCGGATCGTTCGTCAGTCAACTGACGTATTCGAGCGTGTCTACATGTTTATCACCCCTGCATTCCTAGAGAGTCGTTCCACCAAGTGGTCCAATCTATCCGCCTGTTTTTGGCCGATCGGTGAACGCCGCAGCCGGATATTACATATTGAACCGCAAATATTAAAAGAAAAACTTTCTTTTATCGACCAAACGTTGGATCGAAAAGATTATGGTGCAGATATTCGTTATGAACAAGCGCTAGTTGAATATTTGATTTTTCTCAACCGTATGGTACAGATCGAAGAACATATTTCGGAAGAAAATTTCACTGTACCAAATGAACGGTTAGAAAAAATGCTTCAATTTGTCGCAAAGAATTTGAGTGAACCGCTCTCCCTCAAACAAATGGAAAAAGAATTCTTCATCAGTAAATATCATGTGACTCGCGAATTCAAAAAACATACTGGTTTTACCTTTCATCAATACGTGATGAAGAAAAAACTACTTTATTCAAAACAACTATTAAGAGAGTACGGCAGCTCAAGTTCCGTTTATAGTAAATGTGGTTTCGCTTCTTATCCTCACTATTTACGCGCATTCAAAACCGAATTTGGCGTAACTCCCAAAGAATTTTTGAAAAAAGATCTGGCAGGAGAGTTTGTTCATTATACGCATTATGAAGAAGAAAACAAAGATCCCTTTTAAATTATTGTTCTTTCCGATATAATTTCCTATATAGAAATAGGAGAGTGGAATATGGAAAATAAAAAACCTTACGGAACTGTTTTAATTAAAGCATCACATATTTTAGATTATCTAGCAGAGCATCCAGATGCTTCATTACAAGAAATTGCAAAAGGTATCGACATGACGTCATCTACTGCATTAAAAATTTTAGATACGTTATCCATGATTGGTTATGTAAATAAAAATCAAGAAAAAAATTATCGTTTAGGTGGGAAACTGGTCCGATATGCAAACAAAAATATCGATCAAATCGATCTAGTTGAACGTACCTTGCCATTTTTGGAAAAACTACAACAAACAATTGATGAAACCATTCATCTAGGTATTTTAGACAACAACGAGATTCTCTATGTCAATAAGTTGGACCCTAAAAATCAAACGATCCGTATGTCTTCAAAAATCGGTATCACGAGACCTTTATATAGTTCAGCAATGGGGAAAGCCGTCTTGGCACATTTTACGGAAGAGCAATATCAACAGTATATCGAACAATGTCCTCTGGTCCCCTTCACTGAATATACGATTACCAATTCTTTAAAACTAAAAAAAGAGATCCAGCAAGTTAAACAAACAAAAATCGCCTTCGATGATGAAGAAGTCGAAAAAGACATTTTTTGCATCGGTACCTCTTTAGTTCATGAGAACCAGGTGGTTGGAGCGTTTAGTGTCAGTATGCCGAAATACCGATTAAGTGAAGAAAGCAAGGCTCAAATCATTCAAACGATCCTGCAAACGAAAGAAGAAATCGAAAAAACTTTTGAAAAAAGCTAAAAAGCGTTTGCATTTTTTTATTCCTGCCGTATAATGAAGATGTAAATTTCTTTATTGTAAACTATAATTTCCAAATAAGAAATGGGTGGGAAGATGAAAAAAATGGATATCTTATCTCGTTTGAAACAAGCGGGAGTTATTGCAGTCGTACGAGGAGCAACAAATGAAGAAGCACTGAATGCTTGTCACGCGATTATCAAAGGCGGACTAACTGGCATTGAGTTGACTTTCACCGTGCCACAAGCAGATCGAGTAATTAAAGAACTAGTAGAAACCTACAAAGACCAACAGGATGTGGTGATCGGTGCAGGGACAGTGTTGGATGCTATTACTGCGCGTTTAGCGATTTTAGCAGGTGCTGAGTATATCGTCAGCCCCTGTTTTGATCAGGAAACCGCAGAACTATGCAATTTATACCAAATCCCTTATTTACCAGGATGTATGACGATCGATGAAATCAAAACAGCGCTCAAAAGTGGCGTAGACATCGTCAAACTATTTCCTGGAAGTGCTTTCGGACCAAGTATCATTTCTGCATTCAAAGCACCGATGCCTTATGTCAATATCATGCCTACTGGTGGGGTCAGTCTAGAAAATATGCAAGACTGGTTTGATGCAGGTGTGATCACTGTTGGTGTAGGTGGGAACTTGTTGGCTCCAGCAGCTCATGGCGATTTTGAGGAAGTGACAAAAGTCGCACAACAATATGCGGCAAAAATGAAAGAAATCACGAGGTAACCGCTGATGGGAAGAGTCGTGACACTCGGAGAAATCATGCTACGCTTGTCGACAGAACAGGGACAACGGTTACAAAACAGTGATCATTTTTGCGCGCATTATGGCGGTGGGGAAGCGAATGTCGCGATCTCATTAGCAAATTATGGACATACGGTTTCGTTCATGTCAAAAGTCCCAGAACATTCACTGGGTCTGGCAGTCGAAAAACACTTACGAAGCTATGGGGTAGATACTAGCCTACTGCTGAAAGGCGGCCCTCGGCTTGGCACATATTATATGGAAACAGGGATCGGTGAACGTGCGGCTTCAGTCATTTATGATCGTGCTGGTTCCAGTTTCGCGGTGATGGATCGCTTGGAATGGTCACTAGAGGATTGTTTTAAGGGAGTCGATCTATTCCATGTTTCAGGAATCACACCGGCATTATCAGAAAATTGGCGATGGCTGACAAAAGAACTTATGGAAGCAGCCAAACAAGCAGGCTGTCAAATCAGTTTTGATATCAATTATCGAGGCAAGCTGTGGACACAACAAGAAGCGGGTGAAGTGTTAGAACAATTATTACCGCTCGTGGATATTTGTTCAGCGGGTGAGATGGATGCGCTTTATTTGTTAGGGATAGCAAAAGCACCTGAAACGACAGTAAACCCACTTTTTTATTATTACGAAAAAATGCAAGAAAGATTTCCCAACATCCAAACGTTTTACTCAACCAAACGTACGGTGCATTCAGCGAGTGAAAATGATCTACAAGGTACCTTGTGGATGAAGGATAGCTATTTCGAATCGCCGCTTCATCAAGTCACTTCGATCGTTGATCGTGTGGGTGGAGGAGATGCGTTTGCTGGGGGATTGCTTCATGGAATTTTAGAAGAGATGCAACCACAAGAAATTATTGATTTTGCGACAGCAGCCTCTGCGTTGAAACACACGATTCATGGAGATTGCAACCAATTCAATCAAGCAGAAGTTGCTAGTTTTATCACTAGCGGTTCTGGAAAAATCATTCGATAAAGGAGAGTCTATCAACATGCAAGAAATGGAAACACGTTATACACATAGCCCAGAGGATATCCGTCATTATTCAACAGAACAATTGAGAAATGAATTTTTGGTAGAGAAAGTATTTGTTCCAGGGAAAATCAGTCTTACTTATACGCACAATGATCGTATGATCTTCGGCGGTGTAACACCAACAACTCATCCATTAGAAATCAAACTAGATAAAGAACTAGGTGTTACTTATTTCCTAGAACGTCGCGAGCTTGGTGTGATCAACATCGGCGGACCTGGATTCATTGAAATCAACGGTGAAAAAGAAGAAATGAAGAAACAAGATGGGTATTACATCGGTAAAGAAACAGAGCATGTAGTTTTCTCCTCGGTAGATCCAGAAAACCCTGCAAAATTTTACATCAGTTCTGTGCCAGCACATCACAAATATCCAAATGTAAAAATCAGCATCGATCAAGTGAAACCCATGGAAACAGGCGAAGGTGTCACATTGAATGAACGTAAAATCTACCAATATATCCATCCAAACGTATGTGAAAGTTGTCAATTACAAATGGGTTACACCATTTTAGAACCGGGTAGTTCATGGAACACGATGCCTTGTCATACACATGAACGTCGCATGGAAGCTTATGTTTACTTTGATTATGCAAATGAAGACACACGTGTGTTCCATATGATGGGTAAACCAGATGAAACTAAACATTTAGTCGTAGATAATGAACAAGCCGTGATTTCACCAAGCTGGTCGATCCACTCAGGTGTTGGCACAAGCAATTATTCGTTTATCTGGGCAATGTGTGGTGAAAATATCACCTATACAGATATGGATATGGTATCAATGGATCAATTGAAATAGGAAAGGAAGATAAAAATGTCATTCAATATGGATATGTTTCGCTTAGACAATAAAGTCGCTTTAATCACCGGTGCGGTATACGGAATCGGTTTTGAGATCGCTCGCTCATTAGCAGAAGCTGGAGCAACGATCGTCTTCAATAATTTAACTCAGGAATCAGTAGATGAAGGAATTGCCAACTACAAAGAAATCGGCATTGAAGCAAAAGGCTATGTTTGTGATGTGACGGATGAGTCAGCAGTACAAGCAATGGTCAAACAAATCAAAGCAGAAGTTGGTCCAATCGATATTTTGGTCAACAATGCAGGTATCATCAAACGTACACCAATGATCGAAATGGATGCGGCGGATTTCCGTCAAGTCATCGACGTAGACTTGAACGCACCATTTATCATGTCGAAAGCAGTCATCCCAGATATGATTGAAAAAGGTGGCGGGAAAATCATCAATATTTGTTCAATGATGAGTGAACTTGGCCGTGAGACAGTAAGTGCCTATGCTGCTGCTAAAGGCGGATTAAAAATGTTGACGAAAAACATTGCTTCAGAATATGGTCAGTACAACATTCAATGTAATGGGATCGGACCTGGCTATATCGCGACGCCGCAAACAGCGCCATTAAGAGAAACACAAGAAAACGGGGAGCGTCATCCATTTGATCAATTTATCGTTGGCCGTACACCAGCCGCTCGTTGGGGTGATCCAATCGACTTAGCTGGACCATCTGTCTTCTTAGCATCAAGTGCGTCTGATTTTGTTAACGGACATATCTTGTATGTAGATGGCGGTATCTTAGCTTATATCGGAAAACAACCATAATAAACAAAGAATGACGAGTGCATCGTATGCACTCGTCATTTTTATTTGCGTCGGCCATATTTTGATAATGGGATGTCTCTGGCTTCGCACCATTCTTTGACCGGGCCAGAAAAAATCAAGGATTGTTTGGTTAAATCATTTGTTTTTGTTGCACCGACCATAGCATAGAGCATTCGTAGTTCTTCTTGCCACTGTGCCATAAGAGCAATCGTCTCATCGATCCCGTGTGTCATGTAGTGCGTCAAGATCGTTCCGGAAATCCCTACAGCGTTCGCACCAAGACACAATGCTTTAAAGATATCATAAGCATTTCGTATGCCACCCGAAGCAATGATTTCGGCGGCTGTATTCGCTTCGTTCGCTTCAAGTAAGGAGGACACAGTAGACTGGCCCCAATCGGTCAAATAAGCTAATTCACGCTTTTTACGACGAGCATTTTCGATTTGTGTGAAGCTTGTTCCGCTACGTCCGCTGACATCAATCGTTCCGATGCCTAACTCTGCTAATTCAATGATGGTTTCTCTGGTCATCCCAAAGCCCACTTCTTTTACGATTACTGGCACATCAAGGGTTTGTTGGATTTCTGCAATCAGTTCTTTCCATTGCGAAAAATCGCGATCCCCTTCAGGCATGACTAATTCTTGTGGTGCATTTAAATGGATCTGTAATGCATCCGCTTGGAAGAGTTGTACAGCTTCTTGGGCACGTGCGACAGAAGTACCAGCACCGACATTCGCTAAAATCTTCCCTTCAGGATAGACCTCCCGCATCACCGTGTAAGAATCTGCTAAAGAAGGATCTTTCAAGGCGGCGCTGACAGAACCGGTAGCAATCATCAACCCAGCACGTTTAGCAATCTGTGCAAGATCATGATTGATCTTTTTTGTTTTTTCGCTACCGCCAGTCATGGCATTGATATAGAAAGGGCTAGAAAGAGTAAAACCTGCAACTTCTGTCTTCAAAGATACTTCAGCAACCTTGCTTTGTGGAAGTGGACGATGAACAAGTCGAACGAAGTCGAATTCATTTATCTGTTTGTTGTGAAATGCTTTTGCTAATGATACATGTTCATCTTTTCGATTCATAACTTGTCCTCTTTCTGTTGATGGTAGACATGTAATGGAAGTGGGGTGATCTCAGCTTCTTCCCAAGCACTCATCAATGGAAGGATGCCTGATTTTTGGTCCACGATCACGATGCCACAATCCCCACCGCCAGCGCCAGAAGATTTTGCCGCACCTTCAAACTGTTCAGCTAGACAACATAATTTATTTAATGCCGGCGTTTCAATCAATACGCCAGTGATGGCAGACAGGTCACGCAATAATTCACGGTTTTTACGAATCATTTCTTGGATCAGAGCAACATCATTTTCTTTGAATCCTTGGATCATCGTGTTGACGCAAAGCGTACTATCTTCGAGAAATTGTTGATACGCCGCCATTTTATCTTCGCGAGAGCGATGCACTTGGTCCACTAAGTCGGAAGTAGAGGCAGGACTGCCAGTCCAACCAATCAATAAACGGAGATCTTCCGGAGTGTGTAAGGATTCAATGGATAAACCAGGCCAATCGAGCGCTAATAATTCACTGATCGATTTATTTGTTTCCTGTTCTTTGAGCCATTGGTGGTCAAAAGTGGAAAAGGCGATCCAACCACCATAACAGCTAGCCGCAATATCACCACAAGAACCATTGTCTTGGACAGCTAGATTAGCTAAGGCTGCAATTTTAAAAATCTCAAGCTGAGATAAATTCAGTGCGTAAAATTGGTTCAATGCTCGAACAGTCGCTACCGCAACTGCACCACTAGAACCAAGTCCATACTTCCTACCGTTTGAGCTATCCAATTCACTTGTTACCTTCAAATCATAAAATGAAAGAAGAATGTTTTTTTCCTGTGCATATTTCTCAGTTAAACGTATAGCAGCAAGGATATAATGGAACGGATTTTCACGGATATCCAAAACGAGTTCGCCTTTTCGTCTTGTCCAGCGCACAGGCATCTCACTGTATTGTGCAGATTGGATACTTCCTACTTTGCGAGCAGCTTCCACTGTTACTGTGACGAATTGATCGACTGCCACGATGATTGCCGGATGCCCCGTTTCGACAACTGCGTATTCTCCAGCGATATAAAGTTTTCCAGGTGCAGATACTTCAACCATAACAATCTCCCTTTATTCAATAATCGTGATTCCTTGCCCCGCATGAGCAAGTATCACTTGTTGACGGCTAAATAATTCAATGAATTTTGCTTGAACAGCCGTTTGATTTTTCTTTTCAACTAACACTTTGACATTGGGCCCCGCATCCATCGTGAAATAGCAAGGAATGCCTGAAGCACGTAGTTCACGAACTGCTTGCATCGCCTTTAGGCTATCTGGAGACCAATAGGTGAAGGGTGGATTAGCAGCTAACGTGGTGCCGTGCATTTTTAACCCGTTTCGCTCCATGACTTCGCCCACTGTTTGGAACGACTTTTCAGCGATTGCTTGTTTCAGCTCCATTAGATCTGTTTCGACTGAATCAAGCCACCCTTGATAAAAATGCGAAGTCTCCACTGTTCGACGCATCCCATCACGACTGGATACATCTTTTTGTTGGTCATTGATCAATACAAATACCATGGCGAGCTCTTCTTCAAATCCATTAGAAGGGATTTGTTGCGCGTAAGAGGTTTGGTCATCATGGCCTTTTTCCCATTCCACGAAGCCTCCAAAAATACTGCGACAAGCAGAGCCAGAACCCCGACGAGCGAGTCTAGAGAGGGCTTGCTCATCAAGATCTAGCCCTAAGGCTTCATTACAGGCACCAGCCAATGCAGCTAGGCCGCTTGCAGAAGAAGCTAGACCTGCGGCTGTTGGAACAAAGTTGTGACTGATCACTTTAGCGCGCTTGTTTGTATTCGCTTGTGCGCGTACAAGATCAAGGAAGCGACTGATTTTTTTTGTTGCTGCTTCTGTTTGTAATTCATGATCTAAATAGAACAGATCGTCTGTGAACGTATCTGAAAAAATCACTTCGGTTTCTGTATAGAAGGCATCGAGAGTGAGAGATAAACTGTTGTTCATCGGAAGAATCAATTCTTCGTTTTTCTTGCCCCAATATTTGATCAAGGCGATATTTGTATAAGCACGGGCTTTACCACTAAGCATAGGTATGTACTCCTAATCCTTGAATCCAAGTTTCAGCTGCGCCTGCTTGTATTAGTGCGTGGCTGATTTCTTGAGCTTCTGTTTTTGTTTGTGCTAAAGCAATCATACATCCACCACGTCCGCCACCGGTCAATTTTGCACCTAAAGCGCCAGCAGCACGTGCGGTAGCGATCAGAGTGTCTAAAAAGTCATTACTGATCGTTAAACTTTTTAGAATGTGCTGGGCATCATTCATTGCTTCAGCTAGCTTTTCTGGTGAGTTGTCGACAATTGCTTTTTTAGCTTGTTTCGTCAAGTATCCTAGTTGTTGGATTTTTTGTCCAGTTTTCTGCGCATCTTTTTCAAAAAGGTGAGCCACATCTTTTACAGCTGCACGTGTTTGACCTTTGATTCCCGTATCAGCAACGATCAAAAAAGCATCGATATTCAACGCAAAATAATCAAAAGGATGTCCTTTTGTAAAATAAATCGGTTCGTATCCACTTGTTGCGGCAGCATCGATTCCACTGGGATTTCCATGAGCGATTTTTTCAGAAACTTGCACATGTGCCAATAGTTGTTCTCGTGATAACGGCAACTCATAGGCGGAATAAAAAGCCCTTGTGATCGCAGTGGCTACAGCTGCACTGGAACCCATCCCGCGTTCTGCAGGGACGGTACTTTCAATCGTCAAACGCAATGTGTCTTGCACATGATAGTGGCTTTTCAGTCCAGCAATCAGCTGTTTGATATTGTTCAACGCATGTGGTGCGTCATTTAAATTTCCTATATAGTAGGAAGAAATAAGTTGATCTTTATTGAATGATGGGAGTGCTTCAAGTGTAGCCGTTACTTTTGTTGCATAAAACGGAAAGGCAATGGCAGGCTCGCCGTAAACGACAGCATGCTCACCCATTAAAATCAGTTTTCCACTCGATTCCCCTTGGCCATGAATTGCCATAATACAACTCCTTCTTTTCCTCTAAGAGTAGCTTTTTAACAAAAAATAAAGCGCCTATTACTATGTGCGCAATGTTTGTCCAAAAAAACAGTCCTTCTTTATTTTACTAAAACCAGTCAAGAAGTAAAATAAAGAATACGATTTCTCGACAAAAAACGTGATTTTCTTAATAAAATTTTGATTTTTCATAGGAAAGAATCTTGTCGATTTCGTTTGACACCACAAGATATTGGGGTTATATTTAGAAACATGAGAAAAAAACACTGTATTTAGTGGGAGAAGTGAGTTGGAGGGAAATGAGTGTGATTGTTTTAGCAGGAACGATAGGAGCAGGAAAATCAAGCTTAACAAAAATGATTGCTGACCATTTTAAGAGTCAGGCGTTTTACGAATCAATCGATGACAACGAAGTATTGCCTTTGTTTTATGCAAACCCTGAACAATATGCGTTTTTATTGCAAATTTATTTTTTGAATAAGCGATTTGCAAGTATCAAGCAAGCGATGCAAGAGGATAACAATGTGTTAGACCGTTCGATCTATGAGGATTCATTATTGTTTCATTTAAATGCAGATCTTGGTCGAGCGACAGCAACAGAAGTCCAAGTCTACGATGAATTATTGGCAAACATGATGGAAGAATTGCCCTATGCGGCATCGAAAAAACATCCCGATCTATTGGTTCATATTCGTGTATCTTTTTCAACCATGTTAGAACGGATCGAAAAAAGAGGTCGGTCATACGAGCAACTTTCTTTTGACCCTAGTCTCTATGAGTATTATCAAGAGTTGAATCGCCGTTATGATGAATGGTATGAAGCTTACGATGAAAGTCCTAAGATTCAAATTGATGGTGATCGTTTGAACTTTGTGGAAGATGAAACAGCAAAAGTGCAAGTGTTACAAATGATCGAAGAAAAACTAACAGATATCCGTGAAGAATTAAGTGTCTAAAACTGTTCTGACGTTAGCGAAACTTTTATTTGCTCAAATAAAGAAATCACAAAAAAGGCAACCACGAATGAGTGATTGCCTTTTTTTTATTTAAATCGTTGTTTAGTCGAACAAAGGGTAGTGAGTTGATTTATTTAGGGTAGAATAATGAGTGAGCAATTCCTGGTGCCCAGTTTGTATCACCGTAGTTCAAGTGAGACTGCCAAGTAATATAAGTCACACCATTGTGGACAACTTCTTCACCGGCTGTATAAGAAACAGGTGAGAAGAAGCTTCCTACTGTCCATTGACGTCCAGTAACGACTTCACCGCCGCCGTTTCCGCCATCGCCACCATTTTCGTCACCGCCGCCATTTTCATCGCGATCAGTTGTGATTGTTAATGTGTTACTTGCATCTGAAACATCGCCTTCATTGCTGATTGCGCGTACTACAAATGAGTATTGTGTCTCAGCTTTTAAGCCTTCTACTTCAAAAACAGTTTCAGTTGTTGAACCAATGACTTGGCCATCACGCAAGATTTCGTATTCTTTGATTCCTTTTGAGTGAGTAGAAGCTCCCCACATCAATGAAACGCTAGAACTTGTCTGACCCATTGAGTGTAAGTGGCTAGGTGCAGTTGGTTTTTCTTCTGTAGTTTCAGATAAAGTTGTAACAGATAAAGCTGTTCTTTCAGAAACTAGCCCTGTTTGTCCAACTGCTTCGATTTCATATTTATATGTAGTTTCTGCAGTTAGGTTTTGATCGCTGAAATCTGGTGAAGCTGTGTTTCCTAATAATTGACCATCACGGTAAACGTTGAATGATGAAGCATTTGCTTGTCCATCCCAAGTCAATTGAGTTGTTGAAGAAGTTACGTTAGTAGTACGAACGTTACGTGG
Organism: Enterococcus sp. AZ084; assembly: GCF_051714905.1. Taxonomy (NCBI): domain Bacteria; kingdom Bacillati; phylum Bacillota; class Bacilli; order Lactobacillales; family Enterococcaceae; genus Enterococcus; species Enterococcus sp. AZ084. Next base: position 248,416 of record NZ_JBIOSS010000001.1, read on the forward strand.
TGCTGTTGGTGCTACTGGAATTGCTGAATCACCTTTCAAGTTCACATCGATTACTTGGTAGAATGCCATTCGTGTATCGTCGATATCCCAAACTGCTAGAACAACATGGTAACCAAGACGGTCATTAGGGATGTTCACTGAGTGTGATGGATTTGTTGAAGCTTGAGCCCCACCATGGTTGATCGTTGTTAACAATTCAAAATCGCTACGATCTAACTGATCATTTGGATTCCAATCAGCTTTTGTGATGTAGTAATGCCATTTAGTTGTGCTGTGTGATTGTGTATAGCGCCAAGTGAATGTATTAGGACCTGTGTTCAAGTCTTGTTTTGTCCACATAGTCGAAGTTTGACGGTCTAAGTTGAAGTTGTTTCCAACTGCACCGCTTGCAGAAGCAATCTGTCCGTCAGCAGGACCAGCTGCTGGGTAGCCTTTCAATGCTTCTAATGATTGTGGTTCATAAATCACTGGACCGTATTTTGCTAATGCTGCATTATGGTTCACATTACGGTCTAAGTGACCTTGGTATGAACGACTGATCGGTGACTGCACATAACCGTGAGCTGAAGCGTCTTGTCCTCCAATAGATAAACCTACTCCTAATAAAACGCTAGAGCATAGAACTGTTGCTAAAATTTGTTTTTTCATGTTTCCCTCCATAGATAAAATGATATTTTAGATAACAAATAAGGTCGATGAGTATGACTCTTTCGATGTGTCTCGTTGTTATCTGTATTTAATATTATCAGAGAATTGCACTATTGAATAATCTGTTTATACCGAACATTAGGTAAAATTGGGTCTTGACTTCAGATGACGGTGTTTTTATTCAAAACATGAATAAATATTGATTTAAAGGCATTTTTGTTGTCTTTTTTATTTGTTATCAGTTATTTATTTTGCATAATGAATAACAACGGGAAAACAAAAAGATAAAATTTCATTCTAATTGAGAAAGCTTGTATTGGCGTTTGCAGTTATTTTTTAACGTTTACTTATTTTTAAAATATATCTTTTTATTGGCTGTTTTATTCCTTTTTTATGGATTTGATCATCGATTTTTTGGTCTGAGATTGTGATAGGAGTGTTCGGTCTTATTATCGAAAAAAGTCAATTTAGAATATCATTTATTCGGATTCAAGAGTTTCGAGAGGACTAAATACCACCTCACAAGCAATTCTATATATTTTACCTAATTATAGAAGGAACTGGATGCGAAGAGAGGGAGAATGTTTTTTGCAATCTGTGATAATGGATAAGCGCTTTGAAAAAAACAGCGCCTGTAATATTCGTCTCGAATGTTACAGGTGCTGGCTTATTTTTGAGGCAAAGAAAGTTGTTCTAGCCTCATTCTTATAGGGTTTTGTTTACGTGGAATGTTTTCTATATTATCGTTTTAATTACGTTGATAAGGTTTATTTTATTTAGGATAGAATAAAGCATGAGCAATTCCTGGCGCCCAGTTTGTATCACCATAGTTCAAGTGAGATTGCCAAGTAATATATGTCACACCGTTGTGAACAACTTCTTCACCTGCTGTATAAGAAACCGGTGCGAATAAGCTTCCTACTTTCCATTGACGTCCTGGAGTGACTTCACCACCACCGTCGCCGCCATTGTCATCGCGATCTGTCGTAATAGATAACGCATTGCTTGCATCAGATAGTTCATCCGTATTGCTGACTGCGCGAACCACGAATGAGTAGGCAGTGTTTGCAGCTAATCCAGACACTTCGTATTCTGTTTCTTTTGTTGAACCAATCAATTGATTGTTACGGTAGATGTTGTATTGTTTGATTCCTTTTGAATGAGTAGAAGCGCCCCACATCAATGAAACACTTGAACTTGTTTGACCCATTGAGTGTAAGTGAGTCGGTGTAGTTGGTTTTTCTTGTGTATTTTCTGTTGCAGTTTTTACTGTCAAAGCTGTTTTAGCAGAGACTAAGCCAGTTTGTCCAACTGCTTCGATTTCATAGTTATAAGAAGTATCCGCAGTTAAGTTTGTATCATTGAAATCTGGCGATGATGTATTTCCGATCAACGCGCCATCACGATAAACATTATAAGATGCAGTGTTCGCTTGACTATTCCAAGCTAATTGGACAGTTGAAGAAGTTACATTCGTCGCACGCACGTTTTGTGGTGCTGTTGGTGCTACTGGGATCGCTGAATCACCTTTCAAGTTGACATCGACTACTTGATAGAAGGCACCGCCTGTATCATGAATGTCCCATACAGCTAAAACAACATGATAACCGATACGGTCGTTTGGAATGTTAACTGTGTGGTTACGATTATTTGCAGAAGCAGTTCCATCATGTTGGATTTCTGTAATCAACTCTAAATCGCTACGTTTCAGTGGTGCATTCGGGTTCCAACCTACTTTAGTAATGTAATAATGCCATTTAGTGGTACGATGAGATTGTGTATAGCGCCATCTGAATGTATTCACGCCTGTATCTAAGTTTTGTCTTGTCCACATTGTTTCTGTTTGATTATCTAGCAAGAAGCTTCCGCCAACCGCTCCGTTTGCAGAAGCAATACGACCGTCGACAGGACCTCTTTCTGGGAATCCCTTCCCAGCTTCTAATGATTGTGGTTCATAAATGACAGGACCATATTTTGCTGCTGCAGCGGATAAATTAACATTACGATCTAAGTGTCCTTGATACGCACGACTGATCGGTGATTCGACATAACCGTGAGCAGAAGCGTCTTGTTCCCCAATCGCTAAGCTTGCTCCAAATAAAATCCCCGAGCATAAAACTGTTCCCAAAATTTGTTTTTTCATTTTTCCCTCCATATGTAAATAAGATTTAGATAACATATATTGAACGATGAGTTTCGTAATTATCATTTTTTTGTGTTATCTGAAATTAAGATTATCAAAAAAAATAAGTAGTTACGAATCAGTTTATACCGATGTGTAGGTAAAAAAATAATAGGAGCATAAATAATACGATTTGTTATAATGTTGATTTTTAAGGGTTTTAGTACCTTTTTTGAAAACGTAAATAAATTTTTGATAAAAGGATACTTTTTAGGGGAGTAAGAAATGAATGATTTGTTCAGGCTTTGTTGTAGTTATCTTAAAATAAAAGAAATGGAATTATATAAAACGTAGATGGAGTAGTAGCAGAAGGAATTCATATTCGATTGGTGATATGCGGAACAACAGTCCATTTAGAATGCGTACAAGATGGGGAAGTGCTACGATCAAATAGAAAAAAGTGAAGAAATGATTGACAAAAAGAAATAGATTTGGTATGATAATTAAGTTGAGAAATAAAAGCAGAAGCACCCGCTTCTCGCCTTAGTTGATTCAGTCACTGGGCTAGATAGTTTTCATCTATATGTAGTATAGATGGAGTACGTGCGGGTTCTATCAAAAGAACTCGTTTTTTTTATTGCCGTTCATTCGGTAAGCTTTTCTTTCTCTCATAATATTTGGAGGTGAATGACCATAGCAAAGGATATGATGGTTAACGACGGCATTCGTGCACGTGAATTACGATTGATCGGTTCAGATGGTGAGCAATTAGGAGTTAAGTCAAAAGCAGAAGCATTGCAAATTGCAGAACAATCAAACTTGGATCTTGTGTTAGTTGCTCCAGGTGCGAAACCACCAGTAGCGCGAATCATGGACTACGGAAAATACCGTTTCGAGCAACAAAAGAAAGACCGCGAAGCGCGTAAAAAACAAAAAGTGATCAATGTAAAAGAAGTTCGTTTAAGTCCAACAATTGATTTGAATGACTTCAATACAAAACTTCGTAATGCACGTAAGTTCTTAGAGAAAGGCGATAAAGTGAAAGCTTCTATCCGTTTCAAAGGCCGTGCCATTACCCACAAAGAAATTGGTCAAAAAGTCTTGGATCGCTTAGCTGAAGAAACTGCTGATATTGCAACAGTGGAACAAAAAGCGAAAATGGACGGACGCAGCATGTTCTTGACGCTGGCACCGAAAAACGACAGTAAGTAATTTGAATGACTAACTGATTGTTGGACAGTCAATAGTCGGATAACGAAAGATTTTGAGGAGGAAATATAGTCATGCCAAAACAAAAAACACACCGCGGATCAGCAAAACGTTTCAAACGTACTGGTAAAGGCGGATTGAAACGCTTCCGTGCGTTTACAAGTCACCGTTTCCACGGCAAAACTAAAAAACAACGCCGTCAATTACGTAAAGCGCGCATGGTTTCTAGTGGCGATTTCAAACGTATTCGTCAACAACTAGCAAAAATGAAATAAGAACGTAAAATAACTGAAATTTAAAGATTTATTTTTATTAGGAGGAATTATACATGGCACGTGTAAAAGGTGGAACAGTAACTCGTAAACGTCGCAAAAAAATGCTGAAATTAGCAAAAGGTTACTACGGTTCAAAACACACTTTATTTAAAACAGCAAAAGAACAAGTAATGAATTCATACAACTACGCATATCGCGATCGTCGTCAAAAGAAACGCGACTTCCGCAAATTGTGGATCGCTCGTATCAACGCAGCGGCTCGTATGAATGGCTTAAGCTACTCAAAATTGATGCACGGTTTGAAATTAGCTGAAATCGACATCAACCGCAAAATGTTAGCTGACTTGGCTGTCCATGATGCAGCAGCATTTACTGCATTAGCTGACCAAGCAAAAGACGCTTTAGCTAAATAATTTAACAGCGTAAACCGACTTTCTATCAAATGAAGTTGGTAAATAGAAATGTTAGAATGTTTGGAATAGACAGAAGATGATTATTTTCTGTCTGTTCTTTTTTTTATAGCGAAAAATATTTTTCCGTGTTGAGCCATATAGGATAATGCTTAGTAAGTTTGAATTGTAGAAATAAATGCGGTTTCATGATAAAAATTGATAGGAACATTCGTTCTTTTTTTGGAGCTTTTGAAGTGGAATGGAATTATTAATTGATAAAAGTAAACATAATTTGCTGATATTTAATGATCTTATGAAGTTTACAGAATTAGCTTTATATAAATCTTTTAGAAAATAACAAAATTGACACATATAATGCTGGGAAATTAGTCAAAAAAGAAATAAAATCTTCTAGCATGATTAAACTTTTCCAGTGAAGACAGCATTTTCGGTAAGATTAATCCTCTATTTACAACTGATGAGTCTGTTTTTAGATAATAATATTGAATGGGTGGGAATTATGAAACTAAATTTATCTGACCAACTCGCATATTTAACAAATGATAAAAATATTAGCTGTGATATTTTAACAGTTACTGAAGCACAGAATATACTTGAAAATACCAATTTTTATTATAAAATTACTTGTTACAAGAGAAATTTTAGAAAAGATAGCAACAATAAATATATTGATTTAGACTTTTTTCATTTATATGATTTATCAATAATAGATATGAGAATGAGACATTTATTTAATAAATTATGTTTAGACATAGAACACAGTTTAAAAAAGAACTTAATTAAGGACATTACGAATAGTACTGAGGATGGGTATGCTATCGTCGATGAATTTGATTCCTTTGAGAAAGTAAAGTTTAATTTAAAACAACAAAAACTAAGAAAACGTTATGGGAAAAATTACATAAAAATTAACTATAAGCCGATTTTAAAAAGAACAATCTATAATGTATCTGATCCTAATGATTATGATTATCAAATATCACAGAAATATTTTAATAGCAAGATTGTTCCAGTTTGGGTATTAATAGAAAAATTGAATTTTGGGCAATTGATAGACTTTATAAAGTTTTATGTTGATAAACAGAAAAATAATTATGCTTATTATAAAACCGCTGAGGAATTACTGATAATGATCAAACGTATTCGAAATGCTTCTTCTCATAATCGTCCTATATTGATGAATATTGCAAATAAAAATCACTCAGGTAGTCTCGTTGTTTCTTCCAACGTAAAAAGTTTTCTTACAAAATATCAAATTAATAAGAATGTTAGTAGGAAAGAAATTTCACTATACAATAATTTACTTGAACATACAAAGATCCATGATATCTTTTGTCTGATTATTTTATATAAAGAATATATTGAAAGCGAAAAAATGATTTTTGCTAGAAGAAAAGAAATTAGAAGCTTTATTTATCGTGCAAAATTGAATAAAAAGCATTACTCAAAGCATAATAAAATGAAAAATATTTTTTTGTTTTTATCTAAATCATTGAATAGCATTTAAAATTCTTCCCAAAGTCATTTCATTATGCTATGATTAATACACAAAGGAAAGGTGTCGGTCATAGCCCATAGACACTGCGTACTAAGGAGCAAAAGAAATTTTGTGAATTAGGCGTTATGGCATTATCATAATATAAAAAAGCTTACTAGAAATTTGTTCCTGTTAATTCCTAGTAAGCTTTTTTGTTTTGCCTCAGATGATTTTTGCTAGTCAACTACTCATAAAATCTCCTAGAAATTTCTTCTTTTCTGTCTTTCGAGACTATATTCCCCACGAATGAATAACCGCTCAGGCTTTGTGGATTTGTTGAGATCTTGAATGAGAAGGTTTCGACAAACATTTATTCTTATTGTTTTCTATTAAGATCTTTTATAAAATGTTCATTTTGTAGTGAACCTATCTGAAGCCAAAGAAACTATGAGACAAAAAATGGTAAAAGGTGTTGTTTAATTTAAAAGCATCCAACGATTTAAAATGTTATAATAATATTCATAAGTAATCACTTAAATAATTGTTGGAAGGGAAGAACAAAATGAATCGATTAATCGATAGTATCTGCAAACATAAGAAGATGATTGTGATAGTTTCTGTTTACGTAGTCATGGTCATCTTGAATTTTTTAACGCCATTGATTGCAGATGATATTGAATACATGTACAAAACAACAAGTTTTTCAACTATTCTCCATGACGAATATATGCAATACATGAATTGGACAGGTCGATCAGTGGTCCATATCATTGCGCGTTTATTTTTATTGATGCCAAAAATCGTATTCAATTTTATGAATCCATTGATTTATGTATTACTAACTATTTTGATCTATAAAATATCAACTAAAGATAATAAGAATTTTTATGTGTTTAAATATTTAATGATCAATTTGTTGATTTGGTTATTTGTCCCAACTTTCGGACAAACGATCTTATGGGAGACTGGAGCGGCAAATTATCTATGGGGTGGCATCCTCATTATTAGTTTCCTTTCTATGTATCACCGCTATTATACAAATGGCCGAGAATTACCATTTAATCAACCGTTACAGATTATTTTTATGACAGTTTTAGGGATACTTGCCGGATGGTGTAATGAAAATACATCTGGTGGAGCAATTCTTGTTGTTTTAGGGTATATCTATTTTATCTATAAAGAGAAAAGACCGTTTAAGGTATGGTTGTTTTCAGGCTTAGGTGGAGCAATCTTTGGATTATTGATGATGGTTGCGGCTCCAGGGAATGCGATACGAGCAACGTACTTTGACCGTAGTGCATGGTCGCTTCCTCACAAGCTATATTCTGGTTTTTCTACAATCACACGAACTCTTTACGAAAACAGTTTGCAATTATTTGTTTTAGCGGCTATTTTAATTGCATTAGGTATTATTTTTAACCAACATAAAAACTGGTTCCGACTTTCGTATGTATATGTACTTGCCGGACTAGCAACTATCTATGTATTGTCTCTTTCACCAACAGGACTTAACTGGGGGCGTTCATTTTTTGGAGGCGCATTGTATATTATCATTGCGATGTTAATCGAATGGCCAGATAAATTAACGAAGACGACAGCTGGAAGTTTTTATAGTGTGATCAGCTCAGTTCTCATTGTTCAGTTTTTATTTTCCTTTGTCTTAGGTGTGCATGGGATCATTCAGTCTTATCGTGATATCAACGAACAATATAGGTATGTGGAGAGCCAGAAAAAGCAAGGGAATCTGAATTCTTTGATCGCTGATTTCAATGCAAATGAAGGGATGCCCTATCCAGCATATTCTAGCGCGCTGTCACACGTTGGCGCGAGCATAGACTCCCAGATCAACCGTTCAAATGCTAAATATTTTGGCTTAGAGACGATTCGATCGGTTTCTAAAGATGCTTGGAATACGATTTATAAAAATGGAGATCCAACCTTGATGAACATTTGGGATTATCAGGAATATCTAAAAGAATTAGAAGACTCAGATTATACAGTTCTGATTGCTGGTGCAGGGGAGTCCCAACAAATGAGTGAAGCTTTAGCAGTGGAAATAGCAAAACTTTTACCGGATCTTGATTTACAGAAGTTTACTCATGACTGGAATTTTACTGGTATTCATCAAGCGAATCAGAGTCCTATTCTTGCGCAAAATGAAAATTATAATGAGGTTAATCAAAAACTCACTGATAAGAACATCTCAATGGTTTCTAGTTTTACATCTTATGAGGAGCAACAATTTTCTAGAATTAAAATCGACGGCGTTGATGTATCAAGAAATAAAACAGGTGTCAATATTATTGTATTATCTGAGGACGGTCGGATCATGGATGCGGTAAACATCGCTTCAAATGAACAGGGAGTGACCGTTTCAAGATAAATATAGGATTTAAAGTAAAACACGTCTAAGCTTGCTTAGGTGTGTTTTTTTATATCTATCATTCTTCAATAAAATTTCTGTTATCTATAAATAGATTGAAATAACCCAATAAATAAAGTACATGATATTTTTTTGAAAAGAGAGGTGATCATTGCTTATTTTTTATCTTAGATAATAAATCTATTTATACAGTTAGCTAAATGAAATGTTTTTTGAAAAAACATTTTAATAGTCCATAATGAATCTTCTTTAATCATATGTCCTTGTTCTGTCGTCAATATTTAATGAAAGCGATTTCTCGGTGAGGTAGAATGAACCCAACTGATATATCAGTGAGATGAAATAGAATGGAGTGAGTCTATGAGTGAAATGATTATTGGTATGTTGTTGATTTTGTCGTTCTTCTTTATGGTTTGGTATTGTGTCAAAGGACTTAATTTGATGGTCGGTTTAGCGATCATGGCGACGATTTGGATGGGGTTAGCGCTGATTGGTAATTTTTTCTCACCGAATGCCGCAATGGAAGGACAGTCAGTCATTGATGTGTTGACCCATGTATATGCTACTGGTCCAGCAGAGTATGCGAAATCAATTTTAGTGAATGTATTCTTTGGTGCTTTTTTTGGTCGAGTATTGGTAGATAGTGGGATAGCGGCTACGTTGATTCGGAAAGTCGTGGAGCTTGGCGGTGATAAACCGCGGATCACGATGAGCCTTTTATGTCTTGTGACGGCAATTATTTTTATGTCGATGACCGGGATTGGTCCAGTGATTTCAATTGCCGTGATCGTTTTACCGATCTTGATGTCGTTAGGAATTGCTGCACCTGTTGCTCTATTTGCATTCATGGGTTCGATCATGGCAGGGATCTTTGCGAATATTGTCAATTTCAAGCAATATCAAACGATCTATGCGGGATTTAATTCTGCGGCTGAAAATTATACATACAATGATTACTTTCAAATCGGGATGATTGGCATGGTCGTGAGTTTAGTGATCGTTCTACTTGTAGCTAATATATCAATGAACCCGAAGAAACGCTATGCAATGGCGGCTGAACTTCCACGAGAAGGTGGAGAGGCGCCTATGATTTCTTGGTTGGCAGTCGTTATACCTGTGTTAGGAGTGGTGGTGTTAGAAATCCCGATCATTCTTGGTTTTATGTTGGCTGGGATCTGGGCGTTGCTATTTACAGGGAAATTACGTGGGGGATACAAGGAGATCTGTCGGCAATTCGCTAAATTATTTACAGATGGAGCAACAGATGTGGCACCAATGGTTGGCTTTTTGATGACTTTAGCGATGTTCAATAATTCGGCGGTGTATGCTTCTTCTTATTTCTCTGCGATCCTTGGCGATTTTATTCCCCAGACACCTGTTGTATTGGCACTTGCCTTTGCATTGTTGACCCCTCTCGGGTTTTTCCGTGGTCCGTTGAGTCTAGTCGGTTCGGGATCAGCGATTTTAGCAGTAGTTTTAGCAGTCAATCCGACGATGCCCGTTGCCTTTTTATTTCCACTATTTGCGACAACGACCATTGCACCGCAGCATTTAGATATCACTCAATCATGGATCGCTTGGGGATTAGGGTATACAAAAGTTTCCTCTCGTGAATTCATGAAAAAATCGATTCCGACAGGGTGGCGATCGGTGTGATCGTCTGTATCTTGACGTTGATCCTTTATGGTAATTTTTGATAGTTATAGAAAGTAAAAATTTGGAGGATGCAAAAATGAAGCGTGCAGTAAGAATGGGTATCGATGTAGGTGGTACCCATACAAAAGCAGTCGCAATCGACAATGCGACACATGAAATCATCGGTAAATCATCTGTCAAAACAACGCACCACCATCCAGAGGGGGTAGCTGCCGGGGTCGTACAATCGTTTCAAAATTGTTTGCAAGAAAATCTGATCAGCCCGGAAGATGTCGTTTTTGTCGCGCATTCTACGACCCAAGCAACGAATGCATTGATTGAAGGAGATGTGGCAAAAGTAGGAGTGATCGGAATGGCAAAGGGTGGATTCGAAGGTTTTTTGGCGAAAAGACAAACTCGGTTAGCCCCGATCGATTTAGGGAATAATCGAAAAATAGACATTGCAAATGTCTTCTTACCACTTAAACAACTGACAAACGAACGAGTGTTAGAGACGATTGCTACACTGAAAAAGGAACAGGCGGAAGTTTTGGTTTCTTCAATGGCTTTTGGCGTAGATAATAGTGAGTCGGAACAGGTCATTTATTCCCTTGCTTCGGAACAAGGGATACCAACAACGATGGCTTCTGAGATCACTAAGCTTTATGGGTTGACAAGACGAACGCGAACGGCAGCGATCAATGCCTCGATTTTGCCTAAAATGTTGGAGACAGCGACGTCGACTGAACGTTCGGTTAGAGCTGCCGGTGTCAATGTTCCTTTGATGATCATGCGTGGCGATGGTGGGGTAATGGAAATCGCTGAAATGAAGAAGCGGCCAGTTTTAACGATGCTTTCAGGACCAGCTGCCTCTGTCATGGGTTCTTTGATGTATTTACGTGCCTCGAATGGTGTGTATTTTGAAGTAGGAGGGACAACGACAAATATTGGTGTCATCAGAAATGGGCGTCCTGCCATCGATTACTCAGTGGTCGGCGGGCATGCGACCTATATTTCCTCTTTAGATGTTCGTGTCTTAGGTGTTGCCGGTGGTTCGATGGTTCGGGCAGATCGGACAGGGATTCTTGATGTAGGACCACGTTCTGCCCATATCGCCGGGTTGGATTATGCTGTATTCACACCGATTGAAAAAATCGATCAACCGAAAGTCGTCTTTTTCTCCCCTGTTGAAGGAGATCCGGCTGATTATGTCAAAGTAATTTTGGCAGACGGAAAAGAGGTCACTATCACCAATTCTTGTGCAGCGAATGTTCTTGGTCTTGTCCAAGAAGAACACTTTTCCTATGGTGATCCACAAGCCGCAAGAAAAGCCATGGAAGCTTTGGCTGCGTATTGTCAGACTACTGTGGAAGATATCGCTGAGCAGATCATGGCAAAAGCTTATGCAAAAATCGAACCAGTCATTTTGGAACTGGCAGAAAAATATCAATTGGAGAAAGAACAAATCTCTTTGGTGGGTGTAGGCGGTGGAGCAGCTTCCTTGATCACCTATTTTAGTCGGAAAATGGGTGTTAAGTACTCCATACCGGAAAATGCAGAGGTGATTTCTTCGATCGGTGTGGCATTAGCGATGGTGAGAGATGTAGTGGAACGGATCATTCCTTCACCAAGCAAAGAAGATATTCGAGGATTGAAAAATGAAGCGATGAATAAAGCAATCGAATCTGGCGCCACACCGGAATCGATTGAAGTCCATGTTGAAATTGATCCTCAAACCTCAAAAATCACGGCAATTGCTACAGGATCAACGGAAGTCAAAGCGACTGATTTAACAAAACAGATCAGTAAAGATGAGGCGTTGTCAATAGCGTCAGAAGACTTGCGGATGCCTCTAAAAGCTGTTTCCTTATTAGCGAATACTGACTTCTTCTATGTGATTGGGGAAAATAGTCCAGAACATTCGATCGGCACATTACGGATCATCGACCAAAAAGGATTTATCAAAGTTCAAAGAGGGTATGCCAAATGTTTAAAAACCACAGCTGAACAATATCTCTTCGCTGTCCAACAATTATGGGAAGAACTTGCGGTCTATCAGACTGAGCTGATTGCTCGACCGGAATTTTATCTATGTATCGGTGCGCGTGTCGCAGATTTTTCGGCGACAGAATTTGAACAATTACAACTCTTGATGGAGTTAGAAATCTCGATGTTAGATCCAGAGGAAGAAGTGATTGTGATTGCGGGGAATATCAAGCAAAAATAAACTAGATGAGTTGATTTTAAAATTACAGACGATTTCTGATGAACAGTGGTGTGATTATCAATTTCAACGAGAGCTTTTAGTAGAGAAGGTCTCGCTTTCTGAACAACAAAGATGGGGGGCACTAGCGAGAGAATGTGGAAAGACGCTAGCCGAAACGATCAACCGAAAGTATTGTACAAGGAATATTCAAGAACTTTGCGATAGACTTGATGTCGCTATCTCCTATGGAGAAACAGCATGGCGGAATGATCGTTTGACACTCGCCACTTACGATGAAACAACGGGGATCTGTTTAATGGCAGAACCAATCCAGAAATTCGAACAGGCAAATATTACTGCGCTCCCATTGGAAAAAGTTACCTCTTTGATTTTAGCGCATGAATTGTATCATCATCTTGAAACACGCGATCCTACATTGTATACCCAACAGAAAACCCTAGAACTATGGCGATTTTTTGGGTATCGTCATCAGTCTAAGATCCGAGCATTGAGTGAAATTGCAGCAATGAGTTTTTCGGAGAAGTTGAATAACGTGGGATTCTCACCATATGTGTTAGAAGTCGCTATGACTTGGCCATATGATCCGCAATTGTGTGAGCATCTCGTCCAGTCATTTCAGTCGTTTTGAATAAGAAAGGCATAGTCCTTCCTGAAAGTTCGGGAGGCTACGCCTTTTTTCATCATGCTTCAGAAGAGATTGTTTCAAAATAACTCGGATAATGTAGAATCACTTGTTCTTGTTCCTCAATGATCATATGGAGGTGGAGGTTACAAAGGAAACCTACTTCATCAAGTGAATGTTCTTTCATAGATTTCAACAGGAGTTGATGTTCATCTAATACACGGCCCCAATCTAATTCGGAAATCGTCAAGCGTAACCAACGGAAACGATCTAAGTGAGTACTATAGCTTTCAAGCCAAGTCCATATTTCTTCTTTGCCCGCGACTTTGTAACACATTTGATGAAAGGCTTTATCTAAAAGAAAGAAGGTTTTTTTGTCTTGTGCCAGGATTGCTTGATCTGTCTGTTCTAAAATCATCTCCAAGCGCTGATGCGCTTTATCGTTCATTTTAGCACTGCACTCTTGTAAAATCGGTTGTTCTAATTTTTCTCGCATGTAACGTGCCAAATCTGCGGAACGTATGTCGATTTTTGAGATATATGTACCGGATTGAGGAATCGTTTTGATCAATTCCTGATTTCTAAGTTGGATCAATGCTTCCCGAATCGGCGTGCGTCCGATTGCTAATTGTTCTTCTAAGACTCTGTCAGAAAGCTTACTCCCCGGAGCTAATTCAGAATAGATGATTTGTTGCCTGATAGCTTCGTATGCTTGTTGTTGTAAATTGTTCCCCATAGAACACCCCTTTCAAAAAGCTATACCTAGTATAGCATATCCTTTCCTGAGAATAGAGTAAGGGGACGAGCTGATCAGCGAACAGAAACACAAAAATAGAGCCGCAAACGATTGGTTTGTCGACTCTTTTCAATACATATCCATGGGGCGAACATCTCATCCTTTCACGAAAGCAACAGTCAATCTGGGCGAACTTCCTGCAGTTGTTTGACACGACCACCGATTTGATTGGCAAAGGTTTCTGATTCTTTTTTGTCTTTGAAGACAAGCAAGGTTTCCGGGTTTTTTTCACGTGTGCGACAGCCAGTTTTATCAATATAACCGTGTAGTACTTTCACGACATACATTATAATCACCTGCTTTTTTTCTTTCCATTATACAAATCGGGGGTTAAAAGGCAAGAATAAACACTTATTTTTTCTTTTATTTCATTTCTGTTGCAGAATCAGGGGCTACGTCGATGTTTGCGTAAGTTTTAAACAGTCGATCCAAGTTAGGATTGACACGACTTAGTTTGACTAAACGTTGGTTTTCTGCAAGCAAGAAACAGTGTTGGCTTGTTCCAGTCGTCCGTAAACGTTGATCTTCTGTACCGTAGATCTCGTAACGAAAATTCAACCGTGTACCTGTATAGCTTTCGATCATTGGTTTAATCAAAATTTTGTCTCCATAACGGATCATTTCTTTGTATTCACAACTTACGCCTAGTACAGGGATGATGATGCCTTGTTCTTCGATTTTCTTGTAACTAAAATCTAAGTGTTCTAATAACGCAACGCGTGCTTCTTCGAACCAGCGGATATAGTTGCTGTGGTGAATGATACCCATTTGATCGGTTTCGTAATAAAAAGGCTCTCTAAGGTAGCCGGTATATTTTTCCATTGTGATGCTCCTTCTTATCTTTGACTAAAATAAAGCATCCATCTTGGGAGCTGCTGACTGATTTCAGTTGGTAAAACGACATATCGCTCTTTTGCTAATTGGTCGCCGATAAAGCTATGCAAATAAACAGCGGCACTGATCGTTTGGTCATTTTTTGGAAACTGAGCTAAAAAACCAGCAATCATACCAGCTAACGTATCCCCCATGCCACCTGTTGCCATGGCTGGTGAACCAGCTGTATTGTAATAGATCCCATTTTGCCCATAGATCGTTGTATGATGACTTTTTAAAACAAGTGATGCACCTAATTCTTGTTGCTTTAGCTGATTATTTTCTCTAGACTGTTCCTCTAAACTCAATCCGCTGACACGTTGCCATTCCATTTGATGGGGTGTGAGAACGGTATGCTCTGGATAAGGAAGCTCCAGGGAATGCGTAGCGAGCAATGTCAAAGCAGAACCGTCAATGACTAACCATTGTTTTTTTGTTTGGTTGGTCAAGACAAATTGCAGAAGTTCAAGGCTTTGTTGATTGGTTCCTAATCCCGGACCAATTAGTAAGACATCCGCATCTTCAAAAGCCGAATACCATGTTTCTTTATTTGTCCAATCCCCCACCATTGCCTCTGGTAAATGACTATGGACGGCCACATGATTATTAGGATCTGTTACAACAGTTGTCAAGCCAGCCCCACTATGGACAGCTGCTAAAGCGCTCATGATGATCGCACCACCGAATTGCTCGTTTCCGCCAATCAACAGGACTTTACCAAATGTACCTTTATGAGATTCGATGGGGCGAGGAGTAATCACTTGTTGGAGTAATTGTTCATTTAGTTCCATGGGAAAGCCTCCTTTTTTTCATTATAGCTTATAATATTTATGGAAAAAACTGTTTCGTTTATCCGTTGTCTGATTTTTTAAACAATTCGCCTGATTTATGTTATGATGAACTCGTAGACTGAATGAGTGGAGGAGTAACTTTATGACAATCAATTGGCAAAAAGAAGTCGAAGCACGTAAAGAAGACTTGCTTGAAGACTTAAAAAATCTTTTACGCGTAAGCAGTGAACGTGATGATTCAAAAGCAACTGCAGATGCACCATTTGGACCTGGGCCTCGTGACGCATTGAAACACATGCTTGCTTATGGTGAACGTGATGGCTTCGTTGTAAAAAACGTGGACAATTACGCAGGACACATCGATCTAGGTGAAGGAGACGAAACCTTAGGTATTTTTGGTCATATGGATGTAGTGCCCGCTGGCGATGGCTGGGATACTGATCCTTACGAACCAGTGATCAAAGATGGAAAAATCTTTGCTCGTGGTTCAAGTGATGACAAAGGACCAAGTATGGCTGCCTACTATGCGATGAAAATCATCAAAGACCTAGACTTAGAATTATCGAAAAAAGTTCGCTTTGTCGTAGGTAGTGACGAAGAAAGTGGTTGGGCAGACATGGCTTACTACTTTGAACATGAAGAAGAACCTGATTTCGGTTTCTCACCAGATGCGGAATTCCCGATCATCAACGGAGAAAAAGGCAATGTTTCTTTCGCATTCCGCTTTAAAGGCGATAACGCCGGCGACTATGTACTGAAATCATTTACGTCAGGTTTACGTGAAAACATGGTGCCAGGAACAGCGACTGCAAAAATCGAAGTACCAAGCGCAGATGCAGCAGTTGCATTAGAAAAGGCATTTTATGAATTTATTGAAGCAAATCCAATCAACGGTTCGATCGAAGTAGAGCATACATTTGTTACGATCAACGTAGTCGGAAAAGGTGCACATGGCGCAAGCCCACAATCAGGGATCAATGCCGGATCTTTCTTAGCAAACTTCCTTGATGATTACGAATTTATCGGTGCAGCTAAACAATTCATCCATGTGGCAGCTACTTACGTCCATGAAGACTTTTATGGTGAGAAATTAGGCGTTGCCCACGAAGATGAAAAAATGGGTAAACTAACAATGAATGCTGGATTGTTTGCGTTTAAAGAAAATGGGACAGAAGAAGAGAACTACATCAACATGAACTTCCGTTTCCCTAAAGGCACAACCACAGATGAATTAGAAAGCAAACTGAACAAAACAGTAGCAGACGAAGGTGCATCAGTTACTCGTGGTGCCCGTGTGATGGAACCACATTATGTACCAATGGATGATCCGTTGGTCGAAACATTATTACAAGTGTACGAAGATCATACCGGCGAAAAAGGCTACGAACAAATCATCGGTGGCGGCACATACGGACGCTTATTGAAACGTGGTGTTGCGTATGGCGCAATGTTCCCAGGCTACACAGATACGATGCACCAAGCAAATGAATTTATGAGTCTAGATGACTTATTCCGTGCTACAGCAATTTATGCAGATGCCATCTATCGTTTGGCGAAGTAAATCATCTTTATTCGTACTTCAACATTCCTTGGAAAAGTCAGAAATAGTTGTATGTCTAACTTAGGTATAACATGATAAAAACAATAGGCAACAAATGACAAAGAATTGAGTGATACTTGGCCTTCAGAGAATTGGACTTCTCTGAAGGCTTTTTTGGCTTCAAAAAGCGATGATTTCAATGAATGAACAAGCGACTGGCTAATTGATCATTTGTTTATTTATTAGTTATAGTTGTAAAGGTTGTTTACATTTGTTTGTTAATCTAATATTATAATAAGTGTATACAAATTTTGGAGGTGAAATGAATATGCCTAAATATATCGAAATCGCACACTCCTTGAAAAATAAGATTATCGACGGTGAATTTAAAGAAGGGGAGCTATTGCCAAACCAAGAAGCATTGGCAAAAACCTATAAGACGAGTCGAGTAACTATCAGAAAAGCCATACAGGTATTGATTGATGAATCTTTACTTTACACGAGGCGAGGATCGGGGACATATGTGAGAAGCAACATTAAAAAGGACAAGGAGAATGTGACCCAGATCAATAGCGTATTCGGGACTTCTGCTCAAGAAGGGACGGAGGTGACCAGTAAAATCATCCGCTTTGACGTGCGTTTCCCCACTTCTTATGAGTCTGAGGAACTGAAAATAAAAGCGACTGATCCGGTCTATGACATCAAACGTGTAAGGTATGTAAATGGAGAGGCGAGAAGTATAGAGACATCCATCATGCCTCTTAAGTATATCAAAGATTTAGATGAAGAGATTTTAAAGGGGTCTATCTATAACTATATTAGAGAAGAGTTGGGTTATGTGGTCAGTGCGGCCCGTCGAGTGATCATTGCTTCAAAAGCAAATCATTTAGACAGTGAAGAGTTTGAGATCGAGGTAGGAGAACCGATTTTAGAAACCAATCAAATCGTCTTTTTTGATGATGGTACGCCATTTGATTTATCTAAGACAAGATATCCCTATACATCAGGAAAAATAGTAGCAGATATCAATTAGAAAATGACGTTTGTAAGACTGTACTTGAAACTATCAAGTGTGGTCTTTTTTATTTTTTATAAAAATAAGTATACACTAATTTTAATTAAGTATTTACAAAAGCGTTTTCAAGTGATATTCTGTATTAGAAGTTGATATACAACTATAGACAATTCAGGAGGCATAAATAAATGGATGTGAAAAAAAGGGAAGCTTTGATGGGGAAATTTGTTTTAACAGCACAAAAAATCGGCAATCAAATTTATTTGAGAACACTACGTGATTCGTTTGCTACTATCATGCCTTTATTCATTTTAGCAGGTATTGCTATTTTAATTAATTCGGTCGTGTTAGATCCGTCAGGTTGGTTCCAAAATATGATCAGCGCGGACACAATGGCATCTTGGCAAAACTGGGGATCGATCATTACGAACGCGACCCTTAATATCACTGGGATTATTCTTGTGATCACCAATGTCATTAAGTTAAGGAAAAAAGCAGGAAAACATTTAAGTTTCCCTGCTTTATTTTTTCTATGTAAAAGGACACTCTCTTGATACAATTATTTTAACAATAATAAAACGTCATAGCGCTACTTATTCTGGAGGTGCCCTTATGTCTAATACCATCAACATTTCATCCACACTTCAAGCAGCTCATAAAATCAAACAAAATTTAGAAGATCAAATTCGCTGTATTACAAATCAACCTGAAATTTTTGCTCAATCTCCGCTTGATTTTTCACGAAATAGAAAATTATCTTTTGAGACCACTCTCAAAATTATTCTCTCTTTCGGTGGACAAAGTCTTTCTAGTGAATTACTCTCTTACTTTGATTTTACACTTCAAACGCCAACTGCTTCCGCATTTGTACAGGCTCGAAGTAAAATAAAGATTGAAGCTTTCAAACAACTCTTCTACCGAACCATTCCTTCAAGTAACCAAAACAAGCAATATAAAGGGTACCAACTATTGGCTCATGATGGCTCCGATATTAATATTCCTTATGATGAAAACGATCCTGAATCCCATTACACCATCGGAAAGTTTGATAAATCTGTAGGATCTTTTCATCTCAATGCTTTATATGACCCATTAAATAAATACTATGCATCGGTAAACTTCCAAAAAATTAGACAGCTAGACGAACGGAGCAGTTTGTGTCAAATGGTTGATGAGTTTACTTTTGAAAAGCCGACAATTATTATTGCAGATCGTGGTCATGAGTCATTTAACGTGTACGAACATATTAGAAAAAGTGGTCAAAAATTCGTAATTCGAGTAAAAGATACCAAAAGTAATGGCTTTCTTAAAGGACTTGGATTACCTCAAAAAGGAACATTTGATAAAGAGGTTAACCTTTGGTTAACAAGAAGACAGACCAATAAAATCAAAGCTGACAAAAGCTATCAATTTGTGCGTAAAAAAGCCAGCTTTGATTATCTCCCATCCGATTCAAAAGAAAGCTATCCCGTTAGTCTCAGAGTCGTTCGGATTAAGTTGAGTGAGGATAGTTATGAATCTTTAGTCACGAATCTTGATTCCTTCACTTTTAAAAGCGAAGATTTAAAAGTACTTTATCACTTACGCTGGGGAATTGAAACTTCCTTTAGAGAATTAAAATATGCCTTAGGTTTAAACCAATTCCACTCAAAGAAACTAGAGTTTATTATTCAAGAAATTTACGCTCGTCTCATTATATACAACTTTTCAATGGAAATTGCTCAGGTAGTGGCGTTATCAGCTCCTTTAAAGCAGTTCTATCAGCTTAATTTCACACAAGCTATAGGCATTTGTAAAAGATTTTTTCTTGATCAAACCGTCAATGTAGAAATTTTGATAAGAAGATATCTCCTCCCCATACGACAGAATCGGAGTGACCAGAGAAATATAACAAAAAAGAAATTTGTTGGTTTTTTATATCGTATTGCCTAATATTATAAATCGGACTATACCATATAGGACGTTTTTTTGTGTTGCTTAAAAATATAAAATTGGTCAAGTTAATAAGAAAAAAGCGATATACTTGAGACTATTATTTACTTTTTTGCCTTAACTTAATGACATTGTTGTGATCACCATTGGCTATTTCTTGTCAAAAAATAGAGAATATGATAACCCAATTGGGGTTGTGATCGCTGTTGTTCCAGCATTTTTGACGTTGCTTCCAACTATGATCGAGACAACGCCGATCAATGGGGAAACGGCTGTAGAAATCAGTGGGGTCATCAGTTACGGGAATATTGGTTCAAAAGGAGTCTTTGCTGCCATCATTACTGGATTATTGGCAACCGAGCTATACATTCGTCTGACACGTTCTAAGAAATTGCAAGTCAATTTAGGAGATAGTGTACCGCCAGCAGTCGGAAAATCTTTTAACACGATGTTCCCATTGATCATTGTCGTTTCATTGTTTGCCTTTGCTTCATTTTTGATCCAACTAACAGGAAATGATTTTATGAGAATCATCGAACAATTCATCCAAGAGCCATTACGTGGTGTAGGGACTTCATTTTTTGGCTACTTGTTTTTAGTTTGCTTTGGAAACTTACTATTTTCTTTCGGTATCCATCAATCTGTCATCACCGGTCCGATCCTAGATCCATTATTGATGGTAAATATGAATGAGAATATGGCAGCTACTGCGAATGGTGAAGCTGCTCCTCACATCATCAACTCAGCGTTCCACCAAGTATATGGCGCTTTGATGGGTGGTACTGGTTCGACCATTGCTTTAGTGATAGCAATTTTACTTTTTAGTCGCTATCAAGCATATAAAGATTTATCTAAGTTGGCGTTAGGTCCTAATATTTTCAACATCAATGAACCTGTGATTTTTGGATTACCGATCGTCTTCAATTTACCGATGATCATTCCTTTTGTATTATCACCGATCGTAGGTACGACTATTGGCTATTTAGCAACATCAATGGAGCTAGTCAATCGCTGTGTGGTGACCATTCCTTGGACGACACCACCGTTTTTAAGTGGCTTTTTAGCAACTGCAGGTGATTGGCGAGCAATTGTTGTTCAAGCAGTCATTATCGTCGCGTTAGTCTTCTTCTATCTGCCATTCTTAAAAATCAGTGAACGGGTTGCTCGTACAAATGCTGAGATGAGTCTTTCTTAGAAGATTGATGAATGGAATAGATAATTGAAAAATTAGAATAATGATTGGAATGAGAAGATGGGAAAGAAAAAATTTTTTTGGGGAGATTCCTCCTCAAGTATGCAAACAGAAGGCGCTTGGAACGAAGGCGGAAAAGGCTTGTCTGTTTATGACGTTCGGGAAGCGACTGAAACTACTTCGGATTGGAAGCATGGGATTGATCGCTATCACCGATATGAAGAAGATCTTGATTTGATGCAAGAAATGGGCATGAATTTTTATCGCTTCCAAACTTCTTGGTCACGTGTCAATCCAACAGGTGATGGAGCATTCAATGAAGAGGGTCTCTTATTTTATGATCGCTATATCGATGCGATGTTAGAACGGAATATTGAACCGATGCTATGTCTCTATCATTTTGATATGCCGCTTCATCTTGCGCAGAATTACGATGGCTTTATGAGTAAACATGTCGTAGATGCTTTTGTGGAATACGGGAAAAAAATGGTGGATCGCTACAAAAGTAAAGTCAAATATTGGGTGACTTTCAATGAACAAAACTTGTATTCAACACCGTTGGCACTATTATATGGGGGAACATTGAATACGGAAGATACAGTGGATAATATTCATCAAATCGCTCATAATATCATGGTCGCACATGCAAAAATCGCCAACTACATCCATGAAACAACAGAGGGGCAAATCGGCGGGATGTTAGCTTATTCTAATATGTACCCTGCGACTAATCATCCCAAAGATGTATTGGTTGCGAGAGAATGGGATGAATTTATCAACCAGAATCTTTTGGATGCCTTTTGTGGACGTGGTTATTCGAAACAAGTTTTGACGTTTGAAAAACAGCATTTGAACGTAGATATGACCGAGGAAGAACTTGCTGAGATCGGAAAAGTAACAAGTGATTATTTATCATTCAGTTACTATTGTACCGGAAGTATCAGCCATAAAAACATTCCAGCAGATATCGCACCAAACTATTATTTGACATATGGTGAAGTGGAAAATCCATTTGTTTCGATGAATGAGTGGAATCTGGGAATTGATCCTCTTGGCTTTAGAGATATCATCAACAAGATGTACCAAAAGTACAATTTACCGATTTTCCCCGTTGAAAATGGGATAGGCACGCAGGAAAGTTGGGATGGCAATACACCTATTCAAGACGACTACCGCATTTATTACCATGAACAACATATTAAAGCAATGCAAGATGCAATGAGCATGGACGGCTGTGAAGTACTAGGTTATCTTGGCTGGGGATTAATTGATCTACCTAGCTCAAAAGGTGATATGGAAAAAAGATACGGGATGGTTTACGTTAATAGAGGAAATCATGATCTGCGTGATATGAAACGCGTACCTAAAAAAAGCTTTCATTGGTTCAAAGATTTTCTTCAAAAAGAACAAGGCTTATAGAGTGAGTAAATAATAGCAAAATAGATAGTTGCATGTATTCGTTGGATCAAGTGGATACATGCAGTTTTTTGTATATTCTTATTTGTTTGAAGAGTGAAGTGATAAATCAATAATACAGTTAGTCTGCTGAATGTTCACAAGCGACTATCCAACAGTAATTTTTCTCTTTATAGTTTGGAGGAAATACTTTTTTTATTTTCAAAAAAAATTTGTTCATTCTTTATCCATTTATTCAGTAGAATAATTGCTAAAGGAGGGATTACGATGGAACACGAAACACTAGAAAGTGTTAAAGAAAGAAAAGCGCGAATTTTAGCAACAGTCAAAGAGCAAGCATTAAATGAAGTCGACAGAAATAAAGAAGTAACTAAAGATAGTAAAGAAGTATCACACAGTGGTGATTCTCAGGCTATTGGGCAAAGCGAAAAAAATAAAGAGAGATAAATTTTCAAAAATCTAGAATATGAATAGAAGATACTTGAATGTCCCACTCTCTTGTTCGATTGATGCTACTTTCTAGATTTGTAGGGTTACAGTGAATCTTAGAAACCAAACTTCTTCAAAAAGAAAGGAGAGCAAGATGAAAGAAAGAGATCTAGATAAGATAAAAGAAAAAAGAAGACAAGAAATTGAGAGTATCAAACAACGTTCTTTTGCAGAAATCAATAAAATCAAAGCGGAAAATATGAAAAAACTTAAACTAGAAAAAATGGACTTTAAAGAAAAAAGAGCAAAAGATCAAAAAAATGAAGGCTATGTATTATAAAATTTTAAGTCTCTAGAAGCGTTTTTGCAGAAGTCGACAACACTTCAAAATCAGCCTACCCACCCAAAATACTTCAAGTTTTGGATGAGTAGGCTTCTTTATATTGATTATGAGTTTAAGATAAAACAGCTGCTGCAAGTGCCTGTTGTACGGCGATGATATTCTTATCTTTTCTAAATTGTAACGATTCAGCGGGTAGTTCTGCGCTAGAGATCCAAATTTTCAATTCGGCATCTAAATCAAAATGCCCACTTGTTTCAATCGAAAAACGTGAAATCGAACGGTAAGGGATCGATTTATATTCGCTTTTTTTACCAGTCATTCCTTGTTTATCGACGATAATCATCCGACGGTCGGTGAAAATAATCAAATCACGTACTAATTTGAACGCTAACTCTACCTGTTCCATTGGAATCAGGATCTCTTGAACTTCTCTTGTGATATTGGTTGTATCTTTTTGGGTAGCGTTACCCATCAAGCCATCAAATAGCCCCATAAAAACACTCCTTTAGTCGTAGGATAAAATCATTTTAGTAATCTACTTCATTGTAACAAAGCTTTTGAATGAACGAGCAATTTATTCTTCAAAAGAATAAAAAAATTGAATTTGTAAGGCTGAGTCAGACAAAGTCACGTTAAACAGATGGTTTGAGCTTTGACTTTATTAATGTTACGGTTGTTATGTAATTAAGAATAGAGGAGGCAAACTATGGGGAAATATGATTTACCGCAAGTAGAAACTCATCTTTATATTAATGGCAAATGGCTTGAAGGCTCTGAAGGAACAGTTGATGTCGTCAATCCAGCAACTGGTGAAACGTTAGCAAGCGTCCAACAAGGTGGCGAAAAAGAGACAAAAGAAGCCATTGAAGCTGCCAACAAGGCATTCGAAGGTTGGTCAAGAACAGCACCAAGCGAACGAGCAAAATTAATGAATAAAATGGCTGATCTAGTAGAAGAAGACAGCGAACGTTTAGCAAAAATCATGACGATGGAGCAAGGGAAACCGCTTGCTCAAGCGACGGCAGAAATCCAAACAAATGTCGAAAACCTTCGCTGGAATGCAGCGCAAGGCCAACGAATCATGGGAGAAATCATTCCTTCACCTGAAGGGAAACAATGGCAAGCACGTAAACAACCAGTAGGTGTCGTCGGCGCCATCACACCATGGAACTTTCCATCCAACATGATCATTCGTAAAATCTCGCCGGCAATCGCCGCAGGCTGTACGGTGATCTTAAAACCAGCAAAATCAACACCTCTATCAGCACTTGCGTTGATGGAATTATTCCATAAAGCTGGCTTTCCAGATGGCGTCGTAAATATCGTTATGGGGGACTCCTCAACTATTGGAAAGATTTTGTCTGAATCGGATGATATCCAAAAAATCACATTCACAGGTTCAACAGAAGTTGGACAAATTCTAAATGAACAAGCAGCACCTACCTTGAAAAAAGTTTCTATGGAGCTAGGTGGACATGCGCCATTTATTATTTTTCCAGATGCCGATGTAGAATTAGCAGTCGATACATTGATCAAAACGAAATTTATCAACAATGGACAAGTATGTACGTCACCAAATCGAATTTTTATCCATAAAGAAATCAAAGAACAAGCAACAAAATTGATTGTGGAAAAAATCAGAGAAGTGACTGTTGGAAATGGGTTAGACGATCCAACTACGGGGCCATTGATCAATGAAGAAGGCGTAAAAAAAGTTGAAGAACAATTAAAAGATGCAGTAGCTAAAGGAGCAGAAATCTTGGCTGGTGGTCATCGTCTGACGGACGGAGAGTATGCAAATGGCTTCTTCTTTGAACCGACAGTATTAGATGGCGTGAAAAAGGAAATGGATATTTTCTACAATGAAACATTTGGACCAGTGATCCCAATCATTACATTTGAAGACGAAGAACAAGTAATCAAAGATGCCAATGATACGATTTTTGGTTTAGCATCATATTTCTTTGCGACGAATATCCATACGATCAACAATGTAAGCAATAAATTGCAATATGGCATGGTCGGTGTCAATGATACGACGATCTCAAATTCTGCGACACCATTTGGGGGAGTCAAACATTCAGGGTTTGGCCGTGAGAACGGAACTTTTGGGGTAGAGGAATATGTCGAAGTGAAGTTTGTGACGATTGCATCAGAGAAATAAATGATAAGATAAAAAGAAGAGGATGATTGCATAAAATCATCTCTCTTCTTTTTTATTTTGATGATACTCATGATAAACATGATAGAGGTTCAGTTCGTACTCTTTCTTTGCATTCGTAACGACCGTATCTAAAATCATACCGGTAACTAGTGAAAGTAAAGCTAGGATCATCAATCCTGTACTTAAAATAGCTGAAGGGACTTTAGTAATAAAGCTTGTCAACATAAACTCACGAATGACAGGAATCCCAGTGAACAGACCAGCTAAAAAGAAAATGACTGTCCAGATATTGAAAAATAGGATTGGTTTATAATCTTTACACATTTTAATGATCATCATAATGACTTTGAAGCCATCAGAAAAGGTATTCAATTTTGATTCGCTACCTTCTGGGCGATCACGGTAATCAATAGGGAGCTCAACTAATTTGAATTTTTTATCTAAGGCATGAATGGTCAATTCCGTTTCGATTTGGAATCCAGCACTCATGATCGGGAAGCTTTTGACAAAAATACGGTTAAATCCTCGGTAGCCAGTCATCACGTCTCTTATTTTTGTTTTATATAAACGAGTGATCGTATTTTTGACTAAATTATTACCAAAATCATGGAAGGCACGTTTATTTTCTTCAAAGTAAGTACCATTAGAAAGACGGTCGCCAATGACCATATCCGCTTCGCCAGAACGTAATTTTTCTAAAAGTCCATGTACGGCTTCGGCTGGATAAGTATCATCTCCGTCTACCATCAAGTAGTAGTCTGCATCAATATCAAAAAACATTTGACGAATGACATTTCCTTTACCTTGACGAGGTTCTTTTTTTACAATAGCACCCGCTGCAACTGCTAAGTCGTAGGTGTTGTCCGTTGAGTTATTGTCGTATACATAAATATCTGCTTCTGGTAATTCTCGTTTAAAGTCGGCAATGACTGTGGGAATCGTTGCTTCTTCATTATAACAAGGAATCAGGACAGCAATTTTTTCTGTGTGATTCATTTTTCACTCTCCTAAATAAATTGAAAAAGTTTAAACTAAGCATAACCTATCATGTACGTTTATACCAGTTTTTATGCAAAAAAAGAAGCTCTTATCCATAGGAAAGCCTATTTCTAAGAGAATCTTTTAAAAAATGAAATCAAGCATCTGTTCCTTTTTTTCTAGAAATATCTAAAACAGTACCAGTATAGGCATCTGCTAAAAATTCATAATAGACGACTTCACCATCTTCTATGCGAGAAATCCCACCACGATAAGCTTTTGAATGAATTGCAAATTTACGTGTCGGTTCTTTCTCAAAAGAGATCCAGGAGCCTTCAATCGAGCCTTCATCTAAAAATGCTTCTTTGATGGTAGCTAAGACTTCATCAGCGGACATCGTTTTGTTGCGATTGTACCATAGTGCAGTTGCCACGCCACTTAATAATCCTAAACCAAGTCCGACAGCTAAACCACCTTTGAAATAGGCCTGTTCACTTTCTTCATACATGCTGCTTGCCCTCCTTTACACTTTCACAAGTTTCTTTGGCTTTATTTTACCACACTATCTGATTTTCTTTGAAATAAATAACCGTTTTGAAATAAAATACGGTATAATAATCACGATAGATTTGTCCAGATACTATTTTTTAAGACAAATCAAAGCTGAGATTGAAAGGAGACAAGTCTGAATTATAGACGATCATTATTATGGATGAAAAAACATTTCAACGTATCAAAGAACTAACAGAATTACAAGGAACAAGCGGTTTTGAACAAGATATCCGCGCGTACATGGAGCAACACATGGAGCCACTAGTTGATGAATTACAATTAGATGGATTAGGTGGGATCTTTGGATTACGCCACCACCAAGAAGCAGATGCACCTCGTGTCATGGTGGCAGCGCACATGGACGAAGTTGGCTTTATGTTGACACAGATCCAAGATAACGGATTGTTCAAAGTGGTTCCGCTAGGCGGTTGGAATCCTTATGTAGTATCGGCTCAACGCTTTACATTGAAGACATCATCAGGTAAAAATTATCCATGTATTTCTTCTTCCGTTCCACCACATTTATTACGTGGCACAAGCGGTCAAAAGTCAGTCGAAGTAGCTGACATTTTATTTGATGCTGGTTTTGAATCAAAAGAAGAAGCAATGAGTTTTGGTGTCCTACCAGGAGATACGATCGTACCTTTTGCAGAAACGATCAAAACAGCAAACGGCAAAAATATTATCAGTAAGTCATGGGATAACCGTTACGGTTGTACGATGGTCTTGGAAGCATTAGAAGCCCTAGAAAAAGAAACATTAGGTCATACGCTGATCGCCGGCGCTAATGTCCAGGAAGAAGTTGGTTTACGTGGATCAAAAGCTTCAGTGAACAAATTCAAACCTGATCTATTCTTTGCGGTAGACTGCTCTGCAGCAGATGATACAGTAACGAAAAAAGGCACATTTGGCCATCTAGGAGAAGGCACCTTGATGCGTATCCAAGATCCAGGATTGATCATGTTGCCACGTTTACGTGAATATTTACTAGATATTGCTGAAACAAACAATATTCCATATCAATACTTTGTATCAAAAGGTGGTACCGACGCGGGTGCTGCTCATACACAAAATGAAGGAATCCCAAGTACTGTTATCGGTGTGGTTGGACGCTATATCCATACGCATCAAACAATGTTTAGTATCCGTGACTTTGAAGCAGCCAGAGAAATGTTGATCCAAACATTGAAGGGCTTAGATAAATCAACGGTGAATACGATCGTTTACGGAAAATAAGTAATCAACGAGTGAAGGCTATCCGCTTTTGCTCGTTTTTTATTTTTTAGATATAGTTTGGTCAGTTTTTTGTAAAGGTGTATAATTTAAGTAGAATATAGAATAAGAAAGAAGTGTAAACCTATGATTACTCCTAAAAGTCTTGAAGAAGTAGCCGGTTATGTTGAAAAAGGCAATCATATCTTTTTCTTTACTGCCGATTGGTGTGGCGATTGTCGCTTCATCAAACCACAAATGCCAGAGATCGAGCGTCGCTTTTCAGATTGGACATTTGTCGAAATGGATCGTGATGCGTATATCGACTTAGCAGCAGAATGGAATATTTTCGGTATTCCAAGTTTTATTGTCATCAAAGATGGGAAAGAACTAGGTCGTCTGGTCAATAAAGATCGTAAAACAAAAGAAGAAATCGAACAATTTTTAACAAAAACGATTCAGCAGTGAGAAACGAGAGGAGTGGGAAAAATGGAACAAGCATATAAGAAAATATTAGTTGGAATTGACGGAAGCGAGCAAGCGTTTGCTGCATTCAAAAAAGCCGTTGAGGTAGCTCGTAGAAATGAAGGCACAGTATATGTGACGAATGTGATCGACCAACAATTTTATCAATTTATGGGGTATACGCCTATTGACCAATCCTTGATCGATCAACAGACTGAATCAGCAAAAGAATTGATTGAAGAATGTAAAAATTACGGAAAATCCGTTGACTACCAAAAAATAGAAGGTATTGTGGCTTACGGTTCGGTCAGAGAATCTATGGCAGTAAAACTACCAAAGAAATATCAAATCGACTTGATTATGATTGGTCAATCAGGGTTAAATGCCGTTGAACGTTTTATGACTGGTAGTGTGGCAAGCTATGTGATTCGACAAGCTCCGTGTGATGTCTTAGTCGTTTCAGAACCAAGAGAAGCCTAGTTTTTGATTCAATAGGCAGATCCTTGAACAAAAAAGACGAGGAAACGAAAGATGGTGCATTTCGTTTCCTCGTCTTTTTTGTGATCCGTGCTTTCTTTTTATTCCGGCAAGCTTTTCTAAGAGAATTTATCATGCAAGAACCGCCTTTTTTTGTTAAGATAAAGCAAGAGAGTTTGGCGCTGGACTATTTGGGGATTCCCGAAAGTACGATGTATTCAGTTGCCATAAATAAAAAACAACTTCAACAAATGATATTGGAGGAAACAAAATGATTTTTGCTTATAATCGCGCACATGTGGGCGACACACTAATGGTGATCGTAGCCGACGATAAAGGGACGGAAAATACCGCTATTCGCAAATGGAATGTTGCGCAGATCAAAGATGAATCTGGCCAAATCGTTGCATGGAACTTTTTCCATATCTCAGATCATCTAACAATTGAAGGCAATGGCCAAGTAACAATCTCAGAAGAACAACTAGCTGAATTGAACCGTTTGATCAAGGAAGCTGGCTTTGAAGAAACACTCGAAAAAGACAACCAACCGAAAATCGTTGTCGGTTATGTCAAAACTTGTGAACCTCATCCAGATTCAGACCACTTATCAGTAACGGAAACAGAAGTAGATGGTGGCGAAGTTTTACAAATCGTTTGTGGTGCACCGAATATCGAAGCAGGTCAAAAAGTAGTCGTTGCCAAACCTGGTGCAATGATGCCAGACGGTATGATGATTTGGCCTGGAGAATTAAGAGGGGTCAAAAGTGATGGAATGATTTGCTCTGCAAAGGAACTTCACGTACCTAACGCCCCAGAGAAAAAAGGCATCTTAGTTTTACCTGAAGATGCGATAGTTGGCGAAGCATTCAAAAACTAGCATTAATAAAAAAACGACTACCTCCATTGAGGTAGCCGTTTTTTTATTAATTATTTGAGCCATTGGAACTATTTGAATTTCCTTGATTTAATGCAGTATTATCAATTGTCAATTTGATATCTACAGTTTTTTCTTCTTCGCCACGGTAATAAGTGATCTTCACAGTGTCACCAACTTTTTTACCATAAAGCACAGACTGTAATTCAACACCAGATGAGACTTCTGTATCATCGATTTTTGTGATGACATCATATTGTTCTAAGCCAGCTTTTTCCGCAGGCGTTGCTGGTTGAACCGAACGAATGATCACGCCATTTGTTACAGAAGATGGTAATTTCAAGATCTGTTCCTGTTGTTGTGTAGAAACGGCGGAAAGATCGGTCATTGTGATACCCAGTGCAGGGCGTGTTACTTTTCCATCTTTTTCAAGTTGATTGATGATATTTACGACATCATTACTTGGAATCGCAAAGCCCATTCCTTCAACACTTACACTTGAAGAATCAGAAGTCGATGCAATTTTACTTGAATTGATACCAATGACTTGACCTTCGATATTAACTAGTGGACCACCAGAGTTCCCCGGGTTGATCGCTGCATCTGTTTGGATAGCATTGATATTCACTGTCTCATTAGATTCATTTGTACTTGTCACTTGACGATTCAAGGAAGAAACAATTCCTGATGTCACCGAGTTTGCGTATTGAGAACCTAGAGGAGAACCAATCGCAATCGCAGGTTCGCCGACTTTCAATGAAGCAGAGTCGCCAAATGAAGCAACAGTATCGACTTTGTCAGCACTGATTTTTAAAACAGCTAAATCAGTATAAGCATCTGTACCGACTAATTCTGCTTTCACTTTTGTTCCATCTTTTAGTAAAACTTCTAGTCCTTGTTGTCCATCGACAACGTGATTATTCGTCACGATATAAGCGGAATCGCCCTCTTTTTTATAAATCACACCGCTACCTTCACTGTAAGCTTGCAATTCGCCATCTTCACCACTACTTTCTTGTTGTTGGCCAAATAATGAACCAAACGGGTCAGATGATGAACTTTGTTTTTGTAGGTTGATAACAGAAACAACTGCTCCTTGCACTTTATCCACTGCAGAAGTGATATCTGAATCTACATTGACTTTTACATTTTCGACAACTGTTTCGCCTGATGCATTTTGTGTCCCACTGCTAGAAGAAGTCGTTACTGAGTTACCACCTCCAGTTGCTGCATAAAAAATACCGAAAGTCAGTAATCCGCCAATCACGCCACCAACTACGCCAAGACCTAGCTTTCGCCAAATGCCATTAGATTTTCTTTTTTTCATTTTTGGTGTCACATCTCTTCTGTCCATGTGATCTGCCTCCATTTATTATTTTCTAGATAAGTTAAGTATAGACTTATTTACTAAATTTAGTCTACTTCCAGACTGTGAACTTTTTATGAAAAACATT
This sequence comes from Enterococcus sp. AZ084, assembly GCF_051714905.1. NCBI lineage: Bacteria > Bacillati > Bacillota > Bacilli > Lactobacillales > Enterococcaceae > Enterococcus > Enterococcus sp. AZ084. The sequence goes on from NZ_JBIOSS010000001.1 coordinate 279,930, forward strand.
AGGAAAAATAATTGTTTTCAGATGAAAAAATTAAATACAAACTTATACACAGCAATTGTGGAAAAGTATTTGTAAAAAATGCGCATAAATGCTCATAAAAGTTATCAACAACTTGTGGAAAAAGTGGAAAAATCTGTGCGAAACATATGTTTGCTTAAGAAATACTTATGAAATAAGCAATAAAACCACGATAAACTGTGGATAAACCTGTGGAAGATGTGTATAACTATGTGGGAAAACTTTTTTAAATCACTTTCTTGAATAAGCATCCTCAATTATAATAAGGAAGGAATAAATCGACCTGGAAGAATGAGGAAAGGAAATAATTATGAACATAAAAATCATCTCAGTAGGAAAATTAAAAGAGAAATATCTGATTCAAGGAATCAATGAGTACGTTAAGCGACTGAAAGCCTATGGGAAAATCGAACTAATAGAAGTACCTGACGAAAAAGCACCAGAAAATCTTAGCGAAGCCCAAATGCGCCAAGTCAAAGAAAAAGAAGGCGAGCGTATACTCGCAAAAATCAAAGATCATGAATTTGTCTACGCTTTAGCGATCCAAGGCGAAAATCCTACCAGTGAAGCCTTTGCAAAGCAAATCGATCAATTAGGCATCCAAGGAAAAAGCCAGCTCGTCTTTGTCATCGGTGGCTCGTTAGGATTAAGCGATGACGTCATGCAACGCAGCAATGCCCAAATCTCCTTCGGCAAAATGACCTACCCGCACCAACTGATGCGCCTGATTCTCGTCGAGCAGATCTATCGGGCGTTTCGGATCAATACGGGGGCTCCGTATCATAAATAATGATATTTTTTAAGAGAAAAATTAATCTCTATTTTAATATAGTAGAAATAGGTAGTCGGATGGGAGAAGTTTATAAATAATTTTGTTATTTGCTTTAATAGGTAAGTAATTTGCAAAAGAAAAACATATACCGTTAAAAGATAATGTAGACACAGAAACAAATACGTAAAATTTTAGTTAGAAATAGTAAGGAGAAAAAATATGATAGATGAAAAAAAGTGTTTAAAAAATCTATTAGAGGACATGGATGATATTGAAGAAAAACTATCTAAATGGACTGGGAAAACAAATATATTTCAGATACTTAAGCTATCTAAAAATGAAATAAGACATAGTAATTTTTTAGCCTTTTTATTCGCCCCAAATGAAACCCATAATTTATCTGATGATTTTTTTAAAATGTTTTTGAAAAGATATATAGATTCTAATGATGATACAAAAGCTACTATCAATTATTTTGATGCTTTACTTAATAGTTATGAAGATTTAATTGTTTACAGGGAAAATAATAATATTGATATTTTATTGGTTTCGGAAAAAAATAAAATAGTGATGTGTATCGAAAATAAAATTCTGTCTTCGGAGTCTAGAGGGCAGCTTAATAAATACCAAAGATATATAGAACGCAATTATTCTAACTATAAAAAAATTTTTGTTTTTTTAACTCCAGATGGAAATGAACCCACAAATCCAAGTTGGGGTATAATTTCTTATAAGGACATCGTTGAAATACTGGAGCAATTAATACAAAAAAATAGTATGGAAAAGAAAGTATATTATTTGATAAAAGACTATGTTGATATTTTAAGGAGAGATGTCGGAATGGATGAAGAAATCAAAGAAATTGTTAGAAAAATTTATCAACAACATAAAGAAGCATTGGATCTGATATTTGAAAATATACCTGATAATTTAAGTTTGATGAGTGAATTATACATTGAAGCATTGAAACAGATTGCTAAAGAAAATGAAATAATTTTTGATCCCAAATACAGTGGAAAATCTATAGTTAGATTTCAAACACCTGAATTCACTAATTTATTTCCAGATTTACCTTTGTCTTACCCAGGTGGATGGAATAATCACAAGATGTATGCTTTCGAAATATTAAATAAAGGAGGAAATAGTGTTGGAAAAATAAAACTCGTATTTACAGGTAAGATTCCAGAAGAAAATAAAAAATTTGTTGAAGAATTAATGCTAACGACAGGGGTAAGAAAGAAGAAGGAAAACTGGGAATGGTGGAATGTTGCCGAATGGAAAATCAACAAAGTAAATGCGAGATTTATTGAAGACCTTTATACAAAGCTAGAGGATGAAGGAAGGGATCAAGTTGTAGAAGAAATCAAGAAATCACTTGGAAAAAATTTAAAAGATATAAGAGAAAAAGCCCGTGAATTCGAAAAAATAAAAAATAATTTCTTTATGCATTCAGATAATAGCACAATAAATTTTGAAGAAACAAAAGTAAATTTAGTTGAATAGAAACCAGAAACCCAGATACATTCTTTGAGAGATAAGTATGAATATTAATGAAATTTGGCAATCAGAAGACGAATAGATTTGGAAAAAATCTTTATCAGAAGCTATGTTAGAACCCAGTAGAGATAATTGTATTGAAATAAAATTATCGGAAATTAATGTTGATTACGTGAGTCAACTTGTAGTAGAAAATTTTTATGATATTTCTGAAAATATATGGCAAAAACATGTTTATTTCTTTGGTTTTGAAAATAAAGTTTATTTAACGCAACAAAATCAAGGCAATGAAAATAATTACATGTACTTTAGTGAAACTCAAAATCAACAATTAAAACAAGGTTTTGTGGATATAGTTAATGGACAAGCTCCTCAAACTCTAGTGGTGGGAGAACCTAATCAACAAGTAACAACTACGACAACACAAGACGCAACTACTCCAGCTAGTCCAGATCTGAATGAAAGAGCACAAGCGATTAGGGAAATATTAAAACAGAACCAAGGATTTAATGAAGAGGTATTAAATTCAATTCCAGATGAAGAAATAATTGATTCTTTCGTAGGTAATGCAACTAATGCGCAACTAGCACAAAGTGCGATGAACTTATTAGAAAAATATCCTAATTTGAAATAAGAGCTGTCTAGGGACAAATTTTTTAGAATGATTCAATAGTTAGAGTTATTCATTATCCATTAATAACTGATTCTTAAAAAGCTTATGGAGCTTTTTAAGAATCAGTTTTATTTATAGAGAGGGAGAATGAATGTATTAAACGACTTTTTTAACTAATATACATAAAAAAGTAATAATAAGAACGATAATTGAAAGAGCACAAACATTCTTTTGAATGATATATTAATTTAAAAAAATACAGTACTAGAAGTACTAAAAATGACCAAAAATATTACTATACTTTCAGATTGAAAAATAGTTAATTAAATAACTTCTTTACCAAAGAATTCTATAATATTATTCCCTATGATACCCAGCTCCGTATCATAAATGAAATAATGATCGATATCACGATTGACTGTCAATAAATGACGGTCTTTTTTAATGTTATTTTAACGATTATGAAACTAAAACGACGTTTTATGATATGTTTTATTTTTCAATTGATTATTATATTAAAATGGAAATATAATGAAGGTGTAAAATTAATTTTATCGGTTATTTTATTTGATCGATTAACTTAGTTTTTATGAAATAATAAAAACCACTTCAATCGTTTTAAATATGAAAATAATTCAGATGAAATGCGTATTTAGTTTAAGAAGGTCAACATATAAAGGACAAAAGCCTATCGCTTATAAAAATAATGTTGCAAGAAATCAACCATCAAATATCTAAGAAGGTGAATGAATGTCAATAGATAATGAAATGATCTATGAGAATCAAAAAGAAATTCGGAAAGTGGAACAGCAACAAGATGAATTAGCAAATGGGAAACGTAGGTTAGAAAACCAGCTCCTTCAATTAGAAAAAGACCTTCAAAGAGGTTTTCGCCAATTATCTGAAGTGAATCATGAAGATATCCAACAAGGTATGGCCAATGCAATTTGGATGCAGAAGGAGTATGAAGCAAAGCAACAAGCATTTCAACAACAATTTCATCAGGCATATGAAGAACTTGATTTTTCGTACAGGAAAACTTTACAAGGATTAGAAGTAGAAAGAGAAGAGTTGTTTGCAGAAAGGAGAACATTTGAGTGGGGTTAGTTTATGTGAGCGGGGAATCATCAGAATTTATGTCAGCGTTAAAGAAGAACTTAGCAAGTAGTAAAGAAACGATCAAACAACTAAAGAGAGGAAGTCAAAAAGTCGTGTCAGCTGTTAACGGAAACGAATTATCTGGTGCAGCATATACAGCAGGAAAAGGATTATTTAGTGAATTGATCATTCCGACAATTACACGAACAGCGAATGCGATTGAAAAAATTGAACAGGAGCTACAAAGGTATAAAGTCGCGGATCAGATTGTAGCAATGGAAGGATACTTGGATGAGAACAAACTGAACCAGCAACTGGCGACGACACGAGTTATGAAAGCATCAGTAGACACGACTTCTGCTTTTGTCCGGTCCCAAGCACAAAGTAATCCGTTCGTCGGCATTCTCGAAACATTGCTAAATGTCCAACGAGATCTAGATCGTATGTCAGAAAGCTTTCAACAAGATATTGATCAATTACAAAATAAATTAAAAAAATTACATAATTTCAATGCTCAAACTAGTGGATTATTCAGTCATAGTTTGGATGAACTAAAACTGGCGATGCAAGGTGTATTAGTGTTAAAGAATACGAGAGTGAGGATAGATGGTTCATATTTGTTACCCGAGGGAATAAATAAAAAGTGGTTTACTTCTGATCAAATAGATATAGGAAATTATGATGAAGTTATTTCAGTACTTCAAACAACAGGGGGGGCTCTGGCTAGTGAGAAAACAGAGAAACTATTTATACAAAAAGGAATACAGCATGGTCAAAATGCTTCCGACTATATCTGGAAAAACCGATATTCATTAGAATTACCAGACGGAAAGATTTTGGGAGAAGTTCCTGGAGCCACTCTAGCTGCAAGGGAATCGGCTGAGAATACAATAAAAGGGGTGTTTAAATATGGAGGCAAGGCAATAACAGAAGGAGCGGGATTATTAATTGGTGTAGGGATAGATATAGTTTCAGGCGATAGTGCTGAAGAGGCTTGGGGAAAAGGAATAATTACAGGATTAGCGAGTGCAGGAGTAATAAGTGGTATAAAGCTTAGTACGGGAGCATTAGCTGCAGTTGGACTAATTTCTGCTCCTGTAAGTATTGGTATAGTAGGTTCTATAGCTGTAGGTATAGGTGTAGGTATTGCGAATGATATTTTAAGAGAAAAATTTAAATTTGTTAGAGATTTTGAAGATAGTGTGGGACAAGCAGTAGTATCTGGATGGGGTGATTTCACTGAAGGGGTGAGTGGTTTTATTGGAGGCCTATTAGATGGAATATAACCGTAAAATTATTGGTGGAAAAATATATAATATTGCATTTCAAAAAAATAAAATTCTTCGCGGATGGTTGTTATTAGTAACAGAAAACAATGAGGAATTTGTTGTTCGACAGAATTCAAATTTGTTAAGGTTGGGCAACTATCATCTGAAAAGAGAAATATATAAATCTAATACTTCTTTAATGAGTTTTTCTGTAGACTGTAAAGAGATAGAGAAAGATTATAAGAAAAAATCAAACAGTAATTACATAGGTAGTGCGATTGCTTTAGTATTATATCCAATAATAAGAAAAATAGTTCCAGTTGAATGGTTATGGGGAAATTCTGATCAATTTTTTAATTTTTCTACAGGTATAAAAAATCTATTGTTTTTTTGGCTAACTATAATAGTTTGCTTGTACTTTTGTTCATTCTTTAGAAAAAGAGTTTTTCTTTTTAAAATGATGAATAATAATTCTGCTGTAAATTTTGTGGGAAGGATAAATCTAATTAATAATTCTAAATATGCAAAAAAAGTATGGAAAATAAATAATATAGTTGGTCTAGCTTTGATTATTTGTTTTACAATCATTTTTTTGTTTATAATACCTTTTTTAGTACAAGAAAGATTGCTAAGTTTGTTGAGTTTTTATATAGTTAAAATTTTTTTGTTCAATGGTAAAGTTTATTTCGTTAATAATATTGTGAAATATATATTGTTAGAAAGCGTATCTTGACTAAATGATATGAAAATAGAAGATGGTGAGATTAGAAATTTATGCTTTGATAAAAAAAAAGTAATTCCAGGTTGGTGTCTATTGATTTCAGATGGTAATGAAGAATATCTAATAAGACAAAACAATTTCATGGTAGGTTTAAAGCAGTATAGGGTTAATAGAAAGATCTATCAAGCCAGTATTTCTTTGAATGAATTCAGTATTTCGGGTTTAGAAATAGGGGAAGAGATCAAGAAAAAATCAGAAAAAAGTTATTTAGGAGTAGCCATTGGACTTCCTTTAAGTAACTTAGTGAGGGACTTTATTCCACAGAATTGGCTTTGGGGTAAAAGTAATTTGCCGATAGATATGTTGGAAGGAACCATTAATTTATTCTTCTTCTGGTTAGCATTAGTCATTTGTCTTTCTGTGGTATCTTATTGGCGAAAAAATAGACTAAAAAAGGAATTAGAAAAAAGAGGTGGTTCTTTAAAACGTATAGGTAAGGGATATGCAATTACTCCATTGATCATTACACAAAAAATTTTAAAATGGTGGTGAGGAGAATGAAAATGATTCATTATGTAAAGGCATTAACAGTATTGATAGGATTGCTTATATTTTATGGCATGTTTACGTTAGTCATTCCTTTTATAATACAAGAAAGATTATTATTTGTTCTTACAGTGTTTATTCTTGTGAGTACTATATTTAATGGCAAAATCTATTCAACAAAAAAGGTGAAATATAAAATAATTTTTGATAAAGATGATCGGTAAGTGTTTATATCCTTTTTTTGTATTAAATTTCTTATGGAATAGAAGTCGGAAATACAGAGATTGAGCCTACTAATAGCAACAGCTATAATAACTAGAATGGAGAATACATATGGAACAAACTAACTTACTGCCTTTGGGTAGTGTTGTGTACATGAAAGAAGGAATTATGCCATTACTAATTGTTGCGCGACAACCGATTTTGAAGATGCAAGAGGAAATTTATTACTTAGATTATGCTGCAGTAAATCAACTAACTGGTTTAAATAATATTGAAGAAATAGCGTATTTTAATAACGAGGACATTCGAGAAATTTTATATCAAGGATATATAAGTAAAAATGAAAAAACAGTTTTAACAGCCTTAGAAGAATGGAAGCAAAATAATTTGGATATCCCTAAAGGTAAAGTTATTGATCTAAAACATACTTCTAAGAAAAAAGAATACGGGGATTTAGGAAAAAAATTTTTATTGGAAGGAGAAACATTTGGTTTTTAATTTTATATTGAGTTAATGAGAATGCTAGCAAGGATTATTAAGCCTATCAAATACAATTTAAAGATGAGGAGGAAGATCGTTTTGGTTGGTTTTTTATGAAAAAATCACAGAAATAAAATACTATAGAACTGTTTTGAAACTAATTAAGTAATAGCATATAGTGCTAACTTTTCCAGAATCAACTGAGAAACTTGAAGGAGGTTTTAGATGATAGGAAACAACTGTGCCCAAGAGATTAAAAGAATTAATGGCAGATATTATTTACTGGAATTTAATGATGGATTGTACATTGTTGATTATTTTAAGTTAATGAGGCTAAGAAACTTTTTTCCGTTTAGTACCTTTTACAACAACGCTCCGAAAAAAAGTTGGACTGCATATAAAGTAACTGGATCAGCAGAAATTTTTGAAGGTAAAAAAATACCTGAAAGACAATTTTATGTTCCTGAAACTTATGGGATTTTCGGAGTTTTTGTAATTAGTCCTTTTCTTATATTTTTGGGCTATCTTGAATCAATATATTTAGCTCTATTGATTGGTAGTCTTCTTAGTATATATGGAATAATATCGACCTGTCGACTATTACATAACAATAAGAAAATGAAAGAAATCGTTAAAGATACGACAATTGTACAGTTAGTACTTGTTGAAAATAAAAGGTCAAAAATTTATGTATTTCTGAGTAATTTTTTATCATGTGTATATGGTATGTTTGTAGGTTACCTATTTATATCGGCAATTTTATCAGGTGACTTTTGGAAAGTTATTTTTGTTTCATTAGTATCACCTACAATTTCATTAATATTTGGAAAAATCATATCAAATTTTAGAGAAGTTCCAGATGTATCTTCTAAATATCAAATTGAAAAAAGATAAAAATCACATGAAAGATCATCAATTGAAAGGATTGTACATTTGAAACCATTATTCTAATCTATTACGGGAATAAACAGAAGAATGTTTGAAAAGAAATAATATGACTACTAGAATTTCCAAAATTTAAGTTTATATAGAATATGTATTTATTTTTAAGTCCACCTTTAAGCATTTAGGAGCATAGGTGCTGTATCTTTGAGTATCTATCATGAAATCCTACCAAATAAAGAAAAATTAGGAAATCATTCATTGTTCCATAGGAATCTTGTAATAATTATTTGATAAGGTATCATCGTGGGGGATTGAGAAAGAGGGTTCAGATGAAGAAAACTTATCAAGTGATTTGTCTATTGATCATGGCTTTTTTGTTTTTTACGCCCGTTCAAACTTTTGCCGTAGCAGGTGGGCATGGTGGTGGTTCAACCGGTGGGGGCTCTGGTGGCGGTTCGATAGGGGGAGGTTCCAATTCCTATTATCGGAGGAGTCGGACGACTAATAGTAACAGTACATCAGAAGATTTTCTCTTTTTTGGCTTATCATTAGGAAGTATATTTGTTTTTTCTTTATTTAAAAAAAAGAAAAGGCACAATATGGATATCAATGATTTGTTATCAAGAATGCCTGGAACAAAGCGTGAAAAGAAAAAATTGCTTTCTGAGATTAACAGAATCTTTTATGCAATACAAAAATCTTGGGAAGAAGAGGCTCCTGAAAAAGTAAGAAATTGTTATACTTTAAGATTATTTGAAGAGCATCAGCAAGTATTACAAAAAAATAAAGATGAAGGTGTAAGAAATCATACAACGAAAATAGCCATTCAAGAATTGGCTAACTACCGACAAATCAATGATACTAGTTTCTCTATTCGAATCGATTTTAGTTGTTTTGATTACTTAGTCGATCGAAAGAACCAGCAGTTGATTTCAGGAGATAAGCGGGAAAGGCTTTATTTTTCGCAAGTATGGTATTTCAACTACTCTGAAAAAGACAAAATTTGGCAAGCAGATTTTATTCAACCGATATTTTTAGATTGATAGCGTGTCTTTAGGCGAAGAACTAGCCTTTAAGATAAATCTATCACTAAATTCATTCTTTTTATAAAAAATATTTATAGGAGTCATCATTGTAATTTGTGCCTAAGATTACAATGATGTTTTTTATTTTTCCAAATCAAAATCGTTCGTCATTTTTTTTAGGGACACATAGATATGTAAAATAACAAGAATTTTCTGAAAATTATCCTTTTGTTTCTCTCATGAAGATGTTAGAATGGTTGTTAAACTATAAAGGGGTGGTTATTTGTTAGAGAAATTCTTGGACATGTCGTTAGTTCAACGTATTGGTTGTGGTATTTTAATTGGTATAATATTAGGTATTTTTTTACCTACCTGGGGATTTATTGCTTTATTGGGAACGTTGTTTGTTAGCTGTTTAAAAGCGATTGCGCCGCTTTTAGTGTTTTTCTTAACTGCAGCTTCAATTGCAAAACATAAAATGGGGAATGAGACATTCGTAAAGCCGATTTTAGGATTGTATTTAGGGGGGACTTTTTTAGCGGCTTTTGTGGCGGTGATCACTAGTTCGATTTTTACGGTACCGATTACTCTGCAGGAAACTGCTTCGGAACAAGCGCCTCAAAATATTGGGACTGTTTTATCAACGATGCTGACCAATGTCACTCAAAATCCGATTCAAGCAATTATTGACTCTAATTATTTAGGTGTGCTATTTTGGGCGGTATTATTAGGATTGGCATTGCGGACACGTACGGAAGCAACGAAAGAAGTTATCGATCAGATTTCGGTCGCATTGTCACAGGTCGTTCAATTAATTATTTCTTTCGCTCCGATCGGTATTTTGGGGTTAGTCTATGAATCAATTGCAACAACAGGTCTTTCTGGACTGACCGAGTATCTCCAATTAGTTCTTGTGTTAGTAGGTACGATGCTCTTTGTTGCTTTGATCATCTATCCATTACTTACTTTTTTGTTTATCAAAGAAAATCCCTATCCATTAATTTTCTTTTGTTTAAAAGAAAGTGCAATCTCTGCTTTCTTTACGCGTAGTTCTGCGGCGAACATTCCGATCAATATGATGTTGGCAGAAAAACTGAAATTAACAAAAGAATCTTATGCCATTTCGATTCCATTAGGAGCAACGATCAATATGGGGGGAGCAGCAGTGACAATTACAGTGATGACGTTAACGACTGTTCAGGCACTAGGTATCGAAGCTTCTTTTGGCTTAAAATTGATTTTAAGCATCTTGGCGGCTTTAGCTGCTTGTGGTGCATCTGGCGTAGCTGGGGGTTCATTACTATTGATTCCTTTGGCTTGTAGCTTATTTGGCATCTCAAATGATATTGCGATGCAAGTGGTAGGAATCGGGTTTATTATTGGGGTCATCCAAGACTCAGTTGAGACAGCTCTAAATTCTTCCAGTGACTTACTATTTACCGCAATTGGTGAACTAGGTGCTAGAAAAAGAAATGGCGAGGATGTTTCGATCAAAAGTCGTTTGAGTGAATTGCAATAGAGGAATCTTTCTATTGTCATTTGTTAACAGAGTTATCACAAAAGGTCGGTCCTTCTTCTACGGTGATTGGAGGGACCATTCTCAATACGATCATCGTAGAAGTTTGTGAAGAGTTGATTTCTGAGGGAGTGAAACACCCACCGATTTTTTATTCTGCCAATATAGATGGTGGTCATCAATTGAATGCTGAATTATTTGAAACGTACAAAGAGGTCATTCATTATCCATTCACTTAAACTAGCTCGTCGTGAGCCATTGATTTTAAAATGATAACGTTTTTGAGAATATAGTTAATAAGCTATATCAAAGCAAAAAATCCTTTGATCCTAAACCACTGAGTGTGACAGAATCAATAGGATTTTTTGTTTTGCAATTAAATTGAAAATGTTATTCTGTATATAAGAATAAAAGTGTTTTGGAGGAGTACATGGTTTTTTTACGACGTTATGGGCTTTATTTTTTATTTCTAGGAGTGTTGAGTGATTTTTCTACACCTTATATTTTGGGCTTGTTCTATCCAGGCTTAGATCAATTGAGGCTGCCAATCAGTGTATTCGGTGACGTCACAAGTCCAGTGAGAACATTCTTTCTTGTTTGTTCTGTTTTTTCAGGCATCTTTTTTATCTTATCCTTACCTGCGCTGTATTCTTCGTTTGAAAAAGTATCTACTCATTTAGCGAAATGGTTGATTATTTCACTAGGTTTCTATGCGATAGGCGATTGCCTTTTTACAGGATTATTTAGTCTTAACACCCAAGCTACTTCGTGGGATTTCTCAACGTGGGTACATAATGTTGGTTCTAGTTTAGGTTATAGTGGCTTTCTTTTATTTCCGGTTTTTGCTTTATTACTCTATCGAAAAGAAGCGAATCAGCCAATCAGTCGAATGTATATCGTCTTAATAAGTTTGAGTCTGCTGAGTGCGATGATTTACGGAATGGCAAGGATCTCAGTGCTAAATCACCTTCCGCTATTGGATAAACTAGGTTTTTGTCAAAGATTGAGTTACTTCTTCAATTATTTAACGATCGTATCAGTAGGTATCAACCAACTAAAACGAGTGACAAAATAGCTGTTTGGTTGAGCGAAAGGGTTATTTCTAAACAATCGAATAAGCGAGCTTCCTGAAGGTTTTTTTCAGAGAATAAGCCGCGCAAGCCAAAAATAGGAGAGACTATTTTCGACTTGTGCGGCTTATTTCTCGAAAGTAGGTGCTTCTGCTACTAACTTGCTTAAAAAAATTTATAAAGGTGTTCTTACTTTTCTGCCAACTTAATTGGCAGAAATCTCTACTTTTTATTTTGGAAGCGCCAACATATACTTGGTTCAGAAAGGAAAATCAATCATATGAAAACGAGAACGATTGAGTTACTTCAAAGATTTAGCGCATATCATTATCCAATCAAAGCGGAACAATTAGCGTTAGAGTATCAAGTCAGTCAACGAACGATTCGTCAAGATGTGCTGGATGCCAATAGTTGGTTGCGAGCCAATCAGTTGGGAGAAATCCAAACGGTTCGTAAGCAAGGGTTTCTGTTGCGTTTAAGCGATGAGGAAGAAAAAAGACTGGCAGAAGCATTGGTGACTTATCAAGAGGAGTTGTTGAATCGTGACGAGAGGACCTTTGATTTAGTGTTATCAATTGCTTATGAGCAACAGCCAGTTTATTTGAATCGTAAGGAAGAAGCATTCATGATCTCGAAAAGTACGATGGACGAAGATATGCGTCGTTTGCGAGCGGATTTGATCAAATACGGTATCGAGATCGTGAGTTTTGGTAGACAGGGATTAGTTTATAAAGGAGCGGAGCGCTCCATCCGCACGATGATTTATGACTTGATCAATAAGAATCTAGGAAGAATTGATTTTTCAGCAAGAAATGGTACGAAAATCACTGCGGCTCAAAGAATTTTCCAACAGTATTTTCCACCTTCGGAGATTGTAAAGCTCGAAGCCATCTATACAGATACTATGATCAGACAAGAAGATGATATCTACAAAAATCAACTGTTGCTGTTTACGATGATTTGGGTCCAGCGAGTCAGAAAGCATGAACTTATTGCAGCCATCAATTGGAAAAATAGTAACGAAAAAAAAGACGGTTTCACTGACTTTATTGAAAAGGTCATCGTTGAGTTTCGTTTGACAGACGTTCCGCCGGTTGAAAGAAACTACCTTCGTTTTACGATCGAGACATTCAGTTCAAAAGATATCAGTAATTCGTTGGAATGGGTCCAAGCACAACTGTTGACGATCCAACTGATCCAATTCGTCGAGGAACAGACCCGTATCCCATTTCACTTAAAAGAAGAAATCCTGTGTGAAAACCTTTATAAACATATGACGGCTTTGATCATTCGCATCAAACATCGAATCCAAGTCACGAATCCTTTGAAAGAAAATATTCGGGCCAATTACCGCCCCATCTATGAAGCAGTTGAATTATTTGTCCCAACGATCGAGGAAGTCATTGGTGGAGAGATAATCGAAGATGAACTTGCTTTTCTAGTGATCCATTTTTCGACGATTGCTAGCACGATCAAACAGAATGTCATGTACATGTATAAATCAGTGGTGGTTTGTCACCATGGATTGGCAACAGGCAATCTATTAGCAGAAAATTTAAAAGAGCAGTTCCCACAAATTGAAGTTGTCGCGGTATTAAGTTCTAAAGAAGCGGAGTTGGTGGATAAGTTAGATGTCGACTTGATTTTCAGTACGTTCCAATTATCAAATCAGAACAAACCGCTGCTTGTGTTGGAGCCTATTTTAACCGATGCGAATCGTCCGATCATTGCAGATTTTTTAAATGCTCACCAAAAGGTCCAACGACTGATTCCGACAGAGAGTGGGCAAACAGAATTGTTTACCGACGTCTTGCGGATCGTGGAAGAAAGTGGAGGCAAGATCGATCGGCCAATCTACACCAAATTAGAAACATTATTTGAGCAAAATCATTTAGAAATCAATAAAAGGGAGATCCAACCAATGCTAAAAGACATTTTGACAGATAATCATATATTGATCCAAGAACACGTAGACAATTGGCAAGAAGCGATTGAACGAGTGGCTAAACCATTGTTGAAAGAAAATATCGTTGAGTCAAGTTATGTTGATGCGATGGTTCGTGCAGTAGAAGAGTATGGCGCCTATATCGTTATTGGCAAGCATCTGGCATTAGCCCATGCCAGACCAGAAGATGGCGTCAATAAGTTAGGGGTGAGTGTCGCGACAATTCGTCAGCCAGTTGATTTTGGCAATGAAGAGATGGATCCGGTTAAAATCATTTTCTGCTTGGCAGCGGTGGATTCATATTCCCATCTGACAATCATGAAGGAGTTGATCGAGTTGATCAATGACGAAACGAAATTGACTCGTTTGATCGAAAGTTCTAATGTAGATTCATTTAAAAAACGACTATTTAAGTAGCTAAAAGGAGAGAGTGGAATGAACAAATTGAATATTTTATTTGTATGTGGCGCAGGACTAGGAAGTAGTTTTGCCGCTCAAATGTCAGCCGAGGATGTATTGAATAAATTAGGAGTAACAGCTAAGCTGGATCACTGCGATATCTCTTCGGCCGTTTCGATGAAACCGGATGTGATCATTACCGCAGAGAATTTTCGTTCACAATTTGAGAAATTTACCATTGATCCGACAACAGCCATGATTTACTTGAAAAATATCGTCTCAAAAGTTGAGATCGAAGAGAAGTTAACACCAGTTTTACAAAGTAAGGGAGCTATCTAATCAAAAAAATAGGGGGAGAAAACATGGGTGTTATCAATTTTATTATCGAAAATATTTTGACTCAAGCATCGATCACGATTGCCTTGATTGCGATGCTAGGCCTGATCCTGCAAAAGAAATCAACGGGTCAAATTATTTCGGGTACATTGAAAACATTGCTAGGCTTTCAAGTTTTAAGTGCGGGTTCGAGTATCATCGTCGGTAGTTTGACATATTTTGGGCAAATTTTTACCGAAGGGTTCCAAATGGAAGGAATCATCCCGTCAATTGAAGCAATCAATGGTCAAGCAATGAATGAACTTGGTCTAGGTAGAGATATCGCGTTAACCTTTCTAGCTATTTTTATCTTTAATATCTTACTTGCCCGTTTTACGAAGTGGAAATATATCTTCTTGACTGGTCAAGCCATCTTATGGATGGCGACGATGACCACTGTATTTGGGTACTTCGCTGGGTTACGTGGGTTTGTCTTGATTTTAGTTGGTGGTTTCATTGGGGCAGTGTTTGCTATTGCGATGCCAGCGATGGCGCAACCAATCATACGTAAGGTCACCGGTTCAAACGATATTGCTTTAGGGCATTTTTGTACGATCGGCTATTTATTTGAGGCTGGGGTAGCAAAAATCTTTGGTGAAAAAGGCGAGAACAAGAAATCGATTGAAGACATTAAATTGCCTGCTCACTTTGAATTTTTACAAGATACGTATTTATCAGTCATGGTGGTGATGGTACCACTTTATATCGTGACTGTGTTGTTTGCAGGAGAGACGTTTGCGGCTGAGCTATCAGGGGGCCAAAACTACATCATGTTTGCCTTTTTACAAGCCATCCAGTTTGTTGTTGGTGTATACGTATTACTTTCAGGGGTACGTTTATTACTAGGCGAAATCGTTCCAGCTTTTCGTGGGATTGCGATGAAACTAGTTCCTGATGCGATTCCAGCGTTAGACTGTCCGGTGTTCTTCCCTTATAGTCCGAATGCAGTGATTTTAGGGTTTATCACAACAACGATCGGTACGGTCATTGCGATGTTTACGTTGCCGATGTTTGGATTAGCGATGATTCTGCCAGGGATGTTGACGAATTTCTTTGCTGGGGGGACAGCGGGTATTTTTGGTAATGCAGTTGGGGGACGACGAGGAGCAATCATTGGTGGCATCGCTCATGGCTTCTTTATTACCTTGTTGCCAGCATTACTAGTAACGATTTTCAATTCAATGGGATTTGTTAGTGCGACAGCGACAGATGTCGATACAGTAGTGGTAGCACTACTGTACGCTTGGATCTTAAGTCCGATTTTAAAAGCATTCTAATGTGAAAGTAGGGAGCATAATGTTTGGTTTTTTGAAAAAGAAAAAAGAGCAACATGAAGTAATACAGACGCTTTCCATCGAAGAAAAAGAAGAACTTCAAACAGCGATCGAACGACTAAAGAAAGAGATCGACCAGACAGAAGAAACAGACCAACGAGCGGTTCTTTTTGAACAAGTAGGACTAAAACTCGCTGAGTTAGGGGATAACGATCAGGCAATCGAACAGCTTGAGAAAAGTTTATCACTGAAGAAAAGTATCAATGATGGGTATAAGAAGTTGATGTCTTTATATAATGCAAAAAGAGCAGAAGCTGCACGAGCTGGGGACGATCAAGGAATTGATCATTATATGGGGAAAATGGACGAGATGCGACAAATTGCTAAACAACTCACGATTACAGGGAATAAATAAGAATAAAGGTGGCTATAAAAAAATGTATACGACATTAAAAGAGGTAACAAAAACAGCAGAAGCTTTGAATTTTACCGTGGGCGCATTCAACACGCATAACTTAGAGATGTTGCCAGAAATGTTACGAGCAGCCAAAGAAATGGGTGCGCCGATCATTATCCAAACAAGTGTGGATACGGCGAAATATATTGGGATGAATGTCTTAGTCAATGTAGTGAAAACGATCGCTGAAGAAGAAATGGTGGATGCTGTTCTTCATCTGGATCATGCGCGTGATTTCTCTGATATCAAGCAAGCAATCGATAGCGGTTATACTTCAGTAATGTATGATGGTTCCCATTTACCTTTTAAAGAAAATATCTTGAAAACAAAAGCAGTCGTTGAATACGCCCACGCTCGTGGTGTCTCAGTGGAAGGGGAGCTAGGAACGATTGGTGGGACGGAAGAAGGAATCCATGTGGCAGAAGATGATAAAGTGTATACGAAACCCGAGGATGCGGTAGATTTCGTAGTAGCAACTGGAGTAGACGCATTAGCAATTGCTATTGGAACAAATCATGGGCAATTCAAATCAAAAACAGAAGTCAATCTACCACTCCTGAAAGAAATCGACACAGTAGTCGATGTTCCCTTGGTCATCCACGGCGGTACTGGAGTGAAAGAGGAAGATTATCCAGAGTTGATCAACCATGGAATCCGTAAATTCAATGTTGGGACAGAGCTACTTGTCAACTGGACGAAAACCGCAAAAGAAAGCTTTGGTGAAACAGAAGTCAGCCGATCATTACGCCACAACGTGATCCCAGCCAACGAAGCAGTAAAGGCAATCATCAAACATAAAATCGGCCTGTTTTTGAATACAGGAAGTGAGATCTATGCAGGAAAGAGCTAAAATGAAAAAATATTTGTTTCTTTTGGCAGGAAGTCCGGGAACAGGAAAAACTTATTTGATGGAACGACTGTTCGAACGGTTTCCAACGATGTATCGTCTTACCTTAGATGAAGTCAAAGAGTATTACGCTGAATCAATTGGGTTCGATAATTTAGCTGAACGAGCAGAGCAAGAAAAAAACAAGGTGTATCCATTCTTTTATCAGGCGTTGGAACTGTACATGGAAGCTGGGAAGAAAGTGATTGTTTCAGAGTATCCTTTCAGTGACAAACAAAAAGGACCATTAGAAGCGTTATCAAAAAAATATGGCTATGAAGTGATCACGATTCGCTTGCACGCAGATTTTGAGGTACTATGGCAACGACGTTATAAAAGAGATCGTGATCCTGAACGTCATTTGAGTTATATCATGGACCATTATCATTATGGGGATACGTTGGACGATCGATCGTTAGGAACCAATCATATCACCAAAGAAGAATTTAGAGCTGTTATAAATGATCGAAAGTATGAACACTTTGAACTTGGAACGCTTTATACATTCGATGTGACTGATTTTACCAAAGTGGATTATACGCCGCTGTTAGACGAGTTAGAGTGGCGAGTGGCGAATGGCGAATGACCAATAAAAATTAATATCTAGTTGATTGATTCAAGTTTTAAAATGAATCGTAAAAAGTAAAAGCCTATCCTCCTATTTATCGAGAGATAGGCTTTTTTGTTTTTTATTACTAGATTTCCGTGCCATATGTCAAAGCGACTCTTTGGTGGATAACCAATCTGATAATTCCTTTAAGACTGTTTGGACTTGGGGCTCGTTTGTTTGTTTCAAAAAGTCATGTTCTAAATCATAAACTGGTTTGAATCGACTATTCGGGATCTGTTTACTTATCCTTTTACTTGAAGCAAACGGTACTTCTTGGTCTGAGGTGCTGGCGGTACTATAGCAAGGAGGAAAAGCTGCAAGTTCTTTTTCACCAATGGCATGATCCGACCAATCCAGTGAGTTCGGTAAGCGATAGTAAGCGGCTAAGATTCCTTGTTGTCGTCCATAGTGATAAAGTAAGGCGCGAGCCATCAGTGGATCGTCTGCCGTGGGTGTTTGTTGATCGATGCCTATAAGTATTTCTTCTGTTAATGTGTGTGTGGTAGGAGTGGTTTGTTTCTTCAGAAATTCAAAATCAGTATAGCCATAAAAGTTGATTAAAAAATTGGGCGCAATCTCTTTATCCATACGCAAATATTTGGTCAGGTGGAACATCAAATAACTTCCGGCAGAACGTCCGCAAATACCAAAGGGTTGTTCATGGATGATTGTCTTTTTTAAGGCATCAAAGCTTTCATTTAGTTTTGCAATGCTTTCTGTTACAGATGTATTTGGTGCCAACAGGTAATCAAGAGCTAGCAGAGTGTAGCCATGAGCTAAAAAGAGATCCTTTAGCGTATTGGGTAGGTCACCTTTGGATCCGTAAATCAATCCGCCACCATGCAAATAAAGGATATATTTCGGTGTATCACTCTGAGCAGGATAAATGGTTACTGTAATGTCATCGAGTAGTTGTTTGGTTTCTTTCATTTGCCTGTCTCCTCATTTTGATAATATAGGCGCCAATCTCATGATTGACCATTTGTAACGGATTTGTTAAATCAATTGATAAATAATCGGAAATTTTGTGGAGACGATAACGAATCGTTTTAGCATGTAAAAACATTGCTTCTGCTGTTTGCTTGTAGTTGCGATTGTGTTGTAAAAAACAATAAAAAGTTTCAAATAAGTCATGGTCTGTTTGAGCCAACTGCGCCAATTTTGGAGGGATTGCTTCTTGCAATGTTGCTATTTGATTCTCTCGAATAAAATGTTTGAATATGCCGATATCTTCGGATGTCACCACAGGACCGTTGTAAAATGAAGTATTGAAATTCAAAATATCCAAACATTCAAACAGCAATTCCTTGATTTCTTGTCGTGGTTTTGCTTGGCTGATGGCAAATGTTACTTGTTCATTTTCTGTGAGTATTTCTGCCATCACGCGTGAGATCTGATCTTTAGTGATAGGCCCTTCCGATTGATCAAAGTTAAATAAAACAGCTGAATATTGATGTTGGTCAAAGAAAATCGTTTCTTTTTTCAGTGTCCGTAAAAGTGTAAGGATGCGATTTTTCATTAATTGCGTTTGCATCTCTTTAGTTGAAAAGACGATTGTCTGGTAAGTATCTTTTGACTGCATATGTGCTTCTTGTAGCAAGCTATCTAGTTCTTCAGGATTTCGTGGTGTATTTTGTAAAATCGCATCAGCTAAATTATTTAAACGGGTATAGCGTTCTTTTTTCAATAGGCTTTCTGTATTGAATTTTTCTTGCAAGGCGTCAATGGCATTTTCGATAATGACTAGGTCGGTTTCTTTGATTTGTTTGTTGTTTAGATAAACAAGCAATAAGCAATTGAGAGAATAGTTATTGAAAATCGCGATCTCTAATGCATAACGTTTTTTCGAGTCTGTTTGAGCATAAAGTGTCAGTAAAGAATAATCGTTTTTCATGAAATCTGTTTGTGGTAGCGATTCACGTGAGAGTACGATGGCATCGGTTGGAATCATCCCTTCGCAAATTTCGATTTCTTTATCAAGCAATTTTAAGGAAAAAGGAAGTTCGATGATTTGATAAAACTCTTGCATGATCGTTTCCAAAGAAGAAAACTGCTTTTCTAGACGGTTGAATCTTTGGCGTGCTTCATAGTAGGTTCGTAAAGTATGGGCATGTGCATTGAGTAACGGCTCATAAATCGTTAATAGAATTTTTTCATAGCTGATCTCTTGACTGATTTTGATTAATGGGATTTCATATTTGAAGCATAACTCAATAAACCATTCGGGGATCACCTTGATAAAACGATCGGTTTTTAACACAAGACCACTGATCCCGATTTGACACATCTTGATGAAAAAATCTTCCAGTTCTTTTTCTGACAAGTCGTTCAATGCATAAAACGAGGTCAGGATCAGCTGATTTTGTTTGCTCCAATTTTCGATATCAATGGCTTCTAAGACCATTGCAGTTTCGACTTCATTATCTAAACCGATCTCATTCGTTAGAATCTTCCCTTTTTTTAGTTCACCTAGCAATAATAACTCCCTTAATTTCATCATATTCTCCTTTTTTCCTTTTATGGATAAAAAGTATAGCATTCTTTTAGAAATACGTCCGATGAAAACACTTTCTTAATCTTCTACAATGACAGTGTAAGAATGAATAAGGAGGGGCATTATGTTAGAAACGGTTGTTTTACCAAATAATTATCAAGATTCCATCAACTTGATGCTATTGACTAATCAAATCAATTCGCTTGAGGAAGTCAACATGAGCCAGATCATGATGGGAACGGATGCTAATAAAGACATTTTGAATAACACGTCACTTTTAACAGAAAAAGCACAAACTGCGTCTGCGAACGATTTGATGATCGTGGTAGAGAGTGAGGATGAATCAATCATGGAAAAGGTACTGTTAATGATTGATGATTTTTTAGCGGATCTATCAGCAAAAGAGACAGCGCAACCGAACAAATCAGTGACTACGTGGAAAGAAGCATTGAAACAATTGCCAGATGCCAATGTCGCCTTGTTTAGTATTCCGGGAGAATATGGTGCAGCAGAAATGGCACGTGCGTTGAAGAATAATCTGCATGTTTTTTCATTTACGGATAATATTGCGATCGAAGATGAAGTTCGTCTGAAAAAATTAGCGCATGAAAAAGGGTTACTGATGATGGGACCAGATTGTGGGACAGGTATTTTATCGAGTATCCCCATTGCTTTTACGAATGTTGTCGCACCTGGAAATATTGGCGTAGTCGGTGCATCGGGTACGGGTATCCAAGAAGTGACGACAATCATCGATCGTCTAGGTGGAGGTGTGGTTCATGCCATTGGTACCGGTGGTCGTGACCTGAGTGACAAGGTGGGAGCAATAACGGTCAAAGATGCAATCGTGGCACTTGAAAACCATGAACCAACAGATGTGATCTGTGTGATTTCTAAGCCACCTGCAAAAGAGGTACGTGACGAAGTAGTGCAATTATTGCAGAGTATTTCAAAACCAGTCGTTGCTATATTTTTAGGAGAAAAACCAACGAATCACGAAGGGAAAGTCTATCTGGCACACACGTTAGAGGAAACTGCCCGTATCGCTGTGGATTTAGCAAACGAAGCAACAGTGAAAAAAAATTACTTTGAAGCACTAGAACAACCGGATGTTTTGACGCTTGCTAAAGAAAAAGTCGTCAAAGGGCTATATTCTGGGGGGACGCTCGCAGCTGAAGCAGGCATGCTGATTTCAGAAGCATTAGATTTAGGTGGTTTGGTCAAAGAAGATGGGTATATCTTGAAATCTCAAGGGTATGAAGTGATTGATTTAGGAGATGATCGTTACACACAAGGTAAACCACATCCAATGATCGATCCGGAAGTCCGGATCCACAAAATAGAAGAGTACGCCAAGGAAGAAGCAACTGGTGTCATCTTATTTGATGTTGTTTTAGGGTATGGTGCACATGAAGACATGGTTGGCGCATTGTTACCAACGATTCAATCTGCGCAGTCAGAAGCAGAAAAAGCAGGACGAGAACTTTATTTCGTTGCGACAGTGTGTGGGACGAAGAATGATCCACAAGACTACCAAAAATCAGTGGAACGCTTGAAAGAAGCAGGTGTTTTTGTCGCAGAGAGTAATGCTAAAGCGGTTCAATTGGCATTGTTGTTAAAAGGCATCAGATTGTCTGAAGCAGATAAAGAAGTCTTAGCATATGATGGAAAAACAGTTGCTGTACCACAACCGAGTGAGCAAGTCATGGAGTTATTGACAACGAAACCGCGTGTAGTGAATGTCGGTTTGAAAAGCTTCACCGAATCGATTGTCACCTATGGTGGACAAACAGTCCAGTTGGATTGGCGGCCTCGCGCGAGCGGTAACAAGAAAATGATCAAAATTTTAGATGAGTTAGAGGAGCATCAGGAGCAAATTGACGAAGAAAATCAGAAAGTGACAGAAAAAATCAAGAACGCACAGCCATTTCTGGTCGATGTGGTCCCTGCAAAAACGGTGATTCCTGAATTAAATGATCCAAAGCAAAAAACACTGTTGCATGCAGGCCCGCCAATTACTTGGGAGGCGATGACTGGACCGATGCGAGGCGCGTGTCTAGGTGCAGCGTTATTCGAACGTTGGGCAGAAAACGAAGAAGAAGCATTAGCACTTTTTGAAGCAAATGAAGTGCGATTCATTCCTTGTCATCATGTACAAGCAGTAGGACCAATGGGAGGGATCACTTCTGGTGATATGCCGGTCTTCATTGTTGAAAACCGGAAAGAAGGCAATCAAGCTTTCTGTATCTTGAATGAAGGTATCGGTAAGGTATTACGTTTTGGTGCGTATTCCCAAGAAGTCGTTGATCGCTTAGATTGGATCAAAGAAGTACTAGGACCAACAATCCATCAAGCATTAGCATTCACCGAGGAAGGATTGAATCTAAATGTTTTGATCGCCCGGTCGATTACGATGGGTGATGAATTCCATCAAAGAAATATTGCTGCTTCTTTGAATTTTCTGAAAGAAATCGCTCCATTGATCATTCAAACGGAGATTCCTGAAGAACAAAAATATGATGTAATCAAGTTCTTAGCAGATACGGATCAATTTTTCTTGAACATCATGATGGCTACGGGAAAAGCAATCGTCGATGGTGCGCGCCAAGGGACTAAAGGAACGATCGTGACAACGATGACACGTAATGGTGTTGATTTTGGTGTTCTAATCGCAGAAACAGGCGATACATGGCATCTAGCGCCTGTAAACACACCAAAAGGCTTGTATTTTACAGGATTCAATGAAGAAGATGGTAATCCCGATATTGGCGATAGTGCTATCACAGAAACTGTCGGTGTAGGTGGAATGGCCATGGTGGCAGCACCAGGTGTGACCCGTTTTGTTGGTGCAGGTGGTTTTGAAGATGCGTTAGCAACCTCAAATGAAATGGCGAAGATCTGCGAAGGGCACAATCCAACGTTTTCTATACCAACTTGGGATTTTCAAGGAACTTGCTTAGGAATCGATATTCGCAAAGTGGTGGAAACAGGAATCACCCCTGTTATAAATACTGGGATCGCGCACAAAAATGCTGGAGTGGGACAAATTGGCGCAGGTACAGTTCGGGCACCACTCGCTTGCTTTGAACAAGCCTTAGAGGCCTATGCTAAGGAGCTAGGGATCAACGTTGAGTAATCAAGAAATTCAAATGAGCGAGTATTTATCTCCACTTTTGCAATTTGGAAAAATAGGTGTGATCCACAGCGTATTTGAGCATTCCTTTAATGTTGAAATCAATCAACAATTGATCAATATCGCCTGTTTTCATGAGTATCTATCTAGTTTTGGTATCAATCTTCCTGAAGATCGATTTAACACACTTGCTTCGGCTCTTCAAACAGGAAATCGTGTAAAAATAAATGAAGATCAATTGACGATCTACAGTACTTCAAGTGTCAGACAAGTGACATTAAAACCGTGTCGGCTGGTTCCGCTCAACGTCTTCAAGTTAGGGCTATCGAAAAAACCACTACTTTTATTGAAACCATTTTTGGCTGAAAAAAACTGGCAGACAAAAATCGGGTTACCGGTAGATAAACGTGCATCGACACTGTTTGCTCGAATGGCACAGCCAAACAGAGAGTGGACGACAACTGAATGGCAAGAAGTCGTTGGTTATCTTTTAGGCAGAGGCAAAGGATTGACGCCTAGTGGTGATGACCTATTGATGGGCTATCAGCTTGTTTTAGGGACTGTTTCAGATCCCAGAGGAATCGCGCTAGCGGTTGCTCTGGGAGAAGCCCAAACGGCAACGACTGCAATCAGCCAAGCGTATCTAACTTGTGCGACAAAGGGGTACGCCAATTCACTAGTGCATCAATTATTTTCAGACTTAGCACAAAATCAAGAGGAGAAAATAGAAGAACAGTTAGAGAAAATCATGAGAATCGGTCATTCTTCGGGAATGGATCTAGCTTTTGGTATTTGGTTGGCGCTACAAGCAATCGAAGGAGAAGAAAGTGAGGGTGAAACATGGAAGCGAGTAAACAAAAACAAGCAGTAAGAGTCAGTGATACTTACTGGATCAAAGTAGTAGCAATCTTTTTTATTGGTTGGATCTTGATGTATGCCACACGAACGATTTTCAACCCGATCATGGGGGTTG
Source organism: Enterococcus sp. AZ084 (assembly GCF_051714905.1). Taxonomy (NCBI): domain Bacteria; kingdom Bacillati; phylum Bacillota; class Bacilli; order Lactobacillales; family Enterococcaceae; genus Enterococcus; species Enterococcus sp. AZ084. Next base: position 304,207 of record NZ_JBIOSS010000001.1, read on the forward strand.
TTGGGGAAGAATTCGGTTTAAGCAATACGCAATTAGGCTTAGCAAATAGTATCTTCTTTCTGACATATGCCATCGCTCAGATTCCTTTTGGGATCGTCGGAGACAAAATCGGACGAAAGTTAGTCATCACGGTAGGATTTTTACTTTTGGCAGTAGCGACATACTTCACCGGATTAGCCACGACGTTTATTTTATTCTTAGTGATTCGTGCAATCGCTGGGATCGGGCAAGGTGCTTACTACGGTCCACAGTTTGCCTTGTCGACAGAAGCGATTCCAAAGAGTAAACGGACGATTGGAAATGCCATCATTAATAGTGGTATGGCTTTTGGAACATCAGGCGGTTATCTTCTATCAAGTAAATTGGTCTTAGAAAACGGGGATGATTGGAGCAAACCTTTTTATCTTATGGCGATCCCTACATTGATTGTCGGCATTTTGTTTTATGTATTGTTGAAAGAAAAAGTGATCCGTCCGGGTGAAGAAGCAGAAGTGGAAGAAGGCCCCAAAGAAAAAATTTCTTTGAAACAGATTTTTACAAATCGTAACTTAGTAGCAGCCTTTATTTTATGTTTTACCAGCATTTATGCTAATTTTGTGATTCTTACTTGGTTGCCGCAGTTTTTGATTGCAGAACGTGGATTTACTGGAGCGAGTGTTGGCTTTATTTCTTCTTTAGTCCCTTGGGCATCGATACCAGGCGCCTTACTCTTTGCACGGATCAATGATAAGACAGGAGCGACGAAGAAACTAGTCTTTGTTTTGGTTCCGTTAGCAATCGTTTCAGTTTTTGCTATCGCTTTTGTTACCAATCGTACCTTATTGATCACAGTGCTGATTCTTTATGGATTGACTGGGAAATTAGCACTTGATCCGATCATGGTGACGTTTGTCACGAAACATGCACCAAGAGCAGCCTTAGGAACGACGTTAAGTGCGTATAATTTTATCGGGATGTCAGGATCGATTTTAGCTCCTTACGTTACTGGTTATTTAGCAGATACTTCAGGTTCGATGCAAGTTGGTTTTTACCTCTCTTGTGTCTTGTTGTTCATCGGATTGATTCTTTTTGCCCTATTGGCAAAAGAGGATCGTACACAAACGCTGAAGTAATAGAAAGAGGTGTAGGAAAGACATGGGATTAAATGTGATTGCTTTAGGTGGGAATGCTATTTTAGAAACTGATCCAACCGATAAAGGACAAAAAGCCGTAGTCGAACAGGCGGCTGAAGCTATTGCAGCTTTTGTTGAACAAGGAGAACAAGTCATTCTTTGTCATGGCAATGGTCCGCAGGTTGGCAATTTATTATTGCAGCAACAAGCAGGAATAAGCGAAAAAAATCCTCCAATGAGCTTAGATACATGTGTGGCAATGACGCAAGGAAGTATTGGCTATTGGTTACAACAAGCGTTAACCAATGCGTTTATGCAACATGGGCTCAATCAACCGGTCGTCTCCATCGTGACGCAAGTGCTAGTTGATCCGAATGATCCATCGTTTCAGAAGCCAACGAAACCGATTGGACCATTTTATACAGAAGAGGAGGCAAAAAAATCGGTACAAAATAATGGGGGAACATACGTGGAAGATGCAGGACGTGGCTACCGTAAAGTCGTTGCATCTCCTCAACCAAAAGAAATTGTGGAAAAAGAAGCACTCCAAGCATTAGTGGCAGCTAATGTTGTCACGATTTGTGCAGGTGGTGGTGGTATCCCAGTAATCGAATCATCTGGGCTTTATCAAGGCGTGGAAGCGGTCAATGATAAAGATTTCTCAGCAGCCGTATTGGCAGACGCTGTGGGTGCCGATCGTTTGATCGTTTTAACTGGTGTCGAGCATATCTATATCAACTATGGAAAACCAGAAGAACAAGCCTTAGGGACAATGACTCCCGAAGAAGCAAAAGAATACGTGACTGCCGGCCATTTTGCAGCTGGAAGTATGTTGCCAAAAGTAGAGGCAGCGGTCCGTTTTGTGGCAAGTGATCCAAAGCGTCAAGCAGTCATTACTTCCATTGGAAAATTGAATCATTTGACTGAAGGTGCGGGAACAGTGATTCAACAAACGAGGTAATGAGTGATGAAAAAAAATGCCATGATCATTCAAATTAGCTTTGCATTAGCTTTAGGTATTCTGGTTGGGATGTTCTGGCCAATGAGTGCGCCTGTGTTAAAACCGATTGGCGAAGTATTTTTACGACTGATGCAGATGGCGATTCCATTATTGATCCTTGGTCAGATCATTCAAGCTTTAGGTAGTATTGATTTGAAGGAATTAGCAAGTATTGGGACACGCACCTTGCTCATCTTTGGGGTTTCCTCCTTATTGGCAGCTTTATGGGGTGTGTTATTGGCTGTTTTGTTTACGCCTGGATCTGGCATGGAACATATAGAGCGTTTAAGTCCTACGATCGAGGCGCAAGAACTGTCGATCCAAGAAACATTTCTCCAGTTTGTGCCTAAAAATATTTTTGAATCTCTTGCGCAAGGTTCGATTATCCAAATCATTGTTTTCGCGATTTTTTTCGGCTTAGCCTTGAATCACTATGGACAAAAACAGCCGCAATCGAAGTTGTTTCAACTAATCGTTGATTTTAACGAAGTGATTATCCAAGTCATCAAATATGTGATGCGCCTTGCCCCTATTGGGATATTTGCCTTGGTGAGTAGCAGCATCAGCCGATTAGGCGCACAAGTCATTCTGCCAATGGTGAAATATCTACTGGTGTATAGCTTAGCTACAGTATTGTTCTTACTGGGATGGTTAGTTGTTGTCAGTATATACGGTCGATTACATCCGTTAAAATTGATCATGAATATGAAGAATATGTCGATCATGGCACTTGCAACGACTTCTTCAGCCATCACTTTACCAATCGAATTAGAAGAAGCACAACATAAATTGGGGTTGAGTAAGCGAATCAGTCACTTAGTCTTACCATTAGGGATGTCATTGAACAGTAATGGCTCAGCAATGCACATGGCACTGACGGTGATCACGATCGCTCAGATGTACCAAGTAGAGTTTCAATGGACGACCATGGTCTATCTTGCGATTTTAGCCACTTTTATTTCTTTAGCCAATGCGGTAGTTCCTGGTGCGGGGCTAGTTTCTTTAGCCATCATCGTGCCGCAAATGGGGTTACCTATTGAAAGTATTGCCATTTTTGGTGGTGTCGAATGGTTAGTAGGGATGTTGCGCACGATTTTGAATGTCAATTCTGATGTGTATTCAGCGATCCTAGTGGCAAAATCAGTCGATGAAATCGATTATGAGATTTTTAACCGTGGCTAAATGAATAAAAAGAAAGGGGTTGCAATTTTAAAAAATACTTGTTATAGTAAATGTAAATAAAACAGGCATGTGACTGGTAAAGCAGGCAGGACCTAAAGAAAGACACACAAAGAATCCTTTGTTGTTATTTCTTATGGTCTTGCCTGCTTTTTTCTTTTTTGTCTGCGCAGCGAAAAAGAAAAACGAAAGAAGGAGTGGAAAAAATGGATTATCAAACTTTAGCAAAGCATATTTTACAATTCGTTGGCGGAAAAGAAAATATCATTCATTTGGAACATTGTTCAACTAGACTTCGTTTTACGTTGAAAGATGTCAAACAAACAAATCGTGAAGAGTTAGAACGCTTAGATGGGGTCATTGGTGTTCGGAGCAATGCTCAATTCCAAGTAATCATTGGGAATGAAGTAGTGGAAGTTTATGACGAATTAGCCAAACTGATCGGAGAAATTTCGGCAGATCAGAACATAAACAAAGAAAAGAAACCTATTGGAACAATTTTACTTGATTTTATCATTTCAGTCTTTCAACCGTTGGTCCCTGCGATTGCAGGTGGCGGTGTCTTAAAATCACTTTTACTGCTCTTATCTTTATTGGGTGTGATGGATGCAAACTCATCTACTTACCTGCTATTGAATTTGATCGGAGGAGCGCCGCTTTACTTCTTACCGATTTTAGTTGCGATGACGACGGCAAGAAAGCTAAAAGTCAATGAAATCGTAGCTGTTTCAGCAGTGAGTGCTTTGCTTTTACCAGAGATGGCAACCCTTCTAGCAGACGGAACCTCCTTTCTAGGGTTCTCAATTGAAAATATTGCGTATGCTTCTCAAGTCTTCCCAGCAATCTTAACGGTATTGTTTTACAGTATCGTCGAAAAATATGTCACGAAAATTTCTCCGAAGCCGATTCGTATTTTCTTTGTTCCGATGGTTGCTTTATTAGTGACTGTCCCAGTTGCACTGCTGATTTTAGGACCGTTAGGCTATAACGTTGGTGGCGCATTCTCATATTTGATCGTCGAGTTATATCAACGATTAGGCTGGTTAGCGACAGGCTTACTTGCTGCAGTTTTACCATTGATGGTCGTTACTGGTATGCACAAAGCGATGATTCCTTATGCTGTTTCTTCAATGGGAGAGTTAGGAAAAGAGATGCTCTATTTACCGGCTTCTTTGGCACATAATATCGCTGAATCTGGTGCATGTTTTGCCGTCAGTCTAAAAACAAAAAATATGAAATTGCGACAAACAGCGATTTCTGCAGGAATCTCAGCTTTATTTGGTATCACTGAACCCGCATTATATGGGGTCACGATCTTACACAAACGAGTATTGAGTATCGTGATGGTTTCTAGTTTCATCGGCGGGATATTTGCCGGGATCATGGCTTTAGAAGCCTTCGCATTGGTTGGGCCAGGGATTGCGAGTATCACTATGTTTGCCAGTGTAGAACAACCGATGAACCTTGTCTGGGCATTCGTCTGTACAGCTCTTTCTTTTGTCGTGTCGTTTGTAGGTGGCTTGGTATTTTTTAAAGATCAAGAAGAAGCAACTTCACAAGAAGAAAACGAGAGTCGTAGGGTAGGAACTTGGGGTATCGTGAGCCCAGTCAAAGGTCAAGTGATTCCTCTTGAAACAGTCCCAGATGATGTCTTTTCTAGTGGGATGGTTGGCGAAGGTGTCGGAGTCATTCCAGAAGAAGGTATTGTTTTTTCTCCTGAAGAAGCACAAGTGACCATGCTATTTGAGACAGGTCATGCCATCGGTTTACGAACGGTGAGCGGAGTAGAATTACTGATTCATGTAGGAATCGATACAGTCAAGTTACAAGGTGAAGGCTTCCAGGCTTTTGTTAAAGAAGGTCAGATGGTACAACCAGGCGAGCGTTTGCTTGCGTTTGATATTGAAAAAATCAAACAAGCAGGATTTGATCCAGTCGTTGTGGTGGTCGTGACCAATCAGAAGGAGTATCACATCGATCATCAAGTAGAAAATCAATCAGTGACACCCGAAACTGAGTTATTGATGATTTCTGCTTTAGTAAAATGAAGAAATGAAAGTGAGGAATAGAAAAATGGATACGACACAAACAGGTTTTCCCGAAGGATTTCTATGGGGAGGTGCAATTGCAGCAAATCAAGTAGAAGGGGCATGGGATATTGGTGGAAAAGGCCTATCTGTGGCAGATGTTGCAACTTATAAACCTAATGTAGACAACAAAGATTACGCAGCCCATGTAGGGGTGACAATCGAAAAAGTAGAAGAAGCAATAGCCGACCCTACAGACAAGTGGTTCCCTAAACGACGAGGGGTCGATTTCTATCATCGTTACAAAGAGGATTTAGCTTTATTTGCGGAAATGGGGTTTACTACATTACGTTTGTCGATTGCTTGGTCCCGACTCTTTCCAAATGGGGATGAAAAGACAGCGAATCCTGAAGGTGTCTCATTTTACAAAGAAGTTTTTAAAGAAATGAAGCGCTTAGGAATCGAACCGATTGTGACCTTGTCTCATTATGAGATGCCATTAGCATTAGCGATGAAAGGCAACGGTTGGATTCAACGAAGTGTGGTGGATGACTTTGTTCGATTCGCAGATACTTGTTTTGATGAATTTGGGGAGTACGTTCATTACTGGTTGACGTTCAATGAAGTGGATAGTATTTTTAGACACCCATTTACGACTGCCGGAATTTTGACTGATACGATCGAACCAGACAAAATCGAAGCGGCTATCTATCAAGCGTTACATCATCAATTTGTGGCAGGGGCTTTAGCAACGAAACATTGCCATGAAAAAATCCCTGGTAGCCAAGTTGGTTGTATGTTGACCAAATTGATGACCTATCCGTTGACGAGTCGACCAGAAGATGTGGAACGAACATTGAAAAAGAATATGAACAATCATTTTTATGCGGATGTTCAAGTCAAAGGTACGTATCCGCCACTCGTGTTGAAAGACTTAGCCAACCGTCATATCACGATCGACATGTTACCTGGTGATAAAGAATTATTGAAAGAACATACGGCAGACTTCCTATCGTTTAGTTATTATATGTCTATGTGTGAATCCGCAGATCCAAAGGCAGAGCGGACACCGGGGAATACCGTTTTGGGTGTTAAAAATCCTTATTTAGAAGCGACAGATTGGGGCTGGCAAATTGATCCTTTAGGCTTGAAAATTTCTTTACTAGAATTATATGACCGGTATCAAGTACCCTTGATGATCGTTGAAAATGGCATGGGAGCTTTTGATGAAGTGATTGACGATGAAATCCATGATCCCTATCGAATCGCCTATTTTACTGCACATTTCAAAGCGATGAAAGCAGCCATCGATGAAGGGGTTGATTTGATTGGGTATACAAGTTGGGGACCTATTGATTTAGTCAGTGCCGGAACTTCTCAAATGTCAAAACGTTACGGATTCATTTATGTAGATGCGGATGATGAAGGAAATGGAAGTTATGATCGCTTGCGTAAAGATTCATTTTACTGGTATAAAGAAGTTATTAGAACGAACGGTCGATCCATCCAGTGAAGGAACTGTTCGATGCGCTCAAGGAGTAACCTTGAGCGAAGGAGGATATCGTGAGGAAAATACTAAAGGTGCTTAACTCCAGTGTGGTATTGATCGACAGCAATCAGCAAAAAATGATTGCTTTAGGAAAAGGGATCGGTTTTGGCAAAAAGCCCGGTGAGATCATCTCGGATGATTCGATTGATGAAATCTATCTGCCCTATGATGAAGGCAAAGCCATGCAATTATTGGATTTGATCAAAGAGGTTCCTTTGACCTATTTTGAATTAACGAAAGCAATGGTCTCCAGTATGGAGAAACGACTAGGGAAACGGTTAAACTCTAGTATTTATTTAACATTACCTGATCATTTACATTTTTCAGTTGAACGTATGACCAAAGGAATCATCATCACCAATCGTTTATACTGGGAGATCAAGAATTACTATCCGGAGGAATATCAAGCAGCGGAGGAAGCCTTGATGATCTTCAATGAAAAATCCGATGTCGAGTTACCCATTGAAGAAGCGGCAAATATCGCCTTTCATGTCATTAATTCATTGTCTCAAGAAAGTCAGGGAACCGATAGTATGAAGCAAGCAAAGCTGATTGGTGGGATTGTCAACTTAGTAAAATATTCGATTCGAATCGACATTGCTCCAGACTCGATCCATTATAGTCGCTTTATTACTCATGTTCGTTTTTTCGTTGAACGGTTGTTTGCGAATAAGATGTTGGATGGTCAAGATGATGGGCTATATCAACAAATGTGTATCTTGTATCCATTGGCGATGGAAAATGCAGACAAAGTAAGGCAGTATATCCAGAAAATGATCCAACAGGAAATCACGAATGAGGAAGTCACCTATCTAGGTGTGCATATCAATCGATTGATGCGGCATCCTGATTGAAGATAAAAATAGATAAGATGATTTAATGACAAGCAGCAAGCCAAAGAACGTTTCTGGCAGCTGCTTTTTTGTGTCGAATAAGAGGAATAGGTATTTTTTTAGCGAAATGTATGTCCGCAAAATACAAGATATACTATTTTTAGAATACGATCGTGTGTTAGTTCACAAGTTTATGTGAGTAGTTATATAACGCTTATGATTTTAAATTTAAGAAAAATAATCGCGGTTATATTAAAAAAACGGGCAGTTTTTAGTGTATAATACTCCTTAGTGTCGTACGACAACCCATCTACTAGGGCTTAAAATGGATAGATAACGCTTACGTTTGTGAGCAATCAATCAGGCTATTTGAAATAAATCAAAGGAAATGGGAAAATGAGTCAAGTAAAATAGTTTTTCAAGCGAATGATCAGTCATAACTAGCGGACATTGTGAATGATTGAATGATCGTGAGAGAAATTATTTGCTTATTCGTCGTATAACCAAATTAAAGGGGGAGAACAAAGAAATGAAGATAGCAATTGCTGGTGCAGGTGCAATGGGGAGTCGGTTTGGACTCATGTTGCAAAAAGGTGGAAATGACGTGACATTGATCGATGGTTGGAAAGACCATGTAGAAGCGATCAAAGAAAACGGATTGAAAGCTAACTTTAACGGTGAGGACATCGTTGTCGATATCCCAGTCGTTCTTCAATCAGAAATCAATGACGTAGAAAAAGTTGATTTGATCGTCTTATTCACGAAAGCAATGCAACTAGAAAAAATGTTGGAAGATATTCGTCCAATGATCAAAGATGAGACAAAAGTCCTTTGTTTATTGAATGGAATCGGCCATGAAGATATTATTGAAAAATTTGTACCAATGAAAAATATTTTTATTGGTAATACGATGTGGACAGCAGGCTTAGAAGGGCCTGGACGTGTGAAATTATTCGGTAGTGGTTCAGTAGAACTACAAAACTTAGGAGACGGACAAGAAGAAGCTGCAAAAGAATTGGCGGAAACATTAGCTGAATCTGGATTGAATGCGAAGTATTCAAGTAATATCCATTACTCGATCTATCGTAAAGCTTGTGTCAATGGCACGATGAACGGCTTATGTACGATTTTAGACGTGAATATGGCAGGACTTGGTCGTACTTCTACTGCTCATGATATGGTTGTTGCTATCGTAAATGAATTTGGTCAAGTAGCAAAAGCAGAAAATATTGATTTAGATGTGGAAGAAGCAGTCGCACACTGTGAAACTTGCTTTGATCCTGAAACGATCGGTATGCATTTCCCATCAATGCATCAAGATTTGATCAAAAACAACCGTTTGACAGAAATCGACTATATCAACGGTGCGATTTCACGTAAAGGAAAGAAATACGGGATCGCTACGCCTTACTGTGACTTTTTGACAGCGCTCGTGCATGCAAAAGAACAGATTTTACAGGCGAAATAGGAGGAACAAATAAATGGATACGACGAATAAATTAACGCCAAGAATTTTTTTGAACAAAGTATTAGCTGGAACGGCAACAGGGATCATCGTAGGACTGATTCCAAATGCTGTTTTAGGAGCTATTTTAAAGTATTTCAGTGAATATCCTGTTGCTGTGACGATTGCACAACTAGCTGTGATCTTCCAATTAGCGACACCGTTGATCATTGGTGGTTTGATCGGGTTACAATTTGGGTTTAATCCGATGCAAATGATGGTAGTAGCTGGTGCTTCATTTATCGGCTCTGGTGTTGTCCGCTTTATGCCAGATCTTGGTGAAGCAGGGGTATATGTAGGATCGGGTACAGGAGATATTATCAATACCATGATCACCGCAGCAATTGCTGTTGGTCTGATCCTATTGATCGGTAACGCTTTTGGCTCGGTCGCAATCGTATTGACACCAATCGTTGTCGGTGTGGGAGCAGGTCTTATTGGGTTTTATTTATTCCCTTATGTGACAGCGATCACCACTGCAATCGGTGAAGGTATCAATAACTTTACGACATTGCAACCTCTTTTGATGTCTATTTTGATCGGTTGTTCATTTGCCTTTTTGATCATTTCACCGATTTCAACAGTTGCGATTGGTTTAGCGATCCAATTGGATGGAGTTTCTGCAGGAGCTGCTGCTATGGGTGTTGCAGCCACAACCTTTGTGTTGATCGTCAATTCTTGGCGTGTCAATAAATCAGGTGTCACGATCGCGATTGCGTTAGGTGCGATGAAGATGATGATGCCGAACTTATTCCGTAAACCGATCATCTTGCTTCCATGTTTAGTAAGTGCGGTTATCACAGCGATACCTGTCGCACTTTTCTCTGTATCAGGAACACCAGCTTCTGCGGGCTTTGGGATCGTAGGTTTAGTTGGCCCTCTTGCTTCATTAGATGCTGGACTAAATATCGTGATGGTGTTGATTTGTTGGTTCGTCGTACCAGTAGCGGCTGCTTTATTTACGCAATTGGTATTTGAAAAAGTCTTGAAACTTTACGACCGGGAAGAAGTCTTCAAATTCTTAGGTTGATCAAAATTATAAAAGAAAAGAACGCAAAACAGAGAAATCTCTGGATTGCGTTTTTTTTTGAGAAGAAGATGGTGTTATCTGCTATACTGACACTAAATGAAAACAATGGATCATTTGATCCAATAGAGGGAGAATACATGAGAAATATAAAATTAACGATCGAATATGATGGAAAAAGATATTCTGGTTGGCAACGACTTGGTAATGATGAAAAAACGATCCAAGGAAAGATCGAAGCGATCATTTCGCAAATGACCGGTGAAACGATTGAGATTATCGGTTCTGGTCGAACAGACGCTGGCACACACGCCAGAGGTCAAGTAGCTAATTTCAAAACAGCTAGTACAATGAGTCGAATGGAGATGCTGGATTTTCTTAATCGTTATTTGCCAAGAGATATTGTGGTAAAAAAAGTGGAAGAAGTACCTGAACGTTTTCATGCTAGATATAATGCAAAAGGGAAAAAATATAGTTACTACGTTTGGAATGCTCCAATTCCAACAGTGTTTGAAAGAAACCATAGTTTTGATTATCCGAAGGCACTTGATTTGGCGAAAATGGAAGAAGCTTGTCGGAAACTAGAAGGAAAACATGATTTTATTGGATTTTCAGCATTGAAAAAAACAAAAAAATCAACAGTACGTACAATTGAAGAATTATCGATCCAACAAGAAGGCAATATGCTTCATTTTACATTTGTAGGGGATGGTTTTTTGTATAAAATGGTACGGATCTTAATGGGAACGATTTTAGATATTGGTTCAGGTAAAGCTGATTTATCTTTGATCGATACGATTTTTGAAACAAAAGTCAGACAGCAAGCAGGCGAGACAGTTCCCGCACATGCGCTTTTTCTAGATGAAGTGTATTATTAAGAGATGTTAAATGATTCAAAGAAAATAGGGGAAAAGCACTCTCAGCTTTTTCCTGTTTCCTTGGATCGACAGTGGACACTTTGGGAGGGGGAGACCCGATGAAGAAAGAGGAAGAAATCACCACTCTCTACAATTTGATTTTAAACCCAAACACGCGAGACTGGGAGCGACAACAACTAATGGCAGCGAAAGAAGAGTTAGCAACTTCTGTTTCTCTAAAAGAGGTACTTGAAAAGTTGGAAGTTTCTTTGCGACCATTGGCTTTACGACAAAATCTAACTCCAGATGTCATGGATTTCTATTTGCGTATGGTCGGTGATCCGTTAGGGGAAGCGCGGTATGATTTTTCTAAACACGAACTGACAGATCCGAAAGTTCAAGAACGGGCGGTGTTTGCTGGTGGTTGTTTTTGGTGTATGGTAGAGCCTTTTGAGCAAAAAGCAGGGATTGTTTCTGTGATGTCTGGGTACACAGGCGGGCAGTTTGATTCCCCTAATTATGACCAAGTCAGTGGCGGCTATACCGGTCATGTGGAAGCAGTGGAGATCATATTTGATAAGCGAGTGATCAGTTATCAAGAGCTAGTCGAGATTTACTGGCAAGTAACGGACCCAACGGATGAATTTGGACAATTCCAAGACCGCGGAGAACAATATCGTCCAATCATTTTTGTTCAAAATGAAGAGCAACAAAAAACTGCTGAAGCGTCGAAACAAGCATTAAGCGCATCAGGTCGCTACAGAAAACCGATAGTTACAGCTATTTTGCCAGCGACAACTTTTTGGCCGGCAGAAAATTACCATCAGCAATTTTATCGGAAGCAACCAAAGCGTTATAAAAAAATAAAACAGACCCGCCATCAATTAGCATTTTTGCAAAGAATGACGCACAATTGGAGAAAAAAATCTAAGAAATAAATAAGTTAACACAATTATGATAGCGTTTTCCGGAAGAGCTGATGTATCACCTGAGAGTAGACGAGGATACATGCGTACTTGAAATAGAGAGGGATCAAAAAGCTGGGTTAGTAGTCATCTGTTATCCTTGAAAACTGAAAAACGGCATTCCAGAAGTAACTCCTTATTTTTTCGGAGTAGAAGACTTCTGTGATAATCATAAAATAAGGAGTGAATGAAATGTATGTAGCTGATAAAACGCGTTATGAAAACATGGAGTATCGTAAAAGCGGTCGATCTGGCTTAAAGCTGCCCTTACTGTCCTTGGGGTTATGGCAAAATTTTGGAGAATATGACCCCATCAGCAATCAGCGGGAAATTTTAAGAGGGGCTTTTGATTTAGGCATCACCCATTTTGATCTAGCCAATAATTATGGTGGACCTGCTGGAGCAGCTGAAACAAACTTTGGGCGACTTTTTAAAGAGGATTTCAAATCCTATCGAGATGAACTGATTATCTCTAGTAAAGCAGGCTATTATATGTGGGATGGCCCTTATGGCGATTGGGGTTCTCGTAAGTCGATCATTGCCAGTTGTGACCAGAGTTTGCAACGTATGGGTTTGGACTATGTGGATATTTTCTATCATCATCGTCCAGATCCTGAAACGCCTTTGGAAGAAACCGCAGAAGCACTGATGCAATTAGTTCGACAAGGAAAGGCCCTTTATATCGGTATCTCTAACTACAATGGAGCGGACACACAGCGAATGGCGGAAATTTTACGCAAAAAAGATGCACCCTTCGTGATCCATCAAATGCGTTACAATCTGTTTTCAAGAGAATTGCTTGAGACGGACTTAGCCCCTGTCCTTGCTGAAAATGGACTAGGTGCAATCACGTTTAGTCCATTGGCACAAGGCTTGTTAACGAATCGCTACTTACATGGTATTCCTGAAGATTCACGTGCGCATCGAAAAGAAATCCCTTTTCTTTCAGAAGAACAGATTGCACCGACACTACGTAAAATCACACAGTTACAGGAAGTGGCGGAAGCGAGAGGACAAACCTTGGCTCAGATGGCATTGGCGTGGAATGTGCGACAACCATCAGTGACAAGTGTCTTAGTCGGTGCTAGCCGTTTGAGTCAGTTGCAGGAAAGTGTCAAAATGAAAGATAATCTCGTCTTTGCACCAGAAGAACTAGCAACGATCGAAACAATTTTGGCAGAAAATTAACGTGTGAGAAAATCACATGGAAGTGGATACAACAAAAGCAAGCGTGTCTGGGGTATTAGCCCTCATGCATATTCTAAAACCGAATAAACGGTGGAAACAGGAGTAACTTCTTCGAAAATAAGGCGCCATCCACAACAAATTGAAAAACCATTTTCGTGGATGGCGCCTTATTTCTCGAGGCTAAACACCTCTGTTTCGACCTCTTCTTGATTCTGCAAGCGTATCTTGTGTTTGAGAGGTGATGTAGGGGCAGACGGTGCAGCTTGTTTTTCTTCACTTCTTTTTTACTTGGTACAATAGCTTACCTTCTTGTTCTTCTAAAGTGAAGGTTTGATCGTCTTGCTTTTTTTGTTCCTTTTCTATTTGTTCCAAGTTCGTTTCCGACGCAACAGAAGGAGCCTTAACATACAACATACGTCCATCCTCTCCGGTTTGTATTAAAGATTCGGGGGACGAGTGGCTATCGGTTCCTGGTTTGTTTTCTGACACTATCGCTGTTTCTAGTGTTAGCTCACTTATTTTTTTTGTGAATGGTTCATGTAGTTCTTCCTCAGTTTCCAAATCAATCTCTTCCGCTAATGGTAGTTGATAGATTTCATCTAATAAACTTTTTGAGAAAAACCAGCCATCCTTCTTTTTTTTACCCATAGCTTTTCAACACTTCCTTTTATTTAAAAATAACTTTTCCTAGTATTCGAGAATGACTGACAAGACCGAATGTCCGGCTATCTTCGGAAATATCCGGATTATCGCCTAAAACAAAATAGGTATTTTCAGGAAGATAGGTCAAATGTTTCATTTGCGCGACTGCTTCTGGACTCAGTCGAAAAATCTCTGTAGGAGAATGTGGCTCGTTTCCCAAATGCAAGGTCAGTTCATTCTCATGTACTTTTATGGAATCTCCTGGGATTCCGATGATTCTTTTAACGATTTCATCCGTAGAGGATCGCTGAATAGCGATGATGCTATAACGTGTAAGTGACGAAAACTTGTCCACGATCACTATGTTGCCGTTGACTAAAGTATCCTCCATCGATGTTCCAGTAACTTGATGAAAGTGATAGCGATGAAGTGAATAAGTAAAAACGATACACAAAAGCAGACATATTAAGATATATGGCCCTTTCTTTTTCTTTTTTTTAAGTTGACCATTCGCCCAGATATACAAGAAAACAGCCCCCTTTTTTTACTTGATTGGTCCTTTTGGTTATTCCAAACGATTTTTTAGTTCTTGGACCTGTTCAACCAACTCGAGAAGGGTCTGATGGTCATTTATTCGTGCATTTTCTAGTTCAAATAGCATGTAGACGCAAAAGGCCAATGCAATAGTTAGCAAACTGTTGATGATCAAAAGATAAAAAAATTGTTTTTTCAATAATTTCAGTTCATAAATACTGATTTTTTTATATAGAAGCGGTTGATCGCCGGCTTTCTTTTTTAGCAAAATCAATCTCACTTGTTTTATCATTTGGATTCCCAAGAAAAATAAAATAGCCAACACAACAAGGGATAAGATACTGTTGACAAGCATCAGTCATGCCTCCTTTATAAGTGGTTCTTTTGAAGATGGTTTATCCAGTGGAGCAAAGCATTTATACAATATGGAACAACAGTATCGGAACCAATAAGAAAAAAACGATCGGGATCAAGGTCTGTAATGGTTCGGCGACGATCTTAGATGCCACGGACATTGACCAAGAATTAATGGGATGGACGGGAGAGTCCGCGAGAATCGTGCCATCTATGTCTGTACGTTTTTTTTCTAAGCCTAATTGTGCTAATTCAGTAGCAGATAATGTGCTTAGACTTTTCACACTACTTAAATTTCCTTGAACGACTCGGCGAAAACGTGTGCCGATGTCACCTTCACAACGCACTAAAGTGATCATAGTTTGTGGAGCTTCTTTTTTGATTTCGAGTAACTCGATCTCTGTATCAACGACGACATCGTTGTAACTCACTTCATAGACAAATAGCTCGTTGAAATCCGTCGCATAGATCTTTGCATTGAGACGAAGTTGAGCGATTTGATGAAGCAAGACATTTTGTTCAAATACATTATGTGATAAGAGAACATAATTTCCTTTACCGAGTTGTTGACTTTGCGTGTAAGTGGCTACGCCATTCATCAAGTTGTCATTATTCATGCCGGCAAGTATCGGTAAGTCAATCGCCACTTCTGGGATCATTATTTTTCCGATGCTCCAGTCATTGATGCTTTGTTGGTAATTGATCTTCGCTTTGGAAAAGTTACTGAGATTGACACTCGCAATGTCGATTTCAGAGTAATTAGCTTTCGATATTTTTGGCAAGTTGAATGTTGAAAGTTCAGTATTTTGTCCTATATCAATGATCGCCATTTCTTGTTGTTTCTGAATTTGTGTATAGCCATAGATTCCGACACTTAGTAAAGCAACCATTGAAAAAACTAAAGTAATAAAGAGTCCTTTGGTCAAAAAATAAAGGCGAAGCAATTTTTTTCTGGCTTTTTCTTTGACAAAGGGGTCTTCCGAGCGGAAGCGTTTGACTAGATAACGAAAACGAACAATAAGTAGGAGAGCGAGAGTGAAACAAACACTGAAAGAGCCTAATACAATGGTTTGGTAACTCCAAAAATTTCGTTTTTCAACTTGTCGATTAACGGCTTCGTTATAAGGGATCCGGACACCATTTACTAATAATCGATACGTATTGATTCCTGGTGGCGTACAAGTCAGTAAGGTGACCATATCCTTTCCAGGGATGATTTTGGCTTTATTGACTTCAGTCGGCAAGACTTCTTCAAAGGATTCGATTTGATAAGCGAGGCGCTCGCCTAGAATCGTGAGAAAGAATAGATCGCCAATTTGAAGATGGATGATATCAGTAAATAAAACTTGGTTCTGGATACCGCTATGACCAGTGATGATCGACCGTGTGTTTTCGCCACCTACTGGAATCGAACTCGCTTCATAATGTCCTAAGCCACGATTAAGTGTCAAAAAATCAGTGCCGTGATAAAAAGGCATGGTTTCGATTGCCAAAGCGGGAATGTCTAGTGTACCCATTACCCCAGCGGTATTGGTCAATGTTTGGTACTCAATTTCATCGAAGTCAACCAAGTCTCCTTGTTGTTCTTTATAAATCAATTCATTGTAACGCTTTGCTTGCTCTAATTTATGCCCTAATTCATCTTTCGTTAGCTGTTCTAATGCTTGATGATAATTGATGGAAGCAGTACTACGTTCACGATTTGCGAGATAGTTAGCAAAAATCGGATAGATCAAAGTGAGCGTTCCTAAAATGATCAATAGAATAGCAAAGAACAAAAGAACAGATTTCTTTTCTTTTTCGATCAAGGTTGTTCACCTCATTTTCATTTCTTTATTTTGTTTTTAGATTTGCGAAAAAAGCAAAGTCATTGATCTTTTCTGCTTTCGGAAATGTAAAAACGAGAGTTGTAAAAAATTCTGAAATAAGCGGAAATCCACAAAAATCAACACTCGATTCTTGTGAATTTCTTCTTACTTCTTAGGTTAGAAACAATTGGTTCTAGACTGTTTAAGGCTTTTTTTTCCCTTTTGGTTTAAAATTCACGATTGTGACGATCCCTAGTAAGATGATCAATGCCAGTGTAAAATAAACCGGAAAAAGTGAACCGAGATTCCCACTTGTTTGTGGAATCCTTTTTGTAGTCGCTTGCCCTTGTTTCGGTGTGGTCGATCTAGGAGTAGCTCCTTCTGTAGGAGAGACGACCACGCTTGATTTTGGATAAATAAACAACTGATCTAAACGAGTGCCATCGGCAGTGATTGCTGGTAATTGGACAACGACTGGCTCAGCTGGGGAAGACAAAGCATCGTTTGCAAGTTCGGTGACTTCATAGAGTCCTTCAGTCAATGGAATAGTCGCTTGCCCGTTTGAACCCGTGACGATTTCGATCGGTTCAAAACTTGGGATTTCCGTAAAAGGATCACTGGCATCATTACTCGGTGTGACCTTCTTGATTTGATAACGAATCCCAGGGAAGGGGGTCAATGCCTTTCCCTGTTCGTTAGTTAACCCCGTTTCTAAGGAGCCAGTTGGTTCAGAAGGAAGTAGGTGATTATCAAGATCCTGCTCTGAAAGCTTATATTTTACAATGGTTATTTGGAAGGCTTCTTCTGCATAGACCACAGAAGTAGACCCACTTCCGTTTGAACCACCAAAGAGGAATAGTAGAACCAACAGGAGGCGAATACATAAAATGGAGTAATCATCTTTTCTTGGATTCATCGTTATTTCCTCCTATTTTTTTTCGCTTCATTTCCTCCAATTGGTATTTTGTACCTAATCCGATTAAACCAATCAGGGATAAACTAGCAGCTGCGATGAGGACACGTTGCATGATCGAACTGTTCCCGGCAAAGGGTAATTCAGTGATCCGTTCATCTTCGGCAAAGAGGTGAACGATCGTGTTGTTTTCATCCAATGTGACCTCGATTTTTTGTTTCAATAATTCATAACCATCAGGTGCTGTTGTTTCAACCAATTCATACGTACCGAAGGGAACTTCTTCAAAATGAATACGCCCATTCGCATCAGTTGTCTTCGTTTCGATGAGCACACCTGTTTCTTTGTCTTGAAGGACAAACTCAGTGCCAGCCAGTTTATTTCCTCCAATCAACTGATTTTCGTCATTGATATCTGGTTGATCATCCTGATCATCATCTAAAGCGGTGCCTGCTTCTAACTTATACAAATAAATCTCTCCAAGTGTACTGACAAGCCCTAGATTCAAATAAGGAATATGATAGATAGAATCATCTGACGTGATCATTCCCGGTAAATTGGCTAAAGGTTCAGCGATATACTCATTGGTTCGGAAGGTGGTTTGATTTGCTTTTGAGTTGATGGAAGGATCTTCACCAACCATTGGTATCGTTACTGCAACTTCTTTTCGTTCGATTTGATCGCCGATTTGGAATTCTACTACATAGGTTCCTTCTGGTAGATAATTAAAACTGTAATGACCATTTGCATCTGTTTTTAGTGTGGAATTTCCGTTGCTGTCAACAAATGATGTTCCTTTCAAGTTATGCTCGACCAACTGATCGGCTACTTCGCTTGGGTGAGTCAGGCTTGTTCGATAGAGTTTGACAGGGATATTTGCTAGCCTTTCCTCGCCATCATCGGCTAGACCATCGCGATCTTCGTCTAACCATACGAATCCGCTCAACTCTCTGCCATATACTCGGGTAATCGTTTCTTGTGAATGGACCGGTAAGTCGATTTGTGCATTCATATGGGCGGTATTTCGATATTGGTCACCCGGTAATTGGTCAACTGGTTGGACGGTGATGGAGAGAGTGACCGATTCACCAATCGGAACAGTTGGTTTGGTGATCATAAAACCTGTGGCATATTTGATTTCTTCGTCAGGTGTCGAACCGGGTGTGTATTCCGTCCATGTAGCAAGATCGATCTCATTTGGGTTCGTCTCATCTTCTATTGGTTCGGTGGTGTAATACATCGTATATCCTTCTGTGTCGACATCTACTGAAAGAACTTTTAGCGTGCCATGGAAAGAAGAGCCACGAGAATCACCGTTATACGGTAAGATATCCATCAGACGAAAATCTTGAGCTGGCTGTAAGGCACTGTTAGCAGAAGTGATCGAATAAGTGAATGAAGTATTAGCATCCGCTTCGGTCAAAGGATTCATTTCTTGATTTCCTGTTTCGATTACTGTCTTATCCACTGTTTTAGTAATTACTAGTTTTTGGGATAATTCAGTAATAAATTGATCTTGCGAAGAACGAGTTTCTTCAGTACGGATATCAAAAATATCTGGTGTATCAGATGTCCACATTTCTCCAACTGTTTGGATAACAAGGGGGGACGTTAATCCCATATTGTTAAATGTCAATTCTGAGATATCACTCATTGCTTGGAAATTAACCTCGGTACCGGTAGCCAGAGAAGAATTGGGAAAGACCCAACGTAACGTTGTTGTGCCATCTTCGTTTGTGGTGATCACGGGATCAGGTAACGGATTGTTGTGGGCATCTTTAGACGAGCCGAACAGATAATGGATCCCTCTTGGTAAGGTGGTATTCAAGGCGCTATCATACGAAGTTTCTTCGGCACCAGTAAGTAATCCTCTGACTTTAATATCGATCTTCTCTTCTGTTTGATACAGAGACTTGCTTACTTCTGTATTTGTATCAATACCAAAGTTCAATATAAATGCATTAGTTCCTACAAAAGGAGCATAAGCATTTAGTGAGGTATTATATGGTGATAGAATATCGCTACCATCCGCTTCCCAAGTCGCTGGTATAAATGTAATATTGTCTGGTACACTTTGTTTGACCACGGTTCCTGCACTATTTTTTATTCCAAATATAGATAAATGAACATAGGGATTGTTTTCTTCATCGAAAGGACCTGGCTGACCAATAACTCTCACTGGAATCCCATTCCAAGTAGAAAATAATCCTTCATTTATATAGTAGCTAAAGCGTGCGGCACTGATTGTTCCAGCAGCCTGTGCTTCCTGTGACGTTTCGTACCAAGTGTATTGAGCAGCTACAGCATCTAAATTTGAATGGGTAAGGTTCGGCATAGCATTTCCATTATTGCGAACACCATAAGACAAATAATGACGATTAGAGTAATCTGGTTCATATCGTTGAGTATAAGGTTGCCTAGTATCATCATATTCAAAACCATTCGTATTCCATTGGAAGATCTGTTCGGTAGTGGAGTTAGGAGGATGGTATTCACTAATGAACCATCCTCCTAAGTAGGTTTCTTGTCCTCTCATCAGTACTGGTTGTCCAATATTATAACTCCAAATGCTATAACCCATATCTTGATTTGTTGCTACCGTTCTTCTCCCTGTATCGGGGTCAGGTTCCCCCAAATCAACGATATTCGGACCACCTGTCATAGGTCCTGAAGGTGGAGCGTAGTTACTGAAATTCAATGTGGTATTATTTTCTGACACTTGTCCATCATAGCTAATAGTAGGGATACTTAAGTGTAAAGTATAATACTCCCAAGCATTCGCCTCTCCTAATGCATGTAATTTCGCGTCATCCCAATTGAAAATAAATTCTGTACTGATAAATGTATCGTTTGAAAAAGTAGTCCCTGATGTAGTATATGTGTAAGGATTTTTTGAGCCAGTATAATTTGAGATTTCCCAAGTTTCTTTGTAAGATCCTAATTCGATTGACACATTTCCTGAATTGTATACCCCAATTGCCGTTCGATCGCCAGAAGGTTCAGAAAAGTAAAGGGCTTCCGTATCTCCATTGGGGATTTGGATTGGATAGATGAGGCGTGTTGGATCAAAGGTCGCCGTATATGGACTTCCGGCGGTAGTTGCTTGCCAATTTGCTTCTGACCGATCCGTATGGGTAACCGAATAAAAACGTGTTTGTGCAGCATCATATTCATCCTTACTAACTGGTGTAACCGTGTCGCCTGAAACACTAGTGACTTCTTGGACAAGATCAAAGGAAATCGGGCCTTCTGGGTAGGCGGAGCCACGTAGATCTCCGGTAATTCTTTCTGGTAAACGCTCCAAATTGATGACTAAACCAATGTTGTAAACCAAATCTGTATTTGTTGCATTAGGATCATAGATTTGATAGGTTGTTTGTTCGCCACGAACAAGTTGAGCAGTGATTGACGGTTTGGAAGAAACCGTTGTTTCAGGCACATTCAATTCGGAAAGATGTTCTTTTGTATACGTTTGATTAAAGGTTTCGGTTTCGCCTGTATCGACATTCACTGCATCAATAATCTGTAATTTGAAAGTTGGTTGTATGACTGTACCTTGCTTTGCCCCAAACACATTGATAACGATAGGAACAAATACTTGTCCAGATGCGCCAATCGTTGATTCCATGATTCCTTCAGAGAGTTTCGAACCATCACCAACGCCGCTGTCTGCATAAGTCCCATTGGCAATTTCTCCATTAATAAACGGCGCATCATTGATCAAGGTAGTCGCGTTAGGCAATGTGCTAACGACACGATAGCGGATATTCGTATAATGATCAGTCGCCAATGTTTGGATAGAAAAACCAAGCCGGTATAAAATTTGATCGTTGGAACGAACGATATTATTATCCGGAGAACTATCATATCCAGGTGCATCATGGGAATCAAAACTATCTGTTCCAGTTGCCATCGTTAACTTTGCATCTTTAATTGTGATGGGACTACTTGCTAGTTCTTCCATTGTGTGGAGTTCTTCGGTCAATAATTTAGGGGTAATGATGGAATCTTCCGCAGGAAACTCTTCTTCGAGAAGTTCTTCCATTGTTAAATCGGTTTCTTTCGTTTCAACCACTAAGACATTGTCTTCAGCGATGGCTTCCTCAAATGGAGGAAGTGTGGTGTCGCTGGCTTCCTCTTGTCTTTCAGTTTGTTCTGTTTGCTCCTCGTAGTTTGCTTCTTCAGAAGAAAGTGTCGTTTCATCAGTGATGGATTCAGCAGTTTCTTCTACTGTTACATCAGATGAACTTAACCATTGAAATAGCGTTTGATATTGTTGAGAATAGACATCCGTTAATACGATACTCATATCTTTCATTGGTTCTCGAAAAACGAGAGTGACTGGCTGATCTTTGACTAAACGTAAGTAAATAGTCGCTTGTTCCGAGGTCTCGTCGGATGTCACACCAATCACATCACTTACTTCTGCCGGTTCAACCATAGTAACAAGGGAATCGGCCATGGTCTCGGTAGTTGAGGTGGTAGTTGTTTCTGTCGTTTCTAGACCAATGCCTAGACGAGCCAGCTCCTCTTCTTGAACAAAATCTTCGGTGGTATAGATCGGGATGGTTTGCTCCTGTTCCTCATTTAAGGTAGTGATTGTATAATCCGTACTAGATGGAAGAACGAGTAAACGATTTTCGCTACTTCTGATCGTGACCATTGCCGGGTCGTCAGAAATTTGTGTATCTTTGGTCAAATATGTCTGATCGCTATTAATGACTTCGACTAAATTTGCTTCTTCTTTGGCTCGAAGAGGACCACCTACAATAACGACTTTAGCGATTATACCAAGGATAATCGCTAAACCAATCACTATTAGAATAGGAGGTTTTACTTTGAGTCTAGAAAATCTAGTATTCATTGCAGTCTCCTTTCACTCTGGACTTACGTCTGTTTTCGCTTTTTCTGGATAACGACAACTGTTGTACCAACAATGATGGCTGCAAGTGCAATCGCGATGATCAGATTTCTTCCTATACCGCCAGTAAAAGGCAAGCTTGTTTGCGGTTTGTTAGTGACTCTCAGCTCAATCGATGCATCATCTGCGGTCGTTAAATCGACAGTTACTCTTTGGGCGGCCTTCAATAATTCATAGCCTGTAGGCGCTTGGGTTTCCACTACCCAATAATCGCGTGCGACTTCGCTGTTTTCGACATAGTTATTATTATTGGCATCTGTCCAATCTAAAGCTAATCCATCAAAAGTAGCGTGGCCATTTGCATCAGAAGTCGAAGTTAAGAAAGTGACCCCTGATGGTAAATTGGCATCTTCTGCATAGCTATTTCCATTACTAGCAATGAAAATTTTATTGTTCGCATTACTTTCCGAGATGGCAATTTTGAATTCAGCGCCAGCTAAACCAGTCCCGCTATTTTCTGAAATTTTCTCGATATCAAAGCCACCAGTATAGTATTTCGGGTTCGTCGTTTCTGGTGGTGTCGTACTTTTTGGTCGTTGGCCTGGAAGTTGATGATTGACGGTAAAGGTATTTTCAACAATATTGTTCCAATATTCTGGAACATGCGTAGTAAGCATCGTACGGATATCGGTATAGCCATTTGCGACTGATCCAGCTTTGATGAGACCAGCTTCTGTCAAAGTAGTTGTCAGTCTATTTGTCTCAGCATCAAATGAGACCGTATAATCGGCAGGCGCCAAGTCTGTCCATTCACCACCAGCTTGTCTCACTTGCATTTTTGCGCTATCTGGAATATAGGTTAAATCACTATTTAGTTCGTCTACCATTGAGAAATTTGGTTGTAATAGTCCGCTAGAATCTCGATAAACAATGGGTTGGCCAGCGACCATTTCAACAGTATCCACCGCCTGTCCGGCAGCATCTAAAATGTCGATCGTCCCAGTTTGACTGGCGATTTGCCAGAGACCAGCAGGGATATTGGTAGTTAGCTCCCATCGAAAGGTTTGCCCAGCTTGGACAGAATCACCTTTTTGATCATTAATTGTTTTGTCAGGATGCAACAAATCTTCTAAAATATTCTTTGGTTCAACTTGTACATCATAGATCAATGAAGATAGATCGGTACGACTGGTTTGCGGAATATGCACAAAGAAAGGATAAACAGCTGTTTCGATTTTTTTTCCATCGGTTGCAGCTAAATTTGCGCCTGTACGTTCATCTGGTAATTCAGTAACTAAATAGATGCCATCATTGGCTCGACCAATGCCTAAGTCAAGCGTTGCTTTTCCGCTTGTGTCAGTTGTAATCGTCTGGGCGTTGAAAGTGGGGTCGATTTCGTAATCGGTACCCAATTGTTGTTGTTTTGGATCAGTTAAAGAGCTACCACTTGGTAATTTTCTCACCCGTTCCACTTTGAAATTGATTCCTGGTATCAACTCTCTATCTGGGTTGGTGATAGTACCATCTCCTCGTGGTTCTAACTCGCTGAAGTCAGTGATCGCATACTTCCAAATCGTTAAGCTTCGCCTAGATGTTTCATTAGCAATTGCGTTATCAATTGTTTCAGCTAAGGCGATTGGTGCATGAGTTAGTCGCAATGAATGGTCAATAGAAGGTAGACCGATTGATAAAAGTGTCGTAGCAAATACTAATTTAGATAATGTCTTTATTATGGATTTCTTCTTCATTTTCTCCCTCCTCAACTATCAAGTAATACATGTCCAAATGTATGCGTACGTTAGATTTACTGAGTGATTGAACATGTACGCTTGGTTACATACATAGCTCAAGAGTAGAGGATGAAAATGATTTCCAAAGCAAAAGTTTCATAAATGATACTTTTATCATTAAAATAAGGTGAATTTATAATGATAAAACAGTTAACTGGATTTTGCTAAATGAGTGTACTAAATAAAATATTCGTGTCAATGAAACATCGGATTTACTGAAAAAAAGTGAGTAAATTTAGCTTCTAAGTAGATGAAAAAAACAATCAGACCAATGGCTATAGAAAGCGTAGTCTGATTGAATAGTTGATCGAAATTACTCGGACATTTGTGCAATGACCTCCACTTTTTCCCATAAGGTATGGAGTGTTTTGATTTCGAATACACCTTTTTGTTCGTCTCTAAAGACATAGGCAATGATTTTTTGTAATCGGGTATATTTTTTTTGTCCTCGTTCAAATTCTCCGTTAAGTGTTAGTTTTGCGGCATACAAGAATAATCGCCAAATCCGAAAGCGATAATTGAAACGGTGAGGTGTTCGCTTCAAAATAAATGTCGTTGCAATAGTGACATTGCTTTTACGACAAGAATCTAAGGCTGTTTCGTAATACCCAAAATACAATAGATCCAAGACTAAGGGGTCTAATACTTCTTCATGATTCGTTCTGCGGTATAAAAAGCGTTTAAAAAAATAATCATATTCTTCAAAATTAAGCGTTTCCGTAATTGAAGAAAAAAGTTTAAGTTCGATGTTTGTCCATAGATCAATCCCATTTAAATAAGTTTTTACTTGTTGGATCAATGTTTCGTATTCTTGACAATCGCCAATGAACTTGCTGTGGATTAGACCAGCGCGCCAATATACATATTGATAACCTAAACCATCTGTTTTAACAAATTGGTCTAACGCTTGCGTTTTTATTTTTGCGATCTCAAGATAATCAAACGTAGCGAGGGCTTCAGCCAACTGGTTTTCTAAAATTTTAGAACCTTGTTTGATCAAAGGGATGACTTCTTCAAATTCCGTTAATTCGATTCCAAGAATGTCAATGATTTTTAGAAAATTGGTCAGACTGATTTCGCCTTCTCCGCGAACAAAGCGATAATAAGTAGGTCTTGTGATGCCTGTAGCAAAAATCGTTTTTGTGGAAATCTTTTTTTCTTTTCTAATATCATTCAATAATTCCCCCAAAGCAAGAGGCGTGTTTACATTGTTGATCACCGGATTCACCCTTTCTTTTATCTTTTTAATTAAAAATGTTATTTAATTTTTAAAATAAGTTATGTTTTTATTCGGAGGATAAATATCCCTCTAATTATTTTATATATAAATATTATAATGATAAGGTAAATTTGTTTTTAAATTTATTTTTAGATAACATTTAACATTTTGTTTATGTTATTAAAAAATAATATTTAATTATCTTAAGTGTAAATTTTTTTGATGTAGTGATAAAGTTATTTGCTTATGAATGAATCGACCAGTTTTCAAGTTAAGAAAATTTTAA
Organism: Enterococcus sp. AZ084; assembly: GCF_051714905.1. Taxonomy (NCBI): domain Bacteria; kingdom Bacillati; phylum Bacillota; class Bacilli; order Lactobacillales; family Enterococcaceae; genus Enterococcus; species Enterococcus sp. AZ084. Next base: position 329,855 of record NZ_JBIOSS010000001.1, read on the forward strand.
GAATTAATGCATCATTCTGCTTTCTGTGAAAATTTGTACAAAAAATTCTTAAATCGTAGAAGAGTGTCATATATGAAACTCTCTGTCACCGCAGAGCTATTACAGTTTAGGGTAAGGATAATTAAGCTATTAGCTACTTGTATGTAGGAGATAAATAGGATCGCTGAAAATCAATGATTTAGTAAAAGGGGTAATTTTTATGGAAAAGGAAAAAATCTTATATAAAAATGGCAAGAAAATAATTATTAGGAGTACGAGTATCACAAAGCGTAATGTTTACAAAAGAAAGATTGCAGGGGCATTGATGGTCCTTGGCACGGTAGCAAGTAGTTTTAGTCATAGTATTGCTTCTGCTGATCAAATCATCACGAATACGCTTGAAATAGAAGAGACCCCTAGTCCGTCAATCGATGAGATGGTCTTGTCAGAAACGACCACGAACTCAGATGGTGATTTACTTGAAGCGGAAGAGGAGGGAGAGGTATCTAAAGAAGAAGATCTTGAAGTGATTTCTCCTTCACCTGTCCCAGAGGTGCCACATCAACCGGCACCAGAGATCTACCCGCAACAATCTGCACCGGAAACGCCCAAGCCGCCAATATCAAGACCACCAACAATAACATCTGAGACGCCAACAACGCCTCCACCGACAGGATCAGAAACCAATGTTAGTGAGGGCTCTGGCATAAATGATGTTGGGTCAGTTCCGATTCAAACGGAACCCGAGGGGGAAGCATGGAGGTCTACATCTGAATCATCTTTAGAAGCGGTACCTATTGAGGCGGTGCCAACTGAAACGGGAGAAAGTGTAACGGAAACCAAAGGACCGACTGCCCGAACCGAACAGAGTAACATCTTTTTTAGAGGTTTTTCTGCCAATATGACCACGGAAGCTTTTATTCAAGAAATTGCGCCGGGGGCTAGAAAAGTTGCTTTAAGCAACGATCTATATGCATCCGTGATGATCGCTCAAGCCATTTTAGAATCGGGTAGTGGAAGTAGTCAATTAAGTTCATCTCCTCATTATAATCTCTTTGGAATAAAAGCTTACACCGAGGAAGATTCGGTGGAATTTTTAACACAAGAAGATGATGGGACGGGAAACTTATACACGATCAGTGCACGTTTCAAATCTTATGAATCCTATGAAGAGAGCTTTTTAGATTACGCAAAATTATTACGAGAGGGATTAACGCACGATGCTGATTTCTACTCAGGTGTTTGGCGTTCGAATACTTCTTCCTATCAAGATGCTACAAGGTTTCTAACGGGCAGATATGCCACAGACACATCCTATTACCAAAAATTAGATGCGTTGATCGATGTCTATGACTTGGAAAAGTTTGATATTGAAATCGATGAACTAATGATGGGAGAAAACGGATTTATCAACCCGTTGGAACACTTTACGATTACGAGTCACTACGGTATGAGGGGAGCGGAGTTCCATCGAGGGATCGATTTAGCTGCAAATGCCGGAGCGCCGATCTTTGCCAGTGAAGCAGGGACAGTTATAAAATCCGAATATCACGCTTCGTGGGGGAATGTCATTTCGATACGTCATGAGAACGGACTATTTACATTGTATGCGCATCAAAGTGTCAATGTTGTTGAGCCAGGGCAAGTTGTTCAAAAAGGGGAAGTAATCGGTTTTGTTGGATCGACGGGAAATTCTACAGGACCACATTTGCATTTTGAATTATCGACAGATGCCAGTATGGAACAACAATTTTTAATCGATCCGCTTGAAATCATGCGACTATGAAAAGGAGGAACCTATGAACTTTAATGCAGAGCAATTAAGGAAGATCACTTTCCCTACGGTTTCTCTCGCGGGGTACAAAAAGCAAGATGTAGATGATTTTTTGACACACGCAGCAAATGATTATGATGCGATGAAAGAGACCAACACAGAATTAGAGAAAAGACTGACACTTGCTGAAAATCAAAAAGAGAGTTTAGTAAAAGTGTTTGAAAAAGAAAAAAGTGATTACTTGGCTGAGATCAAAGAATTAAATGCTAAATTGAATGAAGCAAGTAAAGATGAAAGAGACGTGCATGCCAAAAAAAGAAGTTTTGAAAATGCCTTGATCATTGCGCAAGATGCAGCGTTGAAGATTGAAGAAAATGCTGAATTAGAAGCCAGACGTATGGTAGGTGAAGCAAGGACTGAACAAGAAAATATTCTCAAAGAAGCAAAGGTTGAAGGGAATAGCATCAAAGCCGAAGCCTATAATTTATTAGCTGAAGCAAATGGAAAAGTCAGTGAAGCGAACTCTTATTATGAAGAACAGATGACGAAGCTGGAAAGCGAAAAAGAAAAAAGGACCAAAGAAATCATGCAGTTGGAAAGTGAAGCGAATAACGTTCGCTTGCAAATCATTTCAGAATATCAACGTGCCATCAATAATTTGTCTGAGGGGAAATGGCAAAACTGGATAAATACAGTTAAAAAAACGGTCAGCGATGGCATTGAATAGTTTGAACAACCTTTCGACTGCCCCTACTTTCACCACGAACTTAGTCGGAGGATATAATAAATTGGAAGTTGACCTTTTTTTGGAAAAAATCAAAGTAGAACATGAAGAAATGACCCACACTATCCAAAAGCTAACTCTTGAGAATGAAACGAAAACAACAGAATTGATCAATTTGATCAAAGCTAATGCGACCGTTTCTTCTATATTAAAAGAAAAAATGACTAAGATAAATGTGTTAGAAAAGTCTTCCCCGACCAAACAGACTGAAAAGTTAACAGATACGATTCAAATCACTCAAGCAAAAGAAGCACTGTCTATTGAAAAAGAAAGCATCCATTGTTTGAAGAACGAGTTAAAACAGAGGCTACATGAATTCGAAGATTTTCGAACAAGGAATATTGAAGCATGGCGCAGTTCGATGGCTCTGCTGAATGAAGAGATAAACGAAAGTACAAGGAAGCATGAGAAAAACGTTGGATTAGTTCAGTAGGAAAAAGTTTGGAGGTTGAAGAGGTGACAGGAATCGATAAAAGCGCATGGGCTTACAAACGACAAAAATTAGAAGTCTTGGCTAAGAAACGTGTTACTTCTATAGAAGTATTACAAGAATTGAAATTTATGAAAAGAATCGATGCGATTGAATCAAAAAATAAATCAACGAAGTAACTACTTGTTGATTTTTTATATCAGACAATCACTGAAAACCACCAAGTAAGGAGTAGCCATCCTTACTTGGTGGTTTTTTATACTCCATTCTCTCCTTTTGCACACTAAAAATAGTGTGCAATGCAAAAATTAGAGTGTGCTTGATAAAAACCAACGTGAAAACCCTTTTATACCAACTTGGTAAAGCGATTTCAAAGTTGGCACGATACTTGCATTATATAAAAGTGTAAGAAGAAGAAAAGGAAGTGTTCAAAATGGAAAAAAGAACAATCATGCTTGTCTGCTCTGCAGGAATGAGTACAAGTTTATTAGTGACAAAAATGCAAAAAGCAGCAGAAGAAAAAGGCGTAGAAGCGGACATCTTTGCAGTTTCAGCATCAGAAGCTGATAGCCAACTAGAATCAAAAAATGTAGACGTTTTATTATTAGGTCCACAAGTACGTTTCATGCAAAGTCAATTTGCTGAAAAACTAGCACCAAAAGGAATTCCATTAGATGTCATCAACATGCAAGACTATGGCATGATGAACGGTGCAAAAGTATTGGAACAAGCAGAATCATTGATCAATAAATAAAAAACAGGAAAAAGAGGGAAGAAAATGGAAGATCAAAAAAATTTAGAAGCGATCATGGGCTTGATCATGTTCGGCGGCAACGCAAAAAGCGATGCAATGGAAGCGATTGCGGCTGCGAAAAAAGGTGACTTTGAATTAGCAGATGCAAAAATCAAAGATGCAGAAGAATCATTAGTCCAAGCACATCATTCGCAAACAGGGTTATTAACACAAGAAGCACAAGGGGAACACATGGAAGTTACTTTGTTGACCGTTCATAGTCAAGATCATTTGATGACATCCATCGCGTTTACAGATTTAGCAAAAGAAATCATTGATCTATACCGTCGTATAGATGCTTAAATAAAAGTTTTCAAAGGAGAAAAGAGGAAAAGATATGGATAGCTTTGTAGCATTTATGGAGAAACACTTTATACCAGTCGCATCAAAAATCGGTGCGCAACGCCATTTAGTGGCCATTCGTGACGCTTTTATGGTCAGTATGCCATTGATGATCTTAGGCGCTTTAGCTGTAATGATCAATAACTTGCCGATCCCTGGATTCCAAGAATTGATGAATTCGATTTTTGGTGGTGAAGCTTGGAAAGGGTTCGGTGCGGCTGCTTGGAACGGAACGTTTGCGATTCTTTCTGTTTTGATTGCGTTCTTATTAGCTTATCATTTAGCAAACGGTTACCGTAAAGATGGCGTATCTGCCGGAGTGATCTCATTAGGTTCATTCTTCGCACTAGGCGGCGCTTTAGGCATGAGTTCAAACGGATTATTTATTGCAATTATTGTCGGAATTATTTCAACAGAGATTTTTGTTCGTTTAAGTGGAAATGAAAAATTGATCATCAAAATGCCAGACGGAGTACCACCAGCAGTAGCAAAAGCATTTGCTTCATTATTGCCAGCAATGATCACGATTTCATTGTTCGCACTAGTTGCTGCAATCTTTGCGGCATTCGGTGTTGCTGATATTGTTGGAGCATTCTACACGGTGGTTCAAGAACCATTTATGGGTCTTGCTAACTCTTACCCATCTGCATTGTTGCTTGCGTTTATTACACCGTTCCTTTGGTTCTTCGGACTACATGGAGCAAACATGGTCGATCCATTGATGCAAACCATCAATGCGCCAGCGATCCAAGCAAACGTCGAAGCGATTGCTAACGGCCAAAGTGCACCATTTATCGTCAACAAACCTTTCTTTGACAGCTTTGTCAATTTAGGTGGTACAGGTGCGACACTAGGATTACTGATTGCGATCTATTTAGTAGGACGTAGAAACAAACCTTATATGGTCGTAACGAACTTATCGATTGCACCAGGAGTATTCAATATCAACGAACCAACCATGTTTGGTCTACCAATCGTTTTGAATCCAGTGATGTTTATTCCATTTATTTTAACACCAATGGTTTTAGTAACTGTTGCGTACTTTGCGACATCAACAGGACTTGTACCAGCAGCTACAGTAATGCCACCATGGGTAACACCACCAGTGATCGGCGGATTTTTAGCAACAAACAGTCTTTCAGGCGCAGTGTTATCTGCGGTCAACTTACTGATTTCAATTCTGATCTATCTACCATTCGTTAAAGTAGCAACGATCCAAGAAATGAAAAAAGACGCATTGAACGCATAAGAAATAAAAAACGGAGAGCAAGTGATTGCTTTCCGTTTTTTTTTGTTACTACTGTTATCATTGCTATTTTTCAGAAAGCAACGTATAGTTTTTGTAAGCATTCTATTTGAATAGGAGGATAGCGCATGAATACAATAGACATTCAAAAAAGGATCGAACGATTCCAAGCATATGGAAACACACTTCCAGGAGCTAGGGTATATTTTCGCGAAGATTGGGAAACGCTTTATTTTGATTTGGATGGTAAACAGTTTGGGATGATGAGTCCAGAAGCGAATGAAAAAGCATTGATCACGTTAAAACATTTTCCAGAAAAAAACGAGGAATTACGAACGATGTACCCTGAGATCATTATACCGGGTTACTATGCCAATAAGAAACATTGGAATTCGATCATGTTAGGCAAAGATGAATTGTCAGACGAGGAAATCGAGAAAATGATTTTGATTTCTTATGAATTGGTACTAGCTAAATTCGCTAAAAAGAAACAAGAAGAAATCAAAAACTCAGTGATAGAAAGTGATTGAAAGCTTGAAGGGGCATCAATCATTTTCTAGTCGATGAAAAAGGTCTGGAAATAGGGGCAACCTATTTCCAGACGCTTAATAAAATTTGTGCAGATGGACTCAGAATGTTTGGATCGATGATTCGCCTCTACCTCTTTGTCACAGAAATAATCAACATCATCGGACGTCTTAATTCGTCTTTCATACCAGGCATATCTAACATATGTGACGGTGGCATTGGTTCAAGCACATGGTTGATTTGAAAGCCATTAGACAATAATGTCTCAAGATAAGTTGTAATCGTTCGATGATATTTTTTTACAGAAGATCCTAGGAAGTTTGTGTCACGCTCCCCTTCGTCAAAATAATGATCAACTGGAAAGTACATGATCTGACCATCATCTGTATAAATCCAATCTTGCCGACCATCTGCTGTAAAAACAGGATGTTCAACTGAAAAAAGAAATTGCCCATTCGGTTTTAGGAAGTGATGGACATGCTGGACGAGTTGTTCCCAATTTTCTACATAATGGATCGCTAAAGAACTGAACACGAAATCAAATGAGTCTTTCGCAAACCGGATCGTTGAAATATCGTCTTGCATGTAACTGATCGTGTCATCATTTGTTCGAGCGCTAGCTTCTTCTAGCATCTTCTCAGACAAGTCAACACCAATGATTTTTTTTGCCCCTTGCGAAGCAGCGTAACGACAGTGCCAACCATAGCCACATCCAAGATCAAGGACTGTTTGTCCATGGAGATTGGGGAAGATAGTTGCAAGCGTGGGCCATTCTCCAGCACCTTGTAAGCCTTTTTGGCTACGAGGCATTTCTTTGTATTGGTCAAAAAATTGTTGATCGTCGTAAATGTTTGTCATAATTGTTTCCTCCATGTCATTATTTTATACCACTAAACAACATGGAGCTCGTCTCTTTTGTGTGCAATCATCTCGCTCACTCCTTTGATTTCTATTCTAGCTTAGGTTAGAAAAAGAAGCAAAAATCCAAGCAACAGATAAAAGTACTTCGTGGTCTAATTTGACACTGCGTATAGAATGACTGGAGGTTGCAAAATTGAATATGTATCAATGGATCAAATTAAATGAACACCCAGAATTACTGGAAGAAACCGCAAGTTGGTTTTCCTCAAAGTGGGGCATTCCTGCTGAGGTTTATGCGGAAAGTATACGTACTGGAATCATCGAGAAGGAAAGTATTCCTCAATGGTATGTCATTCTCGATGCAAAAGGTGCAATCGTGGGAGGAGCAGGTGTCATCGAAAATGACTTCCATGACCGCCCAGATTTAGCACCTAATCTTTGTGCTTTATATGTTGAACCGGAGCATCGGAATCAGGGATTAGCAAAATGGATATTAGAACAAACCAGAGAAGAGATGCATCGATTAGGGTTCAAAAAAATTTATTTGATGACAGACCACACCTCTTTTTATGAACGATATGATTGGTCATTTTTAACTATGGTCAAGGAAGAAAGTGGAACAACTGCGCGGTTGTATCAAATCACTACAACAACATAAAGAGAAGCATGAGATGTTGAATCAAATCTCATGCTTCTCTTTTTTCGCTTGTTCTCTTCGTTGTTTCTTTTCATCGTAAATAAAGACATTTCGCACGATACGTAAGATGGGGCGAGTGGTCAAGAAGATGGCGCCTGCTAAATACAAGTAATTACTGTAATAATCAGGGATTTTCGTGAGCAAAGCAATACTCCCTAAGACATAAAAAATCCCTGTGAGTAAATCAACCGCTAAAGAAATCAATGTGTAACGATTTTGGAAATACAAGCGAAAACGCCGTCCGCGGATCTCAATATCTTCTTCTTTGCCAATCTCGACATCATGGGTATTTCGTTTGATTCTTGGCATATAAAATCACCTAACTAGTTTTTATTTCTACGGTTTCAAAACAACTTTGATATTTTTATCTTCTTTTTTATCAAAAATCTCGTATGCTCGAGCCGCTTCTTCTAACGGCATCGAATGAGTGATGATTTGAGTTGGATCAAACATTCCTTCTGCAATCATGTCATAAATTTTTGGCATCAAATGGACAACTGGTGCTTGCCCATGTTTGACGTCAATATTGCGCATAAAGAATTCTTGAAGTGGATAGGAAGAAGCAGGTGTCATATAAACACCAGTGATTTGCACTGTCCCAAATTTTTTGACCGCTTTAGCAGCCATTTGGATAGGTGAGATCGTTCCACTTTGTAAGCTAACTAAATTTTTAGCTTTTTCTTTTGTTGGCTCTAAACCATCCATTCCGACACAATCAATGATGACATCTGCACCGCCACGAGCTAACTCATATAAATCATCTCCGGCTTGGTTCACGTCGTCTAATAGATAGGTTTCGATTTGATTATAGCGGACTGCTTTGTCTAATCGGTGTTTGACTGGATCGACCGCAATGACACGTTTTGCTCCTGCCATTACAGCAAATTTTTGTGCAAATAAACCAACAGGACCTGAACCTAAGACGACGACTGTATCATCTTTTTTAACCCCTGCATTTGCAACGCTCCAATAAGCGGTTGGTAAAATATCAGATAAAAATAAAACTTTTTCATCAGGTAAATCATTATCTGGAACGATAAATGACGTAGAGTCGGCGAAAGGTACCCGAAGATATTCTGCTTGACCACCCCAGTGATTTCCGTTCAATTTACCAAAACCGAATAATCCGCCGTATAATTCTTCCTGATTGGAATTATCACACTGACTTTCCATATGGTTTGCACAAAAATGGCAATGACCACAACTAATATTAAAAGGAATAACGACACGTTGTCCTTTTTTCAACTTCTTCACTTCAGAACCAACTTCTTCAACAATCCCCATAGGTTCATGTCCAACGACATAGCCTTTTTCCATAACGGATTCCCCATGGTGATAAAGATGGAGATCAGATCCACAAATCGCTGTTGCAGTGATACGGATGATTGCATCGGTTGGTGCTAAAATTTTTGGATCATCAACATTTCTAATTTCCATTTTTTGCTTTCCTTGCCAAGTGACTGCTTTCATCGTAGTGCTCCTCTCCTGTTTTCGTTAATAAAACTAACGATAGTTATTTATAAACTCATTCTAAGGGAATGTTACTTTTTTTCACAATGAAACGCGCTTTTAGTTTTAGTTTAAAACAGTAAAATAACTTTTGACGAAAAAAGGAAGTTGTAGTTTTATTGACTGAAAGTTATAATTATAGTAGTTGATTTTCAACGAAATAAAACGTAAAAGAACAATTTTTTGTGCTGACCTAGGAAAGGAGAGAAATGAGAAATAGTCGATTAATCAAAATAATTATAGGAGTTGTGTGTACAGTCTGGCTCTTTTTTTTATCGATTGGCGGACTTTTTTATACGACTTTAGCAAATGAAGGATTTATGAATGAACAAATCAAACAAGCAAACTACATACAAAAGGTAACGAAAGAGATCAATGGTCGTGTCCAGAGCTATCACCAAGAAGCAAGAGTCACTCCAGAGGTGCTTGCCGACAGTATATCTGAGGAATTAGTCAAAAAGAATATCGAGCATTTTGTCAAAGAAACTTATCGTGACAAGCAACCAAGCTTGATCCAAGCAACGGAGTTGGAAGAACATATCAAAGAGACGATCCATACATATAAAACAGAACATGAGATCAATATTGAAGAAGGGATTGCGGGAGAAGAACTCGCTTTACATATGATCGGCGGGATCTTTGAACGAAGTGTCCAACCAAGTTATCTGCATCTTTTTATTCGAGGAATCAATGACCTGAGCCACCAGGTACTTCACTATGCTTGGGGCATTGTGAGTGTGAGCCTATTGATCTTAGCAGGATTCATTTATTTCAATCCAGGCTCTATCCGTTCACGTATCAAAAAATTTGCGTGTAGTCTGATGGGCGCTGGACTGATCAGTCTAGCATTTGCCACAACTTTATACTATGCGCAGATTTTGCAGACGGATGAGCAAATGGAGTCACTTCAAGGCTTGATGCGAACATATCTCACTAACTTTACCCTGAGTGTTTTATTGATCGGGGGAAGTGAGATTGTTGTGGGCGGCTTCGCATGGCTCCTTGCAAAAAGAGAAAACAAAAAAAGAACTGTCGGACAAAATCAAAAATAGCGAAAAAACAAAAGTCTTCCGCCTATTTCCATAGGTGGAGGACTTTTGTTTTAGGACTGAAGTCGCACAGAAAAGTGGACTCCTTTAGTGAACCTCAATCAAACATTTTTTTCGCTGCACGCATCAACGTAGGGATATCTTTGTCATAACGTGGTGTTTTCACCAAACGTGACATTGGAATACCTGCAAAATGGAATGCCGCAATTTCTCCTGAACGAACAGCACTTTGTTCGGTAAAGATCATTTGATAAGGCTGTTCCACGAACTCACCAGTAAAGGCAAGGTTTGTTGAATGTTTAGGAATGACTTTTGGTCGATCACTTTTCGCACGATTGTTAAATAAGGCAGAAGCATATGGCATGTAAACCGGAATATTATTGATGACGCTATCGTAGATTTCGGTTTCTTTTTCGCGAATGTTTACTGGACCAGGATCAACTTTTGAAAGCTGACCAAGCAATTCTTCCAACATTTCTTTTCCGTTCATTTTAATATACTCTTTGTCGACAAATTCACCACGTCGTCTTGGATATAAGAAGTAGCCCCAAATCACTGTTTCATTCGGTTTTTGTGAAGTGAAATGCGGTTGATGATGCACAACGATCGACATATTGACATCTTTTTGACCAAGTGGGGTAATCGGTGTCGTTGAAATAAATGAATTCAACGCATTACCTGGTTCTTGTGTCGTGATACGTGTGATCTCGTTTAGCAACACATGATTTTTTGTTGTCAACGTAAAGCTGACCCATTCACTTGCGTCACGATCTGCGAAAAATTTATCTGGATTACCTAAATTGTAGAATTTTTCACTGGCTTTTTTCCACAAACTAGAAGCAGCACCGTAATCCATATTTTCCTCTGCGGGTGTTTCGTAGTCGCCAAGTGTTGCTGAATCAGTGATCGAACCATTCGTAAATAATACGCCAGTATCTCCATCAACGATGACATGTTCTTCTTCTTGTGTTTTTGTATTGATCATTTTCAAGCCAGTCACAGTGATTTCATCTTGCATCGCTGTTTCTTTGAATTCCCAGTCAACGACACGACGATTCAAAATGATTTTACAACCTTGTTCTTTCAAATAATTGATCAGTGGCAACATGATGCTTTCGTATTGATTATAGCGTGTCCGATTGACCCCAACTAAATGCTCGATTTGAGTAAACTCATAAATCATTTGGTGCATATAGCGACGTAATTCTTGTGCAGAACTACGTGTTCGAAAAGCAAAAGTCGTTTCCCACATAAACCAGAAGTTTGTTTCAAAGAAATGAGGATCATCTTTGAAATACTCAGCGATCGTCACATTATCTAATTTTTCTTCTTCTGAATCAGGCATGGCGATTAGTTTCGTTAATAATACGCGATCTTTATTGTTGAAGCCCAATTTACCGCCATCAACGATTCCCTTGCCACCTTCCAACAAACGAGCTTTATCAAATGTCGGATGTTTGGCATCGAAATCTCGTGTATCTTCTTCGGCTGTCATGCCCGGTTCTGTGGCAGAAGGGATACGACTGAGTAGATCCATCAAATCGACATACGTACGGTAATTCAGCATACGTCCACCACGTGCAACGTAGCCTTTTTGATTTTCTAAGGGGTGATTTTTGTTCCAATATTCATCAGTAACTGTGTCAACAGGAGCGCCATCATTTGATCCATGGTCATCTAAGGAGTAGAAAGTGATTTGATCTCCACGCCATTTGCCTTCTTGGATCAAATAAACAGCTGCTGCCATATTCGCGATTCCTGCACCAATCATAATTGCTTTCTTTTTTTGCATCATGCGTTCCTCCAATATTTACCAATTCATTTTCAAAGCGATTTTTCTAGATTGATTCAAATTCATCATAAAGGTGACTATCATCTTCTAGTAAGCCTGTTTTTTTGCCAAGATAAACAGCACCTATAGCAACTAGTCCTAAGCCAATGCCTACTTTCAACCATTTCTTGCTCATAAAAAAACCTCCTTTTGGTTTGTGAACTATTTCTACTTCAAAGCATAGAACGTTTAGAAAAATAAGCCAAATGATAGGGTAAGTGAGCAACCAGAATTTTTGACAGTTCAGAGGAAGTGTCTGTTTTTTAGTGTATTTTGTAATAAATTCTTAACAAAGAGAAGTAAAAAAATTTTGGGAATGAGTTATAACGCGTTTTAATTCATGTGAATCAGAAAGGTGTGGAAAAGATGAAGAGTTTAAAGGTGAGAAAAATTGGGAACATTGTCGGTAGCATTTTACCAAAGGAACTTGGGTTATATGAGGGGGATATTTTGAGCTATACGAAAGAAGGTACAACATTGATAATTGATACAAAGGAAGTGATGAGAGAACAAGACCGTAAAGAAATAGAAAAAGCATTTGATGATTTCTCAAAAGGTTTGATAGTCTCCGAATCTGAAATGAAAGATACATTTAGTAAGTATGGTTGAGGTGAGTAGATGGTAGATACGATTGTGTATTCGGAGAGTTTTCGCCAGAGGTTAGAGCAGTTGATCAATGGATGGGGAAATGAATTATTTTTATCTAAAGAAAATATTCGACATTTTACAAGGATGATCGATCAATCAATAGAACTCACTAAAAATTTCCTTGAAATCCATGAATAAGTATCTATGTTATATCATTTTCATGAACGTACATATCATATACGAATCGAAAAAAATATGCATATGTTACCGAATAGTTAAAAAGAAACATCTTATTTTGATTGGTAATATTTGCTCAAACTGGACGAAACTCCGTACTCTTAGTAGGATAGGAGTAGAAGAAAAAGTGGGGTGTAAAGATGTTTAGTGAAACATTGGTCCATTTGTTGGAATGGGTGACTGCGATTTTGAATATTTTCTCGATTTTAGTCTTGTTGGTTGGTATTTTTTTAGTTTTTAAAAATTTGATAATGGAACGTCCATTGATCAAAGATTATGCGACGCGTAATCGGCGGAATGCGGATATTCGAAAGTTACTAGCTAGTTATATTTTGTTGAGTTTAGAAGTACTGATCGTGGCAGATCTTATTGAATCTGTCATTAAACCAACTTGGACAGACATTTTAAAATTAGCATTGATCATTATCATTCGCACGATCATCTCTTATTTTTTAAATTTAGAAATCGCGAGTCATGTATCGCATGAAAGAAGGAAAGTTTGATGGAAATCAGTTGGATGACACTTCTTTATCCATATCTTGAATGGTTGGTCTTGATTTTAGATATTTTTGCCATTGCGGTCTTATTATGGGGTGGTTTTCTTTCGATCAAAGATTTTTTGAAAGATTCCTTGAACCCGTCATTCAAACAAAATGAACGGATTCACCAAAATAACGGCATCAAAAAAATGCTGGGTGGGTATATCTTATTGAGTTTAGAGATATTGATCTCTGCTGGGATCATCGAGTCGATCATCAAACCGACATTACAAGATATTTTTCAGTTGGCCGCATTAGTCGTGATTCGTACGATCATCTCTTACTTCTTGAATAAAGAAATCGGTCCAGCGGATGTCTAAGTTTGCATAATCATCATAGGCAGAATGGGCAAATGATATTAGTGATCACGTCTCTTAAAATTGGATAAATAGTTTTTCAGAAAGTAACAATTATAAAAAAAGCTAGAAAAACCAAAATCTTGTAGGATGAATTTTTGGTTTTCTAGCTTTTTTTATGGAACTGTCTAGTTTTTCACACACTTTATACGACAGAATAAATGTGTGCAAGAGTTACTATTACGAAAGTATGCCTCCCTCATGAACTATTTTTTACAAGCAATATAATCGCTTGTTCCACTGTTTCGACTGAGATTGGAATAACATGTTCCATGGACAAGGCAACAGGGGTGTAGAGTGTACGTTCACACAACAGCCGGTTAGAAGAGGCTGCCACAAAATCGAGAGCTTCTTTACTTAATTGTTTATAAATCATTGGCTCAACGGAAATGTCACATGTCGTAACGGCCTCTAAAGCTTCGCGATAAATCAAGTATTTGATATCTGAGTTGGTCACGATCCGCACAGTTAATTTTTGTTTATCTAAGCGTAAAATACCAGTCAATTCAATAACGAATGACCGCAGACAATTTGGATTGATCTTTAATTGATAAGGAAGTGCATGGCTCCAATCACTAACGATCCGTTTTACTTCTTCAAATAACTCTCGTTGTTCATCGGTCAATAAATGAAATTTTTCAGGTAAGAACAATTGATAGTTTTTCCAAGCAGAACGCAAAATACGTATCAACGCACGCTCAAAAGCTTTGTTTCCAAGAAAAGGATGGTCAAAATGTTGTTCAAATCGTTGGATCAATTGTTTTGTCTCTGGATTATTTTCAATAAAGACCTGATGCAATTGGGCAAAATCCTCTTCGATTGCTTCATAAGAATCAAATCCATAATCACATAGATTGAAGAGTATCAGAATAAAATAAAATTCATTTGGTTGAAAAAATTGCTTAAACGGACTTTCTTCCCAAGCAGCAAGAACGAAATGATAAATCGGTCTCTTTTTGATTTCATCGATGAATGATTGATCGATTGATAGCGGGGCATCTTTTTGATAGAACAGACTGATCAGAAAGCCTGTTTGCAAAATCTCTTGGGTATCCCGATCATAGATTCGCCCACTTTTTTTAGTGACTGCTTGAATAAACTCTTGCGCTTGGACATCAAAGGAACAAGGAAGAGAGAGGTCAGGCAATGTGCCTGTCCGATAGCTCACATTTAGCAAAACCAAGCGTCTTTCGATGTCGGTAAAGTGAGGGGAATGATGTTCAATGGCGATATCGCATGCTTGAAAGTAGTCTAACACTTGTTTCTTCAATGCGTAAGCTTTGCTGACTGAAACAAATTCGAGTTCGGTCAATTGGATATAATCTGGTTCATCTTCTAAGTAAAGAAGGCAAGTTTTTAAAAATAAAGACGGCCGAGAGAGTCGTTGCATCAATTGGAAACGAGAAATTGTTGGTGCGAAGTATAAAGAATAGGTTTCTTTTTCTTTTGATTGATAAATGATTTGGTCGCTCAATTCTCTACTTAAGGCTTTGATATCATTCAACAGAGTCGTTTGACAAACATGTAACAAAGTAGCCGTCGTTGGAAGATCGACTTCCTTATTTACATAAAACTGTCCACAAAGAAAGAGTTGGCGTAAGAGATTTTTCTCAAGATAATGTTCAATCATGGGGAATCCTCCCTATTTGTATAGTCATGCACAAGCACGTAGCTATTATGCCATGTTTTTTGTAGATACGCATCTATCACCCAATCTTTCTTAGCAAACAAGATGCTAAATTTACTTATTTTTGTTATTGTATCTGTTTTAATTAAAAAAAATGAGAACTGATTGATAAAAAGAACCAAATAGAAAAAACAAATATGACTATTTTTCAGCGAATAAGTACATTTGATTTCTTTTTTTTGTTCGTGACCTAAACGTTATAATCAATAAATTGAGCCATTCTTAGATAGGAAGTTTAGTCATATCGTTCGTTTTTTTGAGCTAAAAATACAGAATAATCAGACTTTATTTTTTTTGTCTTCAAAGTAAGAAATATAAAGGTATGTTATTAAAAAAATTTTTTTAAAATTTGAGCGTATAGTCAAACACGTAAACTGATCAAGCAACAACAGCCGGCTGAGTATTTCCTGTGATCAGGTAACAAGAGAGGAGAAATGAATCATGAAAGATATGGACATCAAAGCCGTCTTTATTGGCGACAAAGCAGAAAATGGCCAAGTGTATAAAATGTTATTGAATAAGATGTTGGATGAACATTTAGGTTGGCGTGAAAATTATTTACCAGCTGACCTTCCCGCAATCAGTGAAGCAGACAAATCAACAACGTCTTATCTTACGACTCGACAACATATGATGGAGGTCTTAGATGAAGTCAGTGAACGAATGCGTGCCGGTTCAATTCCTTGGCATTCAGCCGGACGTTATTGGGGACAAATGAATGCAGAAACATTGATGCCAGCTTTGTTGGCTTATCACTTTGCGATGCTTTGGAATCCTAATAACGTGGCATTGGAATCCTCAATGGCCACATCACAAATGGAAGCAGAAATCGGAGAAGACTTTGCGAAGCTGTTTAGTATGCCGAATGGTTGGGGACATCTGACAGCGGATGGTTCAATTGCGAATTTAGAAGGTCTATGGTATGCCCGTTGTATCAAATCGATTCCTTTAGCGGTCAAAGAAACTTATCCTGAAAAAGTGAAAGACCTATCGGACTGGGAATTACTTAATCTATCTGTAGAAGAAATATTAGAAATGATCGAAACATTTACTGATGAAGAATTAGACAATGTCAAAGCTGCATCTTCACGAAGTGGGAAACACATCCAAGAATTGGGCAAATGGCTTGTTCCTCAAACCAAACACTATTCATGGATGAAAGCATTAGATATTTGTGGTGTCGGGTTGGATCAAATGATCGCGATCCCCGTTGATGACTGCTACCGAATGGATGTCCAAGTATTGGAAAAGACGATTCGTGAACTAGCTATCCAACATATCCCCATCCTAGGTGTGGTCGCTGTTGTAGGTACAACAGAAGAAGGACAAGTCGATCGTGTCGATCAAATCGTTGAACTTAGAGAAAAATTGAAAGATGAAGGCATTTATTTCTACCTTCACGTGGATGCAGCTTATGGTGGCTATGCTCGTTGTTTGTTCATGAATGAAGCGTATGAATTTGTACCTTACGCATCATTAGCAAAATTTTATGAAGAACATCATGTTTTCCATCATGAAGTGAAAATCGAACGAAGTGTTTATGAAGGATTCAAGGCAATCAGTGAAGCCGAATCAGTGACTGTTGATCCCCATAAGATGGGCTATGTACCTTATGCGGCAGGAGGAATCACGATCAAACATAAAAGTATGCGGAATATCATCTCTTATTTTGCACCTTATGTGTTTGAAAAATCCGTTAAAGCACCGGATATGTTAGGTGCCTATATTTTAGAAGGTTCAAAAGCTGGGGCAACGGCTGCGGCAGTTTGGACGGCACACCGAGTTCTGCCTTTGAATGTCACTGGCTATGGTCAATTGATTGGTGCATCGATCGAAGCCGCTCAACGTTTCCGAGAATTTCTTGATCAATTAAGCTTTACTGTCAATGGGAAAACAATCGAAGTCTATCCATTGAATCATCCAGATTTCAATATGGTCGATTGGGCATTCAAAGTTCAAGGTTGTACAGATTTAAAAGAAATCAACCGTTTGAATGAAGAAATGTTTGATGTCTCCTCTTATATGGAAGGTGATGTGTACGCAGAACGCTTTATTACTTCTCATACGACCTTCACGCAAGCGGATTATGGCGATTCTCCAGTAGCATTTGTTGAAAGCATGGGTGTTCCACAAGAAGAATGGCAAAAAGAACAACAAGTTACTTTGTTGCGAGCTGCGATCATGACCCCGTATTTAACCGATGACAACATCTTTGCTTATTACACCGAAGCCATCAAACACGCAATGGAAGAAAAACTAAGAGAAGTTCTTGCGTAGTTTTAGTGATAGAAAGAAGGATCAATCATGACAGACTCAAAATCTACCAAACAACTGTCAACGTTAACGTTTATTGGGATGACTTGCGCTTTAGTCGCAAGCGTCCGCAATATTCCTGATGTCGCTGCCACTGGTTGGACGATGTTGTTTTATATGTTAGTTGCTGTACTCTTTTATGCGTTTCCGATCTCTCTGATCTCAGGAGAGTTTGCAGGGATGTTTCCTCAAAAGGGAGGGCCAGAACTATGGGTCTCTCAATCCCTCGGTAGAAAATGGGGATTTGTCGTCTCTTGGCTTTTATGGGTTCAAATGTTTCCAGGGATGGTCATGGTTGCCTCAGCACTCGCCCCATTGTTTGGCAACATGGTCAATAACGTCCCACTAGGCTTGAATAGTAAATTCACATTACTCGTGATTTTAGTCGTTTATTGGATCATCACACTATTGAACTTAAAATTCGACATGGCAAAAATTGGCGGGAAAATCGGTGTCTGGTTGGGGTTGTATATCCCGTTGGCATTGATGCTCCTATTAGGTGTTGCAGCATGGATCAAGGTCGGTATCATGCCAAATGGAACATTAGGGAAATTTTCTTGGGATCTTTTAGTTCCCGATCCAAGTACTGCAAAATCATTCGTTTATTTTGCACCGATCATGTTCATTTTTACTGGCATCGAAATGTCTTCTGTTTATATCACTCGATTGGCACATCCAGTTAAAACTTATATACGCGGTATTTTCGCTGCGTTAGTCTTTTTATTTGTGGTAAACACGCTGAATGCGTTAGTCGTTGCCAATGTAGTACCAAAGGGTCAAATGGAGTTGAATAATATTGCCCAATCCATTTCGATCGATTGCCAAATTCTTGGCTTGCCACATATGATTGTGAACCTATTCAGCTTACTTGTATTTGTCGGTGTCGCTGTACAATTGTCTGCTTGGGCTTCTGGTCCAGCCAAAACTGTTACAGAAAGTGCAAGAAAAGGCGCGTATCCTCCTCGTTTCAATTTTTGGAAAACCAATGAATTTGATGTGTCAAAAGCGGTGATCTTGACACAATCCATTATCATTTCTGTGTTTGCACTATTTTATTTATTGATTCCAGGAGTCAATCAAGCATTTTTGATGTTAGTAAATGCAACGACAGTGATTTATTGTATCGTCTATCTCATCATGGGTGTCGCATTCTTACGTTTTAGAAAAACAAATCCAACTATCCCTCGTCCATTTCGCATCGGTAAAAAAGAGGGAAATGGGAATCTCGGTGCATGGCTTGTTGTGTTAGTCTTATTTGCAGCAATCGTTTTTTCTGTCGGACTTACATTAAAAGCTGGTACATGGATCAACTTTGTGGCTGTCGCATTGATCAGCGGCATTCTTTTTGTTGCCCCATTATGTATCGAAAAAATTAGAAAACCTTCTTGGGAACAAGAAATAAAAAACAAATTGAGTGAACAAAAATCAACGAAGCAATCGGAGTAAAGGGAAAAAATTTCGTTTGAAAAGCAAACCTATAAACCTGGCTCATATTAAATCACACTAATTATTTCATGTTTGCCTGAAATAATCGACATAAGAAACCCTCCTTCTTACGTATAATAAGTATTATCAAATGAAATACAGGAGGGATTGCCGATGACATGGTACAAAGAAACTGCTGAACAAACAATGAATAAATTAAAGACGACCAAAGATGGTCTTTCAAATCAAGAACGTACCAGTCGTTTAGAAATACAAGGACGAAATGAAATAGAAGTGAAAAAGAAAGTCAGTCCGCTTCGGAAATTTTTGAAGCATTTTACGGATTTGTTGATGATCATCCTGATGGTGGCTTCTGTCTTGAAGTTTTTAACGGGTGATTATATTGAAGGTAGTATTATTTTACTTGTAGTGATCATCAATAGTTTTGTTGGTTATTGGCAAGAAAGAAAAGCAGAAGAGTCACTCAATGGGTTAAAAAGTTTAATGAGTCAAGACGCAGTGGTTCTTTCTGAAGGCGTCAAGAAAAGTATCCCTGCCACTGAGATCGTGCAAGGGGATATAGTTAGTTTAACAGCTGGAGATGTCGTGCCTGCCGATATTCGTTTAGTCGAAACATATGGTTTGATGATCGAAGAAGCTGCGTTGACCGGTGAATCCGATGCGGTAGAGAAAATGAGTGAGTCGTTAGTCGATGAATTAGGCGCAGGAGATCAACTCAATATGGCTTTTTCAGGTACACTTGTCCAAGCTGGATCGGCGCTTGGTGTCGTCGTTGAAACAGGGAATACGACAGAGATTGGTAAAATCAATCAGGCATTACAATCAGTTCAACAACAAACGACCCCTTTGGTTCGCAAGATCCATCAGTTGAACAAGCAAATCTTCAGAGGAATCGTTTTTCTAAGTTTATTCTTGATTTTCTTTACCTCATTTAGGTATGGCTTAGAATGGAACTTTTTATTCTCAACGATCATTGCGTTGATCGTTTCTATGATCCCCGAAGGCTTGCCAGCGGTATTGACGATGATCCTCTCACTGGGGGTCAATGAAATGGCACAAGAACAAGCGATTATCAAAGGACTACCTTCCGTTGAAACACTTGGTTCAATGACGGTGATCTGTTCAGATAAAACGGGTACGTTGACCAAAAATGAAATGACTGTTGTGGAAACAATGACAGAAGATGAGACACGCTTACTTGAAATCATGAAAAATTGTCAAGAAGTGCAAACGAAAGATGATCAAGTAGTGGAAACGTTGAGTGGCAATCCAACTGAGCTGGCTTTATTACGATACACAGCTGAACAGAATCTTCCCCTAAAAACGGCGCTTGCTAAACTGCCATTTAGCTCAAGTTATAAATATATGGCAACATTGCATGAAGAACAGGACCATGCAGTAGTATTTGTCAAAGGAGCGCCAGAAGTTTTATTATCGAAATCTTCTTTGTCACAATCAGAACAGCAACAATGGATCAACCAAGCATCACAACTAGCAAAAAAAGGCCAACGTGTATTAGGGTTCGCCTACAAGCAATTGCCTATTGAGCAAGAATTAGACCATGCACAGTTGCAACAACTGACATTTGTTGGGATTGCAGGAATCATTGATCCACCAAAAGAGAGTGCGATCCAAGCGGTAAGAGAGTGTCAGCAAGCAGGGATCTCGGTGAAAATGATTACTGGTGACCATAAAGACACAGCCCAAGCAATTGCTGATCAAATCGGGTTGAAGCATACGAGTAATGTCCTTGAAGGGATCGATATCGATCGACTCTCTGATCAAGATTTAGCGAAGAAAGTGAGCAAAGTCGATGTCTTTGCTCGAACGACTCCGGAGCATAAATTAAGGATCGTAGAAGCTTTGCAGAAAAATGGCGAAATCGTTGGGATGACCGGTGATGGTGTCAATGACGCGCCCGCATTGAAGCGAGCAGATGTGGGAATCGCTATGGGGATCAAAGGAAGTGAAGTCAGTAAACAAGCCGCAGATATGGTCTTAGGCGATGACAACTTCCATACGATCGCTAAAGCAGTCAAAGAAGGACGTCGGATTTTAGATAATTTACAAAAAACGATCAGCTTCTTCTTACCTACATCTTTAGCACAAGGTTTGGTGATCATCTGGGCATTACTTGCGAATCAGCCATTGCCTTTGACACCGATCCAAATCTTATGGGTCAATATGGTGACAACAATCACGTTATCCTATGCGTTAGGCTTTGAACAAGCAAGTAAAGACACGATGAGTCGGCCACCAAGAGATCCTAACCAAGGGATTTTGACTAAGTACAATGTTTTCCGGATTTTCTATGTGTCCCTTTTGATCATTATCCCAGCTTATTGGTTGGCAATGCAGTTTGAAGGTCAAGCCTTACAACAAACTGTTCTTTTACAAAACATTGTTGCTGCCCAAGCCGTCTATATGATCAATTGCCGTGAGCAAGTCGATGCTTCATTGAACAAAGGCTTCTTCCAAAATAAATTCTTATTTATTTCATTAGGTATTTTATTTGTCCTCCAAACTGGAGTCATTTATCTACCCTTTGCGCAACAAGTCATTGAAACAACAAGTTTGAGCTTTGCTCAACATTTGCCAATCCTTGCAAATGTACTTCTATTATTTACAATCGTAGAAGTCGAGAAACGAATCAGTAAAACATGGATCAAAAGAAAAGAAAGAGAAGCTTTTGCCGGTAACTGAGAATCCAATGAATAAAGTCAAAGCGGCAGTCTTCCCCTAGGTTACTTTAGAGGAAGACTGCCGCTTTTTTATGTTTTAATACTTGGAGCTGAACGCTTCTTGCACAACCTGATAAATGGTGTTCAAGAAGCTGACCTTCAACATTAAGCTGAAAAATCAAAAAATATGGAAAGCTATTTTCTGATTTCCCATCTTACTGCTCAGGTCAGAGCGCTTTTCTCACAACCTAGATAAACGGTGTTCAAAAGCCAGCTCCTTCAATATTAAGTCAAAAATTGAAAAATATGAGAAGCTATTTTCTCAATTTCTGCCTTAATACTTGGAGCTGAACGGCTTTTTCACAACCTATGATAAACGGTGTTCAAGAAGCAACACTTCAATAATAAGCCAAAAAAATCAAAAATGAAAAAGCCATTTTCGCTTTTTCTGTCTTATTACTCAGTGCTGAACGCTTCTTTCACAACCTTACAAATAACTTCTAAATGTGAGTTCGGTCAATTGGTCGAGCTCGTTTTTGGTTGGTATGGTAGAGATGTAGATGATTGGTATCGGGACTTGGTCGAGGGGGGTGTTTGAGACGAACAAGTCGTTTTTATGGAACGTGATGTCAGAAAGTTGAGATAATTCTACTGGAATCAATTGAACTCGTTTCCCAAAGTAATCATTTAATTCTTGTTGCAAAAAGGCTTTCCAAGAGGGTTCGCCTTGAAAGAAGAAATACAGGTTCAATTTATTTGGACGAACGGATAAGATCGCTTGCTGGATCAAAAATGATAAGAGGCGCAAAAAGTATTCGTCTTCTTGAACAGGTAACTCTTGTTTCAGTTGCTCAAGTAATTCTTGTTTGAATGGGTACAACTGTGGATATTGCTGCTCATATTCTTCCAAGAAATAGTGATACTGCAAATTCAACTGCTCGATCAAGATAGGTGATTCATGATATTTCAACAATAACAAGATCAGGTTATCAGCAAGTTTTGTCTCGTTTAATTCTTCTAAGTGCAAGGTATCAGCTAAATCTTGAACGAATTGTTTGATCTTGCCCGAAAAAGGATAACTTTGCAAGATATCTGCCACGGGTTCTTGGTATTGATTGTTGTAATTCCAACTTTCTAAAAAGCAAAAGAAAGCAAAAATCAATTCATCTTTTTGTAAATAAACGCCTTCTAATTCGTAAAGTTCGGTCAATTCCGTAGCATACGTGGAGAAAAGAGTATCTTCAGGTTCAAAGAAAGAGTCCTCGATACGGCAGTTTGCCTTAACACGTATCGTGTTGATGAAAAACCAGCAAATGCCAAAAATCTCTTCTGTTTCAACAGAAAAAGGGGTTTGCTTCAAGCGTTTCAAAAAACGAAAGTAATGGGATTCATGGATGGAATAATCTTCAAAAAAATAATTATTATGAGTAAATGGCATCAAAAGACGATGATAAAACAAACGGATCGCATTTTCAGAACCGGTCATCGTGCTTGTATATTTTGTCAGCTTGATCTGTAACCCATAACGAAGGAGTTGGCGATTGACTTTTCTTGTATGGCGTTTCAACGTTTCGTAAGAAAGTCCATTGGCTGCTAAGAAATTGGTTGTGGAACATTCCTTTGTAAACAATAGTTCTTTGATCAATTGTACACTGACGGATTGCTTTAGAAACAATTCCCACAGATCATTGGCAAGTAGATTTTTTTGATTGAGCAAACGAATCCCTGACTGATCACTATCGATCAACCAGCCATCAGGTAACTGTGAACGGATCACTTGTAAATCGGAAAAAATCGTACGCTCTGTTGTATTGGTTTCTTCAGCAAGCTCATTGACAGTGATTTTGGGATGGTTTAAAAGTAGTTCAATCAACGTGACTTGTCGTTGTAAATCCTTTTCAGTGATGATTTGGTGCATGAGCGAATACATCCAACATCCCTCCTTTTAAAACAAATTATAACACAATCCTTGACTTACATAAGCGGTTTCTTGTAGTTTTGGAGTAAGAGATAACAGCGTGGATTTATCGAAAGGAATGAATTGTAATGACAACAAAAAACGAAAAATACAAACGTTTATTAGCGATCGCAGAAGCCGGTCTCTTCTATGGCAAAGATCCGTTTGACGAAGAACGTTACCAAGAATTGAAATCGATTGCTTTATCATTATTAAGTAATGGCGACAAGGAAATCGAAGAGCGTCTTGAGTTTATTTTAGAACAAAATGAAGGGTATCCCACACCAAAAGTCGATGTACGTGCTTTTATCAAACAAGAGGATAAAGTACTGTTAGTGGAAGACAGCAATACAAAAGAGTGGGCATTACCGGGTGGTTTTGCGGAAATCGGCTATTCACCAAAAGAAAATATCGAAAAAGAGGTGAAAGAAGAAACTGGGCTAACAGTGACGGTGGATCAACTACTGGCGATTTTTGATACCAATACCCGAAAAGATATTCCACAAGCCTTTCAATACTATAAAGTCATTTTTGGATGTTCAATCATCGGAGGTTCTTTTATCACGAATAATGAAACTTCAAACAGCGCCTTTTTTGCATTGGATGATTTACCTACTCTTTCCCAAAAACGGACGACAGAAGAACAGCTTGCGATCTTAGCGAAAGGTCATTTGCCTTATTTTGACTGATCAATATATTTTTGTTGCATTTGCAACAAAAATCAGTACAATAAAAGTACAACTAAAGGAGAGAAGAGATGGCTGAGATCATAAGAGAAATCGGCGCGATAGCACGAGCGTTAGATTCGATCAGTAATATTGAGTTTAAAGAAGTCGCTTTGACGAGGGGGCAATACCTGTATCTCGTTCGGATTTGTGAAAATCCAGGTATCATTCAAGAAAAAATAGCCGAAATGCTTAAAGTCGATCGAACGACAACTGCCCGTGCGCTGAAAAAGCTGGAAAGTAATGGCTTGATTCGACGTGTAACGGACGAACAGAACAAGAAAAATAAAAGGTGTTATCCAACAGCCCAAGGAGAAGCACTTTATCCGATGATCATCCGAGAACACCATCATTCTACGAAAGTCGCTTTAGCTGGCTTGTCTGAAGAAGAAATCCAACAGTTGGAAAGATTATTGACACACGTAAGGAAAAATATCAGCGAAGACTGGAATTTTGTAAAAAAGGGCAATAAACGCCTGTATTGAAAGGGATGTTGGAGTGGGAAAGGTAGAAATCAGACCGATTGTGGGAAGTGAAGTGGAACGCCTTCAAGCAATCAGCATTGAAACGTACACAGATACTTTTGGCGAATATAACACGCAGGCAGATATGGATGCGTATCTTTCGCAAGCGTATGATTTGCAGCGATTGACAAAAGAACTGATCCAGCCAGAATCAGCTTTTTTCTGGGCGCTAGATCATGGCGAAATTGCAGGTTATCTAAAACTGAACATAGGAAAAGCACAATCCGAGGAAATGCCTGAGGATCATCTAGAAATCGAACGGATCTATATTCGACCACCCTATAAGAAAAAAGGGATCGGCACTCACTTGATGAACTGGGCGTTGGCTCAAGCGAAAGCACAGGGAAAAACAGCTGTGTGGTTAGGTGTGTGGGAACATAATGATCCAGCCCAAGCTTTTTACCGTAAGCATGGGTTCATACGCCAAGGACAACATGTGTTTTATATGGGAGACGATGCACAGATCGATCATATCTTAGTCAAAAAAATCAATGAGGTGTAACGAATGAAAAAATTTGTAGCAGATCCATCATTTTGGGAAGTGTTCCCAGAAGCAAAAATCGAGATCCTAACGGTAGAAGGGATCAATAACGAAGTCGTTGATGAAAACAAAGCCGATTACTATGACAAATTGAATCGTGCTGCTAAAGAAGCAAGAAATTATTTAACAGAAGAACCTTTTAGTCAAAATGAAGTGATTGCACAATGGCGTCAAGCATTTACCCAGTTCAAGACCAAAAAAGGCGCACGTTCATCGATCGAGGCACTGCTAAAAAGAGCCAGTCAAGGTCGCGAATTTTTCCCAATCAGTCCGTTAGTGGATATCTATAATAGTATCTCTTTGCGCTTTGGCGTAGCCTGTGGCGGAGAAGATCTTGACACAATCGTTGGGGATCTTCATTTGGGTAAAGCCCAAGGTGGAGAAAATTTCTTGCCATTAGGCGCAGAAGCAGATGCGCCCGCATTACCAGAAGAAATCATTTATTATGATAAAGAAGGCGCAGTTTGTCGCTGCTTTAACTGGCGTGAAGCGCAACGGACTATGTTAACAGAAAAAACGACGAACGCTGTGTTGGTGATCGAGGCAGTCAACGCACAACAAGCAGAAGTTGCCGGAAAAGCAATGACTGCTTTACAAGAAGACATTGAACGAACATTTGGTGTAACGAGTACTAGACAAACAGTGACGAAAGAACAACCAGAAATCACTTTGTGACCAGACACGTAGGAAATAACCAAAACGATGGAGTCACTCGTAATCTTCAAACAAAGCAAACTTGAAGATTGCGGGTGATTTGTCTTTTGATCGCTTAACACGAAAATAAGCAACGTTCGCTCGATCATCTTGTGCTTAATAGCAGTGACTTCCACTAAGTGTGTTTCCGCTTTCGTGCTATAATGAAAACAAGCTTTTATTTAGAGGAGGCGTTGTCAAATGATCCATAAATCTCGTGTCATGCTATATGTCGAAGATGTCGCGTTAGTCAGTCGGTTTTTCGTTGAGCAATTGAAGGCAGAAATAGTAGAAACGTTGGAATTGCCAGAGGAATATCAAAGCATTGTCTTGCGTATGTCGCAAGAATTGGAGTTGGCTATTTTTCCTCGGACATTCGTTGAACGATTTTCACCAGAAGTGTTAGGTCCACCACCGTCTATGATTTTCTTTACAGATAAGTTTGATGAACTTTACGAACAAATCGAAACAGCTGGTGAAATTTTGGAGAATAATGGCTTGTTGACGTTTAACTTTTCCGATCCTGAAGGAAATTTTTTTGTGATTGCAAAATTAGAATCGACAGAAAAAGTAGATGAAAGGGAGACAGAAGATGAAAATCTCGATCACTGAAACACTTGAAGATTATTTCAAAAAGCAACGGATGAAAAAGAGTGATAAATTGAGAATGAAGAATTTGAAATCTGGGAAAAATCCTGCCAAAGGATGGAATAAAATGGTCGATACAGGCTTCGGTGGTTTAAATTCTTTAGATTATCGTGGAAAAGGGAGTAATTTACCGATCAGCCAAATCGACAATCAGCAATTTCGTGCGGAAGAACAAAAGCGAATCGGTAAAGAAACCCATAGATAGAAGCTTCTTCAACTATTGTGTACTTAGTTTTATTTATTAGTAATCGACATACTCTTCTCTAAATGAAAGCGGAATAGGTAAATAGTAATGTTCGGATTTTTGATTAAATCCGAATTTTTTGTTTACTTATTTCTATATTTGGGATAATATTAAACACGTTGTTTTATTAATAAATCTAATATAGTAAGAACTTTTTTATAAATGTTCGGTTTTAGGGGGATGAACGATGAAGGAAAAGATACTTTCCTACTTCGAGATTGACGCACTGAATACGACGGTGAAACGTGAGATACTGGCTGGGTTTACGACATTTATCTCTATGGTATATATCTTATTTGTCAATCCAACAGTGCTTGGTGCTTCGGGGATGGATGAAGGGGCAGTGTTTACTGCGACAGCATTAGCCAGTGCCATTGGCTGTATTTTGATGGGGGTCGTTGCACGCTACCCGATTGGAACAGCACCTGCGCTAGGAATCAATGCCTTTTTTGCTTACTCGGTCTGTTTAGGTATGGGAATTCCATGGGAAACAGCATTGGCAGGAGTGTTTGTCGCTTCGTTGATTTTTATTTTGATCACCATTTTTAAATTACGTGAGATGATCATTGATGCCATTCCAACAGACTTGAAGTTTGCGATTTCTGGTGGGATTGGTTTGTTTATTGCCTTTCTAGGCTTGAGTGAAGGTGGCTTGATCGTGGCAAATGAATCAACGCTTGTTGGCTTAGGTTCATTGAGTGTCGGTTCCACTTGGTTGACGATTTTTGGTTTGATCGTTACTGCGGTATTGTTAGTTCGTCGTGTACCAGGAGGGATTTTTATCGGAATGGTAGCTACCACACTTCTAGGACTAGTCACTGGACTGATTCCTATGCCTTCACAACTTGTTGCGGCAGCACCTAGCTTGAAACCCACTTTCTTAGTTGCATTGAAACACGTTGGTGATATCAATAGCTTACAAATGTGGGTAGTCGTTTTGACGTTCTTGTTAGTGACATTCTTTGATACAGCTGGAACATTGGTTGGTCTAGCAAACCAAGCTGGTTTCATGCAAGATAACAAAATGCCACGTGTTGGGAAAGCATTAGCTTCGGATTCTACTGCGATGTTAGCTGGTTCATTGTTAGGTACATCGCCCGTTGGGGCTTTTGTTGAGTCATCCGCAGGGATCGCCGTTGGTGGACGATCTGGATTAACTGCAATCACAACAGGGATTTTATTCTTGTTCGGGTTGTTTTTCTCACCATTATTATCAGTCGTGACTTCTCAAGTAACTGCACCTGCGCTGATTTTAGTTGGTGTGTTGATGGCCCAATCGTTACGTCAGATCGAATGGGGGAAAATGGAGATTGCGATTCCCGCTTTCTTGATCTTGATCGGTATGCCGTTGACTTATAGTATCTCAGATGGGATTGCATTAGGATTCATCTTTTATCCAATCACCATGCTAGCAGCAAAACGTGGCAAAGAAGTCTCACCGATCATGTACGCGCTATTCTTTGTCTTTATAGGATTCATGTGGATCTTGAATGTTTGATTGATTTAGGTAGAACTTGAGTGTTCATTCGCTTTTAAAAGAGTGAGGGGCAGTCCAGTCGTCCTTTCTCAAAAATAAAAAACGAGTCTGATTTTGATGTTTTTTTGTCAAAATTGGACTCGTTTTTAGTCATATACACACTTTTTATCCATGTGTTCCCCTAATTTCCTTAGATCTAGTGCCATGAGCGCCAGTTTGATATCACTCGCCCACGTTAGTGAAAACATTGGCACACCAAGTAAGCCTTTAGATGACCGGTCACTGGTTCGACGAGTTTGCAAACACTGTTTATTTGGTTTTAAGGTATGAAACAAAAAATGAATTTTATTTTTGTCCCACCAACAAATCGAACCGCTGAAAAATAAGGACTAGAATATGACGACATGAAATTAATCGATCTTTACGATAACAATCGTTTAAAATATATGTGGTCTTTTGAATACACTGATAAAAACGTTGTTAATTACGTAGCAGCAATTCCACATTTTAAGTTTATACGATTAGTTGAAGAGATAGTTCTAAAAAAATTGAACATACAAAGGAAAAAGATAAATGAGGTACCATTTGAATAAAACAACAAATCATGATATGATTGTTTTGCAGAAAAAGAACATGTGAACACTGAAGCCCTAGAGTAGTAGGATACTCTAGGGCTTTTCTTTTTGGCTAATGTCGCCGTATTTGTTTTACTTCTTGTTACGAGTATTCAGCCAGTACTCGTATGTGGCTACTAGTAAGCCGACAAGAAGGGGGCAGAAAAATGCTAAGAACATGTGAACACCTCCTCCCAGTCGCAAGACTGTAGGATAGGCGACTACTCATTTTAACATTTCATCATAATAATAACCATGCTTTGATAATAGGTAAATAATTATCATTTTATGTCCCTTTTATTGCATTGTTAGAAAATTATTCAAGTATAGTTTCTTAGTTAGTAAATGTGAGTCCAACGAAGTATACCTTTGTTGGGCTTCTTTGATTTGCCATACAAAAAATGAAATAAATGTACACTCGCTTCGTTTTTGTAAACCTCAAGGGAATCTAATTTTGTTAAATTATTAATTGTTCTGAGGCGTTGGTTTATTTGAAACGGAGGCGAACGATGAAAAGGAAAACATTAATAGTAGTGATTCTGGCGGTATTAAGTATTCCAGCCAATATAAGTTATGCGGTTGAAAATGAAGTTTTATTTGAAGATACAATTGATAGTGAAGTACTTGATGAAATACAAGATGATCAATTAGAGGATATTGAATCATCTGTGGAGATAGACGCTGAATCAGGGTTAGAGGAAGCTTCGGAGGAAGTAAAAGAGTCTGATGATCCGACAGTTTCTGAATCAGTAGATCAAGAAGAAGTAAAAGAAAGTTCAATAGAAGTTACAAAGACACAAAATAAAGAAGCAGAGGTAATTGCTTCAGGTCAAAATGGAACTGGATTTACTTGGACTCTGTACGAAGATGGGGTACTTGTCTGTGGGGGAGGAACATGGTCAGGATCTTTTTCTGCATGGTACTCTTGGCGAAGTCAAATAACTAAAGTCATTATTACTGACGAAATAGATCCGCCCAACAATAGTGACAGATTTAGTACGATGTTTTATAACTGTAGCAATTTAATAGCAGACGAAGGATTGGAAAAATTAAAAACAGGGAATGCAAAGTCTTTTGCTTTGATGTTTTATAACTGTGAAAGATTAGAAACGATAGATTTATCTAGTTTCGATACTAGTAGTTCAACAAGTTTTGCTTCTATGTTTGAAAATTGTGTGAAATTAGAAAAAATTGATTGTTCTAAATTTAAAACCACTAATTCAATTAATTTTAGTAAAATGTTTGCATTTTGTAGAAATGTTAAAGAGTTGGACGTAGCTAATTTCGATGTGAGTAAGGCAATAAATTTATCAGGAATGTTTCAAGGCTGTAATTCTATAAGTTCAATAGATGTAAGCAAATTCAACACTGAAAATACTACTAATTTTAGTTCAATGTTTATAGGTTATAAAGGAACTCAACTGGATGTTTCAAACTTTAATACTGAAAAAGCAACTGATATGAGTTTTATGTTTCAAAATGTGTCTAATATTGCTGAATTAGATGTTTCAAACTTTCAAATGAAAAACGTTAAAAATATGGAGTATATGTTTTCAGCAATGACTAGTTTAACAAACTTGAACTTACAAGGATTTGATGTTTCAAATGTAGAAAAAATTTCTGCGTGCTTTTCTGGATTAGCTAGCATTGAAAGATTAGATCTATCTCATTTTGTGACAAACAATTTGCGAGAAGCAGAGTATGTATTTAGAAATATGACGAATTTAAAAGAATTAAATATTGATAATTGGATTATACCGTCTAATGTTTCAGTTTATAAATTCTTTGAAGGTACCTTATCTACCAAAATTACGATTGGTTCTAGAGTAACATTAAATACCCTTATGTATATGCCCGATCTTAGTAGAGGATACGTATGGGCAGACACAAATGATGAAATAATAGATAGTGATCAATTAGTTGCTTTTCATAATAAAAATGGAGTAAGCAACACCTATCGAATCGAAGAGTTGCATACCTTGACATTTGATACGATAGGAGGGTCAGAAGTTGATAGTCAAAGAAGTATTATCGGTAAAAATTGGATTGTTCCTGATGTACCAGAAAAGAAGGGATATATATTTGACTATTGGTCGACAGACAAAGATGGAGAAAATCCATATGATTTCAAAACTCCTATCTCCAGCTCACTCATATTGTATGCACAATATACTCCAGCCTATACCGTGAGCATACCAGCAACTATAAATCTAAACGAAACTAATCAATTAAAGGTAGTTGCGGAAAATTATGTGGAAGCAAAGACTTTGATCATTTCAACAGATGAAAAAGTGTCATTAAGAAATATACACGATAGTACACGGATACTTGAGAAGAAGATTACTAAAGAAAAAGAATATCCTGAATCAACTAATGTATTAGAAGTAGCAGGTATAAAAAAGGAAGAAAATACTTTATACATTCAGCAAGCTGAAGAAAAAGAATTAGCAGGAACCTACGAAGTGATTTTAAATTTCACCATAGATTTTTATTAGGAGTAAGTACATGAATGAAACTAAAAAAATACTTTATACATTTTGTTTGGTTGTTATTTGTAATCTGATTGCATTAATTATAGGGATTCAGATAAGGAAAGTGGGGTTATAGAATTGTAATAGAGGTAAAAAACTATAATAGAACGAAAATCAAATCAGAAAAAAAGGAGAATATTTATGATTAAAAAAATTATTACAGGATTTACAGTGCTAGCGTCTTTAAGTCTATTTAGTGGCATCGTACAAGCAGATGACCAAACTGAAGTGGAATACGAGGTTGGAAGTGAGTATGTTATTTCAATACCTTCTAAGGTTGTTTTAGATAATTTTGGATCTGTGCCATTAACAATCAACTCTGTTTCTCACAATTTGAGTCCAATGAAATTAGTTTCAATTTCGTTAACTGATGGTTTAATTGATGCAGGAGAAATTGAACTTAAAAGATTCATTGATCCTACAACAACTATAAATGCTTATGTTACTTTAGATGGAAATGCACTACCAGTTAATAATACTCTCAGAACTTATGACTATACAGCTGGACAAACAGAAGAACTAGCAAGGTTAGAACTAGGTATCCTTGGTTCGCCAAATACATTTAAAGCTGGTACTTATTCTACTATATTAACATTTACATCTGAGATGACTGACAAAGTGATTGGTTAATCAAGAAATATATTTGGAATGTAACGTGGGGGGGATATTTAGATGCGGGCAATCAAGTTTGTTTTGTACTTATGATGCAGACAATTAAAAACTAGCTGTGGTTACTTTATATGGAAATAAAATGTTCAATGTATCTAAAGATTAAAAATTGTATGTTTCTTGATGTTCAAAAAAGTCCAACAGGGTGTGCCCCAATGTCATTAAGTTAAGGAAAAAAGCAGGAAAACATTTAAGTTTCCCTGCTTTATTTTTTCTATGTAAAAGGACACTCTCTTGATACAATTATTTTAACAATAATAAAACGTCATAGCGCTACTTATTCTGGAGGTGCCCTTATGTCTAATACCATCAACATTTCATCCACACTTCAAGCAGCTCATAAAATCAAACAAAATTTAGAAGATCAAATTCGCTGTATTACAAATCAACCTGAAATTTTTGCTCAATCTCCGCTTGATTTTTCACGAAATAGAAAATTATCTTTTGAGACCACTCTCAAAATTATTCTCTCTTTCGGTGGACAAAGTCTTTCTAGTGAATTACTCTCTTACTTTGATTTTACACTTCAAACGCCAACTGCTTCCGCATTTGTACAGGCTCGAAGTAAAATAAAGATTGAAGCTTTCAAACAACTCTTCTACCGAACCATTCCTTCAAGTAACCAAAACAAGCAATATAAAGGGTACCAACTATTGGCTCATGATGGCTCCGATATTAATATTCCTTATGATGAAAACGATCCTGAATCCCATTACACCATCGGAAAGTTTGATAAATCTGTAGGATCTTTTCATCTCAATGCTTTATATGACCCATTAAATAAATACTATGCATCGGTAAA
Source organism: Enterococcus sp. AZ084 (assembly GCF_051714905.1). Taxonomy (NCBI): domain Bacteria; kingdom Bacillati; phylum Bacillota; class Bacilli; order Lactobacillales; family Enterococcaceae; genus Enterococcus; species Enterococcus sp. AZ084. The sequence continues at coordinate 362,950 of NZ_JBIOSS010000001.1, forward strand.
CTTCCAAAAAATTAGACAGCTAGACGAACGGAGCAGTTTGTGTCAAATGGTTGATGAGTTTACTTTTGAAAAGCCGACAATTATTATTGCAGATCGTGGTCATGAGTCATTTAACGTGTACGAACATATTAGAAAAAGTGGTCAAAAATTCGTAATTCGAGTAAAAGATACCAAAAGTAATGGCTTTCTTAAAGGACTTGGATTACCTCAAAAAGGAACATTTGATAAAGAGGTTAACCTTTGGTTAACAAGAAGACAGACCAATAAAATCAAAGCTGACAAAAGCTATCAATTTGTGCGTAAAAAAGCCAGCTTTGATTATCTCCCATCCGATTCAAAAGAAAGCTATCCCGTTAGTCTCAGAGTCGTTCGGATTAAGTTGAGTGAGGATAGTTATGAATCTTTAGTCACGAATCTTGATTCCTTCACTTTTAAAAGCGAAGATTTAAAAGTACTTTATCACTTACGCTGGGGAATTGAAACTTCCTTTAGAGAATTAAAATATGCCTTAGGTTTAAACCAATTCCACTCAAAGAAACTAGAGTTTATTATTCAAGAAATTTACGCTCGTCTCATTATATACAACTTTTCAATGGAAATTGCTCAGGTAGTGGCGTTATCAGCTCCTTTAAAGCAGTTCTATCAGCTTAATTTCACACAAGCTATAGGCATTTGTAAAAGATTTTTTCTTGATCAAACCGTCAATGTAGAAATTTTGATAAGAAGATATCTCCTCCCCATACGACAGAATCGGAGTGACCAGAGAAATATAACAAAAAAGAAATTTGTTGGTTTTTTATATCGTATTGCCTAATATTATAAATCGGACTATACCATATAGGACGTTTTTTTGTGTTGCTTAAAAATATAAAATTGGTCAAGTTAATAAGAAAAAAGCGATATACTTGAGACTATTATTTACTTTTTTGCCTTAACTTAATGACATTGGGGTGTGCCCTGTTGGACTTTCTATTTAGCTATTGAACACTTAAATTAGAAAATGACATCGAAGTTGAGCAAGAAAAATAAAAGGTAAGGGTCGAAAATCTTTAAGTGGTTGATCCTTACCTGTTATTTTTCTTGCACGCTAATTATTCTCTCGCATTCATTCTGATGAATTCGTGATCTTATTTCTTTTCAGGATTTATTTTCTAAATATGCATAATGAGGTGAAAATTGTGATTTTTAATATTAAATAAATTGTTATAAGATAATGATTGTAAAGAAGGTTGGAAGATAAGACTTTTTTTTCACTAAAAATTATTAAAAACAGTCGTTTTTGAGATAAATCTTAGAGGAGGAGGAAAGATGCGAAAAACTATTGGTCTTATGATTGGTCTAATGTCCCTAATAATAGCGATACAATTTCCGCTGCAGGTGTATGGTACACAGGTCCGATCCGTCGAGTCAGAAGGATCTATTGGATTTACAGGTACCTATGAACCGATCGGACCACCAGATCCACCTCCCAGCACCAGCCCACAAAAGCCAGGAGGAACTTTGCCGAAAACCAATATGACCGGTAGTTCACTCGGATTATGGATTGGAAGTTTCTTAGTGGCAGGCGTTTTATTAGTCGTAGGGAATAAAAAAAGAAAAGCAACACAAAAAAATTAATTAAAAGAGAGCAGGAATTTAAGCATGAAATTTATTCGTTTAGCAACTGTAGCCGCATTATCAACAACAATTTTCGCAGGAGGAGTACAAGTCTTTGCTGAAGAGACAGACCCAGAATCAAAAGAAGTACGTAAAACAACAACGACCGGTCAAGTCACCTTCACTCCAAATATTGAAGACACAGTAGTAGAACCTGATCCTGAAGGTCCAGAGGTGACGATTCCACCAATTCCTGGTACAGGACCACTAACTATTGCCACAGTTCCAACAATGAACTTTGGGACTAAAGTTATCTCAACTGCTGATGAACATTACAACATGATTGCGGAAATGCAACAGAAAGCCGGAACAACAGGCGAAGAAAACATGATTCCTTATGTCAGTATGGCGCAAGTCCAAGACACCCGCGGCACCAATGAAGGATGGGAACTGAGCGTGAGTTTAAGTGAATTTCAAACAGAAACTGATACTCTAAATCGTGTGTTAAAAGGCGCCCAAATCACGTTATTCGATCCTTCTCTTCGTTACAGTGTGAATGATGCAGATCAGGAACCGACGATTCACGCAAGTGGTTTAGAGTTGATTCCAAATGAAGATGCCGTGCCGATCATGACGGCTGCTAACCGAAAGGGTGGCGGAACTTCTTCCATTGTTTGGGGAGATCATGATGCGCTCGCAAAACAAGTGGAAGATGGGGTAGATGTCGTCGAAAATAAGGCGATCCAATTGTTTGTTCCTGGCTCGACTGCCAAAGATGCAGTAACGTATACCTCTACATTGACATGGGAATTAGAACTAACACCAGATAATGAGGCACCTGATGAGGTTTAAGAAGTAACCATTCTTATTTCTATGTTCTATTAGTCACTGGCAGCGTTACAGATTTCTGTGACGCTGCTTTTTTAGAAAGGATTATGACAAATGATACACAAACAAACGATACAAAAAAGTCTGTGGTTGCTTATAGTGCTCTTCTTTTTCTTGCCGCATCCGACGGTCCAGGCCGAAGAAGCTGGTTTAAATACGTACGTTACCCCTCTTTTTCCAGAGAGCCAAGTGGATGAAAGTAAAGGATACTATGAGTTATTGCTCTCACCTGGGCAAAAAGAGACTTTGCGACTAGAAGTCGGCAATTCCAGTTCAGAACCAATCAACGTTCAGGTGACACCGCATACGGCTTATACGAATACTTTGGGGAATGTCGAGTATGGAAAAGACGCCAAAGAAGTGGATCCAACCTTACCCTACTCTTTGGATGAGTTGATGACTCCTTCGGAGGTCATTACTGTAGCGGGAAATGAAACAAAGGTCATAGAAATTCCTCTTCAAATGCCTAAAGACGCCTTTGAAGGGTATTTAGCGGGCGGTTTAAGGATCACCGAAGTAAAAGAAGAGGGAGATAGAGATGCTCCAGAAGGAGAAGGGGTCGCAATCAAGAATGAATTTGCCCATGTGGTAGGTGTGGTCGTCAGTAATACCCGAGACTCGGTGCAACCGGAGTTGGAACTATTAGATGTGTTTGCGGATCAATTGAACTATCGCAATGTGATCAGTGCCACGCTACAAAACTTTACGCCCACTTTTGTCAATCAATTGGCGGTGGAAGCTACCGTGAAACGAGCAGGGGAGAACGAGGTGCTCTATAAGGCTGAGAAAGAAATGATGCAGATGGCCCCAAATTCTAATTTCAACTTCCCGATTTCTTTAGAAGGCGACCGTTTTCGAAGTGGGAACTATGTCCTAGAATTGACAGCGACTTCTGGGGAAAATGAATGGTCATGGACGCGTGAATTTACGATTGAAGTCGATGAAGCTCGCAAGTTAAATCGAGAAGACGTGATGATTGATTCAAGTATCAATTGGTGGCTAGTAGCCACACTTGTTTTGTTTGCGGTACTTTTACTTATTACTGGTTGGTGGTTAATAAAAAAAAGAAAAGAGAATAAGAGTGAAAGGGTGAAAGACAATGAAAAGGAAAAATAAACTCGCTTTATTTTGTGTCATTTTTCTTTGTTCTCAGCTAGTTACACTTCCACTGACAATTGGTTTATCTACCTCTGTTCAGGCAATCGAAAATACGACTACAATTGATTCTTCGACGACCTTTAATGAGCATGAACAACTTAAAGATAAACCGATCTTCTCATTTCAAGAGACTCAAGCAACCTGCTCTATTGGAGAAGTGTTTACTTTAGTAATGATTGCAGATCAAAAAGTTACTGAAGCAGCAATAACTTTACCGGAAGAAACAGCAGTTCTAGATGACGAGTTAGCGCATGGAATCACTGTAAAACAAGACCTAGAAAAAAATCAAATAGAAATAAAAATGGCTGTTCCACAAAAAGTATTTAGTATTCCTTTGGTTTTTGAGCAGACAGGCATGTATACAATTACTTTAGGAGAAGCAACGATGACGCTTGAGATAGTTGGTGAAGAATCATCCCAAGAACATAAAGGAAACAAAGTAACTGATTCATCGAGTGAAGATAAAAAGGAGGAAACAATAGAGTCCTCTTCTTCAGAAGAAGAACTACCTGATGCCGCCACACTGAATGAACCAAACCAAGAGGTAAATCAGGAAGCAAATGATGTTGAAGTGAATAGTGATGATCTAATTAACGTAGGCTCATGGGTTGATTTTATCGAAGCCTTTTCAAATCCATCTATATCTACAATAGAAATTACTGATGATTTTGAAGTTCCTACAACGCCATTAACTGGCTTAACAGGTATGGTAACTGGAAACAATTCTAATGTGACTGGAGGAGCCACGTTCGTTTATTTGACGAGGAGTAGTATCTCTAGAAAATTAGCTATTAATGGCAATGGACATCAAATCGATTTTGGGGCTGTTTCATTGGGCTTAAGGTCAGCAACACATAATGCCAATTCCCCATGGGATATTACATTTAATGATTTGGATATCTACTCAGGGAATTGGTGGGGGTTTTTTCAAACAGTAAACCTCACTTCAGCACAACATGCACTTTCTAATATCACTCTAAATAATATCAATGGGTATGGTAACGAATTAATTGCTCCTTATTATACGAATGTTAATATTTCTGGAACAGTTAACAATCATATTACTGCAACTTATAGCTCTAAATTCCGTACGGATTGGAGAGTGAATACGGTAAATTCTGTAAATTTAGAAACTAGAAGTTTAACTATTAAGGAAGATGGAGAACTTAATTTGTCAACTGTCAATAGCGGGAATATTATTATAGGATTAGGCGGGTTAAATGCTAATTTGACATTAGAACAAAATGCTACAATCAACATGGAATCTAATGGAACGGGGACTGGGGATAATGCGAATGGCAGAGGTTCTAGTATAGATATCGCCAATGGAGATCTGATCATGAAAGAAGGGTCAACTATTAACATTGACAATAAGAGAAGTTATTCAGCGATAACCTTGCGTAGCAGTAACTCTACGTTAAAATTGGAAGATAGTGCTAAAATAAACATCGAGTCAACAGGTCATACCAATAACTCAAATGCGATAGATAGAAATTTAGTTTATATGGCTGCTGGGAGTTCTTTACTAGTAGGCGAGAATGCGGAATTTAATATCAATGCCACAGGAAGAGGCAGTGCAACATCAAACATTGTCCATGTAGCTGGAAATGCAAACTTCCAAATTGCCAAGGATGGGTCTCTAGATATAAAAAGTGATAGCACGTCAATCAGTCAAAGTTTACTTAATTTTGCCTCAGCAGGTTCAACATTCGAATTCTCTGATGCCAAAAAAGTGAACTTAGAACGTACGACACCTATTTCTGGATCTACCTCTAATGGACTGATTAGTATCGCTGGAACTACAGGTCTTCTAGATATCGATGTCCAATCTGTTAAGCAATGGAATAGAGATAATTTTACAGAAGAACCCGATTATTTTTGGACCCCTATTTTTAATTTAATTCTTCGTTACAATACGATAAATCCAACAATCACGAATGTTTCTTCTATCTTTCAAGAGACGATGACTAGCTTCAATGAAGCTTTCACTACACGTAACGTTCAGAGAATACTCTTTGAAAAAATACCAGATGTGGAGATAACTATTGACCCTCTAACAGAAGACGCATTGGAAGTAAATTCTTATACTATTACCGGCAAGGCTTCTCCGCACAGTGTAATACGGTTCTCTGGTGATCCAGCAATACCAGATGGTGAAATTCCATCACCAAATTTTTCGGAAACCGATAAATATCATGTGACTACTGATGAAAATGGAGACTATTTATATGAGTTACCTAAAGATTCACTATTCACTGAAGGAAACGAAGTGACGGCTTATGCCTACCTAAATGGAAAATCTGCTAATGCAAGTACGATTGTTGAAAAATCGAGAAGACCACCTAATCCTAAGGATCCGATGAATCCCGAAATTGAAGTCGATCCAGAAAATAAACCTGAGCTCGAAGAAGAACAAGGTTTATTAAGCATTGATTTTGCTTCTCAATTCACATTTGGTCAACAAGCGATCTCTACGAGAACGAAGCGGTATTATGCGCAACCGCAACGCTTGTTAAATCCTGATGGAACCGTTAATGAGGCTGAAGAGCGACCAAATTATATCCAGATCAGTGATCGACGGCCAGAAGAGGAACGTCACGGCTGGCAATTAGCAGTTACGCAAAACAGTCAATTTACGGATCTACAGGAAAATGAACTAAGAGGGGCACGTTTGTTTTTAACTAACCAACAATTGGAGTCTATGCACGGAAGTGAAGAGCCGATGTTGTATAATCAAGGCGGTGTCAACTTAATTCCAGGAGAAAAGACTGAACTTTTGACCGCGCTTGACGGCCAAGGGTTAGGTACCTGGATCTATCGGTTTGGTGACGGTGAAAGTGCAAGCGAAAGCGTGGCACTTGAAGTCCCTCCAACCGCGAATCCAAGAGCAAGCACATATGAAACAACACTCACTTGGGAACTAAGTGTAGTTCCCGACAATTAGTCACAAGAAAGAGAAGGGCTGCGGCTCTTTTCTTTTTCTTCTTAGAAAGGAGAGATAAAATATGCACATTTTATTTGATCATTTAGTCATGGCGGATAAGACTAAACGCTGGTTGGTCTTATTGGCAACGTTAGAAGAAGAGGAACACGTTATCGCCCACACCTTAGTTGAGCAAACTGGTTTTGGGCGACGGACGATTATTGAGGACATAAAGGAGATCAAGGACTACTTTGGTGAGAGGATCCATTTGATCGGTGATGAGAAGGGCTATCACTTTTCCTTTCTTAACCCTAAAGGGTATTATAAGGAGAAACAAGCGTTACTGGATAAAGAGAAACTTTTTCTCTTGGTGGATCAGTTGGCTGCGGGAAAGTGTTTAGACAATCAACAGTGGGTGGCACATCTTGATGTTTCGAGTACAAGCTTTCAACGGATGAAACGACAGCTTCAAACGTTATTAACGAACTATTATGGGATAAAAATTGAATCTAAAACCAATCAACTATGGGGGGAAGAAGCGGGGATTCGCCAATTTCTTTATGATTTTTATTTCACCTTACCATTGTATCCCAGGTTTCTTTCAGAACATATTCAGGACCTATATCAGGAGAAAGTGGTGATTCGAGAAGGACCTTGGCACCTAGACCAAACTTTGTTTAATCAATGGCTGCGAATAGCCAAGCAACGGGTTGACCAGGGACATTGCTTACATGAAAAAGTGGCATATAAACAAGTTCAGACGACTCTAACCCAGGCTTTGGATCAACAGGTCAGTGTGGCTCTTCCAGGATCAGAAAAAGCCGCGTTGTTCCTCCTCTCATTAGATGAACGCCAGTTTCTGAACCCTATGACACAACAAGTATTTATCCACACATTTTCACCTGTGAGTGAGTATGAGTTACCAATGCGTGAGACCGAAGGTCTGACTTATGGTTTTTTCGAAACACTCCTCTTTTTAATGGAGGCCTTTTTCCAGTTGCCTACACTTGAAGCACCAGCACAAGTGCCGTATGCAAGCCGTGAGAAACCGTCTCCTTTAGACGTACTCATGAAACGTTTTTTAGCCGAGAAGAAAAAATATAGCCAGACGATTTATGTTTCCTATCAGCTAGTAGGCCCACGTGCTTTGACACGATGGATCAAACAGGAAGTTGAAACGATTTTAAAAAAATCTGGCTTACAGGCGGTTGAAGCTGCCCAAATGAATCCGCTCGGACTAGTACGCTATGTACAAATCGTGAATCAACCACAAGCTAGAAACGCTCGTGCAACGATTGAACTTCCCTACGTACCTAGCAAGGAGAAAATCGCTGAAGTGCTCTCTGTATTTTCTGAGTCAAGATGATTTAACGGTCAGGAAAGATAAATATTTGAAAAAGTGAGGAGGAAAAAAGTTGCGTGAGTTTCAGATGGCTTTTATTACCAGCGCAGAGGTCAAGCGATGGATGCAGGTGTTAAGTGTGATGGAACAAGAACGGCGTTTTACGATTGGAGAGCTGAGTGAACAACTAGCTATTTCACAACGTACCTTAATAAAAGATATTCAAACATTCAAAAAATATTTTGGTACAAGCATCGAATTACGTTCGAATTACAGTGGGTATCATTTTGAAGAACGAAATCGTAGTGACTACCAAGAGAAAAAAGAACAACTGTTGGAAAACGAAGTGCTATTTGAAATCGTGGGAAATGTTTTTTGTGGAAAAGATTTTACAATAGCTGACTTAGCTCACCAATACAGTTACGCAGAGAGTACTTTACGAAGGTTTTTTTTAAGAATCCGACCGGTATTAGCTGAGTATGAGTTAACATTGGCTTTTAATCCAGTCAATTTTTTAGGGGAAGAAGTCAATATCCGAAAGTTCTTTTTTGATTTTTATTATAGCAGTGAACAGACTCCGTATACAATCCGTCCGCCAGAAAGCTTACATACGTTGGTCTTGAATGAACTGTCTGGTAAATTGGGGAAGTATGAATTGGGTACAGGAATCACGATTTCAGCCTTTTATTACCATCTTTATATCGCAATGGTCCGAGTCCATCAAAACCATTTTGTGTCCTTACCTGAATGGCTAAAAGCAAGCATTTATCAAGAAAAAGATTTTCAGTTGCTTTATTCTTTACAAGAAAGGATCAAAGAGGAATATGAGATTTATCTACCAAAAGAAGAATTTGCTTGGATCCATTTATTGATTATTTCCAAACGGACGATTCATCGTGTGGACCAAGAACAAACTTTTAACCAACGATTCAGCCACTGGAAGGATCTTCAGTTTATCGTGTCAGATTACCTTTCTGACCCTTTCTTTGAACAGTGGGATACGAATACTCTAGGACAGTTTATGACCTCTTTTTTCATTTCGCGTTTGATGAATGAAGCAGTGGGTCCGGTGTTGAACAAAGAGCTAGAAGAAATCCATTGGATGGTGAAGAAAAGCGATAAACAGATTTATGAGGCCCATAAACAATTCCTCTTAAAACACGCCCAAGTACTCAGTTTTTCTGCCCAATATTTTGAAGATATCGTGGTGAGTTTTACGACATATATGAACTTATTGTTCCACTATTACCAACCGGTCAAAAAAGTTTTATTTTTATTAGAAGGTGACTACTTAATAGTTCAATCGATTCGAATGCAGGCACGTGTACTATTAGGAGAATATCATAAGCTGTTGTTTATGCAGCTTCAAGAATTGACGCCGGAACGTTTAAATGATGTGCATGTTGATTTGATTGTAACGAACTATCGACCGTATCTTTTGGATTTCGCTCTTGACACGGATCATATTCTTATGAGCAGTATTCCTACGGCGCAAGATTGGGCAAGAGTCAAGCATCAGTTGAATCCACTGATCGATCAGGAAACATTTTAAAAGAAGGAATGAAAAAAATGACGACATTTTTTACAAAAAAAGCGTATCTGGAGGGCTTTAAAAGTATCTTTGAAGAGGCTGAAAAGCGAGCAAGTGAAGACCTAAAGGTCTATTTAAACACCCAGATCCAACAATTGGAGACCTTAGTGAGTCAGATCTGTCAGGAAAATTTTTGGGAAATATTTCCGGAGATCTTAGGAATCGATGCCAAGATGAGGCTATTAGCAGATTTGCTCAACTTTGATAATTTTCTAGATGTGAAAGAAATACTTAGAATCGTTGAAAGTGACTATCTCACCTACTTCAAAGAATTATGTGGGTACGATCGCAGTAAGGAACCGAATCACTCCATGATTTTCAATGTAGTATAATAGATCGATGGCCTGATTGGAGTAACTTAAATGCGTAGACTCTTATTTTGGTAAGAATTTTTTCATTGGTTAATGATTATTTGTTTTTATATAGTCATTCTTATTGTTGATTTCATGTTTAATTCTATAAACTGTTTGTCTAGTAATATTGTAGTTTTTTGAAATTGTTGAAATAGCAACACCCTTATTCAGATCCTCAACGATGCTTTTATAAACAAGGCGACGTTGAGGATCTTTTGTGTCTGCGCTGTATAGCTTAGGGCGTCCTTTATAAACACCATTCGCTTTAGCAATCTTAATTCCTTGTGCCTGACGTCATTTAGATTCTGTACGTTCCTGCTCGGCAATCATGGCAAGAATCTGAATGATTAAATCCTTAATGAACTTATCTAGGAGAGGATTACCAATTGATTCAGCCATGATAGGTAGACTAGTAATGATCAGTCGGATGTTATTATTTTTTAGGTAATTAACTGAAGCAATAATTTCATTATAATCTCTTCCTAATCGATCAATAGCCTCTCAATAAAAGTATCTTGTTCACGTACAAAATCTAAAGCTTTTTGAAAAGCTGGTCTTTCTGAAATTGTGGCTCCTGATTGTTTCTCAATAAAAATTTTTTCTGCTCCAAATTGTTTCATTTCTTCAATTTGGCGTTGTTCATTTTGATCAAGGGAAGAGACACGAATGTATGCAACTTTCAATTTTTCACCTACTTTCCCGAACTATTTAAAATACACCCTAATAATTCATCATCTACACCAATGAAAGTTTTTTCATGTGTCTATGAAAAAGAAGGATTACATTTTTCTGTGTTAGATATACTATACTTTATTGAAAGAACGAGAATATAGTAATTGGCACCCAAGGTATTAAACAAAAAAATCACAGATTAGCTGATTATTATATTAAAGGACTAAGTTAACTACCAAATAATTTAGTTGAATGAAAACAGAGAGAAAGTTTAAACATATTGATAATGAAACTTAAGTAGAAGATATGGTCAATTTAGAAACAAAATCAATAATGTATTATCTCATTTTATAAATTAAATAATTTGCTGTGTACCTATGGTTAAAATCGTTGTATTAATTTTAGATAAGTTAGTGAAGTGTTAGTATAAAATCTTCCATGCTTAAGAAGATTCGCCAGGGGGAAACATAATGATTAGTAAGAAAGAAGAAAAAAAATTAATCGCAGAAATCGATAAAAAAAGAACTGAGTACATGAAGAGTAAAAGGTATGGTAAAGATATATGTGAATTATTCCTTCAAAATTTTAATTTTAAAGGAAATACGTTAGATAAATTAGATGTTCAAAAAGAAATATTTCCACTCGTAAAACAGGTTATTGAATCTTACCCAGAAGAACTTCAACATCGTAATATTGATTTAATAAAGTCTTCTTTAGATCGAAGCTATTATGCTTCCCAAAATGCTACTCTTTTATCTCATTATACTGAACAACTTATCAATCATAATGATGATAGTTTCTTAGTAGTGCCAACTGGTTTTAGAACTGGAACTGGAGCGCATGAAGTGTCATGCATCATAAAAAAAAAAGATGAAAAAATTCAAGTGGAAATATTTGACAAAGCGGGTGTTTCTCCTCCTGAACGTCTTGAAAAAGCAAATGAAATTCTCGATAATTATGGAAGAAATTATATTGTAAGCAATTATTTCTATAAAATAGATAATACTCCTGATGGAATTAATTCAATGGCTAAAGCTATTGCAAGTGGGTTTACAGATAGAGGATTTAAACCTTCTGATATAAAATATCAACCGTTACACTTTCTTAGTAAAATAGCAAAGAGCGAGCATTATGGACGCAATGTTACATCAAGCCAATATATACAAGGGAACTGTTTAATGAAAGAGGTAGTAGCTTCACTAAAAAGAGTACTCTCAGAAAAAAGTTCTCCAGGGCAGCTGATCTTTGCGACTGATAAACAAGGTAGAACGGATTCTTTAAACGGTATTCTTACAGAAGTTGCTTGTTTCCGGTTAGAAAAAATGGGGTATGGAACTGATATCAGCAACTATTTAAGAGATCAATATAAAATGTATTGTTATTTAAAAGATGATAGGAAAAACTATCCAGAAGACATTAAAGTTATGAGGAAGATAGAAAATGGTAAAATATTAAATAAACATTTCACTAATAGCATTCCAGAATTTAAAAGAGTAGCTTCTTATAAGATTGAAGTATCACTCAATGATAACAATAAAAAAAAAGAGTCTTTTTAGTAGATTTAAAAAGTTTATAAAATTAGAAGGAAAGAAAGTTCGAGTCAATCATTTGACTAAGGAAGAAATATCGGTGATACGATTAAACGTTAACGATATTAGAAAAAATGTAGAAAAAGATAAAGAAAAAATAAGTAGGAATTTTAATAACATTAAAGAGAAAGCTTTAACTATGTCAATGTTTATAGAGCCAAACGTCTCCAGAGGATCAGTTAGAAATTCTTCGGTAAAAAATCATAATGTACGAGAATAATATATCAAGAGGTTGAAATAAGTCACCTTTAAATTTGTTGTACTCTATTGAGAAATCAAAAATATACCAAAATTTTTTTATGTCTCTACAAGTCCATTAAAGAATTCTCATATATTTTTTTGCCCGTTGCTTTGTATCCTCCACTTAAAAGAGAAGTAATATCTGGATCAAGAAAACATTCCAGATAATCAATTCGATCGATATTTTCAGCAATAAGAATGGCTTTTTCTATTTGGAAAAGAGTTTAGATGGTCTGAAATCTAGTTATTCAATCAAGAATTAGTGAATGAATAAGGTGTAAATTTGTGTAAATCGCAGGAAGATATTGTGTGAGTATAATTGAGTTTACTCAAAACTGAAAGTTAAAAAGTTTATAATGTTTATTGTTTACCCTTACCGTTTATTTTTGTTTCTATATTCTAGATCCTCCAAGTATTGATCCTAAAAAGCAACAGCAACAGCTTTAATATCTTTCCTATAGTGTTAAATCCTTATGATATAATTATAGTAAAATCTCATAAAATAAGTAATATTTTCAAATATTGTTATTTTTACGAAAATTGTGAGGAGTTAGTGATGAAAAAATTTTTTGTTTTTAGGTAGTGTTATTAGTGTGGTTCTATTGTCGGGTTGTGGGCAAGGGAATATCGAGATGATAGACTTTGTTGATGTCAATTTTAAGGGGTTAGATACCAGAGGAACTGCTAGTTATTTTGTTGATCATGAACGTCTTCGTAATTATTTGGTTGAGAATGATAAGGAGTTAACCTTTGAAAGTAACAACGCCTATTATGATGATAAACAACTTGAAGAAATGTTAGGTATAAATTTAGATAAAAATTCAGAGTTATCCAATGGAGATAGTGCTAAATTAACACTTGAAGTTGATTCTTCAAAAGTTAAAAATTTAGTCGGTAGGGATAAAGAAATAGTTATTAAAGGTCTTGATGAACCAAAGAAGTTAATAACAGGAGAGGTTGAAAAATATTTAGTTGTTAACTTTAACGGTGTTAGTGGACTTGGCACTGCAACAATTGATAATACTCTTCCGGACGATTTACGTTATATTCAATTTACTTTAGTTGATGATGGGAAATTTAAGAATGGGATCTAGCAAAAATTGATATATCAGAAGATTTAGAGAATCGTTTGGCAGATAGAAGTTATCTTTTAGATGATACTTTTGATCCTAGTTTTGAAGTTAAAGGATTAGATGAAGTTGCCGAAAAAGCTACTGATATTGTTAATTTATACGATATTAACGTATGATCGATGAAGAAGTGAATAGATCATATAAAGATTGGAGCCCGGAAAAATCTTACGGATCTCGATTTGAGATAAAAGAGGAGGGCCTATCTTATCGACAATTTGCTAGAAATAGCACTGACTCACAGTTTAGTTTTCATTCTGCAACAAACAATGGAAATCTGATAAAGATTGTCAGCGTAAAGAGGTATTACGGTGGAACTGAGAACAAGTTGAATTCTGAATTTACTGCTATAATTGGCTACTCAGACTTATTTCTTGATGAAGAAAATAAAGTTAACGTTGCTGACCTAGTATCTATCACAGATACTAACGATTCGACTTATTCCGTAGAATCTGTTATCCAACTGTATGAGGGATACGGATATAAGCGAGTCGAAGAATAAATTACTAATTTTGTCTACCGTAAGAGTTTCGGTAGACAATTTTTATTTTGAAAGAAGGTTTCTTTAAACTCGTGAGAAAATATAGAGGGATTTTAGTTATGTACGTCTCTTGTACACTCCTTCAGTATTTTGTTTTATGTTATAAAATTGATAGTGATATTTATTTAGCAAAAGAGAGAACTATTATATAAAAAACGTGTTCATACGAGTATTCTAAGGTCAGATTCACACGTTAAGAGGTATCATTGGCTAAATGAGTCATCATACCAGCTACGAATAAATATATTTTTAAGGAGGAAAGAATTAAATGAAAGAACAACAATTAAGCTATACTTTTTGGGGACGTCCATTATAAGTATTAGAACGAAGAACGGCTGTATCGTTCGATTATGCTTGTGGTGAACTGATTCAGCTCAATATTTAAACGAAAAAATATCATTGTGAAAATTGTTATCAATTCATTGATCAAGACTTCCAATTGCTAAACGAAAAAAATAAGTAGGTTTGTTATAGTCAGACAATTGTCTGGCTTTTTTCGGCTCTATAATTTATGAATCAGAATTGATTATTCTGTTCCATAAATTATAGAGCCGAAAAACTGGAGAAATCAGTTGTACTTATCCAGGGCTTTTTTTATTTGTATCAAAGAATTTTTTGAACAGTCAAGGGAACAGAGAATATGTAGCGATTTATTCTTTGATCTTGAAAAGGTGGATCTTTTTGATGAATTCAGCGACTTGCGCGGCGTCGATCGTACCGTTTGTTTTCGAGAGCGCATTAGACATGCCACATGCCATCGAATAGGACAATGCTTGTTCAATTGGATACTGTTTATTCAATGCTACGGCCATTCCACCAACTGTTGAATCGCCACAACCTGTTGTATTTACAATAGCAATTTTAGGAATCTCAATCTTAAAAAAAGTGGAGTGGTACTTAACGATTGCCCCATCGCCACCTTGGGAAACCATAACGGTGTCGATCCCCTCGAAAAGAGTGCTCTCTAGCACAGTAAAAATTTCTTGAGATGAACATAATTTTCGTCCAATCAGCTCTTCTAATTCATGCTGATTTGGTTTAACAAAATTCGGACGAGCATTGGTTTGGGCTAAACAATTTTTTAGTTGTTCGCCAGATATATCCATTAGAATCGGTATCTGTTTACCTAATGCTTTACGGATAAATTGAAGCAATTGAGCGTGAAAGTGACCATTCGCAGAGTTTACTGAGCCAGAAATACAGACGACGGTAATCGGATGTTGCTCAATTAACATGGAGAGATGATGATAAAAAAGTTGCTCATCTTCATCAGATAAGTAAAGCCCTTTTTCTACCAGCTCTGTATGGGTGTTTCCGTCATGCATGATCGTAATCGCATTGCGAGAATTTCCATTGATAGTGAGAAAATCTAATAAATAATGTTCTTCAGCTAGTAAAGAATCAAGAATCGATTTGCCAACATTTCCTCCCAAAATACCGGTTAATAAAACTTCTTCTCCCGACTGTGCGATGACTCTGCCAGCGTTGATGCCTTTTCCCCCAATTGATATATGCGGGTTATCCACCCGATTCACTTGATCCAATTGTAGTGAGGGCAAAAGATAGGTGTAGTCCATCGAAGGGTTCATTGTAATCGTTAAAATCATTATTTTTCCTCCTTAAGGATTTCCGTAAAGGAACGATAATGCTCATAAGTAGTCTCAGAAAGTTTATTATCAGTAATTAAATAGTCGACATCAGATAGGGAGTAAAAGGTGTAAACGTCGGAACGATTAAATTTAGAGCTATCTGCAACGATGCATTTTTTGCGGGAATGTTCGAAAGCAACTTGTTGGATCGAACCTTCAACAAGATTCGCAGTGGTGATATTGTTTTCGAAGATCCCATTTGTAGCAGCAAAAGCGAAATCGATATTTAAATTTTCAAAACTTTTTTCTGCGGTTTCTCCATAAAATTCTTCCGTTGTGCGGGAAAATTCCCCACCTGTCAACAGTACACGATAATTTGTATTGTAAATTAAGTAATTAAAGGCGAGCAAACTATTTGTGATCACGAATAAGTTTGCTTTTTTTAGTTCAGGTAAAGCATGGAGCGTCGTTGTTCCGGCACCAATATAAATAGTGTCGTTATCTGAAATGATACTGTTCATGACTTTTCCGATGAATTTTTTTTGAAGAACATTTGTATCGATTTTTTCTTGGGTAGAAAGCTCATGCTCGATTTTTTCTAGTTTTTGCGCGCCGCCATAAATTTTTACCAATAAAGATTGATCTGCTAACTCTGTAATATCTCTACGAATAGTCATACCGGAAACGTCTAATGTTTTAGCTATTTCTGCAATGGATAAGTAGTCATGCTGATTCACTAACGCTAAAATTTTTTCTTGTCGTTCTTTCTTTAACATAGTTTCACCTCTGGTTGGATTAACGATCTTTCAAGTTAATTTTTTCAACTTTCTTTATACATTAATTAATAGCATTTACACTCAGAAAAAGCAAGGATAAATGTTTTGATGTGTTAAAGTTTGTTAATTTTTATTGCAGAAAAGAGCCGGCATTTAGAAAAAATGACAAAAAGAAAGCGTTGACAACGGATAAATACTATTGTATATTTACATTATGAAACACATCTTAACAAACATTAACATTTTTTATCATGTAAGTTGAACGAGGAGGAAGAATAGGTGGACTACACGAGTATGTTTGATGAAAGGCTCATTTTTCTCGATTTGGAAGGAGACAATTTGGAAGATCTATTTGGAGAAGTAGCGAAACGACTACAGAAAGAAGCTTTTGTTAATAAAAATTATTTAAAGGGATTAATAGCAAGAGAACAAGTTTTTCCAACTGGGCTGATTACGCAGTATTTAAACATTGGCTTACCTCATTCAGAACCAGCGTATGTCGAAAAGCCTTTTATTGCTATTGTACGTCTAAGTACTGAGGTGAAGATAAAGCAAATGGGAGATAGTCAAGAAATGCTGGTAAGGAATCTCTTTTTTTTAGGAATCAAAGAACCAAAAGAACAAGTCGGCTTATTACAATCGTTAATGGCATTGTTTATGGATGGAAAATTTGTAAAGGCATTCATTGAAGCGCGAGAGGCACAAGTAATCTATCAATTGGTAACGCAGAATATAAAATGAATTTTGGGGAGGATTTTAAGATGAAAAAAAGATTAATCGTAGCATGTGGGAGTGGTGTAGCAACAAGTCAAACGATCGCAAGTAAAATCGCTGGGATGCTTGAAGACGATGGGATCGATTTCCCCGTTGAAGCAGTGGATTATAAGTCTATCCAAAATGAATTGCCATTGACAGGGATTTATGTTTACGTTGCACAGCCAGATGATGAAGTATTGGAAAAAGCAGAAGAGTTAGGAGTACATGTTTTTGCCGGAATTCCGTTTCTGACGGGCATGGGTATGGATGCTATTTATGATGAGATCAAGGAATTGATTGCCTAGCACAAAAAATCTTATCAAAAGAAAGAAGTGAAAAAAATGCAACTATTTCAAGATGTTATCAATTATATTCTAGATTTGGGTTCCGCCATTTTTGTACCACTAATCATTTTGCTCCTAGGTTTGATTGCGGGTATGAAATTCAAAAAAGCATTTATGTCCGCGATTACGTTAGGCATTGCTTTTACAGGGATGTCGATGGTCATTGGTTTTATGTCAAACGCAGTTAGTCCAGCATCTGAAGCATTGGCAAAAAATACGGGCTTGAATTTGCCGGCGCTAGATCTAGGATGGACTGGAGCGGCGAGTATCACCTGGTCATGGTCCTATGCATTTATTTTCTTCGCAGTTGTTCTCGGTGTGAATTTTATTATGTTGATTTTTAACTGGACAAAGACGCTCAATGTCGATATGTGGAATGTGTGGGGCAAAGCACTAACGGCCTATCTTGTCTACTTTGTCAGTGGTAGTTTACTGGCTGGGTTTGTTACTGCCATCATCCAGGTCATATTGGAACTTAAGATGGGAGATATGTTCCAACGCCATATTGAGGATTTGACAGGTATCCCTTTAGTAACCGTAACACACTTAATGAATATTTCAGCAGTACTCTTATTACCAATCAATGTGATCATGGATAAAATTCCTTTCTTTAACCGGCGCGCCGATACAAAAGCATTAAAAAAGAAAATCGGTATCTTCTCTGAAAACTCGGTGATGGGATTTCTCATCGGCTTGGGTTTAGGGTTGGCCGCAGCTTATGGGGTTTCGGGTTCATTAAATTTAGCTATTCAAATCGCTACAGCAATGGCCTTATTCCCAATGATCTCAAAAATGTTTATGCAGTCTCTTTCACCACTTGCCGATGCAATGTCGGAAATGATGAAAAAACGGTTTAAAGACCGGGAAATTTACATTGGGTTAGATTGGCCTATCTTAGCTGGTCGCACTGAGATTTGGGTCGCCGCGATCTTATTAGTACCAGTCTTTATTGGTTATGCAATCGTTCTACCGGGAAATGCTGTTTTACCTTTAGCGGGAATTATCAACTATTCGATCGCAGTAGGTGGTTTATTACTCACAGGCGGAAATTTGGTTCGTATGCTGATCATGGGGGTCATTTCGATGCCAATTTATCTGTATGCAGCCACTTATTTAACTCCAATCTTAACGGGCTTAGCAGATCGAACCGGTGCAGTTGAAGGAATACAAAAAGGCCAACAAATTACCTGGTCTTCGATCGAAGGACCGGAATTTCGAATCTTGTTTGCAGAAGCGTTTAAAGGAAATATCTTGGGTATCATCGGGTCAGTTCTGTTTATCGCAATGTTTGTTTGGTTGTATAAATATATGAGCAAGGTAAAGGTGCCAAGTCAAAGATACGAAGAACAAGGTACACAATCTACGCAAGTACGTGCGACGAATGGCTAAAATTTTCAAAAAGTAAAGGGGCGGCAAAAATGGGAAAGAGCGAAAAAATAAAATGGCAACTGCTTCTTTTACTAGCAATTGGCTGCTATCTCTTAGCTTTGGTGACACAACAGTACCTATTTAATGTCGTAGCTATTGGTCTAGCAGTCTGTGTATATAAATATGGCAATCCAGTACTTTTCAAAGAATACGATGAACGGAAAAAGAAACAGGATGAAGAAGCATCCAAAATAAGAGCAGCTGTACAAACAATCATACGTAACAAAACGCTTTAAAAATAAAAAAGGTGGTCTTGAATATGTCAGATGGACGGATGATTTTTGAAAGAGAGCGGGAAGATTTAGCGCGAATCGTAAAATTGATTTTTACAAGGAAGAATACGAATGTGGCAGGCGGTAATTTCTCTTTTAAAACAACTGATGAAGTAGGGAAAGAATACATTATTATGACACCGACTATGATGTCAGAAGCTTATTTAGGGGAAGTCTCACCAGCACAAATCTTAGTCGTTGAGCCTCACACAAGAAAAGTGATTGATGGGGTAGGTCAACTTACACGAGAAATCAACTTACACGAAGCGGTTTATGAAACGAATCCAGCGATAAAAGCGGTTTTACATGCTCATTCGCCACATTCAATGTTTTGGGCAACCGCTGGCTTGGATATGCCTAATTTAACGGAAGCGACCCAAAAAATCGGCTATATTCCTGTGTTAGACTTTGAACCTAATTGCTCGCCAGAATTAGCAGAATTAGTCTCTGATTACATGAAAAAAGAACAAGTAGCCTTACCGAATATGTTGCTACTCAACAGTCACGGAGTGTTGATCAGTGCGCCAGGAGCATCTGGCATTGAAGCGATCCATAAAGCTTTACAGATTCTAGATACTACGGAATGGAATGCCGAAATTGCATATAAGCAAACAATATTCCAATCCTTAGGTTTATTAGATGGTTTTTATTCTAAAGGTAGACAGGTAGGAACCCTTGAAGATTTGAAAAATCATACGCCGATTTATAATAAAGAAGAAATTTTTGCTGGTGGTGATTAACTATCAGTTAATCATCTATTACGATTGAAAAAAATCCAAGAACATTCGTTTACGAGTTCTTGGATTTTTTTCTTATGATGGGGATTTTGTTACTGAACTTCAAATAAAAATTTAAGTACGCTTAATGTAAATATTATTAAAAATTACTTATTCTTGAGAACATTCCACAAATCGAACCGCTGAAAAATAAGGACTAGAATATGACGACATGAAATTAATCGATCTATACGATAATAATCGTTTAAAATATATGTGGTCTTTTGAATACACGGATAAAAACTTTGTTAATTACGTAGCAGCAATCCCACAGTCCAAGTTTATACGATTAGTGGAATTATCTAGCGATGAGGTAGTTCTAACGACGATTGGAAATTTTCTTGACTATGTACCTGACCAAAATTAGTTAGAAAAAATTTGTCCTAGCTTGATTGCTAAATAAATGCAAGAAGAGGTAGTAAATAAAGTGACGATATTTAATAGATACAAAGATACGAGATTTATCTAGTTCATCAGATATATGAAGAGACAAGATCGTTAAATTTAGAAAGTACATAATGAAAAGGACTCAATGCCTAAAAACGTGTCGAGTATTTTTTATGGTTTTGATAATTTTTGCATAATGTTATAACCAACGATCAAAGGTTATTGAACAGTTATGATGTTAAAACAATAATTTATGAAAAATTGGCATCATTTAAAAATAGCATGATATATTGAAGTAGGGAGTATGATGTTCAATTAATTTAAGGAGATGAAATAATGAAAAAAAGTGATACTAAAAGGCTTAATTTTAACTACGTTTATGTTAATGGCGTGTTCAATGATTATCCCAGATGAAGTTGCTTTTGCCAGTGAAGAAACTATTTCTGGCAGTGAAGAAGTTATAGATGAATCTAGCAATAATATGCAGGTGGATATGTCAGGATTAGTGATACATAGGAGCGTTGATACCCTCAATTTTTCTGAGTATGTTTATATGCAAAATAAACCACATGGATCAAGTCGTTGGCTTCCAACCTTGACAAAAATTTGGCAGGTTAAATATAAAGACGGAAAAAATACCAAGGTTATGTGAATTGGACAGGTAAGTATAAAAATGGTACGCAAATTGGTGCATATTATCAATACACTGGCGTGTTAACTAGAGCATAATTTTTATAGGAAAGATAAAGTTATGATCCTTGGATAAACGAAAGGTGACAGTATATTGAAATTAAAAACGATTCGTTCTATTAGAGTAGTAAAAATAATACAGTCCTTACTTAGTTTCTCGTCTGTCTACTTACTAATAAAAGGACCTAAGTATGTATTTTTAATACCACTATTATTTGGTTTTCTCTTGGAACTAATCCTTCCAAAAGAGTATGGTGGGGGAATATTCAAAAATAAAAAGAATGTATTTATACATTCAGATAAAATTTGGACTGAACCACTTATTGGAATTATACTTTTGATTATATTTATTATTTTTTCAACTATTTAATTATGGCGAATTTTATAATGAACTTAGACACCTAAGGCATAAAAAACGCCATCGTTTAATTTTAAAATCAGAAGGAGGATATTTATGAAATAATAGTTGTTTGTACATTATCTTTAATTGTCTTGGCTACTGGTGGTACATGGAATTATGGTGTCGGTATCACAGGTTCATATTCTGATTATTTCCATGGTACTAAACGCCACAGCGCTACTGTAAAAAAAGGTTCAGACGAATCTTATCAAGCTCAAGGGGCTGGCGTGTGGGCTAAGGCTCGTCTTGGCGCATATTCAGGATGTAATTTCTATTATAATTATTGGTAGAATGGCTTTGAGAGAGTATACATATTTTCTCAACTATAATAGGAACGGAGCGTATGTATTTTACGTTCCGTTTTTCTTTAAAATTTGGGGGAACTACTTTGAAAAAAACAATGATCTTATTCCTATCTATAATAACAATTCTAATAAGTGTTGCATTTGCACTAAATAAAAAATCAGAAGAAGATAAATATTATGATAATATTGAGTTAACTAGTAATTCCACTCATTTTTTCATAAAAGATTCGGATATATCAATTGATGATCAGTTATCAGAGTTTGCTTCTTTATCAAAAAAATACAACGCTACATTTATTCGTTCTGATATTTTAACAGAAAATGGAAAAACATATATTTATAAGTCAGGTATATATTCTACTAATTATTTTGATCAATTGGGTATCAAGCTAGCAAGTGGAAAAATTCCTGCTTCTAATAATGAGTTTCTTGCAAATTATAATACTGAAGATAACAATCAAAGTGGCCGTATTTCGAATATGTTTTCTGATAAGAAGTTGATTTTTGGAACATTGCAGGATTTTTATACTAAAAATAAAATGAGTGTAAATGGCAGCTATACACTTATATCAGAATCAAAAGATTCAGCTGATATTTTAAATCAGATTTCTACAGTTTTTAAAATACCTAAAGATGAACTGTTAAAAGCTACTTATGAGCAAGCATATGGCCAAGGAACGATATACTTGTTAGTGTTAGTGTTATCAATCATTATCATGGCAATATTCTGTCTGATGAGTGCATTTTATCCAATTGCTAAGTTAAAAGAAATCGGTGTGATGAAATTGCTTGGCTTTAAAGATATAGATATTTGGATAAAGCTTAATAAAATTATATTATTAATCCCTGCGCTTTTCTATATATGTACACTGCCTATTCAATTCTTTATTATTCCAGATAGCAATCTATCTTATTTCTTGGAATTAACGTTAGTTGAATTAGTTGTTTTTGTATTAGCTTGGGTATTTTCTTTAGTAATGTTAATCATTATTAGACGCTATAATCTCTCGGATATTTTAAAAAATTTCTTTAATTTAAAATTTTCACTTTATTTCAGTTATCTATTGAAGTTTTTCGTTTTCGTTGCCGTTGTTGCCGTTATTCCTTTGTTAGTAACAGAATTAAATACTCTACATAAGGACTTAAAAGCAAAAGATTTGTATGAACAGCAGAAACATTATCTTACACTATCAAAGTTTAACTACGTTGATGATGAATTCCAAGAGTCTCTCCAAGGGAAAGGAAAATTAGATTCTAAATTAATTAATCTGTATAAAGAGTTAGATACTTCAGCTGATATTCAATATGTTTCAGTAAGTAATATAAATGCTACCGTATTTAACGGAGCTAAAATAAATACAAGCAAATTTAAAAATATAGAATTTGATGATTCGGACGATTACCTAATTATGAGTGCTAATGAGAACTATCTGAAAAGAATTCAATTCAAGTTACCAACACCTTCATCAAAAATATTTTCTGAAACAGAAATGACTTACCTAGTTCCTGAATATTTGAAAAAAGATTTTGAAAAAACAGAATTTTTTATAAGAATTCAACTCGCATCTCTTCTATCGGATAACTCGTTTGAAAATATTGAAGATATCCCAATTAGGTTTATCTTTTATCCAAACAATGAAAACGAAATAATCTCTGAAAATATAGAAATGATAGGGAATAATAAGACGTTTATAAAAAATCCGATTATTTTTTGCATAAATAACAATACAATAAACACAAGTAGTATGTTCTTGAAAAATAGTCCTTTAAGTAATCCACTTAGAATTGAGAATACTAAAGAAAATAAACTTGCAATAAGTGAGGCGATAATAAATAACAGCCTTGAGAATAATTCTATACAATTTGAAAATATTCTTTCCACAGGCTTTGCACAAGAATTGCTTATTTCACAATCTAGTGTAGGGATTTGGATTACTATCCTATGTCTAACGATTTCAGTTAGTGTATTAGCTTCTTATTACATTATATTGATTATTTTGGCTTCCAAGAGAAAAGAAATGATTGTATCAAGACTTTTAGGCTATACTTTCTATGCTAGGTATCGCAATGAAATTTTCTATTTCTTTTCCATCTATATTTTTGGACTCATAGAAATAGTCATTTTGAATAGGCAACTACTGTCAATTCTTGCTTACTTGTTACTAGTATCAATAGATATTTTTATTATTTTCTTAATGGTTACTCGATATGAAAAAGGAACACTTAGTGCAGGTTTGAAGGGGGACGTATGATGAGTATTATTAATATCAAAAACTTCAATAAAAGTTTCGGTGATAAAGTCGTTTTTGAAGATTTTAATTTAGAAATCAATGATGGCGATATGGTTGCAATAACCGGTCCTAGTGGGTGTGGAAAAACAACTTTGCTTAATACTATTGGCTTGATTGAGCCAGTGGAACAAGGTGAATACCATATTTTTCAGAAAGCAGCACCAAAAATAAATTCGAAGCAAGCCAATAAAATGATTAGAGAAAACATTTCATATTTGTTCCAAAATTTCGCATTAGTCGACAATTTTACTATAAAAGAAAATTTACTGATGGCGTTAAGGTATGTGAAACAAACAAAAAAAGAAAAAGAAGAGTCAATAGATAATGCACTAAGAATGGTCGGATTAGAAAATTATCAAAAATTAAAAGTATTTGAAATTTCAGGTGGAGAACAACAGCGAGTTGCTATTGCTCGTTGCCTCTTAAAACCAAGTAAAGTTATTCTCGCAGATGAACCAACTGGATCACTGGATACAAAAAATAGAGATGAAATTTTAGCAATCTTGAACCAGTTAAATGCAAGTGGGAAAACTATTATCATAGTAACACATGATAACAAAGTAGCAGAGAGTTGTCATCATACTATTGGACTCGGTGTATAAAAAAGAAGGAGCTACAAATGAAATTACAAAATAGAACACTTAAGAAACTATCGATTTTGATTCTTTTGGTAGTTGGTGTTATTTCTTCCTTTTTATATGTAACATCACGATTTGATTCGCTAAATAAATTTAATCCTCTAGTAAAAATGCAAGTTGGATACGCAATTGTACCTGAAAAAGTGACATACAATGGTGGAAAAGAATATGCTGATGATGGAAAGCGTCAAATACCAGATGATTATGAGAATATTGAAGTAATAAATTCAACTACTATGAAAATTGAAAAATTAACATTTAAAGGTGGGCAAGCTCCAGAAAATCATAATTATGTTAAAGTTCGTTATAAAGGAAGCTATGTATACAAAATAACGTTTATAACAGATGATTCAGTCCCTAGCGATGTGATGAAAGTAATAAGAAAAAATAAAACCGCTGAATAACAAAAATTGGTAAAAAACTAAATTCAGAAATTAAACTAAGACATAAAAAAAGGAATCCGTTTCGGTGGCGAAGCCAAACAGAAACGGATTCCTTTTTTTGATGACATATAGCCCCATATTCTAACAGGGGGCTAACAAGTAACAGGGAACTGTCTCAACTACCCTATTGAGGCTGATATAACTGTCTATTAAAAATTTCAAAGTTCCTTTCTTTGAACGCCTATGTTCTCATCTATTTACTATAAGATATAAATATCCTTTTTATCTATATCAGAAAAATATTCACTCTGTAAACCTGAATTTGATTTACAATGCTCTAAATAAAATTCCATATTTCCCTAATTGACTTTGCTTTTCTTTGGATTGTTCCTGGGCTAATTGTTTATTAGTTTCATGGAGTTCTGCTTCTAAATGATAAGCGGCATACGATCATGGACAGGTGAAGCCGATTCGTTGGGTTTTGTGGTTATAATAATTGATTCCATTTCAAATCCTGCACCGGTCTTATGTGTCATTTTTCTAGATAAATAGAATGAATTTTCAGCGATAAGTGACAAATAATTAGAAAAAATTGTGCCAATTAACCATAAAAATTACAAATGATATACTAGTGTCTATCTAGGGTACACCCTAAACAGACATGTTGATAGCAATCTATACTTATTTCAATCAATAGTTTCTGTTTTAAGGCGCTAATCCATTGATTGAAACTTTCTCCACGCTCTTTTTTATTTCTAAACCCCAGATTTTAATGTTATCGGTAACATGTTTGTACCTGTTTACTCTTGTTTTTGTAAGCGTTACAATTCTTTAAGAATAGGACAAAACAAATGGAGGATCATATGGAGAAAAAATGGTGGCATCAATCAGTTGTATATCAAGTGTATCCACGTAGTTTTCAAGATACGAATGGAGATGGAATCGGTGATTTAAGAGGGATTATTTCAAGATTAGATTATTTAACCTATTTAGGGATCGATACGATTTGGCTTTCCCCAGTCTATGAATCACCAAATGATGACAATGGCTATGACATCAGCGATTATGAAGCAATCATGGCTGAATTTGGGACGATGGCTGAAATGGACGAACTGATTGAGGAAGCGAAGAAATCAGGCATCAAAATCATTTTGGATCTAGTCGTCAATCACACTTCTGATGAACATCCATGGTTTATCGAATCACGAAAAAGCAAAGACAATCCATATCGAGATTATTATATCTGGCGTGATCCAGTAAATGGTGACGTGCCTAATTCACTACGTTCGATCTTTAGTGGACCGGCTTGGGAATTTGATGAAACGACAGGTCAATATTATTTGCATCTATACAGCAAGAAACAACCTGATTTGAATTGGGAGAACGAGCTGGTCAGACAAGAAGTTTATGATATGATGAATTTTTGGATCGACAAAGGAATTGGTGGATTCCGTATGGACGTCATTGATACGATCGGCAAACTTCCGGATCAAGAAATTACCAATAATGGTCCTCGACTCCATGAATATTTACAAGAAATGAATCAAGCAACTTTTGGAGATAAAGATTTGATGACGGTAGGAGAAACTTGGGGCGCAACGACAGAAATCGCGAAGCTTTATTCTGACCCCAAACGAAATGAGCTATCCATGATCTTCCAATTTGAACATATGACTTTGGACCAGCAAGCAGGCAAGGATAAATGGGATCTAAAAGCTTTAGATGTTTCTGAACTGAAACAAGTTTTGTCAAAATGGCAGACAGCGTTAGGTGATGAAGGATGGAACAGCTTGTTTTGGAATAATCATGATTTGCCGAGAATCGTTTCACGTTGGGGGAATGATCAAGAATACCGCGTGGAAAGTGCAAAGATGTTTGCTATTTTACTCCACATGATGAAGGGGACTCCTTACATTTATCAAGGAGAAGAACTAGGTATGACGAATGCTCCGATCCAGGACATTTCAGAAGCCCAAGACATCGAAACAATCAATATGTATCATGAGCGTTTCGCATCTGGCTATCGTAAAGAAGAGATCTTGCAGTCTATCAATGCCAAAGGGCGTGACAATGCGCGTACACCAATGCAATGGGATAACACAGCACAGGGCGGATTTACGACAGGAACGCCTTGGCTATCCGTCAATCCAAACTACAAAACGATCAATGCAAAACAAGCAGTCGCAGATCCCTCTTCGATTTTCCATACGTACAAACGTTTGATTGAGTTACGCAAACACAATGAGATCATCGTTTGGGGAGAATATGAATTGTTGGCAGAAACGTCAGCTGAGGTTTTTGCTTATTATCGTACACTCAATGAAGAACGTTGGCTAGTTGTGTGTAACCTATCCGAGCAAACACATGGATTGACTATTCCACAAGAAGCAACGGAACTGATCATTGCCAACTATGACCGAGAAGTACCTATGGGAGAAGTTGAATTACGTCCTTATGAAGCGTTTGTGGTGAAAATTAGATAATGAGTGATAGAAGTGCTTAGCTCCGACAAATAAGCGTGAAATACCAGAAATTGTTCTTGGAATTTTTGAGATTTACGCTTATTTCACTAGTAGTTATTTCTGGAACATCGTTCATTCGGTTTAAGTGTGCAAGATTCCTAATATCTTCCAGCCTATTGTTGCATTCTTTAAGATAGGCTGGAAAATATTGTATAAAAAGCTATGTTTCTTTCTTTTTGATCAGTCAATTAAATCAAAGGATAAAGCCTACATTAACAAGAAGTATAAGACAAAATTCAATAAATTCACGCTTGTTGACGTACGCTTTTATGTACGTTATACTTAATAATAATAAAGAAGGATGTGAATAGAGATGGAAGTAATTACACCAACGAAGGCTCGAAATAATTTGTATAGCTTGATTAAGCATGTTGTGGCGGACAATCAACCGGTTGAAATTATCAATACTAAAAGTGAAGATGAAAGTGTAGTAATTATTAGTAAGGCAGATTGGAATGCAATTCAGGAAACGCTGTATTTACAAAATACAGGGGTACTTAATCAGATTAAGCACTACGAAGAGGAAGAAACGGAAGAGTTAGGTGAGATTGATTGGGATACCTTATAGACATTAAAAAAAATGCAAAAAAAGATTTTACTAAACTTAAAAGTGCAGGGTTACATAAAAAGTTTGATGAATTACTCAAGGTCATTCGAAAGAATCCTTTTCAGTCACCGCCACCGTATGAAAAACTAGTAGGAATTCCGTATTACTCAAGAAGAATCAACATTCAGCATAGACTAGTTTATAGTGTGGACATTGAGAGGGAAATAGTAACAATTCTTTCCGTCTGGTCTCATTATGAGCGTGGGTTGTTTTAAAGTGCGTAAACTGAATTGCTCATTTCATGATATATGACTGTTTAGACACTACAGTGGAAATTTGCCCTTAGTTATTTTACACATTCTAAAACTGAATAGATGCTTCTACATATCATTGTATTTTTATAGGTGATCATTTGAACTACATATGAATGCTATCCTCCTCTTTGACAAATCAACTAAATCATACTATGATATGTACGCTAACAGGAGGTGTAAAAATGGGGAAATCAATTGAACGTTCGTTAGAAGAATGTCTTTTTTTTAGTGTGAAGAAGCTCGATCGAGTATTGAACAAATTAGCTGATGAAGCTTTCAAGAAAACGGGACTTGCACCTACTTATGGATTTATCTTACTGATTTTGAAAGAAAAAAACGGTATTCCTCAAAAAGATATCGCGCAGATGTTGTATTCAGCGCCTTCAACGATTGCACGTTTCGTAGAAAAATTAGAATATAAAGGCTATGTCAAAACGGTTACAGAAGGACGGTTATCTTTGGTATTTTTAACTGATGAAGGTCGTGAATTTGTCAAAGAGATCGACAGTAGTTGGGATGAGTTGCACCACGCATATAAAGTTGTTTTAGGTGCTGCCGAGAGCGAGCGGCTTTCTCAAGAGCTGAATGAAGCGACCAATAAATTACAAAAAAAATAAAATTTTTTAAACATAACAGTTGCATGTACAACTAATCGTATGGTTAAATAAATACGAGAAAAAATAAGTGACATTCGTCATATTGGAGGAAGAAGAATGGCAAAATTCAATGAATCAATCACATTTCCATCAGGTAGTGAGCTGAAAAATCGGTTGATGCTATCACCAATGACTACAGAACTTAGCTTTTTTAATGGGGTAATCACAAAAGACGAGATCGAATATTATGCACAACGCTCAAAAGGATTAGGAGCAGTGATCACTGGTGCAGCAAATGTGCAAGACATCGGTAAAGGTTGGCCAGGGGAATTGAGTATCGCCCATGATGAAATGCTTCCTCGTCTAAGCGAGTTAGCACAAGCCATTCAAGGCGAAGGCGCCAAGGCAATCGTGCAGATCTTCCATGGCGGTCGTATGACAAGCCGTGCGACATTATCAGGAGAACAAACAGTATCTGCTAGTGCGATTCCGGCAGAACGTCCAGATGCCGAAACACCTCGGGCATTAAGTGATGAAGAAGTTAGTGAAACGATCCAAGCATTTGGCGAAGCAACACGCAGAGCCATTGAAGCAGGATTTGACGGAGTAGAATTACATGGTGCGAATACTTACTTGATCCAACAATTTTTTTCTCCTCATTCGAACCGTAGAGAAGATCAATGGGGTGGTTCTTTAGAGAAACGTTATCATTTTATTGAAGAATTATTGAAATCTGTCTTCCAAGCAGTTGAAACACACGCAACCAAACCATTTATTGTTGGCTATCGTTTTTCACCAGAAGAATTTGAAACACCAGGTATCCGTTTTGAAGAAACGATTTGGTTGATGGAACAATTACGTGAAACGAAATTAGACTATCTGCATGTTTCATTGAATACCTATGATCGTGTGGCTCGTTCTGAAATGTATAATGAAAAATCAATTCTTGCATACGTCCATGAAGCGATTCAAGGAAAAATCCCGCTAGTCGGTGTCGGGAATGTCCGTAACCGTAAAGATGTCGAGTCTGTGTTAGCTCATGCGGAACTCGTAGCAGTAGGTCAACAAATGTTGGTAGATCCTGAATGGGCGGTCAAATTAATAGAAGGTCGAGATGCTGAATTTGTGACGAAACCTTTTTCTGAAGCATACAAAGACTTGTATTTACCAAGTCCGTTGTATAATTTTCTTGATCAACGCTATGGATCAACCATCAATATCTAAGAAAGAAGCTGAAAAAATGAAAGTTTTGATTGTTTTGACAAATGTAGAAAAATACGACAATATCGAGCGTCCAACAGGGTTATGGTTAAGTGAATTGACTCATTTTTATGATGTATTAGTCAAAAACAAGATCGAAGCTGATTTTGTTAGCCCGAATGGCGGATACGTACCATTGGAACCAAAAAGTATATTAGATATGGACCAAGTGGATTGGACCTATTACCAAGATGAAGATTTTCGTAACCGTGCATTAGGACAAACGTTACGTCCTGATGAGGTGGAACCGAAAGAGTATACGGCGATTTATTATGCCGGTGGTCATGGAACGATGTGGGATTTCCCCGGATCAGAAAAATTAGCAGAGATTGGTTCTGCGATCTACAAAAATAATGGGATCGTATCAGCGGTTTGTCATGGTGTCGTAGGCTTATTACCTGTCGTTGATGAAAATGGACAGTCCATTTTAGCTGGACGTAAAGTGACTGGCTTTAGTAATGAAGAAGAGGAATTAAACGGAACAACGAATAACGTACCATTCCTGACCGAAGATTCATTGAAGGAAAAAGGGGCCGATTATCAGGCAGGGAAAGCTTTTACTGAAGTTGTTCATGCAGATGGGCGTTTATTAACAGGACAAAACCCACAGTCTGCACATTTATTAGGAGAAAAAGTCGTTGCTGAATTGACGAAATAACGTGGAGTTTGGAGAGGAAATCAATGATGGAAACACGGACCTTGAACAACGGATTGACAATTCCTGTACTTGGATTTGGTGTCTTTCAAATCTGGGATCAAGAAGAATGTGAGCAAGTCGTTTTAGAAGCGCTGAATGCTGGCTATCGTCTGATTGATACTGCGGCTGTTTATTACAATGAAGAAGCCGTTGGTCGAGCAATCAAAAAAAGTGGGATTCCAAGAGAAGAGATCACTATTACAACCAAGTTATGGGTCACTGATGCTTCTTACGAGGGCGCATACAAAGCGTATGAACGTTCTTTACAAAAATTAGGGGTAGACTATATTGATATTTTCTTGATCCATCAACCTTACAATGATTATTATGGTGCATGGCGTGCCATGGAAGAACTCTATGATGCAGGCAAAGTAAAGGCGATCGGAGTCTCCAATTTTTCAACAGGTCGTTTGACTGATTTGATTTTGAATCATCGGATCAAACCAGTGATTAACCAAATCGAACAACATCCATACCGTCAACAAAAACAACAAAGAGAAACAGCCACGCATTTTGATGTCGTGACTGAAGCATGGAGTCCCTTTAACCAAGGAAAAGATGGGATCTTTGATGAACCAGTTTTAAAAGAATTAGCTGAAAAATACCATAAAACTGTCCCACAAATCATCCTACGTTGGCAAACACAACTAGGGATCATCACGATCCCTAAGTCTGTCCATGTGGATCGTATGAAGCAAAATATCGCCATTTTTGATTTCCGATTAACAGAAGAAGAATTAAATTTGATTGAACAGCTCGATCAAGCACCAGAGTCAACCGGACCTCGTGAACATCGAACCTTAGTTGAAAATCTGCATAATATCTCCATTGATCAAGCGGATCAATAAGGGATACGTGGACCCATTGACAATAAGTCATATAGATACGATGGTACTTCTCATAAGAAATAGGTGAAAAAATTCGTAGTTTGCCAAGTGAGTTTGATAAATGGAGTGAAGTTGATTTTCTCTACTATGGATTTGATTTTCATAGTATACTAAGAGACAGAAACATTGGTAGAACAAGGAGAGAGAACCGATGGATAATACAGCTCTTGCAAGGTTTATTACCTCACTAGGTAGTCTAAATAATTACGGTAGTACGGTTTTACAAACGAAAAAAGCACTTGATCAAAAATCGACGAAACCTTTGCGACAAAACAAAGACGATATCGCAATTTTTACAGATGCGTTAAAAGGAATCGATGTAATAAAAAAAATAGGATTCTCTACGGATGGGATCATTGCAGTAAATACACAGTTTGATTCACCATCAAATGAACAACCGGGTTTGCCCGGACATTTGAGAAATGCTTATTATAATGAAGAAGATCGCATCGCTATTATTATCGATCAACAAAGTCAGGAAGCATATTTGCCACCGGAGATCGTTACGCGAGTCGATATTGATCAAATCGTAGAAACATTCAAGAAGTCGAAAAAGGAAGAAATAGATGCTTGGCGTGTGTTTGCACGATTATCAAAACTTCAAGCATTCCAAGATGGTAACAAGCGAACTGCGTTAATTGCAGCTAACTCGGCCTATGGAACATTTGAAAATGAAAATTACCTCACTCTTCCTTTCAATGATTTAGATCGAGTGGAATTTACATTGAATTTGATGCGTTATTACCAAGCAAAGACACCAACAGAGGAAGAAAAAGCGTTTGAACGTATGTTAGACACACTACCATTACCTAAAGAAAGAGAACTGGCATTACATGCACCTATTCAAGAAAATAAAAATTTTGATGCGAGTACGTATCGCATCAAAGAGCAATTGAGCAAGCCAGATATAGAAAGAGAATAAAGATGTGAATAGAGACTTGTAGTAATCCAAAAGAGTTTTTGGCCTTACTACAGGTCTTTGTTTATTCACAATAAATAGAGGAGCCAACTTTGATTTGTATAAGTGTGATATCCATAGAATAGGAGGATAGATTACCTTGCACGATTAAAAAGATTTTCATCAGTGTGGATCTAGTAACGTAGATTTTAGAAAAGTTTCCACCAACTTTTGAATTTCTCTTTGTCTGAAAAAAGGAATTTCTAAGTACAGCACCCTATTATCTAAACACCACTGTCTCTTTATTTCCATATTTCTTAGTATATTTTGAAAACGTTTAGTAGTAGCTCTTTTCTTGAAGTAGTGATGAACACCATGATATTCAATAAAGTACCATTGATTATTTTGTTGAAATGAAAGATCAATTCTTAAAGGACGATTCTCGACTGTAGTAAGATTTTTGAACGTTCGCTCTCGATAATACTGAATATTCTTAGAGTTAAGTATTTGAGCAATAAGTTGTATCTGCCAGCTAGGTTGTGAGTGTAATAGTGGAAATTGTTTATACATTTTTTGTGCATCAGGATGATAAGACGTACCCACAATAAAAACTTTTTTCTTTTGACCATTGATATGAATAGAGGAATTCGTATGGATATGGAGCCTATCCTGATAATAATAAGGGAGGTACCAATCATAAATTTTTTTCATGACTTTCCCGTTTTTTAAAAAAGCAACGGTTACGATGTTGAAATTTTCTTTGATATACACTAGTTCATTCATAAGCAATCAACTCTTTCTTATACATATATTTGTGGATTTCTCTGCTAAAAGTAGTGATCTGTAATAGGAGGTACTTATGGAATACTTAAGGCGGAGAGAACAAACTAATGCCATAGCTCCTCAACAGATGAAATTTATTTCTATGTAAACATGGTAAACATGCAATCGTTTTTTCTATTTTGCTTCGTCAAAAAATGTCTTCTTTTTGTATATTATATATATACGCAAAACAAACTAAAATCAATTTTTCACCTTATTGCTCAAGTAAAAGTACTATTTTTACAAGTGAGAAAAACGCTATTATAAAAGTAACTTCTGAGGGAAATAAGTCGGAATATTAGAAATTACTGGAGCGGATTTTTGCAAGTCTAAGCTCTTTTCTAAAATCTCCAACTCCAAGAAGTAATTTTAGTTAAATAGTGGATAGATCAAAAAAGTTGCTAAAAATTAATCACCAAAAACTATTGAATTTAGAAATAAACATGTCACCTAAACTGAAATTAGAAAAACTCAACAAATTATATCTGAAAAAGTAAGATAGACAGCAAAGAGGTAGTTAAGAAAATCAACTACTGATTTTTGCATCATTTCTCTTTTATGAGTTTTATATAATCAAATATATGATGATATTGAAATATTTTGAGTTTGTTTCACTCAATAGGAGGAGATAATATGAAAACAAAAGAGAAGGCAAAAAAAGGAAGAATACAAGTCGGAATTGATAAAGAGCTAAAAGAAAACGCAGAACAAATATTAGAAGAACTTGGTTTGAATGCGACAACAGCAATTACCATTTTATATAAGCAAGTTGTATCAAGAGGTGAGTTTCCAATAGAAATAAAATTGAATGAAGAAGAAAGACAAGCAATCAAGCTGCGCCAATTAACACAAAGTATGCCTGTTCAATTGCTTGATACAGATGAAAAGCTAAATGAGTGGCTAAATGAATACGAATGAAATAGTAACAGTTTATGTGACTTACACTGACAAATAAGGTGGAAAGAAAAGACCTATATTGGTTATATAAGATAAAAATGATTGTATTGAATTTTTTAGTATCACTAGTCAATATGAACATAAGTCAAAAAAGATAAAACAAGTATATTTTCCTATCAAAGATTGGAAAAAGTCAGTTCTACATAAAGCTTCATGGATAGACGTTGGTATATTAAGAGCAATACCTAAAGGAAATGAAAAAATAAAATACGCTAAGGTAGGTATGCTAACGAAAGAAGATGGCGCTCGATTGATGGAATTCATCAAAAACTTACAACAAAACGAGAAGTTGTAACAGAAGTGCTCAACTCCGAGAAATAAGCGTGAAACCCGAAAATTGTTCTTCAAATTTTGGGGTTTCACGTTTATTTCTGTAGGAGCTACTTTTGGAACATCATTTATTCGGTTTTAAGGTATACAAGGTGACTAATGTCCCAGAATTTTTTCTACTAAAGCAGCTGAGCTAGGGAATATCACAAAAGAAAGTATAATAATAAGTGAGAGGAAACACGATTGACCCAGCGCCTTCAGATGGCTATTCTTCTAGTAGAATTAACGAAAATAAATAAAAATAATTGATATAAAATAAACGAATAAAAAATAGGATGAATATCGTTTATAATGCAAGCGTATTATATATATGCTTACATATTTACTTTTTAGAGAGGTCTCTATCTACATAAATAATCAAATAAAGAAGGAATAGCTATGGAATATGAGGTTGAAGTCAGCCAGGCAATTCGAAATGTATTTACGGCGAATCAATCAAAAAAGTATCAAGAAATAATTATCTATAAAGTACATGAGTATTTGACGCACGATTTTTATCGAATCAAACCCGTTGAGATGTCTGTAAAAGAATCGATTTATGAAATGAAAATCCATTTAGGAAAGGAAAATTTCCGTATTGCTTTTAGGGTAAATGAGAAGAAGGTTCAGGTTTTTTATATTAGTCAAACGTTGAAAAAAGAACGATTTGATCAAGAAGTGAATAAAATAGTTGTTCGATCAAACAAAAAACACTGAGTGACTAAATCTATGATAAAGGTAGAGAAATAGTAAAATGAACATGATCTATAAAAAGCAATTAAAACAATTTTTGAAAAGAAACGTTAAGTCAGAGGACTGTGTCACTTTAAAAATCCTTACCTTCAAAAAAGATCGCTCGATACGCATCACGTATGATCAAGCACGATATAGTATTGTCGAAGATGGGTTTGAAAGGAGACAGTATCAGTTTGACTCTTCAGATGAAGTAATAAAAAAGGTGATGAAACTAGCAGATATCGAATTTAGGAAGAGCCACAGACTTTATACGCAATTAAAGAAAGAATAAAATCTATAGTAGGTAGAAGCAATCAGCAGAATATGAATAAAGCAATTGACACGCTGTTTATACTCGCTGTTTCCTTTACTGATTGAAACGTTTTCTAAGAAATGATACTCTAAGGATAACAGATGAAAAAGAGGAGAATAACATATGAGGATCGTAATCGTCGGTGGCTCATTTGCGGGCATTCAGACAGCTATTTCTTTGCGCAACGACTGTCCAGAAAGTGAGATAATCATTATTGAGAAGCAAGCGCGGATAGGCTTTATTCCGAATAGTGTCAATTTGATCTTAAAAGGGGAATTTCATGAAGAAGCCCATCATTATTGGATCACTAAAGAGCAATTGACTCAAGAACATCAGATAGAAGTATGGGTAGAAACAGAAGTGACTGCGCTAAACAGCGATAAAAACCAAATCCAATTAAATGATGGGGAAATATTGTCTTTCGATTATCTTGTGATTGCGACAGGCTCACAACAACGCTTCCGTTTTAGTACACAAGAAAACGACACGATTTGGACAATCAAAGATCCTAAAACTTCGCAACAATTCCAACAACGTATTGGAAATGCAAAAAAAATCGCAGTGGTCGGTGCAGGGCAAGTTGGCTTGGAACTCATCGAAGGATTAGCGAACCTAGGAAAAGAACTTCATCTGTACGAAAGCCAATCGACAGTTTTATTCCGATATTTTGATCCAGAGATGATCAAGCCGTTGTATCGCGAGCTGAACAATCGAGGTATTCGATATTTCTTGAATGAACAAGTACAAGAAATCATTGAAGCAGAACAAACAAAGATCTTCACGGAAAAAAGAAGTGAGACGTATGATTTAGTCTTGTTAGCAAATTACACCCGACCAGATAATCAATTATGGGAAGAATCCTTGCGACTGAATGATGATGGGACGATCTGGGTAAATGACTACCTGCAAACATCCCAGGAAAATATTTATGCGATCGGCGATGCCATCCAAGTAACCTATCGACCAACGCAAGAAAAGATGTACGTGTCTTTAGTCAATAATGCGATTCGAACGGCGAAGATCGCCAGTAAAAATATCAGTGGGCAACAAAAGAAGGATTTAGGTACGTATCGTCCAATTGGTAATCACTGGTTTGGACATTATTTTGGGAGTGTCGGTTTGACAGAAAGCGAAAGTATCTTTTATGCTGGAGAAATCAACACACAATATTTAACCACCAGAGCTTCTGCTGCGAATCAGGAGTTGATCCAAATAAAAGTGCTATTGACGGAAGAAGGAAAACTGATTGGCGCGCAATGTCATAGCCAAGCAGTGATTTTCTATCTTTTAGACCGACTGACTTTAGCAGTTGAGGAAGGATGGACACTCGCAGATCTGGAAGCGCGCGAATTCTTCTTTCAACCAGAGTATCGAGCGCCAACAGCTCTTGTAAAGGTGGTTGATTCTTTCGATGAAGATTGAAGAATTTTTAGAAAAAAAAGAGCAAATCCAAATTGAGATTTTACGAATGCTTGTATTAGAAGGTGGTTCCGCTTCAATCAATGAGTTGCGCTCCTCTGTGAAATTATCAAAATCTGCCTTCGACCAATATATCGAAGACCTTGGATTGATCGGTCGTATGATGAAAACAAAGATTTCTGTCCGAAAAAATGAATTTCAAGTCGTCCTTGAATTAGATGAGCATACGAGTTTAGAAAAAATCATGCTTTTTTTGGTACAACAAAGCGTGAAATATCAGATCTTGACGTATCTTCTTGAACACCAACAAGCTTCAAGTGTTCGTTTGGCAACAGCTTTTACGATCAGTGAATCCTCTGTCTTTAGAAAAACCAAAGAATTGAATCAGCTATTGAAAGAGTTCTCTCTACAGATAAAGAATGGACAAATCCAAGGAGAAGAGCTCCAGATCCGTTATTTTTATTATTCCTTATTTCAATTTTTCCCAGAGTCACAAAGACCACAGTATTTACAAGATACTCCAGATAAACGTCCGTTGATAGTAGGATTGGCGCATGTGTTGAATACAACTTTTTCCCCACAATCATCGACAAAAATTGCGACATGGATCGGTATTACACGGAAAAGGTTACTGTCAGATAAGATGAAGTTTTCTGGTACAAAAGAGAAAAAAGAAATATATCAAGAAGATCAACTGTACCAGACCATCCATCCGGTGATTTCCTTATATCTTAGTCGAACAGCAGCTGATGTGACGGCGTATGAGTCGATGATGTTTTATAGTTTTCTCGTTACTTTCTCGGTACTGGAGGAAGAGACATTTTATCAATACGAGTTGACTCGTAGCAAAAAGTTACCTACAGCGGTGTTGGATACGTATATTCGAGAAACGATGCTGTGGCATTATCGACCAAGGCGTCTAAAAATCAAGGAAGAGAAAACAATTGGGTATCACTTGGCACAAATCAATAATGAGTTATACTTTTTTTCTGGCTATTTAACCATCTATGATCCGCCACACTTACTCATCCAACAACAACGCATGTTGGGTGATTCGTTGACGCAATTACTTGAACGATTGAAAAAAACGACAGTCGAACAGCTTCCTATGAAAAAACTGACCAATCAAGTTTTGGATAATCTGATGAGTCAATACGCGAATATTTTGATGATGATCGATTTCTATATTGAAAAATCTGTGGTTATTGGCATCGATCTACAATCCTTACCGATCTATCGGGTTGCTTTCCAACAGTTCTTGATTCGAGAGTTAAAGGGGATCAGCGGGATCGTGATCGAAGAAGTCCAACCAGAAAAAAGTTATGATTTTGTGATCACCTTCAATCAGGATAAAAAAGGTCAAGAGTACTATTATCTATCGGAGTTTGCTTCAAGTTATGATATTTTAAGGTTAAAGCAAAAAATCGAGCAAGAAAAAAAAGCCAAAAATTAAAAAACTGTCAAAAAAAAAGTGAATTGCTATTTTTTTGGCAGTTTCTATTCCATAAATGGGTGTACCATAAAAGTAGTTAAAGAAAGCGTTTGCAGAAAAATGGAGGAGATCATAATGACAGAATCTACGTATATCATGGCGATTGACCAAGGGACAACAAGCTCACGAGCGATTATCTTTGATAAAAAAGGAAGACACATCGGTAGTTCGCAAAAGGAATTCACACAATATTTTCCCCGGGAAAGCTGGGTAGAACATGATGCGAATGAAATCTGGAACTCCGTACAATCAGTTATCGCAGGTGCATTCATTGAATCTGGTATCAAGCCAACACAAATCGCCGGTATTGGTATCACGAATCAACGTGAAACAACAGTGATTTGGGAAAAAGATACAGGACGTCCGATTTATCATGCTGTAGTTTGGCAATCGCGTCAATCAGCTGGTATTGCTAACAAATTAAAAGAAGACGGACACCAAGAGTTTTTCCATGAAAAAACTGGTTTAGTCATTGATGCGTATTTCTCTGCTACTAAGATTCGCTGGATCTTAGACCATGTAGAAGGTGCACAAGAGCGAGCAGAAAAAGGCGAATTGATGTTTGGAACGATCGATTCTTGGCTTGTTTGGAAATTGACAGATGGGCAAGCACATGTAACCGATTACTCGAATGCGAGTCGTACAATGTTGTTCAATATCCATGAATTGGATTGGGATCAAGAAATCTTAGATCTACTGAATATTCCACGAGTGATGTTACCGAAAGTAACCTCAAATTCAGAGGTTTACGGTTATACACAAGGGTATCACTTCTATGGTAGTGAAGCGCCGATTTCTGGTATGGCAGGAGACCAACAAGCAGCATTATTCGGTCAAATGGCTTTTGAGCCAGGAATGGTCAAAAATACGTATGGTACAGGTTCATTTATTGTGATGAACACGGGTGAAAAACCACAATTATCTAAAAACAATTTGTTGACGACGATTGGTTACGGAATAAATGGAAAGGTTTACTATGCGCTAGAAGGGAGTATCTTCGTTGCCGGTTCTTCCATCCAATGGTTGCGTGACGGTCTGCAAATGCTACAAAAAGCGAGTGATTCAGAAGATGCAGCGAAGCGTTCAACTAGTGATGACGAAGTTTACGTTGTACCTGCTTTTGTTGGACTTGGCGCTCCTTACTGGGATCAAGCAGCACGTGGTTCTATGTTTGGTCTTACTCGAGGAACAACGAAAGAGGATATCATCAAGGCGACATTACAATCCATTGCCTACCAAGTTCGAGATATCATCGATACGATGCAAGATGATACAGGCATCCAGATTCCTGTGTTAAAAGTTGATGGAGGTGCAGCCAATAATGAATACTTGATGCAGTTCCAAACAGATATCTTGAATGTACCGATCCAACGTGCCGGTAACTTGGAGACCACTGCATTAGGTGCTGCCTTTCTTGCAGGATTAGCAGTTGGTTATTGGAAAGATACGGATGAAATTCGTGAGTTTTATGAAGCTGGTAAAATCTTCGAGGCGGAAATGCCAGAAGAGCGTAGAGAAAAACTTTACACTGGTTGGAAAAAAGCAGTGAAAGCAACTCAAGCATTTGAGTAAAGGGAGGGAACACAAGATGTTTTCAAAAAAAACAAGACAAGATAACATTGACCACATGAAACAAGAAGAATTAGATCTTTTGATTATCGGGGGCGGAATCACTGGTGCAGGTGTAGCAATCCAAGCAGCAGCTTCAGGTATTAAAACCGGTTTGATCGAAATGCAGGATTTTGCAGAAGGAACTTCTTCACGCTCAACCAAGTTAGTTCATGGGGGGATTCGTTACCTAAAAACGTTTGACGTTGAAGTGGTCGCAGATACAGTAGGCGAACGTGCAGTGGTACAACAAGTGGCACCGCATATCCCTAAACCAGATCCAATGTTATTGCCGATTTATGAAGGAGAAGGCGCAACGACATTCAATATGTTTTCTGTAAAAGTAGCGATGGATCTTTATGATAAATTAGCAAAAGTAACTGGAACGAAGTATGAAAACTATACGTTGACACCTGAAGAAGTTCTTGAACGTGAGCCGTTTCTTAAAAAAGATGGGTTAACAGGTGCTGGTGTTTACTTGGATTTCCGGAATAATGATTCCCGTTTAGTGATCGATAATATCAAAAAAGCGGCAGAAGACGGAGCATATCTGGTCAGCAAAATGAAAGCTACCGGTTTTATCTATGAAGGTGACCAGATCATCGGAGTCAAAGCGCGTGATTTGTTAAGTGATGAAGTCATTGAGATCCGAGCAAAAGTAGTGATCAACACAAGTGGACCATGGGTGGACAAGATCCGCAACCTGAACTTCAAGCGCGCGATCTCACCAAAAATGCGTCCGACAAAAGGCGTCCATTTAGTAGTCGATGCGAAGAAATTGCCTGTGCCACAGCCTACTTATTTCGATACAGGAAAACAAGATGGTCGGATGGTCTTTGCGATTCCTCGTGAAAACAAAACGTATTTTGGAACAACAGATACCGATTACCAAGGCGATTTTACAGACCCTCAAGTAACACAGGAAGATGTGGATTACTTATTAGACGTGATCAATCATCGTTATCCAGAAGCAAATATCACTTTGGCTGATATCGAATCAAGTTGGGCAGGATTACGTCCGTTATTGATCGGCAACGCCGGTTCTGACTACAACGGTGGTGACAACGGTTCAATCTCTGATAAGAGCTTCCGTCAAGTCGTTGATACGGTAACGGATTACAAAGAAAGTAAGGTATCACGAGTAGAAGTCGAAGATGTGTTGAATCATTTAGAAAGTAGTCGTGATGAAAAAGCACCATCCACTGTTTCTCGCGGTAGTTCATTAGAACGTGAACCAGATGGACTAGTTACTTTATCTGGTGGTAAAATCACCGATTATCGCAAAATGGCAGAAGGTGCGATGAAATTGATCCGTCAACTGTTACAAGAAGAGTATGGTGTAACTGTAAAAGAGATTGATTCCAAGACTTATTCGATCTCAGGTGGCGATTTTGATCCGACGAAACAAGAAGAAATGGTCGAAGAATATACAAAAATCGGTGTGGAAGCAGGTCTTGATGAAAAAGATGCTGCATATATCGCAGATTTCTATGGAACAAATGCGAAACACATCTTTGAATTAGCAAAAGAAATGAATCCTTACCCAGGATTGACTTTGGCAGAATCTGCGCGTTTGCGTTACGGATTAGAAAACGAAATGGTCTTAGTTCCAGGTGACTATTTGATTCGCCGTACCAACCATCTACTTTTTGAAAGAGATCAGTTAGATGCCATCAAACAACCAATCATTGATGCGATTGCTTCATACTTTGATTGGACAGACGAAGAGAAAGAACGTGAAACGCAACATTTAGAGCAACTGATCGCTGAGTCAGACTTACGTGACCTGAAAGGAGAAAAATAAAATGAATGCAGACATGACCCAAATCATGGGGGAATTTATTGGAACGATGATTTTGATCCTTTTAGGGGACGGCGTATGTGCGGCAGTTAATTTAAACAAAAGTAAAGCACAAGCCTCCGGTTGGATCGTCATTGCATTTGGTTGGGCAATGGCTGTGACGATGGCAGTATTTATTTCAGGATTCATGGGACCCGCTCATTTAAATCCTGCGGTAACACTTGGGATGGCAATGACAGGTGCGATCGGTTGGAATTTGGTTTTCCCATTCATCATCGCGCAATTACTAGGTGCGATCGTTGGCGCGGTACTTGTTTGGTTATCTTATTTGCCACATTGGTCAGCGACAAAGGATCAAGGGGCAATCTTAGGAACCTTTGCAACTGGACCAGCTATCCGCAACTATCCTGCTAACTTTATTACAGAGTTGATCGGTACGTTCGTTTTAGTCTTAGGACTATTGGCATTTGGCCAAACAGAATTTGCGGGTGGAACAAATGTCTTTGCTGTTGGAGGATTGATTTTAGCTATCGGGTTATCACTAGGTGGTTCCACAGGATATGCGATCAATCCAGCTCGTGACTTAGGTCCACGTATCGCTCATGCGATTTTACCAATCGCTAATAAAGGTGGTTCTGACTGGGGTTATTCATGGGTACCGATTGCAGGACCAATGGTTGGTGCAATCGTCGCAGTAGGTATGTACACGTTGATGGTTTAATGAAATAAATTTTCTATATTAAAATAAATGGTTCTCTTGGTCGTTATTCACAAACCAAGAGAACCATTTTTAATTGATCAGTCAAGTCGTAACAACAAGAGAGTCGATAAACTTACATCAAGCTTTGATAGATGTCAATGATCTCTGACACGTTCGTTTCTCTTGGATTTCCTGGGGTACAGACATCATTGAACGCATCTTCAGCAATTTTTGCAATATCCGCTTCTTTGACACCTAGTTCGGAGATCGTCGCAGGGATGCCAACTTTTTTCGACAAAGCATCAATCGCTTCGCAAGCGGCATCACGAATGTCCTCGATGGAACGAGATTCTGCGTCTTTGATGTTCAGCGCCTTCGC
Source organism: Enterococcus sp. AZ084 (assembly GCF_051714905.1). Taxonomy (NCBI): domain Bacteria; kingdom Bacillati; phylum Bacillota; class Bacilli; order Lactobacillales; family Enterococcaceae; genus Enterococcus; species Enterococcus sp. AZ084. The sequence continues at coordinate 406,264 of NZ_JBIOSS010000001.1, forward strand.
GATTTCTCGATATTTATTGCCTGTAAACTCTTTATTGTATTTCATGACGGTTGGTAATAAGGCAGCGCAAGCGACGCCGTGGGGGATGTCATACCATGCGGATAATGGATGCGCCATCCCATGGACAAGTCCTAACCCGACATTTGAAAAACCCATTCCTGCAAGGTACTGTCCTAAAGCCATATCTTCTCGACCTTTTGGATCACCATTCACGGAATCGGCTAAACTACGACCGATGATCTCAATGGCTTTGAGATGGAACATATCACTCATTTCCCATGCACCTTTCGTGATCAATCCCTCGATAGCATGAGTCATCGCATCCATCCCAGTTGCCGCACACAAGGCTTTCGGCATGCCCATCATCAAATCACTGTCAACAAAAGCAACAATTGGAATATCATGAGGATCCACACATACAAATTTACGAGAACGCTCTTTGTCAGTAATCACATAGTTGATCGTGACTTCAGCGGCCGTACCAGAAGTCGTCGGAACAGCTAAGATCGGCAAGCTTGGATGTTTTGTATCTGCCACACCTTCTAGACTACGGACATCAGAAAACTCTGGATTCGTTACGATGATTCCAATGGCTTTGGCTGTGTCGATCGGCGAACCTCCGCCAATTGCCAGGATCACATCCGCTTTTGCTTCTTGAACGAAAGCCACGCCCTCTTTGACATTCTCGATCGTTGGATTAGGTACGATACCGTCGTAGATTTCATAAGCAATCTCTGCCTCATCTAATAAGATGGTGACTTTTGCTACGACACCGATTTTATGCAGCTCTTTATCGGTGATCACCACTGCTTTTTTGAAATTTCTGGCATGAAATTCCGTTGGGATAGCTGCAATAGCCCCTTTTCCATGATAGGATGTTTCATTTAAAATCATTCGATTTGCCATTTGGTTTACTCTCCTTTAGGTTGGTCGGTTTCAGAAATTGTATATTCTGGTGGATACCGCAGTTTTTTGAAATAATAGGTGCGATCTTTTTTATTGAATGTCCGCACCACATGGCAAGGATTTCCTACTGCTAAAGAATTAGCTGGAATATCCTTCGTGACGACACTTCCTGCCCCAATCACTACATGATCACCGATTGTCACCCCGGGCAGTATGGATGTATTTGCTCCGATCCAGACGTTGTCGCCGATCGTAACAGGCGCCCCAAATTCTGCTTGGTGCTCTTGTCGTAAAACAGGATCTAAGGCATGGCCGGCTGTGTAGATCCCAACATTTGGAGCAAGTAAGACATCCTTACCAATCGTGATCGGAGCAACATCAAGTAACGTGCAATTATTATTGGCTAAAAAGTTTTCTCCAACGGTGATGTTGATTCCATAGTCGCAATGAAAGGGTTGTTCAACAAAGAGTTCATTACCTGTTTGCTTGAACATTTTTTTGATCAATTGCTGACGTTCAGATAATTTTCGAGGATGGATATGATTGAATTCATAAAGGAGATCTCTCGTGACCAAACGAAGCTGCAATAATTCTTCATCTTGACGATAGACCTCACCAGCAATCATTTTTTCGACATTGGATTTCATTTTGCACCTCACGATTGTTAATCGTTCAAATAGCCAGCACGTGGGACAACTCCAAACGCATCAGCAAGTAATTTCAAATTATCATCTTCTAGCGTCTGCTTGATGCCACCTTGTGCCATGACGATCGTATAGACTTGGGCAGCTTTTTCAGCTGTTTCAATCAAACCAAATGTTTCATCCATATCTTTTCCAGAACCATAGATCCCATGTTGTGGCCAAACGACTAAACGGGTTTCTTTCATTTTTGCAGCAGTTGCTTCGCCGATTTCATTCGAACCAGGAACTAACCATGGAATGACCGAAATGCCTTCTGGAAAGACAACTAAGCACTCTGTACACATTTGCCATAATGTACGAGTCAATTCGCGTTCAGAAAGTGGATGGCTAAAAGTCATGGCTAACAAGTGTGTTGCATGACAATGCATGACGATGCGGTTATCTGGATCGACACTTAATCGAGCGATATGGCTCATGAAATGACTTGGTAACTCAGAAGTCGGAACAGCATCAGGGGCTAATCCCCACAAAATGTCGATCGCATGACCATCTTCGGTCACACGGATCAATCCAAGATTTTCTTCTGGCTCTGCCTGTACATTTTTAAAATATTTTCCAGACCCTGTCACTAAGAAATACCTTCCGGCTAATTCTTGGGCATCAAATGGCAACGGCAGTGTTCGTAAAACTTTCGTAGGGTCGATAAAAGGTAAGACTTGCGCTTCTTCTAATAAATAGGTGATATTCCCACCATTACGTTCATCCCATCCTAGGCGGTACATATTGGTTGTTGCTTGAATCATCTCTTGTACAAATGAAGCAGTGAGCATCGCTAATTTTTTCACGAGTGAGACCTCTTTTCTTTTTCTGATGAATAGAAAGAACATGTAGTATGTGGTTATTTTGTAAATCAACAGAAAGAACCTCAAAATCAGTTAGACGGATTCTCGAAAGCTTCTGTTGATAGGTGAGGGGCATTTTTACAACTTGATAGATAGTGTTCATGAAGCAACACTTCGGTCATAAGCCAGAAAAATCAAAAATGAACCAGCCATTTTCGATTTTCTATCTTACTGCTCAGGTCAGAGCGCTTCTTTCACGACCTTGATAAACGGTGTTCAAGAAGCAACACTTCGGTCATAAGCCAGAAAAATAAAAAATGAAACAGCCATTTTCGATTTTCCTGTCTTATGCCTTAGTGCTGAACGCTTCTTTCACAACCTGTGATAAACGGTGTTCGAAAGCCAGCTCCTTCAATATTAAGTCAAAAAACGAAAAAATATGAGGAACTATTTTCTCGATTTCCGTCTTAATACTCGGAGCTGAACGGCTTTCTCACAACCTTGATAAACGGTGTTCAAGAAGCTGACCTTCAACATTAAGCTAAAAAATCATAAAATATGAGGAGCTATTTTTTGATTTTCTATCTTACTGCTCAGGTCAGAACGCTTCTTTCACGACCTAATAAACGGTGTTCAAGAAGCAACACTTCGGGCATAAGTCAGAAAAATCAAAAATGAAACAGCCATTTTCGATTTTCCTGTCTTATGCCTTAGTGCTGAACGCTTCTTTCACAACCTCTTACTTTGTACGTCTTTTTCATATTGTAGGACTTCTTGGTACCAGTCCATGCCTACTGGGACGTTGTTGATTTCACAGAAGTAATTCCAAACGTCGGCGTATGGGAAGTCTTTTAATTCTTCAGTGAAGGCTAAGCGTTTGGTGAAGTCGAAGTTTAGTTCGGCTTCTTTTAATTCTTCGATTGGTTCAAGCATGGCTTTTAACAATGCCTTTTGCGTATTTCTTGTGCCGATTGCCCAAGCGGCGATTCGGTTGATGGTGGCATCGAAGAAGTCGAGACCGATCGCTGTTTTTCCGAGTAAGTCATTGCGGACTAATTCTTTGCCGATTTCTTGTAATTCATCATCCATGATCACAACATGGTCTGAATCCCAACGCACAGGACGAGAGACGTGAAGCATGATCCCTTTTGAGAATAAGGCTAAAGACGAAAGTTTGTTGGAGATGACTTCAGTTGGATGGAAGTGTCCTGCGTCTAGGCAAATCAATTTGTTACGTGTCAATCCATAGCCCATATAAAATTCGTGTGAACCTACTGTGTAAGCTTCGGCACCAAGTCCGAATAGTTTGGATTCTACGGCATCTTGTGTATATTCTTCGTTGAGATCTTCTGAGAAAATCTCATCTAAAGATTCCATCAACCGTTGGCGTGGAGATAGGCGGTCGATTGGATTGTCTTTCATTCCATCAGGCATCCAAAAATTATCGATACATGTTTGTCCGATTTCTTTTCCCATATACTCGGCGATTTTACGAGCGCGTTTCCCATGTTCGATCCAGTAATCCCGTACTTCTTTGTCTGGATGAGCAAGTGTCAAGCCATCTTTCATCATTGGGTGAGAGAAGAAGGTTGGGTTGAAATCAAGACCGATCCCTTGTTCTTTTGCCCATGCGACCCATTTCTCGAAATGTTTTGGCTCGATCTCATTTAAATCGACCGGTTCGTCTGTATCTAGATACATGGCATGTAAATTCAATTTATGATTCCCAGGAATCAATGAGAAAGCTTTTTCTAAATCTTGGCGTAATTGGTCCGGCGTATGTGCGGCTCCAGGATAGTTTCCTGTAGCCATGATGCCGCCAGTCAGTTCTCCATCTGGTGTCAAAAATCCTTTGACATCATCGCCTTGCCAACAATGCATCGAAATCTTCACTTCTGCGAGTTTCTGCAAGACCTCCTCAGTATCGACACCGATACTCGCATATTTTGCTTTGGCTTCTTCATAACGTTCTTTGACATTCATCATATTGAATCTCTCCTTTTATATTAAAAATTCTTTATATCTAGCAAGTGCTTGTGTCATTTCCTCGGTATGTCGAGGGTGAAAAGTGGTTAATGAAACAGAATCTCTGATTGCTTCACGCGCCAGTTGCAACGTACCGTAGCCGTTCGTTGCAATCATTTGGACCATTAGATTGCCAATAGCGGTCGCTTCATCTGGGCCTGCTTCGACTTCGATATTGCAAATATCGGCTGTCAGCTGATTAAGGAAGGTGTTATTTGAACCCCCACCGACGATGTGTAAATGATGAAATTCTTTTCCGGTGATCCGTGCTAAGTTTTCTAGTTCGACAGCGTAGCATAGAGCTAAATTGTCATAGATACAGCGAGCCAGCTGACCAGGGGTTTGAGGGATAGATTGGTTTGTTTCTTTACAATAATCTTGTAATTCTTGAATCATATTTTGGGGATTCAAGAAACGTGGGTCGTTGACGTTGATCAATTGTTGGAAAGGCGCTTCCTGTGCTGCCAGTTCTGCCAATTCAGCAAAACTATAGGCACCATCTTGCAAACGAGCAACTTCTTGGATCAACCACATACCCATGATATTTTTTAAGAAGCGAATGGTTCCTTGCACACCCCATTCATTTGTAAAGTTAGCGTCAAATGCTTCTTTTGTTGAAATGCCTTCAGGAATCTCTACACCCATCAACGACCAAGTGCCTGAACTGATGTATGCCCAATCTTTGCCAGTCGCGGGTGTGCCGACAACTGCTGAAGCAGTGTCGTGAGAAGCAATCGTAATAAAGGTCGCTTTTGGCAGATCATAGGTCGGGAATTGGGCAGTTTGTAATTCGCCTAGAATCTGTCCAGGCTCGGTGATTCGTGGGAAAAGGGCAGTATCGATGCCTAAAACAGCTAAAATATCAGGGTCCCATTTCCGAGTTTCTAAGTTCAGAAGCTGCATAGTAGATGCATTAGTCTTTTCAGTGACTGCTTCTCCAGTGAAGAGGTAACCGAGTAGATCAGGCATCAATAGCAAGCGATGGGCATTTGTTAAAGTTTCTTTTTCTTCAACAAGTAATTGAAACACCGTGTTGAATGGTTGCAGTTGGATACCTGTTTTTTGGTAAAGTTCATCTAGTGGCATGTTTTGTTCAAATTGTGGGATGGCATCTTTCGTTCGCTCATCACGATAGCTCGTCGGGGCGTCGATCAAATGACCATCAACATCAAGCAAGCCATAATCGACACCCCAAGTATCGATGCCGACATAACATTCTGCGATACCTTGTTGCTTGGCTTTTTCCAAACCTTTTAAGATTTCAGTGACTAGGTGTGTGAGCGGCCACTTTGCGACACCATCGATTTTTTCAAATCCATTTTTGAAGCGATGGACTTCCTGTAAGTCAAAACGGCCTAATTCATTAAGATTGGCATGGATCAAGCGACCACTTGAAGCGCCAATATCGATAGCAAGATAATTCATCAAAATTCCTCCAATTTGTTTTTGCTTGAATCAACGAAAACTAGACTTCATTTGGGAGTGGCTTCTTTTTAAAAGTAAGGAGAAGAAAAAGAATACCTAAAACGGTCATCAAAATGCAGCCATTGATAAAAATATTTTGTAAAGCATCAGAACCGATACCGAACCTTTCCAGAAGTTGATGTCCATAGGGTGAAACAAAGTTACCGATATTTGCTAGAACGAGAATAAAGGAAGTGGTACTTGCTTTTGCTGCCTGCGGAACTGAACGAGTAGCATCATTGAAGATGTAAGGAACGAACAGAGCAAAGGCGATACCGTTCAGTGCAGCCCCTATACCGATCATAAATAAATGATTGGCTGTCAAGATGAGGAATAAGCTTGCTGCCATGATGAAAAAAGAAATAGGCAACGTCCATCGTTTCAATCCTTTGTAAATCAACCCGAATAAGAAACCAGCAACCATGTTAGCAATCTGCATAAAAGAAAGAACCGTTCCGGCATCTGATTCTGTTCCTAGATTTTCAGTCACGATGAAGGTCGAAAGCTTAACGACAACGATCATGTAGAAAATACAGAGAAAGAAGATCAAAATGCCATACATGAGAGTGGTCGGACGGAGTGTTCCTTTTTCTGATGTTGCTTTTTTAGAAGCGAAGTTTTCTTTTTTCTGGGGTGGTTCAGGGACGAAAGCCATAAATAAGAAGATGATCGGAATGGTGATCAAGTAAACTAAGAACGCTTTTTGCCAGCCAAAAGTGAGGAGACGTCCGGCAGTGAAGGTCATGACTGCAGCTCCTAAACCTTGAAAGGCGGATTGGAAGCCAATCAATGTGGCAGCTTCTTCGCCTTCAAAAAATTCGCTGATCATACTGACTGCCAACGAGTTGAAGAGACCAAAGCCAGCACCTAATGCTGCGCGGGAGATCATCAATAAATAGAAGTTGGCAGTGAAGACAGGTAACACGCCAGCAACTCCAGCAAGCAACAACCCAAGTAAGACAGTTTGTTTCTGTCCGATGGCTTTGGCAATCAAACTACTCAAAGCAATAAAAATCACAACAGTTAGTTGAGGAATGGTCATCAGTAGTTCGACGGATGAAGCCGATTGATCATTGAAGTAGCCTAACATCATCGGTAAAGCGGATGCGATAGCAGTATTTGACGTTAAAACTAAGGAAATGGATAACAGCGACAGTTTCATCAACCAAGTCTTTCTCATAGCTTGTTCCTCCAGATGAAGATGTATTTGTTGCACTCATCATATCTTGTAACCCTTTTCACAACAATGTCAGTATGTTACTATATTGGTGTCAAATTTACATATCAAGGGGGAGTAAAACGATGAATCCGTTTGTACAAAAGATCTTTCTGCCGTATACACCCGAAGAGTTAGAACAGCGAAAGACGGGGCAATGGATCAAGGAATTTGAAGGAGAAAACTTAGACGAACAAGACCAGCAATTCAAATTAGACGATCACCATCTTTTTCAAGAAAATAATATTTTGATTCGCCAACATCGACGCTTCGCTCATTATCCACTACATTCCCACCATTTTTTAGAATTCAATTATATGTATTGCGGTACTTCAGAACAGATCGTCAACGGTCTGCCAATCACTTTGAAAGAAGGACAATTATTACTTTTAGATACAAACAGTCGCCATGAGCTGATGCCTTTGGGTGAAAAAGATATTTTACTGAATTTCTTATTCAAAACAAATGATATCAATATCAATCTTCTGAAAAAAATCGATAATCGTAGTGGGGGTTTGACGTATAATTTTTTGATGAATGCCATTTTAGAACCCGGCTATAATGAAACACATCTTTTGTTACACTTAGCTAAAGAACCAGAGATCCAAGTCACGTTGGATCAGATGATCCTCGAATATTTTTCAAAAAAACATCTGGGAAATGAAATCATGAACGCTTTTTCACAAGTGTTATTTTTACAGCTTTCTAGAGTCTATCACTCACAATTAGCAAAGATCTACAAAAAAGATGGACAAAGCAACTTGATGATCAAAATTTTACAACGGATCGAAAGTGACTATCGAACATTGAACCTAAAAACATTGGCAGATGAGTTAGGGTATAATCCCAATTATCTGTCTAATTTGATCAAGCAACAGACAGGCAAATCCTTCAAACAATTGATTACGAATCAACGATTACATGAAGCACAGGATCTAATTTTATCTACCCGTTTCTCGATTGAGGAGATTGCGGCCAGTGTAGGTTTTTCCAATAAGACACATTTTTACAAAAAATATCGAGAATATTTTGGGGATACGCCAATCGCCATTCGCAAACAGCGTTGAGGACGTGGGCGATACATAAAAAAACAACTGCGAAGGGAGTGGGACATTAGTTCTCCCTCCACCTATAACCGAATAAACGACGGGAACAGAAGTAACCTCTTCGAGAAATAAGGCGCCATCCACGAAAATTGTTTTTCAAATTTTTGTGGATGGCGCCTTATTTCTCGAGGCTGAACACTTCTGTCCCGACCTCAGATCGCAGTTGTTTTTTGTTAATTTAAAGCAGTTAGAACATTATTTGGTACTTGATTTTCATTTATCGTCGTTGGTCCAGAGGTTACTCGTTTTTGGCTGACCTCTGCTTTGACATAACTATTAGGTTCTAACGGTGTTGGATTTTCTGAAGCAATCGTATAAGGCAATTTGATCGTTTTGCCATCCTTAGTAACAAAGGATAATTCATAGTCATACGCTTTCCAATCCCACATTTTTTCGCCGCTATCATTTCGTGCATCTTTCAAAGGTGGAACCTTTTCCGGTACTTTTGCGTAGGCAACTTGGCTATTGTAGGTCTGATCATAATATTGATAACCTTTGTAGCCACCAAACAATAACAATAAGAGAGCGATTGCTCCAATTAATTTTTTCATCATATCCATCCTTTTATGTTTCTTGATATATCCAATTATCGCCGATTGATACAGTGTTTGAAAATCGAAAAACGTGACAATTTTGAAATATTATTAAAATAATACCATTCAGACTAGTTCAGTATCTGTTTGACATTCTGGCAACCGCTTGCTATAGTAAAAAAGAAAAATAAATAAAACCTAGATGAACGAGGTATTTTGATGAGTGTAGTAGGTATCTAATCGAGTAAGTTGAATAACCAATAAAGCAGTAGGCTTATTTGGTGTGCTTATAGATGGTACCTGTCTGAAACAATTTCTTGTAATCAAATCAAGGGGAGGACATGTCTTATTTTAGCTGTGTCCTGCCCTTTTATTCTATTTTAGGTCTTTATTTATTTTGGGGACAGGTATCTCTTCAAGAAAAGGAGAGAATATGAATCATACAATCAAACAATTACAATTTGAACAAATCAGAAAAGAAGTGATTGCCCGAGCAATCGGAGATCACACGAAAGAACGTCTGGCAGAAATGTCAATCCCGACAAATCTGCAGACCGTAGAAACAAGACAAACAGAAACGAAAGAAGCCCGTACGATTTTAGAAAGTAGCCAGCACGTGCCCTTTATGGGGCTGACACGAATTGTGGCATTAACTGACCAAGTGAAAAAAGGCTTGATCTTAACCCCCGCTGAATTGATTGAATACGCTGATTTTTTAAGAAGCAGTCGAATGATCACTCGCTTCTTTGAAAAAAACCAATATCAAACGCCATTACTGTATGCGTACAGTAAAAATCTACCGGATCTTCAATCAGTAGAGGACTTAGTTTATGAACAAATCAAGAACCAACAAGTCGCAGATGAAGCATCAAAAAATCTACGTAAAGTACGAAAACAAATCCAAACGGTAGAAAAAGAAATCCAAGATCGTTTGCTAAAATTCTTGCGACATCCTGGGAATAAAGAAATGATCCAAGAAGCGATGATCGTTCAAAAAGGGGAACACGCAACGATCCCGATCAAAGCGAGTTATAAAAATAAAGTAGCCGGAACGATCATTGAACAGTCGAATAAAGGTACGACGGTATTCATCGAACCAACAGCAGTCGCTAAAGCAAGCGCACAACATCAATTATTGAAAGCAGAGGAAATTGCTGAAGAATATCAGATTCTAGCAAGTTTGACTGGGGCATTAGCTGAAAATGAACAGGCAATCGATCAAATCATCGAAACGGTCACCGTTTTCGATATTATTTTCGCACGTGGGAAATACAGTAGAGAGATCAATGGCATCACACCTATCATCAATAAATCAGAACGCATCCATCTGAAACAAGCGAGACATCCACTGTTATCAGAAAAAGCTGTGCCCTTAGATTTTGATTTGGGTGCAGAATATCGTGGATTAGTGATCACAGGTGCAAATGCTGGTGGGAAAACAGTTGTTTTGAAAACAGTCGGATTGCTGACGTTGATGGCAATGTTTGGTCTGCAAGTACCAGCAAAAGATGGGACAGAGCTTGCCGTATTCGACGAAGTTTTTGTCGATGTCGGCGATCAACAAGATTTAGCGAATGCATTGAGTACTTTTTCTGGGCATATGCAAAATATCGCACAGATTTTGAATAAAGTGGGTAGAAATACCCTAGTTTTACTTGATGAGATCGGTAGTGGAACAGAACCAACGGAAGGTGCAGCTTTAGCAATCGCCATCATGTCTGCAATGTATGAGAAAGGTGCGCTGATGGTTGCAACGACCCATTACGGCGAAATCAAAGAGTTTGCGGAACGACATGAAGATTTTGTGCCGGCAGCAATGGCTTTTGACCGAGAAGCCTTACAACCAAAGTATCAATTACAGGTAGGAAAAACAGGGGAAAGCCAAGCATTGTGGATCGCTAAAAAAATGCAAATGTCAGAGGACTTGATCCAACAAGCTCAGCAGTATCTTTCTACGAAAGACTATTCAAGGGAAAAACGCTTATTCAAACAACAAGTGAAGACGCAAGAAGTCAAGAACGAAGAAAAGGTTTTATTTTCAAAAGGGGATCGGGTATATGCCACCCAATACAAAAAAGAAGCATTAGTCTTTGAAGACACTGGCGAAGAGACGATCGTGATTTTTGTTGATAACCAAAAAGAAACGGTCCTTCGACAGCGTGTCCTTTTAAAAATGAGAGCAGAAGAACTTTATCCTGTAGGCTATGAGATCGATCAGCTATTTACAGATTTTAAAACGAGAAAATGGGAACGAGATATCGAACGAGGTTCAAAAAAAGCCCACAAAAAATTATTAAAAGAAACCCGTCAGCGTCAGGCTGCACGAAATGAAAATCATGAAAAAGAACAATAACAGATTCTCAATGATGTATGAAGTGTTGGAAAAAGATTGCGCTAAAAAACCGACAATTGATTGGTTCCACGTGGAAAGTACGGTAAAATAGATGAAATGACATTTTGGGAGTTGTTAAGTAATGAATGGAGCATCTGATTGGCGAAAAGAAATTCGCACGATTCCGAATCTACTATCGATTATAAGAATTCTTTTATTGCCTTTTTATTTGTATTTTATGAGTAAGCAAGCTTTCTATCTGGCTGGATCGATCATCCTCTTTTCAGGAGTCACAGACTTTTTAGATGGATACATCGCCCGAAGATTCAATCAGATCACAGAACTTGGAAAAGTTCTTGATCCAATCGGTGATAAGTTGACCCAATTGGTCTTGATCATCTCCATGGCATGGGAACGTCCGTATATCTGGCTCGTTTTAGCTTTATTTATTGTGAAAGAAGCATTTATGGTGATTGCTGGGATCGTTGCTTTGCGTAAACAGGTCAAATTAGATGGAGCAAAGTGGTATGGTAAATGGGCGACAGCTGTGATTTATGTAGGGATGATCCTGCTGTTACTTTTCCCGGCGATTCCTGAAGGATGGGTCATGGTGATATTTGCAATCATTACCTACAGTTTGGCTCAGTCCTTTGTTTTATATGCTTTGGAGTATCGTAAACTACTGAAGCGCTAGGTAGTTTGGTGTATCTTATTGTTGTAACAGCGAATGAGAAGAGTGCCGTTGCAATTTAAGTGAAGAATTTATCGAAAATCAATCGAAGTCAAAACTGGCTGAGATTGATTTTTTTTTGGTTTAAGATAAAAAAAATCAACTGAATGCAAAAAAAATAGCTGGTAATATGCCGAAGCATAGACGTAGCAATGATTCAAGAGTAAATATTTCAAGGAGTTAGGCAATATGTGAAGTTGAAATTACACAGAGAAGACTATATGATTTTATTATAATCTATTCGAGAAACAGATAGTTCACAAAAAATAAGGTCGATTCAATCAGTCATATGTACATATTTTAGGTTTTACTATCAATCATCAGAAGGAGAGGTAATTTATGAATTTATCGAATATTCAATCTAGTGAAGAATACTTAAAACATTATAGAGAATTTATGGAAAACTGTTTTTCCATCAACTATCCACTTTTAGCTTCTTTTTACAAAGAACTTCATCATCGTTTTTTAGAGGTCGTCTCTCAAAAGGACGGACCTGTGTTTGAGCAATTACAAGAGTTGTTAGGGATCGATGCACAGCTACAGATACTTTACGAAATGGCGGAATGTATCGAATCGTTGAAATTAGAAATGAATGAAGAGAAAATCATTGAAATGATCAAGAGAGATAGCTTTTCTTTTTATAGAGAACGGATAGGGTTAACGAAGAAAGATCCTATTCCGCGCGGATTGATCTATCTGAGTGAAAAATAGCCAGTCAATCTTACAGCTATTTCTCTATCAAGGGAAAAGATTCGACATAGTTTTTAACTTAATTCAGGCAGAAGTCGCTCATCCTCTATAGGTGGGTGATGAATGCCATTCGGTATGAGGGTTACCGTTGGTAACTCGAAAACCGACATGTAATGCATATTGCCTTTTTATTTTGTACTATGTTATAATCAGTCTATATAAGAAATGAGCTGATATAACAATGGAACTAGATACTAATAATCATTCAGTGTTTCTTCTCTATTATCATCTTGTACTGGTAACTAAATACCGTAGACAAGTGATTGATGATGAAATATCTGAATTTGCTAAAATAACTTTTGTACGAATTGCAGAGTCATATCACATCACTCTCGTTGAGTGGAATCATGATGAAGATCATGTTCATATTATGTTCAAAGCACAGCCAAAAACAGAGCTGACAAAGTTCATCAACGCTTATAAAAGCGCTAGTTCACGCTTGATAAAGCGTGACTATCCTAGAGTAAAACAATATCTTTGGAAAGAAATGTTTTGGTCTAAAAGTTTCTGCCTGTTGACAACTGGTAGCGCATCAATTGATGTCATCAAAAAGTATATTCAGAATCAAGGTAATAACCACAAATAGAGAGTAGGTGAGTCTTATGGAGCGACTAAAAGCATATAAATTCAGAATTTATCCAACAGAAGAGCAGGAAATTTTCTTTGCTAAGTCTTTTGGTTGTGTCCGTAAGGTCTACAATCTAATGCTTGATGACCGAATGAAAAATTATGAAGAAACTAAAAATGATTCTTCTACAAAAATAAAATTTCCAACACCAGCTCAATATAAGGAAGAATTTCCGTTTTTGAAGGAAGTAGATAGCCTTGCTTTAGCGAATGCACAACTTAATTTAGATAAGGCATATAAGAATTTTTTTAGAGATAAATCCGTTGGGTTTCCTCGATTCAAAAGTAAGAAGAATCCTGTACAAAGCTATACTACTAACAACCAAAAAGGAACAGTAGCTTTGATTGATAATAAATTCATCAAAGTTCCTAAGTTGAAGTCTTTAATCAAGATTAAACTCCATAGACAACCTAAAGGAATTATCAAATCTGCCACAATCTCACGTCATCCAAGTGGTAATTACCATATTTCTTTGTTGTGTAAAGAAGAAATAGTTGAACTTCCTAAAAACGATTCTTCTATTGGAATTGACCTTGGTATAACTGATTTTGCCATTCTTTCTGACGGTCAAAAGATTGATAATAATAAGTTCACGTCAAAAATGGAAAAGAAACTAAAACGTGAACAACGTAAGTTGTCAAGACGTGCATTATTAGCTAAACAAAAAGGTATCAATCTGTTTGAAGCTAGAAATTATCAAAAACAAAAACGTAAAATAGCACGACTACATGAAAAAGTAATGAATCAACGCAATGACTTTCTAAACAAGTTGAGCACAGAGATTATCAAAAACCACGATATGATCTGTATAGAAGACTTAAATACAAAAGGTATGTTGCGTAATCATAAACTAGCAAAAAGTATTTCGGATGTTTCATGGTCTAGTTTTGTGACTAGGTTACAATACAAAGCTGACTGGTACGGTCGAAATATTATCGAAGTGGATAAGTGGTTCCCATCTAGTCAAATCTGTTCGAATTGTGGACACAAAGACGGCAAGAAATCTCTAGAAATTCGAGAATGGACTTGTCCTGTTTGTCATGTTCATCATGACCGAGATATCAATGCTAGTATCAATATTCTGACCGAAGGTCTAAGACTACATTCTATGGGATTAGCTTAGATCCAATCATCAAAAACCGTAGGAACTACGGGGATAGCTTGGTAAATAAGAGAAACCGCTGTGAGTAAAGAAATACGCTTGCAAGTATGCTCTATTCCCAAGAAGCTCCCACTTCAAGCGTTAAAAACCGGTAGGTTTAGCTAAGTGGTGAGTAGTTCACTATACAGAAAAGCTGTGACCTAAGTGTTCAGCCCTGAGAAATAAGCGTGAAACCCAGAAAATTCCTCTTGGAATTTTGAGGTCTCACGCTTATTTCTGAAGGAGCTACTTCACATTATCGCCAAATAATTACTGGATCTTCTGCTTGCACGATCCTGTCACTCTGTGATAAGAGAAAATCTACTGCGGAGGCGCCGATTTTTTTAGGGGAGAAATCAATAGTTGAAAAGGCTAATATCTCACTATATGGTAGATTTCCTTCACCTATGACAGTGAAATCTTTTTTATGAATGAATCCTGCCTGTTTCATTCCTGAAATTACACCGGCTGCTGTATCATCGCCATTGACATAGATTACCTCTGGAATAGAGGCGTGAGTTGTGATCTCTATTGCGAACGCATAGCCATCTGCATAGGTTTCAATACCAGTGAAATAGTTTTTTCCTTCAATCGCTTTTCCAAAATACATTTCATAAGCAGTCAATTTGTTTTTTGTAGTCTGGCTTTGTGAGGCACTGCGTTTAGTAGTAAAGATGACTCTGGAAATACCACGGGTATGCAGGGTAAGAAACAATTGATCATACGCTTTTTTTCGATCCGGATAAATCATGGCAAGGTCGTCATTGTCCATCTTTTCAGTTGAGACGATTTTTCCTTTGAAGCGAAGAGGTTCAAGTAGTTCATCATTTTTTGTTCGTGACGTCAGAATAAGACCGTCGATCATTTTTTGCTCTAGTAGTGTGTAATAGTGATTCTCCGTCTCCTTTTCATAATAAGTAGGGAGTAATAATACTTGATACCCTTTACTTTTTGCCTGATACAAGATACTATCCACCAATTGATTATAGCAAGAACTGTTGTTAGGCAAGGTAACACCTAAAGTATAGGTTTCTCCTTTACTCAATTTTACAGCATTGCCGTTCACCACATAGTTCGTCTCTTCAATAGTGGATTGGACTTTTTTTCGTAAATCATCGGATACGTAACGGTCGTTATTTATCACTCTGGAAACGGTAGATTTGGATACTCCTGACATTTTTGCGATTTCTCGAATCGTAACGATGGGATTTTCCTCCTTTTCTCTTGACTTGGGACGCGTCCCAGTAGGTATACTTTTTCTGAAAGGTGGTAATGGAATGACAATCAAAATGATCGCTGTAGATATGGATGGTACATTTTTGAATGATCAAAAGAAATACAATGAGGAACGCTTTAAGAAACTTTTTGACTTACTACAGGAAAAAGAAATAAAGTTTGTTGTAGCAAGTGGAAATCAATATTTCCAGTTGCGTTCATTCTTCCCTGATCTTTATAAAAGTATAGCATTCGTAGCAGAAAATGGGGCAAATATTTTAATTGGTGAAGACCATGTGTACAATGCAGAATTACGTCCTGAAAAAATCGTTCAGACATTAGATGTATTGGAAGAGTTAGCGCCAATGAACTTGATCTTATGTGGGAAACAGAGTGCCTATCTCTCTAATAAAGTTTCTAAGGAGTTGTTTGAACGTGCAAGTTTTTACTACCCTAAGCTTGAAAAGGTAGAAGACCTGTATACGTTAGCTAAGGGAGAAGAAACGATTTTCAAGTTTGCTTTATCCTTCAATGAGCAAGAAGCGGCAGAAAAACTAACTGCCTCAAAGCATTCTTTAGGAGAGGGATTGATACCGGTCTCTAGTGGTCATGGAGATATCGATTTGATCATCCCTGGTGTCCACAAACTAAACGGGTTACGCTTGTTAGGCAAAAAATGGGGAATCAGTGAGGATGAGATTGCTACGTTTGGCGATAGCGGGAATGACTTTGAAATGATCCAACAGATCAAGCACAGTTTTGCTATGGAAAATGGACAGCCCAAGATCAAAGAAGCAGCTACGATGATTATCGGATCAAATAATACAGAGGCTGTACTCGATACGATCCAAGCAATTGTAGAAGGGAAATATACGTAACTTAGTGGTGGCAAATTACCGAAACATTGAGCTATAAGAAATAAGACATCATCCACGAAAATTGTTTTTCAAATTTTTGTGGATGATGCCTTATTTTTCAAAGAGGTTCCATTTGTTTCCGCCGTTTATTCGGTTTTAGGTAGTGCGAGACAGAAACTTGCTGCGTTTATTTTTTGATGATCATATTGATGGCTTGTTCCATTTTTTTTGCTTGTTCCTCCACACTGTTTTCTGGATGCTCCAAGCAGTTTTTTAAATTTTCAGCAACGATCATCCCCATGACACGATCAATACTTGAACGAACAGCGCTTAATTGTGTAATGATATCCATGCACTCTTTTTCCTCGTCAATCATTTTTTGGATACCACGAATTTGTCCTTCTGTACGTCTCAAGCGATTTAGAATTGTTTTGTTGTCAATAGTCATCATAGAACCTCCCACTCTTTTTTGCAAATAATACCCTATATAGGTATTATTTGCAAATGAAAACTGCAACTTTTTGAAATTAAAAGTTTTAATGGTTGACATAATCACATTTATCGTGTTGAATATACCCCAGTAGGTATATTTTTCTAAAAAAAGAGGAGAGAATGAAAATGGGATTATTTCAACTTAGTCAATCAATAACAGTAAAGGATTTGCAAGATAAATTAAAAGAAAACATCCAATTGATCGATGTTAGAACACCGGCTGAATACCGAGGTGGGCATATTAAGCAAGCGGAAAATATTCCTTTACACCGTATTAGTACGTATAATGGGGATAAACAAGCGCCGGTATACGTTATTTGTCAGTCAGGAATGCGTAGTAAGCAAGCGACGAAAGAATTAAAAAATCTTGGTTATCAGGCAATCAATATTCGTGGCGGGATGAATCAATGGTTTGGGGAAAAGATTGGAGGAAGATAAAAAATGAAATTTGTGATAATTGGCGGTGTTGCTGGAGGGATGTCTGCGGCTACTCGTTTAAGACGACTGCAAGAAGATGCAGAAATCGTTGTTTTTGAAAAAGGTCCCAATGTTTCTTTTGCTAATTGTGGCCTTCCATACTATCTTTCTGGTGAAATCGATGAAAGAGAAAAGTTACTGATCCAAACACCTGAAAGTTTAGCTGCACGTTTTCGCTTAGATGTTCGAGTGGAACATGAAGTAACAGCGATTTTTCCAGAAACAAAAGAAGTGGAAGTTTCTCATGGAGGGAAATCCCACAAAGAAACGTATGACGCCCTTTTGCTTTCTCCAGGAGCTAAACCTTTTATACCTGAGATCACAGGCTTGTCTGAAACCAAAAATGTATTTACCGTGCGAAATGTTCCAGATGTTGATGCTATCATGGGAAAATTAGAGGAACAACCTCGTAAAGCAGTGGTTATCGGTGCAGGCTTTATTGGTATTGAAGTAGCAGAGAATCTAAAAAAACGTGGACTGGATGTAACGATTGTCGAACGGACTCCGCAAGTTGTACCGACGTTGGATGAAGAGATGGCTTCTTTTGTACAAAAAGAATTAGAAAGTAATGATGTTCGAGTTTTAACAAATTGTGCCGTGACTAGTTTTGAAGAACAAGGAAACGTGCTTCGTCTAGAAAATGGCGAAATGTTAGAGTCAGATTTGACGATTCTTTCGGTCGGAGTCCAACCAGATAGTCGCTTGGCTGAGATGGCTGGCTTAACGTTAGGATTACGTGGTGGCATCGTTGTCGATGAACATTATCAAACGAGTGACCCGGCAATCTTTGCAGTAGGAGATGCGATCGTCGTGAAACATCAAATCACGAAGGAACCTGCATTGATTTCTTTAGCTTCACCTGCGAATCGACAAGGACGACAAGCTGCTGATAACATGGCTGGGCGGCCACGCCTGAATCAAGGCAGCCTTGGAACGGCTATTGTTCGAGCATTTGGTCAGACAGCTGCCTCCACAGGTATCACAGAACGACAAGCAAAAAAAGCAGGTTTATCTTTTCAAGTCCTCCATGCTTCAGGTAAAGATCATGCTGGCTATTACCCTGGTGCAACGGACTTGTTGTTGAAATTGATCTTCCATCCGGAAACTGGGGAAATCTATGGAGCTCAAGGAATCGGTCAAAAAGGAGTAGATAAACGAATCGATATTCTTGCGACAGCCATTAAAGGGCATTTGACAGTCTTCGACCTGCCAGAGTTAGAACTGACTTATGCACCGCCTTTTGGTTCAGCGAAAGATCCAGTAAATATGCTAGGTTATATTGCGATGAATGTCATCGAAGGATTGAGTGAGATGATACAGTGGCATGAATTGCCAGAAGAATTAGCACATGGGAAACAATTGCTTGATGTTCGGAATAAGGAAGAATTGCAAAAAGGTTATTTCCCAAAAGCTAGCCATATCCCTTTATCTGAATTGCGTCAACGATTGGACGAATTGGATAAAGAACAAGAATATATCGTCAGTTGTCATAGTGGATTACGTAGCTACTTAGCAGAAAGAATCTTGAAACAAGCGGGATTCACTGTGAAAAATTTAGATGGCGCTTTTTCTCTGTACCAAGCCGTCAGACCAGATGAATTATGCTATCCTCAAGGGTAGAACTTGAGGGTGTGACCGACGAGCTTTGTAAGGGAAGTAGTAAGCTTGGATGATCGTTTTTCTATTTTTAGAACTTGGCGCTTTTTTAGGCTATTTTTTTGAAGGATAGGAGCTGACGAATGACAAAACTCCAACCTTTCATCGATACAACTAGACAGAATACGTCAATTGTTTATAGGCGATTCCTCAGTTTTTTTCTATAATGAACAACTAGTGAAAATGAAAGGGGATGGCAGAGATGCACAAAATGAAAAAAGTACTTTTTACTGCACTGATCGCCAGCAGTTTCTTTCTTTGTCAGACAGTCCGGGCAGATTCAAGTCAACTAGCATCAGAAACCAGTGAGTCACAGATGCAGGAGAGTCAGGAGCCACTAGACTCGTCACATACACCTCTTAACGAAACTGATCCATCAGATTCGACTCGCTGGGAGAAGTTGGAGCAACAACGTAAAGAAGTGGAAGATACGTTGGAACAAGCGAAACAACAACTTATCGAAAAACAAAGGGAAATCGATCAAACAGTGAACGATTTAGCAAATCAAGCAGCGAGTGATCGCGATGAGTTAGCTGAGAAAATAGCTGAAGAGCGAGAAAAAGCCGAATTAGCAAAACAAAAAATAGCATCTGCGACCCAACGGGCAACCGAAGTACAAACGGAATTGCAAGATTTAGCGACGTCTACGGTTGCGTCAGTGGATCAGACACAAGCGGATATTCAAGCAGCTCGTACGGAAATCCATGAAAAAGCAGCAGAAGCTCAAGCGGCAATGGCCGATTTCGAAGCAAGAAAAGCAGATTTGTCTGCCAGTATCGAAAGAATCAAGGCGACCTTACATTCCGCTGGAAAACGTTCGGTAGAAGCGGGGACAGTTACTGAAACAGAAACAAAAGTAGTGGAAGAACAACCCGCGAAGGCATTACCAAAAACGGACGATCGCCGGTCAATTTATTTGTCAGTGATCGGTAGCTTGTGCTTGCTGGTTGTTTTTGTCGGTGCTGTGTATCAAAAAAGAGTTTGAGAGTGACATCTCAAACTCTTTTTTGTTGTTTGAAAACAACGAATTGATTATTGGTCTATATTTATTAAAAAAAATAAATGGTTGGATAATAGATTTTTTCGTTCTTTTTCGTTGCTTTTACTGGTTTTTTAAATGTATTCAATCAATGCTTCCTATTTTTTTGGATAAATGGTATACTCGTTTTAATGTTTTTAGATATTTTCTAGAAAATTTACAAAAATAACGATAAACGCTCTTTCACGAGCGGAGAGAAAATAGGAGTGGAAAGAATGAAAGCATATATGCAACGAATGGGTCGCTCATTGATGTTGCCAGTAGCAGTCTTACCAGCGGCTTCTTTACTAGTTGGTCTTGCGAATTGGTTCGTAGGAGTAGGCATCAGTAATGCGGGAACGACCTTCTTAATGAATGCGGGGCTAGCGATTCTTAACCATCTTGCCTTATTGTTTGCGGTGGGTTTGGCATTGGGAATGTCAAAAGACAAAGATGGATCAGCTGCTTTGGCAGGATTGGTCGCTTACTTGATCCCTCAAACCGTTTTATCTGCGGATTCAGTACAAGGATTATTGCATCTGGGAGATCTCACTGAAGTCAATCCGGCTTTCAATACAATGGATAACAATGTATTTGTTGGAATCGTGGCAGGATTAGTCGCTGCTGCGATGTATAATCGGTTTAGCCAAGTGAAATTACCTATGGCCTTATCATTTTTTAGTGGGAAACGCTTAGTTCCGATCATGTCTGCCTTGAGCATGTTGGTTATTTCTGCGATATTATTATTTATTTGGCCAACTGTTTATGATGTACTGGTTTCCTTTGGGAAGGGGATTTCTCAATTAGGGTTTGTTGGTGCAGGACTATACGGTTTCTTCAATCGTTTATTGATTCCAACAGGCTTACATCATGCACTGAATTCTGTTTTTTGGTTCGACGTGGCAGGTATCAATGATATTGGAAACTTTTTAGCTGGACAACAAGCGTTAGATAGTGGAAAAGCAATAATTGGGCAAACCGGTATGTATCAAGCTGGGTTTTTCCCAGTCATGATGTTCGGTTTACCAGCTGGTGCTTTTGCTATTTATCAAAGTGCACGTCCAGAAAAGAAAAAACAAGTCGCTTCCTTGATGCTAGCAGCTGGTTTTGCTGCGTTCTTTACAGGTGTGACTGAACCATTAGAATTTTCATTTATGTTTGTGGCGTGGCCGTTGTATGTTATCCATGCCATTTTTACAGGAATTTCATTAGCAATCAGTGCCTTTTTCCATTGGACAGCTGGTTTTGCTTTTAGCGCTGGCTTTGTGGATTACTTTTTGTCGTTGCAGAATCCAGTCGCGAATCAACCATTGATGTTGCTTGTTCAAGGAGTATTTTTTGCAGCTATCTATTATTTTGGCTTCCGCTTTGCCATCAAAAAGTTCAATTTGATGACACCAGGAAGAGAAACAGAAATTGGCGAAGAGACACCTGATATTGCTACGGGAACTAATGAATTTAGTCAACTAGCTGCGGTGATCTATGATGCATTAGGTGGAAAAGAAAATGTACAAGCAATCGATAATTGTACGACACGTTTGCGTCTACAGGTAAAAGACACAGCAAAAGTAAATCAAGAAGCGATTAAACAAACTGGCGTCCCAGGGGTAAAAGTAATTGATCAAACAAATATCCAAGTCATTGTAGGCACACAGGTCCAATTTGTAGCAGACGAAATGACGAAACTCCAACAAGGTAGTAAGGGAGAGCGAGAGACCGCTCAATCAATTCCTCACCAAGATGTGCCGGTTTCTGCTTCAAAGACAAGTAAGGAAACATTTGAACTCTATGCACCGGCGCTCGGTAAAATCATTCCAATCACTGAAGTCGGCGATCCTGTTTTTGCAGAAAAAATGATGGGTGATGGCTATGCAGTCTTGCCGGAAGCAAAAGAAATATTTGCACCAATCAGTGGAATGATCACTAGTATTTTTCCGACGAAACATGCACTGGGGATCGAAACAGACAATGGCCTTGAAGTGTTGGTGCATATGGGAATCAACACCGTTGATTTACAAGGAGAACCCTTCACTCTTTATGTCAAACAAGCACAACGAGTGGAACGAGGTCAATTATTGGCAGTTGTTGACTTAGCGATGCTAGAAAAAGCAGGTAAACAAACAGATATGATCGTTGTATTTACAAATAGTGAGAAAGTTGAAAGTCTAACCATTGAAAAAAGAGCGATGGTTGAGGCGAATGAGGTGATTGGACAAGTCCAGTCATTGTGAAGCGTGTGTGAGTAAAAAACGAGTGGAGACCCTAGAAATTTGGCGGGTCTTCACTCGTTTATTTGTTTTGATTTTATTAAACCAATCGAACAGCCGTCCCGCTACAAGTGACCATCAACATCCCATTATCTGAACCTAAGACTTCATAATCCATCTTCATCCCGATGATCGCATTTGCGCCAAGTGCTTCTGCGCGTTGCGCCATTTCAGCTAATGCTTCTTCTCTTGCTGTCAATAATTCCCCTTCATAACTTTTTGAGCGTCCGCCAAAAACGTTACGAATCCCTGCACCTAAATCTTTTAAGACGTTGATTCCCGTAATGACTTCACCAAAAACAATTCCCTCATAAGACTCAATGACTTGATGTTCTACGCTATTTGTTGTTGTAATGATCATTTTGATCACTCCTTTCTTTAAGGAAAGTATAGCAAATATCTCTTTTTAGTCCTATCTTTATCTTCACATAAATAAAAAAACTATCGTTCATTATATCGCATTATTTCCATTACCCATAGGAGTTGATATATACTTAATACAGTATCAAGAAAACCCTTACAAAAAAGGGTGCTAAACTGAAGGAGGGGAATTCGTTGAAGAAAAGTATCTTACTGCTTTCTCATAGTAAGAAGGTCACAGACGGCATCAAAGAGATGATTGAACAAATGCAACAAACCGATGACGTAGAAGTATTATCACTTGGCGGAATCGAAGAGGGAGAACTCGGTTCTGATCCGATGAAGATCGTTGATGCCGTCAATCAATCAGCCGATTCATCTGCTTATTTTGTCTTTGCTGATCTTGGTAGCGCAGTGATGAATTCAGAATTGGCAAAAGATTTATTGGAGGAAGCCCAACAAAAAAACTACTACTTGGTGGATGCCCCCTTAGTAGAAGGAGCCTTTGCGGCTGCTATTACAGCAGGGACAACCGACAATATCGAACAAATCATAGAAGAAGCACGACAAGCAGGGAAGAAAGGGTGGATGTAAATTGAAAAAAATCATGAATGAACCTGGGGATATCGTAGAAGAAATGCTAGAAGGGATCGTAAAGAGTTATCCAGAGCTAGTACATCGTGTAGAAGATTCTCGTGTAATTGCGAAAAATCAGTTGAACGAACAAGTCGGGTTAGTTTCTGGAGGTGGTAGTGGACATGAACCTGCTCACGCAGGTTTTGTTGGAGATGGCATGTTAAGTGCAGCAGTTTTGGGGGATGTTTTTACCTCACCGACACCTGATCAAATCCAACTAGCGATCAAAGAAGCGGACCAAGGACAAGGTGTGTTATTGATTATCAAAAACTATACTGGAGATATATTGAATTTTGAAATGGCAAAAGAGTTAGCTGCTATGGATGAAATTGACGTCGAAGAAGTAGTGGTCGATGATGATATCGCGGTAGAAAACAGCACGTATACGGCAGGGAAGCGTGGCGTAGCGGGGACTATTCTTGTCCATAAGATTTTAGGAGATGCTGCCAAAAATGGGGCGAGCTTGACTCAACTGAAGGAATTAGGAGAGCGAGTGGTTGCTGCGACCAAAACAATTGGTGTCGCATTACGGGCTGCGACTGTCCCAGAAGTAGGGAAGCCTGGCTTTGACCTAAATGAAGACGAAATCGAATACGGTGTAGGGATTCATGGCGAGCCAGGTTATCGTCGAGAAAAACTGCAACCCTCTAAATTGTTAGCGAAAGAGTTAGTCACGAAAATTTTGAGTGAGTATACTGAAAAACCAAAAGAAGTCGGTGTCTTAGTGAATGGGATGGGTGGTACACCATTGATGGAACAATTTGTATTCATGAATGATGTGTTGACGTTGTTGAATGAAGAACAGGTGGATGTTACTTTCCATAAAGTCGGTGATTTGATGACTTCATTGGATATGCAGGGACTATCATTGACAATGGTTGACTTAACAGAAACCACTTGGAAAGCAGCTTTAACAAGTCACGTAGAAACGATTGCATGGTAAAGGATGATGAAAAAATGAAGTTGACGGTAAAAGAGATCCAAGCTTGGCTTAACCGCTTTGCTGAAGAGATCAAAGAGAAAAAAGCGTACCTAAGTGATTTAGATACCCCCATTGGCGATGGGGATCATGGGAATAATATGGGAAGAGGTGTGACAGCCTATGAAGCAGCTTTTCAACAGGAGGCACCTGACACTATCAGTGATACCTTCAAGATGTTCTCTATGGCGATGATTTCCAAAGTAGGTGGCGCTTCGGGTCCTCTTTACGGTTCTGCGTTTATGAACTTGATGAAAGCGACAAAAGGAGTAGAGCAGATCGATTCACAAGAACAATTAGGTGAGTTCATCCGTGAAGGAGCAAACGGCATCCAAGCAAGAGGAAAAGCGGAACAAGAAGATAAAACCATGTTAGATGTTTGGTTCCCTGTAGCTGAAGCACTAACGGCAGGGAATCTTACGAAAGAAGTAATTGAGCAAGCAAAAGAACACACAGCAGGATTAGTCGCGAAAAAAGGACGTGCTTCTTATTTAGGTGAACGTTCAATCGGACATATTGATCCTGGTGCGGCATCTAGTGCCATCTTGTTTACTACGTTATTAGAAATAATCGACGAAATATAAAAAAGGTTGGATAGAAGGATCTAACCTCGATAAATCAGGCGCCATCCACAGTGGTTTTAACCTTATGTGGATGACGCCTTTTTTAAAACCATTATTTTTTGGTCCGTCCTTTATCCTGTTTAAGGTGAGACAAGTGGTTGTTTGTTAGATATTCCCAATGCCACCGCCCAATTCTGGACGATTGATTTCATCAACCACTGAGACTGTTACCGTTTTTTCGACTCTTGGATCTTCTGTTACGCCAAATGTCACGGCAAATTCGCCAGTTTTGTTTGCTTCAATCGAGGAATGCTTCACGTAAACATTTGCCTTTTGCCCAAGGAGAGTCACGGCATTTGCGCCGGTTGCTTGGATCAGTGAGAGGTCATCCGTTTGACCTAACTGGACAGTTGCATCGAATGCTTGCAAAAAGAATCTGGAAGGAACGTAGTTATCCGAAGCGACGGTAAGATTGACAGTTTTAGTAAATAAACTTGAGTCTCCTTTGAGACCGAATGTAACAGTGTAATTTCCTGGCTCAAACTTGATTGTGGAGTGTTTGATTTCTACAGGCAAGGAATGTCCTAAAATATCAGTTGCCTTGGCATTAGTCATGATGATCAACGTTTGTTCGTCCAATTGGTCGATCGAGACAGTAGCATCCGATGCGTCGACAAAGTAAAGACTTTCTTGCTCGTTCCCTGCGTCATTAGTAACTGTGACTTGGACTGTCTTACGGATCTTTGGTTCTTCTTTGATCCCTAAAACGATTTGATACGTACCAGGGGTATCATTCACTACATTTGATTTCTTGATCACAACATCTACTGGAGAGCCGCCAGAAGTCAGCGCTTGCGCATTTGTTGCTTGAAGGATAGCTGCTTCATCTACTTGCCCCACCGGAACCGTTGCATCATCAGCAGTTAATTGATAAATACCATAAGTCGGACAGTCTTCAAGTTTATCGACGACAGTGACTGTGATCTCTTTTTCTACTGAAGACATGATGGTCGTGCCGATCGTTGCTTGATAGATGCCTGGAGTGTCTTGTACATTGGCTGACTTGATGATCGGAGGGACTTCTACGCCAATCGAATTTGTGATGCGGGCATGAGAAGCTGTTAAAATATTCTCGTTAGACGTTTCGCCAACTTCCAATACAACATCTGACCCACTAATGGCAAAGGCGCCAATGAAGTCAGTTTCGCCAGCTGTTGGATGTATTTCCTCAGCGCCGACAGGTTGAGAGACATTCAAGCATGAGATTGCACATAAAATCGCACTAGCAGATAAAGCAATTTTCAAAATCATCGATTTCATTTTTTATTCCTTCTTTCTAAAATAACTTTTAATACCTATAACAATATAACAGCTGTTTGAGTTATTAACGTAACGACAATTATGTAATTAAAGAAAAAATGGTGCGTGCAATAAGAAGAACATGTTTCAACAGATCGAGCAATGGAATCAATAAAGGTTTCTTCAATTCCATCGATTTCCGCCTAGTTCAAGATTAAAAAGCGATGTTATTTTTTGTCGTTCGAATGATCAAGAAAAATTTTTTTGTTGACAAAAAAAACAGTGCGTTCTAAGATAGGAGATAGATGAATAAGGAATTAGACGATGAATAAAACGAAGTAGTGGATTAAGCCAATGTTTCAGAAAGCTAGTGGTTGCTGTGAACTAGTACATGCTTTAGCGCGAATTACATTTTAGGAGTCTATGGCATGAAGCCACGCGACAGCGTTAAATGTTAGAGAGATATGTTTGGAAAACAAACATATAATTTGGGTGGTACCGCGAATTTTCGTCCCTTGACTTGATTGTCAAGGGATTTTTTTGTTGTCTGCCCGTTAATAAATGACATGCTGGCAGGGACCTGCTTTCATAAAAAAAGATATGGAGGGAAATGTTATGAATATTATTGATGAATTAACTTGGCGTGATGCCATTAACCAACAAACCAACGAAGAAAGACTTCGCGAGCTTGTTGAAGAAAAGAGTATCTCGCTTTACTGTGGTGTCGATCCAACAGGAGATTCGATGCATATTGGGCATTTGATCCCGTTCATGATGATGAAAAGATTCCAATTAGCAGGGCATCATCCATACATCCTGATTGGTGGAGGAACTGGAACGATCGGTGATCCAAGTGGACGGACAAGCGAACGTGTCTTACAAACGATGGAACAAGTCCAACATAATGTGGATGCATTATCGAACCAAATGCGCAAACTTTTTGGGAAAGATGCCAATATTACATTTGTGAACAACTATGACTGGTTATCAAATATTTCTTTATTAGAATTTTTAAGAGACTACGGAAAAAACTTCAACATCAATACGATGTTAGCGAAAGATATCGTGGCAAGTCGTTTGGAAGTCGGAATTTCATTTACCGAATTTACTTACCAAATCTTGCAATCGATCGACTTCTTGCACTTACACAGAACATATGATGTGCAATT
Source organism: Enterococcus sp. AZ084 (assembly GCF_051714905.1). Taxonomy (NCBI): domain Bacteria; kingdom Bacillati; phylum Bacillota; class Bacilli; order Lactobacillales; family Enterococcaceae; genus Enterococcus; species Enterococcus sp. AZ084. The sequence goes on from NZ_JBIOSS010000001.1 coordinate 433,569, forward strand.
ACAGATCGGTGGAGCTGACCAATGGGGAAACATCACTGCTGGTTTAGATCTGATCCGTAAATTGGAAGGGCCAGAAGCGGAAGCCTTTGGGTTGACGATCCCATTGATGCTAAAAGCAGATGGAACAAAGTTCGGAAAAACTGCCGGTGGTGCAATCTGGCTAGACCCTGAAAAAACATCCCCGTACGAATTCTACCAATTCTGGTTGAATCAAGATGATCGGGATGTTGTGAAATACTTGAAATTCTTTACTTTCTTATCACAAGAAGAAATCAATGAATTAGCGAAAAAAGTGGAGACAGAACCTGAAAAACGTGAAGCACAACGCCGTTTGGCAGAAGAAGTGACACGTTTTGTCCACAGCGAAGAAGACTTACAAGAAGCGCAAAAAATCACAGCTGCATTGTTCTCTGGAAATATCAAAGAACTAAATGCGTCAGAAATCGAACAAGGCTTTGGAAACATGCCGAATGTAGAGATTTCAAGTACCCCTGAAAATATCGTGGAACTACTTGTTTCCACAAAAATCGAGCCATCAAAACGTCAAGCGCGTGAAGATGTGTCGAACGGAGCTATAAGTATTAACGGTGATCGCGTAACCGATTTAAATTTTGTCATTGATCCAGCTACAGAATTTGATGGTAAATTCGTAGTGATCAGAAAAGGGAAAAAACGCTACTTTTTGGCCAAAGTAGTTGATTAGAATTTAGTAATTTTTTACCTTGTAAAAGGTCTATTCCATTACAAAATTCCAATTTTTGAAACTTATCCTAATAGTTACGCCGGTTGTCGTTAATACAATCATGAGGAGAGAATTTACATTTGTAAATTCCCTCCTTTTTTTAATTTTTATCAATTGTACCAACAATTCAAACAATTAAAAACATTAAAATGAAATGAGGAAAATAGGAAAAGTGATATTTACAGAAATAAAAAACAGGTGTAATCTAAGCCTCGACAAAATTTAAAAAATTATTTTAGGAGGGTTTCTAAATGGAATCAAAGGTAAATGATTTAAATTTGAATGCACTATTCATTGGAGACAAAGCAGAGAATGGCCAAATCTATAAAGCTTTGTTAAATGAATTAGTGGACGAGCACTTAGGATGGCGTCAAAATTATATGCCACAAGATATGCCGATCATTACGCCGGAAGAAAAAAGCAGTGAAAGCTTCGCGCACACGATCAATAAAACAAAAGACGTGTTAGCTGAAATCTCTACGCGGATGCGTACACACTCTGTCCCATGGCATAATGCAGGTCGTTATTGGGGTCATATGAACTCTGAAACATTGATGCCATCATTATTAGCCTATAATTTTGCGATGCTATGGAATGGAAATAACGTCGCATATGAATCTTCTCCAGCAACAAGTCAAATGGAAGAAGAAGTTGGAATGGAATTTGCTACATTGATGGGGTACAAAAATGGCTGGGGCCATATCGTTGCAGATGGCTCATTAGCAAATTTAGAAGGTCTTTGGTATGCGCGCAACATCAAATCATTGCCACTTGCAATGAAAGAAGTGGCACCTGAATTGGTTTCAGGTCAAACAGATTGGGAATTGATGAATCTTTCAACTCGGGAAATCATTGATCTGTTAGATCAAGTGCCAGAAAAAATCGATGAGATCAAAGCACATTCTGCACGCAGTGGAAAACATCTTCAACAATTAGGTAAATGGTTAGTCCCACAAACAAAACACTATTCATGGTTGAAAGCAGCAGACATCATTGGTGTCGGCCTAGATCAAGTGATTCCAGTGCCTGTGGATCACAACTACCGCATGGACATCAAGGAACTTGAAACAATCATTCGTGAATTGGCTGCTGAACAAACACCGGTTTTAGGTGTCGTTGGTGTCGTTGGTTCTACTGAAGAAGGGGCAATCGATGAAATCGATAAAATCGTTGAATTACGTCGCAAGCTAGAAAAAGAAGGCATTTATTTCTACCTACACGTAGATGCAGCTTATGGTGGTTACGGACGTGCGATCTTCCTTGATGAGAACAATGAATTCATCCCATTTGATCAATTAAAAGAAGTACACGCAAAACATCATGTCTTCACAGAAAATAAAGATTATCTTTTAGAAGAAGTACACCGTGCATATCAAGCAATTGAAGAAGCAGAATCAGTGACGATCGATCCACATAAAATGGGCTATGTTCCTTACTCTGCTGGAGGTATCGTGATCCAAGACATTCGTATGCGTGATGTGATCTCTTACTTTGCAACCTATGTATTTGAAAAAGGAGCAGATATCCCAGCATTGCTTGGTGCCTATATTTTGGAAGGATCAAAAGCCGGAGCAACTGCCGCAAGTGTTTGGGCAGCGCATCATGTACTACCGCTTAATGTGACTGGTTATGGTAAATTGATGGGAGCATCGATTGAAGGCGCACATCGTTTCTTCCACTTCTTGAACAATTTAACCTTCAAAGTGGGCGATAAAGAAATCGAAGTTCATCCATTGACTTATCCAGATTTCAATATGGTTGATTATGTATTCAAAGAAAAAGGAAATGACGATCTGGTAGCGATGAATCAGTTGAACCATGATGTGTATGACTATTCTTCTTATGTCAAAGGAAGCATCTATGGCAATGAATTCTTGACATCTCATACAGACTTTGCAATTCCAGATTATGGCAATAGCCCACTTCAATTTGTAAAACAATTAGGATTTACAGAAGAAGAATGGGAACGTGCTGGAAAAGTCACAGTCTTACGTGCCAGTGTCATGACGCCGTATATGAATAAAGCAGAACATTTTGAAGAATATGCAGAAAAAATCAAAGCAGCGCTTCAAAGTAAATTAGAAAAAATCTATGCAGATCAGTTAGTGGCAAACGAAACAAAATAAACGTAAATATTATGATGAGTGAAGAGAAAGCAAGTAGAATGAGCGCTCATTTCTCGTTCGAAACGAATAAAGAATGAGCCTCCTTTCTCTTATCAAATCTTTCATGTTGGAGTGCCTTTGAAGCTTGATGATCCAAGCAAAAAATACTCAAAGCACAAGTTGGCCATACGTTTGCTTTTATTTGCTGTTAATGAAAAGTTTCAAAGACACGCCTATTTATTTCTTAATAAGGAGAGTGTCAAAATTGAGTAAAGCTCAAGTAAGTAAAATGGGGCTAGGGACATTCATTGGTTTGACCATGGCGCTATGTGCCACTGTTCGTAGTATCCCAACATTGTCAGCTGTTGGTTGGACATTGATTTTTTACACGATTTTTGCCGTCTTGTTTTTTGCTGGACCCATTTCAATGATTTCAGGTGAATTATCAACGATGCTGCCACAAGAAGGAGGCCCGCAACTTTGGGTCAAAACAGCACTAGGTAGTAAATGGGGATTTGTCGTTGCGTGGTTACTTTGGGTGCAAATGTTCCCAGGAATGGTCATGGTCGCTTCTACCTTAGGTCCATTGTTAGGGAATACGTTTGGGAACGCGGCTCTTGGCAACAATCACTACTTCGTTTTAGGGTGTATCTTGGTCATTTACTGGATCATCACCTTGCTCAACTTGAAGTTTGACATGGCGAAAGTTGGCGGGAATATTGGTGTTTGGTTGGGTGTTTATATTCCTGTGGTGATCATGTTTGTTTTGGGGATCTTAGCGTTTTTCAAAGTGGGACTTGTTTCAAATGGCTATTTGGGGGATTTTTCATGGTCGAAAGCATTGCCTGATCTACAACACAGTGATTCATTGAAATATTTGGCAGGGATCACATTTATTTTTGTGGGAATCGAAATGAGCTCAGTGTATATGCCTCGTTTGAAAGATGCAACGAAGAACTATACTAAAGGGGTCTTTATTGCATTGATCGGACTAGTTTTATTGAATGTCATCAACGCCTTGTTTGTTGCAAATGTCGTACCAGAAGGAACAATGGAATTGGCAAACATCACACAACCAGTATTGATCTATTGTGATATTTTAGGATTGCCAACGATCATCGGTAATATCTTCAGCTTTATGGTCTTTATTGGTGTGTTATTACAATTGTCTGCTTGGGTAACTGGACCTTCTAAAACGATCATCCAGGTAGCACGTGAAGGATTCTTGCCACCAAAATTTGGCTTCCATAAAGAAAATGAATATGGTGTTTCAAGAAATGTGGTGTTGACGCAATCAGTAGTTATTTCCCTCTTTGCGTTACTTTATGGCGTCATGGATGATGTAAGTGCGGTCTTTCTTACATTGACGAATGCAACAACAGTGATTTATTGCATCGTATATCTCTTGATCGCCATATCTTTAGTGAAAATGAGAACTAGCCATCCAGAATTGCCTCGTCCTTATCGAATCGGTAAAAAAGGAAATGGCTTTGCGTGGCTGGTTAGCTGTATGCTGATGTTGGCAATTATCGCCGTTGTTGTTTCAACGTTAGGAACTTCAACATTAGCGGATGCATTGCTTGTTGCGGTCATCGCAATCGTGATGTTCGTTATTCCGCTGATCATCAATCGCGTGAAGAAAGCAACCTGGTTGACTGAAGTTGAAGCAGACTTAAAAGAATAACAGGAAAAATGATCTCTTAGAGAATATAAAACAACACTTATGAAGAACTGTTTTCTTCGTAGGTGTTGTTTTTCTTAAAAAATCAAGAGCAAAAAAAATAGAGCCGTCTCAACTTTTGGCGAAGTAGACGTGCTCTAATGTTCTATTGATGCCATCCGCTTTTAACGGACTACATGGGGCATGTTAATGCATGCCTCTTTAACCACATTTTAAGAGATTTTTAGAAAGAATAGAAGAGATTTCTTTTTTTGATTATTTCTAGTTAAATACAAATGTGGACTTATCGTTAGTGGATCAGTTGATTACTAGTAAAATAAATAGCAAAGTATCTTTTGTCCGAAGACAAGATGCTTTGCTATTTTTGTTTGATTTGCCTAGGAATGGATGCCCTATTTTTCTTTCAATGGAACGACCGTTTCGCGTTTGATCAAACGATGGGGGATCACTAAACGTACACCATTGCTCACTTCTTCATGGATCAGTTCTTGTAATTTTTGCATCGCGACTCGACCTAACTCAGAGATATCGATGTCGATACTTGTTAAGTAAGGATGCATCAATGTAGAAAAAATCGAGTTATTGAAGCTGATCATCGAAAGGGTTTCCGGGATGATATAGCCATACATTTGGGCGAGTTGCATCGTGCGTAAAGCAAAAATATCATCGATAACAACTAGCGCTGTCGCTTCAGCTTTTTTTAAGATCGTGTCAAAATCCAAGTAATCTTCAGCCTGTTCCAAGGTCACACTTGGATGGGCGTTCAGTCCTGCTAACATCATCGCTTTTTGATAACCGAAATAGCGTTCAAAGTATAAACTTTCATGTGTTGTATTGGTCACGAAAAGAATATTTTTATGGCCATTATCGATCAAAAATTCGGTGGCTTGCTTTCCTAACAGTTGATTGTCGTTATCAATGTAGATGATTTCGTTCTCATGATGGTATGGTTGTCCGATCAGTGTGAACGGAATCTGTTGTTCATAAAGATAATCGATGACTGGATCATCACTATCGGAGTAGACTAGGATAAAACCATCAACTTGTTTTTGTAAATGCATCCGCTGAACGTTCTCTAATAAGACGTCGAAACTTTTTGCGGTAGCAATAGCTGTTGTCACACCGTGATGTCGTGCTTCTTCGTTGATTGCTTCCATGATTTCTAAATAAAACGGATTGCCAAGACGCTCTTTGGAATCGAGTGGTGGAAGAATGACACCTACAGCGCTTGATACACGTTTACCAAGATTTCTCGCTGTGATATTAGGGACATATCCTAGTTCATCCATGATTTTTCGTACTTTCTTTTTCGTTGTTTCGGAAATACTTGGATGGTCATTGATCACGCGAGAAACAGTAGATGTCGCTACGCCTGCTTTTTTTGCAACATCTTTCACTGTAATTGCCATAAGTTAAATCACCTTTCTTTTTCATCGTCCATCGTCTTGTTGAAACCAAGTTAAATAAAACTGGTTAAGTGAATGTACTAAATTCATAAGTTGTTTGGCTGACACGTTCTTGTCCAGGGCGTAGCATAATCGAGCCGAACTCCGGGAAATGAACGATATCTGGTATTTCTTGTGGTTCGATCGCTAAGCCAAAATGAGAATGCATGTTTTGACCGTTGATCTGTAAATCTGCATCGAACCCAGTTGTAGAAAATAATACCATACTTTTGTTCGTAGTTGCTATATTCATTTGGCGACCGGAAGCTTCTTCTGATAAAGTTAAGCTATTTTTGGTGAGTTTAGGCGTATTTAATAAAAAAACGTCATCAAGACCTGAAGGATACTTGGATAAAATCTCCGTCAGTGTATTTGGTTCTTGAAATTTGATGGGTAAGTCCGCTTTGTCTAGTGTTTCCCCTGTAGGTAATTTGTCATGATCCAAAAGTAACAAGCTATCTAATTGAATCTGGAGTTGATGGGAATCAATATCACGTTTTCCATTTCCAGATAGATTGAAATAGGCATGGTTTGTCGGGTTGCAAATCGTTTCTACTACACTGTTGGCTTTAGTGATCATCACTAATCTATTTCCTTCTAATTGATAGGTCACAGTCGCGGTGATTGGTCCAGGATAACCTGAAAATGTATCTTTTAAATAAAAGACGACACCCACTGCTTGAGGGGATTTGAATACTTCTACCTCCCAAAACTGAAAGGACCAGCCGTTTGTTCCGCCGTGGATATGATGGTTGCCATTATTTTTTTCTAGTTGGTGAGATCCCCATTCACCATTTCTGATCCTACCTGCCACTGGACCAACAGTTGCACCGAAAAAACTTTGATCAGATAAAACATCTTGAATATCGTCGTAAGAGAGTAAGATATTTTCCATTTGTCCAAATCTATCTGCTGTGAATATTTGATGCAAGCGAGCGCCATAATTGAGAAGAACGACTTCTAGCTCGTCGTTCTTCAATGTGATTTTTTTTAGATTTGTTTGTTTGATGGGGAGGACGGAGATGCTTGGTTCAGACATCTTTGCGCCAAACGTGTTGTAGATAGTCGAGTGTTAACGAAGACGTATCAGCGACGATCGGAATGTCCTCCCCAAGATCTTCCTTGCGTCCAACTCCTACAGGATAAGCACCACTTGCGATGATCGCTTGGATGCCTGCTTTTGCATCTTCAATACCTAAACAATCAGTCGCCTCTAATCCGATTTCTTTGGCTGCTAATAAAAAGATATCAGGGGCGGGTTTGCCACTTGCTACTTTGCTAGGATCAGCAATCGCATCAAAGTAATCTGTCAGTTGCATTTTATCTAGTAATAATGGTCCGTTTTTACTAGCAGAAGCCAAGGCGATCTTGATGCCAGCTTTCTTTAATTCTGTTAATAAAGGAACAATACCCGGAAATACGTCTGCTGGCGTGATTTCTTGGATCATTTCTAGATAATACTCATTTTTACGTTTAGCTAAAGCAGCGAATTCTTCGTTTGAAAAGTCATTTTCTTTCTTGCCATAAGCAAGAAGCAATGTTAATGAATCTTCTCGGCTAACCCCTTTTAATTGTTCGTTGAAATTTCGGTCGATTGAAATCCCGATTTCTTCACCAAGTTTTTTCCAGGCGCGATAATGGAATTCTGCTGTGTCGGTGATGACACCGTCTAAATCAAATAGGACACCTTTAAACATGTGCATCGTCCTTTCTTAATGGAATCGTCAATTGATCTGTTAGCTCTTGTGTTTGTCCATACACAGTCAATTCCAGTGCCTCACCATTCAGTAATGTAAAGGTGACTTGTTCATCAGAAACAGCGATGAAAATCAAGCGACCGCGGTAATTGATATGGAAAGAATAGGCATTCCATGTGTTTGGTAAAAATGGTGCAAAAGATAATTCGCCATGGGCGGTTTTCATTTGTGCAAAACCTTGAACGATCGCTAACCAACTACCTGTCATTGACGTGATGTGCAAACCATCTTCCGTATCATTGTTATAGTTATCCAAATCTAAGCGAGCAGTACGTTGGTACATTTCGACCGCTTTTTCTTCCAAGCCAAGTTCAGCAGCTAAAATCGCGTGGATACTTGGAGAAAGAGAAGATTCGTGAACGGTCATCGGCTCATAGAAATCAAAGTTCCGTTGTTTTTCCTCTTTTGTAAATTCTTCATTGAAGAAATAGATGCCTTGTAACACATCCGCTTGTTTAATGAAGCAAGAACGCAAGATCTTATCCCAAGACCATTTTTGGTTCAATGGCAATTCGCTAAGTGGTAAATCCGAAACTGGCATCAAATCTTTGTCTAGGAATGTATCATGTTGGACAAAAATTCCTTGTTCCTCGTCGATCGGGTAGTACATGTTTTCGACAATATCTGCCCATTTTGCTAATTCTTCTTCGCTGATTTCAATTGTTGTTTCTTCTTTGAACGCTAAATAATTTTCACGAGTATAACGAAGGACCCAAGCAGCAATCGTGTTCGTGTACCAATTGTTATTGATATTGTTTTCGTATTCATTCGGACCAGTCACGCCGTGGATCATATACTTGTTTTGACGTTTGGAGTAATGGACACGATCCGCCCAGAAACGAGCAATCTCAGCCAATACTTCAAGTCCTTCATTTTTCAGATAAGAGGTATCGCCAGTATAATTTGTATAATTATAGATCGCGTAAGCAATCGCACCGTTACGATGGATCTCTTCAAAGGTGATTTCCCACTCATTGTGGCACTCGACACCTGTAAAGGTCACCATTGGATAAAGCGCCCCTTTCAATCCTTGTTGTTGCGCATTATGGATGGCTTGTGGTAACTGATTGTGACGGTATTTCAATAAATTTTTTGTGACTTCTGGGTCAGCTAATGCCAGATATAATGGCACAGCGTAAGCTTCTGTATCCCAGTACGTCGCACCGCCGTATTTTTCGCCAGTGAAGCCTTTTGGTCCAATGTTCAACCGTTCGTCTTCTCCGTAATAAGTAGAGAACAATTGGAAAAGATTGAAACGGATGCCTTGTTGCGCTTCGTCGTCGCCTTCGATCACTACGTCAGCCAATTCCCAACGTTTTGCCCAAGCGGTTGTTTGTTCTTTTTTGGCTTCATCATGATGAGTAGTTAACTGATCAAATTCATCCACAAGTGTTGCCACTTGTTGTGCTTCAGGGATATCACGACTTGTCAAAATCAAGACTTCTTTATCCACGACCACAGGTTCGTTTTGTGTTAGATCATACGAGAATACACCTTGTAACGCTAATGTTTGTTCTTCAAATATAGGTGTCGCTACTTCTCCGTTGATAAAATGACGCATGCCTGCAGTGACGGTGAATTGCTCAATGTCAAATGCATTAGGAATGGTCTTCGTTGTCAAATAACCGATCGAGTCTTTTGTGCCACGGTCGATTTGATTCCAGAAATGCTCATCGTAGTTACTATCTTCATTTTGGACATTTCCATCCAGTTTCGAAACAAATTTTACAGTGGCAGAGCCGGCGATCAATTCAACGTTTACACGAATATAAGCCGCTTCGCTTTTAACAATACTCAAGAAACGTTCAAATGAGAAGCGAACTTTATTTGTAGCTGTCGTAATTGTAAACTGACGAGACAAGACCCCGTTTTTCATATCTAATTCCCAAGAGAAATCTTCTGGATCTAGTGAAGCTAAGTCAATCAATTGGTCGTTGATGTAAATATCCATTGCAATAAAGTTGACTGCATTGATGACTTTTCCAAAGTATTCAGGATAGCCGTTTTTCCACCAACCCACACGAGTTTTGTCAGGATACCAGATGCCTGCTAAATAAGTGCCTTGGTGATGATCGCCAGAGTACGTTTCTTCGAAGTTTCCACGCATTCCCATGTAGCCGTTTCCAATACTTGTCAATGACTCTTGCAAGCGCAAGTTTTCTTTATCTAATGTTGTCGTGCTGATTTTCCAAGGGTCGATCTGGAATAAGCGTTTGATTTGTTTCATGATTCTCCTCCTAAATGTTTCATTTCTTAGGTTTATAATAAACGCAACCGGTTGCGTCAGTCAATAGTAAACTGATAAATACTCAATCTTTTTTATTGGCGAACACTTCGCAAGGGGATAGAAAGCATCATTGCCTTAGTTTTTCTTTATAGTTCTTATTATATTAGCTGTATCATGCTTTTGGATAAAAAAATAAATAAAATAAAAATAAAGCATTTACAAAAAAAGGAATTACCTCTATAATACGGATTAACGAAACCGATTGCGTAAAGGAGAGATAGAAATTGAAGAAAATGTTTAGTTTTGATTTTTGGCAGAAATTTGGAAAGGCTTTAATGGTCGTTGTAGCAGTTATGCCAGCTGCTGGTTTAATGATCAGTATCGGGAAATCGATCCCATTGATCAACCCGAACATGGCAGCACTTGTCACTACGGGTGGCGTTCTTGAAAGTATTGGTTGGGCAATTATTGGGAACTTGCATTTATTATTTGCATTAGCGATAGGTGGTAGTTGGGCAAAAGAACGAGCAGGTGGTGCATTCGCTGCCGGAATCTCGTTTGTTTTGATCAATCGGATCACAGGAGCGATCTTCGGGGTCACAACAGAGATGTTAGCAAACGAAGACGCCTTCACACATACGTTGTTCGGTACACGAATCATGGTGAAAGGATTCTTTACGAGTGTCTTAGAAGCTCCTGCATTGAACATGGGGGTATTCGTAGGGATCATCGCTGGGTTCGTCGGTGCGATGGCGTATAACAAATACTATAACTACCGTAAATTACCAGATGCACTTTCTTTCTTTAATGGGAAACGATTTGTTCCTTTTGTAGTGATTCTTTGGTCAACGATCGTAGCTCTTATTTTGGCAGCAGTTTGGCCAGCTATTCAAGCAGGAATCAACAACTTTGGTTTATGGATTGCACAATCGCAAGATAGTGCACCAATTTTAGCCCCATTTTTATATGGAACATTAGAACGGTTATTACTACCTTTTGGTTTACACCACATGTTGACGATTCCAATCAACTATACGCAATTAGGTGGAACATATGAGATTTTATCTGGCGCACAAGCCGGTACACAAGTATTTGGTCAAGATCCACTATGGTTAGCTTGGGCAACTGACTTAGTGAACCTGCGAGGTGCAGGAGACATGGCACAATATGAATTCGTCTTGAACAATTGGACACCGGCACGTTTCAAAGTCGGTCAAATGATTGGTTCTTCTGGTATTTTGATGGGGATGGCGCTTGCGATGTATCGCAATGTCGATCCAGACAAAAAAGCAAAATACAAATCCATGTATTTCTCAGCTGCTTTAGCTGTCTTTTTAACAGGGGTAACAGAACCACTAGAATTTATGTTTATGTTTGCGGCAGTTCCACTGTATGCGATCTATGCAGTGATCCAAGGAGCAGCTTTTGCGATGGCGGATATCTTACCGTTACGTGTCCACTCCTTCGGGAATATCGAATTATTGACGCGAACACCATTAGGGATCAAAGCAGGACTTGGCGGCGATTTGATCAACTTCGTCATCTGTGTCATTCTCTTTGGCGTAGTCACTTATTTCTTAGCAAACTTCTTGATCAAGAAATTCAACTTTGCGACACCAGGACGTAACGGGAACTATGACAGTGACAGTGAAGAAACAACCACTGGCACGACAACAGGAGCGGCGGATCAACAAATTATCCAAATCATCCATTTATTAGGTGGAAAAGAAAATATCAAAGACGTGGATGCTTGTATGACGCGTTTACGTGTAACAGTGGCAGATCGAGGTAGAGTTGGTTCAGAAGACGCGTGGAAACGTGCTGGCGCAATGGGCTTGATCGTCAAAGACAATGGTGTCCAAGCAGTTTATGGGCCAAAAGCAGATGTGTTAAAATCAGATATTGAAGATTTGTTGCAATCAGGCGCAGATATTCCTGAACCACAAATCAAAGAAGTCGTGATGGAAAAAGAAACAGCGACAGCAGCATTAGGAATCGAAAAAGAATTGTACGCAGTAGCCAAAGGAGAAGTGATTGCTTTAGCAGCGGTCAATGATCCAGTATTCTCACAAAAAATGATGGGTGACGGTTTTGCAGTCATTCCTGAAACAGATACGATCACTGCTCCAGTAGCGGGTAAAATCGTTAGTGTATTCCCAACGAAACACGCCATCGGGATGGAAACAGCTGAAGGCGCAGAAGTACTGATCCACATGGGAATCGATACTGTCCAAATGGCGCAACCTGCATTTGAAGTATCTGTGAAAGAAGGACAAGAAGTCACACCAGGCATGCCGATTGCACGTATGGATCTTGCAAAAGTCAAAGAACAAGGAAAAGATACAACGATCATGGTTGTTTTCACGGATGATAAAGTGAAAGAAATTGCGATCACTACACTTGGTTCTGTTGAAATGGGTACAGAAATCGGTAAAATCAAGCTATAATAGATAAAAGAAGTGATCAGAGATTGTGACGAAAACGCGAGACGATTGAGGAGAGATTTCTTCAATGATCAGCGCTGACGTAACAGTCTCTGATTTTTATGTAAAAATAGAAAAGAGGTTCTAAAAAAAATGAAAATAATGACGTTGAATACCCATAGTTGGTTGGAAGAAGAACCAGTAACTAAACTACAAGACCTTGCAGACAAGATTTTAACTGAGCGCTATGATGTCATTGCTTTACAAGAGGTCAATCAACTGATTGAAACAAAAATCGTAAATGAACAAGAGCTAGTCGGTTTTTGTCCAGTAACGAATCAGACACCAATCCACAAAGATAATTTCGCTTATTGCTTGATCCAACGACTGGCAGAAGCAGGAGAATCCTATTTTTGGAGTTGGGAAATGAGTCATATTGGTTATGACAAGTATGAAGAAGGAAACGCTATTTTATCAAAGGCTCCTTTGGATAGTCGGGCATACATAGTGTCTGAAACAAAAGAAAAAGAAAACTACCGTACCCGCATGGTCCTTGTTGCCAAAACAGTTATTGACAATCAACCAATCGTTGTCGCAAGCTGTCATTTCTCTTGGTGGTCAGATATAGAAACGGGCTTTGCCTACGAGTGGCAATTCTTACAGAAAGAACTCCTAACTTATCAAATACCTTGCTTGTTGATGGGTGATTTTAATAATCCAGTAGGTGAGGAAGGGTATCACTTAGTGGCAGACAATCAATTGAAGATCAAAGATGCGTATGTTCTAGCAGAAAAAAAATCTGAAGAAGCCACGATCGAGAAAAAAATCGATGGCTGGGAAAACAATACAGAAGCACTGCGAATCGACTATATTTTCGTTCCAACGGAGAGTAAAGTCAGTACGTATACGCGCGTCTTTGATGGGACGAATGGCCCGATCGTGAGCGATCATTTTGGAGTGTCTATAGAAATGGATCTATAAAGTGAGAGTGAAAATAGAAAAAGGCGAATAATAAAAAAGCACATCTTTTAAAAACAGTCAGCTGTTTTAAAAAGATGTGCTTTTATAGCATTGCTGACTATTATTGGTGGTCTAGAAAAACATTTGTAAACCAATATTAGAATAGCCAGATAAAAATTGAGATAAGTAGCCTTGCTTTGCAGTTATACCAAGCTGTTTAGAAGGAATATTGATATAATCGAAGTAACGATATAAAAAGAGCAAGCTAAAATAAATAGGAGTGAAAATCCATGATAAATTATCAGACCAATGCACAGATACATAAAAGTGAACTTGAAAATCTATATGCCAGTGTGGGATGGACTAGTTATACGAATGATTTAGATAGGTTAGAAAAAGCAATCGCTCATTCCTTATCCGTAATAACTGCTTGGCATCAAGATAAATTAGTAGGATTGATCAGAGTGGTTGGTGATGGTCAGACAATTATATATATTCAAGATCTCTTAGTTCATCCTGATTACCAAAATAAAAAGATAGGAACTTATTTACTGGCTGAGATTTTACAGGAATATAAAGACGTAAGACAGAAAATTCTTTTGACTGAAGATGCTCCAGATGTAAGGCACTTTTATGAGGGATTTGGATTTGTTTCTTGCGACAAAGGTAATCTCGTATCGTTTTACAAAGAGTTTTAGTTGTTGAAGATAGGATAATTAAAGTATTTCACTATTTTGATAACGATTTCAAAGAAATGGTTTTAGTGTTTGTCAATGAATACTATGATTAAGGAGAATGAGGTTATGAAACGAAATAAAGCGGAAGTTTTATCAGATAAACAGAATGAACCCACAGAAGAATCAATAAAAATGTTTACTGGTGAGGATGCTTACGAACGATTATCTAAGATAGAAGAGATGTTAAATAATCGTTATGAGGTGAAACGTGAGTTGAGATTTTGGGATAGTTGGCAATTTGGTTATTGGCATAAAAAAAGTGGCTATTTGATATTATTTTTAAAAAGAATGGCTTGATCGTAACAATGACGATAACCGATAAGAAAGTGAGTGAATTGGAACGGCTACAGGCCGAATTACAACCGGAGATCCAAGAAAACTGGAAAAAAAGAAAAAAATTCGGTCCATCTAGTTGGCCCTTGCTATTTGAATTAAAGACAGAAGCAGACATCAACGATTTGATGAAGATTGTGGCGATCAGATAGCTATTTAAAAAATAAAGAAGAAACAAACGTATTTATAAGTAAGCGGCAGAGTAACCATATAGAAAATATGGAGAATATATCTTACGAGGTACTAGAGAATGAAATTTAAAGTTATTAAAATAAAAATTTAAAAGAATGTTCTTTTGATTAATTGTACAATTAATTCAGATAATGCTAAAGTGGGAGTGAAAAGTCATGGAAGCAATCGCATATTCTAATTTCCGACAAAATTTACGTAGTTACATGAAAAAAGTCAATGAAGACGCGGAAACTCTGATTGTAACAAGTAAAGATGTGGAGGACACAGTGGTTGTCTTGTCAAAAAGAGACTATGACTCTATGCAAGAAACATTAAGAACACTTTCTAATAGTTACGTGATGGAAAAAATTCATCGAGGAGATGAACAATTTTCTAGAGTTTCGTTTAAGACACATGATTTAATCGAGGTTGAATCTGATGATTAATGCTTGATCTGATGATTCTTGGGAGGACTATCCTTATTGGTATGAGCAAGGAAACAAAACGAATATAAAAAAATTAATAAGTTAATAAAGGATATCGACCGTTCTCTCTTTGCTGGATTAGGAAAACCTGAACCGCTAAAGTATGATTTATCTGGGAAATAGTCAAGAAGGATTACAGATGAACACAGACTGACATATATAGTTTAGAATGAGACAATCTTTATTTATTCTGCAAAAGATCATTACTAACCAATCGATTGTATGCAGAGAAAGGATGATTTTCATACTTTCAAATTTTAAAACATAAGTGGGGCTGTGACAGTCAATCTGTCACAGCCCCGCTTAGTCGTCAATTTATCATATATGTTTTGAACGTTCTAAAAAAATGATAGTCTAGCTGATTTTCACATTTTTTTCTTTCCTAAAATTAAACTTTTGTGAAAGATAGATGCCTAAAAAGGATAGCCAACCGGCAATAGTCGCAGCAACAACGAAGTAGAAATAGACTGGAAGGTCATAATAGAGAATGATTTCGTTGATGCCATTATGCTGCTTGACGATCGGTGTCCCGATATCGGTCAATTCAATATCCGTTAATTTCTGTCCATTTTGCATCAAGACGGTGCGATCATAAACAATGACTGGTACATGAACAGTTGGTTCACCAGTGTTTTTCCATTTGATGCTCAACCGACCATCAGGATGGGATTTGATAAACGTTGTTTCATTTTCCAAAATTTCTTCATTGTAGCGATCGTATTTATTCGCTGTCGTTTGTTTATAGATCGGCAAATAGTCTGGTGTTGTCTTTTGGAAAACAAATAAACTTTTCGACATATCACGACTATAGAAGGTTTTTCTTGCTTCATCAGGTGTATCGAACAAATACGTATGACGACTGACAAAGGTTTCATCTTCCCATTTATCGAGGTGACGGTATAAGTTTTGGATGGTCTGAACAGAACTGATCAGGATCAGTAAGGTCGCAGCTATCCGTAACCAGGTTTTGTGTTCCCAACGATTGGCGACAATCGCAAAGTAAAGTAAGAAAAGCAAGGTAAATGGGACAAAGAAACGAAACGGAAACTGGATCAAGCTAATAAATGGTACTTCGTTTTCAACTAATGTATTCCAAGGGATCAGGCTGGTTGAAAGTAAGAAGAACACAACACTTGTGCGCAACAAAAGTTTTGGAAACAGTTCTTCTCTTTTTCGGAACAATAAGAAACATAAAAATCCAGCAAATAAAACGACAGGTAAGATTTTCGGATAATTCAACCAGTAACTTCCCTCAAGATTGATTGATTTCTCTGTCATGCGTCGATTGACGAAAGGTGGAAGAATCTCATTACCACTGTAAACCATCGCCATACCTACCCAGATGTTTGCCGTTAGGATAAAGTAAAGCAAAATTGATTTCCCTAATTGTAAAAGAGCTTTTCCCTTGTTGGTTTGTGTGAAGAAATAATACCCATAAAAAGGAATATACATCAATACTAGCATCACAGAAGATAGCAGATGGATCTGCGTCATCAATGCAATCGCTGCAGTTACTTTAAGTACAGGGAATTTTTTATGCACGATGAAATCAACGAGCGGGATCATACATAAAGGATAAAATACTGTTCCCCAGCTCGTAAAACCTTGATTAACAGCCCAATATTGGATCGAATAGGTCGTCATGAACAAGACTGAAACCGGTACACTTACCCATTCGCGTACTTTTACATAACGCAACAAAGTCAACATGGACCAACCTGCGATAAGGAAGAGGATAAAATTCGATAAAATCTGGTAATGATACCAACTTCTAGCAACGAGTACGATCAACCCTTGAAAGTATGAGAATAAGGGACCGTAGATTGCATTGACGATCCGACCGCTTTGTTGAAAGCCATACATCGATGGGAAGTAGTGTAAGTCTCCGTGAATAATTTGTTGGGCTGCATCATAAAAACGATTGTAATGAAATGGCGCATCAGCCCCGATGATCAATTTGTGTGATAATATATTTGGCAATACGAAAATAATTGCGAAAATAAAAATCAAAAAATATGGTCTATATTTTTTCAACTGTTTGGCTCCTTTTCATATAATAACTAAACTTATCATAAAGGTTAATGAAAAGAGAGGCAAGGAATTAGAAAAAATTTGAAAATAACATGAAATTATTTATGTAAATCATAAAGAAATCAATTGGAAAAGTTAAATGACCACATTTATTTACAATAAAATAAAAGGTAGAAACAAAAGCCTCCGTTTATAATGATCAAAAAGCCACTGGTCTTCATCAATTGAAGGAGTGGCTTTTGATTTTATACGAGTGAGGTAGAGTGATTATTTATTGATACGACGGTAGTTTTCGTCGAAGTAACGACCTTCACGAATGTCTTTTGGCATTCCTTCATAAGGTTCTTCGCTAATTACATCTTCATTATCAACACCCGCATCTCCCATATAAGTAATTGTCGCAAATTCTGGAACGACTAGTTTTGGATATGTTTCATATTTTTCACGAGCAGCTTCCATTTCCGCAATATGTTCGTTTTGGAAAGTGACAGTGATCTCTGGATGTTCTTCGACCCATTTAGGGAAGAAAATCGTGCCATGGAGTTTTTTCTCATTTGGCATAAAGTCTAAAGCAACGTCTGTACCAGTTGGTTCAGTCCAAGTGATTTTAAAAACACCATCTGTTAATTTTACAATATCTGCTTCTTGATCTTTGACCCAACGCCCTTTGACCATTCCGCCATGAATACGATAGTCAACGGTGTGGTCATTTTTTGCATACCATTCATATTCCCAACCATTATCATACGTATAGATAAAGTGAGTTCCAATAAAATCTTCTAAGTTTTTGAATTGTTTCATGTAAAACATCTCCCTTTAAATTAAAACATGTAATAATTTACATGTTTTTGATTACGTGATTATGATAAAATGATTTTGAGAGAATGTCAAGGAGGAAATTTTGATGGCTAGAAAAAATACATTACGCTATATATTACTGGGATTACTGAGCAAAAAAAATCAAACAGGGTATGAATTGAATCAAGCATTCAAAAATGAAATCGGTGAATTCTGGCAGGCAAAGCATAGTCAGATCTATCCTGAACTGGCCAAAATGGAAGAACTAGGAATCATCAAACATGAAGTAGGGATCACTGGAGTCAAGCTAGAAAAGAAAATTTATCAGCTGACTGAAGAAGGACGTGTTTTGTTAAACGAATGGATCCATACCTCGCCAAATGAACTTCCAGTCAACCGAGATGAATTTGTCTTGAAACTGTATTTTGTGAAAGATATCAATGATCCAACATGGATTGAAATTCTGGAACAGCAAAAGGAGCTTCATGAAGAAAAAAGACAGCATTTATTCGCCCGACAACGAGTGATTTTCCCGACAGAAAAAGACCAACATGAAAATTATGGCCATTATCTGATCTTGTCTCACGCAATCAATCGAGAAACCGAATATATCAATTGGTTGACACAAGTATTGGAACAAGAAATAAGAAAATAAATGGAAAGTTTATGACAAACAACTTAAAAAGGCGCCATCCACAAAAATTTGAAAAACAATTTTCGTGGATGGCGCCTTATTTCTCGAGGCTGAACACTTCTGTCCAGACCACGTGGGGGCTTTTTTATTTAACTGTAGCAAGTCGGCTACAAGTTCTAATGGAGTAAAAAAATCAACCTGCGATCTTTTCTTATTTTTCCAGTACTTTTTTAGGATCGATCGTCTCATCTGCTGGAAGGATCTTATAAGATAGTTCATCCGTTTCTTCGTCATGAATAATACATAGCTGTTCCAGATCATTGAAGTCGCCAATTAAAAGGAGTGTATAACGTTCATCAATCAATTGGATGTCCTTGATGGACTTTGAGAAAACTTTTCGGACATGGTGCATTTTGTTTAAACGTTCCTGAGCTTTTTCAGCGGCTTTGGTCAACGTGTACCCTTCATCTAAAAATTTTTTGATGATCTCAACTTTGACCACTGTCGGTAATCGGTATTTTCTTGAACAATTCGCGTCAGCAGTAACGGATTGGATAAAGCCTTTTTGTTCCCAGTATCTCAATTGTCGTGGTGAAACTCCGACGATCTCACTCAATTCACTAATGCCTACTAATAAATGGTCATTTTCCAATAATTGTTTAAGTGAAGCTCCCACCATTCGTCACACTCCTTTGTTGGTCGTTCCCTTAATTATACTTTTGTTGACTATCGTGTCAAGTAGGTTGACAAAAGTTGAAAATAGGAATAAAGTATCTTAGTGATTTCAGAAAACATTCAGAAAGAAGGAGAAATATGAGTAAGAATCAACCCGTAGATATTTACGGAAAACCATATAATCGTACACTATTAGTTGTTGTGTTATTGATTGGGACATTTTGTACGGTCTTGAATCAGACCTTATTGACAACTGCTTTTCCAGCATTAATGAAAGCTTTTGATATTTCAGCTTCTGATGTGCAATGGTTGACAACAGGATTTTTACTAGTGAACGGGATCATGATTCCGATTACTGCTTGGTTGATCAATAAATTTAGTTCTAGAAAATTATATCTGTCAGCTATGACGATTTTTTTGATTGGAACGATTACCTGTTTTACTGCTCCTAACTTTAGTACGCTACTGATTGGACGTTTGATCCAAGCGTGTGGTGTAGGGGTATCTATGCCATTATTGCAAAATATCATGCTATCGATCTTCCCACCAGAAAAAAGAGGTTCTGCTATGGGAATGTCTGGGATCGTTATCGGATTAGCCCCAGCATTAGGCCCAACACTATCTGGTTATATCATTGATAACTATCATTGGCGCGATTTATTTGGAATGGTTATTCCAATCGTCGTTCTTGTTTTAGTACTTGCGTTCTTTTTGATGAAGAGTGTGATTCCTTTATCCAATCCAAGTATCGATATTTTCTCTGCCATTCTTTCAACAATTGGATTTGGTAGTTTGCTGTACGGATTTTCAAGCGTAGGAGACGCCGGTTGGGGAAGTACGAAAGTAATCAGCTTCTTGATCGTTGGTGTGATTTTCATCGCCGCATTTGCTTGGCGCCAATTACATTTAGAACATCCATTCTTAGAGTTGCGCGTTTTTAAATCACCAACCTTTACGATTGCAGCGATCCTAGCAGGCGTAACGAATATGGCGATGGTCGGTGCGGAAATGGTCGTGCCATTGTATATTCAAAATATTCGTGGAGAATCGGCATTCCACTCTGGCTTGATGTTGCTTCCTGGTGCATTGATCATGGGTGCCATGATGCCGATCACTGGTGCGATTTTTGATAAACACGGGGCAAAACGTCTTGCGATTGTTGGGATGTTCATCCTAACAGCAGCTACAGCACCTTTTGCCTTCTTGACTGAAACGACACCTGTTTTGTATATCGTCATTCTTTATGCGATCCGAATGTTTGGGATCTCAATGGTCATGATGCCGGTGACAACATCAGGAATGAATGCTTTACCTAACAACTTGATCAGCCACGGAACAGCGGTGAACAATACCTTCCGCCAAATCGCAAGTTCGATCGGAACTGCGATTTTGATCAGTGTGTTGACGAATGTTACGAAAGACAATCTACCAACGGATGCTGTGTTGAAAAGTACACCTTTAGCCTATAAAGATCAAGCAATCAACGCGACTTTATCTGGTTACCATGCGGCCTTCTTTGTCGCAATCATATTCGGCTTGATTGGTTTTGCGATTGCTTTCTTCTTAAAAAGAAAAGAACCAGTAGTGGTGGAAGTGGGGGATAACGCATGATTATTTTCGTATTGATTGCCAGTGTCATTGCTTTTGCTTTGACGAATGTTTTTGCCAAAAAAATGTGGCAAACACTTCTTTCACTCGTCTTTGGCTTACTGTTTGTTCTCTCGTTAGGACTGATCGTAGGAAATATCACTAATCATTTTGGTATGGAAGAAGTGACAGAAACAAAAACGACTCCGCTCGTTTCCAGTGCGGATCAGTCAGATGTAAATATGTTGCTTTATCAGTCACTAGGAGATGGGACAGAAAAAGTCTACTTATATCGAACAGATGACAAGCAAAAAGAACCAAAAGCAACTGGCACAAAAAATGAAACAAATAAGGTCGAGCAAACGGACGGCAAAGCAGAAAAAGTCAGTCAAACAACTTATTGGGTTTATAAAAATGACCAATACAAATTCTGGTTCAACTTAGCGGATAATAACCATGAATATGAACGCCGGGTCAATACGTTCAAACTTCCGAATGATTGGATTGAATTAAGTACTGACCAAGCTTCTGAGTTGGCAAAACGTGTCGAAGAACAAAAAAGCACGATGGAAGCCGAAGCACAAAAATTTGTCAAAGAAGGCTTGATGAAGGCTATTGCCCAAAATCCAGCGATGTCTCAAGAAGAACAACAACAAGTATCAAAAGACTTAGCGACAGCTTATCAAAAACAAGCATTGGCAAAATTAATCGCAGAAGTGAAGAAGTAAATAGTTTAATAATATGATAAAAATAGTGGATGAAGTATTCGACAACATACTGTATCCACTATTTTTTTACGTAAGTAGGAATGAAGAAAAATTAGATTTTTACGTATTTAAAGAGTAGAGGATAGCAAGTTCGTTAGCAACAAATTTAATTATCCTATGCCAAATTACTACAAGTGATAAAAATAGACCATTTCTTGTGCCTATTCAAAGCGATAAGTTCAAGCTAGATAAAGTGAAGAGAAGCAAAGTAAATACGCTTCAAGTATTCTCTCTTGACTATACCGAAAAAGCTAAACGAAAGGTTAAATATATAGACACTATAGAGGAAGAAGCTTTTTTTGATATTGCACAAAGATTTCTTAAAAATTTTTCTTTTCCTATCTAGAGATCAGGTGGTTGAAAATCAATTTATCTTAGGAAGAAATAATTGAATTGATAAGTAGATATACAGGCCCTTTTTGAAACCGCGAGCTACATAGTACGAACAAAAGAATAAAGCAAAAACACAGTTGGTTTTGACAAGTAATATCAAAACCAACTGTGTTTTTTTTCTATTATATTTTACTATTCTGCTCTTAAAGCAATCGCTGCATCTTTCTTCGCTGCCATACGAGCTGGGATGTGTCCGCCTAACATCGTTAAGATCGTTGATACAACAATCAAAATCAAAGCGTGTACAGGATTTAGTTGAGCAACATTTTCTAAATCAGTCATATTGTACAAGAGACTATTGATTGGGAAAGTCGCTAACCAAGCAATCAAGACCCCTAGTAAACCAGAAGAAATCCCTAAGATACAAGTCTCTGCGTCGAATACCCGTGTGATATCTTTCTTACGCGCACCTAATGCTTTCAAGACACCGATTTCCTTCGTCCGCTCGATCACAGAAGTATAAGTGATGATGCTGATCATGATCATACTTGTTACAAGTGAAATACCAGCAAAAGCAATCAGGACATACGTGATGGCATCCATCAATCCACCAGTCAATTCGGTCATTGTTCCAGCTAAATCAGAATAGATGATTTTATCTTCATCTGATTTTCCTTTGTTGAATTCATCTAAATAGTTTAGAATTTCTTCTTTATCGCCAAAATTATTTGGATAGATCATGATGCTTGAAGGTAAGCTGTCTCCACCTAAATAGCTGATCAATGTTTGTTTTGCTGAGTCATCTACTTTTTCGGTCGTCAATACGTTCATATCGCTGTCTTTTTGCGCTTGAACGATTTCAGAATTTTTGTTTTCATTGACGATTTCTGTTGTCAATTGGTCGCTGTAAGCAATACCCGGAGATAACAGATTCATCGTAGAAGAAGATTTGACCCGTAGAATACCAGAAATCTTAACTTCTCTGGAGGCATCTTCGTACATCGCTTGGTAATCCGTATTAGGAATGAAGTTTCCTGTCGGTAATTTTGTATAGTACGTATCATTGTTCACTAATTTGAAAGTTGTTCCGACGATCTTGTCAAAATCAAGCGTTTCGCCGTCTTTCACATCAAAGCCTAAATTTTTCAACGCATTGATGTTGGTATTGTTATTACCATCCACAATCAATACGACATCATTTGCAGAGGTCGGATAACTACCAGAAAGCAATGAGTAATTTGATTCTAAGAAATTGTCTTTTTGGTCGTCTAGTTGTGTTGGGAAACTAGAAACACCTACGCCAGTCATGGAAGACATCGCACTTGAGAAGGACAGTGATTCAGAATCTGGGTTTTGATTCGAAAAGCTAACAGGCTGTACTTCGCCGTCAACATCTCTTAATAAATTGATACCAGTCGTGCGGGTAAAACCAATATTATTACTTAAATCAGGGTCGATACTCGTTACATAATCAACATATTCTTGGTCGATATTATTTGTATGTTGTGCACGGTCTTCATCGCTGATTTTTGCGGTAACAGTTTTTGTATCTGGATATTCGGCTGTGTTGGAACTCAAGCCATCCGATTCAGAAGGAGGACTAGTGGTGACTCTGGAAATCGTAATTGGAAAACGAGCCATCGTTTCTGACTGTGTTTGATCAATTTGTTTTTGGAATCCTGTAGATAGGGCTAATACGATCGCAATCCCAATAATCCCGATACTTGAAGCAAAGGAAGTCAAAAATGTCCGGCCTTTTTTTGTGCGAATATTATTGAAAGATAATTTTAATGCGGTCCAAAAGCTCATCTTTGTCCGACGTAGATTAAATTGATCATCTTTTGGACGTTCGATATGTGGATTAGAATCAGAAACGATTTTTCCATCTGAGAACTCAATGATCCGATCGGCATATTCATGTGCCAACTCAGGGTTATGTGTGACCATGATCACTAGTTTCTCATTGGATAGTTCTTCAATCAACTTCATGATTTGGACACTTGTTTCTGTGTCTAAAGCACCGGTTGGCTCATCACATAAAAGGATGTCAGGGTCATTGGCTAAAGCACGTGCAATTGCGACACGTTGCATTTGTCCACCAGATAATTGATTGGGTTTTTTGTGCATGTGGTCGGTCAATCCAACACGATGCAATGATTCCTCCGCTTTTTTCCGTTTTTCATCTTTAGAGACACCACTTAATGTCATGCCAAGTTCAACATTTTCAATGATTCCTAAATGCCCGATCAAGTTATAGCTTTGGAAAACAAAACCGATGGAATTATTACGATAAGCATCCCAATCGCTGTCTTTAAAATCTTTTGTGGACTTCCCGTTGATGACCATATCGCCAGAGTCATAATTATCCAAGCCGCCGATCACGTTCAACATGGTTGTTTTACCAGATCCACTTGGGCCTAAAATGGCTACAAATTCTTTTTTTCTAAAAGCGACGGATACGCCGTCTAATGCTTTTGTCGTTGTTTCACCAACTTTATAATATTTCTTTATCTCTTTTAATTGTAACATTGTCACCCTTCTTTCCGTTTGAAATATTCGTTATACTAATAAGTATAACAGAACAACGAACGTAGTATAATGAATGAATGTTAACTGAATATGAACAATCAGAAAAAAAACTGAAATTTTTCAAATAATTACATGAGGAGAAATGATGAATCGAATATTACTAGTAGAAGATGATGAGCGTTTGCAACAACTTTATCAATCCGTTTTAGAACGCGCTGGTTTTTTGGTTTTCGCAGTCGCAAATGGGACCGAAGCTTTGAAGCAATTAGAGAGTACTCAAGTGGATGTGATCATCACAGATATTATGATGCCTGAGATGGATGGGTATGAACTGTTGGAAACTTTACGAAGCAGTCGCGTAGAAACACCTGTGTTGATCATCACAGCGAAAGCAGATTTTGAAGATAAAAAGAAGGGATTTCAACTGGGAACGGATGACTATATGACGAAACCAGTAGATGTCAATGAAATGGTGTTGCGGGTAGAGGCCTTGTTACGGCGAGCGAAAATCAATCATAGCCACCAATTGAACATCGGACAAACTAGCTTGAACCAAGAAACGTATGAAGTGATCAAGCAGGATCAAGCCATCTTACTTCCACAAAAAGAATTTCAATTATTGTACAAACTACTTTCTTATCCAAATAAGATTTTTACACGACAACAATTAATGGATGATATATGGGGGTTGGATACCAATACGGAAGAACGGACGATCGATGTGCACATCAAACGATTACGCACGCGTTTTATTGAAAATGATGATTTTCAGATCATAACAGTTCGCGGCTTAGGCTATAAGGCGGTGATTTGATGCGTAAAAAAATCTTTTCACAATTATGGATTTATTTCGCCTGCATTGTGTTTATTTCCATTTT
The DNA here is from genome assembly GCF_051714905.1 of Enterococcus sp. AZ084. NCBI lineage: Bacteria > Bacillati > Bacillota > Bacilli > Lactobacillales > Enterococcaceae > Enterococcus > Enterococcus sp. AZ084. The sequence goes on from NZ_JBIOSS010000001.1 coordinate 458,867, forward strand.
AGTTACTTTGTTGTGTTTCTTAGGTTTTATTTTCTTACTGTCACACAAAACAGTCCCTGCTTCAGAGCAACAAGCGACATGGTTTCCTTTAGTCGTTTTTGCAGGATTTAGTATGATGGTGGGCACAGGGATCTCGATCTTTGTCGGTCGGCGGATCTTGCTGCCGATCAGTGATTTACGAACCAATATGAGCAAAGTAGCAACTGGCGATTTTTCGATTCGGATGGATGAGCAACAAAAAGTCGAAGAGGTGCAGCAACTATATAAAGATTTCAACGTGATGGTCCAAGAATTGAGTAGTATCGAAACGTTACGAAATGACTTTGTTTCCAATGTTTCTCATGAATTTAAGACGCCTCTTGCCACGATCCAAGGATACGTCCAGTTATTGCAGGCGCCTAACATTTCAGAAGAAGAAAAGCAGGTTTTCTTGCAACGGATCATTGAGAGCATCACTCAGCTATCGCAATTGACAGAGAACACACTGAAATTGAATAAATTAGAAAATCAGCGAATCAAATTAGAAAAGCGCCCTTTTCGTTTAGATGAACAGATTCGTGAAGTGATTGTTTTTTTACAACCTAAATGGGAGCAAGAACACCTTCAACTGGAGATCGATCTGGAAAGTGTCAACTTTGTCGGTAATGAAGAATTTCTATATCAAGTCTGGCTGAATCTCATGGACAATGCCATCAAGTACAATCAACCACAAGGGAAAATCAAGATTCGCCTAACACAAAATGCCACTCAAGTAATCGTTGAAGTGACAGATTCTGGCGTGGGAATGGATCAAGAAACACAAGCACGACTCTTTGAGAAATTTTATCAAGGGGAATCCAGTCGTCAATTTTCTGGGAACGGGCTGGGCTTATCACTAGTCAAAAAAATCGTTGAATTGCATCATGGAAAAATCAGTTATAACAGTATCCCAAAAGTAGGTACGACCGTCATCATTCAATTAGACAAAGAAAACACGCAACCAAATTCTCCGATGGAATAAGATCCAGAGAAGTGAACAGTTAATGATCTACAGGAGCAATAAACCAACAAAAACAAAGAAAAAAACGCCACTTCTGATTTAATCGTTCTAAGGTGTATTTTTCAAGTAATATATACTTGGAAAAGTGTACGAAGACAAGTCGTACATAAGTGAGCATTCGTATATTTTTCTAATAACCGTTATTGGAGGAATGATAGGAATTGAAAAAAAAAGTCGGTTTATTGCTCGGACTTTTGACGTTAAGTATTGGACTGAGCGGAGCCAATCCCATAGTCATTGCAGAGGAAACAACTCATTCTCATGATACTCCCGTGGCATTATTGAAACAGGATTCGGTCTTAAGCACACTTGTGGCAAGTTCAAGTGCAGAGGATGAAAAACAAACCGATCGTGGTATCGGTTATTATTGGAAATGCCATACATGCGGGTATAATAGTGAGTGGCATCTATTTGCTAGTACAGCTGTTTCTGCTGCCAATAAACATGCACAGCAATACAATCATGTCACCTCTGTTTATCCAAATTAGCAACTGACTATTTTAGAATGGAGTGTAGCAAAAGATGAATGAAACGTGGTTGAGTAGGAATAAAAAAGAATTGATCCGTTTCTCTCTTGCCGTTTTTCTAGGTTTTACGCTAAGTTTTATCGTGTTTGCTTTGTTGTAGGTAAGAGGATAATAAGAAAGTATTCAAAAGGAACAAAGACCAGAAATCATTACGGTCTTTGTTCCTTTTTTGTAAGCTGAATTTTAATGATAATTAGCGTTGTTTTCGCGAATATTGAAGTAATTAGTGGGTATGATTGTGAATTTCACTTGCAAACAATATTATACGTGATATAATATTGGCAAATATAAAATATTGTAAACTATAAAGAAGGTGAAGTAATGCATATCCAAGTCCCAACAGTTTTACTCGATGGTACGGTTTTAGCAGCTTTAAGCAGAGAAGACATGTACGGTTACGCATTAACGAAGATCGTCCAAGAAAGTTTATCTGTCAGTGAATCAACGATGTATCCTGTTTTACGCAGATTAAAAAAAGAAGAATACTTAGAAACATACGACGAACCATTCGAAGGTAGAAATCGCCGATATTACCGCTTAACTCCGAAAGGACGTCAACATTTAGAAGAAATCATTGATAAATGGATCGTGTTTCGAGATTCCTTAAACCGATTACTGGAGGAGAATACGAATGAATGAATATTTAGATGATGTGTTGGATGAACTTCAAGAAATACCTGAAGATGATCGCTTTGATATTATTCAGTATTACGAAGAATACTTCTTGGATTCTGGCAAAACAGTAGAAGAAGTCGTGGATGAATATGGCTCACCAAAGCAATTTGCCCTGAAACTGAAAATCAATTATTACTCGGAACAAGACGACGATGAATCAGAATATAGCCAAAGTCCTAAACGGAAAATTCGTTTGATTTGGATGATCGTCATTGGGTTGTGTGCATCACCTTTATTGATTCCTTTAGCATTAGCGTTTATTCTAGCGATTTTTGGTATTCTGATTGGCTTAATTGGCGTAATCATTGGAATCTATGTCGTATGTATCAGTATTTTAGGAGTAGGTTTATTTTCGATCATTTCAGGTGTTGCTGTCTTGCAACAATCGATTGCTAGTGGGCTGTTCTTTGTAGGACTAGGGTTACTTGCCACAGGAGGTGCTGTCTTCTTTGCACCATTACTGTTAAAAGGAACTAAATGGTTATTCCAAATGATGATGAACTTTGTCAAGTGGGTAGGACGCCGGTTTATTACGAAACGAGCGATCCATACGACGAATAGTGGGGTGTAAAAAATGAAATTAAAATATATCTTGGGGATAGGTTTAGGACTGATGATCATCGGTGGCTTGACGGCAGGATTAAGTTATGCCTCTGGTGCCCAAACGAGTCTGACGTGGGAAGGTGGACCAAGGATCATAGAAATGACTCGCGAAACAAAAGATTTTTCGTCTGAAAAAATCGAAAAAATCGTTGTCCGAGCAGATCATCAAAATATCGTGATCCAACGAGGCGTGAACTTTGGGGTTGAAGCGTCTTATGATAAAACGCAAAAACCAAAAATCAATCTGGAAGATCACACATTGGATATTTCAGCTGATGGTCAAACACCGGCAGTGATGATCAATATGACAGACACACGTTCGATGTTGAAGATCACGATCCCTAAAACCATTTCCTTAAAAGAATTAGTGATTGAAGGGAAAAACAATGAATTGTTTTTAGATGAATTCAGTAGTAAGAAAATCAACTTGAATTTAGCAAATACTTGGACGTCGATCAATGAAGTAAGTGGGGAACTTCTTACTGTTGAAAATCAAATGGGCTCACTAGATTTACAGGAGTTTTCGATAGATAAAGTCAAATTGGCTGCAAGTGATGCTAGTATTCTTTTTAACGACAATGAAAAGTCAATCAAAGGCGAAATCACACTTCAAAATAGTAGTATTGAGTTCTATGAGCATCAACAGCAAGGATTAGCTGTGACACTAGAAGGGGATTCTTACATCAACAAAAATTATGAAACATTGACAACAAAGACTTATAATCAAGGGAATAAAGACCTTAAAGTGACGGGGCATAATAGTCAAGTGAATTTGACAAGTGAAGATGACGAAGAGTCTCCGATGGATGATGAAGACTATGAAGAAGTCTATGATTGATCGTTGAACTGTCAAGACTATCTTTTCCGAAATAACGAATAAATAGTTGAAGAAGCGTATAATTCTTTATGGAATAAGGAATTATACGCTTTTTTATTTATTTTACATGAAATATCATCGCCTATCATTCAATAATATAGTAGAATAAGGAAAGGGAAAAACGTACATATATGGGGAAAATAGGGTGAATACTGAATGAAAACAGAGGAAATCAAGCGGGAAGAATTGAAAAGTGAATTAGGGAAATTGCATCATTTTTTAACAGAACTGAGTACCAAGTATTATGATACAGATAAAGAAAGGGTAACGATCCAATATCCAAATAATTCCGAAGGTCGACAACTTGAACAAGTGTACAACGAAATGTTCAAACATCTATTGAAAGTGAAAAAAGAATTAGATTATTATTCACTGCCAATCATCGATACGGGTATTTTAAAATACGATCAAACAAGTGAGCGATTTGTCTTCAAGTCGGTTCGTGAGAATCTTGAATTATCTGCTGGAATGGATCTAGAAATATTAGTGGAAGATTATTTTACCGAAACGAAGCAATGGGTCCGTACCAGACTAGAATATTTGCCAGAAGCATCAGGTGGCATACACGAAAATGGTTGGTATATCACGGAGGACAAAGAATTAGAATTAGAAGGAGCCATGGCAAGGATTCGTAAAAAACATGGATAACCAACGAACAAAATAAAACGAAATAAGCAAGGAGCGTACATAGTGAAAGAGAAAAAAGCTTTTTACGTAAATGGTTATTTGAGTATCTTGATGCTATTAGTAATAGCAGTAGTTTCTATATTTTTCACAAGTATGATCGTTTATATTCCGTCACTTTTAATTATCAGTATCGTACTCTGGTTGATCGGTGCGCTGATCATCAGTGGAATAACCATTGTCAATCCCAACCAGGCGAAAGTGATTTTATTTTTTGGTCAATATATTGGAACGATTCGAGAGAGCGGTTTTTTCATAACAGTTCCTTTTGCCCAAAAAATCAGCTTATCTTTAAAAGTGCGAAACTTCAATAGTTCACTGTTGAAGGTCAATGACTTAGATGGGAATCCAATCGAGATCTCCGCCGTTGTCGTCTTCAGAGTAGTGGATTCAGCCAAAGCACTTTTCGATGTAGCAAATTATCATCAATTCGTTGAGATCCAAAGTGAAACAGCGCTTCGCCATATCGCCAGTCAATATCCATATGACACATTCAACGAAGATGATCTTACCTTGCGTGGAAATACCACGGCGATTTCAGATGAATTGGCAAAGGAATTACAAGAACGTTTAGCAGTGGCAGGGGTCGAAGTGTTAGAGACAAGATTGAACCATTTGGCTTATGCAACAGAGATTGCGAGTGCGATGTTGCAACGGCAACAAGCCAAAGCCATTTTATCTGCTCGACAGACTATCGTTGAAGGGGCGGTGTCGATGACGCAAATGGCTCTAGAACAAATTGAAGCAGGACAAGATATCGCTTTTACCGATGATCGAAAGGTCCAATTGATCAATAATCTACTTGTGTCGATCATTACAGATAAAGGCACACAACCGGTGATCAATACAGGTAATAACAAAGAAAAATAGCTGAATGAGGAAAGCATTCGTCAGTGGAATGCTTTCTCCAACGAATATCGGTTTGAATCAATAAAAAGGAATTTGGAGTGTCTTGGAAGTGCAACTATTTTTTGATACAAAATAAAAAGAGCAACTCAATTTGTTCCTTTCATTCGATAGTCAATTGGAGAATTATAGCCTAATTTGGCTAAAATTCGTTGATTGTTCCAAAAATAGATGTAATTTTCGACAATTTCGATTACTCTATTATTAGAGCCTATTGGTTCTTTTGAAATGTAGAACGTTTCAGACTTTAGTGAGGAATGAAACGATTCTATCGGAGCGTTATCTGAAGGTGTTCCTTTACGGGACATACTTTGGATAACGTTTTTTTGTTTAACAAGTTCGCAGAATACCTTCGAAGTGTAAGTTGATCCTTGGTCGCTATGCAAAATAGTTGTTTCTTTTAAATGTTTTAATTGATTAAATGTGTCTACGACTAACTGAGTATCCGCTTGTTCAGACAATTGATAAGCAACAATTTCACTATTGAAGGTGTCCATAATGGTAGAAAGATATAACATGGATTTGCCAAAGGGCAAGTAAGTAATATCTGTGGTTAGTTTTTCCATTGGTTGGTTTGTCGTCCAATTCTTTTGGATAAGGTTATCAAAGGTTTTGTGTATTTTCCCAGCATGTTTACGTTTTTTTACTTTAGCAAGGCAATTCCATCCGTATTTTTTCATAATTCGTGCAACCTTATTAATACCTACAAACATTTCTCGATTCAATAAAGCATGGATTTTTCGATAACCAAATAAGAAATGGTTTGCCACAACTAACTGATGAACACGTTTTTCAATTGAAGTGAGTGCAGAAAACTCTCGATTCCGATTGCGATAATAGGTACTTCTTGAGATACCAAATAACTCCGTCAAGCGTACAATTGACAATTCATTGGTATGCTGGTTAATAAAGTGAACGATGTTTTCTAATGTCACCACCTTTCCTGAGAGAAAAATTTTTTTAAGAGGGACAGTTCCTTGTTCTTTTCTTCTAGTTCTTGTAAGACTGTCAGTTGTTCTTTTCTAGGACGACCAGAAGAAGAATCAAGCCTTTTTAAATTATTAGTAAGATACCATTTTTTCCAAGTAAAAATGGTTCCAGTACTAGGGATATGGAACTCTGTTCGAAGCGCAGTAGCTGATTCACCTGCCAGCAAACGTTTAACAATCTGAATCTTTAATTCTTTGGGATAATAATTATGTTTTGTCATGATAAAAACACCTCCAAATTTATTTTACTAAATTTGAGGTGCTCTTTTTTAATTGTATCTTATTATAGTGTCACTTCCCTTACACCTCCAGATTCTTTTTTTTTATGGGACATATGACAATAATGAAAGAGTTTTGATAGTAAAAAGAAAGGAATTTTCACGGATACTTGACTATACTTAATTTATCAGAACAGGAAAGAAGGAGTCACAATGAAAAAATTATTGATTGGGTTGGGAGCATTTATCATCATCGCTTTTGGTGGCTACCGTTTAGCAGATCATTTGATCATGGGTGGCGAAAGCTACTATGTTCAAATCACAACGGATGGTGAGAAACAGGTGGATCACGCTGACGGTGGACAAGAAATCATCAGTTATCGTTATGAACTACCTGGGTTTAATAAAGAAGGTAAAGAAAAAACAATGGACTTCAATGGTTTTCAAGAGCGACCATTAAGAAAAGATGCATTTTTGAAAGTGACTTGGAATAAAAATAAAGGCGTGACGTCTTATGAGGAAGTACAGGCAAAAGACATTCCATCAGCAGCACAAGAAAAATTAAGTAAAGGAACGGTCAATAATGGATAAAATCGTAGAAATCAAGAACGTAACAAAAGTTTACGGAAAAAGTAATGAGAAACAGACACAAGCATTGAACGGTATCAGTTTTAGTGTGGAAAAAGGCGAATTCATTGGTATCATGGGGGCTTCTGGATCAGGTAAATCAACCTTATTGAATATCTTATCAACATTAGATAAACCAACAAGTGGCACGATCCATATCAACCAAGCAGATGTCACGAAGTTGAAAGGAAATCAGTTAGCCGATTTTCGAGCAAAAGAAATCGGCTTTATCTTCCAAGATTTCAATCTTTTAGAGAACTTGACTGCACAAGAAAACATTGCAGTTCCGCTTTCTTTACAAGGCGTGAAACCAAAAGAAATCAAGAAAAAAGTCAATGCGGTGGCTGAACGCTTATCAATCAGTCACATATTAGACAGCTACCCCGCAAAAATCTCTGGTGGACAAAAACAACGGGTAGCAGCTGCGCGTGCATTGGTGACTCAACCAACGATTCTTCTAGGTGATGAACCAACAGGCGCATTGGATTCAAAAAGTGCGAAAGATCTTTTAGACACGATGGAGGAGCTAAATACGAAAGATAATGTCTCCATTTTATTGGTGACACATGATGCTTTTTCAGCAAGTTACTGTCAACGAATCTTATTTATTAAAGATGGCGTGATCCATCAGGAAGTTAAACGCGGAGAACAAAGCCGTTCAGACTTTTATCGTCAAATATTAACGATTCTAGGTAATCTAGAACAGTAAGGGGGAAACTGAACATGCTTTGGAAATTATCACTTACTGGGATCAAGAGTCGGTTAAGAGACTATATTGTTCTATTTTCCGGTTTAGTCATGGCTTCAGCCATCTTTTATATGTTCGAGTCAATGGCCAGCAACACCGATTTTTTGAACAATAATTCCACTTTAGCGATGACAGTCTTTATCTTTCGCTTTGGGTCGGTATTATTGGGGATCATCACATTTGTTTACATTCTTTATGCCAACTCATTTTTGATGACGATGCGACAAAAAGATTATGCGATGTTTATGATGCTAGGAGCAAAAGGCCGGAAAATTGCTCAAATGATTTTCTCTGAGACCTTGATAGTAGGAACAGTCGCTACTTTGGTTGGTTCAGCGCTAGGTATTGGTTTAACAAGCGTCGTCCATCGACTATTAGTTGCCCAGTTAAATATTAAAATCACTCATTTTACACCGTTCAATATGAATGGATTATTGATTACTTTGCTGTTTTTCATCGTACTATTCTTATTAGCAGCGTTTGTCAATGCATTCTCGATTGTCAAAAAACCAATTTTGACTTTACTACGTGCGGATCAAACACCTGCGCAGATGAAACAACACAAATTCTTGTTTTTCCTTGAAGTAGTTTTAGGAATCATTTTTATCGGTGTCGGTTATTATATGATGGCAAATATCGGAACCTATCAGTTGATGGGAATCGCCGTCGCGTTAGTTACAATCGTTTTAGGAACGTACTTTATTTTCCATTCGGTCATCATTTTCTTCCTTAAACTATTGAAGAAAACAGAAAATCTTTCGATGAAAAAACTGAACAACTTTACGTTATCACAGTTAAGCTTCCGTATTCGTGAATACACACAAATGCTTTCAATGGTTGCGATGTTACTCGCATTAGCTTTAGGTGCATTAACAGTCGGTCTAGGCTTTAAAAACCAGATCACTCAGTTGACGAATGAAGTATCGAACTATGATCTAGTATTGAATCAATCAGAATTGATCGATCAATCTAAAGTGGCGAAACTTTCACCAACGATCAACGCGGTCTATCAACAAAAAGAAGACGAAAAAACAGTGTACTATAACTATAGTGAGTTTGAACAAAATCCATTTTTGATCATGGAAAATCAAACACCTAACACTGGTGAAAGAAACGTCAAAACGAAAAAAGTAACCGCAGAAGAATTAGCGACAAACTTAAACTATCAAGATGAGTTGCGCTATTACGAATTGCCAGAACAACGAGAAAAAGAAATCAAATTACTGCCAGCAGAAGAATTTGCTCAATTAAATCTTCCACAAACCAGTATGCAACTGATCCAAGCAAAAGATTTCCATGAGAGTATTGAACAAATTGGTGATCTGGTAGCAGAAAACAATAAAAATAATGAATCATTAAAAGATGGAATGTTTAGTTTCACGCAAAAATATGATGCGTACCAAATGATCAACGGTATGTTCTCAGGCTTTGAATTCATGGGCTTCTTCTTAGGGATCGCCTTCTTGACAATGTTAGCAAGTTGCTTGATGTTCAAGATCCTCTCAGGTAGCAAGAGTGATGTCGTTCGTTACGAGATGCTCGGTAAGATCGGTGCTCGTCAAGCATTGTTAAAACAATCGATTCGTCGAGAAATCGGTATTCTCTTCTTAGCACCAGGGATTCTAGGAGCCATCCATGTATTATTTGGACTTCAAATGTTTACTGTTTTGATGGATGATCCATATCACAACTTATGGATACCATTTACAATATTCTTTGTTCTCTACTTTATCTACTATGTTGTAACTACTTGGCTGTATACAGGCATCGTTTTGAACAAAAAAGAATAAGTTGAGCTTGATAAAGAGCGAGAAGATGGTTTGTAGCAAAACCTCCTTCTCGCTTTTTCTGTTGCCTTCGATAAAATTTGCTTGAAGCATGATCAAATAGAGAAAAGATTACTGGATACGATGGAAGGATATCGGTTATGAGTGAACTGGCTAGATTTTTCAAAGATGGGCAACTGCAACAAATCCCTAGAAAAGAAAAAAATAAACGCTTGCTTTTTGATCATCTTTATTCAAAGTTTGAATTTGATAGAGATTACTTAGAGAGGGAGGTCAACGCTATTCTAAAAAGTATTTATCCTGATCATGCGATATTACGGCGCTACCTCGTCGATTACCGTTACCTTGATCGAGTAAAGGACGGTTCGATCAAAAGGCAGTGAGAGAGACAGAACCCAATACATAAAAAGCGCATCTCTTTAAAAGCCAAATTGGCACGAAAGAGATGCGTTTTTTAGGAACTTTTATTTGTTTGTTTTTGCCAAGCATCATATTTCAACAAAAAATATTCGATCACGAAAAAAAGCGTTGAAGTTGTTTCGAAAGGTGTAAGGATATCTTCTTGATCTTGTAGTTCTGGATTCAAGAAGAAAATCGTTTCATCACAAAGTTTTGAGACAGTTGAGTTCCTAAGTTTTGTGATACCAATTGTCTGGATATTTCGTTGCTTCAGTTGCTTCGCTAATTTGACGACTTCAGGAGACTCACCATTTAGCGTGATCAACAGGACTAAGTCTGCTGGCTGAATGATTTGGTAAAACTGCTTGTTGATGGAAACGGCACCGAAGTCATAGAGTATCAATCCGTTGTGTACGAAAAGCAATTTCATATAACTTGAAACTAGCGTTTGTATATCACCTGATCCATAGATGAAAATCCGCTTCGCATTAGCCATCATTGTACATAGATCAGTGAAATCTTTTTTCTTGAGGTTCTCAATTGTTTGGATATGATTTTCCAAGATTTCCTCCTCAAACTCGGATAGACGCACATTTTCCTGTGTAAGTTCATTTTTCAGATGATATTTGAATTCTGAGAAACCATCAAACCCTAATTTTTGGCAAAACCGCATGATTGTTGTGCGAGAAACGTTGCATTGTTTCGCCAGTTCGTTAATAGACATTGTGAAAGAATTTTTTTTGTGATTTGTGATATAGGACCAGATAAGAAAATCATTTTCAGTCAACCTTGACTGAAACGTCGTAATTCGGTCTTGTAACATCTTTTTTCATCATTGCCAAAAATCTATAAATCGTTAGAACTCACCATTAAAGTTTTCAGAACCATGTTTCTACTACGCTTGTTTGGTCATCTATGAATATGGATCTGACGAATAGTGGTTATTTTTTTGATGGATCGATTGAATGTTCGATTCTAATTTATAGATATTACAGGTTTTGACAAATCAGTTTCCCCCTTTTTCATTTGATATTTTTGAGAGAGTTCACGCTGTAATCGACGGAAACGTTTCTCAATATTGTTTGTTTTATTGCTATTTTCATAGACCTTGCAAGGTGATACAACTGCTAAATCTTTGTTACCTAACTCAATAGCCAATTCTTTATCAGTCAATTTTGGGTTGGTCGACTGCCTTCACTCACCCTTTGCTTACTTGGAGGATTTTCCAATTGCGTGTGTCCTTCTTGTTCTCACCTCACTATTAAGATACGCCTTCATGTACCGTTTATTTGATTAAGTACTACCGGACCTCTTGTTTTATTCTCGAAGATAGGATGTGACGATTCACAAATTTTGTGACAAAAACCTTTTTCCTGTGAGGAGTTTTTAAATCATCTTAAAGTGTTTCAGGAATCCATTTTAATAGTAAACTAAGAATCAGTAAAGCGCTTACTAAAAAATATGAAGGACTAAAAAACTATGATGAAAAAAATTCAAAGATTTGGTGGAGCAATGTTAGCACCTGTCATGCTATTTTCTTTTTTTGGTATCGTTATTGGTTTTTCTTTACTTCTTTCCAATCAAACGATCATGGGAGATATTGCTGCGCCTGATACACTCTGGTATAAGTTCTGGAATGTTGTAGCAGCCGGTGGCTGGACACCATTTTTTCAATTACCACTTTTATTTGTGGTCGGATTACCAATCAGTTTAGCTAAAAAATATGCAGCTCGAGCAACGATGGAAGCATTAGTGACCTATATTGCTTTCAATTATTTCGTCAATGCAATTTTAACGTTATGGCCAAATTCTTTCGCCGTGGATCTATCTCAAGGAACAGCCGTTGGTTCTGGGTTAACATCGATTGCTGGAATCATTACTTTAGATACGGGCATGATCGGAGCATTGTTGATCTCAGGTATCGTGGTTTATTTGCATAATCGCTTTTATGAAAAAGAATTACCAGAGATGTTGACGATTTTTAGTGGTTCTGTTTTCGTTACAATGATCGCTTTTTTTGTCATGATTCCTCTAGCACTTTTGATGTGTGTCGTATGGCCTATCATCCAAGAAGGAATGAGAAGCATGCAAGGTTTTTTTATCAATTCAGGAAATTTTGGTGTATTCATCTATCAATTTTTACAGAAAATCCTTATTCCAACTGGCTTACATCATTTTGTGTACGCCCCATTTGCTTATGATAGTGCGGTAGTTGAAGGAGGGATGGCTGCTTATTGGGCATCAAATATCGGCGAATTCCAAACAAGTGCACTTTCGCTTAAAGAACTTTATCCTTTTGGGGGTTTTTCTTTATCGGGCATGTCAAAAGTATTTGGAACAGCCGGCTTAAGCTTAGCCATTATTCAAGCCGCTCATCCAGAGAAAAAGAAGAAAGTTATTGCATTGATCGCCCCAGCTGCATTAACTGCGATTTTGACAGGAATCACTGAACCTATTGAGTTTACGTTCTTATTTGTTGCTCCAGCTTTATGGGGTGTCCATGCGCTATTAGATGCGTCCATTGCTACGGTTTCTTACGCTTTTGGCGTCGTTGGTGATTTTGGTGGTGGATTGATCAATTGGTTAGGGTTAAATTGGTTGCCTCTTTGGAATTTTCATGGTTCGACCTACCTCACCCAAATCATGATCGGACTTACATTTACTGCGATCTGGTTCTTAGTATTTACCTTCATGATCAAAAAATTCAATTTAAAAACTCCAGGACGTGAAGAGGAGGTATCAGAGATACAACTTTATTCAAAAGCTGATTACGAAAACAAAAAGAAGACACAACAAGATGAACAAGAGAAAAACCTACCTAAACATGCTAGACAAGCACAAGCCTATCTAGTGTTAGTAGGTGGAAAAGAGAATGTACTGGATGTGACGAATTGTGCCACACGGTTACGACTTACCGTGAAAGATACAAGTAAAGTAGCCAGTCCTATTGATTTTCAGGAAGCTGGGGCCGCAGGACTTGTCAATCCTGGAAATGGTGGTATCCAAATCATTGTTGGGTTAACTGTTCCAAGAGTGAGAGAATCATTTGAAGAATTGATCGTAAAATAAGAGGAGGATAATTATGAATAAGAAAAAAAGTTCAATCTTGATCGCCGGTGGAGGGAGTACATATACACCTTCATTAGTGATGATGTTAATAGAAGACCGAGAACGATTTCCAGTCAGGAAAATCAAATTTTATGATAATGATGAACAAAGGCAAGCAGTTATAGCAAAAGCATGCGCGATCATCCTCACAGAACGAGCGCCAGAAATCGAATTTGATTATTCAACAGATCCCAAAGAGGCTTTTACAGATGTTGATATCGTCATGGCACAACTAAGAGTTGGAAAATATGCCATGAGGGAACAAGATGAAAAAATTCCATTTAAGCATAATGTTGTAGGTCAAGAAACATGCGGACCAGGGGGACTTGCATATGGGTTGCGCTCGATCGGGCCAGTCTTAGAACTAGTCGACTATATGGAAAAGTATTCACCGGATGCTTGGTTATTGAATTATTCTAATCCAGCAGCAGTGGTCGCAGAAGCAACAAGAAGGTTTCGCCCCAATTCAAAAATCATCAATATTTGTGACATGCCCGTTTGTTTAGAAGATATCATGGCTCGAGTGATTGGGCTACGGGATCGGAAAGATTTTGAAACGTCTTATTTTGGCTTGAATCACTTTGGGTGGTGGACAAGCATCAAAGACCATGACGGTAATGACTTGCTACCAAAAATAAGCGCCCATGTAAAAAAATATGGCTATACAGAACAAACACAACAAGGCCAACACAAAGAAACAAGCTGGTTGGAAACCATGCTAGCAGCCAAAGAGTTACATGAAATTGAGCCGACCTTTTTATCCAATACGTATTTAAAATATTATTTGATGGCTGATGAAACAGTTGCTCATGCTGATAAACAGTATACAAGAGCGAATGAAATCATTGATGGACGGGAGAAAATCGTTTTTGAAGAATGCCAGCGGATTATTAATAACCAAACAGCCAAAGACACGCTTTTTGTCTCTAATGAGCATGCCTCATTTATTACAGATCTAGCTTGCGCGTTGACATTCAATACGAAAGAGCGCATGATCCTGATCGTTGAGAATAATGGTGCCATCTCTAATTTCAATCACGATGCGATGGTCGAATTGCCTTGTATCGTAGGGAAAGACGGTTATGAAGTACTATCGATTGGTGAGATCCCTACTTTCCAAAAAGGTTTAATGGAACAGCAAATTGCATCTGAGAAGTTAGCAGTCGATGCTTGGGAACAAAAATCATATCAAAAATTATGGCAAGCCTTCATCATGAACAAAACGGTACCTAGTGCAAAAGTAGCGAAGGAGATCCTTGATGAAATGCTTGAAGTCAATGCTCCTTATTGGCCGGAGCTTCACTAGGTATTACTTATAAAAATGAAAGGGGTCGGCTGGAGGAGATCCTTCAGCCGATCATTTTGAAAGTAGATATGGCAGTAAAGAATAAATTTCAACTCGTCTATTTTTTTCAGTATGCGTTGATGGCTACTTTGATGACACAGATCGTGCCGTTTTTGACCGAACAAGGCTATGATGCGGTCCAGAGAGGCTGGTTTTTGGCTTCTTACAGTGTGACCACGATGATCTTCCAGATCTTTATTGGCTATTATTCTGACCGAAGCAAGCAGATAAAAAAAGTTGCCATGGTAGTTTCTGTACTATTCGTATGCTTTGCGATCAGTTTTTATTTGATAGGAAAAGACATCTGGCTGGTACATCTGATCTTACTGGCTATTGCGGGAGGGTTATCCAATACAGGGGCAACAGTCCTAGATAACTGGGTGCTGTCAGAGTCAGAGATGCGAAACAATCTTCCAGCGATCAAAGCAATAGGTTCTTTAGGTTGGAGTATGATGAGTGTATGTATTCCTTTATTCATTTTTAATAATAATTACCAGTGGCTGATGGTTCCCTTTCTCTTTTTTCTAATTAGTTATTTGTGCATCTCAAAAACATTGCCCAAAACATCTCACGATAAAAATGACCATAAAGAACAAAAAAACAAGGAATTTAATCTTTCGGATATGTATCAACTGTGTAAGAATGGGGAGTTCTTATGTTATACGTTGCTGTTTTTCCTTTTATATTTAACGATCGTCGCCAATAATACGATCGTGATTGACAAATTACTCTTAATGGATAGTGGAAATACGTTCGTAGGATTAAAGTGGGCGATTCAAGCTTTCTGTGAAATTCCAGCGTATCTTTTATTGAATCATTCGGTAACAAAATGGAAAAATGAGCGATTGCTTTTTATTTCTGGTTTTTCTTTGGTTTTGCAATTTTTGATTTATGCAACTTCACGAACGCCGCTAGTATTGCTTGCTGCCAGTTTCTTGCAGTTTTTTACTGTTCCAGCTTTTACTATCGGTAGTCGAATGATCATCAGTGAGATTACCCCTAAAAATGTTTTTTCCTCCGGACAACTTCTGTCTATAAGTGTTTATATGGGGCTTTCTTCCTTTGTTTCTCCATTACTAGGCGGTGTCTTGGCGCAACAGTTATCAGTGAACCAAGCACTTTACTTTTTTAGTCTGCTACCGATCTTTGCTTTTATTTGTTATTACTGCTACAGGAAGTATCTGAGAAATAGTTGACATGCTTCAACTACTACGACCAGTGGCTTATTTAAAAAAATGGAAATTCCTTACTTTTCCTTACTTTTTTGGTATAATCGAATAAAGGAGAGGAATACTTATGGATAAAAAAGTGCAAGTCTCAGCTAAAATGACATCCAAAAATCAAATCACTGTCCCTAAGAGTGTGCGACAAAAATTAGGCTTGAAAGAGAATCAGAGAGTTATTTTTGAATTCACACCTGAAGGTGATATTAAAGTGACTAGTGAAAAAAACAATCTGGATTTTGAAGGATTTTGGAAGCATGAATTGGCTGTGGCGGAAGAATACGCGAGTTACGATACAGAAATCGTTGATTTTGGAGAGGATGTAGGCGAGGAGAAAATCGAATGGTAAAACAAGGGGATATTATTTTTATAGATTTGGATCCAACAAAAGGGAACGAACTAGCAAAAAAACGCCCGTGTGTCATCATCAGCAATAATAACTATAATAGGATTTTCAATACCGTTTTAGTCATGCCAATCAGTAGTTCAACAAAATATTTACAGGAAAAATATCAACACTCAGGTGCATTTCAAACAATTTCTGATACAGCGATGAATACAATCAAAGGAACGATATTATGTCAACATATCCGAAGTATTGATTTATCTCAACGCAGTAATCTTCAAGTGGTTGATCAAATTGATCCTCAAACGAAAGAAAGGTTATCAGAGATTGCCAAATATTTTTTCTAACCAATAGTGCAACTTTCCAGCGCCTATTTAGGTGGAGTAAGGTACATAAAAAGAACGAAAACTCAGAAGTATTCTATCAACTTCTGAGTTTTCGTTCTTTGATATGGTGTCCATTTTGGCTATCTCAAAAATTGTTTCATCCGAAAGACTCGATCAAGGTTCAAGCGACTAGCAAGTGGTTGATCGGTTTCTCTGACCGTTACAGAAAGTTTCTGTGGAATCTCTCTCACTGAAAAATGATGCCATAGGTCCCAGAAAGAAGCAAATCTTAATTCTGATAGATATAGAAGTGAAGGGTTTCTTTGATTGAACAACGAAATGGTCATTCTAGATGAAGTAGACGAAGAATTTCGCCAACGAGTAGGAACGACAAAGGAATCCATTCGCTCATTTGTTTCAGAATCCTGTTTTTCTTGTTCTTTTGGTTCGTCGTATTGCGTCAAGTCATAGGCTTCAATGATGGCATTCAATTTCCTAGAATATTGTCGATCTGTCGCATAGCGCCCTTCTAAATACTTCGTTGCTTCTCGGTAATCTTTAGTCTCAGATTTCCATGTTGGTTTATAAAAATCAGCATTATGTGATAAACCATTTTTGATCAAATCGGCATAGTCTTCTAAACTTTCTTTGTAAGAAGGATACTTACGAAAGGCAGCGCGAATCTGATAGTTTTGCCCAGCTGCCGTTTGTTCTAAAGTATTGAAGGAAACACTGCTCCCTTTATAAGCGCCCTTGATCCCAAAAAGATTATAGTTAGGTGAGCGAGAAAGCAAGCTGTTACCAGAACCACTTTCTAGAATAGCTTGTGCCATCATAACAGAAGCATAAATATTTTCTTCTTGCCCAATTTCTCGAGCATCTTCAGCGATTTTTTCGACAAACTGATCTGTTGTTTGATTTTGTGCGAAATGGAATGAATCGTTGATCCCATCTAAAATCGGTGAACTAGCTAATGAATTTGTCGCTCGTGGTAAACCAGCTATATTGACACGTAAAGCAAAGTCGGGTCTGTAATCCTTGATGGAAGTGATCCGCACATGGTCACCCGGTTGAGGGGCATGGATGTAATTCCCATTACCAATATAAATACCTACATGATGGGTAGTACCCGAAGCAGGTCCCCAAAAAACTAGATCGCCTGGTTGAGCATTCTCGACAGGGATTTGTGTACCCGCATATTGTTGTTCCCCTGTCCAACCTCCAATCGAATGGCCAGTTACTTTTTTATAAATGTAATAAGTCAAACCAGAACAATCGAAAGTCGTAGGACCTTTGGCACCCCAAACATATGGTTTTCCCAGCTGGCGATATGCTTCTTTTACAAGTGCTTGTTGGGTGCTTGTTGTGTTGGCCGGTAAAATTGCTTCGATCGGTGTTTTTACAACAAAATCAGATGATTCTGAAGCTGGGTTTTCAATTCGATCGGGCGTCTGAGGCCGATTAGTGTTTGTTGTCTGGTTTGAAGATGAGCCATTATTGTTTGTTGATCCAGTAGAACCACTTGTATTCCCATTATTATTTGAAGAACTTGGTGGTCGTGAAGGATTTGTCGTATTTCCTGTAGTTGAATTTCCGTTGTTGTTGCCATTATTTCCCGAATTGCCAGTATTGCCATTATTACCACTATCCGGAATATCTGGAGTAACTGGCGTTGGCTCAGAAGAATCCGTCGTTTCTTCTTCTGGAGAGGTTGGTTCAGAAGGGGAAGTCGACGACTCAAATTTTGCGGAGATCGTTAAATCAGTCACGCCGACTGTAAAAATTTGTTTGGTATAGTCGATTTCTTGCGCACCTTCGATTTTGACAGAAACTAATTGTTCATTCGTTTCAGGTGTGATCATATATGTAACTTTGGTTCCTTCTTTTAAGTCTTTGACTTTGCCAGACTTAGAAATCTCTAGAAAATCTTCTTCTGTGTACTCTCTTGTTTTGATCTCAGATTTTTCTTTCTCTTCATCAACGATCTTCAATTTGATTTTTCCACGTAAATTCCGAGCAATCGATAGCGTCCGAGTGGCTGTTTCGGTCGATTCTTCCGTTGATTCCTCTGGATTATCGGAAGAATCTGTTGAAGAACTTGATAGCGTGGAATCATTAGTACTTGAATCGGTCGTAGCTGAAGGTGACTCCGCAACGATCGTGCTTTCGGATGTCTGTGTTCGCCTGATTGTAGCAAATGCAGGCTGTGTAGATAACAAAGTTGGAGCAATCAGCCAAGATGCTGCAAGTAGGCGTATTGCTGTTTTTTTCTTCATAACGAAATACTCCTTTTCTTTTTCCACAGTTGCACTAATAAAGTTGCATCTGTTCTGTCAGTTGCTTGATTTCGTGAATATATTCAATCATGATTCACGAATAAAAAACAAATAAACATTGGACAAAAGTATTAAGTAGCCATTCATTTCGTTTGAACATTCATTGTTTGATGTACCCTATTTCATTTGTGGGGGCACAAATTTTGGGGGAAATGAGTACACTTACTATAAGTTTACCAAAGATTTATCAATTCTTCAAAACATTTCGTTAAATAACGAACGTAAAAAAAAGCCCTGGTTGCTGGCTTTTTATGGAAGAAATAAAAATATAAAATAACGCATTATTTTGAAAACCAAAGATAACAGGTTCAGTCATCATTGATTCGCAACAAATATTCGTGTTATTGAGGGGCGGAGAAATCGATCGATTGAGTTGAGGAACGTTGGATCAACTCTACGGGCAATAAAAGTTCTTCCCATGATTTATCAGGGTGTTGGATGCGTTCTAAGAGTAAACGAGCAGTCGCTTTACCTAACTCTAAAATGGGTTGAGCAATGGTCGTTAATTTAGGCTTCATGTATTCACACATATCAATATTATCATAGCCAATGATGCTATAATCTTCGGGAATGAGTTTATCTTGCTCCGCTAATCCGCGATATACACCAAAAGCTAGTTCGTCATTCAATGCGAAGATCGCTGTAGTAGCAGAGGAAAGTAAATCAGGAACGATTTCATAGCCCCCTTTTTTTGAAAAGTGAGTAGGGAACCAATGAATCTGTTTCTCAGAATGATCCACATGTTTACACGCTGCTAAGAAACCATCTATCCGATTTTGGACATTTTGCGGTGTCTGTTGTGGATAGACTAAAGCAATTTCCTGATGACCTAAGCCTAGTAGATGCTCACCGGCTAAGTACCCACCTTGATAATCATCTGTTAAGACCGCATCACTAGAACCTTCTGCTTTTTTCTGATCTAATACGATAAATGGTTTCCCTTGTTTCTTCAAAGAAACTTGAAGGGCTTTCGTTGAGACAGCCGAAGAGGCAATAATAAACCCGTCGACACCACGTTGCGTCAACTCAAGTAAATAATCCGTTTCTTTTTGATGATCAAAATCTGCATTGCATAGAATCGTGACAAAATTTTGTTGGTAAAGATAGTCTTCGATCCCTTGCATCAACGTATT
Source organism: Enterococcus sp. AZ084 (assembly GCF_051714905.1). NCBI lineage: Bacteria > Bacillati > Bacillota > Bacilli > Lactobacillales > Enterococcaceae > Enterococcus > Enterococcus sp. AZ084. Next base: position 478,763 of record NZ_JBIOSS010000001.1, read on the forward strand.
GAAAAAAGGATTGGTGATATCAGGGACAAGAACACCGATGGTTTTTGTTTTCTTTGTGATCATTTGACGTGCAATGTAATCGGGTTGGTAACCTAATTCGTCTCTTGCTTTTACTACTTTTTTGACCGTATCTGGATGGAATTTTGCTTCATTGCCATTCAAGATCAGTGAGACAGTTGCGATGGATACGCCTGAATGTTTCGCAACGTCTTTGATTGTCACTTTTTTCTTTGCCATTGCTATACTCCTATCTCTTTCTTAGTGTCATTTTCCCATGAATACGTAAAGAAGTAAATGATGATTCTGTGATATTCGTCATCTTGCACACCCTAGAACCGAATAAAAGGTATTCCAGAAGTAAAACTTCAATAATAAGCCAAAAAAATAAAAAATGAAAGAACCATTTTCTATTTTTCTTTCTTATGCCTCTGTGCTGAACGTGCCTTTCACGACCTCTTTTGAAAAGGTTTTTTTCACAACCTTTCATTTCAGTGTTAAAATATAAGAGATTTACCAAATAGATAAATAAAAGGGAGAATGAAGGTGGAAGTTTTATGAAATATGTAGAAGTAAAAAATGAATTTAAGCGTTACCAGATGGGCGAAACAACGATTACAGCGAATGACGATATTTCATTCTCCATTGAAAAAGGAGAATTAGTGATTATTCTTGGGCCTAGTGGAGCAGGGAAATCAACGGTATTGAATATTTTAGGTGGGATGGATACACCGGATGAGGGACAGATCATTATTGATGAAACAGATATTGCTCAATTCAATGACAAACAATTAACGGCTTATCGCCGGACAGATGTTGGCTTTGTTTTTCAATTTTATAATCTTGTTCCTAACTTAACTGCAAAAGAAAATGTTGAATTGGCAACAGAAGTTTCGCCAAATGCGTTAGATCCTGTAGAAGTTTTGACACAAGTTGGGCTTGCGCACCGGTTGAATAATTTCCCATCACAATTATCAGGGGGCGAACAACAACGTGTGTCGATTGCACGAGCGCTTGCGAAAAACCCCAAATTATTACTATGTGATGAACCAACTGGCGCATTGGATTTTGAAACAGGAAAACAAGTATTGAAATTGTTGCAAAATGCTAGTCGTGAACATGGCAATACCGTTTTGATCATTACACATAACTCGGCTTTAGCGCCAATCGCTGATCGAGTGATCCATATCAACGATGCAAAAGTCCGTGCAGTCGAATTGAATGAACAGCCTTCATCTATCGATGAACTTGTTTGGTAAGGAGGTTTGCCATGAAAAATAGAACTTACCTCAAAGCAGGATTTCGTGAAATACGCCAATCAAAAGGACGCTTTATCGCGATCATTTTGATCATTTTACTCGGCACGCTCTTATATGTAGGCGTCAAGACAGCTGGTCCTGTGATGCAAAAAACGATGGATGAATATGTCAGGGCAGGTAAACTCTCTGATCTACAGATCATTTCGACAGCAGGATTGACGAAAGAAGATGTTGCAGAAGCAGAGAAACTCTCAGATGTAACCGTTGAAACGGGCAAACAACTATATTACGCGAATACCAATAAAAATGAAGTTGTCCAAGTATTCTCTTACGCTCCAGATATGAAACAAAATCAGTTGACGGTGATCGATGGTCGCTTGCCACAATCGGATGATGAACTTGTACTAGATGAGAAGGCAAAAAATCAAGGATACAGCATCGGTGACACCTACACGATTGAATCAGATGACTTGAAAGAGACGGCATACAAGATTACAGGTTTTGTCCGCTCGCCGTTATTCATCAATAATTTAGAACGAGGTTTTGCAAATGTAGGAAATGGGAGTATTGATTACTTTGCCTATGTCCCCCAAGATAATTTTAAAACAGATATCCAATCCGTATTATATCTTGACTTTGCAAATGTCGACGATTTAAATACGTACAGTGAAGAATACCAAGAAGAGATGGAAAAAAACATCGAAAAGCTGGAAGGGTTGTTTGAAGAGCGACCGCAGCAACGTTTAGAACAGCTGAAGCAAGAGGGCAAGGATGCTTTAGCCCCTGCAAAACAAGAAATCGAAGCCGGAAAATCACAAGTGGCTGATGCGAAAAGTCAATTAGAAGCAGCGAGAACGCAGATTGATCAACAACGTCAAGTCTTGGAGCAGTTACCTGAACCGCAGCGAACACCGGCATTGAGTGCTTTAGCGGAACAAGAAAGTCAATTATCAGAACAAGAAGCACAATTGACAACAAAAGAAGCGGAGCTAACAGAGGCCGAAGCATCTATTGCGGAGAATGAAGAAAAAATCAATGAATTAGCCAAGCCAACTTATCTTTTCCAAGAGCGATCGGAAAATGTCGGCTTTCAGGAATTTGGCGATCTAGCTGAACGCATCGCAGCCATCGCAAATGTCTTTCCAGTCTTTTTCTTCTTTATTGCAGCATTGATCACTTTTACCACGATGACACGGATGGTAGAAGAAAATAGACGAGAAATCGGTACATTGAAAGCCTTAGGATACAGTAAATTGGAGATTGCCAAAAAATATGCCATTTATGCTTGTCTCGCTTCAGGTATCGGAATCATTTTAGGAACGATATTAGGAACCAATCTTTTGCCACGGATCATTTTTGAGCTTTCAAACGAACGTTATGATATTGGCAGTGCGGTGATTTTCTATGATTGGCCACCAATCATCCAAGCAGCTATTGCGTTCTTCATTGCTGCTTTTGGTGCAGCGATGTTAGTTCTATTCAAAGATCTACGCGAACGACCAGCTGCTTTGTTACAGCCTAAAGCACCGAAACCGGGGAAAAGAATTCTTTTAGAATACATTACTCCTCTTTGGTCACGTTTAAGCTTCAATCAAAAAATCAGTTATCGTAATCTTTTCCGTTATAAATCACGGATGTTCATGGCAATCATCGGAATTGCCGGTTGTGCAGGATTGATGGTCGCAGGAGTTGGGCTAAAGGATTCGCTTAGCTCGGTTTCTGCCAAACAGTTTGGACCAATCATTGATTATCAAGCGATCGTAACGACCAATCAAACTGATGAAACGAGTCAAAAAGAAATCAATGACGCAATGGATGATCAAGCGAAGATCACTGATCGTTTAGCGGTTAATTCGCAAACGATTGAACTACGTAAAAAAGGCCAAGCATCACAAAGTTTGACTTTGATGGTACCAGAAAATGAACAAGCATTAGAAACGTTCATCCATTTGAAAACAATCGACGATCAATCGGTAGAACTACCAGACCAAGGACTTGCGATCACACGCAAAGCGGCCGAATTATTCGATTTATCTGTCGGTGATACGGTGGAAATGTATGATGACGATCAACAAAAATTACATGGAACGGTGGCAGTCATTTTGCAAAATTATTTGGGTAATTTTGTCTATATGAGTCCAACATATTATGAAGAGATTTCTGGACAGCCAATGACGACAAATGCGTATCTACTCAAAACAGAAAAGATGTCGAAAGAAGAAGAGGATACACTCTCAGAAGAATTATTGAAAACGGGGGCGGTTACTAATACCTCTTTTATTTCGACACAGATCAAGAACCAAGAAGAATCTCTTTCAAATTTAGATGCAGTGGTCATCATTTTCGTCGTTCTATCTGGTTTATTGGCGTTTATCGTTTTATACAATTTAACGAATATCAATATCTCTGAACGAGTACGAGAACTTTCTACGATCAAAGTATTAGGCTTTTTTGATAAAGAAGTCACGATGTACATCGTTCGAGAAAATATCATCTTTACTTTATTAGGGATTTTTGGAGGATTTGGGATCGGTTATGTGCTGACCGACTTTATTTTACGCCAAGCTTCAATGGAATCAGTGATTTTCCCGTTAGTTATTACCTGGGTTGCTTATACACTATCCGCTGCTTTGACGATTCTATTCACGGTGATCGTGATGATCGTCACTCATTTCAAATTGAAGCATATTGATATGATCGATGCATTGAAATCAAATGAATAAGGAGTGGGAGGACTAAGATGAGTATTACTGTGAATATCCTATATAGCGGTAAAGAAGGCAATGCAAAAGCATTTGCCCAAGAAATGACAGAGCGAGGAATCGTCGACCGCATTCGTGCGCAAGAAGGAAATGAACGTTATGAGTATTTTATTCCTTTAGAAGATGCTGAATCGATCTTATTGGTAGATCGCTGGACAGATCAAGAAGCAATCGATCGTCACCACAAATCAGAGATGATGGTGGAGATTGCTGAATTACGAAAAAAATATCAGTTGAAGATGAAGGTCCAACGTTTCATCGATGAACCAACAGAATAGATCAATCGATAGTTCTGATCCGTTTATTGCTTATTCTTGAAAAAGAAGATCGCAATAAACGGTTTTTTTGTTGAAAGATAGAGGAGAATAGATAAAGAGAGCCTCGGGGCAAAGCCAAAAAAGGATAAACGGTAAATTTCCCCGTTTATCCCTAGGATTATTCAGTTGGATGAGTTGAATTAGCTGTATCAGTAGTGTTCTTAAAGCGAACAAAGCTACGGATCATCTCCCGAATGATCGTATACGTCGGCAATACGAGGATCATTCCTAGTAAGCCAAACAAGTTCCCAGCGACAAGTAAAAGAAAAACAGTCGCAATTGGATGGATATGAATCATCTTATTCATCACTAGAGGAGACACCAAGTAAGATTCCCCAAATTGAATCAAGGTGATGAAAGCTACTAAGAGTAAGGCTGTTTTCACGTCTTGACTTAATGCGTACAGTAAAGCCGGTGCAGCACCAATAAACGGACCAAAATAAGGAATGATATCCATCAATCCACAAATCAAGGCAAGTAATAACGCATTTGGCAAGCCTAATACTTTAAAAACAAGATAACTCCCCACACCTACATACGTACAGACTAAAAGCTTGCCACTAATATAGGTCGAAGCTGCTAAATGGAAATCATGGCACCAATCTCTGACTAACTGATGGAATTTCTTAGGCGTGTAGCGTGTCAATATAGCTGGAATCCTGTCGCCATCTTTGAACATATAAATCAGTAAGAGTGGAATCGTAAAGAGAATGATCGCAGAGCGCGAAACGATTTCGAATACATTGACTAAACTTGAAGTGGCACCTGAAACAAATTGTAAAACAAAACGTGTCAATTGGTTCAATTCCAGTGTATCAATAAATGGGAGCAAGCGTTCTTCTAATAAGGAACCATCTAGATTCTCTGCCAAAACATAAAGAATTTGAGGAACCTGACCGATAAATTTACTGATTTCCAAAATGATGATCGGTAAAATCACTTGTACGGTCAAATACACAGTTAACAAAATCAGTAGCATCATCAGTGTGACCGCAAGCGTTCTTGATTTTATATATTTGAGGAGTTGATTGTATATTGGAAGAAAAATATAAAATACGAAAACTGAAATCAAGATTGGCAAGAAGATACTTGCCATGATCGCTTCGAGTGGCCTGAAAATAAAAGTGATCTTAGAAAAAATAAAAATAGTGATTCCTGTCAAGCTAAGTAAAACAAGTGTTGCAAATAATTTGGAACGTTTTAAAAAAGTCATAGTAGAGATCCTCCGCTTTTTGGCTTTTTATCGTTTAGGGTATGTATGAAAAAAGCATGTTACTTGAAGACTGTTCAATCGATTTTAGATGCTACAAGCTGATTTATATCACGACCCTATACTTAAATATAACATAACTAAAAGAATTTATTTTCTTGAAAAAGGAATTTGTAAAAAAATAAATAGTTAAATGAATTGAGCGCGGCGTGAATGATCGATTTAACGTAAAATATTTGCTGGAAAAATGATGGCACACATTTCCTAGCGTCATTGATTTACAAACGCTTACGTTTCATATATAATTGGATTATCAACTTGTATATATAAGTTAAAAAACAGCTGGAGGTACAGGCTTATGGCGTTTACAGAAAAAGTGATTTATCAGATTTATCCCAAGTCATATCGTGACACGAATGGTGATGGGATTGGTGATTTACCAGGAGTCAAAGAAAAGTTGCCTTATTTAAATGAATTGGGCATTGATATGATTTGGTTGAATCCCTTTTACCCAAGCCCGCAAAAAGACAATGGGTATGATATCTCTGATTATCAAGCAATCGATCCATTATTCGGTACGATGGCTGATTTTGAAGAGCTAGTCGCTGAAGCAAAAAAATATCAGATCGACATCATGCTAGATATGGTATTGAACCATGTCTCTATTGAACATGAATGGTTCCAAAAAGCATTAGCTGGAGACAAGTATTATCAAGATTTCTTTATTTTAAGAGATGAACCAACAGATTGGGTATCAAAATTCGGTGGGAACGCTTGGGCGCCCTTCGACGAAACAGGGAAGTACTATTTACATTTGTATGATAAAACGCAAGCTGATTTGAATTGGCGTAATGAAGCAGTCCAACAAGAATTATTCAAAGTTGTTCGTTTTTGGATGGATAAAGGTGTCAAAGGGTTCCGTTTTGATGTAATCAACGTGATCGGAAAAGACGAAGAACTGAAAAACAACGCGGAAAATGAAGGGAAAGCCGAGTACACAGATAAACCAATTACTCATACGTATTTACAACGCTTAAATAAAGAAACGTTTGGCCAAGACCCTGAAATCATAACGGTAGGAGAAATGAGTTCAACGACTATCGAAAACTGTCTTTTATATACGTCACCAGAACGAAATGAATTGTCAATGGTATTTAATTTCCACCATTTGAAAGTCGATTATGAAAATGGCAATAAATGGACAACTCCGCCATTTGATTTTGAAGAGTTAAAGCGTTTGTTCCATACTTGGGGAGAAGAAATGAGCGCAGGAAATGGCTGGAATGCACTATTTTTGAATAACCATGACCAACCACGTGCCTTAAATCGTTTTGTCGATGTCGAACAGTACCGTAAACAAGGGGCAGAAATGTTGGCCACGATGATCCATTTAAATCGAGGTACTCCGTATATCTATATGGGAGAAGAAATCGGGATGATCGATCCTGACTTCGATTCGATTTCTGACTATCGGGACATTGAAAGCTTAAACGCATATAACCTGTTACAAGAACAAGGATTCACGCCAGAAGAAGCCTTTCGACGAATTAAAGCAAAGTCACGAGATAACTCACGCACACCGATGCAGTGGACAGATGAACCACAAGCTGGCTTCACGTCAGGGACACCTTGGTTACCTTTAGCATCGAAGCACGAAACAATTAATGTAGCAAACGAGCAAAAGCAAGAACAGTCGATTTTTGCCTATTACCAAAGACTGATCCAACTAAGAAAAACATATCCAGTGATTGCTAATGGTGATTACAAAGCCTATGCACCTGAGCATCCACAAGTCTATGGTTATCTTAGACAAACCGATCATCAAAAATTATTAGTTCTGACCAATTTTTATGCGAAAGAAACGTCGGTGGAATTACCGGAAGAATTTGTAGGTGCGGAAGTATTGATCAGTAACTACCCAACGACAGTTGAAAAAGAAATGAAGTTACAGCCTTATCAAGCAGTCGCACTATTAGTGCAAGGAAAGTAGAGACTGTGACAAACGAATAGTTTGAAAAATAAGCAGCAAAAGCATGAATAGCTTTTGCTGCTTATTTATGGGATTTGCTTATCTCTGAAAGGTTGCTCGATGAATACCGTATAGTTTTTTTTAGATAGGAGTGGACTAGTGTCTCACGCCTATCCTTTTTTGTTACTTAAAGTAATCCTTCTCTGAAAAATCAGCTTTTTGATAAACTCCTTGATCCCCATAATACTTATTGTAACGCTGTTTAAATTTTCTAAAGAGAAAAACAACGAGTAGTTTGATCAATGTATAGATCGGAATACCAAAAATGACGCCCATGATTCCTAGAAGATCTCCCATGACTAATAAGACAATCAAAATCGTGATGGGGTGGATCTGTAACCGATCACCCATCACACGAGGGACCACAAGATCTCCGTGAAGCAACTGGACAACGAACCAGACGATCACAAATTTTACAGCCATGAACGTCGAATCTTGAAAAGCAATGAATAGTCCCGGAAAGAAAGCGATGAATGGACCGATATAAGGAATAATACATAATAAACCAGCAGCGATAGCCAGAATACTTGCAAATTCTAAGCCAATCAATAAGAAAGTTACCCAGTAAACGGCGCCTAGAATGAAAGAAGCGATGATTTGTCCTTTTAAGAAAGCACCTAATTGTTGGTTCGCAATTTTAGTCAAAGTCCGAAAATCTGTGCGAAATTTTGGTGGAACGATACCTAAGACCGATTGATAAAAATTGTGCGGATCTTTTAAAAGGAAAAAGGCAATGATCGGACCAGTAAATAAAGTGATAAAGGTCGTTGTGACCGCTGAGAATAGATTTCCTAGACTTTCTGCACCGCTCTGCCAATAGTTACCGATGAATGAAGTAAAGTTATCGGTGAAATCATCGATCGATGCAAAGAATTGATTGAACGAGTCAGAAAATGGTGTCTGTGCTAAAAAGTCCTTCAACGTTTGTTGGAAATCTTGGAATAGGTCAGGTAGTTGTTGAATCAATGTGGTTGCTTGCTGTTCTAAAAACGGAAACAGCCAGACACCTCCTAAGCCAATCAGCAATAAAATAATAACAAAAACTAAAATGACTGACAGATTACGTGAGAGTTTCTTGCTGAGACGTTTGATCAAAGGTTCTAATAAATAATATAAGACCAAAGCAAAAAGGACTGGTGGTAAAGTCGTGATAAAAATGACAACCAGTGGTTTGAATATAAAAGCAATCTTTTGGAAAAAGTAAATGACCAACGCGATCATCACAAGTAATCCTAGAACGTAATACGAAGTTTTCCCTCCTAAAAAACGAATCAGTCGGGAAGATTCTTTCGGTTTTTTTTCCACGATAGTTCTCCTTTCTCTTGAAATAAGTAGTTGGTTTTTGGGTTGGGCTATTCTCACGAAGCAACTATTGAGATCGAATGAAGCCTTTTTAATAGTCAGCCAAACGGTGAAAAATATGAGAAGCTATTTTCTGATTTTCCATCTTACTGCTCAGGTCAAAACGCTTCTTTCACAACCTAGATAAACGGTGTTCAAGAAGCAACACTTCAATAATAAGCCAAGAAAATCCAAAATGAAAAAACCATTTTTGATTTTCCTGTCTTATTACTCAGTGCTGACCGCTTCTTTCACAACCTAGATAAACGGTATTCGAAAGACAGCTCCTTCAATATTAAGCCAAAATTTGAAAAAATATGAGAAGCTATTTTCTCAAATTCTGTCTTAATACTTGGAGCTAAACATCTTTCTCACAACCTTGTCCTACTCCAAGTTATTATAATCTGAAACGGGTATAAAAAGAAAATGATACAGTTGAAAAATCAATCGAATTTCGATAATAAAATAAATTTAGTAATAATGCTTGACGGTTGGTTTGATTCTATGCTAAATTAATTCCTGTTGCTAAAACGTAAATATTACGATTTGTGTTTATTAATCGTAATCAAATAGAGAAAGAAGATGAGAAGGAGCGAATAAAATGAAACGTTGGATCAAGGTGGTAGGAGGATTACTGTTGACTGGGATCCTTGCAAGTTGTGGCACAGGAGATACTGCAACAAATACAAATGCACAAAATGATGAAAACTTGAATGTAATGACGACATTTTATCCAATGTACGAATTTACGAAGCAAGTAGTTGGTGAGGAGGGAAATGTTGAATTATTGATTCCAGCTGGAACAGATTCACATGACTACGAACCTTCTGCAAGAGATATGGCAAAAATCCAAAATGCTGATGTTTTTGTTTATAATGATGAAAATATGGAAACTTGGGTTCCAGCAATTGAACATACTTTAAAAGAGGGCGATGTACTTCCAATCAAAGCAACAGAAGGAATGTTGTTATTGCCTGGGGATGGTCATTGCCATCACCACGATCATGACGATGAAGACCACGATCATGAAGACCATGATCACGATCACGGAGACCACGGTCATTCACATGAATTAGATCCACATGTTTGGTTAGCTCCTAATCTAGCGATGAAGCAAGTAGAAACGATTCGTGACCAATTGATTGAGGCATATCCTGAAAAAGAAGAAGCATTCACTGAAAATGCTGCCTCTTATTTAGAAGAATTAGAAACGCTACACAACACTTTTAAAGAAACATTAGGTCAAGCAAAACAAAAATCATTTGTGACCCAACACGCTGCGTTCAATTATTTAGCTCTAGAATATGGTCTTAATCAAGTACCAATTGCCGGTCTTTCTTCAAGTGAAGAACCATCTGCTGCAAGAATTGCCGAGTTAAAAGAATTTGTTGAAGACCATGGGATTGAATATATCTATTTTGAAGAGAATGCCAAAGACAGTATCGCTCGTACTTTAGCTACTGAAGCAGGCGTATCGTTAGCAGTATTGAATCCTTTAGAAGGATTGACAAAAGAGCAAATGGATAACGGTGAAACGTACATTTCAATCATGGAAGCAAACTTAAAAGCGCTCCAAAAAACGACGGATACTGAAAATCCATTAGAAGATACATTGAAACCTGAAAAAGAAAAAACAGTTTATAATGGTTATTTTGAAGATTCAGAGGTCCAAGACCGTCCATTGTCGGATTGGAATGGTATCTGGCAAACTGTCGATACGTATATGGCAGATGGAACGTTTGATCAAGTATTTGAATATAAAGCCAAAACAAATCCAGATATGACAGCTGAAGAGTATCGTGAATATTATGAAATAGGCTACAAAACAGATGTCGAAAAAATTGAGATCAAAGATGATACGATGATTTTTACTTTCAAAGATGGCGAAGTTAAAGAATCGAAATACCGTTATGCTGGTAAAGAAATCTTGAACTATTCAGCAGGTAATCGCGGTGTCCGTTTCTTGTTTGAAGCAGAAGATCCTGATTCTGGTGCGTTCAAGTATGTACAATTCAGTGACCACTCGATTGCACCTACCAAATCAGACCATTTCCATATCTATTTAGGAAATGAAAGCCAAGAAGCGTTACTAGAAGAAATGGACAATTGGCCAACTTTCTATCCTGAAGAAATGACTGGAAAAGAAATCGCGCAAGAAATGATCGCGCATTAAACGATACTAAAAAACGAAGAATGAATGGAAAAGAGGATTTTACGACTTTTTCATTCATTCTTCGTTTCTTTATTAAAAAGAAATTATTTATTTTATTGTCTTTCAAGAAATCAACTTCTTTAGCCCACGAATCGAAACAGGGATCACTTCCCCGTTGGATAGAGTCACTTCTCGTGTTTTCTTATTGATTGTTTGGACATTTTGGGTATTGATGACATAAGATTTGTGACAGCGGATAAAGTGTTGACTTTTCTTTTCGATATCTTTTATCTTCTCGTAAAACTGCATTTGGGCATGTGTCAAATGGACCTCCAGTTTATGAGGAGTACCTTGAGCAGTAGAAAAGTATTGGATATCTCGAATAGGTAAAAATTTGATTTCATCATTGAATTCAATTCTAAAAATATCCTTTTGTAATGGCGCAGTTTGGAAATCTTCGAATATCTTACTTAAGATACGTTCAACATTTTCTTTAAGATCAAAAATATCTTCTTTGATGATATAATCAGTCGGCTCAATGTTGCTTTTCAAAATCGTCATGGAAAGATCGGTGTGTGAAGTAACATAAATGATTTTTCCAAGCGAGTCCAAGTCACGTACTCGTTTTCCAATGGCAATGCCATCTAATTCACTGTCTTTCAGTTCGATATCCAAAAAATAAATACCAAAAGAAGACGTACGTATCCTTGCTGCATTGAGGAGTTCAATAGGATCAGAAGTTGCAATATGGACATAACTATCCAAATTTTCAATCATGATCCGATTCTTGATTACTGTAGAGATGACTTCCAGTTGTTTCGGATCGTCTTCACAAATGTAAATGGGAATCATAAAATTACTCCTTTAATTGTATATGGATTGTTTGTGAAAATCGCTGATTCTCAATCGATGTTTCAAGAAAAAGATAAGGATTCGTTTTTGTTAACTCATCAAGAATAAATAAACCTAATCCTTCATTTTTGGGATTTGTTTTCGTCGAGAAGCCTTTTTGTTTTAACTTACTCAATGGAAACGTATTCGTAGTAGTGTTGATGACGCGTATCATCAACGACTGTTTTTTCTTGATGATCAGTACTTCGATTTTTTTCTTTTTGGTTACTGTTGCACCTTCGATTGCATTATCAAGAATAATACCAAGCATTCTTACCAAATTGATCGTATATTTTTTACCAATGACGATTTCATCTGGAACGGTCAATTGGACAGAGATACCTTTTTCTTGTGCCATCATTAATTTTAAAGAGAATAGACTTCTTATTTCAGGTACCTTCATTTTGTCTAGTAAGCTAAGATTTGCTGGGAAGAGATTCATCATTTCACGTGTAGGTAAAATCGTTTGGTTGTAATATTTTTGTAAGCCCTCAAGATCGCCTTCAGAAATATAACTATTCAAAGAAAACAACAGATTTTGATAATCGTGTTTAAACTCTCTAAGCTCTTGATAATTTTTTTCTAGATCTCTAATGTAATCTTGCTGCAATTGGATGCGTTGTTCCAATAATTGATCTGCCATCTTTTTATTTGATATTTTCCAATAGTAAATCAAGATAATTAGGCCGACACACAGATAAAGGATAAAAAAGCTCGTATTTAATGCTAGTACTTTTGGCGTTTCACCAGAAAATCGTGTATAAAAAATAATGATATAGTAGGTAAGTAAAACCAATGAACCGATTGTACCAATCATTCGACGGTCCACACTAGCGGACCAATTATCTAAAAACTTTTTGAATCCATACGCAAATAATAAAGATAAAATCGCTGATACAGTTATATGGAAATATTGTAATGCATCTCCAGGTTCAATGACAGCAGATTCCAATACTAAAAAATCCGCAACGCTCGTCAAATGATCGCCTAAAATGGAAGCTAATAATCCCAAAGGTAATGCGTAGATCATATGTTGGCGCGAGGATGAAAAGAAAAAGAAAAGTAGACTCAACATGGCAATTGCGACAAGTGCAGAAAAAATACCTAAAATCGGGTAAAGTATTCCCAACAGGGCTGCTGCCAAGAGACTAAACGTAGAAAATAGGTATTTATTTTTAATTTGGGAATTGATGATTAAGATAGAACTTGTGTAAATCAGATATTGCAAGGCTATGGACCACAAAAACATAAAGCACAGCTCCCATTGCGTTTTCCCAAATTATAGCATATTTATAATATTATTTTTTTAATTTTTCAGGTATTTTAAATTCTGAGCTCATACCGAAGCAGCAGCCAGATACAAAGAAATCAGAAAGGTTAGTTAATTGTTTAACGATTGTTTTTTTCATAAAAAATTCCTCCAATATTCATCATGTAATTTGTAACTGGAAGCAACGTAGCTATTTCTAAAATAATCCCAAGTAGTAAATAGGTAGAAAAGTAAGAAGCAGAGAAAAATAATGTGAGTACTGCAAATAAAAGATACATGAAAATTGCTTTTTTTAGTAGGGGTGGGCGTTTCTCTGGTGCAATTGGGTTAAGGGCTGTGCCTCTTGATCCATAGCGAAGCAAAAGGAAAAAACAAACAATTAACAAAAGGACCATCATAGGGAAAGAGAAAGTCAATTGATAATGTTTCATTACTAAGGGAACCCCCCACAAATAAAGCAAAGTCCAAAGTAAGCAAACAAATTCAGAATCGGAATGGAGACCGTAAGCATATCTGCGAATACAGATATATGAAAGGAAAGTCATTCCTGTTTCCGCCCACGTGCCTGTCAATAAAGAAAATACAAAAACGACAGCAAGTTTTCCAAGATTGTTCAGCAAAACTTCCAGAGCAAACTTCACTTGGATGTAAGTCATATCTTCTTCATCTTGTTTTCCGTTGAATAATATTGCCAATATTCGATTTACCACTTTATTTTTCATCTCTATACGTACCTCCGAATACTATAATAAGCGAAAAGACATAAAAAAAGTATTTCGATTCATAAAAGGACGTTTTGACATCAAAATCGTTAACTAAGTGAATTTTGTAACATATTTGTTATATAAGGATGAAAAGCTTTTTCTTATGTAAAAAATAAAAGACATGTTTATCTCTAAATAATTAAAAAATTTCCTATAAATCTATCAAATCATCTTTAAATTTTCAACTAAACGTACGATTATACCAAAAAAGAGTGAGATTATTTAACAGTTTTGATGCCAAAAGAACTTTTTATGATATTTCTGTGTTATGTTTAAAAATTTATGTTAAAAATTAGTAGAGGTTGCGAAGATAAATGTAAGTGACACGTTCTTATATTTTTGTTTTACCAACTTCTTAATAGAAGGCAGCAACTCCCCTTCCCCTTTTGTTGTTGCCTTCTGATATCAACAACAAGGTAGTTTCTATGTTAAAAGGCAAGTCTTTAAGAAGGTGGGTTTGTCAATAAAGGTAACAGATTCGAAATTTTATCAAAAGAAGTTGTGCCGTATGCACAACATAATGGAGGAAATAGCATGGAAAATGAAAATCTATTTGAAGTCGGTAAAACGTACGCATTTGTATCAGATTTATTTTGTTCTCCAATTGAAGCAGAAATTGAAAAAATCTATGAGAATAGTTTGATGGTTCGTGTTCTCAATTGCGCAGATGAAGACAATGAAACTGCACACAATTTACACTGGCAATTAGTCGTTCGTAAGTCAAGTGCAGTGAAAGAGTACAGCTACTAATAGTAACTGTTCTTGAATGAAAAATAGTATTTTGATAAATAGCCAGTCAAATCTTGAATGATGGAAAATCATTTTTGGATTTGACTGGCTATTTTTACTTTGAAAGGTAAAGGAAAAGTGGGTTTTGCTTTTTTGGGGTTCTCATGTAGTTTTAGGAACTCATCAAATACATCAGTTGATCGTAGAGTTTCTTTTGTTTCTTCCTAAGACCACGATCGTAAAAGGGTGAAGCCCCATTTTATTTTTTGTAAAGGTCTGGTAGTATAAAGAAAATAAATGGAGTAGAAAATAAATAAAAGAAAGATGGGGAAGATGATCAATCAAGAAAATGAGAAAGAAATTCTTCGATTGCAAAGAGAAATCAGCCATTGGGAAAGAAAATATAAAAAGCTCCAACAAATTTTTCGAATGCAAGAAGAAATAATTGCTAGTTATGAAGCTGCATATGGGGAAGCACCAGGGTTGGTAGAAGAACAACATGAGGAAGAACAGCCAAATGAATCATTTTTTGAACATATTGAGAAGCGTTCTTATAATCGATTCAATAATGAACAAAAAGCAGCAATCACTTATGATATGAGCAAACACTTACGGATCATTGCAGGTGCAGGAAGTGGAAAAACACAAACGATATGTGCGAAAGCTGTATATCTGATGAATGAAGAACAAGTAGAAGAGCAAAGGATCTTAATGATTACCTTTACTCGAAATGCTGCCAATGAATTGAAAAAACGGGTGGATAATTTTAGTCAAAGAAAAACGAATGTAACGATCGGAACTTTTCATAGTATTTTTTATCGTCTGTACAGTGATATCAAACGGCAGTTTCCGGATCTTTCTGCCGAAGGGATTCAAGGTGAGTTTTCTAAAGACACACCATATAAAGTAAATCTTTTACTGCAGAAACTAATAAAAAAATATCAACTATATTCTTTCGATCAGTATGGTGAGAAAACGATTGCTAACCGATTGGATTATTGGCAAAACATGAATCTCTCCCAACAGGAGATCATCCAATTGATCAAAAAGAGATTTGATTCCATTGAAAAAGATCCACGTCAACCTATCTCTGAGCGTATGGATCAATTAATGACTGAACTATATGAAGAAAAACAAAAGCAACGACTTTTTGAATTCAATGATGTTCTACAAAATTTGAAAAATGCCCTCTCTCATGTAAATGTCAGAAGATATGTAGGTCAAAAATACGATTACTTGTTTATCGACGAGTTTCAAGACACGAATCCTTTGCAATGGGCAATCGTTCAGTTGATTACGAAAGACTCGTCAATCAAGTTGATCATCGTTGGAGATGATGATCAAAGTATCTATGGCTTTAGAGGATCAGAACCTGATTATATCAAACAGTTTGAAAAAGAATATCCAACAAAAACACTCTTTCTATTGACCAATTATCGTTCGCGAGCGTCGATCGTTCAAGGAGCTAATCGATTGATCACGTACAATAAAGAGGATCGCATACCTAAAGCGATGGTACCAGCACAAAAGGAACCAGGCGTATTACAGGCATTATCATTTAAAACGGTACAAGAGGAAAGTGACTGGTTGATTCAGCAAGTATATGCTTTTATAGAAGACAAAGGAAAATACAAAGAATCTATTATTTTATATCGCTCATTATCACAAACACAAGCATTGGTGCAACGTTTGATCCAAACAGATATTCCATTTGTACTAGAAGCAGATACCCAATATGCGGGAATCTATGGAATTAAGCTTTTTTATCAATTTTATCAAAAGTTTATCGGTTGGTATGATGCGGCAACACCGATAAAAGTGCAAGCACACCAACAGTTGTTACGACAGTTGATGATTAATTGTTATCTGAAAACAAATGAATGTGACCAATTTTTCTCTAATAAAAACAGTGACCAAGATATTGTCGCTTATATTTTAAAACGGCGGCCTAATTTAGAAGCTAGAGAAAAAGAACTAAAGACATTTGTAAGCGCGCTAGAAACATTTGATCAACCAACGAAGCGGTCATGTGTTTCACTGATTGAGGCCTATTGTCGGTTGCCAAGACCGAATAAAGAAATCGAGCAAGGTGACAAAGAATGGTTGCTGGAGACTGTCAGACAATATCCAACGATCCCGCAATTGAAAAAATTGTATCTTGAGATCCAAGGAATTGCAGCAGAACTAAAAACAAGGTTGATTGCTTATCGTAAGGGGAAACTAGATGCCTTATGTATCCAGAGTATTCATAAAAGCAAAGGTTTAAGTTATCGTAAAGTCTTTTTAATCGGTTGTAATGAAGGGATGATTCCTTACAATGGCGCGGTAGCAAAAGACAAAAGACTGAAAAGTGAGTTGAAAATCGAACCATTAACGACGATTGAGGAAGAGAGGCGTCTTTTTTATGTCGCAATGACTAGAGCAAGGAATCGTCTTTATTTATGTGTACCTGAGTTTAAGGGGAAAAGAAAATTAAAACCTTCACGTTTTATTAAAGAAACAGGTTGTAAAGTTAAAAAAATCAAATAAATGACGAAAAGCAAAGCGAGTAAAAATACACTTGCTTTGCTTTTTTATTCAAAAAAATAAATAACTATAATTATTTATGTAAATTTTAAATAACCGTTGTTTATAAAAAGAATATAACCTTTAACTGATTGTTTAAATAACAATTTTCTGAACAAAAACAAATTTTATTTATTTTGGGGATAGCGTATGACTGGCATTATTTTGATATTACGTTTAGAATGGGATTACAATTAAAAAGGAGTGAGAAAATGATAAAACTATACACTTCGCCTAGCTGTACATCTTGCAGAAAGGCCAAAGCATGGTTACAAACGAATCATCTTGATTTTGAAGAAAAGAATATCTTTGCAGAACCTCTATCAGAAAATGAGATACGACAAATATTGGCCGCAACAGAAGGTGGAGTCGAAGATATTATTTCTACTCGTTCAAAAGTTTATGAGAAATTAGGGATCGATTTTAATGATTTATCCTTAAAAGAAATGATCCGCTTGTTCAAAGAATACCCATCTTTACTTAGACGTCCGATTCTACTTGATGAAAAAAGAGTATTGATTGGATTCAATGAAGATGAAATACGAGCATTTATTCCTAGAGAAATACGAGGTGTCGCAAGAAACTTGATTTATATGAAACATAGTGTCTTGTATTCGTAAGAATAGGAGGAGACGTTGTGAATATCAAAATCTATAGTTCAACGAATTGCACCATAACGGTTAAAGCCATCCAATGGTTAGAGAAAAAGAACTTATCTTATCAATTTGTTGATCTAGAAAGTAGAGCTTTAAGTAATAAAGAAGTCAAAGAGTTATGTAGTTTTGAAAATGCAGATATTGAACAATTATTTACTACATGGTCATTTGAATTCAAAAAAATTAAAGCTGGACTTCCAAAAAAACAGGAAGATCAACTTCTATTTTTGTGCAAAACGCAACGTCATCTTTTAAGACGTCCTTTGATCATCATCGATGATGCGCTGTTTGTTGGCTACGATCAACGATTGATGGAGCAATTGATTTTACATGAATAGACTGTATCCAATTGTGTTACATACTGAAAAAGGCAATTGGGATCATCGGTTTTTCCTTAGTAACAAGCCAAAGAATCAAAATCTCACTTACCTGTTCTCTGGTTTTTTGGCTTATTACCAAAGGCGCGTTGCATATTTTTCGTAAAGAAACTAGTGATAACTAGCAAAAAGTGTAAGAGGCAAATCGTATATTCCAAAAGAAAATATTTCGACTTTTTCGTATTTCTACTATAAAGAGGATCAGAATTGAAAGTATACCAGATAGATTTAGAAGAAATAGTGATTGACAACTAAATAGAATAAATGGTATATTTTTTTTTGTTGTTTTTTGTTTATTACTGATTTTAATAGTGTAAATAAAACTTTAAATAATGCTTGACGAATAGAAAAGCACATGTTAATATAACTAATGTTGTTTGGAGCGATCATCAAGGGATGTTGACTCTACAAATGAAGAGGCAAAAAAAGTTGTTGACAAATAACAAACAACAAGTTATTATAAGTGAGTTGCTGAAACGACCTCGTGAAAAACGAGTTCAAAAAACTTTTAAAAAATAGTTGACAATCATTCGAGAGTTTGCTAAGATTTAAAAGTTGCTACGGCAATCACAAACGATAAATCGAAGCAGTTGTGTTTCATTTATCATGTAGACCTTTGAAAACTGAACAAAGTAAGACAAACCAAATGTGTAGGGCGTCTTGATTCAATTCAAGACAACAAACATTTTTAACAAGCAAGCAATATGCTAGCAAACAAATTGAGCTTAACAATCGCAAGATTGTTCTAACTTTTATTTATGAGAGTTTGATCCTGGCTCAGGACGAACGCTGGCGGCGTGCCTAATACATGCAAGTCGAACGCTTCTTTTCCCACCGGAGCTTGCTCCACCGGGAAAAGAAGAGTGGCGAACGGGTGAGTAACACGTGGGTAACCTGCCCATCAGAAGGGGATAACACTTGGAAACAGGTGCTAATACCGTATAACAATCGAAACCGCATGGTTTCGTTTTGAAAGGCGCTTTACGGTGCCGCTGATGGATGGACCCGCGGTGCATTAGCTAGTTGGTGAGGTAACGGCTCACCAAGGCCACGATGCATAGCCGACCTGAGAGGGTGATCGGCCACATTGGGACTGAGACACGGCCCAAACTCCTACGGGAGGCAGCAGTAGGGAATCTTCGGCAATGGACGAAAGTCTGACCGAGCAACGCCGCGTGAGTGAAGAAGGTTTTCGGATCGTAAAACTCTGTTGTTAGAGAAGAACAAGGGTGAGAGTAACTGTTCACCCCTTGACGGTATCTAACCAGAAAGCCACGGCTA
Source organism: Enterococcus sp. AZ084 (assembly GCF_051714905.1). NCBI lineage: Bacteria > Bacillati > Bacillota > Bacilli > Lactobacillales > Enterococcaceae > Enterococcus > Enterococcus sp. AZ084. The sequence continues at coordinate 498,363 of NZ_JBIOSS010000001.1, forward strand.
ACTACGTGCCAGCAGCCGCGGTAATACGTAGGTGGCAAGCGTTGTCCGGATTTATTGGGCGTAAAGCGAGCGCAGGCGGTTTCTTAAGTCTGATGTGAAAGCCCCCGGCTCAACCGGGGAGGGTCATTGGAAACTGGGAGACTTGAGTGCAGAAGAGGAGAGTGGAATTCCATGTGTAGCGGTGAAATGCGTAGATATATGGAGGAACACCAGTGGCGAAGGCGGCTCTCTGGTCTGTAACTGACGCTGAGGCTCGAAAGCGTGGGGAGCAAACAGGATTAGATACCCTGGTAGTCCACGCCGTAAACGATGAGTGCTAAGTGTTGGAGGGTTTCCGCCCTTCAGTGCTGCAGCTAACGCATTAAGCACTCCGCCTGGGGAGTACGACCGCAAGGTTGAAACTCAAAGGAATTGACGGGGGCCCGCACAAGCGGTGGAGCATGTGGTTTAATTCGAAGCAACGCGAAGAACCTTACCAGGTCTTGACATCCTTTGACCACTCTAGAGATAGAGCTTCCCCTTCGGGGGCAAAGTGACAGGTGGTGCATGGTTGTCGTCAGCTCGTGTCGTGAGATGTTGGGTTAAGTCCCGCAACGAGCGCAACCCTTATTGTTAGTTGCCATCATTTAGTTGGGCACTCTAGCAAGACTGCCGGTGACAAACCGGAGGAAGGTGGGGATGACGTCAAATCATCATGCCCCTTATGACCTGGGCTACACACGTGCTACAATGGGAAGTACAACGAGTCGCGAAGTCGCGAGGCTAAGCTAATCTCTTAAAGCTTCTCTCAGTTCGGATTGTAGGCTGCAACTCGCCTACATGAAGCCGGAATCGCTAGTAATCGCGGATCAGCACGCCGCGGTGAATACGTTCCCGGGCCTTGTACACACCGCCCGTCACACCACGAGAGTTTGTAACACCCGAAGTCGGTGAGGTAACCTTTTTGGAGCCAGCCGCCTAAGGTGGGATAGATGATTGGGGTGAAGTCGTAACAAGGTAGCCGTATCGGAAGGTGCGGCTGGATCACCTCCTTTCTAAGGAATATTACGGAGACTACACACGTTTGTCGATACTTTGTTCAGTTTTGAGAGGTCTACTCAAAATTTAACCCGGGGCCTTAGCTCAGCTGGGAGAGCGCCTGCTTTGCACGCAGGAGGTCAGCGGTTCGATCCCGCTAGGCTCCATTAACAACGTATGTTGTTATATACTTGTTCATTGAAAACTGGATATTGAAGTAAAAATGTAAGTAATACAAACCGAGAACACCGCGTTGAATTTGAAAGCTAAACAAATCGTTTAGCCTTAAGCAAAATAGGCGGCCAGAAGTGAAAGCTTGCTTTCACGGATTGGACGATCTTTTTGTCGAAGAGGCTGATTTGTGTGCTGGATAGAGTTTTTTAATAAGTTCAATTGCTTATTTTTCTTGATTGGACTTCTATCGCTAGAAGAAAGATCAAAACCCAACCGTAAGGTTGATAAGGTTAAGTGAATAAGGGCGCACGGTGGATGCCTTGGCACTAGGAGCCGATGAAGGACGGGACTAACACCGATATGCTTTGGGGAGCTGTACGTAAGCTATGATCCAGAGATTTCCGAATGGGGGAACCCAGCATCTTTTATAGGATGTTACGTATACGT
>NZ_JBIOSS010000001.1:502500-755000 GCF_051714905.1 Enterococcus sp. AZ084
GCTGTCCTTAGTACGAGAGGACCGGGATGGACTTACCGCTGGTGTACCAGTTGTTCTGCCAAGGGCATTGCTGGGTAGCTATGTAGGGAAGGGATAAACGCTGAAAGCATCTAAGTGTGAAGCCCACCTCAAGATGAGATTTCCCATTTCTTTAAGAAAGTAAGATCCCTGAGAGATGATCAGGTAGATAGGTCAGGAGTGGAAGTACAGTGATGTATGGAGCGGACTGATACTAATCGATCGAGGACTTAACCAAAATAAAATGAAAAACTCGGAGAGTTTCTTACTAATACTTCAAATCCAGTTTTGAGTGAACAAGATTTACTCAATATAGATAACACCAAGTGTGGTGGCGATGGCGAGAAGGATACACCTGTAACCATGCCGAACACAGAAGTTAAGCTTCTTAGCGCCGATTGTAGTGAGGGGTTGCCCCTTGTGAGAGTAGGACGCCGCCACGCAAACGAAAACAGTTGAACGAAAGTTCAGCTGTTTTTTTGTATACTTTTTGGAAATAGCAAAAGTTATTGTCAGTATTCTAGTCAAAAAAATACATGGTCTTGAAAAAAAATTTTTTCAAGGTCATGTATTTTATTTAAGTCGATCTAAGCTTTTTCTCTAAATAGAAATGAGTTTCATTTGACCAATAATCTAAAATGTTGATTGTCCAATTATTACATCTTGACTAAAGAATGGCTTCGATTGCTTCTTTCATTTTTAATGGTGAAGTTTTTGGCGCGAAACGTTCAATTACTTGACCGTTCTTATCAATAAGGAATTTTGTAAAATTCCATTTGATCGCAGATGTCAAAGTACCTGGTGCTTGTTCTTTTAAATAATCAAATAGAGGATCAGCATCTCCGCCATTGATCACCGTTAGTTGGTGCATGGGGAACGTAACGCCATACGTTGTTCGACAGGCTTCGGCAGCATCATTTGCAGAAGCTACTTCTTGCTTGAATTGATTCGATGGAAATCCTAGTACCACTAAACCTTTTTCCTGATATGTCTGATAAAGTTCTTCCAACTGTTCAAATTGTGGCGCCAAACCACATTTTGTTGCAGTATTAACGATGATCATAGGGTGCCCCTTGTATTTGTCCAACGAGTAAGTTGTCCCATCTTCTAATGTGACATTAAAATCATAGATATCCATTCGTTTTTTCCTCCTATTTGTTGATGTATAATAAGGGCTTACTGATGTTGTCCCCTAAACTGAAATACATGATGAGCGAAAGTCAACGCCTTCGATAATCAGCCAAAATGGAAAACTAAGAGATATTGTTTGAGTTTTCTCTTAATGTTCACGCCAATTTGTCTTTCTCATAACTTACCAAAACAAGCCGTAAAAGACAAAGATTTGGCATGTTCTTTTGTCTTTTACGGCTTATGACTATGAGATGGAGGTCACTTTCCTCAATCTCTATTATGCTTAAATAAATGTATGGTCTGTTTATACTCCGACGTCTGACCATTCATCACGTTTTGCTAAAAATTCACGCGCTAAAGCTTGTGCGCCTTCTAACGTATGGTTTGCAGCCCAGCCACATTGGATTTCGTTACTTGCTGGAACTTCTGTCGCTTGTAGCACATCTTCCATCGTTTTTTCTAAAACATCTAAAATATCGTCGTAATTTTCATGGTTGATGACAGTAAGATAGAAGCCTGTTTGGCATCCCATTGGTGACCAGTCTACAATATAATCTGCATGATTACGGATGTTTTCGGCAGTTAAATGTTCTAAAGAATGCAAACCTGCCATATCCATGTGTTCTTTGTTTGGCTGTTTGAAACGGACATCATATTTGATGATCAAATCGCCATGCTCGCCTTTTTTGCGATCAGCTACACGAACATAAGGGGCTTTTACTTTACGGTGATCTAAATTAAAACTTTCGACATTCATTTTCATATTGAATTACTCCTAACTATCTGATGATTCTTTTTAGGGGAATGAAAATCCTCTAAAAAGATTGGGTCGATTTATCTAAATTCTAACACTTATTGCAGGTCAGGTGTAGAAAACTGACTGATTTTTTTCGATTCTTTGTAGATAAAATGGATCAGTGATTTTTCAATTGAGTAAAGGCTTGGTTCAAATCATCTAAAAGATCTTGGGCATACTCAATTCCTACAGATAAACGAATCAATCCGTCTTTGATTCCAGCTTTTTCGCGTTTTTCTTTAGGTACAGAGGCATGAGTCATCACAGAAGGAATTTCCACTAAACTTTCGACACCACCTAAGCTTTCAGCGAGGATAAATAGTTGCAAGGCTTCTACAAAAGGAATTGCATCTGCGTCGTTTTTCAAGGTAAAGGAAACCATTCCGCTATAACCTGACATCTGTTGTTTCGCAATTTCATGATTATTATGAGTTGGTAGACCAGGGTAATAGACTGCTTCAACTTCAGGATGGTTCGCTAATAATTCAGCTACAGCATAGGCATTTTTTTGATGTTCTTCCATACGCACACTAAGAGTCTTGATCCCACGTTGCATCAACCAACTATCTTGTGGACCTAATACGCTACCGATCGCATTTTGATAGTAACCGATTTGATCCGCCAACTCTTGGTTGTTTGTCGTAACTAATCCAGCAACGACATCACTATGCCCGCCTAGATATTTTGTGCCACTGTGTAAAACAATATCAGCACCTAATTCTAAAGGCTTTTGGAAGTAAGGTGTAGCAAATGTGTTATCCACGATCGTTAATAAGTCATGATTTTTTGCAATGGCTGCCCCTGCTTTCAAATTGGTGATTTTAAGTAGAGGATTACTTGGTGTTTCTAGATACAAAGCTTTTGTATTGTCTTGAATTGCTTCTTCAATCTGTGCAAGATTACTTGTATCGACAATTGTATACTCTAACCCATTTTTTGTAAGAACATTATCAAATAAACGGAAAGTCCCACCATAGACGTCATCTCCTAAGAGAATGTGATCTCCAGATTGGAATAAGGAAAAGACGGCATGGATTCCTGCTAGACCTGAGGCAAAGGCAAAGCCACGAACGCCACCTTCTAAGTCTGCAATCAATTCTTCTAAAGCAAAACGTGTTGGATTACCTGAACGTGAATATTCGTATTCTTTCGGTTGTCCAACTGCATTTTGGCGGTAAGTCGATGTTTGATAGATCGGTACGCTAACTGCACCGGTTGTCGGATCTTCACTAATACCACCATGGATCAATTTTGTTTGAATATGCATAATTATTTCCTCCAATTTTTTCATTGAGTTTATCGTTTCGTCTGTTGCTTACAGATAAATATTTTTTGATAAGTAACGATCGGACGTATCTGGAAATATGGTCAGGATAGACTGTCCGTTCGGTAAACGTTGCGCTTCTTTTAAGGCTGCGGCAAAAGCGGCTCCGCTTGAGCTGCCTACCAATAATCCGTGTTCTTTTGCTAGTTGACGGGTATAAGCAAATCCTTCCGCATCAGAAATAGTTTCAAATTGATCAATTGCTAAATCATTCAGGAAGGGGGGAACAAATTCAACGCCGATGCCTTCAATCTCGTGCCCATGTGAAGGTCCACCATTCAAAATCGATCCTTCTGGCTCAACACCGATCAAGCGAAGTTCAGGTAAACGTTCTTTTAAAAATTTTGCTGTTCCAGCAAATGTACCACCACTTCCAATACCGGCAACAAAGCTATTGATTGAACCTTCCAATTCTTGAAACAATTCGGGCCCCAATGTTTGGTAATAAGTGGCTGGATTGTCTGGGTTTTCAAACTGCAAGGGAACATAACTATTTGGGATCTCAGAAGCTAATTGTTTACTTTTTTCGATCGCACCAACGATTCCTTCTTCTGTAGGAGTGTGTACGATTTTTGCGCCTAGTGCCTGCATGATTTTTTGTTTTTCTATACTAAATTTTTCTGGTACGACAAAAATTGTTTTTAAATTGAATTTCAAAGCTGCCAGACCTAACCCAATCCCTGTGTTACCAGCAGTTGGCTCAATGATCGTTGTTTCTTGATCGATTTTTCCGCTCTCAAGACCGGAAGTCAATAAATACAAACCTAAACGGTCTTTGATACTACCTCCGGGATTCAAGTATTCCAGTTTTGCATAGATCACGGAATCTTTTGGCATAGGAAAATCTTTCGCTGTAAATTTATAGATAGGCGTGTGCCCGATTGCTTCAGTAATTGATGAGATGATCACGAATCCAAACCTCCAAAAAAGTAAAATAAAAAGGAGCTGACTATTTAATCAGCTCCTCGTAAGATCATAAATTGAAAGACTAAGAAAGAAAACACTTTCACTACAGAAAGAGAACTTTCACTCAACTATGAAGGGCAATTAATAGACATGGCAAACAGTATGCTGTTTTTATACACCATACAACAACAACACTTCAATTGTTTTAAGTAATTGATTGCCATGTTTATCCCTCCAATAATGATTTAATTAAAAATAGCATGAAAAAATAAGAAAGTCAAAGACTATCATTTGAAAAGCAATAATTTCCTAGTTTTATAGACGTTTGTCTGATACAATAAGGGTGATTATGATTAAGAAAAAAAGGAGCAAAAAATAATGATCTCAGCAAGCGATTTAAAAGCCGGAATGACATTTGTCCAAGACGGAAAATTGATCAAAGTAATTGATGCAAGCCATCACAAACCTGGTAAAGGAAATACTGTGATGCGTATGAAACTGAAAGATGTACGTACTGGTGCTACTTACGATACAACATTAAGACCAGATGAAAAATTCGAAAAAGCACACATCGACACAAAGCCAGTTCAATACTTATACACAATGGATGATACAGCATTCTTTATGGATCTAGAAACATACGAACAATATGAGATCCCTGTAGAAACTGTAGCAGATGAAATGAAATTTATCCTAGAAAACATGGAAGTAAAAATCCAATTCTTCGGTAGCGAAGTGATTGGTGTCCAATTACCAACTACAGTTGTCTTACGTGTCGTTGAAACGCAACCATCGATCAAAGGTGCGACAGTGACTGGTTCTGGTAAACCTGCAACAATGGAAACAGGTCTAGTAGTCAATGTTCCTGACTTCATTGAAACGGATGAATTATTAGAAATCAATACGGCAGAAGGTTCATACGTAAAACGTGCAAAATAATCGAGTGTAGTCAAAAAAAGCTTTTAAGCATCTTGCTTAAAAGCTTTTTTTACATTGATCAGTCAACTAGCAAACAATGTCTGTAACTTTAAATGGTGGACTTCTAACAGTCGTTGATACAGATTTGTCTCAAAGTCTCTATAATGACAAAAATCAAGAACTGTATATTTAGAAGAATCAAGACCAGCAGGGATCAATAAGGGGGAACCCAAGATGAAAAAATCATACTCTTCAGTGATGGGAAGTGTGAGTCGCTCGATATCTACAAAGGGGATCTTCTTGCCTAAATTCATGATCTCTGCGGAAATCAGATGCTCAGAGACGTTGACAAACCCAACTTTCAATTTATAGTTTTCATCGATTTCTGAATAATATGGATAAAGTAAACAGGCTTGTAGAAAGGCTAGTTCACTTACACATGATTTCAGCCATGTGTAGTTTTTTCGTTGTGCCACCTTTTTCCAAAATCCTTCGATTTTGATTGTCAAGATACGTAAAAGTGGATATTTATCTTGAATATAAGAAGAGATAAATAGTGTGGTCAAAGGAATTTTTTGTTTGAACATGCTAAAGTTACCGATGGATAGATAGAGATTCAAAAGTAAAGCGGGCTCTTTTTCAAAATGGAATGTACCGATAAATGTCTGACAATGCTCCTGAAATTCCTCTAAAATAGCTTTGATCTCATTACTCGGTTGTTGATAGGAATGGTGAACGATCGGCACACGGATATCTTGATTAGAAGTAAGGAACGGCCAATAATAGAACAAATAAAACAAAGAGTTTACTTCTAAGATATCTAAACGAAGATCCGCAATTTTGAAGAAGTCGTAAAAAAAGTCAATGTTTGTTTTACTGGGAATAAAGGAGTCTCTCGACAATCGATAGATATCCGTAAAATGATCATTTTCGATCCTCAGCAAACAAATCAGACAATGGAGACTGGCTTGTTTTTTTCCTAAGTCAAACTTATTTTTGAGCTGTGGACCTTCGTGCTTATAAATCAATGCGCGAACTTCTTGGCTGTAAGGAATGCTATCGAGACTTTCCCCTAATGAAACAAACCAAAAGAAATTGAAAAAGATGATACGAATCAGCGTTTCAGAACCAGATAAGGTAAGATTCGATAAATTCAAGTTGATATTGTATTCCTTCAGATATTCAGCCAATTTTTTCGTTTGCCGAAAACACGTTGAGCGGCTGATAAAGTGACGATTGCAAAAAGCTGCAAGATCTTCATCTTGTTCAGTCAGAAGACTGATTAATAATTTATAAGGAACACTTTCTGTTGATAGGAAATGTTGGTATTGGGTATATTGAACAAGTTGTTCAGGAATGGATAACTTGTTTTTAGTATGTAACAGTTTAATATCAGTAAATTGTTCTAAATCATCTTGTATAGCACATAGGATTTTTTTGAAACGGGTCGGACTGAAATAGAAATCTAAGTTTTCTCGTACATGATCTAAACTATATTCCCCCGGCCATAAGGTCATTATCTTTCCATACACATTTAATTTCATTCTTGCATGGTCATCTAATAAAATTTTTTCAATCAATTCTTCACCTTCTTTTTATATTTTTATTATTAATACCGTATTTATTTTTCCTTGTAAATACTTGTCTCAATTTTCTAAAAAAACTCTACCGGATTTAGAAATATTTTTTTAAAATTTGTCTCAAAATTATTGCTCAATGAGTATATTTTGTGAGAGAAAAGAATAATAAATCGGTTTTAAATAACTAATCATTCAATGTATTCGTTTTACTATATCAAATTTAAAGCTCCTTAAAATAACTGTAATTTAATAGTTAGAGACAAAAGAGAAGAGAACTAGAAAGATTAGTGAATTTTTTCTTTTTTTTATATTATCTAATTGAATTTTAAAGTTTTTCTAAGGAGGTATCCATAAATGAAGAAGCGAAATTATTTCATCGTTTTCTGTCTATTTTCTCTATTTTTCGTCACCTATTTCTATTTCCAAAAAGGAAAGACTGTGGCAGCTAATGAAGAGGCAACCATTGAAGTCTTAAATAATGAATATGGCAAAGTAAGTATTAGGAAAATAGATCGTCAGCTAACGGTCGTGTATCGATTAAATGAGCAAACACAAGAAAACAGATTTTTATTCCAGTTACATCCAAAAGATGCACCTGAAACGAATCTGCTTTCCTCTTATGTTTCTCAGGAATATCAAGAATACACAGATGAGCAACAACGAAAATGGCTAGCAGGTGATTTTTCTCAAGCCATTGAAGAAAAAGAATTGACCATTGAATTGCCGAGTACGAGCAAAGAATTTCAACTCAATATTCAGATAGAAGAAAAAACGGGTCAGTTACTTTTATCTGACCCAGCTTCCTTTTCATTTTCTATAGATAACGAGAATCAGGAAACTGCACAAACGAGTGAACCAACGTCTGAAACCACGACTTCTTCTGAAAACAGTGAGGTGTCGGATGATTCATCGATAGCTAAAAACGAATATCGTCCGTTTGAACAACCAAAATTATTCAATGAACAGTTGAAACCGAAAGGGTTAGCGACGATTGAACCGGAATATACCACAGATGAGCAAGGAACCTATCCGCAAGCGATGTGGCAACCGGAAAATGACGAGAATGTACGAAATCATCAAGGGAATCGTCATGGTCAATCACAATGGGATGGATTGACGAATTGGGATGGTGACCCAACCAATCAAAACAATTCTTATATTGAATATGGTGGGGAAAAAGAAGAAGCCGATTACGCAATCCGTAAATTTGCCAAAGAGACAGCGACTCCTGGATTGTTTGACTTGTATCTGAATGTTCGAGGAAATACCCAAAAAAATATCCCTCCTTTAGATGTCGTTCTGGTTGTTGACTGGTCTGGCAGTATGAATGAGGACAATCGTATTATTGAAGTGAAGAATGGGATTGATCGATTTGTCGATACCTTATCAGAAAGTGGTGTAACGGAAAAAATCAATTTAGGTTATGTTGGTTTTTCTAGTGAAGGCTACGACAATCGAACGATACCGATTGCAGGATTTGATTCTGTAAAGGAAGAAATCCAAGCAGCCACACCTGATTCAACAAGTGGTGGTACGTTTACTCAAAATGGTTTACGTCAGGCAGGCGAGATGTTGTCTGAACAAAATGGTCACAAAAAGGTGATCGTTCTTTTGACTGATGGTGTTCCGACATGCTCCTATCACGTATCAAGTGTGGTGACTGAAGAGGACGTTAGTTATTATGGCGCGACTTTTAGCAATCAAGTCGATCATCCCGAATATACTTCAAAAATTTCCCCGCCTTATCTTGTACCTGTTAGAGACCAATATTCACAATGGCGTTGGATCAATTCAACGTTTACAGCAACGATTGGTGAAGCAATGGCATTGAAACAACGAGGAATCGAGATCCATGGCTTGGGTATACAGTTGCAAGGAGATGAAACTGAAGGCATCACGAAAGAGGAAGTAGAACGTCGAATGCGTAAGATGGTTTCCACTGGCGAAGACGGCACGGCATATTATGAATCTGCCAATGAGTCTACAGATATTGCTGATTATCTAGCCAAAAAAGCTGTGCAGCTTTCTGGAACAGTCGTTGATGGAAAAATCACTGATCCAATCATTGATCCATTTGTTTATCAACCAGACAGCGCTTCTGTTACAAGTGTAGGGACAACCCCTCTATCGATTGAGCCACTTCTCTCTATTGATGGGCAAACGATCAACGTCGATAAAATCTATTTAGAAAAAGGGCAAGAAATCCAACTACATTATCAAGTGAGACTCCAAACAGAAAGCAAAATGTTCGAGACTGATACTTGGTATCAAATGAATGGGCAAACAATCTTCCAACCAACGAGCAACCCAGATGTTCTTGCTAAATTCGGTGTGCCGTCAGCCAAAGCACCAGGTGTATCTCTTGATTTTTTCAAAGAATGGGAAGAATTTGATCAAGATACGACGACTCGACCAGAGAAAGTGATTTACGAAATCAAGCGAACAGGAATCACCGAAACATCTAGTTGGGAAAGTGGCTATGTACAATTAAGTAAACCGGAAGAGGAGAACACCAATGTTTGGGAGCGAACCAATATCACCAAACTTCTAGCGTCCAGTGAAGCGTCTCGTGAAACCCTCAGCTTGCCAAAACACAACAATCAAGGGCAAGAATTTCACTATGAAGCGGTGAATGAGTTAGATGTACCAGGATATCAATCAGAAAAAGTCAACGCAACGACTTGGAAAAATAAAAAACAATTTGTTCCTTTAGATTTAAAAATAACCAAGAAAACTTCGTCAGCTGACCATCTCCTAAAAGGAGCAGTGTTTCAACTAACGATTGAAGGTCAGGAGATTCAGCTGATCGACCATGAGGATGGTACCTATTCATTGCCAGAAGGCACACGCCTTGAAAAAGGAAAATCTTATACATTGACAGAAATCAGTGCACCTGCTGGACATGAAAAATCGGAAAAGCAGGCGTGGGAAATTGCTATTTCTGACAATGGGGAAGTAACAGTGGACAAACAACAAGCTACAGTCACTGATCAAGTGATCCAATTGACGATTGAGAATCCATTTGCAGACCTTCCGATAGCCATAAGAAAATATACCGAAAAGGACAAACAAAAAATCAATCTGGCAGGAGCAACTTTTGCTTTACAAATAAAAGGAGAAACAGGAACCTATCATACACTGAAAGAGGAAGTTACCGCGTCATCAGGATTGGCAGAATTCGTGATACAAAAAGCGGGTGAATATCGCTTAGTAGAAACAGCAGGACCGCTTGGTTACGATACGATTCCAGGAAACTATGAATTTAAAGTTGACCCTTACGGTACGATTCTCTATGACGGAGAAAATGTAGAGGAAGATACCGTTTGGACATTGACGCATATGAATCAAATCAAACCTTTTGATTTAACAGTCCTAAAGCAAACGGATACAGGACAGGTGTTAAAAGGGGCAGTCTTCCGACTATCCGGTTCAGATGGACAGGTTGAATTACCAAACGACGATAAAGCAACTGATACATTTGTTTTTGAGAACCTAAAACCGGGTGAGTACACGTTGGAGGAAATCAAAACACCAGAAGGTTATCTGGGGTTAGAGCAACCCGTACAGATCGTTATCCAAACGGATGGAAAAGTAACTGTAGATGGTGAACCATCAGAAATACAGTTACAAACTGATCATACGAACAACCAAATCCATTTGGTCATCACCAATCAGGCATTGATCCCACTGCCTGAAACCGGAGGATCTGGCCGACTTGGCTTCCTATTATTAGGTATCCTTGCGATTGTTTCATTTGTCGTTTATTTAAGGGGGATGAGACGAGGAGGCATTTCAAGTTGACCAAGTATTATTGGTTCTTGCTGTTGTTGCCTTTTCTGTTAGTTGGTGGTGCCAAAACGTGTATCGCCCAAACACAAGAGATGGTCCAGTTGATTGTCCATACTACGCAACCCTCATCAGATAAACAAACGGAATCTCATAAAGCGAGTTTTGCGGTTTACGATGTGACAAAATCATTTTATCAATTACGTAAAAAAGGATTTACTGTCGAAGAAACACAACAAATCATTGCGCGACAAGGTACTTCAGCAGGTTCTTTTCTAATGGAAAAACTGGTGAAGTCGAACAATGATGGAGAAGATGTAGCAATCTTTGATCTACGTGAGTCAACGAATCAAATAGGTAACGTTTATTTAGTGAACGAAACCACTCACATAGCAGATGCGTTTGTAGGATCACAAAATGTAGTCGTGGTTTTGCCTCTTTATGATTCATATGATCACCCACAAAAGGCAATTCATCTCTATCCTAAAATGAACCAAGAGCCATCTGCGATCGTCTTTGAAAAAAAGCTTGTAGAGGAAAAAAACACTTATTCGATTGGTGAAAAGATCTACTATCAATTGGATATCCAGTTTCCAAATGGAATAGCAACTGAAGAAACATGTGTAGTCACTGACAGTGCGACGAAAGAGTTGGAGTTGCTAACTGAATCGCTCAAAGTCCATAGTGAAGAAAAACGCTTGGAAAATCTGACGTTTCATAGCCATAGTCAAGGATTCAGTATTGCGTTTAACGGTCAAGACTTGCAAGATCTGGCAGGTAAAACAGTGAGGATCAACTATCAGATGCGTTTACGACAAGATGCAATCGCTGATCAATCGATCATCAATCAAGCGACATTAGATATCGGAACAGCATCATTGTCACGAAGTACACGTATTCGAACAGGAGGGAAGTGGTTTCAAAAAGTTACAAAAGATAAGGAACAACAGGTGCTAGAAGATGCAATGTTTATGATCAAAAACCAACAGGAAGAATACCTGCATTTGAAAGATGGAAAATATTGCTGGAAAAAACGAGCAAGAGATGCAATAACGCTGACTTCTGATCGAAATGGCTTATTTTCCATCAATGGCTTAGCAGACGGAGAATATTTACTTGAAGAAATCAAAGCACCAAAAGGGTATAAAAGAAATCCTTATGCTGTCTCGTTTGTCGTAAAAAGTATGTCATATGCCATCAATGGACAACCTAGTGAACCTTTGAAAATCACTAATCAGAAACAAGAAACGAGTTTTCTTTTTCCAAAAACAACTGACGAAAAAATAAGTGTTGGTATGATTGGTGGCATATCGATCATAGGTAGTTTCATTATTTATCAAAAGAACAGGAGTAAAGAAGAATGAAGAATAGAAAAAATTTCAAAAAAGTATTACTATGTCTTATTTCATCACTACTTACACTGGTGGCATTACTTCCTAATCCACAAGTGTTTGCTGAAGGAATGGATGCACAATTGGTGATCCACAAAAAGAAAATGTTAGATTTCCCACAACAAGAGATCCAAAATACAGGGAAAGAAATGACTGAATTCAACAACTATCAAGGGTTGGCAGATGTGACGTTCCATGTGTATGATGTCACCGAATCATTTGCTGAAGCAAGAAAAAATGGCGCGACGATTGAAGAAGCAAAAGCGATCGTCCAATCACAGACTTCTGGCACAGCTCTTCTTTCTGGTACCACAGACGCTCAGGGGGATCTTTCTTTAGCATTGCCAAAAAAACAAGCTGGAAAAGATGCAGTTTATGTGATTGAAGAAGAAGCAAAATCAGGAGTAACAGCTGCTGCAAATATGGTTGTGGCATTTCCAGTATATGAACTGATCAAACAATCCGACGGTTCATATCAATATGGGACAGAAGAACTAGACGTAGTTCATTTATATCCTAAAAATGTCGTGGAAAATGAAGGAACGCTGAAGGTCAAAAAAGTAGGTTCAGCAGAAGGTGAAGCACTAAACGGTGCGGAATTTGTCATTGTGAAAGAAGATGCAGGTGTTGCCAAATATTTGCAAGGTGTAGCACAAGGAATGTATACATGGACAACTGATAAATCTAAAGCAAAACACTTTGTGACTGGCAAAAGCTATGAAATCGGTGAAGAGGACGTTGCTGAAAATGAAGCAGAGAAAGGTCAAATGCTCATTACTGGATTAGAAGTTGGCGAATATGTGTTAGAAGAAGTAAAAGCACCTGAAAATGCAGCGATGATCACTGAGCAAACGAAGACACCATTCACAATTGTTGTTGGTAGCCAAACGCCAGTTGAACTTATAGTGAAAAATGATACGACGAAAGTAGAAAAAGAAACGCCGCAATTAGATGGGCAAGACGTAGCAATCGGAGAACCGATCAATTATGAGATCAGCGTCAATATTCCTCTTGGGATCGCGGATAAAGAAGGATCAAACAATAAATATACCACCTTCAAATTGATTGATACACATGATCCAGCTTTAACATTCATGAACCAATCAACGGGAGAAACAGGTTATGCACTTTACGATGGTGAAACGATCATTGATTCAACAAATTACCACGTAACTGAACAAACAAACGGCTTCACAGTAACGATTGAACCAACTTATATTCCTTCATTGACTCCAGGTGGTACGTTGAGTTTTGTTTATTACATGCATTTGAATCAGTTAGCAGAACCAACCCAAGGCTATAACAACGAAGCAAATGTTGATACTGGACATATGACAGATCAAACACCACCAACTGTGGAAGTACTGACAGGTGGGAAACGATTCATTAAAGTAGATGGAACAGTAGCTGATATCAAACCATTAGCAGACGCTTCGTTTGTGGTACGTGATCAAGATGAAGCAACAGCGAAATATTTGATCATTGATCCAGTAACAAAAGCAGTAGCGTGGACGACTTCACAGGAAGAAGCAACGATTTTCACGACAACAAGTGATGGATTAGTGGATATCACAGGCTTGTCTTATGGTACGTATTATTTAGAAGAAACAAAAGCACCAAACAATTATGTGAAACTAACTGAACGAATTGCGTTTAAGGTCGATCAGCAATCTTATGCTGTTGCAGGTGAATTGGTTGCACCAGAGAAAGTACCAAACAAACACAAAGGGACATTACCAGCAACTGGTGGCAAAGGCATTTCATTGTACATTTTCTTAGGTGTGGTTTTACTGACAATCGTGGGTGCATACTGGCTAAAACGACCAAAAGTTAAATAGTATCAAATGAAGAACAAGTGACTC
Organism: Enterococcus sp. AZ084; assembly: GCF_051714905.1. Taxonomy (NCBI): domain Bacteria; kingdom Bacillati; phylum Bacillota; class Bacilli; order Lactobacillales; family Enterococcaceae; genus Enterococcus; species Enterococcus sp. AZ084. Next base: position 516,213 of record NZ_JBIOSS010000001.1, read on the forward strand.
GCTGAGGAGAATAAAATGAAACAAAAAAAATGGCGTCTGTTAGATCTAATCATGTTCTCGGTATTTTTTATCGGTGTCCTCAGCTTGGCGTATCCTTTTGTCAGTGATACGTTGAATAATTATCTCGACCAGCAGATCATCAAAAATTATCAAAAAAAGGCAAAGTCTGAACATGCGACAGAACTTGCTGAATTACAAAAGCGGATGATCAAAAAAAATGAACAACTGGCATCAAACGTAGCGATGCCAGAAGCAGACCCATTTTCCAAGAAAAAAAAAATGATCAAAAATCTCAGAAATCGTATATCGAATCACATACCGTTGGTGTTTTGACGATCCCCAAAATCAATGTCAGCTTACCGATTTTTGATCAAACAACGACGAAACTATTGGAAAAAGGCGCTTGTCTGCTCGAGGGCACCTCATACCCGATCGGAGGCAAATCGACACATGCGGTACTTTCCAGCCACCGAGGCTTGCCGCAAGCAAAATTGTTTACAGATTTACCTCAATTAAAAATAGAAGATCACTTTTATATTGAAATCAATGGACAGTATCTTGCGTATCAAGTCGATCAGATTAAAACCGTAGCACCGACAGAAACAGAAGCGCTACAAATCCAAGAAAATCAAGATTTAGTCACACTGGTTACTTGTACTCCGTATATGGTCAACAGTCACCGTTTATTAGTACGCGGACACAGGGTCGCTGTTGAACCAGAAGAAATAAAAGAATCGTTAGAAAAAGTGAAACGGGCGAAGCGTACTGCATTTTTACTCGTAAATGGCTTGATCAGTGTGTTTTTGTTGCTATTTCTTATCATGATGATAAAATATTTTACAAAAGTTATTAAAAAATAATATAGTTTCGGAAACTAGATGATAAAGTTTTTGTAAACAGAACATCTTTCATGTATAATGAAATTGAACAAACGAAATGGAGTGGATCAAGATGGAGATAGAATTTAGCCGAAAGTACCAAATCGTCAATGAAGTATTAAATGCGGTGACCCATGGGATTGCAGCTTTGTTAAGTCTGCTTTGCTTCAATTTGCTGATGGATCGCGCCCATACAACCTTAGATTATGTCGCTTTTGCGATTTATGGTAGTTCTCTTTTTCTGCTATTCTTTTCTTCTACGTTATTTCATAGTTTGATTTTTACGAAAGCAAAAAAAGTATTTCAGGTATTTGATCATTGTTCGATCTACCTTTTGATTGCTGGAACCTACACGCCATTTTGTCTGCTAGTCGTGCAAGGAACGACAGGACTAGTTTTGCTAAGTGTTATTTGGGCGACAGCAGTGATTGGCATCATCTATAAATGTTTGACTTTAACAAAGACAAACAAGGTATCAAAAGTTTCAACGATCATTTACAATGTGATGGGGTGGGCAATCATCGTTGTGCTACCTAAGCTCTATCAGAATATCGATTTGACTGGCTTGCTACTGCTAGTTGGCGGAGGAATCGCCTATTCTGTGGGATCACTATTTTATAGCATGAAAAGCAGACGATTCACCCATGTGATTTGGCATCTATTTGTCATGTTAGGTGCAGCGTTGATGTTTTTAGCAATCTATGTAAGTAATTGATTTAAGGAAAATATGATTCAAAAAACTGACCAATTTATTGGTCAGTTTTTTTGTCTATTTCTAAGAGAATTATGTGAAAATAAATAGTGGTTTTTTATTTTTTGTTTTCTGTATACAATAAAATTGAAAAATTAAACATTTTTGCTGAAAATAGCGATTTAAACTAGACAATTCAAACAATTTTGTTTAATATTATTCAAATAAAATTCAAATTATAATCTAAGGATATTTCAATTTGATGAGAAAATAATTTTTTGAAAAGAGGGAAAAGAGAATGACAGAATTAACGATCGGCGAAATTCCAGTGAGTCAATTAGCAAATGAATATCAAACACCCCTATATGTGTATGATGAAAAAAAGATGGAAGAAACGATAAAGTCGTTTAAGCTGAACTTTGATTCTGATTCTTTTCAAACAAAGATCTTGTATGCGTCTAAAGCCTTTCAAACGGTAGAATTACTCCATCTAATTGCTGAACAAGGGTTAGGTCTAGATGTCGTAAGTGGTGGGGAGATTTATACCGCGTTACAAGCTGGATTTCCTTTAGAAGATATTTATTTCCATGGCAACAACAAAACGATTGATGAATTAAGATATGCCATTGAAAATGATATACGCCATTTTGTTGCAGATAATGGGATGGAAGTCGAAGTCTTGGAAGAGTTAAGCCGAGAATATCAGAAAAAGCTACAGATCATGTTGCGATTGAACGTAGGGATCGAAGCACATACCCATGAATACATCGTCACCGCACATATCGATTCAAAATTCGGCATGCTTTACGATAGCGATGTTTGCCAACAAGCGATTGCACGTATCCAACAAAGTGAATTTCTTAGATTGGAAGGCTTTCATGCCCACATCGGCTCACAAATCTTTGATATGACTGCTTGGCTGGCTGAGATCGACCAGCTGGTTACCTACCTTGAAGATTTTCAACAACCGCTTTCTTTAAATCTGGGAGGGGGCTTTGGTATCCGTTATACCGAAGCGGACACACCTTTACCAATTGCAGAATCAGTCAAACATCTGGTTACACACACAGAGCAGACGCTAGCTGACAGAAACTTAACGATCGATCGCTTATTGATTGAACCTGGGAGAAGTATCGTTGGTGAAGCCGGAACAACACTTTATACAGTCGGCTATATCAAAGAAACACCTCACAAGAAATATTATTTTGTGGATGGTGGGATGACAGATAATATTCGACCGGCACTTTATCAAGCTGAATATACCTGTGATTTGGCAAATAAACTAGACATTGAAAAAACAGAAAAAGTGACAGTTGCCGGAAAAATGTGTGAATCAGGAGACGTGGTGATCCAAGAAACACAGTTGCCTCCTGCAGAGCCAGGTGATCTTCTGGCAGTGTATGCCACAGGCGCCTACGGATATTCGATGAGTAGCAATTACAATCGTGCACTGCGACCAGCAGTTGTTTTTGTCAAAGATGGCGTGTCGAGAGAAGTCGTGCGTCGGCAAACTTATGCGGATCTATTGAGAGGAGAAGTCTATGCAGATTTATAAATATAATGGTTGTGGCAATGATTTTATTCTCTTAGATTACGATGAAACGATCGACTATAGTCATTTGGCTCAAAGCTTATGTGCACCCACGGCTTACGATACGGATGGATTGATTGCTGTTAAAACCGAACCTTTAGAAATGATCTACTACAATAAAGACGGTAGCCGTGCGCCGATGTGTGGCAATGGTATCCGTTGTTTTGCCAATTATGTCAGCGATCAACAATTACTTGAAGCGCCACAATTTGCGGTCAAAACGCTTGCTGGGATGATCCATGTGACAATCCATTCACGAAAGCCTTTTTATTGCACAGTCGACATGGGTTCGCCGGACTACCGACCAGAGAAAGTAGGCGTAGCGCAATCAACACCTATCATCAAACAAACGCTGACGATTGATGAGCGAAAGGTAGAGCTGACTAGTTTATTCATGGGGACGATCCATACAGTTGTTTTTGTTGAAGATGCGTTGGCTGAATTAACCAAAGAGACTGGAGAAAAACTCTGCCATCATCCCTTATTCAAAGAAAAAACAAACGTCAATTTTGTCCAATCTGTCAATGAAGAAGAATTGATCGTCCGCACGTATGAACGTGGGGTCGGTTGGACACTAGCTTGTGGTACAGGTTGTTGTGCAGCGTATGTCGTCGCAAGAGATCAAGGCTACCTTTCCGGCTTACAAGCGACGATTCATTTAGAGCAAGGCGATTTACTGATTTCTGGCGATAAAACGATCACGATGGCGGGACCAGCCACATATGAATGGCATAAAAATTTGGAGGTAGAGGCATGATCAAAGGTTCGATTGTCGCGTTAGTGACACCAATGACGGAAACAGGTGCAGTGGATTATCTAGGCTTGGAGCAGCTGATTGCGTTTCATCTGAAAGAACAAACAGACGGCTTACTGGTCCTTGGAACAACTGGGGAATCACCCACACTATCTGAGGAGGAAGAGGAAGAGATCGTACGATTCACCGTTGAAAAAGTCAATGGACGTATCCCAGTGATTGCTGGTGCAGGATCAAATGCAACGGCGAAAACGGTCAAGAAAGTCCAACGCTTTGCTGAACTTGGGGCAGACCAATTATTAGTGATCACCCCTTACTATAATAAAACGAGTGATGTAGGGTTACTGGCTCATTTTAAAGCGATCGCAGACGCTTCCTCGCTACCAATCATCTTATATAACGTACCGTCACGAACAGGGATGACGATTTCGTTACCTGTATTAACAGAACTAGCGAAGCATCCACGAATCATCGGCATCAAGGAAGCCTCTGGTGATATGTCCTATACAATGGAAGTGGCGCAACTGATTGATGAATCATTTGCACTATACAGTGGCAATGATGATTTGATTTTACCTATTCTAAGTATTGGTGGTATCGGTGTGATCAGTGTTTGGGCAAATATCCAGCCAAAAGTAGTCCATGAAGTAGTTCATGATTACTTAAACGGAAACAGTCCTTCAGCAAAAGAAAAACAATTGACTCATTTAGCGTTGATCAATGCCTTATTCAGTGAAACCAATCCAATTCCAGTGAAAGCAGCAATGAATCATTTAGGCTTACCTGCTGGACCATTAAGACTACCACTGATTGAATTAGGCGAGGAGAAAAAGCAACAACTTATCGCACTGTTAACAGAAAACGGAGGGGCAAGCACATGAATATAGGGATCATCGGAAGTGGAAAAATGGGTAAGCGAATTGCAGAAGTTACCGAAGAATATCAACATCAGCCATTGAGTTTGACCGAATCCTTACAAGCAACGGAGGAATTATCGTTTGATCAGACACCAGCAGTCATGATCGATTTTTCTCATCCAGCTGGTTTGGATAAAATCTTGCGATACAGCAAAGCTCACCAAGTCCCACTGGTGATTGGCACAACAGGCTATACCGAAGAGCAATTTGCTGAAATCGCCCAAGCAGCTCAAACGATCCCTGTACTCTACAGTGCTAATTTTTCATTAGGGATCATGGTGATGAATCGCTTGATCAAACAAGCAGCTAAAGACTTAGCCAGCTGGCAGATCGAATTAATCGAAAAACACCACAGCCAAAAAAAAGACGCACCTTCTGGCACAGCCAAGCGCTTAGTAGAAACACTACAATCTGTTCGAGAGCTGACGCCTGTCTATCAATGGGCGGACAAATCACGAGAAGACCAACAAATCGGTGTCCATAGCCTACGTGCAGGCTCTTTTCCAGGAGAACATGAAGTCCTTTTTGCAACCAAAGATGAAGTTCTTTCAGTGAAGCACGAAGCCTTTTCAAATCGAATTTTTGCAGAAGGGGCAGTTCAAGCAAGTATCTGGTTGGCCGAGCAGTCAGCCGGTTCATATCAATTAGAAGATTTATTTGAACCTAGAGGAGGAGCCTAAGTTGAATGCACAAGAAATCATTCGTTTTATTCAAACAGCAGAAAAAAAGACCCCAGTCAAAGTTTATTTAAATGTATCAGAACCTGTCGAGTTTCCGAATGCGAAAGTATTTGGTGAAGTGCATAGTCCAATCGTTTTTGGAGATTACAAAGACATCGCGCCGGTACTAGAAAAAGAAGCGGAAAAAATCTTAGCGATCGAACTAGAACAAACTGCTAGAAACAGTGCAGTTCCTTTACTGGATGTCAAAGACATCAACGCTCGCATCGAACCAGGCGCTGTCATTCGTGATCAAGTGACCATCGGCGATCAAGCAGTGATCATGATGGGCGCTGTGATCAACATCGGTGCTGAGATCGGGGATCATAGCATGATCGATATGGGAGCAATCCTAGGCGGACGTGCGACTGTCGGTAAGAATTGTCATATCGGTGCTGGAGCTGTGTTAGCTGGAGTCATCGAGCCAGCTTCCGCTCAACCAGTAGTGATCGAAGATGGTGTATTAGTTGGTGCGAATGCAGTGATCGTCGAAGGCGTTCGTGTTGGAAAGAATGCAGTCGTCGCAGCAGGTGCAGTCGTTTTAGAAGACGTTGCCCCTGAGACGGTCGTTGGTGGTACACCGGCACGTGTATTAAAAATAAAAGATGATCAAACCAAAGAAAATACCGCATTGATTGCAGCACTAAGAGAATTGTAGACAAAGAAAGGATGAAAAACATGCGCGAAATAGATACCTGTATTGTCGGAGCGACGGGATTAGTCGGTCAAACTATGTTAAGAGTATTAGAGGAGTACGATTTTCCAGTAGGAAAACTCAAGCTTTTAGCATCCAAACGCTCTGCGGGGAGTCTGTCTGTGTTTAAGGGAAAAGAGTATGTTGTCGAAGAACTGACTGAGACTTCTTTTTCTGGGTATGATTTGGCGCTTTTTTCAGCTGGAGCATCCGTGTCTCAAACATTTGGCCCAATTGCACGTCAAGCCGGCTTAGTAGTCATCGATAATTCTTCAGCGTGGCGAGAAGATCCTACGATCCCGTTGATCGTCCCTGAAGTAAATCTAGAGGATCATACGTTAGATCCATTGATTGCCAACCCAAATTGTTCGACGATCCAGTCCGTGTTACCACTGAAAGCACTACAGAATACCTTTGGTGTGACACGTGTCAATTACACGACGTATCAAGCTGTTTCAGGTTCAGGGCAACAGGGAATCGCTGATCTACAGGCGACAAAAAATGGTGAACCAGCAACTTTTTATCCCCATGACATCAGTCAAACGGTCATTCCAGAAATCGATCGCCCAATGGAAAATGGGTATACCAAAGAAGAACAAAAAATGATCAATGAAACGAAAAAAATCTTGCATCAACCAGATTTGCCTGTATCTGCGACTTGTGTCCGTGTACCGATTGAAAATGGCCATGGTGTCTCGATTGCTGTTGAGTTAGAAAAGGAATTTTCATTGGAACAAATCCGTGCTTGCTTCAGTCAGTTTCCAGGGATTTTGGTTGTCGATAACTTAGCAGAACACCAATATCCCACAAGTACATTAGCAAGAGGCACAGACCAAGTATACGTTGGGCGTATTCGTCGCGACCTCTCTGTTGAAAATGGCTTACTCTTTTACACCGTGGCTGACAATATTCGCAAAGGCGCTGCGGCTAACGCGGTGCAAATTGCTTTGGCGCTTCTACAAGAGGAGGTCCTTTCATGAAAGTCGCAAAATTTGGTGGAAGCTCGATGTCTCATGAAGAACAGTTCCGTAAAGTCCGTGAGATCGTGTTAGCTGATCCTAATCGAGAAGTCGTTGTCGTTTCCGCTTTAGGAAAAAGAACCGATGAAGACGATAAAGTGACCGATTTACTCTATTTGATCCATGCGTATCTTCAACATAAGGTTGATTGGACGCCACTATGGGAACGGATCACACAACGTTTTATTCAAGTTAGGGATCTTCTGTCACTCGACTTTCCGATTGAAAAAGAATTAACCACGATCGAAACACATCTAAAACAGGAAAAAGTGACGATCGATTATTTAGTCAGTCGTGGGGAGTATCTGACTGCGCAATTGATGGCGGAATATTTAGGGTATACCTTTGCAGACGCAAGTGAGCTGATCTACTTTGATTATGAAGGAGGCATCGACTTTCCGCGTACAGAGCAAGCAGTACGCGAGATGTACCAGAAACACCAAAAGTTGATCGTCCCAGGATTTTATGGTGCCAACCCAGCAGGAAAAGAAAAATTACTTGGTCGTGGGGGCAGTGATATTACCGGCTCCGTTTTAGCAAGTGCCTTACAGGCAGATCTTTATGAAAATTGGACGGATGTTTCAGGCATCATGATGGCAGACCCAAGAATCATTGACTCACCGAAAGTCATTGAAGAGATCTCTTTCCGTGAATTACGAGAAATGGCTTATATGGGTGCCAATGTCTTGCATGAATCCGCGATTTTTCCTGTACAAGAAGCTGATATCCCGATCCAAATCAAAAATACGAATCGACCGAATGATCATGGAACAAAAATCTCAAATCATGAAGTCGAAAAAGAAAATGGATTGACGGGGATTGCAGGAAGAAAAGACTTTCTTTCAATCACCTTGTTCAAACGACATATGTCAGACGAGATCGGTTTTATTTGGAAAGCCATGAGTATTTTTGCAAAACATGGCATCTCGATCGAGCATATCCCCTCTGGCATCGATAATATCGGTGTCGTCGTTTCGGCGGAATTGATCATGGATAAATTGTTTTTGATCACGAAAGAATTACGTGAGGAATTAGGCGTAGAGGAAATCGAGATCATCGAAGACTTGGCTTTGATTTCTGTTGTAGGTGGCCCACATAAGGAACCAATTGGACTTTCTGGAAAAGTATTATCGATTTTGAATGAGTTAGAAATCAGGACCTCGATTTTATCGCAAGGTGCGCAAGAGTTGAATTTGATCATCGGCGTACCCAATACACAATATGAAACCGTGGTAAAAGGAATCTATGAAGGGATGGTGAGGCGACATGTTGGCAACACACCGAATGGCGTTACATCAAATTCCTGAACTTGGCTTTCATGAATTTAAAACGAAAGAATACCTTTACGAACAAATCAAAAACTGTGGTGGCGTGATCCATGAAATCGATGAGACAGGCTTGTTGGTTTATTTTGATCAGCAACAAGACACAACGATTGCTTTTCGGACAGATATCGACGCGTTGCCCATCACTGAAGCCACAGGGTTACCTTTTGCGTCTACACACCCAGGATTCATGCACGCCTGCGGACATGATGGTCATATGGCAATGCTCTTAGGATTGACCGATTATATTGCTACGCACCGTCAAGAGATGCGGCACAATATCGTCTTGATTTTTCAACCCTCAGAAGAAATTGCTGGCGGGGCAGATAGTGTGATCCGTTCTGGGTGGTTGGAACATTACAAGGTACAGGCAATCTTTGGTTTTCATTTATGGCCAGGCTTGCCAGAAGGAAAAGTATTTTCACGACCAGGTGCGTTGATGGCGCAAAGTAGTGAAACAGATATCATCGTCCAAGGCAGATCTGCGCATATCGCCTCAAGCAGTCAAGGCATCGACAGTCTAGAAGCAGCTGTGCGTTTTATGAAACAAGTCTATGACTTTGATGAATCTCTGCCAGAAAACCTTGAACATCTCTTGAAATTTGGTCAGATTACAGGTGGGACGATCCGCAATGTCTTAGCCAATGAAGTCGTGATCTCAGGCAGCATTCGTTCATACAGTCGTAAGACCCAAACGGACTTAAAGATGCAACTAGCACGACTAGCAAAAGAATTCCAACAAACTTCCCCAGCGAAAATCTCATTTCGTTATAACGATGGGTATCCTGCTGTACGTAACGATGAACAGTTGTATGCAGCACTTGCCCACTCAGAGTTATTACATGAGTTGGCTGAGCCTGTCTTACAAGCAGAAGATTTTGGTGTTTATACGGAACACTATCCTTGTGTCTTTTTCTTCTTAGGTGTAGGTGATACACCAGCCCTGCATGATGCCACCTTTGATTTCGACATGGCTGTTTTAGAAAAAGGATTGGAATGGTACCAAACAATCCTTTACACCGAGGAACTTTTCTGAAAAAATAAGGATAGTAACCAAAAGGGGAGAAGTCTATGAATCTACACCATCGTTTTAATCCAAGGCTGGCTAAAATCGAAGTCTCGCAGATCCGTATGTTCGATCAGCAAATCTCAAGCATTCCGGGCATCATCAAATTGACATTAGGTGAGCCAGATTTTTCAACACCTGAAGCAGTCAAAGAAACAGGGATCACAGCCATCAAAGAAAACTATTCTCATTATACCGGGATGAGAGGTTTACCAGAATTATGTGAAGCAGCTTGTTTCTTCCAAAAAGAACGTTACGGTCTTTCTTATGATCCGCAAACGGAAGTACTAACAACGATCGGTGCCACAGAAGCGATCGCGACAGCTTTATTAGCGGTCTTAGAAGAAGGGGATAAAGTATTGATCCCAGCACCTGCATATCCCGGCTATCAACCAATTGTTGATCTAGCAGGCGCCGAATTGATCACGATCGATACATCAGACACTGGCTTTATTTGTCAGCCAGAACAACTAGAAGAGGCGTTTGCCAAATACGGAGACGAAATCAAAGCAGTGATTTTGAATTACCCAAGTAATCCAACGGGAACATTGTTATCTGCGGAGCAAATGAGCAAACTTGCAGAAGTTTTAAGCCAGCACCCAGTCTTTGTCATCAGTGACGAAGTTTACTCGGAGTTGAACTACGTGGGAGATCATGTCTCGATGGCTACGTACTTGCCTGAACAAACGATCGTCGTGAATGGACTCTCTAAATCTCATGCCATGACTGGTTGGCGCATTGGGTTTCTCTTTGCTCAAAAACCAGTGATCGATGAATTGATCAAGGTCCACCAATATTTAGTTACTTCTGCCACAACGATTTCTCAAAAAGCTGCGGTCGAAGCCTTGACAACGAGTATGGACGAAGGGGAAAAAATGAAGGCCCGCTACGTCGAACGCCGAGATTATCTATTGCCGCAACTTACGGAATTAGGCTTTCAAATCTCTCAACCTGATGGTGCGTTTTATTTGTTCTGTCGCTTACCAGAAACCATCCAGATGAATTCGTGGGACTTTTGTTTAGCACTCGCAGAACAAGGTAAGGTTGCCTGTATCCCTGGCTCAGCTTTTGGACCGGAAGGTGAAGGATTTATCCGAATCTCTTATGCAAGTGGGATGGATGACCTACAAGAAGCGTGTAAACGTATCGGCACATTTTTAGCACAATTAAAACAATAATATTAAAATAACGAATAAAATTTTTAGGCAAGCCTTTTCATTTGCATTATCATTCTTAGAATGATATCGTGAAATTGTTTAGAATGATTCTAAACAATTGTTATGAGGAGGGTTTTGTCAATGGAAAAAACGAAAGTAATTATTGTCGGTGCATCACATGGAGGGCATCAATCCATTTTAGAATTACTATCTAGATACGGAGAAAATGTGGATATCACCTTGTTTGAAGCAGGCGACTATGTTTCATTTATGTCATGCGGCATGGAATTATATTTAGAGGATCAAGTCACTAGTGTGAATGATGTCCGTAATTTCAGACCGGAAAACTTTCCACAACCAAATGTGGGGATTTTAAATAACCACGAAGTTAAGACAATCAATGCAGATAAAAAAACAGTAACAGTTACACGTAAAGAAGATGGACATACGGAAGAGTATGCTTACGATAAATTGATCTTGAGTTCAGGTGTCAAACCAAACTCACTACCTGTTCCAGGAACAGACTTAGAAAATGTATATTTGATGCGTGGCTATAATTGGGCAACGAAAATCAAAGAACGCATGACAGACCCAGCAGTGAAAAAAGTAGCTGTGATCGGTTCAGGTTACATCGGGATCGAAGCAGCAGAAGTTTTCTTGAATGCAGGGAAAGAAGTAACGTTATTAGATATGATCGATCGTCCTTTAGGTACTTACTTAGATAAGGAAATGACAGATATCTTAGAAGCGCACTTAAAAGAAAAAGGCATGAACATCAAAACTGGCGTGAATATCAAAGCCTTCACAGGTGACGGTAAAGTCGCAGCCATCGAAACAGACAGTGGCACGATCGAAACAGATTTGATCATCCAAGCTGCCGGTGTCAAACCGAATACCGAATGGTTGAAAGGCATCGTTGATTTAGATGAACGTGGCTGGATCATCACAGATGAATACCTACAAACAAACTTACCTGATGTTTATGCAGTAGGAGATGCAACACTTGCTTATTCGATCCCAGCAGGCAAAAAAGTGCCGATCGCATTAGCAACAGTTGCACGTCGAGAAGCACGCTATGTCGTTCAACACTTATTTGAACAAACACCAAGCAAACCATTTGGTGGCTTAGTCGGCTCATCTGCGTTACGTGTGTTTGACTATCATTTTGCTGCAAGTGGCTTGAACAGCTTCACAGCTGATCGCGCTGGCGTAGCCATCAAAACAGCCTTCTATGAAGATACGATCCGTCCAAAATTCGTACCAGAAGAATTTGGGAACGGAAAAGCAGCTGTACAATTAGCCTATGATCCATTTACGCACCAATTGCTAGGTGGCGCTGTTTTATCAACGAAGGACATCACTGCACAAGGCAATGTCTTAGCACTAGCAATCCAACAAAAATTAACGATCGAAGACTTGGCAGAAGCAGATTTCTTCTTCCAACCAGGACACGACCGTCAATGGAGCTTACTAAACTTAGCGGCACAACAAGCACTAGGTGAAGAGCCATTTGTGGAGTAAAAACTAAATTTAAGTAATAGTAAATACGGAATAACAGGTGGATGGAAACATTCAGCCTGTTGTTCCGTTTTTTTATTTATTCGTAAGAGTTGTTTGGGTTGAAGGGAAATGTTGACGATTATGCTGTTAAAACAGCTTTTTAGGAATGTAATAATTTTTTTTGATATTTTTTGATATGATTAAGATGGAAGTTATTTTAATTTGTTAAAGTAATATTTTAGTGCTTTACGTATATATATTTGTAGAGAGGGATCGGTTACTATTTATACATAGAATGGAGAGATGAAAGATGACCTACATTCGAATATTCAAAATAATCCAACTGGTTTTATTGGCGCTAAGCATCTATTTTGCTGCAATGAAAAATACGATCTATACCATACTGATTATGCTATCACTATTTATTGAATATACCCAATCCGAGCAACCTAAAACTCCTTACAAATCGGGAAAAAATTCAATCTATCTACCGAATCAAACATCTAGAACGGAAGTGGTGTTTGCGCTGATTCCCACGATTTTAGTTCTTATGATTTGCTCCATTTTGGAATTAGAATTGTATCATTTTTAGTAACAGGAATAATTTGAACCACATCTATTTAGTTAGTAATAAAAATGAATACATAAAAGTATCGATCGTATGAGAATTTTAGAGAAGGTGAACCGAGTGAGTCAAATAATTGTTCTCACCTCCTATCTAGTGATTGGGAACAAAAATAAAATTCATTTTTGTTTCTAACCTTAAACTTAATAAACGGTGTTCCAGAAGTAACTCCTTCAGAAATAAGCCGAGAAATTCAAAAATTTGAAGAACAATTTTCGTTTTTCTCGGCTTATTTCTCGGAGCTAGACACTTCTGTCACAACCTCATGGAGGTATAAAAATAATAGAAAATAGTTAGAAAACAGGACAGAAAATCTACAAATAAAAGAAGAATAGAATGGAGAGATAACAATGACCTACGCTAGAATACTCAAAGGGACTAGTTTAATTTTATTAGCTTCAAGTATTTATTTTGCGGCCCAGCAAAATACTATTTACTTCACACTGATTTTATTATCAATACTTATTGAGTCTGCTCAACCCAACCGCCCTAAAATTCCTTATCAATCGGAACGAAAAGCCATCTATCTACCGAATCAAACATATGGAACGGAAGTGAAGGTTGAATTTGTTTTGACAGTTGTAGTTTCGATTATTTGTTTTGTTTTGGCATTATGACAAGACATGAATGTAGATGAACGTCATGAATCAAACGTAAATAAAATTGAATGAACTCTTTCGTAAAGAAGCACCAATCACCGAAAAAACTTCACATTTTCGGTGATTGATGCTTCTTATACTTGTTCCTCAATCCCCCTTCTTCACCCGTATCGCATACGAATCCAGCAAGATCCGCGCAATCACAGAAAGTGGCAGGCGAGAGCGGACTTCATATTCAGGGAAAAAAGAGATTTCGGATTTGAAGCCGATCAAAGATAATTCTGCTAATCGGTTCAAGCGACTTTCCCGTGATGCGGTGATCAGGATCGAACTGATTTCCTCGCGGTAGCAATTCTCCGCTGCTGCTACGAGTTCTTCTGTTTCACCGTTTAAGGAAATAAAAAGAACGACATCTTTTTTGTGCAATTTGCGACTAACGGTTTTGATGATATTTGGATCGGTATGAAGGACACAATACTTATCGAGTAGTTGGAATTTTGTTTGTATTTCTTCTCCAATCATTTCTGAAAATCCTCTGGCAAAGATAATGATTCTTTGTGAACTCCAGATTTTTTGAATCGCATCTTCGATTACCCCTGTATCCAATAGATTGATGGTACGCACGACTTCCTGTTCGTTTTTTAGAATGGAGGTTTTTATTTCTTCATCTACTTTATCGACCGTAGCAAAATTGATGGTGGTATTCTTTTTTTCCTTTAAATGGTGCTTAAAAGAAGTATAACCTTCGTACCCTTTTTTCTTCATGGTACGAACAATAGTCGTAGTGGATACGTTGGCTCGTTCGCTTAGTTTGATAATCGAGAGATTTGGGATTTCTTGGATGTGATTCATCATGTATTCCCATAAAAAATATTCTGCCTCGCTTAATTTAGGTTCCATTTAGTCCTCCCCCTTTTCTTTTTATTCTACCACTGATGTAAACCCTTACTCGGATGAGTTTTATTTTGTAAACATTTACCTAAAATTCCGCTTATTTAGAAAACATGTACATCCAAAAACAGGTCATACTGTAGATAACGTGAGGAGGGATACAGGTGGCTAACGTATATACATGTACGATGAATCTGGCGATTGATCTGTTTATTGAAGTGGAACGACTCAAACCGAATGTTGTGAACCGCTCAATCGATGATGATATCCAAGCAAATGGGAAAGGTGTCAATGTTTCATTGATTTTAAAAAAACTCGGGATACCAAATACTGCGTTGGGCTTTAGCGGAGGATTTACTGGGGCTTATATTGAGGAATGCTTGACGAAGGAAGGGATCGACGCTCATTTTGTTTCTATACCCGGAATGACTCGCATCAACGTATTTACACAAGTGAATGAGGAATCAAGTGAATACAAGTTGGTCAATCGTGGACCAGAAATCGACCAGTTAGCGATGGAAGAATTGCTTGAGACAATCAGTCATTTGTCAGCTGGAGATTATCTTTGTGTTTCTGGGAGTCTGCCAAGAGGGGTACCAGAAGAAATCTTAGTAATGATCAGTAAAATCTGTCATGAGAATCAAGTGCGCTTGATCTTAGATACGAGTGCTAAAATCGTTAAACGATGTCTAAAGTATCAACCATTTTTACTGAAACCGAATGAGCAGGAATTGGCAGAATGGTTTGATGAAGAAATAGCAGAAACGGAATATGTAAACTATTGCAAGAAACTATTAGCCGCAGGTGCACAAAATGTATTGCTGTCATTAGGTGGAGCGGGTGGGATCTATGTGAACGAAAATTATTGTTTGACAGGAAACGCCCCGCAAGGAAAAGTCGTTAATACCGCTTGTGCCGGGGATACACTCCTAGCCACTTTTCTGGCAGGATTGATCAAAGAAGAAAATAGTGCGGATTGTTTCAAGGACAGTTTAGCTGCGGGTAGCTCGACTGCGTTTCAAAAAGGATTGACTGATTTTACAGATGTCGCAGAGTTGAAAAAAGAAATCACCATTCATAAGGAGGAATTCAAATAATGGCTAAGTATCGATTAATTGCTGCAACTGGTTGTCCCACAGGTATTGCCCACACGTATATGGCACAAGAAGCACTGGAACAGGCAGCAAAGAAAAAAGGCATTTCGATCAAGGTGGAGACCCATGGGCAAGTAGGGATAGAAAATCGTTTGACAGATCAAGAAATCATTGAAGCGGAAGCAGTGATTATTGCGGCGGATAAAGATGTTCAGCCTGAAAGATTTGCCGGGAAAAGGATCATTGATGTTTCTGTTTCGAAAGGGATCAAAGAAGCCGATCAATTGATTGCTGCGGCTTTGAACGGTGAAGGAGTGATTTCTGAAAAAATCGAAATGGCAGAAGGAGATAAGGAAAAACAACATGCACAACAGAGTGTTGGTCACAGCATCTATAAGAACTTGATGAATGGTGTTTCCCACATGTTGCCTTTTGTGGTCAGTGGGGGAGTCTTGATCGCCATTTCTTTTTTATGGGGAATTTATTCTGCCGATCCTGCCAATGCGCAATACAATGAATTTGCTGCGAGTTTGAATCGAATCGGTGGTTTTGCGATGAGTATGATGGTGCCGGTCCTTTCCGCGTTTATTGCTGAAGGAATTGCAAAACGTCCTGGATTGGTTGTTGGGTTTGTCGGCGGATTGATTGCCTCAGATGGTGGTACAGGTTTTTTAGGTGGGATTATCTCAGGTTTCTTGGCAGGATATGTGGTGTTGGGATTAATAAAAGCGTTACAACCTTTGCCTAAAACACTAGATGGTTTAAAAGCAATTTTCTTATATCCCGTACTAGGGGTGTTGATTACTGGATTGATCATGACAGTCATTTCAGGACCGATGGCTAGTATCAATGAAGAAATGATGGATTTTCTAGCAGGGTTTGAAAACTCAAGTCCTTTAGTATTAGGGGTGATCGTCGGTTGTATGTGCGCATTCGATATGGGTGGGCCGATCAATAAAGCAGCCTACGTTACTGGAACTGCCCTGTTAGCACAAGGAAATACTAGCTTTATGGCGGGAGTTTCTGCAGCCTGTATTGCTCCGCCGTTGATTACTGGCTTTGCGGTCTTGCTTTTTGGGAAATACTTCGAGCCAAACGAAAAGAATGCTGGTCTAGTGAATTTCATTCTAGGCTCAACACATATTACGGAAGGTGCTATTCCTTTTGCGGCAAAAGATCCGCTTCGTGTTTTGCCAATCATGATGCTTGGTTCGTCGATCGCCGCTGTATTGACCTATTTCTTTCGCGTGCAAGTACCAGCACCCCATGGCGGATTTCTCGTTTTACCAGTAGTGACGCATGGCTTACTGTGGGTTCTTGCGATTCTTGCTGGTTCTATTGTAGGGGGAGTACTACTAGGCTTGGTACAAAAAAGAAAGTCACTGAGTGTGTGAAAGGGAGAGGATTCATTTGATGGAAAATTTATTTGTTTATACCAATGTGGCGGCGAATACTCGTGACGCGGTGTTTGCGTTTCTTTCAACAAAAATCGTTGAGGTAGGAAAAGCGACCAATGAACAGGCGGTCGAAATCGGCTTGAAACAACGCGAAGCAGAAGGAACGACTGGTATGATGGATGGCTTTGCGATCCCTCATGCGAAAAGTGAAAGTATAGAAGAACCAACGATCATTATTTTGAAATTAACGAATGCAGTCAACTGGGATAGTTTAGACGGTCAACCGATCAAGTATGTGATTGCGTTGTTTATTCCAGCTGCAGAAGCAGGAACCAGTCATTTGGCGCTTCTTTCACAAATGGCACGAATGTTGATGGATGAAGGCTTTAAACAAGCATTTATCACTGCTTCCACTCAAGAAGAAATTGTTGGCTTGATTGATTCTAAGTTAGAAGGGATGTTGAAAAAATGAGGAAAGTATCAGAGGGGAAATACCAAGCATTAGTAAACATGAGTAATCCAGACGGGATCATCGGGGCTTTAGCGATTGACCAAAGAGGCGCATTGAAAAAAATGATGGCGAGACATCAAGAGGAGGTCAAAGTGGATGATTTGATCCATTTCAAAGAACTCGTGTCCGAAGAATTGACACCTTTTGCTTCTTCGATTCTTTTAGATCCAGAATATGGGTTGCCCGCTGCCGAAAAACGCGCCAAGACAGCTGGACTATTGTTGGCTTATGAGAAAACAGGATATGATACAACGATGCCTGGACGTTTGCCAGATACCTTAGCTTTTTGGTCAGCCAAAAGACTAAAGGAAGCTGGAGCAGATGGCTGCAAATTCTTGCTTTACTATGATGTAGACGAAAGCGAAGAAATCAATGAACGGAAACAGGCATATGTAGAAAGAATCGGTTCAGAATGTCTGGCGGAAGATCTTCCTTTCTTTTTAGAATTGCTATCTTATGATGCAACGATCCCAGATACGACCTCCAAAGAATATGCCATGATCAAACCGAAAAAAGTCATTGAAATGATGAAGATTTTCTCAGAGCCGAGGTTCAACGTAGATGTCTTGAAGGTAGAAGTACCTGTCAATATGACTTATGTTGAAGGTTTTGGAAAAGAAATCATTTATTCCAAGCAAGAAGCATCCGCTTTGTTTATCGAGCAAAGCCAAGCCACTGACTTACCGTTTATTTTTCTGAGTGCAGGTGTCAGTGCCGAAGGATTCCAAGAAACGTTGCATTTTGCCAAAAGCGCTGGCTCTTCGTTCAATGGCGTTTTATGTGGGCGAGCTACATGGGCAGATGGTGTGGCACCTTTTGTGGATCAAGGAAGACAGGCGGCAATAAAATGGCTAGCTGAACAAGGGAGAAACAACATTGAGGAATTAAATGGAGTATTGAGGAAGACAGCTTCTTCTTGGCAAAATAAGATTAGTCGCTAGTTGGTTAGTCATCTTGAAATAGCAAAAGAGAAACACTTTGAGCGCCTAGACGTGGGTAATGAAGTGTTTCTTTTTTTTGTTATTTTTCATTGGAATTTAGCGGAATGCAAGAAAAAGAACCGTTGGATTTGTTCATTATTTTATAAATTTTCTAGGATAAACAAGCTTTTTAAGGCTAAGCCTTATGCTGCTTTTTATGAGGTTTATGCTGTTTTTTTATTTTAAGTGGTATTTTCGAGGTATTTAAAATGTTTTTATATATAGTTAATGAAAACGTTGTTATATAGCGGTTTTTAAGTAATTTTTATGTTGACAGGTAGTTATTATTACTTTACGATTGTCTTGTGGTTATAACCAGTTGGAAGGGGTAAAGAAATGGAAAATTCTCGTAAAGGGAAACCGTTATATTATCAACTAGTTGATGTACTAAAGAAACGAATTGAGGCAGAAATGATCCCTCACGATAAATTGCTGTCTGAGAGGGAGTTATGTCTGTACTATGGTGTGAGTCGGACGACGGTTCGATTGGCATTGCAGGAATTAGAAACACTTGGCTATATTTATAAAAAACATGGAAAAGGAACGTTTGTCAGTGACTTATCGCATCAAGCAGCGAGTTTAGCAGGTGCTTACAGCTTCACAGAAGAAATGTTGGCATTGGGGCGTACACCGAAAACGATTATTTTAGCTTTTGAAAAACAAGCAGCGACAAAGCAGTTGGCTGAACGATTGAATCTCAATCTAGGAGAAGCAATCTTCAAAATCAAGCGACTACGTTTAGCGGATGATGTCCCTTTGATGGTTGAACGGTCTTATTTACCAGCAAAACTGTTTCTTGGCCTTGATTTGCCGATTTTGGAAAGCAAGCCTTTGTATGATGTTTTTCTGGAAGATTTTGATCAACATGTCCAAGTGGCAGAAGAAGAATTCTATGCCAGCATTGTTTACGCAAATGATGCCGAATTACTGCATATATGCGATGGGGCACCAATTTTACATTTGAAACGGACGACCTTCAATAGCAAAAACGAGATCATCGAATACACAGATAGTGTCGCAAGAGCAGACCAATTCCATTATAAGATCCGTCATGTTCGGAGTAATCTAGGAGGAAAATAATATGTTTGAACTGTCGAAGGATGAATTAGAAAAAATAGGTGCAAGGATCACTACAGAAGAAATCAAACAACAACCAGATCTGTGGGAAGAGGTTGTGGAAATCTTAGAAGAGAAGAAAAATGAATTAGCCCTTTTCTTTGATGCACTTGAAAAACAGGCAAACAAGCAACAAATCCAAGTCATCTTTACCGGTGCAGGCTCTTCTCAATATGTAGGCGATACGCTTGTTCCTTATTTGAATGAGCATGGAGATACCAAACGATTTGCTTTTCATAGTTTTGGTACGACCGATATTGTTGCTGCTCCAAGAGAGTATTTGTTTCCTGATCAACCCACGTTATTGATTTCGTTTGCTAGAAGTGGCAATAGTCCGGAAAGTCTGGCAGCGGTCAAAATCGCCGATCAAGTCGTGGATACGTTGTTCCATTTAGCGATTACGTGTGCAGAAGAAGGACAATTAGCACAAGTCGCACGTGAACAATCGCAACATTTCTTGTTGTTGATGCCAAAAAAAGCAAATGATGCTGGTTTTGCCATGACAGGTAGTTTTACTTGTATGTTATTGAGTGCCCTTTGGCTGTTTGATCAAGCGAGCCAAGAAACAAAACAAAAGTATGTCACTTCCTTGAGTCATATCGGCAAAGATGTTCTGAAAAGAGAGCAAGAACTGATCCAAGTGTTAGCAGTACCATTCAATCGGGTCGCATATCTTGGCTCAGGTAGCTTGGCTGGTGCCACAAGGGAAGCACAGTTGAAAATCTTAGAGTTGACTGCTGGAAAAATCGCGACGATCTTTGATTCTTCGATGGGCTTTCGTCATGGACCAAAATCCTTTGTCAATGAGCAAACTTTAGTGATCGGGTTTGTGACGAACCAAGCGTACACACGCAACTATGATTTAGATATTTTGGAAGAAATCAATGGCAATGCGATTGCTGCAAAGGTGTTAGCCATTGCTCAATCGACGCAAAGAGACTTTTCTGGAGCAAACTTTTTCCTAGAACCAGTCGCGCTAGAATTACCTGATGCCTATCTATCCGTAGTGATGATTTTGACCGCACAAATCATTGCTCTTCAGATGTCGATCAAAGTTGGTAATACGCCTGACACACCTTCACCGACAGGAACGGTGAATCGAGTAGTCAAAGGTGTGACGATCCATGAGTACCAACATGAATAACAAGGAGGTCAATAAAAATGATGACACCAAATAAGAAAAAAGCGATGGAACAATTAGCAACAAAAGACGGCATCATCAGTGCATTAGCAATCGATCAGCGGGGAGCATTGAAGAAAATGCTGTCGGCTTTAGGAGAAACACCCACAGATGAACAATTGATTGAGTTCAAAGCGTTGGTTTCTAGTGAGTTGACGCCCTATGCTTCAGCTATTTTATTAGATCCTGAATATGGTTTACCCGCTGCCAAAGTACGTGATCAATCCGCTGGTTTGCTCTTGGCGTATGAAAAAACGGGATATGACGTATCGACTCCTGGACGGTTACCGGATCTATTAGGAGACTGGTCTTCCTTGAGATTAAAAGAAGAACAAGCAGATGCAGTGAAATTTTTACTTTATTATGACGTTGATGAAGATCCAAAAATCAATCATTTGAAACACGTCTTTATTGAACGTCTAGGAAGTGAATGTGCAGGAGAGGATCGACCGTTTTATTTAGAACTGCTTTCTTATGATGCAGGAATAAATGATAGCGCTTCATCTGAGTATGCAAAGGTCAAACCGCATAAAGTGGTTGAAATGATGAGAGAATTTTCAAAGCCTCGTTACCAAGTAGATGTTTTGAAAGTCGAAGTACCAGTCAATATGAACTTTGTCGAAGGTTTTGGTGACAAGGAAATCGTCTATAGTCGAAAAGAAGCAGCTGACTTTTTCAAGGCGCAAAGCGAGGCGACGCATTTACCATTTATTTTCTTGAGTGCTGGTGTATCTTCTGAACTATTCCAACAAACGTTAGTCTTTGCTCATGAGTCAGGTTCCACTTTCAATGGTGTCTTGTGCGGAAGAGCGACTTGGAAAGATGGCGTCAAAGCTTATGTAGATGCTGGGAAAGAAGGAGCCGTCAAATGGTTACGGACACAAGGTAGACAGAATATTGAGAACTTGAATCAAGTAATCAATCAGACAGCGACACCTTGGTATCAAAAAACAGGCGAATAATGTAAGCGTTACCTTTAGTTTGAGAATGAACAATTTATTTGTAAAGGAGAATGAACAATGGCAATTATTGGTGTAAGAATCGATGGACGTTTGATCCATGGACAAGTCGCGAATCTTTGGGTAACGAAGTTGTCGATTACTCGGATATTAGTTGTAGATGATGAGGTCGCAATGAATACAGTAGAAAAAAGTGGCTTGAAATTAGCCACACCAGCAGGAGTAAAGTTAAGTGTCTTACCGATTGAAAAAGCCGCAGAGAATATTCTCGCTGGGAAATATGACTCCCAACGCTTACTGATCGTCGCAAAAAAACCTGATCGATTATTGAAACTTGTTGAACGAGGCGTGCCGATCAAGGAAGTCAATGTAGGGAATATGTCTCAGACAAATGAAACCAGATCAATCACCAAATCGATCAATGTGGTGGAAAAGGATATTGAGGATTTCAAACAGTTACATGCGCGTGGGGTCCATTTGACCGCACAAATGGTACCAAGTGATAAGTCAGAAGATTTTATGAGTCTTTTGAATAAATAAGGGGGTTAAGTAGATGTCCATTCAATGGTGGCAAATCTTATTATTATCTTTATATGCAGGTTATCAGATTTTAGATGAACTACAAATTTATTCCTCAATGAGTGCCCCCGTTTTTGCCGGTTTGTTCACCGGATTAGTCATGGGGGATTTACAAGCTGGATTGATCATCGGTGGTAGTATGCAATTGACCGTTCTAGGTGTTGGGACATTTGGCGGTGCTTCAAGGATCGATGCAAACTCCGGAACGATACTAGCAACTGCTTTTTCTATCTCATTAGGGATGAATCCAGAACAGGCAATTGCGGCTATTGCAGTTCCTGTCGCTAGTTTAATGATCCAATTGGATATTTTAGCTCGATTTGCGAATACGTACTTCGCTCATCGTATCGACCAACATGTCGAAACAATGAATTATAAAGCAATTGAACGCAATTATTTATTAGGTGCTCTTCCTTGGTCCTTGTCACGTTTGATCCCCGTCTTTTTAGCCTTAGCATTTGGTGGCGGACTCGTTGAAAACGTCGTTGCTGTGCTAAATGGCGATTTGAAATGGTTAGGAGATGGCTTATCTGTCGCAGGAGCCGTTTTACCAGCAGTTGGTTTTGCTATTTTACTACGCTATTTACCAGTCAAGAAACATTTTCCTTATCTGATTTTAGGTTTTACGATCACTGCCTTATTAGCAACGTTGTTCTCAAATGTCCAGTTGCTTGGCACGAGTGTCGCAAGTGTCGTCAAAGATTTACCGGCAGCCTTCAATTCACTACCGATGTTGGCAGTAGCAATGATCGGTTTCTCTTTAGCAGCGATCAGCTATAAAAACAATCAACGAACGGAGAACCAGCAAGTCGCTAGTTCTCATACAACCTCTGAGGAAGGAGAAATCGAAGATGACGAAATCTAATTATAAGTTAACGAAAGAAGACTTTACACAAATCAACCGCAGGAGCTTGTTGACCTTTCAATTAGGCTGGAATTATGAGCGGATGCAAGGTTCAGGTTATCTCTATACGATTTTGCCACAACTCCGAAAAATCTATGGGGATGATACGCCAGAATTAAAAGAAATCATGAAGACTCATACACAGTTTTTCAATACCTCAAACTTTTTCAATACGATCATTACTGGAATCGATTTAGCGATCGAAGAAAAAGAAGGTATTGCCTCAAAAGAAACTGTTTCTGGGATGAAGGCTGGATTGATGGGACCTTTCGCCGCGATTGGCGATTCCATTTTCGCCGCATTGATTCCGACCATTTTTGGGGCACTAGCAGCCAATATGGCGATCAATGGGAACCCCGCGGGTATTTTTATCTGGATCGTTGCCCAAATCGCAGTCATGGTCTTTCGATGGAAACAATTGCAATTTGCTTACAAAGAAGGGATTTCTTTAGTGACCACGATGCAATCACGATTAACAGCCCTCACAGATGCCGCAACCTTGTTAGGGGTGTTTATGGTCGGTGCATTAGTTGCTACAATGGTGAATGTGAAAGTTTCCTGGGCGCCGAGCATTGGTGATGTGACGATGAACATGCAAAATAATATTGACATGATTCTACCTAAATTATTACCAGCCGCGATCGTTGGCGGTGTCTATTGGTTATTAGGCAAAAAGAATATGACATCCACAAGAGCGATTTTTATCGTCTTGATCATCTGTGTCGTTTTATCCGCTTTAGGTGTGATCTCAAAATAGGAGAGTGTTGAAAATGAGCAAACAGTTAGTTCTTGTCAGTCACGGACAACTTTGTGAAGGATTAAAGGCAAGTACCGAAATGATCATGGGACCGCAAGCTCATATTCATACAGTACCTTTATTGCCAGAAGAAGGAACAGAGGATTTCAAAGAAAAATTTCTTGCGGTGGTTTCTTCATTGGAAGACTATGTTGTCTTTTGTGATTTGATGGGCGGGACGCCAGCCAATAGTATTGTCCAATTGATCATGGAAGGCGAAGCAATCGAATTATATGCAGGCATGAATATGCCAATGGTCATCGAGTTTATCAATAGTCAAATGGTCGGAACACCGCCTGAATATGTTCGTTCTGGTGCAGAGAATATTCTGGATGTGAATCAAGTGATTGCTGTATTGGCTGAGGAAGACGAATAAAATCAATGTTTGACAACGTTTACAAAAAATAGTATCTTTTTAGATAGGATAGTGATTATTCAGTTAAGCTAGACCTGATCAACGGCCTTTTTGGGTGGTTGATTGGGTCTTTTTTTATACTCAATAATAAAATAACAGTAAGGCTATCATATCAAACTGAAAAGGGGCAATGACTGATGAGTTTTCCGAAGAATTTTTTATGGGGTGGCGCAACAGCGGCAAATCAATGTGAAGGAGCATGGGCTGTCAATGGCAAAGGAGATTCGATCAGCGATCACAATCGTGCAGGCAATCGTGAGATGGGGAAACGACGTACCTTTGATTTGGTGATCGATGAAACCAATCATTACTATCCGAGCCATACAGCGATTGATTTTTATCATCGCTACAAAGAAGATATCGCATTATTTGCGGAAATGGGCTTTAAAGCCTATCGTTTATCGATTGCGTGGACACGGATTTTTCCTAATGGTGACGAAGAGCAGCCAAATGAAGAAGGCTTGAAATTTTATGATGCAGTGTTTGATGAGCTACATAAATATGGGATCGAACCGATCGTGACGATCTCACATTTTGAGTTACCGTTTCATTTGGGAAAAACGTATGACGGATTTTTAGACAAACGAACGATCGAGTATTACGAACGTTACGCAACGACACTTTTTGAACGCTACAAAAGCAAAGTGAAATACTGGTTGACCTTCAATGAAATCAATTTTGGTGTCTTAGAACATGGCAAACAAATCAATGGATTATTTAATCGAACTTATACGGAAACAGAAAAATATCAAGCCTTACACAATGTCTTTCTTGCTTCTGCTCGAACGGTGATTGCTGGACATAAAATCAATCCTGATTTTCAGATCGGCTGTATGTTGGCGTATATCACGATGTATCCTAAAACATGTCATCCATTAGATGTATTGAAGACGCAACAAATGAATGACCGGTTAAATTATTTCTGTGGCGATGTCCAAGTCAAAGGAGCCTATCCTTATTACATGAAACGCTACTTTGAAAAAGAAAAAATCGAAGTGGACATCACAGAAGAGGATTTGGCACTCTTGAAGGAAGGCGTTGTCGATTATTATACGTTCAGTTATTACATGAGTACGTGTATTGCAGATGATTTAAATACTCGGTCAGATAAAAGTGGCGGCAATTTATTTGGCGGGGTGGCTAATGAGTATCTTGAAACAAGCGAATGGGGCTGGCAAGTTGATGCGGTCGGGCTGCGATATACCTTGAATCAAATCTATTCTCGCTATGAAATCCCAGTGATGGTCGTAGAAAATGGACTCGGGGCTGTCGATAAAATTGAACCAGATGGCTCGATCCACGATGACTACCGGATCGATTATCTCGCTCAACATATCCAAGAAATGGGGAAAGCAATCGATGATGGCGTGGACTTGATTGGTTATACTTCTTGGGGCTGTATTGATTTGATCAGTGCAGGAACTGGTGAAATGAGTAAACGATACGGCTTTATCTATGTCGATCGAGATGACGAGGGCAACGGAGCGCTGGCTCGCTCGCCTAAAAAATCATTTTACTGGTATCAAAAAGTGATTGCGACAAATGGTGAAAGCGTAGAAATGAAATAATTCGGTAGAAAATAGCCCACCTCCAATCGACTGGATGTGGGCTATTTAGTGAGAGATTTTGTAGGTTATGAGTCCAAAACCAACGATTATGATCGGTTTGATCTAGACGAAGTCAACTCATGTTATAGTAAAAAAAGTTGCTTCTGGCAGATAGTGGAGGTTGGGGAGTAGAGGTAACAGAATAGGACGTTCTTTTAACCAAATAATTAAAAAATATCCTAAGAAAAAGAGAAAGGGTGTTATTGTTAGACGATAACCGCTAGGATAGAAGGAGAGAAATAGTGAGAAAAATCAAAAATATCCAAATCATTCGATTGATCAAAATCATCCAGTTCGGTCTTTATTTTATGTCATTGTTTTTGTTTGCAAAATCCAGATATAAAGTGGCACTCTTTCCTTTATCAGGTGGGATGATATTAGAAGTACAACTCCCTAGAGAGTTTGGTTGGGGATTTGTAAAAAATAAGAAAAATGTCTTTCTTTCTTCGAAAAAAACATGGGTCGAACCAATGATTGCTTTGATTGTTTTAATATTTTTGGTTGGTTTCGCATGTTATTTCCTGTAAAGCTTCGAACAAATCGAGGAGGAGCAGAAACGATGGATCATATTTTTGTGAAAAGCGAGTTTGCACCGCTAAAACGAGTCGTTTTAGCACAGTCTGAATTTGGCTTTCCTACGAAAGAATTAACCGGTGTCGATTTCTTGACAGAAGAAAACCATGAATTATTTAGTGGGCCTGAAGTGATAGGCAAAGACTTTAGTGAAGCTTTCCCAGAACAACAAAAAGCTTGGGAAGTCGAACGGAAGAATTTACAAAAAGTACTAGAAAAACATGAGGTAGAAGTCCTTTTACCAAGAAAGTTGACTTCTTTTGAAAAAGAACTAGGACTAGAGTATGGCTACAGTAACTTTTTCACCCGAGATCCCTTTTTTACGATCGGTGATCTATTGATTGAAGGTTCATTGAAACTTCCACATCGTAGAAATGAGATCCTACCCATTCGTGAGCTACTCATGAATGAATCAAATGAGAATGACTGCTTGTATTTTTCTATTCCTAAACCGGATATTTCGCAAGGCATCGATTCAGAACAAGGGCCTTTCTTAGAAGGTGGAGACGTTTTAGTATTAGGAAAAACGATTTTTGCAGGTAACTCAGGGTTAGCATCCAATACTCGTGGTATTGAATGGTTAAGAAATCTAGTCAAACGATTTGGCTATGAAGTGATCGAAGTGCCACTTCATCCGACGATCTTGCATTTAGATTGTGCATTAAGCCTTGTCAAAGATGGATTGATGATCGTGTGTGAAGAAGCGTTCCTCAATGGTATCCCAGAACAGTTAAGCCATTGGGATCGGGTAGAGGTGTCTTTAGCACAAGCCTCTCGATTGGCGACGAACGGACTACCGATCAACGAGACAACGTATATCACAGATCCAGAATTTACTTTTATTGGTGAAGAATTAGAGAAACGAGGAATCACAGTCGAGTATATTGACTATAAATTGACAAGGATCTTTGGTGGTTCTTTCAGATGCAGTACGCAACCGCTTCTGAGGAACTAAGTGGAAACGATCCTAAAATATGGGAAAAGGAAGGTCATTGCAGAAATGGTAAAAATCACAAATTTTCGCGATATCGGTGGCATCAAAAATAGAAATGGCAAAGAAGTTTTAACAAATGTTTTCTTGCGTTCAGGTGAACTATCTAGTTTGACAGAAGAAGATGCTAGACATTTAGAAACCACCTATCGTTTAAGTAAAATCGTTGATTTACGCGGCGAAGATGAAATTCAGGCTCGACCAGATAAAACTGTTCCACAGACGAAATATATCCATATCGACATCATGAAAGATGTGGCAGACGAAGGCGCTGGGCTGGAAGATTTTGTGAAAATCGGCTCACCTAAAAAAGCCACGAACTATATGACAAAAATATATGAAGATATCGCATTGAATCCGACTTCGCAGAAAGGGTATGCTCGTTTCTTCCAAGAAGTACTTACTTTGGATCAAGAGGAAAGTCTTTTATTCCATTGTTTTGCTGGGAAAGATCGAACGGGAATCGCAGCCTTGCTAATATTAGAGTCATTAGACGTTCCTCGCAAGGCAATCTATGTCGATTATTTACGTACGAATGAACTACGTAAAAAAGAAAATGCGTTGATTTTGGCGCAAGCAAAAAAAGTCCACTTGAATGAGGGAAATCTAGCTGCTTTAGATGTTGCGTTGAATGTGGACAGCAGTTACTTGGACCGTTTTTATCAAGTGGTAGAACAGGAATATGGGTCGATTCAAACCTATTTGAAACAAGCCTTAGCTATCGACCAATTAAGTTTACAGGCAATGAATAATCAATTTCTTAAAGGTTGAGTTGCTATTTTTCATTACTTCAAAAATTTAAACATTGATTTTTTTAAAAATTGTAAGAAACCAACCATTTATAATCAACTGTATCGATAGACTTGCTGATCTAAGAAATTAGGTCAGTTTTTTTTGTCTTCCGATAATCAAAAGAACAGGTGAAAAGTGATTCGTTTTATTAGTAATTGATGATAAAACCAATTTTTTTAGTTTGCTTTGCAGAATAAATTTTTTTTTAGGGGGATTGAAGTGGATGTCAGTTTATTCATAACATTGTATCAATGATTATAAAGATGTGTTTTTTTGTTTTTTAGTGTGATGGAATTTTTGTTATTAGTTTATTATGATTAAGGGTTTGAGATATTATTATATTTTTTAAATGTTATTTTATTTTCACTTAATCATTCTTTTATATCAAGGAAACATGCATGAGTACAGTATTTTTTCTAAATTAGAGAAAAATAATAAATGGATTAAAAATAAATGAGGTGATATATTATTGAGAAAGAAAGAGCTTTTTTATTAATAGCTGAGAGGTTAGATACGTGATTAAGATATATTGTTTTGTTGAGTAGACTATAAGCTATTAATGACAAATTCTTTCACTTATATAGAGTTAGGGTGGGTGGCTACATGAGAAAGAAAGGTTTGTGGAAAAAACAACTTTTGATTTTCAATGTTGTGATGATGATGATGCTTTTGCCAATTGGGCAAGTAATCGCGGTTCACGTAGAATCGGAGGAATCACCAGAAGCACATAGCAATGAGGAATTGGTCTTAAAAGAGGATGTGTTCTATTTTAATGATATTCCGCAAGAAAACGGAACAGCAGAGTTTTCTCAATTTGAAGAAATTGAAAATGATTGGCCCTATGAGGGAGCGGAGATAAGTACTGAACTTATAGAAGCGCCTGAGTTGACTATTGAACAAAGCGATGTAGAAGAGTTTGTTAATGAGACTGAAGGGTTTGATCCTGCAGTCGTTGAATCTGGTCAACTAGGAACGATTCCATGGACAGTCGATACTTCTGGGACACTGACTCTAGGTTCTGGCATCTTCGATGAGGAAAATAATGTTGGTGGTCGCTATGAAGCGAAGGATTATTTTAATCATTCGTCCGCGAATCAACAAATGATCAACAGCATCGTCATCACGGGCAGGATCGAATTACGGGGAAGTTTGATTGGAACAAGAAATAGTGTCTTATCGAATGCTGAGCAGGGGGAACATAACCAAGGATTTTTTGAGAATTTACGAAATGTCCAAACAATTGAAGGAATGGAGTATTTAGATACGAGTCAAGTAACAAATATGGAACGTATGTTTACCCAGATGCGCAATTTAAGAGAAATAGATGTGAGTCATTTTGATACAAGAAATGTAACGAATATGAACAGTCTGTTTTATCGAATGGAGAGTTTGGTGAAATTAGATCTCTCAAGTTTTGACACGAGTAATGTAACGGATATGACCTGGATGTTTGGGTTTATGGGAAATTTACAAGAACTAGATATCAGCCACTTTGATACTCAGAATGTGTTGGAAATGAATAATATGTTTAGTTATATGAGAAATCTAGTTGAACTAGATGTCACCAATTTTGATACGAGCAACGTGACATCTATGACCGGCATGTTTCTGGGAATGAACGAACTGACAGAAATCGACGTGACTAATTTTAACACGAGTAATGTCATTAGTATGGGTGGTTTGTTCATGTTTATGCCGAAATTAAAGGAAGTAGATGTCACCCATTTTGATACAAGAAATGTTACTCGTATGGATTATATGTTTTTTGACAATCGAAGTTTAAGGGAACTTGATCTCTCGAGTTTTGATACAGGAAATGTGACGACTATGCATTGGATGTTTTCACAGACGGCATTAGAACAACTAACACTTGGAGAAGCGTTCTCTTTTCACAGTAACGCAAGTTTGCCAGGGTTATCAGAAACTGCGACGCATCATGCAAACTGGCAGAATATCGGGCAAGGAACGGCAACTAAACCAGAAGGTGAATTTATCTTTACCAGCGCAGCGTTGATGGCAAATTATGATGGCCGCACGATGGCGGATACGTGGGTTTGGCAGCCGAGATCATTCTTATTGACGATTGAGAGTGAAGGGGCAGGTAACGTTACTCCTGAGAATCCAACGAGGCTTTTGATTGGTGAAACATTGGAAATCAGCGCAATACCGGATGCAGGGTGGCGTTTTTCTCATTGGCGTATCGAACGTGGAGATGGGACGATCGATCAAGTGAATGATGCCACGACCATATTTACGATGGGGATAGAAGAAGCACGGATCGTTGCAGCATTTGAAGAGTTAGAACCATTGATGACTGTGCGACTCCCGTTATCGGCAGTATTTAGCACGACGGCGAGTTCAAATCACGAGGAAATCATTTCTCCAGAATATGATATCCATAACGAGTCACCATTCAATATTTACGTCAATGTCGTCACAGCAACCGATTTAAATAAAATGGAGATCGTCAATGAGTTGAATGTGCTTGGAGAGGGACAAGCCAGCCCATTTATTCGTGAAGGGGCACCAGTTGCTCAAGAAAATCGGTTGTTTGAAGTAGGTACAGAAGCATGGAATACTTTTACTTTCACAGGAACTGCGAATCGTCTTCCAGCAGATATCATGCAGGTGGAGCCAACCTTCACGATGGTTTTACGATTCATTCCTAATCCATAAAGTAATTTAGAAATGAAAAACAAAACAAATGATTTCCGGAGGGAAGGGGGAGAGTCAGTGGAAAAGAAAAATAATCAAAAGAAATGGATTGTGTTGGGGGTGTTTCTTTTGATCATCGGGGGCGTCTTTTTATACCTTTCAACTAGAGCAGAGGAACCAGTACCAATGGTAAGTGCAGATCTCTTACCAGGATTAAGAGACGCAAGTGACATCGAGATAGCAGAGCGTGCCCAGGAAATTGCCGATGCCAATTATTTTACGTTGCAAATCGCACCTACAGCGACTTTTGAAAACGGCGAAGCAACAGGATCGATCGAAATCGTGAACCCAGGAACAAATGTATATCCAATTGCTGTGGATATCACACTAGCAGATAGTGATGAAGTGATTTATTCATCAGGATCGATTCATCCAAACCAACAAATAGTTGGGGCAAAGTTGGATAAGCCACTTGAAAAAGGGGAATACGTCGCGATTGCTCGCGTCAATATTTATGATCCAGAGACCAATGAGAGACAAGGAATCACAGAAGCAGAACTCTCGATTATTGTTCAAAATTGAGAACTGTATGAATGGTTAACAAGGAGGGAAACATCATCATGCGCATAATGAAACAGCTTCTAATCGTCGTAGGGTTTGTATTATTTGTGGGGGGTAGCTTAGCAGAAATTACTTATAGTGCTGAAAACCAAGCCTTTTTTAAACGAGTAGAAGGGAAAATCGGTCATCAAAGTCCACCAGCAGAATCTGTTACGCCAGAAAATGAAGGAAATAAAAAGGATATTTTAGTTGTAGATACGTCAAGATTTCCTAATCGAATGTCTCGGCCTTTAAAAGCCGGAGTAAATCTACCAAAAACAGGTAGCATTTTATCTAATTGGATAAAATATGTAGGTGCTATTTTAATGCTGATAAGTATCTTATTACTTTTTTCGAAGCGTGATAGTGATGCAATAAAAAAATAATTCAACAGACGGGATTAGCTACAATAAGCAATTCAATGAATAAGAAGCTGTTACATTATGCGCATGATGTGTTTTGGCGCATGATAGAAAACAAATCAAAGGAAAGAGGATGAAAGAATGAAAAAGCAAATGAGATTAGTAGGAACTGCAGCAATGATCGGAGCATTATTAGGAGGGGCATCTTCTGTCGCTGCGACAACTTTTAACGGAGAACCAAATGGAAATATTCCAGTTACAGGACGTGTTGGTTTAGATAATACCGTTGATCCAGGGGTAAACCCACCGACAAATCCAGATGAAATGATCAACGTGACTGTACCAACATCAGCAGTCTTCTTCACAACTGGTGCTTCTGGTCATACAGAGGTCCAATCACCCGTTTACAGTGTTACAAACAACTCGGCTTGGGATGTAAATATCAATATCACAAGTTTAGCTAACCCGACTAACTTATCTAGCTTAAGTGTGTTAGAGTTAGATGTAGAAGATCAATCCGACAACGTACGAATTGTTACAAGTGGATCAGCTCTAAGTGCGCCAGCATCCTTCATGTCATTAACGAAGAATGTAGCTGAAGGTGGAACAGCACCTACTAAAGAGTTCGGATTTGTAGGAACAGCGATCCCTAACTCAAATATTGCAGATGTGATCACACCGACATTTGACATGGTTTTACAATTCCAAGCAGTAGTACCAACACCATAAAACTAGTTTGACGTGTAGCAATGAATCTGTCATCTTATCGAAGGGGATAGATAATACTTCTGGGGGAAGATTTATTTATAGAAGTTGTATCCTATTGAAGTTGAGATAACGGACGGATGAAAAAGGCACTTTTTTAAACCTAAGAATACAGCATAAAAGAGCAAGCGAATGGAAGATAGCCATTACTTGCTCTTTTTGTTTGCTCTATAACTATAGGATTTCTATTTGAGTATTCGCTTCAGTAATTTCAATGTACGCTCATTATAAGGTGGGAATAGTCCAGGAACATTGAATTTCGTTCTATTTTCATACACTCCTTTTTGATGAGAGAAGGTCAAGAAACTATACTTGCCATGATAGTTACCAATACCAGATTCTCCAACTCCACCGAAAGGCAAATGATGGTTGGCAACATGCTTGAGGACATCATTGACGGTGACATTACCTGATGAAATCTCAGACATGATTCTCTCTTTATTCATAGTAGAGGTTGTAAAAAGATACAATGCCAATGGTTTGTCATAGTATTTGATTTGAGCGATTGCATCAGTGACCGTATCGAATGACAAGATTGGTAAAATCGGACCAAAGATTTCTTCTTGCATACTTGCTGCTTCATGGGAAGGGAGATCGATCAAAGTCGGTTCAATGAATAAGTCCTCCCGATTCGTTTCACCACCAGCGACGACGAATGACTGATCCGTTTCCAACAACTTGTTGAGTCGCATAAAATGCCGATCATTGATGATCCGACCATAATCGGTGTTATTTCTGATATCAGAACCATAAAATTCTTTGATAGCAATAATCATTTCTTTGATCAATGCTTCTTTTCGCTTGCGGGATACTAAAACATAATCTGGTGCAATACAAGTTTGTCCGTTGTTCTGCAATTTTCCCCAAACGATGCGCTTTGCTGCTACTTTTAGATTTGCGGTATCATCCACGACTGCGGGACTTTTTCCGCCTAATTCTAAAGTGACAGGAGTCAAGTGTTTGGCAGCAGCTTGCATCACGATCTTTCCGACAGGAACGCTACCAGTGAAGAAAATATAGTCGAATCTTTGTGCAAGTAATTCAGTCGTTACATCCACACCACCTTCAACAGTGGTGATGTATTCTTTGGGAAAAATCGAACGGACCAGCTTTGTCAAAACGTTGGACACATTAGGCGCTAATTCACTGGGCTTCAAGATAACCGTATTCCCCGCAGCAATCGCCCCAATCAGTGGTTCAATAGCTAAATGAAAAGGGTAATTGAAAGGTGCGATGATCAAAACTTGTCCGTAAGGCTCATAATCCAGATAGCTTTTTCCCCACATATAGATCGGTGTATGAACGGGTTGACGTTTGGCGTATTTCTTCAATTTTTTGATCATCATAGAAATGCTTTGATAGACGACCCCAATTTCAGTCACGTATGCTTCATGTGCTGGTTTTCGCAGATCTTTGAACAAAGCTTGTGTTAATTCAATCTCGATTTCTCTCATCCCTTGTTTCAATTTCGCTAATTGTGCCAAACGAAAGTCGATCGATTTTGTTTGTCCTGTTTCAAAAAAG
Source organism: Enterococcus sp. AZ084 (assembly GCF_051714905.1). NCBI lineage: Bacteria > Bacillati > Bacillota > Bacilli > Lactobacillales > Enterococcaceae > Enterococcus > Enterococcus sp. AZ084. Next base: position 550,439 of record NZ_JBIOSS010000001.1, read on the forward strand.
TGTTGTTGCTCTCTTAAAAGTTGATTGATCACTTGAATTCTCCTTTATGATTGGTTTGGCAACCGTTGATATAGGTCAATCATACGGGTATAAATTTGTACTTGTCAAATTGTTTTGTTTTTGGTTCGACATTCTCGATTTGCTTGTCGTATGTTGTTTGACTAGTATTTTTCGCTGAACTCTGCTATAAAAATAATAACAGTGAACATTTTTTCGCCATCCATATCAATGAAGAGGAGTCCATATTATGAGAGAATTCCAGATAGGCTTCATTACGAATCCAGTGACCGTGCGTTGGGTACGAATACTTAATCTGATTGAACGTGAACATGCGTTTACCCTTATTCATCTTTCAGAACAGTTAAATATTACACAAAGAACGCTGATCAAAGATATCCAAGCGTTAAAAGATCACTTTGGAAAAAGTGCATCGTTTCATTCTGGAAGAAATGGCCACCGTTTCGAAGAAGTGGATCGCTTGCTTTATAAAGAAAGAAAAGAGCAATTGTTAGAAAATGAAGTGCTATTTGAGATCATTGGAAATATCTTTTATGGGGAATTGAGAAATGTGGGTGACTTAGCCTATGACTATAACTATGCAGAAAGTACCTTACGTCGTTTTTTGGCTCAACTTCAATCTTCGTTGAATGATTATGGACTGACGCTAAACTTAAATCCTGTGACGATCGTTGGGGATGAAGGCAGTATTAGAAAATTCTTTTTTGATTTTTATTATGGCGGAGAACACAATCCCCATACTATCCGGCCACCCGAAGGCTTACATCAGATGATTCTTCAAGAACTGAAAAGTCACTTCGAAGAGATTGAATTAGGAAGTGGGATGACGGTCACTGCCTTTTATTATGTCTTGTATATCACGATGGTCAGAGTACAGCAAAACCACTTTATTTCTTTACCGAATTGGATCAAAGAGATCAATCAAAAAGAAAATGATTTTCAATTGCTTTACTCTTTGGTACCACTGATAGAGAAAGAATATGGTGTTTGTTTACCTAAAGAGGAAGTTTCGTGGATCCATCTTTATATTTTGTGTAATCGACCAATCGATGAGATACAACATGAAAAGCTTTTTTATGAGCGTTTCAATCAATGGCCTGAAATCAGCAATGTCGCAAAGAATTATTTTTCTTCCGATAAATATGATAGTTGGAATCGTGAACTTTTAGAAGCTTTTTTGAGTGCTTATCTTGTCGCTCGGCGAATCAATGAAGCGATTTGTCCGGAACTAAATAAAGAGTTGTTTGAAGAACGTGAAATGGTTAAAAAGAATTATAGTGAAACTTATCTAGAAAATGACAGGTTTTTAAGAAAGAATCAGAAAAGATTAGGATTAGCTGATTCCTATTTTGAGGATATCGTCAACAGTTTTACGCTTTATATTGATTTACTGATTCACTATTATCAGCCAGTAAGAACTATTTTATTTTTGATTGAAGGGGATTATTTAGTTGTCCAGTCGATTCGTCTAAAAGCAACACGAATGTTAGGAAATCAGCATCAGGTGATATTTATGCCACTCAAAGGATTGACAAAAGAGCGACTAGAGTCTGAACATGTTGATCTTGTAGTTACCAATTATCGACCCTATCTATTTGACTATGTATTGAAAAAAGAGCCGATTTTGATGAATCCGATCCCTGACAGCAAAGATTGGGAACGAGTACTTGATCAAATAAACCCCTTTATAGATAGAATGACGAGTGAAATATACTAGTTGTTTTTTAGCAAGAGTCTATGAGTGCATAAATCAAAAAAATTAATAGTATTTATTCAAGTTTAGGACATAGCGAAAAGCTAATGTCTTTTTTTTTATTTTAGTAAGTGTTTTTTCCAAATTTCACGTTTTTATGAAAATTGCGATTTTTATTTAATTTTTAGTCAAGGTAATCTATAACATGTAAGAAAGAGATAGCAACTTATCTTCTTACAACTTGTCGATTCATGGAATCAATCGTTTTTGATAGTAAATTTAAGGGGGAGGGATATGAAAAAAATCAAGCCACACTTGCTTATTATAAGTATGTTCGTGGTACTTATCCATGCACCACATACTATGTATGGTTCAGAAGTCAAAGAATCAACAACGGAAGGTTCAGTCAGTTTTAGTGGCATTTATCAGCCAATCGGGGCACCTGATCCTTCACCTGATTACATTGCAAGACCTATCGATATTGAAAATGATCAGAATGTAGATAACCATACGAATTTGCCAAAAACCAACACAGTGATAAAGGATGTTTATCGGTGGCTTGGTCTAGGTATAGTAGGCTTTCTCTTATACTGGCGGACGTCAAAAAAATAAAAAATAGAAAATGAAAGTAGGAAATTATCACATGAAATTTATCCATTTAGCAACTGTTGCAGCATTAACAACGTCGATTTTAGCTGGAGGCGTAACAATTTTTGCGGAAGAGACAGAAGAAGAAAAAGTTGAAAGCAAAGAAGTACGAAATGCAATCACAGATGCAGAGATTGGCTTTACTGCAGTTGACGAAGACGGCGAAGGAGATGATACGGAAGTTTCTCCACCGGAAGATAATCCAGGGGTAGAAATCCCACCGGCTCCAGGACCAGATGGAGACAACAAAGGACCATTGACGATTGCTTATGTACCAACAATGAACTTCGGTTCACAAGTGATTTCAAACCAAGATCGTGAATATAGCATGTTAGCAGAAATGCAACAGCTTGAAGGAACAGAAGGCGACGAGAACAAAGTACCTTATGTCAGTTTTGCACAAGTCCAAGACACTCGTGGAACGAATGCTGGCTGGGATTTGAGTGTTAGTTTAAGTGACTTCACATCAGGAACTCAAAACGGAACATTGACAGGAGCCCAAATTTCATTGAACGATCCAAGAATCGACTATCGTGGAAACAACCAATCAAATGCACCAGTTGCCCATGCGAATGGCTTAACTTTACTTCCAGGAGTAGGTGCTGTGCCAGTGATGCAAGCGGCTGAAACAAAAGGAGCTGGAACTTCTTCTGTGGTTTGGGGGAATCAAGAAGATTTGATGGCGCAACATGAGGCTGAAGGTGATGCAGCAGTTAGAAATGAGTCAATTGTCTTATCTGTTCCGGGTTCAACAGCGAAAGATGCGGCGACGTACCGTTCAACATTAACTTGGGAGTTATCTGCATTACCAGATAATGAACCAGATGAAGAGACTGAAACAGTTTAAGGAACAACAATATTTATTGTGCAAGGTGAGAGGTAGCGTTACATCGTTTTGTAGCGCTACTTTTATGAAAGAAAGGAAGCAAATGAATGCCAAATACGATTCGTATACTAGCTAAAACAAAAAAGAAATGGTCGATTACTCTGTTGTTGCTTTTATCTTTGCTTTGGTTTTCGCCCTCCGTAGGTGCCGAAGAAGGAGAATTGAATTTCTATGTGACACCGGAGTTTCCAGAAAGCCAAGTTGAAGGAAAACTGAACTATTTTGACATACAAGGGCAACCTGGAAGTACGCACACCCTTCGCTTGAAATTACAAAATATTCGAGAAGAAGAAGCCATTATTCAGATCACACCGCATACGGCATTTACAAATGTCTTGGGGGTCGTCGAATATGGGAAAAATGCCGATGAAGCGGATTCTTCTTTAAAGTATGGAATGGATACGCTGATCGAGACACCTGAGCCGATCATACTTGCAGGAAAAGAAACAAAAACAATCACTTTAGAACTACATATGCCAGCAGAATCGGTTGAAGGTTTTTTAGCTGGCGGATTAAGAATCGAGGAAGTGACACCGGAAGAGGAACAAACACCAATCGAACAAGAAGGTGTAGCTATCCAAAATGAATTTGTCTATGTAGTAGCCGTTTTAGCTAGTAACGATCGTTCCTCGGTGCAGCCAGATTTGGCATTGCTCGATGTCTTTGCAGATCAATTGAACTACCGGAACGTCATTAGTGCGAATCTGCAAAATTTCATGCCGACATTTGTCAATCAGTTAGCAGTGGAAGCAACGGTTCATAAAGTAGGCGAAGAGGAGCCTCTTTATGAAGCACAACAAGAACAAATGCAAATGGCGCCAAATTCGAATTTTAATTTTCCAATTTCACTAGAAGGGGATCGATTTCAAAGTGGCGAATATCTTTTAAAGCTAAGGGCAACTGCAGGAAAAGAAGAATGGTCATGGGAAGAAACATTTATTATCGAAGCGGATGAAGCCCAAGCATTGAATCGTGCAGATGTCACGATCGATACGAGTATCAACTGGTGGATGATTGGGGGGATCATAGTGATTCTTTTATTACTAGTGCTAACTGTTTGGCTATATTTAAAACAAAAAAGAACGAATCACAAGACTGTATGATTCGTGAGAAGGAGCAAGGGTGAATGGGATTAAATTTAAGAAAACAACTCGCTCTTTTGAGTACATCTATCATGTTAATTCAAGTACTTCTGTCATCTACTGGGACAGTCTATGCGGTACAAAAAAGCATTGTCCAGCAAGCATCTGAAGAATTATCCCACGAGAGATTATTGGAAAAAGACTATTTGGGTAATCTCAGTCAATTGAACGAAAGTCTACCAGAAATACCAGAAATTCAACAATTTTCTTTTGAAGCACAGACGTTTTCCTCCACTGTGGATCAAGCATTTCTTCTGACCTTTACGAGTAAATTACCTGCCGATCATGTCTTACTACGTCTTCCACCAGAAGGGGAAATTTTAGAAGACCAACTGGCAGAAGGCATAAGATTGGTACATTCTCACGGTGACTATTGGCATGTGCATACAGCGCAGGAACAAACAACTTTCACGTTGCAAGTTGCTTTTGTAACTGCCGGTGCGTACTTTATCACCTTAGATTATGATGCGGATCATTTTTATGTTGTCGTTGAAGAATCACACATAGAAATTGCTGAATCAACTGTAGATGTAGTAAATGAAGAAGATACTGTACCTGAGAACGAATCGGAAACGCAAGAATCAACGATCGAAAAAATAGCACATAAAGAAGAAAACATTATCCAACCAATCAGCGTTCAAGAAGCATACCATACGATTCCTGAATCACTTATAAGTGAGGAAGAGCAACGAATACTGGAAGAAACAAGAGATCCACAAAATCGCTCAACTAGTAATGTAAGAAATTGGAGTCAGTTTAGGAGTGCATGGAATAATTTTAGGACGACAGAGATCTATCAATCGGGAAATATCATTTTTTCTAGCTCGATTTTAGGAGATTCTTTGAATACAAGAAATTCATCCATTCATCTTAGTAAAGCACCTGCAACTGGCGGACATCTAGGATTTCAGGATTCTTCCACAAATATGGAGATGAGTGGAAATGCGACGTTGACTGTAACCGGCTTATATGTCCAACGTTTAGCGAGTAGTCGTAGCAATCCAATTATTAGCCACACCGGAGATGGATTAGTGATCATTCAAATGTGTATTGTTGATGCTTTTAGTGGAACACAGCCTATGATTTCTGGAAAAAATGTTAGGTTGGTCGGTTCTACTAGTGTAACGAATACTAGATTCGCAAATGTGCCTGCCATTTCCATTCGCGCAGGTGGCGTATTGGATATTGGTTACAGTAACGCTATTCAGGGAGAGATTGTTTCAAGGAATATCAAACCGGTACAATTAGCTGCTACTAGCCGAATCTTGATAAAAGCGAATCGTTTTTCCATGACTAACTATAGAACGAATGCGATTAATTCGTGGCATCAAGTTGATGTAGAGCTTGGCGGTGTTGATGGTGAACAGGTCATCCGTGGTCAAGCAGATCCCGATGATTTCACGGAACGATATTTACAAACATTTCATAATTCCGAATATACAGGGTTAGTTTTTAACGGATCTGGTTCAGGCTGGGTTCCACCTCCTGTCATAGAAGGAACAGTAACAGTCAGACATGTAGATGTGTACCACAACGAATTAGCCGAAACAGAAACGCTCACTGGTCCGATTGGTGAAAGTTATGTGACACAACCAAAGGAAATAGCAGGATGGGTATTGAATGAAGTACCACACAATACTTCTGGTGTGTTTATGAAAACAGAACAAACAGTTACTTATGTTTACGAAGAAGAAATTGATTCCTATGATCCTGTTCATCCAGTTGATCCGATCAATCCAGATCAGGAAGTTCATCCAGAGAACCCGCCAGAATTGCCAGAAGAACAAGGTGCTTTGAGTATTGATTTTGTTTCCAGCTTTGATTTTGGTCAACAATTTATATCAACGCAAGATCGTTTGTACTATGCGAAACCTCAGCGTCTCTTAAACGACCAAGGGGTGGAAGCAACGGAAGAAGAGCGCCCAAACTATGTTCAAATAAGCGACCGTCGCCCAGAACATTTACGAAATGGTTGGCAACTAGCCGTTACTCAGAGTGGGCAATTTGTCAATCCAACCGGTAATGAATTGATAGGAGCTACGATCAATTTGGACAATCAAGCACTTGCGACAGCACAAGGAGGTATCGCTCCAACAATCCAGCAAAATGAGCGTCAGGAACTCATTACGAATACAAGGAGTGTGCTACTGAAAGCAGCAGGCGGAACCGGTACTGGAACATGGATCTATCGCTTTGGTGATTTGGAGACTATGGGAGAAAGCGTAGGTTTACATGTGCCGGCAGGTGTGAATCCAGAAACGACAAGTTATTCGACAAAACTTGTCTGGGAATTGAGCAGTGTACCTGACCAATAGGGAATATACTCTTTTTGCCTTCACAAAATAAAATCAATAAAATCAGTTTGATTTTTAAGAAAATTAATTAAATGATCAACAAATAATTTTTCTGTTATTTTAAACAGAGTTTAAATTATTTGTTGATCGTTTTTTTTGTATAAAGGATCTTGAAGGCATAAAATAGGTGGAAACTCCCCCAATATTCATAGTGTTTGAAGTGATTGGAATTTTTTGTGTGTGGGATTGTAAAAGTTAGAGAATCATCTATAAGAAAAGAAAGCACACTAAAAATTAATGAATAAAGCGTGTTCTTAAAAAATAAAAAGTTGATAACCACTGAGCGAAAGGTCATAAATCCAGTCTGTTGGTCTAAGTTTTTTGTTATGGATATGCAGTAGTTTATTAAAAAATAGGAATAAGAGTACGAAAGTTATAAATAGCTTTTGCTTTTAAATTTAATCCAGTTATTTTTTCAATTTTTCACTTATTTATTATTAGTATTTCTCCATCATTTTTGTTATACATGTTTACAATCTATTTTTTTTAAGAATAGATATAAAAAACAAATGGGGTGCTAAAATGCGAGAATTACAGCTAAAGTTTATCACGAACACGATTACGGAGAGGTGGATGCGTATCTTAAATGTAATCGAGCAACAAAATATATTTACAATCGTTGGCCTGTCGCAGCAACTAGGTGTTTCTAAACGCACGATTCTAAAAGATGTCAGTGAACTGAAAACCTATTTTGAGAAGAGTGCGATTTTTGAGTCAAACACGACGGGCTATTTTTTTAAAGAAAAAAATCGACGACTGTATCATGAAGACAAAGAAGCATTGTTACAATCGGAGATTTGGTTTGAAATTATCAGTGACATTTTTTATGGAGAGCTAGTATCTGTCGGAGAATTAGCTGATCGCTATAATTATTCAGAAAGTACGATGCTACGATCAGTCGCTCAAATCAAAGAGCTTTTAAAAGAATATCAGCTTTCACTTAGCTTAAAACCAGTGGATCTTGTGGGAAAAGAAGAGAATATCCGCAAGTTTTTTTTTGATTTTTTTTATGAAGGAGAACCAACACCGTATACGGTCTATCCTCCAGAAAGTATCCACCAGATGTTTTTAAATAAGCTAGGTGAGCGTCTTGGTAAGTATGAGATAGGAACAGGGATCATGGTCACAGGATTTTATTACTGTTTGTATATCACGATGATCAGAAATAAGAATGGGCATATCATCTCTTTACCTCGTAAGATAAAAGAGATTGATTTTAGCAATGAGACAGATTTTTTATTGATGTCTGAATTGATTCCACTGATCAAAAAGGAGTATGGTATTTCGATCCACCAAGATGAAATCATTTGGCTTTTTCTGATTATAATCAGCAAACGAACGATTGATAATATCGAGCACGAGACTGTCTTTTTGGAAAAGTATAATCAGTGGTCTGAAATAGATCTAGTGATTGAATCTTACTTCCAATTATTCAACATCGACCGGAAGACTAATCCTATATTATCCACCTTTCTTTCTGCCTTTTTTCTGGGGAGGAAAATCAATAATGAAATGGCACCAATACTGAATAAATTATTAAGTGAAGAAATTATTATCATCAAAGATCTCTATGGTTTAGCCTATGAGAAAAATCGACAATTTATTCAAAAAAATCAACCATTGCTGTCTTTCTCAGAGAAATATTTAGAAGATATCATAGCAAGTTTAACGATGTATACAGAAATCTTGTTCTCTTATTATTCACCCAAGAAAACAGTGTTGTTTCTTTTGGAAGGTAATCATTTACTCGTTCAGTTGATCAAAGTCCAAGCCAATCAACTGTTGTCGAAGCAGCATCATGTGCTGTTTGTTCCGTTACATGAATTGACAGAAGAACGTTTGAATGTTGAGCATGTTGATTTGATCGTAACGAATTATCGTCCTTATTTATTGGATTACCAGTTGAACAAGGACTATTTGTTGATCAATCGAGTCCCTAATAGAAATGATTGGGTCAACATTTTTACTCAGTTGAATCCGTTACTCAATAGTATGCTGTAATAAGCAAAAAACGACATTAATCGATGAAGTAACTAAAGAGATTAACTGATCTCCGCGGTTCTTCATCGATTTTTTGTTGTGCAAATAAAAGAGCGAATCTATCAAAATCACATAGTGAAAGTGGGAACAAGCCACTTCACTAGTTAGTGAAAAATATGAATTTCTTTTCTTTTTGCGCTACGTTAATCTTATTTATGCAGAAAGTAATGATAATTACTATTATGTAAGAAAGGTTATAGGAGGAGGGAAATGAATCGTAAAAAAAAATACATACTAAGCCTGAGTATGTTACTTATTCAATGTTATGCACCTTTGGTTGTATACGGGACAGAGGTTCGATCGGTTGAAACAGAGGGGACAGTCGGTTTTACAGGCATGTATGAAATGCCTGGAGATCCAGTACCAGCTCCAGAAGTTGAAATCAAACCAGATTTCCCAAAAGAAATCGCTCAACAACCGTCAGAGGAGAGAGATGCCAGTCACAGAAGATTGCCAAAAACGAATGCACAACAAATGAGTAGTTGGATAATTTTAGGGGTTTTTCTTGTGATAATGACACTTAGTTTTTGGTTTTGGAAACACAAAAAGAAAAAACAATCATAGAAAGTAGGACGTGTATAAATGAAATTAGTTAGATTAGCAACAATTGCAGCCTTATCATCAACAGTTTTTGCCGGAGGTATGACTGTATTTGCAGAAGATGGTTCCACAGACACATCAAAAGAAGTACGTAATGTAACAACTAATGGAACGATTGAATTTACACCAAATGAAGATGAAGAGCTAGTCGTTGTTCCACCAGTAAAAGAACCAGATGTCGAGATTGAGCCTGAAGTGCCAGGAACAACTGGGCCTTTATCGATCATGAAAGCTGTCACGATGAATTTCGGTTCACAAGTCATCTCGAATCAAGATCAAACGTACAACATGATTGCAGAAAAACAACAAAAAAAGGGAACAACTGGTGAAGAAAACAAAGTTCCGTATGTCAGTTTTGCGCAAGTACAAGATGTCCGTGGAACGAATGCTGGTTGGAATCTGCAAGTACGCATGACCGACTTTAAAGCAACGAATACAACAGTGAATGATACATTGCTCGGTGCAGAAATTTCATTGTTGGATCCAAGAATCCAGTATGAAGGAAGTACGCCTGGTAATGCGCCAGTAGCTCATCCAGCTGGAATGAAATTAATACCAAATGCTTCTGCGGTATCCGTGATGACAGCAGAAAAAGATAAAGGTGCAGGGGTATCTTCAGTTGTTTGGGGGAACCAAGCAGACCTAGATGCACAAGAGGCGAACGATGAAGTTGAAGTAGTAACAAATAATGCGATCCAATTGTTTGTTCCTGGTTCTACAGCAAAAGATGCGACACAATATAAATCAACATTGACTTGGGAATTATCCAATACACCTGATGTTAGTGGTGTAAATTAACAAGAAAAAAAATATGAGTAACATAACGAATCATAATCATTAAAAAGCAACCGATTTTTGTTTATAGAAGTGAATGTGGTAGCGTTACAATTTTGTAGCGCTACCTCCTTTAAAGAAAGGGGTAAGTTTATGAAAAAGACAAGTACATATCGAAAAAATAAAATCCAACAAGTGGGGATCGTATTACTCGTCATGATTGTCAGCCTGATGGCTCCCATGTTGGTTGGAGCGGAAGAAGGAACGTTGAATTTTTATGTAACGCCTGAGTTCTCAGAAAATCAAAAATCAGGAAATGATCGTTATTTTCAATTGAATCTTGCACCAGAAACGACAGAAAAGCTAACGTTGAAACTACAAAACGCAAACGCAGAAGCCAAAAAAATCAAAATCACCCCACATACTGCTTATACCAACGTGATGGGGGTCGTAGAATACGGACAAGATGCGGAAGAAGCAGATCCAACGCTCAAACATTCGTTGGCTGAGTTGATTGAACAACCAGAAATCATTGAGCTTGCTGGAAATGAAACAAAGACCGTTACGCTTGATTTGAACATGCCTAAAGAAGAATTTGAAGGATTGTTAGCTGGCGGATTACGAGTGTCAGAAGTCAAAGAAGAAGCAACAGAAGAAACGAGTAATGAAGAAGGTGTCGCCATCCAAAATGATTTTGCGTATATCATCGGTGTGGTTGTGAGCAACAAACAAGATGCTGTACAACCGGACTTAGAGTTGTTAGATGTTTTTGCTGACCAACTCAACTATCGCAATGTGATCAGTGCGAATCTACAAAACTTCACCCCGACATTCGTGAATCGCTTAGAAGTCGAAGCTACGGTTCAAAAAGTGGGCGAAGAAGAGATTTTATACCAAGCCAGTCAAGAACAGATGCAAATGGCACCCAATTCCAATTTTAATTTCCCGATTTCTTTAGAAGGTGATCGTTTTCGCAGTGGTGACTACGTATTGAAAATGACGGCACGTTCTGGGGAAGACGAATGGCAATGGGAAAGAACCTTTACGATCGAAGCAGATGAAGCACGAGCATTGAATCGAGCGGATGTTATGGTCGATACGAGTATTAATTGGTGGATGATTGGTTCAATCATGTTACTTGTTTTATTGCTTGGAATAATTCTTTACCTAATCCATAAAAGAAAAAAAGAGCAACCGAATAAGAGTAATGAGAAGGAGTGAATACAATGCCCTCAAGATTAAGAAGAACGATGCTTTTTTTAGGGACGACAATTTTAGTGATACAAACAGTAACTATACCGATAGGCATGGTCTACGCAGAAACCACGATGGACAATGTGGAACATGAGCCAATGGAACGTCCTGCTATCCAAAACTCCTTAAAAGAACTATCCAGTAATCCTAACTTTTTCTTTTCTCAATCTCAATTGCAAGGAACGATAAAAGTTCCGCTACAAGTGACGTTCTTTTCTGATCAAGAAGTGTCAGAGGCACGAGTGATCTTACCAGAAGAAGCAACGCTTATCCAAGACCAATTGTCGGCAGGGATTTCAATCGAACAAGGAGAGCAGCCTCATGAATGGATCGTTCAGTCAAAACATGCGCAAAATACGTTTGTTCTTCCTTTGGTATTTGACAAGACAGGAAACTATGAACTGTCTGTGGAAGAAACGACGACTCAGCTAAAAATCAGTGAGCCAGAAGCAATCAGTGATGAACTTCCAGCTGAAGAAAGTGACTCCCCTGATGAGGAGCTAGGCGGACAAAAGGAATCAAAAGAGGGAGAACATATAATAGAAGAAAATCAAGAGGATGATCAGACATCCGAAGAAGTAGATGAGCCTAAGGAAGAAGCTCCGCAGAATCAACAAACAAAGGAGAAAGAGCCTTTCGTAAGTGTTTCAACATGGGAAGAATTTCAAAAAGCCATAAGTAACGATGATGTACAAAAAATTATTTTGGAAAACGACATAGTCAGAAACGCTGGAGCGGCAGGTACGATCAACAGAAATATAGAAATTGACGGACAAGGATGGTCGATAAATTTTGCCAATAATACTGCTGGATTCACACTTGGAGCAGTGAGCGTAGAGACGACAATTACTTTAAGAAATATAACAATAACAAAACCGGGAACTACAGCAATTTTTACAGGTACAGCAGCCAACAGTCAAAGATGGACATTAAATTTTGAAAATGTTCATACAGGAAATGGGAATGTATCTGGTTTAGTTAATGCACCGAATGCAAAGGCAGGATATATAGGTGGCGAAAATACTTATAGGTCGACTATGAATGCGCGTGATGATGCTGTCTTCCGAGTCAATAATTTTTTTGCTCGAAATGGAAGTAAAGTAAGTATGGACCTGCAAGCAAAGTTAGCACAAATTTCAGGCGTATTACCGGTAGTTCAAATTACGGATGAAGACACTACAGTTTCTATTAATACAACTTCAACAAGCTCTGGTAGATACGGAGGGGTTATCAGACTAGATTCAAATGAATCGCTTATTGAGGTTAACAATGGAGCATCTTTGAAAATAGAAGCCCCTCAAACTAGTGCGCTTCTTTATGATACTGCTACGAATTCAAGAATTTTGGTAGACAATGGCTCTAAAATGGAACTTTACTCTTCTCTTCTTGATGGAAATGATGCAACAGTTAGATTTTATGGGGCTGCAAGCCGAGGTTCTCGATTTGATATAGATAATAATAGTACTGTTATTATTGAGGCTGAAGAAGGAGCTGCTCCGGCCGTAAGATTTCGTGCGGATGGTCAATTCTTTGTAAAAGGAAATAGTAAATTACAAATGTACAATGGTGGAAACGGATCACCTAATAATTCGGCGAATCAAGGGATAGAATTTGCTAATGATGGTGGAGTTTTTGATTTGAGTGGCGTGGGAACAGAAGTAAATATTGTCTCTGATTTTGGACCTGCTATTGGTGGTAACAGTTCGATGGAAATCAATGTTAGGGAAGGAACTAGTTTTACAGCAATTGGAAGATCGAGCACTGCATCAGGTGCAATATTTAATGGTTCAACTAGTAATATAACTATTGATAATCCACTTTTTTTTGATTTTAAAAATACACGTCCAAATGGAGGCAACATATATAATGTATCGTCATCCTCTATATTTGATTTGAAAAATTCTAATTTTGCAGCATGGGCTAATGGTTCTAATTTTGATCTTGAAGCAGAAAAGTATTGGAATATGGTTGATTTTGAATTAACGGGAAGCAATTTTAATACTATTAGAAAGACTAGCGATCCGGAATCATTTAATACAAGTACTTTTGGACCGGCTGGAATGACTGCATATAGTAGAATTAGTGCAAATAACGCACGTGCTGTTGTTGATGAATTAAGAGTTCCTACTAATGCAGATAAGTCTATTTTTGGTCATGTAAGTATTCCGGAAGGGAGTGACTATAGATCAGCGTTTGGAGGCGAGGTGGAACTAGAGATAGAAATTGAACGACTTACTGGAGAAAAAGAAACACATAGAGCAATTACTAAAGTAGATAGTATCTATGGTGAAGAAGATAGAGAGGGGATATTTGAAGTAAAATTACCGAATCTTTTAAATGAGGGAGATCGGATTAGCGTTCTATCTGCTTTTCGTGGTGTTGGTGAAGTTGGAGTTCCAAGTTTACCGGAGGATATCAAAATAGATAGTGTTGTCGTCTTTCCGATTATCCCACCAAAACCAGCGGAGTTTCCTTTGAATACCATCGGAAAAACAGCTACACATGTTCAGGGATATGTTGAAAACAAAGAGGTTGAAATAACCGCAACTCATAATGGACAAATCTTTGACACTTCTGATGTAACGATAGACAACGAGGGTAACTTTATCCTAGATTTATCTGACTTAACTTTAAAAGAAGACGATGAGATTCAGGTCTTTCTAAGAGATGCAGAAGGCTCGGCAGAAGCCGCAGGTGTGATCAATCCACCAGAAACCAATAACGTGCGTGGAAATATCAACCCAGCCGCTGAATTAACATTTCACGATGTAACTTTTGAACCGGCTACGACATTAATCGTTGAGGATGTAGGACCTTTCTCACCGGTAGATCCTTTAGATCCAGAATTAGAAGTGGAACCTGAAAATAAACCAGAATTGCCAGAAAATCAAGGGCAACTAAGTATTGACTTTATTTCGTCCTTCAATTTTGGCTCACAAGCTATTTCTGTTCATGAACAAACATATTATGCCCAACCTCAACGATTGTTGAATGAAGATGGGACAGTGAAAGAGAACGAAGAGCGGCCAAATTATGTTCAAATCAGTGATCGTCGACCGGACAATGAGCGAAGTGGTTGGCAATTATCGGTTACCCAGAATGGACAATTCAGTAATCGAAATGGTCATGAATTGCTTGGTTCGGAAATCCAATTGAGTAATCAACAATTGGCGACAGCACAAGGCGGAAATTCGCCTGAGCTACAGGAAGAATCCATGCAAAGGATTTTACCAAATACGAAACAAATCTTATTACAAGCAGATGAAGAATCTGGAACAGGAACATGGATCTATCGTTTTGGGGATGCAGAGACAGCAGATAAAAGTGTTGGTTTGTATGTCCCTAAAGGAACGAATCCAGAAGCCAAAGAATATTCAACGACACTTACTTGGGAATTAAGTAGTGTTCCGGGAAATTGATAAAGAAATAGAGCTATAACAGTAGTATACAATTCTGAGAAATAAGCCAGAAAACCCGAAAATTATTGGGTTTCTGGCTTATTTTTGGAATACTATTTACTCAGTTTTAGAGACTGTGAGATGACTAATATCATAGCGCTTTTTTTCCCTTCTTAATACGGAGTGAAAAACAATGACTATTATTATAGAAGAAAAGTTTCTATAAAAGATGTAAGGAAGGAGAAAATCCTTTACATTAGAGCGACTATAACGTATATAATCTAAATAAGGTGTGCTGTAACTAACATCGTTGACTGTCTCAGAAAAAAGAATCAACGACAAAATAAAGCATGCAAACATGGAGAAAACGATGATAAAGAATAAATTGCAACAATACAAAATATTATTGATTTTATTGATTCTTGTAGCGGTTTCACTGATTGTTTTTTTGAATCAAATCATTTATGCGTGGTTGATCGTGGAGATTTATGCGTTTCTTCTTTGTGGGTACTTAGTGATTTTTGATCAAAGGGAGGCAACATCTAAGATTGCTTGGATTTTAGCCTTATTATTTCTGCCAATCGTTGGAATCATTTTATACTATTTGATTGGTCGTGAGCCTCGTTTACGGAAGTTGCCGAAACAGCAAGTAGCGAATGAGCGAAACGTACAACAAACTGTTTCAAAGATCCTTCAGGAACATTCAGAGATCATCCATGCCAAGCACGATCTGTCTAACGAGATTTTCCATCTTTCAGAAAAGTATCCAACGAAAGACAATCAGCTAACTTTGTTAAAAGAAGGGGACGAAGCCTTTACAGCATTGTTGCAAGATATCAAGCAGGCAACGCATCATATTCACCTTTTTTACTATATTGTAAAAGGAGATGAAACCGGCGAAGAACTGACGGCTGCCTTGATTGAAAAAGCACGACAGGGAATCGAAGTCCGTTTTATGTATGACAGTGTTGGATCGATTGCTTTTCCGAATCGGTTATTAGATGCGCTGCGAGAAAATGGTGTGGAAGTCCGGACTTATGATCTTTTGAATTCACCGTGGTTGAGTAACAAAGCGAATTGGCGAAACCATCGAAAAATCGTTGTGATCGATGGCAAAATCGCACATACTGGCGGTATGAATATCGGAAATGAGTATAGTGGTCGCGGTAATAAGTTCTCTTATTGGCGAGATACGAATGTTCGGATCGAAGGGCCTTCTGTATTAGAGGTACAAGAGTGTTTCGTTTATGATTGGTTGTTCCTCGATGAAGGAACGGAAACGATTAGTGATTTCATCAAGCATCAAGCTGTGTATTTTCCATTAAAGACGGATACACCCAAAGGCTCGGAAATCGTACAGGTTATTTATGGCGGTCCTTATGATCAAGAACGAATCATCAAAGATTCTTTTAATGACTTGATTGGTAAAGCAGTTGATTCGATCAAAATCGCTATGCCTTATTTTATTCCAGATGAAGAAACATTGGGCGCACTTAGACGAGCAGCTCGTTGTGGGATCAAAGTGCAATTGATCATACCAGGAAAAGGCGATCGCGGGATTTCATTTCATGGGACGAACTCGTTTATTGATGATTTGTTATCGGCAGGAGTTGAAGTGTCGATCTACGATACGACTGCATTTATCCATTGTAAATATATGATCGTTGATGATGTGGTCGCAACGATTGGATCAACTAATTTTGATATTCGCAGTTTTTATCTCAATCATGAGTTATCGATGTTCATTTATGGACCATCAAGAACAATCGATGAATTGAATGATCATTTTGCGGAAGATTTAGCCCATGCGAAAAGAGTCAAAAAAGAAGAATGGCAACGGCGAAGTGGATGGACGAAAGTCAAAGAAAAAATCAGTGGTTTATTTGTCCCGATTCTTTGATTGTGGAGAATAAACGGATTGTAAAAGCAATAGTTAGCCTGAGACAGAGTAGACAAAACGATTTTTTGGTTTTGTCTACTCTGTTTTTCATTTTATGTTTTCTTATTGTTTTATAACAATACAATGCGCAATAAAATAAGTTTTTTTAGAGATATGCTACTATAGAGATAGATATAAAGTGTTTTTTTTACAGTTGGACCATACGAATTTACATCTGTGAAAATGTGCTTTAAGACTTAGAAAGTAAGAGGTGATTTTGTGAAAAACAAACAAAAATCAGTCATTATTCTTGGTGGAGGCCTTGGGGGCTTATCTGCAGCAGTGTCTTTGGCACAAGCAGGATTCAAGGTTACTTTATATGAAAAAAATGATCATCTAGGCGGTAAATTAAACCGTTTAGAAGCGAATGGATTTGGGTTCGATCTAGGGCCATCTATTTTGACGATGCCTCAAATCTTTGAAAAATTGTTTATTGCAAGTGGCAAACAGATGGCAGATTACATTCCGATTGAACGGTTGGATTTGCAGTGGCGCTCTTTTTTTCCTGACCATACATCGATTGATTTATACAGCGATCTAACGAAAATGGCGCAAGAAAATCCAATGTTGTCTGCAACCGATATGGCAGAGTATCAAGCATTTTTAGACTACGCAAAAGAAATCTACGATTATACAGAAGTCGGTTATTTTGACAAAGGGCTTGATTCAACGATGGAGATTTTAAAAGAACATGGTGTGATCAAAGCGTTGAAAGGATTTGATTATTTTTCTTCGATGCATGATGGAATCGCAAAACGAGTGAGTCATCCTAAAATGCAAGAGATGCTTGGTTATTTCAGTAAGTACGTTGGTTCGTCTCCTTATGATGCACCAGCGGTTTTGAATATGATGATCTATATGCAACATGCGCAAGGGATTTGGTATGTGCCAGGTGGGATGCACAAGATTGCGGAAGGGATCGTGAAACTTGGGAAAGAGATCGGTGTGACGTTCCATACCGGCGTTTATGTTGAAAAATTAAATATAGAGAATGATCAGATCCGTTCTGCGCGATTGGCAGATGGCACGGTGATCGAAGCAGACTATTTTGTTTCGAATATGGAAGTCATCCCGGCTTATGAACAGTTATTAGATGAAAAACCAGCGTTTACTGAGAAGTTAGAAAAGAAATTTGAACCAGCAAGTTCAGGGTTTGTCTTGCATTTAGGTGTGAATAAAGAATATCCGCAATTAGCACATCATAATTTTTTCTTTTCAAATGCGGAGAAAGAAAATTTTGATCAAAACTTCCATCAGCACCAGTTGCCAGAAGACCCAACGATCTATTTGGTCAATGTGAATAAGACTGATCCTTCCCAAACGATTGAAGGACATGAGAATATCAAGATTTTACCGCACATCCCTTATTTACAAGATCAACCATTTACAGAGGCAGAATACGATGCCTTTCGGGAGCGTATCTTGATCAAATTAGAAACGATGGGATTAACGGATTTGAGAAAACATATTGTCTATGAAAATCGTTGGACCCCAGAAGATATCCAAAAAAATTATTTATCCCATCGTGGAGCAATCTACGGTACTGTCTCAGATCGTAAAAAAAATCATGGGTTCAAACATGCAAAACATAGTGAGCGCTATGACAACTTATACTTTGTAGGTGGGACAGTCAATCCAGGTGCCGGTATGCCAATGGTCACTTTGAGTGGACAACAAGTGAGTGACAAGATTGCTCGAAGAGAAGCGGATGTATAGGAAGGAAGGCTTATTTTGTTACTAATAATGATCGTCCTTTTTGTCGCTTGGCTTTCAGGTTGGTGTATCTTTTATCGACTGCCATTCATCACAAACCTAACCTCTGCAAAACGTTTTGACACAAATGTTTCAATCATTATTCCTGTACGTAACGAAGCAAATACGCTCCCCAAATTGCTACAATCGATCCAAAGGCAAACGATCCAACCACGAGAAATCATCGTCGTGGATGATGCTTCCACTGACGGTACAGCAGAAATCGCCAAGAACTTAGATGCAACAGTTTTCTCAAATGATCGTGAGCAGCATGGCAAGGCGGCTGCCTGTTGGTTAGGTGCAACAAAGGCCCAAAGTGAGCATTTCTTATTTTTGGATGCAGATACATTTTTTCAGACAGACAATAGTTTGGAAAGACTATTGAATGAATACGAAAAAAGAGGGAATAGTGGCTTGCTGTCGCTTCAACCGTTTCATCAAACTGTTCGCTTTTATGAACAGCTTTCGTTTGTTTTCAATGTGGTCATTCTAGTAGGATTGAATACTTTTTCTGTGTTTGGGGAAAAAGTAAAAGCAGCGGGGGCGTTCGGGCCGTGTATCTTATGCTCGAAAACCGATTACTTCCAAGTCGATGGGCATAATGATATGCCTAGTGGGATCTTAGATGACATGGCTTTAGCCAAACGTTTTCAAAAGGCAGGATTTCCCATCCATTTATATGGTGGGAAAGAGTTGATTGCTTTTCGCATGTATCCAGAAGGGTTCAAGCAATTGATCCAAGGGTGGACAAAGGATTTTGCCACAGCTTCAAGAGCCACCAATCCCTTTATTTTGTTCGGGACCATATTATGGATAGCTGGTGGAGTTGGCTCTGTATTGGCTTTTCGTACGGATCAATGGCAGTTTGCGCTAGTCATCTACTGTCTGTATGTATGCCAATGCATCATCTTTGCCAAACGTGTTGGGAATTTCACCCTTGCTTTCTTGTTGTTTTTACCAATCTTTTTTCTCTTTTTCCTTTTCTTGTTTTTATGGTCGTTGATCCAAACGTATCTGTTGAAATCAGTGACTTGGAGAGGAAGAAAAATCAAACTTTAGGAGGGTTTTATGCCGCTGATCCATTTGACCACTGGAGTATTAGTCATGCTCGACATTCTTGTCTGGTTTATATTCCATTTAGGAATATCCTACGGTGTCCGCCAAATCGCTGACTCGTTTTTTGAAAGAAAGCATCGTTGGTTTCGTTCCTTTTCTTTTGAAAAGCGAGGGAGTTTTTGGGAAAAAAATTTCCGAATCAAAAAATGGAAAGATAAGCTACCAGATGGTACGGTGATTGCTAAGAGAGGATTCGATAAATCAAGGCTTGGCAAGACTGATTCTGCTGCACTGAAGAAATTCATCATCGAAACGCAAAGAGCAGAGCTGACACATTGGCTATTGATCCCGCCAGCGTTCCTGTTTTTTTTGTGGAATCCAAGATGGGCGGGGTGGGTCATGGTTTTTTATGCGCTTCTTGTCAATGTTCCGTTTATTATGATTCAACGCTATAATCGACCACGATTAGAACGAGCGTTGATCAGAAAAATAAGGAAGAACTAGGTGTTCGATATGTGTTTATGTTGTTGTTATGGTGATTTTATGTTGTCTTTATGTTAAAATAAAATTGAAAAATAATAGGGGTGATAACATGGAAACGACAAAAAAGAAACCAATCCATATATCAATTGATGAGGAGCTGAAAAAGGATGCTGAGCAATTATTTGATGAGTTAGGTATGAATATGACAACCGCAATTACAGTTTTTTTGAAACAGTCTGTCAATAAACAGGCAATTCCTTTTAAAATTGAAAAAGGAAATCCGGCCACTTTGCAAGCGCTAAAAGATGCAAAAGATGGGAATATTCATGGAGGATTCAGCTCTGTTGATGAGTTGCTGGAGGATTTGGATGCTTGATATTTTTTATACCTCACAATTCAAGCGAGACTATAAAAAAGCGAAAAAGCAAGGGAAAGATTTAGCCAAATTAAAAAAGGTGCTATCTCTTTTGCAAAGCCAACATAAATTGCCCAAAGTGTATCGTGATCATCATTTGACCGGCAATTATGCGGGATTTAGAGAATGTCATATCAGCCCAGATTGGCTATTAGTATATAAGATTGATACTGATCAATTACTACTAATACTTGCTAGGCTAGGTTCCCACAGTGAATTATTTTAAATGAAATGTGACGGAAATAGACAACTCCAAAAAATAAACGAGAAAATCTAAAAACTGTTTTTAAGTTTTGGATTTTCTCGTTTATTTTGTTTTAAGCGTTACTAGATAGCTAATGGCAAGTCTTTTTATTATGCGAAATCTAGTTTCGAGTTACCTCTAAAATCAAATAAGACAAAAAAGGACCTATCTGCTTGTTTTTGTCATGACGTGTCGCCAAAAGTGAAAGTATTCTTCTTTTAAATCGATCGTAGCAAGTTCTGTCCAATAAATAAACTGGTCGTTTATATAAAAACCTTCTTCTGTCATCATGGACTGGATTTTTCCTTGGTAATGTTTGCCGCTTTTTGTCAGAAGAGCAATTTCTTGCTTGGCGATATAAGCGGTGATGATCACTGTTTCAAAATGGGTATAGATCGTTTTCATAACGAACGCTTCCTTTTTTATTTAGTCGTTTAGTCATTGTCGGTTGGGAATTCTTGGTAAAATTCATCTTTGATCAACTGAATCTCTTCTTGTTTGTGCGATTGAGGCATACGATTGCTGATTTTTCCCATGGTAGCAAAAGTAGAGAGATGCGACCATTTTTCTTCTTGCTTTAATTCGATATGGCGAATATCTTGCCAAGGGATTTGAGTGTCATCGATCGTCACCTCATCTTCATCACATTCGCCTAAGAAAACGCCCTCGATATTTTCTCTATATCGACCAAATTCATCTTTTGTGTTTAATTGGATGGTCACTTTTTGTCGGTAGAGAAAGGACTGTAACAGGACTTGGTCGATTTCCTCTCGCGTCATTTGTGATTGGGGAGGGAGGTCTTTTAGGGCGTCTTCAGCGTTTTCATCGATCCCTTTAACTAATTCATCCATGGCAAAAGCGGTTCCCCATTTCAAGCCAAAGGGGCGATCGCGGTATTCATTGTAATCGAGAAATTCTTTTTTCGTGCGTCGCATGTCCTTCACCTTCAATACCAGCCATTCCGCCAGCATGACCGCCTACAAGCGAACTGCGGGCGATTGCTCGACCACCTTCCAGTAAACTATGTGCATGGACGATTGCTTTGAATCCATATTTTTGTCGAATCTTATCCACGACAAAGTCAATCTTTGCCGCATTGACTTGCTCTTTAGGATCATCGAATAGATTCAATTGCAAGCCAGTCGCATAAACTAAGCGAGAACAATTGACGCCGATACTTCGGATATCTTGACGTTGATAATGTCGATCAAAAATCATCAATAGTGCTTCTGCTAAGACATGACTGGCGTTGGTCGGCTCGATTTTCATCTGTTGGTGAAACCCAGTTTTTCCTGAAACATCTGTGTAGCCTAAAGAAAAACCGACCCACAGACTAACTACTTGTGCTTTTGCTTCTTCTCGACGTAAGCGTGTGCCTACTTGATCCGCCATTTCCTTGATCACGATTTCAATCTCTTCTCGGCGAGTATAGTCCTTATTGAGGATTTGACTATTTCCGATGCTTTTTGATTTAGGGGTGTAGACTTCGCCAAGAAAGCTTCGATCGATTCCCCAGGCATGGGCATAAAGTTGTGTACCAATTACCCCCATTGCACTTTTTAAACGATAGTAATCCGCATGTGCAAGCTCATAGATGCTATGGATGTTCATTTTATTTAAACGAATCGCTGTTTTTCGACCGATCCCCCAAAAATCTGTCAGCTGAGGAATCCGCCAAAGTTTTTCAGGGACGTCTTCATAACGCCATTCGGCGATCATGTCTCGGGTATCCTTCGCTTCATTATCCAGAGCTAATTTTGCCAATAGTGGATTATCACCGATACCGATCGTGGTATAGATCCCTGTCTGATCATAAACGTCTTGACGAATTTTTTTTGCAAGTGCCCGGGCATCAGGAGCATCGAACAAATTCAAGCTATTTGTGATATCTAAAAAACTTTCGTCGACCGAATAGACATGATGGTTACTCTCGTCTGCATAGGTTTTATAAATTGCATTGATTTCTTTGTTCTTCTCCATATAATAGGCCATTCGTGGTGGGGCAATATATAAATCACTGGGATAAGGAAAGGGCAAATCACGCGCACGACTGATATTCGTGATCCCGTAGGCTTTTTTTGCAGCTGGGCTAGAGGCAAGGATCAACCCGCTACCACGTTCTTCCCATGAATTTCCGGGATACGACATAACAACTAGTTTGGTTGTTAAAGGGTCTAATCCAAGTGAGACACATTCAACAGAAGCATAGAACGACTTACAATCAATACATAAAATATCTCTAGAAGGTTCTTTATGATAGTCAAATACAGGATTTTGATTTTTAAACATAACAGTCACCTCTTCTACATGATTAGAACACATGTTCGCATTTTTTGTCAACGAAAAAATCAATAGGAACTTTAAAAAAACATCGGTCTTCTAAAGGATCATTGGCATAAAGAGAAAAAGATTTGAAAAAGTAGTTGACTTATTTCAGAAAGAAATCTATACTTAAACCAATCTTAAATCAGTTTGGAGCGATTTCTTATGAAAATCACATTGAATTCACAACTGAATACGTATTACTTTAGCTATTTTAGATAGGTTTGTATTCATGACATTCATGGGTGCAAACACAACGTTTGTATCTATGATGGCTAAGGATGTTTGAGATGACTTGTCCGCCACATAGATGAAAATCTATAGTGGCTTTTTTGTTAGAATTGGTGAAGGCCCACTGTAGATTTGTCTACGGCGGGCTTTTTTTATACCTAACGAAAGGAGAACCACATCAGTTCATTTTCCAACGAGTTATTTTAAGTAAACAACGAACGATTTTCCATTGTCGATCAAGTATTTAAACAGTGATAAAAAAATAAAAATAAAAAAGGATGTTATCTTATGATTTTAATTATTAAACCAGGAATTGAAGTAAACCAACTAGAACCAGTACTTTCACGTATCAAGGAAGAGGGCTTGGACGTCCAGATCAACCATGGCAAAGATCGTCTTGTTTTAGGATTGATCGGTGATCCAAAAATTATCCAAGGTGTACCATTTGAAAGATACGACACGGTGGAGCGTGCAGTAAAAATCTCTAATACGTACAAACTGACTTCTCGAGAATTTCATCCGCAAGATACAGTCGTTGATGTGGATGGTTTGAAAATCGGTGATGGTAGTTTTGTGACGATGGCTGGTCCTTGTTCAGTAGAAGGCGAAGAACAAATCATGGAAACTGCTCGTATGGCAAAAGCTGGTGGGGCAACAGTCCTACGTGGAGGAGCCTACAAACCTAGAACGTCACCCTACGCTTTCCAAGGATTAGGAGAAGAAGGACTGAAAATGATGCGTAAAGCAGCGGATCATTACGGCTTAAAAGTCATTACTGAAGTCATGGATGAAGCCCATATCGATGTCGTTTGTGAATACACAGATATCATTCAGATCGGTGCCAGAAATATGCAAAACTTTCGTCTATTAGAAGCTGTTGGGAAAACAGGAAAACCAATTGGCTTGAAACGCGGGATTTCAGGGACGATCGAAGAATGGTTGAATGCGGCGGAATACATTGCGGTACAAAACAATCCAAACATCATCTTTATCGAACGTGGTATTCGTACTTACGAAACAGCGACACGTAATACCTTCGATCTAAGTGCTGTACCGATCATTAAAAAATTAAGTCATTTCCCGATCATCGTTGATCCAAGTCATGGTACAGGGGTTTGGGATCTCGTATCACCAATGGCAAGAGCCGGTGTTGCTAGTGGCGCAGATGGGATGATCGTAGAGATCCACCCTGATCCAATCCACGCATGGTCAGATGGACAGCAATCATTGAATGAAAAGAACTACCTAAGAATGATGGAAGAAGTCGAGATTTTAGTTGAAGCAATGAATAAAATCAAAGCCTTATAGAAAAGAGGAGCGTCATGTTAGAAGTTGTCTTACCAGAAAAAAGCTATGAGATCATCATTGAACGAAATGCACTCGATCATGTGTCTGAGTGGATCGAAGGAATCTGGAAAAATAAAAAAATCGCGATTATCAGTGATACGAATGTTTTTCCGATATACGGCGAAAAAATTTGTCAACAGTTGCGGGCAAGCTACGAAGTCGTCCATTATGTTGTTCCAGCTGGGGAGAGCAGCAAATCATTCGACATGGCAGCTCACCTCTATGCGTTTTTAGCAGAAGAACAATTTACGCGTAGTGATGCGGTGATTGCGCTTGGAGGGGGAGTGATCGGCGATTTAGCCAGCTTCGTTGCTTCCACCTATATGCGAGGGATTTCATTTGTCCAGATCCCGACTTCCCTACTGGCACAGGTCGATTCAAGCATTGGAGGAAAAACAGCAATCAATGCACCCATGGCGAAAAATATGATTGGGACATTTGCACAACCAGACGGGGTATTGATCGATCCAGAGACGTTAATGACGTTATCAGAGCGTAGAATCCAAGAAGGGATTGCTGAGATCATCAAGTGTGGCGCAATCAGTGATGAAACGCTATGGCAAGATTTGGCAAGCTTAACAGGAGTTGCTGACTTACTGGCTAATAGTGAAAAAATCATTGAAAAGGCGTTGCGTGTGAAGAAACATGTTGTTGAAGAAGATCAATTCGATAACGGGAATCGTTTGTTACTGAACTTTGGCCATACGATCGGACATGCCATCGAGAATACTGCTGGTTATAGTCAGATCAGTCATGGCGAAGCCGTAGCGATCGGTATGGTGCAAATCACCAAACAAGCCGAAAAGCTGGGACAATCACCAGTGGGTATCACTGCGCAATTGATCCAAATGATCGAAAAATATCAGTTGCCGATCAAGTACCAACCTTGGGAGGAGCAATCCCTTTATGATGCGATCACCCACGATAAAAAGGCACGTGGAAAGACATTGAAAATCATTTTATTAGATAAAATCGGACAAGCAAGAATCCAAGAAATTCCGCTTGAGTCCGTGAAAGACTATTTAAAGGAGGGGAACTAAATGCGTTTTTTAACAGCAGGAGAATCTCATGGTCCACAGTTAACTGCCATTATTGAAGGTATCCCGGCAGGTTTAGAAGTTTCACTTGAAAAAATCAATGAAGACCTTGCGAGGCGACAAGGGGGTTACGGTCGTGGTGGCAGAATGAAGATCGAGAAAGATCGTGTCCAAATCACCTCAGGTATTCGACATGGTAAAACGCTTGGTTCGCCAATCACAATGATCGTGGAGAATAAAGACTGGAAGAATTGGCAGACGGTGATGTCAGTCGAGCCAATCGAAGAAAAACATGTCACACGTCGTCGAGTAGCAAAACCTCGTCCAGGACATGCGGATCTAGTTGGTGGAATGAAATACCAACATCAAGATCTTAGGAATGTGTTAGAACGGTCTTCAGCTAGAGAAACGACCATGCGTGTAGCAATCGGCTCTTTAGCAAAACAGATCCTAGCAGCACTAGATATTGAAATTGCCAGTCATGTAGCAGTTCTTGGAGGAATCAAAGCAACGATTCCTGAAGTGCTACCTGTGGCGGTGATCAAGGAAAAAACAACGATCTCCGAAGTCAATATGGTAGACCTTGAGATCGAAGAACAAGTCAAAACATTGATCGATGAGACGAAAAAAGCAGGTGATACCTTAGGTGGTGTCGTCGAAGTCCGGGTTGAAAATGTACCGGCTGGTTTGGGTAGTTATGTCCAATGGGATAAAAAATTAGATGGAAAATTAGCACAAGCCATGCTGAGTATCAATGCCTTCAAAGGGGTAGAATTTGGGATCGGTTTTGATGCAGCGACTTTACCCGGTTCTAAAGTTATGGATGAAATCACCTGGGATCAAGAACAAGGCTACCGCCGGACAACCAATCATTTAGGTGGATTTGAAGGTGGGATGACAAATGGGGAACAAATCATTGTTCGTGGTGTGATGAAACCGATCCCTACACTTTACAAGCCGTTGATGAGTGTGGATATCGACACGAAAGAAGCCTATAAAGCAAGTGTCGAACGTTCAGACAGTACCGCTGTACCAGCAGCTTCTGTGGTGGCTGAACACGTCATTGCAACAGCACTTGCCGTGGAGATCCTTGAACATTTCCCAGCGGATAACATGAGTGAGCTGAAAAAATCTGTTGCCAGTCATCGGCAGATGATCCAAGACTTTTAGTGAGGAGACTGATATGAAGAAAAAGGTATTTGTCTTAGGTTTAGGTCTGATTGGTGCTTCGCTTTGCCGAGCCATCAAAGGATCGAATGTGACTCTTTATGGATGGGATCATTCAGCAGAAACAAGAAAAATTGCAGAAGAAGTCCAATTAGTGGATCATCTGGTGTCTGGGATCGAAGAAGCAAGTCAAATGGATGTTATTTTATTAGCGGTTCCTGTACAAGTTAGTTTGGACTATTTGCAACAATTAGCGACACTTCCGCTAAAGGAAACTGTATTGGTCAGTGATACTGGCAGTACGAAAGCAGCAATCATGACAGCGGCTAAGGAATTCCCTTTTACTTTTATTGGTGGACACCCAATGGCAGGCTCGCATAAATCTGGAGTCAAAGCCGGCAATCCCAATTTGTTCGAGGAAGCTTATTATATATTGACCAATGATCATGAGAGTGATCGTGTAGCTGAACTGATGGAACTATTAGAACCGACTCGAGCAAAATTTGTGTTGATGGAAGCCAAAAATCATGACGAGATCGTCGGCGTTTTAAGCCATTTGCCTCATATCGTGGCTGCTGGATTAGTGCAAACCAGTGATGAACTCAATCAGAAACATCCAAGAGCCTCCCAACTTGCCGCCGGAGGATTTCGGGATATTACTCGAATTGCTTCATCTGATCCTAAAATGTGGACAGATATCTTATTAACGAATCAAGAAATCATGCTGTCTTTACTAGAAGAATGGCAATCCTCCATGGAAACATTGAAAACACAACTTGCGAGAAATGATGAAGAGGCCATTTATCGATTTTTTGCACAAGCGAAGCAAACAAGGGATCAGTTGCCGAAGAAACGACAAGGAACGATTCCAGCATTCTATGATCTATACGTTGATATTCCGGATATTTCCGGTGCAGTTGCTAAGGTGACAACGGCTTTGAGCCAAGCAGATATTTCAATCATCAATCTAAAAATACAAGAAACTAGAGAAGATATTTTCGGAGTCCTTGAATTGTCCTTCAAAAATCAAACCGATTTAGAAAAAGGACAAGCATTGATTCAAGCGGAAAATTTTCACTGTTGGATCAGGAGTTGAGACAATGCAATTACTTAATGCTACACATGGGATCAAAGGTGAGCTAACGGTTCCAGCAGATAAATCGATTTCTCATCGCAGCATCATGTTTGGTGCAATCAGTCATGGAAAAACGACGATAACGAACTTTTTAAAAGCAGAAGATTGCTTGAGTACGATGTCCATATTTAGACAATTAGGTGTGAGAATAGAAGAGGAAGAAGAGAAAATCCATGTTTATGGTCATGGCGTAGAGGGATTACGAACACCAACAGAACGTTTAGATGCAGGTAATTCTGGTACAACGATCCGTTTACTTTTAGGGATTTTAGCTGGAAGTAAGATTTCGGCAGAAGTGTCTGGAGATGACTCGTTGAATCGTCGCCCGATGGGGAGAGTGATGAATCCTTTACGTGAAATGGGTGCGGATCTTAAAGGGATCGAACATCCAGATCTACCACCTTTACGAGTGACTGGTGGGCCTTTGAAACCAATCGAATATGAGATGCCGATTGCCAGTGCGCAAGTCAAATCAGCGATTTTATTCGCGGCACTTCAAGCAGATGGTGAGACAACGATCATCGAAAAAGAACGCTCACGGAATCATACAGAAGAAATGATCAAACAATTTGGTGGAGAAATCAGAGTAGAAGATAAAGTGATCACACTTGCTGGCGGGCAACGGTTAGTTGGACAAAACGTGGCGGTACCTGGGGATATTTCGTCAGCAGCCTTTTATCTAGTCGCAGCAAGTATTTTGCCAGATAGTGAAGTCTTATTGAAACAAGTAGGAATCAATCCAACACGAACAGGGATTTTAGATGTATTGATCGAAATGGGTGCTTCGATCCAAGAAATGCAGATCGATCAACAAAATCAAGCGGCTGACTTAATGGTACGTTCTGCCAACTTGCAGGCGTGTAGGATCGAAGGAGAAATCATTCCTCGCTTGATCGATGAATTACCGATTTTGGCATTAGCTGCAACACAAGCACAAGGCACGACGATCATTCGGGACGCACAAGAATTAAAAGTGAAAGAAACAAATCGCATCGATGCGACAGCGGAAGAATTGATAAAAATGGGCGCAAACATCGAAACAACAGATGATGGGCTGATCATTCATGGTCCGACACCTTTACATGGGGCAATTGTTGACAGTCATGGGGATCATCGCATTGGCATGATGTTACAGATTGCCGCATTATTGACCGATGAACCAGTTGAATTGAACCATCCAGAAGCGGTAAATATTTCTTATCCTGACTTCTTCACTGATCTAGCTGGTCTGATCAAGGAGAAAAACTAATGGCTGCAATTGTGCTGATTGGTTTTATGGGCGCCGGTAAAACAACGATCAGTCGCAAGCTTTCTATGCAGTTAAAGAAACCATTGATCGATATGGATACAAAATTAGTCGAGGAGTTTGGCTGTTCGATCAGTCAGTATTTTGAATTACATGGCGAAGCTGCCTTTCGACAGGAAGAAACGAAGCTGTTGAAAAACTCGTTGCAAGAAGAAGCGATCATTGCGACAGGTGGGGGAGTTATCCTACAAGAAGAAAATCAACGACTGCTGACAGATCATCTGGTGGTTTACTTAAAAGCTGATCCCGATCTTTTGATCAAACGCATCCGCCAAGATCACAAACAAGCCCGTCCGTTGGCACTCGATAAAGATGATACAGAGTTAAAAGAATTATTTTTTTCGCGGAAAAAACACTATGAAACATTAGCAGATCTTACGATAGAAACAACTGGTAAATCACCAGCAGAAATTGTCTCAGAAATCATAAAGCAGGTGATGAATCGATGAAAATTGGTTATCTAGGCCCAAAAGGTTCCTTCACATATAGTGCAGTAAAGAATTATTTCAACGAAGGCGAGTGGTCTCCGTATCAAGCTTTAACAAATTTGATTGATGCCCAGATCAACGATGCGATCGATTATGCGATGGTACCGATCGAAAATTCCATCGAAGGTTCCGTATTGCCCACATTAGACCATGTCTATGAAACCTTACCAACGATCCAAGGAGAAATCGTTTTGCCCATCAAGCAACAATTGATGGTGCATCCTGAGCATCAACAGACGTGGCAAGAGGTAACAAAAATCTGTAGTCATCCGCAAGCGTTGGCACAATCGCAAGTATTTTTGAAGCAACAGTTCCCTGACGTGGAAATCGAGCAAATGGGTTCGACTGCCCAAGGTGCCCAACAAGTTGCCGAGCATCCTGAACAAAAAATCGCGGCAATCGGACCTAAAGAAGCTGCGGAACAGTTTGGTTTGACCATCGTTCAGCAAGATATCCAATCGATCCGCAACAATGAAACCCGTTTTTGGCTACTAGGTTCTTCACCGATGTCATCTAAGTTACCAGTTAGTACTTACAAAGCAACGCTATTTGTAGACTTGCCAGAAAATCGCCCAGGTGCGTTATATCAAGTACTTGCGGTATTTGCAGAACAAAAACTTAATTTGACCAAAATCGAGTCTAGACCGCAAAAAACCTCGTTAGGTGAATACTTTTTCGTGATCGAAGTAGAGATTGAACAAGCAGATACAAAATTGAACGAAGCAATCAAACTACTGGAACAGCGAGCATTTCCAGTCCAATTGATTGGAGAATATCCAGTGTACCGTAGCCGTGAGGATAAAAAAGCGACATGCAGAAAATAAATCAAAGCAGCTGAACCTAGATAGCTGCCTTGGTTTTTTTTATTGAATAATTTTTCTATATTTGATTTTACACGTGTAACACGTGTTTTTTCTTTTCTTCACGTGTTACACGTGTTAGTATAGATATGTCAGGAGGTATTGTAACAATGCCAATGACACCACAGGAAATGGTTGATTTCAATAGGTGGAAAAGGATCTCATGTAAAAGTGGAATTACCAGGAGTAAATCGACCAATCATTGTTCCTTCCAAGCTACCTAAAGGGACAGAACATGCGATACTGAGGCAGGCAGGGTTAAAATAGCTCTGTTCCTGCTTCTTGAGAGAGGAGGAGAATCATGCTTGTTTCATATCCGGCATTATTCTATTTAGAAACAAGTGAAGGCTATGACTCGGGATTTTCTGTTTTCTTTCCAGATTTTCCGGAGATGGCTGGTACAAGCGGATCTGACATTCCTGAAGCGCTCGAAAATGCCTCTGATTACTTAGGTATTCTTTTGGCGGCTGAGATAGAAGAAGACCGAACATTACCTGAACCATCTCTTATCAATTCATTGTCACTTATAGAAAATAACCCTTTTAAAAGTGACTCCGAGTTCATATTAGAATATGATGCTGAAAAATCATTTATTTCAATGGTCTCTGTCGATCTAACAGAATATTTAGGCTCAGAGGAACCTGTAAAAAAGACGTTAACGATCCCAAAATGGGCAGATAAGTTAGGTAAAGAAATGCATCTGAATTTTTCAAAAACATTGACCGAAGCCATTGTTCGTGAAAAACTAGGTGCTTAACTTTAAAAGAGAAACTATCATTTTTCTTTTAAATAAAATAAGTTATAAATCATAAACAGATGATTTGCACACTTTTCTGAAATCCTTTAGGCTAGAATTAAGCGATAAGAAAGGAAGGGGAAAAATGGCAAAAAAAATTGCAGCAATCGTAACTGATTTAGTCGAAGATATTGAGTTGACTTCACCAAAAGAAGCATTGGAAAATGCGGGGAATGAAGTGACAACGATTGGTTTTGAAGCAAACCAAACGATCAAAGGCAAAAAAGGTGGCGAGTTCACGATCGATCGCAGCATTGATGAAGTTTCTCCTGAAGATTTCGATGCGCTCTTGATCCCTGGAGGATTTTCACCAGATCAATTACGTAAGGATCAACGTTTTGTTGATTTCGTTACTTACTTCTTGAAAAATGACCAACCGTTATTTGCTATCTGTCATGGCCCACAATTGTTTATCCAAACAGGTCTAACAGAAGGTAGAACAATGACTGCTTACGATACTGTTCGTCCAGATGTGGCTTACGCTGGCGCCAATGTCAAAGATGAAGCAGTGGTGATCGATAATCAATTAGTTACTAGCCGTACACCAGATGACTTGCCTGAATTCAACAAAGCAATTGTTGAGATCTTAGGTTAAACGACTGAACATTTAGTGAAGTTGCAAGTCAGAATAGTGATACGAGTAATAAAAAAATTTTAGAATGATTGAGATAGAAAGAATGCATCTAGCTTCTTTCTATCTTTTTTTGTGAAAAAGAAGGCTGATTGACTTTACTTGTTTTATACTATCTTTTTTACATATATATTGATAAAATAAAAAAAAAGAGTTTATAGTGAGTATAATATGTTCGGAGGTGTAGAAGATGAAAACAAAAAAAGAAAGAATTCAAGTCGCTGTTGAGAGTGATTTAAAAACGGAAGCTGAAGATATTTTGCAAGATTTAGGCATGAATCCAACAACTGCAATTACTGTTTTTTATAAACAAGTAATCGAGGAGGGTGGATTGCCTTTTGAAGTAAAGTTGTCTGAACGAACAAAGCAAGCAAGAAGAATTGCTAGACTAGCAAAAAAGTCATCTAATATAACTAGAATAGAGGACAATGAGACTTTAGAAGCTTGGTTAAATGATGATGAATAAAATCGTATCAATGTATGTTGCCTATGTTGGAAGTGAAGGTGGAAAACGAAGACCTGTTTTGATTGTGGAAAATAATAAGAATGAAGTATTCTTTTATGCAATAACTAGTAAGTTTAGAAATAAATCCGATTCGATAAAAAAATTCTATTTTCATATTGAAGATTGGATAGACTCTAACTTAAAAAAAGAGTCTTGGATTGATACTGGAAATTTATTTATTCTTTCAAAAAAATCAACTTTTTTTAAGTGTAAAGATATAGGAGAATTATCTAAACATGATATGACTCGACTCGAAGCATTTCTTGAAGCTAACAGTGAGGATAACTAAAGAAATTCAACTAACTCTAGCTGTTTTATTGGGTCAAGATAGTTTTTTAGATTCATATACTTTTACGATAATAAGGTAGGAATTGAGAAACGATTTTCTCAATTCCTACCTTATTACTTATTGCTATATATGTTATCATGCTATTTTTCTAAACCTGTTTCTTGAAAAAAGAAGATTATGAAATAGAGGTATCTGTTGTGATTTTCGTCGTACCACTTCCAATATGTGCCACATAGAACTCTGGCTCATATCCTACAACCTCTAAATAACGTGCATGGACATTTTCTTTAAAGGCGGGGATTTCCTCTTCTTTGACTAGAGCGATGGCACAGCCACCAAATCCTGCGCCTGTCATTCGTGCACCTAATACACCAGGTTGTGCTTGTGCAACATCTACAAGTGTATCTAATTCGATGCCTGTGACTTCGTAATCATGACGGAGTGAATAATGAGAATCATTCAATAATAGACCGAAAGCTTCTAAGTTTCCTTGCTCCAATTCAGCTTTTGCTTTTAAGGTTCGTTGATTTTCAGTGACGGCGTGACGTGCACGACGGATCAGTGTATCATCACCGATCAAGTCCGTATTCGCTTCGAAAGTCGCTTCATCTAATTCGCCTAAAGCTTTGATGTCCAGCTTCGTTTGTAGACGTTTCAAGGCTTCTTCACATTCACTGCGGCGTTCATTATACTTCGATTCTGCTAATTCACGTCGCTTATTCGTGTTCATGATAACCACAGCGTAGCCATCTAATTTAACTGGGACCATTTCATAGTGTAATGTATTCGTATCTAGCAAGATGGCATGGTCGATTTCACCAAAGCCGATCGCAAATTGATCCATGATCCCTGAATTGACACCAATGAATTCATTTTCTACTTTTTTTCCAGTTTGAACGAGTGTCAAACGATCGATCGCTAAATCAAACAAATCTTCCAGAACAACCCCCACTAATAATTCTAACGAAGCACTGCTAGAAAGTCCGGCACCATTAGGGATCGTTCCTTCAATCACCAATTCAAAACCGCTCTCGATGGTATAGCCAGCTTCTTTTAGTTTCAAGATCATTCCTTTGACATAATTTGCCCAGTTGTCTTTTTTATCAAATGTCAGGTCATCAAGCGTGAATTCGATCACGCCGATTTCCTCAAAGTTTGTTGAGTAAACTAATACTTTGTTGTCTTCTCGACGTGCAGCAACGCCGTAAGTGCCATAAGTGATCGATGCAGGAAAAACGTGTCCACCGTTGTAGTCCGTGTGTTCACCGATCAAGTTGATTCGCCCAGGTGAAAAATAGTTTGATGTTGGTTTTTCACCAAATAATTCATTGAATTTCGTTGTTAAATGTGCTGTTTTATTCATCTGTCTTGTTCCTCTCTTGCTTCAAGTTTGAATTCTGTAATCGTCTCAAATGGTGTTTCCGG
The DNA here is from genome assembly GCF_051714905.1 of Enterococcus sp. AZ084. Classification (NCBI taxonomy): domain Bacteria; kingdom Bacillati; phylum Bacillota; class Bacilli; order Lactobacillales; family Enterococcaceae; genus Enterococcus; species Enterococcus sp. AZ084. The sequence continues at coordinate 584,674 of NZ_JBIOSS010000001.1, forward strand.
TACCAAAGATATGTCGCCGAAAGAAGGGTAACGTTCTGCTCCTGGAGCGATTTGTGTTTCAAAAGTGATGCCGCCATGGTTCGCTAAACGTTGCCCGCGCATTTCAGGTGTATCTTCCCCAAAGTTGGCAGTGAAAATGACGATACTCGATGCATCCGTCCTGACACTGACTTTGATTGTTTCATCTGGACTTAAAAGAGAAGCGGCTGTTTTATCTAAGCCTGTGTCCTTTAAGAAGAACGGATGATCGATTCCATCAAATAATTCTTTTTGTGGAAAGTCACTGGTGAAAACGGTCGTTAGTTTTGTTGGTGTTTGAAAATCAAACGGTGTTCCAGTCACTTCTATTTGTTCACCTGTCGGAATGCTGTCCGGTCGTAATTCAGCAAACGCGTGACTGTTGACCCACAAAGTATGGTCATCGATTGGTTGCGTCACATCACCACTCAAGTTGAAATAAACATGATTGGTTGGGTTGAATAGTGTCAATTGATCACTGACTGCTTTCGTTGTGACACGCCAAATATTATCTTCTGTAAGGGTATAGCGAACTTCTACGGATAAATTCCCTGGAAAACCACGCTCTTTGTCGGGACTATTCGTGGTAAAGATCACAGTGGCTTCTTGTTCACCCTCAATGATTTCGTATTGCCAGATTTTTTCTTCAAAACTTGGCGCACTGCCATGTAAGGAGTGACCAGTTGCGGGATCGACAGGTAGTTGATACGTCTGGCCGTCGAGGGTGAATTTGCCTGCATCGATCCGCCCAGCAGTTCGTCCGATCGTTGCTCCGATAAAGGCATCTTTTTCGAGATACTCTTCTGCTGAATCAAAACCTAGAATCAACTCTCTATCCATGAATGTCAAATTGACGATCCGTGCGCCTAAATCGGTAACAGCGAGGGTCGTACCCTGTTGATTGGTTAAAGTAATCAAATGTGCAGATTGTCCAAATGTTTTTTTAGTAATGTCCATTTAAGTAGTCCTTTCTTGGTGCTGGATTAGTAGTTGGTGTAGGCGTAATTTATACCTAGTCAAATTAACTATATCATTAAATGAAGCGTTTACAATGGGGTGTTTACTGTTTTTACCATTCAATCATATCAAAGAAGAGCACTTGCTTGAATGTATTTCTGTGAGCAGTATTTAACTTTTTGTTGCATCTATAGTAGAATAAAGAAAATACGAAAGAGGGTACGTCAATGGAAAAAGCGATTTTTTTGAAAAAAGAACATCAATCCATCTCACAAGAACTATACTTTGACTTTTGCGGTTTTTCTAAAACATTGCCCTTTCATTCATTTGGACCAGCTATTCGTCAAGATTATATTTTGCATATCGTGATGGAAGGAAAAGGAGTCTATCGCGTAAAAGATCAGCAATATCAATTAAAAAAAGGTGATCTTTTTTTGATTAGACCGGGTGATTCTACTTTTTATTTGGCGGATGGTGAAGATCCTTGGGTCTACTGTTGGATTTCCTTCGGTGGGGCAGTAGCCGATAAAATCATTCAACATTCTTTATTCAAAGATGATCAATACACGATGGTTTCTTCAGAAATTGCTAGATATGTGGAGATTATCTTGGCATGTATGAATTACTCGACAAAAAATCTAGTCGATGAGCTGCAATTAAATGCCTTGACGTATCAATTGCTCGCGCTCTTATTAGAAGATGGTGGCTATGTTCATTTAGGAGAACAAAAAAGTTATTCAGCCCTCGCTGTTGATGCGGTACAGTATATCGAAGAACATTACAGCGAGCGTTTGACTGTTGAGGAGATCGCAAAAAAATTATCCGTTAACCGAAGTCATCTCTCTCGTGTGTTCAAAAATCACATGGGGATCAGTATCAAAGAATATATGATCGGTGTTCGCATCAATCGGGCAGCGTTTCTCTTATCTCTGACGGAAGAATCCGTTGAAGCAATCGCTTATCAAGTCGGCTTCAATAGTTTGGTCGTATTTAGCCGCATGTTCAAGAAATTCACTGGTGAGACGGCGACAAACTATCGTAGACGAATGAATAACGAAAAGATCAAAGGAGTTTCCGCAGAACAATTAAAAAAGCAATTAGAAGAACAAGCCATCATTTCTTGGGCAACCTAAGACATAAAGGCATTGTTGACTGGGTTTTTCTTGGGATATGCTAGACTAGAAAACGGGAGGAAAAAGCTATGAAAACATTGATTATTGTCAGCCATCCGACAATTGACACATCGTTGAACCAACAGTTTTTTAAAGAAGCATCCAGCCAGCTATCGACTACTTGGCATCATCTAGAAGCTTGTTATCCAGATGGGAAAATTGATCTTCAAGCAGAACTTGCTTTATTGAAAGAGCATGACCGGATCATCTTCCAATTTCCTTTCTATTGGTATAGCGCGCCAGCCCATTTGAAAATGTGGCAAGACCAAGTGTTAGAAGCGGCAACAGCAGTCTTATCAGGTAAAGAATTAGGGATCGTCTTAACAACCGGCGTGAGTGAAAAAGAATACCAAGCAGGTGGGAAAGAAGAGTATACGATCTCGGAGTATTTGCGTCCTTACCAACGAATTGCCCATAAATTCCAGATGACCTTTTTACCTCCGTTTGTTTTAGCACAGTTCATGTACTTGACTCAAGAACAACGATTTGAACGCTTGATCAGTTATCAGCAATATCTCACATTAGTCGAAAAACCTTCATTGATCAATCGGATCGATTGGTTTATCGAACGATTTGCGCAAAATGAACGCATCAAGGAAAAAGCACCGATGAAGCAACAGATGATCGAAACGATGTTAGAAGAAGCCAAAGAAAACATTGAAGATCTGACATTTATACTACAAGAGATGAAAGGAAGGATCTTATAATGGATCAATGGTTGACAGAACAATTAGCCGAATTGAGTACGCAAGCGGATTATGAGGGCAAAGCCTTACTTCATGAAATGTCACGCTTATTTGTCGAAATCAATGAACGGATCAAGCAGTTGCAAGGAGAAATCGATGGAGAATCTTGGAATCATCAAAAATGGTGATTTTTCTTCAGTAATAACATAATAAAAAATGTTCATAACGCTTATTATTTGCTACAATGGAACTACAAGAAAGTTGGTAACGCTATTTTTTTTACAGAAATAACAGGTGGTGAATGAAATGAATGAAGAAAATGAACAGCGTGGCAATGTTCGATCAGCTCGAAGACAACAACAGAAACAAGCATCACGCATGCGTATGATGAAAATCGGTGCCGCTGTTGCAGTAGTCTTACTACTGGTTGGTGCAGGTACTGGATTATATCTCCATAGTAGAAACAATGCCAGTGAAAACTCGGTAGCAAAGACGAGTGAAACGACGCAATCGTCCACAGCTTCAACTACTGCTTCATCTGAAACTGAAGCAACACAAGAAAGCAGCGAAGCAACAGAACCTTCAGGAGCTATTTCTGAACAACTACAGGCAGTCGTTGCAGATTATTCGAAGAAAATCGAAGATAAAACCCCAGTGTTGATCGAAGAGTACCAAGCAGAGATCCAAAACAATCAAGACGGTGTCAATGGTCTTTCGGTCATTGCCAACCGAAAAGCAAGAGAACTTCAAGCTTTATCGGATGAAGGAATCAGTAAATTAAGAGGGATGTACCAAGATGCTTCCAATAAGGAGGATATCGACCTAGATACCATGATCAATCAGCTATCTGCAAGTTACACGGCGCAGGTCGCTCGGATCTCCGACATTTATCTGCGAACAAGTGCGGAACTTCAAGCAGCGACACCTAGTAGCGAATCCTCTTCGGAAGCGACGACACCTTCGACGGAAGCGACACCAGAAACAACAGAAACGTCGGAGTCACAAGCCAGTCAGTACACGGCACAGTCCACAGAAGATATGAGCAATCAAGCCAATCAAGCAGCTACAACCGTTGTACGTGAAGGCGAAGGTCCAAATCAAATTGCGCAACGGACTGGTGTACCAGTTGAGACGATCTTGTCCTTGAATGGCATGACGATGGATGATTTCTTCTTTAATCCTGGTCAAGAATTACGTTTGAATTAGGAAGATCAAGAAGAAAGATTCAACTTCAATTGATTAGATGAAGTCACAAAAGTGGTTCTTTTTGCCAATTTTTGTGGCTTTTTTGTTCTAAATACGTTTCGTTCGCCACTGGCTCGTCATGAGTGGGTTGTGATTGGTTGTTTTTTTGTTAAGATAAAGAAGTGAATGTAACCCGTAAAGGAGAAGATCATGAAAAAACGAGAATTCATCGTCCAAGATTTATTGAGTAAAATCTATCAAGAAGAATTTAAAGATGGAAAATTACCGAATCAACGAAAACTAGCGGAAATCTATCATGTTTCTCGCTTTACGATCCAACAAGCGATCAAAAATCTAGAAGAAATCGGTATTGTCCGTGTCGTTCAAGGATCAGGTATCTTTATCCATGAAAAATGGGTCAAAAATCCCTTGATCTTCAACTCGTTGACACGTACCCCTTATGATCGGATCCATTCAAAAATGATCAGTTTAAACAAAGCGCTAGCAACGGCTGATGAGCAAAAAATCTTTCAACTTGATGAAGGCGCCGAAGTTTGGACATTTGAACGTATTCGAATCGTTGATTATAAAATCGAGCAGTTAGAAATGTCAAAAATGCCGGTTGCAATGTTTCCCGACCTGTCCCAAGAAGTCATCGAGCATTCCATCCAAAAATATGTAGAACAAAAAGGCTATCGAATTTCTCACTATATCACGAGTTATGACCCGATCACGACTTCCAAAGAACAATCAAAAATATTGCTATGTAAACGCGGTACACCAGCCATGCAAATCACGAACCGAGCCATATTAGAAGATGGACAAGTCTATGAATACAGCAGCATCATTGCTATTGACTACTCAGTGACGTATATCCGCCCCTTTGACCGTGAGATCCATCGATCGAGGATTGATTGAGGGGTTGAGTAGTCTCAAAATAGCTTAAGGAAAAAACTTCTGTAAAAATATAGCTTTTTTGAAAGTTAAGGGAGAAAATATTAAAACGAATTAGTTGATAGTGCTTTTATTACAAGTGCTTGATAAGTGAAGTAAGTTATATCTATTATTTATAATAGAAAATATAAAACACAAAAAAATAACTTACAATAAGTATGAACCAAATAAGTCTTTCAACTATTTGAGCAATTGTTGATTGATTGTATGTAAAGATAATACCAAATTTATAGTTCTTGTTACTGCGTATAAAAATACTCTGTAAACCTAGAGAGAGCATGATAAGTAACTTCATGATCAGATTCGATAGCTGGTAGGATTGATCGTTAGTTGTTAGGAAAAAAGTATACAAAGTTAAAAGTTGTAACAACCAAATAACTTGAATAAGTTTACTCCCAGCTTGGGTTTTATTCGACATAGATGTTCATTCTCCTTAAAATTATTATTGTGATTTAAGTTGATTATATGCCTTTTTTAAGTCAATATTCAATAAGTGTTTAATGAGAATGTGGCATTAAATAAAAGATTAAGAAGGTCTGAGAACTCTATTGATTTATTTTTGTATTAGTATCTTTTACGTTGTAAAATTTATTTTATGAGGAGTGATAAATGATGATTAATGTAAAAGCTCGTAAAATAGGGAATTCTATCTCTATTTCAATTCCTAAACAGTATCAGGTTGAAGCTGGATCAAAATATGTCGTATATAAATCTAAGAATGGAGGATTAATATTCACACCCAAAATAGAAAATCCATTTTTATCGGATGAACCATTTCAAAAGGATGAAGATGAGGGATGGCAAACAATAGCAAAAGAGGAGATTGGGAAAAATCTAGGAACCTCAACAAGGTGATTTGATCTGGCTTAATTCTATGCCTTCTTTTGGCAGGGAAATAAGAGGGAAGCACCCGACTTTAGTTGTTTCCTCAAATGCTTACAATAAAAAAACGAACTATATTATTGTCTGTCCGGTAACGACTGGGGGGAATAACTTTTCTGGGTATGTTTCTTTGAATGATTACAAGAAACGTGGAAGAGTGCACGCTAGACAAATTCATAGCTTTGATACTGACCGGATTATTAGTAAAGAATTTATTGATCGTCTAAGAGGAGACGATTTTCTTCAAGTCAAACAGATTTTAGATTATTCTTTAGAAATTGATTTTTGAAAATTATGTTTTACATAAAAAGCTGCTAAGGTTTACACGTGTATTCATTATTGTAATAAGAGGAATACAGCGGAACCAAAAAAGCTATCCTTACATGTTTCGTGTAAGGATAGCTTTTTTGGGAATTACGGTGTCACGATCGTGCCATCTGGTGTACGGCTTTGTGTCCATTCATGTGGGCGATAGACAACTGGAAATTCTGCTGCCTGTTCTTCATTGAATGTGACACCGATCCCACTTTGTTCGATCGGATAGAAAAAGCCTTTTTTTGGTGTGGGGATATTTCCGAAAAGTTGTTTCGTATTTTCAGGAACATCGATGTTTTCTTGGATCGCCGCATTGTGCAAATGGATGTTCAAATGCGTATTCACTGCTAAGCCAATTGGTGTGATATCAGATGGCGTATGCCAAGCGATTCGTATCCCCATCGCTTCGCAAAAGTGTGCCAATTTCAAGGCAGGAGTAATCCCGCCGATTTGCGAGACATGCGCGCGCATATAGTCGATTTGGCGATTGCGAACTAATTCTTTCCATTCCATTGGGTTATTGAACAATTCCCCAGTAGCAATCGGGGTCGTTGATTGACTTCGCAATTGAGCCAACCATTCATTTTGGTTTGGCGGTAGAATATCTTCTAAAAAGAAAAGATTGTACTTTTCTGCTTTTTTTGCAAAACGGATCGCTTGGTTAGGATGCAAGCGTTCGTGAACATCATGTAACATTTGGAAACGATCGCCATATTTGTTTTGGATATGTTCAAACATGGATAGCGTTGTGCCCATGTACTCTTCTTGATCGAAATAAGAGCCAGCAAGTGGTTGTTCAGGTGTTGCTAAATTCGTTGGATTTCCCCCATAAAAACCTAATTGACAACGAATATAACGATACCCTTGTGCGAGAAATGTTTCGATTTCACGATCAAGGTCCTCTAGATTATCTGCGACAGCATGCGTATACGCAGGGATTGCTGTTCGAGCTTTTCCGCCGAATAACTGATACAATGGCATATCAGCGATTTTCCCTTTGATATCCCAGAGCGCCATATCGACACCTGAAATGGCGTTATTTGTGATTGGCCCATTCCGCCAGTAAGAATTGACATTCATGACTTGCCAAAGGTCTTCGATTTGATTCGCATCGCGTCCAATCAGTAAAGGTTTTAAGTATTCTTCCACTACGGTCTGGACAGCCAAAGGACGAAATTGGAAAGTGCCGCAACCGAAGCCGGTCACGCCTTTATCTGTTTCAACTTTTACGACTAACAAGTTGTGACGATCTGGTTTGATTGCGTAACTTTTTATATTTGTAATGATCGTTGGTGTCATTTTTTTCACTCCAATATACATAAATAAGAATCATGTGCATCCTCATTGAAACACGGGGAAGAACATCCTGTCAATTTGGTCTAATAAAAACATCTAAACTAACTAAAAAACAGTCCAATTCTACGTTTGCTTGTTTTTAAATGTTGCTATAAAAGCTTTTTTAATGTTTTTTGACTAAAAAGGACTGGTTTTACAAGTGGCGCTCCACATGCTACTATTTGGGTGAAAGCGGAAACAAGAATCATTGTTTGATGAGAATAAGGGGGAGAACAAGTGAAGCATGAAGAAATAGCAAAACAAATCATACAACATGTGGGTGGAGCAAGTAATATCAACAACGCTTGGCATTGTATGACACGATTACGGTTTGATTTAAAAGATGAGAAAAAAGTGGATTATGCTGCGTTGGAAAAAACACCGAAAGTGGTGGGGACAAAATATCAAAGCGAACAACTGCAAGTCGTGATCGGTACAGAAGTCGCTGACTATTTTGCACCAATTGCGAAAGAATTAGGGTTAGATGAAACAAGTGAACGAAGTGAAGGAGAGAAAAAAGGAGTCGTATCCTTATTTATGGATACTGTTTCCGGTGTATTTGGTCCGATCGTACCAGCAATTGCTGGGGCAGGAATGATTAAGGGTTTGATGGCCGGTTTAGTGGCATTGAATGTCATTTCGAATCAGACGGATACGTATTTGATCATTGATATGATTGCGAGTGGCGTGTTTACTTTCTTGCCATTTTTCGTTGCTGCTTCTGCCGCTCGGATCTTCAAAACGAATCCATATTTAGCGATTGCGATCGCTGCAACTTTACAATTTCCCACCATGACGACAGCGGTTGCTGAAGGTTCGATCTCTGCTTTCCAACTGTTTGGTCTCATTCCAGTTCCTGTCTTTAATTATGCAGGAACAGTTATCCCGATCATTTTTGCGGTATTGGCACTCAGCTACATTTATCGTTGGGTGGATAAGCTGTTGCCACAAGTGTTACGAACGGTGTTCACACCAACCATTTCCCTGTTTGTTGCAGGATTATTGACACTCACAGTGATCGGCCCGATCAGTATTCATTTAGGTAACCTCTTAGCAGCTGGTGTGGCATGGTTATTCTCAATCTCGCCAGTGTTAGCTGGTATCGTGGTCGGTGCGATTCGTCCAATTGCAATCTTTACTGGGTTGCATCATGCGATGACCCCAATTGCGTTACAAAATTTTGCGAATCAAGGCTATGATATGTTGATGCCGATGATGTTTATGGCAAACATGGCGATTACTGGGGCGACAGCGGCTATTTACTTGAAAGTGAAATCAAAAGAAGAAAAATCATTGGTTCTATCTTCTGCTGTTTCTGGTCTATTAGGAATCACTGAACCTGCACTTTTCGGGATCTTATCAAAATACAAGAAAGCGTTTATTGCCGCAACAGTCGGCAGTTCGGTTGCTTCGGCATTTATCAGTTTCTTTGGTGTTCGGATCTACGGCTATATTTTATCAAGTATTTTTAGCTTACCCGCCTATATTGGTCAGTATTTTGTGTTTGCGGTACTTGGGATAGTGATTGCCTTGGTTTCCTCTTTTGCGATTACTTATTTCTTAGTACCAAATGAACAAGCAGAAGATACTGAGTACACGAACGAAGTGAATCTACACGCTGTAGCTAAAGGAGAATATATTCCTTTAGAAGATGTGCCTGATGAAGTTTTTTCAACGAAAATGATGGGGGATGGTTTTGCAATCGAGTCAATCGATGGTGCCATCTTTGCACCGGTCAGCGGAAAAGTCACTACGATTTTCCCTTCCAAACATGCGTTAGGAATTAAAACTAGTAATGGCGTCGAAGTATTAGTCCATATGGGAATTGATACTGTCAACTTGAATGGGGCAGGATTCGATGTACTTGTAAAGGTCGGTGATCAGGTAACCGTTGACACTAAAATTGCTCAAATGGATTTGCCGTATATCCATAGTCAAGGGAAAAAGAGCATGGTCATCGTTGTGATCACGAACATGGATCGTGTGTCGAAATTCTCCGGGGAACGAAACCTAGAAGGGCAGCACCAAGCTGGAGCGCTCTTGGAACGTGCCTTGTTGAATGGGTAAAATGAAAATAGCATGATCAAGAGAACATACGCCATCTTCAAAGATTGGCGTATGTTTTTTGTTGTTGACAACCTCAAGTTTTTTGAGTATATCGTTATCTATTTTTTGTTTTAAAGTTATTTAATTAGTTGAGTAAAACATGAATAGATTTTATGCGATTCCATGATTCGCTAGGTGTTAGGGGCTTTGGTAATACTGGTTTATCAGCTGTTTTTTACTGTTTTATGAGTGTTAGTGGTTTTTAATGCAGTGGGGAATGGTATGGTGGATAGGCGAAAGAGGGAAAATATAAAAAAGATTCATTCAGTGTGTGGAATTCTTCGGGTTGTTTTATTTGATGTTTTTTTAAAAATAAATTATCCTTATTTTAAGAAGCGGTAAGCGCTTTTAAAATAAGCTTAGGAGGCGATAGATATGACTGATTTAGATGGAGGAATCACTATTCCAGACGCACCAACGATTACTGATGAACACAAGAAGCTGGTAGAAGAAGCACGCAAAACGTTAGATGACAGTAGTGAAGCTATACCATTTGCGCTATTAGGAACACAAGTAGTTGCTGGGACAAACTATTGGATCTTGTGCAAAGTCAACATGTTTGGCCCCACACAGAGCAAAAAATTAGTGACTTACAAAATCAACAAAAATCCACAAGATGAAGTGACGCTTTTGGAAGCGAAAACATTCGAGTTTTGATTGACCCAACTTTTTAAAATACTTCCCCGCTTTCCCATACAGTCGATAAGAGAAGATGTTCATTCTACTATCCACTATATGGGATTTTTATTGTCTCAAGAACTGTCTTTACTGTGATAGAAAAACCATCTTTCCATCATTTACAGAATCAATCCGCTATATCCGTTGAAAGATCAGCAACGACTTCATAATAATGATCGCCCCAATCGCAGATATGTTGGACGATCGTTGAGAGTTCGCGCCCGATCTCGGTCAATTGATACTCTACTTTTGGCGGGACTACGGGATAGACTTTACGTGTGAGTAAATGATTGCTTTCTAATTCTCTTAATTGGCGAATCAACATGCGTTGGTTGATGTCTGGTAACATTTTTTCAATCTCACTTAATCGTAAAATCGGTTGTTGTAAAAAACACCAAATCAAGACGATCTTGTATTTTCCACTCAGGACATGCATGGCTAAGTCTTTCGTATTGGTAAACTCTTTTTCATGGTATTGATACATAAAGGACCTCACTTTGATTTATTTATTCGACAGCAATAGTTGCTATTATACAAATCTCACCAATGGAAGTAAAGAAATTGAGGATACTGACAAGTTTGTCAGTTTTGTTTCTCAACACAGCCTATGATACGATGAAGTGGAAAGATTACGGATTCGCTCGCTAACTAAGAACCAGACGAGCGGAATAAGAAAGAAGGACGAAAAATGAAAAGTAGAGCAGCCGTAGCATTTGAACCAGGAAAACCGTTAGAAATCGTTGAAATCGATGTTGCTGATCCAAAACCGACGGAAGTCATGGTGAAAATTTTGTACACTTCTGTCTGTCATACAGATGCGTTTACCTTATCAGGGGAAGATCCAGAAGGAGTTTTTCCTGCGGTCTTAGGTCATGAAGGCGCCGGTATCGTTGTCAAAGTGGGTGATGATGTGTCGTCTGTTGAAGTAGGAGACCATGTGATTCCGTTGTATACCCCAGAATGTGGGAAGTGTGAGTTTTGCTTGTCAGGAAAAACCAATCTATGTTCTGCTGTCCGTGAAACGCAGGGAAAAGGTCTAATGCCAGATGGTACGACACGTTTTTCTTACAAAGGCGAGCCGATTTATCACTATATGGGTACGAGTACGTTTAGTGAGTATACCGTCGTCAATGAAATCAATTTGGTGAAAATCACAGAGGATGCTCCGTTAGATACCGTTCCACTATTAGGGTGTGGTGTAACAACAGGATTAGGCGCTGTGGAAAACACGGCAAAAGTTGAAGAAGGAGCGGTCACAGCTGTCTTTGGACTAGGAGCGATTGGTTTAGCAGTAATCCAAGGATTGAAAAAAGCCAACGCCAAACGAATCATTGCAATCGATATGAACCCTGAAAAATGGCCGTTAGCTAAAAAAATGGGCGCAACGGACTTTGTTGATCCTAAAACACACGATCGTCCAATCCAAGAAGTCATCGTAGAAATGACCCAAGGTGGCGTGGATTATAGTTTTGAGTGTATTGGCAATGTAGAAGTGATGCGTTCCGCGCTTGAAGCATGTCATAAAGGCTGGGGCGAAAGCATCATTATCGGTGTAGCCGGAGCTGGAAAAGAAATCCACACGCGTCCGTTCCAACTAGTGACTGGTCGTGTCTGGCGCGGTTCGGCTTTTGGCGGTGTCAAAGGGAGAAGCCAATTGCCAGGTATGGTGGAAGATTACTTGAACGGTGGAATTGATTTAGATTCATTCATCACCCATCGTTTAGATTTTACACAAATCAATGAATCCTTTGAGCTGTTGCATCGTGGAGAATCCATTCGTACCATGCTCACTTATGGAGGTGATACTGATGGAACTACAGAAAATTGAAACACATCGGTCGTTTGGCGGGCAACAAATCAAATACCGTCACCTGTCAGAAACGCTACATTGTGAGATGACATTCAGCGTGTATCTACCAGAAACCACTGTTGAAAGTCAAGAAATCCCACTCATTTGGTGGTTAGCTGGTTTAACAAGTACAGATGATAATTTTAGTATCAAAGGTGGATTCCAACGCTATGCAGCAGAACAGCAAATCGCCTTCGTCATGCCGGACACATCGCCTCGGGGGGATGTTGCTGACAGTGAAGATTGGGATCTCGGTCAAGGGGCTGGCTTTTACTTGAATGCAACACAAGAACCTTGGAAGAAAGACTTCCAAATGTACGACTACCTTACGAAAGAGCTGACTGAGATCATCTACTCCTTGATCCCAAATCTTTCTGGAAAAGAAAGTATCATGGGTCATTCCATGGGTGGGCATGGTTCGTTAGTGATCGGTCTGAAAAATCCAGCACGTTTTGCTTCAATCTCTGCTTTTGCACCAATTTCGAACCCCTCAAACGTACCATGGGGACAAAAAGCATTCACCGCTTATCTAGGTGCTGACCAAGCGACATGGAGTGAATGGGATGCCACTGAGCTGATCAAAAAAGAAACAACCAGTCAACCGCCTATCCTGATCACACAAGGAACGGCTGATCCATTCTACGAAGTCCAGCTCAATGAAGAAGCTTTTTTAACAGCAGCAGAATCAGCGAAACACGAAGTTTTCTACCAAAAAGAAGAAGGCTATGATCATAGCTACTTCACCATTGCTACATTTGTAGAACAACATATTGCTTTTCATGCGAGCTATTTGAAACAGTGAAAAGACCATTGTAAGAGATGGAATGTGAGTCAGACGAACGAGCAACTAACTGAAAAATCAGAAGAAGACAGAAAGATGCAACTATAAACAATAAGCAGTGAAACCTGAAATTTTTTTTGAGAGATACCTCTTTAGTTTGTCTAGATCATGCACAGAGCCACGAAAGCCAATTAGTGAAAGGAGTTCTGCCGGATACTAGTTTCAATTGTTTATAGCGGTGTAATTCTGTGAGTCAAAATTAAAAAATAAAATTAACAGGTTTACTTTTTAGAATAGATGTGTTAACTTAATTAAAGTTTCGGAGGATCCAAAGGGATTAGATAAGAATATTCTTATCTAATCCCTTTTTGTGTTCTTGCATTAAAAATATTAGGAGGCGCATATGAAAAATCTATTCAAATATTTAACGATTACTTTGGGGCTGTTGATACTATCAATTAGTATCAATATGTTTTTTGGTCCGCATTATATTGCTGCTGGAGGAACGAGTGGTCTAGGAATATTACTCGAATACCTTGTTCGAGTAGATCGTTCACTCGTCGTGCTAGCATTAAATTCAGTTATGTTGCTATTAGCAATCATTTATTTAGGTAAACAAGTATTTATGAAAGTTTTATATGGTAGCTTAGTTCTACCGTTATTGTTAACTTATGTACCTAAAATAATGTTTACTGAAAATAAAATTTTATCGATCGTTTTGGGGAGTCTAATTTTTTCTGTAGGTATGTCCATTGTTTATTCACAAAATTCTTCTAGTGGAGGAACGTCAATTCCACCGATAATTTTAAAAAAATATTTCAATATAAAACTCTCTACAGGCTTGTTTTTCATAGATGGTATAGTCATACTGCTAAATTGGAGTATTTTTGGTTTTGATCAATTTTTACTTGCCTTGACTTCAAATATTCTAGTTTTTCTAACGATGAACCTATTCTCGAAGCTATCCAACAAAACTGTGAAAAACTGTTGGTTTTCGAGTTGCTAACGGCACCCCTCATTCCGAACGGCAGTCATCATCCAGCTAGAGAGGATGGGCGACTTCTGCCTAATTACGTTAAATAAAAAATCAATCCTTTTACCCTAATAGCTAGATAACAATTATGATTGATTTTTTTCCCGTGAATAGTTGTGATGGCAAACATCAGTCGTTTCTAACTCTTAAATAGAGAATAATTCACCGGACTCATTTACAATGGATGCTTACAGTTGAAATTCTAACAAAAAATTTAAACTATCAGAATAATCGGATGATAAAAAAAATCATGTGCTATAAGAGTAAAAAGAGCAAATCTTGCTACTTTTTCATGTCTAGTTCCATTTAGTAACAAAACAATATAGTTTATCATTCCGCTTGCTTATGTTATTTATATTTAAGTATAAAGAAAAGCGTTCATTTAAAAATGAGGTGGAAAACTTGAAAGATCTACAATTGGCATTTATCAGTAATCGGACGACGAGCCGTTTGTTTCGAATATTGAGTATGATTGAACGAAGACGTTTGTTTACGATTGGAGAAGTGGCCGAAAAAATCCAAGTGACACAACGAACGATTGCCAATGATATCAAGTACATCAAAGACTATTTTGATGATTGTATCAGTTTAGAGTCAGGCAATAGTGGAATCCTTTTTGAAGAAAAAAAACCTTCGATATACCAAGAAAAAAAACAACAATTATTAGAAAATGAATGTTTATTTGAAATTATCGGCAATATTTTTTTAGGGGAATTGTCAAATATCGATGAACTTGCACATTTCTATCATTTTTCAGAGAGTACCTTTCGGCGATTATTGAATCGATCAACCACAGTTTTAGAGAGTTATGGACTAGAGTGGGTATCTAATCCTGTGTCGATTGAAGGAAGAGAAGCTAATTTGCGAAAATTCTTCAAAGATTTTTATTATGAAGGAGTAGAAACGCCCTATACGCTTGTTCCTGATATTGAATTACATGAATTGGTTTTAAAAAAATTAAGCAATAAATTGGGCCAAGATGAGGTTGGATCTGGAACTACGCCGGCAGCCTTTTATTATACTTTTTTTATCGCAATCAAACGTGCAGGACTGGGTTTTTCTATAGAGATTCCTAGAAAATTGGCGAAATTAGCATACAAAGCAAAGAATTTCTCTCTCCTTCATTCTTTGAAAGAGGACATCAAGAAACTTTATAAGGTCGAATTATCAAAAGAAGAATTCGCTTGGATTTATTTAGTCACTATCTGTAAACGTACCCTAGACCATGAAGAATCAGAGAAAAAGTTTTATCAAGATTTTCATGAAGGCACAGAAATTTCTCAACTCACGAATCGATATCTAAAGGAATTTGATTTCCCCCAAAATATTGATCAAAAAATCACAACATTCTTACGTTCGTTTTTTCTCTCTAGAAAAATAAATGATTTGTTATCACCTGTATTAAATAAAGAGGCGATAGAGATAAAAAAAGCAGTTATACGCTCAGATAATGAGAATTATCAGCGGAATTTAGGTTTTTTAAAAAAAGAAAGGAAAAACTACTCTATTTCTTCAAAATACATGGAAGATATAAGTGTGAGTTTAACGATTTATAGTAATTTAATTTTCGATTTTTATTTACCAAGTAAAACAATTTACTTTCTTCTGGAAGGGGATCATTTTGTTTGTCAACAAATTATAACTCGTGTACGTCAACAATTTGGGAGTAAACATACATTAGTTTTTTTACCGCTTTATTATCTAGCAGAAGAAGTATTGAACGCCGCACATATTGATTTGATCGTGACAAACTACAATCGCTATCTTTTAGATTACATCATTGAGAGCGATTTTCTCTTGTTGAAAGCTGTTCCAGATGATCATGATTGGCAACGACTAGAAAGAAAAATAAATCCTTATCGTAAAACCTATAATTAATGTTTTTCTTACAGTTGCTAATAAAAATAGCGACTGTTTTTTTTCATTTATTTCAGACGTTAATGAAATAGATGATTTTATTTCATTAAAAAATCAATGTAATCTTAGTGAAGTAATAAACATGCAAATTGACTTACAGAATTTTTGGGAAAAGAGTTATCTTCGAGCCCACAAGAAATGACAGTTGATAAAAAGAATGTCTAAACGTTGCTCGCTATAAGTTTCTAATAAGAATAATGCAGTAGGTCAAATACTAGGAGGAGTGGTATGAACATAAATACAATTAGCCGAATCGTTGGAAAGTTATTATTGATTATGGTTTTGCTTTTGCACCATCTCCCGTTTCAACTTACTTATGCGGATAATCAGTCAAGCTCTTCTGATAATCATGAAGTAACAGCGATTTCGGAATATCCAGAAAAGACAGAAGAATCAGAAGAATTAGAAAATAGTAAAGAGGGAAGTAATCGTACGACTGAGTATCGTTTAGAATTAGTTGCAAGTCCACCAGCTGGTGGTAATCCTAGACGAACTGATTCGTCAGGATCGAATGTGGTATGGCTCCGTGTCGGAGAGAGCCTGGGGAATATGAATGCATTTCCCAATCCCGGTTACCGATTTTTACGCTGGGAAGTCGCTTCAGGTCCAATAGTTATATTTCATCCAACTAGCCAGGAACTTGCTGTAAGCCAAAATGGAGCTGGAAACTCTGTGATTCGTGCAGTCTTTGAACCAGTTCAAGGTGGAAATGTTACTGTAAAGCATGAAGATGAGGAAGGGAATCAATTAGCTGATTCTAGCGTGCTGACTGGATTAGTTGATCAAACCTACACAACCGAAGCGTTAAGCATTAGTGGTTGGCAATTGAGTAAGACTCCCGAAAATGCCTCTGGAACTTTTAGAGTAGAAGAACAAACGGTTGTCTATACCTACGAGCCTGAACAGAATCTATGGGGAACGGTTCCTTGGTCGTATGAGGAAGGAACTGAAACAATCAGATTATATAGTGGAGAAGCTGGCGCAGTAGCAGATGCACCTTGGAAAACCCATTCTTCAGTTAAGCAAATCATCGTGGAAGATCAAGTGATATTACCGAAAAATTCACGGGCTCTGTTTATAGACTTGCGAAATCTGGAAATAATCGAGAATATTGATAGAATGGATGTTTCAAATGTCGAAAACATGCAGATGATGTTTTCCGGTACATCAAATCTAAGAGAATTAGATTTACGTAATTGGGATACGTCAAATGTCACAGATATGGGTGGCATGTTCCAATTGGCAAGCTCAATCACAGAACTAGATTTAGGTAATTGGAATACCTCCGCTTTAGTTTCTACTGTGTATATGTTCAGTGGTGCAACGTCTTTAACAAAATTAGATATCAGTAATTGGGATATAGCAAGAAGCATTTTTGTTGTAGCTATGTTTAATAATACACCTTTAAAGACAATCGTTCTGGGAGAAAAAACGGTTTTCCTAACCGCGTCATCAGTTGGTTCGACAAATTTGCCACAGATTGAAATAACTGATCAATATACAGGACGGTGGGTTTTAGAAGAAAGTTTAACGAGCGAAACGGGGGTTATCGCGTTTGAAAACTCAACCGAGTTTATGAATAACTATGATGGCACTTATCCAGGTACTTACATCTGGGAGCCAGTTCCGCCTGAACAACTCATTGCCAAACTGGACCCTGTGAGTGACCAATCTGTAGCGATTCACGGTCATGCCACAGAATTGGTGGATCATTTGACGATTACCTATAAAAACACAGAAGGAAATACGATTGTTCTTGAAAAAGATTCTCCTCGTATTGTCTGGGGAGACTATCAAGATAACCAACAGAAAGTTCGTTCCTTCCAAATCAACTTAGCAGAAAATGAACGGCTCGAAACGGGGTCAAAGGTCGAAATCAAACTGTCAAAGCCTTCTGGGGATACAACTGGGGATGTGACAGAAGAGCAAATAGTCATCAAAGGGATTGATTATCGGAGCAATAACTTTACGTTAGATCGTTCAAAGATCAATGAGTTAGAGACAGTCGAAGGATTACATGCGCTCATTCTCCAAGAAAGTCGTGCGCAAGCAAGAAACATCTTATCTGAAGAAGACATGACCAATGATTTTCGCATCATTGAGACCGATCTTTCGTTAGATAGTGAAGAAGACGGAAGTTATTACGCTATTCTTGAAGTTGGAAATAAAGCGTATCAGATGACGATCGGTATCGATCTGACCACAAAAGTTGAACATTTGCGGGTAACGATCCCTGTCAAAATGATCTTTGAATCATTGTATGACGAAGAAGAATCGAACCGCCAGTTTGAAAGCCAAACCTATGAGATCCACAACCAATCTTCGGTAGCTGTCGATACGTATATCAACCAAGTTGCTATTGATGATTCTGCTGGAATCGTTCTTTTGAAAGAAGGGGAAGATCCACTTGATTATGTAGAAAGTAATGTGGAGGATCCTAGTTACGAGGATATTACGAAGCCATTGTTGCGCTTGAATATTCAAACTCCAGAGGTCAAAAAACAGTTATACGCAACGATGCCAGAGCAACATCTGATTCGTTTATCAGAAGGAGATCGTACACCCCTTTCCTTATCGGGAGAATTTTATGGGGATTATCCACGGTGGGTTGATCATCATGAACTTGAGCAAGGGGGCTATTACGAGAACACACTTGTACCTAGTTACCGAATCGTGTTACGATTCGTCCCACGAATTTAAAGAAAAAAATAGTTAACAAGGAGGGGAATCCATTGGAGGAAACGAACCAAGCACAAAATAAAAATAAGCGTAAATGGCTCATGTGGTTTTTGCTATTTTCGTTGATTACCGGTGGTCTCGTCTATTATTTCAATCAACCAAAAGATCACGTTCCATTGGTCAGTGCAGATCTTTTACCAGCAGTCGGCGATGCCTCTGATCAACAATTGGCGGAACGAGCGCAAGAAGTAGCTGATGCCAATTATTTTACATTACAAATCAATCCAGAAGCCGTCTTTGAAAACGGACAGAGTGAAGGATCGATCGAGATCGTCAATCCTGGGACGAATGTTTATCCGATTGCAGTAGATATTTCTTTAATATCTAGTGACGAGCTGATTTATTCTTCTGGTGCCATCTATCCGAACCAATTCGTAGAAAATGTAAAATTGGAAAAACAACTAGCTAAAGGAGAGTATCCTGCTAGAGCCACCGTTAATATTTATGATCCTGAAACGAAAGAAAAACAAGGGGTCACTGAAGCGGAAGTAATGATTATTGTTAATAACTAAAATAAAAAGAAAATGAGGGAATTTAGATGAAAAAAATAGTAGCAGCACTTCTAAGTACAACAACAATCGCAGGGATCATGGCAACTGGGACAATCGCTAGAGCGGAGCAAGTGATTGACGGGCGTGAAGGAGAGACGTCAGGAGACGTTCTTGTACGGGGGATCATCGGTGAATTCGATAATACGACACCTGGACCAAATCCTGAGGATTTGGATCAATGGATCAATGTGACGATTCCAACAACCGCCTTATTTTACACAACAAAAGCCTCAAATCATACCACAATTACGTCACCTGAACACACGATTACGAATAATTCTGCTGTTGGCGTGATTGCTTCCGTTTCTGGCGTAGATACACCAACGAATATGGCTGAAGTAGACTCATTGAAAGTGAATACGATTGATTTGTTTGAAGATGGCAAGCCAACAGAAACGGTAGCTGAACTTTTCAGACTGCAAGGAAATCAAGGGACGAATGAAGGAAAATTTACTTTCACTGGTAAAGTCACGCCGGTCAATGCCTCAGCAGAGTTAAACCCAACATTTAAATTAGTTTTGAGTTTCTCTCCTAATGTAGCGTAAAAAAGAATCACTTAAATCCCAAAAAGAAGGGATCAATCGTATGCAAAGAAGAATGAAGTTGTTCTATATCACGGGACTATTCTTTATTATCGCTAATGGATTGCTTACTGAGGTAGTTGGTGCAGATACGACAACGGGACAAATCACTGTCACTGGACGAATTGGAGAAGACACTAGCACAGAAAAAAGTGTAACGATCAATGGATCACATGGAAACGAGGACAAGAAGCACACCCTTGTCGCTGATATTTCCGAACTAAAACAAGGGAAGCTACCAAAAACAAACGCTTTGAGCGGTCAGCGTTTCTTGTGGCTAGGCTATTTAATCGTTACCGCCTGGCTTGTTATTTCGACTAGAAAGAATCATTGCTCAGGTAACAAACGTCCGAAAAAGAATAGTTACTAAAAACAAAATAATAAAGAAGAAACAAACCAATAGGCCTCCGTCATTGAAAGGGGCTTGTTGGTTTGTTCGTTTCATGGTGGATGTATATGCCGAATGAGCACAACTTCTAGTTGTAAAAACAGAAAAATTCTTGCTTTGCAGAAAAAACATTTTTGATATTCCATTTTGCTTTCAGGTATGATCGCTTTATAAAAGGAAGGCGTGTTAGATATGAAAAAAATTATGCAGCTCAATTTGGTATTTTTTTTAGGAGGAATAATAGGCTTACTCTTTGTACGTTCAACAACAAGTGAAGCGACAATGCATGATTTCCAAACAAATCTTGGAATCGGAGTGAAAGAATCGGTCAATGGGATTTTGCTGGAAGATGGTGAATCATTAGCCGATAACGTCCATCATTTTATCAGTGAAGATGGGGCGTACTATGTCGTAAACAAGGAAAATCGTAAAACAGTGGAGGTAAGAACGTGGTACCAATTTCGAAATGCCATCAACGATCAAAATGTCAGCGCTATCAATGTGTCAGCTAGCTTCAATACGACCTTTCATTCGTTGGATACGATTGATCGCCCATTGACGATCAATTTTATCAATGCTGCTCGTATAGATTTGGAAAATAATCATGCACTCAAGCTGGCAAAGCATTCTACTTTAGAAATCAAAGCGAACGCCAAGTCGCCTATATTTGTTAGTCAAAATCAATTAAAGCAACCATTTATCCAAAGTTCTTATGGGAGTACGATTCGTCTAGAAGGTGAGGTGATCATCGGAGATGGTTCAACTGAACTGAGAGAGCAACCCTTTATTCGAACAGAAGGATTGATCGAGGTTCCGTCTGGCTCCAATGTAAGGATACATGAAGCAATCGAAGCGAATGATTTATTTGTGATCAACTATGGTCGTTTAGAATTACGCGCACATGAAATCACCCCCATAAAAATGGGGATCAATGGGACGATTAGAGTCGGTGAATTTTCTTCGTTAAAAGTGACGCATGGGGGGAGTCATTCAGTGATCAAAATGACTGGCGGGGAGATTTTTTTTGATAATCCGTACAGTATACATTTAAAACAGACTGGCTTCGGCGGGCTTGTCGCTCCATTGATCGATTCTTCTGCCGTACTTATGCAAATCAATGCCGTAAGAAATGCCTTTTGGGAAAATTATAATATGAGTTTTTGTCCCACTCATGTTTGGAATAGTCAATTACAGACACGACTTGGTGGCTCCCATGGTTCACAAGTTCTTCGTTCTAATTCAGTTAGTTTTGAAAAACATTTTTTAGGATTTGGTTCTTATCGAGAATACACTGCTGGAATGGAGATGCCATTATTTCCTGATACATTCCCGGAGTAACATGATTGAAATAGAAATCACAACAGCTTTTGAAGAACCTGGAAAGAATCAATTAAAAAATTTCGTATAGTCACGAAAAAACACTTTTGATTCAATATGAGTTCTTCGTTAATCTTAAATTATCAAATGAATGGAGGAAAGAAAATGAAACGAATGACTCTGATGAGTACCTTATTATTAAGTGGTATGCTCCTTGCTGGCCCAATTTCAGTAACGAATGTCGCTGCAAGTGAAATCGTACCAGAAGCACAATCATCGACAGAAGGCGAAATTGCTGGTGGTGTTCTTCTGAAAGATGGAGAAACGTTATCAATGTATGGGGAAACATTTACAAATGATGAGGATGTGGAATTTTTTGTAGATAGTCAAAATCGCAAATCT
This sequence comes from Enterococcus sp. AZ084, assembly GCF_051714905.1. Classification (NCBI taxonomy): domain Bacteria; kingdom Bacillati; phylum Bacillota; class Bacilli; order Lactobacillales; family Enterococcaceae; genus Enterococcus; species Enterococcus sp. AZ084. The sequence continues at coordinate 606,520 of NZ_JBIOSS010000001.1, forward strand.
GCATCCGTAAGAACATGGTCTGGATTTAGAAGTGCTATCAATGATTCAAATGTATCAGTGATCAATGTCACCTCAAGTTTCAATAGCGCTTTAACTAGTCTAAACACAGTGAATCGAGCGGTGACGATCAATTTCCTCAATAATTCGACTATCAATATGAATAATAATCATTCTCTACATGTAGGGTTTGGTGGACATGTTCATTTTCACTCTAACTCGAATCGACCAATTGTTACAAACGGAAACCAAGTCAGACAACCATTTGTACAAGGTGTTTCTGGTTCAACAGTAAGTTTTTCTGGGAATACGTTGGTTGTTGGGAATGAACAAACAAGACAGAGACAACAACCATTTATCCGAACAGATGGTCTAGTGCAAATCGACTCTGGCTCCCAAGTGATCATGAATGAAGCCATCGTGGCGAATCAATTGAATGTGATCAACAACGGTAGTTTGACTGTCAATTCGAATATTTTATCACCTGTACAAATTTCAACAAATGGTCGGATGTATGTGGGGGAATTCTCAACATTTAAAGCAGATCATACTGGTGGCGAGCCGGTAGTAAAAGTCCTTGGATCTGGACATTTAACAATTGATAATCCTTACCAAATCCATTTAAGACAAACGGGTTCTGCCGCTTATTCTAGTCCATTGATCCATACGTTAGGAACAAATATCCAGATCAATGCCGTTCGAAATGCTTTCTGGGCGAATAATAATTTTGGACCAACACCGACTCATGCTTGGACAGCTCATCTACAAACACAGTTAAGTGGTGCAAATGGGAGTCAAGTGGTTTCTTCGAACATCAATAGCTTTACACAGAATTTCTTAGGGTTCAATGGTTATCGAGAGTATACTGCTGGAAGTGCTAGTCAGCTGTACCCAGATACATTTCCCTCAACTGAATCAATGAACGACTAACGTTATCACGTTTTTACTCCCTCAAAGATTATTTCAATTTGAGGGAGTTTTTTTGTCTTAAAAATCGATACATATTTGCAAATCTAAACAACAAGCATTTCATGATACAGGTGCTGATAAAATAATCGTAAGCCAGGGTTAGGAGTAATCGTAGACATAGTTAAAATCTGCTTAGCAAAGACCCATTCGAAAGGCCATTGGAGTATGGTGGATTTATCATTCGTATATGGATGAGGGAAAGCTCGTTTTATCAGCTAAAAAATATTGATTGATGATTTTCGGATTGATTTTTTCGAGTAAGCGATTCCAATCAGAAGCAGAAGGAATAGACCGAAAAAGAATACATTCTGTTACTTCTTGGAATTCTTCTACATGTTCAGGATGATTAGTGATCAAAAAATCAATCTTGTTTTTAAGAAGATAGTTCTTGTTTACTTCACTAGCGTTTGGATAGAACACATATTGATATTCCATAAAATATTTATTCGATATGGCTTCAATGAACTGTATGACATGATTATTGCCTTCAAAAAGAAAGGCAATATTTTTTTTGTTTTTCCAGTAGCGTTCTCGAATGGTTTCAACGTAGATCACTAGGCTAGAAGCGAAATCTACTAAAAAGTCATGAGAGTATAGCGAATGATAAGCCGAGCTGTTTTCTAGAAAATATTGGTACTTACGACACTCATTCGGGAAGATTTTTTGAATAAATCGATTGATATCTTGCGTATTTCGATTAGCAGAAATGCACAAATATTCTTTCAGTTTCGCGGTTGTAAAAAAAGATTCTAAAAAGATCAGATTGACGAGCTTATTTTCATCGCTACAGTCTAATATCTCTAGAAACTCTTTTGCAAGTCGTTTGCTTTCTGGCCACTGATTGTATGTTGAACAAAATTGTTTTTCAACAATGATATCACTCATTTTTCTCTGTGTAATAATGCTACAGAATAAGAAAATCAGTTCATCTTCAGGCAAACGGATGCCGTAATATTTTTCAATTACGTCATTTATTTTTTCGGCATGTACTTGTTGCAGCCGATCAGTCAGGACACAGCGTAAGTGGTTATTTACGTTCACAGTATTTCCCTGCATGAATCGCTCAACCGAGATATAAAGTAAGTAAGTGTATAAGAAAAATGAGGTGTTTCGATAGAAGTCATTCTTATACAGACAACTGATTTCATTCACCGCTTGCTGAGCGGAAACAGAAGGGAAGATGGTGTGCGGAGTGATTTCAGATTCATAAAAGAACGTGCAAAAAAAATGTCGTATATCTGCTTCTTGACCAATGATATTTACGGGATCATGCGTGATATCCAAATCAAAATGAACTAACTGTGCTTGGATTTTTTTGAGGTATTTCAAGAGGGTCGTTTTAGAGAGATGTAACTGATCGGACCAATCGTCAAGGGTATATAATTCAGCAAAAAAAATTTTCTCAAGAATTAAAAAAAGTGGCTCGTTCTCAAGTAAAGCAGTTTTTTTCTCTTCGTAAGTAACTAATTTTAGTTGTTTGAATACATACCCCTGATGGGTAGATTCAATTGTGATCGAATCTTCAAAATAATCTCGGATCTGACAGATATCTTTACCAATTGTTCTAGAAGTGCTCTCAGTAAGTATTGCTAAGTCATTCGCGTTGCAACAAGCATTCTTTTCAAATTCATTGAGGATTTGAAGCCATCGTATCAGGGGTTTATTGGTAATGAAATTCAGTTGGAATGTTTTCAATGTACCCACCTCTCGTAGATCAGTTTAGTTTAGGGTAGTTGATTCTTTGTTTTAGGTGTAGCTAATTTTAAGTAAATTATATCTATTAAGTATAATTAGTAAATAGTAATAATTTCAGAGTATGGTGAAAAACGCTAATTGCGAAAGAATACGTGTGTTGTTTAAAGTATATAATGTACTCTTCTAAAAAACAAACTTGAGTCATAAAAATGTTATTTAGAAGAAAATAAATGTAGTTACATAGAATAGGAGGAATGAAATAAATGTGAAAAAGAAGCCTTGGTATTTGTTATGGACCATTTTATTGTTTCTTGGGATGCTTCATCAACCAGTTCAATTCTTTGCGGCAGAAGGCTCCTCTGTAGAAACGAATAAGAATGTAGGGTTTTACGGAGAAATCGATTATGAAGGGGACCCTAAACCACAACCACCTTCTGAAGAGCAGACGCAACCTTCTGATAAAGATGAGCAGTTAAAGGTAAAAGGACAATTACCAAAATTAAATCAAATGTTACAACAATTTGGATTATTGGGTTTATTGATCCTATTATTGGTCATTCGAACCTGGCTAAAACGAAGAGATAAGAAAATAAACAGGCAAGTTGCACTATAAAGTAGATGTAAAAAAAATAAAACAAATAGGGAGAACGAATAAATGAAAGCATTAAAACTAGTATCAATGTCAGTGTTATTAGCAAGTCTAGCAACAGGAAGTATGGTTGTTCATGCAGACGATACAGCTCAGGATGGAACACTAAAAACGAATGGACAGATTCAATATCGTGAAGCGGATGAGGACAACGGTGAAACAATTGATCCAAACCCAGGACCAGAAGAAGTCATCGTACCTCCTACTCAAGATGGTGCTTTCGCAATTGCATACGTTGGCGATTATGATTTTGGTTCACGTCAAAATTCAGCATTAGATCAATCTTATCCAGCTGCCGCTTGGTGGTTTGACATCGATGAAGAATCAACTGATTTTCCTAATCCTGATATGAATAGCCCATGGGTCAATGAAGCGACAAAACAAGCTGCACGTGCACAATTTGCTCAAGTACGTGACTTACGTGAAGACCTAACAGGTTGGAACCTGGCATTGAAACAAGAAGCACAATTTACGAATGGGGAAAGAAGCTTAAATGGTGCTCAAGTCAAGTTTGCGAATGGGACAGCTCAAAATACAAGTGACGAATTACCAACGATAAATTCAGGTTTCACGTTGATTCCGGAAAATAGCCGCGTGATCATGACTGCCGGAAGCAACATAGGCTATGGACTAAGTACTGCCATGTGGGGAGATAAAGCCAACTTAGTGCAAGACAGTGAAGTAGATGGAGGATTGGCTAATCCTTCTGTACAATTAAGTGTACCTGGCACAACACGTACAGATGCTAATTCCAAATATACGACTAATTTATTATGGACATTGTCTGCAACACCGGCAAATATCAATTAACTAGCTAGAGATTTGAAAGGTTGATAAAAAACAACGATGCAGTCAGCATCGTTGTTTTTTAGAAAGGAGATAACTATGCCTTTATTGAACAAGTTTACTGCATCTTTTCTGGTTATGCTTTATGTAATGATCGGGTTTGTTGGTTTTTCTCAAGAGGTATTTGCCAATGGTGAACTAAATTTTAGTGTTCGCACAATGACGCCTGAAAGTCAATTTGGGGATGATAAAGGCTACTTTGATGTGGAATTGCAACCAGGAGAAACAGAAGAACTCACGTTAGTGGTGAAAAATGTTAGAAATATCCCGATCGATCTCTCGATCACAGCTCATACTGCCTACACAAATATCAATGGTGTGGTTGAATATGGCGGAGAAACTGACCAACCCGATCCTACATTAAAAGTGGAAATGAAGGACTTACTGGATGTCGAAGATGAACCCATTCGTTTAGAAGCAGGAGAGGAAAAACGGATCGTTACAACCCTCACTATGCCTCAGGATGAGGTAGAAGGATTATTAGCCGGTGGCTTACAACTAAGCGAAGTGGCACAAGAAGAAGAGGAAGAGGATTCTGAGGATAAAGGAATGCAGATCATCAATTCTTTTTCTTATGTAATTGGTGTCGTAGCGAGTAATGATCGTACACAAACGATTGTTCCAGAATTGGCGCTTTTAGATGTATTTGCGGATCAAATAAATTATAGAAACGCCTTTAGTGCGACGATTCAGAATTTCTTACCTACTTTTGTGAATGAACTAAGTGTGGAAGCCGCGATACGTAGAGAAGGATCTGATACGATTTTATATCGAGCATCAGAGGAGATGATGCAAATGGCACCTAACTCCAATTTTAATTTTCCAATCTCACTCAATGGCGAACGTTTTAGAAGCGGGACATATGTGCTGAATATGACGGCTCGCTCTGGCGAACATGAATGGACTTGGGAAGAAACTTTTGATGTGACAGCAGACGAAGCAAGACGCTTGAACCAATCAGATGTTTCCGTTAAAGATACCAACTGGTGGTTGATTTCAGCAATCGTTCTAATCGTGATCATTATTAGTGTACTCGCCTATACGACATACAAAAATAAGAAAAAAGCAAAACTAATGCAAGAAAAATACATGGATACACTTTCAGAAAATAAAACAGATGACTAGAGGAGGAGGACCAATGCGTCAAAAAGTATGTAAAATGATGACTAAAATAAGTATTTCAATCTTTGCACTATATACTTTGGGTATACCTTTCCTCGCTGTTGCGGAGACAATCGATCAAGGGAGTCAACCTATAAACACGCCGAACAGTAATAGTCAATCAACAGAATTAGCTGAAGTGAAGGATACCCAGTCACTGGCACCCGCTTTTTCTTTTGAGCAAGCGGTAATAAAAGGAACTGAAAAAACAGTAACTAGCCTTTCTTTTATAAGTACAGAAGAAGTGGACAACGTAGCAATCAAACTTCCGTCAACTGCTGAGATCATTGAAGATGAATTGTCATCAGGGATGAGTAGCAGTTATGATGAAACGTTCGACCAGTGGCTCTTATCATCAGAAACTCCGAAAAAGGAATTTACCGTACCTGTGATGTTTGCAGAAGCAGGAACCTATTCAGTAACTGTAGGAGAAACGGCGACTGTTAAAGTAGAAATCACGAAGGCTGAGCCGAATCATTCTTCAGAAGAAGAAAAGTCAGAAAACAACGAACAAAAGGAAGAAAGAAATCGCTCGGAAGAGAAACAGGATGAAGAAAATATCTTTCAAGGAGAAACGGTACCAGTTTCGACTCGTGCAGAATTTTTAAGTGCACTCGCCAATCCAGAGGTTTCTACCATTAATTTAGAACGTTCGATCGATATAGGTTCAGTTATCAGTCCAGAAAACTTAGACATTGCTCGCTCGCTGAAAATCAATGGACAAATGAATACTTTGAATATTGGCACCGGACAAATGCGTTTATTGACGACTACTGAGAGCAAAACTTTAAGAATTGAAAATACTTTTCTTAATAAAACAGATACCAATCCCTTTGTTATCGGGCAATCGACTGGTGAAAATTGGACCCTTCAAATGGAAGATGTTTCAAGAGACCGCTCATCGATCAATTATTTTAGAGTAGCTGATATCTCAAGCGCAGTGGTACGAATAACTGGCGGTGAGTTAACCATAGATAATAGGATCAATCTACCAGGCGCGTTGTTTACGACAAAAGAATTTATCGTAGAAAATCAGGCAGTCGTGAAGCTAGGGAATACTCAAAATTCTGCGTTGGCATTTACGCGTGCGAATGCAAAACTGACCGTCGCAGACGGAGCAGAACTGTTTATTACGAATAGTGGAACAACGGCTTTGCAAAATTCCGTCTATTTTACGGAGAGCAATGCGACAGTTTCTGTGAAAAACAACGGTAACTTACAAATACAAGCGGATGGTGCAGCATCTACTTCGACAGACGCTACAAGTAGGAATGCGCTCTCGATGACAGGGAATCAATCGAGCATTGAGCTGGAAAATGGAAGGTTAAATGCGACAACTACAGGTGGACAGGCAATTATCATGACAGGGGAAAACCCAACAATCGATGTGGCATCAGGTAGTCAATGGCAAAGTCAATCGAATACAGCGCATTCCATCAACCTTACAGGTGCAAATGGCGCATTCAACATAGCTAAATCAACGGCAGTAATCCAATCGACTACAGGAAATAGTCTAGTCATGTCTGGAAACGATGCAACTTTTGAAGTAAGTGACGCAAGTAATGTAACGATCAACTCTAGTACAGGCAATCGGCTGACAATGACTGGTATAACGCCGACAATGACGATCAATGACAGTGATTTGAAGATGACTGCGACAACCGGGGCAGGTATTCGATTGTTGAATCAAGAAGCGACGTTAACTGTTGATAATAGTGCTGTTGCTATTACAAATACAGGGAACCGAACCGAGGATATCAATCAACTCGGCACCACCACATTAGGTAAAAATTCTACGTTACGTATGCAAAATGGTGCAACGCTAGACGTGCAAGGTGCGTTAGTATCTACCGCAGGTGCGAATAGTTTGATTGGACTTTACGGGGAAGAGTCAAAAGCGACTCTTTCAGAAAATGCTCAACTGAATCTGACAGTCAACAGTGGAACAGGCAATGGCATATATTTACAAGGAAAGAAAGCGGGTATTACATTTGCAGATTCTAAGGCTGACATACAGACCGTGACAGGAAGAGCAGTGGAACTATCTGGGGCTGAGCCATCTGTCCATTTAGATAGAAGTGACTTGACAACGAAATCAACAAGTACCGGTGGAGCTATTCTTCTGACGGGTGAAACTAGTTTATTTACCCTAGATAACCAAAGTAATATGAGTGTAGAAAATGAAGGCGGAGCAATTGCTAATGTCTCTCTTCAAGGAAATCAAGCAAAAATGGTTGTTGACAACCAATCACAACTATCTGTCGCAGTTCCAAGTACTAATTCTGCTGACACCGTCATAACGAATAATAGTATCTATTTAAAAGGAAATGCTCCTACTATGGAAATTACTCGAGGAGCTAGCGTGGATGTATTGGTCCGCTCGGGTACGAAGAGAGGGATTCGCTTAGACGGTGCGAATGCTGTTTTATCACTTAATCAAGGCGGAAAGTTAACTGCGGAAACGCAAGCAGCAACAGCGATACAATTGAATGGTGATTATGTCAAACTCCTCGCAGAGAATAAAGAGACAAGTATCAATGCGAAAAGTAACTATATCGCAACAACTGTAAATGGTGTATCCACTGTGAAGTTAGGCGAAGAAGAAACAGAAAAAATTGGACGTGAGCCAATTGTAGGAGCATCCGATTCAGCAAATATCACACTTTGGGCGAACTCATCCTCTGCATTAGTCTTGCAAGGCATCAATGGACAGTTCAATGTAAATAGCAAGGCGACATTAAAGTTAGATTCAGGTCCTTCTGGACAACTTGAAGCAAATAATGCGAATGCTACTTTAAGATTCTTACGTTCCGGTCCAAATAATACAGGAACGACGCACGGTGGCTATCAATTTAATATCAATGGTGGGGATATGACCGTGACTAAGAGAAAAGGTAACGCAGGGGGTGCGGCGCAAATGGCGCCAGCAATCCGGATGTGGGGCAGTAATAATCAAGTGACTGTTAGTAATGCGGGGCGATTGTTAGTAGTCAATGAGGGGACTGGTATTGCTCATAATGGGAATACAGGTGGTGGAAACCAAGGAATCCATTATACTGCTGGATCAAATAATGGGTTTTCTGTCAATGATCCGGGTTCAGAAGTAAGAATCTATGCGAATGATGGTCCCGCATTGGATATGAGTGATGCGACAGTAGCCGGTGGAAATACAGCCGGTGGAAATGGTGAGATCAGAGTGAGTAATTTAGGTTATTTTGAAGCTTCCGGTCGTACGGCAAGCGCAAATGCAGGTATTTTTCGTGGTCGTTCAACTACTGTGAATTTCGATAATCCGCTATTTATGGACTATCGGAATAATCGTGTAGGTGGCGGGAATATTTTTAGTAATATTGCGAGCTCCACTTTAACTGCTACTGCAAGTGATTTTGCTGTTTGGAAAGATGGTACAGACTTAGATGCCGATCCGTATCTTCACTCGAACAATATGGATTATACTTTCTCTGGCACTAACTTTTCTACGCTCACTTCAATGGAACCAGCAGAACGTTTCGATTTTGAAGCATTTGGCTCAGCGGGCTTGACTTCTTATTCTCGACTCAGCTCAAACAATGCACGTTGGGCAATCGTGAATGAATTGAGAGTACCGACAAATGCGGATAAAAAAATCCACGGGTTGATCCGTATGCCAGTTGGTCTCCATGACAGCCGCCCCGCGTGGCAAGATGAAGTGAAGGTAACTGTGGAAATCAAAAGAGATGGGGCAGTGATTCAGACATACGAAACCTTGACACATGGTCACACAGCGGAAAAACCAGGTATTAGTATCTATGATGAAGAGCCACAAGGCGGCGTTTTTGAAATCGAACTTGACGAATATTTACAAGCAGGCGATCTTGTACGTATAACAGATGTTGAGGTTTTAGCAGGTGAAATGGAAGGCGATTTTGAAAATGTGTATGAAGTGGAAGATGTCACCGTATTTCCTATCACACCACCTTCACCTGCGACTTTCTCCAATCATTTAGTTCCGGCAAATGCGCGGGTTATTTCAGGTCATTCCGACGATCCTGAGGTAGAGGTTACGGCGACTCATAATGGAGAAACAATCGATCCTACACTCATTACCATAGATGATAAAGGGGATATCAGGATTGCTGTTGAGAAGTTAAATTTAGCAGTAGATGATGTCATCCAAGTCTTCTTAAGAGATCACCAAGGTTCTGCTAGTGAAGCTGGTGTCATGAATCCACCAGAGACGAATAATCACGTAGGAAACATCAATCCGAAAACGCCATTAGCATTTCGGGATGCAACGTTTGTTCCTGCTACCACATTGATTGTCGGTGGTATGGTCGATGGAGAGCTAACGATCGATCAAGCAAGTAATTGGGACTTTGGGACCCAACCGCTTACGACTAAAACACAAACGTACCATGCATTACCGAGTCAGATAGGCGGTACGGAGCAGGAAACTTCAAGACCGAATTTTGTTCAGGTGACAGATGAGCGACCGGTATCAGAAATAAGTGGCTGGAGTTTGTTCATCAAACAAGAAGAACAATTTTCTAATCAAAAAACAGGTGAATTGAAAGGTGCCCAACTTAGTTGGAAAAATGGACAAGCCATTTCAAGCACTGGAGAAATCGGCAATGAAGATAATTTAGGTATCATCAGCACGAGTGGGATCTTGATTCCTAATAATAATAGTATTCAATTGATCGATGCCAATCTATTCATAGAGAAGCAGACATGGTTTTATAATTTTGGGGATGATTCGAATAAAGAGAGCAGTATCTTTCTAAATGTGCCGAATACAGCAAATGCAAAAGCAACAAACTATACGACGCACATCAATTACTCGTTTCAAGCCACTCCTAAAAATCGAAGAGAATGAACCAGTCAGTGGTGATTAAAATTGACTGGAAATGAAAAAAATAAAAAGGAATTCAATTGATCGGTACATTAAGGTCAATTGAATTCCTTTTTTAGATGTAAGATGTAGCAAGTGATGATTATAAGTATAAATGCACTGAAAGAGTCGTCCGAAGACCATCTACTCCGAATCGGTGTAGTTGTATTTACTTGTTTGGATCACTACATTATGCAGTAGAAAAAATGAATAACTGTAAGTTTAACTAATGTTGCGTTCTAAATTTTTGTAATAATTGAGGATCAATTTTATTTAGTAATTTTTTCCAATCTGAGGCATCAGGTACTGTTTTTAATAAAAGACATTCAAGACCTAACGAAGAAAATGTCAAGTATTCATTGTAATTCGTGACTAAGAGATCAATCTCATGATTTTCAATATAAGAGGCGCATAGCTCATTTGGACGAAGAAAGTAGATATTTTGAAAGCCCCCTAAATATTTTCGAACTAAGGCTTCGAGATGTTGACTGATATACTCATTTCCTTCAAAAATAAATGCGATATTCGTAGGGTTTTTCCAATATTTTTCTTTGATTGACTCAGTGAATATCGTTAAACTAGCACAGATATCATCCAAATGATCATCAGAGAACAAATGATGGAAGGAGGAATTTTTTTCTAAAAAAGCTCGATTTTTTTTATATTCATTGCTAAACAAGGTTTTGGCATACTCATTTGTATCTTGGATATTTTTATTTCCGCTTTTAGACAATAGACTACGTAGCTTGATGGACGTGAAAAAAGATTCTAATAAGATTAACTCGTGTGCTTGTGTGTGCGTATTTCTCTTGATCATTTGATAATAGTCACTTGTAAGCGCTATTATTCGAGGCCATCGATTATACCTTTCACAAAAATATTTTTCCTGTCTCGGATTTTCGATACCTCTACGGCATAAAACAGAAATAAAAATAAAAATGGCTTCTTCTTGTGTTAGGTCAATATTAAAATAATCTTTTACAATCGAATAGGCAGGTGAAAGTCGGTGAAACTCTGGATCATTAAGGACAATATCTTTTAATTCAGGGTCGAGTTCCACCATACAACCACATAATATCCGTTCAATAGAGAGGTATAATAAATAACTAAAATAACCAAATGAAGAAACTTTTTGATTAGGACGCTCCAATAGGTTAACAATTTTAATCACTACTTCTTGCGTCGCAATTGATGGAAAAACCGTGTGGGGTGTAATATCTGATTCGTAATAGAAAGCAAAATAAAAATTTCGAATATCGGCTTCTGATCCGATCAAATTGACGGGATTTAGCTCAAGGGTGATATTGAATTCTTTTACTTGATCTGCAATTTTTTTAACGTACGTGATCATCGTGCTCTCAGAGATATGAAAATAATCTGCCCAATCATAAATAGACTGAAGTTCGTTGAAAAAAATTTGTTCAAGAATAATAAAGAGTGGTTCATCTTCGAGAATCGCTCTTTTTTTTTCTAGGTAGGTTTCTGAAGAATGGATGTTTAAAGAATAACCTTGTTTCGAGGATTGGATATCCGCGACGTTCTCGAAATATTCTCTCAAATAATTGATGTCGTTGACTAATGTCCTGGCTGTACTGTTTGTCATGCCAATCAGTTGGGCTGTCGTACAGATTCCAGTAGACTCTAACTCTTTCAAGATTTGGAACCAACGTAATTTTACTTTATCTGTTATAAAATTTAATTGAAAATTTTTCAATAGAACTTTTACCTCCTATCTAAATCTTTCTAGGGAATAGAAAATAGAGCATAGGCTTGCATCCATTGCGAAAGTTAAAGATATATTTTTGGAATTTTCCAATTTCTTATTTGTTAACAAGTGAGATAGAAATTCAAAAAAAGTTAGAATATTTTCAGATGTATATTTTTAATAAAAGAGTAAAGGAGAATTGCTTTTATCATAGTATTCATTTAGTTAGGAACTCATTAAATCTAAGTTTCTTACATGTTGAATATGAGAGTAATGTTCAAATTGAGTAGTGGACATTCATATAAATTAAAAGTAGCTTATGTTATCTTTTGAGTGAAAGGTTAACGTTTTTTATTTGCTTATTGGAGCGTTCAATTTTACATGGTTATTTTAATCAGTATCAAATGAGTTGGTTTTACTTCTATGATCAGTTTTTGATAGTGGTTCAAAGTGTTCAGTAGATAAACGAGCTACTAATACCATTCATTACGGATATTCGTCCTTTCTATTTTTTTTTAGCAATCCACTTTTGCACTAGCGTAAGGTTAAAAAACAAATCGCTTTCAGATTGATAATTAATATTACCTAATAACTATATTAAAATAACTTAATGACAACAATCGATAAATTTCAGAAAACTATGAAATTATTCAATTGAAGTATTATTTGAATACTGTAAAATTGCATGAAGAAGTTAGAAATTAGGCGTGTTATTAGTTCAATTTGTTTATTAATTATTGCGACGAAAGAGGCTTGTTCTTAAGGTAGTCTCACATAAACAATTTTAAGTAATGGGAAAAACTGATTTGGATCTAGTAAGATGTTCTCTGCATTAAATGTTATTATGGAACACATCAAATATAGAATCTGTTACTTTCATTAATGAGTAAATATAAAAATAATCTGTGAAGAAAGATATATTTTTTTGTAATTATTTTCTTGAGTGAAGTATCAAAATGTAAGCGTAATTAAATTTGGTGAATCTGACAAATAAATCTTAAAAGAAACATTAATGTGGTTTTTAATGTTTTAAGGAGGGAGTGAATGGAAACGAAAAGAATTGAAACGCCTGAAGAATACTTGGCCTATTATGATCAGAGAGTAATCAATCATTCTTTTATCAGTAAACATCCAGAAATGTTTGAATTTTATCTTGATTTACGAACAAAATTCCTAATGACTTATCAGCAAACAGATGCCACTCTTTTTCTGAAATTAGCAATATTATTAGATATTGATGCACAGCTACAGATCCTATTAGAATTGATCAAAAGTACAAACAAAAGTTTATGTGAAGAATTAGGGATGACAGAATCAGAAATCATTTCAATGATCGCCAAAGATAAAAAATGTTTTTACAGAGAACTAACAGGTCTTGACATGAATCACTCAGTACCATGGCAGTTGATTTATCTTAGTGAATCTTGAGGAAGCTTGATTGCTCTCATTAAGATAGAAAAAATTCAACGAACTAGTCGCAGGTAAAAAAACAAAGGTCGGGACAAGAGAAGTTATCTCTATCCCGACCTCATATACATATAAAAATTAATAGATTATTTCCGTGTCTTGATCATATCAAAAACGTCATAAGCTACAAATCCCATTGCAAGCAAATAAAGCGCCCAAGTAAAGATCGAATTTGTGATGAATTGGTAGTATAGATTTAAACTGCAAAGAGTGTATAATGCCAAGCGTAGGAATGTGAATGGTTTGGAATGATAATTAGTCAAAATAAAAGCCTCCTGAAAGATACATATCCTATTTAAACAAATAAAATACTAGTTACTTATAGTTTACGGTGAAAGCTATTTCATTGTCAAATTCCTACAGAGGTCAAAGCCAATTCGCTCGCAAGAAGATACGAGTAAAAGCAAGTTATCTATGAAATAAATCACGTTGTTTTTTCTTTATTCTGTTATGATAAGGATAGTAAAACAAACAGATAGAAAGGAGCTGAATGTATGGCAAAGAAAATTGCTTCACCAGAGCTGCCCGAATTAGTTGAGGGAAACTTTTATTTAGAGGATGAAACAACCTTTTCAGGTATTTTTTCTGAAGGGGAAGACCAAAGCTATCTGAGTTCTCGCAATATCGTATTGAAAAATAGCCATATCAAAAAATTAGCGATGCAAAAATCTCGGTTGGAGCGGTTTGAATGTAGCGATGTCATTTTTGAAAAGTGTGATTTCTCAAATTTAGAATGGTTTGGTGCAAGCTTTCATCGTGTGCATTTCAAGCAATGCAAATTGACCGGAACCAATTTCTCAGACAGCTTCTTGCGTGATTGTGTTTTCGAAGAGTGTGTAGCAAATCTCTCTTCTTTTAGCTATACGAATATGAAGTTCGTTCGATTTAGCGACAATCAATTGAAAAATACTGATTTTTTCGATAGCAATTGGAAAGATCTAGTAGTAGAAAACAATGACCTTTCAGGCTCAAATTGGGTCAATACGCCACTGAAAGGATTAGATTTTACAACGAATACATTTTCTCAAATCAATCTATCTATGGAATTACTTCGCGGACTGATCGTCAATCAGGAACAAGCGATCATTATTGCGGCTGGGTTGGGATTGGTGATTGAGTAGATAAAACAGAACGAACAATGTTAAGAAATTAGTCAATTTGATCGAATACATCCTAGAATCAACCTAGAGCATAGTTGAATTATTTCATGACCACTAAATTTAGTTTATTGGCAGAAAGGAGAACTTACCGATGGATTTGACAGAAAAACTTGTCGATTTTGCTGCTACCTTGGAAGCCGTCCAAATGGATCATCCGTTTGGAAAATTTCCAGATTATATCGTGTTCCGCCATCAATCAACAGGTAAATGGTTTGGTTTGATCGTATCTGTTGAAAAAGACAAATTAGGTATAGAAGGCGAAGGTCAAGTTCCCCTCGTCAATGTCAAAGCAGATCCAGAAATCATCTCCATCCTGAAAAAGAGTAAAGGCTATTATCCTGCTTATCATATGAATAAAAACCATTGGATAAGTGTAGCTTTGAATGGCGCAGTCGGAGAAAAGCAACTCTTTTATCTATTGAAAGAGAGTTATGATTTAACGAATGAGTGCTAAAAATAATAGTGGAAGATTTCACTTTCATCAAAACAATCCAACGATCACTTGGATTGTTTTTTTTTGTGAAATTTAAGCGCTATCTTTTTGTTCAAAAAAAATTACCAAAAAAATTACACAAAAAACAGATTAGCTTTAGAAAGAGAATAGGTCTGTTATGTATGATAGTAAATATAACAAGAGAAACATAACTAAAACAAATAGAAGAGGATGGTTTTTTATGATGAAAAAAGGAACAAAGTATAAAGGTTATCTGGTATTAGTATGTTCTATCGGTCTTTTAGCAGCATGCAGTTCAGAGACTAAAGATACGAGTGAGTCAGAGATACCAAAAGTAAAAAGTGAACGAAAAGTAACCATTGATGGAAAGGAAGGGACGGAAAAAGTTTTGGATAATGGAACGATTGTTCAAGAGTTTGATGAACAAGTGTCGGAAAAAGACGAGGATTAAGTAGTGGACAGGATGTCGTAAGCGCTTTTTTATGACTAATCTGAATGAAGGAGTAGGTACATGAAGCCTAAAAAAAGAAAAAAATTCAACCGAAAATGGTATTTGCCAGTAGCAGTCGTCACCGTTTTACTAGTGGTTGGTGCAATCAGTATAGTTGCTTCTAGTGGGAAAACAAAAGAAGAAAATTCAGAAACAAATATTGAAGCCCGGTCTGTCAAATCCCTTATTGATGAGGTGAAAGCGGCGAATTTGATTTTAGCAGGAAAAGTCATGCCAAATAATAGCAACAAAATCAAAATTGATCCAGAACGAGGAACAGTGAAAGATATTCTGGTAAATGAAGGAGATGTCGTAGAAAAAGGGCAACCTTTGTTTACATACCAAACGGATCAACAGAGAAAAGTTGTGGAAGCTGAAATGGACGTAGAAATCAAAGTGAGAGCAGTAGAACAAGCACGAGTGACTGCAAATCAAAAATGGACAGCACATAACCAAAAAGTAGCAGAGCTTGGAAAAGCAAGACAAGATTATGCGAAGGAAAAATCCGAAGAGTTACAAAGTACGATCAAAGCATTAGAAGGAGAAATCACTGGTCTACATGCAGAAGCTATTGCTGGCGACAATGAAGTGAAGAATGCCGAAACAGAATTGCGAAAAGCCCAATTACTTCACGAAAGTGAAAAAGAACGACTGAATGAAGACACAGTGACAGCTGATCACCCAGGAAGAATCAAATCATTGAATCGTGACTTAATCAATCAATCAAAAGAGCGTCAAAAAGAAGAAAACTTTATGGAGATCCTTGATGATTCGAACTTATACGTTGATGGCCAAGTCACCGAGTTTGATCGTGAAAAAGTCGCTGTCGATCAGCGAGTAGAAATCATGGATCGTAAAGATCAAGCGAACACTTGGCAAGGAAACATTGTACAAGTAGCGAACTTAACGAATGATGCAAAACAAGAGGACCAAAAAGAAGAAAACCCTAATTTGTCTAAGTTTCCTTATAAAGTTAAGATCGATCCAAAAGAAGAAATGCCACTGATTGGTTCCAATGTGTATGTCAATGTTTTACCGAAAGATTTTGTGTCAGGAAAAGTGATCATCAACCAAAGATACCTCATGGAAAAAGATGGAAAATATTATGTATGGAAAGTAGAAAATGGTCGGATCAAAGAGCATGAAGTAAAGGTAAATCCGATGGATAATGAACTCGCAGAAATAGTCGAAGGGTTGACTGTTGAAGATCAGCTTGCTTTGCCTCAAACAGGAATGGTCGAGGGAATGGAGGTTGGTGCAAGTGTTGACGCTTAACAACATTCAGAAGTCATATTGGCAAGGCGGGAAAGAACTAAAAGTCCTTAAAGATATCTCTTTGCAAATCAATGAAGGAGAACTGGTCGCAATCATGGGGCCATCGGGGTCAGGAAAGTCGACATTGATGAATATCATTGGTTGTCTGGATACAGCTACATCAGGGGATTATATCGTTGAAGGAACGGATGTCAAAACGTTAGCGGACAATTCATTAGCTGATTTCCGTAATGCAAAAATCGGCTTTGTTTTCCAGAATTTCAATCTCATGCCAAAATTAACCGTTTCGCAAAATGTGGAAATGCCATTAACGTATAAAAAAGTCAATAAAAAAGAGCGGCGTAAGCGTGCTTTGGATATGTTGCAATTAGTAGGGTTAGAAGATCGAAGTGACTTCAAACCGATGGAATTATCAGGAGGACAAAAGCAACGTGTCGCAATTGCGAGAGCTTTAGTGACTAACCCTAGTTTTGTTTTAGGGGATGAGCCGACAGGGGCACTTGATACAAAAACCAGTAGCCAAATCATGGACCTCTTTAAGGAATTCCACCAAGCAGGAAAAACAATTATTCTAATTACCCATGAGCCAGAAATCGCAGCGTTATGTCAGCGAACGATCACTTTACGAGATGGTCAAATAATCAGCGACGAACAAAATGAAGTGAGGTGATCGAGAATGGAAGAAATCAGATTTGCCTTACAATCGATTTTTGCTCATAAAATGCGTTCGGTATTGACTATGCTAGGTGTCATCATTGGGATTGCTGCCATTATTTCGATTTTCAGTATCATCGGAGGAAACACCGAAAAAATGAAACGAGAAATGATTGGTAGTAACAATAATACGATGAATATCCAATATGACAGAAAAAGTGCTTTTCAACAGAACACTATGTCAGATGGAATCCTATCTGAAAAGGAAGAGAAAAAACCGTTATATTTTCCATTTTTAGACGAGGATGTCCTAAAAAAAGTCAATGAGATACCAGAGGTCATAGCAAGTGGTTTGTCTTATCAAAAGGATGGGAAAATCTACAGGAAAGCCAAAGGGACCGACGCCAAAGTTTCTGCTGTCACTTCTTCTGTTGAGGACTTGGAGCAGTTAAACTTCATCAAAGGGGAAGGATTTACTGCCCAAGCATTCAAAGAGCAACAACAAGCAATTTTTCTGGAAGATTCCTTGTATGACGAATTATTTCCAAATGAAGAAGGGATCGGACAGTTTGTTGAAGTGAATGGGGTGCCATTCAAAGTTCAAGGTGTATTTCAGTTAGATCCCAATAGTAGTAATCTATTTAGCTTTGAGAAAAGAGCTTATGTTCCTTTACAGCAAGCACATAAACTATCTGATGAGTTGGATATTGTTCCCCTTGTCACGATCCAAACAAATAATACCGACCAATTACAAGGCGCTGCAGAAAAAGCTGCAGAGATCCTCAATCAACAGGTTCCACCATCTGATTATGAGTATGGGGTGATGAATCAGAAAGAATTTGCCAGAGAATTGGAACGAATGAACCAGTCAAGTTTTATTCTTTTGTCTGGTATAGCAAGTATCTCGTTATTAGTGGGTGGAATCGGTGTGATGAATATCATGTTGGTCTCTGTCACGGAAAGAACGAAAGAAATCGGAATAAAGAAAGCACTCGGCGCAAGAAGAAAAGTAATTTTAAAACAATTTTTAGTAGAAGCGGTCGTCCTGACTTTGATTGGTGGGGTACTAGGTGTGCTTGTTGGTTTGTTAAGTGGCTATGCCATTACGCTATCACTGGATTATCCTTATATCGTATCCGTGATTTCCATTGTCGTTAGCTTAGTATTTTGTTCCCTGATGGGTGTGATATTTGGTCTATTACCGGCGATGAAAGCATCGAAATTAAACCCTATCGAGGCATTACGCTTTGAATAAGGAGAGAGTGATATGGAAAGAATTTTAGTTGTCGAAGATGAATATATGATCAATCAGATCGTGACGGAATTTTTAAAAGAACGCAAGTATGAAGTTTATTCGGTAAGAAGTGGCGAACAGGCATTGGAAGCTTTTGCTGAAGAAACATTTGACTTGATCCTATTAGACATTATGTTGCCTGGGATAAGGGGGACGGATGTTTTAAAGAAAATTCGGGAAACGTCGGATGTGCCGATCATCATGCTGACTGCCTTGGATGATGAATATACGCAGTTGCTCAGTTTTTCCCATTTGATCAGTGACTATGTCGTCAAACCTTTTTCCCCACTTATTTTGATCAAACGGATCGAAAATGTGTTTCGGATGAATCAAGGAAATCCCCACATCACTATCGGGGAGTACGCCATTGATCTCGATGGTGGTCTTGTAAAATACCAAGAGGAAGAAATCCATTTAACAAGAAAAGAGTATGATATTTTAGTGATTCTAATAAGAAACAAAGGGAAAATCATCACGCGAGAACAATTAGTGTATCAAGTTTGGTCGTATGAATATCATTTGGAAAATCGAATATTAGATAATCATATAAAAAATATCCGAAAGAAAATGCCACTTTTATCAATAAAAACGATCAAAAATAGAGGCTACCAGCTTGAGGACACCCCATGAGTATCATGCTGAAAAATTTTCTGTTTTCTGGGATCATCATTTTTCTAGTTTCGATTCTTTCGTTGATTGTCTTATATTTTACGATGCCAGTCTACTATGAACGAATGAAGCTGAACGAAATAAACAAGGAATTCAATCAAGTGGCAAAGAGTATAGAGCACAAAGATTTAGCTACAATGCAAAACGCTGTTGATCAATACTGGCTTGAAAGAGAACAAAATCTTGATATCATGCTGTTGGATAATAATGGCCTAGTTCTTGGTCCTTTCTTTGACGGGAATCTTGACTATTCAGGCATCAGTCTTTTATCTGATGAAAAGAGAATTTTTCAAGAGATTACTGACAAACAAGGTAACACTTATTATTTATTTGGCATATACTCGATGCAACCAGTCGCAGAAGCAAGTCAAGTGTTACTTCATTTATATCCATTTATCATCATCGTCTCACTAATCATTGGGGGGATCGGCGCTTACTACTATAGTATTTATTCGACAAAAAAAATCAAAGAGATATCCAAAGTAACAGAAAAAATGATCGAATTAGATGCGGATATTCGTTGTGATGTCAAAGGTACGGATGAAATCTCACTTTTAGCGCAAGATATCAACCATCTATATGTTTCTTTGATCCAAACAATTGACGTGTTAGAGCTTGAAGTAGCTAAAACGAAAGAATTGGAACAAGCAAAGTCAGAGTTTATGCAAATCGCTTCTCATGAATTGAAAACACCTGTTGCTTCATTGATGGGGCTGATTGATGGCATGATCTATAATGTCGGAAAATTTAAAGACAGAGAGCGATATTTAGAAGTTTGTAAAAATATTTTGCAAGAACAAACAGAAATGATCAATAATATCCTCTTTGCCTCAAGAAACAATTTGCCTTCAGATGATGTGGTCTATGAAGAAGTCTCAATCAAAGAAATGATCGAACATAAATTGACTTCTTTCCGGATACTTGCTGAAGCAGAACAGAAAAAACTAGTCGTTAATCTAAAAGGGGAGAAAATCATCGGTAATAAAAATGATATTGATAAAATTTTAGATAATCTACTAAGTAATGCCTTCAAATATACGAAGCATGAGGGAGAAGTCAGTCTGTTTTTTGATGGTAAACAATTAGTGATTGAAAATGAAGTGAATCAGATACTTACGGAGGAGGAATTAAGTAAGATTTTCCAACCTTTTTATCGACCGGATTTTAGCAGAAGTCGAGATACTGGAGGTTCTGGTTTAGGATTGTTTATCGTACAACAACTTTTTGAAAAATATGGCTGGGAGTATTCATTCAAGTCAACTGCTAATTCCAGAATGTGCTTTTCTGTCATTTTTAGTGGAAGAAGCCTAAATTGATCGATGGTATCGCTAAAGGATAAACGGTCTGTCGCCACAAGATTTATTGGATATTTTTGTGATGGTAGCGAAGCTAATAGCCAAATTGCACAACTGCTATTTGCCAGGGACTTTTATTTTTTATTTTTACACACTCAACTGGAATGTACAAAACCACACTATACCATACCACTAAATAGTAAGAACAAAATGATCAAAAAACTCACAACGTACTAGAAACTCTTGTAGAAAATTTAGTCCCTGGTAAATAGCAGTTGTGCAATCAGGTTGTGATAGATTGAAAGAAGTCAGGACTACGTTCGCGCAGTCCTGACTTCTTTTTGTATAGTTTCTTCTACTATTCCTTGATTTTTCTTTCGCGTACAAAATAGTAACCCGTCATATAGATCAAGAAAATCAAACCAATCATCAATGAGATTCTTGTTTCGGGATTGATGAACATAAAGATTAATACCACTGCCAAAAAGGCCAATGACAAGTAATTGGTATATGGGGATAAGGGCATTTTAAATGGATGTTCAAGCATTTCTATCGGATGTTTTTTTCTGAATTTGATTTGACTGATCAAAATAACGATCCAAGGTACCATCCCTGGTAAGATACTGGAACTATAGACAAAAACAAATAAATCCTGTGATTGGGAGTAGACGAAGGGCAACAAATAATTCAAAATCAACCCAATCAAAATACCAAATGAGATGGCTACTACTGGGTAAAATGGTACTCCATGACGTGTAAGTTTCAAAAACTTTTTAGACATTTTGCCGTTAATGGCTAATGTGTAGACCATGCGACTGGCGCTGAAAATACCGGAATTACAACCAGATAACGCAGCTGTGATGACAACAAAATTGATCAAACCAGCAGCAAACGTGATCCCGATTTTAGAAAAAGTTTGAACAAACGGTGATCCTAGTTCGCTCAATTGATTCCAAGGATAGATGCTGACAATGATGAAGATCGCCCCAATATAAAAAATCAAGATCCGTCCGATTGTTGATTGGACAGCGTCTACAATCGTTTTTTGGGGATCTTTCGCTTCACCAGCAGTCATCCCGATCAACTCGATTCCTTGGTAAGAGGCAACGACGATCGATAGAGCAAAAAAGAATCCTTTCACGCCACCAGTAAAGAAACCACCATTTTTCCATAAGTTTGAAATCCCGATTGCTTCTCCTTGGTTACCGAATCCAAATAAAATGATGCCTAAACCGGCGATGATCATCAAAATAATTGTCACTACTTTAATAGTAGAAAACCAAAATTCTAATTCACCAAATGCTTTGACAGAAACAAGGTTGGCGAACATCAAGAAAAGGATCACAACGATTCCTGGAATGATCTGGGGCAAGTCTGGCCACCAATAGTTCATATATTCCCCTACAGCAATGACTTCACTGATACCGACCACGATAAACTGAAAAATATTGCTCCAAGCCGTCAAATAACCTGCGACGGGATGGATGTATTCACTTGCATAATTAGCGAAAGAACCGGTGGAGGGATCTAGATACAACATCTCGCCCAAGGCACGCATGATCAGGTACAAAAAGAAGCCTGCTACAGCATATGCCACCATTACAGAAGGTCCTGTCCAACGGATGGTGGATGAAGCACCCATGAACAGACCGACACCGATCGTTCCTCCTAGCGCAATCATTTGAATATGACGTGCACTGAGACTACGAGTTAATTTTTCTTCTTCCATACAAAAACTCCTTTTTTAAGTTGAGTGATAAAGTAAAAAATAAGTTTATTCTATAACTAGCAAACAAAATAACGACCATTACTTTATAGCTCTTGTTTGTGATTTTACAGAAAATTTTCAAAAATTGCGAGAAAAATCTAAAAAATCAAAAAAATTAGCTATAACACTTGTAAAAGATTTTGATATTAGTTAAACTAAGTTTGAATAAAAAGTTAGGTACACCGAAAAGGAGTGGTAAGAGGTGTCTAAAAATGAAATATCCGTTAAAGATTTGACGGTTGCTTATCAAGGAAAGACAGTATTAAATCATGTATCAACAGTTATCCAATCACAAAAATTTACAGGGATCATTGGACCGAATGGCGCTGGGAAATCTACTTTTATGAAAGCTTTATTAGAATTAGTTCCTAAAATTTCCGGAGAAATCACTTTCGACGGTCGCTCCATAAAAACGATTCGCAAAAAAATTGCCTATGTCGAACAGCGTAGTGAGCTGGATCTTTCTTTTCCGATCGATGTATTAGGGGTAGTTTTGTTAGGAACCTATCCATCCTTGCGCTTAGGGCAACGTCCTGGAAAAAAAGAAAAGGAACGAGCAAAACAAGCCTTAGCGAAAGTGGATATGACAGAATATGAAAATCGACAAATCAGTGAATTATCTGGAGGACAATTACAGCGGATATTTATTGCTAGAGCTTTGGCTCAAGGCGCAGAATGGATTTTTTTAGATGAACCATTTGTTGGGATCGATGCGGTCAGTGAAAGAAAAATCTTTGCTATTTTGGATGAACTGAAAAATGAAGGGAAAACTATTGTGATCGTCCATCATGATCTGCACAAAGTCGAAGCCTATTTTGATGAAGTAATTTTATTGAATAAAGAATTGATTGCAGCTGGATCAGTTGACGAAGTATTTACTTCAGAAAATCTACAGTTGGCTTATGGGGAGATCATTGGGCAATTAGTTAAAGGGGTAATGGAAAAATGATTCAATCGTTTATTGAGGGGTTAATGGATTATCAATTTCTGCAATATGCATTGATTACATCTATGTTAGTTGGATTGGCTTCAGGGGTGATTGGCTCTTTTATTATTTTGAGAGGGATGTCTTTGATGGGGGATGCGATTTCTCACGCGGTACTGCCTGGAGTCGCGATTTCGTATATGTTTGGTTTTAGTTACATTCTAGGAGCCACTGCATTTGGGATGTTGACAGCTGGCATCATCGGATTTGTCACACAGCGTAGCCGTTTGAAAAATGATACAGCTATTGGGATTGTTTTTAGTTCGTTCTTTGCATTAGGTGTCATCTTGATTTCTTTTGCGCAAAGTGCAACTAATCTGTACCATATCTTATTTGGAAATGTTTTAGCAGTTAGAGAAAGTGATATGTTGATGACTGCCATAGTGAGTGGGATCGTCTTATTGTTTGTATTTATTTTTTATAAAGAACTGAAAATCACTTCTTTTGATCCAATGATGGCAAAAGCTTATGGGTTGAATACGACACTTGTTCACTATTTGTTGATGTTCTTCTTAACACTGGTTGCCGTTGTGAGTTTACAGACAGTAGGAACGATTTTGGTCATCTCGATGTTGATCACACCAGCAGCAACTGCATATCTTTTGACCGATCGATTGGCAAAAATGATTTTTATTTCGGCAACAGTCGGCGTGTTAAGTGCGATCATCGGTGTGTTTTATAGTTATAGTTATAATTGGCCTTCTGGGGCGACCATCGTGTTGACCAGTGCAGTATTCTTTACGTTGGCCTTTTTATTTTCACCGACTAAAGGGATTGTTTTTTCAAGAAACAAAACGAAAAAAAATGCCGAGTCGTAAAAAATCTAACGAATAGAAATGGAGTATGTACATGAAAAATAAACTGAATATCTTATGGTTAATGGGAGCTGTCTTATTTATTTTTGCAGGTTGTGGCAGTTCCGCAGCAGAAGAGAAAGAAGAAAACCTGACCGTCGTAGCAACAAATTCGATCATCGCCGACATGGCGAAAGAAGTTGGAAAAGAACATGTTGATGTGCATAGTATCGTCCCTGTTGGAACTGACCCACATGAATACGAGGTATTACCAGAAGATATCAAAAAAGCAAGTGATGCTGATGTCATCTTATACAATGGGTTAAACTTGGAAACAGGGGATGCTTGGTTTGAAAACTTGATGGATACGGCAAATAAAAAAGAAGATGAAGACTATTTTGCAGTAAGTAAAGAAGTTGAACCACTTTATTTGACCGGTGGGGAATCAGAGACAGAAGCAGATCCACATGCGTGGTTGGATCTTTCAAACGGAATCAAATATGTACAAGAAATCGCACGCATCTTTGCTGAAAAAGACCCAGACCATGCTACGCAATATGAAGAAAATGCAGATGCATATATCGAAAAATTGAAAGAATTAGATAAACAAGCGAAAGAGAGTTTTGGATCGATCCCAGACAATAAAAAACTATTAGTAACAAGTGAAGGAGCTTTTAGATACTTCTCACAAGCATACGATCTACCAGCAGGGTATATTTGGGAAATCAACACAGAAAGCCAAGGTACACCTGAACAAATGCAATCGATCATCAGCCAAGTTCGTGCTTCAGATGTTCCAGTCTTATTTGTGGAAACAAGTGTTGATCCGAGAAGTATGGAACGTGTCGCAAGTGAAACAGGCCTTGAAATCTATGATGAGCTATTCACTGATTCCATTGCAAAAGAAGGAGAAACTGGTGATTCTTATTATGGAATGATGAAATGGAACATCGAAACGATCCACGATGGTCTATCTCAAGAAAAGAAATAATCACTAATCGATCTAATAATTTAAAAAGAGGCAAAAGTGTGTAGCCTCGATAAAAAAGGCGTCATCCACGGAAATTGTTCTTTAAATTTTTGTGGATGGCGCTTTGTTTTTGAAGAGAGTCCTTCTATTCCTTCCGTTTGCTCAGTTTTGGAGACGTGAGGGCTAATGCTTCCGCAATTTATACAAATAAAAATTCGTTCGTTTATTGTTTTAAAGATACCAATTTTAGTGAAATTCCGTTATAGTTAAAAGAGAGGAAAGGAAGGTGAAGCTATGAATTTTACTAGCAAAGACAAACAATTGATTGCAAAAGAAATAACAAAAAAAATTAACCAACTAGAAAATAAGGAGAAAGATCAAGATCTCCTATTTCTTGAAGCAGAAATGGCGAAAGCGTTCATAGCAAGCCCAGAAGAATTGGAAACAGAGGAATACCCTGGGAAATGGTTATTTGATGATTTTCAGCCATTAGATGAAGAAACAGGTATTGGCTACTTTGTCTTTCTTTCATCCGTCGGGTTTACTCCTGGCGTATTAGTCAAACAAAAGAACGAACTAAAGGTTCAAGCATGGCCCGCATTGTTTTCTTTGATAGGGACAGAGGGTGTGATTCCAAAAATCCAATCTGCATTTTTCAAGAGTGCATTTATTGCAAATAGCAAACTAATGAATACGTATTATAATCGTTTAGTAGAAATTGCTCGTCCAGGAGAAATTCCACAAACGTTCACTTATGGGCAACAAAAAAATCTATACGAAGATGTTGTTTATTCACGGGATCTATCTGAGTTCTCAGCAAGAGAACAACTCCGTTTACATGAACTACTCCACACAAAACCTGTTTCGTTGAACTTTTTCAATGCATTAGACCAACGTCGAAAATGGGTATCTGTGAATTTCTGGGAAGTATTTGCTGCTAGAAATCGTTGGATGGAAGAAAGAAAAATTCCAGATCAACAGATCCAATTCGTTCAATTGAAAAAAGAACGATTATATTACGGATTATATAGTCGTGTCTGATCGAGGGTGGTAATGATGGCACTAACATTAAAGGAAGAAATCATTCAAGAAAGTAAGCGAATCGGGATTGATAAAATCGGGTTTACTACAGCAGAGCCATTTGATCATTTGAAAGAATCGTTGGTAGAACAAAAAGCTGCTGGACATACTTCTGGATTTGAACACCCTAATATCGATGAACGTTTATATCCGGAAATGACGTTTGATCGACCGAAATCAATTATTGCAATTGCTTTAGCGTATCCGACAAAAATCCATGAAAAGATGCCTAGAGATGAAAAGCGTGGACAGTTTGCTCGTGCTTCTTGGGGCATCGATTATCATGATGTCTTACGGGATCGTCTGCAACAATTGATTTCATTTATTGAGTCACGAGCGACACATTGGCAAAAGGAAGAAGAATGGCGCTTGGCGCCGCAAGTAGATACAGGTGAGTTGATCGACGTAGCTGTGGCGCAACGTGCTGGATTAGGGTTTATCGGTCGAAACGGATTATTGATCACAGAGGAATTTGGCTCGTTTGTCTATTTAGGCGAGATCGTGACCAATATCGACCTAGAACCAGATACTCCTGGTGTCTTTGGGTGTGGCGAATGTACGCGTTGTGTGACGGCTTGCCCAACGGATGCACTTTTAGGTGATGGGCGAATAAATGCTAAACGCTGTTTGTCTTATCAAACGCAGACAAAAGGCATGATGCCAGAGGAGTATCGAAAGAAAATGAGCAACGTCATTTATGGTTGTGATATCTGTCAGTTGGTTTGTCCTTATAATAGAGGGAAAGATTTTCACTTTCATCCAGAAATGGAACCAAAAGTAGACGAAGTCTATCCGAAACTCACGCCCATGTTAACGATCTCTAATAAAGAATTTAAACAGCAATACGGTCATTTGGCTGGCTCATGGCGTGGAAGGAAACCTCTTCAACGAAATGCGCTGATTGCTTTAGCCAATTTAGGAGAACGTGCCGCTTTACCTCATATTGAAGAGTGTCTAAGTGATGTCCGTCCAGTGATTCGCGGGACAGCAGCGTGGGCAATCGGTAAGTTAGGAATCAAAGATCCTGAAAAATGGCAAGAAGTATTAAGTTGCGCACTGGAAAAAGAAACAGACGAAGAAGCAATCCATGAAATGGACCAAGCAATCCAATTGTTACAAAAGAAAAAAAGTCCTAAAAAATGACTTTTTTACTCAAATACGTCATTTTTCCCAGTAATTGTTGTAACAATTACTGGTTTTTTTGTGTTTATTGCATCAATTTTTGGAAAAATGAGAAGAATTTCGCAGAAAAATACAATAAATTGAAAAAAATTTATTCTAAATATTACAGAATGTAAGTTTTTTTAAAGTTTCTGTGAAAGGATTGAAAAACGATTCCAACGTTGATTTATAAAGCTTCTGCGACTTTAGTCCTAGTTTTTCGGAAAATCAAATATTACAAATATTAAAAATGTGACGATTTTGTCATTAAATGTCATAATTCTTTCACCTATGAAATATTTCTAGATGATAAAGTTAGTGACGTTGAAACAAATCAAAGAGAAAAAAAGGAGCTTACTATGAATTCAATTAAAAAGATCGTTTTGGGGACAACTGTTGCCGCTGGAGCAACTGCAATGTTTGTAGGGACTACTGCTCATGCAGATGAAGTCTATACAGTAAAAGCTGGAGATTCATTATCTAAAATCTCACAAAAATTTGCAGGTGACAATTCACTGATCAAAGCTATTGCAGAGCAAAATTCGATTGACGATATCAACCGCATTTTCGTTGGTGAAGAATTAACAATTCCAACTGACGCTTCATCAGTAAAAACAACAGAAGTAGCACCAACAACTGAAAAAGTAGAAACTCCTGTAGTAACAGAAACACCAGCGCAAGAATATACATACGTTGCGCCTGTTGAAACAGTTGAAGTAGCACCAGCTACAACTACTGTAACAACAAACAGCAACTCTGCGAAAGAATGGATTGCACAAAAAGAATCAGGTGGTTCTTACACTGCAACAAACGGCCGTTACATCGGACGTTACCAATTAGATTCAGCATATTTGAACGGTGACTACTCACCAGCGAACCAAGAACGTGTTGTAGAAGAATACGTTGCTGGACGCTATGGTTCATGGGATGCTGCAAAAGCATTCTGGTTAGCAAACGGTTGGTACTAAGATAACCATCAATCATAAATCCAAAAAAGAGGGCTACGCAAGTAGGCCTCTTTTTTTTACTTCTTTTATAATCTTGAAAGGTACGTATCAATCGGTTTTTGATAATGGTCGCCTTGCCAAATGCCTGTGTTGAGATACTCTGCAATCAAATAGCCGATATAAGGGCCAGTAGTCAAACCAGAGGAGCCTAAGCCACTTGCGGCGATCAAGCTTGGTTCATCTGGAACAGGTGCAAAGAACGGCGCAAAATCGGAGGTGTACGCCCGTGTGCCTACTCGCATGGTGTGTTTCCATGTAGCAAGCTGATCGGGTTCAGCTAAAAATGGCACTGTACTTTTTATCAATTGCTGATAAGCAGATTCGGTAGGAACCAAATCCCAACCCGCATCATTTTCATGGGTGGCGCCAACTAGTATAGTCCCATCGTTGAATGGGATAAAATCGGCTTCCCCTTCTAACATGGCAACAGGCCATTCTTGGCTGTTCGCATAAGGTGTTTGAAAAACGATCAGCTGTCCTTTTTGTGGACGAATATCAGCATGAAAGCCAATCTGCTCCAGTAACGGCTTTAATGAAGGGCCAGGCGCTAGAATGACTCGGTCAAAGTCAAGTTGTCCAAAAGTACCAGAGATGACCCAGTGTGCGGTTTCTTTGCGTAACTGGACACGTTCAGAGATTACTTTGACCATTTGTTTCTCCAAGCGTGTGGCAAGGTGAGATAGATAGGCATGACCGTCTAAACGCCCCCCTCCAGTCACAAATAAAGCAGGTGATGGTTTTAGCAATGGGAGAGTCCTTGTCGTTTCTTCAGCGCTCAGCAGCGAAATCTCACCGATCTCTGGTGCGTCTTTCTTTCGTTGTTCGGCAAGTGCAGCAAGATCTTCCAAAGCTTCTTTTTGGCGAAAAATCAGTGTGCCGGATTGTTTATAGATGGAATCATCAAGTGATAGATCCTGGATTAGTTTTGGGAAAAAAGCCGCACCATCTTTTGCTAACTGATACCACTGTTTATTTCGTCTTTTTGAAAGCCAAGGCGAGATGATGCCTGCACTAGCGCGAGTGGCTTGTCCTTCTTTTGCATCAAATAAGGTCACCTCAAATTTAGAGGTGTCTAAATAGTTGGCTAATGTCATACCGATGATGCCACCACCGATAATAGCAATTTTTTCCATAGAAAAACCTCCTTTACTTATCTACCATCTCATAGAATCATTAGAGATACAATATTTTATCCAAGGATTTTTTTCTATTTCATCCGAACGATTGTATGGTGAAAACTGATTATTGATAAAGTTAGAGACAAAAAAAGGAGGAGTGAGCTTCATTCTCTCACACCTCCTTATCTATTAATTTTGTATTTGCTTAGGTTTTTGCACCATATAGCGGATAAATAGGATTAAACTAATGATCAACAAGCCAAGTAGGACACTTAAAGCAACTTTTGATCCTAACGTTGTTGCTGCTTCATAACTATCTGAACGATGATCTTGGAAAAAGTTGATGATCACAGCCACCAACGTAGTAGCGACAGCTCCAGAAAATTGTTGCAACGTATTGAATACGGCGTTGCCATCACCTTGTAATTCCATCGATAAAGCATTCATTCCAGTAGTCATCATATTGCTATAAGACAAACCAATACCGATCATGTAGAAGAAATGACAGGCAATCAAAAAACCTAATGATGCATGACCTAAGATCAGGACAAGGGTAGTCCAGCCAACAAGTGAAAACAAGAGACCGATGAAAATTGGTTTTTTAGGTCCATGTTGGTCGAGTAGCTTTCCTGAAAAAGGAGATAACAGGGCACCAATCGTTGCACCTGGAAGCATAGCTAAACCTGCGACAAAGGCATTGTTCCCTTGGACGATTTGGACAAAGTTCGGTAGGACAAAAGAAACACCAAGTAATAAAAATTGATAAACTAAAAAGCTAAATAAGAATAAGCGGAACGTATGGTTTTTAAAAATTTCAAGTCGGATCAAAGGATGATCGGCTTTTTTTGTTCGTTGATAGAAAAGGATGAATCCTAAAATGGCGATGACTAAGGATGCCCAGCCAATCCAGTCTCTGAACATGCTTAGAAAAGTTAAGCTTCCACTGAACATCAGACTAATACCAAGGACGCTGAGTAAATCTAAGCGGCCAGATTTTTCCACCTTAAATTTAGGAATCGCGTATAAGCCAATCCCAAGTGAAAGGAGTAACACTGGTAATAGAAAGAGAAAAATATGACTCCATGAGAAATTAGCAGTTAAGATCCCACCATACGTAGGACCAATCGCTGGTGCAATGGCGGTTGTTAAAGTACCAAGACCCATCATCGTTCCTCTTTTTCCCATAGGAGCAAAAGTCAAGATGATGTGAAACATCAATGGCAAGGCTATCCCTGTCGCAGCACCTTGAAGTACCCGTCCTAAAAGCAGTAACAAGAAGGTAGGGGAAAAGTAATCGACCAACAAACCAGCAATAAATAGTAAATTGGAACTCAAGAAAAGAGTTCGCAGGCTAAAGTTTTTTGTCAGATAAGTTGAAAGTGGCACAATGATCGCAATCATTAATAAGTAAATGGTTGTTACCCATTGTACTTGGGAGGTACTGATTTGAAATTCCTGAATCAGCGTTGGGAAGGTCACGTTCATTGCGGTTTCGATCAAAACACCTGCAAATGACATGATCCCTGTGGCAAGTACAGCAGGAATTAATTGTAGTTGTTTTTGTTTTTGCATGTTTTTCACCTCTAAATTATTTCGTAAAAAAAGAGAGAGATTTCTATTCGAAAATAGAAACCGCCTCTCTCTCGACACGCTAGGCGTGTTATCTGTACGATTTATCGTTCGGCTTATTCTAGCACAAGTCTAAAAATAGTGTCAACCAGATTAGCCAATCCAATGTAAAAGAGTTATGATAGTAGTGAAGAAGAAAACAAGGAGGGCCTATGGAAAAAATCGAATGGAGAAAAACCGACCCTAGTTATCGTATGTCAAAGAAACCACAGCTACTGAAACTCCGTGCTAAAAACTTTTTTTGTATCAATGGAGTAGGTGATCCAAACGGGGAAGAATTCAAGCGTCGTATAGGCTGTTTATATGCTGTAAGTTATACGATCCGAATGGCACAAAAAAGTGGCTGGTTGATTCCTGATTATGCACCTTACACCGTTTATTCTTTAGAAGGTCAGTGGGGGCTACAAGAAAAATTTTTGAATGAACCAGTGATGTTAAAGGAACATTTTTCTTATCAGTTGATGATCCAGCAACCGGATTTTGTTACATCTCAAGTGGCTTCAGAGGCGTTAACGCGAGCCGCAAGTAAAATCCCAGAAGATTTAGTGAGTCAACTTTTCTTCACGTCGATTGAAGAAGGCCTTGTGGCACAGATCTTACACATTGGTTCCTACGACGATGAACCAGAAACATTTGAAAAGTTGGCTTTATTTCTCAAGGAAAAAGGCTATCGCCGAACTTCAAAAGAGCATAAAGAAATCTATATGAGCGATCCCAGAAGGACGGCACCAGAAAAATTAAAGACGATTTTGCGAGTAACCGTTGAACAAGACAAATCAGTCGAAGTGTCAGACATCAACTAAAAGAGAGAAAGATTCCCTGTTTTTTTGCTATAATAGATACGAAGAGGTGTTTTTTGTATGAAAAAAAATCAACGACAATCATTGATTCGCCAATTGATTACTGAGCATGCCATCGGTACGCAAGAGGAATTATTGAATCATTTGCAGATGAATGGGGTCAATGCAACGCAAGCAACGATCTCACGAGATATACGTGAGTTGAAACTTGTGAAAATCCAAGATGAGAATAAACAAATACGCTATGCGTTATTCAATCAACAAGCGGATTCTTTGATGGAAGATCGCTTGCGAAGTGCGGTCAAACGAGAAGTATTACGAATTCAACGAATTCAATTCATGATCGTTGTCTTGACCGAAAAAGATGGTGCGGATGTGGTAACAAACTGGTTAGATGAAGTGGATTATCCAGAAGTGGCTGCGACGATTGCCGGCGTTGATACGTTCATTATTATTTGTCGCACAGAAGAAGAAGCCCAGGCTTTCGCTGAAAAATTAGAGCAAATGAGAGAATAGCTCACGTTTAGTCTAATGATCAATGGAAGCGCTAAACATATTGACGTTGTGTAAATCGTACTAAATTCCATGGATACTGGACTTGCAAGAATGGTACGTAATGATTGGAAGGGTGTCTTTACAATCTGGATCATTCTAAAGCTCCAATCAATTTGAACAAGTATACAGGTGAAAGAGGGGCGAGCAGTCCAGTGATGACAAACATGATCATTTTTCTGACGATTTTAGTTTACGGCGTCAATTTTTTGGCATTTATGTATATTAAAATAAAAGAGATCAAAAATTACCTAGAAAAAATTGCGATTTATTTTGGTGTGAACATGACCTTGTTATTCACCAGTAGTATTTTCCTATTTTTTGGTAAGATCGTCGAAGACGGAATATTGTTGATAGAGTAATAAAAAAACTGATGCCCATTAATATAAGGCATCAGTTTTTAAGTCTCATTTATTTTTTTTTGGGAGGGGTACCGTACATTTTAGGTGTTACCGGTTTTAATTTAGGTGCTTTGCCTTCGATCTTAGGTTCTTCCAACCATTGATATTCCCCTTCACCATCTAGAGCTTTACCTTTTGCCCAAGAACCTTCGCTACTTTCGTCACCTTCTGAAAAGTTATAGAAATCATAAGCAATATCTTTACGTTCTTCTTCTCTTGGGAAAGTCGTAGGAACAAGAATACCGCCTTCTGTTTCTTCTAATTCTTTGACAGCTGCTGCCCAAAGGTTTTGATGATAACTGTCTCTAGCCAATAAAACTGATAGTAGGTCTTTTACGCCACGATCATCGATCATTTCGTAAATACGTGCCACTTGTAGTCTTCCTTGAGATTCTGCGTTTAAGTTTGCACGAAAATCAGCAAGTAGATTCCCACTAGCAACAATATAACCACCACTCCAAGGATTACCAACGCTATCCGCAGGACGAGGTCCTAAGCCAGCTACAATAGCGTGTTGAGGATTCATGCCGGAAATGATCGCACCAATCGTTGGGTCTTTTTTCATTGCTTCTTCTTGATCTTCAACAGGTGCATCTTCAAGTAAGCGTGCAACCATTGTCGCTAACATTTCAACGTGTCCAAGTTCTTCTGTTGCAATGTCCATCAGCATATCTTTATATTTTTCTTCCCCACGACAGCTCCAACCTTGGAAAAGGTATTGCATCGCTACACTCATTTCACCATACTGTCCGCCAATCAATTCTTGTAAATATTTTGCGATTAATGGATTCGGACGATCTGGTTTTGCCTCAAACTGTAATTCTTTTTGGTGTCTAAACATCAAATCTCCTCCTAATCAATTTTTAATACATCACTATTGTTATATGTAATGGAAAAAATTTCAAAGGAAACGCTCTAGATATTGGAGTTATTTTATAAACGTTGATTTATCAATGTTTGATTCTGTGAGAATGACTTCGTTAAAAGAAAATATTAGGAATAGCTCAATGGAATTTTTTTGTTTATAAATGATAACTATTGATAATTTCCAATTGTATTCTCATTTTTGTTAACGGAAAGTAAGTAACGAGAAAGAAGAGATGGTCACATCAAAGAACGATTGTTTTTAAGTCCATCTTACTGCTCAGGTCAAAACGCTTTTGTCACGACCTTGATAAACGGTGTTCGAAAGCCAACTCCTACGATATTAAGTCAAAAATTGAAAAAATATGAGAAGCTATTTTCTCAATTTCCGTCTTAATACTTGGAGCTGAACGGCTTTCTCACAACCTATGATCCACGGTGTTCAAGAAGCAACACTTCGGTCCTAAGCCAAAAAAATCAAAAATGAAAGAGCCATTTTCGCTTTTTTTTGCTTATGCCTTAGTGCTGATCGCTTCTTTCACGACCTCGATAAACGGTGTTCCAAAAGCTGACCTTCAACAGTAAGATGGACAATCAAAAAATATGAAAAGCTATTTTCTGATTGTCCATCTTACTGCTCAGGTCAAAACGTTTTTGTCACAACCTTGATAAACGGTGTTCGAAAGCCAACTCCTACGATATTAAGTCAAAAATTGAAAAAATATGAGAAGCTATTTTCTCAATTTCCGTCTTAATACTTGGAGCTGAACGACTTTCTCACAACCTATTGTTACTTGTAGAATGTTTGCTTCTTTGATATGGTTAATACAAGAAAAACATCGGAGGTATATCATGGCTAAAATTATGGTAGTGGAAGATGAAGAGATCATTCGTCAGCTGATTATGGAAGAGTTGGAGAAATGGCAATTTGAAACCTATGGAACGTCAGATTTCAATCAGGTTTTTGCTGATTTTGAGAAAGAAGAACCACAACTTGTTCTTTTAGATATCAATTTACCAGTATTTGATGGTTATTATTGGTGCCAGAAAATACGAGAAATTTCCAAAGTCCCAATCATTTTTATTTCAAGTCGTAATACGAATATGGACATGATCATGGCGATGAACATGGGGGCAGACGATTTTGTGACGAAGCCGTTTCAAATCGATGTCTTGATTGCTAAAATCAATGCTTTGTTGCGTCGTTCATATAATTATGGTGAGTTGTCGAGTGAAATGATGACCCATAATGGAATCACGTTGAATGTCGATAATGGCAGTATGGAGATTAATGGTGAAATGATCGATTTGAGTAAGAATGAGTATCGCTTGTTGTTTATTTTAATGAAGCAACACGGGAAAATTTTGACTCGTGAAAAATTGTTGCGTGCGTTGTGGGATGATGAACGGTTTGTCGATGACAATACACTGACGGTCAACATCAATCGCTTACGTCGTAAAATCGAACAGGCAGGGATCACCGATTATATCGAAACAAAAGTCGGCCAGGGGTATATTGTTCCCTGAAAGGATGAAATACAACTATGAACTTTTTTAAGTATTTGAAAGATCAATGGTCGCTGATCGTCGGCTGGATATTTTTTATTTTATTGACGATTTTTGTGATGTGGTTAGCCCCTAATATAACGGTCGATTGGGCCACGATTGCTTACTTAACATTGATCGAAGGTGTTTTCTTAATCTTTTTTTTACTTGTCTGTTACTTGAGTAAACGTCGGTGGTGGGCAAAATTGGCAAATCTACAAAAAAATTCTCCCTTGCAAAATTATTTAGATGGTGGACATACAGAGGAAGAGAAGTTGATAGAAGATTATATCAATCAACTGATACGTGAACATCAGGAAGTGATGCAAGAAGCCATCACGAACCAGCAAGATCAAAAAGATTATATCGATTCATGGGTCCATGAAATCAAAGTACCCGTAGCGGCTTCAGAATTGTTAGTACGATCGATCGAATTTGATATCGATGATCAAAAATATACATTGTTAGAAAATGAGTTGTCTAAAATCGATGAGTATGTGGAACAAGTATTGTATTATGCGCGCTTGGATAGTTTTTCAAGAGACTACTTGATCCAAGAATACAGTATCAAGAGTATCATCCAACCAGTGATTCGTAGCCAAGCAAATTATTTTATCCAAAAGAAAATACGGTATGAAGTGATAGGTGAAGATCAAACGATTTTGACAGATTCGAAATGGGTGGCCTTTATTTTTAAACAGATTCTTAGTAATGCCATTAAGTATACGCCGGATGAAGGCGAGATCAAACTATTGATCGAGAAGACGACAAAAGGCGTAAAATTTTCTGTCAAAGATTCAGGCATCGGTATACCGAAAGAAGATGTTGGACGGATTTTTGACAAAGGCTTCACAGGTGCGAATGGCCGTCTGAGCAAAACTCACTCTACTGGCCTAGGATTATACCTCGCTAAAAATCTAGCGGAAAAATTAGGGATTTCTCTCACTGTCGACTCGATTGAAGGAGAAGGGACGACCATGTCTTTATTTTTCCCTATCTTGAGTTTTTACCAAGAAGAACGCTGAAAAAATGGGATTGCGACATATTCACACTTATTTCTGAAGGAACTACCGGTTGAACATTGTCTGATTTGGTTATGAGAGAAGCGTGTTGACCTTAGATGATGATTGGAAAAGTTTTAATATAGTTATATATCGGCTGTTGCCCCGAAAGTAGAAGAATTTTCGAGGTAACAGTTGATTTTGTTTATGGATTTATTAGTGACTGATTGAACTTCATAGAAACGTCAATGAAGTTAAGTTAGAAAAAAGTGAGAAATAAAAAATAACTCTTGTGTTGTTAACGTTTTCGTTGATATGTTCTATAACATGTGACATTGAAAAGAAGGAGAATGTTTATGGAATTATTAATCGCATTAGTCCCAATGGTCGCGTGGGGAAGTATTGGTTTAGTCAGTGGAAAGATCGGTGGCGATGCCAATCAACAAACATTAGGGATGACGATCGGTGCATTTCTTTTTTCACTCGTTGCTTTTTTCATCGTTAATCCAACGATCACGCCATGGATCACATTGATTGGATTTTTATCTGGTCTAGCGTGGAGTGTCGGACAAAATGGGCAGTTTCATGGGATGAAATTCATGGGAGTATCTGTAGGATTGCCGTTATCCACTGGTTTTCAATTAATTTTGAATACGATTGCGGGCGCTGTCTTTTTCCATGAATGGACACAAACGAAAGATTACGTTTATGGTATTTTAGCGCTGATTCTTCTTGTAAGCGGTGCGTATTTGACTGCTCGACAAGATGATGAAGGAAAAGTCGATACAGATAATAAAATGCTTGATTTTGGTAAAGGATTCAGGGCATTGATCTATTCTACTTTAGGTTATGGTGTCTATACGATCATCATCAACTGGGCGAATTTAGATGCGATGTCGATTATTTTACCGCAAAGTATCGGTATGATCTTAGGGGCAAGTTTCTTTGCTTTCCGAAAAGTAAAAGTTGATCAATATGTTTGGAAAAATATGGCGAGTGGATTGCTATGGGGAATCGGTAACGTATGTATGCTATTGACCGTTAAGTCATTAGGACTAGCAGTCGGTTTCTCTCTTTCTCAAATGGGAATCATCATTTCAACTCTAGGTGGTATTTTTATCTTAGGGGAGAAAAAGACAAAAAAAGAGCTTATATTTGTAATTGTAGGTTGCCTTTTAGTTATTTTTGGTGGTATCCTTTTAGGGTATATGAAAACAGCGTAAAGCTGTTTTTTTATATACTCAAAAATCAGGGGGAGGGAATTTAATGGATTTGTTTCGTAAGAAAGAAATCAGTCTCAATCATACGAGTGAGATGAAGAAAGAACTAAAAACATCCGATTTGATCATGCTTGGTATTGGCGCGATCATCGGTACAGGTATATTTGTTGTAACAGGAGTGGCAGCAAACCAAAATGCAGGTCCGGCACTATCATTATCGTTTGTTTTAGCAGCGATCGTTGTGATTTTATCTGGTCTAAGTTTTGCAGAATTTGCTTCGCGGGTACCAGTGATTGGCGGACCATATGCGTATCTATACGTCGTATTCGGTGAGTTTGCCGCTTGGTTGACTGGATGGTTATTGATCGGTGAGTTCTTATTGGCCGTTTCATCCGTTGCGTCAGGTTGGTCCGGTTATGTACAAGGGTTTATTGAAAGTCTTGGTTTTGGCTTACCAACGGCGCTAACAGGTGGATATAATCCAGCCAATGGTACATACATCGACTTAATTGCGGTGCTTGTTGTGATTTTCGTCACATACATTGTTTCTTTGGAAGCGAAGAAAGCGTTACGATTGAACAACATGATGGTTTATGTGAAATTTGGAATCATTGCATTATTTATTATTGTAGGAATCTTTTTTGTTAAACCAGAGAATTGGCAACCATTCACACCATTCGGCTTTGAAGGTGTCTTAGATGGCGCAGCATTAGTTTTCTTCGCATTCTTAGGATTCGATGCGGTAGCGATGGCTGCGGAGGAAGTAAAAAATCCTCAAAAAGATGTACCACGTGGAATCATTGGCTCGATCTTGATCGCAACCGTGTTGTACATCATCGTGACATTGATTTTAACAGGGATCGTGCCTTATACAGAATTAGGTGTAAATGATCCTGTGGCATTCGCGATGCGTTATGTAGGACATGGTACAGTAGGAGCGATCATCGCCGTTGGCGCGATCTTGACCTTATTGACTGTGACGATCTCCATGATGTATTCATTGGCTCGCTTATTGTTTGCAGTAAGTAAAGATGGCTTGTTACCACAGTTCATGACAGAAATCGACAAGAAACATCGCACACCGAAGAAAGCGACGTATGCAGCAGGTATCGCCGCATTATTCTTCGCAGGATTCTTCCCATTGAATATCTTGGCAGAGTTGACGAACATCATGGCATTGGCTTATCTAATGTTAGTTAGTCTAGGCTTACTGAAATTACGTAAAATGTTTGGCAAACCAAAAGCAGGCGAGTTCAAAGTGCCATTGGTACCGATTTTACCAATCATTTCGATCTTATCTTGTCTAGTCTTGATGTCACGTTTACAAGCGGTGACTTGGTTAGTCTTTGGGATTACGATGGTGATCGGCCTAGTGATTTACTTTGGCTATGGTTACAAACACAGTAAGATGAATACCGAAAAATAAAAATATGAACAAAAACCTTGTATCAAGCAGCGTTGCTGATACAAGGTTTTTTCATTCTATTTGTTATTGCGTTAAATCGAGTAATTTTTGTTTCAAGTCTTCTTCCATATGGCCAAGTTCAACTTCTGCATGACGACGTTTTTCTTTTCCTTCTTGTTGGATACGAAGTGTT
Organism: Enterococcus sp. AZ084; assembly: GCF_051714905.1. Taxonomy (NCBI): domain Bacteria; kingdom Bacillati; phylum Bacillota; class Bacilli; order Lactobacillales; family Enterococcaceae; genus Enterococcus; species Enterococcus sp. AZ084. Next base: position 645,663 of record NZ_JBIOSS010000001.1, read on the forward strand.
TCTTGGATCGTTTCGATCAAATCATTTTGTGTGGTTTGCAATGTTTCGATATCCACGATGCCACGTTCATTTTCTTTAGCAGTTTCGATGGCAGAGATTTTCAACATTTCTGAGTTTTTCTTCAATAAATCATTGGTTGTTTCAGAAACTTGTCGTTGTGCTGTAACTGCATCTTTTTGTCGAAGCAAGGTCAACGCAATCACCACTTGGTTTTTCCATAATGGGATGGCTGTAGCAATTGATGCTTGGATCTTTTCTGCCAATGCTTGGTTTGTATTTTGGATCAAACGGATCTGTGGCGCTTGTTGGATCGTGATCTGTCTGGCTAAGCGTAGATCATGAGTGCGCTTGTCTAGGCGATCAAGAAACTGTGTATAATCATTGGCGATCTGTACATCCATTTGATCCCCTGTTTCTTCTGCTTTTCGCATGGCTTCTGGAATGATCTTTGTCTGTAATTCTTCCATTTTTAATTCGCCAGCAGCGATATAAATGTTCAACGCATCAAAATAATCTTTATTTTTTTGATAAAGTTGTTCTAACATCAGATTGTCTTTTAATAGGCCATCTTTTTCTTTGTCTAATTTGACTGAGATCTTGTCGATTTGCGCACCGATTTTTTGGTATTTGGCAGTGACTTCATAAATCGATTGTTTGACTTTACCGAATACGCGTTGGAAAATATTTCCTTCTCCTGCACGTAATTCATCTGGATTTGCTTCTTGAAGGCGGTACATCAGTTCAGTCAATGAATCACCGACTGGGCCGATATCTTGTGCTTGTACGTGATTCAACATCGACTGTGAGAACTCACCTAATTTTGTTTGAGCAGCTGAACCGTAGCTGATGACCGACTGAGAATCAGTGACATCGATTTTTTCAGCCAATTGTTTGGCTTGTTCTTGTCTTTCAGCAGGTAATTTATCAATCAGCCGAGCAGCAGTTTGCTGTTCTTGAAGTGCATTGATTTCATTTTGTTGTGTTTGAGTCAATTTATCGACGGGTGTCGAAAAAGGATTATTCAATAAATCTTCTAAAGTATCATTTACAGGGGTTACTTCGTGCTTTGGTTCATGTGGATTATTTTCCATTAAAATTCCTCCTTATCGATTAAGCTAGAAAAAGTACCCGAAACAATCAGACGGTGTCTAAGTGTTCCGAGTCCAAGAAATAAACGTGCTTATTCTTCTGGTACATCTTTATTATCACGCTTTAAGCTTTGTTTCGCAACAGATATCTCTACATCGATATCTTCCAAATCTTCCGAAACGAAATCTTGATAGTCTTTCGCGACTAATGAAGCAAGTTGATCAATGATCTGGGTACTTTCTTCCAGTTTTTGATAGGTCTGTTTGTTTTTGATCTCGTGTTCATTGATCTCAATATATTTGTTTGTCAAATCCACTAGGTTTGGCAAGTGGGTGTAAAGGAACTGACTCGCATCGTGCAATCGAGTGGGTTCTTTTACGAGTTCTTTGAACAAACCTTTTGCTGCTTTTACAGGTTCGTGACGAAGATCGATCGCTTTAAGCTTTGCCGTTTCGTACATATTTTTTTCTAGTTGTTCGATTTCATTTTTTGTTTGATTCATCGTTTCTCTGAAAAAAGAGATTTCACTCGGTGTCATGCCGTTTTCGCTATAATGGGTCGCTAATTTGTCAGATAGATTTGGTAAAGCTGTTTTATCCTTAGGTTTTTTACGAAAACCAAAAAGCCCCCAAATCAGCAAAACTGCGCCAATTAACAAGATCATTGATATGATCGATACATCATTATAACTGAAGAACAGTATCACTAAGAGTAAACCTACGATCCATTTCCAATTCTTTTTAATCATCCTAAAAACCTCCGTGTATATTCATTGTCCACTCTACTCATCTACTTCTTTATTTTAGCACAACCTTCTTAATAAATAGTATCGGACTAAAGGTGGATTTTATGAGTTTATAGAATTTCTAAGGTTTGGATATGGTAAACTAAGTAAGAAATCAAAAAGAAAATTGAAAAAAACAAAAAAAGTAGTTATTATAGGACAAAAGAAAGCAGGGGAAAAGATGCTTGAATATGAACAGTTTGAAGAGAAAACGATTCAACGAAAAGAAATTTATCATGGAGCGATCATTGATGTCGCTGTGGATGATGTTCGCTTACCAGATGGAAATATCGGGAAGCGTGAATTAGTCTTTCACCCCGGTGGTGTAGGAATCATTGCTTTTGATGAAAAGGATCGTCTACTATTAGTCAAACAATTCCGCAAACCTTTAGAAAAAGTGATCCTCGAAATACCAGCTGGTAAAATTGATCCAGGAGAAAAACAAGCGCCTGAGATCACTGCTGCTAGAGAATTAGAAGAAGAAACTGGATACCGCGCAGAGCGTTTGGAGCATTTGACTTCTATGTATTTGTCACCAGGATTTGCGAATGAACTCCTGCATATCTATCATGCAGTAAATATCGAAAAAGTGGAACAGCCTCTCGCACAAGATGAGGACGAAGTATTGGAACTTTATGCGTTGACTTTAGCAGAAGCAAAACAAGCGATGTCAGATCAAGTCATTTGCGATGCAAAAACGATTTATGCGATTCAATACTGGGAATCAATGAACAAAGGAAAGTAGAGGGATCGATTGATGGTCAAAGGACCGCTAGTCACACGTAGCGAAATCCGTAAACGACAGCAAGAACAAGCACAAGAATCATTAAAAAAACAAAGAAAAGCGGAAGCTACGTACAAACAAGAAGAAAAAAAGATCGCGAGTTTTTATCGTAAAGAACAAAAGAAAAATAAGCCAATCACGAAAACAAGAGCGGGCGAACGAGAAAAAACACGTAAATGGAATGCTGTTTTGATGAAAGGCTTGGTTATCGTCATTTTATTGTTAGCCATCGTTTTTCTGGCAGTTGCATTTATATAGAAAGAAGGAACAACTAAATGAAAATTGGAATCATCGGAGCAATGGAAGAAGAAGTAAAAATTTTAAGAGAGCAACTAGGACAACCCTTATCATGGGAAAGAGCAGGTGCTCTGTTTATCTCAGGCTCATTAGGCAATCATGAAGTCATTGTTGTACGTTCAGGTATCGGGAAAGTCTTGGCATCGATCACAACAAGCCTATTGATCCAACAATATGGTGTCAACATGGTCATCAATACCGGATCAGCTGGCGGCATTGGTGAAGGTCTACGTGTAGGGGATGTAGTGATCTCTGACAAAGTTGCCTATTTTGATGCAGATGTTACAGGGTTCGGTTACAAGCCAGGACAATTACCAGGTATGCCTCTTTATTATGAAGCAAGCACGTATTTACGTTCAGAAATGAAAAGAGCCGCAGAAGCAACCAACTTGAATGCAAAAGAAGGCTTGATCGTCACAGGAGATACATTTATTGATTCGCCAGTCAAAGTCCAAGAGATCTTAGGCAATTTCCCTGAAGCACTTGCTTGTGAGATGGAAGGGGCTGCAGTCGGTCAAACGGCGCAACAATTCAATATTCCTTTCTTGATCGTGCGAGCAATGAGTGATACTGCGGACCATTCAGCGACACAAAGCTTTGACGAATTCATCGAAGAAGCAGGGAAACGTTCAGCTGAAATGGTCATTGAATTTGTCAAACATCTTGTATAAGGAGTGAACCGAATGAAAGCATTGATTTCGATTGATTACACCTATGATTTTGTGGCAGATGATGGGAAATTGACGACTGGAAAGAGCGGTCAGGCAATTGAACCAGCTTTAACGAAGTATACAAAAAAGTTTATTGATGAGAAAGAATTTGTCGTATTTGCGATCGATGCACATGATCCCGAAGATGCTTTTCATCCGGAAAACCAATTGTTTCCACCACATAATGTAGTCGGAACCAGTGGCCGCGATCTGTATGGTTCATTGCAAGAGATTTATGCGGAACATCAAACACAAGCCAATGTTTATTGGATCGATAAACGTCACTATTCTGCATTCAGTGGAACAGATCTTGACATTCGTTTACGGGAACGTGGGATTACAGAGATTTATTTGACAGGTGTTTGTACAGATATCTGTGTCTTGCATACAGCAGTCGATGCCTATAACCTAGGCTATCAATTATTTATTTACGAAGATGCAGTTGCCAGCTTTGATCCAATCGGACATGACTGGGCATTGAAACATTTTCAAACAGCCCTTGGTGCGGAGATCATTAAGGGATAGAAAGAGTGAAATAGTGGATAAAATATTCGATCGAATATTTTATCCACTATTTCTATCGGCAAAACACAATAATGAAGTTGTTTTTATAGGATTAGTTACTAGAATAAGCAATTGATGTATATTTTTTCATATCATGTATAAAACACAGGTATAATCCAAGATAAATTTTCAATTCATTTGGGACGTTTATAAAAATTTAAGATGACAAATAAGTTGGTAGGATAAATTTTTAAAAATAACAATATTTTGTATTTTAGTGGAGAGGAAGTAGTGTGATGTAGCAACTGAAAGAAGATTTGGAAATCTGGAGAAAATTTCAAAGTGTAAACTCTGAACTATTGGATGTTTCAATATTATTAATGTATAGTTATTGGTGCTTTTCCATTTCTTTTCAGTGTTAGTATTGCCATTTCAACTATTAAAAGAGTAGTAGAAATGAAAAAAGTGATTTAGCCCCATAGCTGTACTTGCAAGTTTGGTAATAGGTTGAAATTATAAATATTCCTGTGATTATTGCAAATTAAATAATTATAATTATCGAAAATTTCCAGATGATAAATGACAATATGAATTATATTATAAAGTTATATATATTTGATTAAAAAACACAAATTATTATTAAAAGTAAATATTTTTGTGTTTTAATTAAATTAACTTAGTAAGCGCTTTCTGGGTTGTGTATCAAAATAAAAAACATATACATTTGGAGGCTAATTAAATGAATACTAAAAAGTTTGTTGTGTTATCTACTGTGACTCTTATGTTAGCAGCGACTTCTGCTTCACCTATGTTAGGATTAAGTAATGATATTTTTGCTGATGAGATTGGAACAAAAATTGATACAAATGCTAGTTTACCAGAATCTAAATTATTTAATAAAACGGTTGCCAACAAAGACCTTAATTCTAGTATTGATGTTTCTTATGATGGTAATACTAAAATCACTATGTTAATTGATGAAAATCAAAATGTACTAGCTACTGAAATTTCAAATCCTGTAACTTCAGAAATTGTAGCTGTTACGAGAACAGCTACAGAAGTTATTGTTGAAAAAACAATTAAAGGGTACAATGGTGAATACGATACACAGACCCATCATTTTTCATTAGCTGCACTGAATGAGAACGGTGATATTAATGATATATCCAGTATCAGTCCAAGAAATCACTATACAGCTTGGAGATATACTAATCTTGCAGTAGGGACAGCTGTATTTTCATTACTTACTGATGTCTCGTTTGGAGCAGTAGTTTCTTTTTTTGCAGGTATTTTTGGAATTACCGCAAAAGCTGCTGAATGGGCACTTGGATACATGGGTGCAAAAGGGTTAAGTACTGGAGATGCTATTGCTAGAGCATTGGATACAAGTGGAAATGGTTGGATTGGATTATATGTTCGTGAACTATGGAATGATTCACAGACTGTTTACTATGGAACACAACATAAAACAATGTAAGTAAGGTGAAATGATGAAAAAGCTGGATTCCATATATTTCGTAGGTGTATTTCTTTTACTGTTTATTTTAAAAGGAATCTTAGAATTTATTTGGAAAGGCAATCATTCATTTACTCTCGATGAAATTTATTTTAGAGTTGCGATTGTTGTTGGTGTTGTGATTGGGTTGATACCAATTAATAAAGGCTGGGGTACGCTTAAATCTCTTTTTACCATTTTTTTGAGTGATTATTTACTGAAAAAGTTGTTTGATTATTTAGGATTAGAAAAAATAACCTTTACACTAATACCTTATCTTATTATTTTAGGAGTTCTTTTAATTATTTTTTTTGCTAGATTGATTATAAAAACAAAAAAAGGGATTTCCCTACACTAAAAGAAGATTAGATAAAAAGGGGTCGTGACAGAAGAGTTCAGCCTTATTTCCGAAGAGGTTAATTCTGTTTCCGCCGTTAGGTGGTGGAAGGGAACTAACGTATCACTCCTTTTTTTGGTGTTTATTTATTAATAATGAATGGAAGAATATAACAAATAAGAAGAATCGGTAATTTTCCATTATTTTCAGATTCAGACTTCTGTTTGTGGTTGATAGGAGAAGTGAAAAGATGGTGGCTAATCTCTTGAAAAAGGGGTGATGCCTATGATTCATAGCTTTATCCCTAGAAGGGGGTAGGCAAGTGTCAAGTTTTGAAGCAATTCAACTGATGATTACTTTCGCGACGTTAGTTTTGCTGATTATTAACTTTAAGACGTTAATACAATGAAATATAACTTTAAAAATAAGAGTATAAAGCAAACATTTTGGTGTGTCTGCTCTATACTCTTTTGACTTGTTATTTAACTAAGGTTAGCTTTTGGAACACCGTTTATTTGAATTTAAATCAGAAACAAAAATGAATTTGTAAATGAATTTATTTTTTTGCCCCATACGCATAGTTTGTTAGGGAATTATTTACCAAATATGCACACGTTTTTCAGGTGCTAGATACATGGGATCTTCTTCAGTGATCGCAAATGTTTCATAAAACTCTGCTAAGTTTTGTGGCTGGATATTCGCCCGAAGTTTCGCAGGTGCATGAACATCGATTTGTAAAAGTAATTGTTGGTATTCTTTTTTCGCTTTTGTACGCCAGATTGTCGCCCAATTCATGAAGAAATCGGCTGCTGAATAATCGTCTTCTGTCATTGCAGCTTCTAGTGCGCAACTTAATCCGCCAGCATCTGCAATATTTTCAGAAACGGTTAGTTTTCCATTGACTGTGCCATCAGCAAAAGGTACACCGTCAAACTGTTCGATCATGGCTTGCGCTTTTTCTTGGAAATGAGCGAAGTCTTCTTCTGTCCACCAGTTATTCAAGTTACCGAATTCATCAAATTTCGCGCCGTTGTTGTCAAACGCATGGGAAATCTCATGGGCAATGACTGCACCGATTCCGCCGAAGTTTGCCGAGCTAGATTGTTCCAAACTATAAAATGGTGCTTGTAAAATCGCAGCTGGGAAAACGATCACATTTCGGAATGGATGATAGTACGCATTGACTGTATCCGCGCTCATTTCCCATTCATCACGATCAACAGGCTTGTTCCATTTACTGAAACGGTCTTTTAGGGTTAGATGACTAAAGTTCAACGCATTTGAAAGCAAGGTTCCACCTTCATTTGCGGGAACTGTTTGGAACGCATCGAACAAGGCAGGGATTTTATCAGGGTAACCGACTTGGATGCCTAATTTGTTCAATTTCACAATTGCTTTTTCTCGTGTCGCATCACTTAACCATTCATTCGTTTCGAGTCGTTTTTGGTAAACATTGATCATTTTCTTGACCATTTTTTCGACATCTTTTTTCGCTGCTTCGCCAAAATACTTGTTCCCGTAGTAATCGCCCAACACATGATCAAACTGTCCTGAAGCAAGGTAGTAAGCTGCTTTCTTTTGTGGCATTGCTTCATCGGTTCCTGATAAAGTCCGAGAGAAGATCCCGCTGACTTGACGGAAATCTTCAGATAGATAACTGCTTAGTGAACGCACCGTTTTTACGATCATCCAGCTTTTAAGTAATCGGAAATGTGGTGTCGTCAAAAGTTCAGCTAAATGTTCAAAGTAGACAGGGTCAGTAACAATCACTTGGTCTGGACGTGTGCCGATCAAGCCAGTGGTCAAGGTAGTTAAGTCAAGAGCATCGGTATATGCCGTAAATTCAGTAAAGGTACGTGGATTGTACATTTGGCTATAATCTGCATTTTCTTCCGCGCTTTTAACATGAGGCGCAATCAATTTATCGAATTGGATCGCTTGTTCGACGATTGCTTCTGCCTGACTTCTTTCTTTTCCTGTCATTTCTAAAAGTTGGACCATCATATCAAAAAAGACGGACAATAATTGAGCACCATTTGGATGTTCTGCTTCATAATAAGTTTTATCTGGTAAAAATAAAGAGGGTGGTGAAGCGAAAAAGGCATTGACCTGCGCATTTTTCATATCTGCATCCACATCTAAGACAACAGGTAACGGTAAACTGTCCAATGTCCATTCGGGAAATTGCTGATTTAATTCGTCAAAGGAAGTGAGTTGCTCGATCCTTTCGAGGATAGGTTTTAAAGGTGTCGCACCTAATTGATCTCTATATTCATAATCATTTGCTAGTTGATAATAAGCAAGGAAGTGACGCATTTTATCAGATGTAACTTTTGTTGGATCAGCTAACATCTCATCTGTATCTCGCATCATTAGTTGATCAATGCCATCAACTAAATCCTGAAACCCACCAGTTGCTGGCTTATCGGCAGGAATTGTTGCTGTTTTTAACCATTCTTCATTTACTGCTTCAAAAAAATCTTGTTTCAAACGTTCTTGGTTCATTGAATCATCGCTCCTTTTTAGTTCCGTGTGCCCATTATCTAACAAAAAAGCAGAATAAACAAATGGAATGTAAAATCTATTTCAAAGCGACAAGTTTTGTAATCGGTTTCTTTTGCAAACAAGATCTAAAATCATTTTACATACGAATCAGGAAAAATGTTCAAAACGCGCAATCGACCATTAGTCACTCTGATTTATTTTTTTAGGACTATCCCTTATAATGTAGGTGGAGGTGATTGATTCTGAGTAAAGTAAGTGGGAAATGGCAAGAAATCACGCTCGATGGCAAAACAGAGCGAATCAGTGAGTTTCGTCTGCTCAAAAGGAAACAGGAAAACGAATACTATTTAGCAGTGATTTTTGAAAATGAGAGTTATTTGATCGTTGATCCTCATGGAAAACCAGTCGAATTTATGACAGCGGTAAACGCCTATTCAACAAGCATTGCAACATCCACTATGTGGCAAGAAGCCAGTATAAATGCAGAAGGAATTGACGATGAGCTGATCGATAAACTTCTGGCAAAGTGGGCGCAACAAGCGCCAACGACTTATTTAGTTGATTGTTGGGTAGGCTTGCCAGAGCAACGTTTCTTGAATTATAAAAAGTGGCGAACAACGTCTGGTTATCTTTGTGGCACTTATGCGGCAGCAGTGTTACTTGCCTACTATCAAGATTATCGTATGCCGAATCTGATTCCTTCAGCTATTCGTCAAAAAGATTCCCGCGATGCGAAAGAATTGATCCAAAAACTGCGTAAAACGATCCAACCTTTAGGCTTGCCTACCGTACCTATCCAAGTAAGTACAGGGATCTCAGCCTTTTTTAGAACACAACAACAACCGATTTATGCCAGAAGTACAGTAGTCGGTTCTTGGCAACGAGCAACAAAGCGGATTCGCGAAGGAAAACCTGTGATGATCGGTATTTTAAGATTGCTAGGCAGTACCTACGGCAATCATTGGGTCACTGCTTATGCTTACTATGAATCAGCTTCTGGTGAGCGTTATTATAAAGTCCATGATAATTGGGGAAACACAAATAAAGTGATTCCTGCAAGTTGGGGAAATGGAACAGTCTCACTTCCTTGATTATTTTCAGAAAATACCAGAAATACGGAACGAAATATGTTAAACTATCGAAGAATAGAGAAGTTTGGGAGGATGTCATGAGTAAAAAGTATCAGGACGACACGTTGAAAATCTTTAGTTTGAATGGGAATCGACCGTTAGCAGAAAAAATCGCCAAAGTATTTGGAACAGAGTTAGGGAAAAGTGTAGTCAAACAATTTAGTGATGGAGAAATTTCAATCAACATTGAAGAAAGTATCCGTGGCGACCATGTCTACATCGTTCAATCGACGAATGCACCAGTCAATGATTACTACATGGAATTATTGATCATGATCGATGCGATGAAACGTGCAAGTGCCAAAACGATCAATGTGGTGTTGCCTTATTATGGTTATGCGAGACAAGACCGTACAGCGAAGCCCCATGAACCAATTACAGCAAAATTGATTGCGAACATGCTTGAAGAAGCAGGAGCAACTCGTGTATTGACCTTAGATCTGCATACGGTGCAAGTACAAGGATTCTTTGATATTCCAGTAGATAACTTATTTACAATGCCATTATTTGCGCATTATTACCGTGAACTTGGTCTGGTCGGCGATGACATTGTCGTTGTTTCACCAAAGAACAGTGGTGTCCAACGCGCGCGTAGCTTATCAGAGTATTTGAATAGTACGTTAGCGATCGTTGATCATGCGGACGAAGAAGTCGAAGGGACAGCAGCAAGTTACGTGATCGGGAATGTTCAAGGAAAAACGTGTATACTGGTTGATGATATTTTAAATACTGGATTGACATTCGCTCGAGCAGCCAAAGTCTTGAAAGAAAATGGCGCCAAAGATATCTATGTTTGTGCTTCCCATGGCTTGTTGTCAGAGCCTGCAAAAGAGATCTTGGACGAAGCACCAATCAAAGATATCTGTATCACTGATTCTGTGTATACACCAGAAGACCGTCACCCTGAAAACTTGACGATCGTCACTTGTTCAAACTTGATGGGTGAAGCCGTCAAACGTATCCATGAAAACACGCCAATGAGCCCACTGTTCCGTTTGGAAGAGAAGAGCTTTAGATAAAAATGAAACACCATAAATGACGGAATTTAGGTCATTTTATGGTGTTTTTTGCTAAGAACTTGGACATATCTACTAAAAAATCCTCCTTTTGTCTAAGTTTATTTTTGGTAACTGGCTATTTCTATGCTAGAATGTGCCTAGTTCTATTTGAAAGGGATGAATACATTGGGCAATATTTATTTAGATCATGCAGCGACGACGCCGATGCATCCGTTGGTAATCAAAGAAATGATGGATATCATGGAAGGGACATTTGGCAATCCTTCGAGCATTCATGGATTTGGTCGGATGGCTCATGAAAAATTAGAAAATGCTAGACAAATCGTGGCAGATAGTTTGCACGCCCGCCCGCATGAGATTATTTTTAACAGTGGCGGAACGGAAGGTGATAATACTGCGATTCTTGAAACAGCATTCTCACGTCAAAATGAAGGGAAACATCTAATCACTACAGTTATTGAACATCCAGCAGTCTTAAATACGATGAAGTATCTTGAAAAAAAGGGTTTTGAGGTTACATATCTACCAGTTGACCAAAAAGGAAATATCTCGATCGCTGATTTCCGTTCGGCTTTAAGAGAAGACACGATTCTAGTATCGATCATGTACGGAAATAATGAAATCGGTAATTTATTACCAATCAAAGAAATCGGTGAAATTTTACGAGAACATCCAGCCTATTTCCATACGGATGCTGTTCAAGCTTATGGTAATCAAACGATTCATCCTCAAGAGTTAGGAATCGATCTTTTGAGCATATCTGGTCATAAAATCAATGGACCGAAAGGAATCGGTTTTTTATATAAAAGAGATGGCGTAAATATCCCACCTTTGCTTTTAGGGGGAGAACAAGAAGAAAAACGCCGTGCCGGTACAGAAAACTTAGCGGGGATCTGTGGATTAGCGAAAGCGGTAGAAATATTAACGCTGGAAGAAAGAGAAGCACGTAATAAAAAATACTTGGGCTTCCAACAACTGATTTTAGATAAATTGACAGAAAATGAGATTGAATATGCAATCAATGGAGATTTGACGAATAAATTACCTCATGTACTGAATTTACGTATTCCAGGGATCGTCAACGATCTATTGTTGATGAAATTGGATCTACAAGGCTTTGCGATCTCGATCGGTTCGGCATGTACTGCTGGAAATATCGAACCTTCTCATGTACTAGAAGCCATGTATGGAAAAGGAACACCATTCTTGAAAGAATCCATCCGCATCAGTTTTGGCTATGGGAATACAGAAGAAGAAGTCCAACGATTTGCTGATGGTTTAGTCAAAGCAATCTAAGCGCTAAAAAACCTAGTAAAACGAGTTAGAAACTTTTATAATAAAGAGGAAACTAAACTTACTGAGGTGAAAAAGATGGCATTTGAACAAACAGCGTCCGTACTCGGTTCTCCAGTTAGCTACCGTTTACATCCAGATGCAAAAAGATACACATTACGCGACAATGGCTTTACAGAAACAAACGGCGGGAACTATCAATTGATTCGTCCGCTTGATGCAACACCACAAAGCAAAGAAGGTTTTAAATTAAAAATCACGGTTGCGAAAGACATCAAGACAATGAAGATGTCGATCACGACAGCCAATGGCTTGCGTGCAGTCGATATTTTTAAAGATCCAAAGCAAAAAATGAGTCAAGATAAGTTTTATTTCTTGATGGATAGCATGATCAGTCGTGGACTATTTGAAAAAGTAGAAGGCTAAGCACTCATGTGACACAATAAAGAAAAACAAAAAAGTACCCAAACACTAGAAAAACAAGTGCATGTATCGTCTTCATGTGACGGCGAGCATGCGTAACTGTCCTTCCTAGCGCTTGGGTACTTTTTTATTTATCGGTCAATGATCATTCAACTTTTGACCATTCATCTAATGTTTTTCCTTGGGCATCTTTTAGTTCTAGCCAACTATTTGTTCCGCCATAATACAGTAATAGGCTAGCTTCATTCACACTTTTGACGATGATATCCTCCACAACTTTCCCATCTTTGATCTGCTCTTGGTAGTCAGCCCGCATCTTATCTCCATATTTCGCGGCATAACTAACCGAACCATCTTTATTCAAAGGGGCATCAAGTAATAACGTAGCGCCAGCTTTGATCAACATCTCATTGCGACTGATCCAGTAAAGTGTTGCCTTGCTACCACGAAATTCCACAGTAAAAGGAATCTCGCTGATTTGTTTCGTCCACCGATGACGCGCTTTGGCAGGTCTCTTTTTCGTCTCAGGAAGCGGAGCGAAGCCATAGCCGAAAGTCGTCAACACAGTCGTTACCTTTTCGACAGTTGGGGCTAATTTTTTGGTTGCTTCAACTGGGATTTTTTCTTTGAAATCTTTGTCTTTTTCTAATGTTAGACCAGCTTCGGCGGCTTGATTATTCATTAGATACATAAAATAATCTGCTTCAAGATCCCATGGTAAATGGATAGTGATGACTTGGTCAAAGGATTTTGGGCGGATCTTTGTACCAATTGCCAGACACTTTTTGTCTAAGTAATAAAGATAAAAAGAATTTTCTATTTCTTTTACTGGCTTTGAACAAATAGAGAGTTGGATTTGTTCTTCCTCTAATTGGATCTGTGTTTCAGAAGCAGTGATCGTTGTGTGAAAACTAACCTTGGTCATAGGTGTATCCTCCCGTTTTTTTCTACAGTGTACCATGTTTTTCAAGCAATAATAAAATAATCATAATTATAAAAAAATATAAGACAAATGAATGGTAAAATACAGAAAGAATACAAAACTAGGAGGCGTTATGCAGAAATACTGGAAAAAGAATATTAATTTATTTTTGATGGGACAATTTTTATCAGGAATCACAAGTATGGTCGTTCAATATGCTATTATTTGGTATTTGACGCAAGAAACAGGTTCTGCGACTATTTTAAGTTTTGCCACATTATTAGGAATGCTGCCGATGGTTCTATTAAGTCCATTTGTTGGGCCACTGATCGATCGCTGGGATAAGAAAAAATTATTGATTTATACGGATATCATTGTTGCGATCTTTGCACTTATTTTATCCATTGTAGGAACAGTGATGTCGACCTTTCCGCTCTGGTTAGTGTTTGTCTCTTTATTTATTCGTTCGGTCGCACAGACATTCCAAATGCCGACGATCCAATCAATTTTACCAACAATGGTTCCAGAAGAAGAATTAACAAGGATCAATGGGCGATTGGGTATGGTGCAATCAGCGAATTATATCGTTGCTCCTGGATTAGGTGCTTTTTTATTTGCTGCGGTACCGATGAATGCTTTGATTCTTTTGGATGTATTAGGTGCCATTCTTGGTGTAGGATTGTTGATTCTTGTGGTAATTCCCAAGATGGACATCCAAGGAGAAGCGGTTCATTTGTTAGCTGATACTAAATTTGGAGTAAAGAAACTATATGAGAAGCGAGGGTTATGGCATATCATGCTCAATGGGGCAGTTTTCATGCTGTTGTTCATGCCTGCCGCAAGCTTATATCCACTGATGACCATGGGTTATTTTAATGGCACAGTCGGACAAGCGGGATTGATCGAAGTCATTTACGCCGTTGGGATGTTAGTCGGAGGCGCAGTCATTGGTTTTTCTGGTCATTTTAAGAATCGAATGCAGCTAGTGATCATCTCCTATATCGTTTTAGGGGTATCTGTCACAGCAAGTGGTTTATTGCCAGCAACCTCACAAGGATTTATTTATTTTGTTCTGTTGAATGCCCTTGCCGGTTTGGCTACGCCTTACTACAATACATTAGTCATGGCGATGATCCAACAAAGTTTTGAGCCAAGCATTTTAGGAAGAGTGTTGGGTGTGTTCAATTCACTGATGTCTCTGCCTGGTCCAATCGGTTTGATCTTTGCTGGACCACTAGCAGATGCTCTTGGCGTGGAGAAATTGTTTGTGATTGCTGGTGTCGGTACATTACTTTGCGCAATTGCACTTTACCTGGTTCCTTCAGCCAGAAACTACGATTTAGAATTACAAAGTAAACATAGCTAAGACAAAGCAATAAATTTCTTTTTTAAAGATAGGCATTGATTGCCTATTTTTTTGTTTTCACATACGATATTTATAAAGGAGAGTGAGCTTAGATGAATTATTTTATCAGCGATATGCATTTTTTCCATGAACGGTTGCTCGGTAATAGTGATTTTTCGCCGAGACCATTTAAAAATATTGCCCACATGCACCATCAATTAATCACTAGTTGGAATGCAGTCGTAAAGGAATCCGACCATGTTTATCATCTAGGGGACCTCGCGATGCACCCTAAGTATGAAAAAGGTAGCGCAGAAATTCTTTCCTTAGTCAAAGAACTGAATGGCACGATCCACTTTATCAAAGGGAATCATGACAGTCGGGCCTTTTTCAACTACTTGGAACGACATGATCCGTGGAAAAAGGAAGGAAAGCAAAAGTTTCACTTTTATGAT
This sequence comes from Enterococcus sp. AZ084, assembly GCF_051714905.1. Taxonomy (NCBI): domain Bacteria; kingdom Bacillati; phylum Bacillota; class Bacilli; order Lactobacillales; family Enterococcaceae; genus Enterococcus; species Enterococcus sp. AZ084. The sequence goes on from NZ_JBIOSS010000001.1 coordinate 660,755, forward strand.
GTAGGTGTCATCATAAAATTCAATCACCAACAATACTATCTGACCCATTATCCATTGTTGCTCGGAGGCAATGATAAAATACGCAATCTTCATGGACATATCCATCACTACAGCGTACCCATCGGCAACGACGTCAATGTAGGAGTAGATGCGCCAGAGCGAGAATTATTAAAAGCAAAACGCCCGTTTGGCACGCCACTTTCGGAAGCGGAGATTGAAGAAATCTATGAAGCAAAGTTTCAAGAGCTACAAAAAATTCAACGTTAAACATCCCTCGATAATTTTAAACCGTTAGTTATTTTTAAATTATTCTTAATTAAAGAATAGTTTAGATAATAAGCGGTTTTTGTTTACATTTAAATCCATTTTTATTCTAAAATTAAAGTTATTATAAATCCATATCAAATAGAGAGGTGATGACATATGATCAAAAAATTGAGTGTAAGTTTAGCTTCAGTTGGCCTATTCAGTGCATTTGCTTTTGGTGCTGTACCTACCTTTGCTGACACATCGCAAGGAACAGAACAAGTCGGTGAAGAAGTAGAAACAAAAGAAGAACTATTGAAAATGTTGCAAGAAGAATACGGCACAGAAGACAGATTTTATCTTGAATTTGAGGATGATGAATACAAAGAAGAAATCAATCCAGTAACTGGAATGGCTAGAACCACTAATAAAAAAACAGGGGAAACCGAAGAATATGAAGCATTCGGGGAATTTGAATTATTTACAAAAGAAGAATTTCTAAAATCACTACAAGAAGAATACGGGACAGAGGACAAATTCTTTTTAGAGTATGAAGATGATCAAACGAAAGAAGAAATCAATCCGATTACTGGAATGGCTCGAATAACAGATAAGGAAAAGGGGACGATTGAAGAGTACGATGCGTTCAAAGCACTTGAAACAGTCACAAATGACAAACTGCTTCAAACATTGCAAGAAGAATATGGTACAGAAAATCGCTTTTATCTAGTTTATGAAGATGAAGAGATCAAAGAAGAGATTAATCCTGTAACAGGAATGAGTCGACTGACTGATAAAGAATCCGGTGAAGTCGATGAACTCTCCCTCATCGAAGAGACAGAAGTTGCTGGATCAAAAGAATAACCATTAGGAAAAGTAGGTGAGAAGAAGGTGGGGATGGATTACCTCAAGAAATAAGGCGACAGCTACAAAAATTGTTTTCAAATTTTGTAGCTGTCGCCTTTTTGATGAGGGTACCTATGTTCCCAACGCATATGCGGTGTTAAGGTGTGAGACAAAAGGAAATGTTACTTTTGTCTCACACCTGTTTTATTTTCGCCATTCATCTAGATACTAGGTGGAAAAAGTGTAGAGTCCATTTGTTCCATCCTTGTTAACAACTTTATAGATTCATCAGACATAAAATCCAAGGAGCTATTGAAAGTTTAAATAATACAATTGACGAGTTTTCCTTGATTATTCAATCCTTTACCAACAGTGGCTGTTCCATCATTCAAACGTTTAAGATCATTCGTGATATTTGTTGAGTAGACGATAAGGACCTCTTCTTTTGTATATTGATTCAACCAGTCGATCGCGTAATCCACAGATTGGTTGACACCGATATGATAGTAATAGTTTTGGTAAATCGTTTTGGCTTCATCGGTCATTGTAAAGTCATGATTCAGTCCATACCCATTTCTCTGAGAAGCAGGCGTAGTGAAAGAGCCATGGAATCGTAGATAAGTAGCGGAGCGATAGGTGCCATTTTCTAGCTTGATCAATGCATGGAAATTATTAAAGAAATAATACCAAGTCGGACGGTTCTTCGTGTAGGATACATCATAATTCAATGGATTCGGATAGGCTAGATCATAATTTTCATAGACACTTAAATTCTCCGTGTAATCAAATTTTCTTTGAGTAAATGCTGGAGGAGTATGTACTACTTGACTAACTAAATAGCCATATGAAGGATGTGCTTTTTGATCGATTTTTGAATAAGTTGGATTATAGCGTAGGTGATTACTATCCGTCGTGATATCTTTTGAGTAAACAATATCAAAGCTACACTGAGTATAGCGATTGATCCAATTCATCACGTAATTTGGGATATCCGCAAGTTCAATACCATTAGGTACAACAGGGATATTTTTATCTGCGTATTTTTGCTTCGCTTCATCAGTCAAAGCGAAATTGGTGAATAAATCTAATTGTGCAACAACATTTCCACTGGCGTTACGACCGAGAGTAAGGGATTTGTTGGTGTAGGGACGTTGGTTGTTTTGATCGATGGCTAAGAAATGATAGTCGTTTTCAAGGTAATAGAGGTTAGAGTTTCTACTGAAAATAAAGTCTTCACCTTCCATGGGGGAACCTCCCCCCGCCCAAGTGATATTCTTTGTATAATCATTGTATTCAGGAAACGAAGGACTAATTTTTTCCAGTTTATCGGAGCGCCAGATATCGTTAGGTGTAATCGATGGCGCCTCGATCGGATCATCTTTAGACTCAAGATCAATCCCTTGGAAATTTGGGTCATCTCCAGGCGTCAGGTCATCAATGTTGCCATCAGGTGTAGCGTTCATGTAAGCAGCCCATACGAGCATGGAACAGTACCAACTTTGTCTGCTAAAAGTACGATCCCGATGTCCGAGCGACAATGATAAAGAATAACTTTTTCCTAATTGACTTTTCATAAATAAAATAGCAGCTTGTTTTTGTAACACTGTTGCCTCAGGAACTCTTAGGATGGAGGCATTGGTATAATCAAAACGCTCGTCATCTAATACACCGTAGACAACGCCATCACTTTTGGCACCAAAGTTTCCTTTTGTTGCTTCAATTGTTCGAATATAGGTAAAGGTTTCTTCTTTTCCATTGATTATATGAGTTTCTTCAACAATATCATCGACAATCATTATATGATGAAGCACAATCACTCCGAGATCTAAAATATCCGCTCGATTTACCTCAAAAATGAGATCTCCAGGCTGGACCGTATTCAATAAGTCATAAGTACCATATTCCGGCTTCTTTTCAAAAGTAATATTATCTAGAGAATTTCCAATATTGAAGGACCATAGTGGCGGGATTTTCGCTAACCGTTCTGCTTCCTCGGTTAAATACGTGTCATTGACGGAATGTGCATATTCTTTTAAGTGATCCTCATCTAAATAAGGTGTCTGGTTGTAGTAACCAGCTGAAAATTCCTCAAATGTCTGCTCGAAGGAAGCGTATTCATTTTTGAAAAATTCATAATAATCCTCTAAAGACTGATAAGAGTCCGCTTCGGCATGTACCTGCATATTTGAGAATTGAAGTGAAACGATTAATAAAAAAGTTGTGAAAAAAAGTTTGAGCTTCATGATATTTCCTCCTTAATTTTATGATAAAATAATAACATACAAACATTTATAAAAACACCTATTTTTTTAATTTTATATGTTTTTTTATATGGATTTATGGAAAAACTTTTATCTAATTATGTTTATCATTAAAAGTTTGTGTGAAGGATTTTTTATTATTTATCTGCAAGTTAATCGATTTATTTTAAAGTTATTTTAACTTTTATTTTAAATAACTATTTATTGGTTTTTGATTGTTAGGTGTATAATTTTTTATTAATCCAAAAATAGCTTCGATTATTTTAAATGAAGCGAAGAAAGGAGTAGCTTATGAATGGGACACAATCGGCTTGTGTATGTCAATGTCCTTATCTATTCTGTGTATTATTGGTTCGCTGATTGATGGACGTGGACTAATTGGATTGTTGTTAGTTTTTTAACAATTATTCCAGGATTTTTTGAAATCTATTTTACAACTAAAATCACTATGGCTAGGTATCTGAAATCTTTTTGTTTATCGTAAATTATTTATTCGCCACGCATCTTCATATCAGGTAGTTAATCCAGTTTTTAACAAGGGTTCTATAGGGTGTAAGAGCGCAACGAATAAAAATCAGCTGAATCAATGAATGGTACTATCTAAAAGGTGTGAAAAGAAAGGAAGATTAGATGAACGGTTATAAAATCAGGTTAATTGTTTCTATGATTTTATCGATTTTATGTTTATTGGGAGCAATCATAGATTACGGAGGATATATCGGCTTCATCTTGGTGTTTGTGATCATTATCCCAGGACTTGCGGGAATCCATTTTACCACAAAAATCACTATGAGAAGGTACTTGAAATGGTCTCTGTTAGTCGTGAATTATTTATTTGCGACTACGCTCACCATATGGGATTTGGTCTATGTTTTCTTACAATTTTTTTATAAATAAAAAGGAACAGGCGTATCAAGAAAGATATTGAAAGAAGGAGAAAAAAATGATTCAAAATAAAAAATATTGGATTTTGTCGTTTGTATTATTGATACTTTCATGTCTACTTGCTAGACATTATTTTTTATCCTATAGACTATATCCACTTGTATATCAAAGGATTATTGTCTACGGTTGTTGGATACTAAGCGGATTTAGTTTATTTTTTTGTCGGGCGATCAGTAATAAATTTCTGAAGCGTATTGTCATTAGCATCAACATTTTCTGTATTTATGGTTGGTGGTTTATATATGATTTTTGAAACTACAGATATTCATAAAATTAAAAGGAGAATAAGATGACGAATAATCAATTCAGATTATTAATTGCGATGTTTTTTTCGATTTGTTGTTTTGTTGGAGGAATCGTTTATGGAGATAGTCCTCAGAGTGTCTTATTATTTTTCATTATGACATTTCCTGGATTAGCTGGGTTTTATTATTCGATGAAAGCCAATCTTGGACGATACAAATGGATGATTGTTTCTCTGAATTATTTTTTTGCTACATTTATTATTATTGGACAATTCATTCAATTAATTGTTTTAACTTTGAACAAAAAATAGAGTTAAATATTACTTGAAAGGGAGATTGAAATGAAAAGTACATACAAAAGATATTGTTCATTGATTATTTTACTCTTATCGATCAGTGTGATTACGTTCAGTATGGTTCAAGGAGGTCGCTATCGTATTGAATGGCGAGTAATATTGACATCGATTTGTTGGCTACTTAGCAGTATAAGTTTATTTTTTTCAACGTTCATTGAAAGTAAAGTCTTAAAAAACTTAGTCATTTTTTTTAACTTTAGTTGTATCTACGGTTGGTTGTTTTCTTTTGGCTAAGTGTCTATTACTGATGAAATGAACAGTAACTTTACATAGAAAAAAGCACCATAACGCCACAATGAATAAAAGATGAATAGGAGATCACCATGAAATTCCATAAAATAGGATTGGGTCTGTCGATGCTGTTGTCTATCTTATTTATGATAGGGAGCTTTCTATATCGAGAAGAGCCACTTTCAAGTTTTGCATTTATCCTGTACATGGTAATTCCCGGACTTATGGGGATTTATTTTACGAACTGTCTTACGATGATTAACTATCAGAAAGGATTTCTCTTAGTCGTAAATTATGGATTTGCGACCGCTATGAGTTTGATGCGTGTGATTGAGTTTATTTCTAGTAAGCTATGATCGTTAATCGTTGAAAAAAGAAGTGAGATGAATGATTTCGACTGAACCTAAAAGATTTAAGTTTTTTTGCCTACTATTTATGTGCTTGTCAGTTTTTTTGCGAGTTTTTATTTTTTACCTTATTCACCATATACTTGCGAGATTAAATTGATGATTTCCACTATTTGCTGGTTCTTGAGTGGGATTAGTTTATTTTTTTCAACAGGAATAAAATTCGGTTGGGTAAAAGTATTGATCATTTTGGTTAACTGGTTCTGTATCTTTGGCTGGTGGTTTTCTACTAGATAAGTATTTTTTAAAAGGAGTGAGTGGAATGTTTGTAAAAAAAAGTATGCCGAATAAATATATTTCGTTCTATCTATTGGCGCTTTGTTTTCTATTAGGAAGTTTAGTTTTTGTTTTCAAATTTTATTGGTTATTTGCAACAGTCCAATATTCTTGGTGGATCATCAGTGGAATCAGTTTGTTTTACTCAACTAGAATCCCCTCAGCATTCTTAAAAAGAGTGCTCATTGGCATTCATCTTGTTTTGATGTACGGTATTGTACTAGGAACTTTATTAGGTTTTGTCAGCTTTGGTAAGGTGGAGTATTTATTGTTCCCTGTGGCGTACGTATTGATTGTGGGCGCGCTTCATGAGTTAGAGAAAAAGAAAGCATTCTTTATCATGGGATTGATCATCCCGATGTCTATTTCTACACTCGCATTTATTTATGCTCATTATTTGATTATTTTTCAAAGTCATTCATTCGAAAGTTATTATTTGATTCCTTTACTGATGTTGATGGTGATCACTGGCTTGATCGGTTTATACGCCGCAACAAAGCTTGAAACTAGTCGGCGAAAATTTTACTTATTGTTTATCAACTATTTGTTTTCTACATATTTCAATGTTGTGCTGTTACTTTTGTTTTTGGTGAATGTAGTAAGAAACTAAATCACGAATAAAACGCCTCTCATAGCAAAGTTTTGGTATCTGAAAAGTACAGAATGGTCCAACTAAAAAACGTCGCTTTTTTAAATTGATTATTTAGGGGTGAAATTTTCAGAAAGATGACGTATAATGTAAAATACTGAAAAGTTGCGACCTTCAACTCGTAGATGTTTCAGAATCTAATTGAAATGATGGTGATACCATGACAGACAACAGCAAAACACGCGTTGTCGTTGGGATGAGTGGCGGTGTTGACTCATCTGTAACAGCACTTTTGTTAAAGGAACAAGGCTATGATGTAATCGGGATCTTTATGAAAAACTGGGATGATACCGATGAAAATGGCGTCTGTACGGCGACGGAAGATTATAAGGATGTAGCGAAAGTCGCTGCCCAAATCGGGATTCCTTATTACTCAGTCAATTTTGAAAAAGAATATTGGGACCGTGTGTTTGAATATTTCTTAGCAGAATATCGTGCAGGACGTACCCCGAACCCAGATGTAATGTGCAATAAGGAAATCAAATTTAAAGCATTCTTAGACTATGCAATGGACTTAGGAGCGGAATATGTTGCTACTGGCCATTATGCGCAAGTCACACGTGATGAAAATGGCGTGTCACATATGTTGCGTGGGGTCGATAATAACAAAGACCAAACGTATTTCCTTAGCCAATTGTCACAAGAACAGTTAGCAAAAACGATGTTTCCGTTAGGCGGTATGGAAAAATCAGAAGTACGTGCGATCGCGGAACGTGCCGGTTTAGCAACTGCGAAGAAAAAAGATTCAACAGGTATCTGTTTTATCGGCGAAAAGAATTTCAAACAATTTTTAAGTAACTATTTACCAGCTAAAAAAGGCAACATGGTGACCCTTGACGGTGAAGTTAAAGGTGGACATGCTGGTTTGATGTACTACACGATCGGACAACGCCAAGGCTTAGGCATTGGCGGCGGTGGTGATTCACAAGAACCTTGGTTCGTGGTGGGTAAAGATCTTGCGACGAATACGTTATATGTTGGACAAGGCTTCCATCATCCTGCATTGTATGCAACAAGTTTGGATGCAAGCGAAATCCATTTTACAACGAATGAACCAATGCCAAAAGAATTCAAATGTACAGCGAAATTCCGTTACCGTCAACAAGATGTGCCGGTAACCGTGCGCTTATTAGAAAATAATCGGGCAGAAGTGATCTTCGACGAACCCGTGCGCGCAATCACACCAGGACAAGCCGTTGTTTTTTATGACGGAATGGAATGTCTAGGTGGCGGATTGATCGATCATGCGTATCAAGAAACGAAAGTTTTGCAATACGTCTAAGATAATCTAAAAAAGCCACAGGATTTTTTTACGAATCCTGTGGCTTTTTTGCTATTTATTGACAAAAGCATGACCATTACTTGTTTCTTCCTGCTTATGGATCTCCTTCGTATTATGGCGAACCAGCACAAAGTTTGCAAGTACAAGTAAGGAGGTGGATAAAAAGACACCACGATAACCGAAGATACTTGAAACGCTTGAACCGATCAAGGGGCCAACGACATTTCCAGTGGCTTGGAAGGATTGATTGTAACTAAAGATTCTTCCGGCAGCTTGTGCAGGTGAGTATTTAGTGATCAATGCTTGCACCGCTGGTAGGAGGCAAGCGTCTGAGATCCCGATCAAAAACCGTAATCCTGCAAGTTGCCATACATTCGTTACGAAAGCCATTGGGATATAGACGATCAAGGCAAAGCCTAATCCGATGGCTAAGATTCGTTCACTCCCGATCTTATCGCCTAAGCGTCCAAAACGAGGAGCGGCTATCAGGGTGGCAATCCCAGGAATAGAAGCAATGATCCCGCTGATCAACGTGACGTTGCCGTGTCCATGTAATAATTGCCGGATATATAAACTAATGATCGGACTGATCGAATTATTTGATGCTTGAATGATCATTGTCGTTATAAACATGCCGATGACGACATGCGGGTATTTCAGGTCACGGAAAATTTGTTTAGCAGAAACCAACTCGCTTTTTTCTACTGGAACAAATTGTTCATGGACAAAAAATAAGCTAAGTAAGAAAACGAAGAACAAAATCGTCCCAGTAATAAAGAAGGTAGGGCGATACCCAAAAGCAGAAGCAGAAAGTCCGCCGAGTAAAGGACCAAGCAATGTTCCGGTCACAGAGCCGGTCGCCAAAGTGCCAAGTACTTGTCCACTTTTTTCTCTTGGGGTACCAGTGGCGACTAAAGCTGTAGCGTTACTGATATAGCCGGAAAAAATTCCCTGTAACAGACGTAATGCGACTAATTGATACACGCTGGTTACTAGACCCATCAAGGAAATCACTACCGCCATCCCTAGAGAAGCGCGCAACAACATCAACTTTCGGCCTTTTTGATCGGCAAGTCGTCCCCACCATGGAGAAATCAAGGTAGTAACAAGGAATGTAGAGGAGAAGGTCAAGCCACTCCAAAAGTTCAATTGTGACGTACTGTAATTTCCTAACGTATCTATGTAAAGCGACATAAAAGGCATCACTAGGCTAAACCCAATCCCTGCCATAAATGTACCAAACCACAAAACAACTAGGTTTTTCTCCCATGTTTCTCTTCTTCTGAATACTGCCTCTTTTACTCTTGACACCACAATTAAAGCCTTCTTTCTGAAAATTTTCATCTACAATCATTTATTATAAACTACAATGTGTAGTTTATCAACAACAAGTCTTTTTTCTCTTCGTCTTTCATGGTAAACTTAAAGGGATTGAGTTTATTCCATAAGAGGGGAAATCAAATGAAAAAACGAACGCTGTCACAAGAGAAAATCATCGACTGCTTTCGAGAATTAGCAGAAGAGATGGCTGTACAGCAAATCACTTTCCAACATTTAGCTAAGGCATTGAATATCAAATCACCGTCGCTTTATAACCACTTTAAGAATATTCGGGAAGTGAAAACGGCGTTGACTGCGAAACTTTTAACGGAGTTGAATGATCAATTACGTCGAGTGTTAGTTGGGAAAAGTAAGGGAGAAGCGATCCAAGCGTACGCGCAAACCTATCAGTCATTTGCGTTTCAAAATCAGGCAGTCTATGAACTGCTGATCAGTGTACCGCATACAAATGAAGAAATTCTATTAGAGGGAATACACGAAACGAACCAAATCATTTTACAAATATTTGACGCTTTTTCTTTGTCGAAAGAAGAAAAGGTCCATCGAAGTCGAGAACTGCGAAGTATGATCCATGGGTACCTTTCGTTACGTTTTTTAGGGTACTTTACCAATGAACCGAATGTTTCTCCAGAAGAAAGTTATGTCTGGATGATCGACGACTTTATTGCAACTTTACCAATAAAATAAAAGGCATCATTTAAATTAATTTTCTGAACATTCATAAAAAGCCCCTTTTAAGCAAAATTTCTTGCAACTTTCTTGGAAAGTGACTAATATGTTTTTAAGATGACCTGAGAAAAGGAGCGCATGTATGTATCAAGTAATTACAATGTTCGGTGATAATGAGCCTTGGTGGTTCTTTGAAGATTGGCAAGAAGATATTCAAATGGAGGAAACTTTCACCTCTTTTGAAGAAGCACAACAAAACTATGAAGAAAAATGGCTGGCCATTAAAGACAACTATGAGTATATCCATGCCAAAAATAATTTTCTTAGCGCTTTTTGGAATGATGGCGATGAGCGCTGGTGTGAAGAATGCGATGATGATTTGCAGCAATACAAAGGACTTGCTTTGCTGAAAGATTATCAACCGATCACTTTGGAAAGCAGAAAGGATTTTTATGAAACAACTAATTCTAGCGGAAAAGCCAAGCGTTGCGAAAGACCTAAGCAAGGTGCTTGGTGCTAATCAAAAACACAAAAACTATTACGAAGGACCCAAGGTGATCGTGACTTGGGCCCTTGGTCATTTATTAGGTCTAAAGATGCCAGAAGACTTAAATAAGGAATGGCAAAGCTGGCAGATGGAAACCTTGCCGATGATCCCTAAAAAACTAGGGATCAAACCCTTACCAAAAACTGGTCATCAATTGAAAGCCATCAAGCAATTGGCTAGTCGTAAAGATGTCTCAGAAGCAGTGATCGCCACAGATGCCGGACGTGAAGGAGAACTCGTTGCACGTTGGATCTTGGAATACGTTCACTTCAATAAGCCGGTGAAACGTTTGTGGATCTCCTCTCAAACGGACAAAGCAATCAAGACAGGTTTCAGCCAATTGAAACCAGCTAAAAGCTATGATGCGCTGTATGAGTCTGCTTTGGCTAGGGCAAAAGCAGATTGGTTGGTCGGATTGAATGTGACACGTGCACTGACAGTAAAATATCAAGACAATTTATCAGCGGGTCGGGTACAAACCCCAACCTTAGCTTTAGTGCGTAATCAGGAAAAGAAAATCGAATCGTTCCGACCACAAACGTATTTTACGATTTCATTGACAGTCGGCAATGAACAAGCAAAAATGGTCCAAAAAAATCAGTTTGCTTTGAAATCCCATGAAGAAGCCCAAGCGTTTGTTAAAACCCTTAGTCAGAGTAAGGGAACAGTAGTCAACATCGAAGAAAAAACAAAGACAGAAAAAGCTCCTCTGCCTTATGATCTCACGGAGATCCAACGAGAAGCCAACCAACGTTATGGCTATTCTGCAAAGAAAACGTTAGGACTTGTTCAAAGTTTATACGAAACGCACAAGATCGTCACCTATCCACGAACAGATAGTAAATATTTGACGAATGATATGAAAAGTACCATGAAAGAAAGACTTCAAGCCATCAGCGATTTTGCACCAGAAGTGAAAACTTATTTGAAGAATGGGGCAGTGGTTCGTCAAACGAGTGTCTTCCAAGATAGTAAAGTAACAGATCACCATGCTTTGTTACCGACGGAAAATCGTCCACGCTATGAAAAATTAAGTAACGAAGAACAAAAAATCTACCAAATGATCGTGACACGATTCTTAGGCTTATTTGCAGAACCACATAAAATCAGTCAAACGAAAATCACTGTCGTATTTGGGAACGAACAATTTGTTTTCCGCCAAAACCGGGTGTTGGAAGCTGGTTGGAAAACCTCTGCTGAAAGTCATGTGGATTCGTTTGACTGGAAAAAAGACATGCGTATCCAACCTGATTTTACGATCAAAAAAGAATTGTCAGCACCGCCGAAACCTTTGACGGAAGCAAGTCTGTTAGGCTTAATGGAAAAACACAGTTTAGGCACGCCCGCGACTCGTGCGGAGATCATTGAAAAGTTGATCAAATCCGAATTGATGGAACGCACACCGCAAGGCTTACAAGTCTCACCGAAGGGCAAGCAGTTGTTAGAACTGGTCAATCCATCACTTGTGACACCAGATTTGACTGAAAGTTGGGAAAGAGATCTAGAAGCGATCGCGCTTGGAAAAAAACAAGCCAGCGTCTTTTTACAATCCATCGAAAAAGAAACGAAGCGACTTGTCCAAGAAATCAAAACAAGTAAGCAAGAATACCAAGATTTTTCGATTACCCAAAAGAAATGTCCGGATTGTGGCTCGAATCTTCGTGAGAAGAACACAAAAGATGGCAAAATCTATGTGTGTACGAATCAAGATTGTAGCTATCGTCGTCGGAAAGATCCGAAAGTCTCTAACCATCGTTGTCCACAATGTCACCGCAAAATGGAGATCATTGAAGGCAAAAATGGCGCTTACTTCCGTTGTAAATTTGACGGGACGACAGAGAAGATGCTAGGGAAAAAAGAGCAGAAGAAAAAAATGACAAAACATGAAGAACGTCGCTTGATGAAGAAATATTCTCAAGCAGAAGAACCGGAAGAAAGCCCATTAGCAGCAGCCTTAAAAGCTGCGATGAAGGATAGTTAAGTTACAAGACTTCATACCTTGGCAGATGATCCACATGAGCGAGTAGTCGCTCAAAATCTGCAAAGGGAAAAATGATGGTACTGGTGTTGCTGTTTGGATGAAAGCCCACGGTATCTTTGCGATCGATCGAGGAGTCAATGACGACTTGGATCTCGTTTTCTAAATCGTTGACTAAGGCAAATGGATTGACGGTACCTGGCGGAACATGTAACAACTGTTTGACTTGGTCTTCTGACACAAACGATAATCGTTTTTCATTCAACTGTTCTGCCAATAACTTCAAGTCGGCTTGTTTTTCATCAGGTAAGACGACAAAATAAATTTGTTTGCCTTTCTTTGATTTGACCAAAAGATTTTTAACTTGTGGACCGGGTAAAGTAAAAGTTAGATTTTTGACAGAAGTAATGGCTGGATGATTCACTTCTTGGTAATTGATTGCCAATAGATCAAGCAATTCATAGGCCTCTTGTTTCGTGGCATGACACATAAAAAACAATCCTCCATTCATTTTTTATTTATTTTAGCACAAAAAAGATTGACAAATAAAAATGAATCAGGTAAATTACTCATTAAGTTAAATAAAAGACATCGAAAAGAAGAGTAGCAATTAAGTGTTTGAAGAGAGTCTCTGGTTGGTGAGAAGAGGCAATAACTGATTGTGAAACACATCTTGGAGTCGATTTTCTGAACAGCCAGTAAGAAAATCCGGGAAGCCCGTTATAGCTGCGGTCGTTGTTAGACGACCAGATAAGGTTAGTTTTGCGAGAAACTAATAAAAAAAGGTGGAACCACGTATTTTGCGTCCTTTGATCTTCGGATCAAAGGACTTTTTTTGTTTTTCATGTGGTTGGAAGGGACAGCTAACAATGTACCCCTTTAAAGAAAAGAGGAGGAAAAGAAAATGAATGATTTATTAGAAGTGATGCCACAGTTGTTAGTAGGGGCGCTGACAACCTTGAAATTATTTGCCTTTACCTTGATTGGTTCTTTGCCATTAGGAATTATTTTAGCCTTAGGGTTGTCGTTACATTTTAAACCGATCCGTTATTTCCTACAAACGTATGTCTGGATCATGCGAGGAACACCGCTATTATTACAATTGATCTTCGTGTTTTACGGTTTGCCAACGATCGGGATCGTGTTTGATCGTTTCGAAGCTGCTTTGATCGCATTCGTTTTAAATTATGCTGCCTATTTTGCTGAGATTTTCCGTGGTGGTATCCAGTCGATCCCTAAAGGGCAGTATGAAGCAGCTCAAGTCTTACAGTTGAGTCCTTTCCAAACAGTGACAAGAATCATTATTCCGCAAGTAACAAAAATCGTGTTACCTTCTGTCGGCAATGAAGTCATCAATCTAGTAAAAGATTCTTCGTTGATCTACATCTTAGGTTTAGGTGATGTGATGCGAGCGGGTAAGATCGCGATGGAGAGAGATGCAAGTTTACTTCCATTGCTTGGCGTGGCCCTGATCTATCTCGCACTAACAGGAGTGCTGACGATCGTGTTGAAGCAAATTGAAGAAAAATTAAATTATTACCGCTAAGAAACGAGGAGGGAACAGCGATGATTGAATTAAAAAAGATTAGTAAATCATTTGGTGACAAACAAGTGATCAAAGATTTTGATTTAGTAATACCGGAAGGACAAACATTAGCGATCGGCGGACCGTCAGGAGGCGGTAAAACAACGATGTTACGGATTTTAGCCGGTTTAGAAAAAGCTGACAGTGGTGAGTTTTACCTGGATGGCACGAAATTTGACCCTTTTGAATTGAAAACAGAAGAACAAGTGGTAGGCGTCGTGTTTCAAGATTTCCAGCTTTTCCCACACTTGAGTATTTTTGACAATATTACTTTGGCACCTAAAATGGTGTTGAAACAAAGTAAAGAAGAATACACGAAAAAGGCGGAGGAATTAGCGGACTCATTAGGGATTCGTGATTTATTAGGAAATTATCCTTATCAATTATCTGGAGGACAAAAACAACGTGTGGCCATTGCTCGTGCGTTAGCGATGAACCCACGAGTGTTAGCTTATGATGAACCGACAAGTGCATTAGATCCAGAGTTACGTCAACAAGTAGAGAAGTTGATTCTTTCATTAAAAGAAGAAGGCGTGACACAAATCATCGTGACCCACGATTTAGTCTTTGCTGAAAACGTTGGGGATCAATTGATCAAAGTTATGCCAAGTAAGTAGGAAAGCGGTGGGGAGAAAATGAAAAAATTCAGCTTTTTGATTTTATCTTTGATTGGTTTTTTCTTTTTAACTGGCTGCACGAATGAGCGGACAGCGACAGAAAGCTGGTCAAGAATCAATGAAGAAAAAAAGATTATCGTAGGACTAGACGACAGCTTTGTACCAATGGGTTTTCGTGATAAAGATGGTAAACTGACAGGATTTGATATTGAGTTAGCGAAAGCTGTCTTTGATGAATATGGCATTACTGTTGAGTTCCAACCAATTGACTGGTCAATGAAGGAGTTCGAATTAAACAACGGAACAATTGATTTGATCTGGAACGGGTATTCAAAAACGCCAGAACGTGAAGAAAAAGTCTTGTTTACAAAACCATATATGAAAAATGATCAAGTGTTGATCACACCAAAAACTTCTGGTATTACAAGCTTTGAACAAATGCAAGACAAAATCTTAGGGGCACAAAACGGTTCTTCTGGTTATGATATGTTTGTCAGACATCCAGAAATACTCAAAGACTATGTGAAAAATCAAGAGGCAGTTTTGTACGCAAGCTTCAATGAAGCATTGATCGATTTGAAAAGTGGCCGTACAGATGGTGTGTTGATCGACAAAGTCTATGCCGAGTATTTTTTGAACATACGAGACGAATTAGACAATTTCAATGTGATCAAAGGGGACTTTGATGGAGAAGATTTTGCTGTCGGTGCGCGAAAAAATGACGAAATACTTGTGGAAAAAGTCAATGATGGCATAGCCGAATTGGTTGAAAACGGAAAATTTAAAAAGATCTCAGAGAAGTGGTTTGGTGAAGATGTCACACCAGAATAGGTAACAGGATGACATGAAGGATCGAATCATAGGGGAAGTCAAAATAGTGGAACAGCATCTGCTGCTCCGCTTTTTTTGTTTGTTTTGGACTTATTTTTTAAATGACTAGACTTTTATTTAGAAATGTCAAAAATCTACTTGGTAATGAAAAGGGTTTCGTGTTATTCTAAAGAGGTAAAGATTGAACTAGGAAAGGAAGATGTTCATGGAACACCAAAAATTAACGGCATTTCCTGATGATTTTCTTTGGGGATCTGCTTCAGCTGCCTATCAAGTAGAAGGCGCATGGCAAGAGGGCGGAAAAGGTGAGTCTGTTTGGGATCGCTTTGTTCGTATTCCAGGTAAGACATTTAAAGGAACAAATGGTGACCTAGCAGTAGATCACTACCATCGTTATAAAGAAGACATTGCCTTGATGAAAGAACAAGGTTTGAAAACGTATCGCTTCTCTGTAGCTTGGACACGTATTTTTCCAAATGGCCGCGGCGAGATCAATCAAGAAGGCTTAGCTTTCTATATGGATTTGATTGATGAATTGATCAAACACGACATTGAACCAATGTTGACTTTGTATCATTGGGATCTGCCACAAGCATTGCAAGATGAATACCAAGGATGGGAATCTCGTCAGATCATCGAAGATTTTACGAACTATGCAAAAACATTATTCGAAGCATTTCGTGGCAAAGTCCACTATTGGGTTAGTTTGAACGAACAAAATATTTTTACTTCACTCGGTTATTTATTAGCGGTACATCCTCCAGGAGTGACTGATCCAAAACGAATGTACCAAGTGAACCACATTGCCAACTTAGCTAATGCAGCAGTGATCAATGCGTTCCATGAAATGGATATGCCTGGGAAAATCGGACCTAGTTTTGCGTATACGCCAAACTATCCGATCGACAGTGATCCAAAGAACATTTTGGCTGCTGAAAATGCGGAAGATTTGATGGCACATTATTGGATGGATGTTTATATGTGGGGCAAATATCCAATCGCTGCGATGAAATTCTTGGAAGAACAAGGGTGGGCGCCAACGATTGAAGAAGGCGATGAGGAGCTATTAGCATCTGCGAAACCTGACTTTTTAGGCATCAACTACTACCAAACAGCAACGAATGCCTTTAATCCATTAGATGGTGTCGGTGCTGGTAAGATGAATACTACAGGTAAAAAAGGTTCATCAGAAGAAACAGGCGTGCCTGGCATGTACAAAAAAGTAGAAAATCCATTTGTCGAACGTACAAATTGGGATTGGGAAATCGATCCAGAAGGTTTACGTATTGCTTTGCGACGAATCACGAGTCGCTACCGTATCCCTGTGTTGATCACGGAAAACGGTTTAGGTGAATATGACAAATTGACAGAAGATAAAAAAATCCATGATGACTACCGTATCAACTACTTGGAAAGTCATGTCAAAGCCATCAAAGAAGCTATTTCAGATGGTGCAGAAGTCTTGGGCTATTGCACATGGTCTTACACAGACTTGCTGAGCTGGTTAAATGGCTACCAAAAACGCTATGGCTTCGTTTATGTAGATCAGGATGAAACACAAGAAGGATCACTTGATCGCTACAAAAAAGATAGCTATTACTGGTACCAACAAGTAATTCGTGAGAATGGCGCGAATATTGGGAACCAATAAATATTGCACGAATAATACGTACTAAAGTGGATGGCACAGTTTAAAAAAAGGAACAAAAGAGGAAGTTTTGCTCATCTTTTGTTCCTTTTTTTGTTTGCCTTTTAGCTTTTACATCACCTAGAATTTCTGTTGATCACTAGTCTAACATAAATTGTTGAAGCACCGTTACACCAAAATCAGGTGCAGTCAATAATGTTGCGCCGATTGCGGCATCCGTCAATTTCCCACTATATGAATTTAGTGTAAGTAGTTTTCCGCTTCGAACGTTTCTGAACTTGTACAAAGGAATGGTTCCATAGGCATTTCCTGCGCTTACTACTCGCCATTGTGCTCGTTTATCTGAAGCATTTAAAACCCCAGTGCGTACAATAGAGAAGCCATCCCATTTACTATCTGATTCATACATTGAAAAATTATTTGCTCGATTATGGATGACAAAGGAATTGTTAGCCTCATAGAATACAAATCTCCATTGTTGGTTCGTATTCCGATGTTCATTAAAATAGATGACATCATCACTACTTGCTGAATCATCTAGCGCTCTACTATTATTAAGAGAATTAATGATGTGATAAGAATTACCTACTCTATTAGCCAATTCTTTTTGCTGTTGGTAGTCTCTGTCATCATTCACAGCAGTGAGTCCTTTCGAATTTATAGCAATTGTATCAATGAGTTGTTTCTTTTCCCAAACATTGCCAATCACTCGATAGATTTTCATCTCATTTTTTGAATGATCGACTTCTGCAGTTAAGTAAGTTTTTTGAGAAGCACTGCCAGAAGAATAAACTGGGACTTTGCCAAAATACTGTGGGTAAGAAACCTTACCGATTGTTTTGTGATAATGCCCTGCAAAAACGGCTCGCAACGTTCCATTATCATAATATTTTTCTACCATTGCCTTGAATCTTCCTTGGGGATCACTTCCCAATTTCCAATCATTTGGTTTATGTATATAAAGAATAGCCGGTTGGTTTGCACTTCTTGCTTCTTCTAACTGTCTCTCGATATAGTCCATTCCAGGTGTTAACCAAT
Source organism: Enterococcus sp. AZ084 (assembly GCF_051714905.1). NCBI lineage: Bacteria > Bacillati > Bacillota > Bacilli > Lactobacillales > Enterococcaceae > Enterococcus > Enterococcus sp. AZ084. The sequence continues at coordinate 678,753 of NZ_JBIOSS010000001.1, forward strand.
AAGTAGGGCCAGTCCCATCAGAGCAAGAAAGATGCATCGTGGGATAATTGTTGGCTGTGATCATTCTAAAATCCCCGATTTTTTGTGAATAGTTTAGGCTACCAACATGCTTAGATTCGAAAAAGTAATCTTCTTTCCAAGTATCTTTTGAAATCCAATTATGAGGTCTATAGGTATGCATCCTGTTAAAGGTTATCCGCCAAGCTTGGTTGAGGAAAGTATCCTCGAAATTATTTTCAATATCATGGTTTCCTAGGCCATAAGAATAAGGCATTTTTAGTCTACTGAATAATTGATCCATGCGACTCCACTGAGAGCCTTGACCGTAGGCAGTGACATCCCCATTGACATAGGTATGTATTACTTTATTGCCGATGCTTGTTGAATAATCATTGATACTGTCATACTGATTTAAAATTAACGCAGCGGACTCCGCTCTGAGATCGCTATCTGATTGATAAATACCATCGTCTGTTTTTGCTGTCCATGGAAATTGAGGATCAGAGGTAACTACAAACGCATAGTCGATGTCTGCGAATGCCGTAGTGCCAACCATAATTGTACCTACTAGAATACTCGCACTCAAAGTAATGCTTTTGATCATTTTATTTATTAATATTTTAGTACGCTTTTCAAATTTCATTTCTACTCCATTCTCTTAAATTAATTTATTTTTTAAAGTTTGTTTCACTTTTATTTTGAAATTCTACACTCGAAGGCTTTTTTGATTCTTGTGAGTGCTATGACAAAACAAAAAGTGGTGTGATTTCCTATATTGTCGTAACCTCCTTTAAAGTTGATTGTTTATAAAAAAGTATATCTTCCTATAATAGGTACTGTTCATAGTGTGTGGTGTTGCAACAAATAATTCTTCTTACAAAGACATAAAAGAATTTCTATCATAATCTCAACGAAAGAGCGAAGACGATGGAGGCAAAAGGGGTGGCGAGGATCGTAGGAAGAGCTTTGAAGAATCAGATAAAAAGAAAATCAGTAATCGGGAAAACAAAACTTTTGTTCGCTTGCTTTTTTTTGTATAATGGAACTTGATGAAAAGAGGGATATATCATGGCAAAGAAAAAACGTCCTGCTAAGAAGAAGAGAAAAACTAAAAAACAAAAACAGCAGCAGGAGCAAATGATTGCGATCGGTGTTGGCTTTGCTTTTATACTATTTGCTGTCTTTGGCTTTTTGAAATTAGGCTTTTTAGGCATTTTAGTGGCGAATGGCTTTCGCATAGTCGCTGGAAATACGTATCAGATCCTCTGTGTATTATTAGCAGTTTTAGGATTTTGGATCATGGTCAAAAATAGAGAGTTCACGATGGGTAAGAGTCGTCGTTGGCTGGGAGTCGGCCTGTTTTATTTAGGTATCTTACTCTTTTTACATGCCAATCTTTTTGGAAAACTGAACAGTGGAGAACCAAATATCATTGGAACGACTTGGGATCTACTATCCGCAGATATACGTCAAAGCCAAATCACCACGAATGTCGGTGGCGGTATGTTAGGTGCATTTATTTATAATCTGACATTCTTTTTGATCGCTCAACCGGGAAGTTATTTCGTAGCTGTTTTATTGATTCTTGGCGGAGCAGTATTATTCAGCAATGTTGAGGGTCATCAATTATTGAATGCCTTACAAGTCATGGGAGATAGATTCCAAGAACTGTTAGAAGGCGATCCAGAAAAGCAGGCACGTAAACAAGCTGCGAAAGAAGAGCGGCAAAAGCAACGAGCAGAAGCGAAGGAAGCAAAACGTCTTGCTGCGAAAGAAGCAGCCGAAGCTGAAGCTGTGGAAATGGAACAAAAGCGAGCCACTCGTCAAAAGAATCAGGTCCAAAAGGAAACTTCTCCTATTTATGAAGAAAGTGAACCTGAACAATTAAGTTTTGTGCCGATTGACAGTTTTCAAGGAAATGTCCAACCTCCTGTTATGGAACGTCCTAAACAGGATGAGATGAGCCCAGTACAAGAGTCTTCCGAAGATGAGTTATTTGAAGATGATGGCACTGCATTAGAATTTGAGATCGAAGCAGAAGAAGAAAATCAAGCATACGAGCTACCTTCAATCGATTTATTAGACTCAGCGCAAACCGTGGATCAAAGTGATGAGTACAAGAAAATTGAAAAGAACATTGGCGTGTTAGAACAAACTTTCCAAAGTTTTGGTGTCGATGCGAAAGTCGTCAAAGCAAGTTTAGGCCCATCTGTGACGAAGTTTGAGATCCAACCAGCTGTCGGAGTAAAAGTAAGTAAAATCGTTAGTTTGACTGATGATATTGCCTTAGCTTTAGCCGCAAAAGATGTTCGTATGGAAGCACCGATCCCTGGGAAATCACTGATTGGGATCGAAGTGCCGAATAGCAAGATCAGTATGGTTTCGTTTAGAGAGATCATCGAAGCCCAACCGGATCATCCAGACAAGCTATTGGAAGTACCTCTAGGACGAGATGTTTCGGGGCGTGTCCAAACGGCCGATTTATCGAAAATGCCTCACTTGCTCGTTGCCGGATCGACTGGTAGTGGGAAGTCAGTAGCAATCAACGGCATCATCACAAGTATCTTGATGCGAGCAAAACCTCATGAAGTCAAACTGATGATGATCGACCCGAAAATGGTTGAGTTGAATATGTATAATGGTATCCCGCATTTGTTGACGCCAGTTGTGACCAATCCTAGAAAAGCAGCACAAGCATTGCAAAAAGTCGTTCAGGAAATGGAAGAACGTTATGAGAAGTTTGCTGCAACTGGTGTGAGAAATATCTCTGGGTACAATGAATTTGTCCAACAAAAAAATCTAGAAAATGGAACCAAACATCCGACCTTACCATTTATCGTTGTCATTGTTGATGAATTAGCGGATCTGATGATGGTTGCAAGCAACGAAGTCGAAGATGCGATCATCCGTTTAGCGCAAATGGCTCGTGCCGCAGGTATCCATATGATCTTAGCGACACAACGCCCAAGTGTGGATGTTATCACCGGGATCATCAAAGCCAATGTGCCTTCACGAATGGCGTTTGCTGTTTCCAGCGGAACAGACTCACGAACGATCATTGATTCTAATGGGGCGGAAAAGCTCTTAGGACGAGGGGACATGCTCTTCTTACCAATGGGTGAGAACAAACCGATCCGTGTTCAAGGCGCCTTCATTTCAGACCATGAAGTGGAACGTGTGGTTAACTTTGTCACCGATCAACAAGAAGCCAATTACGAAGAAAAAATGATGCCAACGGATGAAGTTGAATCAGCTGGTTCAGCTGAACAACCTCAAGATGAACTATTTGAAGAGGCAAAAGCATTAGTTATCGAAATGCAAACCGCTAGTATTTCTCTGTTGCAACGTCGTTTTAGAATCGGCTACAATCGGGCAGCTCGTTTAGTCGATGAATTAGAGGCTCACGGCGTCGTAGGCCCTTCAGAAGGCAGTAAGCCTCGAAAAGTTTTTATTGAACAAATGGAAGAGTCAATGGAGCAACCATTATCTGAAAATCAGGATATATAAAATGAAAGCAAGAAATCTTTTCTTATCGAATTGATTTTTTGCTTTCATTTTGCGTTTAGTCCATAAAAATATTTTTTGTGAAAAAAAACAGGTAGTAACAAAACGACTATTATAAAATCATTCATGTTAAAAAAATGATAAGCTTAAAGTCACAATAGTTTTTTTAGATGAAAGGAGATTCACTGAATGAACGATGAGACAACGAAAAAGATTGATCAAGTAACGAATGAAGTTTCCGAAAAAATCACGAATGAACAATTAACAGAAACAAGGGATGAAGCGACTGGAAAACCAGTCAACGAACAACCTAAAGTACGAGCCAAAGAACCAATCGAAGAACCAGTCAAAGAACTGGATGCCGATGTAGATGCAACCGAAGAACCAATCGAAAAACCGATCGAAGAACCGATACAACCAACGAGTCACCCAAAAAAAGCAACGCGTGATGAACCCCAAGTCGGCTTGGCAAATTCTGAGTTTCAAAGGGGCAATCAGGAAGTACCGGAAGAAATCAAAAAATGGAATTGGGGCGCCTTCTCTCTTAACATCATCTGGGGAATTGGGAACAAAACGTATCTTCCATTACTGTGTCTGATTCCACTATTCAATCTTGTTTGGGTGTTTATTTGCGGATTCAAAGGCAATGAATGGGCATGGAGAGATGGAAACTATACGGATATTGAAACATTCAAACAAGTCCAAAAAACTTGGAGTCGAGCTGGCATAGCGATGTTTATTATTCAAATTGCGATCATCCTTTTATATCTTGTTTTCGTCGTATTCATTCTTTCTAGCTTATGGTATATTCGTGATTCTTTTATCCGGGATTCGTATAACTATGATCCTTACATTTATGATGGTTATTACTACTAGAAAGGAGAAAATAAGATGCATCAAAAAATGATCAAAACTATTTTTATATTGAATATCGTTCAAACAGTGATTTATCTTTTTGGTTTCTTTAACCGAGTAGCAGAGCAGTCAGGTCTGGTTCCTCTCGTCTATGTGACACGTCTATGGGGGAATTTTTATGGAATTATTTTTTGGTCGATCCTAAGTATGATTTGCGTGATCGGCTTCACTTTAACCTTATATTTATTGCTTTCAAAAGCAGTAGATTCTAAAAAAACAGTCGGGTTGATCATTTCTGCTATTGGTTATGGTTCCCCACTGCTATTCAGTTTTTTCTTGATCATTCCAGCAACCTTGTTGATTTTAGGGCTTATCTTTATTAAATGGATGATTTTAGATCCAGAAAAATCAGTAGAAGAATACGATGAGTGGCATGATACCCATGCATGACCTAAATAAGATTTAGTACAAGTTTTTAACGATTATTTAGTTTCTTTTGTGAACTATTGCATTAATAAAGGGAATCAGTTATAGTATGTAGCGATACTTTGAAAAAAAGAGGGAATAATCGTGGAAAAACAATCCATTTATGGCTTAACAAATAAAGAATTGACTGCTTGGTTTTTAGAACATGGTGAAAAGAAATTCCGTGCCTCACAAGTATGGGAATGGCTCTATCAAAAGCGTGTCACAAGCTTTGAAGAAATGACGAATCTTTCAAAAAGTTTGATTGAAAAACTATCAGAAAATTTTGAGATCAATCCATTGAAACAAGTGATCGTGCAAGAGGCAAGTGATGGGACAGTCAAATACTTGTTTGAGTTGCCAGATAAAAATATGATCGAAACGGTGTTGATGAGACAAGAATATGGCTTATCTGTGTGTGTAACTACACAAGTCGGATGTAATATTGGCTGTACTTTTTGTGCCAGTGGTTTATTAACGAAAAACCGAGACTTAACTGCGGGTGAGATCGTGGCTCAGATCATGATGGTCCAACATTACTTTGATGAACGTCAACTGGGGGAACGGGTATCCCATGTCGTAGTGATGGGGATCGGTGAACCATTCGATAATTACGACAATGTGATGGATTTCTTGCATATCATCAATGATGCGAAAGGTTTAGCGATCGGCGCTCGTCACATCACGGTGTCAACTAGCGGGTTGGCAAACAAAATTAAAGAGTTTGCTGAAAATGGATTACAAGTCAACTTAGCGATTTCATTACATGCACCAAATAATGAAGTCCGTACGTCCATGATGCGTATCAATCGCCGTTTCCCAATTGAAAAATTGATGGAAGCAGTGGATGAGTATTTAGAGAAAACAAACCGTCGGATCACATTTGAATACATCATGCTGAATCAAGTAAATGATCGGCCAGAACATGCGCAACAACTTGCTGATCTGTTGAAAGACAAGAAAAAATTAACTTATGTCAATTTGATTCCTTACAACCCAGTAAGTGAACATGATCAATATTCAAGAAGTCCAAAAGCGGATGTATTGAAATTTTATGATGTGTTGAAAAAGAACGGCATCAATTGTGTGATTCGCAAAGAGCATGGGACAGATATTGATGCAGCTTGTGGGCAATTGCGTAGCAAACAAATGAAAAAAGAAAAAACTGTAGCAAAATAAATATTCTTAAAGTTAAGTTTTCTTTCCTTCTCTTTTTCCCGTTTGGCTGATAGAATAGGCTGAAATTGGAATGGAGGGGAATAGGATGATCATCAGTGAATTTGATCGTAGAAATATCGGTTTGAAGGATCAGCTAGCTGACCTTTTGCGATTGACTTGGCCGAAGGATTACGGTGAACAACCAATGAAAGAAGTCGAGCAACTGCTGGCGACGGATCGAATCGCTGTCTCAGCGGTGGAACAAGATCGTTTGGTTGGTTTTATCGGTGCGATTCCGCAGTATGGAATGACTGGTTGGGAAATTCACCCTCTAGTAGTAGAAACTTCTTATCGAAAGCAGTATATCGGTAGCCGCTTAGTTGCTTATGTGGAGAAAGAAATCGCCTCTAAAGGTGGTGTGATGGTTTATTTAGGAACAGATGATAAGGATGGGGACACGAGTCTTAGTCATACGGATCTTTTTGATCATCCGTTGGATAAACTGAAATCAATCGAAACTTTCAACAAGCATCCTTATACATTTTATGAAAAAATGGGCTATCAAGTCGTTGGAGCGCTTCCTGATGCAAATGGAATCAATCAACCAGATATCATTCTGGCAAAACGACTTGGAGAAATAAATCAATGAATGAAGCACCAAAATGATTTTTTAAAATCGAATAAAACATGCGAGCCTCCCCTAGTGTGGAGGCTCTTTTTTTTGGCAAAAACCGAACATTCATATCAAACGTTCTTATAACGACCATTTTTTTATGATTATTTTATTCGAAAGAGGATTAGATAAAAATCCTTGATTTATCTCATTTTTTCAGAAAAAAATAATAAAACGTTCATGGAAAAGTCATTATTTTTTAGAAAAAGCGAAAAAAACTGTTGCAATTTTAATAATTATTCATTAAACTCATAAACAACTCAGAAAATACTAATTATTCTGAAAATTTCGATAAAGGGGTACGGAAGATGAAAAAGAATTTAACTTTTGGTGTTGTGGCCTTATGTGGGCTTGTACTTGCTGGTTGTTATGGTGGCAGCAGTGCAGATACAAGTGGTAGTGGTTCTTCAAGCAGTGGATCAGCAGATGGAGGAGGCGTCTTCAACTTAGTAGTACCTCAAGAAATGCCGTCAGCCGACCTATCGGTTGCAACAGATACAATCAGTTTTACTGCACTAAATAATGTGTATGAAGGAATCTATCGTTTAGATGAAGATAGTAAACCTCAACCAGCCGGTGCAAGTGAATTGGCTGAAGTTAGTGAAGATGGATTGACTTATAAAGTCAAATTGCGTGAAGACGCAAAATGGTCAAATGGGGAGCCTGTCACAGCAGCTGATTATGTTTACGGTTGGCAACGTACGGTAGATCCAGCGACGGCATCAGAATATGCGTATCTTTTTGCACCAGTTGAAAATGCTGAAGCAATCACAGCAGGCGACAAAGACAAATCAGAATTAGGCATCAAAGCAGTTGGCGATTATGAATTGGAAATCAAATTAGCCAAACAAACACCATACTTCCAATACTTACTTGCTTTCCCTTCATTCTTCCCACAAAGTCAAGCAGTGGTTGAAGAACATGGAGATGCGTACGCATCATCAAGTGACAACGCAGTATACAACGGACCATTTACTTTAGCTGATTTTGATGGACCAGGTACTGATACAGAATGGACGTACAAGAAAAACGAAGAGTACTGGGATAAAGATGCAGTTAAATTATCAGAAATCAAAGTCAGTGTTGTAAAAGAATCTTCTACTGCATTGAATCTATTCAAAGATGGACAAGCAGATGATGTCATCTTATCAGGTGAATTAGCACAACAAAATGCGAATGATCCAGCTTATACGTCAGTTAAAGAAGCACGTACAAGTTATATCGAGTTCAATCAAAGAGAAGATGATTCACCATTCAAAAATGTGAACTTAAGAAAAGCCATTTCTTATTCAATCAACCGTGAAGCATTAGTGAAACAAGTCATGGGTGATGGTTCAGTTGTTTCAACAGGCTTGATTCCTGCAGACATGACTAAGAATCCTGAAACAAATGAAGATTTCGCAGCAGAAGCCGGCGAATTAGTATCATATGATCAAGACAAAGCAAAAGAATATTGGGAAAAAGCGAAGAGTGAATTAGGAATCGACTCATTAGAATTTGAATTGATGGCATCAGATGATGACTCAACGAAAAAAGTGATCGAATATATCCAAAACTCTATCCAAGAAAACCTTGACGGTGTGAAAGTAAAACCTACACCAGTACCATTCTCTGTTCGTTTGGATCGTTCATCATCTGGTGATTTCGATACAGTATTAGGTGGCTGGGGCGCAGACTATGCTGACCCAAGTAGCTTTACTGACTTATTTGTAACAGGCAATTCTTACAACCGTGGTCAATGGTCAAATGCAGACTATGACAAAGCCGTTGAAGCATCTGCTTCTAAAGATGCTGGTGACGAACAAGCGCGTTGGGCTGACTTACAAGAAGCGAATAAAATCATCGCTGAAGATATGGGTGTCGCACCAGTTTATCAAAAAGCTGAAGGTCATTTAGTTAATCCAAAAGTCAAAGGTATCGTTCATCATGCTGCTGGCGCATCATGGGATTACAAATGGACATATATTGAAGAATAATCTGTCCTAAAAAGAAAAAAGAGTGTCTGGGATGTATTACAAATCCCAGACCTCTCAATTTTCTGATCCTAGTTATTCTTTTGGCCGTTCATTTAGACAAGTGAGATGAGCGCAAAGACAATCGAAAACACAAGCAAAATTCCAGCGATGATCAGCCAAAAGGTATACATACCGTAGCTGACCGAAGATAGGGAAGTAAATTCTGGTTTTTCCTTCCGGTTTCTCGTTCGTGCTAAGTGAAACGAACGTTGAAAGTGATCAAAGAAACCTGAGGAGAACACCCATAAAAATCCGCCGATAATCAAAAACGGCAACGCACATAAAAATAAATCATTGGATAATTGAAGAAGGGTCAACTGATCAGTCAAAGCATTTTTAAGTAACACGAGGACGATCACTAAACCGGCAAACAAATAAGGACGATATTTTTTTTTCATTATTTTGCTCCTTTATCATTGGTTCATTAAATAATGTAGCGAAACATTGATCAGAAGTCAAAAGCTAGGGGGAAACATTCGTGAATAGTTATATAAAATATGTATTAAAACGTGTCTTCTTTATGGTCATCACACTTTGGTTGATTGCAACCATCACATTCTTTTTGATGCAATTATTGCCTGGTACACCTTACACAAACCAGGAACGTTTAAGTCCTGAAACAATTGAGATGTTGAACAAACAAGTTGGTTTGGATAAACCAGTCATCGTTCAATATGGGATCTATCTTTCTAATTTGATCCAAGGAGATTTTGGTATCTCTTTCCAATTCAAAAACCAACCAGTTGCTAACTTATTAGCAGGACGAGTAGGACCTTCATTACAGCTTGGTCTACAAGCAATCATTTTCGGAACTTTCTTTGGAACGATCCTAGGAACAATCTCAGCAATGAAACAAAATACATGGGTCGATACGTCTTCTACATTAGTCGCGATCTTAGGACGTTCTATCCCTAACTTTGTTTTTGCTGTATTGTTACAATACATTTTTGCCATCCAATTTCGTGTATTGCCGATCGCAAAATGGGATGGGTTCATGTATACGATCTTACCAACGATTGCACTAGCCATGTCGCCATTAGCCGACTCTGCCAGATTCATCCGAACAGAAATGGTCGAAGTCTTGCATAGTGATTATGTCGAATTGGCTCGAGCAAAAGGCTTGAGTCGTTGGGAAATTGCCTTCAAACATGGTCTACGTAATAGTTTGATCCCGTTGATGACCTTGTTAGGCCCATTAGCAGTCGCTTTGATGACTGGTTCATTAGTTGTTGAAAATATCTTTGCTATTCCGGGGATCGGTGAGCAATTCGTTAAGTCGATCACAACAAATGACTATCCAACGATCATGGCTGTTACGATCTTGTATTCATTTATGTTGATCTTAGTTATTTTAGTCGTGGATTTATTGTACGGACTAGTTGATCCGAGAATCCGAGTTTCTGAAGGGAGTCGAAGCTAGATGGAACTGATACCTAAACGCTACGAAACAATTGCAGAAATTCCTGCAGATGAATTTTTACCGTTACAAAAAAACACAGAAGAAGAACGTGAAAAAATCGAAGCTCCTTCACTGAATTTTATCCAGGATTCTTGGCGTCGCTTGAAGAAAAACAAAGCGGCAGTTATTTCCATGGGATTACTGATTGTGATCATCTTTATCTCGATCATCACGATTTTCGTTTCACCCCATGATCCAACCGCTCAAAATGTCGATTACATCAACTTACCACCACGTATTCCTGGTATCAATATCGACGGACTAAACGGAAAAGCAATGGTTGCTGGTGAGCTAGTCGATAAATATGCGCAAGCAAATGTTCCCGCAGACGTGAACTACTTTTTAGGAACAGATGGTCTAGGTCGTGATGTGTTAAGTCGTTTGTTCATGGGAACACGTATCTCTCTACTGATTGCCTTCATCGCTGCGTTACTAGATGTAACGATCGGTGTTGCCTATGGTTTGATCTCTGGTTTGTTAGGTGGTCGTGTGGACAATGCGATGCAACGTTTCTTAGAGGTCTTATCTGGTATTCCTAACTTAGTCGTGATGATTTTGATGTTGGTCGTCTTTGAACCAGGGATCTTCTCGATCGTGGCAGCGATGGCGATCACGAACTGGATTCCGATGGCTCGGATCGTCAGGGCGCAAACCTTGAAATTAAAAGACCAAGAGTATGTGTTAGCAGGAATGACATTAGGTGAATCCAAATGGAAGATCGCCTTCAAGCATATCTTGCCAAACATTTCGAGTGTGATCATCATCCAAATGATGTTCAGTATCCCATCAGCGATTTTCTTCGAAGCTTTCTTAAGTTTCATCGGCCTAGGCTTGACACCACCTTCTGCTTCATTGGGAACGATGTTGAGTGATGGATACAAAACATTCTTATACTTGCCGTACCTATTATGGATACCGGCAGCAACTTTATCGGTGATCATGATTGGTTTCAACTTATTAGCAGATGGCTTACGTGATGCCTTTGATCCTAAAATGAAAGAGTGAGTACGATGACGAAAATTCTTGAAGTAAAGAACTTACAAATCTCCTTTGATACCTATGCTGGAAAAGTCCAAGCAATCCGAGGCGTCGATTTTCATTTGAACAAAGGTGAAACATTGGCAATCGTTGGCGAATCCGGTAGTGGGAAATCTGTAACGACTAGAAGTATCATGCGTTTACTGTCAAGTAACGCATCGATCGATTCTGGTGAGATTTTATTCAAAGGACAAAACATTGTTGATAAAACAGAAAAAGAAATGCAAAAGATTCGTGGGAAAGAAATTGCGATGATCTTCCAAGATCCGATGACTTCATTAGATCCAACGATGACGATTGGTAAACAAGTAGCAGAATCTTTACGTAAGCATAATAAAGTATCGAAAAAAGAGGGGCAAAAAGCCGCTTTAGAATTATTGAATCTTGTAGGAATCCCGGAGGCTGAGAAACGCATCCATAGCTATCCTCATCAATTTTCAGGGGGACAACGGCAACGGATCGTGATCGCGATCGCGTTGATTTGTTACCCAGAAATCTTGATTGCAGATGAACCAACGACAGCCTTAGATGTGACGATCCAAGCACAGATTTTAGAGTTGTTGAAAAAAATCCAATCAAAAATCGACACGTCGATCATTTTTATCACCCATGATCTTGGTGTCGTAGCGAATGTCGCTGATCGAGTAGCAGTGATGTACGGTGGAAAAATCATTGAAGTGGGGACATCTGAAGAGATTTTTTACAATCCACAGCATCCGTATACATGGGGCTTACTTGGCTCTATGCCTACATTGGAAAGTGGCAATGACCGCTTATATGCAATCCCAGGTTCGCCACCGGATTTATTGAATCCGCCAAAAGGAGATGCCTTCTATCCACGAAATGAATTTGCATTGAAAATCGATGCGGAACAAGCACCACCGTTTTTCGAACTATCACCAACACACCAAGCAGCGACTTGGCTATTAGCCCCACAAGCTCCAAAAGTGACACCGCCAGAAGAGATTCAACGGCGCTGGGCGATTTTTCAAGAAAAGCAAAAAGCACATGGCCAAGGGGGATTGAACAATGAACAAAAAACTGCTCGAGGTTAAAGGCTTAAAACAGTATTTTAATGTAGGAAAGAAAAATGAAGTCCATGCGGTGAATGATATCAGTTTTCACATCTATGAAGGAGAAACATTCGGCTTAGTTGGCGAATCTGGTAGTGGAAAGTCAACCACAGGTCGAACGATCATCCGTTTGAATGAACCAACGGGTGGCGAGATTTTATTTGATGGGCAAGATGTGACGAAATTAAAAGGCAAACAAGCCATGACAAAGTTTCGTCATGAAGTCCAAATGATTTTCCAAGATCCATATGCTTCATTAAATCCAAGAATGAAAGTACGAGATATCATTGCAGAAGGAATCGATGTCAACGGACTAGCTAAATCACCCGAAGAACGTGCAGAAAAAGTCAACGAGTTACTAAAAACAGTTGGCTTAAATCCCAGCCATGGCACACGCTATCCTCATGAATTTTCAGGGGGACAACGCCAACGGATCGGGATTGCACGAGCATTAGCAGTCAATCCGAAGTTTATCATTTGTGATGAACCAATCTCTGCTTTAGACGTATCGATCCAAGCCCAAGTGGTCAATCTTTTACAAGATTTACAAAAAGGGCAAGGATTGACTTACTTGTTTATCGCGCACGATCTATCCATGGTGAAACATATCAGTGACCGTATTGGTGTGATGCACAATGGCTTGTTGCTTGAGATGGGAACCAGTGAAGAAATCTATAATCATGGAGTGCATCCATATACGGAAAGTTTACTATCAGCGATTCCATTGCCTGACCCTGATCATGAACGCCAACGTCGCCGGATCAAGTATCAACCTGAACCAGATGATGGACAAATCCGCACGTTAAGAGAAATTGCTCCTGAACATTTTGTATATGCAACAGAACAAGAAGTTGCTTATTATGCGAAAAAATTAAAACGGCAGAAAGAAGCCTTGCTAGTCGCAAACTAGGGGGAGAAGCCGATGCTAAAAGCCTTTAAATTTCGAATCTATCCCACTGATTCACAAAAACAGTGGTTGATCCAAACATTTGGTTGTGTGCGTTTCACTTACAATCATTTATTAAAAGCCAGACAGGCGTATTATTTAGAAACACAAGAGATTGATTATACGCTGACACCAGCTTCTTTAAAAAAGCAATATCCGTTTTTAAAGGAAGTCGATAGTTTAGCCTTAGCGAATGCCCAATTAAACTTGGATCGTGCATTTCGTAATTATTTTAAAGGACGCGCAAGCTTCCCCAAACTAAAAAATAAAAAAAGTATTTGGCAGTCGTATACGACGAATAATCAAAAAGGAACCATCTATTTAGAAGAAACATACCTCAAATTGCCAAAGCTAAAAGAGAAAATTCGCATCCATGCACATCGTCCGATTGAAGGAACGATTCGTTCAGCAACGATCTCATCTCGATACAACGAGATCTTTTATGTTTCCTTGCTCTGTGAAGTTCCCCAAAAGACGATGAAAGCGTCAAATAAATGGATCGGGATAGCCTATGATCCAGATCGTCTAGTGGAGATGTCCACACCACTTGACATTACGATTCCTAAATTCAAACAAGTTGATCAACAACTCCTGCGGGCAAAGAGAAAGCTTGTGATCAAAGGACGATCAGCACAGCATCGACGCACACACGTTGAAAGAGTAAAAAATTATCAAAAGCAAAAAAGGAAAATCAAAGACCTTTATTTAAAACAAAAATTTCAACGAGAAGACTATTTAGAACAAATTTCAGGAACAGTGATCCGTCATTATGATTATTTGTTTGTCGAATCGATTTCAGCAGATTGTCCGGAAGGTGATTTTTCTATCCAAGACTGGCATAAGCTATTAGCAAAGCTCCAATATAAATCGCAATGGTATAGCAAAAAGTTAGTATTGATCGATATGAAAGAACAAACAGATCCTTCCACAAATAAAAAGAGTCTGGAATTAGTTGAAATCGGGAAACAAGTCCTGTTTGAATAAAAAAACTGGTAGGGGCGCCAGGGTTCGCCTTGCTAATAAAAAACATCTATTGTTTTTGTTTCTAGGAATTTCTTTCAGAGAAGCTCACTAATTATGACAAACCAAAAAAGAGGAGAAGAGCATTCGTGCCCTTCTCCTTTTTTTATTCTGTATGTCCAGGTTTTAATTGATAGATCTTTGAGGGACGTCCGATACCGACAGGACGTTCACCGATTTCATCGAAGTATTGTAACATAGCTTTTTTGAAATTGGAATGATCGATCATTTTAAAATCGATCCCTAAGAATTTAGCGAATACTTTGCGTGCTTCAGTGATCGTGAAGTCTTTTCCTAGCACTTGAAGTACTTGTGGTTCATGTTCCATTTTGTTGACGACACGGTTGAAGGCTTTGACAATGATCTCGCTATGGTCAAAGGCTAATGTGTCTTTGCCAGAAGACTCGCTCGTCGTCAAGTCTAGAGTGATTGCTACATCCCCACTCGATAAATGCAGTTTGTTTGCATTGCGTTCAAGTGAAAACCACTGCACTTCTTTGGCATCGTCTCCAGCGATCAAAGGTTCTTCACCGATAAAGGCGAGATAGCTGACTGTCACGACCCAGCCACGAGGATCACGATTCGGTGTACTGAAGGTATGCAGTTGTTCAATATTTTCTTCGGATATGATGACGCCTGTTTCTTCTTTTGTTTCTCGCAAGACGCTGGCACCAGTCGATTCATTTTTTTGGACGAATCCTCCGGGAAGTGCCCAAGAATTTCGGTAAGGATGGCTTTTACGTTGGATAAGTAAAACTTTTAATTGATCTTCTTCTTTGTTGTAGCAGAGTAAAACGATATCGACGGTCAATGAAGGTTTTTCATATTCAGGACGTTCTTGGTCTTGGTACCAAGATAAGAAATCAGTTTCAGAGGCCTCTTGTTCATAATATGTTTTTTCTTCTTCTTTTGAATGAAAATGTTCCACTTTCTCACCTCCTATTATGTTAAGGTACTTTTTACTTTATTGTAGCAGAATCTCCCTGAAAACCAAAGATTTCTAGACAAATAAATCCAACTCAGAGTTGAAAAAGAAACGGTAAGAGTAGATTAAATAGGAAGAAAAGCAAATAAAAAGGGAGAAGCTTCTGTTTTTCTTCTCGAATGGCGAAAAAGCCACAGAGGACGATATACCCTGCTAGGATCACTCGAAGGATCAAGGTGAGCAAAAGAAAAGTATTTAATTGCCCATGTAGATTGAAATAACCATACAGATGTAAATAGTAAAAACTAAATAATAGATGGATGAGAGAAAGTAAAGCAATGCTGATAATCATTCGTTTGTGTTTTTTTGTCATTAGTCTCAAAACCTTTTCTTATATGATATTGCTTATTATAGCATGTTTGTAAAGTAAAAATGAGAGAGTAGACGATCCTGAAGAAAAAGGAGCGAGAGTGTGGGTAGAGAAGGAAGTGGTTCATCACGATAACGTAGGTTCTTTATAAATGTTTTCTTGAAGGGAAAGGACATCTTTACATTTCGGGAGTTATCAAAAAAAGCTAACAGCGTATTCATTTTATGGTATACTAGCAAGGAAACGAATTCGCACCATGCGATAAAGGAGGAAGTACCCCATGGCAGAAAAGGAAACTTTTTATATCACTACGCCCATCTATTATCCAAGTGGCAAACTGCACATTGGCAATTCTTATACAACGATTGCATGTGATGCTGTTGCACGTTATAAACGTTTGATGGGCTTTGATGTGTTTTATCTAACTGGGGTAGATGAACACGGACAGAAAATCGAGAAAAAAGCAGAAGAATTAGGCGTAGAGCCACAGGAATATGTAGACAAAATGGCTGCAGATGTCAAAAAACTGTGGAAAACATTAGATATCAGCTACGATAAATTCATTCGCACAACTGATGATTATCATAAAGCAGCAGTTCAAAAAATCTTTGATCGTTTGCTTGAACAAGGCGATATTTACTTAGGTGAATATGAAGGTTGGTATTCTGTCTCAGATGAGGAATTCTTTACAGAAACTCAACTTGCAGAAGTATACAAAGATGAAGACGGCAAAGTGATCGGCGGGAAAGCGCCAAGTGGTCATGAAGTTGAGCTAGTCAAGGAAGAGTCTTATTTCTTCCGTATGAGTAAGTATGCAGATCGCTTGTTAGAGTACTACGAAGAACACCCAGAGTTTATCCAACCTGAATCACGTAAAAATGAGATGATCAATAACTTCATCAAACCAGGTTTAGAAGATCTAGCAGTTTCACGTACGACATTCAGCTGGGGAATCAATGTCAAAAATGATCCGAAACATGTAGTGTATGTCTGGATCGATGCGTTGTCGAACTACATCACCGCACTGGGCTACGGTTCAGAAGACGATCAATTATTCCAGAAATATTGGCCTGCAGATGTCCATATGGTTGGAAAAGAAATCGTTCGGTTCCATACGATCTATTGGCCGATCATGTTGATGGCATTAGATATCCCATTGCCAAAGAAAGTCTTTGGACATGGCTGGTTGTTGATGAAAGACGGCAAGATGTCTAAATCGAAAGGCAATGTCGTTTATCCAGAGATGCTTGTTGAACGCTATGGCTTAGATGCTTTGCGTTATTACTTATTGCGTGCAGTACCATTTGGTTCAGATGGCGTATTTACACCAGAAGACTTTGTGTCACGTGTGAACTACGATTTGGCGAATGACTTAGGGAATCTTTTGAATCGAACGATTGCAATGATCAATAAATATTGTGATGGCATGGTTCCTGACTATGCGTCATTAGTGACACCGTTTGACAGTGAGTTATCAACAACTGCTGCGAATGTGGTTGGTCGTTATCATGACGCAATGGAAAAAATGGAATTCAACACTGCTTTAGCCGAAATCTGGGTATTGATTTCTCGTGCCAACAAATATATCGATGAAACAGAACCTTGGGTCTTAGCAAAAGACGAAGAGAAGAAAAAAGAGTTAGAGAGCGTGATGATCCACTTAGCTGAATCGCTACGTATCACTGCGATCCTCTTACAACCGATCATGACAGAAACACCAACTAAAATCTTTAATCAATTAGGGTTGGATGCCGAGACGATGAACCTTGAAGGATTACACTTCGGTGAATTCCCATCTGGGACAAAAGTCGTTGCAAAAGGTACACCGATTTTCCCACGCTTAGAGCTGGAAGAAGAAATTGCGTATATCCAAGCAAAAATGTCAGAAGGCACTCAAACAAATGAGGACTCTGTCAAATGGGACCCAGAAGAAACAGAGCTTGTTTCGACTAAAGAAAAACAAATCAAGTTCGATGTATTTGAAAAAGTCGAATTAAAAGTAGCAGAAGTCATCAACTGCCAAAAAGTCGAAGGGGCAGATAAATTATTGCAATTCCGTCTAGATGCAGGAGATGACCAAGACCGTCAAATCTTATCCGGTATTGCCGAATTTTATCCTGATCCAAGTGAATTGATCGGCAAAAAATTAGTGATCGTTGCTAACTTGAAACCACGCAAAATGCGCGGGCTGATCAGTCAAGGAATGATCCTTTCAGCAGAAGCAGCTGATGGTTCATTACAAGTGATCGAAGCACCAAAAGGTATGCCAAACGGTTCTGAAGTTGGCTAATCAATGACTGTAAGAACTATTCTAAGCAAATAAGCTTAGAATAGTTCTTTTTTTTATAGGATCACTTTTATGTGAATCTGTAAAAGTAAATGTAACGAGGTTGTGCCAACACCGTTTATTCAGTTTTAGGGTGGACAATATGAACGAATCCACCCGTTTGCAGATGGCAACGGACGTATAGGACGTTTGCTCATGTTCAAAGAATGCTTGAAGCACAATATCATGCCTTTCGTGATCAAAGATGTCGATCGTGAATTCTATTACAGAGGTTTAGGTAATCGGGGAACCGAGAATAATTATTTACTGGATACTTTAGGTATGAGTCAAGATATGTATGAACAGTTTTTAAAAAAATGAAATTCACAGGATCGGTTCATCAATAAAATAGCTTTATAGATAATTGAAAAAAGTCGAGCGATGATAATCATCGTCCGACTCTTTTTAGTTTTAGCCGTTGTTTGACTTTCGTTGGCAATAATGCTGCGACGATTGAAAATGGAATACATAGAATATACCAAGCAATCAGGCGGCTATTGCCGTAACGTGCATAAATCTTGGTCAATAGCGAGTGAAGGATCACTAGCCCTAGGAGCAAGCTGATCGCAAAGAACCATCTTGTATCCCAATCAGTCAAGTGGCGCAAGGCGTTCATGGCTAAAGGATAGCCGTAGAAAAAAATCCCGACCATCGTGACGCGCCAATTTTTGACGATCGTTTGAACATTTAATAGTAAAAAGATGACCGATAGTAAAAAAGCAATGGGCGGAAACAAGCCGACGAGAAAGGAATAGACGATTCCCCACAACAACATCCCAGGCCCTTTGATCAAGGCGGCAATGAGAAGAAAACCAGCCATCAATAGCAATTGCTGTGTCAATGTCGCAATTGTTAGCCAGCCAAATAAAATCAACAATAACCAATGTAGCTTGGATTGTTTTTGTTCTTTTTGTGGAAAGAAAGTAGTACCTTTATCTTTTAGATAAGATGCTAGTTTTGGATCGATCGATTGAAAATCCATAGGGTACCTCCTTACATTTCAAGTAGCTTCATTCTATAAGAAGTAAGACAAGAATACATCCGTCTTTAGAGGGATATTTTCACTACAAATTTCTGAAAAGAATGGTAAAATGAAAAGTTCTCGGTTATACTGAAAAAAATAAAAAAGAAATACGAAATGAGGAAGAGGATGAAGGGAAAATTAAAACGCGAGATCAATTTGTTTGGTGCATTATCCACAGTAATGGGAACTGTGATCGGCGCCGGCGTCTTTTTTAAAACAGCAGCGGTAGTGGCAAGTACACAATCAACAAGTTTGACGTTACTCGCGTGGTTGTTAGGGGGATTCTTAACGATCTGTGCGGGGCTAACAGTCGCTGAATTAGCCACTGCCATTCCTGAAACTGGCGGAGCGGTCAAGTACATTGAAGCAGCTTATGGCAAGTTACCCAGCTTTTTATTGGGCTGGGCACAAAGTTTGATTTACTTTCCAGCGAACATTGCGGCATTATCGATCATCTTTGCAACACAGCTGATCAATCTCTTACAGCTATCTCCTGATTATTTATTAGTGATTGCTATTATTACAGCACTTTCTATCACTGGATTGAATCTGTTAGGGACCAAAGTTGGTGCGTACGTTCAATCGATTACATTGGTAGTCAAGTTGATCCCAATTGCAGTGATCATTATTTGGGGGCTTCTGACACCTGGACAGGGTACTGTTCAATTATTTCCAGTAGAAGCCGGACAAGGTGTTTCATGGGCAGAAGGACTTAGTGGTGCTTTGTTGGCGACACTTTTCGCTTACGATGGCTGGTTAGGTGTCGGAGCCATGGCTGGAGAAATGAAACGTCCAGAAAAGGATCTACCAAAAGCGATTATTCTAGGATTGAGTTTTGTGACATTCGTTTATCTATTGATCAACTTCGTCTTTTTAAAAACATTACCGATTGATCAAATTGCTGGGAACTTGAATGCTTCATCTGATGCGTCAGCGGTCATCTTCGGTGAACTAGGAGGGAAAATCGTTACGATCGGTATTTTGATCTCTGTCTACGGCGCACTGAATGGTTATACGTTGACTGGGATTCGTGTCCCATATGCAATGGCATTAGAAAATGAGTTGCCGTTCAGTAACCAGTTGACAAAGCTCTCAAAAAAATTCACCGTTCCTTATGTACCTGCATTGTTCCAACTAGCGATTGCATGTATCATGATGAGCTTGGGTTCATTTGATTTTCTGACAGATATGTTGATTTTTGTCATGTGGCTATTTAGCTTATTGATTTTTATTGGCGTATTTATTTTAAGAAAGAAAGCCCCAGAGATGCCTCGTCCATACAAAGTACCCCTTTATCCAGTGATACCGATCATTGCGATTTTAGGAGCCATCTTTATTTTAGGGATGACACTGATCACACAAACGAATTTGGCATTAATCGGAATCTTAGTCACATTGTTAGGTGTACCTGTGTTTTACTACAAAAAAAGACAAACTGAAAGTAACTAACTGATAATGAAAAGACAAGAAGTGAATCAAGTCATTTCTTGTCTTTCTTTGTACGATATCTCATGTTTTTTAGTCTTTGAGACTTCTTTAACGCCTGCTTATATGCTAAAGTAATGAATGAAAAGGAGAGATAAAGATGATATTTGATTCTCATACTCATTTGAACGCGGAACAATTCAATGATGATATTCCTGAAACGATCCAGCGTGCAGAAGAACTAGGTGTGACTAAAATGGCCGTTGTAGGCTTTGATACACCAACGATCGAAAAATCCTTGATGCTTAGTCAAGATTACCCAAACATTTATAGCATCATCGGCTGGCATCCTACAGAAGCTGGTAGCTATACGAAAGAAATCGAAAACAAACTACAAGAACAACTGACTTTACCAAAAGTGGTTGCTTTAGGTGAAATCGGACTGGATTATTATTGGATGGAAGATCCCAAAGAAGTCCAAGATAAAATCTTTAGAAGACAGATCGCCATCGCAAAAGAAATGCGTCTACCGATCAGTATCCATACGAGAGAGGCCTTGGAAGACACTTATAAGGTGTTAAAAGAAGAAGACATTCGTGATATTGGCGGAATCATGCATAGCTTTAGTGGTGATTATGAATGGGCACAACGCTTCCTTGATTTAGGGATGCACATTTCTTTTAGTGGTGTCGTGACATTCAAAAAGGCGTTAGATGTGCAAGAAGCAGCGACAAACGTCCCAATGGATCGTCTATTAGTGGAAACGGATGCTCCTTATTTAGCGCCAGTGCCCTATCGAGGAAAAAGAAATGAACCAGGGTATACTCGTTACACAGTCGAAAAGATCGCTGAACTTCGTCAACTACCAATGGAAGAAGTAGCGGCCCAAACATGGAAAAACGCGCATCATTTATTTGGATTGTCAGAGCATGACTAAATTAAAGATCCAAGAAATCATTGTTGTCGAAGGAAAAGACGATACGAGAAGGCTACAAGAAGTGGTTGAAGCCGACACGATAGAAACGATTGGTTCAGCGATTAATGAAGAAATCTTGATGCAGATCGAACATGCCCAAGAAACTCGTGGAATCATTATTTTTACGGACCCGGATTTTTCAGGTGAGAAGATCCGTAAAACGATCATGGAAGTGGTACCACAAGCAAAACATGCGTTTTTGCCAAGGAACCAAGCCGTACCGAAAAAAAAAGGAAGCTTGGGGGTCGAACATGCGAGTGATGAAGCGATATTAGAAGCGTTGAAAAAAGTCGTTACGCCAGTCGATGATGAGACCCAAGCGCCGGAGATCACTAGACAAATGCTGGTTGCATATGGATTGATTGCCGGAGCACATGCAAAAGAAAAACGTGAGATGCTCGGTGATGAATTACGCATCGGCTATACGAACGGAAAACAATTGGAAAAACGATTGAACATGTTCCGAATTACGTTAACTGAGTTTAAGCAGGCAATGAAAAAAGTGGAGGATCATTATGAGTGAATATCGGGATATTGCAACACCCACTAGAACAAAAGAAATTTTATTGAAGCACGGCTTCTCTTTTAAGAAGAGCTTAGGACAAAATTTTTTGACAGAGCCGAATATCCTTCGGAAAATCATTGAAACTGGTCAAATCGATCAGCAGACTAATGTGATCGAAGTAGGGCCAGGAATTGGTGCATTAACAGAGCAAATCGCGCGTCATGCCAAACAAGTAGTCGCATTTGAAATCGACGATCGATTGATTCCTGTCTTGGCAGATACCCTTTCACCTTATCCGAATGTCACAGTCATCCACCAAGATATTTTGAAAACTGATTTAGCAGAGGCAGTCAATACTCAATTCAACGAGCAGTTACCATTGAAAGTGGTAGCTAATTTGCCTTATTATATTACGACACCGATCATGATGCACTTTCTTGAATCAGACGTAGTGGTTGACGAAATGATCGTGATGATGCAAAAAGAAGTCGCTGATCGCATCTCAGCAAAACCGGGAACAAAAGCATATGGTTCTTTATCGATCGCTGTGCAATACTATATGGAAGCAAGTTTGGCGTTTATTGTGCCAAAAACAGTATTTGTGCCACAACCAAACGTGGATTCAGCGATCTTGAAATTGACAAGACGCGCAACACCAGCAGTTTCCGTAACGGATGAAAAAGCCTTTTTCCGTCTGACAAAGGCTGCGTTTCAACAGCGTAGAAAAACTTTATGGAATAATTTGCAACATGCCTATGGGAAAGACGAAGCAACTAAAAGTTGGTTAACTGAAAGTCTAACGGAGGCAGGAATCGATCCGAAAAGACGAGGAGAAACACTTTCTTTAGAAGAATTTGCTGCTTTGAGCAATGCTATGGAACATCTAAAAAAATAAAATGAGGAATAGAAGGCTGAAAAAGTCTTTTCGCTCTAAGTCTGAAGGCATCACTTGAGAAAACCATTTTGGGTATTCTTCAAGTGATGCCTGACTATTTTAGGAAACAAGTTCCAAGATCAAATTATTCGATTTTAGAGAGGGTGGTATTTCAGGCGCCTTGTTTCTCTTGATGTGTCTTGACACATTAGAAAGTTAGCGGTACAATAGGTCAAAACAAATGTGTCAAGACACATCAAGGGAGTAAAAAAATGAAAACAAATTCTGTAAGAAAATTGACAATTTCCGCTTTATTGATCGGGATGGGCGTTCTTATTCCGATGATCATGCCTAAGATCGTAATTCCGCCTGCTTCATTTACACTAGCTTCACATGTGCCATTATTTATCGCAATGTTTTTTTCACCCGGTGTAGCTGTGGCAGTGGCGCTAGGTACAACATTTGGCTTCTTCTTGACGACACCTGTGATTATTGCGCTTCGTGCATTGTCTCATTTGGTATTCGCTCTAATCGGTGCATGGTATTTACAAAAAAAACCAGGGATCGTCTTAAAAGACGGGCAATTCACATTAATGAACTGGCGTTTTCAAGGGTTTAACTTATTGATCGGCGTGATCCACTCGATCATCGAAATGCTAGTGGTGAGTGTGTTCTTCTTCATTGGGAATATGCCGGAAACATACTATGCAGAAGGCTACTTCTATACCGTATTCATCTTGATGGGGATCGGTGGCTTGATCCATAGTTTGGTGGATTACAATATCGCTTACTTCATTGCCGGAACATTGAGTAAATTCTTTGATGTCCCAGTTTTCACTGCTGCCAAGAAACAGCAAAAGAAAGAGATCATGCAAGGAACAATCAAAAAAGTCGTTTAGCTATCACACAAACAAAGACTGAAAAATCACCAGAAAAAAGACCCAAGATCGAAAGATCCTTGGGTCTTTTGCTTATCGTCAATTAAGGGATCGTGATGACATCTTCTGTGTCTTTATCAAAGAAATGGCCTTTGTTGATATTGAAGGCAAGATCAATCATTTCTCCTGGCTTATGGAAGTCACGAGCATCAACTTTCGAAATAAATTCAGTTGTTCCAGTGCGAGTATAAAGCATGGTTTCGGCACCAAGTAATTCTGATACAACGACTTCTGAATTGACAACAGTTTCTGGTGAAGCATCCAAGACAACTTGTTCACTGTGGATATCTTCAGGGCGGATACCAAAGACAAGTTCTTTGCCTTCATAACCTTTTTCAACTAATACTTTATTTTTACCTTCAGGGATTCTCAATTTTAGTCCATGACCATCTGAGATAACCCCTTGGCTTAATTTTACGTTGAAAAAGTTCATGGCAGGTGAACCAATGAAGCCAGCAACGAACATATTGACTGGTGTGTCATAAACTTCTTTTGGTGAACCGATTTGTTGGATGAATCCATCTTTCATGATGACGATACGGTCTGCCATCGTCATGGCTTCTGTTTGGTCATGGGTAACGTAAATGGTTGTTGTTTCTAAGCGTTGATGCAACTTCGCGATTTCGGCACGCATGGCTACACGTAGTTTGGCATCTAAGTTTGACAACGGCTCATCCATCAAGAAGACTTTTGCATCACGTACGATGGCACGACCTAAAGCGACACGCTGGCGTTGTCCTCCTGAAAGAGCAGCAGGTTTACGTTTTAAGTATTCAGTCAACCCAAGGATCTCCGCAGCATTCTCTACACGTTGTTTGATATCGGCTTTGTCGTATTTACGCAATTTCAAACCAAACGCCATGTTGTCAAATACCGTCATGTGAGGGTATAAGGCATAGTTTTGGAATACCATCGCGATATCACGGTCTTTAGGAGCAACATCATTCATTACTTTGCCGCCGATATTCAATTCCCCTTCAGAAATATCTTCAAGACCAGCGATCATTCGTAGAGTTGTTGATTTCCCACAACCGGAAGGACCAACGAATACGATAAATTCGCGATCTTTGATTGCCAAGTTAAAGTCAGTAACAGAATAGTTTTCTGCATTGTCATATTTCTTGTATACATTTTTCAGAGCCATTTCTACCATCGTACAAACCACGCTTTCTTTTTTTCTTTTATTTGATGTGTTTAGTATAGTTGAAAGCGCTATCTATAATCAATGTCACAATGAACAAGAATTCGTAGGAACTTTCGTCAATGTGTACAAAATAATTGGAAAGTGCGTGGAAAGTGAGACAAAAATAAAATTCATTTTTGTTTCTATCCTTAAAAGCGAATAAACGGTGTTCCAGAAGTAACTCCTTCGGAAATAAGCCGAGAAACCCAAAAATTTGAAAAACAATTTTCGGTTTTCTTGGCTTATTTCTCGGAGCTGAACACTTCTGTCACAACCTCATCACCTATAAAATAGAATAAATGATGTTCATGAAGCAGATCCTTCAATAATGAGAGCAAACTCCAGCAATATGGCAATTTATTTTTTGGTTTTTACTGCGCGAGTTATCAAAGATTTACCGTGTATTCACTATCTTAGAGCAATACTTTGTAGATATTAAGAGATATAAAAAAGCAGGCAACCAAGAAAACAAAATTTGTTTTTCATATTAAATTAAGTTAAACTCAATTTAATATAAGCTGGGAGATGATAATAATGGAAACGACTATTAGAAAGATTGGAAATTCTGTAGGAGCGATTTTTCCCAAAGATATTTCTCCAGAAGTTGGAAAAATATATACGATTATTAAAATAGGTGAAACATATGTATTAAAGCCCAAAAAAGAAGATATTTTTAAGACTCCAGAGGCATGGGCAGGCTTTAGAGATTCAATCACCCAAGAAGATAAAGAGTGGGATGAGATGAACCTTGAGGGGGAGGAACTATAAATGGATTATCCAAAGCAAAAAGATATTGTATGGCTGGATTTTGATCCAGCTAGAGGAAAGGAAATACAGAAGCGAAGACCAGGTTTGGTAGTAAGTAAGAATAACTTCAACCAATACACTGGTTTTTGTTTGATTTGCCCAATCACATCAATTGAAAGAAAATTTGATACATATATTAAGATCAAAGAACCACAAATCATTTCTGGACAAGTTGTTACACATCAGTTGCGTTCAATTGACTACACCGCTAGAAACATAATAAAAATTGAACAATGTGATATTCTGACATGGGTGGATGTACTAGAAGTTCTTGATATGTTTTTATAGAAATTTGAAAAATATCAAACCACAAAGAAATTTGTTACACTGGTAAAAAAGGAGTGAGGACGGATGAAAATAGCATTGATTGCACATGATCGTAAAAAAGAATTGATGATCAAATTTACAACAGCCTATAAAATCATACTTGAACAACATGAACTATTCGCGACAGGGACGACCGGACAAAAGATTGCAGAAGCCACAGGATTATCGGTCCATCGGTTCAATTCAGGACCTTTAGGCGGTGACCAACAAATTGGCGCGATGATCTCAGAAGATGAATTGGATCTGGTGATTTTCCTGCGTGATCCTTTAGCAGCTCAACCTCATGAACCTGATGTCACTGCGTTGATCCGCTTGGCTGATGTATATGATATTCCTTTAGCAACGAATATCGGTACCGCAGAAGTTTTATTACGAGGGCTTGAAGCCGGATTTTTGGAGTTCCGACAAGTGATCCATGAAGAAGGAAGTAAGATCCCTTTTCCTAATAAGATTTAAAATTCGGATTTTATGAGGATAGAGACAGTTGATCAAGGCGAATGTCTGCCATGTTACGAACTTAGGAATCGTTTTCGTTTAGAACATTAGGTTTTTTTATTTACAGTTCTTCCTTTTCTATGCTATAGTTTGTCTGGGATAAGTTCCCACTATTAACAGAGTAGAAAATAAAGCGTTAAGTGCTTAGAGGATGGGATGTTGCCTCTAGGACGAAGGACGTAAGTTCGCGGTTTTATTTTCGCATTCGCTGCATGAAACATGTAGCAGCTCTTAAAGGAGATGCTAGAAATGAAGAAAAATCGTTTAGATGCTCGTATGATTACGATCATGGGACTGCTGATCGCATTGATGGTCACGTTGTCTCGCTTAGTTTCATTTGAAACACCATTACTCAAAATCAGTGTAACGTTCATTCCCCAAGTAATCATGGGTATTTTATTTGGCCCATTTTGGACAGGGGTCGGTTCTGTGTTAGCTGATGTGGTGGGTATGGCATTATTTCCTAAATCTGTCTTTTTCATCGGCTTCACGTTGAATGCTTTTATTGAAGGAGCGATTTATGGGTTCTTTTTCTATCGCAAAGAGATCACTTGGAAAAATGCAATCTTAGCCACGCTCAGTGTGACAGTGTTCGTTAGCTTGATCCTGACACCATTATGGTTGGTCATCATGTATCAAGTACCGATGAACTGGGTATTCTGGGGACCACGTTTATTAAAAGCCATTATCTGGTTGCCGATCCAATCGACGATGATCTACGTGATTGGGCGCGCCATGCCATATAAAAGAATTTTGCGGAGTTTAACGACGCATACAAAATAAAAAACAAGCAGTCTTCCCATCCCAGAAGACTGCTTGTTTTTTGCATAGATCAGAAAAATCATCTGATTCGATGTTCACTATTTTTCAACCGATCCAGTAAATTGCGCTTGATAAAGTTGACGATAGCTACCATCTTCGATTTTCAATAATTCATCATGTGTACCCATCTCAACGATTGCCCCTTGATCCATCACGAGGATCTGATCGGCATTTTTGATCGTGGACAAGCGATGGGCAATCACAAAACTAGTTTTTCCTTCCATCATTTTTAGGAAGGCATTTTGGATTTTCTTCTCTGTCAATGTATCCACTGAACTTGTTGCTTCATCAAGTATCAACATAGGGGGATTACTGATCATCGTACGAGCGATCGTCAGTAATTGACGCTGCCCATCGGAGATTTTTAATCCCTGTCCACCAATGCGTGTATCTAGTTTTTGTGGCAAGCGTTGGACAAATTCATACATATAGGCTGATTTTAGGGCCTCATTGATTTCTTCATCACTGGCATCTGGCTTCCCGTAACGTAAGTTTTCTCGTAACGTACTGTCGAATAACCAAGTATCTTGTAAAACCATCCCAAAGCTCTTGCGTAGGGAATCACGGGCGATTTGGGTAATATCATAATCGTCGATCGTGATCGTCCCAGAATTGACATCGTAAAACCGCATCAATAAATTCACTAATGTGGATTTACCAGCTCCTGTTTTACCAACGATTGCCACTGTTTGACCTGGTTTGGCAACAAAGCTGAAATTCTCGATCAACCGTTGTTGTGGTTCATAAGAGAAAGAAACATGTTTAAAAGCGACCTCGCCTTTGATCGTTTGAGGATCAAGTTGATACGCAAAAGGTTCATCTGGCGTTTCTTCCGGTTGGTCGATCAATTCAAATGCTCGTTCTAAACCAGAAAATGCTGTTTGGATCTGTGTCGTGATCCCTGATAATTCAATAAAAGGTTTCGAAAACTGACTAGAATAGATCGTAAAACTTGAAATGATCCCGACAGTAATCGTTGAATCACTTCGTAAGGCAAGTAAACCACCAATCAAACCAATGGAGAGATAGGCTAAGTGATCGACAAAACGAGAAGATGGGTTCGTTAATGAAGAAGAGAATTGCGCGCGCTGCCCTTTCTCATATAAGTCAGCATTCAATGCACTGAATTGCTGTTGATTGACTTCTTCTTGTTGGAACGCTTTGATGATTTTTTGATTACCGATACGTTCCGTAACGAATCCTGAAATGTTCCCAATGATTTTTTGTTGGTTATCAAAATCATTTTGAGAAGCCCGTGCGACTAACCAGCTGACTAAGAAAATGATTGGTGTCGAACAAATGACGACAAGTGTCAATAACGGACTCAAGTTGAGCATGAAGATCAGTGAGAGGATAATGATCGCTACCCCAGAAAATAATTGATTGAACGCCGCTGATATCGCGATGGAGATATTGTCCATATCATTTGTGAAACGGCTGACGATATTCCCATGTGAATTTTGATCATAGTATCTTAAAGGTAAAAGATTCAAACGAGCAAAGGCATCTTTTCGTAGATTCGCAACGGAGAGGTAAGCCAATCGGTTACTTAATACTTGGATCAGCCATTGACTGATGACATTAAGTAAAACGATCCCGCCAAACATCAACAGAAGTTGGACTAATCGAGTAAAGTTGACTTGTCCCACACCAACCATTTGATCGATACTTTGACCGATTTGTAAGGTCATTACGACGGTAGCAACACCATTGACGATTCCCAACAAGACAGCTAACCAAATTTCACGTGGATGGGCCGTCAGATAAGGAACAAAACGTTTGAGCGTTTGCCAAGATAGTTTTTTTGTTTTCATTTTATTCCTCCTCCTGTGATGCCACGATTTCACGATACTCAGAAGATTGACTAAGCAATGTATCGTGCGTACCCTGGGCCACGATTTTTCCTTGATCCATGACGAGGATATGTTCTGCTTGTTGAATCGAACGGATGCGTTGAGAAATAATGATGACCGTTGTGTTGAGGGAAGTTTGTAGTGCTTGGCGCAAGTTTAGATCCGTTTGATAATCAAGGGCACTCAAGGAGTCATCTAAGATCAATAAGGCAGGTTTGGCGATCAATGCACGAGCAATCGTCAACCGTTGTTTTTGTCCTCCGGAAAAATTTTTCCCATTCTCCATGACTCTTGTGTCTAAACCTTTGGGTAATTGGCGAACAAAATCCTCCGCTTGGGCAATTGCCAAAGCTTCCCAACACTCTGCGTCTGTCGCGTCAGGTTTTCCCCACTGAAGATTTTCCCGAATGGTACCGGTGAATAAGACAGCCGTTTGTGGTACTTGCGAAATTTGACTTCGTAATGTATCTAAGGGCCAGTCACGAACGTCTTGTTCATCAAATAGCACAGAGCCTTCACTAACATCATAAAAACGTGGGATCAATTGTGTCAATGTCGTCTTCCCACTTCCGGTCGGACCAATGATCCCTAAGACAGTTTGGCGTTTCAAAGTGAAATTGATTCCTTGTAATGACAGACCAGATTCTGGCGTATAACGAAAATCTACGTTTTTAAATTGTAGAATTGTTTCAGAATCCATGACTGGTTCACTAGGAGTCTCAGCATCTGTAATGGTATTTTCGGTATCTAAGACTTCTTTGACCCGCTGAGCAGAAGCTTCTGCACGAGTAAAAATCACGACAAGATTGGAAACGACGATCAAGGCTAATAACATTTGGTTCATGTAATTGATCAAAGCTAAAACTTGTCCTTGTTGTAAGGAACCGATATTTACCTTGACCCCGCCGACAGTCAATAGACAAATGATCCCGACATTCATGATCAATGTCGTTGCCGGAGAGAGCAAAGCGGAGATATTGGAAACACGTAAATAATTTTTTGCTAAGACATCTGTGTTTTCGTCAAATGTTTCGATTTCTTTATTGGTACGTGAAAATGCTCGGATCACACGAACCCCGCTTAAGTTTTGGCTAACAGTCTCATTTAGACCATCCAACTTTTCTTGGACTTTTTGATAGAGGGGGATCGTCTTACGGATAATAAAGTATAAAATGATTGAAAAAATTGGTAATAAAGCTAAGAAGAATAGCCCGACTTGCCAGTCGATCACAAACGCCATCACTACTGATCCAATACTTAAAAAAGGTGCTCGGATCAATAAACGGATAACCATTGCGAGTGCAAGTTGCAACTGATTGATATCATTGGTCATGCGTGTGATCAATGTATCCGTCCCAAAATGATTTAATTCACTATGGGAGAAAGAGTTGATTTTTTTGATGAGTTGATTTCTAAGTTCTGTTCCAAACCCTTGAGAGGCAATGGATGAATAATATTGACAAATAATGGCACAGATCAATCCGATCACCGACATCGCGATCATCCAGATACCCATATTGATGATCACTTCACGATTGTTCATTTTTAGCCCATTATCGATCAGCGAAGCCATCAGTAAAGGTAAAATCAATTCAAAGACTGCTTCTAAAAATTTAAATACAGGACCTAGGATGATTTGTTTTCGATAGTCTTTCGCATAGCGCAATAACTGAATCATAAAAATTTCCTCCTAAAAACAAGTTACCCAATATTGTTCGAACGTCTATCGGCAAAAAACAACCGATTTATGATAAATAGATATCCTTAAAGCAACAAAAATATCTTGCAGCGAGAAATCTAACGATGATATAACTAGGTACTCTCATATTGTAGCTTATGAAATTTAGAATGAAAAGAGAACAAGCCTTTTCATAATCCACACATTTTAGTAAAACTTAAGAAATCACACCATAACGCTTAACGCGTTGTCGCTCTTGCAACGCCTATAATTGAATAAACCATAGAAAAAAATCACTACAAAAAAGCACCATCTACAAAAAATTGATGAACAACTCTCGTAGATGGTGACTTATTTTCCGTGGTTAAAGATTCCTGCCTCGGTCTCTTTCGGTCATTAATAATTTTTTATTTTTGTAAGTCAGCTAAAACTGTTTCACCTTTAACATCGACATCAATGACATTATAGAACCCATTTTTAGTATCAGCGACATCCCAAACAGCTAAGATCACATGATAACCTAAACGGTCATTGGGAATGTTGATCGAATGTGTCGGATTAGTAGAAGCTAGTTGTCCATCATTGCCTACTTCACCAATGAATTCCAAGTCGTCTCTTGTCAACGCATCATTTTGATCCCAACCGGCTTTTGTCATGTAGTAATGCCATTTCGTTGTTGCATGGTTGGCAGTGAATGTCCAAGTAAAATCATTTGCACCAGCTGTCAATTGTTGTTTTGTCCACAATGAGGCTGTTTGTTGATCCAATAAGAAATCACCTACCGCACCATTTGCAGAAGCGATTTGACCATCTTCAGGTCCAGCAGCTGGGAATCCTTTTGGTGCTTCAAGAGATTGTGGCTCATTGATAACAGCTCCGTATTTTTTGAATGCAGCATTCCAGTTTGTATTTTTGTCAAGGCTTCCTTGGTAGCCACGACTTGCTGGTTCAGAAACGTAACCATGAGCAGCAACATCAACAGAAGTAAGCGTGCTTGCTCCGATACCTGCTAAAATGAATCCTAAACCAATTAACGTACTCTTTTTCATAATAATTCCTCCGATATTTTTACTTTATGTAATGTACGATTGTTATCATAACTGATATATTTTTAATCTGAAAATTATGTATGTTATTGCAACAAAAAAATTTCGTTCATCGCGAGTGTTATTAGAAATTATACTATTTAGTCATTTTTTAGGTGAAACGCAAATGTTCGCTGGAGAAAGAACTGCCACTGAAGGAGTTGCGTTTGCACAGTATAGAAAGGGAAGACATGGGGATAAAACAAGTAACAAAAGAATTTATTGAGAGGAAATGTAGAGAACGAATCAGAAAATCAAGGAAGCAACGTTAGGCACCTACACAGGCAGTATGGTGCGCCCTTGTAGGTGGTCCATAGACTGGTCAGGGTTTTTTAGTAATCGGTGTCCCTGAAAGGAATACACGAAGACGCATTTCTTTAATGCGTTGCATTTCTGATAGTTCGTTGATCGATCATCGTCTGACTACGAAATGTGCAATGAACTGTTTAGAAACTCTCGTATCAAGTACGCCATTCCAGTGGAACCTATCGAATCAACCGAGAATAAATAGAGAGACTTAAAAACCGTGTATCTTCTCATTGGGAGTGAGGAGATACACGGTTATTTTAGGCAGTATTCACTTGGCGTTGTGGAGAGAGGCGATCGCACGTACTTTTGACAACGACTTTTGTGTGGTGATCATTGTGCGAAAAATCACATACTTCAGCGCAAAATTTTTCTTTTAGATTGATCATGTAGTCTTTACTCGTAGAAAGATCCAACCATTCAAAAAACGCAATACCCGTTTCTACTTCTTTTAAAGCTGTTTTTTGTCCATCAGCTAGTTTATCTAAAGCAGTAAACACTTTATAATGTGCAAGATCGAGTGTTTGTTTGTGTGTTGTCGCGATTTTTTTTAATTGGGCTAGAAATAATTTGCGTAATGTGGTTGATTCACGGTTAAAAGAAAGACGTACGCCGTTCAAAATAAAGTTAGAAAGAAGCTCAGAATAATAGGTATTATCTATGTAGGCTTTCATCTTTGTGACACTATTTTGGAACGAATAGGCAATATATTCATCATCAAAAATAAATAAACAATTCGAAAAAATAGTCAATTCAAAGTGCCCCCATGTATCAATCTTTTCAAGATACTTCTTTATAACACTGATTTCTTCTTTCATTGATGCGGTAAAAGAACTACTATACAGATAATTTGAAATCAATTTTCTTTGGGCATAGATCAAACGATAATAAATGTTTCCTGTTTTTTCAAATTCGTTGAGCAATTCTTGTTCTTGAGCAGATGTAATGGTTTTTGAAGTGATTAAATAATTCGTTAATTTTTGTTTATTAGACAACGAATTACTATTCAATAAAAACTGATATTCTTCAAGTGTGATATTCATCCGATCAAGGTAGTTTACTATTAGTTCAAAGCCGATTTTTGTTCCACGTGATTCGAAAGCTGCTAAGGTTCCTCTTTGTGAGATACCTGAAGTTAGTTGTTCTTGTGTCAATCCACGATCTTTTCTTAATTTTCGAATTAGAGCAGCATGTTCTGTCATGTTCATTTCCTCCAGAAGCTGTTTTTTGTACATGGCTATAATAGCATAATGTAGTTATGTGGATGTTATGTTTTCATATATGCGCCCTTTTGTTAAAAAAGTGCGATTTTTTTGTTTGGAAAGTTATTTTGTTGCAATACCAAACAAAAAAAATTTTGAAGGATAAGATATGTTTTAATCTGTTCTGTAATACAAATTTAGGAGGGAAAAAATGAATAAGAAAAGTTTATTATTCTCAGTTGGTCTTTTAGGTTGTTTGATTGGAGGCGGAACAGATGTGTTTGCAGCAGACGCAGCAGATACGATGCCAGATATCTCAAATCGCCAAGTTTCAGTAGGTTATTATCATAATTGGGTGCCTGAACAAGGTGCTGGTTACCAAGGTGGTCGTCCGGCAGATACTGATTTGGCAAAAGTAAATCCTTTTTATAATGTGATTGCTGTGTCATTCATGAAAGGAGAAGGTATCCCAACATTCAAACCTTACAATATGTCAGATGCTGAATTTAGACAAAAAGTAGCCACTTTGAATGCTGAAAATCGTGTGGTCATTATTTCACTTGGTGGTGCAGATTCACATATTGAATTACATAAAGGGGAAGAACAAGCCTTTGCCGATGAAATCATCCGTTTGGTTGAAGTTTATGGATTTGATGGCTTAGATATCGATTTAGAACAAACCGCAGTAGATGCAGGCGACAATAAAACAGTGATTCCAGATGCTTTGAAGATTGTCCGTGCGCATTTTGAGAAAGAACAAAAACATTTTATTATCTCTATGGCGCCAGAGTTTCCGTACTTAAGAACACAAGGTAAATATGTACCATACATTACTGCTTTAGAACAAGAATATGATTTTATTGCACCACAGTTATACAACCAAGCAGGTGACGGTATCAGTGTTGGAACTGAATGGATCGCTCAAAATAATGACAGCAAAAAATTTGAATTCTTATATGGAATTTCAAAAGCTTTCAACGAAGGAAGCGGTGGGTTTATCCAAATCCCAGCGAATCGCTTAGCTTTAGGTATTCCAGCAAACGTGGATGCAGCAGCAAATGGTTTTGTAAAAGAACCATCAAAAGTTTACGATGTATTCGAACAAATGGAAAAAGATCAAACACCATTAAAAGGTTTGATGACTTGGAGTATCAACTGGGATGAAGGAAGAAACTCAGCTGGTGTCGAGTACAATGAATCATTTGCGAAGTCTTATCAGGATCTATTCCAAGAAAAAACACCTGATACAGAAAAACCATCACAACCAACAAATCTAGCAGGCACAGCAACACATTCAACTGTTGCTTTATCATGGACAAAATCAACAGATGATCGTGGCGTAGCAGGTTATTACATTTATCGTGATGGCGAACAAATTGGTAGAGCAACAAACAATGCTTATACAGACACAAAATTGACTGCCAGCACAGAATACACTTATACAGTGAAAGCATTTGATGCCGCTGGTAACGTTTCAGAAGAAAGTAAAGCATTAGTGATTTCTACATTAGAAGAGCCACCAGCAGACTTAGAAGCTCCATCAGTACCATTGAACATTACGGCTTCATCAATTAGTGACAAGAGTGTTTCTTTATCATGGACACAATCAACAGATAACGTGGGTGTAGTAGGCTACTATGTTTACCGTGATGGTGAGCAAGTAGGAGAAACAGAAACAAATACATTTAGTGACGCAGGATTAACAGCTAATACAGAGTATTCTTATACAGTAAAAGCATTTGACGAAGCGGGCAACATTTCAGAAGAAAGCAAAGCATTAGTTGTGACAACGGCGGATGCACCATCAGCAGAAGCATGGGATGCAGATACAATTTATGATTTAGGTGATATCGTGACACACAAAGGAAACACATATCGTGCAAAATGGTGGACACGAGGCAATGAGCCTGGAACTGAACAATGGGGACCTTGGGAATTGATTGGCTAATCGATCCATACCCGTTTTTTATTAATGAAGCAATCGTTGATGCTGAATCAATCAACGAATAAGTGATTTGCTCAGTATTGTTAAGATTTTCGTGCATGTATAACGAGAATCTTAGCAATTG
This sequence comes from Enterococcus sp. AZ084, assembly GCF_051714905.1. Taxonomy (NCBI): domain Bacteria; kingdom Bacillati; phylum Bacillota; class Bacilli; order Lactobacillales; family Enterococcaceae; genus Enterococcus; species Enterococcus sp. AZ084. The sequence goes on from NZ_JBIOSS010000001.1 coordinate 714,149, forward strand.
GGCAAACGCATGATAAAAATTCAATTATTTATTTATGTTTGTATAACAGAACATGAAAAAAACATATATTATAACAACTATTATAAAAATTCCAAGTCCTCTTTTTAGAGGGCTTTTTTTATTTTATCAAGTAACATGAATGAATTGAAATCATAACGTACAGGTAAAATGCTTATTAAATTTTTACACTGAGAAGGGTAGATCTATGGGTTTTTTTCCATAATTTATCAAGCATAATACAGACATAGATTGGTGACCACTTGGTAAAGGAGGTTGATATATGAGAAATAAATATAAGGTAAATGGTTGTTTTCAAGCTGAGTTTTTGATGGAAAAACCATGATCCACCTGAGCAGGGAACCATGAAAGGAAGAATGATCAACCTGATACTATTGGTGGGATCAAATTATCTAGTTGTACAAAAAAGGGATGTTTTTTAGGATGATGAAGATGAAGCTGGTAAAAAAAATAAAGGTAGTTATGTGTATAGTAAGTATCGTTTTTTCTTTTTATAAAGTAGCCATCAGTCTACCGTATCATGCGTCTGCTGATTCGACAACTGACAGTAGTGAAAATGCGCCGAGTGAAAGTACCACGACAAAGGAAATAGGTTCTTCAGAAGAAATAAGTGAACCATCCAATAGTACTGCGCAAAGTGATTTCCAGTCCGTTTTAGCTGTTCCTACAGTAGCTTCAGGCATAGCTAGTGTGGATAACTTCAATGATTTTCGAACCGCTTTATTGGACAGCACTATTACAGACATTTATTTAACTGGAGATATCAAGTTAACGGCATCTTTTAATATCAATTCGCCAAAAAATATTTATGGCAATGACCATACGATTGATATTAATCTTCAACTGATTGGCGTTGCATTAGCGTATACGACTTGCTCTATTTATGATGTCACACTAATCAATCAACATCCATATTCTTTTTTCTGGTCCGAATTCCCAGGAGTCACGATCAACTATACAAATGTTACATCTTCTGGACAACAATTCATTTATCTGCCTTATGGAACAGCGAATTTGTATGAGAATATTACAGCCTCATCAGATACGCAAGAAGTGTGTGAAGTAAAAGAATTAAATATACGAAATGGAGCAAATGTAGCATTCAATAATACGAGTAACAGCTATCCAGTAGTAGGTAATAACAGCAGCACTGTATTGAACATAGAAGATCATACAACTTTTACCGCACAATCAAATAATCCAACAGCAACTATTGCGATCGGTCAATCGCTATCAATCGCAGCGACTAGTAATTTTTCGATTGCTAATTCCAGAGGCTGTGCTTTAGGTTTATATTATAGCAGTGCACCATTCACGATCGCTTCAAATAGTGGGATAGGTACTTGGAAGCTAAATGGCACAGATCCACTTCCCGATATCGGCTATACCGGACCAATTACGACAAGTTTTAATTTAACTTCGATTGATATTGCACAAAATACCTTGAATGTGACGTCCAATAATCCCATGTTTCCAAAATATTTCCAGTCTAAAAATGTAAGAAAAATAGCTAGTGGTCCATTCACGAGTAAAGCACAAGTAATTACCAAGGATATCGATCTATTATTGGGTGAAGTTTGGATACCACCATATAACTTTGTGAGTGCAACAAATGCGCTAGGGCAGCCACAAACCATCAATGATGTCACGATTCAAGGCGAAGCGGATGGAGAGGAAATAGGGACCTATCAAATTACTTTTATTTGTGATGATGCGGAGTCTGTGGCGACAGTCAATGTATTTGATATTCAGCTTCATTCCTTGCCTACGATCTATGCCAAAGATACATGGAATGAATATGATGGATTAGATTGTATCATCGAATCAGATAGTAGCAGCAATTCATCTCTTTCATTTTTCGAGACAAACGTCAGTGTCACTGCGCAAAAAATCGAAGGCGCGAATATGATTGATATTGATCCACACAAATTGACAGAAGAAGAAGGACAGTATGTTCTCACCTATACCTATAAGCATAAATCGAAAAGTATGAATGTGACAGTTGAGGAGAACCTTTTCAATGATCAATCAATCTATCCATCCATACTTGATTTTGGCCATGTCGCAATCCAATATACAACCAATCAATTGATTGCTACAAATGCCACAGGGAAAATCGATATCACTGACAAACGAAGTAACAATGGAGACGGCTATAAAGTAAAAGTCACTCAAGACCATGTGTTGACTGGAATAAGTAGTGGCTTTCAATTAACAGGGGCAATCATCCAATTTGAAACAGGGACAGCAACTAATAGTAGTGGGGGAGCAGTGATAAGTACTGGAAGTAATCAAACAATTGATATTCCTGTTGGGCAAGAAAAAGAAGTATTTCGAGTGGATAAAGGGAATAGTCGGGGACAGATCGTTTTGCCACTCACTGAGTTTAAGTTGGAGTTGCCAAGTGACAGTCCGAAAATAGCTGATTCTTATCAGGCAAAAATCACTTGGACACTTTCAGAAACGCCCTAGCCATAAGTCTCTAACGGACGATGGATAATGATAGCATAAGAGTGTTCAATCTGAGGAGTCAGAAAACGAGAGATCGAAAAAAGAATCAGTATTAAGTTATGCGCGCATTCATAGAACGTTGTGCCAATCGTTGATAGAGACAGCTCACAATGGATCATTTCTGAAAGCGTAAAGGAACGACGTGCAGACTGATCACAATTGAAGTGGCAACAAAGTCGGCTAGCTATAAAATATTTTATACAATGAAAAGGAGCATAAGATAATGGTAATCACAAAAAAATTTGTCATGGCAGGTATGAGTATCTTAGTAGGAGCAAGTTTAGGTATAACATCGGTGAATGCCGATACAACAACCGATGGCACAGTGACTTTACAAGCACCAACTGGTGGAAATGGAGAAGATTTGAACCTAGCAACCAACAAGTTACCAACCAATCTGAATTTTGGTACTGCTAATATCAAATATGATCAATCCATCGAACAAATCGCTACAGTAGATGGTAATCAGGCATCTAACCCAACAACTACGGATATCCAAGTCACAGATAATCGTGGTGATCTAACAAAAGGTTGGAAACTAAAAGTAAAACAAATTGCCCAGTTTAAGTCCTCAGTCAATCAATCTGAGTTAGCAGGGGCAGAATTATCGATCAATACAGGAAATGTGACAAATATTGGTGGCGATCTACCTACAGGCGGTGTAATCAATACTCAAGACTATGTGATTACTCCAGATGTGGATGTGGAAGTATTCAAAGCGAGTCCAGGAGAGGGATTAGGAATTTCAACATTGCCAATCAATCAATACAAATTAAGTATTCCTGCTGCAGCAAAAAAAGAAGCGGATACCTATCATGCACAATTGACTTGGACGTTTTCTGATACATTGTAAGAACTGCCCTTGACAGAAAGGAAGTGTCCTGTGAAAATCAAAAAAAATATAGCCATGTTTTTATTTTTACTTGTTTTGTCTCATTTATGTGACGTACCTGTGTTTAGTGATGAAAACTCAGCTTCTCAGAATATTCCATTTTTGGTGTCTACGCAATTGCCGGACAATCAAATAAATAAACAGGTCTCCTATTTTGATTTACAAATGGTACCAAAACAAGAACAGACGTTGCATCTTAAAATCGAAAATATCTCGGATCAGACGATCATGCTAGACACAACTTTATATCAAGGAAATACGAACAGTATCGGGGTCATTGAGTATGATAAATCGGTCAAGGGGTTAGCCAATAACGCGCAAGTCAATATAGAAGATCTAGTGAAAATCTCAGAAAATAAAATCAAGATTTCTCCAAAGCAAACGCATGAATTACAAGTGAAAATCAAGATGCCTGAAAAAGAATTATCTGGGATTACCATTGGAGCGATCCGGGTAGTCCAGAATAATGAAGCAAACAAAGAAGGCAATATTCAAAATAATTTTGCAAGAGAAATCGGGTTAGTTTTACAATCAAGTGATCCGGAGCAAATTCCTTCAACATTAAAACTTTTAGATGCGCAAGCAGGACAAGTGAATACGCGAAATGTTTTTACAGAGAAAATCCAAAATCCAAAACCCAAATTAATCCGGCTAACCAACCTCAAAGCAATCATTACGAAAGAAGATGATCAAGAAGTTATATATCAAGCAAGCCAGCTGGAAGGCTCGATTGCTCCAAATACGATATTGAACTATAGGATACCATTAGACGGTAAAGCATTATTACCGGGAGTGTATGTTGCGACATTTGAAGCGGATGAGGGGGAACATCACTGGAAGTTAACAAGAAAATTCACAGTAAAAAACAATATAAGCAAAAAATTAAACCAAACAGATATATTGATAAAAAGTCAGCCTAGTTTTTTTGCAAAGTACAAATGGATGATGATAACTGGGTGTGTCTTATTAGTGATTATTCTAGGTCTGTGTATTTATATAGGTAAAATCAAAAGGAAGTTAGTTGAACAAGAGAAGAGCTAAGCTAGTTTATAATAAGTAAAAGGGGGAGAACAGAAGTGATGCCGCGTTCTTCCTCTTTTTTTACAAAAAAATAAATTTTTTTAAATTTTATGAAACTTTTACTTCAACTTGATTTTTTAATGATATTATCCATTTAATTTAACAGGTGGGTGGGGGAGTAATAGTGTTTAGAAAATATTTAGAGAAAGAAATTTTTCGAAAAGTAACTATTATTAATCTATTATGGGAAAAATCAAGTTTGACTTCGCTGGAGATGTCTCAACAATTGGATGTTTCTGTTTCAACGATAAAAGGAGACATAAAAGCAATCAATCTACAATTCGATGAGACTGATCCGTTGATTGAATCAAATCCAACAGGGTATTTGATCAGACATAAGTATAAACGAAATAAACGAACGTATATGAAGAAAGTCTATCAATATTCACCATTTATCAAAGCGTGTATGTATTTCTTTAAAACCGATTTTTCGAATCCCCTAGGTTTTGCCAAGCAAGAATTTATCTCTTCCTCCAAAGCATATCAACTAAAAAAAGAGGTGATGTCCTATGTCGCCTCTTATGGCATCGACCTCAATGATAAGAAGGTAGAAGATGAGTATCGCTTACGGTTTTTAATTGCACTTTTTCAAATGAAGAGCGGTATTCAAGTAGTTAAGGTGTCAAAAACAAGTCAGTACAAAATAAATCATTTGTTTCAACAAATCGAAAAAGAACAAAAATGTTTATTTTCAGATTTCTCAAAAGAATACGCACAGATTTTACTTCAACTGATGTTTGATCGAAAAATGAAGTTAAAAGACAATCTAGATATAAAAAAGTTAGAGATGTATAAATGCACACCTATTTATCATCAGATAGAAGATCGTCTTGTCGATTTTTTGAAACAAATGTTTTTAAGCCCAGATGAACGAAATTTAAACTATTGTACGATCGTATTCAATTTTTTAAACCAAAATTTTTATGAAATAAATGCACATGAAAAGAACTATCAATACTATATCGCTTTTACTAAAAAATTCCCAGTGATCAAGTATGAGTATCTGATCGACAAGATGGAACGTAATATTCCTAACTTTTCTAATAATCAACGAACCATCGAAGTACTAACTTTGATGTTTTTGCGGAAATGTCATTTTAATTTTCAACAGCTGATTCCTGAAGAACATGTTGTGGAAGGGACAGATATGGCAGAGATTCCTCAAGCTTTCTTTGAGAAAATCAAGCGGATCTTTATGGACTGGAATGATTTTTCAGGATTGAACCTAGCATTTTCAGATGATCATTTTCGGTATTTAGCAACAAAAATTTATTTTTTGACCTATCGGAGTAAAAATGAAAAAAGAGTCTTTTTACTGACAGGTGTTTGTACGGACTTCTTATGGGCACAGGAAATGTTAGAACAAGAATTTGGAAACACCCTAGACATTCAACAATTCAATCCGGAAACCATTCCCAGCAACTATAATAAACGTGACGTGATTTTATATAATATCAGCCATGAGAAACTACCACAAATTGATTGCTTCAAAATGAGGGTATCCTTTAATTTTGATTTTTGTGAATTGTTTAACATAAGGAAAGAATTATTTGGTTATGATATTGCTATGTATAAAAAAATCATCGAGAAAGAATTACGATAAATAGAAGAGATGGGCAGAGGCAGCTGATTTTTAGAAAAATAAATACAAAAACGAAAATCGCTTGTTGAACGACGATTTTCGTTTTTTTATTCTTGAGGATTTTGTCTATTCTTGAAACTTGCACTTACATTGGTGGAGTAACTGACCACATAAGATGCACCTCCTTTAGTTCGACTGTTGATAAATAGACTATATCATTGGAATAGACCAAAAAAACATCTTGTATGGTATTGCAACATTATAATTTCTATTTAAGTTAAATCAAGGAATAAATGGCTGAATAAAATGTTTCTGGGGCATTTGACCTCTCACACGTCTAAAAAGTAGCCACTTCGAAACACTTCTATTCCGACCTCTTCTTAAACAAAAGCTAAAAACAATGAAAATAAGTCCAGTATTTTGTTAATCTATACTATAATAGAAACTAACTATGAATTTTGGAGGAATTTCCATGAAACAAAAAATTGCAGTATTAGGCCCTGGCTCTTGGGGAACTGCTTTAGCTCAAACCTTAGCAGAAAATGGACATGACGTCCGTATCTGGGGGAATGTTCCAGAACAAATCACAGAAATCAATACGTATCATACGAATAAACACTATTTACCTGAATTACATTTACCAGAATCGATCATCGGTTACACAGAATTGGCTGAAGCTGTCAAAGAGGTAGATGCAGTATTATTTGTCGTACCGACGAAAGCAATCCGTGCTGTAGCACAAGAATTGCTACAACATTTAACGACAAAACCAGTGATCATCCATGCAAGTAAAGGATTAGAACAAGACACGCATAAGCGGATCTCAGAAGTGATTGCTGAAGAAATCCCAGAAGAAAAACGTCAATCCATCGTTGTTTTGTCGGGACCTAGTCATGCAGAGGAAGTGGCAGTCCACGATATCACAACGATCACTGCTGCAAGTGTTGATCAAAAAGCAGCTACTTATGTGCAAGAATTATTTATGAATGATTATTTCCGAATCTATACAAATAATGATGTGATCGGTGTGGAAACAGGTGCAGCATTGAAGAATATCATTGCAATCGGTGCCGGCGCGATCCACGGTCTTGGTTTTGGTGACAATGCGAAAGCGGCGATCATGACAAGAGGATTAGCTGAAATCAGTCGTCTCGGTGTAGCAATGGGCGCGAACCCTTTGACCTTTATTGGATTGAGCGGTGTTGGTGATCTGATCGTCACTTGTACCAGTGTCCATTCACGAAATTGGCGCGCGGGTCATATGTTAGGTGAAGGACAGAAATTAGACCAAATCCTAGAAAATATGGGGATGATCGTGGAGGGTGTATCGACAACAAAAGCGGCGGTTGAACTTGCTGAGCAACTAGGTGTAGAGATGCCCATCACCCAAACGATCTATCGAGTTCTTTATCAAGGTGAGGATATCAAACAAGCAGCAAAGGAAATCATGTTGCGTGATGGCAAGATGGAAAACGAATTTCAGTAAATCAACAGAATGGAGTATATAAATACGCATATGGAGAATAAAATCGTAAGAAAAGCAGTCATTCCTGCAGCAGGTCTAGGTACACGTTTTTTACCTGCTACAAAGGCAATGGCAAAAGAAATGTTGCCGATCGTTGATAAACCAACGATCCAATTTATCGTAGAGGAAGCTTTAGCTTCGGGGATCGAAGATATTTTGATCGTTACCGGAAAAGAAAAACGACCGATTGAAGACCATTTTGATTCGAATATCGAATTAGAATTGAATCTAAAAGAAAAAAATAAAATCGACTTGCTAAAATTAGTCGAAGAAACAACGAATGTCAATCTCCACTTTATCCGTCAGTCCCATCCTTTAGGACTAGGTCATGCGGTATTACAAGCGAAAACTTTTGTTGGAGATGAACCATTCATCGTTATGCTTGGGGACGATTTGATGGAAGATGAGATTCCACTGACAAAACAATTGATCTTAGATTACGAGAAAACAAAAGGTTCGACTGTAGCAGTCATGAAAGTTCCTCATGAAGACACGTCAAAATATGGGATCATCGATCCAGAAACAAAAGAATCTGAAGGCTTGTATGAAGTGAAACGATTCGTCGAAAAACCAACACCTGAACAAGCTCCGAGTGATTTAGCGATTATTGGACGCTACTTATTGACACCAGAAATTTTTGAATTATTAGAAACACAAAAACCTGGAGCTGGAAATGAGGTTCAATTGACGGATGCCATTGATGAATTAAATAAAAAGCAACACGTATATGCGAGAGAATTCAAAGGCTCTAGATATGATGTCGGTGATAAATTTGGTTATCTAAAAACAAGTATCGAATACGGTTTAGGTCATCCTGAAATCAGCGAGCAGCTGAAACAATACCTCATTGATCTAAGTCATTCTCTGGACTAAAAACTTAACAATTAGAGAAATAAAATCTTGAGAAAAGAATAGTAAATGAGGTGTATTGCTTACATGGGGATTCTAATCAACATTGCACAAACGTTTCTTGATGGATTGAAATGGTTGATGGAGGGAAATAATTGGCTGTTTTTACTGCCAGTATTATTTATTAGTTTGTTTACGATGTTTTATATGGTCAGAATAAAAGAAACCTTTTTGATTTTTATTTGGTACTTAGCAACAGTGGCGATCGGTAGTTTGATCATCGTTCTTTTGTGGGGAGATCAACAGGCATTTCTTTTTGCGGCAGCTTTTCTTTTGCTGTACCTTTGTGCCTATATCCCGTATCTACTCAAAAGATTTCATGTCGTCAAAAAAGGCAAACATGCGGCTTCTCCGAACCGCTCAAAGGATGTGTCAGAAAGACGGACAAGATCTGACCGCTGATATTTTGATACTTGCACTTGTTTCGCACTTTCCTTACAATAGATGCAGATAGAAATAACTAAAAAAAAAAGGCTCCTTGATAGTTAGCGGCAACTAACTATCAAGGAATGACCAGTCACACGTATACACCCTGACCGATCATTTTGCCATAGTCGATGCAACGCACCGACCGCATTTATTGTACCTGATTTAAGGAAGATTTTCTACCTTATGAATCTAAAAAGCGGAGGAAGCGGGGCAGTTTATTTACTATGTCAAAACAGATGTATATTCAAGCGAGAAGTTTGTTTAATCCTTTCTAAAGACTTGCTTTTAGCGATACATCGTTCCTATCTTTTACACTGAAGCCGAAGAACATCAAGATGCTGCTACATCAGATCTTTTGCTTGATTGTAATGAATAAGTGGTTAAGGTAAAGATGAGACTGAGCAATTGCTTCGTCTCATCTTTTTGTATTTTTCTTTTTGATAGTTGTCTCTATTCTGAAATAGCAGAAGAAGAGGAGAAAAGAATGAGCTTACCCTATTTTGATTATTGTCAAAAACTTGAACAAAAATTAAGGATCGAGGAACCCTTGATGGAACAAGCAGGTCGTTGGATTGCTACACAGATTCATCGAGGAGGATGTTTACATATTTTTGCTAGCCGTACCTTACAAGGTACTGCCTATGAATTTTGGCAACAATGTCCAAAAATCTTGCCAACTCAGTTGATTGAACATCCCGCAGCGGGGATTTATGAGTCGCTGGAAGGAACTGGCCAAGCAATCATTGAACAAATCAATGCGCAACCCGAAGATATTTTTCTTTTCTTATCAAATGAAGGTAGAAATCCTGCAATCATTGAACTGGCGGAATGGGTCAAAGAACAAGGGTATCTATTGATCGTGATCACCGGATTTGACTTATCCCGAAGTATCAAGTCAAGACATAGTAGTGGTTTGCGCTTATATGAATATGCAGATCTAGTATTAGATAACTATGCAACGATAGATGATGCCGTCCTTACGGTTCCTAAGTTTGAGCCAGCTATATGTGGTGCGGCTTCCTTAGCCACCTTAATCCTATTACAACAGATCGTTTATTTTTCAGTGTATTATTTGTTGGAGAGTCACTAAAGCGAGAAGGTTAAGAGTCCGAAAAAGAGACAAGAAAGAATCATGAAGATTCTTTCTTGTCTCTTTATACACGTTGATGAAAGAGTCTTCCCCAAAACTCTTTACACTCCAATTATAGTACATTTGTTATGAATATTGCAATGAAGATACCTAATGAAAATAAAAAGAGAGGAAGAGAGAGGCAGAAATTCAATCAAAAACATCGGTTCAAATAGGAAAGGATCGAGGAAGAAAATGTATAAATATTTGTTAATAGCTAAAAAATCTTTGTTTATACGTAATTAGAAATGAAAATAAATAGTCGGAAATAGCGACATTGTAAAAATAAAAAAAGAATTTTAATCCATTTTTATAGGTGCTATGGCTTTGAAACCAGCGTTTTTATTAAAATGTGTCTTGAGGATAACTAAAATCAATAGATTTTTTTAATTGTTTATTCATGTGGTATAGAACATTTTACTGTATAATCTATTTGCTTATTCATTATTGACAAAAACGTAGCAAGAAAGGAAGAACGAGTTTTGAAGAGAAAAAATTCTTCAGTAAAGAAAAAACGAGACTTTACCAAAATGACGACCCCGCATACGTATGTCATTATTTTTGGTGTAGTTGTACTTGCCTGGTTATTAACATTTATCGTACCAGCTGGGAGATTCAGTACGCAAGATATAGAATACAAAGATGCAAATGGAGAAACCAGTACCAGAACAGTATTGCGCCAAGATTCGTTTCGTTATGCTTATGAATTAGATAAGGCTTTTGTATTTGATCAACTGGAAGAATTACAAAATGATCCAAAGGAAAGAGAAAAGCTGGCTGTTCCTGAAGAAGGATTAGAAGAAGTCTTGGCAGCTGGTGAGAAAAACTTGACCCAGGAGAAACTAGATGAGATCTCACTGACAGATGATGTTTTATACGATGAATATGGTGAAGACATCTATGACACCTCAAAGAAATTGCATAAAACAGCAAAACTATGGGGGACCGATGATTTCGGTGGTTTTGGCTTTTTAAACTTCGTTTTTGAAGGTCTAGTATCAGGTGATAAATATGGTTCAGCAGTCGGGATTGCTGCACTTATTTTAGTCGTGGGTGGTGCATTCGGGATCATCATGCGAACAGGTGCCATCGATGCAGGTATTTATGCTTTTATCAATAAGACACGTGGTCTAGAACGTTTAGCTTTACCGCTCTTGTTCTTTGCTTTTTCATTTGGAGGCGCAACGTTCGGTATGGCTGAAGAAGTCATTCCATTCTCAATGGTCATGGTACCTTTTGTGATTGCCTTAGGCTATGATTCAATCGTCGCCGTCACAGTCACCTATGTGGCGTCACAAGTCGGGAATGCCACGTCATGGATGAGTCCGTTCAGTGTCGCCGTTGCACAAGGGATCGCAGGTATTCCAGTCTTATCAGGCGCCACCTTCCGATTGATCATGTGGGTCGTCGTGACTGCATTATCGGCTGGTTACTTAATGATCTATGGCGAAAAAGTTCGGAAGAATCCGGAAAGTTCATTAACGTATAAATCTGACGAATACTTCCGTAACCACTTGAAGAAAACATCCGATGAACAAAAACCATTTACATTAGGCCATAAATTGATTTTAGGCGAAATGTTGATCGTTTTAGTATGGATCGTTTGGGGAGTCACACAAAAAGGCTATTATATCCCAGAAATCGCCTCTCAATTTTTTGTTATGGGACTCGTTGCAGGGATCATTGCTGTTTTATTCAAATTGGACGGTATGACGGTCAATGATATTGCCTCTTCTTTCCAATCTGGAGCAGCAGATCTAGCTGGAACAGCGATCGTTGTTGGGATGGCAAAAGGAATCTTACTTGTATTAGGTGGATCAGATGCTTCTGTACCTTCTGCGCTTAATACGATCTTACATGGTATTGGAACAGCACTGACTGGTGTGCCGGCAGTGATCGGCGCATGGGCGATGTACGTGTTCCAAAGTTTGTTCAACTTAGTCGTCACTTCAAATTCTGGACAAGCGGCATTGACGATGCCAATCATGGCACCGTTGGCTGATTTAGTAGGTGTCTCTCGTCAAGTGGCTGTATTAGCTTATCAATTAGGTTCAGGATTCATGGATGCGTTCACGCCGGTTTCTGCTAGCTTGATTGGTGTCTTAGGTGTGGCACGGATCGAATGGGCAAAATGGGCACGATTCCAAATCAAAATGCAAGGATTCTTCTTTGTTTTAGGAACGATCTTCATTATGATTGCAATCGCGATCGGACTTCAATAAAACAAATAAGAACTGATTTATAGCAATCAAAGAAGTTATGCTAACCGATACGTAACTCTGAGACAATAAGCGAGAAAACCCGAAAGTATCTCATATTTTTGGATTTTCTCGCTTATTTCCGAAAGAGCGATGGATTGCTTATTAAACAACCTTTTGAGTGTTCTAAAAGGTACAGACTATTTTATAAAGGAGAAGATCAGATATGAAACTCATTCGACAAATCGATGTCTATGCACCAGAATATCTTGGTAAGAAGGACGTATTAGTGGCAGGAAATAAGATCGTTGCTTTGGAAGATCAACTATCCGGCGGTTACGAAGAATTGATCGTGGAAGAAATTTCAGGAGAAGGAAAACTCTTGACCCCAGGTTTTATTGATGCCCATTTCCATATTTTAGGTGGCGGCGGCGAAGGAGGCTATCACAATCGCACGCCAGAAGTCACACTTAGTCAATTAACGACAGCAGGAGTGACAACAGTCGTAGGTTGTATCGGGACAGATGGCGAGGGTCGAGATATGACTGCTTTGATCAGTAAAGCAAGAGGGCTAGAGGCAGAAGGATTGACTACGTATGTTTATGTTGGTTCTTATCGGTTGCCGGTCAAAACGGTCACTGATTCATTGATCAAAGATTTTCTTACCATTGATAAGATTATCGGAATCGGAGAAATCGCTGTTTCTGATCATCGCTCTTCCCAACCAACATTCGACGAGTTTGCTCGAGCAGTGGCGGATGCTCGTGTTGGTGGCATGTTATCAGGTAAAGCAGGAATCGTGAATGTCCATTTAGGTGGTGGACGAAGAAAACTAGAATTGCTAGATCGTGTGGTGGAAGAGACAGAAATTCCTATCACTCAGTTTTATCCGACCCATGCGAATCGGACGACTGAATTATTAGCTGCATGTATCGAATTTGCAAAGAAAGGTGGAACCATCGACTTCACTGCAAGTGAAGATCCTGACTTTTGGGAAAAGACCGATGGCGAAGTCCGGTTTAGTAAAGCATTGAAGCAGTTATTAGAAGCACAAGTATCTCTTGATAACTTCACTTTGACTTCCGATGGACAAGGCAGTCTCCCATATTTTGACCAAGAGAACCGTTTTATCGGTATGGGCGTTGGTAGTGCGAGATCCTTATTAGTTGGTATCAAAGAAGCCGTTCAAAAAGAAGACATTCCCTTAGACATTGCCTTACGAGCTGTGACGTCCAATCCTGCAAGAGTCCTTAAACTGGACCAAAAGGGAAGAATCGCTGTTGGTAAAGATGCAGATCTTTGTCTACTTGATAAAGAAACCTTAGAAATCGATACGGTGATCGCTAATGGCACCATCATGGTCCAAGAAAAACAAGTGAAAGTTTGGGGAACATTTGAGCAAATTCTTAACAACTAAATAACACAATAAGCATTCTGTTTGTTTGTTTTTATAATTGGTGTTACTCTAAAAGTAGTTACAAAGACAAATTTTAGAGGAGGAATTATCATGGCAGATTTAGAAGGACGCTCTAAAGATTTGAAAGACAAAGTTGCAGGCGAAGGCAAAGAAGCCTATGGAAAAGCAACAGGCGATAGAAGTAAAGAAACAGAAGGTAAAGCCCAATCTGTAGGTGCGGATATCAAGAGTAAAGCTCGTAATATCGGCGATGAAATCAAAGAAGGCTTTGAAGATGTAAAAGAAAAATTTTCAAAAAAAGACCATAAATAGTCGACTTGTAAATTCTTAAAAAAAAAGCGTCCTACCAATAAGGTGGACGCTTTTTTAGCGGTTATCCAATGGCAATGGACGCGAATGTTTTATTTTTTAATTCAAAAACTTCATCACATTTTTTAGCCACTTCTAGTTCGTGTGTCACAATGATAATACAGCGATCTTGCTCATGGGCGATTTCTTGGAAGAGTTGAACGATTTCTTGTGAAGTCGTTTCATCAAGGTTTCCTGTTGGTTCATCCGCAATGATCAACTGATGTTCGCAACAAATCGCTCGGACGATCGCTACGCGTTGTTGTTGTCCCCCAGATAATTTAGTGACTTGTTGTTTTGCAAGTGTTTCATTTATCCCAACGCGTGCCAAGCGATCAAGTGCTACTTGGCGATACTCTTTTTGAGGAGTATTTGAAATTTCCATGGCGGTAATGACGTTATCAAGAGCGGAAAGGTAAGGCAATAAGTTGTACGCTTGAAAAATAATGGATACATCATTTTTGCGATAATTCCGTAGGCCTATTTTAGCTAAAGCTCGCTCTTCATAATAAACAGTCCCTTCTTTTGGTGTATCAAGTCCTGAAATCAACGAAAGAAAGGTCGTCTTTCCTGAACCACTTGCCCCTAATATGGCGTACATTTTTCCTTTTTCAAAGGATAGATTCACATCTTTATAAAGTGCTTCTGTTGGATTCTGATACCAGAAGCCCAAGTTTTCTGTACGTAACATCCAATTCCTCCTTTAGTTTAATAAAATTTTTCGTGGATTTAATCGTAGTATGCCGATGGAGGCTAGAAAAACTGAGAGTAAGCTGATCCCAAATGCAACAGCTGCTAGTAGGCCAAGTTGAGCTGGTTGAACAGTGATTTCAAGGTCGCTTACTTGCTCCGAAACGGTAAATGGATTACTAGTTCCACCTGGTTGTCCGCCAGGTCCACGATTGCCACCACCAGGCATCTGCTCTCCTTGTTTCTCGGCAGGTGAGTCGGTTGACGTTTCAGTTTGTTGATCAAGCAACTGTTGACCGACAGCATTTGCAACGACATTTCCACTGAATGAAGCCACACCTAACGCGACGATCATACATATGGCCACTTCTGCAAACAATTGAAGGACGATTTTGCTTCTGGATTCACCTAATGAAAGCAATACCCCTAGTTCATGGCGACGCTCACGAATCGTGATCATGATGATCAAAGTCAAAATAATGATTCCAGCAACCGCAACGAGTAAAACGACATTTTGTGAAAAACTGGCCACGTTGTTAAGTGGTTCAAGCATTGCTTGGAACATGGTATCGTTTGATTGAAGACTGAACGTTGAAGTATCGATCAGGTTTTCTGCTTCATTGATAAAGTCTGTCATTTTATTAGGATCGGTCAGCGTATAAACCGCAGAATCGATTGTGTCATCTTCTGTCGAGCCATTCAATGTATTAGCAAACGTATAATAAGTATACAAAGTGTTCGCTGGATTCATGAAATTGAAATTCATTCCCATGCTACTACTTGTTTCACTTGACTCATAGATTCCTTTGATCGTCATTTCATAAGTTGTTTCTTCGTCTTCCGTGCTAGTAATTATGAAAGTATCCCCTACGGATAAGTCATTCGCACTAGCTAAAGTAGAGTCGATCACAACATTGTTCGTATCTTTGTCGCTATCAGTGATTCCTTCTCCTTCGATGATTTTAGCTGTGCCATCTGTAAAGCCACTGGTTTGGGCTGTATTGGATACCCCGCTGATTTGAAAATCTGCTTGGATCATTTGCGGTTTGCCACCTCCCATAGCTCCACCCATGTTTTCACCGTTCGGTGCAGCATCAGTTGCAGTATCAGTTTCTTCGGATGTTTCTGAGGTATCAGAGCTTGAAATGGCAGTGATCCCGCTATTTGCTAAAGCTGATGCAGAGCTTTCGAAGGAAAAACTTGCTACATTATCTAGTGCTGCGATCTTTTCTGCATCGCTGACTGAAACAGGTGTGAGGGAGAAACTTCCAGGATCTGGTCGTCCACCGGATTCAGTATCAGTTGCCTCTGTTTGTTTTTGAAAAGCCGCTTCACGATTTGCACTTAAAGTGACCGTCGCACCGACATCTTTTTGAGCTTGCTCTGCTGCTTCTTGTGCCGCACTACGTATGGTTAGTCCAGCAAGAACGAAGACAAGGATTGCTGTAAAAACAGCTAATAATAGTAAAGAACGCCCCCATTTTACTTTTGTACTTTTTAATGCTCGTTTGAAAAAATTCATTGGTTCGATCTCCTTTCGAAATGAGTACAAAAAGTAGAATAAAGGGAGTAGCTTAAGCCTACCTTAAAAAGCGGTCACGAATACAAACAGTTGAAAGCTAAAAACAGATCAAATGGAGCAGGAAATGAAAAACATTCTATAGTTATTGAGTAATTTATGTTAAAATAGACGAAGTATCTTCTAAAACAAAAGAAGAAAAAATGGTCTGGGAAAAACATGAAGACAGAAACAATCGTACATGCTAGCGATTTGTTTGATTTGTTGTATAATGATGTGGAGCAGTTGATCGAGCAACTGAAGCAATCCCGATTTTTTTGTGTCAAAAAAAGATCCTAAACGCCTGTAAGATTAAGATGGATTTGATTATCTAATGAAATCATCCGAAAACGAGGCACTCAGAAATTGGATCGTTTTAAATAAAATAGAGAATCGACATCGTCAAAATGAAGATGTCATAAGAAGAGGTGAAATTTGTGAGTACCATTAAGATTATCCCTTTAGGCGGTGTACGCGAAAACGGAAAAAATTTGTACATTGCAGAAGTAGGGGAAGCTATTTTTGTTTTAGACTGTGGTCTGAAATATCCTGAAAACGAATTATTAGGGATTGACGTTGTGATTCCTGATTTTACGTATTTAGAAGATAATGTCGATCGTGTAGCAGGTGTCTTTCTGACACATGGTCACGCAGATGCGATTGGGGCGTTGCCTTATTTATTGTCAAAGATTTCTGTTCCTGTGTTCGGAACCGAATTGACGATCGAATTAGCAAAATTGAATGTCAATCGCAATGATGCTGCAAAAGGATTCAAAGATTTTCATGTGGTAGATGAGCATACAGAAATCGATTTCGGTGAAACGATCGTTAGCTTCTTCCGCACCACCCATACGATTCCAGATTCAGTTGGGATCAATTTAAAAACCCAAGAAGGAAATATCGTTTATACGGGTGATTTCAAATTTGACCAAATGGCGATCCCAATGTACCAAACGGATTACGCTCGTTTAGCAGAGATTGGGAAAGAAGGCGTGTTAGCTTTACTAAGTGAGTCAGCAAATGCAGAAAACGCGACCCCTGTTGCTTCTGAGTTCCAAATTGCTGATGAAGTATTTGATACGATCAAATATTGGGAAGGACGGATCATCGTTGCTTGTGTTGCAAGTAATCTTCAACGCGTCCAACAAATCTTAGACGCCGCTGCTAAAGCAGGACGTAAGGTTGTGTTGACTGGGCAAGACTTTGAACGGATCATCCGAACAGCTATGCGCTTAGAAAAACTTCAATTACCAAGTGAAGACCTATTGGTCACATTAAAAGATATGAAAAACTATGAGCCTGAAGAACTGATCATTTTGGAAACAGGCCGGATGGGTGAACCAATCAAGTCTTTACAAAAAATGGCGAATGGCGCGCATCGCCATATCAAGATCAAAGAAGGCGATCTTGTTTATATCACAACGACACCAAGTATTGCGATGGAAACAATGGTTGCTAAGACAGAAGACATCATTTACCGAGCAGGTGGAATAGTCAAACAAATCTCTGACAACCTGCGGGTTTCCGGTCATGCAAATCCAAATGACTTACAATTGATGTTGAACTTCATGAAACCTAAATATTTCATCCCAGTTCAAGGAGAATACCGTGAACTAGCTGCCCATGCAGACTTAGCCCATGCAGTAGGTATCCCCTATAAAAATATCTATATCACAGGACGTGGGGATATTTTAGAATATAAAAACAAGCGGATGAGTGTGGCAGGTACGACAAGTGCTGAAAATGTGATGATCGACGGATTAGGTGTTGGCGATATTGGAAACATCGTCTTACGCGATCGTAAAATCTTATCGGAAGACGGTATTTTTGTTGCAGTAGTGACAATTAGTCGTCGCGAAAAGAAAATTATCTCAAAACCGCAAATCACTTCACGAGGATTTGTTTATGTCAAAGCAAGTCGTGATTTGATCAATGAAAGTAGCAACATGATCGAAACCATTGTAGGCAAACATTTAGAAAGCGATGATTTCGAGTGGAGCAAGCTGAAACAAGAAATACGTGATCAATTAGGTCGCTATTTGTTTGAACAAACCAAACGCCGCCCAGTGATTTTACCAGTCATCATGGAAGCGACACAACGTCGCGGCAAAAGATAAAAAATGAAAAGCTGTACCAAAGGATGTTCAGATGATGGATATGTTTGGTATAGCTTTTATTTTATAGCAGTAAGAGCATTGGATATATTATGGAAAGGTGGAAGTGTCTGTAATGGAAAAGGAACTTGTTTTGGAAAATAATCAAATGAAAGAGAAACAGATCATCGTTTTTGGCGTAACTTCAATGAGTACAGATAGTACCCTTTATACCAATTTGTTAGTAACAAAGATGAACAACTTAGCAAAAAAACAACATTTACTTGTGCATGTTGACATGCATAGCATTTCTAAGTTGGATCAGTATGCAAAGGCTGCCGATGTTATTCTATTATCTCCAGAGCTTTCTTCTATGAGAGAAAGTATCGTAAAAGATTATCCTACAAAGGTTATTGAAGTGATAGACATGAAAGATTATGGTCTGCTAAATGCTGAGAATATCTTAAAAAAATTTATTAATCACTAACCCAAAAAAGAGAAAATTTTCAATATAGTTAGCAAACTTCATTTTTTTATTCTCATGACTCCTCTAGCTAAGAAAGTGTAGCTATTTTGTTTGATCTTGTAGGATCCACAAGGGTATTTAAACTTAAATAAAATACCAATAGTAGAAACTAGAGTCTTAATTTCTACTATCGGTATTTTTATTTTTTCCAGTTTTTACTACATCCAAAAAGTCGTAGATAATGAATACAATTGACAATAACGTAAAAGTAGTTTTTAAAATATTATTGTTTACTAAGTGAAGATAGGGATTGAGAATACAAATAATATATATGCTCAACCGAACGATCGTGAATGATTTTGAATTATATTTTTCCAAATAGGGCCTCCTTGATTTTTCAAGTGCTTATATTGCATTAGTTACTTAACCATTGATCATATGGTTAATGGTATTTCTCTTTTATTTTATTGTCAAATGAAAGATTATGATGAATAGCGGATGCGCGCTTTTGTCTTATTCTTTTGATTTGAGCATGGTAACAGACCCGTAGTCATTTTAGATTTATTCACAGTGGATAACAATAAACAGGAACTGTCAACCCTAGACGAAACATTCTCTTATCTAGGCATTCCGTGTTAAGTACACGCTCACTTGAGACTTGGTACAACCTGTGTTATCTGTTACAATTGAATAGGATATACTGTACTACTAATTGTGTAAATGTTCGAAACGAAAACGAAAGAGTCAGTGACCAAAATGTTGAGGAGTGAGAAGATGAAGATTACTTATCATGGACATTCTTGTATTTCTCTTGAAATGCAAAATGGCCAGCAAGTGCTGATAGATCCATTTATTACTGGGAATCCTATGACTGATTTAAAAGTGGATGAAGTCCAGACGGACTGGATATTGATCACCCATGGACATGCTGATCATATTGGAGACATGTTGCCGATTGCGAAGAACAATGAGGCGACCATCATCAGTATTGTCGAAATCGCTGATTATGCACAACAGCAAGGAGCAAACTCTTTTGGGATGAATATCGGTGGCAAAAGGAAGTTTCCTTTTGGCACAGTCAAATTTGTCCATGCACAGCATAGTTCAAGTATTGAAATCGATGGTGTTTCGCGTTATATGGGAGAGCCTAGTGGTATTCTGATCCAAGCAGATGGGAAGACGATTTATCATGCGGGTGATACCGCAGATTTTAGCGATTTAGCGCTCTTAGGTGAACAGTTTATGATCGATGTAGCCTTTTTACCGATTGGCGACAATTATACAATGGGGCCTGAGGATGCGGCTCGTGCGGCGAAGCGAATCAAAGCGAAGAAAGTCGTGCCGATCCATTACAATACCTTTCCTGTCATTGAACAAGATCCGCAAATATTCATCGATTTATTAGCAGATACCAAAGGAAAAATAATGAGCGTTTCGGAAACGCTGGAAGTGTAGGGGAAAGAGATGGCGACAAAACATGATTTGATTTTAGAATATATCGAAAGCCTACCAGTGGGGAATCGAATATCTGTCCGTAGTATAGCCAAAGAATTGAATGTCAGTGAGGGAACGGCCTATCGAGCAATTAAAGATGCTGAAAATGTAGGCTTAGTGTCCACGATCCAACGAGTAGGAACCATTCGGATCGAGCGCAAATTGAAGAAAAATATCGAACGATTGACATTTGGAGAAGTCGTGCGGATCATTGAAGGCGATGTCTTAGGCGGGGCAGTCGGTCTAGATAAAGTCTTGAATAAATTTGTCATTGGTGCGATGACCGAACACGCGATGGAACGCTATATCACTCCAGGTTCATTGATGATCGTTGGTAACCGTACAGAAGTACAAAAGTTAGCGCTCGAAGATGGAGCGGCAGTGTTGATTACGGGTGGTTTTGATACGACACCTGAGATTGCCCAATTAGCGGATGAATTAGCCATGCCGATTTTACGCACGACCTATGATACCTTTACCGTAGCGACGATGATCAACCGAGCGCTTAGTGATCAACTCATCAAAAAAGACATCATGCTCGTCGGTGATATTTATCTGACTGCCCAGAAAACACATTATTTGTTACAGTCGGATACGGTGGCTGATTATCAACGGATTTCAGAAGAAACCCAACATTCTCGTTTCCCAGTAGTGAATCATCACATGCGTTTAATGGGGATCATTACGGCAAAAGATGTCGTAGGCAAAGCACCGACACAAGTCATTGATCGGGTCATGACAAAAGATCCAATCAGTGTCAAGAAAACGATGAGTGTCGCTTCTGTCGGGCATCAAATGATTTGGGATGGTTTAGAAGTCATGCCAGTCGTTTCCGATGATTTGACGTTAGAAGGATTGATCACACGGCAAGATGTCATGAAGGCGATGCAATTGGTGCAACGTCAACCGCAAATCGCTGATACGATCTCTGATCAGATTTCCGGTGCGATCCAAACAATCGATACAGACCGTGAAGGCAATCGATTGACGACACCTAAGTTCAAATTTGAGGTGTCGCCACAAATGGTGACAGGTGTTGGAACGATTTCTTTTGGGGTGTTAAGTGAAATCATTTCAGATGTTGCGCAAAAAACAATGATCATGAACCAACGAAGAAATATCTTGTTGGAGCAAATGAATCTGCATTACCTTCGTCTGATCCAGATCGAAAGTGAGTTAGACATTCGTCCAAGAGTTTTGGAAATCGGCAGAAGGTCCGCTAAACTCGATGTAGAAGTATTTATAGAAAACACGATCGTGGCTAAAGCCATTGTTGTTTGCCAAGTGATGGAACGTTCGTAGAGAGTAGGAAAGAAAATGACCATACAAGAAGAGATTTTGAATGAAATCAAGAAATATCAAAAAATCGTGATCCACCGACATCAAAGACCTGATCCAGATGCTTTAGGTTCACAAGTGGGATTAGCCGAGTTATTACGTAATAGTTTTCCAGATAAAGACGTTCGTCAAGTGGGAAAAGACGTAGAAGGCTTGCGTTATTTAACAGAAATGCAAGAAGTCGATGATGCCTTTTATCAAGAGGCATTAGTTATCGTGACAGACACAGCGAATGCGCCACGTATTGATGACAAGCGCTATTCCTTAGGAGATCAAGTGATCAAAATCGATCATCATCCGAATGATGAACCCTATGGCGATTTACTTTGGGTAGATACGAAAGCCAGCAGTTGTAGTGAAATGATCGCTGAGTTTGCTTTGATGTTCCCCAATGAGCTGAAAATGAACAGCGATTCTGCTCGTTTATTGTATGCAGGAATCGTTGGTGATACTGGAAGGTTCTTATATCCTTCAACAACAGGTCGCACGTTAGAAATAGCAGCAGCGTTAAGAAAGTATTCTTTCGATGCAAGCCAATTGAATCGTGAAATCGAACAAATCACCATGAAAGTAGCGAAACTATCCGGTTGTGTCTATCAAACGATCGAAGTTGACGAAAATGGTGCCGGAAAAGTAATTTTGTCACAAGAATTGTTAGGCAAGTATGGCATCGTCGATTCAGAGACCGCAGCTGTTGTCTCTTTACCGGGTGTGATTGACGAAGTGTTAGCTTGGGCGATTTTTGTCGAACAACCAGAGGGCTATTATCGTGTACGTTTACGTTCAAAAGGACCAGTCATCAACGAGATCGCCAAACGACATCATGGTGGCGGCCATCCCTTGGCAAGTGGCGCAAATGCAAAAGACCTGCAAGAAGTAGCAGAGATCTACAAAGAAATACAAGAAGCTTGCACCAATTATGCACGTTAAAAGTGTACTCCAAGTAGTCAATCGAGAATTTTAAGCAAACGTTACATGCTCTTTTATCTATTCCCTTTGGCACGAATAAATGGTGGGGGCAGAAGTGACCTCTTCGGCAATCAGGTTACTTCTGCCTTGACCTTTTACTCATCGAAGTTGATTGTCTTTTTATCAGGGATATGTGCAATCAAGGTCAGTGAGATTGAATCAGCGTAGGCAGTTTAGGATCTCCGATAAGAAGTTGCTCTTTTCAAACTGTTATTTTTCCGTTATAATATTGCTCAATAACGAACAAAAAGGAGAAACAACATGACAGTACCAAATTGCCCAGTATGTGGTTCAGAATATGCTTATGAAGATCGGGGATTATTGATTTGTCCTGAATGTGGAAACGAATGGACACCATCTGAAGAAACAGAAACAGAAGCAGAAGGCCTAGTAGTAATTGATGCAAACGGCAATCGTTTAACAGATGGCGACAGTGTGACCGTTATCAAGGATTTAAAAGTTAAAGGAGCTTCCTCACCTATCAAACAAGGAACAAAGGTGAAGAATATCCGTTTAGTTGAAGGAGACCACAATATCGATTGTAAAATCGAAGGGTTTGGTCCGATGAAGCTGAAATCAGAATTTGTCAAAAAGAATTAAAATATTCAATCTCTTTTCACAATTATTCTACTCGAACAATGGTAAAATAAAAGCAATGAGGAAAGGGTGAAACGATTATGTATGGATATGGTTTTTATGGCTTAGATCCAACGTTTCTTTTAGTTATTGCTGGATTAGCTATTTCCGGAATCGCTTCTGCTTACGTCAATAGTACTTTTCGTAAATACGACAAAATCAGAAGCAAAAATAATGTGACTGGTACACAAGCCGCCCAGTTCATTTTACAAAGTCAGAAAATCAATAACGTTGGCGTCCAACAAATCGCCGGTGATTTGACGGACAATTATAATTCAGGGAACAAGATGTTAAGCTTATCGCAAGCTACAGCACAATCTACATCAGTTGCTGCAATTGGAGTCGCTGCCCATGAATGCGGTCATGCAGTGCAAGATGCCGTTGGCTATGCTCCGTTGAAAATCAGAGCTTCATTAGTGCCTGTCGCAAATTTTGGCTCAATGATTTCGTTCCCATTGATCATGGTAGGTGTATTATTTAGTTGGAATACGACGTTGATCAATATTGGTATCTTCGCTTTTTCATTGGCACTATTGTTTCAACTTGTTACGCTACCAGTAGAATTCAATGCGTCAAGACGAGCGATCCAAATTTTAAGTGAAGGTGGCTTACTGACAGAAGAAGAGGTGCCGATGGCGAAACATGTGCTATTTGCGGCTGCCTTGACCTATGTTGCTGCGGCGCTATCTACATTCTTACAATTACTACGTTTGATTTTGATCTTTGGTGGTAATCGTCGAGACTAGGACAAGCCAATAAAAGTGAGGGACAGTCATTTAGACTGATCCACTCACTTTTTTTATTTTAGGAAAATCGGTATTACTTTACAGACCAGTCAGTAGAGTAACGCTGGCTTCTCCTATTTTTTCTTTGAATCAAATCATTTTATTGACATAAAGTTGTTGGATCTTTGTGACTAGATCTACCCACAAATCTTTTTCTTTACTAGGATCAAGGTAAAAAATTTTACTCGTTTGATGAAATTTATCGAACCAATCAGTGACGATCAAATCGGCTTGTTCTGGATTTTCTGTCAAGCGAATCATTTTCTCGTCAAATACTTGTCGTAATCGATTTTGTATATGATAATTTCCTGTCAGTGTTTTATTCATCTGTACATAGATCAATAATTTTTCATTTGTTTCAGACTGTAAAAGGTTGTAGATCAAGCTACTCAAATAATAAATAATCAAGCTTTTTTTGGGGTGGTCATGAAAAACTTCAGAGATGATGTGCTTGATTAGTTGTATTTGTTCATTCGATTCATCCACTTCAAGTGCTGATTTAGGAAAATGCAACGAGTAGAAAAAGGGTGTCGTATTTCCTAACATTAAAATAGAAACCAATGAAAGCATCAGATAGTAATTATAGAAAAACCTTTTTTCAGATGAAGAAATCACTGGAAAGGCTTGAGCTAGCTCTTTTGTCAGTAAGGTGATTTGGATACAAAGGCGATTACGTTTATTCGTCAAAGTGTAACCAATCAAACTTTTTTGCTGACTTGAAATGAGATTAGGAAAAAAACAATAGATCAGGAAATTAAAATGCAAGAGTTCATCAATAGCTGCTTCATGTG
This sequence comes from Enterococcus sp. AZ084, assembly GCF_051714905.1. Classification (NCBI taxonomy): domain Bacteria; kingdom Bacillati; phylum Bacillota; class Bacilli; order Lactobacillales; family Enterococcaceae; genus Enterococcus; species Enterococcus sp. AZ084. The sequence goes on from NZ_JBIOSS010000001.1 coordinate 739,007, forward strand.
GTAAAAGTTTAAATAAATGATGTTTATAACTCCCAGAAACATCTTGTATTTGTTGTAGCAATTCTAAAATAGCATAAACCTCATTAGATTCAGATGTGATCAACGACGATTGTTGCGTACGAAGCGTAAAAATAGCAATCAACAAATACAGATTTTCTTGATACTTCAGTGAATGCTTTGAAACGAGCAATTTTTTGGATAATCGCCGCTCTCTTTTTAGTTGACTCAATTTGAATTTATCAAAAGGCCATTCCAACCCTTGAAAAGCATCAGATAGAATAAAAAACAGATAGAGTCGGATAAATAATTCGTTTCCTTTGAACAAATAACAGCCTTGCGATGAAACGATCTCGATTTCGAAATCTTGAAGTGTTTCATTCAATTGGTGTGTTAATTTTTCTAAGTAAGAGTGGGATATGTACAATTGCTCCAATAAATATTTTTTTGGAACATTCGCTTTGGGATAATTGACCATAAGTAATAAGTAGTTGAAACGATTGGATTCTCTTAAATAAAAAAGTTTGAGTTTGTGATAAATCATCATTTTTATTTCTTGGTACTCATCGGATATAGTTATTTCTCCTTTGTGTGTAGAGAAAATAAAAGCAGGAATGCTCAATTGCTGTTCAATCGTAGTATTCAACTTTCGAATCAATTCTTTGATTGTCCGTTTAGGGATGATCAGTTCATCCGCAAGCTCTTTCAACGTACATTGACTTTTTTGAGTGATCGTATAGAGGACTAATAACTCTTTCTTTTTTGCATCGATTAACATGTTGAACTCCTTTCTGACAATTAGTGTACTAGTAGTGACATAAAATGTGAGTGGAAAGTGTTTTCAATGTATGATATTCTCACATAGTAATAGAATTTGATTATATAACTTGTTATTTTAAGAAATAATAATTAGTTATCTATTCTATTGTTTATTTCTTTGCTTATTTTGTCAAGTTGGAATCAATTAAATAAACTCGGTTGAGGGAATGTATTGTTATTTAATTGAGTATATTGTTATTTTTAAAAACTTATTTATGACGAGGCATCAGATAAATCAAGCTTCTATTACAAAGAGACATATTTTAACCCCCGAAATATGTTATTATCGTTTTTTTTTATCAAAACTTGTTTCTTCATGGTTTACATAAGTTTTTCCTACTAGATGATGAGCTGGATAGTAAGGGGAAATTAAAGAAAGAATCATTGCCGGATATGAATAAGATAATCGGAAAGGATGGATGGTTTCGTGGGAAGAGTGACGAACTTTAGTAAAGAATATTTACTATTTAAGAGTATGGTATATGCTGAAGAAAATGGGTTATCGACAATCACAGCGAGAAGTTTAGCATCTTTTTGTGGATGTTCTACTTACCCGATTTATGCACATTTTAAATCAATCCGTATACTAAAAGAAAAAATTATCGAAGAGATCACGATATGTTTTGATCGATATTTAGCTGAATACGTTATTGACGATTTTTTCAGTGTCGTTCATTTATTGAAGGAGTTTTTCTCGATTCATGAGAGTATTAGAGGAGTAGTTATCAAATCCGAATTAGACATGGCCTCGTTGTTCAAACGAACGTTCTCAGAATTTGTCAGAGAACATACGGGAATCAAAGAAGCATATTTATTAGAACTTCTTTGGCTGAACGCACTAGGAAGTTTAAATTCAGATAAATCATCAAAGGAATTTTTTGAGACAATGACATTGATTTGGAATAAGTTAGCAGAATTAGAAGATGATTTGCCTGAAATGCTAACAAATATCCAATACGTTCCGGTTAATTGACCTTACATTTCTTAGTATGGATGATTTACATTAGTTGTTCGTGTGAAGCATCTCCAAAAAGGAGGTGCTTTTTTTACGCATCAAACTAAGGTTGCTTGAAACCGAAAATGCCAAATGAGGCGTCGTACAAAAGCAAATAATAAAACAAGACAGTATGTGCTTTTTGTAAATTTTTTTGCTATTCATCGGGCAGGGCTCATAGCAATTAGTTCGCTTATCTATTTGACTGTGATATGATTGTAGTAGATAAAAAGGAGCTGATAATTATGAAAACATCAACAAAAGTAACGATTGGATTAAGTGTCGCAGCAGCAGCAAGTGTGGCAACAGCTGTAGTTGTTTCTGGCAAAGTGATCGAAAAAATCCATCATCTAAGTAACCGAACAAAAGTAAAAAAATTCGTGTATGACAAATTTGATGGGAATGAAAAGTTATTAGATGTCGTCGACCATTTATCAGATAGCGATTTAGATTCATTGATGGGCATGCTAGCAAAGATTAAATCTGGCAAAAAGAAAATTTCTGTCTACGGTGACTCTATCAAAGACTCAACAGAAGATGCAAAAGGTCGTCTGATGTCACTTGTTGAGAAAATGATCTAAAAACGATTCTCTTTGAATTGATCGAAAAAAGGAACAAGCGAGGCGATGTTTATTGCTGCTTGTTCCTTTTTTATATGTGTAACAAAAGGAGATAACAAAAGAGTAAGTCATCTGCTTTTTTTAAATTGAAGCCTGTTTGTTCGTCAAACTTTTCGATCCGATATTGGAGAGTGTTTCGATGCATGAAAAGTTGTTTAGCCGCTGAACTGATATTCCCGAAATTTTTCCACAGTTCGATAATGATGTCTTCCATTTTAAAACTACGGATTATTTCTTGATATTCATTTGTTAGCTGACTGGATGTAACTAATTCTTTTGTATAATAATATAGGGCAATTTCTTGTATGGAAGTCGTTTGGTCGGCTACTTGTATGTGTGTTCGTTTATTCAGGAAAATTTTTCGTTCTTCATTGAACATAGCGGTTAGATTTTGTCCAGCTGAATGAAATGAACCGACAAAGGCTTGTGTCGTCATATCAAAATCGACATCAAGAGATAAAAAGATGCCTTTAAGATCTGCCGTATTCAAATAATTGGCATGCTTTCTTTCGATGATCAACGCATCTGTCTCTGTGTAAAGAAAAAAATCAAGAGCTTCGGGAAATAATCCGGAAATTGTTTCTCGCCATTCTTTTTGTAAGAAATCTGATCTCTTTTCAAAATGTAACTGAATGATTCGGCAGCTTTCTTCACATACATATACCTTTTCCTCAAATAAATATTTATACCAAGGATGGCTGTCTAAGGTGTTTGTTTTCTGGAATAACGCTTTCAAAAGTTTTTCTTCTTGAACGGACAAGGAACTTTTATCGATCCACAAGAAGTAATCTTCTACAACCAGTGAAAGAATTCGATCATCAGAAGAAGGAGCATTCTTTTTTTGTGCATTTGGGTATAATCCAAGTAACTTTTCTGTGTTCATTTACTTCACCTCATCCCCTAGTTTACCATAGGACATGGTGATAAGGAAAAACTCTTTGTACTTCACTAAAAAGCCAGTTATACTATGTTTGATAGAGAAGATAAGTAAATCTAAAAAAGGTAGGAATACAAGTGGAAGAAACAGAACAACAGCGAATAAAAGAAGAATGGATGCGTGTGGCTATTGAAGAAGCCAAAAAAGCAGAAGCGTTAGCAGAAGTACCAATCGGCGCCATCGTGGTTCACCAAGGACAGATTATTGGGCGTGGACACAATTTGAGGGAAACAACACAAAATGCAACAACACATGCTGAGATGATTGCGATCCAAGAAGCATGCAAGGCCATCGGAAGTTGGCGTTTAGAAGAAACACAATTATATGTCACGTTAGAACCGTGTCCAATGTGTAGCGGTGCCATGATTCTTTCTCGCGTAAAAGAAGTTTACTTTGGTGCCTATGATCCAAAAGGAGGAACCGCAGGGACATTGATGAATTTACTTGAGGATGAACGTTTTAACCATCAGGCCGAGGTGGAGGGCGGGATATTAGAAGAAGAATGTGGTGAACTTTTATCTGTGTTTTTTAGAAATTTGCGAGCAAAGAAAAAGAAATTAAAAAAGGACTAGCCAAGGATAATAAAATGCGGTATACTATTCCTTGCCGAAAGGCTAGGACAATGGTGGGCTTGTGAAGCGTGTCAGATCCGGAAGGAAGCAGCACTAAGCAGGTGCCGCCATGTGTCTGATTGATTGGATTTATTAAGCCTAAAGGGCTTTTTTTATTAGAGGCAAGTTTAAGGTACTTAGATTTTGTAAAAAAGTCTAAGTACCTTTTTTTGTGCAAAAACTTTCCATGTGAACAAAGGGGAACCCTATGGTATGATGAAAAAAAGTGAGGTGGAACTAACAGTGGAAGAAATCGTTCTTTTACACACGAATGACTTACATTCTCATCTTGAAAACTGGCCACGGATCAGAAGATTCCTTGAGCAAAAAAAGCGTGAAAATGAGAAAAAAAATAATACGACAACTCTCACGGTCGATCTTGGGGATTTTGTTGATCGTTGGCATCCTTTGTCAGAAGCAACGAATGGCCATGCCAATGTTGAACTAATGAATCAAATCGGCTATGATGCAGCAACTATAGGGAATAATGAAGGTGTAGGTAATTCCAAGAATGAGTTGAATCATTTATATGATCACGCGAATTTTGATGTGCTACTGAGCAACTTATTCGATAAAAATACTTTGCAACCACCAGTATGGACAAAGCCATATAAAATCATCGAAACAAAGCAACGAACAAAAGTTGGGTTAATTGCTTTTACTGCACCATTCCCTTTGACGTATAATCCAAATGGCTGGGATATCCGTCAACCTTATGATCTGTTGCCAGAGTTAGTTGAGCAATTACGTCCACAGGTAGACGTCCTTGTTTTAATGAGTCATTTAGGCATTCAAGATGATTTACAGATTGCAAAAGAAATCCCTGCAATCGATGTGATTTTAGGATCACATACCCATCATCTTTTTATTGATGGGAAAGTCGTGAATGAGGTACAATTAGCCGCTGCCGGAAAATTTGGGCAATATGTAGGGGAAGTACATCTTTCATTGGAAAATAAAAAAATCGTCGGACACTACGCCAAAGCGATTCCGACAGAGACAATGACTGCCTTTGTTGAGGATGAGAAAGAAATCACTGGTTACCTTGAACAAGGACATCATCTTTTAGCGCAAAAGAAAGTGGCTGATCTGCCATTTGACTTATCACTTGATTTATTTGATGAACATTCCTTTATCCAAATTGCTTTAGAAGCGGTAAAAGAAAGAGGGAACACAGAAGCATCATTTCTGAATAGTGGTCTTTTTTTGAATAGCGTACCTAAAGGGCTGGTGGATCAAGATCAACTCCATAGTGCACTGCCACATCCGATGCATTTGATCAACGTCACGCTGAAAGGGTCAGATATGATTCGCTTAGTGTTGGAAATCGAAAAAAGTCGCCTCTTTTTACGGAATTTTCCTATCAGGGGAATGGGGTTTCGTGGTCAGATATTCGGTGAGATTTTCTATAGTGGGATCACGTATGATGCGGTCAATCGAGAAGTTCTGTGGCAAAAACAACCAATCGAAGAGGAAAAGAATTATACCGTTACTACGGTCGACCATCTGATGTTTGTTCCGTTTTTCCCAACCATCGAAATTGTCGGACAGGTCGATTTTTTATTTCCCGAATTTATTCGCACAGTAGTGGGAGACTACTTAAATGCTCACTACCCAACCAATGAAAAAGAAGGTATAATAGAGAAATAGGTGGTGAAAGCATGTCGACGAAACAAAATAAACAACACAACAGTGACAAAAAAGAGAGTCAAGAAACGGTCGATCGCTCACAAGAACAAACAGTGACCGAAGAAGTGACGGCAGTTTTAGAAGAAATAATCGAGGAAACGAAGCCAGAGAAAGTCAAAGGAGAAATCGTCACATTGACAGATGAAACGAATCTTTTGATTGGTGATAGACCTTATCGTATCGTAACGGATTACCGGGAAGGTTTCAATGCTGAGAAGCTTGGTGAGAGATATAGCGAAGTGCTTTCCAGATACGATTACATCGTAGGTGACTGGGGTTACGAACAGCTACGTTTGAAAGGCTTTTTTGATGCCACGAATCGACGTGCTCACCCAGATCAGCGAATTGATGCATTAGAAGACTATTTATACGAATATTGTAATTTTGGCTGTGCATATTTTGTCATTGAACGTATTGGTGGAAAAAAAGAAAAAAATACCCAACGACGTAAAAAGAAAAAAAATTCGAATCGCAACAATCAAGCGCATATCGATGAAAAAAAAGCGCCCGTTGAATCGGTACGCAAACAACCTGTGATCAAAAATCGTAAACCGGCAACTACTAAGGCAACACCAAAGGGAACTGAAAAAACATCAGAACGCCCAACAAAATCAACTTCTAAAAAGAATTTTACTATTAGACAAAGGGAAGAATGATCCTATGAATTATAAAGGCTATTTGATCGATTTAGACGGAACGATCTATCGTGGAACGGAGCCGATACCGGCAGGAAAACGATTCGTCGAACAGTTACAGGAAAATGGGACGCCCTTTTTATTTGTAACCAACAATACGACAAAAACACCGGGAACAGTGGCACAACGTTTAGCCACTGAGTTTGATATCCATGTCTCACCAGAAACGATCTATACAGCATCTCTAGCGACCATTGATTTCATGAAATCAGACGCTAAAGGAAATAAAGTGTATGTGATCGGTGAAGCTGGCTTGACAGATTTGATCTTGGAAGCAGGATTTGTATGGGAAGAAAAACACCCGGACTATGTCGTAGTAGGTTTAGACAATCACTTAACTTACGAAAAAGTGGTGACCGCAACCTTAGCAATCCAAAAAGGAGCAACGTTCATCGGTACAAATCCTGATAAAAATATCCCTACAGAAAGAGGATTATTACCTGGAGCTGGCTCGGTTGTTTCTTTTGTAGAGACAGCGACACAAACCACACCGGTCTATATTGGTAAGCCAGAAGCAATCATTATGGATAAAGCAGTGGAACTTTTAGGATTGGAGAAAGAAGAAGTCATCATGGTAGGGGACAATTATGAAACTGACATCCAAGCAGGGATTCGTAATGGGATCGACACACTGCTTGTGTTATCAGGTTTTACCAAAGAAGAAGACATTCCAGATCTACCAACACCAGCTACCTTCGTTTTGCAATCGTTAGATGAATGGAGTTTCTAAAACAATGAAAAATAAACGATGGCAATGGGTGGAATATGCGGGGATGGTTAGTTTGTTCCTGACGTTGCTCACTTTAGCAATTGCAATAACGATCAATTTTCGTCCACTTTATGTATTTGATATCGGACATCTAGGCATCTTGGATTACACTACCGTGGATCAGCCAACATTACTCCAAAATTATGATCAACTGATGAGGTATCTGAATAATCCTTTTGAGCAAGTGTTGGCACTTCCCGACTTTCCAATGTCAGCGAGTGGCTTACATCATTTTTATGAAGTCAAGTTATTATTCATGCTCAATTATGCGGTGTTGTTACTTACATTGATCCCAAGTGGCTTGTTCCTTCGCCAGTTGAAAAAAAATCAGCGTTTGTGGCGACTAATCCGCCCATTCCAAATCGGCATGATCCTACCATTTGTTTTTGGCTTTTTCATGTTGATTGGTTTTGATCGTTTTTTTATTCTTTTTCACGAAACATTTTTCAATAATGATGACTGGTTGTTTGATCCTCAGACTGATCCAATCATCAATGTGTTACCTGAGCAATACTTCATGCATTGTTTCATTCTGTTTTTTGTGCTTATCGAATTATTTTTCGCTTTGATGGTTCTTGTTGGCAAAAGAGAATTGAAAAAGGGGAACAATTAAACAATCACTTTTGTGTAGCACGTTGATTGCTTTTTCGGATATAGCAAAAAATCATCCATAAAAATCCTTTTGCGATTTTTATGGATGATTTTTTATTTTTATTTGATTATTGTGTCAAACGGCTCCGTTTTTCCGGTTCTTGGTGGGCTAAACGGCTTGCGGCAGAAGCGGCAATTGCTCCCACGATATCATCTAAAAATGTATGGACATTTTTGCCATCGTGACTATTTAACTTTTTCAAGATCCCAGGTTTTACTTTATCGATATAGCCATAATTGGTAAAACCAATCGTTCCATAAACATTGACGATCGACAAGGCTAAAATTTCATCTATTCCGTATAATCCTTCATCATCTTCAATGATATGCTGAAGAGGGCTCATCAATTGTTTTTGTTCTGCCAGGATATCTAATTGGATGCCAGTAATGATCGCGTTATGGACTTCACGCTTTGTCAAGACTGCGTTAATACTTTCCGCACAATCCTCCAAGCTTAAATCTGAGATATAGTCTTTTTGTAAAAACATGACTAATTCAGCGATATCCTCGATCGTTACGCCACGTTCTTTTAGGAGATCTCGCGCTTTTTCTTCTAAGGTTTCTGTTTTTATGACCATTTTTGATTCCTCCGTCTCTTCTTTCTATCTATAATGGTAACGTAGTACGTACAAAAAGCAAGAATCATTTCTTTTATAAAAAAGCAGCTAAGTTATTTTGGTCCAAACGTTTTATCATAAAGACTTGTACTGTGACCAGGTTGCGTACGTTCCTTCGGATTGATGAAATGCAACGCATTATTGACAGCAGTCGGAGCCTCTCCAAATCCTGTGGCAATCAATTTCACTTTTCCTTCATAGCTACAAATGTCGCCAGCAGCATACACACCAGGAATTGAAGTTGACATATCAGAGTGGACGGTGATTGCATTTCTGGAACTTTCAAGTCCCCATGAAGACAGATGCTCTAAGTTAGAAGTGAACCCATAATTGACGATCAATGAATCAACCATGAGATCAATCGTTTCATCCGTCTTAGCTTTTTTTAGACGAATGTCTGACAACTCTCCATTTGAACCAGCTAAACGCTCAATCAAATAAGGTGTTAATACATTTACAGAGGATTGATTCAACTGATTGACGCTATGTTCATGAGCCCTAAATGCCTCTCGACGATGAATCAAATAAACTTCACTCGCAATAGGTTCAAGCATCAGTGCCCAGTCGATTGCTGAATCCCCACCACCAGCAATGGCAACTTTCTTTCCTGCATATTTCATCAAGTCGTTCACGAAATAATCTAACCCATGGTTTTCGTATCGGTCAGCATGTTCTAAATTCAGCTTTCTTGGTTGGAAAGAACCACTTCCTAGCGTCAGGATCACAGCTTTTGAATAATGGATACCTTTCGTAGTAGTGATCTCGATGATCTCATCTTCTCGGGAAAGTGAGAGAACTTCTTCATTTAAATGAAATGTATGATTAAAAGTGGTTAATTGTTTCTTTAAATTATTAACAAGATCAACCGCTTTGATTGCTGGATAACCAGGAATGTCATAAATATATTTTTCAGGGTATAAGGTAGTTAACTGTCCACCAAGTTGAGGCAAACTATCAATAATATTGGTTTTCGCTTGGCGCATACCAGCATAAAAAGCTGCAAACATGCCAACCGGCCCTGCACCAATAATTGTAATATCGTAAATTTCCATTTGAAATTCCTCCCTTGGTGACACTATAACAGAATTTAATTGAGAATTCTTCTCAAATAGTTTAATTATGGAACGAGCAGTCACTAAAATATAAGGAGTGATCTAACAGATAGTTTATTTACTTTCAATATTAGCTAAAAAGAGTTATTTTACTAGTACGAAGTGTTTGAATCTAAGAGGTAGAATTTTATGATTAAAAGAATAACAAGCAATGCAAAAGAAGACGGAGTATTGACGCTGTCTTTTCTTTTAGCAATAGGTACCATGTTCATCATCCCGCCAAACTTCAATTATTTTTCTTATATCGATTTTCACACATTGATTCTTCTTTTTTGTTTGATGTTGATTGTAGAAGGGATACGGCAACAACAGTTTTTCGATTATCTAGGCAATTATTTGATCACCCAGACAAAAAATACGAGAGGGATTATTTTGATTTTAGTGTTTCTCACGTTTATCAGTAGTATGCTGATTACGAATGATGTGGCATTAATCATTTTTGTACCATTTGGTCTATTGATAGTAGAAAGGATCGGCATGCGAACATTGATTCCTCTCGTCATAACTTTGATGACGATTGCGGGTAATCTAGGAAGTATGTTCACTCCGATCGGTAATCCACAAAATCTTTATTTATTCGCACAATCACACTTACAACTGTTCGAATTTTTACGGTTGATGCTTCCCTATACACTGGCTGCTGCCATATTATTGGTGGTGTTGATCTATGGGAGAATCAAGAATAATACCATCGATTTGGCGAATACAGAAGAGATAATGTTAAAGCGAAAACAACTCATTTTTTATTTTGGTCTATTTTTAATATGTCTTCTAGCTGTAAGTGGCATCATCCCTCATTATGTCGTATTAGTCTTAGTGAGTGTCAGTATCCTAGGCAATGATCGCCGACTCTTTAAACATATCGATTACTCCTTATTATTTACGTTTGTTTTTCTTTTTATATTCATCGGGAATATCAAACAAGTAGATGTTGTCCGAGCCTTTTTTGAAAAAAGTGTGGCGCATCATGAAGTCAGTGCAAGCATTTTTGCCAGTCAATTGATTAGTAATGTTCCTGCGGCGCTCCTGTTATCAAGTTATACAGAAAATATCAAGGGTTTGATCATTGGGACGAACTTGGGAGGATTAGGGACATTGATTGCTTCAATGGCAAGTTTGATCTCTTACAAATTAGTCATCAAGCAATATCCGGAATGGAGAAAAAAGTATTTATTCGTCTTTGCATTCTACAACATCGTTTTTTTGATTTTCTTGTGGCTCATCTTTACCGTATATCAATAGAATATGTTATGATTACACAGGAAGACAGAATTTTTTAGGAGGAAGAAAAAATGGCATTTCCACAACTTGATCTTATGAATGAAAAGGGGCCTAAAGCTCTTATAAAAACGAACCGCGGAGATATTACAGTAAAACTATTTCCTGAGTTAGCACCTAAAACAGTCCAAAACTTTGTTGAATTAGCAAAAAAAGGGTACTATGATGGCGTGATTTTTCATCGTGTGATCCCTGATTTCATGATTCAAGGAGGCGACCCAACCGGTACAGGTATGGGAGGCGAAAGCATTTACGGCGAAAGTTTTGAAGATGAGTTCAGCCGCGAATTGTTCAATCTACGTGGCGCACTATCAATGGCTAACTCTGGTCCAAATACAAATGGCAGCCAATTCTTTATCGTCAACAACACAAATGTGCCAGAAAACATGCTTAGTCAATTAGAAGGAGCAGGTTTCCCTAAAGAAATCATTGAAGCGTATAAAAATGGTGGAACACCATGGCTTGATTTCCGTCATACAGTGTTTGGCCATGTACTTGAAGGAATGGATACAGTCGATGATATCGCAAATGCGCAACGTGGACCACAAGATCGTCCAGTACATGATGTAGTGATCGAAACGATTGAGATTTCTGAATAAAGTAAAATTTTAAACATACCAAGCTCAAAAAAAAAAACACCGAACAGCAAAAGCAGAAAATACTTTTGCTGTTCGGTGCTTTTTTGGTTGGGGTGGTAACAAAGTAGGGAAGACTAACATTTTTTGTCCAATGACTTCTTTCGTTTTCTAACTTAAAGCACGTTGGATACGTAAAAGCCCTTCTTTTAATACTGATCTTGGACAAGCGACATTCAAACGCATATGGCAATGACCACTTGGTCCAAAACTGATCCCAGGATTCAAGACGACTCTGCCTTTTTCAATCAACTTCTTTTCAAGTAGTCGGTCATCGTCCGTATAGGCAGAAAAATCAAGCCATATAAGGTACGTTCCTTCTGGCTTCATCACTTTGACATCAGGGAGATGCTTAGTAAAGAAGGTAATGACTTCTTGGACATTTTCTTCCAGATAAACTAATAACTCATTTAACCATTCCTCACCAGTTTCGTAAGCAGCTTGAGTGCCTAAGAGTCCGAAAGTATTGATTCCTTGATGTTGATTTTTTTCTAATTGTTTCGTAAAGCGACTTTTTAAATCATGATCTTTGATGAAAACCATTGAATTTTTTATTGCAGCTAGATTAAATGTCTTAGTTGCTGAAGTGAATGTGATCAATAATCGAGAAAGGGCAGGATCAATTGTTTGCATCGAGGTGAATCCATGTCCGGAAAAGACGATATCTTGATGGATCTCATCACTAAATAAGAAGACGTCGTATGTTAAGCAGAGTTCACTTAACTGTTTGAGCTCTTTTTTAGTCCAAACACGACCACCTGGATTATGCGGGTTACATAGAATCATTGCTTTTATCTTGTTTGAGACGATTTTTTCTTCCATATCTTGAAAGTCCATTTCAAAATGATCGGCTGTTTTATTTAAAGGACTGCGAATCAATTGACGCTCATTATTTTCAACAATTGCACCAAATGGCGGATAAACTGGATCATGAATCAACACTGCATCACCTGGAGCTGTAAATGCTTGAATCGCCAAGGAGAGACTAGCTAAGACTCCACTAGTGAAAAGAATGTGGTCTTTAGTTAGAGTCACATGATGGCGCCTTTCTTCCCAATCAATCACTGATCGGTAGAGACCGTCCGGTACGATCGAATAACCAAAAATGCCTTTTTGCAGATAGTTTTGAAAAGCGGTTGTTACTCCTTGAGGGGCAAGAAAATCCATATCCGCTACCCATAAAGGTAAAAGATCATTCCTATGATAAGTTTGTGAGATGGCATCCCATTTTACGCTATCTGTGTTTAGTCTTGAAACTATTTCATCAAATTGTTCCATCTATAAGACCTCCATATCTAGATGCAAGAACAGAACTTCTTTTTTTTTAATATTTACAGTATAATGATAAATGCGAAGAGAGGGAAGTATATGACTTATAGAATAGGCGAAATAATCAAAGGGAAAATTACTGGAATACAACCATATGGAGCGTTCGTTTCATTAGATGAAGAGACACAAGGGTTGATCCACGTATCAGAAGTGCAATCTGGTTATACGAAAAGTATTCATACATTATTGAAGGTGGGGCAACCGGTGACTGTACAAATCATTGATATTGATGAGTATTCGAATAAAATCAGTCTGTCGTTACGTACCTTAGAAAAGAAAGTACCATCGATCCCATACCGAAGAAAACGATACTTCACTAATAAAAATAAAAAAATCGGGTTTGCAACGATTGAAAAACAGTTACCTATATGGATCAAGGAAGCGTTGATCCAATTAGATAAAAAAGAATCAAGGAAATAAAAGTGTATTTTTTCTGAAAATATGCTAAAATTCTCTTGTAAGCCATAAACAAGTTGATCGAGGTGGAAATTTTGGCAAACAAAAGAGTCGCTGGTACAATTATGTTGCATTTGGAGGATGGATCTAAAAAATTTTTAGTTCATTCAAGAGAGAATAAATTAGAGTTCGCATGCGCAGACCACTCAAATGATAAGACTGGTTTAGCAAACATACTTAGTTTCTTAAAAGAAATCGTTCATATTGATGTGAGTAAAATCAACTTGATGGAGTTGACGAATACCCATATCAATCAAGAAAATGTTCCACTTTTTGTTTTTGAAACGGAACAAAAAAATCAACAAGAACAGTTAGGCGAAGGTTATCATTGGGAAGATCCAGGACAAATGCGTACGGTACTAGGGATTTATGAAGTAGATGGTGTACCGATTTTTTAAATTGATTCAAGTACCTCTACCAAAGAGAAATGAATACCGTTCGCAGGTGTATCGTTGACTACTTGAGAATCAACGAATAAAATAGGAGATCATTTTTTGGAACCAAGCAGGACTTTCAGAGAAGTTTGAATATCTTTCAAACTTCTTTTTTTTGTCTATCTTAAAAGAAAAGTAGAAGAGAATGTTCAGGATTCAATTGATTTTTTACCTATTTTATAAAAAAAGCACTTAAATACATGTATAATCCGAATGATCATAAAATGATTGGAAGCCTTGTCTTTTTTTACTTAAAAATAAGTATTGACGCTAGGTGTGTAGCATGGTAAATTAGAAAACGTTGATTCGAAAAAAAGTTCTTTTGAAAATATTCAGAAAAACATCGAAAAAACTATTGACCGCTGGATGAAACCATGTTAATATAACGAAGTTGAATTATTTCAGCGCTTTGTGAGACGTTTGTATGTAAGAATTCAAAGCGAAATAAAGTGTTGACAAATAACATGCGACGAGTTATGATAAGTGAGTTGCTAAAACGACCTCGTGAAAAACGAGTTCAAAAAACTTTTAAAAAATAGTTGACAATCATTCGAGAGTTTGCTAAGATATAAAAGTTGCTACGGCAATCACAAATGATAAGTTGAGACAGTTGTGTTTCGATTATCACGTAGACCTTTGAAAACTGAACAAAGTAAGACAAACCAAATGTGTAGGGCGTCTTGATTCAATTCAAGACAACAAACATTTTTAACAAGCAAGCAATATGCTAGCAAACAAATTGAGCTTAACAATCGCAAGATTGTTCTAACTTTTATTTATGAGAGTTTGATCCTGGCTCAGGACGAACGCTGGCGGCGTGCCTAATACATGCAAGTCGAACGCTTCTTTTCCCACCGGAGCTTGCTCCACCGGGAAAAGAGGAGTGGCGAACGGGTGAGTAACACGTGGGTAACCTGCCCATCAGAAGGGGATAACACTTGGAAACAGGTGCTAATACCGTATAACAATCGAAACCGCATGGTTTCGTTTTGAAAGGCGCTTTACGGTGCCGCTGATGGATGGACCCGCGGTGCATTAGCTAGTTGGTGAGGTAACGGCTCACCAAGGCCACGATGCATAGCCGACCTGAGAGGGTGATCGGCCACATTGGGACTGAGACACGGCCCAAACTCCTACGGGAGGCAGCAGTAGGGAATCTTCGGCAATGGACGAAAGTCTGACCGAGCAACGCCGCGTGAGTGAAGAAGGTTTTCGGATCGTAAAACTCTGTTGTTAGAGAAGAACAAGGGTGAGAGTAACTGTTCACCCCTTGACGGTATCTAACCAGAAAGCCACGGCTAACTACGTGCCAGCAGCCGCGGTAATACGTAGGTGGCAAGCGTTGTCCGGATTTATTGGGCGTAAAGCGAGCGCAGGCGGTTTCTTAAGTCTGATGTGAAAGCCCCCGGCTCAACCGGGGAGGGTCATTGGAAACTGGGAGACTTGAGTGCAGAAGAGGAGAGTGGAATTCCATGTGTAGCGGTGAAATGCGTAGATATATGGAGGAACACCAGTGGCGAAGGCGGCTCTCTGGTCTGTAACTGACGCTGAGGCTCGAAAGCGTGGGGAGCAAACAGGATTAGATACCCTGGTAGTCCACGCCGTAAACGATGAGTGCTAAGTGTTGGAGGGTTTCCGCCCTTCAGTGCTGCAGCTAACGCATTAAGCACTCCGCCTGGGGAGTACGACCGCAAGGTTGAAACTCAAAGGAATTGACGGGGGCCCGCACAAGCGGTGGAGCATGTGGTTTAATTCGAAGCAACGCGAAGAACCTTACCAGGTCTTGACATCCTTTGACCACTCTAGAGATAGAGCTTCCCCTTCGGGGGCAAAGTGACAGGTGGTGCATGGTTGTCGTCAGCTCGTGTCGTGAGATGTTGGGTTAAGTCCCGCAACGAGCGCAACCCTTATTGTTAGTTGCCATCATTTAGTTGGGCACTCTAGCAAGACTGCCGGTGACAAACCGGAGGAAGGTGGGGATGACGTCAAATCATCATGCCCCTTATGACCTGGGCTACACACGTGCTACAATGGGAAGTACAACGAGTCGCGAAGTCGCGAGGCTAAGCTAATCTCTTAAAGCTTCTCTCAGTTCGGATTGTAGGCTGCAACTCGCCTACATGAAGCCGGAATCGCTAGTAATCGCGGATCAGCACGCCGCGGTGAATACGTTCCCGGGCCTTGTACACACCGCCCGTCACACCACGAGAGTTTGTAACACCCGAAGTCGGTGAGGTAACCTTTTTGGAGCCAGCCGCCTAAGGTGGGATAGATGATTGGGGTGAAGTCGTAACAAGGTAGCCGTATCGGAAGGTGCGGCTGGATCACCTCCTTTCTAAGGAATATTACGG
>NZ_JBIOSS010000001.1:760000-1047500 GCF_051714905.1 Enterococcus sp. AZ084
AATATTCTTGCAACTGGCAATGAAGCATTAGACAGTCGTAAAGTCGCTTTTTTACTGGCTGTTCCCCAACAAGATGGTGGACAATGGGATATGATCGTATCATTATTCCAAAAATATGGTGTCGTACCAAAATCAGTGATGCCAGAAAGCGCGAATAGTTCAAATTCTCGTGATTTGAATAACTACTTGAATAAATTATTGCGTAAAGATGCTGTCAAATTACGTCAATTAGTGGCTGAAGGAAAAACAAATGAAGAGATCCAAGTAGAAAAAGAAAAGATGTTAGCTGGGATCTATCAATTTCTAACAACCTCTTTAGGCACTCCGCCAACTGAATTTGATTTTGAATACCGAGATGAAGAAAAAAATTACCATATCGATCAACAATTGACTCCACAAATGTTTTACGATAAATATATTGGTGTGAATTTAGATGATTATGTAAGTATCATCAATGCACCGACCGCAGACAAACCGTATGATCGCTCTTATACAGTTGAAATGTTAGGGAATGTTGTCGGAGGAAAAGAAGTCAAATACCTTAATGTCGATATGACTACTTTTAAAAATTTAGCAATCGCTCAACTGGAACAAGGAGAATCTGTGTGGTTTGGTTGTGACGTTGGTCAATCTTCTACAAGAGATAGTGGCATCATGGCAACAGATGTTTATGAGATGGATGAATTATTCGATTTAGATTTTTCTATGACGAAAGCAGAACGTTTAGATCATGGCGAAAGCTTGATGACTCACGCGATGGTCCTGACTGGTGTCGATTTAGTTGATGGGAAATCAACGAAATGGAAAGTCGAAAACAGCTGGGGAGAAAAAGTAGGAGATAAAGGGTTCTTTGTGATGAGTGATGAGTGGATGGATGAATATACGTATCAAATTGTTGTCCGCAAAGATTTATTGACGGAAGAACAACTGGCCGCATTTAATGCTGAACCAATTTTATTAGCTCCTTGGGACCCAATGGGGGCATTAGCTTAAGAACAAATCAAAATAGATGCAGAAAACTTTGTAGTTTTCTGTGTCTTTTTTTGTTTATCTCTTGATTTCAGGATTTTATAAATACCTGTGTTATACTTTAAAATGATATAGGAGTTGTTGCGGGTGTACTTGATCGATGAATGATCGATCTTGTGAAATAGCAAGGAGGAGTGAAAATGGATATCCAAGAAGTGTTAACAGAGATTCGTTTAAGTGGTAAGGTGATACCGATTACTGGGGGAGATGTGAATCAAAACTATCGAATTGAAGAACAGCAAAAATCCTATTTTCTAAAAATCCATCCTCATGTGACCAAACGCTTTTTTGAAGCAGAAGTGGATGGTCTGAAAGAACTTGCACCACATGTACGTGTACCTGAAACTTATATGTTAGGCGAAACAAATGAAGGTGCCTATCTATTGATGGAATGGATCGAACCAGGGAAAGGTGATCCTCGAGAACTGGCAAAAGACCTAGTAAAGATCCATCGTTCGACTGCTCCCCAGTTTGGTTTTCGCAAGGACAATTATCTAGGCAGTTTACCACAGCTCAATACATTTGAAGAAGATTGGTGGACCTTCTTTTTCAAAAATCGCTTGGAGGCTCAAATCGACATTGCGGAGAAAAACAATCGATGGAATGAAACACGTGAAAAAGAGTATCAGCGGTTAAAAAAAGAACTACTAAATCGTGACGATCATCGAAAGATTGCGCCTAGCCTCTTGCATGGAGATTTGTGGAGTGGTAATGTTTTCTATGATAAACAAGGAAGACCAGTGTTTATCGATCCAGCAGTTTCTTATGGGAATCGTGAACAAGATATTGCGATGAGTCAGTTGTTCGGTGGCTTTCGTCCTGAATTCCTGGAAGCTTACCAAGAAAGCTGGCCATTGGAAGAGGGCTGGGAGAGTCGTTTACCACTTTATCAACTCTATTACTTGTTGGCGCATCTCAATATGTTTGGAGAGAGTTATGGGACACAGGTCGATCATATATTAATGAAGAAGTAATTGGAGGTTTTCTTTTGGCACAAAAATATACAAAAAAACATGAAGTATCTTATTATGAATGTGATATCAATAAAACAATGACTTTTCCGTCCATGCTAGGTGTGGTCATCAAGACTTCGGAAGAACAAAGTGATCATTTGGGCCGAGGAACCGACTTTGTCAGTAGCTTTGGCTTAACTTGGGTAATCACGAACTATTCGATGAAAATCAATCGCTTGCCTCATGTTGGTGAAAAAATCGCTATTACTACACAAGCGATGCAGTATAATAAATTCTTTTGCTATCGTAATTTTTGGATCCACGATGAAGAAGGAAATGAATTAGTTGAAATCGAATCTGTATTTGTTTTGATGGATCTAGTGAACCGTAAGATGAGTAGCGTGAACGAAGAAATCATTGCACCTTTTGAAAGCGAAAAAATCAAGAAAATCAAACGACAAGAAAAAATCGAGCCAATCGAATCTGGCTTGATGTTGCCATATCGTGTTCGATTTTATGATATTGACAGCAATCAACATGTGAACAATGCGATGTATTTCAACTGGATCATTGATGTGTTAGGTTATGATTTTCTGACAACACATACACCTAAACATGTGTTGATCCGCTTTGATAAAGAGGTTGAATATGGCAATGAGATCGAGAGTCATTATGAACAAACAGTTTCTGGAACAGAGGTAAAAACGAGACATGAGATCAGAATGCAAGAGCAACTTTATTGTGCAGCGAATATCTTATGGGAGAAAAATGAGGAAACAAAATAAATCGAGTGAGACAAGATTGTGACATGTTTTGCTTTGATAAATAAGCGCGAAAAACCGAAAATTGTTCTTTCAATTTTTGGGTTTTTCGCGCTTATTTTTGAAGGAGTTACATTCGGAACTCCGTTTATCGAGGATGTGGTTGAAGCGTGTATTCAGTTTTCGACATGATAAGACGCCCCATCTTACTCGCTTTTTTATTGTGTCATAAATTTGATCAGATTTTCTTCAGATAAGCCACCGTTGATGGCAATCAAAAGTTTTAGTCTAGCTTTTTGACTATTGATACTATTACAAAAAATAACGCCCATATTTGCGAGTTCTTTTCCGCCACCTTCATAATCATAAACGGGTTCAGCGATTCCGTTGAAGCAACGAGAAACCAAGACTACTGGTATTTTTTGGATCAAGAGTTTCTTTAATGCTGTTAATGCTTGCGGAGGGAGGTTCCCAGCGCCTAAAGCTTCAATGACCAGACCGTCGACTTTCGAATGGGCAAGTGCTTCTAATAAATCACCTTGCATACCCGCATAGGCTTTGACGATCGGGATCGTACCTTTGACTGAAGTGATATCTAGTCTTTGCGTTTCAAGTAATTCTTGCATAAACAATATACGATTTTTAGTGATCAAACCGATTGGCCCTAATGTAGGGGTACGAAAAGTAGCGACATTAGTTGTATGGGTTTTAGTGACATAACGTGCTGAGTGGATCTCATCGTTCATCACGACCAAAACGCCTTTGTCTTTTGCTTCATCACAACTTGCTACACGAATGGCACTTTCAAAATTATATAGACCATCGCTACCTAGCTCATTACTTGAACGCATCGCTCCTGTCAAGACGATCGGTAACTTATCGCCAATCGTTGAGTCTAGAAAAAAGGCTGTTTCTTCCAACGTATCTGTCCCATGAGTGATCACGACCCCTTGGATGTCAGAAAGAACGGCTTGGTTGATTCTTTCTTTAAGTTGTAACATATGTTTAGGCATGATGTGTGGGGAAGGAAGATTAAAGATATCTTCCATGATCAAATCAACATTTTCTGGAATCGTTACTTCTGCATCTAATAGTGGGTTCGCCACATCTGGACTTACGCCACCTGTTAAAGAATTTTCTTTCATGGCGATCGTACCGCCTGTGTGTAAGATAAGAATTTTTTTCATTTTCAGAACTTCCTCACGAATAATTTTGCATAGGGTTTCTAGCTTATTGTATACTATATAAAAGAGTTTTGCTATGAATGAATCAAACGGAATAACTTGAACAAAAAGATAAAATGAATTTAAACGAATGGAAGTGATTCGCCGTGATCAAAGTTGGCTTGACTTCATTTAAAGAACATGACAAATTAACAGGAAAAAAGAATAATACTCTTTACGATTATGCGAGTGTCCTTTCATTAGTCGAATTAGATACCGCCTACTATGGCATCCCCAGAAAATCATCTGTGGAAAAGTGGGTGAATGAGGTGCCGGCAGCTTTTCGTTTTGTGATAAAAGCCTATCAAGGAATCAGTGGTCAAGGTGACTGGCAGAAGTATTATCAATCCGAAGAAGAGATGATTGAACGCTTTTTAGATGTGATGGCACCAATGAGCGAGTCAGGAAAACTCTTTTGTTTTTTAGTTCAATTCCCTGCTTCATTTAAATGCACCAAAGAAAATGTTGCCTATTTAAGAAAACTAAGAAAATGGTTCAATGGCTATCCGGTAGCTATTGAGTTACGTGATTATTCTTGGTATAGCGATCAATTTCTATCACGCACGAGACAGTTTATGACTCGCGCAATGTTTTCCTTAGCAATCATCGATGAACCACAATTACTGAACACGACGATCCCATTTGATCCTTACGTGACAAATTCGGATTTTACCCTTTTCCGGTTTCATGGAAGAAATGAGCAAGGTTGGCAAGCAAATGATCAGGATTGGCGAAAAAAAAGAACGTTGTATCGGTATTCTGAAGAAGAGTTACAGGAATTAGCAGCAGCCATCAAAAAAGTAGAAGGGTCAACGAAACATATTGGGGTGATCTTCAATAATAACTCTGGTGGAGATGCGGCTGAAAATGCTTTGGCATTACAAAAAATCTTAGGGATCGAACCAGATGAGCTAAATCCAAAACAAATCGATTTGTTTTGAAGACCTGGCTGTTGTAACCACTCTATATAAAAAGTAGCAAGCACGCCTTACCAATAAGAAATGAAACTGTTCAACTAGAAATTTTTACTAAATAATAATCGGAAGAGGTGATGGAACGACATGATCAAAGCAGTTTTTTTTGATATCGATGGCACATTAGTCAACAACCAAGCAAAAGCGTTGGCTTCAACTAAAGATGCGATTGATCAACTACAAAAAAAGGGCATATTATGCGGTGTTGCCACTGGGCGCAGCCCTGTAAGAATCAAAGAAGTGATCGATGAACTTGAACTAGATATGTTCGTCGTCTACAATGGTCAATTAGTCTTTGACCGTGATCAAACGATCGTCGACCATCCTTTTGATAAAACAGTATTAGCGGATATCGTCCACTTTTCGGATGCCCATCACCGACAAATCATTTTTGGTGGGCGAGATCAATTAGATGGTTCAACGACGATGATGTTAGGTCAATCGATCATCATCAAAAAAATAGTCAACCACTTACCAAAAAAATTCCCTGTACGTCTATTGAAAAAAATCTTACAAGTGTTCAGTCCTCACCGACAACGAAAACGGTATGAAACATTAGCGATCTTGAATGAGCCGATTTATCAATGCATTTTATTAAGCCAAACATCTGAGCAAGAAAAACTTATCCAACGATTCCCTGAATGTTCGTTCCAACGCTCAAATCCTTATACGGTCGATATTATTCCTAAAGGGGGGTCCAAATTGTTAGGAATCCAACAATTTGCGACAAGTAAAGGAATTGCATTGTCCGAAATCATGGCGTTTGGCGATCATTACAATGATGTTGAAATGCTAAAAGGAGTAGGAATCGGTGTTGCAATGGGCAATGCGCCAACTGGTGTGAAGCAGCAAGCGGATTTTGTCACGGCATCAAATGAAGCGGATGGTATTTATAGAGGATTGAAGCATTTTGGGGTAGTCGATTGAATATGTGTCAGTTAGGAGGAATACATTCAATATGGAACCAGAAACACCTTATCAAAAAGTAGAACAATTCCATCGGACGTTCGATCCAAGAATACCAGAGAGACCCACTGCGTTTACAAAAAAACATGCAGATGACCGAGCGGGTTTTAAAATCGAAGAATTAGTTGAATTTGTGGCGGCAGCCAGTGACGGTGATGCTGAAAAATTGCATGATTCCGTCCAATACTTGCATCACGCACTTGATCAAGCAGAAAAAAAGATTCTCACAAAACAAAATTGGGGAGAGGAAAGTCTCGTCGAGCAAGTGGATGCGCTGACTGATTTGCTTTATTTTACGTATGGCTCTTTTTCTTTGCTGGGCGTTGATCCTACGAGGATTTTTGATATTGTCCATCAAGCGAATATGGGAAAACTGTTTCCAGATGGAAAACCTCACTACGATCCTGTTACAAACAAAGTATTGAAGCCAGACAATTGGCAAAAGGATTATGCACCTGAAGAAAGGATCGCAAAGGAAATCAAGGAACAAATGAAGAAGGCAGAGCGACTAAAGTTTGCCGAAGAAAATGCTTCAACGAGTCTTTGATAAGGTCTTCTCATTTTAGTTGGTAGAAAGATAGCAAAAAAGATTTTTTATGTAGGTAGTGTATGACTGAACATAGTATGTTATAATATAAAATAGATGTCTTTTTGCACGAAAGACGTATTTACAATGTTATGCAAATCAGATTCGTCTGATCATAAACAAATAGAGACAGTAGATGCATATTGAAAACGGAGGAACCTTAAATGGGAAATAATGTTATCATCGGGATCGTCATTGCAATCATTATAGTCGCCATTCTGGCTTTTTTGGTTAGTTACGTAATGAAGAAAAAAAACCAAGATCGATTGGACGTCTTAGAAAAACGCAAGGAAGAATTATTCGACTTGCCTGTGATTGAAGAAGTTGACGATGTCAAAAAAATGCATCTAGTGGGGCAAAGCCAAAATACCTTTCGTGAATGGAGTCAAAAATGGAATGACATCTCTACCTCATCATTTGCCGAGTTAGAAAGTCAGATCTTTGAAGTTGAAAATCTCAACGAGAGCTTTAGATTCCTAAAAGGGAAAAAAGCAGTAGAAGAAGCCGAAGCAACCATGAACCAAATGGAAAAAGAAGTTGCGGAGATTCGTGACGGCTTAAAAGAATTGCGTGAAACAGAAGAACGTAATTCCTTAGCTGTTCAACAAGCTTTAGACGTTTATGAGGAACTAAAAGCAACGATCCGAGAAGAAGAACAGCAATACGGTCCAGCTTTACCTGAGTTACAAAAGCAAGTGAAAACGATTGAAAATGAGTTTACACAATTTGTTACGTTAAATACTTCAGGTGATCCAGTTGAAGCTCGTGAAGTGCTGGATAAAGCGGAAAAACACACGTATGAAGTGGATGCGTTAATGAAAAAAATCCCGCCATTATTTGAAGATTTGAATACGACTTTCCCGGCGCAAGTGGAAGAGATCCAAGAGACCTATGACCGCTTAATCAAAGAGGAGTATGTTTTTCCAGAAGAAAACCTGTCTGGCGATATCGAAACGATCAATCGTCGAATCGAACGTTCGTTGATCAATATTGAGAAAACGGAAGTTGAAACTGTTGAATTTGAAAATCGTGAAACGGCTAATCTGATCGATGCATTATACGATATTTTAGAACGTGAGATGGAAGCACAAGTATTTGTGACTAAAAATCAAGCAACGATCGAACAATATATCAAACATGCGACGAAAAACAATCGTCAATTGTTGATCGAATTAGATCATACCGCTCAAAGTTATACATTGAACCATAACGAAATCGGGCGTGTACGTGGTTTCCAAACAGAAGTGGAAGAAATCGAACGTCAAAACGAACAAATCAAACCACAGTTACAACAACATGAAGTGCCTTACTCAGAAGTAAGAACGTTCTATAAGAAAGTCTTCAAAGTATTAGAAGATATTGAAAACCAACAGGTTGAAATCAGCGATTCTTTACACGAACTAAGAAAAGGTGAAAAAGAAGCGCAAGAAAAAATCGACACATTCGAATTTAAATTGCGCAGTCTTAAACGGTTTGTTGAAAAACAACGTTTACCAGGTTTGCCAAATGATTATCTAGAGTTTTTCTTTGTGGCAACAGAACGTATCGAAGAATTGAGTACTGTGTTGAATAAAATCAGAGTCAACATGGATGAGGTCGAACGTCTTGTAGCATTATGTGAAGAAGATCTAGAGTTACTCGATAAGAAAACCCACGATCTAGTGGATGCAGCAGCATTAACCGAGCAAATGTTGCAATATGCGAACCGTTACCGTCACACACATGAAGAAGTGAAGGAAGCCATTGAAAAGAGTTATTACTTATTCAATAAAGAATATCACTATCAAGAGGCTTTGGATGAGATCGGCACAGCATTAGAGCGCACAGAACCAGGTGCATTCAAACGAATCGAAGATTTTTACTTCAATCATCCTGATTTAGTATAATCCTGCGATCAAAAAAGACAACACAGGCAAGTGCCGAGTGTTGTCTTTTTTTGGAAGTCATTGATGCGTAACTGTTGGGCAGGGAATACATTGATTCGATCGATTTTTTTATAGAGTCCAACTCGGAGAAAACGCCACTTGAAAGCACAAGGGACAACCGTTATAATAGGTAAGAATTTCAAAAAAAGAAGGTTTAAATATGATATATTTCGATAATAGTGCGACAACACCGATCTATCCGCAAAGTTTGGATGCGTATGTCAAAACAAGTCAACGGATCATCGGGAATCCATCAAGTCTACACGATTTAGGCAATCAGGCGAACCGTCTGCTACAACAAGCGAGAAAACAAATCGCTGAACTGATTGCTGTGTCTCCTGAAGAAGTGTATTTCACGTCAGGTGGAACAGAAGGAAATAACTGGGTGCTTAAAGGAACGATGCTTGAAAAACTAGGTTACGGTAACCACATGATCATATCAGGCGTTGAACATCCTGCTGTCAGTGAAACAGCTGAGCAGTTAAAAAAACTCGGTATCGAAGTGAGTATTGCTCCTGTCGATAAAAGAGGGATCGTCCGCGTAGATGAGTTGAAAAAATTAGTACGTAAAGAAACGATTTTGGTTTCCGTTATGGCAGTGAATAATGAAGTAGGTGCGATTCAACCAATCAAAGAAATCAGTAGTTTTTTAAATGATTTTCCTAAAATCCATTTCCATGTGGATGCGGTACAAGCGATTGGTAAAGTTCCTTTAGAGGAATGGTTGACTGAACGTGTGGATTTTGCCACTTTTTCTGCCCATAAATTCCACGGGCCTCGTGGTGTTGGTTTTGTTTATTGGAAAAAAGGCCGACGTTTAGCACCGCTGTTCACTGGAGGCGGACAAGAGAAAAATCAACGGAGTGGAACAGAGAATGTGCCGGGGATCGTCGCGATGGCAAAAGCGTTGCGTTTAGCTCTAGATATCAAAGCACAAAAACCAAACCAAACTGCCTATCTTAAACAAGCATTGATTGAAGCTTTACATACGTATGATAAAGTAACGATTTTTTCTGAAGGTGAAGATTACGCACCCCATATTTTGTGTTTTTCATTAAAAGGTATTCGTGGTGAGGTATTGGTCCATGCATTAGAAGAAAAACAAATATTTGTCTCTACGACAAGCGCTTGTTCTTCTAGAAAGCACATGGCAAGTAGTACGCTGCATGCGATGCAAGTACCCAATGATTTAGCTACTTCAGCGATTCGCGTCAGCTTAGATGAAAGCAATACGATGGCAGAAGTCGAACAATTCATGATCATCTTTAAACAGTTGTACAAGAAGTTTTCAGTCATCAATTAAGAAACAGAGGAGTGTTTTTGTGAAGTACAGTGAAATCATGGTTCGCTATGGTGAACTTTCAACAAAAGGAAAAAATCGTCGAAGTTTTATTATGCAGTTGGCACAAAATGTCAGACAGGCATTGAGCGATTTTCCTGAAATCAAGATCCACGCAGAGCGTGATCGGATGCATCTACTGTTGAATGGTGTAGACGGAGACTTAGTTATCCCTAAGTTAGCGAAGATATTTGGGATCCAAAACTTTTCACCTAGCGTGCGAGTAGAAAAAGAAGTACAAAGTTTAAAACAAGCGGTTCAGGAAATCATGCAAGAAATCTATACAGGAAAAGAAACATTCAAGATCATTGCAAAACGTAGTGATCATAGCTTTGAATTGGACAGCAATGAACTAAACCAAACATTAGGAAATGCAGTCATCGATGTTTTTCCGGATATCCAAGTACAAATGAGAAAGCCAGATATTGCGTTGCGTGTGGAAATCCGCCGAGATGGTGCGTATCTTTCCTATGAAACGATCAAAGGAGCTGGCGGTCTGCCTGTCGGTACAAGCGGAAAAGGTATGTTGATGCTTTCTGGAGGGATCGATTCTCCAGTTGCCGGTTATTATGCCATGAAACGTGGGGTAGAAATTGAAGCTGTCCACTTTGCTAGTCCACCTTACACGAGTGAACAAGCCTTGCAAAAAGCGAAAGACTTAACAGTGAAGCTGACACCCTATGTTGGTAAAATCGAATTTATCGAAGTACCGTTTACAGAAGTGCAAGAAGAGATCAAACGAGTGGTGCCCCAAGGCTACTGGATGACGATCACACGTCGGATGATGCTTCGTTTGACAGATGAGATCCGCCGTATTCGTCATGGACTAGTGATTTTAAATGGTGAATCATTAGGACAGGTGGCTTCCCAAACACTCCAAAGTATGGTGGCAATCAATGAGGTTACGAATACACCGATCATTCGTCCTGTAGCGACGATGGATAAATTAGAGATCATCGAAGTGGCTGAACAAATCGATACGTTTGATTTGTCCATTCAACCATTTGAAGACTGCTGCACGATTTTTGCACCGCCACAGCCTAAGACTCGTCCACGACTAGAAAAAGTGCATCAATACGAAGAACGTTTGGATATCGATGGGATGATCGAACGTGCTTTGGCAGGCTTAAAGATCGAAACGATCCACACAGAAACAGCAAAAGAACAAGTAGAAGAATTTTCTGATTTACTTTAAACGAAGGAACTTGTACTTCTTGTACGAGTCGATCATTCGAAATAAAAGATCCAGTCTCAAGAAGTAGACACGTGAAAGAGGACGAGACAATGGTTTAGCCTCGAGAAATAAGGCGCCATCCACAAAAATTGTATGTCAAATTTTGTGGGTGGTACCTTATTTTTCTTGTTTTTCATGGAGTTAAGCTTCCTCCTATTGCGAGGTTCCTTGTTCCATGCTAAACTAAAATTATGTGAAATGATTAACAAGGAGAAACGATATGCGAGAAAAATCAGAAACGTTACCCAAAGCAACAGCGAAACGGTTGCCTTTATATTTGCGCTATTTAAATATGTTGAATGATTCTGGTGTTCAACGAATCAAATCAAATGAATTTAGTGAGATCACACAAGTACCTTCTGCCACGATCCGTAGAGATTTTTCTCATTTAGGGGAATTAGGACGAAGCGGTTATGGGTACGATGTTCCCTATTTGATTGAAGTATTTGATCGAATTTTGAACACAGAAGAAGAAAAAAGAATCGCTTTAGTTGGTTTTGGGAATTTAGGAAAAGCATTGAAACACAATAATTTCAGAAGAAATGCAAATTTGAATATTGTTTGTGTATTTGACAATGATCCAGCCATCGTTGAAAAAGAAATCGAAGGTGTGATGGTTTATCCTATGGATCGTTTTAGTGAAATCGTTGAAAAAGAAGGAATCAAAGTGGCGATATCGACTGTACCAAGTAAGTATTCACAAGCAGCTATCGATGAAATCGTCAAAGGAGGCATTACTGCGATCTTGAACTTTGCGCCAGATCGTGTCAATGTTCCGCCACATGTCCATATGCAATACATCGATCTGACAACTGAGCTACAGACGTTGATCTATTTTGATGAAAATTATTCGCAAGTCTTTCCTTCCAAGTAAAAACTAAGTGGGAAGATCGCACAAAAAGGGAGTCTTTATGTGAATCGAACAGCGATTCGTTAAGAGCTTTTATTGACTTTGGCTACTAACCATTGTAAAATGAGTCAAGATGTTGATCAAGAGGAGTAACTAGTCCGACGTTTAGAGAGAGAGAACGAATGGTGGAACGTTCTTAACGAAAGCTAGTGAAGGTAGCTTGGGAGTTTTTGTCTTGAATCGAGTAGAGATGAACGAGTAGTGATCGTTAACTCACTTTGAGAGGTAATAGGCAACTATTACAAATTAGGTGGTACCGCGTAATTTATACGTCCTAAATACGAAAGTATTTAGGGCGTTTTTTTTTATTTTAAAGGAGGAAAACAGTATGACGGAAGAAAAGAATCTATCCACAAAGTACAATCCGCAAGAAGTAGAAGCGGGTCGTTATCAAAGCTGGTTAGACGAAGATTTGTTCAAACCAAGTGGTGACAAGAAAGCAAAACCTTATTCAATCGTTATCCCACCTCCCAACGTGACTGGTAAACTCCATTTAGGTCATGCTTGGGATACAACATTGCAAGATATGTTGATTCGTCAAAAAAGAATGCAAGGCTATGATACGTTATGGTTACCAGGGATGGATCATGCAGGGATCGCAACACAAGCAAAAGTAGAAGAAAAATTACGTGAGCAAGGTGTTTCTCGTTATGATCTAGGTCGCGAAAAATTTATTGATCAAGTATGGGAATGGAAAGAAGAATATGCCGGTCATATACGTGAACAATGGGCAAAAATGGGTTTATCTTTGGATTATAGCCGTGAACGCTTCACCTTAGATGATGGCTTGTCTGAAGCTGTTCGTAAAGTATTCGTTAGCCTATACGAAAAAGAGTTGATCTATCGTGGCGAATACATCATCAATTGGGACCCACAAGCACGCACAGCTCTTTCTGATATCGAAGTGATCCACAAAGAAATCGAAGGTGCCTTTTATCATATGAGCTATGAATTGGCTGATGGTTCAGGTGTGGTGGAAATCGCAACGACCCGTCCAGAAACGATGCTTGGTGATACGGCAATCGCTGTTCATCCAGAAGACGAGCGTTACCAAGCATTGATTGGTAAGAAAGTCATTTTACCACTAGTGAATAAAGAAATACCGATCATAGCAGATGAATATGTCGACATGGAATTTGGAACAGGGGTTGTAAAAATCACGCCCGCACATGACCCAAATGACTTTGAAGTCGGTAACCGTCATGACCTCCCACGAGTGAATGTCATGAATGAAGATGGCACGATGAATGAATTAGCAGGTAAGTATCAAGGAATGGACCGTTTTGCAGCACGTAAAGCGATCGTTGCGGATCTAAAAGAACTTGGTCGTCTGATCAAGATCGAAACGATGATCCACAATGTAGGCCATTCTGAGCGTACAGGAGTAGTTGTTGAACCTCGTTTATCAACACAATGGTTTGTAAAAATGGCACCTTTAGCTGAAAAGGCGATCCAAAATCAAGAAACTGATGATGCAGTTGAGTTTTTCCCACCACGTTTCAACCAAACCTTCTTACGCTGGATGGAGAATGTTCATGACTGGGTAATCTCACGTCAACTATGGTGGGGACATCAGATCCCTGCGTGGTATCATAAGGAAACTGGTGAAATGTACGTGGGCATGGAAGCACCAGCAGACAGTGAAAACTGGTTACAAGATCCCGATGTGTTGGATACTTGGTTCAGTTCAGCGCTTTGGCCTTTTTCAACAATGGGCTGGCCTGACGAAGACAATGAAGATTACCAACGTTACTTCCCAACAAGTACATTAGTAACAGGCTATGATATCATCTTTTTCTGGGTAAGCCGAATGATTTTCCAAAGCTTGGAATTTACAGAACGTCGTCCATTTGAGAATGTACTAATTCATGGATTGATTCGTGATGAACAAGGACGCAAGATGAGTAAATCTCTTGGAAATGGGATCGACCCAATGGAAGTCATTGAAAAATACGGTGCTGATGCGTTACGCTGGTTCTTATCTAATGGTTCAGCACCAGGACAAGACGTACGTTTTAGTTACGAAAAAATGGATGCTTCTTGGAACTTCATCAATAAAATCTGGAACGCTTCTCGTTTCGTTATCATGAATGTTGAAGGGATGACCGTAGAAGATATTGATCTTTCAGGGGAGAAAACTGTAGCCGATCGTTGGATTTTGACACGTTTGAATGAAACAATCGCTAAAGTGACTGACTTATTTGAACAATTTGAATTTGGTGAGGCTGGTCGCCAATTGTATAACTTTATCTGGGATGATTTCTGTGACTGGTACATCGAGATGAGTAAAGAAACACTTTACGGTGAGGACGAAGTAGCGAAACAAACGAACCGTAGTATTCTTGTCCATACGTTGGATCAGATCTTACGCTTATTGCATCCGATCATGCCATTTGTTACAGAAGAAATCTGGCAACACATCCCTCATAAAGGAACATCTTTAGTAGTGGCTGATTATCCAGTCGTGCAACCGGAATACGATGATGAAGCTGCTTCAAAAGGGATGGAAGTACTGAAAGAATTGATTCGTTCTGTACGTAATATCCGTTCTGAAGTGAATACACCATTATCAAAACCAATCACGTTACTGATCAAAACAAATGATCCGAAGATCGATCAATTCTTAAATGAAAACACTAGCTATATCGAGCGCTTCTGTAATCCAGAAGAGTTGACGATCTCAAGTGACGTAACTGCCCCGGATCTAGCAATGTCTGCGGTCTTGACTGGCGCGGAAATCTTCTTACCTTTAGCAGGGCTGATCAACATTGAAGAAGAAATCCAACGTCTAGAAAAAGAACTAGCAAAATGGACAGGCGAAGTAAAACGTGTACAAGGAAAATTAAGTAATGAGCGTTTTGTATCGAATGCACCGGATGATGTAGTTGAAGCAGAGCGTGCAAAAGAAAAAGATTATTTAGAAAAACAAGCAGCTGTCAATGAACGTATTGCGCAATTAAAATCAATCAAGTAAGACGAAAGAGAGAGGTGACGGAAGTTGCCTCTCTTTTTTAAGTAAAAAGAGCTCTTCTGGATTTCATTGTTTCCTACGTAAGCTTTTTTGTTATAATGAAGAGGAATGGGGGGATAGTAACGTGAAAATCGAAGAAGCAATCAATTGGATCCATAGCCGATTACCATTTGGCTCACGTCCTGGATTAGACAGAGTAGAGGCCTTATTAGAGGTAGTCGGACACCCAGAAGAAAAAGTCAAAACGATCCATATTGCAGGGACGAATGGCAAAGGTTCTACAGTGACTTATTTAAGATATTTATTAGAAGAAGCCGGCTTGACAGTCGGGACATTTACATCCCCATATATCGAATCCTTCAATGAGCGCATTTCGATCAATGGACAAGGCATTCCTGATGAATCATTGATTCGATTCGTAAAGAAATATCAACCGCTAGTTGAGCAAATGGATCAATTTGAAGCAGTAGCTGGCATTACCGAATTTGAAACGTTGACTGCTATGGCATTTGATTATTTCTTGGAAGAACAAGTGGACGTCGCGATCATTGAAGTGGGATTGGGTGGTTTACTCGACTCAACAAACGTAGCGAAACCTTTGTTAACGGGCATCACAACGATCGGTATGGATCATACAGATATTTTGGGCGACACGATCGAAGAAATCGCTGCTCAAAAAGCAGGGATCATCAAGCAAAATGTGCCACTAGTCACTGGGAAGATCGTACCAGAAGCGATGGCAGTGATCGAAAAGCAAGCAAAATTAAAAAATGCGCCACATCACGCATGTGGAGAGGATTATACGGTTACCTACAAACATCCGGCAGAAGAATGGGGCGAAATTTTTTCATTCCAAAATGAATTTGGTAAAATCCCTAAGTTGACGATCCATATGATTGGGAAACATCAAGTTGAAAATGCTGGTATGGCGATTGAAATGTATCAAATCTATTGTGGAATGATGAATCTCCCATTCCGCGAAAAAGACGTGATGAATGGCTTGAAAAAGGCGCAATGGCCTGGACGAATGGAACGATTAAGTGAAGAACCATTAGTGATTTTAGATGGGGCACATAATACGCATGCCATGGCACGTTTAGTCCAAAATCTAAAAGAAGAATTCAAAGGGTATCATATCCATCTTTTGTTCTCTGCTTTACGAACAAAAGAGGTTGATAAAATGTTACACCAATTACAAGAAGTACCAGATGCAACAATCTACGTCACTACTTTTGATTATCCTAAAGCCATTGAGCTGTCGGATATCCAAGCAACGACTGATGAGAAAGTTACGATTGTTTCAATGTGGCAATTTGGGCTTGCAGAGATCTTGGAGAAGATGACGGCTGAGGATGTTCTTGTAGTGACAGGTTCACTCTATTTTATTTCGGAAGTGCGACGTTTGCTTGTACAGTTGGGAGGAAAAAATGAAAGTTAATGCAGTGATTTTTGATATGGATGGCTTATTATTTGATACAGAGATCGTTTATTATGAGGCATCACAAACAGTAGCCGATCGGATGGGGTTTCCCTATGACAAAGATCTTTACTTGCGATTTTTAGGCGTTTCTGATGAAGAAGTTTGGGCGAACTACCATACTATTTTTGCAAACTTTGGTCGAGAAACTGTCCAAAAATTTATCGACGATTCCTATCAAGAAACGCTTGATCGTTTTGCTTTAGGTCAAGTTGAATTAAAACCAGGTGTTTTAGAATTCTTGAACTTTTTGGAAGAAAAAGATATCCCAAAAGTAGTCGCATCAAGTAATCAGCGACAGGTCATTGAACTGTTGCTAGAAAAAAATAATCTACGTCATCGTTTTGATACGATCGTCTCAGCTGAAAATGTCAAACGTGCAAAACCAGATCCAGAAATCTTTTTACATGCCCAGGCGTTTTTAGGTACTGAAAAAGCGGAGACATTGATATTAGAAGATTCACAAAATGGGGTACTAGCAGCGTATGGTGCAGGAATCCCAGTAATCATGGTGCCAGATTTACTAGCGCCTTCTGATGAATTAGCCGCTAAGACAACAGCGATTGTTTCTTCACTTCATGAAGTTCCGGCATTGATCAAATAAAAATAAAATAAATATCCTCCTTTTTCGTATCTTATTTTGAGCGCACGGGAAAGGAGGTTTTTTATGGAAAAAAATTTGCTTCAAACAGTACCCGCCACGTCTCTACCAAGGGAGAGGATGGAGACTTATGGAGAGGATGCGTTATCAGATCAAGAGCTTTTAGCCATTTTGCTTCGGACTGGTCAGCATCCATATAACGTATTAGAAGTTGCGGGTACGTTATTGAAGAAATTTGGTGGTTTAGCGCTCTTGAGACAAGCAACACTAGCAGAATTAGAAGCGGTTCGTGGGATTGGTCGGGTCAAAGCCTTAGAGATCAAAGCATTGATCGAGCTTGGTCGACGGATACAAGTCGATCAGTTGCGTCAAACAACGACTGTCCATGCGAGTTATGAATTGGCAAAAGAATTGATCCTAGAACTAAAAGATCAAAAACAAGAACATTTAGTTTGCATCTATCTTGATACAAAAAATCAAATCTTACTAAAGAAAACCTTGTTCATCGGGTCATTGGATCAGACGATCGCGCATCCTCGTGAAGTGTTCCATTACGCAGTCCGCTATTCGGCAGCACGGCTGGTACTTGCTCACAATCATCCCAGCGGCAACGTTCTTCCATCCAAGCAAGACATGCGATTGACACGACGCATTCAGGAATGTGGAGAGATGATGGGGATCGAAGTTCTTGACCATCTGATTATTGGCAGCAAACAATACTTTAGTTTGCGTGAAGAAGGATTAATGGAAAAAGAATGATGTAGCTTTCTTGCAAAAAAAAACAACCAAGTGTACAATTATAATGTAATTTTGTTTGGGAATAGAAGTTGAAACATCTGTTGCACCTCTATCGTACACGAGCAATGTTACAATCAAATAAGTGCTTTGGCACGAGGAGGGTATTATTAATGGAAAACGGAACAGTTAAATGGTTCAACGCTGAAAAAGGATTTGGTTTTATCTCACGTGAAGATGGAAGCGACGTATTCGTACATTTTTCAGCAATCCAAGGTGACGGATTCAAAACATTAGAAGAAGGTCAAGCAGTTACTTTTGACGTAGAAGATTCAGATCGTGGCCCACAAGCTACAAACGTTGAAAAAGCGTAATCTATACGAAAATATACTGTTATGAGGCTTGCTTCGTCATGGAGCGAACCAAATAATTGATGACAGAGGTTGAAACCAACGTGTTTCCCTCGAAAAATAAGATGAGACCCACAAAAATTGTTCTTTCACATTTTTGTGGGTCTCGCTTTTTTTTCTATAAAAATCTGGGAGTAGGACATTAGTTCTCACCACCTAAAACCGAATAAACGGCGGGAACAGAAGAACCGCTTCGATAAACAAGGCGCCAGCTACAAAAATTTGAAGAACAAATTTCGTGGCTGGCGCCTTGTTTATCGAGGTTGAACACTTATGTCGCAACCTCGGTTTTAAGTTAGTTTTGATCCGGTGTCATCACCATAGGGATGATCATTGGATGTCTTTCTGTACGATCGAACAAGTAAGGTTGTAATGCACCGACCATCGCTTCTTTTAATTTATGCTCCGAACAGTCGGGGGCATTTAGCACATCACGCAATGCGTGGAACAAAATACGTTGTGCTTCATTGATCATATCCCCTGATTCACGCATATAGACGAAGCCACGAGAAAGGATATCTGGTCCAGCTAGAATCTCTTTTTTCTTGATATCGACAGTTGTCACTGCAAGAACGAGTCCTTCTTCTGAAAGTAAATGACGATCTCGTAAAACAACATTACCGATATCACCGATTCCACTGCCATCGATATACACATCGCCAGCGACGAATTTTCCAGCTAAACGAGCAGAATCACTTGTCAATGCTAATACATCACCGTTTTCCATGATAAAACAATTCTCAGCTGGTACACCTGTGTCTTGTGCAAGAGAGGCATGGATCTTCAACATCCGAAACTCACCATGCACCGGTACAAAATATTTTGGCTTCATCAAACGAAGCATCAATTTTTGTTCTTCTTGACCACCATGACCAGATGTGTGGATATTATTGATTTTTCCATGAATTACTTCAGCACCAGCTTCAGACAATAAGTTGATCAAGTGGTTCACACTTGTTGTATTACCTGGGATCGGTGAGCTAGAAAAAATCACCGTATCATCTGGTTGGATTTGGATTTGACGATGGGTACCATTCGCAATGCGGCTCAATGCAGCCATTGGTTCACCTTGCGAACCTGTACATAGGATCATTGTTTCATTTGCAGGCAAACGATTGATTTCATGCGCATCGACAAAGGTACCGTCAGGCACTTTGATGTAGCCGAGACGTTGTCCGTTGACGATCGCATTTTCCATACTACGCCCGAAAACAGCAATTTTTCTACCCGTTGCTACAGCGGCTTCCGCTGCTTGTTGTAGACGGAAGATATTGGAAGCAAAGCTAGCAAAAATGATCCGACCTTCGATTTTCTCAAATATTTTCAAAATAGAAAGGCCAATCGTTTTTTCTGATTTCGTAAACGTTGGAATCTCTGCATTGGTACTATCTGAAAGGAGGCAAAGAACGCCTTCTTCTCCGATACGAGCCATTTTATGCAAATTTGCTGGTTCTCCTACAGGTGTAAAATCGAATTTGAAATCTCCAGTAGCCACGATGTTACCAGAAGGTGTTTTGACAACCACACCTAAAGCATCCGGAATACTATGGGTCGTTCGGAAAAAGCTGACGGATGTTTTTCTGAAACGGATCACAGTGTCTTCATTGATTTCATTTAGCACAGCGTCACGAAGTAAGCCATGTTCGTCCAGTTTATTTGTGATCAAAGCTAAAGCTAGAGGGCCAGCGTAGATCGGGATATTTGCTTGCTTTAATAAATAAGGTATCCCACCAATATGGTCTTCGTGTCCATGAGTGATTACTAATGCTTTGATTTTGTGTATGTTTTGTACGATATAGTTGTAATCAGGAATGACGTAGTCAATGCCAAGCAGTTCATCTTCTGGAAACTTGATTCCAGCGTCGATGATAATGATTTCATCTTGGAATTGTACCCCATACGTATTTTTCCCGATTTCACCTAATCCACCAATCGCAAAGACGCCTGTCTCATTATTTTTGATGGAAAGTTTCATCTTAAAACTCCACTAATGTGAATGCTGGGTTTTCTTTTTCGTATTCTAGATGGTTACCTTCTAGAAGTTGTACGAATTCGATATTGTATGGGGTATTTTCTTCCACTCGTTGGCGTGCTTCAACATCGCTGTTTGCTTCGATGTATAGCGATTGTGTTTCTTCACGTTTTGGGTTACGGATTTTTGACTCTTGATAATAAACTTTGTAAATCATGGTTTATGTCTCCTTTATCTGCTTAAAGCAGTAATTTAGCGTATTTTTTGGACAACACAAAACGAGGGGACAAGCCACCTGTGTTTTTTTATACTTTAAGAAAAATACTTGATTCTCCTTAAAGAGACAAGCCTCGCATTTGCTTATCCAATTGGAATATTTTTTACTCGGATCCTCTGTATGAAACATACAATAGTTAATTGCTATTCTAGCATAAATCAAGAGATAAGTATAGAAAACGGTCACTGTAAAATGAAAAAAACGTACGAAGAGAAAATATTTTTCAGAAAAATTTCTTTTTAAAAAATGTAGTGTTCTATAAAGTAGTAGATTGTGCTACTATTGAAAGTAATGGCAAGATAGAATATTTAAAGGAGATGATAAAGTGAAGTTAATGTGGCATTACACCATGCGCTACAAAAAATATTTGGTGTTGAATTTTATTTGTGTGTTCGGTTTTATTCTGATCGAACTAGGTCTACCAACTATTTTAGCACGCATGATCGATGTTGGAATCCTCAACGATGATTTTGACTATGTGAAACAACAAGGACTATTGATGATCGTGATCACTGTGATCGGGATCATAATGAATATATTTTTAGGTTATTTTGGGTCAAGGATCACGACGAATATCGTTGCAGACATTCGTGATGATCTGTTCAAACATATCCAAACGTATTCACATCAAGAATATGAAACACTAGGCGTATCATCATTGATCACTCGTACGACCAATGATGCGTATCAAATCATGTTGTTTCTACAAAATATTTTAAGAATCGGTTTTATGGCACCGATGATGTTTGTTGTTAGTTTGTATATGGTTATGCGAACAAGTCCATCTCTTGGTTTATACGTGATTGGTGCATTGCCATTCTTATTATTAGCTGTTGTTGGGATTGCTAAATTTTCTGAACCTTTATCAAAAATCCAACAAAAGAATTTAGACAGAATCAATAGTATCTTACGTGAAAACCTATCAGGTCTACGCGTTATCCGCGCGTTTGTAAATGAAAAATTCGAAGAAAAAAGATTTGAAAAAGTCAACGAAAACTATGCTTCAAGTTCTAAAAGTCTCTTTCGCTTAATGGCAGTTGCCCAACCTGGCTTTTTCTTTTTATTCAATATCGTGATGATTTTGATTATTTGGAGTGGTACGCTACAAATTGCAGATGGACAGTTGCAAGTAGGGAATCTAATTGCTTTTATTGAATATATTTTCCACGCGTTGTTTTCATTTATGTTGTTTGCGAGTGTGTTTATGATGTATCCACGAGCAGCAGTCTCTGCTAGTCGTATCCAAGAAGCTTTAAATGCTACTCCTGCTATTGTTGAAGATCCAAATGGCATATCGGAAACAAAAACGAAAGGCTACATTGAATTTAAAAATGTGACCTTCGCGTACCCTGGACACTCGCAAGAACCAGTGATCCGTAACGTCAGCTTTACTGCTTCACCTGGTGAAACAGTGGCATTTATTGGTAGTACAGGTAGTGGGAAGTCTACATTGATCCAATTGATTCCACGTTTTTATGATGTTACGCATGGTGAGATCCTAATTGACGGTGTAGATGTGCGTAAGTACAAGTTGAGTAAACTAAGACAAAAAATCGGGTTTATTCCACAGAAAGCACTATTGTTTACTGGGACGATCGCTGAAAACTTGAGATACGGAAAAGAAGATGCAACGCAAGAGGAAATGGAACGTGCGGCTGATATTGCGCAGGCGACTGATTTTATTTCTAAAAAAGCGGACGGTTATGATGAACATCTTTCTGAAGGGGGCGCAAACTTCTCAGGTGGGCAGAAACAAAGGTTAGCCATTGCTCGGGCAATCATCCGCCGACCAGAAATCTATATTTTCGATGATAGTTTTTCAGCACTTGATTATCAAACGGATGCAAAACTTCGTGCAAGATTGAAAAAAGAAACAACTGAATCAACCGTATTGATTGTTGCCCAACGTGTGGGTACGATCATGCACGCCGATAAGATCATCGTATTAAATGAAGGAGAAGTAGTAGGTATGGGCACACATCGTGAACTACTAGAAAATTGTCCGATTTATTACGACATTGCCGCTTCTCAATTATCGAAGGAGGAACTAGCATGAAAAAAACCTTCGCTTCTTTTAAACGTTTAGCTCGCTATATCCGTCCTTATCGTTTGACGTTTACCTTAGTACTGCTATTTACAGTGTTAACGGTGGCTTTCAATGCGGCATTGCCTTATGTCGTCGGGCTTCCAACAACAGAAATCAGCAAAAATCTAGTGAATAATGAGGCAATCAATTTTTCTTATATCATCAACTGTTTGATTTGGATCGCGGTGGTGGGTACAGGTTATTGTATCTCTCAATTACTTTCTGGTGTATTGATGACAAATGTTGTTCAAAGCGCCATGAAAGACTTGCGTAGAGATATTGAAGAAAAAATCAATCGTTTGCCGGTTTCTTATTTCGATAAAAATCAACAAGGGAATATTTTATCTCGTGTGACGAATGACGTAGATGCAGTTAGTGGCGCCTTGCAACAAGCCTTTATCGGTATTGTCAATGCTATTTTGGGCATCACGATGGCAGCAGCGATGATGTTTTATATCCAACCGGTCATGGCGTTGATTTCAATGATCATGATTCCGGCGTCAATTTGGATATCTAAACGAGTGATCAATGCTTCTCAAAAATATTTCCAAGAAATGCAAAATTCTTTAGGTGAATTAAATGGCTATGTTCAGGAAAACATGACTGGATTCAGTGTGTTAAAAGTATACGGTCGTGAGAAAGAAACATTTGAAGGATTTCATAAGGTCAACCATAGCTTGAAACATTTTGGGTTTCGAGCAGCCTTTATTTCTGGATTGATGATGCCGTTAGTACAATTAACTGCCTACGCTACGTATATCGGTATGGCAGTTTTGGGAAGCTTTTATGTAATTTCTGGAGTCATTGTGGTTGGGCAATTACAAGCCTTTATCCAATATATTTGGCAAATCAGCCAACCAATGGGTAATGTGACGCAATTATCTTCCGTATTGCAAAGTGCATCCGCAGCCACGAAACGGGTATTTGAGATTTTAGATGAACCTGAGGAAAAAGAAAACAAGACCGATGTTCCTTTGCCAGAAACGATCCATGGAAATGTTTCGTTTGAACATGTCGATTTTGCTTATGATCCGAAGAAACCTTTGATCCAAGACTTGAACTTTGAGGTGAAAGCTGGACAAATGGTGGCAGTTGTCGGACCGACGGGCGCTGGGAAAACAACATTGATCAACTTATTGATGCGTTTTTATGATGTGACGCATGGCGCGATCAAAATTGATGGTATTGATACGAAAGCGATGAGCCGAAGTGATGTTCGTTCCATGTTTGGGATGGTACTGCAAGATGCTTGGTTGTACGAAGGAACGATTGCCGACAACATTCGTTTTGGTAAATTAGATGCAACGGATTATGAGATCGTTGATGCAGCGAAAACAGCGAATGTCGATCATTTTATCCGAACGATGCCTGATGGTTATGAAATGGAGATCAATTCAGAAGGAGATAATGTCTCGTTGGGACAAAAACAATTGCTGACGATTGCTCGTGCGGTTGTTTCCGATCCGAAGATATTGATTCTGGATGAGGCGACTAGTTCCGTTGATACGAGACTTGAAGCGTTGATCCAAAAAGCAATGGATAAAGTGATGGAAGGACGAACGAGTTTTGTGATCGCTCACCGTCTATCAACGATCCGTGAAGCCGATCTGATCTTAGTGATGGATCAAGGTCAAATCATTGAAAAAGGAACACATGAAAGTTTATTAGCAAAAGGCGGTTTCTATGAGAAACTTTATAACAGCCAATTTGCTGAAGCAGCGGAATAATGAAAAGCGGGTTTCTAGGGGCGAACAGCCTTCTAGGACCTTTTTTCTTCAATAAATGAAAAGAGGGAAAAAGATGGCAAGGTTTATAGCAGATAATGCAACGGTTATCGGTGATGTAGAATTAGGAGAAGATGTCACAGTTTGGTACCAAGCAGTGGTTCGTGGCGACAGCAATTGGATCAAGATCGGTAAAGGAACCAATATACAAGACGGAACAGTCATACACGTTGATCATGATGCCCCAGTAGAAATTGCTGAAAATGTCACAGTCGGACACCAATGTATGCTGCATGGTTGTAAAATCGAAAAGGGTGCGTTGATCGGTATGGGAGCAACTGTTTTGAACCATGCAGTCATCGGTGAGAATAGTTTGATCGGAGCAGGCTCACTTGTGACAGAAGGAAAAATCATCCCACCGAATGTTTTAGCTTTTGGTCGACCAGCCAAGGTAATCCGTCCGTTAACAGAAGAAGAAATCCAAAAAAATAAACAGAATATCACGCATTATATCGAAATGGGACAAAAACATGCAGATGGATTCTTCAAAGAATGGCAACAATCGTTTTAACACATGTTTTTACAGCAAAAAAAGAAGGTCTGTCATCCAAGGATGAAGGCCTTCTTTTTTGATCTTGATAGGTTGATTAGCTTAATGAAGCACTGTTTTCCATGACTTCATCGATCAAGCCATATGCTTTGGCTTGTTCAGCAGTCATATAGTTGTCACGATCTGTGTCTTTTTCAATCACTTCGATTGGTTGACCAGTACGTTCCGCTAAGATTTTATTCAAACGTTCGCGGGTTTGTAAGATATGACGTGCAGCGATCTCGATTTCTGTTGCTTGTCCTTGTGCGCCACCAAGTGGTTGGTGGATCATGATTTCAGCATTTGGTAAAGCAAATCGTTTTCCTTTTGTTCCGGCAGTCAATAAGAAACTTCCCATTGAAGCAGCCATCCCCATAACGATTGTTTGGACATCTGCTTTGACAAAATTCATTGTGTCATAGATGGCCATTCCAGCAGTCACAGAACCACCAGGTGAGTTGATATAGATGTAAATGTCTTTTTCAGAATCTTGTGCATCTAGAAATAGCAATTGTGCGATGATTGAGTTTGCTAGATCATCTGTTACTTGTCCACTCAACATGATGATGCGGTCTTTCAATAAACGTGAGTAAATATCGTAGGCTCTTTCCCCACGTGAGGATTGTTCAATAACTGTAGGAATTAAATTCATAATAAGGTTCCTCCTTGATTTGTTTAGAAATAGTGTAACATAAATTGATTTTGATTACCTACAAAGTAGTATACATTTTTGGTCAATAAAGGTCAAATGAAAAAACTTTCCGAGAGCTAGTCTCATAAAGTGAGTTTATGTTATGATAAAAAAGAAATCAATAAGAAGGAGGAACCGTAATTGGTAATTGCTATCACAGGTTTTATCGGTGTATTAGTAGGAGCGATCTTAGTCTACTTAGGGATGGCGATCCAAATGCGTCATCTTGAGAATAAAGAGCAACGTAGACGCGAATTGGAACTGAAAGTCAAAGAAATCGAAACACTGAATCAATTAAATAAAAAAATCAATGAGATTCTCCAAAAGCGTGCGAGCTTGTTGGAAGAATATGTCAGCTTTGATGCTTTTGACGATTGTTATATCACAATCGATGACTTTGCGTATTTGCAATCATTTTCTGC
The DNA here is from genome assembly GCF_051714905.1 of Enterococcus sp. AZ084. Taxonomy (NCBI): domain Bacteria; kingdom Bacillati; phylum Bacillota; class Bacilli; order Lactobacillales; family Enterococcaceae; genus Enterococcus; species Enterococcus sp. AZ084. The sequence continues at coordinate 785,856 of NZ_JBIOSS010000001.1, forward strand.
ACAAAATAATTTTTATTTACCAAATTATATTTTAGATGAATTATTCCAAAATATCGCTCATCGTAAAGTGATTCTTTCACCGGATGAAACGATGAAGATCGGCGGCTATGCTTACAAAGGTGGGCGTGTCATTTTGGAAAATTTCACAGATAATTTGACCGCAATGATCAATGAGAAAAAATCCCAGTTGAAAAATACAACGAGACAACCAATCGGCTTTTTCTCAAAAGATGATGTGTGGAGCTAAACAAAACATATTGTTTACTCAAGGATAAGAGAAACTAAACATTTTGATAAAGTAAAAGTTTGGGCACTTACAACGAGTCCAAGCTTTTTCTTTTTTGTTCCTGTGGTAAAATAGGGATGATCGGAGTGAGGACTATGGTACAGATTTATGCACATCGAGGAAGTAAAGGAACCCATCCGGAAAATACATTGCCCGCCTTTTCTGAAGCAGTAAGAGTGGGGGCGGATGGGATCGAGCTAGATGTCCATCTTAGTAAGGACGGTCAACTGATTGTTATCCATGATGAAACCGTTGATCGAACAACCAATGGCAAAGGCCTTGTTCGAGAAAAGACTCTCGAAGAGCTGAAAAAATTGAATGCAGGCAGTTGGTTTAGTAAAGATTTCCCAGCAGCGAAAATCCCTGCGCTAAAAGAAGTACTCTCGCTACTTCTCCAAAAAAATTATCGAGGAACATTGATGATCGAAATCAAAACGGACAAGTATGAGTATGAAGGGATCGAAGCACAAGTATCTGAACTTATGACAAAAAATGAGTGGCCGTTTCGTCATGCTTATTGTAGTTTCAACCTTCGTTCCTTAGAACGTTTATCCGTCATCGAACCAGACGCACAACTGGATCTTTTAATGAGTGATTCAATGAAAAAATTAGATCTAGCTAAGACCTTACCTTTTATTGAAGGTCTTCACCCTAAAGCAACTTGGGCATTTGCGCATCCTCAGGAAATACAGGAGTTTCCTAAGCGTATTCGTCTTTGGACAGTCAATACGACAGAAGAGCTTGAAAGAGGATTAAAGGAACCTGTGGATGCACTCATCACAGACTTTCCTGAACGTGCTTGGTATGTTAAACAATTAATGAAAAAGTAGGAGCCATATGGAAAAAGTATTAGTGATCGTAGGACCCACAGCAGTTGGTAAAACAGCGTTAAGTGTGACACTTGCCCAAAAATTCAACGGCGAGATCATCAGTGGAGATTCCTTACAAATTTATAAACATCTGGATATCGGTACGGCAAAAATCAAGCCAACTGAAATGATGGGGATTCCTCATCATTTGATTGATGTGATCGAGCCAGACCAGCAGTATTCGGCAGCGGATTTTCAACAGGCAGGTCGCAAGTTGATCAAGGAAATCACCGAAAGAGGACATTTGCCGATCATCGTTGGTGGCACCGGTTTATATATTCAATCGTTATTGTACGATTTTCAATTAGGAGCAAATGAAGAAACGGATGCTACTGTTCGAGAGAAATATGAAAAAATGGCTGAAGAACTAGGAAAAGAAAAACTTTGGGCTTATTTGAATGAACGCGATCCGCTTGCAGCGGGGAAAATCCATTGGAATAATCAGCGAAAAGTGATTCGCGCATTAGAAGTATTTGAGACAACAGGCTATAGTATCATGGCACCGAAAGATAGACCTGAGTGCTTGTATGATTATTATATGGTCGGTCTGGATACGGAGCGTGAGTTCCTTTATAGTAGAATCAACCAACGAGTGGATCAAATGCTCACAGAGGGATTGATTGCAGAAGCAAGAAAGGTCTATGAATTAGGGGCGGTTCAAGCCAGTCAAGGGATCGGCTATAAAGAATTCTTTCCTTATTTTGAAGAAAACATCACTCTAGATGAGGCAGTCGAACAAATCAAATTGAACTCTCGGCGCTATGCCAAACGACAACTGACTTGGTTTCGTAATCGTTTGACGGCGAATTGGTTTGATCTATTAAAAGAACCGACAGATCTTGCAAACATCGAAAGTGCCATCGAAGGTTGGTTAAAAGAGGCTAACAACAGTTAACTAGTATCTATAAAAATCTATAAATATATAGTCTTTATTATCGATATGTAGGATGCTCATATTGGGGTGAAAACGATGACTATGTATTCAATAGGAGAATTAGGAAAACAAAGAGGCGTAACACCACAAACCTTAAGAAACTAGGATAAAAAAGGTGGATTGACACCTGCTCATGTTTTGCAAGGTGGTACTCGTTATTATTCTGAAGAACAACGAAATCAATTTTAGGAATCGCTGAAAGAAAGCAACCTAAGCGAAGAACTATTGGCTATTGTAGAGGCAGTTCAAACAAAAAGATGACTTAGAACGTCAGATTGAGAATGTAAAAACTTACATGATTGCATGAGGATATCCCAAGTGTTAAATCAGTTGATAGATCGAATGACCAACGGAGAAATAGCGAAGAAAATGATTTAGGAGTTGATGGAAGATGATACGGGCCAGGAAAATAAGGCTACGCCCGACGAAAGAGCAAGAAAAACAATTGTGGCAATCAAGCGGAACAGCTCGCTGGATATTTAACTGGACACTAAAGATGCAAGAAATGAACCATCGATTTGGCGGGAAATTTATCGCCAACAATCATTTACGAAAGCATATTACTAAAATCAAAAAACGTCCTAAGTATGGTTGGCTGAACGATGTTTCCAACAACATTGCGAAACAGGCAGTAAAAGATGCTTGCGATGCCTACAAAAAATGGTTTGGTGGTAGGACAGGCAAAAGTCGTTTAAAGGCTGAAAAGCCAAGGTTGAAGTCAAGGAAGAAGACGAAACCAGCTTTTTACAATGACAACTTCAAGCTGAAAGTGAAAGCAAAATCAGTTTTACTTGAAAAAATTGGTTGGGTGAAAACCAGCGAACAACTCCCAAGGAATACAAAGTATTTTAATCCACGAATTAGTTTTGATGGCAAGTACTGGTATCTTTCAGTGGGGATTGAAAAAGAGAAGTTAGAACAGAACTTAACAGGTGAGATACTGGGAATTGACCTGGGTATCAAAGACTTAGCGACTGTTTCCAATGGAAGAGTCTACCAAAATATTAATAAAACAAAAAAAGTGAAAAAAATTGAGAAACGACTACGTCGGTTACAGCGTACAGTTTCTCGAAAATACGAGATGAATAAGGAGGGAAACCGATTTGTCAAAACGTGTAACATCTATAAATTAGAAAAGGAAATTCGGTATACACATCGAAAACTAGCAAATATTCGTCAGAACTACATCCATCAAACAACGACAGAGATCGTGAAAACCAAACCATCAAAAATCGTTATCGAAACATTGAATGTAAGAGGAATGATGAAGAATAAGCATCTAGCGAAATCAGTTGCACAACAAAAATTCTATGAGTTCAAACGCCAACTTCAATATAAATGTGAAGGGTATGGAATTGAATTAGTAGAAGCAGATCGATTCTATCCAAGCTCCAAACTATGCCATGAATGTGGGCATAAGAAAGTAGACTTGAAATTGTCTGACCGCACCTATCATTGTGAAGAATGCGGATATACAGCGGATAGAGATTATCATGCAAGTTTAAATTTAGCTAGTTATATTGCTTGATCTACGAGCTTCTACTGAAACGAAAAACATAGAGTAGGTAGGATTCGTTGTATCCGAATTGACGCCTGTGGAGTGTTAGAACAAACGAGAGTAGCGAGGAAGTGGCAAAATCGGACACGTAGAAACAGGAAATAAACATCAATCTGACAACTTTGATAGTTGGTTAGAAATATTTATAGATTTTTGGCAACGGTGAGCGCGTGAAAGAAGCAAAAGAAAAAGTAATCATTGTTGGTGTAGAAACGGAAGAAAATCAGCGATATTTTGCTGAATCAATGAAAGAATTGGAACAATTGATCGATACAGCAGCTGGTGAAGTCGTATATAGACTCACGCAAAAGCGCCCTCAAGTAGATCGGCAAACGCTGATCGGTAAAGGAAAGCTTCAAGAATTGACCCAATTAGCAGATGCTTACGAGGCAGATCTTGTCATATTCAACCACGAATTGACTCCGCGTCAAAGTCAGCTGATTACCGATGCGGTAGGGGCGCCGGTCATTGATCGAGTCCAATTGATCTTGGATATCTTTGCGATGCGTGCGCGATCTAAAGAAGGGAAACTGCAAGTCGAATTGGCGCAATTGCAATACCTACTACCTCGTCTCGCTGGACAAGGTGAGTCGCTTTCTCGTCTTGGTGGTGGGATCGGTACAAGGGGACCAGGAGAAACGAAACTGGAAACGGATCGTCGGCATATCCGCAACAAGATCTTAGGCGTAAAAAGAGAGCTAAAAGCAGTGGAGGCCCATCGAGAACGTAATCGGCAAAAAAGACAAAGTAGCGAAGTGTTTCAAATTGGTTTGATCGGTTACACAAATGCGGGTAAATCAACAATCCTTAATTTATTGACGCAAGCTGAATCATATGCGAAAGATCAACTATTTGCCACCCTTGATCCGCTGACGAAAAAATGGCGTTTTGCGGAAGGATTCGAATTGACTGTAACGGATACCGTTGGTTTTATCCAAGATCTGCCCACCCAGTTGATTGATGCGTTCCATTCAACCCTTGAAGAAAGTCAAGGGATGGATCTCTTGCTTCATGTTGTCGATGCAAGTTCTTCTGATCGAATCTTGCAAGAACAAACAGTTTTAAAGTTGATGGACGAGTTAGATATGAAAGAAATGCCTGTATTGACTGTCTATAATAAATCAGACCAGATCGACACAGCAGGATTTACACCGACTTTATTTCCGAATGTCTTGATTTCTGCTCAGACACAAGAGGGGAAAGAACGCTTGATCGAGGCCATCAAACGGCAATTGATGGAGTTGATGCTTCCTTATACGAAAATTGTGCCGAGTGATCAAGGACAAACATTAAGTGAGTTGAGACGGCAGACACTTGTATTAGATGAACACTTCATTGAAGAACAAAATAGCTATGAAGTACGTGGGTTTGCGAATAAAAATTCAAAATGGCTAAAAAAAGATGAGTTATTTTAAAAATGAAATAATAAGAAAAAACGAGCTTGATCGACTTCATATAGAAGTGGATCAAGTTTTTTTATAAAAAAAACTGCTCCCTATGTAAGAAAACCTAACATGAGAGGTTGACAGTCTTTTTTGTGATTGGTATACTTTATTCAATTGATAGGACGAAAGGAGACGTCAGATGGGAGAAAAGGAATTACGTCGTTCAATGTCAGTATTTCCAATTGGTACAGTTATGAAACTAACAGACTTGACTGCTCGACAAATCAGGTATTATGAAGAACAGGAATTTGTTCATCCCGAGCGAAGTGAAGGAAATCGACGCATGTATTCATTGAATGATATCGATATTCTATTAGAAATCAAGGATTATCTTTCAGAAGGATTGAATATGGCTGGAATCAAACGGGTCTATGAAATGGCACAGGCGAAAAAACAAGAAGAAAAAAGTAAAAAACCGCTGACCGATCACGACGTTCGTCAAATTTTCCGTGATGAGATATTAGCTCAAGGCGGGTTAGCCAAAACAGGACATTATCAGTCACAAGGCTTGCAACAACGTCAATACTTTGACTGAATGAAATAAAAAAAAGAAAGAGGGATACCATGGTAAAGAAACAAATCACAGGCGAAGAAATTAAACGAATCATTGAGGATGAGAACGTACGCTTTTTACGTTTGATGTTTACAGATATATTAGGAACAATCAAAAATGTTGAAGTTCCAGTGAGTCAAATCGACAAAGTACTTGAGAATAAAATGATGTTTGATGGTTCTTCGATTGAAGGATTTGTCAGAATCGAAGAAAGTGATATGTACTTGTATCCTGATCTTTCTACTTGGATGATTTTCCCATGGGAAAGCGACCACGGCAAAGTGGCGCGCCTGATTTGTGACATTTATAATCCAGATGGTACTCCATTTGCTGGTGACCCTCGTGGCAATCTGAAACGTTCATTAAACGATATGAAAAAACTTGGCTTTACCTCATTTAATTTAGGGCCTGAACCAGAATTCTTCTTGTTCAAATTAGATGAAGATGGTGGCATCACTACGACGTTGAATGACAAAGGTGGTTACTTCGATTTTGCACCAACGGATCTAGGCGAAAATTGCCGTCGAGATATCGTATTGGAATTAGAAAGCTTAGGCTTTGAAGTGGAGGCTTCTCACCATGAAGTGGCTCCTGGACAACACGAGATCGACTTCAAATATGCGGATGTCGTTGATGCTTGTGACAATATCCAAACGTTTAAATTAGTCGTGAAAACCATCGCTCGTAAACATGGCTTGCATGCGACTTTCATGCCAAAACCATTATTCGGGATCAACGGTTCTGGAATGCACTGCAATATGTCTTTATTCAATGAAGATGGAAATGCCTTTTACGATAAAGACGGAGATCTAGAATTAAGTCAAACTGCGTATCATTTCTTAGGTGGCTTACTGAAACATGCGCGCGCGTATACGGCGGTCTGCAATCCGACGGTCAACTCTTATAAACGTTTAGTTCCAGGCTACGAAGCACCTGTTTACGTGGCATGGAGTGGACGTAATCGTTCGCCATTGGTACGTGTACCGGAATCTCGTGGTTTATCCACTCGTTTAGAATTACGTTCTGTCGATCCAGCAGCGAACCCATACCTAGCAATGGCTGTTTTATTACAAGCAGGTTTAGATGGTATCCGTAATGAATTGACACCCCCACCGGCTGTTGATCGTAACATCTACGTGATGAACGAAGAAGAACGTGAAGAAGCGCAAATCCAAGATCTTCCATCAACGATCCACAATGCCATCAAAGAATTGCGCAAAGACAAAGTGATGATCGATGCGTTAGGCAATCATATCTTTGCAAACTTTGTGGAAGCCAAACGTCTGGAATGGGCAGCCTTTAGACAAACCGTTTCTGAATGGGAAAGAGAACAATATTTAGAGCTTTACTAATAAAATCCCGTTAAATCAAAGAAAAGTATAGAAGAGGTCGTGACAGAAGTGTTCAGCCTCGAGAAATAAGGCGCCATCCACGAAAATTGTTCTTCAAATTTTTGTGGATGGCGCCTTATTTCCAAAGAGGTTACTTCTGTTTCTGCCGTTTATTCGGTTTTAGGTGGTACAAGAGGATTAATGTCTCAGACGCTTTTTTTCTTCATCACTGGAGTGTGAATTTTTGGCCTTGTGGCTCGTTTGTAGTGGATCCTGAGAAAACTTTCCCATTACCTGCTTTGATAGAGTATGGAAAGGAGTAAAAAAGGTGACATCCAAATAAAATTTTCCTATAAAGCGATTATTTGATCGTTTATGAGATTTTTTGTTCCAACTATTTCGATATATATAGTAATATTTTTTTCACTATTTTTATTCCGTTTCATAGGACTTAATGTATTGACGTCAGTGAAAGTGCTTTTATCCATCAAGTAGGTATAAACGTAATTGAATACTTGACTTTCGTTTAGATAGCTTGTAATATACACCTTGGGCACCCTTTTAGAGGGTCAGAAGTTTACAGAAATCAACGCTCCCTATTCTTTAGAAGGATAGGGAGCCTTATTTATTTTCTTAGACTTTTCCTGCAGATAAAACAAGAAGGAGTTTTTGAACATATGACAAAATACATTTTTGTGACAGGCGGCGTGGTTTCATCGATTGGTAAAGGGATCGTAGCAGCATCTTTAGGCCGTTTGTTGAAAAATCGTGGATTGAAAGTAACGATCCAAAAATTTGATCCATACATCAACGTGGACCCAGGAACAATGAGTCCATACCAACACGGAGAAGTTTTCGTTACAGATGATGGAGCAGAAACGGATTTGGACTTAGGCCACTACGAACGTTTTATTGACATCAACTTGAACAAATACTCCAATGTGACGACAGGAAAAATTTATTCAGAAGTCTTACGTAAAGAACGTAAAGGGGAGTACTTAGGTGCAACTGTCCAAGTGATTCCGCATATTACGAATGAAATCAAAGAAAAAATCATGCGTGCAGCTAAAATGACTGACTCAGATATCATTATCACAGAGGTCGGCGGCACAGTTGGGGATATCGAATCACTGCCATTCTTAGAAGCGTTGCGTCAAATGAAAGCTGATGTTGGCTCTGACAATGTGATGTATATCCATACAACGTTGATTCCTTATTTAAAAGCGGCTGGTGAAATGAAAACTAAACCAACACAACACAGCGTAAAAGAATTACGTGGATTAGGTATCCAACCAAACATCTTAGTCGTGCGTACAGAGCAACCAGTATCTCAAGATGTCAAAAATAAATTGGCACAATTTTGTGATGTTGAACCAGAAGCAGTAATCGAATCACCAGACGTAGATACACTATATTCAATCCCGTTATTATTGCAATCACAAGGAATGGATCGGATCGTTTGTGATCATTTGAAGCTTTCAACACCAGAAGCAGATATGACCGAATGGAAAGCATTAGAAAATCGTGTCTTGAACTTGAAGAAAAAAGTTCGCATTGCTTTAGTAGGGAAATATGTTGAATTACCTGATGCGTATATCTCAGTTGTTGAAGCATTGAAACACTCAGGTTTTGCGTTTGATGCGGATATCGAATTGGATTGGGTAAAAGCCCATGAGTTAACGAGTGAAAATGTGGATGAACGATTGAAAGAGGCCGATGGGATCTTAGTACCAGGTGGGTTTGGTGATCGAGGAATCGAAGGCAAAATCGAAGCCATTCGTTATGCGCGTGAAAATGATGTCCCATTCTTAGGAATTTGTTTAGGGATGCAAATGGCTTGTGTTGAATTTGCACGTAACGTTGTAGGTCTAGAAGACGCTGCTTCAGCAGAAACGATTCCAGAAACTGCAAACAACATCATCGACTTGATGGCAGATCAAGAAAACATTGAAAATCTTGGTGGAACATTACGTTTAGGGCTTTACCCATGTAAAGTCAAAAAAGGCACGACTACTGCTACAGCTTATGATGGGGCAGAAGTGGTTCAAGAACGTCATCGTCATCGCTATGAATTCAACAATAAATACCGTCAACAATTTGAAGAACATGGCTTAGTCTTCTCAGGTGTCTCTCCAGACAATCGTTTAGTTGAGATCGTTGAGATCACAGATAAGAAATTCTTTGTTGGTTGTCAATTCCATCCAGAATTGATTTCACGTCCGAACCGTCCGCAAAAATTGATCAAAGCATTTGTTGGTGCTTCGTTAACGGAACGCGAATCAAAATAAAAAATACTAGAAATTGATCCGTCAAAATCAGCGGGTGTCAAATTATTAGAATTGTTATTAATAAATATTTTAAATGTTTATAGAGAACCTTTTACCTACGATATTTCGGTGGATTTTATTTATTTAATGAAAAAAGCGTCTTGAAAATTTTCATTTTTATTGATTTTAGTAGAAAACTAGTGAAATGTTTGGTAAAATAGGTTCGTTGGTTAAGGATCATCTTAACAAATTTAGTTTTCACAAAATTTAGGAGGAATTTATTATGCCAGTAGTATCAGGAGCTGAATTTTTACAAGCTGCTCGTAAAGGCGGTTATGCTGTCGGCGGGTTCAACACAAACAACTTAGAATGGACTCAAGCGATCTTAGAAGCAGCTGAAGCTAAAAAAGCACCAGTACTTATCCAAACTTCAATGGGTGCAGCTAAATACATGGGTGGTTACAAAGTATGTAAAGACATGATCACTAATTTAGTTGAATCAATGAACATCACTGTTCCAGTGGCAATCCATTTAGACCACGGTGACTACGATGCTGCATTAGAATGTATCGAAGTTGGCTATACTTCAGTTATGTTCGATGGTTCTCATTTACCATTCGAAGAAAACTTGAAATTAGCTAGAGACGTTGTTGAAAAAGCTCACGCTAAAGGAATCTCAGTTGAGTGTGAAGTTGGTTCAATCGGTGGAGAAGAAGATGGAATCATCGGAACAGGCGAATTAGCAGACATCGAAGAATGTAAACAAATGGTAGCAACAGGTATTGACTACTTAGCATGTGGTATTGGTAACATCCACGGTCAATATCCAGAAAACTGGAGCGGATTAGCATTTGATCACTTACAAGCAATTGCTGATGCTGTAGGTTCAGATGTACCTTTAGTATTACACGGCGGATCTGGTATTCCTCAAGATCAAATCGAAAAAGCTATCTCAATGGGTATTTCTAAAGTAAATGTGAACACTGAATTCCAATTATCATTTGCTGCAGCAACTCGTGAATATATCGAAGCTGGTAAAGACCGCGAAGGTAAAGGATTTGACCCTCGTAAATTATTAGCACCAGGTAAAGCAGCAATCGTTAAAGATGCTGAATCTCATATCGACTGGTTCGGTTCTGCTAACAAAGCATAATCGATAAAAGTTAGATCGAACGAGATAACTGATAGAAGAGAACAATGTGCCGATCCGGCGATTGTTCTCTTTTTTTATTTAAATAAAAGGAACGATACTCGTTTCTTCGTTTCATCTATGATAAAATACAAGCATATGTATAAAATTTGAGGAATAAACAAGGTGGGGAACAAATGAAAAAAATAATCATCGAAGGAAATCGTCCATTGACTGGTGAAGTAACGATCAGTGGTGCTAAAAATAGTGCAGTTGCCTTGATACCAGCAGCGATTTTAGCAGATTCTCCTGTGATCTTGGAAGGTGTACCTGACATTCAAGATGTTCATTCATTGATAGAAATTTTAGAAATCATGGGCGCAACTGTCCGTTTTGAAAACAATGTATTAGAAATCGATCCACGTGGTGTCGTTTCAGTACCGATGCCAAGTGGGAAGATCAATAGCTTGCGTGCTTCTTACTATTTTATGGGCACCTTATTAGCTAAATTTGGCGAAGCAGTTGTTGGTCTACCAGGCGGCTGTTATCTTGGTCCGCGTCCAATCGACCTTCATATCAAAGGATTTGAAGCGTTAGGAGCAAAGGTAACCAATGAACATGGTGCGATGTACCTACGAACAGAAAACAAAACGCTTCACGGAAATCGTGTGTTTATGGATGTGATTTCTGTTGGTGCAACGATCAATATCATGTTAGCAGCAGTGAAAGCAAAAGGACAGACGACGATCGAAAATGCGGCGCGTGAACCTGAAATCATTGATGTTGCGACATTATTGAACAATATGGGTGCCAAGATCCGTGGAGCAGGTACTGATGTTATCCGTATTGAAGGAGTAGAAGAACTGCATGGCTGCCGTCATTTCATGATTCCTGACCGTATCGAAGCAGGGACTTATTTGGCTGTAGCTGCTGCCGCAGGGAATGGCGTGAAAATCAAGAATGTGATCTATGAGCATCTTGAAAGTTTTATTGCTAAACTTCAAGAAATCGGTGTGAGCATGAAAATCAGTGAAGACGAGATCGAAGTCTATCCTTCAAAGAATTTAAAAGCCGCGAATGTGATGACTTATCCGTATCCAGGTTTTGCCACAGACTTACAACAACCGTTGACACCGTTATTATTGATGACAACTGGTACTGCTGAGATCGTGGATACGATCTATTCGAAGCGAGTGAATCATGTTCCTGAATTAGCACGAATGGGTGCTGATATCTCAGTAGAAGGTAATATGATCATCCTGAATGGGCCGAATAAACTCCATGGCGCTGAAGTTGTTGCTTCAGATCTACGCGCAGGGGCTTGTTTAGTGATCGCAGGATTGATGGCAGAAGGCACGACAACGATTTATAATGTCGAATATATTTTGCGTGGTTATGATCATATCATCGAGAAATTAACAGCAATCGGAGCAAGTATCAAAATGGTGGAGGAAGTGGAAGCCGAATGAGCGATTATTTGACAATGGCCGAACTGGAAAACAAAACACTAAAAGATGTTTACAGTTATGCAAAAGAATTTAAGATTCCTTATTACAGTAAGATGAACAAAAAGGAATTATCCCTAGCTGTTATTCGAGCTCAGGCTGAAAAACAAGGCTTTTACTATATGGAGGGGATTTTAGATATCGTTGGACAAGACGGCTATGGTTTTTTGCGTCCGATCAACTATGGTCCAAGTGTCGAAGATATTTATATCTCTGCCTCCCAAATTCGTCGCTTCAGTTTAAGAAACGGTGACAAAGTAGCTGGTAAAGCAAGACCGCCTAAAGAATCAGAACGATATTACGGATTGATGCACGTTGAAAGTGTCAATGGGAGAGATCCGGAAGATGCGAAAGAGCGCCCGCATTTCCCAGCATTGACGCCGCTTTATCCGGAGAAGCAACTTCGTTTAGAAACGACACCGCAACAAATTGCAACACGCATGATCGATATTTTCTCGCCGATTGGCTTTGGACAACGTGGATTGATCGTTGCACCGCCGAAAGCAGGAAAAACATCCATCTTGAAAGAAATCGCTAATGGAATCACTGAAAATCATCCAGAAGTGGAATTGATCGTCCTATTGATCGACGAAAGACCTGAAGAAGTAACCGATCTTGAGCGTAGTGTCAAAGGCGATGTGGTTTCTTCCACATTTGATCTGCAACCACAAAACCACACGCGGGTTTCTGAATTGGTTTTAGAGCGTGCCATGCGTTTAGTCGAAGACAAACGAGATGTAGTTATCTTGATGGACAGTATCACAAGATTAGCGCGCGCATATAACTTAGTTGTACCGCCAAGTGGTCGTACATTGAGTGGAGGAATCGACCCGGCGGCATTGTACAAACCGAAGAAATTCTTTGGTGCTGCTAGAAATATCGAAGAAGGCGGTAGCTTGACGATTTTGGCAACAGCATTAGTTGATACTGGTAGTCGGATGGATGATGTCATCTATGAAGAATTCAAAGGAACAGGGAACTTAGAATTACAACTATCTCGTGAATTATCAGAACGCCGTATTTTCCCTGCCATCGACATCAAAAAATCAGGTACTCGTAAAGAAGAGTTATTGATGGATAGTGATCAGCTAGAAGAAATCTGGAAACTCCGTAAGCATATGATTGGCGACTCATTAGAATATACGGAACAATTGATCCGTTTCTTGCGAAAAACTAAAAATAACCAACAATTTTTTGAAGATTTCCAAGATGTTTCTTTTGGCAAAAAAAATCCCACAAGAAATTTAAAAAGATAATTGCAAGCTTATAGGAAACATGGTAAGATGTAAATGTTGTAAATCGACAAATCAACTCTGGTTCAGCAAATGAAGCAGGGCAAAGGAGCGAATAGCATGAAAGAAAATATCCATCCAGATTACCATCCAGTCGTATTTTTGGATTCTACAACTGGTTTCAAATTCTTGTCAGGTTCAACAAAAACTTCACAAGAAACAGTTGAATGGGAAGACGGTAATACATACCCAGTCATCCGTGTCGAAGTAACTTCTGACTCACATCCATTCTACACTGGACGTCAAAAATTCACACAAGCAGACGGACGTGTGGACCGTTTCAACAAAAAATACGGTCTCAAAGACGAAAACGCTGCAGAATAATCAAACCATTGTTAAGTCAAGGTTTAACAGACTATCCTATCAGGATAGTCTGTTTTTTTGATCTTTTGTAATTCTTATGTAGAGCTCATAAAAACTGCAAAACGATTTGCTGTTTCTTCTGATTACTGGTTATGTGTTTACGAATAATCATAAATGTTAAGTTTATTCGTTTGTTATATCTAAATAATTTCTTGAGCCTTCACAAAATAATAATATGCTTCTGGACTAAATTTTTTAATCTTTCCCATTTTTTTAAAGAGTGGAACGCCAGTTAGTTCAGATAAAGGTTTAGAGGAATTGTAATGGTCAATATTAGTATGATTAGATTTTAACAGACAAGCTAAATATGCAGCTTTAGAAGCACTGACCACAGCTTCTTCTAAAATATAGTTTCTACTAATGATATGAGACTTGATTCTACGTATTCCATCTTCTAATTTTAAGAATGTTTCTTTATAGCTACTACCACGCCCTCCAATGATACATGCGGTCTTTAAGATATCGTCTAAAACATCTTCAGGATTCAAGCTACTCAATTCACGATATATAAGTTCTTGTTTAGCACATTTGTTGAATGCAGCTCTTATTTTACCTAAATCAATTGCTTGATCAAATAAACTTTCAATATCAAATAACTGCTTAATAATTTCCATTTCTTTTCCTTTATTGTAAGGAATACCAGTAGTATTTGGGGCAAATGCAGTTAACTTATCGCCTAGAATGTTTTCGATATCTGGGACGGAAACTGTTTTGTTTGGTGGTAAAGTAATAATAAAAGGACTTTTGATTGGAAGTTCTATTAAATGATTGTAGGGAGAGGGTTCAAATAAAATATCAAGTAACACATAGGATTCTGTACCATCTAATGGCGATGGATAGAAAAACTTGAAATGGGCCTTTGGAATCTCAGTTTGATAGCGTGATTGTTCTTCAAATCGGGTAAAAATAGAACAGTCAATAACTGTTTGCAACGTATTAGCAAGTTTTTCTTTGGAGATTATTTCAGTAATAACAATATCAATATCAATAGAGAATCGTTTGATTTTTTCCAGTAATAAAAGCAAACAAGTTCCACCCTTGAAAATAAACTCTAATTGAGTATCTGTAAGCTTTTCTAGTAAATATAAAGCGTGAGTTACTTTGTCCAATAAGTTATGATCTAAGTTTTGATAGTTATTTTCTACAGAGGCATACCAGTCAGTAGTAAAACTTGATTCTTGAATCATTCTTCTTCTCCTTATATAGGCAATATTTTTTTTAGTTCTTGGTGTACATTTCTCTTGTTTGCGTAACGGGTAAGTGTTGAATAATTAATATTGTACGTATCTAGAGCAGTAGAGATAATTGTCTGGATTTCTGAAGAACTGATTGGAAGAATAATCGGATTGTTTACAAGCAAATCGACAATTAATTTTTCTATTTTAGGAGTATAAAAGCTCCCATCAAACCTATTTAAAGGAGCATCAACATATAACCTATTGACAATAATATTTTCTTCTGAGGGGTTAATATAGTAGTCATACATCTTTTGATCTGGGGATACAAAAGTATTTGGAAACCGTTCCTTCAAATAATGAAAGGCAGCATTTAAGGTATCAATCTCAATCTCGATGATTAAATTATTTGTCTGATACATGTGATTGGATAAATTCCCAATCCATCCTGTAGAATATATACTGAAATTCATATACGGAAACTTAGTTTGTAAAAGGTTGGCTATGCGTAAAATTTTATCATTAGGTACTAAAGCAAATGTCTCCTTTTCATTGAGTGCATAGACACCTCTTTTGGGACTATATATGATTCCTTGTTGCTTGAGCGCATAAATTCGCCAACGTAATGTATTTAATGGTAATTCGGGAGTGAATTGCCGATAAAATACCAAGAGTTCTTGCGTGGAAACTTCTGATTTGTTTTTTAAATAATCAATTAGCTCATTTTTGTATAAATTACTAGACATAATAATTCTCCTGGGCAAATAATTGGGTTTAAACGAATTTTCAACCCGAATGTTTGTTTAATTCTACCAAATAATTGGGTGTAAATCAAATTATGACCCGAATATTTTTATTATTCTAATCTCTAATTTTTAAAGTCTGACTTGTGATAATATAGATTACAAAAGAGATGGCAAGACCTCACATTGATTATTTGGTAATTAATAATCTCATGCAACAAAAACATGTAAGAGAAGAGGCGCAGAAAAAGGAGAAAAAATGAAGGATAAAAAAGCTTTTTTGTGTTTGATGTTCGGTCAAGCAGTAGCGAATATCGGTGATACGATTTATACAGTAGCAATCATCAGTGCAGTTTTTTCTTGGACAAATTCAGCATTTGCTTCAGCCGTTGTACCAGTCGTTGTAACAGGAGCAATGATGTTGGCTAGCTTTTTGACACCCTTATTATCCATGAAAATATCGCTTGATAGCATGTTGAAATGGAGTCAAATAATGAAGACCATTATTTTGACCGTTCTAGCAGTCTATCTCTCTTATTTGCCTAAACCAAGTAACCTAGGCGTGATTTATCTTTTGATAGCTTGTATTGCATTTTTAGACGGATGTGCGGAACCAGTCAGTATGGCACTTATTCCTCGATATATCAAAAAAGATCAGTTGATTCGGGCAAATAGTTTATTTAGCACGATGCTTCAAGTCGTTAATATCGGCAGTTGGGCGGTAGGTGCTTCTCTACTTATTTGGTTTTCTGTTTCTGAGTTAGTTTGGATAGATGTTGGACTATTTTTAGTTTGTTCTGTTTTATTTTTATTTCTACCTAAAGCTGTTGAAAAAGCAGCAAATCACTCAAAATGGCAAGAGTTGAAAAAAGGTTGGCAATACGTTTGGCGAGAGCCTTTGATACGGATAGTCGTGATCATGGATACAATAGAAGGAATTGCCAATACCGCATGGGCCTCTTCTATTGTGCTGGTTTTTGTATCGGTATTATTGGAACAACCAGCTAACTGGTGGGGCTATATCAATACTGCTTATTTTATTGGCGCGTTACTCGGAAGTTTGATCGTGATGAAAAGTCCGGAATTTTTTGATAAAAGTAAAGGAAAAGCAATCGTAGGAGGCTCTTTTTTGGGTGGTGTAGCAACTTTGCTAGTCGTGTTGCTCCCTTATGCGTCATTTGTTTTGCTCTGTACGTTGATGATCGGAATCTTTTTCCAGATAAAAAATATTCCGCAAGCAACGATCATTCAGCAAAAGATTTCAGAAGAAAAGTTACTTTCTGTGTATGCGATATCAGGAGTTATCCATATGGGCACTTTTTCGACTGCGATGCTAGTTATGGGGAAAATTGCTGATCTTTTTGGCGTGAAACTCGTTTATCTTTGTTCAGGATTACTTCTTATACTTGTGGCGCTCATTGGTCAATATAAGAAAAATCTATTTGCTTGAAAAGCCTAATATTGTTTCTAACACGAGATCGGGAAGTCTCATTAAATAAGGCGTCATCCACAAAAATTCGGAGAACGATTTTTGTGGATGGTGCCTTATTTCTAAAAGGGTTACTTCTGTTCCTACCGCTTATTTGATTTCAGATGGTGGGAGAGGATGGATAGCCCGAACACGTTTTTTTATTACTGTGAGAAAATATGACAAACGTGCTGTTGTTTATTTTTTTTACCTCATTATTTGATAAGGATAGTGATATAAACAGCAATTTTATGGGCTTTTTTAGATAGATGCACAAATAAAATAAATTTTCTTCCATTTTTTTTAGATGTGAAGAAAAATTGGTAAATAACACATTATTGTGGATGTTATAGTTATTTTGTAATAAAAAATGATTTTAGGGGAGTTATTTTAAAAATGAAGAAAAGTTTATTATTTAGCGCTGCACTGTTAGGGATGGTTATGTTTTCTGATGTAACTACCGCAGAGGAAGTTATTCATTCGGGGGATAATGAAAAAGCTACCACATCTGCAATCGTACAAAACAATCAAAATATTTCTACTAAACTAGAACTCAAACAGAGTGAGAATCTAAATACATATAGATCAACTATTTTAGATAATCCATATGGTCCGAGTACTAATCAATCGACCGGAATATATAAACGTGCGAATGATGTGATCGAGATATACGTAGATGAATCAACTGATCAAACACAACTACCGACATATACAGTTACTACACCTGCTTTAACGAATTTTTCGGAAGGCTCGGCAAATGGAACACAACTTGTTAAGGGACGTAATGTGATTTCTGGTTCGCAAGTCGGTCTGATCCACATTCGTAATGAATCTGGTCAAACAGCGCAAGGAAAACTAAGTATTGAAATCAAAGGCGGGGTAACGATTCCTCGATTTATTCTTGGCGAAACAACTCAGCAAGAATGGACAAAAATGATTGCCGATAATCCGACAGCAGTAGGCTATGAACTAGTCAGTGACCGTGTGTTAGTGACAGGATCGAATCGAACACTCCAAGATGCAAAGGATCCTGAGACGATTCTTAATGCACATGAGAAAGTCATTACGTTCCATAATCAAACATCTGGTTTAGATGGTAGTTCTACTGTCCATCGTAAGCCAGTTGGGTTGTTCCAACATTTGCGAGAAACTATTCAGTCTGGCTATTATATGTACGCTTTTTACCAACATACAGCTTATAGCAGCACCTCAGATGCAATGAGAGTAGTACTGAATCCTACGACTATGGGACAATGGGGGATTTGGCATGAACTTGGTCATACCTATCAATTATCACGAATGAATTGGAAAGACTTGACGGAGGTCACAGTAAACATCTATTCTATGCGTGCAGAAAAAGGACTGGGCGAGCGTAGTCGTCTAGAAAGAGATAATCGTTATCCAATTATTTTCAACTATTTGAATGGAACCGGACAAAAACAATTTGATAGCCAAAACGTTTGGACAAAATTAGGAATGTTCTGGCAATTGGAATTAGCATTTGGTGAAGATTTCTATCCAAACTTACATAAAATGTATCGAAACGAACAACGATCACTGCCGACGGAACAAGAAAAACGTCAGTATTTTGTTGTTGCAGCTTCAAAAATCAGTGGTCAAAACTTGCAACCTTTCTTTGAAAAATGGGGCATCCAAGTGACTGCTGAAAGTCGAATCGAAATGGAAAAACTACCAAGCTTGACTAAAAAAATCTGGGAATACCGAGATGAGATGACAGGTGAAGTAGGGGATATCGATGGTGGTACGAACAATAATGACAAAGAAGCACCGACGATCCCAACAGGTCTTGCGGCGAATGAGGTAACAAGTCATTCTGTCAAATTAGCATGGAACTCATCTTCAGATAACACGAAAGTCAAAGGGTACAATATCTATAGGAACAACGTAAAAGTGGGTACAACGGATAAGCCAGAATATTTAGATGGAAATCTAAAGAGCAACGAAGTATATGTGTATCAGGTAAGCGCTTATGATGAAGCAGGGAACGAATCAGCAAGAACGAGTTTCTTGACTGTTGTTACAAGACAAGAAGAAAAAGATGACGAAGCACCAAGCATCCCTACAGGTTTGACACAGGGAAGTGTAACGACTAATAGCGCACAGATCCTTTGGACTGCTGCGACAGATAATTTACGTGTAGCTGGCTACAATATCTATCGTGATGGGGTGAAAATCAATTCAGTAACAGGTTTGAATTTCACTGATACAAATCTAGCAAGCAATACTAGCTATACTTATCAAGTCAGTGCTTATGATGGAGCAGGTAATGAGTCAGGAAAAAGTCAGGCAGTGACAATCAAGACCAACGAGCAAAATGTTATTCAAGATACTTGGCGCAGTGACCAAATTTACACAGCAGGAGACTTAGTGATTTATAACGGCATCCAATACCGTGCTAAATGGTGGGTCAGAGGTGAACGTCCTGATACATCTCAAGCATGGGAAAAAGTAGATAAAACACAAACACAAGATTGGGTAGCGAACAAAGCATATTCTGGTGGGGATCAAGTCGTCTACAAAGGAAAGTCTTATGAAGCAAAATGGTGGAATACTAATAGCAATCCCGAAACAAGCAGTGTCTGGGTATTGAAATAATAAGTTGCAACAAATCAGTTTTACTAGAATAAAAAAACAGTAATGAAAAACAGCACCTACTTCTTTCTTTAAGGAAAGTAGGTGCTGTTTTTATGAAATAAAAGAAGTTGACTCAAACTTACTTTAAGTATTTCTCAAATTAGTTAGATAGTGGTGTCTCTCTTGGTGTTCCAGTTTCTAAAGCCTGTTCTTTTGCTAATTCATTTTTATCATAAATCTTAACAAATGGATAATACATGAAAATGGAAAGAATGATCAATAAAATGTTCAATACGGCTGCCCGCCAGTCACCACCTGTAGCTAAGTAAGCACCAATAGGACCAGGGAGCGTCCATGGTGCGGTGATGGTAACAGCACTGACTAAACCTAGTTTAGTCGCAAACCAAGCGATGGTTGCGCAAACCATTGGAGCAAAGATAAACGGAATGATTAGTGTTGGATTCAATACGATCGGTACGCCAAAGATAACTGGCTCATTGATATTGAAAATAGAAGGAGTGATGATTGCTTTACCTAATTTTGAAGCATATTTTGATTTGGCTGTGAAGGCAAGCAGAATCGCTAAACCGATCGTACAACCTGCGCCACCGATCCAAACAAACCATTGATAAAAAGGTTCAGCTGCAATGTTGGGTAAAGCCTCACCAGCTGCTGCTGCAGTTGTATTGGATTCTAAGATCTGCAACCATAAGGGGCGAGCAAGTGAACCAATGATGGATACGCCATGGATACCGAATGCCCAGAAAAAAGTGATTAGAAAAATCAGCAACAAGACACTCGGCAACGTATCGGTTGCGCTGATCAAAGGGCTGACAATTTTTGAAACGGCAGTGTGCCAATCAAAGCCGATGTAATAGCTGATCGATGCCATGACTAAAATCACGATCAAGGTTGGCGTTAATGCTTCGAAAGAACGAGCGACCGCAGGAGGTACTTGCTCAGGCATTGTGATTTTAAATTTCGATTTATCCGTCAAACGATACACTTCGACTGCAAAAATTGAAGTAATGATTCCGACAAACATCCCACCACCGCCAAGATTGGCCATAGGCAAAACAAAACCAGAAGTACCAGCAGCTTCCGCAGCCTCAAGAGGAATATTGACAGGGATAAAGGTCAACAAAAAAGCAATCGTAGCGAGTAACCCACCAGAAACAACATCTAGTTTATAGGTTTTGGCTAAACTGGCACCGATGCCAAATGTCGCATATAGAGACATGATATACATGGTCATGCGATAAGGTAATAAAATAGTTGCTGCATTTTCGGACAAGAACTGATAGATCCCCCAATTGGGCGGTAAGGGCGGAAAAGCAATGATCAAGAAAAACGAACCGACGATAATTAGTGGCAATGTAGCGATGATCCCATCACGAATGGCACGTAAATGTCTTTGGTTGGCAATTGTAGCCATTGGACCTGCCAAATAACACTCAATGATTTCTGTAAACTTTGTTAACATATTGACACTCCTTTTTTATCGATAGAATTTAGAAGATGATGCCTTGATACAACCATAGATAAGCGACGAACATCAGACAGACTGTAGCGATAAGAAATGTTCGGATACATCCTTTAGTAAAACCTGTATTAGTTGAAATAAAATAATAATTGCCAGTGATGACAGCAGCTAAAGAGGGAGGAAGAAAGAGAAAGACACCCAGTCGAACTTCCCAGTGCAATAAATAGAATAAATAGGGAATGAAGATACCACTGACGATACAAGCAAGAAGCAAGTAACAAGCCGATTTCATCCCAAAATGAATGATTGATGGAACGGTTTCTTTGTTATTCATGGTGAGACCTCCTTTTGTTTATTTGAAACGCTTTCATAAATCAAGTATACATTTATGAAATTAAAAATCAATATATTTATCTATCTAACGTAATTTTATTTCTATACCTATGATGTATGGACAAGTTTGTAAGTATTTGATGAAAGAATCAAAAAATATGGATCAGATAGAGGGAGTCCCTCATAATCTGATCCATGTTTTGGTTTGTGTTCTGTTTTCGTTTAATTAAAAGCTTCGGCCGCCGCCGCCAAAGGTACCGCCACCACTCGAATGAGTCGTGCTGCCACCACCACCGTTTCCTGGGGGTGGCGCTTTAGGGATACGACGAGTCGTGACAAAGGAGTTCGTTAAACGATCTGTTTTGTCCGTCAATTTGATACTTGCCTTTTCACGAAATGGGTATTTATATGTCCCGGATTTCAATTGGTATCGTGAGGCGGTGATCATATAAAAAGCGATGCTTAAGATAGCTGCCAAAGCCACCGCAATCACTATTTCGACGGTAGTCAAAACTTTATACCGAGTGATTTTACCTGTGGCTTCATCTATACGATAATGACCGCCAGGCACTCCTTCATCTACATAAGTAGAAGCTTTGGTCAAATAGGCTTGGGCTGCTGCATAATAGTTTGCATTCGTCATCTGATCATAGACATCATCTAAAATCGAATCGATCCGGCGATCCGTCAAATAGTCAATCATATTTCCAGAAGTGGAGATATAGATTTCTCGTTGCCCCATATCTAAAAGTAAAACAGAACCATTTTGATCATTTCCTATTGCGGTTCTTAAATAGTTGTCAGCGAAGTCTCTAGGTTCTGCACTATTTGAGGTAGTCGTGACGATAAATACTTGTCCTTTGATCTTGTCATTGATTTCTTTCGCTTGTTGGCTCAGTGTGTTGACTTGTTCGCTTGTAAATAAATTCGCCTCATCATTGATTGTTGGGGTAGCAGCTCCTACGATCGGTGTCCACAGTAAACTAATGGCTAATAAAAAGAAAATGGAGAGACTTTTTTTACTCATCATATCAAATAGCCTCCAATCATAAAGAGGATCGCTAAAACAGTGAATATCCCGAAAGAGGTCAAAGCGAGTTTTTTATGACTGATCGGTAATACACCGCTAACTTTACCCGTTTGGCCATTCATTGCATAATAATAGACTTTCTTGTTAGAATCGTTGCTACGGTAAGTAACAAGCCAGACCGGTAACAAGACATATTCATTTTTTTCGCCAGTGATTTCTGCAGAAGCACGTACTCCGGTCAAAGTAGTATAGCCATTGGCTGTATCTCGCAACAATTTTTCGGAATAGTCACGTAACTCATTTTGGATATCTGCTTTGATTGCTTGGTACTCAATGTCACGTTTCTCTGCTTGGAATCCAGCGAGATATTGACTCTTGAATCCGATAGCTTTAGCTAAAGGAAATGGTTGGACAGCTTCCACCATTTTTTGTTGAGTATTTTTTGACAAAGCATTTTTTACTAATTCTTTGAAGGAAAGCTTTCCTTCACGGTGTACGGCATATTGTTTTGTTTCGGTATACTCGATATCACCGATACGCCAGATTCTGACAACTGTCCCGTTGGCTTGTAAAGAACCATCTAGTTCAGCGTCGGTTGCCCAATATGGGAAATAAACGCCAGTTAATTTGTCGATTTGCTCCTGATTGAAAAATGCTTTTGGTACAAACCATTTTTTCTTCGTCCATGCGAGAAACTGTTTAATTGCTTCTTCTTTTTCTACAGCAAAAGGCAGAACTTTATTTGGTAAGAAGTCACCACTTAGTCGTCCGGATAGCACGACTGGATTATGACAGTAGTAACAATAGGTAGCAGCTGTAGTGGCTTCTGTGACGATTTCTGCACCGCAGTTTGGACATAAAAATAGTTCCATGTTGCTTTGTTCGTCAGTAGCCGTCTGTTCAGCTGTTGCCTCTGTATCAGTCATTCCACCAGCATCGGCAAATGCTTGACGTTCTGTTTCATCCATTTGATCGAGCTGTTCTTCTGCTGTAAAGGTGAACTCATCCTTTGCAACTGGTTGATCTTGAGTCCCATTGATGTCGCGGGCCGCTTTTTGTTCCTCTTCATATTGGCTGACTTCTGCTTCTGTATAAATATTTAGGCAATAGTCGCAATGAAATTTTTGATCTTTTGGATCGAAGGTCAATGGTCCGCCACAATTGGGGCATTTATGTGTTAAAGCATCCATTCAGGCACCCCTTTCAACTAGTCGAGTGGGATACCTTTGAATGGTTTTCCACAATTTGGACAAAACTTAGGAATTCCATTTGAAAGATCCACTACTTCATGACATTCGCTACATTTCATTTCAAGCTTTGGTTGGCTATTTGCCACTGGTTTTGCAGCACCACAGTTTGAACAGAATTTCCCGGTGTTTTCGGTACCACAGACAGGGCAAGTCCATGTATCGTTAGTACCTTGAGCTGTTTGTTGGTTTTGTTTTTCTTGTTGTTGCTTGATTTGTTCTTGATTATTTTGTGCGGACTGAGCTAAGTAGGAGCCATTGGCATTCATGCCCATTCCCATACCCATAAAGCCAGTCATCGCACCGGCATCATTTTTACCTGCAGCTTCCATCCCACGAGCAATCGAACCTTGCACATAGCCCTCACGGACACTAGGATCACCTAACATGGCACCTTCATTACGCATGTTGATGAGTTTGACCGAATCATCTGTGTAAGAGATGCTAGCAACTGCGACAGAAACAATCTCCATCCCACGAAGCTCACGCCAAGAATCGTCTAACGCTGTGCCCATATATTTGCTTAGTTCTAAACTTTTTGATGGGACATAGGAAATACGTTGCCCATCAGCAGACATTTGGTTGATCGCTGATTGTAAAGCAGTCAAGAATTCTGCTAAATATTGTTCATTGATATCTGCAATTTCAACTTGCGTCTTATTTTTAGGAATTGCATTTGTATAGAATAAGATTGGATCGGTGATATGGATCGAGTACGTTCCATGTGCACGTAAGAATAATTCTGCATTATAGAAATTATCAAAGTAATTTAATGGCGCGCTTGTGCCAAATTTGATTCCTTTGATCTCTTGTAGATTGATATAGAATACTTGTTGTTTTTGTGGAGTTACGCCACCAAATTTAAAGCGGTCAAAGGTTTCAGCGATTGCACCTTTCAATGAACCATTGAACATGGAAGGGGCAGCATCGTTTTTGATCGTATAATAGCCTTCTTCAGCTGTGTAATCGATGATTTTTCCACCATCTACCAAAAGCATCATCATGTTCGGATAGACATGAACGACTGTGCCATCTGTCAATACATCTTCTGTACCTTTTCGATTGGATCCTCTTTTATCGTCTTTACGTACCTTGACACCTTTTGTCATGACTGTGGTGTCGCTCATATTGTCTGGTTCAATGACTTCGATCCATTGATCTGCTAATCCGCCGCCGATCATGCTAGTTGCTGCTTTAATAAGTCCCATAAAAAGTCCTCCCTGTGAGCAAGTATTTTTTTACTACGTATATGTTTGTATTATACCATAGGAGACTGAAAATGCTCTCAGTCGAAAGATGTAGAAAACCAGAGCAACTATTTTCCACGTTCAGCCATACGTTTTAGAACTGAACTTTTTTTCAGAATCTGGATAAATACTGTTCAAGGCGCAACTCTTTGGACACAGCTCAAAAAAATCAACGATGAAATAGCTATTTTGACTGTTTCTGTCTAATAGTCTAGAGTTTAAGGTTTCTTTCGCAACCTAGACAAACGATGTTCGAAATTGGTATTTAGCCGAAACATCCCAAAATACGAGCAGCTTTTTTGAATGTTAAGGCTTATTTCTAAGTGTTGCTCACTTCTGTTACAACCGAATAAAGTATAGTAGTTTTTTTTGGCTAAATCACGTATAATAAAAGTTAGTGAATTTTTCAAAAGAAGGGGGATCCTTATGGCATATCAAGCACTTTATCGTGTGTGGCGTTCACAGCGATTTGAGGATATCGTTGGACAAAAAGCTGTGACACAAACATTGAAAAATGCGATTGTTTCCCATAAAACCTCACATGCCTATTTGTTTACAGGACCAAGAGGGACAGGGAAAACAAGTGCGGCAAAAATATTTGCCAAGGCGATCAATTGCCCAAACAGCAAAGATGGTGAACCTTGTAATCATTGTGAGATGTGTCAGTCGATCACGACTGGGACACAAGAAGATGTCATTGAAATCGATGCGGCAAGTAACAATGGTGTCGAGGAGATCCGTTTCATCAGAGATCGAGCAAATTATGCACCAACAAAAGCCGCTTACAAAATTTATATCATTGATGAAGTCCACATGCTTTCGACTGGAGCGTTCAATGCTTTACTGAAAACACTGGAAGAACCAAAAGAAAGTGTTATTTTTATTTTAGCAACCACTGAACCGCACAAAATCCCTGCAACGATCATCTCTCGAACACAACGTTTTGATTTCAAACGGATCAATGCAGCAGATATTACCGAACATTTAGAATATATCTTGGATCAAACAGAGATTGCTTACGAAGCGCCTGCGTTGACAGTCATCGCACGAGCAGCAGAAGGTGGGATGCGAGATGCGTTAAGTATTCTTGACCAAGCGATTTCTTTCAGTGATGGCACGATCACGTTGGATGATGCAATGCAAGTCACGGGGAGTTTGACGAATGAGATGATGGATGCGTATCTATCCGCTTGTTTTAGCAAAGAGATCCCACAAGCCTTACAAGAGTTGAATCAAATTTTAGCGGCAGGAAAAGAATCACGGCGCTTTTTAGAAGATCTGTTGTCTTATTGCCGTGATCTATTGATGTTTCAGCAAGCACCAAATCTATTAGAGGAAACCTCACATGTCAAAACAGAAACATTCACGACATTGGCGAAAGAAATCCCGGCACAACGTTTGTTTCAAATGATCCAAATTTTGAGCGATACACAAAATGAGGTGCGTTTTACAAATAGTGCGACTATTTATTTAGAGGTTGCGACAGTGAAACTAGCTCAATCTTCAGCAAATGAAAGTCAGCAAGTGCCTAGTGAAATCGATCAGCAACAAGTAAAACAATTGCAACAAGAGATCCAAGAGCTGAAAAAGGAAATCAAAGAAATCAAAAATGGCACGGTGAAAGTCACTGCGAATCAGCAAACGACGCAATCACCTGTTCAGAAAAAACAGCCAAGTACATACCGTATTCCTACGGAACGGGTGTATAATGTACTAAAAGAGGCGACAAGGAAACACTTGAATGAAGTAAAAGAAGTCTGGGATGATCTTTTGATGAGTTTGTCAGTGACCCAGCGAGCGATGCTCAAAGCAAGTGAACCAGTTGCGGCAGGACCTAATGGACTAGTGATTGCTTTTGATTATGAAATCGTCTGTCAGCGCGCAGCTAATGACGAAGAGCTTCAATTAGCGATCCACAACCAACTTAGTCGCATGATCAAAGATTATGCGCCAGAGCCTGTCTATATCACACGGGAAAGTTGGCCTGGTCTAAGAAAAAATTATCTCGTCCAAGCAAAGGATGGAGAAGCCGAAGAATCGTTTGCGTCTGATGATGAATCAGACGAGATCGAATTGCTTCCTCAAGAACAAACAAACCAAGAAAATGTAGTGACGAAAGCTGAAGAACTTTTCGGTTCAGCAGTCACAGTAATCGATGATTAGAAAAGGAGAGCGATAATAATGATGCGCGGAATGGGAAATATGCAAGGGATGATGAAACAAGTCCAAAAAATGCAAAAAGAAATGGGCGAAGCCCAAGAAAAACTAAATGAAACAGAATTTACTGGTAGTTCTACGAATGATCTAGTCAAAGTCGTCTTTACTGGTAATCGTCGAATGAAAGATATCCAGATCAATGATGAAGTAGTTGACCCAGAAGATACAGAAATGCTACAAGATTTGATCGTGATGGCTGTCAATGACGTATTAGAAAAAATCGATACAGAATCAGAAAAAACAATGGGAAAATACACTAAGGGCTTACCCTTTTAAATTTTCCTGAAGGGGAAATGAACATGCAATATCCAGAACCAATTGCCAAACTGATCGACAGTTATATGAGACTTCCAGGTATTGGTCAAAAAACAGCGACAAGACTGGCTTTTTATACGATCGATATGAAAGATGAAGTGGTCAATGAATTTGCTAAAGCTTTATTGAGCGTCAAACGCGATCTACATTTTTGTAGTATTTGCGGAAATATCACAGAAGAAGATCCTTGTGAGATCTGTAAAGATCCATCGAGAGATCGTGGCATCATTTTAGTCGTTGAAGAACCAAAAGATGTCATGGCGATGGAGAAGATGCGTGAGTATCGTGGCTTGTACCATGTGCTACATGGTGTATTGTCACCAATGGAAGGTACGGGTCCAGAAGATATCAATATTCCTCCTCTCTTACAACGTTTGCATGATGCAGAGGTCCAAGAAGTGATCATCGCAACGAATGCGACCACTGAAGGAGAAGCAACAGCAATCTACCTTTCACGATTGATCAAGCCTGCTGGTATCAAAGTCACACGGTTAGCACATGGCTTATCTGTTGGTTCCGATATCGAATACGCAGACGAAGTGACTTTAATGAAAGCGGTCGAAGGCAGACGTGAACTATGATTTTTTGCTACGAGTCAGATCGCGGTAGTTTGATCAACAAAGATTTTCAGATACAATAGAAAAGCAAGAGAAGAGATGGAGGAACAAGTGTGAACGGCTTATTTATTACGATCGAGGGACCTGATGGTGCAGGTAAAACGAGTATCATCAAAGAACTATATCCTCTTTTACAACAAGTAGCAAAAACAGAGATCATTCAAACTCGGGAGCCAGGGGGGATACCAATTGCTGAACAGATTCGTGCAGTGATTCTTGATCCCAAAAATGATCGCATGGACGAGAGAACAGAAAGTTTATTATACGCAGCTGCTCGACGACAACACTTGGTCGAAAAAGTTTTACCTGCACTTTCGAGTGGGAAAATCGTTTTGTGTGATCGTTTTGTCGATAGTTCGTTGGCCTACCAAGGTGCGGGTCGTCGGATCGGCGTAAACGAGATTGCTGAACTGAATGAATTTGCTACAGAAGGAACGACTCCTGATTTTACTCTTTATCTTGATGTGGATTCTGACACAGGATTACGTCGCATCGCTAAAAATCGCCAGAATCAAATCGATCGCTTAGATTCAGAAGGATTAGAGTTCCACCAGCGTGTCCGTCATGCCTATTTGAAATTGGTAGAGGAGCATCCAGAGCGTATCCATAAGATCGATGCAAGAAATAGTTTTGAAGAAGTGTTACAATTGAGTTACCACGCAATTATCAACCAATTTCCACAATATTTTGAAAGTCAGGAAGGTGAACGTAAATGAAAATCATTTTAGCAATCATTCAAGATAAAGATAGCAACCGTTTGTCCAATGAATTGATCGATGCAAACATTCGTGCGACTAAATTATCTTCTACTGGTGGTTTCCTTAAAGCGGGAAACAGCACATTTATCGTTGGTATTGAGGACGATCGTGTCGAAGAAGCATTAGAGATCATCAAAAAAACATGTGAGTCAAGAAAACAATTTGTTTCTACTCCAGTAACGTTAGATATTTCAATGGACGGTGGCGTTCCTTATCCTGTAGAAGTAGAAGTGGGCGGAGCAACAGTCTTTGTCTTACCAGTTGAAGGATTCCACCATTTCTAGGAGGAACTATGGCTCAAGAAAACATACTTGCGCAAATGCAACCTCTCGTGTATCAACAACTTCAACGAAGTTTTGAGCATGGGCGTCTCGCTCATGCTTATCTTTTTGAAGGTGAAAAAGGTACAGGAAAGCATGAGGTAGGCATTTGGTTAGCACAACATTTATATTGTACGAATATGAACAACCAACAACCTTGTGGCAGATGCAATAATTGTCAACGGATCAAAAATCAAGAACATCCAGATGTACTCGTTCTTGCACCCGATGGTCAGTCGATCAAGGTCGATCAGATCCGGCGCTTACAGACAGAGTTTAGTCGTAGTGGATATGAATCAAGGAAAAAAGTATTCTTGATCCAGGAAGCAGAAAAAATGAACGCGAGTGCGGCCAATAGTCTATTGAAATTTTTAGAAGAACCACCTGGTGATTTTCTAGCGATTTTAGAAACGGAAGCCGTTGGTCGGATCTTACCTACGATCCAATCTCGTTGTCAAACCTTGCATTTCCAAGAATTGTCAAAGGATTCATTGATTCAAAAATTACAAGATCAGCAAATTTCTGCGGAAAAAGCAAAACTTTTGTCATTCTTGACAAACAGTTTAGGAAAAGCAGTTGAAATCTCAGAAGATGAATGGTTTAATGAGGCTAAGGACTTGATTTATCAATGGTTTGTCTACTTAGATAAAAGAGATACACAAGCCTTTATCTATGTCCAAAAACGATTGGTGAAAGTATTTAAAGAAAAAAATCAACAATTTACTGGTTTTTCAATTTTAATGTATTATTATCAGGAAGCTCAAAAACAGGCGATAACATCTGGGGAGTATGGTAAAGTCAAACGGCTGAATCAAACGATTGAACGTATTTTGTTAGCAGAACAAAAACTGCGTAGCAATGTGAGTTTTCAAGCCGTCGCTGAGCAATTTGTATTACAAACGATTTTTTGATTTGTCAATTTATATTTTGCGTAATCAAGGAGGCCACAAATGGTAGAAGTAGTAGGTGTCCGTTATAGAGATGCTGGTCATGTCTATTATTTTACACCCGGAGATTCAGAATATGCATACAATGATAAAGTGTTAGTCGAGTCTCAGCAAACTTTACATATCGCAACGGTTGCTATTCCCAAAAGAGATATTGATCTGGAAGATTTACCTGAAACCATCAATCCCATTTTGCATAAAGCAACAACTGCTGAGCTAAAAAAATGCAACAAAAATGAAGAAGATGCAAAAAAAGCTTTTTTGATTGCGAAAGAAAAAATTAGAGAGAGAAAACTAGAAATGAAGATCGTCCAAGTTGAATATACTTTTGATCGAAGCAAATTGACTTTTTATTTTGCGGCAGATGGACGTATTGATTTTCGTGAATTAGTGAAAGATTTGGCGGCCGTTTTTCGTACAAGGATTGAATTGAAACAAATCGGTGTTCGGGATGAGGCGAAGATGATCGGAAGTATCGGGCCTTGTGGGCGACCACTCTGTTGTTCTTCTTTCTTAGGAGATTTTGTCCCTGTTTCGATCAAAATGGCAAAAGAACAAGGATTATCACTGAACCCAACTAAAATTTCTGGCTTGTGCGGTCGCTTGATGTGCTGTCTACAGTATGAAAGTGAAGCATATGAAGCCGCAAAAAAAGAACTCCCTGACTTTGGGAAAACACTTGAAACTCCTGATGGTAAAGGGAAAGTCGTAGGATTGAACCTGCTTAGTCGCTTAGTTAGTGTGCGACTGAACGGACGGGAGAATCCTGTTGAATATGAATGGGATGAACTAAAAAATTTCATCCAAGTAGGTGAGATGAATGGATAAGAGATCATTATATGATGGGTTGAACCAATTGGAGTCAGAGTTACGAAATACATTGACTGAATTAGTAGAGATGAAACATGCACTGCATGAAATCGTTGAGAAAAATACCACCTTAGAGATGGAAAATCAACGATTACGTGAACATCTTCGTGAATTGAACCAAGTGGCGCAAGCTCCAGCTGAAAATGCCAAACAAGAACTATCAAAATCCCGAATGAATCTTGAAAAGATTTATGAAGAAGGATTCCATGTTTGTTATGATTTGTATGGTTCAAGACGTGAAAATGATGAACCTTGTGCGTTCTGTTTAGAAGTGATCTATCGTGAAAGTGGACGCTAAATCAAAGGATCCAGTGGCTTCTATCACAGTCAATGAATACCGCAAAGCATTCTTGTTTTGCGGTATTCGTCGTTGAACTACCAGGATAAATTTTTTAATTAGAGTAGCTTCCTTTACTCTGTTTGATAAGGAGAATCATATGTATAACCAAAAGAGCTTTAAAGGAAATCACGTGTTTGGTACACTTTACCTCGTTCCAACACCGATCGGAAACTTGGAGGATATGACTGTTCGCAGTGTGCGGACATTACAAGAAGCGGATTTGATCGCGAGTGAGGATACCCGTAATACACAAAAGCTATTGAATCATTTCGAGATCCAAACTCCCCAAAAAAGTTTGCACGAACATAATTATAAAGAACGTATTCCTCAATTGATCGACTGGCTAAAAGAAGGAAAAACGATAGCACAAGTAAGCGATGCGGGCATGCCATCTATCAGTGATCCTGGACATGAGCTTGTCGTTGCTTGTATCAAAGAAGATATCCCAGTTGTAGCATTGCCAGGTCCTACAGCGGGTATGACCGCATTGATTGCCTCTGGGCTCGTTCCGCAACCATTTTTATTCTATGGTTTCTTACCTAGAAAGAAAAAGGAACAACAAGACATATTAGCCTCTCTTGTCGCACAGAAAGCAACATTGATTTTTTACGAATCACCTTATCGCGTAGCCGCAACGTTGACTAACATGTTGGAAGTGTTCGGCAATCGTCAAGTGGTGCTTTGTCGAGAATTGACGAAGATCCATGAAGAATACCTACGCGGAGACATCGAAGAATTACTTGGTTATTTAGAAAAACAGCCGATCAAGGGAGAATGCTGTTTACTTGTTGAGGGAAGTAACGAAGAGATCGTTCCAACTGAACAGCTTCAAGGTACCTTGAAAGAACAAGTACAACAATTGATCGATCAAGGAGAAAAACCGAATGGGGCAATCAAAACGATTGCAGTCAAAAACGGAATCAAGAAACAAGAAGTTTATCGTCAGTTCCATGAATTAGATAATTAAACGAAATAAGAAGAACAAGCTACATCCACTATTCTAGATAAATGAAGCGGAGAGACGTAAATCAGGTTTAGATTTTCGTCTCTCCTCTTATTATTGATGAATCATTTCTTAAATTTTAGTTTTCGTATTTTGAAAAGAGTAGAAGGGAACAATACAGCTATTTAGTTTACTGCGATGAATCCACTCTTTTTTGATGCAGAAATTATTTCGACAGCTTGTTCGTTTGATTGCATCTAAGTGATATAAGAATGGTTAACCGGATTAATCTACAGGATCACGATAAGGTAAAATAGAGATATTCCCGCTTTGCCCGGCTTGCCCAGCGCTACCACTTTTTCCAGCACTGCCACTTGTTCCCGGCGAACCCGGCTTGCCATCACTTTTCTTAGACCCGCCTTTTCCAGCAGCGCCGCCATTTCCACCTTGTCCACCACTTTCTGGGGAAACGTCATGTATACCTGTAAGAATATATTCCACTCCTTCATCTATATAGATAACTATACTTGCTCCGTTTCCACTTTTTCCACCATTTCCGCCATTTCCACCTTTTGCTCCGTTTCCACCGTTTCCGCCATCCGTGCAGCTCTTTGAGTCTTCGCCGTCTCCGCCGTCTCCGCCACTGCCACCATTTCCACCATTTCCGCCATTCCCACCATAGCTGCCAAAAGGAGTATCTCCTGTAAGTTTTTTGATATAAAACGTACATTCAGATGAGTTGCCACCCTCTGTTCCGGGAGAGCCATCTGCACCCTCAGTCCCATTTCCACCCAATTTTTTATTAATATCGGAACCACCGTTTCCGCCGTTTGCTCCAGCTGCGCCATTGCCGCCATTCCCGCCATTTCCGCCATGTGTCCCAATGACGACAATTCCATTATTCAAGGAAGTATGCTCCAATTGAGTCATCTGTTCAGTTTGAAAGTGGACATGTGTGTGTGCACAAACGAGACTAGCGTTCTTTTCTAATGTCACCGACTTAAAAGAAAGGGAGACAGTATCGCCAGAATCAATCACAAAACTAGTGTTTTCTTTGATTGTGAGATTTTGCTCCTTGCTGCCATAATGCTGGAGAGTCATAGGGAAGATAAAGCGATTCAACATTTCCTCGTACACCTGAGCATCATTAGAATTACCATATACATAAGCTTTTAGAACAGTACATAGATTTTGACTTGTACGGTTTTCTTTTAAATTGATATCTGGTAATACTTTGAAGCGTTCATCTTCGGTTGTTAACTCATTTTCAAATAGAAAATCTGGCGTTCCAGTCAATAGTTTGAGAGTCTGAACATCAGGACATTTGATTTGCTGATACGCTATACCAATTTTTTTTGCACTATCAGGAGTTAAAGTAAAAATATCAGAAGTACTCACAATATGATCGGATGGTAGAGTATTATCGGGAGTAGTTCTTGTCAAATTTTTTTTTAAGAATTTAGTTCTGAACTGATTGATTTTTTTAAACTCTTTTTCTAAAACGGGGCTAACGTTATTTTTTAAGTTATTTAACATGGTTACTCTCCTTTAATTTTAATTAAGACTGGCCAGTCTTTTACAAACAGATAATAGCATAATATAATGATGTTTTAAAATCATAAGAATTGTTATTTAATATTGAGCATGTCCAAACGAATAAGTAGACTTGCACAAATAGAGACGTGTGCCAAAGAAAAGACAGCGCGTATTCACAGGATTTAAGGAAAGATCTTTTCTTGAAAGGGAACAAAAGTTCGTGTATAATAATAGTGGGGTGAGTCTGATGGAATTACAGTTTCCTTTACATAATGATACGTCTAGAAAAATCATTCATATCGATATGGATGCTTTTTTCGCGTCCGTTGAAGAACGAGATCACCCTGAACTTCGTGGAAAACCCTTAGTGATCGCCAGACATCCCAGTGATACTGGCGGGCGTGGGGTAGTGACGACGGCTAACTATGAAGCACGTAAGTTCGGCATCCATTCAGCAATGAGTGCCCAAAAAGCCTATGAACTTTGTCCAGAAGCGATTTTCAAACCGGGAGACCACCAAAAATATAGTGCGATATCAAAAGAAGTCAGGGAGATTTTTTATCGCTATACAGACTTAGTCGAACCAGTTAGTATTGATGAAGCTTATTTAGATGTCACGAATAATAAAATCAATTGTAAATCAGCGATTAAGATCGCCCGAATGATCCAACTTGATATTTGGCAAACGGTGCATCTGACTTGTTCGGCTGGTGTCAGCTATAATAAATTTTTAGCGAAACTTGCATCAGATTTTCAAAAACCTAAAGGAATGACGGTCGTCACCCCCGAAGAAGCTGTCGATTTCTTAAAAGCATTACCAATCGAAAAATTTCATGGTGTCGGCAAGAAAACTGTTCCTAAAATGCATGAATTAGGTATTTTTACAGGAGAAGATCTGTATCAATGTACTGAAATGATGTTGATCCAACAGTTTGGTAAAATGGGGTATTCGTTGTATCGAAAAGTACGAGGTATCCATGATTCGCCGGTCAATGTTACCCGAGAGCGTAAGTCAGTTGGGAAAGAGCATACGTATGGACAACCACTAAGAACAGAAGAAGAAGTTCTTGGTCAGTTACGTCAGCTGGCTGAGAAAGTGGAAGATTCTCTCCGGCGTGTTCAGAAACATGGAAAAACAGTTGTCTTGAAGGTCCGTTATACCGATTATTCTACAGTAACGAAGCGAGTAACATTACCAGAATATGTCTATAAAAAAGAAGCGCTGTTTTATCAAGCCAGTCTGATATGGGAAGAGATTTTAGGGATAGAGAAGGGGATTCGTTTATTAGGTATCACACTGACGAATTTAGATCCGATGACTTATGAGAATATTGTGTTACCTTTGTGGGAAACGCAAGCGATAGAACCAGAAATAGAATAAAGAATGCTCCATCTTAGACTTTGAGACAAAAGCGGAATCCACTTCTGTCTTGGTCTTTTAGATGGAGCATTCTTTATTGTGTTCAATCAAAACTGAGTATAGTTAAATCAGTTCTTGTTTTTTTATTTGTTCATATGTTTGTGTAGCATCTGTACATTTTTCCCAGATGACGACTTGTTTTTCAGCAAGCGATCGTTGCACGTCAATGATACGCTGATTGCTGCTTCCACGAAATTGTAATTTGAAATCTCTTTTTGACCATTCAAAACGGCCATCAACAAGAATATCGATTTTCGAGAGCAGTTCTAATTTATCTTCCGAATCTTGTAATAATTCATCGAAGGTATAACCGGTCCAAGACCAGATGTCTTTGCTGTGACCAAATTCTTGCCGGATTCGATCAACTACACGTAGGCAAACATTCGTATTCAAAAAAGGTTCACCACCTAAGAGTGTCAATCCTTGGACGTAATCGTTACGTAGATCAGCCATGATCTGTTCTTCCAGTTCTGGAGTGAATGGTTTGCCGTAACGGAAATTCTGAGCGGCTTTGTTAAAACAACCTTCACAGGCAAATAAACAACCACTTACATATAAGCTATTACGAACACCTTCGCCATCCACAAAGTTGAACGGTTTATAATCGGCGATATAGTCATGACTATAATCTTGAGCCAGCCATTCTTTAGGTTTAGGATTTCTCATAGTAAAACTTCTTTCATTATAAAATGGTATCCGTTATAAAAAATTCTTGACGGTCGTAGGAGACATAAGAAAATCGCCAGAGGAAGGGATGCTATCTCTCGTATGACTTGGAGCTGAACGACTTTCTCACAACCTTATTTACGGTGTTCGAAAAGCTGACCTTCAACATTAAGCTGAAAAATCAAAAAATATGAGAAGCTATTTTCTGATTTTCCATCTTACTGCTCAGGTCAGGGCGCTTTTCTTACAACCATATCTACGGTGTTCAAGAAGCAACACTTCGGTAATAAGTCAAAAAAATCTAAAATGAAAGAACCATTTTTGATTTTTCTGTCTTATTACTCAGTGCTAAACGCTTCTTTCACAACCTTATCCACGGTGTTCGAAAGCCAACTCCTACGATAATAAGTCAAAAGATGAAAAAATATAGAAAACTATTTTTCCATCTTCTGCCTTATTACTTGGAGCTGAACGGCTTTCTCACAACCTTACTTCATATGTTTCACGCGTGATGAAATTTCTTTGTGTCTGCCGTGGACCATTGGGCGGGCTTGTGGGTTTCCTAGGTAGCCGCATGTTCGTTTGACTACGTCACATGATTTTGGATCGTGATTGCCGCATTCTGGGCATTCAAAGCCACGTTCAGTTGGTTGGAAATCTCCTTCAAAACCACATTGGTAGCAATGATCGATCGGTGTATTGGTTCCTAAATAGCCTACTTTGTCATAGGCAAAGTCCCAAACAGCTTCTAATGCTTTAGGGTTTTGTTGCAAGACTGGATATTCACAGTAATGGATAAAGCCACCAGAACAGTATTTTGGATAGTCTTTTTCAAATTCAAGCTTTTCAAATGGCGTTGGATTTTTACGCACATCATAGTGGAAACTGTTAGTGTAATATTCCTTATCTGTGATATTTTCAACGATACCGAATTTCTCTGTATCTAAACGGCAAAAACGATCCGTCAAGCTTTCACTTGGTGTGGAATATACGCTGAAGTGATAGCCATATTCATTTCCCCAAGCGTCTGCATTGGCTTTTAGTTTTTTCACGATATCTAGAGTGAAGTCTTTGGCTTCAGCATTATTTTCCCATTCACCGCCAAAGAAAGAAGCAGCGACTTCATAAAGTCCGATGTAGCCTAATGAAACAGTTGCTCGACGATTTTTAAATAATTCATCTACGGCGTCTGTACGAGATAGTCGTTTACCGAATGCACCATACATGTAAAGGATCGGTGCATTTGCTGGAATCGCTTCTTTACAACGTTCGACACGATAAACTAAGGCATCTTTCATAATCGACAAGCGATCTGAAAGTAATTGCCAGAATTTTTCTTGGTCACCGTCTGCTTCTAAGGCGATCCGCGGCAAGTTCAACGTAACCACACCTAGATTCATTCTTCCGACATTCACTTCTTCACCGTTCTCGTCTTTCCAACCTTGTAAGAAGGAGCGACAGCCCATTGGTACTTTGAAGCTTCCTGTCAATTCAACGATCTTGTCATAATTTAGAATATCTGGGTACATTCTTTTTGTGGCACATTCTAAGGCTAATTGTTTGATATCATAGTTTGGATCAGTTGGTTTCAGATTGATTCCGTCTTTTAGTGTAAATATCAATTTGGGGAAGATCGCTGTCCGTTTCTCACTGCCTAATCCATTGATTCGGATTTGTAAAATCGCTTTTTGGATTTCTCGTTCAAACCAATTTTTACCTAGACCGAAGCCGAGTGAAGTAAAAGGCGTTTGTCCGTTGGAAGTGAAAAGTGTATTGATCTCATATTCCAAACTTTGCATGGCATCAAAAATATCTTTTTTGGTTTTTGCTTTTGCATAGGCTTCTTGCCGTTCGGGTGTGTCGATCCATTCTTTGGCATCAATTAAATGTTTTTTGTAATTTAATTGTGCAAAAGGAGCAAGCAATTCATCTGTGCGATCGGCAGAACATCCGCCATATTGGCTAGATGCAACATTGGCAATGATCTGTGAGATCTGTGCCGTTGCTGTTTGGATCGATTTTGGTGATTCGACTTCTGCATTTCCAATTTTAAACCCGTTGTTCAACATACCTTTGAAGTCGATCAAACAGCAATTTGTCATTGGTGTATACGGATGGTAATCGAGATCATGATAATGGATATCGCCTTTTTGATGGGCGTTGGCAATATGCGGTGGAAGTAATTTCAATCCGATCGATTTCCCAACGATGCCAGCAGTCAAGTCACGCTGCGTATTGAATACATTACTATCTTTGTTCGCATTTTCATTGACAACACTTTGGTCTTTATTGATCAGTTTCTCGATCGAAAAGTTGATGTCAGTTGCTTTACTACGAGCAAAATCACGTTTTGTTCGATAATGGATATATTCTTCTGCTAAGGCATATTCGTTTTTTTCTAACAAAATATGTTCAACGATGTTTTGGATCTCATAGATTTTTACGTTATTTGCGAAGCGATCTTTGATTTCTTTGATCACAAGTTCTGCGATTGATTGGATCTTTTCGTACGTAATAGGAGATAAGGAACCGTGAATTTTCTTTTCTGCTTTGATCAGTGCGGCATTTATTTTCTGTTCATCAAATGGTACCTCGCGTCCATCGCGTTTGATGACAGTCATTTTTTTGGTTTCAGGCTGTTTTTCTAGCACAGCCATTTCTTGATCTGTTCGTTTCATTTTCTTCAGCTCCTACAAAAAATAGTTCTTGTCTATCATAAAACAAATTGAAGAAAGGAGCAACTAATTATCTGCTACATATAGTGTTTTGTCGCTGTATAATTGAATGAGTATACTATATATGGTGTATATTATCTTGTGAAAAAAAGTGAAAACGTGCAGTATCAGCTTTTGAAAAATACGAATTATTTTTTTTTGAATAAAAAAATTGAATAAAAAAATTTCCAGGATAATTTTCGTGAGTGATCAGGTGACAAAATCAAAAGGGAAAAAAAGGAAAGGATGTGCTACTATTCAATTAAGGATAAAGGTGGAGGACTAGCATGAGTAAAATAATCGAAGTAAAACATTTAAGTAAAAGTTATGGAAGTAGTAAATCACCGGTCAAAGTATTAGACAATGTTTCTTTTTCAGTTGAAGAAGGAGAGTTTATTGGGATCATGGGGCCGAGTGGAGCGGGAAAGACTACTCTGATGAATATCTTATCAACGATCAATCTACCGACGATGGGTAGTGTGATGATCCAAGGAAATGAAATCACAAAAATGAAAAAACATGAATTGAGTGATTTCAGACGAAAAAAAATTGGCTTTATCTTTCAAACGTTCAATCTTATTGATACATTGAATGGTAAAGATAATATTTTACTTCCTTTGGCTGTTGAAAATATGGCGAAAGATGAAATGGACCGAAGAGTTTTACATGTTGCCCAGCTTTTGGGGATCGAAGAATTACTAAAACGTTATCCTGATGAAATGTCAGTTGGACAAAGACAACGCATTGCGGCAGCTAGAGCTTTAGTAGTAGAACCAGAGGTGATTTTCGCAGACGAACCAACCGGATCATTGGATTCAAAATCAGCAACAGAATTGTTGAATTATTTAAAAACAGTGAACGAAGTTGAAAAATCAACGATCTTATTAGTGACACATGATCCTTATACAGCTAGTTATTGCAACCGTATTTTATTTATCAAAGATGGGGTGATTTTTTCAGAAGTGATCCGCCGTGGGACGAGAAAAGAATTCTTTGAAAAAGTCATCGATATGCAGGCGACGATTGGAGGAGGCGGTAAAATCAATGCTTTATAAATTAGCCGCAAAAAGTTTTTTAAAACAATCAAGGGGCTACCTTGTCTATTTCTTCAGTTTGACCTTATCGACGATGATCTATTACTCATTTAGCGCGATGACCTATGACCAATCACTGATTCGAAGGGCAAGTCAAGATGTTTCGATAGATAATATTTTAAAGCTTGGTAGTTGGATCATTACTGTTGTCTTACTCTTTTTCGTACTCAGTGCTAATCGCTTTTTTCTCAATCGGAGACAAAAAGAGATTGGGATCTATCAATTATTCGGAATCAGCAAATTCCAGATTTCATCAATCTATGTGTTGGAAACGATGACCATTGGTTTTTTTGCTTGTATGTTAGGGATTTTATTGGGAAGTATTTTCTCAAAATTGTTTCAAATGATTTTAGTACGAATGATGAAGATGGACATTACTAGTCGTTTTTTTATTTCTATCCCGTCCATTTTTGAAACCGTTGTGGTATTTTTTGTTATTCTTTCGGCAGTTTCTCTTTATTCACTATGGAAGATTTGGAGTTATCCCATGAATCGTAGTTTTGGGGAAAGAGAACAAGTGGAAAGTTCAATGTTGCGTATTCGCACAAGGCATCGTTTATTGGGCGTGATTGGAGTATTGATGATTTCTAGCAGCTATTTCGCTGCATTGAACTTCAGAGAAACAATTAGCCAGCTATTTGAAAAAAAAGTCAATCTAGGATTGATGATTGCTTTTCCCTTTTCAATATTGTTTGTCTGCATATTAGGGACCTACCTGTTCTTTCGTTATTCTTTTCGATTACTGCTCCATTTGTTGAGTGAATCGAGATTTAAGTACCGGGGAACCAATTTTTTGTTGATTGGGAATACACAAATCCATCTGTTAAAAGGCTGGCGAATGAATTCGTTGATCACATTAGTTATTGGCCTATCTTTGGCAATGATCGGCGGAATGATTGGAATCTCGACGCTCATTGCTCATCGTGAGGAAATTGATGCGCCTGTTTCTTATCAATTAGATACTCAAACGGCAGATAAACTGCGACCAATCTTAACAGAAGAGAATCAGAAAATCAGCGACGAATTAGTCTTTCATTACAAAGTAGTAGGGAGCTATTATAACCTGAGTATCGGTTCGGTATCTGGTGGCAATGAAATCAAGCCAGTCAATTTGATTTCAGAAAAAGAATACCGCGCCTTTCGCAAAATCAAACCTAGTCTGCCAAACATCAAACTTACAGAGAAAGACCATGCAATTATGTTAGATTCAGTAGAAACGATGTTTCGTAATTTTTCCAGTTATGGGAAAAAGATCTATCTGCCGGATAAACAAGAACTTTTGATCCAACAGGTTCTTCCTGGATTTTTAGGAGATGAGGGCATGACCTATTATGGACCGACATTGGTCGTTGCTCAAGAAGTCTTTGACCGTGTCACTGGATTAGAATATCAGATCATCAATTGGAATGTGACTGGCGGTAATCAAGAAAAAATGACCGAACGATTAAATAAAGAAATAGCTACTAATTGGACACACACGATTTATTATAGTTATGAGATTACTGACCAAGGAATAGTTGGGACGATCCATACAGATGCTTCTAAAGAAGAGGAAAACGAATATTCAGAAAATAAATTGACAGGACAAACATCACGTTTGAATTATAATGCGCGCTATCCTAGGTTGCGTGCCATCGACCGCCAAATTGGGATTAATATCTTTGTTGCCCTTTTTGTTGGAATGATCGTGATCATCGCAACCGGTAGTATCTTGATGGTGCGACAATTATCCGAAGCTGAAATTGAACGAACCAATTATCAATTGCTGACAAAATTAGGGATTGCTCAACGCAAAACAAATCGGATGATCTATAAACAAAATGCGTTGATGTTTTTTCCACCGATGATTTTGGGCATCACTCATGCAGTATTTGCCATCAATGTGTTTTCTCAATATGTAGAAGGGGCAGACTATTGGTTGGCATACTTTGTCTGTGGCTTATTGATCGTCATTTACCTACTCTTTTACTTTATGACTAGTCGTTTATATTGTCGGATCATTGAGGAATAAGAAAAATAGAGCAAAAAGGGGATCTTATTCTAGCTGAACGAAGGACAGAATCGAGTTGTACGAATTTATTTTCGTACGGCTCTTTTTTTGTTCTCTTTAGTTAGTGACAAAACTGTTAGCTGTAAAGCGCATTCTGTTAGTAAAACAAATGTTTTTTTGTGGATAGAATGAGTAGAATTTGACTAAGGATCTAAATAGGAGGAAAAAGAGATGAAACAATGGTGGCAGCAACCACAGGTTCGATATTGGCGAACTTTTATGCTTCGAACCCTTGTTTATTCGACGATACTATTATTACTCATTTATTTGTATCATTACAAAAATATTCAAGGTGGAACATTTATATATAACGAATTCTAGGAGGGAAACGATGAAGAAAAAAGGAATCGTGGCTGCGATCGATTTTTGGGGAATAGCAGACCCAGATAGAATCGCATATCAGACAGCAGAGGAGCAACACACATATCAAGAACTGAAGCACTCCTCAGATGCATTAGGCTATTACTTAGAGAAGCGTTTGACTACGAAGGGGCCAATCGTCGTGTTCGGCAATCTAGAGTTTGAGATGGTGGTATCATTCTTGGGCGTAGTGAAAGCAGGACATGCGTATCTACCGATTGATGCCCAAACACCGAAGGAACGGATCGAAGCGATTTTACGTGTCGCACAGCCTAGTATGATCATTAGTTTAAGTGACTGGGAGATTGAGACAGATATACCAATCATCCAAAAAGATTGTTTACGCTCGATCATCGCCTCAATAGTTGGTTATCCATTTGAGCATGCAGTGAAAGGTGATGAAAATTTTTATCTTATTTTTACTTCGGGCACCACAGGAGAACCCAAAGGCGTGCAAATCAGTCATGATAACTTGGTGAGCTTTGTCGATTGGGTCTTGCGCGACTTTCCAATCAAAGAGGGACAAGCTTTTTTAGCACAAGCACCTTTTTCTTTTGATTTATCTGTGTTCACTTTGTATCCAGCATTAGTTTCTGGTGGGATCATCAAGCCTTTATTCAAGGAAAACGTCCAAGATTTTCAAAAATTATTTGCTATTTTACCACAATTAAAACTGGATATCTGGGTATCGACTCCTTCGTTTGTCGATATTTGCTTGATGGACGCATCATTTGACGAGGGGCATTTACCAGAGCTGACTACGTTCATTTTCTGTGGCGAGGAATTGACGAAGAAAACGGCGCAAGCGTTACTCGAACGGTTTCCTTCAGCAAAAATTTTCAATACGTATGGGCCGACAGAAGCGACAGTAGCCATTTCTAGTATATTGATCACAAGAGAAGTATTGGCTACGTATGAACGATTACCAATTGGCTATGTCAAGTCCGATACGACCGTATCCATTTTGAAAAATGGCGAAAGTGATCGTGGCGAGATTTTGATTACTGGTCCTAGCGTGTCAAAAGGCTATTTGAACAATCCTGAAAAAACGAAGGAAGTGTTCTTTCAAGTAACTGGGCATCAAAACTATCGAACAGGAGATGCAGGATATTTAGCAGAGGACGGTTTGCTTTTTATTGAAGGAAGAATCGATCAACAGGTGAAATTACATGGCTACCGCATTGAATTAGGTGATATTGAACATGCGTTGCTTAAAGATGAACGAATCAATCAAGCAATCGTTGTTCCCAAATATCAAGGGTCGAAAGTCCAACAATTAGTGGCGTTTGTTGTACTGAACCAAGCGATTCCGGATACTAACTATCAGTTGATACGTTCGATCAAACAAAGGTTGACCGATTTTCTAATGGACTATATGATCCCACAAAAAGTGGCGTTTATTGACCAATTGCCACAAACGAACAATGGGAAAATTGATCGAAAAGCATTGACAGCTGAGGTGAATAGGTGATGAGTCTCCCACATATGATTCCTTATGCGGAGCCGTATTATTTTCTATTACTGAGTTTCGCGTTAGCGCCAATCATTTTTTCTCTACTATTTTTCCAGAAACGTTTAGGAACTTATCAAGTTCTTGTAACTTTCTTTTTCTTGTTCATCAGTTTTGGAGGAACGTATTGGCAACAAGGGCTTGCTTTGATTGGCTATGTGGTCTGGCAAAGTATACTTGTTTGGTGTTATTTCACTTATCGAAAAAAAAGAAATCAGAGTGTATGGTTTTATCTAGCGGTAGTTCTAGCAATTCTACCTTTAGCGATTACGAAAGTCACACCATTTCTAACATCTGGTAAGGGATCACTGCTTAGTTTTCTGGGTATTTCCTATTTAACATTCAAATCGGTACAAATGATCATGGAAATGAGAGACGGTATGATCAAAACCTATCATCCTTACCGTTATATTCAGTTCTTGTTGTTTTTTCCAACCATTTCTTCAGGACCAATCGATCGTTATCGAAGATTTGAAAAAGATCAGCTCCAACCACCAACAAAGGAACAATATCTGGAAATGTTGGAAAAAGGGGTCCATCATTTGTTTATGGGTTTTTTATACAAATTCATCATCGGTCATTATCTCGGACAGGTACTGTTACCCATCGTATCAAAAGGTGCCTTGGCTCATGGCGGAATCTCATGGTGGCTATTGGGTTACATGTATGTCTATAGTTTGTATCTCTTTTTCGATTTTGCTGGCTATAGTTTGTTTGCAGTTGGTACGAGTTATTTGATGGGCTATGATACCCCGATCAATTTCAACAAACCATTTTTAGCTTGGAACATCAAAGAGTTCTGGAATCGTTGGCATATGTCTTTGTCCTTCTGGTTCAGAGATTACGTGTATATGCGGTTGATGTTCTTCTTGATGAAGAAAAAATTGTTCAAGAGTAAGATCGTGACGTCAAATATCGGATACTTTGCATTGTTTCTATTGATGGGTGTCTGGCACGGTTTGACATGGTACTACATTTTGTATGGTATCTATCATGCAACGCTGATTTGTGTGACAGATGCATGGATTCGCTATAAGAAAAAACGGAAGAAAAAACTTCCTTCCAATCGCTTGACCCACGCATTTTCTGTTTTCATGACGTTTCAAGCAGTATGTGCT
The DNA here is from genome assembly GCF_051714905.1 of Enterococcus sp. AZ084. Classification (NCBI taxonomy): domain Bacteria; kingdom Bacillati; phylum Bacillota; class Bacilli; order Lactobacillales; family Enterococcaceae; genus Enterococcus; species Enterococcus sp. AZ084. The sequence continues at coordinate 830,504 of NZ_JBIOSS010000001.1, forward strand.
AGCTTATTGATTTTTTCAGGATTTTTAGATCAACTATTTTTTAAATAAATGACGAGTTTAAAGGAGAGAATAGATATGGAAGAACAAGTTTTAACGATTTTAGCAGAGATTACAGGTACAGATGAAGTGAAAGAAAATAAAGAAATCGATTTGTTTGGTGAAGGTTTATTGGATTCACTAGGGTCTGTTCAATTATTAGTTGAGCTGGATGGACAGCTTGATGTACAAGTTCCTGTATCAGAATTTGATCGGGAAGAATGGGCAACACCAAACAAAATCATTGATCAAGTCAACGAATTGAAGGGATAATGATGAAGAAAAAGCTGTTTGCGATTTTTGGTCCAGTGATACTTGCGTTTATACTGATTGCGATTTTTTTCACTTCATCTTATCGCGTGAATGTAGCTGACCCAGAAATCATTCATAGAGCAGCCAGTTCGATGTCAGACAACGTCTTACGAGGGGATGTAATCAAAAATACAGCTTTTGCTGAAAAACAGTATGTGCCTTTTCTTGGTTCGAGTGAATTGAGTAGGATCAGTCCTTTTCATCCTTCTGTTTTAGCCCAGAAATATCAACGGAGCTACGAACCATTTTTATTAGGTGCCCCTGGGACTCAATCGCTGAGCCAGTTCATGATGATGCGCTCAGCTAGTAAGGATCTCAGAAATAAAAAAGTAGTGGTCATCGTGTCTCCTCAGTGGTTCGTAAAAGACGGGGTGAAGGAAGACTATTTCAGTACCCACTATTCAGAGTTACAGACATTGGATTGGCTGTTTTCAATAAAAAAAGTGACCGCTTCAGATCGCTATTTCGCGCGACGTTTATTAAGTTTTTCAATCGTTTCGAAAGATGAGGACATTACGCGGATTTTAAGTACAGTACAAAAAGGAATCAAACCCAATGATAAAGAATTAGCGGGCTTGGAAGATAAATGGAACATCTTGAAGCGTGAGGATGAATTATTTAGTGGGATTGGTTTGACGGATAAACAAAAACAGATCGATCAAGCGACTAAACCATTACCGACTAGCTATGAAAAAGAACAACTAAATAAGCTCGCTACGCAGATTGGTGCTAGTAAAACTAAGAATAATCCTTTTGCGCTAAAAGATGATTTTTATAATACCCGAATCAAACACCATTTAGCTGAGTTGAAAGACTCACAGAAAGACTGGGATTATCGTTTCTCAAAGGAATATTCTGATTTTCAATTATTATTGCAGCAACTAGCAAATGAACATACTGAAGCATTATTCATTCTTCCGCCAGTGAATGAAAAGTGGAGTGATTATACCGGTTTGTCTCAAGAAATGTTGCAAGGATTTGCTAAAAAAATCAAGTATCAATTAAAGAAACAAGGATTTCAACACATCGCAGATCTAACCAAAATGGCTAGTGTTCCCTACTTTATGGAAGATACGATCCATCTTGGGTGGCAAGGCTGGTTGACTGCAGATCAGTATATCCAACCTTTCCTAGAAGAGAAACAACCTGTGTCTCATTATCAGATGGATGATGCTTTCTATAGTAAGGATTGGCAATTTCAAACCCCAGATACACTACCAGAAAAATAAACGATGCATTGGAACCAAAAGAAAAGACGAATGAAGAAATTCGAGGAATGACCTGTAACGTCCCAATAGAGAGGATGTTATGGGTTATTTTTTAGATGTTAGCAGATTCAAAAGAAGACTGGTGTTATAATATGACTGCATAAATCAAACAAATATGCTGCCCAAAAATCAGTGAACAATGATATAATTCTACTATTAAGTATGGAAAAGAGGGAAAGCGTTTGAATAAAAATGAAGAACAATTATTGATTGATTTAACAACTGCGCGTGGCGTACCAGGAAATGAAGAAGAGGTACGAAAAGTCTATAAAAAATATGCAGAGCAGTTCACAGATGATATTTTTTACGATGGTTTAGGTAGTATCATCGCAAAACATGATTCTGGCAAGGGCCCTAAAGTATTTATCTCCGGACATATGGATGAAGTTGGTTTTATGGTTACAAAGATCACAGATAAAGGATTTATTGAATTTCAAACACTTGGTGGTTGGTGGGGCCAAGTCATGTTGGCACAACAAGTAGAAATCAAGACCCAAGAGGGAAAAATCATCCATGGCGTGATTGGTTCAAAACCACCACATGTCTTGACTGCTGAAGTTCGTAACAAACCTTATGATATCAAAGATATGTTTATTGACATCGGGGCGACAAGCAAAGAAGAAGCGACGGAATGGGGCATTCGTCCTGGTGATATGGTCACTCCTTATATTGGATATCGTCGAATGAATGATGGAAAATTCTTGTTAGCAAAAGCATGGGACAATCGTATTGGGACAGCTGTTTCTTTACGTGTACTTGAAAATCTAGCAAAAGAAGGACATCCGAATGTCTTATTTGCTGGAAGTGATGTACAAGAAGAAGTTGGTTTAAGAGGTGCGCGCACAAGTACTCATTTGGTCGACCCTGACATTGCGATCGCTTTAGATACAGGTACTGCTGGAGATACACCAGGGATGACACCGAAAGAGGCAGATTCAGTTTTAGGTAAAGGACCACAAATCTTGATTTTCGATGCTTCGATGATCCCACATAAAAAATTATTGAATTTTGTGATCCAAGTGGCAGAAGAAATGGCTATTCCATTCCAATATACTGTCATCACCGGTGGGGGAACAGATGCAGGCCAAATGCATGTGTCACGTAATGGTGTGCCATCTATTGCAATCACGGTACCCGTTCGTTATCTGCATTCACATACATCGATCATCCATGAAGAAGATTACTTCAACACAGTGAAGTTAGTTACTGAAGTAGTCAAACGTTTGGATAGTGAAAAAGTAGCAGAAATCAGGAGTTATGAGTAATGAAGAATGTTTCTGAATATCGAAAAAAAGCCCGGGCATCTTTAGAAGGACAGTGGGGGATCAATGCTTGGATCATTTTCCTTTCAGTCTTTATTGGGTTGATCATCCAGCAGCTTTTTGTAGGTATCTTCCCAACAGATAGCACACAGGCAAACATACTCAATTTTTTGCTCCAACACGTATTGATCTTTGCGTTTACTTATGGGGTCTATTATATCTCATTAGTTGTGGTCAGAGGTGGGCGAGCAAAATCCAATCTGTTGTTTGCTGTTTTTCAAAAAGAATATTTTGTACCGATTCTGCTTATCAATCTTTTAAATACCGTATTTAATTGGTTAATCAACGGTATTATACTTTTGCCTAGTTTTTTGATTGGCGGATTCAATACGTATATCAATCTACTTTTTAATGGAAATGCGTCACCGCAAGGGATGATGAATGATTTTACGATTGATCTGAGTTTTGCAGTCTTTACAACTTTACTATTCTTCGTGTCGCTATTTGTGATGACGATCGTTGCAGGATTATTCCAATTTGCTGCTTGGACAAAGTTTGACTATCCGAAACTGACAGTTATCCAAAGTTTGAAATATGCCTGGTTTTTATTGAAAGATCGTATTGGGACCTATCTTCTTCTACAACTTTCATTTATTGGTTGGTATATTCTCGGATTTATTGCGCTGTTCTTTGGTTTACTTTGGGTAATTGCTTATGTCAATGTGTCGATTGCACAATTTTACGAACAAGCTCGTATTGAAAAAGGCAGCCCAATGGAATACTTTCACTTCGAATAAGCAGTTTTTCTTATGAAATTAAGAAATTGTGGTAGCATAAGTTTTTGAGGGGGAATCAGTCATGAAATTAACCGTTTTAGGTTGCTTAGGTGCATATCCTTATAAAAAACAAGGAACGACGAGTTATCTGTTGCAAGCTGATCAATTTAATTTGTTGATTGATGCAGGGAGCGCAACGCTTGTGAAATTGGAAGACCATCTTGATCCGCTTGCTTTAGATGCTGTGATCATCAGCCATTATCATCATGACCATATCGCAGATCTAGGTGTTTTGCAATATGAATGGCAATTGCATCCAAACAGAGATCAGGAAAAGCTATTACCAATCTATGGACATACGAAAGATGCCAGTCATTTTGAACAATTGACGATGCCAGGAGTGTCCCAAGGAGTGGCATATGATCCAACCCAAGAACTTGAAGTCGGACCATTTTCGATCACGTTCTTGGAAACGATTCATCCAGTGGTTTGTTATGCCATGCGTATTGTCGAAAGAGCCACCGGAAAAGTACTTGTTTTTACAGGAGATTCTGGCTATTTAGAGAGTTTTATTCCCTTCGCTAAAGAGGCGGATCTCTTTTTGGCAGACACGTATCTTTTTGCAGGAAATGAGCGACACAAAGCGCATTTCACTTCAAAAGAATCTGGAGAAATCGCAAAAGCGGCAAAAGTCAAAAAACTGGTTTTGACACACTTGCCACAATTCGGTGACCTAACACAATTAGAGAATGAAGCAAAAGAAGCGGCTGGAGAAGAAATCGAAGTTGCTTTAGCTGAAGTCGATAAAGTGTTTGATATATAGGAGGACGAGCAGAATGATTTTTGTACCAAATGAAAACCATGATCCAAGAGTAAATTTAGCAATCGAGACCTTTTTACTCCAAGAGATGCCATTAGAAGAACCAATCTTGCTTTTTTACATCAATGAACCGTCAATCATTATTGGTCGAAATCAAAACACGATCGAAGAAATCAATCGTGAATATGTTGAAGAACATGGCATCCATGTGGTACGTCGTTTAAGCGGTGGTGGAGCAGTATATCATGATTTTGGTAACTTGAATTTCAGTTTCATCATGCCAGATGATGGGGATTCGTTCCGTGACTTTGCGAAGGTGACTAAACCAATCATCCAAGCGTTACACGAATTAGGTATTTCAGGTGCCGAATTAAAAGGACGTAATGACCTGGTAATCGATGGCTTGAAGTTTTCAGGGAATGCTATGTATGCTACAAATGGTCGAATGTTTGCACATGGAACGATCATGTTCGATTCAGACATTGATGAGGTAGTCAATGCGCTGAAAGTGAAAAAAGAAAAAATCGAATCCAAAGGAATCAAATCGATTCGTTCACGAGTTACAAATATCAAACCATTCTTACCTGAGGAAAAACAAGGGATGACAACCGAAGAATTTCGTGAAGACATTCTTTTGAAAATTTTCGGCGTATCTTCAGTAGAAGACGTAAAGACCTATGAATTGACAGAAAAAGATTGGGAAAAAATCAATCAAATTTCTGAGCAGTATTATCGAAATTGGGATTGGAATTATGGAAAATCACCAGATTTCAACTTTTCACGCCAAAAACGCTTTTCGATTGGGTCGATCGAGGTACATCTGAATGTCTCAGAAGGGATAATCGAGGATGTAAAAATCTTCGGCGATTTCTTTGGTCTAGGAGATATCAAAGATGTTGAACAAGTGTTGACAGGGTTAAAATATGACAAATCTACCTTACAAGAAGCAGTTGAAACCATCGATATCAAGAAATACTTTGGTGCGATCGAAGCACAAGATTTATTGGAACTACTGTACTAAATGAGATTGTGACAGAAGCGACTTGATCTGAGCAGTGAGATAGAAAATTGAAAAATATTTTTTTCATATTTTACAATTTGTTAGCTTAATGTTGAAGGTCAGCTTCTGGAACACCGTTTATTTGGTTCTAGGGGATAAGATGACCAATGTCTCATACCCGACAAATCTGTAAGATAACATAAAGGCCTTCAAAAACAGTCTGTTGACTGATTTTGAAGGTCTTTATTTAGCCAGGAGATATATTGATTTTTAAGCGATCGACCCACTTATCTTTTTCTTGGACCAAGGTGCTGCTGTATTTGTCGAGCGTGGTCTGGATCATCATCAAGTCATACTGTTCCTGTCGTATCAATTCTTCTGTCACATGTTTGGAAAAAATATTTTTCTCATAGTGTGTACTGTGCTCACAGTGGATCTGGATGTGAGAATTGATTTCTTGGATCGATAAATAGATTTCTCGATGCAAAGGATTTTCAATGGCTTGTGTTTCGCGAAACGAATGCTCTAAAATATGGATGAGTAATTGTGTGAAATCTTCATCATGGATCGGTAAAGAAGCTGGGATGTGGGTGTGAAAATCAACCTTGATATTCTTTTTAGCAGCGACTTCTTGATATCTAGCCAAAATCAAATTTGTTAGTTGGTGACCTGTCGGAAAAAGAGACAAATCCAATCGTCTTGTTTCGTCTACGATGCGTTTTAAGTAAGTTTTCACTTCGGCTTGTTCATTTGTATCAATCAATTGACTCAGTTCTTCCATTTGTACAACAAAGTCATTTTTTGCTTGATCGATTTGTTGGATCTGTGCTTGGATTTTTGCATAATGTGTTTCGATCAGATCTGTTTTAGTTTGTAAGAAAAGACGTTCTTTATGATAACTATCGATTTTCATGATATTCTCCATGATATTGTACCCGACAATAACAATCAGGAGAATCACAAATAAGAGCGTGGACCAGTTGATGATCGAATGCCCAATCCCTAAGGCAGTTTGAATATAAAACATACAATGAAAGATAGCGATCAAAACGATCCAAGGACTACATACAGTGAAAAAACGATTTTGTTTATATGCTTCACCGATACTTGCTATAGAAGTAACTAGAGTGCTTACAACACTAACAACACTAGCAAAGGGCATCAATTCAGGTAATTCAAAATCTGAAAATAATGCATAAAGTAAGATGTTGGCAAAAACAAATGTTTGGAAATAGCAGAAATAACCATACCATTTCTGATAGTTTGTCATTTTGGACTGATAGTAAAAAATAATCAGTATAGAAGTCAAGATTGCAAATAAGTGTGAAAAAATCGAATGTACGATTGGTTCAAAAAGAACACCGCTCAAGATATCTTCCGAAATCGATTCAAATCCAAGCACGAAAGAAAATAGGCTCAAAATCAATAATGAACGATCTAATCTATTATGCCTGTAGAGAATATAGCTAGTCCAGATCAACAATCCGATGGCGATAACGAAAGCCAAGATCATCGCGATGACTTGTGGGATCGATTGTGAAAAAATGAAGCTGATCATTGGACTGGTGGTCCCCAAATAAACTTTGGGTGTTAGACCAGCATAATTTTGATAAGGCGAGGAAACAACGATTTTCAACGTCTTGCCTACATAGGGCTCTGGTAGATCGATGATCGATAAAGACAATCCAGGATTGTTTCGTGCGCTTTCTTTGGAGCGACTGTAGAGTAGCGTGTCATCTAATGAGACACTTAACCATTGATGATTGCCTTTGATCAAGAGATTGGCATCCGCCAATTCTTTATGTAGAGTAGTTTCCATTATAAATGGTTCATTCTTGTCGATGGACGGCATGTAGTCGATATGGTTACTGTCGAACTGAAAATAAGGATCGTGCTCGGAATAATAGACCCATGAATCATCAATCTGAGACATTTGTTTATTGTCGATTGGCGTGAAGAGGTAATGAAAAAAATAAGCGATACTTATTATAAATAACGATGCAAATATAATAAGTACGCTCCATTTGATTTTCATAGAGAATGGTATAATTTTATTAAGTCTGTTATTAAAAAGAACCATAGACAAATCTCCTTTAATCAATTATCTAATTCCAGAGTAAACTTTTTTCATTTAACAGTCAATTTTTAGCTATTTTTATCGTTTTTTTTGTTTGCTTGTTTATTTTTTTATAGAGAATCCTCAAACTGAGTATTAATATTGTCAAAAAAATTTCGTTATTATATTATAGATTTAATAAAATGTTTTTTAAGGAGGTTCAATGTGCCTATCTATAAAAAAATAACTTTTTTCAGTTCGATTTCGTTAGTGGTTCTTTTAGCAATCATTTTGTGTGTCGTGCTACTCCCTCGAGTATTTGGGCTGACACCGCATATCATTGATGATCAAGCGATGGCATCGTCTTATGCAGAAGGAAGTCTGATCTATGTACAGAAAAGAAAGACAGATACGATTTTAGTTGGAGATGTGATCACCTACTATGAAAATTCAGGTAAACATATCGTGACAAGAAGGGTCGTTGCTATTGAAGATCAACACCAGTATTTTTACACGAAAGCTGATGGAAAAACGCAAATCGAAGTTGAAGCAGTACGAGATCGTAATATTATTGGCACGCCTATATTCAAGATCCCGTACATAGGGTTATTGTTCTCACGGCATGCGTTCAATTGGATGAAATGGGTATTCCTAGGAATCGCTGTGTGCTTGTCCTCCATTACAGCTTGGCATACCTACCTTGAGCTGAAACAACGTCGAGAGAAAGAAACTGATTTTTTTTCTGACATGTAATAATCATATTTTTATTTACCAGCTTCTCCCTCTTGTCGAAAGATAGGTTTCTTCGTATAATGTTTGGAAGAGGAGGGGAAGTATGCGTAATGAAATGATGCATCGTCCCGTTGTAAAAGAAGAGTTATTGGATTTTATGCGGACAAAACAAAAACAGTTAACTGGAGAATTGGGGAAAGTTGAAGAGGAAGCACATGCGGCGGAAGTGCCGATCATTCCTCATGAGACGGTCGTCTTTTTGCAGTTTTTATTAGGACAGATCAAACCAAAAGAAGTGCTTGAAATTGGAGCTGCGATTGGTTTTTCCTCTAGTTTGATGGCACAAGTCATTGGAAAAGAAGGTCATGTGACGACGATCGATCGCTTTGACGTGATGATCAGAAAAGCGAAAGCAACGTATGAGCGTTTAGAGATGACGGATCGAGTGACATTATTAGAAGGCCAAGCGGCTGATATTTTGCCAACATTGACAGGTCCGTATGACTTTATATTTATGGATAGTGCAAAATCAAAATATATCGAATTCTTGCCTGAATGCCTTCGTGTATTGAAAAAAGGCGGCGTCTTGATGGTTGATGATATTTTTCAAGGAGGGACGATTCTTCTGTCAGATGAAGAGATCCCAAGAGGAAAACGAGCGATCCATCGTAAATTGAATGAATTTCTACGCGTGGTCATGGAACATCCGGATTTGACCTCTACGTTGTTACCTTTGGGTGATGGTGTGATTTTGATCACGAAAGAGGCAGAAACAATCGACTTATAATTGCCAGATTTTTTAGTAAAGATTCAAAAGAATGCTAGCTAAGCTAAGCGAGTAGCTAAGTCAATTTCATTGATAGCAAGGCAGAAGTTGAAAGTAGGAAATCTATCCAATCAAGTTCTGCCTTACTATGTTGAACGAAACAGACTTTCATGTTCTATGTTAAAATGACAAGTCGATCGTAGCAAAAAATTATAATATGAAAATCGTGGCTGTATTTTTATAGTAAAATCTGTAAGAAAAAAGTACGATAAAAATTTTTGTTTCATAAAATAACTATTTTGTATTGACATAAGCTTTCAATTTATCTATAATTATTTTTGTTCCGCTAAAGCTGTCATAGTAGCTCAGCTGGATAGAGCATCCGCCTTCTAAGCGGACGGTCGGGGGTTCGAATCCCTCCTGTGACGTAAAAAACCGTTAGAAACTTTTGTTTCTAGCGGTTTTTTTGTCTCTTGTGCTAAATAAGATTGATTCATCGCTGAGCGTTGAGGGTGTTAACTTGATCGGATAAACAATCGATGGTTCAAATTCCAAAAAGTAAAATGATAAAAAGTAAAATCAAATCATATAAGATATGCGCAAGCATAGGGATCAATAAGTTTTGTGTTTTTAACCAGGCATAGAGAGAAGGGGCATGAGCCAAACCAATAACAAAAATACATTGATAGAGATTTCCATCGTATACGGCATAATGGCTGAGACCAAAAACCAATAGAGAAATCGTACTAGCGCCCCAAATAGAAAATTTAGTACGCATAAATGTAGAAAGTAAAAGAAAGATCAAAACAAAAATCGCAGCAATATAAAGTTCTTCTCCAATCAGGCTCACGCTAAGCTGTGATAAATATAGAATTATTCCACCAACGTTTAACCCTTCGTACCAGTTATCTCCACCAGCATTTGCGGCCATGGTTTGATTCAGCAGTTTTCCAGTCAAGATAAAAATATCTGAAAGTAGTGAACCAAGGATAAGGATAAAAGCAATCCAACGCCAATCTCTCTTATTGAGTTTTTTGAATAAAGTGTTTGTGTTGTTCCAACCAATCAGTATGATTAAAGCAAGCGCTCCCCCTATAGGTAAAAAGGTCCAATCTAACCTACCTGAGAAGATCGGATAAGATGTCATCATTCCCCAATCAGCAAAAATTAAAATAATGAGTGCTAAGAGTGACCGCCACAGATTGAATTTGACAGTTTTAAACATTGCGAACATTAAATAACTCCTCCTATAAATAAAATCAACAAAGGGCGATTGTAACATTGAGATGGAATATCGAGAAATAATTTGCTGTCATTTTTAGCGTTTGATTAGAGACATCATAAGTAGATAAAAATGGAATGAATACGAGTACTCAGTAAATTAGCCTTTTTTGACAATAGAATAATTTGCTTATCAAAAGGAAAAAAAGATCTTTTTAATCATTACCTATTTTTTTTGAAGTTTTTTCATTTGGATCAATATAGGGAAAGTAGATATCTATGATAAAATAAAGTAACAACATCAACTGGACGATTAATAAGGACTGATGTTCCTTAGATCGAAAATCGAATGGGTGTATTTCAAGAGAGGATAAAGGGGAGCGCTTATGTTAATCACCAAAAAATGGATGGATCGTTTAACAAGTCCGTATCGAACATCAGGAATGCTTCGCTGTTTAGCGGAATCTCAGAGTTTGGACAGTATCAGTAGTAAAGTGATTTTATTGATCGATGAGACCAAAGTGACGATTTTATTTTTGAATTTTTTTCAAACGAAGGTTATTGATCATCTCACGTATGAACGCACAGCGATCGAAGAGGAACAAGTAACATTAGGTGGCGGTTTATCAGTTATCTGGCGTTTTTCCACTGGCAGTAAACATTGGCGGTTTCGAATCATCAAAAAAATCATCCCTTTAGGTGATGAACAAAGAGAATTTTTGATGCAACTCGAGTAAGGATATCACTTACGAAAAAAAGAAGAACACTAGCAACGATATTGTCGTTGCATAGTCGTTCTTCTTTTTTATTAAAACCGTGTGATGATGTCATCTAAAATAGCAATCAATTCTTCTTTCTCCACGTTTAGATTTCCATTGATCCACTCAGTCAGGACACTGGTAGTGCCGGAAATAGAAAAAAGAACCTCTACTTTAATTTTGATATCTTTCATATCTAATTGTTCTTCGTCCATGATTCTTTTTATCAGGATCTGCGTAAGTTGGACAGAGAGTTCATCATCCATGAAATCATTGAAGAAAAAGTGAAAAACAGCTTTGTTCTCATCTACATGATTGACTAAAGTATGGACGAATCGGCGAAAGTCATATTGCTCTTTGTTGGGGTAAGTTTGATCGAAGATATCTGTCAGTGTACAAATCGATTCTTCAATGATTTTTGAACGCAAATCATAGATATCCTCATAGTGAGTATAAAACGTCCCTCTCCCGATATCTGCTTGTTGTGAAAGCTCCGCAATCGTGATTTTATTGATGGGTTTTTCTTTCGTTAAATCTAAAAAGGCTTGTTTGATTGCGTACTTCGTTCTTTTGCTTCGACGATCCATTTGTATCTCCTTTTTTAGACAGTATCTTTCTAAGTGTTCATTATTGGACAGATGTTGAATCATTGCCTATAGGAAGTCACTTTTTAAGTAATTATAATAAAGTTACGTAAAGAAAGAAAGTTTTGTTTCAAAAGGAGTAGATGGATATGGAAAAATTAACGATTCGTTCAATTGATAGAAAAGACTTAAACAAAGCAAGTGAATTTGCAGCACAAGGGATGAATTTTTCGAGCTATACAGAAAATCCTATTGCACTTTATCTCTATCGTCAGTATGCATTTACAGGCGCATTGATGAAATCAACCGTCACATTAGGTGCGTATCTAGACGGTCAATTTGTCGGCTTTCTTTTTGCTCGCTTCGATGGGGAAACAAAAGTTCCTGTTGGATGGGGGAGACGCTTGTTTGTCAACGTAGCAGAAAAATTGATGGGATTGACCGGATATCGAGAGGCGATAGGAACTTATGACCAAGCCAATCAAACAATGTATCATGAATTTGCATCCACTCATCCAGAAGGCGAAGTCACTTATTTCGCTGTTGATCCCACATTGATGGGTAAGCGGATTGGTTCACGCTTGTTAGAAGAAATAGAGAGACGCTATAAAAATAAGCGAATATTTCTCTATACAGACTCTAACTGCAACTACCAATTTTACTTAAAAAAAGGATTTACCATTTTTGGTCGCCAACCAGTCGATCTAGATGGAGGAGAATCAATGACCTGCTACTTACTAAGCACGACCTTATGACTAAATAAAGACTACTGCTACAGGTCGGGACAGAAGTGTTTAGTCTTATTTCCGAAGAGGTTACTTCTGTTCCCGCCGTTTATTCAGTTTTATAATATGCAAAAGGAGTAATGTTCCCGTCACTTGTTTGTATTGTTACACTCTTGATTTTTGAGAGTAAGTTACAGAAAAAAAACAACAGTTCCTTTATAATCAAAGAGAGATCGTTTTCGTTTGGTACTTATAGCAATGATCCAGCTAAAAAAAGACGGTCGATCGCCGATTTTAGAAAGGAAGAAAACAGATGACATTATTATCTCAAATTTTAGTTACACTTGTTGCCTTGGAATTTCTTTATATCATGTATATTGAAACTTTTGCGACGGAATCTGCAACAACTAGTCGAGTCTTCAACATGCCGAAGGAAGAATTAGGACGTCAGTCCGTACAGACTTTATTTAAGAATCAAGGGATCTATAATGGGTTACTTGGTGTAGCATTGGTGTACGGCGCTTATTTTTCAAATGCACCAAAAGAAATCACGGGGCTATTATTGATCTATATTTTGCTGGTGGCGGCTTATGGTAGCTTTACTAGTGATCGCTTGATCATCGTCAAACAAGGTGGGTTAGCAGCGATTGCACTCATTACGTTATTCTTTTAGAATATAAAAGAATAACTGCTGAAAAAAATTATGAAAGTTTGTGAAAAAACTTACTTTAATCAACAAAATATGCTATCCTGTAACGTGCATTTTATCAATTTTTTATGAAAATGGGGTAGTAGTGTTGTTAAAGAATTATATTGGTTTATTGAAAAAAGAATTTTCTGGTTATAATCTTTCAGTATTTCAAAAAGATTTATTGGCAGGTATTACAGTCGCGGCGGTTGCTTTGCCACTCGCTTTAGCTTTCGGTGTTTCAAGTGGGGCAGACGCAGCTGCTGGTCTGATCACTGCTGTAATTGCTGGTCTAGTCATTGGTGGTTTATCTGGTGGGTTCTATCAGATTTCTGGTCCTACTGGCGCGATGGCAGCAATCTTGATGTCGATTGCCGCAAAACAAGGAATGCAAGGCGTCTTACTGGCTACTTTTTTGGCTGGAGTTCTTTTACTCGCTGCAGGTGTCTTACGATTAGGAACGCTGACTTCATTTATCCCTGCACCTGTCATCACAGGGTTTACCTCTGGTATTGCAATCATTATTGCTTTAGGTCAGATCGATAATTTATTCGGTGTTCATTCAGAAGGGGCCAATGTGATGGAAAAATTGGCTAGTTATCAAAACTTAGGCTTTGAAATTTCCTTTCCAACGATTTTAATGGGAAGTTTGGTCATTATTGGGATGTTGGTTTATCCCAAAAAATGGGGGCAAAAGATCCCAAGCTCATTGTTGGCAATCATCCTCACAACTGCATTGATGATGATCGTTGATTGGCCAATTGCGACCGTAGGGGAAATTCCCCAAACGTTGTTCAGTAGTAATCGTTTGGTACTTGGTGATTTTAGTTTGTCAGCGATCCAAACAGTGATTGTACCAGCAATCAGCATTGCACTGTTAGGTATGATCGAAAGTTTGTTGTGTGGTGCTTCGGCAGGCCGAATGGCGAATCGTCAGTTAGATAGTAATCAGGAGTTGGTCGCACAAGGAATTGGTAATCTACTGTTACCATTTTTTGGTGGGATTCCAGCTACAGCAGCCATTGCTCGAACGAGTGTCGCAATCAAATCCGGTGCTCAAACCAGAGTAGCTGGAATGATCCATGCAATCGTATTGTTTCTATCCATGCTTATTTTTGCACCAATCATGTCGAACATTCCGATGCCAGCATTAGCAGGTGTATTGATCGTCACTGCTTGGCGTATGAATGAATGGGAAACGATCAAAGAACTATTCGCTAAAAGATACTGGTCAGCGCTTCTTCTATTTTTCTTGACAATGGGGTGTACAGTGATTTTTGATCTAAGTATTGCAATCGTTATAGGAATTATTAGTGGGTGTGTATTTTTTATTGTTAAGAGTGCAGCCATCACGATCTCAGTGGAGGAAATCGACTGGCAGCGAATGAGCTTACCGGAAACGAAAAAGTTGGATAATTGGGCAGTTGTTTATATCAGTGGTCCTTTATTCTTCATGTCCGCCGAACGATTGAAAGCGACGTTAACAGAATTAGCAGATAAAGAAGGAATCATTTTTTCAATGCGCGGGGTGCCAAGTATTGATTTGACGGCGCAAAGTTTATTTGAAGAATTTCAAGAAAAAGCTGCTATGAAAGAACAAACGATTATTTACACCTCGTTACAACCAGAAGTGGAAAAGCAATTGCAACATCTTTGGGAAAAACAAAAGACAGAACAACATCTGACGGTGGCTCATGCGCTGACCTCTTTACACAAACAATATATGTTAGACAGTGAAATATAGTCAGTGGATTCGCTAAAAAAAAATTGTGGCTGCCGCCTGTTCTAAGGTAAAATAAGTTTATAGACGTTCGGGAGGTAGGAATGGATGAATATCAAACAAGTGAGTGAAGAAAAAGGAATCTCTGCGGATACGTTACGCTACTATGAACGAATCGGTTTGATCCCACCGGTGAACCGAACAAACGGAGGTATCCGAGACTATACGGAAGAAGATTTACGTTGGGTCGATTTCACCTTATGTATGCGTAGTGCGGGTTTATCGATTGAATCTTTGACGGAATATATTCGTTTATATAGCGCGGGTGATGAAACAATCCTTGCTCGTAGGGATCTTCTTATGAAAGAAAGTGAACAATTGGCAAAAAAAATTGCAGAGATGCAAGCTTGTCAGGAACGTCTCCAAAAGAAAATCGCGCGTTATAACCAAGATTTGGTCAAAGGAGATCCAATCTTAGTTTGATTTAGTCGCTAAAACCAATAACCAACCAATCGATCATGATTTGAAAGACTGGTTGGTTATTTTGTTGCTTTTACTTTTTTTCAGCAAGTATTTTTCCAAGTTCTTGCCAATCTTCTAAAATCGTTTCTGTCAGTGTTCGATTATAAAAAATGGCCGCTGGGTGGAAGAGGGGAAGAACACGATACTGTTTAGTGGAAAATTGATAAGTATCATGCTGTGGATTCAACTCTAAGACTGGTCCGGTATACAGTTTTCCATGATTTTTTGAAATCGTATAGCCGTTACCTAATAAACGTTGTAGCCCAATATTGCCTAGTGTGGCAATCAAAGAGGGCTGTATATGTTGCAGTTCGTAATCTAAGATTGGTGCATGAGCAAAAACTTCCGTTTTACTGGGCGTTCGATTCGGATAAACGATCTCCTTTTTTTTTGTCCGTCCATTAATGCGTTGGACGATTCGATAAGGACGGCTTCTGACAGCGCTAGTAATATACACTTCATCTCGAGATAAACCGACTGATTTTAGTGCGTTCATCAACTCTTTGCCAGCTTGACCGCTAAATGGAATGTGATTCTCAATTTCTGTTTTACCAGGGGCTTCGCCAACTAACATCAATTTGGGTCGGATAGGACCTTGCCCAGCGACAAATCCTTCCACACGGTGTCCTTGAATACGCCGAGTTGCTTCGTCAATCAAATGTTTTGGGTAATCCATAGTATCAACTCCTATTCTTGTCCATTATAGAAAGAAATCGTTCAATTGACGAATGATTGGCAAAATAAAAAAGTTGTTGACTATTATAGTAGGATTTGTTATTCTAGTAATGTTGTAATTGTGGTCTCCACAGCTACAACCGCACAGAATGAGTTTGATTAAGTGCAGGACACCCTGTCACTCTGGATGGCGAGTCTAAGTATGAAAATAAGGAGGTGCTTTAAAGCATGTACGCAATTATTAAAACAGGTGGTAAACAAGTAAAAGTTGAAGTTGGACAAACAATCTACATCGAAAAACTTGACGTTGAAGCAGGCGAAAAGGTTGTATTTGACGAAGTTATTTTAGTAGGTGGCGAAACTACGAAAGTAGGCGCTCCAACCGTTTCTGGTGCAACAGTTGAAGGTACAGTTGAAAAACACGGCAAACAAAAGAAAGTCGTTACTTTCAAATACAAACCTAAAAAACACTCACACCGTAAACAAGGTCACCGTCAACCATACACAAAAGTGGTTATCGACGCGATCAACGCTTAATCTGCGTTTGAGAAAGAAGGCCTAAACAATGATCAAAGGGACTTTTAAACGAAATGACGCTGGTCAAATCGTTTCATTTACTTTGACTGGGCACGCTGATGCCGGTCCTTACGGAAGTGATATCGTTTGTGCAGGTGTTTCTGCCTTAGCGATCAGCACTGTCAATGGGATTTCATCATTAGCTGGTTTTGAACCGATTGTTGACATGAATGAAGAAGAAGGCGGCTATTTGTACGTCGAAGTAATTTCACGATTGACACAAGAGCAAAACAATATTGCGGAAATCTTATTGGAGAATCTCCTATTAGGTTTACAATCGATCGAAGCTGAAAACCCAGAATATATCCAAACAAAAACAATTAATGATAAATAGGAGGTGCAGACCATGTTGTTAACAATGAATCTACAATTATTCGCCCACAAAAAAGGTGGCGGTTCTACATCTAACGGCCGTGACTCAGAATCAAAACGTCTAGGTGCAAAACGTGCTGACGGACAAACAGTTACAGGTGGATCAATTCTTTACCGCCAACGCGGAACAAAAATTTATCCAGGTGTGAACGTAGGTATTGGTGGAGATGACACTTTATTTGCTAAAGTTGACGGTGTTGTTCGTTTTGAACGTAAAGGCCGCGACAAAAAACAAGTGTCTGTTTATCCAGTAGCTCAAGAAGCTTAATGAACAGTTGGCTCTATTCCTTGCCTAGCGAGGAATAGAGTTTTTTCATTTTTTCTGAATCAATAATGATTTCCGGCTCAAACAGAGTCAGGCTTTTTTTGCGTTAGGAGAATGATTGGCTGTAAAAATAGTTGGTTTACTATTTTCGCTAGTTCTAACTGGAAAAAGATATCGCGCAAAGTAAAAAAGAGATAATCGTTATCTGTTATCTGAAAAAATAGTACACGTTTAGACTTGTCTAAATTGCTTAATAAATAAACAACGAATGTTCTTTTTTATTTTAAGCGTGTCTTGTTTTCTTTTTTGATATAAATAGTTGACGAATAGTGATTAAATCAATAGTATTAGGTTTTAAGGACAAGAGAAGAGGGGCGAAAATATTGGCAAAACGAATTGACCGAATTTATACGTATGTCAAAGAAAAGACCGCTCATTTATCTATAGATGAAAACGATCAAGGTGTAACGACCCAAGAGATCGCGGAAGTTTTGGGTATTCAACGTACCAATAGTAGTAAAGATCTCAATAAATTAGTACGTGAAGGAAAACTAAAGAAAATGGATGGTCGTCCAGTTCGGTATGTCTATCAAGAAAGACCGACCATTGAGAAACCATTATCCAAATATGTACCTAGTTATAAAGAAGAATTGACTCACGTGAAAAAACCGAGTCTTCAAGTAGATACAAAAGATATTTTTGCCAAAATCATTGGCGCCAATGGTAGTATGAAAAATTCAGTGGAACAAGCAAAAGCTGCCATTTTGTATCCTCCCAGAGGGTTGAACTGTTTGATCACTGGTCCGACTGGTTCTGGAAAGACTTATTTTGCTCATGCGATGTTTCATTTTGCTAAAACCAACCATGTGGTGGAAGAAGACACAGAGTTGATCGTCTTTAACTGTGCGGACTATGCTAACAACCCTGAATTACTGATGAGTCATCTTTTCGGGTATGTCAAAGGTGCGTTTACAGGTGCGGAAGAAGAAAAAATGGGAATCATAGATCAAGCGGATGGCGGGATGCTTTTTTTGGATGAAATTCATCGACTACCACCCGAAGGACAAGAAATGATTTTTTACTTTATGGACCATGGTACCTATAGTCGATTGGGCGAAACAACGAAATCTCATGAAGCGAATGTTCGAATCGTCGGTGCAACGACTGAAGATCCAGGTTCGGCATTACTTGAGACATTTGTACGCCGTATTCCGATCAATATCAAGTTGCCTGCTTTTGACCGACGTCCAGCGAATGAAAAAATCGATTTAGTCAAAATCATGATCGCTCACGAAGCGAATCGTACGCAAAGAAAAATTTCTTTAACAGAAGATGTTGTGAAAGCGCTAATAGGCAGTGTTACTTATGGAAACATTGGACAGTTGAAGTCGAATATCCAATTAGTTTGTGCGCGTGGATTTTTGAATCACATGAATAAACCTGAAATATCGATCACGATCGATGATTTGACGGAAGGGATTCGTAGTGGGTTGATCCAATTGGCAAGTAATCGGAAAGAGATGGCAGAGTTATCTAAGATTCTTGATCCAAAAATCACGGTTTATCCGAACGATGATGTGATGCAGTTACAAGCGGACTCTTATGAGTTACCTTACAATTTATACGATATTATTGGCGATAAAGCAGCATTGCTGAAGTCAGACGGATTGGACCAAGAAGCCATCAATCATTTTATCTCAACGGATATCAATATCCATTTAAAGTCATTCTACAAAGATCATGGATTTTCATTTAATGCAGACAATAAGTTAGCAGAGTTTGTCGATCCTAAAATCATTGAAGTAACGAATCAGATTTATATGATGGTCAAGCAATCTTTACCATATGAGTTTCAACAAAATTTTATTTATGCGATGAGTCTGCATATCAGTTCTTTTCTAAAACGAATCCATTTAGGAGAAGAGCGGCATACAAATGATAATATCCGAGAAATGGCCATTGATTTTCCTGAGGAATACGCACTGGCGAAAGAAGTACGGAAACATATCGAAATGTATTTCCAAGTGGAGATCCCAGAAAGTGAAGATTACTATTTGACTGTATTACTTGTTTCATTACGAGCCAATCAAGCAAGTGGTCGGATCGGGGTCGTTGTGGCTGCACATGGCAATAGTACCGCAAGCAGTATGGTGCAAGTGGTTCAACAGTTGCTAGATGCGGATAACGTCCGGGCAGTGGATATGCCACTAGACATGGACCCTAAAACTGCTTTAAGTCGGATTGAGCGTAGTGTGCAAGAAGTAGATGAGGGGAGTGGAACGATTCTTCTGGTGGACATGGGTTCGCTTGCGTCCTTCAATGCTCAGATACAGCAAGATACGGGTATCCCTGTCCGAACAGTCGATATGGTCACGACTTCTTTAGTTTTAGAAACAGTACGTAAAGTGTCGGTGCTGGGAACAGATCTTGACTTGCTATATGAATCCTTGAAGAATTTCCGAGGGTATGCTGAAGTCTCAAGTGGAAATGTTGCAGAAGCGGACGACAAACAACGAAAGGCCGTAGTGGCGATCTGTGCCTCAGGAGAGGGAACAGCACAACGAATCAAATCGTTGATCGAGCGTGCAGTCAGTAAAAGACAAGAAGCTCAATTGGAAGTAATTGCTTTGTCCATCGTTGATTTGAAAACTAAGCTACCAAATATCCAAAAAAATTATCAAATCATTGCGACAACTGGGATCACGGACCCACATATCGATGCACCATTCATTCCTTTGGAAAGATTTATTGATCAAAACATTGAGGTGATTTTAGATCAATTACTGTTAGAATCAGAGTTAGATGAAACCGAAGATGTTTTATTAAATGAAGAAACAGCCAAAAGTACATGTGTGTCATTTATCGCAGATAATTTTACATTTATCAATGGAGAAAAGTTAATCGATCCTCTCTGGAAATTTGCAGATGGGTTAATGGATTCAGCAAGCATTGATGTAAAAGAATACGGATTTATGATCAACCTTGTTCTACATGCGGCGGGAATGATTGAGCGTGTCATCTTAAATGAACCGCTCTCTTTAGAAAATCAAGATAATCGTTCGATTAAAAACGATCCGCTCTATGTTAAAATTGTTGAGCCACTAAATGATTTAGAAGAAAAGATCAAAGTGAAGTTTCCGTTAGAAGAAGTGTATTATCTATTGAAAATGATCACTAACCATTTGGAGAAAAAAGAATACACTAATGAAGATATACACAAAAACGATACACTAAAATAGTGTATCGTTTTTGTGTATTGTATAAGAAACCATTAAATAAAGCAGTGTATCTTTAAAAAGTTGGCACGGTTCTTGCTTTTAATAAAGTGTGCTTAACGGAAATGCTTCCGACAGAAGTGGGAAGATGTTTTGAGTAGTGATTTAATAAAAAGGAGATTTACGAATGGATATTCGATTAGCACGTATAGATGATCGTTTGATCCATGGGCAAGTTGCAACTGTCTGGTCTAAATTGACTGGCGTTGAACGTATCATCGTCATAAGTGACGTAGTAGCGAAAGACAAGTTAAGAAAGTTTCTTTTAAAAGAAGCTGCTCCACCAGGGATCATGGCAAATGTCATCACTGTTGAAAAGATGATCCAGATCTTTGAGAGTGGACTCTTAGCGCGAACGAAAGTGATGCTTTTATTTACTAATCCTAAAGACGTTGAGAAAATTGTCCGAAGTGGTATCCGAATTGATTCTCTAAATATCGGGGGAATGAGTTTTTCTGAAGGGAAGACCATGATCACAAATTTTGTGTCCGTCGATCAACGAGATATCGAAGCCTTTCATTTTTTGGATGGTCAAGGTGTGGAGTTGGAGATTCGGAAGGTACCCGCTGATCGGAAAATCTTTTTAATGGAATTACTGACCAAAGCCAAGAAAGCATAAAATTGTTGTTGCGTAACGGTCAAATGTATCTGTTGTAAAAGGCAAGCACTTATTTTTATTTTTGATTTTGTTACAACAAAAAGAAGTAGGAGGTATAAATATGGTAGGGATTATCCTAGCAAGTCATGGGCAATTTGCTGAAGGAATCTTACAGTCGGGTTCAATGATCTTTGGCGAACAAGAAAACGTCAAAGCTGTTGTTTTACAACCGAGTGAAGGTCCAGATGACTTGAGAGCCAAATTAGAAGAAGCAGTCGCTTCCTTCGATAACCAAGACGAAGTCTTATTCTTAGTTGATTTATGGGGCGGAACACCGTTCAATCAATCAAACACATTATTTGAAGAACACAAAGATAAGTGGGCAATCGTAAGTGGTTTGAACTTGCCTATGCTGATCGAAGCATATGCTTCACGTTTTTCAATGGAATCAGCACATGAAATTGCTGCTCATATCATTGAAACAGCAAAAGAAGGCGTGAAAGTCAAACCGGAAGAATTAGAACCAGTAGTAGAAACAAAAGCTGCGGCACAAGAAGCTGCACCTTCAGGAACACCTGGTAAGTTCACTTATGTTTTAGCACGTATTGATTCACGTTTGTTGCATGGACAAGTAGCAACTGCTTGGACAAAAACAACAAATCCAACACGGATCATCGTTGTATCTGATGCTGTAGCAAAAGATGAGTTACGTAAAAAATTGATCCAACAAGCTGCACCTCCTGGTGTAAAAGCACACGTTGTACCAGTTGAACAAATGATCAAACTTGCAAAAGATGATCAACACTTTGGCGGACAACGCGCATTGCTATTGTTTGAAAATCCTCAAGATGTCGTGCGTGCAGTTGAAGGTGGCGTACCATTAGAAACAGTGAACGTCGGATCAATGGCACATTCTCCAGGTAAAGTACAACCGAACAAAGTACTTGCTTTCAGTCAAGACGATATTGATTCATTCAATAAATTGAAAGAATCTGGCGTGAAATTCGATGTACGTAAAGTACCGAATGACTCTAAAGGAAACATGGATGAAATTTTGAAAAAAGCGCAAGAAGAACTAAAAAATCGTGCTTAATTAATTATCAGAAAAAATGGAGGATTACTATCATGGATTTAAATATTATTCAAGTGATCTTAGTCATCATCGTTGCATTTTTAGCTGGTATGGAAGGAATTCTTGATGAATTTCAATTCCATCAACCAGTTGTTGCATGTACGTTGATCGGCTTAGTAACTGGAAATCTAGTTCCTTGTCTTATCTTAGGTGGTACATTACAAATGATCGCTTTAGGTTGGGCAAATATCGGTGCCGCTGTCGCTCCCGATGCTGCATTAGCATCTGTTGCATCTGCAATTATTTTAGTTTTAGGTGGTCAAGGTTCAGCCGGCGTTTCTTCAGCAATCGCGATTGCTGTGCCACTTGCTGTTGCTGGTTTATTATTAACAATCATTTGTCGTACGATTGCGACAGCGTTTGTTCATTTGATGGATGCTGCTGCAAAAGATGGTAACTTTAGAAAAGTTGAATTATGGCATATTGTTGCAATTTGTATGCAAGGTGTTCGTATTGCGATCCCTGCTGGTTTGATCTTAGCTATTGGTGAAGGTCCAGTAAGAAGCTTGCTTGAATCTATGCCTGTTTGGTTGACAGACGGTTTAGCTATCGGTGGTGGAATGGTCGTTGCCGTAGGTTACGCAATGGTTATCAACATGATGGCTACAAAAGAAGTATGGCCATTCTTTGCAATCGGTTTTGTATTGGCAACTGTATCAGAAATCACTCTTATCGGTCTAGGCGCAATCGGTGTTGCTTTAGCTCTTATTTACTTGGCACTTTCTAAACAAGGTGGTTCAGGTAACGGCGGAAGCTCAAACACTGGTGACCCACTAGGCGATATCATCGATAACTATTAAAGGAGGCGTTCACGAAATGGCAGAAGAAAGAATTCAATTATCTAAAAAAGATCGTATTTCTGTTTGGTTGCGTTCGACTTTCCTTCAAGGATCATGGAACTACGAACGTATGCAAAATGGTGGTTGGGCATTCTCAATGATCCCAGCGATCAAAAAATTATATAAAACAAAAGAAGACCGTGCGGCTGCGTTGACTCGTCATTTAGAGTTCTTCAACACTCACCCATATGTTGCTTCACCAATTCTAGGGGTGACTCTTGCACTGGAAGAAGAACGTGCAAATGGCGCACCTGTTGATGATGTGGCGATTCAAGGGGTTAAGGTTGGTATGATGGGACCTTTAGCTGGTATCGGTGATCCAGTCTTCTGGTTTACAGTAAGACCAATCCTTGGAGCTCTAGCTGCTTCTCTAGCGATGGCTGGAAATATCTTAGGTCCAATCATTTATTTCGTCGCTTGGAATATCATCCGTATGGCATTTATGTGGTACACACAAGAATTCGGCTATAAAGCGGGTTCTAAAATCACAGAAGATTTATCTGGTGGTTTGTTGCAAGACATCACTAAAGGTGCTTCGATCTTAGGTATGTTCATCTTAGGTTCATTAGTTAACCGTTGGGTATCAATCGGCTTTGCGCCAGTAGTATCAAGCGTTAAACTTGACGAAGGTGCGTACATTGATTGGAGTAGTTTACCTGCAGGTGCAGAAGGTATCAAGAGTGCGTTGGAACAACAAGCAGCTGGACTTTCTCTATCTGACTACAAAGTAACAACATTACAAGACAACTTAGACAGCTTGATCCCTGGATTAGCTGCGTTGTTACTAACATTGTTCTGTATGTGGTTATTGAAGAAAAAAGTTTCACCAATCGTTATCATTCTTGGATTATTCGTAGTGGGTATCGTTTTCCACTTGATCGGATTAATGTAATCTAAGGCAATAAAAGACTAAATAAGCTGTGACAGAAATCAATCATTGATTTTTGTTGCAGCTTTTTTCATAGAATGCGACGAGACTTTACTTCAGCTTTCTTCTGATCGAATGGTGGACGATTGTGGAGAACCGTTTATTGGAGATAGTATCTATGCTCGAAAAGGTATACTATTTATGATAAGATGTCTTTGATATAGAAGTAAAAAACGTGAAATTAAAAGGATGGCTAAGCTGAACGAATAGCCAAATCATTGAAACGGTACGACTTCTAAGTACTGTAACTTTAGATTGATTAGAAATGGAGTGCTTGAAATGGTACAATCCCTGAATACAAAAGTTGACTTAACGATGAATGCGACATCTTATCTAGGTGTGGCAGAATATGGGAAGATCATGATTGGTGATAAAGGTTTTGAATTTTACAATGATCGTGATGCGCGGAAATTCGTCCAGATCCCATGGGAAGAGGTAGATGTCGTGATTGCCTCAGTGATGTTCAAAGGAAAATGGATTCCACGTTTTGCGATTCGCACAAAGAAAAACGGAACTTATTCATTTTCTGCAAAGCATCCTAAAGAAGTTTTGCGAGCAGTTAGAAAGTATGTCGATCCTAGTCACATGGTCCGCTCGTTAAGTTTAGTTGACGTAGTCAAACGAGGCGTGATCGGTATTTTCAAGCGTAAATGATCTGTAGTTAGCCCTCATCGTTTGCCTGCTATTTATTTCTTATGATAAAATTAAAGAGTAAAGAGGGAGGTTATACGATGAGTTGGTTATGGACATTGATTGTTGGTGCAATCATTGGAGCGATTGCTGGAGCAATCACAAGTAAAGGAAATTCAATGGGATGCATCACAAATATTATTGCTGGTTTGATTGGTTCAACGATCGGTCAAGCGATTTTTGGCAACTGGGGACCAAGCGCTGCTGGTATGGCACTTATTCCATCTATTTTAGGGGCAGTGATTTTAGTTGCAGTTGTTTCATTTTTCTTTGGTAAAAGATCTTAGAAATGAAAGTCTAAAGCGTTTTGACTTGAGGGGAAAGCTCAAGTCAAAACGCTTTGTTCGTTTCTATTGAAGGAATTTATCTTTCCTATGCCTTTAAAAAAGAAAGTTTGCTATAATGATAAAAAGAGTGCAAAGAAAGAAGGAATTTACACATGATGTTACGAGTAGAAAAGTTACGCAAAAAAATGCGAGAAGCGAATCTAGATTCATTTTTAGTGACAAGTCCTTACAATCTCCGCTATTTGACTAATTTTACAGGAACGACTGGGTTAGCGGTCATCACATTAGAGAAAGCCTTCTTTATTACGGACTTCCGTTATACAGAACAAGCAGCTGCGCAAGCGCAAGGTTTTGAGATCATCAAAAATGTCGCGCCGATTTTTGAGGAAGTCGCTGATTTGACTCGAAAAGAAGGATTGAAGAATCTAGCATTTGAAGAACGTACAGTTTCATTTTTAGAGTATTCAGTATTGGAAGAATTACTGGATGCAGAGTTGATCCCAGTTTCTGACATGATCGAAGAATTACGGGAAGTAAAAGATGAAGATGAATTAGTGATCATTGAAAAAGCTTGTAGCATCGCTGATATGGCTTATGATCATATCCTTAAAATGATCCAACCAGGGATGACAGAGATCGAGGTCGCGAATCAATTAGATTTCTATATGCGTTCACTAGGTGCATCAGGTGTGTCTTTTGAAACCATCGTGGCAAGTGGTGTTCGTTCAGCAATGCCACACGGAGTGGCTAGCCAAAAGATCATTGAACAAGGTGATTTGATCACGATCGATTTTGGTTGTTACTATGAAGGATACGTTTCTGACATGACACGTACGTTTGCAATCGGCGATCCTGGAGAACAATTGAAAGAAATCTATCAAATCGTTTTAGATGCCCAATTGGCAGTTCTAGAAGCAGCGAAACCTGGAGTGACAGGTATCCAACTGGATGCAGTAGCAAGAGACTACATCAGCAAATACGGCTATGGAGAAGCATTTGGACACTCCACTGGCCATGGTATCGGTTTAGAGATCCATGAAGGTCCTAATGTATCTGCGCGAGCAGAGAAACCATTTGTTGTGGGCAATGTCATTACGGATGAACCAGGAATCTACTTACCAGGAATCGGTGGCGTCCGAATCGAAGATGACTTATTGATCACTGCTGAAGGAAACCGGGTATTGACTCACTCACCAAAAGAATTGATCATTTTGTGATAATCAGCGTTTTTCAATAAATGTAAATGTCAAAACTCAGACTTTGTTATAGAAAATGGGCTCATTTAATGATACACTATAAGAGAAATCAAGCGATTGTAAACGGCGCGTTTTTTCACGCATGACTGATTTACAGGCGACAGTTTTCCTAGGTACATGACTTCGCTTTTTGAAGTGAAAGATGTATGTAGGCAAAAGGAGGAATAAATAAAAATGGCAGACGAAAAAAACTTAGTCTTACATGCTAATCAAGATTTAGGAGAAATCGTGATTGCACCAGAAGTGATCGAAGTCATTATCGGTATTGCAGCTTCTAAAGTCGAAGGGGTCTACGGAATGCGTGGGACTTTTGCTAGCAATGTCACAGAATTGCTAGGTCGCGCAGCGCATGGTAAAGGTGTATATTTAGTCAATGACGAAGAAGGTTTGAAAGTTGACTTATATTGTTATTTAGAATATGGCGTATCAGTACCAAAAGTAGCGATGGAAATGCAGGATCGTGTTCACCAAGAAGTACTTTTCATGACCGACATTGCATTAGCTGAAGTCAATATCCATGTCGTAGCAGTTGTACCAGAAAAATTGGAACAACCAGCAATCGATGAACTTTTTGAGGACGAAGAGGAAGAAAATGAATAAAGAGTTATCAAGACACGAGATCCGCGAGATGGCATTACAGGCATTGTTCCCATTAGATTTCAACACTGATCTGACAAAAGAAGATGCAATTTTCAATGCGATCGAGTTGGACCATCAAGAGATGATCAATGAAGAGCAATCAGAATTTGTTCCAGTATATCTAGACACACTAGTTGGTGGCGTCTGTGCAAAAAAAGCATCGTTAGACACGATCATCGAAAAGCATTTAAAAAATAATTGGCGGATCAACCGCATTTCCAAAATGGATCTGATTATTTTAAGAATCGCGATTTTCGAAATGATGTACGTGGATGACGTGCCTGCAACTGTTGCATTGAATGAAGCAATCGAGTTAGCTAAAACATTCAGTGACGACCGTTCACGTAAGTTTGTAAATGGTATGTTATCGAATGTGTTAAAAGAATTAGAAGCTGGGGCGTAAGTCCTAGCTTTTTTCTATGATAGTTAGTAAATCTGGTTATGTTACAAGTGGTTTATATGGTAGAATGAAAGCAAAAATATCTGGGAGTGATCGTATGTCAGAATTGATGAATGGAAAAGAATTAGTAGAAAAAATGCAAGCAGAACTTGCGTTAAAAGTAAAAGAGCTTAATGAACGACAGATCAATCCCGGATTAGTTGTTTTATTAGTTGGAGAAAATCCAGCAAGTCAAGTCTATGTTCGTAACAAAGAACGAGTTGCGAATCAATTAGGTATTTATTCAAAAGTAGAGCGTTATAGTCAAACAATCTCCGAAGATGAGCTTCTAAATGAAATTGAAAAATATAACAATGATCCACGCTTCCATGGGATCCTTGTGCAATTGCCTTTACCAAAACATATTGATGAAGAGAAAGTGTTATTAGCAATCGATCCGAAAAAAGATGTTGATGGTTTCCATCCATTGAATCTAGGACGTTTATTTGCAGGGAATCCTGATAAGATCCCTTGTACGCCTTATGGGATCATGAAGATGTTTGAAGCATATGATATTGATTTGACTGGCAAGCGTGCAGTAGTGATCGGTCGCAGTAATATTGTCGGTAAACCCATGGCGCAACTTTTGTTGATGGCTGATGCGACAGTCACCATTGCTCATTCAAAAACGAAAGACCTTCCAGCGTTAACTCGTGAAGCAGATATACTCGTAGTAGCGATCGGGCGTGGCCATTTTGTAACAAAAGACTTCGTCAAACCAGGTGCGGTAGTTGTCGATGTAGGGATGAATCGGAATGAGGATGGAAAACTGATCGGTGATGTCAAATTCGATGAAGTCGCTCCTCTTGCAAGCTATATCACGCCTGTCCCTAAAGGAGTAGGTCCAATGACGATCACGATGTTGATGGCACAAACGGTCCAATCAGCTGAAGCAGAGCGAGGAGAGTTATGACGCAAGAATATTTAACAGTTACCACCTTAACCAAATATTTGAAACGAAAATTTGAAGCAGATCCATATCTGGAAAGAGTTTATCTAACTGGCGAAATCTCGAATTTCCGTATGCGAGCGAATGCGCATCAATATTTCAGTTTAAAAGATGATCATGCAAAAATCTCTGCGATCATGTTCAAAGGTGCTTTCCAAAAGTTACGTTTTCAACCAAAAGAGGGAATGAAAGTGTTGGTGATCGGTCGGATCTCCCTTTACGAAGCCAGCGGTTCTTATCAAATTTACGTGGAACATATGGAGCCTGATGGCGTCGGTGCGTTATATCAAGAGCTAGAAGAACGAAAAGAGAAATTGATGAAAGAAGGTCTATTTGCTGGACCTAAAAAGGCATTGCCGAGATTTCCAAAACGCATCGCCGTTTTAACAAGTCCTAGTGGTGCGGTCATTCGTGATATTATCACGACGGTCAAACGCCGCTACCCAATCGCGCAACTTGTTTTGTTCCCAACTGTTGTGCAAGGAAACCAAGCAGCAGATGATGTCGTCCGCAATATCCAACGCGTTGAAGCGTTAGGAAATTTCGATACAATGATCATCGGACGTGGTGGTGGGTCGATCGAGGATCTTTGGCCTTTCAATGAAGAACGGGTGGCTCGTGCGATTTATCAAGCAAAAACACCGAGCATCTCTTCTGTCGGTCATGAGACAGATACGACGATTGCTGACTTAGTGGCTGATGTTCGAGCAGCGACACCGACGGCAGCAGCTGAGTTGGCTGTTCCAGTATTATCGGAAGAGTTGATGCGGATCAAGGAAAGACAAGCCCGCTTAGAGCAAGGGTTTTTACGCCAAATCCAACGAAAACAAGAGCGGTTTGCCCGCTCAAGACAATCCTATGTCTTTCGCCAACCTGAACGACTTTATGAGGGACAAACGATCAAACTAGACCAATTGCGGCAACGCTTGTATCAAGCAACGCAACAAATTTACCATGCAAAAGAAAAACAAACCATGACCTTAAGACATCAGTTGCAACAAGTTGCACCAATTTATCGAGTGAAATCAGCCAAGCAAGAAACGAGCTACTTAGAAAAACGACTAGAAGAAAAAATGTACCAATATATGCAACAACAGCAACAAAAGTTTCAACAGACGGTTCAATCACTTGATTTACTTAGTCCTTTAAAAATCATGGGTAGAGGGTATAGCTACACCACGTTGCATGATCAGGTGGCAAAAAGTGTCGATGAGATCCAAGTCGGTGATGAGTTAGTCATTCATTATGCAGATGGACAGGTCAAAGGCAAAGTGGAACAGATCAAAAAGGAGACAGAATAAGATGGCAAATCCAACATTTGAAGAATCATTGCAAGAATTAGAAAAAATCGTCATGCAATTAGAGCAAGGAGACGTTCCATTAGAATCAGCGTTAGATGCGTTCAAAAGAGGAATGGAATTAAGTAAGCAATGTCAAGATACTCTTTCTAAAGCAGAAGAAACCCTTACAAAAATGATGACTGAGACGAATGAAGAGATCACTTTTGACGAGAAAGAGGGGACACAATGAAACTAACCGATTTTTCTGCGACGCACCTTCCTTTGGTAGAAGAAGAAATGGTTTCTTTCATTACGGAATATACTTCGGATGAACGCTTGAAAGAAAGTATGATCTATTCGATCCATGCAGGAGGAAAAAGAATCCGCCCACTTGCTTTATTAGCAACCGTGGCTTCTTTTGATGCCAAGATCGATGCTTCAGCTTATCAAGTAGCAGCAGCATTAGAGATGATCCATACGTATTCATTGATCCATGATGATCTTCCAGCAATGGATAACGATGACTTGCGTCGAGGAAAACCAACCAACCATAAAGTCTATGGGGAGGCAATCGCAATTTTAGCAGGGGATGGATTATTGACGGGTGCCTTCCAGTTGATCAGCATGACCCACTTAACGAACTCACCAAAATTGTTATTATTGCAACAATTGGCTGTTAGTGCTGGGACACAAGGCATGGTTGCAGGACAAGCGGCAGATATCCAAGGGGAAACGAAAGATTTGACGCTAGAAGAACTAGCATTGATCCATGAACGAAAGACTGGACGTTTGATACGTTATGCTTTGCTAGCAGGTGGGATTTTAGCAGAACAACCAGAAGAAGTTTTGGTACAATTACAACAAATTGCCGCTCATCTTGGGTTAGCTTTTCAGATCCGTGATGATTTATTGGATGTGACTAGTACGACAGAAGCATTAGGAAAAACAGCTGGCAAGGATGAACGAGCGGACAAAAATACGTATCCACGCTTATTAGGGATCGAGCAGACAAGAGCTGCGTTGCAACGAGAAATCCATTCCGCCAATAGGATCATTGCCGAGTTAGAACAAGAAGTTTGTTCATTTGATGGAGAGATTCTTCGTCAGTTGGTCAAACGATTTGATGAGAAGTGAGGAAGAGGATGGAAAAAGAACGAGTAGATGTATTAGCCGTCAAACAAGGGCTATTTGAAACAAGGGAACAAGCAAAACGTTCCGTGATGGCAGGGTTGATCTATAATGAAAAAAATGAACGTTTTGATAAACCAGGAGAAAAAATCCCCGTTAGTAGTGAATTAAAAGTCAAAGGGAAAAAATTGCCGTATGTTTCTCGTGGTGGGTTGAAACTAGAAAAAGCATTAAAACAATTTGATCTAACAGTCAAAGATAAAGTATTGCTTGATATTGGGGCATCCACAGGAGGGTTTACCGATGCTGCCTTACAAAATGGAGCAAAAATGAGCTATGCCTTAGATGTAGGCTACAATCAGTTAGCATGGAAAATCAGACAAGATCCAAAAGTGGTCGTGATGGAACGTGTTAACTTTCGTTATGCAAAACCTGAAGACTTTGATCAAGGTGTACCAGAAGTCGCTGTCATTGATGTATCATTCATCTCTTTGAAGCTGATGCTACCGCCATTACATGCAATTTTGAAGCCAGAGGGTGAAGTCATTGCATTGATCAAACCACAATTTGAAGCAGGTAGAGAAGCAGTCGGTAAAAACGGCATTGTTCGAGAAGCAACAACCCATCAACAAGTCATCGAACAAATTTTGACGTTTGCCACAGAGCAAGGGTTTGATGTATTAGATCTAAGTTACTCTCCTATTACAGGTGGAGAAGGAAATATTGAATTTTTAGCGCACTTAAAAAAAGTATCAGATAAAGGAACGATCTATGCGAACGTTGATCCAGCTCACATCGTTGAAATGGCTCATGAACAATTCACGCATAAGCGGTAGTCTGAAAATTGACAAAAAAGACTATGAGTTCTTCTTTATTAAGCGCTTAAAATAAGCTATCATTGAAAGAAGAAGGATTGGTGAAGGAGCGGATTGAGCATGAGAAAAAAAGATCGACATCGTTTGATTACTCGATTACTAAATGAACAAGATATACGTAAACAAGAAGAATTTGTTGAAATATTAAAAAATAAAGGGATTTCTGTTACACAAGCAACGATCTCAAGAGATATCAAAGAGCTTAAATTGATCAAAGTTCCCGCAGTTGATGGTGGCTATCGCTATAGTCTGCCTGCTGAAACAAGTGAAGATGTGAGCACAAAGCTAGAAAAACTATTGAAGGACGCATTTGTAGCAGTTGACCAGATGGAAAAATTTGTTATTTTAAAGACTTTACCGGGCAATGCTTCTGCAGCTGCAAATTTAATCGATAAACGTTACAAAAAAGAATTATTCTCGATTATCAACGATGATGACAATGTGTTGATGATCACACGATTGGAAGAAGATGCTGTTCAATTAAAGAAAGATTTTCTGCATTACCTTTAATCTAAGGAGTGATTGCAATGCTACAAGAAATCAGTATCACCAATTTTGCGATTATTCCTGAATTGCGTTTGTCGTTTCATGAAGGAATGACAGCATTAACAGGAGAAACCGGAGCCGGCAAGTCAATTATTATTGATGCTTTGGGCTTATTAGCAGGTGGTCGCGGATCAAGTGATTATATTCGTCAAGGTGCCGATAAATGTATTCTGGAAGGGTTGTTTGAATGGCCTAAACAAGAAGGTTTTGAAGCTTTGATGGAAGAGTTAGGGATTGAGTCCGATGGTTCAAATCTGATCGTCCGTCGAGATATGTCTTTAGCAGGTAAGAATGTTTGTCGAGTGAATGGACATATCGTGACATTAGCGAATTTGCGACGCGTAGGTAGTTATTTAGTGGATATCCAAGGTCAAAATGAACATCAGGAACTATTACAACCTGAATCACATCTTGTGTTACTTGATCGTTTTGGAGACTCGACATTTCAACAGAAAAAAAGAGCGTACCAAGAAGCCTATCAAGCGTATCGTGAACTTGAAAGAAAAGTACGTAAGATCCAACAAAACGAAAAAAACTATGTCCAACGTATCGATATGTTGAATTTCCAACAAGAAGAAATCGCAGCCGCCCAATTAGAAGTTGGTGAAGAAGAAAAACTTCGAGAAGAGCGCGATAAATTAAGTAATTATCAAAAAATCGTCGATGGTTTAGCTACTGCTTATGGGGCGCTCAGTGAAGGCGAACAAAGCAGTCTTGATGGGGTGGGAATGGCTGTTTCCGAGATCCAAAGTATTGCCCACCTTGATTCAGAGTATGAAGCAATTTTTGATAATATCCAGAGTGCCTATTATTTATTGCAAGATGCAGTAGGGGACATGAGCAGGCAAATCGATCTGCTTGAACTGGATGAGAATCGTTTGGAAGAAGTGACGCAACGCATGGAAACGATTCGTCAATTGAAGCGTAAATATGGCGATTCAGTTGAAGCTATCTTAGCCTACTATGAAGAAATCACAGAAGAATTAGATTCATCTGATTTTACAGAAGGTCAACTTGATAAAATGAAGAATGAACTGACCCAAAAAGAAGAGTGGGCGTTTCAATGTGCAGAAGAACTCCATCAAGCAAGAAAAGCGATCGCCAGTGACTTAGAACAGTCAATTCTGCGCGAATTAAAGAGTCTTTATATGGAAAACACCGAATTTGAAGTTCGTTTTTCAACACAAGCAAATGGACGCTTAGATGAGCAAGGTTTTGATATTGTCGAATTTTATATCACGACAAATCCAGGAGAACCATTGAAGCCACTAGTCAAGGTAGCATCAGGTGGGGAATTGTCACGAGTATTACTTGCTCTGAAAACCATTTTTTCTTCGGAACAAGGTGTGACTAGTATCATTTTTGATGAAGTTGATACTGGTGTTAGTGGCAGAGTGGCACAAGCCATTGCAGATAAAATATTGAAAATATCCAAATATTCCCAAGTACTTTGTATCACGCATCTCCCTCAAGTGGCGGCGGTAGCGGATTATCAATATTACATTGTAAAAGAAGTCGTCGGTGGAAGAACACAAACATCCGTCGCCGAATTAGCTGCAGCCGAAAGAGAAAATGAAATCGCACGAATGTTAGCGGGAAGTGAAATCACGCCTTTAACGATCGAACACGCCAAAGAGTTGTTACGTTTGGCGAAAAAATAAATAAAAAATAAAAATCACCCTTTGCCTACATTGGCTAGGGTGATTTTATTTTGCTTTTTAG
The DNA here is from genome assembly GCF_051714905.1 of Enterococcus sp. AZ084. Lineage (NCBI taxonomy): Bacteria > Bacillati > Bacillota > Bacilli > Lactobacillales > Enterococcaceae > Enterococcus > Enterococcus sp. AZ084. Next base: position 864,221 of record NZ_JBIOSS010000001.1, read on the forward strand.
GGAATAGAGGTAAAAAACAGTTGAAATCTTTCCCGACAGAAAAAATAATTAGTTATTTTTATATTGTATTTTATTATATTTTTTTTTTGATTTTGAGAATGAAATTTGTAAATCCAAAAGCTGTCGATAGTCAATCAATAGTTAATTCGCTTACAAAGTCCTATCATTTTTAAGCATAAAAATTTTGTTTAATGACAAAAAGATAAAGTCAGTAGTAATGTTTTCCCAGATTTTGATTATGTTTGAAAAAAAAGCACTACACATAAATTAGTTTAAACGTATGATTATTGAAAATAATTCTTTTTTGAACGCTAAGAATAGATACTTGAGGTTAGTAGGAAAAGGATGTCATAAATAGTCTAAAGTATTTCTGTAAATAAACAAGAAATATTATCTGTGTAACTACTACGGATAAAAGATAGGTTTGTAAGAATGTAATAGATTAGTAAATGAATAATACGAATATTCTTAGATCAATAAAAGCTATCATTGATTCACTTAAAGTATTGTATTAAAAGTATCGTCATATCGTCTATGTAAATGATTCGTTTCCGCTGGTGATTTATTTGTTATAGAAATAGCAAACTCAATGATTATTGTTCGTTGTTTTTGTCTAAATGGTGGTTACGTCGTATTTTTACTCATAGAGAATACCGACAAGAAAGGGAGGAAGGGACAATTCATTTAAAATTTTTTTGTAAATGGGTGATTTAGGAACATCCACTTTAGAAGTTTCCTAAGAAAAAGGATTGGAACAAAACAAATATATAAAAATGCGAGGAGTGTAAGATATGCCAATAATTGATTTCAGAGAAACCGGTGGAAAGTTCATTAATCGAATGCATGACGCTAATAAGACAAATACTCAAGAAGATTTGAGTAGATTAGCTGTTCGCATAGGAAATGAATCCTTAAATGTGAGAGCAAACCCAATTATTTCTTATCTTTATTATTCGACAGGTATTCTTCAAAATATAACACTACAGCCGATAAATCAAAGGAATGATCGAATTGTAGGAAATGCAAGCACCTCATTTGGAGAAAGAAATCAAGAAAATCCTTCGTTTGATTTAAATACTAGAGCAAATGCAACTCAAAGCTATCGTAATGTATTACAGAGCATTCCCCAAGTCAGTATAGATCAAAGAGTTACAGCGCCAAATGAGCTAGCTAATGTGACAGGTACGGTTCCTAAACAATTTAATAGTGAGTATGTTTCTAAAAAGAAATTGAAATTTAAACGTAAAGAATCAAGTGAATATAAGGGCAATACATCTCGCAATACAAGTGATGTATTGCAACAATCCCTAAATGAAAGTAGACAGATCAATCCAAGACAACAGCGTGCGCTCTCCAAGAAATCCTCCTATTTAATCAAGAAATTCACAAGTGAGTTACATGATCAGAGAGTAAAAATTCTGAATAGTATTCAAAAAGATGAAATGTTTAAGTCTGAAGTAAGATCATCCAACCAAGAGCAAACATCCCAAACAAAAGACAATGAGCTAACGAATAATGGGCATACTTCCTGGCAAGAAGAAAAGTTTCACTTGTCACAGGAAGGTGTAGATTCAATTAAGAAAGATACAAGTGAACTACATGATCAGGAAGTAAAAAGTCTGAATACTATTCAAAAAGATGAGACTTCTTTTGTTTATAAAATCCATAAGTTTGAAGCAAGACAATCCAATCGAAATCAGGGAACAGACTCTCGTAATCGAACAACTAATATGGAAAATCAGGGAATGACAAAGAAATTTGTAGAAGGTTCTCAGCAAGCCTCTTCATCCCAAACAAAAGATAGTCCAAATTCAGATTTTAGATTGCGAGAAGAAAATGAGTCAACAAGCACTGGAATAGCGTCATGGCAAAAAGGAAAGTATCACTTGTCACAGGAAGGTTTAGATACAACTCAGAAATCGACGATTGAACTACAGGATAAGGTAATACAAAGTTTGAAGAGTATTCAAAATGATGACATATCTAAGTTTGAAGCAAGACCATCCAAGCGAAATCAGGGAACAGACTCACGTAATCGGACAATCTATATAGAAAAACAGAGAATGACAAAGGAATTTGTAGAAGGTTTACAGCAAGCCACTTCATCCCAAACAAAAGATAATCCGAATTCAGAGGTCAGTTTTACAACGCATGGAGAAAAAGAAATTGACACAGTTAAACTGCGCAATCTCAATGATAATCCTGTATTTGAAGCAAGAAATATAAGAGGTGAAAACGAAGAAAGCTTAACACACGGTATAGGAGAAAGTCTAATCAAGTTCGGAGAGCAAGCATACCCTTATCGTTCTAAGGATGAAATATATCAACAGGCGATTCCTACGCAACCGTCTCAAAATAAATCACAGGATCTGTATCACAGCTTGGCGAATCAAAAAACTATTGATTTAAAAGATACGCGGACAGGTGAATATATTTTAAAAATGATAGAATCATCGGATGGACAGAATTTCCCCGCAGAATTGAAGGATTTTTTGAAAGATTTACAGCAAGCTCCTTCATCCCAGACAAAAGACATTCCAATTCCAGACTTTAGATTGAGAGAAGAACATCATATAGCAAGCAATGGGATCGATTCTTGGCAAAAAGAAAAGTCTCATTTGTCACAGGAAAGTTTAGAACCAATGAAGAAAGAGTCAAGGGAACTATATGATCAGTTGGTACACGGCACGAGCAGCAAAAAAAAAGATGTGACTTCTTTTGTTTATGGAACGCCTAAATTTGAAGCCAGAGCATCCAAGGGGGATCAGAGAGCAGAATCACTCGATCGACTAACGAATATAGAGAATCCAGGAATCTTTAAGAAGTTTTCAGATGGGCTAAGCATCGATCAATTTTCGTCAGCCAAAGAAAAAAACAACATTGATAAAAACCCACAAACGTTTATTGAAAAACAAAACGGAAATAAGCCAAGGTTATCTATGCTTGTAGGGAATGCTAAAGTAAAAAGTCAAAATATAATTAATCAAGAAAAACAGCGTCCAAGAGCAAATCGAAAAGAACCAAGTTTGAGCATATAGTTAATTGAAGACAATAAAAAGATGACTAAAAAATTAGGATAGTAGTACTTTTCTACCACAAACGTTATCAAGGCTAACGGGAAAACAGAATGTTAACTACGGTAAATAATGAATGCCAATTAAATAAATAGAAGGAGTGAAAGGAATGCCAGGAGAAAATCATAACGAGAGAATAGGACGATTCAACAACAGTGTTATAGACAAGCAAGATCCGCATGGGTTAGAGCGTGAGTTAAGGGCTCTGAGTAATCAAAGAAGATTTCATCTGAATAGAGGGAAATTTTCTGCTTTCACGGGAGCGGTATACGCAACCAGTGTGTTAAGTATGTTAACACCAGTGGTTGCGCATGGCCCTAATCGATTGAATGTACCAAAAGAAAAAAACAACGAAATGAAAAGAACTTCCGAACAATCAATGGATTATCTACGCACCTCCAACATCACAACTAGTCATACACAGAGCAATAACGTTTCCCCTCACAACATGACAATTGATTTAAAAAATACACTTAACCACTGGGACGTTGAACTTAACAATTTAATGGTTTCAAATAAAAAGGATATTAATAAAAATGTTCCTCAGAGATCACGAAGAACACCAAATCAGCGAAGCCAATTTAGAAATCTTACAGCAGAAAATGCTGCAGAACAACTTAAAAATACTTTGAAAGGTATTGTTGAGGAAATCCAGAAGCCCCCGACGTCGATTGGCCCAGCAAATCTACCCTTAGAAGAAATCCAGAAGCCCCCGACGTCGGTTGGAGCAGCAAATCTACCCTTAGAAGAAATCCAGAAGCCCCCGACGTCGGTTGGCCCAGCAAACCTACCCTTAGAAGAAATCCAGAAACCCCCGACGTCGATTGGAGCAGCAAACCTACCCTTAGAAGAAATCCAGAAACCCCCGACGTCGATTGGAGCAGCAAACCTACCCTTAGAAGAAATCCAGAAACCCCCGACAGCGGTTGGACAAGTAAATCTACCATTTGGGGAAGCCCAGAAGCCTCAAACAGCGATTGGACCAGTTAAAAAAACGTTTGAGGAAATGTCCAAGCCTAGCACAGCACTTGAACGATTGGATCACCCTCCCAAGATAAACGAGGCATTTTGGGATAAAGTAACTAAAGTCTTTACTGATTTTTTCAAGCAATATGAAACACCAACTGATAGAGGTGGTGGGCAAGGAGCAAAGGATCAATCCATGTTGTCGTATGTTTCAAATTTGATGTCTTTTGCATTACCTGATCTCCAATTATTTACTATTAATCTAGGGAAAGCAAATAAAGACAATATATCACCCCAATCGTTTGATCAACCTACTTCCTCTGACCATAGTTTGGGACAAGAAAATTTTGCAACTCAAATTTTGGATGCAACAAAAACGCTAATCAATGTGTTTACGAACCATGATTTATCTAAAAGATTATCGAAGGAGATAGCAAGTTACAAAAACCTGAGGGATGAGCAAAATTCAGGGCTTACGCCAGAAGCGAAGATTTCAAGCCAATCCAATCAACGTCAATTTGATTCTCAGCCTGGAATGAGCAATTTCAAAAATACTGAGGTAATTCTTCATCCTCAGGCTACTGATATCCCTGTTTCAAGTAAGAAAGAATTAGAACAAGAGTACTTAAAAAGAAGAAGAGAAGTGATAAAGCAATGGGATGAGCCAGATAGAGTGAAGAATCAAAGAGAAATGTCCGCAGATCGCGAAAATTCACATCTGGCAAACAGTGTGGAAAGAATGACGACTAATAAAGAAGTGGGAATCGATCCGAATAATTTCGATACGAGATTAGAAAAAAACTTTAATAAATTTAAAGAAGCTATGATAGGAACACAGAAAAATTCTCGGCAGAATTTGGCTTTAAATAATCGACATTCGAATCCATTGCCCAATACTTTGATGAATCAACAATCTACTCAAACAGCAACAGGTAAAAAAGTGTCAACCTTAGAGAATAGTGGGGCTCAATATCAGAAAAAGCAAAAAGAAGGAAGTAATCAAGTAAGATTCGAACAAGTGGGTCATTCAACACGGTCGGGGGCTGGAGTTCGAAATGAAAACAAGCAAAGTTTTTCGATGCTAACAAGTGATGCGAGAGTAAAAAGCCAACATAAAAATATATCGAATCAAGCAAGGCAGCAACAAAGAACAAACAAAAAAGAGGTTAGTTTAAGTATGTAGTCATCAATGTGACAGACTCTTGATAACAGCTAATAACAGGAAATGGAGGTTGCGCCAAATTTGGCGCAACCTCCATTATTTTTACATAACACTGATTACAGCAGTTAGAACGACTGAACCGATTGTCAAAATCAACATTGTCCAAATCACTAATTTTGTGACTTTCGCAAAAGTGCTTGTTTGTTTTTTTTCTCGCATCGTGATTACCTCGATTTATTATTGTTATCTTGATTTTACATGCTTTTCACTGATTCTACAAGAGGGCATCTCTATAAAAACTTACCTTTTTTTAAATAATAAGTGGTCAGAAGTGAAATGATCACGGTCAATAGTATCAACCAAAGGAAAGCATCATCCCTTTCGGCAATTGGTAGTTTAATGTTCATGCCGTAAATGCTTCCAATGATTGTTGGAATCGTTAAGATAATCGTTAAAGAAGTTAAAATTTTCATAATATTATTCAAGTTGTTTGAAATAATGGCTGAAAAAGTTTGGTTCATCTGTTCGACAAGCTTCAAGCGGATACGAGCGGTGGTCTTTGCTTGTTCTGTTTCAATGATCACGTCTCTGAGGTGATTCATCATCGCGTGATTATTTTTTACCGATTGGTTCTCGGCTAATTGTTGTAACGCTTCAAGATTCGAGGCAGTCGCTTCTTTGAAATAAACCAAGCTTTTTTGGATATCCATGATTTGATACAATTGTTTATTTTCAGTTGACACTTTTAGTTGTGTCTCCAACAGATCGCATTGGGCAAGTAAGGTAGAGAGATAGGTGTTATAGGACTGAGTGATCTGCCAAAGTAACTGCATAAAAATATTTAGAGTTGTCGAAAGATCGTTTCTTTGAAACGTTTGATGAAAGACTTTTTTCAAAAAAAGTGGTTCGTGATTCGTAATTGTGATAAGCTTCTTTTTGGGCGTGAGAATAATCGAAAACGGATAAGTATCTACTTGGAAATATCCGCTAGGACTAGTTTTTGGAAAAGGGTATTGTAATAATACTAATGCTGGTTTTGTTAGCTTTTCTTGATTAAATTCTTCTACCCGGGAGTTTTCTGCATCGTCTAAGACAGACGTGAGGTAATCTTTAGGTATTTGGAACTGTTTGATCAATTGATTGATTTCTTCTTCTGTTGGTCGCTCGACACAATACCAAATGGTTTCAGCCGTTTCTTCCATTGAATCAACCAATTTCTGGTCTTCAAGTGTGAAATACTTTATCATTGGGAACCTCCTCAATACTTCTTTCTTCTATTATAACCAATTCTTGAAAAGAACACATTGAAAGAGACTACCCACTGATCATCAATCTTGATTGGTCAAAAAATGGCTGCAACAAAATAATAAAACAGTATAAATTTAAACTAAATGAAATCGTTGTGTAAACTAAATCACGTATACTGAACGCAACGATAAAAAAGGAGATTTGTCGAATGGGCAGTTTTTCACCACTTGTATTGTTTTGGTACATCTTTCCGGCAATCGTGATTTTTGGTTGTCAATTTCTAGTAAAAATGTTTGCATTGACTCGTCGTTTCAAAGTCAAAGCACCTGATTTAGCCGTTCCTTTTTTGTGGGGAGGCATCCACGCATTGTCTCGTAATACCGCTACGTCTTCATTTTTGCCCTTTTTATTGATCACCATCCTTTTAATGGCAATCTGTATCGCGTTATTCCAAGCTTATTACTATGACGAACTTGTGTATTCACGTTATTTCAAAATGACTTGGCGTCTTACTTTTTTGGTGACATTAGTCATGTATATCGTTTTGATCGTCCTAAACATCCTTTCGTTTCTCTAATATGGCGCAATCAGGCTGTTAAAAGACTTTAAAAAATCTTTTAGCAGCCTGATTGTTAAAATTTTTTTTACTAATCAAAAAGTTATTCTCAGATTTCCCATAAAAGGTGGTAGAAAGTGGGGGATTGTGGTAGACTGATTTTAGTTAGTGGAGGATTGGGGGTAGTTTCGATGTTAATGGGCGAATTTCGGCATAATATTGATGCAAAAGGTCGCTTGATCGTGCCTTCAAAACTGCGCGAAGAATTAGGCGAACAATTCGTGTTGACTCGTGGATTAGATGGCTGTCTTTTTGGCTATCCGATAAGCGAATGGAACGAATTAGAGTCGAAACTCAATGATATGCCCCTAGCAAAGAAAGACGCTAGAACCTTTGTCCGTTTTTTCTACTCAGCAGCTACAGAATGTGAGTTGGACAAGCAAGGACGTATCAATATCCCTAATACATTAAGAAACTACGCAACAATAACGAAAGAGTGTGTCATTGTTGGTGTGTCAAACCGGATCGAAATTTGGGATGAAGCCAAATGGCAAGAATTTTCAGAAGCTGCGGAAGAAAACTTTGATGAAATCGCTGAAAATATGATTGATTTCGGATTATAAGAAATAGGAAGAGGCTGACCAATGACTGAAACATTTCAACACTATACAGTCATGTTAAAAGAAACGGTAGATGGACTTGCAATCAAACCGAACGGAATTTATGTGGACTGTACACTCGGCGGAGCCGGGCATAGCGAATACTTATTAAGCCAACTGAATACAGAGGGTCATCTTTATGCGTTTGATCAAGATCAAATAGCAATCGATCACGCAAAAATCCGTTTGGCTGAGTATGTCGAAAAAGGTATGGTCACTTTTATCAAAGCAAATTTCCGTGAGCTTGAAGAGCGCTTGACTGAATACGTACCTAAGGTCGATGGGATACTTTACGACTTAGGCGTGTCTTCGCCACAATTAGACGAAGCAGAACGTGGATTCAGTTATCATCAAGATGCGCCTTTGGATATGCGAATGGATCAATCGGCACCTTTGTCAGCATATCATGTGATCAACGAATATCCTTACAACGAATTAGTAAAGATCTTCTTTCGTTATGGAGAAGAAAAATTTTCAAAACAAATTGCCAGAGAAATTGAACGGGTGAGAAAAGATCATCCGATTGAAACAACCGGGGAATTAGTAGAAATCATCAAACAGGTGATTCCTGCCCCAGCAAGACGAAAAGGCGGTCATCCTGCAAAACGCATTTTTCAAGCTGTGCGAATTGCAGTCAATGATGAGCTAGGTGCGGAGGAAGCCTCTTTAGAGCAAGCAATCCGCTTATTGAAGGTCGGTGGCCGGATCAGTGTGATCACTTTCCACTCATTAGAAGATCGGATCGTCAAAAACATGTTCAAAGAATATAGTACGGTCAAAGATTTACCACCAGGGTTGCCGGTCGTACCTGATGAGTTCCAACCTGAATTAAAAGTGATAACGAGAAAACCGATGTTGCCATCTGAAGAAGAATTGGCAGAAAACAATCGTTCTCGTAGTGCAAAATTGCGTATCGCTGAAAAAATACGAGAGAAAGAGGAGTAGAAGAATGGCAGAACTAAAGAAAGTCCAACAATATCCATATGATTTACAAGAAATTGAACTACCAGAGCAACCTCTGCCAGATTCACCCTCAGAGAAAGAAATCGTTCTTCCTCAATCTCCAGCAAAACGCTTGAAGCAAATCTCTATTTTCGAAAAGCTTGCCGTAGTGTGTATTGCTTTTTCTGTCATCGCACTTTGCGTATTAACAGTGATGTTACGAACCAATATTAGTGGTATGGAAAAGCAAATCGGTGCGTTACAGGTTGAATATAACGAAAAAAATCAAGAAAAAATCAGTTTGGAACAAGAGAAAAGTGAACTTTCTCGTACCGAGCGTGTTAAAAAAATCGCAGAAGAAAAAGGGTTGTCAATCAATGACGACAATTTAAGGAAAGTGAAGTAAATGAGTCTTAAAAATAAATTCCGGCGGTTTATGGAAAAGAAAAATCTAAATCCGATGAACAATCGCAAAAAAGTAGGTATCATTTTATTTGCTACGAGTATTGGATTGTTCTTTTTATTTGCCGTTCGTTTTGCATACATCGTGATCGGTGGACATGTGGCTGGCACATCACTAGAAGAAAAGACGAACCAGCTTTATCAAGGTAGTGAAGAGGTCAAGGCAAAACGAGGCACGATCTTTGATCGTAATGGGGTGGCACTAGCAGAAGATGCCACGTCTTACTCGATCAAAGCAATTCTTTCCGAAACATACACGACTGGAAACAAAAAATTATATGCACAAGAAAAAGATTTCGATACACTTGCGGATATTATCAGCAAAAACCTTTCAATGGAAAAAAGTAAAGCCTTGAAGGTGCTACGCGATGGAGCCGAGCAAAATCTCTACCAAGTAGAATTTGGGAATTATGGACGTAATATCACCCAAGAGACGAAACAAAACATCGAAGCAGAAATGAAAGCAGCCGATGTTACTGGGCTTTATTTCGATAACCACCCTGCACGTATGTATCCTAGTGGAGTATTTTCTTCCCATTTTATTGGTTACGCGGTACCGGATGAAAAAGAAAATGGCTTGGTCGGCCGACTTGGGATCGAATCTGCTTATAATGATATTTTGAGTGGACAAAACGGAAAGATCTACTATCAAAAAGATAATTTCCAAAATCCATTACCAGGTACTGTAGCAGAAGAAGAAAAGGCAACAGACGGTAAAGATGTGTATACGACTCTTGATAGTCGTCTGCAAAGTTACTTAGAAACATTGATGGATCAAGTCAATGAAGAATATCAACCTGAAGAATTGACTGCGATATTGATGGAAGCTAAAACTGGCGAGATCACTGCGATGAGTCAACGCCCGACGTTCAATCCTGAGACGATGGAAGGGTTGACTGGTGAAGATGCTGTGTGGCGTAACATCCTTGTACAAGATTCTTATGAACCAGGTTCAACAATCAAAGTCTTCACGACAGCAGCAGCGATCGAAGAAGGTAAATTCGATGAAAATGAGTCTTTCCTATCCGGACAGATCAAAGTAGCTGATGCCACGATCAATGACCATGACTTTGGTAAAAAAGGAATGCTGACCATGCGTCAAGCTCTTTCATGGTCTAGTAACGTGGGTATGGTAATGCTGGAACAGCGTTTAGGTGGCAAGTGGTATAACTATTTGCAAAAACTAGGATTTGGGCAAAGTACTCACTCTGGTTTGGATGATGAAGTTGCGGGTGCTTTACCAACTGCTAATATCGTTGACCAAGCGATGAGTGCGTATGGTCAAGCGATTGGTGTGACGAATTTCCAAATGATGAAAGCTTTCACTGCGATCGCCAACAACGGCACGATGATCCAACCACGTTACATTAGTAAGATCGTTGATCCAAATACTGGAGAAGAAGTCTCTACTGAAACGGAAGTGTTAGGACAGCCATTTTCAAAAGAAACGACAGAAAAAGTTCGTGAGTATATGCGAGATGTCATAGAAAATGAAAATTACGGTAGTGCTTACGGAGTATATAATGTTCCGGGATACAATATTGCAGCTAAAACAGGAACAGCCCAGATTGCTTCAGATACAGGAGGTTATCTAACAGGTGATACCGCATATCTGTATTCGATCGTCGAAATGGTACCAGCTGAAGATCCCGAATATGTCCTTTATCTGACAATGAAACATCCTAAGACGTATGAACGCACGGCTTTAGCAAAAATTGCGAACCCATTACTGAAACGAGCAATGGATTTCAAAGAAGCGGAAACAGCTACGCCAGAAGAGAAAAAGACGGAAAATATCACTGTTTCTGACTATCGTAATTTAAATCCTGATATTGCCGCTGCTGATGCACAAAAGAGTGGTTTGCAACCAGTAGTCATTGGCGATGGAAATAAGGTAGAAGCGCAATCCACAGCAAATGGGGATGAGCTGATATCGGGAGAAAAATTGATTCTATATAGTGGTGGTACTGCGTTGATGCCTGATGTGACAGGTTGGTCAAAGGCGGATATCATGAAATTAGGAAAAATACTTGGTGTCGAAGTGACGTTCCACGGTGATGGTTACTGTACAGAACAAAGCCTCGCACCTTATGAAAAAATATCTGATGAAACATTAAGTTTCCATCTAAAAGAATAATAGGAGAGAAGAGAGCATGGATTTGACACAAACATTAATTCCCATTGCGAGTAGTTGTGCAATGACGATTGCAACAATGCCGTTATTTATTGGTTATTTTCAAATGAAAAAACAAGGCCAAGCCATTCGTGAGGAAGGACCTAAATGGCATAATGTAAAAGCCGGAACTCCAACGATGGGGGGATTGGTGTTTTTAGTCAGTGCGCTCTTGACTGGTATCTGGGTAGGCGCTTGGCAACAACAGTTGACGCCTACTCTTTTCATCCTACTTTTTGTACTTGCCCTATATGGAGCAATTGGTTTTTTAGATGATTTCATCAAAATCTTCAAGAAAAGAAATATGGGATTGAACTCAAAGCAAAAATTGATTGGCCAAATTGTTGGGGGAATCATCTTTTATCTCGTTTATCGTGGTGAAGGATACCCTGGAACACTGAATTTTTTTGGAATTGATCTTCCATTAAGTTGGTTGTACGGATTATTCGCGATTTTCTGGTTAGTTGGCTTTTCCAATGCTGTTAACTTAACAGATGGTATTGATGGCTTAGTAGCTGGATTAGGAAGTATTTCTTTTTTGACCTACGCAGTTATCGCTTGGCACCAACAGCAGTATGATGTCTTAATTATCTGCTTGAGTGTTTTAGGTGGTTTACTAGGATTTTTCGTCTATAATCGCAAGCCTGCCAAAATATTCATGGGGGATGTCGGTTCCTTAGCATTAGGAGGATTGTTAGCAGCAATCTCGATCATGCTCAATCAGGAATGGACATTACTATTGATCGGTCTGATGTATGTCATCGAAACAGCTAGCGTGATGTTACAAGTATCTTCTTTCAAATTGACTGGTAAAAGAATCTTTAAAATGTCACCGATCCATCATCATTTCGAGATGAGTGGTTGGTCTGAATGGAAGATAGATACTGTCTTTTGGATAACAAGTGTAATTACTTCATTAATCACATTGTGGATCGTATGGTAGGAGATGACGAGAATGAAAAAAATAACAACTTATGAAAATAAAAAAGTCCTTGTATTAGGATTAGCAAAAAGTGGATTCAGTGCGGCCAAGTTATTACATGAACTGGGCGCACTTGTCACCGTTAATGACGGAAAACCGTTTGATGAAAATCCTGAAGCACAAGAATTGCTTTCTTTAGGGATCAAAGTAGTGACTGGTAGTCACCCAATTGAATTATTAGATGAAAAATTTTCAATGCTGGTCAAAAATCCAGGTATTCCTTACACACATCCATTAGTTGCAAAAGCTCAAGAAATGGGTATTCCGGTAATTACGGAAGTTGAACTGGCTTACGAAGTAGCGGAATGCCCAATTATCGGCATAACAGGCACCAACGGAAAAACGACGACAACAACAATGACTGGGTTATTGTTGAATGCGGGGAAATCAGCAGGTATCACTCGTTTAGCTGGTAATATTGGCTTCCCTGCAAGTAGTGTGGCACAAGAAGCTAATCCGGAAGACAAGATTGTTATGGAACTTTCAAGTTTTCAATTGATGGGGATTACTGATCTTCGTCCCCACATTGCAGTGATCACGAATATCTATGAAGCACATATCGACTATCATGGCTCTCGTCCAGCCTACGTCAAAGCTAAATGGCATTTGCAAAAAAACATGACGTCAGAGGATTATCTTGTACTGAATTGGAATCAGAAAGAATTACAGGAACTAAGTAAAAAAACAAAAGCGAAAGTGTTACCTTTTGCGACAGATCAAGTCTTAGAGACAGGTGCTTATTCTTTTGAAGGAGTTATTTATTACGACAAAGAAAAAGTCATGGAGATCTCAGAAATAGGTGTTCCAGGGGCACACAATGTCGAAAATGCGTTAGCAGCTATTACTGTTGCAAAACAATACAATATCTCAAATGAAGAAATTAAAGAAACATTGAGTCATTTTCATGGCGTACCACATCGTACACAATATGTCGGTGAGGTCCAAGGACGTAAATTTTACAATGATTCGAAAGCCACAAATATCTTAGCGACCAAGATGGCATTAAGCGGATTTCAACCAGAAAAATTGATTCTGATCGCCGGTGGACTTGATCGGGGCAATAGCTTTGATGAACTCATTCCATCACTTGAAGGTGTGAAGGGATTGATCACTTTTGGTGAAACCAAAGAGAAATTGAAGGATGCTGGTGAAAAAGCGGGCATACCAACGATCTGCACAGCAGAGTCTGTGGAAGCTGCGGTTCCTGTAGCTTTAGAAAATAGCGAGCCAGGAGAGGTGGTTTTATTATCACCAGCCAATGCAAGTTGGGATCAATATCCTAATTTTGAGATCCGTGGTGATCGCTTTATGGAAGCCGTTAGAAAATTGAAAATAGAAAAGTAGAAACGAGCGATAATAACTATGAAAATTTTGGTAACAGGTGGAGGAACCGGTGGACATATCTATCCCGCGCTAGCCTTCGTCAATTATGTGAAAACACAAGAGCCGAACGCCGAGTTTATGTATGTAGGTGCAAAACGTGGTTTGGAAAACAAAATCGTTCCAACCACTGGGATTCCTTTTCATACCTTAGAGATCCAAGGATTTCAGCGAAAGTTTTCACTAGCTAATGTCAAAACGATCCAATTATTCTTAAAAAGTATCCATCAAGCGAAAAAAATACTAAAAGAATTTCAACCAGATATCGTGATCGGAACCGGTGGGTATGTTTCTGGGGCAGTTGTGTATGCTTCTGCTAAGTTAGGGATTCCGACAATCATCCATGAACAAAATAGTGTGCCGGGGATGACAAATAAATTTCTAAGTCGTTATGTGGATCGAATCGCGCTTTCTTTTAAAGATGCAGCAACTTTTTTCCCGGAGGAAAAATCAGTTTTAATCGGTAACCCGCGAGCACAAGAAGTTGCAGATACGATGAAAACAGATATTCTAAAAAAATTTGATCTTGATCCTGAGAAGAAAACAGTTTTGATTTTTGGCGGGAGCCAAGGGGCATTAAAAATCAATCAAGCCGTTACTTCTTATTTAGGCACGTTTACTGCTACTGACTATCAGATCCTCTACGCATCAGGTGATCGCTATTATCAAAGCATCAAGGAAACACTTGGAGAAACGAAAGCAAACATCAGCATCCAACCTTATATCAATGATATGGCTGAAGTGATGGCGGCAAGTGATTTGTTAGTTGGTCGAGCAGGAGCAACATCGATTGCTGAATTGACTGCCTTAGGGTTACCTGCGATCCTTATCCCGAGTCCCTATGTGACAAACGATCATCAAACAAAAAACGCGATGAGTCTCGTTCGAGTTGGGGCGGCTAAGATGATTGCGGATGGAGAGTTGGATGGTGATTCGTTGGGTGCCGCGATAAATGAGATCATGACAGATGAATCACTGCAACAAAACATGTCAACTGCCTCTAAAACATTAGGTATTCCGGATGCGTCTGAGCGCTTGTATCAACTAGCAAAATCGTTAATCATAGAATAAGGTGGTGGTCATAGATGAGTAAGAAAAAAGAAACAAAAAAAATGCCTGAGAAGTCAAACGATGAAAACTCGCTGACGCCTTGGCAAATGGCCAACCGAAAATACTTAGAAGAACATAAAGAACACACAGATCATCAGACAGAAACAAGTGAAAAAAGCGAGCATAAAGAGGGACAAAAAGAACCTACACCTCCTAAAAAAGAAGAACTGCTTGTTGAAGAAGATGATTTATTAGACTATGAAGAAATCGAACATAAGAAAGACGGGGGACCGTATAATGGTTCGTTTATCGATCGCTTGCCTAATTTAAAAAATTATCGAAACAAAGTTTTATACAAAAGGCTGAGTTTAATCATTTCCATTCTTTTGATTCCTTTGTTATTTTTGATTTATTACGTTTCCCCGTTGAGCAAATTAGAAGGCGTTTCTATTTCCGGAAATGAAGTTGTTTCGAAAGAAGAAATATTGAAGGATACGCAATTGGCATTGAATCAGCATATTTGGGGACAGTATTGGCAGCGCCAAAGTTACATCGATCATTTGAAAAAAGAGCAGCCTCGAATAAAATCTGCTACGATCGGTTTTAGTAGTGTCAATACATTTGATCTGTCTGTCACTGAATATAAAGAGATTGCTTTGATTTTAACGGACGGAAAATATAGCCCTGTGATCGAAGATGGAACAGTGTTGGATGAAATAGTTGAAAGTCCAACAAAAAATTTGCCGATCCTAGAAGGATTTACTGACTCAACAAAAATCAAAGATTTAGCAAAAGAATATAATAAATTATCTCCAGAGTTACAAAAAGCCATTTCGGAAATCAAATATACGCCGCGTAATACGAATCAAAATTTGATCCAGCTGAATATGAACGATGGGAACCAAGTGATCGTCAATATTACTAACTTAGCAACGCAAATGAATTTTTATGCGCAAGTAGCTAGCGAAATGGAAGAAAATGGTGTGATCGACATGGAAGTAGGGATTTTTTCTTACCCTTACTCAAATAATAGCGAAGAAGCGCAAGAAGATGGATCAGAAGAAAGTACAGATGAAAGTCCGCAAACTGCGGATCAAACTTCTACTCCAGAAACAGGCGTTGATGAGCCTCAAATAAGTGAGAATCAAGACGAAATGAATCCAACGAATGAAAATACGACCCCATCTTCGTCAAGTTTAGATGAAAATTAAGAAAACCACTGTAAAATGTGATAATCTACTTTCTAAAAACTGGTAATTTATGGTAAAATTGGAAACAGTGAATATATCTATAAAGTATATTTTTAAAACGGACGTTATTGGTTCGCATGTATATGGAATAGTTAAGTAGGAGGGAATCCCATTCATGGCAAAAACAGGAATGTACGTAGGCCTTGATATTGGAACGACATCTGTCAAAGTTGTCGTGGCTGAATATATCGACAGCCAAATGAATATTATTGGAGTAGGGAACGCAAAATCAGAAGGGATTAACCGAGGCATCATCGTTGATATCGATAAAACAGTACAAGCGATACAGCGAGCAGTGCGTCAAGCAGAAGAAAAAGCCGGCATTCAAATCAAAAGTGTAAGCGTGGGTCTACCAGCAAACATGCTTGAAGTAGAAAACTGCCAAGGGATGATTGCAGTAAACGGAGATTCAAAAGAAATCACCGATGAAGATGTCCGCAATGTGGCTTCAGCTGCACTGGTTCGTTCAATACCTCCTGAACGTCAAATCGTGTCAATTTTACCACAGGACTTTACGGTAGATGGATTCGAAGGCATCAAAGATCCTCGTGGGATGATCGGTGTCAGATTAGAAATGTATGGTCTATTATTTACTGGACCAAAAACAATCATTCATAACATTCGTAAATGTGTTGAAAATGCGGGATTGATCGTCAATGAATTAGTGATCACACCTTTAGCGTTGACTGAATCAATTCTTTCGGATGGAGAAAAAGATTTTGGTACAATCGTTATCGATATGGGTGGCGGACAAACAACAACAGCTGTCATGCATGACAAACAGTTGAAATTCACGAGCCTAGATCAAGAAGGTGGCGAATTTGTCACAAAAGATATCTCCATTGTTTTAAATACTTCCTTCAACAATGCAGAAGCATTAAAAATAAATTACGGGGATGCATATCCAGAACGTACCTCAGAGCAAGAAGAATTTCCGGTAGATGTGATCGGCCAAACAGAACCTGTTCGAGTCGATGAACATTACCTATCAGAAGTGATCTCTGCTCGAATGGAACAAATCTTCAATAAAGCAAAAGAAGCGTTAGATCAAATCGAAGCGTTAGAGCTGCCTGGTGGTATCGTATTAACTGGTGGGGCAGCTAGCCTTCCAGGTGTCGTTGATTTGGCACAGGAAATA
Source organism: Enterococcus sp. AZ084 (assembly GCF_051714905.1). Lineage (NCBI taxonomy): Bacteria > Bacillati > Bacillota > Bacilli > Lactobacillales > Enterococcaceae > Enterococcus > Enterococcus sp. AZ084. Next base: position 881,263 of record NZ_JBIOSS010000001.1, read on the forward strand.
TTTGGCGTAAATGTGAAGCTTTATGTACCAAATCAAATGGGTCTAAGAAATCCAGTATTTACAAACGTGATCAGTATTGTTGATTACTCGGCGAATTTAAGTGAAGTATACCAATTAGCTAAAATCGCTGTTATGGGGGAATCAGCACCTGTTCATTATACAACCAATGAGCCGGAAGCTCACACATCTTATGAACAATACGATGTGGCAGAAGAAACAACGTATAACGAAGAACCAGAAGAAAAAAATTCTGGCGAAAACGTAACAAGTAAAATCAAAGGATTTTTTACCAATATATTTGATTAATCATCGTGGGAGGAAAAAAACATGGAATTCTCAATTGATAATAACATCAATGACGGCGCAGTCATCAAAGTAATCGGCGTCGGTGGTGGAGGCGGAAACGCTGTAAACCGTATGATTGAAGAAAACGTTAAAGGTGTTGAATTTATCACTGCCAACACAGACGTTCAAGCATTAAAAAATTCAAAAGCTGAAACAGTGATCCAATTAGGCCCTAAATACACACGTGGTTTAGGAGCAGGTTCACAACCAGAAGTTGGCCAAAAAGCAGCTGAAGAGAGTGAACAATCTTTACGTGAAGCATTAGAAGGCGCAGACATGATCTTCATCACTGCTGGTATGGGTGGTGGAACTGGTACTGGTGCTGCACCGATCGTTGCTGGAATCGCTAGAGAATTAGGCGCATTAACAGTAGGTGTTGTCACTCGTCCATTTACATTTGAAGGACCAAAACGTGGCCGTTTTGCTGCGGAAGGTATCGCACGTTTGAAAGAAAACGTAGATACATTATTGATCATCTCAAACAACCGACTTCTTGAAGTCGTTGACAAAAAGACACCAATGCTTGAAGCATTCCGCGAGGCAGATAATGTCTTACGACAAGGTGTGCAAGGTATCTCTGATCTAATCACTGCACCAGGTTACGTAAACTTGGATTTTGCTGATGTGAAAACAGTGATGGCAAACCAAGGTACTGCTTTGATGGGTATCGGAGTAGCAAGCGGTGAAGAACGCGTGATCGAAGCAACGAAGAAAGCAATCTCTTCTCCATTATTAGAAACATCGATCGATGGGGCAGAACAAGTCCTATTGAACATCACTGGTGGCTTGGATATGACGTTATTCGAAGCACAAGATGCTTCAGATATCGTAGCAAATGCAGCAACTGGCGATGTAAATATCATCTTAGGTACATCGATCAATGAAGAAATGGGCGATGAAATCCGTGTAACGGTCATTGCTACAGGTATTGATGAAACAAAAAAGGAACGGAAGTCTAGTCGTCCAGCTAGACAAACGTCAACTAAAACGCAATCTTCTGCTCAAAGCAATCGATTAGACATGGACCAAGCAAAACCAATTACTGCTGAAGATGAAAGCAGTTTTGGTGATTGGGACATCCGTCGCGAACAAAATGTTCGTCCAAAAGTGGATGAGTCTAATTACGAAACTATTGAGAAAAAAGAATTTGATACATTCAATCGTGAAGAAACAAAAACAAAAGGTGACGACGAATTGAATACACCGCCGTTTTTCCGTCGTAAAAAATAAAAGGAGGAAGAGCACATGATTGCTGACAACTTGCAGAATATCAAGCAAGACATTCAGGATTCGTGTGCTCTTGTTCATCGTGACCCGAAAGAAGTGACATTAGTAGCTGTTACAAAATCTGTAGAATCACTCCAAGCTGAAGAATTAATCAATGCTGGAGTCACACATTGTGCAGAAAATCGTGTCGATAAATTGTTGCAAAAAAAACAAGATTTGCTTAAATATTCTGAAGTGAAGTGGCATTTAATTGGTAATTTACAACGCAGAAAGGTAAAATTGATTGTAAATGAAATTGATTACTTTCATGCGTTAGACAGTTTGAAATTAGCAGAAGAAATCCAAAAAAGATTAGAAAAACAGCTAGCTTGTTTTGTGGAAGTCAATGTGTCTGGTGAAGTATCGAAACACGGTATCTCACCAGCGGAGCTTCTACCTTTCTTAGAATCTTTAGCAGCCTATCCAAATATACAGGTAGTGGGACTTATGACTATGGCACCGAAGGACGCTTCTGCTGAACAAATTCGTAAAGTGTTTGAAACGCTGAGAGAATTGCGTGATCTTGCCCAATCAAAACAATACACACATGCACCATGTACCGAACTGAGCATGGGGATGAGCCAAGATTTTCAACTTGCAATTGAAGAAGGAGCTACATTTATCCGTGTAGGAACAGCGCTATTCAAAGACGAGGAGGAAGAATAATGCCACTTTTAAACAGGGGAGCAATTGCTAATTTTTTCGGATTAGCTGATGAAGAAGAGTACGAATACGAAGATTATCCTGAACAACAACAGGTTGCTAAGCAGCCAACTAAATCAAACACACAGTATCAACAACATTCTCCAGCTGTTTCACAGCCGATTGAAAAAAAACAACGCCCAACGACGACATCTCGTCCGGTTGGTCGTGAGAATGCGCCGACGAACGAAACAAAAAAAGTCATCGAATTACATCAAACTTCTACAAAAAATACGCAAAAAGACCAACGACAAACGAGACCATCTGTTCAACCTAACACACAGTTAGCAGGAAAAATCACAGTGATGGAACCTCGTGCCTACTCTGAAGCAATGACGATTGCTAAAAGGATCATTGCGGGAGAAGCAACATTAGTCAACTTTCGGTTAGTAGAAGAAAAGCAGGCTCGACGTATCGTGGATTTCCTAACAGGGACAGTCTATGCGTTAGACGGCGATATCAAACGAGTAGGTGATGAGATTTTCCTTTGCACACCAGCTGGTCTGGAAATCGATAGTTCAACGGCTCAATCTTTCGCAGATGGAAGTATGTTTGATCTGTAAAGAGGAGGAGCAAACATTTATATTCTTTTTATGTTACTTAATTTAATTTCACGTGCTGCATACTTTTATAGCATGATCCTAGTAGTTTATGCGTTACTATCTTGGTTTCCAGGAGGGTATCAATCTAGCCTTGGACGTATATTAGCAAAGATTTGTGAACCATATATCAGCCTATTCGATCGTTTGCCTTTAAGATTTGGACCAATGGATTTTACGATCTTAGCATCAATTGTGATTTTAAATCTTGCTGTCCAAGGATTGCAGCATATCGTTTTATGGATGATTACGTTCGCTATTTAGTGTAGAACAACCAGGGATATATAGGAGGGAATCAAGTGGATACGAATGTGTATCAGCATTTCCGAGTAGATGAACGTCCGTTTATTGACTCTGTCGGAGATTGGATCGAACAGGTCCAGAGTCAGTATGCACCTTATCTGACAGAATTTCTTGACCCAAGACAATGTTACATCTTGGAGACCTTGATTCGTCAAAATAGTGACTTGCGTTTTCAATTATACGGTGGCTATGAGCAAGCAGAACGGAAAAGATGCTTGATTTTCCCAGACTACTATGAACCAGTTGACGATGATTTTGAAATGTCGTTATATGAAATCCATTACCCAAGTAAATTTGCCAGTTTGAGTCATGGAAAGATTTTAGGTACACTAGTTGGCACAGGGATCAAACGTTCTTACTTCGGTGATATTATTTCAGATGATGACCGATGGCAAGTTTTCATTGCAGACGAAATCGATCATTTTGTCGTTAATCAAGTGACTAAAATTGGCAAAGTGGCTGTTCGCTTAGAGGAGATCAATTACACAGATATGATCTTGCCAAAAGACAGCTGGACTCAAGAAAGAGGTACGGTCAGTTCACTTAGACTGGATAGTGTGATTTCGGAAATTTATAATATTTCAAGACAGCGTTCAAAGCAACTGATCGAATCGGGGAAAGTAAAAGTGAATTGGACAGAAAATACGAAACCGGATTTTTTGCTTGAGTTATTAGATATTGTTTCGATCAGAGGATATGGTAGAATACAAATCCAAGACCTTGAGGGGAAAACAAAGAAAGACAAGTGCAGGGTGTTGTTTGGTGTATTACGTAAATAAAACAAGAAGGTGGTTTACTCATGGCTTTAACTCCATTAGATATTCAAAATAAAACATTCCCAACAAAAATGCGGGGATATAATCAAGACGAAGTAGATGATTTCTTAGATTTAGTTGTTCGTGATTACGAAGAAGTAACACAAAGAAATCGTGAGTTAGAAAAAGCAGTGAAGCATTCAGAAGAAAAACTTGAATACTTCAATGAACTGAAAGATGCGTTGAATCAATCGATTATCGTGGCACAAGATACAGCCGACAAAGTAAAAACAAGCGCAAGTAAAGAATCAGAAGTGATCGTGACTTCTGCGCAAAATAAAGCAGACGAAATGGTAGCAAACGCTGAAAAACGCGCACATCAATTAACAACGGATGCAGAAGAAAAAGCACGTCGTATTTTGACAGACGCAACTGAAAAAGCAAGACAACTAGCTACAGAAACAGAAGATTTGAAGAAGAAAACACGTGTATTCCATCAACGAATCAGCTTGATGTTAGAATCACAACTTGAACAAGTGAAAAGTCCAGAATGGGATGAGATCTTACAACCATTCTCTAGTTATGTAACGGACAGCCATGAAGTAATCAAAGAAGTTTTGGCAAAACAGCTTGACAATGAAATTGAAAGTGATGTACACTCTGAAACAGGAGTATACGAGTCTCCAGTGACTGCTTTTGATACGCAAGCAATCGATCTTTCGATCATTCCTGGAGAATACGAAGAAGAGTAGAACAGAAAAGCATTTTGACATTCTTAAAGCGAGCCAATGACAGTGTAAGATTGGTAAGACCCTGCAAAGTGAAAGATCCTCTACTTGTTTTATTTCTGAACGATAGTAAGAAATAGCGGTTAACCTCGTTATCGGTCTTTGAGAGTTACGATCGTAACTAAATTTGGGTGGTACCACGGCATGTTCGTCCCTAGGATGAACATGCCTTTTTTGCGTTCTGTAAACTAAAGCTAAGGAGTGTTTATATGAAAATGAAAGAAACCTTGCAATTAGGAAAAACAAGTTTTCCTATGCGTGGGAATTTGCCGAACCGTGAAGGTGAGTGGCAAAAAGAATGGGAAGAAAATCAAATCTATCAACAAAGACAAGCGTTGAATGAAGGCAAACCGAGCTTTATTCTTCATGACGGCCCCCCGTATGCAAACGGAAATATCCATTTAGGGCATTCTTTAAACAAAATCAGTAAAGATATCATCATCCGTTCAAAATCAATGTCTGGTTTTCGTGCGCCGTACGTTCCCGGTTGGGATACGCATGGCTTGCCGATTGAGCAAGTGCTGACGAACAAAGGGATCAAAAGAAAAGAAATGACGATGGCTGAATACTTGGAAAAATGTCGTGAATACGCCCTTTCACAAGTAGACAAACAACGGGAAGACTTTAAGCGTTTAGGCGTTGCTGGTGATTGGGAAAATCCTTATGTCACTTTAGATCCTTCCTATGAAGCTGCACAGATCCGTGTGTTTGGTAAAATGGCTGAAAAAGGGTATATCTACAAAGGATTAAAACCAATTTACTGGTCACCATCTAGTGAATCTTCATTAGCTGAAGCTGAAATTGAATATAAAGATGTCAAATCTCCTTCAATCTATGTCGCTTTCACTGTGAAAGATGGCAAAGACCTTTTGGATGAAGATACTGCTTTCGTTATTTGGACAACGACACCATGGACATTACCAGCTAACCAAGGGATTGCTGTAAATCCAACATTTACGTATGTCTTAGTAGAAGCTGATGGTCGCAAATTTGTCGTTGCCAAAGATTTGATGGAAACGGTGCAACAGGCAATTGGCTGGGAAACAGTCACAGTCTTAAAAGAATTTGCAGGACAAGAGATGGAATACATGACAGCGACACATCCATTCTATGATCGTGAATCTTTAGTGATCTTAGGCGATCACGTGACCTTGGATGCAGGTACTGGATTAGTCCACACTGCACCTGGGCACGGGGAAGATGACTATATTGCTGGAAATCGTTACAAATTACCTGTGGTTTCGCCAGTTGATTCTAAAGGTGTATTTACTGATGAAGCACCTGGATTTGAAGGGATCTTTTATGACAAAGCCAATCCAATGATCACGGATCTATTACAAGAAAAAGGTGCTTTGCTGAAATTAGATTTCTTCACCCATAGTTACCCACATGACTGGCGTACTAAAAAACCTGTCATCTATCGTGCAACACCACAATGGTTTGCTTCAATCAATGATTTCCGCCAAAACATCCTTGATGAAGTGGAAAAAGTTGATTGGATCATTCCATGGGGAAAAACACGTCTTTACAATATGGTACGTGATCGCGGCGATTGGGTCATCTCACGTCAACGTGCTTGGGGCGTTCCGCTACCAATCTTTTATGCTGAAAATGGTGAAGCAATCATTACACCTGAGACGATTGAACATGTCGCTGAATTATTTGCGGCACATGGCTCAATCATTTGGTTTGAAAAAGAAGCGAAGGACTTACTACCAGAAGGCTTTACGCATCCAGGATCACCAAATGGCGAATTTACGAAGGAGACAGATATCATGGATGTCTGGTTTGATTCAGGTTCTTCTCATGAAGCTGTTTTACGTCAACGTCCTGAGTTATCTTTCCCGGCGGATATGTACCTTGAAGGTTCTGACCAATACCGTGGTTGGTTCAATTCAAGTATTACAACAAGTGTCGCAATCAATGGCGTTGCGCCATACAAATCAGTTTTATCACAAGGCTTCACATTAGATGGTGAAGGTCGAAAAATGAGTAAATCATTAGGCAATACGATCGTTCCAGATAAAGTGATCAAACAATTTGGTGCGGATATCCTCCGTCTATGGGTATCTAGTGTGGACTACGAAGCAGATGTTCGTGTATCAATGGATATTTTAGGTCAGGTTGCTGAAGTTTATCGGAAAATCAGAAATACGATGCGATTCTTATTAGCAAATACGGATGATTTTGATCCTAAGAAAGATGCAGTAGCGTATGAAGATCGTCGTTCAGTTGATAAATATATGACAGTTCGTTTGAATCAAGTCATCAAAGAAATCCGTGAAGAAGGATATGATAAGTATAACTTTATGCAAATCTATCGCACGGTGATGAACTTCTTGACAGTGGATCTTTCTTCTTTCTATCTGGATTTTGCGAAAGACGTGGTCTATATTGAAGCAGAAAATGATCATCAACGTCGTTGTATGCAAACTGTTTTTTATGAAACGGCTGTTTCATTAACGAAATTATTGACACCGATCATTCCTCATACAACAGAGGAAATCTGGTCATTCTTAAAAGAAGAAGAAGCTTATGTTCAATTAAGTGAGCTACCAGGATATGTTGAATATGCTAACCAAGATGAGTTGTTAGATACATGGGCAGCCTTCATGGATTTCCGTGATAAAGTCTTAAAAGCACTAGAAGAAGCAAGAAATAGTAAATTGATCGGAAAATCATTAGAAGCAAAATTAACGATCTATCCGAATCAACAGGTGAATCAATTATTGACAGCAGTTGCTGCTGACATTCCTCAATTATTGATCGTCTCACCAGACTACTTTACGATTATGCCAGAAAACACTGAAGCGCCTGAGAATGCTTTAGTCTTTGATGATGTAGCGATTTTAGTCGAAAAAGCAGAAGGTGAAACATGTGATCGTTGCCGTCAAATCCGTAAAGATGTTGGAACTGATGAAAAATTACCACACTTATGCGGACGTTGTGCACAGCTTGTTGAAGCGTTCTACCCAGAAGCAGTCGCAGAAGGTTTTGAATAAAAGTAAGCAAAAAACAACCAAACACATTTTGTGTTTGGTTGTTTTTGATATATAAAAAAGTATTTTTAAGCGAATAACAAGTGATTGGTGACTAATCCAATTTTCCACGTTCACGGTACCAATGATCTGGTTGCCAGATCCATTCGAACCCGTCTTTTTCTAAAAGCTCGAATGCTGCTTCAGGCCCCATAGAACCAGCTTTGTAATTTGGGAAATCTGGTTGTACTTGATCCCAAACTTGGCGGATCACATCAACGATGTGCCAAGATTGTGCGACTTCTTCCCAGTGAGAGAAGTTTGTGCTATCGCCATTCAACGCATCTAACATAAGCTTTTCATAGGCTTCAGGACTATTTTCGACCATTTCAGCACTATTGCGATATTCCAATTTGATTGGATCTGTTGCAAAACCCTGACCAACTTTTTTTCCATTTAATGTAAATGAAAAACCTTCTGTTGGTTGAATATAGATAGTCAAAACATTTGGTGGTAACGTTGGATCATTACAAGGTTCGTCGATCGATGTTTTAAATACATTGACAGGTACTTGTTTAAAGACAATATTGATTCGTGTACCTTTTTCAGTAAGACGTTTCCCAGTACGTACATAAAACGGTACGCCAGACCAACGGAAATTATCGATCGTGAATTTTCCAGCAACAAATGTTTCAGTTGTTGATTCTGGATCAACGTTGTCTTCTTCACGATAGCCTTTGAATGTCTGGCCATCTAGTTGACCTGCAGCATATTGCCCACGTACAAAATTTTCTAAGACTTCTTTTTTTTCATAAATACGAATCGCTTTTAACGCTTTGATTTTTTCTGATCGGATTTCTTTTTCGGAAAAGGCAACGGGTGGTTCCATCGCAAGTAATGCTAATACTTGAAGGATATGATTTTGGACCATATCTTTTAACGCACCACTGTGGTCATAGTAGCCGCCACGATCTTCAACACCTAAACTCTCACCAAAAGTGATTTGGATGTTGTCAATGTAACGATTGTTCCATTGAGACTCAAAAATATTATTGGCAAAGCGAATCGCAGAGATATTTTGGATCATTTCTTTACCTAAATAATGGTCAATACGGAAAATATCGTCTTCTGGAAAGACTTGTCGAATTTTTTCATTCAATTCAAAGGCTGAATGGAAATCAGAACCAAAAGGTTTTTCGATAATCAATCGATTGAAGCCAGTTTCAGTGATGATTTTCTGAGATTTCAAATGTGAAACGATCGTACCGAAAAATTGTGGAGCCATGGCTAAATAGTACATTCGATTACCATTCAAGTGGTATTTTTCATCTAAACGATCAGATAATTCTTTTAATGTTTGGTAATGAGAAGAATCATTGACATCATGAGATTGGTAATAAAAATGGCTAGCAAATCGTTCGGCTTCTTCGGCAGAAGGATTCAATGTTTCGATTGTTCCTTTAACCACTTCACGATAGTGTTCATCACTCCAAGGACGACGTGCTGTACCGATCACAGCAAAATGTTCGCTCAAGTTGCCCTTTTTGTATAAACGAAAAAGGGAAGGATACAATTTACGTTGTGCTAAATCTCCTGTACCGCCAAATATAGTAAATAATACGTTTTTTTCATTCATTATTTGGGTAATCTCCTTTACAGTTTATCAACAAAAATTGTACTGGCGGCTTTAAAGCTGACAGGAATTTTTTTAGTTTTATTTTGGATGGTGATTGGTCCTTCATAGGCCGCTACATCAGTAATTTCATAAGTTTCATCAATATTGACATCGATTGTGACTAAATAGTCTAATAATTCCTTTTCATCAAGGACACGAGCAATCCGAATTTTGGTACCGACTGGGTAGGATTCCAGTGTTTGACGACGCTCTTCATGGACAACCTGTTCCTTTTTAGGGATAATGCCTCCATGTGGGCAATGTTTAGGATGATTTAAATAACTTTCTAAATGATCCGCAAGCTGTTCAGAAGTCACATGCTCAAGGACCTCAGCATCGTCATGAACCTCATTCCAGTTGTAATCTAAATGTTCGACTAAAAAAACTTCCCATAACCGATGTTTACGTATCAGGCTACTTGCTTTTATCAGTCCGCTATCAGTCAATTGTACACCTTGGTAAGGAGAGTGTTCGACTAGTTTTTCTTTAACGAGTTTAGAAATCATTTCGCTTACTGAAGCAGGTGACACTGCTAGGCTAGAAACGATTTGTTTATTATTGACTTTTGTTGTGTCACCGCCTAATTCCAGAATGATTTTTAAATAATCTTCTCGGTTTGGTGTCATATGCGATCATCCTTTCATGGTAAGAAACCATCACTTGTAAGTGTAACAAAAAAAACACAAATTGACTATTTTATGAGAAAAAAATAGGACGGAAATGTCGGTTTTTTTATTTTTCGTATGCCATCGTTTGTCCATCTTTCTAAGTAGTTGTTTGAGATGTGTAGTGATCAAATAGCCGCTAATTAAAAAGTACTTTGCTCTTATCATAGCATAATTTGTTCGATCGTTGTGACCTAGAGGAAATTGCATGGATGAAACTTGTAAAACGAGACAAAAGGTTTAGAAAACAGCAATTTTCTAAACCCTTTGTCTCGTTTTTATAAAAAAGAAGTACGTTAATGAAGTGATTGGCAGTGTAACATCTACTAAGCTAGGATAATCATGATTTTTTTGATAATAAATAAGCGGAATCAATTGCTTCATCGTACAGTAACATGTCGTTGTAAGAAAACGTTAGGTAAAAGCCGTACTGATCTCTAACAATCAATTTTTCGGAGGTTACTTCGACTAATAGTGTTCCTAAAGAACGGTCATCAAGCCAAAAAGAATAATCAGAATGGATGGTCAGTTCATGGTGTGTTTGGCTGGTATCCGTAAATGACCAAGTTCCACAGTATTTATTCAAATGATCGACCTGTGCTTCTTTCTTTTTATGATCGAGTACTTTTTTTCCAGCAAGTGTTGCGATACCGGCAAGTAGGATATAGATGATTCTTTTTTTCATTTTTTTCCACTCCTTTGTCTTCATTTATGATAAAAGCATATTTTGCTTATTGTTCCTTTTCTTATAGTTTACTAAAGAAAGTGCATGATTTCTCTAAGACTTTCGACTGGTTTTTCAAGTGTTTTTAGTAAAAATATGGTAGGATACAGTAGTAGGGAGACAGGTGATGACTATTGGACTACCAAGATGTTGAAATTGCTTACTTCATTGAACGACCAAATCGCTTTATTGCTTTTTGTTTGAACAAAAAAGGAGAAGTAGTCAAAACTCATGTTAAGAATACAGGTAGAGGCAAAGAGTTGTTGCTTCCTGGTGCAGAGGTGGCGTTAGTACACATTCCTGGAACAAAACGTAAAACTGCCTATGATCTAATTGCTGTAAAAAAAGAGCAGCAGTGGTTCAATATCGATAGTCAGTTACCAAACCGATTAGCGATTGATGGAATTTTAGATGGGACGATCCACTTACCAAATTTAAATGGTGATATTGAGTTCTACAAACGTGAAGTGACCTTTGGAAAGTCTAAATTCGATATTTATTTAGAAACAAGTTGCGGTCAAAAAGCATTTGTAGAGGTCAAAGGGATGACCCTGGAAAACAAAGCAATAGGTGCTTTTCCCGATGCACCGACCATTCGTGGACTTAAACACGTCAATGAATTGATCCGCGCGCATCAAGAAGGCTATGAGACCTATATTCTTTTTATTGCACAATTTGAACACTTGCATCAAGCAACGATCCATGAACAGATGCAACCAGAATTAGCTACTGCTTTTCGTTTTGCTCAACAAGCAGGTGTTCAAGTAATCGTATATAATTGTCAAGTAACAGAAAAACAAGTGGTATTGAAACAAGCAATCCCATTTGACCTAAATACAGTTTTTGAAGATCCTAATTTATAGAAAGAAGGCGTAAAGATGATCCATTTAGGTATAATCGGTACAAATTGGATTACCCATCAATTTGTTCAAGCAGCATTAGCGACACGTAAGTATGAACTAACAGCTGTTTATTCAAGACATTTAGAAAAAGCGCAACAATTTGGCGCAGAATATGAAGGCGATATCGCATTCGCAACAGATTTAACTGTTTTTTTTGAGTTAGAACACATGGATACGGTCTATATTGCTTCGCCAAATAGTTTGCATTTTCAGCATGCGAAGCAAGCAATTTTGGCAGGAAAAAATGTGATTGTAGAAAAACCGGCATTTAGTACACCAAAAGAAATGGAAGAGATCATTCATTTGGCAAACCAAGAGAAAGTCTTTTTCTTTGAAGCCGCGCGAAATATCCATGAAGCTGGGTTTAAAAAAATTGCAGAATTTTTACCTTTGAAAGATGAGATCATTGGCGCAAATTTCAGCTATATGAAATATTCTTCTCGTTATGATCAAGTATTAGATGGGGAAGAACCGAATATTTTCTCTCCGCGTTTTTCAGGTGGAGCAATGATGGATCTCGGCGTTTACCTTGTCTACGCAGCTGTAGGTTGGTTTGGCAAGCCGCAAGAAGTCCATTATTTCCCTAGAAAAATAGCTACAGGTGTTGATGGATTAGGTTGGGGGATCTTGCGCTATGCTACTTTTGATGTAGCAATCCAACCGGGCAAAATTGGTGATTCATATCTACCTTCCGAGATTTATTTTGATAGTGGAACAGTGATCATGAATGGCGTCAATGCAATTGAGCAAGCAGAGTACCATGATCGTAACCACGAACAAATTGAAAAATTAGAGATCGTAGCTTCTGAAAATCCAATGAGTGAAGAGGCAGAAGATTTTGCGAATGTGATCATGAACCCTAAAGATCCACAATGGGGATTACAGTATGAAGAATGGGTCGAACTTGCACGAAACGTGAATCAAGTCGTTTATGATTTGCGAATCAGTGGTGGGATCGAATTCGATGCAGATAAAGAGGGAACTGAGTAATGACTGATTTTGTAAAACATTTTCCAACTAATTGGCAAAACAAATGGGAAGAAAAAGGGTTCACTGTCCCATCGTTTATCCAACAAGAAGTATTCACTGACTTAAAAGAAGGTAAAAGCTTAATTGCTGTTTCTCCAACCGGTTCAGGTAAGACCTTAGCTTATCTATGGCCGTTACTATTGAATGTGAAAAAAGGAGAGGCAAGTACCCTATTGATCCTTGCTTCTTCGCAAGAATTGGCGATCCAAGTTGCTGAGGTCACCCGTGAATGGGCAAAAGATTTAGCAATCTCTGTCCAATCTGTTGTGGGCGGCGCAAATGTCAAACGCCAAATCGAAGGACTAAAAAAGAAACCGGAAGTATTGGTAGGCACACCAGGTCGTGTATTAGAGTTGATGAAACAAAAAAAAATAAAGGCTCATCAAATCCAAACAATCGTATTTGATGAGGCGGATCAGCTGTTTGATGAAGGAAATCGACCATTTATCGATCAAATCATGCATCAAGCACCAACAGACTATCAATTAGCTTTCTTTTCAGCTACAGCCGATCGTTCGATCGAGCAAATCGAAGCGTTGACTAAACAATCGCTGAAAGTCATCGATGTCACTAAAATGGATGATTCAAGAAAAGGACTTAGTCACTACTTCATTCGTGTCCCGGCACGAAAAACAGAAGATTATTTAAGAAGACTAGCCCATGTAGAAGGTTTCCAAGCTCTTGTTTTTTTCAACCAGTTGAGTGAGTTAGGCATGATGGAAGAAAAAATGAGTTATCGAGGAATCCGCGTGGCGAGTTTAGCATCTGACCAAAACAAGCTGTTACGAAAAGCGGCATTGAATCAATTCAAAGAAGGCAAAATCAGCATGTTGTTATCAACGGATGTAGCTGCTCGTGGGCTAGATATCGCGGAACTGCCTTATGTTGTCAATGTCGACGTTCCAATGACAGAAGAATCATATTTGCATCGTGCAGGTAGAACTGGTCGAATGGGGCAAGAAGGACAAGTCATCACCTTTGTGAATGAACATACACTAAGAGACTTAAAAAAAATGGCTCGACAAACAGAAACAGAACTCACTGAATTATTTATTTATGGGGGAGGCTTACAGACAGAAGCTCCTGAAAAAGCCCCAACAAAAATGCTCCCAAAAAAGAAAGAATTAGGAAAAAAAGAAGCAAGTGAAACAGTTACAAAAAAAGTTGCTTCTTCTCCTAAAACAAAACACAAAAACAAGCATAAAAAAGATAAAAATAAAGGAGCAAGGCGCAAATAAGCGCCTTTTTGTGTTATTATATTGAAAATGGAAACAGGTCGTTTGGTTAAAGGAGAGTTAGCATGAACGAAAGACAGGAAGAAATCTTGGATTTACTTACGGAAAATCATCAAGGATTGACAGCAACGGATGTTGCGAAGCAATTAGAGATTGATCGTAGTAATGCAAGTCGTTATCTAAGTGATTTATATAAAGCGCATTACATCGTGAAAAGCACTGGCAGACCTGTAGTTTATTCTATGCCTCCCAAAAAAACAGCTTCAGATAAAGTTCATGTGGACGCTTCTACACAAGTCACTTTTGAAACCCTAGTAGGGGAGAATGAATCATTAAAAGTAAGTATCCAACAGGCTAAAGCAGCGATTTTATATCCGCCAAGAGGATTGCATACGATTATTTTTGGGGAGACAGGAACAGGGAAATCGATGTTTGCTGAATGTATGTACCATTTTGCAATCGATTCGGAAATGCTTTCTCCAGATGCCCCATTTATTTCATTTAATTGTGCAGATTATGCGCAAAACCCACAGTTGTTGTTTGGACATATCTTCGGAATAAAAAAAGGTGCTTATACAGGTGCAACACAAGATAGCCAAGGTTTGATGGCTAAAGCAGATGGGGGGATCTTATTTTTAGATGAGATCCATCGCTTACCTCCAGAAGGGCAAGAGATGCTCTTCACGTTTATCGACAAAGGCGTTTATCGCCCATTAGGGGAGAGCGCACAAGTCCATGAGGCGTCTGTTCAGATCATCGGAGCAACGACAGAATCATCTGAAAGTTTTTTGACGACATTTAACCGCAGGATACCGATGGCAATCACTTTGCCAAATCTGGCCTCTCGTTCATTAGATGAGCGGTATGAAATCATTTCCTTGTTTATCAAGCAAGAAGCGAATCGCTTGAATCAGCGGATCGATATTGAAAAAGAAGCGATTTTAGCTTTTATGTTATACGACGCAGAGGGAAATATCGGGCAAGTGAAACGTGACCTGAAATTAGTCTGTGCTAAGTCATTTCTTCATTATCGTATGCACCAAGAAGAAAAATTAGTTATTCGAAAAGAAGAGTTATCCCTGCAAGTCCAAAAAGGATTATTACGAATCAAAGAAGTCCCTGAACGATTAGATCGCTTCATGGATAGTAAGAGTCAATATTTGACATTTGAGCCAGGATTCGCTGATGTGGTTTGGTCTCGGGACCCAGAAAGAAATATGCAAGTGTACAATGATATTGAAGAAAAGGTGATGTCGCTTTCTGAAACGGGTGGCGAAAATATTGATCTTGAGGCGTTGATCTCGAAAGATGTTGATGCCTATTTTCAAACGTATGTCAAAGAATTGACGAAAAGTACGATTCCTAAAGATTTACTTCCAGAAGACATCTGGCGTTTGACAAATGAGCTATACGATGTTGCTGAGAAACGACTAGACCGAATCTATAACCAAAAAGCACGCTTTGCCTTTGCCTTACATTTGCAAAGTACGTTGGATCGTGTGAAAGATGGACATATGATCGTTCATCCAGACTTGAATAATATACGAAAGAAGTTCAAAAAAGAATTTCAAGTTGCAATCGATTTGTCTACGATCATTGAAGAAGATCAACAAGTAGAGATACCATTTGATGAAATTGGCTTTATCAGTATGTTTTTATCGATCAACCTCGGAGAAAGTGAACCAGTCAAAGAAAATAAAGTCGACGTGTTAGTCTTGATGCACGGGCGACAAACCGCTTCAAGTATGTTGGAGATGGCGCAAGCTTTACTCGGAACAACGATCGGTCAAGCGTTCAATATGCCATTAGAGATGGAAGTTCAATCCATGTACGAAGAAGTATTGAAATATGTAAAGAATCGTCAAAGCAATTTAACAAATGGGTTGATTTTACTGACTGATATGGGTTCACTGAACACATTCAGCGATTTGATCTATGAAGAGACGGGGATACGTACAAAAGCAATCACAATGACCAGTACCATGATCGTCATCGAAGCAATCCGGATGGCAAATGTTGGTAGAAGCTTAGAAGATATCTACCAAAGTATCCAAATGTCTTTTGAATCGATTGTCAAAGATCAATTTAAAATCGAAAAGCAGGAAATGAACGAACGGAAAAAAGCAGTGATCGTGACTTGTTTTACTGGAGAAGGTGTGGCAGCAAAACTGTATCAACGAATTGTGCCCGTTATCAATCAGGATAAAGTTGAAGTGATCCAAATGCAGTTTTTGGAACGTGAATCATTTAAACGCCACATTGATGCGTTATTGGAAGAATATGAAATCAAGGCGATTGCCGGAACTGTTGAGGTAGATTATCAAAATATCCCATTCTTTTCTGCCTATGACGTATTCGATGATGAAAAACTCAATACATTGAAACGTATCGCAGATGACGAAGTTCCGACAGCAAAAATTGTTGATTCATTAAAAGATTCATTGAATGCGATATCATCTGTTGAGCGTTTGATTCAAGCTTTGCAAAAAGCGATCCAACAAATCCAAACAGACTTATCGATCATCGTTGAACCAGGTGTGGATACGGGTATCGTGATCCATGTTGCTTTTTTGATTGATGGTCTAATCAAACATGAAAAATTGCGTACATTTGATGATTTCCCCATTTTTGCAAAAATGTATCGCTTAGAAATGGATATTGTTCGAACGAATTTGATCGGGATCGAACGTAAATATGGTGTGAAAATCCCAGAACATGAAATTGCTTTTATCACACAAATGTTTATAGAAAATAAAATAAAAAAATGATTGAAATTACACAGTGTACACACTAACTATTAGTGTGTACACTGTGTTTGTTTGATTAGTGTTATGAAAACGCTATTTTAGCTGTTTAGTGTTTGGCATGCTTCTTGCATTATAGTTATAGTGTAAAACCAAATTTAAAGGAGTGGAAAAAATGGAGAAAAAAACAATCATGTTAGTATGTTCTGCAGGAATGAGTACAAGTTTATTAGTAACAAAAATGCAAAAAGCAGCAGAAGAAAAAGGAATGGAAGCAGATATCTTTGCGGTTTCAGCTTCAGATGCTGACAATAACCTTGAATCAAAAAATGTAGATGTTCTATTATTAGGTCCACAAGTTCGCTTTATGAAAGCACAATTTGAACAAAAATTAGCGCCAAAAGGAATTCCATTGGATGTTATCAATATGCAAGATTATGGCATGATGAACGGTGCAAAAGTACTTGAACAAGCTGAAAAATTAATGAAATAATCAATCGTGAAGCTGGAGGTAGAATAGTGGAAGATCAACAAAATCTAGAAGCCATCATGGGATTGATCATGTATGGTGGAAATGCAAAAAGCGATGCAATGGAAGCGATTTCTGCGGCAAAAAAAGGAGATTTTGATTTAGCGGAGAAAAAAATACGCGATGCTGAAGCCTCTCTGGTAGAAGCACATCATTCACAAACTCAAATGCTCACGCAAGAAGCACAAGGAAATCATATGCAAGTAACGCTGTTGACTGTGCATAGTCAAGATCACTTGATGACATCGATCGCATTTACAGACCTTGCAAAAGAAATCATTGATTTATATCGTAGAACTTACGTTGAATAACCAAAACACTTCTTTTTTGAACGGAAGAAGAAAAAAATTTTTGAACGGATTTTTTTAATTTGGTATAAGGAGTTATTCTTTATATAAAAACTTATAGGAGGAAGTAATAATGAATGGATTAACAAGTTGGATGGAAAAATACATCCTTCCAGTTGCCGGAAGAATCGGCGCGCAAAAGCACTTAGTGGCATTGCGTGACGCTTTTATCGGTACGATGCCTGCAACGATGGCTGGATCAGTAGCTGTAATGATCAACGCAATTATTCGTGATTTACCACAGCAATTTATTAGTACGTATGCTGACAGCTTAGCAGCAGACAAAGGTTTTTTTGCTGTATTGAATGTGATCATCGGCATCAATGGGTTCGTTTGGAATGGTACCTTAGCAATCGCCGGACTGATCTTTGCCTTTTCATGGGGATATAATTTAGCCCGTGCATATGGCGTGAATGATTTAGCAGGAGGGATCGTTGGTTTAGCAACACTGATCCAAGGAATCGCTTTTGGCCCGTCATTATCAGCTGCATTGAATGTCAATGTTCCACAAAATGTGGCAGATGCGATCAATGGCTCGGAAATTGGGGCAACGATTGCTGATGGCACTCTATCAGTTGGTTTGTGGGGATGGTTGAAATTAGATCATTTAAACGGTAACGCCTACTTTACAGTAATGATCATGGGTGCAATCTCTGTTATCATTTTCTGTAAATTGATGCTTGCTAATATCACGATCAAAATGCCTGACTCAGTACCACCCGCAGTTTCTAAAGCATTTGCAGCAATCCTACCAGCAACGATTTCATTATATGTCATCGCTATCATTAATTATGTTGTTGGACGTGTGGCAGATGGTCAACTGATCATTGATTTAGTACAAAAATATATTGCAGAACCTTTCTTAGGCTTATCACAAGGTATTGGTGCTGTATTAATCGTTACGATCTTCGTTCAGATTTTCTGGTTCTTTGGTATCCATGGTCCGAACGTATTAGCACCAGTATTAGAAGGTATTTGGGGTCAAGCACAATTGATCAACATCGATATCTTCCAAAAAGGTTACAATGGCAAAACAGGAACACCTGCAGTATTAGATGCGATTGAAGATGGTAAAGCTTACATGTGGGTACGTGGCTCATTTGATGCGTTTGCATGGTTTGGTGGATCAGGTGGAACAATCGTTCTATTGATTGCTATCTTACTATTATCAAAACGTGCAGACTACTTGACTGTAGCAAAACTTTCGATTGGACCTGGTATCTTCAATATCAATGAACCAGTGATGTTTGGTTTACCAATCGTCTTGAATGCGATCATGTTTATCCCATTCTTGGTTGCGCCAGTTGTTGCGACAACGATTGGTTGGGTAGCTACTTATCTAGGATTAGTCGCACCGGTATCCCAACAAGTGACTTGGGTCGTCCCACCGTTCTTGCTATCGTTCCTTGCAACAGGGGCAGACTGGCGGGCGCCGATTGTCACATTAGTATGTATGGTCGTGACCTTCCTGATCTGGGCACCATTTGTGATGTCAGCAAATAAAATGGATCCAGCAGCAGGGGAACCTAAATAATCAGTTGAAGTAGGGGCTATGGGCGATGACGATCCGTCAAATCCCTAGCCCTCGCTTCATTCGAGTAAAACTAAAAGTAATCAATAAAAAAGAAAAGAGGAGAACAAATGATTTCAATCGCTAGTGCTATGCAACAAGATGCAATCAAAGAATTATTAGAAGGATACAATGAAGAAGGCGTGACCTTTACATTCAAAGAAAAACAAGGAATCAAATTATTCTTTGAAACAAGTGCAGAAGATAAAGAAGCAGCTGCCAAAACAGCAAAAGAATTGATCAAAGCTCAACCATGGGGCACGGTATTATATTTCCAAGCAGCAGCAGTCTAAGAAACAAGATAAGGGTGGTTCAAATGATAAAAAATGGATTGTTTTTGTGTAGTATTGGTTCACTGATCATACTATATAGTTTAAATCCGGGAACACAACAATATGACATTTATAGTATGGTCACTGGGTTGTTTTTTGCAGGACTAGGGATTTACTTCTTTTTAAAAGGTAAGAAAAAAGAAGAAGCAAAGGAGAAAAAGAACTAATGGAAATAATTAAAACACTAAACATTCCGGCATCGTTTTTCTATGATAAAGTGATGGATTCTGTTCTTTTTGATGTCCGCAAAGCCACTGGGAAATCAGTGACACGCAAACAATTAAAGAATCTTGAATACGTCAAACAATTCTCTCAAAATAATCGTGCACGCATTATCATTGAGGAAGTCATTGATAACCAATCTTATAAATTTCGTACCTCAACGACTAAAAATGATTTTGTCGTTCATTATCAAATCAAACCAATTGATGAAAAATCGTGTGAAGTCCACTATACGGAACAAATGGAATCACATGGTATGTTGCAGAAAATGAATGATATGATCTTAGGAACGATGTTGATGTATTTTAAAAAGAGACGTTTTAAAAAGATGCTAGGGATGATTGAAGAATCCTATTAAAAGAGGATGGTAAATCAAATCGTCCATCCAAGAGGATAACTAATGGTCAAAATGAGAATAAGTTGTGGAAACAACGTTTGGATCAAAAAAACGAAGCGCTAAAAACCAAAATCGTTTGTTCTATTTTGGCTTTTTAGCGCTATTTTTTGTAAATCATTTTTTGAGAGATACTACTTTGTGAAAGTAATGAAGGTCCGCTTGCTATTATAAAGAAAATAATAGTACAATTGGTATAGATATTTAAAGGGAGAAGGGAAAGTATGACGAATGTTATAAAAGAATTAGGGAACCAAGCGCTAGAAGAAATGTACGCTTTAGCAACCTATGCTTTTAATTCACAAGATACAGACGAACGACGTGAACGATTTAAAATGATTGTTGAGAATTCATGGAACTACGGCTTTTTAGATCCAGAGGGCCATTTGACAAGTCAAGTAATGGCCACACCTTTTTCAGTGGATTTCTATGGAAAAAATTACTTGATGGCTGGGATTGGATACGTTGCTTCCTATCCTGAAGCGCGAGGGCAGGGCGGTATCAATCGAATCATGGAAAAAATCCTTGAAGACTGTCGAGAAAGAAATGTCACGCTGTCTTATCTAGCACCATTTTCTTATCCTTTTTATCGTCGCTATGGCTACGAACAATTATTTGATCGAATCAGCTATGAGTTGGCGAGCCGTGATATGCCAGCTGTAAAGAAAACAACTGGTTATATGAAACGGACAAGTTTTGAAGAATCAGTGGATGCCATACGATCCATTTATACAAATATGCCGGAGAGTACGCGAGGCGGTTTGGTCCGAGAAGAATGGTGGTATTCCTACAAGTTTAAACAACGAAAAGAGAATCAATATGCACTGTATTACGACCGTGAGGGGAATGCTACAGGATATGTCGTTTATAAATTAGCCGCCCCTACATTTATCATCGTCGAAATGGGTTATCTGAATCATGAAGCATTGAAAGGATTGATGCGTTTCGTTGGTTCACATAGTGGCGCATTTGATTCGTTTGAGTATACATGTGGTTTTTCTGGCTACAGTAAAAATTATTTATTGGATAATCCATTTGCTAAAACCACGATCACGCCTTATATGATGGGGAGAATCGTAGATGTTGAGAAATTTATGCAGACTTATCCATTCCGACATGCAATCAACTTTTCTATCCATGTGACAGAAGATCCGTATGCAAAATGGAACGAAGGATTTTTTGATATTTCTTATGTCAATGGAGTACTTGAAGTAAAGAAAGTCCAACAGACAGAATTACCTGTGGTCAGTGGAACGATTCAAAGCTTGACACAATTATTGTTAGGATATCAAACAGTTGAAGAGCTTAATTTCCATGAAAAAATCAAAGTAGAAGGCGCATTGGTGGCTGAACTTAGTCAAGCACTGCCTAACCAACAACCAATTCTCAATGATTATTTCTGAGTGAAGACAATCAGATGATAGGAGGAGCATAGAAATGGAAGCAATGACGTATTGTCAAAGTTGTGGGATGCCACTTGATTCAGTTGAGATTTTAGGGACAAACAAAAACAATAGCAAGAGTGAAGAATATTGCATTTACTGCTACAAAGATGGCGCATTTTTAACTGATTGTACAATGGATGAAATGATTGAAGAGAGTGTCAAGCACATGAATGAATCAGGCATGCTGAAAGAACAAGGCAAGACAAAGGAAGAAGCACGGGAATTCATGCATCACTTTTTCCCAGATTTAAAAAGGTGGAAACATCAATAAAGTTTATTCCAATAGCAAAAGATGGATGCTACCTCATTATCGAATAAAATGACTTCATATAATGTATTTGGTAATAAGTAAAAAATGGGATTTTACTTTTGTCGCTATTTTTTAAAGAGCAGAAATATAATAGGGGATTGTGACTTGAGGGATCTCATGATTATTAAAACTGAATAAACAGTGTCCATAAGAAATAAGCCCGTCCCCCAAAATACAAGAACAAATTTCTGGGGAGCGGGCTTATTTCTCGGAGCTGAACATCACTATCACAAACTCATGATAAGTTTAAGACGTTCCTGACTGGAATCGAACCAGCGACCTATCGCTTAGGAGGCGATCGCTCTATCCTACTGAGCTACAGGAACAAGCATCAATACTATTATTTTAGCGCTTTGAAGGCATACATGCAAGCTGATTTTTAGAGCAAAACGTTTCCAATAAAGGAATCCTGAGTGGTAGAATGAGGGTGATAAAGGGGGTTTTGATTATGTCTGATAAGCCAAAAGAAGAAGTAATTGCAGAACGTTTAGATGAAGCAAAAAGAGAACGTGAAGAAATTACGAAAGAGGCAATCCAAAAACACGAAGAAGAAAAACCTGTAGAAAAAGAAAGTCGCAAATTTACGTTTACTAAAAAAGAAGATTTATTATAAACATATCTATGGAAAAACAAAAAAAGATCTGAGATTTCCAGATCTTTTTTTGTTTTATTATTACGCCCAGTCGCCATTTCTGAAGATCGGTACGCGTGAGCCATCTTCGCGGATACCATCAATATCCATTTTATCTGAACCAACCATGAAATCCACATGCGTCTGGCTTCGATTTAAACCAGCAGCTGCCAATTCTTCATCGGTCATTTCTGTTCCCCCTTGCACACTAAACGCATAGGCTGAACCAAGTGCTAAATGGTTTGAAGCATTTTCGTCGAATAATGTGTTATAGAAAATGATACCAGATTGTGAAATCGGTGAAGGATCAGGAACTAGAGCAACTTCGCCTAAACGACGTGCACCTTCATCGGTATCTAGTAGTTTTGCCAAGACTTCTTGTCCTTGTTCCGCTGAAAAATCAACGACTTTACCGTCTTTAAATGTAAATTTCATTCCAGTAATGGTCGTTCCTGCATAACTTAAAGGTTTCGTACTTGAGATATACCCATCAACGCGATGACTATCAGGTGCGGTGAAGACTTCTTCTGTTGGCATGTTTGCCATGAATTTTTCATCACGAGCATTATAGCTTCCAGCGCCTTCCCACAAGTGATTTTTCGGCAAGCCAATTACGATATCTGTCCCTGGGGCAGTATAATGTAAAGCTGTAAATTGTTCTTTGTTCAATTCTTCTGCTTTTGTCGCTAGTTTTTCATCGTGATTTTTCCAAGCAATTACAGGATCAGATTCATAAATGCGAGTCGTTTTGAAAATCTCATCCCATAATGCGTCGACTTGTTCTTCCTCTGGTAAATCAGGGAATACTTTTGCTGCCCACTGTTTCCCAGCAGCTGCGACAACTGTCCAACTTACTTTATTTGATTGTGTCGCTTTTCTTAGATTCATCAATGCTTTTCCAACTGCTGATTGATAAGTGGCTACACGATCATTGTCAACTCCTGCGAATGCATCTGGATCAGAAGAAACAACGCTGATTCTGCTCGCACCTTTTTCAATCCAATCATCTGCTTGATCGATTTTATATTGTGGAACTGTAGAGATTCGATCATCTGCAGCGTGAGCCAAAAATTCTTTTTGAATGACATCATCTGTCCATTGAACGATCACCTCATCTGCACCTAATTGGTAAGCCTCTTTCGTGATCAATCGGGCTAATTCCGCTTGCTCTACATTGATTTGTAAGACTACTGTGTGCCCTTTCGATACATTGACCCCTGTTTCTGCAATTAAACGGGCGTATTTTTTTAAATTAACATTAAAATCAGCTAACATAATTAAATTCCTCCTCATCGTATTTTTTGTAATTCCTCATTGTATGATAACATTTTATTAGAAGTGAAACAAATAAACATCTGATAAAATAATCATTTGTTTTTAATTAGAAAACACAAAAAAGCGTTGATATCCGAGTATAATGACAGAAAAATTTGTAAAAAATAAAAAAACAAGTTTTGCTTATTGAAAAAAAATGGTACAATAGTATTAATCAATGGTGGAAGCGTTATAAAAAATTTCAAGGAGATTAGAAAATTATGGCAAGAAAAAAAACGATAACAAAGGAGCAGATTTTGGCAGCCGCCTATGAAGTTGCTGCCAATGAAGGATTTTCAAAATTCACTGCGAGAAACATTGCAAATAAAATGAACTGTTCTACTCAACCAATCTATCTAGAGTTTAAAAATATGGATGATTTGAAACACGCGCTATTTGAGCAAATCTACGATTATCTAAAATACGAAGTCTTTCCTGTAGAACATACCGGCAATACGATTGTCGATCTAGCGTTGAATTACATCCATTTCGCAAATCGTGAAAAGAAATTATATAGCTCACTTTACTTGGAAGAGTATGGCGGCGGAAGAGAGATGCAAAATTTCTCCTATAATTACTTTATGGACGTAGTGAAAGAAGATCCAAAATACATGGACTTGTCAGATGATAAACTAGTCTCGCTTCACAATGGGACTTGGATCATTGCAACAGGTATCGCAGCTTTGATGTCATCGAATATCATCCATCCGACGGATACACAAATCGAAAAGATGATCCAAGACAGCATCAATGCCATTTTAAGCTTAAAAGATCCGATTGAAGTAGACTGATCTGCTTATTTGAAAAATTGATCGACCCCATTTGATAGTAATGCCTTGATTTACAAAACGTAATGCTTCTAAATAAAAAGAAGGATGTGGTAAACACATCCTTCTTTTTGTGATTAAGATAACATGGATACAAGAGATTTTGCGAACGCTTCAAGATTTTCAATATCTTCTTCCTCAGCGTTTAAATCAACTTTCACGCTTTCGGCACCTTTAACAGCACCAGTTTTTGCAAAGGCAGCATCAAAATCGTCCACTGACTTACAAAACTCATCATAGAAAGTATCTCCAGAGCCACACACACCGTAGATTTTTCCAGGTAATTCAAGTTCTTGTAAATCTTCATAAAAATCAACGATTTCGTCCGGTAGATCACCGTCATCGTATGTATAAGTAGCAACTACGCAAATATCTGCTTCTTGAAAGTCTTCTGCATCTACTTGTGTGCATTCATTGATTTCAACATCGATATCCATATTTTCCAGAGCCTCTGCAACAATATCGGCGATTTCTTCCGTGTTACCAGTCATACTTGCATAAACGATTTTTGCTAAAGCCATAAGGCGCCTCCTAAATTTTAATGAATAGCATTTCAACAACTACCAATTATACCAAAAGTTTGAGAAAAAGGAAGCGAGATTTATAAAGGTACTATGGGATTTGGCTAAATACTTCCTACTATGTTAAAATAAAAAGGATTTGTAAAAAGGAGACGAGAATAGATGATAACATTAAAATCAGCACGTGAGATCGAAGCAATGGCAGAGTCTGGTGCATTATTAGCAGATGTCCATAAAAATCTGCGAGACTTCATTAAACCAGGAGTAACTAGTTGGGATATCGAAGTATTTGTACGTAATTATATCGAAAGTCATGGCGGAGTCGCTGCCCAAATTGGATTTGAAGGATATGAATATGCGACGTGTATCAGTATCAATGATGAGATCTGTCATGGTTTTCCTCGGAAAAAACCACTTAAAAGTGGCGACTTAGTGAAAGTGGATATGTGTATTGACTTAAAAGGCGGGATCTCTGATTCTTGCTGGGCATATGTGGTGGGTGAATCTACACCTGAAATTGATCGATTGATGGAAGTGACAAAAAAAGCACTATATATCGGCATTGAGCAAGCGCAAGTTGGTAATCGTATTGGGGATATTGGTCATGCGATCCAAACGTACGTCGAAGGAGAAAATCTAGGAATCGTACGAGACTTTGTTGGACATGGGGTAGGACCAACGATCCATGAAGAACCAACTATTCCTCACTATGGTGAACCAGGTAAAGGATTACGTTTAAAAGAAGGTATGGTCATTACGATCGAGCCAATGGTCAATACAGGAACATGGAAAATGAAAATGGACCCAAATGGTTGGACAGCTTATACCAGAGATGGTGGATTATCTTGCCAATATGAACACACATTGGCTATCACCAAAGATGGTCCAAGAATCTTGACTTCTCAAGGTGAAGAAGGAACTTATTAAGTTCTTCTTTCAACGAACAGTTTGCAAACTGTTTAATTAAATGGAGAAAGTTGTGGATGACCTTCTTCTTCAAATAATGGATAAAAGTTGTAGGAAAGCTAGTAACTAAGATAGTAGGGTGGCAATTGGAAAAATATGTCTATTATTTTCTGGTTTGCCACCCTTTTCCTCAGTGTTATTAGCTTTTTTTACAACCTAGATAAACGGTGTTCGAAAGCCAGCTCCTACGATATTAAGAGCAACATCGAAAAAATATGGAGAGCTATTTTCTCAAATTCTGCCTTAATACTTGGAGCTAAGCAGCTTTTTCACAACCTATGATAAACGGTGTTCAAAAGCCAACTCCTACGATATTAAGAGCAACATCGAAAAAATATGAGAAGCTATTTTCTCAATGTTGCTCTTAATACTTGGAGCTGACCGGCTTTTTCACAACCTATGATAAACGGTGTTCAAGAAGCAACACTTCAATAATAAGTCAAAAAAATCCAAAATGAAAAAGCCATTTTCGATTTTTCTGCCTTATTACTCAGTGTAGACCGCTTCTTTCACAACCTTGAACAGGAGATTACTATGAATATTTTGAATAAAATAAAACAACATAAGAATTTAATGCGTTTTATTGAGACGACGCAAAAGAGGATCGTTGATTCTGAAATGGGAACGACTTCAGTAGTTGTGGCTTATTATTTACTCTTATCTTTGTTTCCATTGATTATTGCGCTTGGAAATATTCTACCGTACCTTCAAATCGATCAAGAAACTGTCTTGACTTATATTCGCCAAGTGATTCCTGAAACGATCTATCAGTTTATTGGACCGGCGGTAAAAAATTTGTTGACACAAAGTTCTGGTAGTTTGTTATCATTGTCAGCTATTGCAGCTTTATGGTCAGCTAGTCAGAGTATCAATGCGTTACAGATTGCCATGAATAAAGCGTATGGAGTTGAAAATAGAGAAAATTTCATCATTGTCCGTTTCTTTTCCTTAATAGTTATCATCTTGTTCATGATTGCGATTAGTGGTGTCACTTTAGTACTTGGATTAGGACAAATGATTTTAGAGGCGATTCAACCGATCTTTAAAATACCTGTAAACTTTATTGACCAATTCCAAACATTGAAATGGCCGATTACTTTGGTGGCTTTATTTGTGATCATGTTTATGATTTATTGGATTGTACCAAACGCGCAATTGAAATTTAAAGCAGTGATTCCTGGTGCTGTATTTGCAACGACTGGTTGGATGTTGTTGTCACAAGTTTTTGGAATTTATGCTCGTTATTTTGCAACGCGTGTGAGCGGTTATCAAATCATCGGAAGTTTTATCGTTTTGATGCTTTGGTTAAACTTTGCTGCGACGATCATTATTCTTGGTGGAATCATCAATGCTGTTGTGCAAGAGTACATAACAGGAAACGAAATAAAAGAACGAAGAAGCATCACATCAACATGGCTTGGTAAACTAAAAAATAAATTTTCTCAAAAAAAGAATTAGAAACACGAGTTCTTATTGTAAAATAGCGACAGTGTTTTATAATTATTAATGACTCTTTAAATAAAGTAGGTGCCCGTATGCTGGTTTCTTTTAGTATTGTAATAAAGATTTTTTTGACAATTTTATTGTCTTTGATATTGACCCCCATTTTTAAAATAATTTCAGTTCAAACTGGAATGGTCGATAAACCGAATGAACGACGAATAAACAAAGTGCCGATGCCTTCAGCTGGTGGCTTACCTATCTTTGTTTCCTTCGTGATATCTAGTTTGTTTTTGTTCAAAGATATCATCCCTAAATTTTATATTCTACCTATATTATTGGCTGCATCCGTCATCGTATTGACCGGATTACTTGATGACAAATATGAACTTTCACCTAAGCAAAAAAGTATTGGGATTTTATTAGCGGCTTTGATCATCTATTTTGTCGCTGATATCAGGATCGATTCTTTTACCTTACCGTTCTTAGGATATATCCAATTAGGTTGGCTTAGTTTTCCTGTCACCATTTTTTGGATTTTTGGGATCACTAATGCAGTCAATTTGATTGATGGTTTAGATGGCTTAGCAGCAGGGATATCTTTGATTGGCTTGATTACCATTGGTATTATTGGTTACTTTTTTTTACATGCCTCAACAGTTTATATACCTATAGTTATTTTTTGTTTAGTCGCAAGTATCATCGGCTTTTTTCCTTACAATTTTTATCCTGCCAAAATATATTTAGGGGATACAGGTGCACTTTTCTTAGGCTTTATGATGGCGGTTTTATCATTGCAAGGATTAAAGAATGTTACTTTCGTTTCATCGATTTCTTTGTTGATCATCATGGGGGTACCTGTTACAGATACTTTTTTTGCAATCATTCGTAGAAAAGCGAATCGAGTATCATTTTCTACGGCAGATAAGAAGCATTTGCATCATCGATTGCTTGCTTTAGGCTTTACCCATAAAGGAGCTGTTTTGACGATCTACTCCATCGCTTTGATGTTTTCATTTACTGCAATGATCATGAATTATACGGGAAGTCTTGGAACGATTGCTTTGTTCTTAGTGATGCTATTTGCTGCTATTTTATTATTTGAATTGATCGGATTGATCAATGAAAAATACCAATTCATTCTAAAAACATTACGGTTTTTAGGGAATAAAGAATACCGTACACAAGTGATGCAGAAATACTTTAAGAAATGGAAAAGACCTTAATGGAGAACAATAAAAAAAAGCCGATTTTAATTAGCATTGTGACAGCAAATAGTAAAAAAATATTCCAGACATTAGATACGATCATTGCGACGATCGGTGAAGAACCGGCAATTGAATTTCAAATTTTTGATAATAACTCGACACCTGAATACCAAAAACGATTACGCGAATATTTAAAATATCCGTTCATGAATATTTATTTCAATAATGAAAACCGAGGCTTTGGATTTGGTCATAACCATACCTTGCTCCAAAGCGCTGCAAAATATGCGGTGATTTTTAATCCAGATATTTTAGTAGATGAGCAGACGGTGATCGACCTGGTTGCGCTCTTAGAAACGCATCCTGAATGTGCGATGTTGGCACCTAAAATCTTGAATGAAGATGGGACGACTCAATACTTGATTAGACAGCGTTTAGCTCTATTCGACTACGTACTACGTTTCATTCCTTTCAAATTTGTCAAAAAAATGTTTGATCGGCGATTGAATCGCTTTGAATGTCGTGATTTGCCAGAGGATCGTGATTCTTATGTGCGCATGATTTCTGGTAGTTTTATGGTAGTAGATGTTGCGAAATTCAAATCAATCAATGGGTTTGATACTCGCTACTTTATGTATTTTGAAGATAATGATCTTTGTTTAAGTTTTGAAAAAGCAAACGAAAAGATCCTTTATACTCCACGTTATAGTGCCATCCATCTATATGGAAAAGGGGCGCATCGTAACTTCAAACTTTTTCGAATATTTTTAAATTCAATGATGAAATTCTTCCATAAGTGGGGGTGGACTTTCTTCTAATGACACCAGAAATAGCAGTAGTGATCGTATTGTATCACCAAAAAATCAACCAATCGCCTTCTTACGATTATTTAAAAGCAGCTACCCAAGCTGGGACAGTGGAGTTAGTTATTTTTGATAATAGTCCTGTTGCACATGCTGATGTGCTTTATTCAGAAAAGAACGTCCATTATCATCATGATCCAGCAAATCCAGGCCTAGCGGTTGCTTACAATTATGCAATTGACCACATTTCAGATACGGTACAGACACTTGTAACATTAGATCAGGACACTCAGTTAGGTACTGATTATTTAGAAACTGTAGCCGAACTCACTTGGACAAAGGAGCGAGTAGCTGCGGTCCCCTTAGTATTTTCTGGTACAAAACAAATCTCTCCGGTGTGGGCAGACCACTATATCAACCGCCACTTCGAAGTGATCGAAGAGCCAGTAGTAACACGTCAACGGATTATGGCAATCAATTCTGGCGCGGCATTCTCGCTCACATTTTTAAGAGAGATCAATGGCTATAATACAGTGTTCCCACTCGATTTTTTAGATCATTGGCTTTTTTGGCAAATCAAACAATTAAACAAAGAAATTGTAGTTTTAGCCACTAGCATGACTCATGATCTCTCAGTATTAGATGATAAAAAAGTCAACGTAACACGCTATCAGTCGATATTGGCTGCTGAGTCGATCTTTTACCAAGAATACGACCGTCAGCATTTAATGCAACATCGGAAGCAGTTAGTATTAAGAATGACAAAGCAATTTTTGACTGTCAAGAATCGTCAAATCTGGCGAATGACTTTACGTTCGTTTGTTGATAATTGGAAGGTGTGAAATGATGCGATCGGTTTGTATAGCAACCTTTAATGGTGGCGCGTATTTAAAAGAACAATTGGATAGTATCTTAAAGCAACTTTCTCCAGAAGATGAAGTGATTATCTCGGATGATGGTTCAGTCGATGATACTTGGTCGATCTTAACAGAATATGCACATAATGATCCACGTATCAAACTTTTTGAAGGTCCTAAACAAGGTTTGATCAAAAATTTTGGCTTTGCGATTGAACAAGCTCAGGGAGACCTGATATTTTTAGCAGATCAAGATGATGTATGGTTAGATGGGAAAGTAGAGAAAATCACACAATACTTTAGTCTTCATCCAAAACAACTAGTAGTTATTTCAGATTTAGTGATCGTAGATAGCCAGTTGAATGAGATCCATTCCTCATACTTTACCTTTAGAAGATCCAAAGAAGGCTGGTTGACGAATTTGATTCGTAGTAACTATATCGGTGCAGGGATGGCTTTTCGCTCTTCATTAAAAGAGACGATCTTACCGATACCTGACAATGTACCGATGCATGATATGTGGATCGGTTTGCTGGCGGGGAATCATGCGGGCTTTATTCGAGAACCGCTGACTCTTTATCGGCGACACGATTTTAATGCAAGTGAAATTGAAACGAAGAGTAGTTGGCGCCAGAAAATCACTTGGCGGATTCATTTGATCCAAGCACTCATTCAGCGGAAATGGAAAAAATATCCCTAAAAGATATTGTTAAATTCTCAAGAAATCCATGACAAATAGTAGGATTGATGAGATAATAACGAAAGTGAAAATTTAAAGAAAAAGGAGCGCTTATATTCATGAAAGGAATCATCCTTGCGGGAGGAAGCGGAACACGCTTGTATCCACTAACAAAGGCAACCTCGAAACAGTTGATGCCAGTCTACGATAAACCAATGATCTATTATCCAATGTCTATTTTGATGTTGGCAGGTATCAAGGAGATATTGATTATTTCAACACCTCAAGATACCCCACGCTTTAAAGAATTATTTGGAAATGGCCATGATCTAGGTATTCACCTTGAATATGCGGTTCAAGAGAGTCCCGATGGCTTAGCTCAAGCTTTTATTATTGGGGAAGAATTTATTGGCGATGATAGTGTTTGTCTTGTTTTAGGAGATAATATCTACTATGGTGGCGGACTATCAAAAATGTTGCAACGTGCTGCCTCTAGAGAAAGTGGAGCGACTGTTTTCGGGTATCATGTGAATGATCCGGAACGTTTTGGTGTGGTCGAATTTGATGAAAATATGCAAGCTCTCTCTATTGAAGAGAAACCAACAGAACCAAAATCAAATTATGCTGTCACAGGACTTTATTTCTACGACAACGATGTGATTTCAATTGCAAAAGAAATCAAACCATCTGAGCGTGGCGAACTAGAGATCACTGACGTCAACAAAGCATATTTAGAAAGAGGCAAACTTTCTGTAGAGATTATGGGACGTGGTTTTGCTTGGTTAGATACAGGCACGCATGAATCTTTACTTGAAGCCTCTACATTTATTGAAACGATTGAAAAGCGTCAAAACTTAAAAGTTGCTTGTTTAGAAGAGGTGGCTTATCGAATGGGTTATATCGACAAACAACAATTAGCTGTTTTGGCAGAACCACTGAAAAAAAATCAATATGGTCAATATTTATTAAGATTGGCGGCTGAATAAGGAGTTTTTAGTGATGAAAGTGACTGATACTAAATTAACAGATGTTAAAATTATCGAAATGGATGTTTTTGGGGACCATCGTGGTTTCTTTACAGAAAGCTATTCAAAAGCAAAATTCGCGGAACATGGATTAGATTTTGATTTTGTCCAAGACAATCACTCTCTATCTGCTGAAGCAGGAGTGATTCGTGGTTTGCATTTTCAAAAAGGGGCATCCGCTCAAACAAAATTGATCCGTGTCACTTCAGGAGCAGTTTTAGATGTGATCGTCGATATTCGTAAAGGTAGTCCGACCTATGGACAGTGGGAAAGTTATATCTTATCTGAACACAATCATCGTCAATTACTTGTTCCAAAGGGATACGCACATGGTTTTGTGACGTTGACACCAAATGTGAATTTCCTTTATAAATGCGATAATTATTATGATGCCGCAGCAGACGGTGGAATCGCATTTGATGATCCAGAGTTAGCGATTGATTGGCCGATCGATCTTTCAAAAGCAATCATGTCTGAAAAAGATCATAATCATCCTACACTGAAAGAATTTGAAGCGGAAAACCCATTTGTTTATGGTGAAATCTAACATTTGATGAGGAGAAATATTAAATGAAAAATATCATTGTTACTGGTGGAGCAGGCTTCATTGGATCAAATTTTGTACATTATGTTGTACAAAACCACCCAGAAGTACATGTGACAGTCTTAGATAAATTAACTTATGCAGGAAACAAAGAAAATCTAGCAGGATTGCCAACTGATCGTGTCGAGCTAGTTGTCGGAGATATCGCAGATGCAGAATTAGTCGATCGATTAGTGGAAAAAGCAGATGCAGTGGTTCATTATGCTGCTGAATCACATAATGATAATTCACTTAAAGATCCGTTTCCATTTGTACACACGAACATCATTGGTACGTATACATTGCTAGAAGCTTGCCGTAAGTACGATGTTCGTTACCATCATGTTTCTACGGATGAAGTCTACGGTGACCTACCATTACGTGAGGATCTACCAGGTCATGGCGAAGGTGAAGGTGAGAAGTTCACTGCGGAAACACCTTATAACCCGTCCAGCCCGTATTCTTCAACAAAAGCTGGTTCTGATCTGTTAGTGAAAGCTTGGGTCCGTTCATTTGGACTAAAGGCGACAATCTCAAATTGTTCCAATAACTATGGACCTTATCAACACATTGAAAAATTCATACCACGTCAAATCACCAATATTTTAAGTGGTATCCAACCTAAGTTATATGGAGAAGGAAAAAATGTTCGTGATTGGATCCATACGAATGACCACTCTTCTGCCGTATGGTTGATCCTAACCAAAGGGAATATTGGGGAAACTTATTTGATTGGCGCTGATGGCGAGGAAGACAACAAAACCGTATTGGAAATGATCTTAGAAATGATGGGTCAGCCTAAAGATGCCTATGAACATGTCAAAGATCGTGCCGGGCATGATTTGCGTTATGCAATCGACTCAACCAAACTTCGTCAAGAGCTTGGTTGGCAACCAGAATTCACTAATTTCCGTGATGGTTTAGCAGATACAATCAAGTGGTACGAAGAAAACCAAGAATGGTGGCAAAAAGAAAAAGAAGCAGTTGAAGCAGCTTACGCTAAAAATGGACAATAAGAGACGAGAAAACAAACTCCCTCGGACAAGCTGCGTAGATAAGAGCAAGGGATTGTCTCTTATCAGATGTTTTTCTTGCTTGAATAGATAGCTTGAAAGACTCAACCTCTTTTAAATAGTCATTGAAGGGGCACTGCGTTTAACTGACGCTGCCCCTTTTTTCATGGAAATGTTTTTAAGAGTACCTGATGGATGCACATCCTCTCGAAAAGCGAGAACCGATATGGTAGAATAAGCTTGGTTCTTAGAACGTGGTTAGAACATGGTTAGAACATAACTGTTCTGCCGTTGTTTTGGGATAAGGGGAGAAAAAGATACCGTTATTTTTTCCGCTACTCCGAACAAACAGTTGAATGAATCGGCTTCAAAAGATAAAGCGTTCATTAAATACAACAAGATAGCTAATGATATTTTTACAAAAACACTTTAAAAAAATAAATAAATCAAGGAGCGATTGCGTTATGTTTTTATTAACAGGTGGAAATGGTCAACTTGGTACCGAGTTACGTCATTTATTAGATGAGAAAGGGTTAGATTATGTTTCGACTGATGCCCAAGAACTGGATATCACGGATGCAGAAAAAACAATGACTTATATCACAGACTTAAAGCCTGAAGTCATCTTCCATTGTGCAGCCTATACCGCTGTCGATAAAGCAGAAGACGAAGGAAAAGAACTAGATGAAAAAATCAATGTAGACGGAACGAGAAATGTTGCATTGGCAGCGAAAGCAGTGAATGCAAAATTGATTTATATCAGTACCGATTATGTCTTTGATGGTAAAAAAGAAAATGAAGAATATCTAGAAGATGATGCAACGAATCCATTGAATGAATATGGTCGTACAAAATTACTAGGTGAACAAGCAGTGCAGGAAATTTTAGAAGATTATTATATTATTCGTACGTCATGGGTATTTGGCATATATGGTCATAACTTTGTTTATACGATGCAACGTTTGGCACAAACCCATGATCGTTTAACTGTAGTCAATGACCAATTTGGACGTCCGACATGGACACGCACATTGGCTGAATTTATGGTCTATGTAATTGAACAAAAAGTACCATATGGTGTTTATCATCTATCAAATGAGAATAGCTGTTCATGGTATGAATTCGCAAAAGAGATCTTAAAAGATACAGCAGTAGAAGTAGCTCCTGTTACTTCAGCCGAATATCCACAAAAAGCGACACGTCCGCAGTATTCAGTGATGAGCCTGAAAAAAACGGAAGATCTTGGTTTTGTAATCCCAACGTGGCAAGAAGCACTTGAACAAATGTTACAAGCTTCTGAAAAATTAAACAAATAAGGTTTTTCCTTAGAAAAAAGAAACAACGAAGAAATTGGAGAATTTTATGGAAAAACAAACAAGAAGTGCAAGGCGAGATAAATCACGAGAACCGGAGACAGAACAGACGAATCTATTTTTAGATATCCTATTGAAATTGCGTTATGTGATCGGCTTACTGGTGATCGTTATCGTTGTGACCTTCAACTTGAATGGTAGCTCGATCGGCAGTTGGGATAACTATGTGTCCCAAAGAGATGATGGGAAAAAGACGGATGTGATTTTTGGTCAAAATCGAGAAGTTCGCTCAGATGAATGGCTGGTACAAACGCCTTTTTACTTCTCTCAAGCAGAATCGGGTTATCCGGTCATCAACGAAGATTATTCACTGAATGGTCAAAATATGATCATTGCCTACAATTCACCAGTGAAAGATATCACTGTTATCGGTAAACCATTTAACTGGGGATTCTTCTTTTTAGGAAGGGATCGAGGGTTATCTTTTTATTGGGCAATGAAACTGGTAGTCATGGTTTTGTTAGGATTTGAACTCCTGATGATCTTGACGAAACGAAACAAACCACTTTCGTTGATTGGTTCATTTGCATTGACCTTCTCACCAGCTGTTCAATGGTGGTTCATGCAACACGTTGGCGATTTGATCTTCTTTACGATTGGTTTAATGGTCGCCTTTTATCATTATTTTTATCAACATGAAAAAAAGTGGCTGCGTGCATTGATGATGTTACTAGTAGTCATATTCGGTCTCGGATTTATCTTAGTCATCTATCCGGCCCATCAAGTGATGCTCGCCTATCTATTAGTTTTTTATTTTGTCGGTTTACTGATCTATTACCGCAAAAAAATACAATGGGATTGGTTTGACGCTGTATTGATTACTGCTGCGTTGTTGTTTATTGGTATTGTCATGTGGCATTTTTGGTCAATTTCTAAAGATGCGTTACTCGCCTCTTTGAATACGTTGTATCCTGGGAATCGAGTAAGTACAGGTGGTAAATGGAAATTTAGTGAATTTTTCTATTTCTTAACGAACTGGAAAATCCCATTCGAGGATATCAGTTTCTCAAATAATTCAGAAGTAGCATTATTTTACCATTTCTTCCCAACTGTCTTTTTAGCAAGTCCATTTGTCTTGTTTGGGAAAAAAGACGACGATCAAAAAATCATTGGTTGGATCTTAATGCTCTTTTGTCTCTTCGCGATTTTTTGGATCACCGTTGGCTTGTCTAGAACGATGGCTCAATTGACGTTGTTATCATTTGTCCCACCGTTTCGTGCAATCTTGACTTTTAGTTTTGCGGCATTCCTACTATCGATTTGGTTTATCGCATATATTTGGAAACACGATGTCATCCCTACATGGTATAAATTCGTCTTATTGATTGCTAATGCAGGAATCTATTACTATGCGTTACAAGGTTCCAAGATGGAAGGGTATTTCTCAGACCTTGAGCTGATCAGTGTAATTGTATTGGGAACACTCCTTTTAGCATTTGTACTGTTTCGACAACGTGTACTTTTCTACCTTTCATTTAGTGCATTGATCATTGCTTCTGGTTTCTTTGTGAATCCAGTCGTCCAAGGAACAGGCGCGATTTTTGAAAAAACGTTAGCCAAGGAAATCCAAAAAATCGATCAACAAGATCCTGGTCAAGTATGGTTGACCGAAGATGAGCTCTATAATTTCACACCGGCTTTAGGGGTAAAGGCATTCAATACGGTCCGCTTTTATCCAGACAAAGCTGCATGGCAATTGATTGATCCAGAAGGCGAATATGAGCGTTTCTACAATCGTTATGCCCATACTAGAGCTTTTATTGCCAAAGAAGATACAGCCTTCAAGCTAGATCGTCCAGACATGTTCTCAGTGACTCTGAATTTTGATGATGCGGAAAAGTTAGGCATCAAATATGTCGTAACCAAGCGTCCTTTAGATGACTATAACCAGCGCAATGAAGCGCAGTTCACTAAATTATATGGACCAGACGACGATGGGCACATGATCTATGAAGTTGCCTATCCAAACTATGCTATTTGGCAAACACAATCAACAGGTCAATAAAAAACATATAGTTTGAAGAAGATGTGTGCAAAAAAAGGGGGATATTGGATTAGCCAGAGACCTTATTGGTTACGCTGATCCAATCATCCATTCTTAAAAAGTATTATTTAGAAGAGGAGGTGGAAACCATTCAAACATTTGTCGAAAAATTCATAAATAAAATGAGTACTGGGATTTTGTTGTTGATGCTGATCGCCCTTTTTTCTGTCTGGACGATCGGTATAGGAACACCAACTACTTTATTTTTATATGAGCATAGCGCACAATTCGTCACGTTTGGTGTCTTTGTTTTAACAGGACTGAATATCTATAAAGCAAGAGGATTTGACTTTTTTTATCTAGGAGTAGCAGTTGTAATCTTCTGTTTCTATACGTATTTCAGTGGAATACGAGAAGGTTCTTTGGCAGGTAATCTGTTGATCCCGATCTTGATTCTGATTGGATTGAGTGTAAAGTGGATCGGATTTGACAAAGTAGATCGGGGAATTTATTTGCTTGTCTTCTCATTTTTCCTTGCTGTTACGGTATATCGAGTATTTACAGAGATTCAAGTACCTGAAGGACAAAGTATATGGAACCAAGATAATAAATTATCCGATATTTGGATCAATACAAATACGATCGGTAGCTCGTTGATGATGCTTGGACTACTGATCAGTGGTTTCGCCAGTTCATTTGAACGTTGGTATATTCGGATTCTTGGGATACCAGCGATCATTGCTGCATTTTTAGGGATCTGGGTATGTCAATCACGCTCGGCATTGATTGCGATCATCATTTTTGCTTTATTGGATATCTGGCCTAAAAGATTCTTTAAATTTATTCGTGCACCTTTTATCGGCTATTTAGCTATTTTTAGCTTGGCGCTACCGATATCCTATTTAGCTGCCACTTCTGAAGAGATCAATCTCTTCACTGGAAGAGAGGGCATATGGCTGAAATTTTATCAAACGATTTCCGAGAGTACGGAGCAACTACTGGTTGGAATGAAACCTTTTCTATATTTTCGTGGGGATGAGGTTTTAGGTAATCACAATAGTTATAACTCTATTTTGAATTTATATGGATTGATAGGAATCGCAATTGTAGGGATTTTATTACTTGTTTTTGTTGGAAGACTAACACTGAAAGCTGATTATTCGAATGGACAGCTTACGTTCTTATGGGCATTCATGGCAGTAATGATCCAATCGTTTATGGAAGATACATTGACTTCTTTCCCTTGGGTACCTATCGGCTACTTGTTGTTAGCGATGGCAAGTCATCGTTACGATCAACCACCAGGTAAGCAAATAAAAATACAAGAGGAAAATCAACTGTCAACTTCAAGACTTGCACGCTATCACTGAATTTGAAAATAAGGGGTGTGAGACAACAGCAACAATTATTTTGTCTGTCACCTTAGAATCGAATAAATGGTGGAAACAGGAGCAAGCACTTTGGAAATAAGGCTAAACACTTCTGTTCCAACCTCAAACAAAAAAATAAAAACGTGGGTAAGCCTTTTTTGGCAGGCCCACGTTTTTTGCTTCATTGCAATTAAGTATCATCT
Source organism: Enterococcus sp. AZ084 (assembly GCF_051714905.1). Lineage (NCBI taxonomy): Bacteria > Bacillati > Bacillota > Bacilli > Lactobacillales > Enterococcaceae > Enterococcus > Enterococcus sp. AZ084. The sequence goes on from NZ_JBIOSS010000001.1 coordinate 919,919, forward strand.
TTTGTAAAATAGTAACGTTGACAAAAAGTTTGCTTAATAGAAAATTAAGAAACAACGAATATCGCAGTCCTTGGCTCAATATGTGGTAAAATGGCTGTTGACTGTAATTAATTGAAACTGCTTGGAGGAACACAAATGTTGAAAGATTTGTTTTTATTTATGAAGGATATCTATCAAAATCGAAAGCTATTACTTCAATTCTCGTTAAACGATTTTAAATCGCGTTTTGCGGGTTCATTTTTAGGGATTTTATGGGCGTTCATCAATCCCGTGTTTACGGTTCTCATTTACTGGTTAGTCTTTGGCTTCGGCTTGAAAGCGGCAATGACTGACGGGAAGTATCCGTTTATCGTCTATCTGATCACAGGGATGGTCCCATGGTTCTTTTTCTCAGATGCATTTACCTCTACAACACTTGTTTTCCGGGAATACACCTATTTAGTGAAAAAAGTGGTATTCAATATCCGTATCTTACCAACAACTAAAATCCTTTCAAACTTGTACTCACATATGTTCTTTATTTTGATTGGATTAGTCGTAACAATGGGACATGGTATTTTTCCAACGGTCATGTCTTTACAATTGATTTATTATCTATTTTGTATGGTTGCCTTTTTGACCGGATTGACGTGGTTGACCGCATCGATTCAACCTTTTATACCAGATATCATGCAATTTATCACAATTTTGCTACAGCTGATTATGTGGACATTGCCGATTCTTTGGAGTCCTAGTCAATTTAATCCAGCAATCATAAAGATTCTAAAATTAAACCCACTGTATTATGTTGTTCAAGGTTACCGTGAATCATTTTTAAGTCAAGCTTGGTTCTGGGAACATGGTACTTATACAATCTATTTTTGGGTAGTTACATTAATCATGTTCGTAATCGGTTCCTTAGTGTTCCGTAGATTGAAACCACATTTTTCAGATGTGCTGTAAGGAGTATAGTTATGACAGAATACGCAATTAAATTAAACAACATCACTAAATCATACAATATGTATGCGAAACCGACGGATCGTTTTAGAGAAGCTTTGAATCCTTTCAAGAAATCGTATCACGATGTGTTCTATGCATTGAAAAATATTGATGTAGAGATCAAAAAAGGTGAAATGATTGGTTTTGTCGGTGAAAATGGTTCTGGTAAATCGACGATGCTCAAAATCATTACAGGCGTTTTGACTCCAACAAGTGGAACCATGGAGATCGAAGGAAAGATTTCTGCCTTACTTGAATTGGGTTCAGGTTTTAATCCAGAATATTCTGGGTATGAAAATATTTATTTAAATGGAATGGTTCTTGGCTTTTCCCGTGAAGAAGTCGATGCGATGGTGGATGACATCATTGATTTCGCAGATATCGGAGACCACGTTTATCAACCAGTCAAAACTTACTCAAGTGGGATGTTCGTTCGCTTAGCTTTTGCGGTAGCGATCAACGTCAATCCAGATATTCTGATCGTTGATGAAGCACTCGCAGTTGGAGACTTAGAGTTCCAATTGAAATGTATGGAAAAATTTACAGAAATCAAAAATTCTGGAAAGACGATTTTATTTGTTTCCCATGATATCAGTTCGATCCGTCGTTTCTGCGATCGCTCTTACTGGTTAAAAAATGGTGAAGTCGTAGAATTTGGTGACACGATGGATGTGACAACCAATTACGAAAACTTCTTAAAGAAAAAATCAGTAAAAACAGTGGATCGTAACAAAAATCAAGTGGAGCGTTTTGCTGCCCCAGATATCGTCGATGTGTTAAGTGCTGAGTTACTAGATGAAAACAAGCAACCAATCGATATGTTAGAACAAGGGGAAGATCTTTATGTCAAGGTTACTTATGAAGTAAAAGATGATACCATCAAGAAACCTGTGTTAGGGATTGCTCTGCGAACGGTCGATAATTTCTATGTCTGTGGCTTGAATACCTTACTGGACGATATCACGATTCCTTGGGAAAAAGGAAAAAATGTCTTTTATCTCAAGTATAAGAAGTTAGGCTTACTTGCTGGTGAATACTATTTCGATGTGGCGGTTTTTGAAGAAAATGCCACTGTTCCATTAGTTTATAAGACGAAGTATATGAACTTATTTGTGACAGGTTCTTATATTGGTGAAGGGATCGTGGTCTTGGATCACCAGTGGAAAGAAGGAGATCAAAACAATGAAGTATGATTTCGAGATGGACTTAGATGAACAAAGTAGCGTAGGTAAGATTGTCGGACAAATCAAACCGGGAAGTAAAGTCTTGGAATTTGGTCCAGGCAATGGACGCATGACGAAACATTTGATCGGTGCAAAAAACTGTGAAGTAAGCATCGTTGAACTGGACAAAGAACTATTTGATTACGTCAATGAAATTGCACAAGATGGTTTTTATGGCGATATTGAAAGTTTTGAATGGGCAAAATATTATGCTGGTCAAACGTTTGATTATATATTATTTGCTGATGTCTTGGAACATTTAGTGGATCCTTTGAAGACATTAAAAAAAGTCAGAGAGTTTCTAAATGAAGAAGGCGAGATTTTGATTACTTTTCCTAATCTCGTGCATAACTCTGTATTGATCCACCTCTTTAATAACGAATTGCCGTGGGCTTCGTTTGGGCTACTAGATGAAACACATAATTCATTTTATACCCACGAAGGCTTTCAAAAAGTATTTGCAAACGCTGATCTGCACATCAACATTGAAGATTATTTATATCTAGCAGTAGGGGACACTGAATTGAAGTCAGCATATACTGACTTACCAGAAGCAGTTCGTTATGATTTCAAAATGCGCCCATTTGGCGAAGTGTATCAGTACTTCTTTTCATTGAAAAAACACCCAAATGTGGAAGCTAAAATCAATTCACCGCAAAATTCAAATTATGTCAAAATGATGGAAATCATCAAAAAGAGTACGCAAGAAGAAATATTACAGATCCCGTTCAATAATTATACGGGAGAAAACCAAGTATTGACTTTTCCACTGACAGAAGAACCGGCAAGTTTTATTTTTCAATTTGAAAAGCAACCAAGTTACCTTGAGTTCAGTGTTGAAGTAGACGGAGTAAAGCTTGATTTTATCGCATCGAATGCGGTCATCAAAACAGCGACAGACTGTTATATCTTTGATGGATCAGAAACACCAAGACTAGAATTGACCGATATAAGTGGAGAAACGATCAAAATCTCTTGCCATTATCGATTCATTGGTGAATTACCAGCAACGATGGCTGAAGTCCTTAGAGAAATCAAACCTATGGCTGCTGTTCAAAAAGAACTATCTGCTGAAAACGAGAGATTAACAAAAGAAAACCAGCACTTACAAATAGAGAATGAAGAGCTGACGAAAGTCTTAAAGACTACGACTGGTCGATATTTTGACTTGTTGCAGCCTAACAATTGGGCAATAAAGCCAAAAGGACGATTAGGGAGACCAAAAGAAACGGCAAAGAAAATCCAAGCCAAAGATCTTTCTCTTTGTATCGATGAAAAAAATTGGGATCCAGAAACAAAATTACTCAAAATCATTGGATGGGGAATTTCAAATGCGGAACGTAAACCTTTATCATATAAGTTGTCTGTAGATCAATCACCATTCTTCGAGGTTCAGCAGATTGAGCGAGCCGAAGTGAATGAAGCCGAAAAACTTCCTCCCCACACAAAAGCTGGTTTTGAGATCCAGATAGCGTGTGAACAAGAAAAATCATTTTTGATCGAATTGATTGCAGAAAATGGGCAGTCTTGGCTAGTTGAAATATAAATAACTTATTAGGTAAAGGAGTACCAAACCAGTGCAAAAAAAAGAAATTGCTGTATTTATCGATAAAATCACTCGTGAGCGGGCGACCGGCGATTTATTGATCGTTGGTTGGGCAATCGATGAAGTAACGAAAGAAATACCGACGATCCAAGTTGAAAAAGAAAATATTATAGAAAAAAATACACCAGTCGTACGTTTAGATATCAATCATCTCTATGATTTGGATGTAAAAACGCAAAGTGGTTTTAATCTTCGATTATCTGGAAAGATGAAGGGAAAAGCAATTTTAGATTTTCAAACGAAAGATCATCAAAATGGAATAGCCGTCAAATTGAATGGACGCTATCCTTATGATGATGGCATCGAGTCGAGTTTGGAAAAGAAAAAACGATTGTTGAAAAAAGGGTTGAACTATGCTCGAACGCATGGCCTAAAAAAGGCTGTACGTCGTGTGAAAATGGAATTGAAACCAGGTTCGATCGACTATGCACAATGGATCGCTAAGCATGAACAAATCGACGTTGCAGCACAAAAAACAAAAGCGCAAGCCTTTGCCTATCGCCCGTTGATTTCTGTCGTGATGCCAGTTTATAACGTAGAAATCAAATGGCTAGAAAAATGTATCGATTCTGTGATTGCTCAAACATATGACCATTGGGAATTATGTATCAGTGATGATGCCTCTACCGATCCTAAAATCCATAAATGTTTAGAACGTTATCAGCAAAAAGACCCACGGATCAAAGTTGTCTTTCGTGAAGAAAACGGGCATATCAGTTTAGCCACGAACTCTGCACTTGAGATCGCTGAAGGGGAATTCATGGCATTACTTGATAATGACGACGAACTTCCTGTCAATGCATTGTTTGAAGTAGTCAATGTCTTGAATGATCGGCCAGAACTTGATTTGATCTATAGTGATGAAGATAAGATCGATGCTGATGGCAATCGCTTCGATCCTCATTTTAAAGCAGACTGGTCACCCAATACTTTGATGGGAAATAACTATATTTCTCATTTAGGCGTCTATCGATTAAGTATTGTCAAAGAACTAGGTGGGTTCCGAAAAGGCTATGAAGGTTCACAAGATTATGACCTAGTTCTTCGTTTTACCGAAAAGATCCCAGCAGATCATATTTATCATATCGACCGTGTCCTTTACCATTGGCGTACGATTCCAGGATCAACAGCTAGTAGTGGAGAAGCTAAAAGTTATATTTACGATTCTGGTGTGAAAGCTTTGACCGATGCGTTGGCTCGTAGAAATATCAAAGGGCAAGTGCGACCAGGTAGAATCTCAGGATTTTATGAGATCAACTATGACGTCTTACAAGAGGAGCTAGTCAGCGTCATCATCCCAACCAAAAATGGGTATGACGATTTGAAAATGTGTATTGATTCGATCATCGAAAAAACGACTTATCCTAACTACGAGATCATTGTAGCTGATAATGGTAGTACTGATCCGAAGATGCAAAATCTTTTCGACTCATATAAGGAACAACTAAAAGAACGCTTTATTGTCGAATTGATCGATATCCCATTCAACTATTCCCGTATCAATAACCTTGCTGCTGAAAAAGCTAGTGGAAAGTATTATTTATTCTTGAACAATGATACGGAAGTGATCGCTCCTAATTGGATGACAACGATGGTCTCATATGCTCAGTTTGATTCAATTGGCTGTGTGGGTGCAAAACTTTACTATCCAGATGATACGACGCAACATGCGGGTGTACTCGTTGGCATCGGTGGCGTCGCTGGTCACGCGTTGAATAATTATGACCGCACACATTGTGGCTATTTCGGACGATTAGTGATCGACGTCGATTATTTAGCAGTGACCGCCGCTTGTATGATGGTCAAAGCGGATGATTTCAAAGCGGTGGGTGGCTTCGATGAGACATTACAAGTTGCTTTCAATGATGTAGACTTATGTCTTAAAGTCTATGAACTGGGCAGAAACAATGTGTATGCTCATCAGGTTGAACTATATCACTTTGAGTCAAAATCTCGCGGGTACGAAGATACGCCAGAAAAGCAGAAACGCTTTGCGGGTGAAATCAAAAAAATGCAAGATAAATGGCCAAAATATATCGCACATGATCCTTTCTATAATGACAATTTGACCAAACAAGGAATTGGCGATTTTTCATTACGACCAGAATGATTCTTGCATATTATGCTATGCCTTCAACAAAACTTGATGCCTCATCAAGTCTTGTTGAAGGCATATTTTATGGGGACTGTTTTTGACACAACAATGTTGCTAAAGCAACTAAGAGAAACTTTGAATTTAGGTTACAATTTGGTTATTCACTATGTTTTTAAAGTGTGCTATGGTAAGATGATAGAGGTATTATTTTGTGGTTAGGAGTGTATACATGAATAAAAATGGAGAATGGAATGCTGCTCGTCGGATATTCATTATCATGCTGGATGTCTTAGTTTACAATGCAGCGATATATATAAGTTTCTTATTGAAATTTCAAGGAGAAATTCCCACACGGAATTTTGAGACCTTTCAACATTCTGCAGTGTTTATATCTATCATCTTTATCGTCTTGAATATTTTATTAGGGGCATACGTCTTCTATAATCGGATGATCAGTGACATTATATTTGTGACTGTAATAGGGCAAGTATTGATGTCTTTAGGTGTAATGGTGGTGACTTTCGCTGGTCGATGGTTTGCCTTTCCACGGGCAGTTATTCTTTTATCTTTGGTAGTAGGAACAGTTTTACTGAGCTTATACCGTATCTTGGTCTACAAATTATATTTGAAAGTCAGTAGAGACAAGAAAGTAGTGATCGTTGGACTTGAAAAAGATGTTGCTCCAGCAATCCAAAATTTCCAATCTAAAAAAAATAATAAACATAAAGTTGAAGCGGTCGTTATCGATAACTATTATGAAAACATCAAGAAGATGATCGATACGATCGATATCGTCTACTTGTCATCACATATTGAAGAAAATGAAAAAATCAAGATTTATCAATTAGTTACTAAGAAGGAAAAAAAATTATTTTTGAATACGACTTTTGAGAATTTAACAATGATCAATCCAAACATTATGAACTTTGAAGATGAAAGTATCATTGAAGCTTCTGGTTTCAAGATACAACCAGAAGATGAATTGTTCAAACGCTTATTCGACATTATCATTTCCTTTATCTTACTGATCCTTGCATCACCTTTCATGTTGCTTACAGCAATACTAGTCAAAGTGACTTCACCAGGACCAGTGATCTATAAACAAGTCCGTATCACTAAAAATCAAAAAGAATTTTCAATCTATAAATTCCGGTCAATGACAGCGACAGCGGAAGCAAAATCAGGACCTGTCTTAGCGAAAAGTAATGATGCTCGAGTAACACCAGTCGGTAAATTTATCCGTGCTGTACGTTTTGATGAATTGCCACAGATTTTTAATGTGTTAAAAGGCGATATGTCGATCGTCGGTCCACGCCCAGAAAGACCTTTCTTTGTGGATCAATTCAATGCAGAAAATCCTTATTATTATTTGAGACATAATGTCCGTGCAGGCATCACCGGCTATGCCCAAGTATATGGGAAATATGTTTCTGACTATAACAGCAAGTTACGCTTTGATTTGTTGTATATCAAAAAATATTCGTTAATGATGGATCTAAAGATCTTATTGCAAACGATCAAGATCCTTTTTGATAAAATGTCTTCCCAAGGATTAGAAGAGGATGAAAATGCCAGCTCATTAAAAGAAATAGATTTTCCCCGAGAAAAAATTTATAGTTGAGTTGGAGGAGCTGAAAAATGAAAAAACCGATTTTCAGTATTATCGTTCCTGTCTATAATGCCGAAGATACAATCGAGCGTTCGATTAATAGATTGCAATCGTTAGAATTTAATGATTATGAAGTGATATTAGTGAATGATGGCTCTACGGATAAAACAGAACAGTTAATCCATCAATTAGTCGACAAAAATCCTAAGTTTCAATGGGTGACAACTAAAAACCAAGGACCAGGATTTGCACGTAATGAGGGGCTCAATCGTGCGAGGGGGGAATACATCCTCTTTTTTGATGCAGATGACACTCCGAATCGAGCAGTATTAAAAGAATATGAACAACTTTTGAAAAAACAACCGAATGCTGATTTGATTGTGAGTTCCTTCATATTTCGAACTATTGATGATGAAAAAGTAATCTCTGAAAAGATAAATCAGGTCACCGAACATCGATATACGAAACGAGAAGAATTTTTGCAAGACATGTACACATTGATGAATCAGCAACTGATGTATGTTGTTTGGAATAAATGCTACCGTAAAGATTTGTTAGAAAAATATAGTGTTCGATTCAAAAATTATAGTAGTTGTGAAGATCGAATTTTTAATTTAGATTATTTTGAATACTGTGATGAGGTCCTAATGAATCCTAGTATTGTTTATACCTATGAATTCCAAGGTGGCAAAGGAATAACAAATAAATATAATAAAAATAAGTTTCAAACATTTGAAGACTTTTATTTACGAGCAAATGAAGTGACAAATAATAATAATAAAGCAGGAATGGCTTCCCTTTTATTAAAAGGAACAACGTCAGTTCTTTTATCGATTGCTGAAACGTATCAGTTAACTAATATTGAAAAGAGACATGCAATAAAAGAAATTTTAAATAGTGATGTAATAAGAGAAGCGCGCTCGATTGCGTGTACTGATTCGATCATTAAAAAATTGACAAAGTTTTATTTCAACCTACCAAGTACAATCGCTTATCATACTATTATTTTTGCAAATAAGATCCAGCGAATTAGCCCGCGATTAATCGCTTTATTAAAAAGAAAATATTAAGTTCTTACAGTTAGTTAAGATCACAAAAAGGAGAAAAACATTTTATGAATATTGCTTTATTAACTGCTTCAGGTACTGGAACTAGAACAGGACAAGATATTCCAAAGCAATTCATCCATGTGAATAATATTCCAATCCTAGTTTATACACTGAAAGCTTTTGAAGAACATCCAGAGATTGATGAAATTTGTGTGGTTATTTTAAAAGGTTGGGAAGAAATGCTGACTGCTTATGCTAAGCAATTCAATATCACAAAACTAAAGTATATTGTTGAAGGTGGTAATTCTGGACAAGAATCAATTTATAATGGATTGAAAGAAATCTACAAAAAAAGAGCAAAAGATGATGTTGTATTGATCCATGATGGTAATCGACCTATGGTCAGTGAAAAAATCATCAGTGAGAGTATTGCAGTTTATAAAGAAAATGGAAATGCTGTAGCTGTTATTCCTTGTACAGAAGTTGTTTTCACATTAGAAGAAAAAGGAGAGACAAGTTCAGTAAATTCATTGAATCGAGATCTTTTAGTTCGTACACAAACACCGCACACGTATCAATTGGGTGAAATTATCGAAACCTACCAATTAGCAGAAGAAAAAGGAATTAATGATATGGCAGCTTCATGTCAGTTGATGCAAGTTTTAGGAAAAAAATCTTACTTTTCACCTGGATCAGAGAAAAATTTAAAAATCACTACTTTAGAAGATTTAGAAATTTTTAAAGCATTATTGAATTCAACAAATGATGACTGGATCAAGTAAGGAAGGTAAGAAAATGAATCTATTAGAAAACGAAACTTATCTTTCAAATCTAAAAATGTGTGTTCAAGAAACTACTGATATATTTCAAAAATTCAAAGATAAATCTGTCATGATCACAGGAGCAAGCGGATTGATTTGTTCTGCGGTGGTCGATTTATTAATTATCGCTAATCAAGAACTTGATTTGCAGATGACAGTATATACTCTTGGAAGAAATATCGAAAGATTAAAAACACGTTTTTCTACTTATTCGGCAAGTAAATGCATTGTACCAGTATTGTATGATGCGACGAAAGAGTTCACTTTTACTAATAAAGTAGATTATATTATTCATGGCGCGAGTCATGCGAGTCCTGAACTTTATTCAGAAAAACCTGTAGAGACAATGCAAGGCAATATTTTTGGGCTAAATTCATTATTGGAATTTTCAAAGAAAGAACAAGTTGATAGACTGTTATATGTATCATCAAGTGAAGTCTACGGAGAATTTAGTACAGATAGACCTTTACTTGAAACTGATTATGGTTATATTGACCTATTGAATCCACGATCTTCTTATTCTATGGGGAAACGTGCAGCTGAAACATTATGTGTTAGTTATTTAAAAGAATACTCAGTCAAGAGTGTAATTGTTCGTCCAGGACATATTTATGGTCCTTCAGCAAAACAAGAAGATAAACGTGTTTCCTCAGCATTTGTTTTAGATGCTTTGAAAGGTAAAAAAATTATTATGAAAAGCACAGGTAGCCAAATAAGATCCTATACGTATAGTCTGGATTGTGCTACTGCCATGCTATATGCACTTGTTAAAGGAAATCCTGGAGAAGCCTACAATATATCCAATCCATGTTCAATTATCAGTATTGCAGAGATGGCTAAAACGATTGCGGAAATTGGGAATGTTGATTTGGAGTTTGATTTGCCTACTGCAGGTGAAGCAAAACAATTCAATCCTATGAATAACTCCAGTTTGAATAGCGAAAAGCTGAGTGCTTTAGGATGGAAAGCATTTTTTGATGCAAAAGATGGATTTAAGAATACTTTGGATATCTTATCAGAAAGTATCTCAAAATAATTCTATACTTTTAACCGTTATAGAGTATTAAATATAGAAAAATAGGTGATTAAGTGAACAAAGTGAAAAGAGTGTTACATTTTCAGGGGAGAATGGGCAAAGGTGGAGCCGAATCCTTCATGATGAATCTATATAGAAGAATCGACCGTCATAAAGTACAGTTCGATTTTTTGATTTATGATGATTTTGCACATGTGACAGATTATCATGAAGAGATAAAAAAACTGGGTGGAAGAATATTTGTAGTGACTAATCCCAAAAAAAACATCATAAAGTATTGGTTTGAGGTTAGAAAACTTTTAGCAGAACAGCATTTCGATATCGTTCATAATGAAGTGTATTTTGGCGGAGGCATCAACCTGTTATTAGCTAGAAAACGAGGAATAACACAACGAATAGCACATAGTCATGCCACTAGTGACGGAAAATCGTCTAATTTTTTAATGAATTTACTAAGGAAATATTTACATCATTTACTTATTAAAGAAGCAACTGATTTTTTAGCTGTTAGTAAAGAAGCTGGAGATAGCTTATTTCAAGGTCATCATTATGAGATTATTCATAATGGTATTGATTTATCATTGTATAAGACGGATGAAGATGTACGTGCGGAGAAAAGAGCGGAGCTGGGACTTTCCCCAAATGATTTTGTTATCGGGAATATTGGACGTCTCGAAAAGCAAAAAAATCAAACCTATCTCATTGATATCGTTAGCGAACTATTACAAAAGAAACCAGATGCAAAATTGTTGATTGTTGGAGCGGGTTCGTTGCAAAAAAGTTTAGAGAAACAAATAACTGAATTGAGCCTATCAAAAAATGTGTACTTGCTAGGTGAAAGAAATGACATTCCAGAGTTGTTTCAAGCTATGGATGTATTTTGTATGACATCTTTGTACGAAGGTCTTCCAATGGTCGGCTTAGAGGCTCAGGCAAGTAGAAAAAAACTCGTATTATCGAGTACGATTTCTCCAGACACGAAATTGACTCCAAACGTTACTTTTATTAGTCTTGATGAAGCTAAGGCAACTTGGTGTGAAGCAATTTTAAGTCAGCCTTTGAATAATGAAATAACACAAGAATTAATGGAATATGATGTTAGCCATACATTACAACAAATGTTAAAGGTATATAAGGTTTATTAGAGGGAGTAAGCAATGTCTGATTATTTAAGTACAAAAGAAATCCATGAAGGTTTGCTAGATTTATTAAAATTTTTTGATCAGTTTTGTCAAGAACACGATATGACATATTTTTTAGCTGGAGGAACCTTACTAGGGGCCATTAGACATAAAGGTTTTATTCCATGGGATGATGATGCAGACATCATTATGCCAAGAAAAGATTACAATAAACTTATCAGCTTAGCACATAAATTGCCAGACTTTCTAGAATTAAAAGCTTTAGAAATCGATAATAAATGGGAATATGCTTTTACAAAAATAAACGATACACGAACGTATATCGATGATGATTATCGAGTTGCCCAGCATGGATTATTTTTAGATATTTTTCCGATTGATTCTGTACCAGAAAAAACTTTTAGCCAGAAATTTTTAGTAAAAAGAATGAAGTTATTAGATGTTTTTAGAGGTGCAGAGAGTAAGAAAAAGTTTAAACCAGAAGAAAAATTTATTTTTATCAAAAAAATGATTGCTAAGTATGCTAGACGTAAGGGTGCGAATCACTTTGCTAGGAAGATGGATCAACTCGCTAAAATTACGAATGAGCGACAGATTGATTCTAGTTTAAAAGGAGTAAGTGTATCAACAATTTATGGAGTGAGAGAATTTTTGCCATCTAGTACTTTTTCTGAAGCTGTCTATGTAGAGTTTGAAGACACGAAGTTATCGATCCCAAAAAATTACAAAGTTTATTTAGAGAGTCTATATGGAGATTACATGCAATTGCCACCTTTAGAAAAGCAAAAAGGAGATCACTATAAAATAAAAAGACATAAGAAAGAAAAGTAGGTAATATAAATATGAGAGATAAATCTTTTACAGTTTCAGTGATTATGCCGACTTATAATGGTGAAAAAAATATCATTGAACAATTAGAATCAATCAAAAATCAAGAACGTATGCCTGATGAAGTATTATTATGTGATGATGGTTCAACCGATCGCACGGTTGAGATCGTAACTAATTTTATAGAAGAAAACCAATTATCTGGATGGCAGTTGTTGATCAATGAGGTAAACATCGGTTGGAGAGAAAATTTCATCCGCTTGATTCACCAAGCAAAGGGGGATGTGATTTTTTTTAGTGACCAAGATGATATTTGGTACCCGCACAAAATTAAACATATGTCTGAAAAGATTATGTCGGACCCGGAAAATATAAAAGTACTAGTTTCTAATTATGATGAGCTACTTGAAGAAAATGGTGTCTCTTATCCATGTGAAAAGAGAAAGATACCGACAAAAAAACCAAATGATTATATTTATTTTTCTAAAAAAAATGTATTTTTAAATCGACCAGGATGGGTTTATGCTTTTCAAAAAGACTTTATTCCGACTTTCGATGAGTTTCTCGAAACATCACTTTATCCAGTTCATGATATGGCGATGTGGTCTACAGGTGTTTTAACAGACAAGTTATATCTACTAGATGAAAAAACAGGATTATGGCGAAAACATGGAAGTAGTGCCATGCAAATTGAAAATGAAGAAACAGAAAAAACTGCAGAAACTAAGAAAAATATACGTTTAGGAAAACTGGAGTTATTAAAAATTCTAACAGAATCAAATTTGAATTTTGTTCAACGAGTTGATGTGCCAAATAAAGAGTATAAAATAAAAACATTGAAAGCTTTATTAAAGGAATTAGAAACAAGATTAAAGATTATCGAAGAAGATAAACCAATGGCTGTGTTGACATCTTGGAACTCTTATACAGTTTTGCATTCTTTTCTAGCTGATATCTTATACTTTACAAAAAGCAGAGTGAATAAAAAATACCGGTAATAAATGGAGGAAAATACATGTCCAATAATAGTCTGTCGCCTAAAGATATATATTCTTTTTTTAGAGATCATTTAAAAGTATATGTTGTTTCATTTATAGTAAGTTTACTTCTTGTAGGTGGGTTATTCTTCTATTCAAATTATTCTCAAAGTAAGATTGAAAATAATAATCAAATAAATCGTCCATTATTCTCATTTATTTTAGAAAATAGCCAAGGTAACATCATGACTGCTTCAGGGGCTGTAAAACAAGTATTTTTAACTAGTTTACAGGAAAAAAATCAATTTTCAGATGAGACACTTGAAAAATTAAGTGTAGGATACAATGATATCCAAAATACGATTGATGTTCAGTTTACAGATGATGTCCCAGAGCAAGAACAAAAACAAATATCTGAATTATTGCAAAAGGAAATGACTAATAACGAGTTACCATTTTTTGATAATAAAACGTTCTATTATATCAACAAAGATATCCAATTTAATAAAACATTGCCAGCACAAGTGAGTGAAGGAATTAGTACAAAAAAAATCATTTTATTAGTATTAGTAATGATAGTTATTACATTGGGTCTAGGAACTCTTTTAGTAAGTTGGAAAGAGTACAGAACCAAAGTTATCACGCAAAAATTCACACTGGGAAATGATGTTCAAGCGATTGATATCAATTCCTTAGACTTATCAACAGTAGAAGAAAAACTAAATATTATCAATTCACTATTGAATGGCACATCTGAAAATAAATTTTTGGTTTTAGAAGAAAATAATACCATTGATAAAAATAAAATTTCCAAGCATGATGATACAAATATTTATTCAAATTTGAATCATATTATTGAGCCTGTGTCGTTTAAACCAGATGAAATTTTAATTGTTTGTTTTAAGAAAAATACGACAAAAAAATGGTATAGAGAACAATTAGAGATTGCAAAAGCTTTAACTAATATCATTAAAATAATCTATATATAAGGAGAACAGCATTGTACATTTATGTAGGAACATTCGCACTGCTAGCGGTATTGTCAGTTTTGGAATATTTTACTAGAAAAAAAATATTTTTTTATGCTGGTATCGTATTTTTAACGTGTTTAGCAGGTTTTAGATTTTCTACGGGATATGATTTTTCTTCCTATAACAATTTTTTTGATAGGTTAATTAATTGGGATAAAATATTCGATGGTAGTATTGATGCAGAACCTGGATATCTTTTATTAAATTATATCGTACGTGAGCTAGGAATGAATTTTTCAACTTTTATCTTATTATTTTCTATAATAAGCATGTTATTGCTCGCTTATGCACTTAATAATTATTTTCCGGTTCCATCAATTGCACTACTCTATTACTACTCTAGATTTTTTCTAGTACGTGATATGGGGCAAATAAGATCTTCTATTGTGGCTATCATATTCTTATTGGCTTTACCAGCGTTCAAAAAAAGAAATTTAAGAAATATTATTCTACTTTCGTTAGTAGGTTCATTATTTCATATTGTTTCTATTTTTATTATTCCTGCGTATCTTTTCGTACAGATTGTTAAAGAGATCAACGTCCCTAAAGAAATATTTCTGATTTCATCTAGCGCATTTGTAGGAATCATTTTCTTTTTCCCAAATTTATTTAGGTTTATGATTCCAGATCGTTACTATGGTTACTTATCTGGGTACTATGCACAAGGTAGTTGGATTTTTAATCCGGTATTCATAATGCAATTAGTCATACTGATTGGCGCAACTATTTTCGTAAAAAACAACAATACAGTTTTTACAGAAAACTTTAATATAATATTGTCTTTATATTGCTTATCGACGATTCTGTTAGTGTGTTTCGGACCTTTAGCAACAATTGGTGGAAGAATCAGTACAATATTTTCAACAGTAGAAATTTTTATCGTACCCATTGTATTGGAGAAACTTTTTAAAAATAAATTTCTATTCTTAATAACTTTTATTTTGTTCAGCTTCTGTATATTTATTTTGATTTTTATTGTTTCTGGCGCATATAATTCATATGTTCCATACAATACGATATTCTTTAAATAATTAATAGTATTCAATAGATTAGCTTAAATACTACTAAGGTTAATTTGTAAGAAATATAGAGGTACAAGCACTATATATAAGTTGGTTTTATTAAATAGTATGACAAAGTAGGTATTAATAATGAATGATAAAGCAAGAAACGTAATGAAAAACTTATACTATACTGTAGCTGCAAATTTTGCTACTTTAGGAATATCAGTGCTATTAAATCTATTTGTGCCAAAACTTTTAGGTGTTACTGAATATAGCTATTGGCAACTTTATGTTTTTTATTCGTCTTATGTAGGTTTTCTACATTTTGGTTGGATTGATGGCATCTACTTAAAAATTGGCGGAGAAGAATATGATCAGTTGAATAAACGAGATTTGGGTACACAGTTTTGGTATCTAATGATCTTTGAACTATTCTTATCTTTCTTTGTAGCTATATGGGCCTGGTTGTTTCTTCCTCATTCTGAGCAATCAGTCATACTTATCTTAACAGCAATAGTGTCAGTCGTGACGATTATAAAAACATTTGTTTTATATATTTTCCAATCGACGAATCGAATCAAAGAGTATGCACAACTATCAAGAAATGATCGATATCTATATGTTTTATTTATTGCTATTTACTTTTCTTTAGGTGGTAGAAATTTCTTCTGGTTGATTTTATTAGATATCCTTTCTAAATTGTTGGTAACATTATGGGGAATGTCTTTGATTAAAGATATGTTAAATGTCAAATTAATCAATTTACGAGTTTTATTCCCAGAAATATTAGATAATATCAATATTGGTAGTAAATTAATGATTAGTAATATTGCGAGTATGCTGATTATTGGAACAATCCGTTTTTTTGTGCAACAAAAATGGACAATCGAAACGTTTGGTAAGTTATCATTCACACTAAGCCTTTCAAATATGTTTTTGACGTTCATCAATGCCATTGGCATTGTTATGTTTCCTTTATTAAGAAGGACGAATAAAGAGAGATTGCCTGAATTGTTTCGAATTCTTAGAGGATTATTTGTCCCATTAACGTACGGATTACTAATATTTTATATTCCTGCAAAAATCATTTTAAGTTTATGGTTACCGGAATATGCAGAAAGTCTTAGGTTTATGGGGATTTTATTCCCAATAGTCATTTATGAAGGAAGAATGTCATTACTGATCAATACGTATCTAAAAACTTTGAGAAAAGAAAAAACGATTTTATTTGTAAATATCATTACGTTAGGAGTAACATTACTTGCGTCTTTATTTGTGATTTTCATTGTTGGAAATTTAGATTTGACTGTTTTACTCATTTTAATTAGTTTGGCCCTACGTTGTAATCTGGCTGAATTTTTCTTATACAAAGATTTGCGATTAACAATAGGTTGGAAGCATGTTATTGAAACATTATTAACTGTGCTATTTATTTTAAGTAACGTACTATTCAATGCATCTTTCGCAAGCATGGTTGTATACGTTGTTATTTATATTGTATATCTTGCTTTTATACATCGATCAATTATTGCTAGCTATAAAGATTTTCGTATTTTACTAAAAGAACGTTAATCTAAATTTCTGTATAAAATCATTCATAAAACGTCTCGTAAAAAATATTTTATTTTCTACGAGACGTTTTCGATTACACTGCATAGTGTTCAATATCTTATCATGGTAAAATAGGTTTATATTTTTTAATAAATAATTGGAGTGAATAAAGTGGATAAAATATTAATTACTGGTGGAGCTGGGTTTATCGGTTCAACATTGGCAAATCATCTAGGAGATCATAACGATATTGTAGTTATTGATGATTTATCAATGGGGAATAGAGAGAATTTAGATCAAACAAAAAAAATCACTTTTATTGAAGGTGATGTCAGTGATAAGCAAAAAATGGAAAAGATTTTGCAATCTCACCAGTTTGACTATATCTTTCATTTAGCTGCTATAGCTAGTGTTGCTGATTCCGTTGAACGGCCGTTGGAAACTCATCGAGTGAATTTTGATAGTGTCTTGATGTTACTTGAGTTGATTCGTAAGTATCAGCCAAATTTAAAGCGTATCGTATTTAGCTCTTCTGCAGCTGTTTATGGAGATGAACCAACACTACCTAAAAAAGAAGAGTCAGTTATTCGACCGTTGACGCCTTATGCTATTGATAAATTTGCCGCTGAACAATATGTACTTGATTATTGCCATTTGTATGATGTGCCCGGAACTGCGGTACGTTTCTTCAACGTATACGGTCCAAATCAAAATCCAAATTCGCCATATAGTGGGGTGATCTCGATTTTAGTGGATCGCTATAAAAAGCAACTTGCTGGTGAAAAAGCGTCATTTACTTTATTCGGCGATGGCAGTCAATCAAGAGATTTTGTCTATGTCGAAGATGTCGTACAAGCTTTATTGCTTGTTTCGAAAGAAGAAAAAGCATTAGGACAACAATTCAATGTTGGAACGGGAAATAGTACAACTTTACTTGAATTGATCCAGACGATCAATCAGATTCTTGAAGTTGAATTACTGTTAGATTACCAAGAGGAAAGAGCAGGAGATATCCACGACTCTCTAGCTGATATAACTAAGCTTTCAGCACTAGGTTATCAACCTAAACACAGCATACTTGATGGCATGAGAAAATATTTAGCAACAGAAATAAATACGACAAAATCATAAAGTTTCTATATCCAAGTAACAACTGAGAAAACCTTGTATCAAGCCAAATTGCTTATACAAGGTTTTCTCCATTATTATTCAATTATCTCAGATGACAGGTCAACACATTCCTTATTCATCATTTCCCAGCAATTTATAAATCTGATCTCTAAGATCGGTGGCAGTTGTTTTATATTTTTTATCGGCTTGGATATTACTTTCTAGTACAACTGCATCAGAGGTATCTTTTTTCATTGCTAATACCGCATGGAAACGATTGATGTTTCCTTGAGCAAATATGGTATCTCTTCCACTGTAGACCCCACCATTATATGGACGTCCACTCAAATTCTTTCCCCAAAGAGAAAAAAGTAAATCTTTTGGAATCAATTGCCCTTTTAATACTTTTGTAAAAAATTCATTCAAGTCATAGACGGACATACTGATATTTCCAGTTCCTAATTCATTACGTATATCTGTTTCAGATTCAGTCAAAGCTTGATGATAATCATCGTCTGGACTCATTTGATAAGAGACTGCGTGTTCTGAAGTGTTTTTGACTTGGTCATAGAAGGTCGTCTGTTTTAATTGTAAGGGAGTGATGATTTGGTCATACACCAACTTTTCGTATGGCTGATGAGTCAATTTCATTAAAATACCTGTTAGTAATGTGAAATTCAATGGTTCATATTTGTAACTTTGATCATTGGTATATTCGAGATGGTCTAGGGCAAACTGGATCACCTCTTGATCATTCATCGGTACGGTCGGAGAAGCTGTTTTTTTCAATCCTGATCGCATATATAATAAATCTTTGATCGTGATTTTATTGCTACCGTTGATTTGGGGATAAAATTTATCCAGTTTTGTATCTAGAGAAAGTTTCCCTATATCAACTTGTTTTAGAATCAGTAGTGCAGTCATTGCTTTTTGGATCGAGCCAATTTGATAATACAAAGATGGAGTATTTGGTTGCTGTGCTTCTTCGTTAGCGTATCCGTAGCCCTTTTCAAGGATCACTCGATTGTTTTTACGAATATAGACAGATCCGACATAATCATTTTTTTGTAACAATTGGTCGATTTGATCGGCAAGGACCTGTTCATCTTTGGTCAAATCTAGGGAATCGTTTGCCACTTGAATCGAGGCGGATACTCTTGACTGCGCCATTTCATAGGTAGCCCAAGTGATAATCCCAATAGTGACGACTAAAATGAATAAGCAGATTTTTTGAGAAAAAGAAAAATGGGAAGCTTGTTTTCTTCTTAAATGTTTCCTTGTGTTCATGTACATCAATCCTTCCTGTCAAAGAGCTTAGTGATTTAAATAAGCAGATTATTGTTATTTAGTAAATAAGAATCATTTTATTTTCTATTTTAAGCCGAAGATAATCGATTTACTACTTACAATTTTGACATAAGAATTGTTAAAAATAATTCACCTCCGCCTGAATTTCATGTATAATGAATAAAGTTATGAAGTTGATAGTAAGGAGGAGTTGTTTTGTCAGAAAACAAACAACATCCAGATGAGAAGAGACGACGACAAAAGAATGCAACTGATTCGACAGATGTAGTCAGTAAGCGAAAAGACCTACGTAAAAAAGAAGATAAAATCGTAGGAAAAATTATTTTAGTGATTGCGCTTACGTTGCTAATTATTGGATGTGTATTTGGTTTTACGGTCTATCGCTATATTGATAGTGGTTTAAAACCTTTAGACTCAGAGAATGAACAATTGGTTTCGATCGAAATCCCTAGTGGCTCTTCAAATAAGCAAATCGGAGAGATTTTAGAACAAGACCATATCATCAAGAGCGGTATCGTATTTAATTATTATACAAAATTTAAAAATATGACTGGCTTTCAGGCAGGCTTCTACCAATTAGCCCCTAACATGACGTTAGATGAAATCGGTAAAGAGCTCCAAGAAGGTGGAACCTCAGAACCTACAGAAGTGGCAGATGGGAAGATCACGATACCAGAGGGATTTGATGCAGAGCAGATTGCAGAACGAGTAGCAAAAATCACTGGGAAAGATAAGCAGGAATTTTTAGATCTACTAAAAAACGAAGCCTTTTTCACGGAATTGACCCAAAAATATCCTGATTTATTAGAAAGTGCAGCTAAGGCAGAAAACACCAAGTATCGCTTAGAAGGTTACTTATTCCCAGCGACTTATGATTACTATAAAGATATGTCACTCAAAGATCTGATCATTCAGATGGTCGATAAAACGAATACCGTGTTACAACCATACTTCTCAACGATCAAGCAGCAAAATCATACGGTTCAAGAAATCATGACACTTGCTTCATTGATCGAAAAAGAAGGGGTATCTGAATCAGATCGTAAAAATATTGCCAGAGTTTTCTATAATCGGATTGACATAGGGATGCCATTACAATCAGATATTTCTATTTTATATGCGTTAGGTGAACACAAGGAATTTGTCTCTTATGAAGATACGGCAGTCGATTCACCATATAATCTTTATACAAATAAGGGATATGGTCCAGGACCGTTCAATAGCCCGAGTGAAGCAGCTATCCAAGCTGTTGTTGAACCAGCAGAGAATGATTATTATTATTTTGTCGCAGATATCTCTACAGGTGAGGTTTATTTTGCAAAAACATATGAAGAGCATATGGAATTAGTACAAAAATACGTAAATAATTAAAATTGAGCGCTGGCTGTAACTTTATTTATTTTTAGAAAAACATTTACATTTTAGAAAAAGCATGGTAATCTTTTTTGGACTGTAGTCCGTAAAAGATTACCTTTTGCGGTATTCCATAGAAAAAGGAGAAGAGTTATACATGGTAGAAAAAGTATATCCTATGACGCTTGAAGGAAAAGCGAAATTAGAGCAAGAATTAGAAGAATTAAAAACAGTTAAACGGGGAGAAATCATTGAACGAATCAAAATCGCCCGTGGCTTTGGTGATTTATCTGAGAACTCAGAATATGAAGCAGCTAAAGATGAACAAGCTTTCGTAGAAGGACGTATCACGACAATCGAGAATATGATTCGTTTTGCACAGATCATTGACAATGATGGCGTTGATTCGGATGAAGTATCTATTGGTAAAACAGTGACGTTCATTGAGTTACCAGATGGTGAAGAAGAAGAGTATACGATCGTGGGAAGTGCTGAGGCAGATCCTTTCTCAGGAAAAATCTCAAATGATTCACCGATTGCACAAGCTTTGATCGGCAAATATAAAAATGATGAAGTAACGATTTCAACACCTGGTGGCGATATGCAAGTAAAAATCGTCAAGGTCGCGCAAGCATAAGTTGAAATTTAGACACAGATAATCAATTATTGGTTTGTCTATACAAAAAGGTCTGGGACCATGACACAAAGTCCCAGGCCTTTTGCTGTAGAAAGCGATAGTTACATCTAAAGTCCTATAGCATCTCGAAACAAAAATAGGTATGATAAAAAAGAGAATGAAAAGGAAAGGAGAATAGCGATGAATAGCTCTTGGCGCTTTTTTATAGTAGTAGAAGCCTTATTATTGATCTTTGCAGTTTGGCAAATCGTAAATAATGTTGAATTATTACTATTAGTTTTATTTGGTATTTTTAATATCTATCTTGCTTTGCGAAAATCACCGAGATCGGGATTTCAGAATTTTCAATTTGTACTAGGTGGATTAGTTATTTTTTTCAGTTTGATCAATAGTCCTGCGCTTTGGGTAATGGCAGTCTTTGCTGTCTTGTTCATTGGTCTTAAAGGTGTAGAGATTTCTGGGATCGATCTAACCAAAAATGCTTTTTGGCGAAAAAAACAAATCATTATGGTTCAAACAGAGCAAGTGAAGTCCCACAATAATGAACGAAAAAAACAACAATTATTCGGTAACCAGCGAATTGGTAATGATGTGTATGAATGGGATGATATCAATATCTCTCTACTTTCAGGAGACACGATCATCGATTTAGGGAACACCTTGTTACCTAAAGACGATAATATCGTTATCGTCAGAAAAGGAATCGGTCGGACACGCATCTTAGTTCCTTTAGGGATTGCAATCAGTCTCGAACATGCAACGTTAGTGGGAAATGTACAATTTGAAGAAGAACAATTTGCATTGAAGAACGAGTCGATTAAAATCTATAGTAACGATTACGATGAAAATCCACGTCGTTTAAAAATCATTACGAACACATTACTTGGGGATATTGAGGTGATTCGAGCATGATAGAGAAACTTTCTCGACCGATGCTAGCTATTTATGCTTCGATCGCCTCATTTATCGTCATTTTATTTTCTTTTTTTACTTATTTTTACGCAAGTAATCAAACTCATTTTTGGCGTACTTTATTAAGTGCCAGAATTTTATACGTGCCATTGATCTTTCACTTACTAGCAATTTCGTCAGGTGTCGGTTTAATTGTTTTTTTGATTGTCTCTCTTTTACAAAAAGCACGTTATGGGAAAATCGAAGAACAGTTACGGGCAATTTCTTCCGGTAACTATGAAGCAAAAGTTTTAAATGATTCCTTACCAAGTGCATCTGACGATATATATGTGAAAGAAATTGAAAAAGAAATCACTAAAATCAAAGAAAAAATGATCGAAGTGTCAAGTGAACTTCAAATATTGACGAGTCGACCTCAATATGTCGATGGACAAACAAAAGAAGAAATCTTAGAATTAGAAAGACATCGTTTAGCGCGTGAACTACATGATTCAGTTTCCCAGCAATTATTTGCAGCGATGATGATGATGTCTGCTCTGACGGAACAAGCAGAAAAAAGTGATACGCCCGAAATGTTTCGTAAACAACTAAGGATGGTAGCAGATATCATCAATGCTTCACAATCTGAAATGCGTGCGTTGCTACTACATTTGCGACCAGTCAATCTTGAAGAAAAAAGTTTGAAACAAGGGATTGAGCAATTATTAAAAGAATTAAAAAACAAGATACAAATTGCATTGAAATGGGATATTGAAGATATCACGTTGTCTGATTCGATTGAAGATCATCTCTTTCGGATCGTTCAAGAACTACTTTCAAATACGTTGCGCCATGCAAAAGCAAATGAATTAGAAGTGTATCTGCATAAAATCGATAATAATCTTTTATTACGAGTGATCGATGACGGTACTGGCTTCAATATGAATGAAACAAAAACCGGTAGCTATGGACTAAACAATATTAGAGAACGTGTAGCAGGTATTGGTGGGACAGTAAAAATCATTAGTTTCAAAGGACAAGGGACAAGTGTAGAAATTAAAGTTCCTTTAATAAAGGAGGCGGAAAAATGATAAAAGTATTACTAGTCGATGATCATGAAATGGTACGTTTAGGGGTTTCTTCCTATTTGTCTATCCAAGAAGATATCGAAGTAATCGGAGAAGCAGAAGATGGACGAAAAGGCTACGAAAAAGCCATGGAACTTCGTCCGGACGTGATTCTCATGGATTTAGTCATGGAAGAAATGGACGGGATCGAATCTACAAAAGCAATCCTCAAAGATTGGCCAGAAGCAAAAATCATTATTGTCACGAGTTTTATTGATGATGAGAAAGTATATCCGGCTATTGAAGCTGGCGCAACAGGCTACTTACTTAAAACATCGACAGCCCATGAAATCGCCGATGCGATCCGCGCGACTCAAAGAGGTGAACGTGTGCTTGAACCTGAAGTAACCACGAAAATGATGGAAAAGATGAGTCGGCGTAATGAGCCAATCTTGCACGATGATTTAACGAATCGTGAAAATGAGATTCTTATGTTGATCTCTGAAGGAAAGAGCAATCAAGAAATCGCAGACGAATTGTTTATTACTTTGAAAACAGTCAAAACACATGTTTCTAATATTTTAGCAAAATTAGAAGTGGAAGATCGTACGCAAGCTGCCATATACGCATTTAAGCATGGATTAGTGAAGTAAGTAGACTTATGACTTATCATCTAAACAGTAAGCACATTTTTACTAAGTATAAATTGGAACATAAATTATGAAGTATCCCTGTTTTCACATTGATAAGGGAAAACAGTACCCTGATCCAAAGCAAAATGTTATTACTTTTGTTTTGGATTTATTTGTGTTTGCTAATTACAAATTACATTGTTTGCTATTTTGAATTCTTTGTTATCATGTTCTTTTCATTTGGGTCTTTTTATAGTTTAATATATTATAGGGCAATATAAGTTCGATTTAAAAAATAAAGGAGAATGTCATGAGAAAAAAATGGATAGGCATGTTATTAAGTTTCTTATTACTGTCAGGCTCGATCACGCCAAGTGTCTACGCAGTATCGATAAACGATAGAACAAATACGTCACAAGGAAGTACTTCGCAAACAAACGAAACTACAGCAACATCATCTAATGCCCCTTTGATAGAAAGTACTAATCCCACCACAGAGGAAACCACAGGAACAACAGAAAACTCTGCAGAAAATTCATCTAAAGATATTTCTGTTGATGAAGTTCATTTCCCAGATCAAAATTTCCGTCAAGTATTGATTGAAATGATGGAGAAGAATCATAGTAACGTATTATCCGATGAATTATTGGCTACAACTGAGTTGGATCTTAGTGGTAGAAATATCAAATCATTGGATGGTATCGAATATTTTAAACAGTTAAAAAAACTGGAAGTTCAAAATAATGAGTTAGAACAAGTAGATGTCTCGGCTCTTTCAGAGTTAACTTACCTTGATGTTTCTAAAAATAAACTGTCAACAATTGATTTGTCGATGAATGATCATTTGACTTATTTTAACGGGAAAGAACAATTGATTAATGCAGAAGCATCAAAAGATGATCGTGAATGGGTGATCAATCAAGATAATCTAAAACCGGAATTAAATAAGATCGATATTAACTCAACTAATTGGGAATACAATGGATCCGTTTTTACTACTGTTGAACCTTCAGCATTAAATTATAGTTACCAAGTAGAGTTTTCACAAAAAGCAATTTTAGAAGAAACATCTAATCGCTCACTAGATATCACTGTAGACGTGAAATTTTTAGAACAAAATAGCGTTGAATCAATTATTCCAAAAGAAGAAAAAATAGAAATGGTCCAAGGCGAAACTAAACAACTCGAGTATTCGCTTGTTCCAGAAAATGCTGAGATTATTACTCCAAATTGGGTATCAGTAGACAATAATATTGTTGAAGTGGATGAAAAGGGTCTGGTGACAGCAAAAGCAATCGGTGAAACAGAAGTATTATTAAAAGATGGCGAGAGAACATTAGGAAAGTTCAACATACAAGTAGAAAAAAATAACAATGATTCAATAACCCAAGCGAATCGCCCAGAACAAACGGTGAGCAATCGTGCAGAAGTTTCTAAACCATCCGTCAGTTATCAAACACACGTGCAAACTTACGGTTGGCAAAGTACCGTAGCTGATGGTGCTACTGCAGGTACGATTGGTCAAGGTAAAAGAATTGAAGCCATTAAAATCCAATTACCAAATAATTCATTAAATGGTGATATTGAATATAGTAGTCATGTACGAACGATTGGCTGGCAAAATTATGTGAAAAATGGTGCTACATCAGGAACGACAGATCTTTCTTTACGAACAGAAGCAATTAGGATTCGCTTGACTGGAGAGATAAGTGAACAATATAGCGTCTATTATCGTGTGCACTCAGCTTATTTTGGTTGGTTAGATTGGGCAAAAGATGGCGAAGATGCAGGTAGTTCAGGATTTGGGTACCAAATGGAAGCTATCCAGATCCAACTAGTCAAAAAAGGAGAAGTTGCCCCAACTCAGAGCACAGCTTTCTATGACAAAGATAAACTCCCTAATCCTAATGTCAATTACCAGACGCACAGTCAGTCAGTCGGGTGGCAACCCTATCAGTCAAATGGTTCAACTGCTGGAACGATGAATCGTGGATTAAGATTAGAGGCTGTAAAAATAAATGTTTCGGATACACCGATCCCTGGCTCCATTGAATATTCTAGTCATGTGCGTTCTATTGGTTGGCAAAATTATGTGCGAGATGATGCGATTTCCGGAACAACTGATCGTAAACTTCGAACAGAAGCAATTCGAATACGTTTAACTGGTCAGTTAGCAGAACACTATGATGTTTATTATCGCGTGCACTCAGCTTATTTTGGTTGGCTAGGTTGGACAAAAAATAATGGCAATGCAGGAAGTGCAGGATTTGGTTATCAGATGGAAGCGATGGAAGTAAGGCTGGTAGCCAAAGGGCAATCTGGACCAGCAGCTAGTACTGCCTTTTATGATAAGGATACAATAAAAAATCCTAATGTTAATTACCAAACGCATAGTCAATCGATTGGTT
Source organism: Enterococcus sp. AZ084 (assembly GCF_051714905.1). Classification (NCBI taxonomy): domain Bacteria; kingdom Bacillati; phylum Bacillota; class Bacilli; order Lactobacillales; family Enterococcaceae; genus Enterococcus; species Enterococcus sp. AZ084. The sequence goes on from NZ_JBIOSS010000001.1 coordinate 946,278, forward strand.
GGCAAGGTTATCAAATGAATGGTGCAACTGCGGGAACAGTGGGACGTGGCTTTAGATTAGAAGCATTACGAATGAATATCTCTAGTACACCTATTCCAGGAACAATAGAATATAGTACACACGTTCAATCGATTGGCTGGCAAAACTATGTGAATAATAATGCTCTTTCGGGAACAGAGGGTAGAAAATTACGAGCTGAAGCGATAAGGGTGAGATTAACTGGTCAGTTAAGTCAACATTATGATGTCTATTATAGAGTTCACTCTGCGCAACTTGGATGGTTAGATTGGGCCAGAAACGGTCAAAATGCTGGGACGTCCAATGTAGCATTACAAATGGAAGCTATCCAAGTTGTACTAGTGAAAAAAGGAGCACCAGCGCCAGGACCTACGTCAAATCCGTACCAAACCTCAATCAATCATCTATTTGTAATGGGACATGGTGCAGGAGATCCAGGGGCTTCATATAACGGTATCAACGAGCGAGACTTTACAAGAAATGAACTTATGCCATATTTACAAAAATGGGCAGGGCGCTTAAAAACAAATCGAATAACCTTTTATGATACAAATGCGGATATGTTCCAAGACACTCGTAGAATGCAGGGTGCGTATACGATTAGTAGTAGTTTTTCTTCTGTAACAGAATTTCATTTAGATGCAGGAGCGATTGGTATTAGTACTGGTGGGCATGTGATTGCGCATCGTAACGGCAACTCATATACGACACAAAATTATGCCATTGCTAATGTGATCCGCACACATGTAGGTCTATGGGGCTCTGTTCAAAATACCGGTGGTATCAACTTGAGAAGTGATTTATTGAATTTGAATGTACTACATTCTCGTGGTATCCCTTATCGACTAGCGGAACTAGGATTTATCACCAATACTCGTGATGTAGAAAATATTCGTAGAAACATGGATCAAATTGCTAAAGGGATTGTAGAAGGAGTGACAGGAGAAAGATTGTAAAGTAATCATTTCTGTTTTATCAATTTTTTATCAAATATTAATCCTCTTATTGACAAAAACCAATTTTACCTGTAGGGTTTAATTATAAAAACTTGTTAGGTGAGGCTCCTAAAAGAACACAGGCTACTGCCCTCAAACGTCGAGAGACGCCACAGGGTATAACAGGCAACGTCGGCTTAAGGCGTGCTTAACGTAGCTATCTGGATTATATTTCCAGAATTACGTCTTTTAGTGCTAAAGCTCAGACGAGAAGTTCGTTCAGGTAAACACTGGTACCATTTTGATGGGATCTTATGAGACGGCTTCTTTTAGAGGCCGTCTTTTTTATGTACTTTCTGTTTTTCTAAACGAATCCATCCAACAAGTTTATATCGAAAAAACGATGTAACAAAGGAGAATACGAGATGAGAACATTAAATGATACAAATAACCTAGAAACACAATTGAAGATTCTTAATTATCTTGAGCAAAAAAAGCTTGAAGAATTGAAGAACTATTTAGCGACGATCGAGAAAGTGGAATTGATCCAACTATTTGTTACGTTACCTTTAGATAAGCAAGTACTGGTCTTTCGATTATTATCAAAAGACAAAGCCCTCGAAATCTTTGAAACATTTGAACCGTCTGTCCAACAAGATTTGCTTCGTTCGTTTACGGATGATGGAGTGATTGAATTTGTGAATGAGATGGCTCCAGATGATCGGGTAAGGTTGTTTTACGAACTACCAGCAAGTGTGACTAAAAAACTATTGGCAGAGCTTTCTGAAGAAGAGCGAGCAACAACGAATCGATTGATGGGCTATGAACATGAGACAGCTGGACGGATCATGACGACTGAATTTATTTCAATTAAAAAAGAAATGACTGTTGAAGAAGCACTGCATAAAATCAGAAGATTAGCGAAAGAAATGGAAACAATCTATATTTTGTATGTGACAGATATGGCGAAAAAAATTGAAGGAGTACTATCCTTAAAGGATCTAGTCATTGCAGAAAGTGATCAACGGATTGAAGAAATCATGATCAAGCACGTCGCTTATGTAACCACAGATACAGACCAGGAAGAAACTGCACGATTGTTACAAGAGTTAGATTTTATCGCTATTCCCGTCGTAGATAAAGAAACACGACTAGTCGGTATTGTGACAGTGGATGACGCCATCGATGTCTTAGAGCAAGAAACGACCGAGGATATGTTCAACGCTGCTGGTTTAGCAGACGTCGCCTCTGTAGAAGCTGATCGTAGTACAGTACTGATTAACGGGAATCTTTGGCAAATATGGAAAGTCCGGTTGCCTTTCTTAGCCATCACATTGGTTGCAGGGATGTTAGCTGGTCTAGTAATCGATGAGTTTGAACAAACGTTAGAATCTGTGGCTGCTGTTGCTATTTTTATTCCTTTGATCATGGATATGGGTGGAAATGTAGGGACGCAATCATCGACTGTTTTTGTTCGCGGATTATCTTTAGGACACATTGATCTCAACACATTTTTCAAGCATTTTTTGAAGGAAACAGGGATTGGTCTAAGTTTAGGGATTGTTGTAGGGATCGTATCTGGAATAGTCGCTTCTGTGTGGCAAGGGATACCATTGTTAGGTGTAGCTGTGGGGATCTCTCTGGTCTTTGCAATGACCTTAGCTGCCGCCCTTGGTTTTTTGATTCCTTTTATCTTATTGAAATTGAATATTGATCAAGCTGCTGGATCTGCACCGATCATTACATCGATCAAAGACATTGCTGGGTTGTTTATTTACTTTATTTCAGTTAACGTATTCTTAGGCTACCTATTGTAGGAATAATTAGTAATATAGCCATACCTTTTTAGTAGAAACATCAAGAAATATTCTATGATCTACCATAGTAGGCCTTCTCTTGATCCTTCATTAAAATGAGTCTTTTCCGTAAAGAAAAGCAGGGTTGCTTTTGTTTTTACAGTGGCTTTGCTATACTTGAAATGGAATGGAAAAAGGAGGAGAAAAGTGAAACAGAATTTTGCAATCGTAGGACTTGGACGTTTTGGTGGCAGTATCTGTCGTACGTTAGTCGAAGCTGGTCAAGAAGTTTTAGCTATTGATAGCAGTGAAGACCGAGTGAATGAATATATGAATATCGCAACACATGCAGTGGTTGCGAATGCACAAGATGAAATGACTTTACGATCTTTAGGAATCAGAAATTTTGATCATGTGATCGTAGCAATTGGAGAAGATATCCAAGCAAGTATTTTAGTGACACTGATGGTCAAAGAAATGGGCGTACCGAATATCTTAGCCAAAGCACAAAATGAGTATCATGCTCGTGTTCTTGAAAAGATCGGTGCAGATCGCGTTGTTCATCCTGAGAGAGATATGGGGATACGGATCGCACATAATCTTGTTTCTAAAAATATTTTGGATTATTTAGAGCTGTCAGACAAATTCTCGCTCGCTGAGATTCGGGTATCTAATCCCAAGTTCTTTAATAAAACATTAGCAGAACTAAATTTCAGACAGCGATTTGATTTGACTGTGGTAGCCATCCGACGCTTCGATCGTTCTGTCGTAGTGTCACCAGCCGCAGACGAATATGTACGTGAAAATGATAATTTACTTGTTATCGGAGAAACAGAAGATGTAGATATACTTGATGATAAAATGAATCAATAAAAAGGGGCTCATCACATGCAATTAACAATAACGGACAAAGCAAAAGAATGGTTTCAAGCAGAGGTAGATTTACCTGAAAATTATGGTATCCGTTTTTTTGGGAAAGTATATGGCAAAACAGAAGTACATGAGGGATTTTCAATCGGTATGTCTGTGGAGTTACCGGAACGTCCGATGAAACAAGAAACGATCGATGGTCTATTATTCTTTATTGATGAAGCCGATGATTGGTTCTTCAAAGGATATGATCTGGTTGTTGATTATGATCCACAATTAGAGGAACCAACGTATCATTTCCAAGAAACAGCAGATGTACAAGGTGAGAGATAGTCTTTTATCTTTAGGAAAAAAGCCTGACGAACGAAAAGTAATTTTTACTTACTTTCGGATTGTTAGGCTTTTTTTTAGACAGTCAAACGCTGATCCACTTTTACTGTGTTCATTATAGGAAAAAGTCATTCAAGGAATGAAGTGCAACATACTTCATTCTTTTGAGGGATTAAGCTAGACTGATAAGTAGAGAGGGTGGGTGTGATGACAAAAAAAATAATTTATTCAGTACGTTCATTTCGTGAAGAATTTATCGAAAAGATCAAAGAAATAGCACCAGAATATTCATTTCAAACGGAAGTAGCATCCGACGAACTTTCTGAAATAGTGATCAGTATCGGTTGGAATGGAGATTATCAAGAAGATATATTCGCTTCTGACAGCTTAAAATGGGTCCAATCGATTTCTGCTGGAGTAGATAATCTTCCATTAAACGAATTCGCTGACAAAGATATTTTACTTTCGAATGCGAGTGGTATCCATGTAGAATCGATCAGCGAGCATACCATGGGCATTATTTTAGGCTATTCTCGTGGATTGTTCCAAGCCCAACGAGCGCAGTTCCATAAAGAGTGGCTAGGATCAGATATCCATTATCAAGCATTGGCAGATCAAAAATTACTAATTATTGGAACTGGTCATATTGGAAAAAAATTGGCACAACATGCAGCTGTATTTGGTTTAGAATGTATCGGCATCAATACATCTGGACATCCAGTGGAAGGATTCAAAGAGACTTATCCATTAGAGAAATTAAAAGAAATCTTACCGAAAGCAACGATTGTGGTGAATATCTTACCTTTGACAGATCAGACAAAAGGGTTGTTTGACGCAAAAGTATTTGAAGCTTTTGATAAAGAAGCGCTATTCATCAATGTAGGACGTGGGCCTTCTGTAAAAACATCTGATTTAATAGCTGCGTTAGACGATGGTCAACTAGCTTTTGCGGCTTTAGATGTGTTTGAAGAAGAACCATTAGCAAAAGATAGTCCATTATGGGAAAGAGAAGATGTGTTGATCACCTCTCATATTGCAGGTCAGACACCACATTTTCAAACGAAGTTTATGGATATTTTTCTAACAAACTTAAAATCCTACGTAGACAAAACAGAATTAGAAGTAAATGAAATCGATTTGAATGAAGGCTATTAAATGAAGAAGAATCTCTAGAAGAGGTGTGTAATGACTACCTCTCCCAGAGATTCTTTTATTTTGGTAATTGGATTTTTGGCCAGCCTTTGACTGCTTGAGCAAAAATGAATATGCCCGCAAATGCAATAAACGCTGTTGTATCAAAAGTTGGTGCAAAAATCATCAGGATCGTTGCAATAACAGTGGGTAATGATATCGCATAGATCATTGTTTTTAGACAATCGAGAAAAGTTACTTTAGCTAAACGTAATCTTGCATATACATAAGCCGCAAAATTTGCCATAAGTAAAGTGATGATCAGATTTAAAAAGCTAGGATAAATGGAAATCAAAAATACTAATGCTTTGATCCAAAAAGGGATCGTTGCTTCACTTAATGTACTACGTAAGCTTTCGCCAGTTAGATTTTTTAAAGCATTATTCGTATACTCAAATTCAAACTGATTATTGTTCAGCAATGCCGAAGTCGTGCCGGTATTCGGTAAAGCTAGAACCAATTTATCCTTTAGCAGACCGACACTTAGGAAATTCCCTATCAAATCTGAAGAGATATCTTCAGGGGTACGTTTTCCTTCGGGGTCAAAGGTAAAGATGATCGAATCCGTTTGATAAATAAAACCTTCATTTGTTGGCGAATCGATTTGTCCATCACGAATCTTAAAATCTGGAATTTCAGCTGCAATTTTTTGACCATCGGACTTGATAGTGTCCAGCACTTGAAAAATTTGGTAAGAAATAGGTAATGCCATTAGTACACTCAAACATAAAAGATAGACTAATGATTTTCCAAATGATACGTTTTTAGCATTTTTAAGCTCGGTGAATCGAGCAAATGAGCTAATGATTAGTTGTTTTGTTGTCATAATTACTCCTTCTGTAGAATTGTCATCACTAGCAATTCTAGCGGAGTATGCTATGAATTACAAGAGTTCTAAAACATTCTCTCACGATAGATAAGGTTATATTCTTATCGATCATTGTTTTCTAGAGATGAAAATTATTAGCAGATAGAGTATGATAGGAAAGAATGATAAATAAGGTAGGTAGAAAAATGAAGATTTATGTTCAATTTAAAAGCTATTTAGAAAGTAAAGGATATTGGGAAGTTTTCATCTATCTATTTTTTGGTGGATTAGCAACAGTTGTCAACTTCGTCAGTTATGCAATCGCGCAACAAATCTTCCAGTTATCGATGCCAGTATCGAATACGATTTCTTGGATTTGTTCTGTTTTATTTGCATTTGTCACCAATAAGGTATGGGTGTTTCGATCCAAATCTCCTAGTTATACGCATTTATTTATCGAATTTGGGAAATTTGTTTTTTACCGAATCGTTTCTTATGGACTAGACATGGGCGCTATGTTCTTGATGATCAAAGGATTGGAAATGAATGATTATGTCGCTAAAATCATTACACAGATCTTAGTCGTATTGGCAAATTATGTCTTTAGCAAATTATTTATTTTCAACAAGACAGAAATTATCGAAGAACCAGTAGAAACCAGTAAAAAATTGGAAGACTAGGCATAACAATTGAAGAATTCCCCTCACTTTGTTACTCTTTTAGTGTAAAGAGACCCAAAAAATTTGAGGAGGAATTTTTTTATGACTTACACATTACCAGATCTACCTTATGCATTTGATGCATTAGAACCATATATCGACGAAGAAACGATGCATTTGCATCATGACAAACATCACAATACTTATGTGACAAACTTAAATGCAGCAATCGAAAAATATCCTGAACTAGGCGAAAAAACAATAGAAGAATTGCTTTCAGACATGGATGCTATTCCATCTGACATTCAAACTGCTGTACGTAATAATGGTGGTGGACATGCGAACCATTCATTCTTCTGGAAAATCATGGCACCAAATGCTGGTGGCGAGCCAACAGGAGCAATCAAAGACGCAATTAACGAAACATTCGGCGATTTTGCAACATTCAAAGAAGAATTCAAAAAAGCAGCGGCAGGACGTTTCGGTTCCGGCTGGGCTTGGTTAGTACTTGAAGATGGTAAACTTGCAATCACTTCTACAGCCAACCAAGACTCACCATTGATGGAAGGCAAGAAACCTGTTCTAGGTTTAGATGTTTGGGAACATGCTTACTACTTGAAATACAAAAATGTACGTCCTGACTACATTGAAGCTTTCTGGAATGTTGTGAATTGGGATGAAGTGAACAAGCATTTCGCAGGCTAAAATAGCGTTCTTCCATTTGCCATGGAATTTAGAAAATTAACGGGGCAATGCTTGCGAGCGTTTTCTAAATTCGGTATAATGTTTTTGCAAGGGTTACTTGCAAGAACTTTTTTGGAGGCTATATATTTATGGAACACGGAACAGTAAAATGGTTCAACAATGAAAAAGGATTTGGGTTTATTACAGTAGACGGTGGAGACGATGTATTCGTACATTTCTCAGCAATCCAAGGCGATGGCTTCAAAAGCTTAGAAGAAGGCCAAGAAGTAGAATTCTCTATCGTTGAAGGTGCGCGTGGCCCTCAAGCTGCTGAAGTATCTAAATTATAAGATCATGTTGACGAAAAAAGAAGATACGGCTTGCCGTATCTTCTTTTTGTTTCTTTATTTTCTCTTTCTGGAAAAAATGGTTTTACAAGAAAAATTAGTTAATTTTGGTTATTGCCAAACATAATTTCTTTGATTTTTTGGACTAAGTGCTTATTATCTGAAGTAGAAAAATCATTGCGGATAGTAATATAAGGAATTTCATTTTCATAGCTGATTATTTTGGTGGGGGCCTCAGTTGTACGAATAATCAAGTCAGGATTCAGCAATAATTCATTTGTGAAAAGGACATTCAAATACAAACCTAAATGGTTTTGTAAAACTTTTACATATAATAATTCGATACTTAAAGGATAATCACTTTCTAATTTCACTTTGATCTCTTTATCAAAAAATGTGGGTGGGGCAATGACTAAAAATGCTTCGATCAACGTACTTAATTGAATCCATGGAAAATGTGTTTTTTGCATTTGTTGAGTCCAATCGACCATATTTTGATAGAAATAGGGATAATTTTTTTCGATAAAATCAGTAACTTCTCTTTTTTTGCCAGAAAAAGGACTAAAAAGGTAATCATGGATAGCGTTCGCATATAATGTTGCATCTAATAACTTTTTCTTTGAAGTAATTTCATTGGTTTTTATCCCAACAGATTTCATACAACGATAAAACTGATCGCGAAATTCATTAATCGGTGTCGCATTTTTTTTATGAACCTTTGATGCATGAACCATAATATTTTTATTGACGTAAATGTGAGGGCGTGTTTGTATCCACAATAAAATAAAGTTTAACTCAGAAGAAGGTAAGCCATAAGCAGAAATAATCGATTTCAGGTCAGTGGTCACCTCAGAAAGACCTTCTAGCATAGGATCTAAAAAGTGAGGAAGTTCAGGTTCAGGGACAGGATATCCTTGTTTGAATCGATTGATATTAACAGCTAATATGAAGCACCATTCCATCGTTTTAATTTTGTTCCTTTTTAGTGCAATATTGGTAAAAACTTGTTTTACTGTCGTTAAGATCTTCTGGAAATCAAGCGTTAGAAAGGGCCATTCGATTCCTTCATATACCTCCCATAAGAACAAATAAATCGTGTAGCGAATTTGGGTTTCTTTTCCACTGAAAAAAATAGTACCTTCTCGTGTTTTTATTTTTAAATCATAGTAACTGAAGAAATGATTTACTTGAGCCAACTGCCTTCTGAGAAAGGATTCGCTGATTCCATGATGAGCGGCGAATTCGTAAAGCGTGAGATTTGAATGTAGACAGACAGCTTTAAGTATTTGGAAATTCAACGAATTTTCAAGTATTGCTAGTTTCAGTTGATGAAAGTCATAGTTGTCACCAAGAAAATGGTAACTAGATCCATCTTTTTTGAACAGATTATTTTGGGATAGAGAACATAGCCGTTCGCAATGATTGAATAAGGAACGTCTATCTATGTGGAGTAGACTTGAAAGTTCGTCCATTGTCAAAGGTTGATGTGACTCGTAACAACTTTTTAAAATAGTCAGTTGTACGTGTATGTTTTTCTCTAATATAGTATAGATATTCAATGAGAAACCTCCTTCATAAGCAGATAGATAAATAGTTGAATTATTATAAAATGTTATATTTTTATTCAGGATATAATAATTTTCATTTTGTTAAATAGTATATTTAGTAAAAAAAAAGGGTTACATAATAATTTTTTTAGTTATTTTATTAGGGTGATAGTACAAGCTTTTTGTAAATAAATAATAATAATACTTGATTAATATTATATGTTATTTGGCATTTTAAATAAATTTTTTTGCATAAAATAACGATTACATATTCATTTTTAGGTATTATCATCTGCTTTCAGATAGTTATTTCAAAATATATCAGAACTTAATGATAGATTTCTTATTTCGACGTTGCTACTATTCAAGATAACTTAAGTTGTAATGAGAAAAATTAAAAAGATATCTTTTTAAATTTTTGGTAAAGGAGTGTCATTCAGGGCAAAGCATATTTATTCGTGTTGATTCAATCTGTGGGGGAGAACAAAAATACATGAATCTGCTTTAGGGGGAAAGGGAATGAAAAAGGATTACAAAAAAAGTATGGATCAAAAGGCACGTGCCAAACGGCGATCAAAAAAAACAATATTGATAGGTACGTCGATAGCAGCAGGGGTGATGTTAGGGGTTACTCCGATTTCAATTGCGACACCTTTATTTACCCTTGGCACACATCAAGCATATGCGGATGTGGTCAGTGGACAAATATTCAATACTTTGACTACAGCTAATACAAGTGGCACAACAGCTTCAGCTCCTTATCAACTTAGTGGGGCGACTAGAAATGTCGACTTTACGATTTCAGGAGAAAATGGAATCAATGTTAATTTATTGAATGGTACGAGACGAGCAGTCTTAGTGATCCCAGAAGAAATGCAGGGACTTGTTTCCCCAGCAGGCCCTGGGACTTTTCAAACAGATATATTACTTCCACAAGATGAATTAGCTCCACTGCTGAATGCAGTAAATAGTGCGGTCACTCCTTTAGTCACAGCGATTGATACCTTGTTGGGGGCAAATCCATTAGCAAGTGTGAATCTTGCTGAAGTTTACGAGCAGTTGAACTTATTACAAAATCTAAGTACGTTGACTTCTGCTGAAGTGCAAATTCCACTGCAAGTACAAGGGGACGAATATATCTATGGTGAACTGGATGGGGCCCTTGAAACAGTTGTCAGAGAGGGTTTAACAGAAATATTAACTGATTTGAACAATGCCGTTCAGGCGTTACAAGCAACTGGAAATGGGGTTTTAGGAAATGCGGCAGCTGGGATTGTTAATACTGCATTAGCTGCGACTGTAAAACCAGCATTTAACTTAGCATTTGCTACTGCAACAGGACTATTAGGTCCAACTTCTTCTTTGGTTGGTGTTGTAGCAGATGCGAGTGTGCTAGGAGGAACAGAAATCACAATCCCGACAACGATCCAAGATCCTAATTATGCTGATTTAGCAAATGCAGGGATCGATTTATCAACTCCTTATGAAGCAGGCTTTGTAGGAACTGTTGTGAAAGCAGATGTGTTGAACCTTAATGTGGGTTCCACTACTGACGGCTATTCACCGATTTTTTATCAAGCAGCCGAAGTAACTGCGCCTTATAATGTTGAAGTTACAGGAAATTCAACAGAAGGATATGAAGTCACTGGGTTGGCCGATCCAAATGCTACAGTGCGGATCTATGACGATGCCAACAATTTGATCGCGGAAGGTCAAGCCGATGGGACAGGAGCATTTACGATACCGATTTCTCAAGATGATGTTGCGCCACTTGATGATATCCAATTAATTGCCTACGATCAAAACGACAATCCAAGTTTACCAACAGCGGCAATTATTCCGGATGATGAAGAGGCTGATGCCGACGCGGATGCTGACGCCGACGCGGATGCCGATGCCGACGCGGATGCCGATGCTGACGCGGATGCCGATGCTGATGCTGACGCTGATGCTGATGCCGACGCGGATGCTGATGCAGATGCAGATGCCGACGCTGACGCTGACGCGGATGCCGATGCCGACGCGGATGCAGATGCCGACGCCGACGCGGATGCTGACGCCGACGCCGATGCTGATGCGGATGCTGATGCAGATGCAGATGCAGATGCTGACGCCGATGCCGACGCGGATGCTGATGCCGACGCGGATGCTGACGCTGATGCCGATGCCGACGCCGATGCTGACGCTGACGCCGATGCGGATGCCGATGCGGATGCGGATGCCGACGCTGACGCCGATGCCGATGCCGATGCCGACGCTGACGCGGATGCTGATGCTGACGCGGATGCTGACGCCGACGCGGATGCTGATGCCGACGCCGATGCTGACGCGGACGCCGACGCAGATGCTGATGCCGATGCTGATGCCGACGCTGATGCCGATGCTGACGCGGATGCTGATGCCGACGCCGATGCTGACGCTGATGCGGATGCTGACGCCGATGCAGATGCTGACGCTGATGCCGACGCTGATGCTGATGCCGATGCCGATGCCGATGCAGATGCAGATGCAGATGCAGATGCGGATGCGGATGCTGACGCTGATGCCGACGCGGACGCTGATGCCGACGCTGATGCCGACGCCGACGCCGATGCTGACGCTGATGCCGACGCAGATGCGGATGCTGATGCTGACGCGGATGCGGATGCTGATGCCGACGCCGATGCTGATGCCGACGCTGACGCTGATGCCGACGCTGATGCCGACGCTGATGCTGATGGTCGTCTAGGTGGGATTGGAAGCAACGGGGGTGGAGCAGGAAATAATCCAGATGGAGATCCAGTTGGCTTGTTTCTAAGTACTCGTGGAACAAGCAACCAATCTGGTTGGACTTCTGCTAGAAACGGAGTGAATCCTAGTGGTCACCACTCAGCGACACCGAAAATGTATCCTAAAACAGCTGAGCATTCATCTGTTGCCACTTCTTGGTTAGGTGCGATCACAGCACTACTTTCGGGAATTGGTATCTGGAAATCTAAAAAAAATAAAGAAGATTAATGAACAGGAATTAGAAAATTAGCTATGACAATCGGAAAATTGTCTGCTTGTCATAGCTATTTCTGATAGAGGTGATATGATGCTAGTGCAGACGCGTAATAAACTCTCGATACTTAAAGATATCTTGGATACTACAGGAATGGAAACAGAGAGAAAAACAGCTATCATTACTACTGGTGAAAACAAAGAACGTGGAAAAACGATGGAGTTTTATGGGAAAAACATCTCTCAACTTTGGAATAATATCGTAACTGCTTATCAAACGAATCAATGGGACAAAAACTCTTATTTAAGAGTGGATCTTGTAACCGAAGAAGAAAAAATAGACTTCGACTTGTTGAACCAAAAATTAAAAAAAATCAAGCGCAATAATTATATAGATTTTAATGTACGATTTGATGGAATAAGGAAACGATCTTTTTTAAAAGAAGAATTAGTAGGAAATGCCATTATCAAACCGGCTAAAACACATATTGTTGGCAAAAATCATCCGAATCTACAAATTGACCCACAGAATTTTCGAGGATATGTGAAACGTAAATATAATCGAGAAGAGGCGGGTTTAAGTTACTTAGCGCGCTCAAACGTTTATCTTTTTAAGACAACAGCTTATTATATTGAAAACAATCAAGTAATCAAGCTTGAAGATTACGGAAATGGAAATCAGGTGAGAAGGATCACTGAAGAGTCTTTAAATGAAGTGACTGATTCCGTCATAAGAGAAGGAAGTAAGTATCTAAAAGGACAGCTAACTGACACTGGACAGTTTATCTACGGTTATTATCCTTGTTATGATCAATTAATCAAGGGCTATAATTCAGTCAGACATTTCTCTTCATTATATGCGTTAATTGAAGCTGCTGAGTATTTCTCAGACCATGAACTGTTGCTACAGGCAGAAAAAGGTCTTGCTTGGGGTATCGAAAACTTAACAACGAATGAACAGGGATACTTTTTGGTCAAAGACTTTTTCAATAAAGAGATTGAATACAAATTAGGTGCCCAAGCAACTGCAATTTTAGCAATCGCAAAATATGTCCAAGTATCCGAGGACGTTTTTTATAAAAAATACTTGAAACAACTTGTTGATACGATTTCTAGGAAATTTCTCTCAATAGACAACCAAACAATCCATGTCCTGGATAAACAATTGACGGTCAAAGAGCATTTTCGAATCATTTATTATGATGGGGAAGCCTTGTTTTCTTTGTTAAGAGCGTATGAGATTCTTAATGATCCTAAGATTTTTAGTACGTGTGAAATCTTGATGGAACATTTTGTCACGGAAGATTATCAAAAATATCACGATCATTGGTTGAGTTATGCGACAAACGAGATGCTAAAATATAAACAAAAAATTGACTATTATCGTTTTGGAATCAAAAATGCTCTTGAAAATATCAACTTTATTGAGCAGAGAGACACTGCCTATCCGACAATGCTTGAATTACTTGTGGCAGCGTCCAAAATGATGAGGAAACTGGAACATAGTGAACTAAAAAATGAACTTTTCAATACGCAAAATGATTTCATTGAAGTAAAGGAAAGAATCGATACAGTGATGAAGAAGCGTGTTTCTCATGAAATCAAAACAGGAGTCATGTTTCCAGAATATGCGCTTTTCTTTAAAAAACCAGTTCGTATCAGCTATGGTTTTTTTGCAAGGCATGATCGTTTTCGTATGCGGATCGATGATGCAGAACATTTTTTGTCAGGATTGATCAATTATCAAAGCCACTATAAAAAGGAGTGAATAAGATGGTTGCATTTATTCGTTTTGCAGCATTGGCATTGATCGGGATTTCCTATTTAGGTTATCGTATAAAAAAGAAAAAACATCACCAAACAGAATCGCTAGAGACGGATCTGAGCCAATACGAGAAAAATGAAGAAGGACTTTACCCTTGGGAAGTTGATGCCGATGACTCGCCTAAGCGAATTGATCAAAAAGCAAGAAGATATGTCAATCAAGCAAGACCTAAGCGTGGAAAATGGTAAATAAAGTAGGTGGAAAGATGAATACGATCAAGCAATTACTTAGTGATATCGAAGGTTCATATTTTAAAAAGTATGCTAGTTTGGATCAGGAGATCAATCAACTTGAGTACTTTTCTGGACATCTTAAACGTACGAAAGATTATTCTAAAACATTATTTGTCTGTATAACAAATGAACGGCGTCAATATATCAATCAAATGCGTCCAGTCAAATGGGCGGATGGAAATGAACAAATCAAAGGCAAGGAAAATCAATTTGCTTTGATTGTCACAGAACATCCAATCGAAGACCCGCGTGTGACGACACCGCAATTCATTGTCCAAGATAGCTGGCGTTTCTTATTGGAATTTGCCAATCAAATGCGGCAATCGTTCAAAAAACCGGTGATTGCGATTACTGGTTCTGCTGGAAAAACATCTACACGTATGATGATCACCCATGCATTCAAAGAAGAAAAAGTTCTAGAAAATCGTGGAAATCATAATGTGAGATTTGCGATTCCTCTTTATTTAAGTCAGTTAGTAGGGGATTTTGACTTATTGAACCTTGAAGTATCTCTCAATGCGTTGAATACGTATGATACGGGTTCAATGTCTAGTCTAATACAACCCGATATAGCCATCGTGACTTCGATAGGTGAAGCACATCTTAGTTCCTTAAAAACAACTAAGAATGTCGCTTACTACAAATCAAAAATCTTTGACGGTTTAAAACAGAATGGTACAGCAATCATCAACACCGACATGGGTGCTGAAGAGTTAGCTATACTTATTCAAGCAGCCGAAAAGAAAACAACTGAAATTTTTACTTATTCGCTATATGATACAAGTAGAGATGTCTATGTCTTGTCCATTGAACAGAAAAAAGAGTTTTGTGAAGTAGGTATCCATTTTTTTGAACAAGAGTTCAAGATCCGTCTCAGTGTTCCATCTTCTGGGATGATTTCCAATGCTTTGGCAACGCTGATAGCCATTTGGAAAATCAAAGGAGATGTTTCAGCTTATCTTACCACCTTCGAGACATTCAAGCCATTACCTAAAATTTTAGAAAAACATGTTTATCCAAATGAACCTTCTTTCACTTTTATTGATGATACACACAATGCGTCATTACCCTCTATGAAAAATGCAATCGACTACTTTAAAGCAGTACGCCCATTTTATAATGGAAAATCGATATTGGTTCTAGGTCAAATCGCGGATTTAGGAAATGCTTCTGCAAATGTCCATCAGCAGGTGATGGAGGCATTAACAGACGTACCAGCAGATCATATTTATGGCTATGGGGGACATTTCAGAGAATTATTCAATGAACAAAGTAAAAATGACCAGAAATACGAATGGTTTGAAACGTTACCCGAATTAACACAAAATATCGAACAGCATTTGACGAATGATAGTATCATTTTGGCAAAGGGGTCAGTCACAGGTAGCGATTTCCATGAGATCGATAGATATATTCGTCAGTTTTCTTTGAAAGAAATGGTGTGAGCTCTCGCATAAGGGGAGCTGCTAGAACGTTTTAACAACATTTACTTGAACAATCACTTATAACAAATAAAAAAAGACGGAGAGAACGGAGAAGTTGTTTCATTTCCTGATTTCTCCGCTTTTTTTTGCTGGAAATGCTTAATAGGAAGGCATAAACAAAGTTAAAAAAACTAGTTTTTTTGATTTATTGAACAAAAAATCATAAAAATCCAATAAAACGTATAAAAAGAATCGCTTTCTTTCTTTTCTGTTTATGCGCCCTATGGTATGATAATTAAGAATTTTACAAAAAATACATATGAATCACGAAGAAAAACACTATTTTTTAAAGTTTTATTAGGATTAAGTAGTTGGATTGCTGAATGATTGGGTGTATGAGAGAATAATCAAGAATATGTATGATAGAGGTGTAGTATGAAGCGGTGGCAAAAAGTGATATTGACTTTGTTGGGAATAATCGTACTTCTCATCGGCGGAGTTTCAGCTTATGGAATCAAGTTTATGGGAGAGGCGAGCCAAACAGTCAATCGGATTTCAAAACAATCTGATCGTGTATCAGCAAAACGTGACGATCGAGTAAGTATTGATGATCAAGAACCCTTTTCAGTATTATTATTAGGATTAGATACAGGAGGCCTTGGGCGAACAGAACAAGGGAGATCCGATACGATGATGGTCGTGACCGTCAATCCACAACAGAAGAAATCAACGATCATTAGCTTGGATCGAGATATCTATACGAATATCGTCGGTTATGGGACGGTCGATAAGTTGAACCATGCCTATGCATTTGGTGGCGTAGAGATGGCAATGGATTCGATCGAACAATTACTTGATATCCCTATTGACCACTATGTCACAATCAATTTGGATGGTATGAAGGACTTGATCGATGCAGTAGGTGGGATTGAGATCGACAATAAAATCGACTTTACTCTAGATGGTGTCCATGTTCCAGAAGGAAAACAAACAGTTGATGGTGAAACAGGGTTGGCATATGCAAGAATGCGGCATGAAGATCCTGAAGGTGATATCGGCCGACAAGCACGTCAACGAGAAGTTGTGACGAAAATCGTCAATAAAGTAGTCAGTCTTGATGGCGTTAGCAATTATCGAAAACTTTTAGATGCGGCAGGTAACAATGTGACAACTGATTTGGATTGGGACGATATGCTAGATATCGCAACGAATTATACCTCCGCTTTCCAAACAATCAAGCAAGATCAGCTAAAAGGAAAAGACACAACGATCAATGATGTGTACTACCAAATACTAGGTCAAAATGACTTATTATCGATCCAAAATCAATTGAAAAAACAATTAGAGATCAAGCCAAGTGATACGTTGCCTAACTTAAAAAATGATAATGCCTATATGATGTTTTATGATGACTCAGAAAATGGTGAAGGAGATACCGCTGCTAATACCACAACCGGTGAGACATCTGAGTATTCACAAGATACGTACAATCAATATGGCACCGATGGGTACGGTCAGCAGTCGGTCTATTCAGAAGACACCTCTCAATACTACGACCCAAATCAGTATAACCAGCAACAATATTATGACCCATATAGCGGTCAACAAAATGATCAAAGCACAGAGACTTGGACAGGCAATGGCTATTAACAAAGCTTTGTTCTTATGATTCAAACAATAAATAAAACGAGTAGATATCGAAATTTAAGGATACATCCTTAAATTTCGATATTTTTTTTGGTTTTTTTAGTTATGTTATTTTTATTTTGTTTTAAGTGTTTTTCTTATAACGGAAAATAATTTAAAATGATAGATAGATTTTATTTGATTACAGAAATGTCTTGAAAATGTTTGTTTATTAGATTTTTTTATGTTGATTTATTCAAAACCGAGTAGTTTTATATATTTTTATTTTTATACTCGAAATAAAAAAACACTAATTCTTATTTAAAAATGTTATATTTTTGATTTTTATTTGTTATGATATCGTTGTGCAAGAGGAAAATACATAGCACGAGATAAAATTGTTGATGGGGGATATACATACTAATGAAAAGAAATGTTCGTCTAAAGAAATTATTGGCTGGCGCTGCATTATGCAGTCTGCTAGTAGCACCTTTGTTTTTGAATGAACAACAAAGTACAGCAACAGAACAAACAATCAAAACAACGCCTGATTTTGGTGTCGGTCAAGGTATTGAATGGCCAGAACAAGTCGTTGCACCATTTGTTGATATGACAGCTTATACATCAGGTACAGAGTTGTCGAATAATGGCGCGTTGAATCTAGCGGCAATTGCAAAGGAAACTGGGCAAAAATTCTTTAATTTAGGATTCATGCAAGCGAAAGGAATCAAAGATGGTAAGATCGATTGGGCATGGGGCGGATTTGCCGGATTGAGTGAGAATGACAGTGATCAATGGCAATATGAAGGTATCAAAAAAACGATCCGTGAATTAAGAGCGGTTGGTGGAGATGCTGCTGTTTCATTTGGTGGACTGAACACAGGTGCTTTCTGGGAAGTCAGCCATGATGAAGATATGCTTTATGATGCTTATATGGAAGTGGTTCAAGGATATGGCTTTACTCGTGTAGATTTTGACGTGGAAGCAGGGGCGATGGGCTATGCAGAAAACTTACTCAATGCGAAAGCAGTCAAACGACTACAAGATACTACAGGAGTACAAGTAACGTTGACATTACCAGTTATGCCGACTGGTTTGATTTCGACTGGACTATCCGTATTGCAAGCTTATTTAGAAGCAGGTGTCGATTTGACCAATGTCAATATTATGACGATGTGTTATGGTCCAAGCGTCATTGATTATGCACAAGGATCATTAGATGCAGTCGACAATACAATGGTCCAATTGAAGAATCATTATCGCCAATATGCTGGTATCACTTTGACTGATGAAGAAGCGTATGCAAAATTAGGTACAACTCCTTCGATTGGTTTTGAGAACGAACAACATCCGTACTTCACGACAGAAATGTTCAATCAAGTTGTCGAACATGCAAGAGAACGTAAAATTGGTATGGTTTCTTATTGGTCGATGAACCGTGATGCAAAAACAGATGGTGGACAAGGACAAATAAAGAACCAATTTGAATTCTTAAAAGTGAGTGAAGCATTTGCTGAAGGTAATGAGGGCGGCGGAAGCGAAACTCCGGAAGATAAAGAAAAACCATCTGTTCCGACAAATCTTTCTGTTGGGGACATTACAAAAAATAGTGCGCATATCAACTGGACGGCGGCGACTGACAATGACCGTGTGGCAAAATATAACGTGAGATTAGTAGGGAATGGACAAACGATCAATGTTACCACTACTTCTCTTTCATACGCGTTTGCAAACTTAAAAGCCGATACAGGATATACTGTAGAAATTAATGCAGAAGATCGTTCTGGAAATATTTCGGATACGGCAAAAGTTGCATTCACAACTTTAGCGGATGTAGTAGATCCAGAGGAGCCGGGAGAACCTGGCGAACCAGGAGAGGCACCTGCATGGGAGGCGACAAAGGTTTATTTAGGTGGAGAAGTTGTATCTTATAAAGGTGCTTTATACCGCGCTAAGCATTGGACGCAAAACAATGTACCGAGCGAGTCAGGCCAATATGGTCCTTGGGAATTGATTTCAGGAACACCAGAAGGTGGCGATGAGATCGCCGCGTGGGAAGCGAATAAAGTTTATGTACAAGGAAATCGAGTGACGTATAATGGGATCGTTTATGAAGCGCAATATTGGACACAAAACAACAAGCCAAGCGAAGCTGGATTGTACGGTCCTTGGAAACAGGTTGGATAAAACATTCGAATAATAGAATCGTATAAAAAAGCTACGTGAGCGATCACGTAGCTTTTTTAAATCATTGTTGTGTGATTCATTCTAATACGTTGTTATTAGTTAAAACCTATCGATTAATTCAAAATAAAAATCGCGTAATTCAAGATAGATGCAAAAAATACCCATAAATAGTAAGGGA
Organism: Enterococcus sp. AZ084; assembly: GCF_051714905.1. Classification (NCBI taxonomy): domain Bacteria; kingdom Bacillati; phylum Bacillota; class Bacilli; order Lactobacillales; family Enterococcaceae; genus Enterococcus; species Enterococcus sp. AZ084. Next base: position 965,918 of record NZ_JBIOSS010000001.1, read on the forward strand.
TCGTCAACCACATTGCTGTGCGATTGTGCAGCCATAAATGATAGACTAAAGCTGTTAGAAAAATCATTAATAAAGTGATATCGATAGCAGAAATCATAGTATTTTGCACATTGAAAAATAAAGCTGACCATAGAAGATTGAAGATGAATTGAATTGTAAAGAGCCACAATAGTCTAGTGCGGTGTTTTTGATTTTGTGTATTTAAAATGAAGTACAAAGAAATGCCTATTAAAATATAGAGGATCGTCCACATAGGACCGAAAATCCAACTAGGTGGTGCAAAAGCTGGGAGTTGTAACGAGTAATAATATTTTCCTGGATTGCCGCTAAGAATGCCAGATAAAAATCCCAAAGCAACGATTCCGATAATGCAAACCCACAAACGATAATCTTTTAATCGATTGATAGTGTATACCATAACAAAAACTCCTTTCTTTAGACAGTTTAACATAATTATTTATAACAGCACCTATTTATGACTTGCGATTTGTTGAGTTATTTAAAAAAATGTTAATATAGCGTACATATTGACCGAAATAAATTAGTGACGAGGTGATTAAATCGGTGATAAAAGCTTTTTTAGGTTGATTTTTAAACGTTGTTGCAATACCGATCATTTTTGTTTTTACTTTTTTATTTAACTATAAAACGGAGATAAAACGATTAAATAACCTTAATTTCTTTTTTGTTTTTGTTATATTATTTTGAGTTATCTGATATTATAAAATTTGTAATCGATTACGAACAAGGGAAATGAATTAGTTGAATGGGGAGAGTTTGAAAAAATGAAGAAAAAAAGTATAAAAAGATTATTAGCTGGAGCAGCTTTGTGTAGCTTATTAGTTGCACCGTTGTTTTTAAATGAAGAGCAAGGAGCGGCAACAGAGCAAACAGTTCGCGCAACACCTGATTTTGGTGTAGGTCAAGGAATCGAGTGGCCAGAACAAGTCGTAGCGCCATTCGTAGATATCACGGCGTATACTTCAGATGAAGTGCTGTCAAATAAAGGTGCCTTGAATATGGCAGCAATTGCTAGAGAAACAGGTCAGCGTTTCTTTAATCTAGGGTTTATGCAAGCTAGAGGGATCAAAAATGGGAAACTTGATTGGGCTTGGGGAAGCTTCAATGGATTGAGTGAAAGTGATAGTGACCAATGGCAATATGAAGGAATCAAGCAATCGATCCGTGAGTTAAGAGAAGTAGGCGGAGATGCAGCTGTGTCATTTGGCGGATTAAATTCTGGTGCCTTCTGGGAAGTAACGCAAGATGAAGATATGCTTTATGATGCTTACATGGAAGTTATCCAAGGTTATGGTTTTACACGTATTGACTTTGACGTAGAAGCTGCTGCTATGGGGTACCACGAAAATTTAGCAAATGCGAAAGCAGTAAAACGATTACAAGATGCAACTGGGGTTGATGTGACGTTGACATTACCAGTTATGCCTACAGGATTGATCTCAACAGGATTATCTGTCTTGCAAGCTTATTTAGAAGCGGGTGTTGACTTAACTAACGTGAATATCATGACGATGTGTTATGGATCAAGTGTTACAGACTATGCACAAGGTTCGTTAGATGCGGTAGACAATACAATGGTCCAATTGAAAAATCACTACAAACAATACGCTGGTAAAACATTAACGGATGAGCAAGCTTATGCAAAATTAGGTACGACTCCTTCTGTAGGATTTGAAAATGAACAACATCCTTACTTTACAACAGATATGTTCAACTTAGTTGTACAACATGCCAAAGAACGCAAAATCGGTATGGTCTCATACTGGTCAATGAATCGTGATGCCAAAGTAGATGGCGGACAAGGGCAAGTGAAAAATCAATATGAATTCTTAACTGTGGGTCAAAGATTTACAGATGGTTCTGAGATGCCTGAAGATACACAAAATCCATCAACACCGACAAATGTAGGTTCAGATTTCATTACGACACAGCGTGCGCGTATCAATTGGACGGCATCAACGGATAATGACCGCATTGCTCGTTATAACCTTAAATTAACTGGTGCAGGCGAAACAGTATCAGCGACAACAATGGCTGTTTCTCATACCTTTGAAAACTTGAAGAGTAATACGACTTACACAGTTGAAGTGATTGCAGAAGACCGTTCTGGAAATGTTTCGGATGCAGCAACTTATACTTTTACTACGCTTGAAGAATCAGAATCTACTCTACCCGCTTGGGACCCTGCAACAGTTTACTTAGGTGGAGAGCGTGTTACATATGAAGGGCTGATCTATGAAGCGAGACATTGGACACAAAATGATATTCCGAGTGAATCTGGTCCTTATGGTCCATGGAGACTTGTGACTAAATAATCCGGCGATTTCTTATTACTCCATAGATAAAATGATAAATCGTAAAAATTATTAATAACTTGTATTGTAAAATGATATTTAAGTTATTATTTATATAGATGTGTAAAAGAAGAGAGTCTTAAATAAGCTCTCTTCTTTTTGTTGAAAAAACAATATGTATATTGAAATATTAAGAAAATATTAAGTGTACAATAGAAACATTTAGGTGGTTAACTATCCTTATTGCTAGTTAAAACCTATTAAATCAATCTTTTTATTAGATGTTTTAAATTAGCTTATCTGCAATAAAGTTATAAAAGCATAACGTTTGTTTTTATTTTAGAAAACGTTTACAATGAACCTATCAAATATAGGAGGTTCAGTTATGAAAAAGTTTAGTGTTATGATGTTCGTAGGAATTGTTATGTTAGGTTTGTTTGGTTTTGGTACATCTGGTTATGCACATGGTTATGTAACATCTCCAGGGAGTCGTGCCTATTTCGGTACAGCAGCTGCAGGTAATTTAAATCAAAACGTTGGGCGCGCACAATGGGAACCACAAAGTATTGAAGCGCCTAAAAATACATTTATTGATGGAAAAATCGCAAGTGCAGGTGTTAGTGGGTTTGAACCATTAGATGAACAGACAGCAAATCGTTGGCATAAAAGTGTAATTAATGCTGGTCCTTTGAATATCACTTGGAACTTAACTGCACAACATCGTACAAGTACTTGGGATTACTATATTACAAAACCAGGTTGGAACCAAAATCAACCTTTGAAATTCAGCGATTTTGAATTGATTACAAAAATCGATGATAAAGCAACAGTTCCGCCAAAAACAGTAAATCAAACAATTACTGTTCCTCAAGATAGAAAAGGCTACAACGTGATTTTAGCTGTTTGGAATATTTCAGATACAACAAATGCGTTCTATCAAGTAATTGATGTCAATGTTCAATAGAAAAACCTTGAAGAGAAACCTTTTTAACTGATCATATAAAGAACACCTATGAAGTGACTCTCATTTTCACTTCATGGGTGTTTATTTGTATGTTCGAACCATTTAAAATCAATAGGACGAGGTTCGATGATGATCCCATTTTTTGGCGAACTTCAGGTTGTATTGTATGATAGAAATAAGGATACCAAAAGGGAAGGGTTACGGAGGAAATCAAATGAAAAAATTTTTACGGAAAAAAAAGAAAAACAAAGAATCGATTGAAGATACTGTAATCGAAAACGAAGAAACAAAAGTAGAAGAAACATTGGAGCAAACACCTGAGGAACAAAAAGAATTTGCTTCATTTTTCGCTGAAACAATGAAAAGACTCCCTCAAAAAACATCCGCAGCTATTTTACGAAATTTTGATTCGTCAAAAAGCAAAGCGGAACAAACATTAGCAAAGAGCAAAACACAATTCGATCGTTTATTTGAAGAATTCTTAAAAGGGGTAGATGAACCTTTACGTAGAAAATGCCATGCAACGATTCATGCGGCCTCTTTGACAGCGGCGATCATCGGTTGTTCACCGATCCCTTTTTCAGATGCTTTTTTACTTGTACCAGTTCAGTTAACGATGATGGGACGTCTCCACAAGTTATTTGGACAATCATGGTCTGAATCATTAGGTAAAAGTGTCTCAAAAGAGTTGATCGTTGTTAGTTTAGGTAGAAGTGCAGTAGGGAATATCATTAAGATCATTCCGGCAGTAGGTACAGTGGCTGGTGCAGCGATCAACGCAACAGTCGCTAGTACGATCACCGAATCATTAGGCTGGATCACAGTAAAAATGTTGAATGATGGCGAAGATATTTTTGATGATGTCATGTCTTTCAAAGGGCAAGTTCAAACACTTTTTACTTTATTGAAACGAAAAAAACAAATGAAATAAGGTTTAATCAGAAATCATCGGATAAAAAATAAGCATTGACCTCGGAAATAGTTTTGACTATTAAGTAGAGGAAAATGCTTATTTTTTATAAGGATTCTGGCTGGCGCTATTGAATTATTTTTTTGTTAATTTCACGACGACTTCACAACGTGCTGTCTGAGGGAACATGTCGACAGACTGTAGATACTCGACGTGAAATACTTTCGCTAATTGGACGAGGTCCCTTGCTAAAGTCGAAACATTGCAAGAAATATAAACTAATTTTTGCGGTGGATTTTTTAAAATTGCTTGGATCAACTGCTCATCCAAACCAGTACGTGGCGGATCAACGATGATCCCATCCGGACGAAAGCCTTCATTCAACCACTTTGGTAAGAGCTCTTCTGCCGTACCCACTTCATAACGAGTATTCTCATAGCCTAATCGTTGTGCATTTTTCTGTGCATCTGAAATGGCTTGGGGGATGGTATCCATTCCGCGTACTTCTTTTGCTTTGTTTGCCACACTCAAACCAATTGTCCCAACACCACAATAAGCATCTACGATCGTTTCTTCTGGTTGGATGGCTAAAGCTTTGATTCCCTCACCGTATAAGACTTCTGTTTGTTGAGGATTCAACTGGAAAAAGGCACGAGGTGAAAGATCAAAAGTTACTTCATTGATCCGTTCCTCAATGGCTTCTTTTCCCCAAAGGTGTTTTGTTTCGTCACCCATCACGAGGGAGGTTTTTAAAGGTTGCACGTTTTGCATGATCGAAACGACTTCAGGGAGTTGCTGATTGATCTCACGAATCAGGGCATTTTTTTGTGGGAATTTTTGACTCCTGGTGATAAAGACAACTTGAAGCTCACCTGTCTGTATACCCACTCGAACCATGATCGTGCGGAAAATTCCGCTATCCGCACGTTCATCATAAATCGGTAAATCATATTTATTCAATAAATCGACGACTGTATTCATCACTTTTTGTGTCGCAGGCTCTTGCACTAAACAATCAGTAATTGCCACTAAGTCATGAGAATTGGCTTGATAGAGTCCAGCTTCGATTTTGTCTGTCTGTTTATTTTTTCTCAATTGAAATTGCGCTTTGTTCCGGTAACGCCATGGATCCTCCATTCCAATCGTTGGTAAAAGTGGATACTCACGATAACCGGCGGGTTTGAATTTTTCTAAGGACTGTAAAAGCAAATCTTTTTTGAAATCGAGTTGTGCATGGTACGCTAAATGCTGCAATTGGCAACCGCCACATTCATAGTAGACTGGACACGGAGCAGTCACGCGGTCAGTACTCGTTTTTTTGACTTTGACCAATTGTCCTTCTGCATAGCGAGGAGTTGCTTTAGTGATTTTTACTACGACTTCTTCTTTCGGAAGGGCATACGGAACAAAGACGATCATGCGTTTAAAATAGCCGATTCCTTCTCCGTTGATCCCTAAACGTTTGATTTTTAATGTGATCGTTTGGCCGTTTTTAACAATTGCTTCTGGCATAGGTATCTCCCTTTTTATCATTATGTGGCTATATTCTACCATATTATAGCGAAAGTTGGGGATTTTCTATGTTATGATAGGAATATATGTTCGAGGAGGGATAAGTTGCTTTCTATCACAAGAATCAGTAAAGGCAAAGGGCCTTTTTATCAAGTTGATCTATCGGATGGCGAAGTACTACAAGTCTCAGAAGATATTTTAGTACGCTATCGTTTATTAAAAGGGCAAGAATTAACAAAAGATAAATTAGCAGAAATCAAAAAAAGTACAGGGTATGATTTTGGTTTACAACAAGCATTGAATTATTTGAGTTACCAACTCCGAACAGAAAAAGAGATTCGGATCTATTTAAAAGATAAAGAGATCGGGCAGGAAGATCGACATAAAATCGTTGAAAAATTAAAAGAACTAGGTTTAGTAAATGATTTGACTTTTGGTGAAAGTTACGTGCGAACGAATATGCGTTTGAGTGACAAGGGACCAAAAAAATTAGCACAACAAATGCAACAAAAAGGGCTCTCACCAGAAGTGATCGAGCAGTCTTTAAGCCAGTACCCATTTGAAGAGCAAGTAGAAAATGCACGGCAAACAGCGGAAAAGACTTACGAAAAAAATCGTGCCAAAAGTCAAAAGGATCTATTACGGAATATCCAACAGAAATTGATGACAAAAGGATTTACCAATGATGTGATCCAAGAAGCGATGCAAACCTTACCTCAAGAAACTGATCCAGAAGTTGAATATGAGCTTTTAGTACAACAAGGAGAGAAGATCTGGCGTAAGAATAGTCGCTTTGAACCTCAAAAGAGAAAGATGAAAGTAAAGCAGAGTCTCTATCAAAAAGGCTTTGATTTTGAGATGATCCAGCGCTTTATTTTAGAAAAGGAAGAAGAAGCAAGTGAGTAGAGAATGGGAAAACTGGTCCTTAGAAAAAACAAAAGAATTTCAAGAACGTTTTATTGAATGGTATGAGCTTGAAAAGAGAAATCTCCCTTGGCGTTACAATCAAGACCCTTATCGTATTTGGATATCAGAAATCATGTTGCAACAAACCAGAGTCGATACAGTCATTGATTATTTTTATCGCTTTATGGAGTGGTTTCCAACCATCGAAGCGTTGGCGCAAGCACCCGAAGAAAAACTGTTGAAAGCTTGGGAAGGCTTAGGTTACTACTCACGGGCCAGAAATATTCAAGCTGCTGCAAAACAAATCATGGAAGATTTTGACGGAAAGATGCCACGAACACCGGAAGAAATCAGTACATTAAAAGGGATCGGTCCTTATACGACAGGGGCAATCGCAAGTATTGCTTTTGGGCTACCTGAACCAGCGATCGATGGAAATGTCATGCGTGTGGTTAGTCGGCTGTTCTGTATTGAAGAAGATATTGCGAAAGCATCGAGTCGCAAAGTGTTTGATCAAGCCATGCGGAAAATCATTGACGAAGAGCATCCGGGTGAGTTCAATCAAGCATTGATGGATCTTGGCTCAGCAATCTGCACGCCGACCTCGCCTAAATGTGAGGAATGCCCAATCCAAGCATTTTGTTTAGCAAAAGAAAAAGGGATTCAAACCGCCTATCCTGTCAAAACAAAAAAAGCAAAGCCTCGAGATGTTTATTATGTTTGTGCAGCGATTGAAAACGCAGAAGGTGCATTTTATTTTGAACAACGAGATCAACAAAAATTACTGGCTGATATGTGGACATTTCCGATGGTAGAAGTAACGAAAGAGGTATACGAAAAACTAGAAGCAGACTGGCAACCTAAGAACGAAATCAGTTTGTTCGATGAGGTTTTAGTCGCTGAAGAAGGTGCTTCAGTATTGCCTTTTGCTCATGCGGACAAAATCGTATGGCAAAAACGGCATCTAGGGGAAGTGACGCATATCTTCAGTCATTTGAAATGGCATGTTTTATTGTTTTATGGTCGGTTGCCTAAGACTGAAAAAGACCTATCTGAGACTGGCAAACAGACGCAGTGGCTGATACCAGAAGCATTTGAACAAGTGGTTTTCCCAAAAGTACAAATGAAGCTAGTCGAGCAGTTGGATAAAAATCGAAACAATAGTAATCCTTTCTAGGCAAAGATGATTTTTATTGCTATAATAATTACGATGTCGGTGTAATGAACACCCCAACACAAAGCACAAAATGTTGCTAAGGAAGGATTGCGATGGGAGTTCCAAAAGAAGGAGAGTTTGTAACGATCCAAAGTTATAAACACGACGGCAAATTGCATCGAACGTGGCGCGATACCATGGTATTGAAAACAAGCGAACATTCAATGATCGGTGTCAATGATCATACTCTTGTAACAGAGTCTGATGGACGACGTTGGGTGACGCGAGAACCAGCGATTGTATACTTTCACAAAAAATACTGGTTCAATGTAATAGCAATGATCAGAGAAAAGGGGGTTTCCTATTATTGTAATCTGGCTTCACCTTTTTTATTAGATGATGAAGCATTAAAATATATTGATTATGACTTAGATATCAAGGTTTTTCCTGATGGCGAGAAGCGCTTGTTAGATGTCGATGAATATGAAATGCACAGTCAAATGATGAATTATCCAAGTGATATTGACTTCATTTTAAAAGAAAACGTGAAGATTTTGGTTGACTGGATCAATAATGGAGATGGCCCATTCTCAGAAGGCTATATTGATATTTGGTATGACCGTTACAAGCAATTGTCGCAAAAGTAAACGAAAACAGTAAGTAAGTGAAGGAATCTTCATCTTGCTTACTGTTTTTACTTGGATGCTTCACAAGTTTTTTTTCATGTTGAGATGTTGGATGCCCGCATCTTCGAAGACTTCACCGTAGGCTTGATAATCAAGCTTCTCATAAAAAGGAATAGCGGTCAGTTGAGCGCCTAATTTGATCGTATCAAAGCCTTGGTTTTTAGCAAAAGCCTCTGCTTCTCTTAGCAAGACTTGCCCCAAACCTTGTTGACGGTATTCAGCAAGGATTGCCATACGTTGGACTTTTATCTGGCCATTTTCGAGTGGCAGTAAACGAACAGTACCTTGCGCCTCCTGTGCATCTGTATAAAGGACGAAATGGATACAATGCGCCTCATCCTGATCGATTTCTCTCTCAAAGGGAACACCTTGCTCGACAACGAAGACCTGGTTTCTGATACGTACAGCATCGAGATAGATCGGACTCATCGTATCTTTTGTATGAACTACTTTCATCAAACAGCCACCTTTCTTTTCAGTAGTATACTGTAAAGTGATCGGAATGGAAAGTGCATAAAATAAAATCAAAAATAACAGATTTTTTCAAAAGAATGTTATATACTATCATAAAAAAGGAAAGAAGTGAATTATTTGTTCGATAAGTTAAAACAATCAAAGTTGATGTTCTGGTCATTTGAATTGCTGATTTTAGCAACATTGATCTTAGTCTCCTCGAAAATCAGCTTTGTCTTCCAACCAATCGGGACATTCTTCTCCACATTATTTGCACCAGTTTTGATTGCTGGTTTTTTATATTATATTTTGAATCCAATCGTTGGATTATTGATGAAAACAAAAATGAAACGGATCTGGGCAGTAGCAATTGTACTGTTATTGTTAGTTGCCGCTCTGGTCTGGATCTTGTTAAGTGTCATCCCAAGTTTAGTCCAACAAATATCTTCCTTGGCCTCTAACACGCCGAACTTTATTCGCCAAGTAGAGACTTGGTTAGCAGAAGTTGCACAATGGTCCGTATTCAAAGATGTCGATATCAATAAATATTTTGAACAACTGGATATTTCATATGGCACGATCATCCAACAATTTCTGAGTGGCTTATCTAATAGCTTAGGTTCGATCGTTGGAACGATTGCTTCAGCAACCATCGTTATTATTACCGCACCATTCATCTTGTTTTACATGTTGAAAGATGGCGAAAAACTTGTGCCGAACATCAAACGTTTCTTTCCAGAAAAACGAAGAGAACAAATCGTTGAGTTGTTAGGACAGTTGAATAAAACGTTAGCTAATTATATTAGTGGCCAAGCAATCGAATGCTTATTCGTTGGTACATTCACCTTTCTAGGTTACTTTGCTCTAGGCGTAGACTATGCCTTCCTTTTCGGAGTAATTGCTGGATTGACCAACCTCATTCCTTATTTAGGCCCATATTTAGGTTTAGCCCCTGCCTTTTTAGTGACAGTATTCAATGATCCATTCAAAGCATTGCTATGTTGTGTAGTCGTTTTGATCGTTCAGCAACTAGATGGAAATATCATTTATCCGAATGTCATTGGTAAATCATTGAAGATCCATCCACTAACGATCATTATCGTTTTACTTGTTGCGGGAAACATTGCAGGTTTACTAGGGATTTTTCTAGGTGTACCTTTTTATGCGATCTGCAAAACAATCATTTCTTATGTCGTCAAGATCGTAAAAGAAGATAAACAAAACGAGAACAAGAAAAAAATCGCGACGACTCTTGAATCTTAATGATCGAATGGCTATTTTTATTGCAAAGAAAATCGCTTTATGATACCATTTTAACGTGGCTACCTTTAGCCACGTTTTTTTCTTTAAAAAAATAAAAATTTAAATGAATAAGGAGAGAATGCGATTATGAATGCTGACCCTGAGAGTCAGTCGCTGTTAGCGCAAATTTTATTATTGATCATTTTGACATTGATCAATGCTTTTTTAGCAGCTTCCGAAATTGCAGTTGTATCGATCAATAAAAATCGGATCGAACAAAAAGCGGAAGAAGGAGATGTTAAATCTAAAAAGCTTTTAAAAATATTGCAGAACCCAAATAACTTCCTATCAACTATCCAAGTAGGAATCACTTTGGTCAATATTTTATCTGGTGCATCTTTAGCTAATACTTTATCCGTAAGATTAGCCCCACTATTAGGTGGCGGTGCCGCAGCAAGAAGTATTGCAAATATTATCGTACTGGCTATTTTGACCTATGTTTCGATTGTTTTTGGAGAATTATACCCGAAAAGGATCGCTTTGAATAAATCAGAAGAGGTAGCGAATTTTACCTCAGGTATGATCCGAATGATCGGTGTCGTAGCAAAACCTTTCGTGTGGCTGTTGTCTGCATCTACCAGTTTACTGGCACGGATAACACCAATGACTTTTGACGATGAAGATTCAAAGATGACCCGCGACGAAATGCGGTATATGCTTGAAAACGAAGGGGTATTGAACAACGAAGAGTTGGAAATGCTTCAAGGTGTCTTTTCCTTAGACACAAAAGTTGCAAGGGAAGTAATGGTTCCTCGAACAGATGCTTTTATGATCGACATTAATGACTCCATTGAAGAAAATGTCAACGAAGTACTATCGGAGAATTACTCAAGGATTCCTGTTTATAATGAAGACAAAGATAAAGTTGTCGGAATCCTTCATACGAAAAATTTATTAAAAGCTGCCCATAAATTTGGGTTCGAAAACTTAGAAATCAAAAAAATCATGCAGGAACCACTTTTTGTTCCAGAAACGATTTTTATTGATGATCTATTGTATGAAATGAAAAAAACACAAAACCAAATGGCGATCCTATTAGATGAATATGGCGGAGTCGTAGGTTTAGTGACATTGGAAGATCTACTTGAAGAAATCGTTGGAGAAATCGATGATGAATCAGATGAAGTAGAAAATCTCTACGAACAAGTCGGTGACTATGAATACATCATTCAAGGTCGAATGCTGATCGATGAATTCAATGAGGCGTTTGAAAGTAATCTCCACATGAGTGATGTGGATACGATGGCCGGCTACTTGATCACAGCTTTAGGCATGATTCCCGATGAAGGAGAAAAACTTTCATTTGATGTTGAAAACATTACCTTGATTTCTGAAGAAATGGAAGGTTCTAGAGTACTCAAAATTCGTGTGATCTTCCATGATCCAGAAGAAATAGAAGCTGAGCCTGAAGAAGAACGTCGCTATTTCAAAAAAGATTTTGAAGACGACGAACCACGAAGATAAAGCACCTTCGATGATCTTTTAACGGAACGAAGAGCGGATATATTACTTGCTTTCTGAAGTGATGTATCTGTTCTTTTTTTGGAGATATCAAATGAAAAGAAAAAGTAAAACTGTTTCGCTTACTTTTTCAAATTGAATATCCATGCTATACTATTTGAGTTGAAGAAAAGGATAGAGGAACTATCGAATAGTCGAAGGGGTTCTCTTTTATGAAGCAATAGACAAATGAAGAATGGAGTAAATTTATGAACAATCCAGAATTAAAACAGCAAGTGGACAATCGACGCACATTTGCGATCATTTCCCATCCGGATGCGGGAAAAACAACGATCACCGAACAACTGCTTTTATTCGGTGGTGCGATTCGCCAAGCAGGAACGGTCAAAGGAAAGAAAACGGGTAATTTTGCAAAATCCGACTGGATGGAAATCGAAAAACAACGTGGGATTTCTGTTACCAGTTCAGTGATGCAATTTGATTATCACGGAAAAAGAGTCAATATTCTAGACACTCCTGGCCATGAGGACTTTTCAGAAGATACGTATCGTACGTTGATGGCGGTCGATAGTGCAGTCATGGTCATCGATAGCGCAAAAGGGATTGAAGCGCAAACGAAAAAACTTTTCCAAGTAGTCAAAAGAAGAGGAATTCCTATTTTCACCTTCATCAATAAGTTGGACCGAGATGGTCGAGAACCGCTTGATCTATTAGAAGAATTAGAAGAGTTATTAGATATCGAATCTTGCCCAATGAATTGGCCGATCGGTATGGGGAAAGGATTGGAAGGATTATACGATATCCATCATAACCGAGTAGAATTTTATCGTCCTGAGAATTATCAAGATGAACGCTTGGCTCAATTAGATGAAGAGGGTCACTTACCGGAGGATCATCCGCTCAGAAATAATTCATTGTACGAGCAAGTATTAGAAGAAGTAGAGCTGTTAAAAGAAGCCGGGGATTCCTTTAATGAAGAAAAAATTGCACGTGGGGAGCAGACGCCAGTATTTTTCGGTTCAGCTTTAACTAATTTTGGTGTTCAGACATTTTTAGAAACATTTGTTGATTTGGCGCCATCTCCTTATGGACATAAAACACGTGAAGAGCAAGTAGTCAGCCCGTATGAACAAGAGTTTTCTGGTTTTGTCTTTAAGATCCAAGCCAATATGAATCCAGCTCACCGAGATCGTATTGCATTTGTACGAATCTGTTCAGGTACATTTGAACGTGGAATGGACGTCTCATTAGAGCGGACGAACAAAAAATTGAAATTGAGTAATGTCACGCAGTTTATGGCAGATGCCAGAGAAAACGTTGAAAATGCTGTGGCAGGAGATATCATTGGTGTGTATGACACTGGAAATTATCAAATCGGTGACACATTATATGAAGGAAAACTAAAAGTAGCTTATGAAGAATTACCTTCATTTACGCCTGAGCTTTTCATGAAAGTAACGGCTAAAAATGTGATGAAACAAAAATCATTCCACAAAGGAATCAATCAATTGGTACAAGAAGGTGCCATTCAATTATATAAAACCTATGTGACCGAAGAGTACATCATCGGGGCAGTTGGACAATTACAATTTGAAGTTTTCCAATATCGGATGTTGAATGAATACAATGCAGAAGTGATCATGTCGCCAATGGGTAACAAGATCGCCCGTTGGATCGAGCCAGAAGATCTGGATGAGAAAATGAGTTCAAGTCGTAATATCTTAGCGAGAGATCGCTTTGATCAACCGCTATTCTTATTTGAGAATCAGTTTGCAGAGCGTTGGTTTGCTGACAAATATCCAAACGTAAAATTAAAAAGTTTGATGTAATCAGTGCTTCCCATTACCTGTACAGTTGTTTCCTTTTAAAAATATTCATTTAGCATATAAATTAAAACGAACACACGACGATTCATGTTTTCAGTGAATTGTCGTGTGTTTTTGTTGGATTTTAACGTTTTTTTGTTTATTTTGAAAAAATCAATTAAAATCAAATAAAAAAATAGATTAGAATATTTTTGCGTACATATATATAAAATAAGCAAAGAAAGTAGGGGTCAAATGGAAACAGAAATCGAAAAAAAACAGCGTATTGAAAGAAAAAAAGCAAAAATGCGTCGAGTATGTCAAATGTTGGATATTGAGAATTGGGAAAAAAATGAACGGATCGTCACAGAAATACGCTCGATCATCCAAGCGGATCGACCTGTAAAGGGGAGGGAAGTTGGAAATAGGAAAAAGAAAAAAAGGGAATGCCAAGTACCTTCGACAAAACCCCTTTGATTCATGATTTATTTTTTTTACCTACATAGCAATTGGTGCATTTAAATTTCTTTTTGGAATAGAGATTTCTACTAAGCCCGGTAACTCGATCACTTGGATGTCATCAGGATGGTACTCAGCGTCATGGATTTTTTTTAAGAAGTAACGTTGGATTTCTTCAATTTCCTTTGGTTGGATATTACGATTTTCATTCATCAGGACGATTTCGTTGTGCTCGGGAGCTTCTGTATAAATAACGGTTGTATTTCCTGCGGTATACACCTTAACCATATGTGCATCTGTATTTTCCAACTGATTTAAAACTAATCGTGAATGACTGTTTGTTACATTAACTAGTTTCATGGCGCTCACCTCTCTTATGTATTTAAGAAATAACTTACATTAATTATAATTTTTTTTTAGTAAAATGAACAGCATTTTGTCTTCTTAAAAATGAACGGACGAGAAAAAATCGTTACTTTTTTTCCAAAAATAAAAACAAAAGCGGAGAGTGGCAAACTCTCCGCTCGATTTTTACTACCATACTAACGTGGAATTATTCTGTCGATTCGTTGTTTGCTTCTTTGACTAAACGTTCAGGTTTAGACGTAATGACGATTTTGTCGTCTTTATCTAATTTTGCTTTAAGATCTGAGATCGTTGGATGATCAAGATAGAATTCGGCAATGCCGTCTTCGATTTGTTCTTGGATCGTCCGACGTAATGGTCGGGCACCCATTGCTGGATCGTAACCAAGATCAACCAGCTTTTCTTTGACATTCGTAGGAACGTCCACATGTAATTGTTGAGCCGCCAATAATTGGTTGACATCATCAAGCATGAGCGTCACGATCGTCATCAAGTTTTCTTTTGATAAAGCACTGAACTCGATGATTCCATCAAAACGATTCAAGAATTCTGGTGTGAAGTAGTTGTTCAATTGATTCAAGACAGAACGAGTCACACCTTCACGAGCAGCACCAAAGCCAACATTGGCTTCTACTTTTCCAGTTCCTGCATTACTTGTCATAATGATGATTGTATCCTTGAAGCTGACTGTACGACCTTGCGCATCGGTTAAACGTCCATCATCTAAGATCTGTAGGAACATGTGTAAGACATCTGGATGTGCTTTTTCTACTTCATCAAGCAGAACCAAACTATACGGATTTCGACGTACTTTTTCAGTCAATTGACCAGCTTCTTCATAGCCGACATAGCCTGGAGGGGAACCAATCAGTTTTGCGACACTGTGTTTTTCCATGTATTCTGACATATCGAAACGGATCATTGATTCTTCAGATCCAAATAATTCATAGGCTAGTTGCTTCGCTAATTCTGTTTTACCAACACCAGTAGGACCAACAAATAAGAAAGAACCAATCGGACGGTTTTTCTTGCTTAAACCAACTCGATTACGACGAATGGCTTTGGCTACCCGATCAACCGCATCGTCTTGCCCGATCACATGTTTTTTCAAGTCGTCCGCTAAGTTTTTCAATTGAGTTTGTTCTTTTTCTTTCAGTTCACCAACTGGGATGCCTGTACGTTGTTCAACGATTTTTTCCATATCCTTTTCAGAGATTACTGGGATTTCTTCTTCTGAAAGTTGACGTTCTTGCATTTTTTTCAATTTATTGATTTGATCGCGATAATAAGCTGCTTTTTCGAAATCTTCTTCTTTAGAAGCCAACAACTTTTGTTCTTCCGCTTCTTCCAATTTCTTTTCGATCATTTTTGGATCAACGATTTGGATCGTTAAGTTTTTCTTAGATCCTGTTTCATCCAGTAAATCAATGGCTTTATCCGGTAAAAAACGATCTTGGATATAGCGATTGGACAATCTAGCCGCAGCTTCGATCGCAGCATCTGTGTATTTGACATGATGGTAGTCTTCATAGCGCTTTTGCAATCCTTTTAAAATACTGATCGTTTCATCTACAGAAGGTTCATCGACACGAACAGGTTGCATCCGGCGCTCTAACGCAGCATCTTTTTCAATGATCCGGTATTCATTCAATGTCGTTGCCCCAACCATTTGTAATTCGCCACGAGCTAATGCGGGTTTTAATATATTTCCGGCATCCATGTTACCATCACCAGCTGAACCAGCCCCAACGATTTCATGAACTTCATCTATAAATAAAATGACATTTTCTGCTTGTCTGATTTCTTCGATTAGTTTTTGCATCCGTTCTTCAAATTGTCCTCTGATTCCTGTGCCTTGGACAAGTGAAACAACATCTAAGCGAATCACTTCTTTATCTAGTAATTTTTGTGGAACATCGCCATCAACGATTTTTTGTGCGAGTCCTTCAACTACAGCTGTTTTACCGACACCTGGTTCTCCGATCAATACAGGGTTGTTCTTTGTGCGGCGATTCAAGATTTCGATCACGCGCTTGATTTCATCATCGCGACCGATGACTGGATCGATTTCACCTTGGCGTGCTTCTTCTGTGATATTGATACCGTATTCGCCTAAAAGACCATCTGAAGCGGGGCCTTGTGGTGGTTGTCCACCATTGAAGTTGTTGTTCCCACCAAATTGAGTAGGGGGTGTTTGTTCATAATTTCCTTGTTGTTGCATTTGACGAGACATCGAACGAAAAAGATCGTCCAGACTCCCAAAGCCAAATGGATCATTTTGGGCCATACTTGTTAGACCTCCATTTTGCTGATTTTTGATTTTTTGGTAACAGCTCTGACAATAGTCAAGTTGTGTACGTTGGCCATTGACAGTCGCATACAAGTGAATCGTTGCTTCATTTTTTCCACAGTTTTGACAAAGCATAAAACATTCACGTCCTTTCAAACATTGGTCATTAAGTCTATTTTACATCGCGTCTATCTTTGGGTAAAAGAATAACACTCGATCAACAAACCTGGTAAAAGTCATACCTTGTTGACCATTACTGACCATTTAATTTTATTATACTAATTTTTTGAATTGACGCAAGCAATTGATTCTTTTGTTCAGGCAATGTGACAAAACATTTGGGTAAGAACCTTAAGTTGTCGACGAATCTGTAGGGGATCTAGCTGAAATTTCGTGAATTGTTCAATTACTCGACAAACAATGATTGGTCAAACGATTCATGAGATATAAAAAAACATAGAATTTATTAAAACAGGAATAATCGTCACTATGCATGAAACACTTCTAAAGAATACTTTATTGGATTTTCTCTCAATTTAAATGAAAACTGTTGTATCTAAGGAAAAAAAATGGTAATCTTTACAGATGAAAGGGTTCATCTGATTAGTTCTATCATGGATTGCTAAAAAAGAAAACCCTCACATAAAAACAACACTCACTTAAAGGAGACCGATTAATATGGAAAAGAAAGAATTTCACGTAGTAGCAGAAACTGGGATCCACGCACGTCCAGCTACACTATTAGTACAAACAGCAAGCAAATTTAACTCTGATGTAAACTTAGAGTATAAAGGTAAATCAGTAAACTTAAAATCTATCATGGGCGTTATGTCTTTAGGTGTAGGTCAAGGTTCTGACGTTACTATCACTGCTGAAGGTGCTGACGAAGCTGACGCTATGGCAGCTATCGTTGAAACAATGAAGAAAGAAGGCTTATCTGAATAATGGTTGAAATGCTAAAAGGGATCGCCGCTAGTGACGGAGTAGCCGTTGCAAAAGCTTACCTGCTAGTTCAACCGGATTTATCATTCAGTAAGACGACAGTTGAGGATACTTCAGCTGAAGAAGCTCGCTTAGATGATGCTTTAGCAAAATCAACTGAAGAATTACAACAAATTCGTGAAAAAGCAGCGCAAAGCTTAGGTGAAGCAGAAGCGCAAGTATTTGACGCACATTTAATGGTTCTTTCAGATCCTGAAATGATAGGTCAAATCAAACAAAACATCAAAGATAACAGTGTAAATGCTGAATCAGCTCTTAAAGAAGTAACGGATATGTATATCGGTATGTTCGAAGCAATGGAAGATAATGCTTACATGCAAGAACGTGCAGCAGATATTCGTGACGTTGCAAAACGTATTTTAGCACATCTATTAGGTGTGACTTTACCAAACCCTTCAATGATCAATGAAGAAGTGGTTGTCGTGGCGCATGATTTGACGCCAAGTGACACTGCTCAATTAGATCGTAACTTCGTAAAAGCTTTTGTAACAGATATCGGTGGACGTACATCGCATTCTGCAATCATGGCTCGTTCTCTTGAAATTCCAGCAATCGTTGGAACAAAAGAAATCACTGCGAAGGTCAAAGAAGGCGTAATGTTAGCTGTTAATGGGATCGAAGGCGATGTAGTCATTGAGCCAACAGCAGAACAAAAAGCCGAATTTGAAAAAATCGGCGCAGATTATGCTGCACAAAAAGCAGAATGGGAAAAACTGAAACATGCTGAGACAGTGACTGCCGATGGCAAACACTTTGAATTAGCAGCCAACATTGGTACACCTAAAGATTTAGTCGGTGTACACAACAATGGTGGTGAAGCAGTTGGACTTTATCGTACTGAATTCCTTTATATGGATTCACCAGATTTTCCTACTGAAGAAGACCAATACGTTGCTTACAAAGCAGTATTGGAAGGAATGGAAGGAAAACCTGTCGTTGTTCGTACAATGGATATCGGTGGAGATAAAGAATTACCATACTTGCAATTGCCGCATGAAATGAATCCTTTCTTAGGATACCGTGCATTACGTATTAGCTTGTCAGAACAAGGTGACGATATGTTCCGTACGCAAATGCGTGCGTTATTACGTGCCTCTGTACATGGAAACTTGCGTATCATGTTCCCAATGGTTGCTACACTAAAAGAATTCCGTGGTGCAAAAGCAATCTTTGAAGAAGAAAAACAAAAATTAGTAAATGAAGGCATTGAAGTCTCTGATTCGATCCAAGTAGGGATCATGATCGAGATTCCAGCTGCAGCCGTTATTGCGGATAAATTTGCTAAAGAAGTTGACTTCTTCTCAGTAGGAACAAACGACTTGATCCAATACACAATGGCAGCTGACCGTATGAACGAACGTGTTTCTTACTTGTACCAACCATACAACCCATCAATTCTACGTTTGATCAAAAACGTCATTGATGCAGCACATGCTGAAGGTAAATGGGCTGGTATGTGTGGAGAAATGGCCGGCGATCAAATGGCTGTTCCTTTACTAGTAGGTATGGGATTAGATGAGTTCTCAATGAGTGCAACATCGATCTTAAAAACACGTAGCTTGATGAAACGTTTAGATACAAGCAAAATGGCTGAACTAGCGGATCGTGCCCTAAATGAGTGCGATACAATGGAAGAAGTCGTAGAACTTGTTAATGAATATCTAGCTTGATTTTTAGAACAGGCACAGTATTTTGCTGTGCCTGTTTTTTTGTCTTCTTGCAATAATAAATAAAGTTCCGTTCCAACTTACAAGTTTGTTGGGAAAAAATCGGACTTAAGGTTGAGTGACAGCTTTCACGCTGTGTTATAATATAAGAGTGAGGGGGAACGTAGATGAAGGTATTATTATATTTTGAAAGTGAGAAGATACTTTCTAAGTCCGGCATTGGTCGTGCACTTGATCATCAAAAGCGTGCGCTTAAAGATGTAGGGATCTCCTATACTTTAGATAGTAAGGAAGACTATGATATTTTGCACATCAATACATATGGTATCAATAGTCACAACATGGTCAACAAAGCGCGTAAAAATGGTAAAAAAATAATTTATCATGCGCATTCAACGGAGGAGGATTTTCGTAATTCCTTTATCGGTTCGAATCAATTAGCACCATTTGTAAAAAAATATTTAGTCGGATTGTATGAAAAGGCAGATTACTTGATTACACCAACCCCATATTCAAAAAAATTATTGCAAAGTTATGGCATCGATTTACCTATTCAATCGATTTCCAATGGGATCGATTTGGAAAAGTACCAACCAGACCCTGTCAAAGAACAAAAATTCAGGGAGTATTTCAATCTTTCACCTGATCAAAAAGTGATTATTTGTGTAGGACTGTTCTTTGCAAGAAAAGGAATCATCGATTTTGTTGAAATAGCCAAACAATTACCGGAATATACATTCATCTGGTTTGGTCATGTACCGATGTATTCGATCCCAAGTAATATCCGAAAAATCGTGAAAGAAGATCATCCCGATAATGTCATTTTTCCAGGCTATATTCGAGGAGAGATCATCGAAGGAGCATACTCAGGAGCGGATCTGTTCTTTTTCCCTTCTTATGAAGAAACGGAAGGTATTGTCGTACTGGAAGCTTTAGCAAGTAAACAAAATGTGTTAGTACGTGATATTCCAGTCTATGATGGTTGGCTTGAAGATCAAAAAAATTGTTATATGGGGCGAAACAATGAAGAGTTTTCACAACTCATTCAAAAAATCATTCAACATGAAGTACCTAGTTTAGTTGAATCTGGCTATCAAACGGCTGAAGAACGAAGTATCAAAAGAATTGGTGAACAACTTCAATCCGTTTATCAACAAGTGCTAAAGGCATCCGATTCTTCAGATGAACAAATGCAAGAATCAAAATAAAGGTAGTTTGGAGGCGAAAAAAGATGAAAATCGGCTTTTTTACCGATACCTATTTTCCACAGGTAAGTGGTGTTGCTACATCGATCAAGACATTAAAAGAAGAACTCGAAAAAATGGGACATGACGTGTATATATTTACGACAACAGATCCCAATGCAGACAAGTTAGAAAAAGATGTAATTCGTATGCCAAGTGTTCCTTTTGTATCATTTAAAGAACGCCGAGTAGTGGTACGAGGAATGTGGTACGCCTATTTAGTGGCAAAAGAATTAGAGTTAGATCTTATCCATACGCACACTGAGTTTGGGGCGGGTGTTCTTGGCAAGATGGTCGCAAAAAAATTAAAGATCCCATCGATCCATACGTATCACACGATGTATGAAGATTACCTGCATTATATTGCAAAAGGGAAAGTGATTCGACAATCCCATGTCAAATACTTATCTCGTCTATTTGTGAACCATACGACAGGTGTGGTTTGCCCGAGTGAGCGTGTCATCGAAACATTGCGAAGTTATGGGGTGACAGCACCATTACGAGTGATACCGACTGGGATCGATATAGACAAATTCAAACGTCCAGAAATCACACAAGAACAAATCAAAGAGCTACGCACTTCATTAGGGATCAAGGAAAACGGCTTGATGATTTTATCTTTAAGTCGAATCTCTTACGAAAAAAATATCCAAGCGTTGATCCAAGGGTTTCCAGAAGTCATCAAACACTATCCAGATGCACGACTAGTCATAGTCGGAAACGGACCTTATGTTGAGCAACTAGAAGAACTGATCACGTCGCTGGATTTAGCTGATGCGGTTCAATTTACTGGGGAAGTCGATAACAATGACGTCGCGTTCTATTATCGTGCGGCTGATTATTTTGTGTGTGCTTCGACATCAGAAACACAAGGATTGACCTATACAGAAGCAATGGCGGCTGGTACACCATGTGTAGTTGAAGGAAATGATTATTTGAATCGTTTATTTGATCATGCTTCCCTTGGCCGAACATTTGAGCGAGATGAAGACTTTGCACCTGCACTTATTGATTATATTGAAAGCAAAGTTGAAAAAGATCCAGAAGTGTTTGAAAAGAAACTTTACGAGATCTCAGCTACTCATTTTGGTCAATCAATGATCGAATTTTATGAAGATATGCTTGTGTATTACAAAGAAGAGATGCGTAAAAAAGAAGAAGAAGCATCCATCGAACGGATTAAAATTAAATTAAATTCTTTCAAAAGATAAAAAAACAGTGAATAATCCTAAAAAAATCCTTGTTTCTAGCGTATACTAGCATAGAAACAAGGATTTTATCGTTTAGGAGGGCAAAAGATGAAAATTGGTTTTATCGGTACAGGAGTTATGGGAAGCGCGATTGTTCGTCATTTACAAAAAGCTGGCCACGAACTGACTGTTTATAATCGTACGAAAGCAAAAGCTGCGCCACTTATGGAAGAAGGGGCAGTATGGGCAGATAGTCCACAAGAAGTAGCTGAGATGAGCCAAGTTATCTTTACAATGGTTGGCTATCCTCAAGATGTGGAAGAAATCTATTATGGTGAGAAAGGCATTTTCCAAGCAGCTATAAATGGAAAAACAGTCATAGATTTAACGACAAGTACGCCAACACTTGCTGAAAAAATTGCAGCAAGCGCACAAGAGCTTGGAGCGGATGCCTTAGATGCCCCTGTCTCAGGAGGCGATCTAGGTGCAAAAAATGGCACCTTAACGATCATGGTAGGTGGAAAAGAGAATGTCTACGAGCAAGTATTACCACTATTTCGTGAGTTTGGAACAACATTTACGTTACATGGTTCAGCTGGAAAAGGACAACATACAAAAATGGCAAACCAGATCATGATTGCCGGAACAATGACTGGTATGACAGAGATGCTTGTTTATGCACAGAAAGCTGACTTAGACTTAGAAAAAGTGATTGCCACGCTTTCAGGCGGTAGTGCGGCAAACTGGTCATTAAGTAATTATGCACCTCGTATTTTACAAGAGAACTATACACCAGGATTTTTTGTCAAACATTTTATCAAAGATTTGAAGATTGCTTTAGCCGAAGCAGAAAAAGTAGGGTTGGATTTACCAGCGACCAAAGAAGCCCGAAAGCTGTATGAGAAGTTAGCAGAAAAGGGTTTTGAGAACGATGGAACACAAGCATTGATCAAGCTTTGGTGGGAAGATGGCAGACAGCCGAAAAAAAAATCCTAAAAAACTAGTTTTTTTGGAGAAAATCAATGCAAGTCGACGATGCTTTTGATACAATATAACAGAACTAAGAAAAGGAGGACCTCCGATGGCACATTCACAATTAGTCGCAATCATTAAACGACTGGAGGCTATGGTCGAATCAGCAGACAATGAGCTGCAAGTTCGTCGTTTTGAAAAAGAGGGCGTAGAAAAATGCACCGTAACTTATGATAAAGCGACAGAAACATTTGAACTAACTGAAACAGACACACATCAACAATACGAATTCGACAATATCGATATCGTTGCGATGGAGATCTATGATTTGATTCAATAAGATTTCGAGCTAGCTAAAAGAGCCTGGGATTCAACCAATGCGTTGGATTCCAGACTCTTTTTTTGTTTCCTGTTCGTCTTTTGCCAGTTTACGTTGGTAGCTGATCAAGATTTGAACAGGATCGATTTCTTCTTGAGACAGTTGTCGCTTGAGTGACAACCTATTGTCTTTTTCATAATAGAAATGAGGCGCTTGTCCAGGTTCTGTGATCGTTGTATCAGCCACTTGACCGTAGGAAACCAAGAAATGCTTGATCTTGGTCTCATCGCTAGCTAACGGCATGCTCAATGTGATTCTCGGTGTTCGTAAAAATTTTTTTTGTTCTTGTATCCGACCAGTAAAGTACGTGATCAATTCGATATCTCGTTGTAGAATAGCCGCCTTCTCAAAATTAAGCTGGTTAATAAAATGTAATTGTCGTTTTTTTAAATAGCCTAACAATTTCTTGTTTCTTCCTTGCAATAGACCTTGGATCTCTTTCTTTTTTTGGTCAAAGCTCAATGCCTTCATTTCAGGAAGTTGAACTTGTAACGCCAAATGACTGATTTCAGAAAGCCAAGGCATTTGATAGTTTTCTTCGATGATTCGAAGGATACTAGGCATTTTTTTATAAAGACGAAAAGGGCCATAAGTTCTTGCGGTAGGAATATTCGTGAGAAAAAGACCATCGGATTGAATATGTAAATAGTTATAGTTGTCAAAATAATTCATCCGACGATTGTAGATAGGACGATAGTGTTGGATCAATTGACACTCTAATAATAAGGCATCTAGTTCAGTATCAACGACAACGATCTCAAAATCTGCAATCGAACGAACTAAGCGCAAGACTTTTTTCGAGTGTTGTTTATTTTGATGAAAATACGTACTTACGCGATTTTTTAAATTTTTAGCTTTCCCCACATAAATAATTTTTCCATCGCTATTTTTCATCAAGTAAACGCCAGGTAATAAAGGCAGTTTTTTTACTTTCTCTTTTAAGTGCATAAGCGCTCCCCTAATTGAATTTGAACTAAAAATATTATAACAGATTTAAAAAAATGAACAATAAAAGGGATTATATTTTATAAATAAATTATAGAGATACTTTGACAATCAAAATATTTTTTTTCTTTTATTTTAATTTTTAGAGGTTGAAAGGTTGATAATAAAGCATTTTATCATAAATTTAAAATTAAAAAAAATTAATAATGCAAAAAAATCTAGTTAAAAGGTTGCATTTTGAAAAAAGTTAAGATATAGTTTGAACATCAAAAGATTTGATAATCAAACTAATTTTAGTGGATGGTGGAACATGGAACCTGATTTTAATACAGTAAATGATTATCTCGTTAGTGTCTTCAATGATATTTTGACGATCGAAGAATCCGAATTAAAAAAGTCACAATTCAAAGATCTGTCGATTACAGAGATGCATACGATCGAGGCAATCGGTATGTACAAGAAAAAGACAACTTCAGAAGTAGCCAAAGAACTGTCGATTACTGTTGGGACCTTGACCACTGCTATCAACAAGTTAGTTAGGAAAGGCTACGTTGAGCGTATCCGTAGTGAAGACGACCGACGAGTGGTGAAGCTGGGGTTGACCAAAAAAGGTAAGTTACTTTACCGCGTGCATCAGCATTTCCATCGTGAAATGGTCAAAAACATTATGGATGGTATGGCTACCGACGAACAACAAGCTTTGCTGTCTGCATTGAAAAACTTGCATGATTTCTTGCGAGATTACAAGTGAGGAAGTTTAATGGAACAATTTGGAACGATCACAGCAACGGCAAGTGTCTTACCGGAAAAAATCATCACAAACGATGATCTCTCAAAAATGATGGACACTTCGGATGAATGGATTTCATCCCGTACAGGAATCAAAGAGAGACATTGTGTGACCGAGCAGGAGACTTCCGATTTGTGTTACCTCGTTGCCGAAAAATTACTAAAGAAAAAAACACTTGATCCAAAGGAACTCGATTTTATTATCGTTGCTACGATGTCGCCTGATTATACATCGCCTTCTGTCGCAACTTTAGTTCAAGGAAGGATCGGCGCAACCAAAGCAATCGCCTTTGATATCAGCGCCGCATGTTCAGGATTTGTTTATGCCTTGAGTGTTGCAGAGAAACTGATTCGCTGTGGCTCAATGAAAGGTTTAGTAATTGGTGGCGAAACATTATCTAAACTGATTGATTGGACGGATCGTTCAACCGCTGTCTTGTTTGGTGATGGTGCTGGTGGGATTTTGTTAGAAGCTGGCTCAGATCAAAAATTATTGAGAGAATCGCTAGCGGCAGATGGTTCGCGTGCGAAATCTCTTACTTCTGGCTATCTACCAAATCAATCGCCTTTATACACGAAAGATTCAGAAGGTTCTTACTATTTAAAAATGGTTGGACGGGATATTTTTGACTTTGCTGTAAGAGACGTCGCGATGAACATCAAGGAACTCATTCAAGACACACCTGTTGATTATCTGCTTTTGCATCAAGCAAACTTACGAATCATCGAGAAGATTGCTCGCAAGGTAAAAATTCCCCAGGAGCAATTCCTAACGAACATGGATAAATATGGCAATACTTCCGCAGCAAGCATCCCGATTCTTTTAGATGAAGCGATAGAAAGCGGAAAAATTACCTTAGGTCAAAAACAAAAAGTGGTATTTACAGGTTATGGTGGAGGATTGACATGGGGAAGTATCCTCATGGAACTATAAACTGATAAAAATAAAAAATATAAAATAAAGAAACAATATCGGAGGAATTATCATATGGTATTCGAAAAAATTCAAGAAATCATTGCGGAAGAATTAGGGAAAGACACAGAAGAAATCAAATTAACGACAAACATCCAAGAAGACCTTGAAGCAGATAGCTTGGATTTATTCCAAATCATCAACGAGATCGAAGATGAATTTGATGTGAAAATCGAAACAGAAGACGGCATCAAAACAGTTCAAGATTTAGTCACTTATGTTGAAAAACAAACTGCATAATCATCAAGATTAGGTTGGGGGCTGGGACATTTTCCGAAAAAGGAATGTCTTAGCCTTTTTTTAAATGAAACAAAAAGCTATCTATCCTGAATATAAATTGGAGACTATGATGAAAACAGCATTTTTATTTAGCGGACAAGGTGCACAATACCAAGGAATGGGTCAAGACCTCTACCATGAACCCATCGTGAAACAGACTTTTGATGAAGCTAGTCAGATCTTGGGCTATGATATGGCGGAGCTTTGTTTTTCAACAAATGAACGTTTGGATCAAACGATCTATACGCAGCCGGCTATTTTGACTGTCAGCATTGCGTTCTATCGTTTGCTGAAAGAACATGGGATTACTCCTCAAGCCGTTTTAGGGCTTAGTTTAGGTGAGTATTCTGCTTTAGTAGCCAGTGGTGCGCTCTCCTTTAGTGAAGCAGTCGCATTGGTCGAAAAAAGAGGCACGTTTATGACAGACGCTGCACCTACCGGTAGTGGGAAAATGGTAGCAGTGATGAATGCACCCGCAGATGTCATCGAAGAGTGTTGTAAACAAGCGGAACAATTGGGGATCGTTTCCCCTGCAAATTACAATACACCACAGCAGATTGTCATTGGAGGCGAAGAAAAAGCAGTGGATCAAGCGGTAGCACTATTACAAGAACAAGGAATCAAACGAATGATCCCCCTTAATGTAAGCGGCCCTTTCCACACAGCAATCTTGGAACCTGCTGCTAAACAATTAGCAGAAGAACTAAGCAAGATAGATTTTTCAGAACCTGAGATACCAGTGATCAGCAACACCACGACAGAGATCATGATGAAAGAAAGAATCCCAAGTTTACTTGAACAACAAGTGATGAAACCCGTTCGTTTTTACGAAAGTATCGAAAAACTTAAAGATTTAGGGATCGACCAAGTGGTCGAAGTCGGGCCTGGTAAAGTATTGAGCGGCTTTATGAAAAAAATCGACAAATCGATAGCAGTCGTACGCGTTGAGAATCAACAAACATTTGAAGAAACAATCAATCTATTGTCATAGGAGGCAAGTTATGGACGTAACTGGAAAAAATGTATTTATTACAGGCAGTACACGAGGAATTGGTGAAGCAATCGCTTTAGCATTTGCCAAAGCAGGGGCAAACATCTTCTTAAATGGTCGTGGAGAGATCCCAGCCGAAAAAATCAATGCGATCAAAGCGCATGGGGTTGAATGCGTAGGGATCTCAGGTGATATCTCCGATTATGATAAAGCAGGAGAGATGATCAAAGAAGCAGAACAGCAGTTAGGTTCTGTCGATATCTTGGTCAATAATGCAGGAGTTACGAATGATAAACTTGTCTTACGCATGGATGCAGATGATTTCAAAAAATGTTTGGATATCAATCTAACAGGAACTTTCAATATGACACAGCACGTGTTAAAGAAAATGATGAAAAAAAGAGAAGGCGCGATCATCAATCTTTCAAGTGTTTCAGGATTGATCGGTAACTTGGGTCAAGCCAATTATGCAGCAAGTAAAGCAGGAGTTGTCGGTTTTACTAAATCTGTGGCAAGAGAAGTTGCTACACGAGGAATCACATGTAATGTGATTGCTCCGGGATTTGTCACTACAGATATGACAGATGTTTTATCCGAAAAAGTAAGAGAACAAGCAGAAAAACAAATTCCAATGCAACGTTTTGGCCAAGTGGAAGATATTGCGGAAGCCGCATTGTTCTTAGCGAAAAGTTCGTATATCACAGGTCAAGTCATCAATGTTGACGGCGGATTGGTCATGCACGGATAGGGAGGAAAATTTATGAATCGAGTAGTAATTACAGGTTATGGAGTCACTTCACCGATCGGTAACGATGCAGATAGTTTTTTAGCTAGTTTAAAAGCTGGGACAAATGGCATTGCACCGATCACAAAATTTGATGCAACAGATACAGGGATCACTTTAGCAGGTGAAGTAAAAGACTTTCCTTTTGATAAATACTTTGTAAAAAAAGATAGCAAACGTATGGATATGTTTTCAATCTACGGCATTTATGCTGCAATGGAAGCATTGACGATGAGTGGGATCGAAAAAGAAGCGATCAACCAAGACCGTTTTGGCGTGATCGTTGGCTCGGGGATCGGTGGTTTACCAACCATCGAAAGTCAAGTCATCCGTATGCACGACAAAGGAGCAAATCGTGTATCACCGATGTTCGTTCCAATGTCGATCGCTAACATGGCAGCTGGTAATATTGCGTTGCGTGTAGGGGCGAAAGGGATTTGTACGTCGATCGTGACCGCTTGTGCCAGTGGAACGAATGCCATTGGGGAAGCATTCCGCAACATCAAACATGGTTATTCCGATATCATCCTTGCAGGTGGAACAGAAGCAACAATCTGTGAAATGGGGATCGCGGGATTTGCGGCATTGACTGCTTTGTCAACATCGACAGATCCTGAACGTGGTTCGATGCCATTTGATGAAGACCGTAATGGTTTTGTCATGGGTGAAGGGGCAGGAGTATTAGTCCTTGAATCACTGGAGCATGCACAAGCTCGTGGCGCAAAAATTTATGGTGAAGTCGTGGGTTACGGCTCAAATTGTGATGCTTACCATATGACAGCTCCAACACCAGATGGTTCTGGTGCGTCAAAAGCAATGAAATTGGCGATGGAAGAAGCCGGGATCGATGCAAAAGAAGTGGGCTATATCAACGCACACGGAACAAGTACACCTGCAAACGATCAAGCAGAAGCTAAAGCGATCCAAATCGCATTAGGAGACTCTTTCAAAGAAACCTATGTCAGCAGTACGAAATCAATGACTGGTCACTTATTAGGTGCTGCAGGTGGGATTGAGGCGCTTGCCACTTTGATGGCGTTAGAGCATCAGTTTATTCCACCAAACATCAATGTTGAAAAACAAGATCCTGAAATCGATCTGAACGTTGTGATCAACGAAAGTAAACCAGCTGAACTGTCTTATGCTATGAGTAATTCACTAGGATTTGGTGGACATAATGCTGTACTATGTATGAAACGCTGGGAGGAATAATGTTGAAGATCAATGAAATCAAAGAATTAGTCAGTCAATTTGATCAGTCAACTTTAACAGAATTTGACTTGAAAGACGGACAATTTGAATTATATATGAATAAAAATGAAATGAGTCGGGGAATGGGGCAAACAGTACCAACAACGAGTGCTTCTGAACCACAACCTCAACAAGTTGTACCGGCTTTACCAAAAGAAGAAAGCCATTCTGTTCAACCAGAAGCAGTTGCGCCGACAATTGATGGCACTGAAGTGAAATCACCAATCGTTGGAATCGTCTATCTACAACCATCTCCTGACAAACCAGCATTCAAAAAAGTAGGAGATAAAGTTGCTAAGGGTGAAGTGATCTGTATCATTGAAGCAATGAAATTGATGAACGAAGTAACGAGTGATGTCGATGGTGAGATCGTTGCGATCTTGATCGACAATGAAGAAGTCGTAGAATACGGACAACCACTCTTTATCATCCAACCAAATTAAGCCAAGGAGAACCAGACCTATGAATATACAAGAAATCAAAGAAATCATCCCTCATCGCTATCCGCTGTTGCTGATTGATCGAGTGGAAGAAATCGTCGAAGGCGAACGGATCGTTGCTAAAAAAAATGTGACGATCAATGAACCTTTTTTCCAAGGACATTTTCCAGAAGAACCTGTGATGCCGGGGGTATTGATCGTAGAAGCGATGGCCCAAGCAGGAGCAGTAGCTCTATTATCATTGGAACAGTTCAAAGGAAAAACTGCTTACTTTGGCGGATTAGATAAAGCGAAGTTTCGTAAAAAAGTGACTCCTGGAGATACGTTGATATTAGAAGTGGAAATCACTAAAATCAAGTCTTCTGCAGGAATAGGCAAAGGAATTGCAAAAGTGGACGGCAAAAAAGTTGCTGAAGCTGAATTAACCTTTATGATTGGATAGGTGAGTTATGTTTTCAAAAGTCTTGATAGCAAATCGCGGCGAAATAGCCGTACGGATCATTCGTGCCTGCCGTGAGCTTGGAATCCAAACCGTTGCGGTCTATTCTGAAGCGGATGCGGAGGCATTACACACACAATTAGCAGACGAAGCCGTCTGCATCGGTCCTGCAAGAGCAACAGATTCCTATTTGAATGTACAAGCAGTTCTAAGTGCAGCCATCGTTACAAAAGCAGAAGCAATCCATCCTGGATTTGGATTCTTATCTGAGAACAGTCGATTTGCTTCGATGTGTGAAGAATGTAATATCGTCTTTATTGGACCTAAAAGCAAAACGATCGATGATATGGGGAATAAAATCAACGCACGTCAGTTGATGCAACAAGCAGATGTTCCTGTGATCCCAGGTAGTGATGGTGTGCTATCGACTGTTGAAGAAGCACTTGAAGTGGCAGAAAAAATTGGCTATCCAGTGATGCTCAAAGCCGCCGCTGGTGGTGGCGGTAAAGGAATCCGCAAAGTCTTGTCAAAAGAAGAATTACCACAACATTTTTCATCCGCCCAACAAGAGGCAGCAGCTGCTTTTGGTAACGATGATATGTATTTGGAAAAAATCATTTATCCCGCAAGACATATTGAAGTGCAAATATTAGGTGATCAATTTGGTCATGTTCTGCATCTAGGTGAACGTGATTGCTCCTTACAACGGAATAATCAAAAAGTCTTAGAAGAATCACCATCTGTTGTGATCTCTGAGGAAAAACGAAATCACTTAGGTGCAGCAGCTGTCAGAGCAGCAAAGGCAGTGAATTATGAAAATGCAGGAACAATCGAATTTTTAATGGATGAATCCGGTGATTTTTATTTTATGGAAATGAACACCCGCATCCAAGTTGAACATCCAGTAACAGAAATGGTCACAAATATCGATCTTGTCAAAAAACAAATCGAGGTTGCGGCCGGACGACCACTAGAGATCCGACAAGAAGACATCATTTTCCAAGGGCATGCGATCGAATGCCGGATCAATGCAGAAAATCCAGCATTTCATTTCGCTCCTTCACCAGGCAAAATCAAGAATTTGTTGCTACCAGCTGGTGGTATGGGATTAAGGGTCGATAGTGCGGTTTATTCAGGTTACACGATTCCGCCTTATTATGATTCAATGATTGCTAAGGTCATCGTACATGGCGATACACGTTTCGATGCGTTGATGAAAATGCAACGGGCATTGAGCGAGATCGTGACAGATGGCGTGATCACGAATGCTGAATTCCAAATGGATCTGATCAGTCACCCTGCAGTGATTGCTGGTGATTACAGTACCGCATTCTTACAAGAAGAGTTTTTACCAAACTGGATTCCCGAGACGGAGATAGGAGACGAATAAGATGGCTTTATTCAAAAAGAAAAAATACATTCGAATCAATCCTAATCGAGAAATCAAGCCAACGAATGCACCATCGGTCCCTGACAATATGTGGGCGAAATGCCCAAATTGTAAACATATCATCTACACAAAAGATATCGGGGAAGAAAAAGTATGTCCACACTGTAGTTATAACTTTAGGATCGGCGCATGGCAGCGATTAGCGTTGATCATTGATGAGAAAAGTTTAGAGGAATGGGATACGGATCTCGTCACAAAAGATCCTCTTGATTTCCCTGATTATCAAGAAAAGATCGGCAAGATGCAAGAAAAGACTGGCTTACATGAAGCAGTTCTAACTGGTCAAGCGACTATTGAAGGCATTCCTTTTGCTATTGGTGTCATGGACCCTAATTTTATCATGGGAAGTATGGGCACGATCGTAGGGGAAAAGATCACTCGTTTGTTTGAACGTGCGGCGAGTAAAAAATTACCCGTCGTATTATTCACTGCTTCAGGGGGCGCCCGGATGCAAGAAGGAATTTTCTCTCTCATGCAAATGGCCAAAATCTCCGCAGCGGTCAAACGTCATAGCAACAAACAGCTATTTTATTTGACGGTCTTAACAGATCCAACGACAGGTGGCGTTACCGCCAGCTTTGCGATGGAAGGGGACATCATCTTAGCTGAACCACAAAGTTTGATCGGCTTTGCTGGCCGCCGAGTGATCGAACAAACGATCAAACAAGAACTACCAGAAGATTTCCAAAAAGCAGAATTTTTACTGGAACATGGCTTTGTGGATCAAATCGTTCCAAGAAAAGAACTCAAGGACACGATCCATCAATTATTAGAATTGCATACGCAGAAAGGATGGATCAACCATGAATAAAACTGCTCATGATATCGTCCAACTGGCGCGGGCAAAAGATCGTTGGACAAGTCTTGATTTTTTTGAAACGATTTTTGAAGGCTTCCAAGAGTTTCATGGTGATCGCTTATTTGGTGATGATGAAGCGATTGTCGGAGGTGTGGCAAAACTAGCCGGAAAACCTGTGACCGTCATTGGCATCCAAAAAGGCCGTGACTTGCAAGAAAATATTCGCCGGAATTTTGGTTCACCTCATCCAGAAGGTTACCGTAAAGCACTGCGTTTAATGAAACAAGCAGAAAAATTCAATCGTCCGGTCATCACGTTGATCAACACTGCAGGTGCCTATTGTGGGATCGGTGCAGAAGAACGTGGCGAAGGGGAAGCGATTGCCCGTAATCTATTGGAAATGTCTGATTTGAAGGTACCGATCATCAGTATCATTATTGGTGAAGGCGGTAGTGGCGGGGCATTAGCCTTGGCATTAGCCGATGAAGTCTGGATGTTGGAACAAACGATCTATGCTGTTTTATCACCAGAAGGCTTTGCTTCCATTCTTTGGAAAGACGGCAGCCGAGCAGCCGAAGCCGCTGAATTGATGAAAGTTGCCGCTGGTGAATTATTAGAGTTAGACGTCATCGATCGAGTGATCCCAGAAACATTCAATGGAGAGCCTTTAGGCAAAGAAAAAGTTGCGCGTATGATGCAAAAAGCATTGATCGAAAAACTGACCGAACTCTGTCAGAAACCAACCGAAGAATTGATTGAACAACGCTACCAACGTTTTCGTAAATATTAAAAAGATTTTTGATTTAAACTGTAGAGAATTGCCTCTACAGTTTTTTCTGATTTATCCTATAAAGGGATAAATATTGGATTATGATTTATATATTTAACGTGTTCATTTGGATGGTTTACTAGTTAAAATGAAAAATAAATTAGGATAAATGTATTTTTTTAGGTAAATAACTTGTTTTTATACTTAAATTACGAGTTAAATGGTAAAATAATTAGTTGTAAGGGAGGTTAGAGGATGTATTCTAATTTAGATGACTTTTTAGAAAATGATAAAAGTGTTGAAGAAAAAAAATATAAGGTTAATGAGATGATCAATAGTCTAGATTTTGATCAGTTATCACAAGCTATTGAGTTTTTAAGTGAACCTTTTTTTACTAATAAATTAAAAGATTATTTACTAGATTCTAGGTTACCAGATATAGAATCGAAGGAATTTTTATTCCTTATTCAAGCCAAAAAATATAATGGTAACATAGTGAGAAAAATAATGAATAGAGCAGATATTAGTAACTATTATTTAAATAAATTTATTCATAAGTATGATTTACAAGAAATATCCAGTGGGATTTATATTTTTCCTCATAAAAGCCTAGACGCACCGTTCTTATTTCAATCTCAATATTCTAAAGCGGTTATTTCACATGAATCGGCTTTGTATATGCTAGATTTGAGTGATGTGATTCCGAAAAAAACCATTATTAGTTTGCCAAAGGATTACAAACTCTCTCAATTAGAAAAAAATTCAAATCAATACATTAAGATTGATAAAGGAGTATACAATAATAATAAAGCTCTTGTTCTGAGTTATTATGAAAATGATCCCATATTCGTAACGAAAAATAATCCAATAGAAAGTAGCCAGATCGTTTTAAAAAAAACAATGAAGAATAATCTTGTTAGAGTCACATCTGCAGAGAGAACTATAGCAGATATATTGACTCCTAAATCTAATATTGAAGAAGAGGTTAAAAATGAAGCTCTTAGAAGATATTATGATTTATATTCTCGAGATAGTAACAGATTAAGAAGAATAGCGTACAAACAAGGTGTATTGAAGGAGCTAGACAAGTATTTGTGGGAGTTGCAATTATAATAAGAAGGGTGTACTGACTGATGAATTCAAACAGACTAAAAGACATCATAAAGACTAAAAATTTAGGAATAAGTTTTGAAGAATACAGAATAAGATACGCAACTGAACGATTTTTATCTAGATTGCAAGAAAGTAATTATAAGGATAACTTTATCATTAAGGGTGGCTTTTTATTGGGAGCTATTTTTAAAGTAGAGCAAAGAACAACAAGAGATTTGGATACGTTAATAAAAGAAATATCAGTAGATAAAATGAATATAACTAGAGTACTCGAAAATATTGTTAGTATTGATCTAGATGATGGAGTACAATTTAAGTTGATCAGTTTGATGGCTTCCCAGCAACAGCGTAAATATGAAGGTTTTCGAGCCAAATTCAAGATGAACTTTTTAGAAGAAAAATCAATCGTTCAGTTTGATCTAGACTTAGGTGTTGGTGACACTATAACTCCTAAAGCAGAAGTTATAGATATACCACTACTTTTCAATGAGAAAAAGGGAGAACGTAAATCAATTACTTTGCAGGCTTATCCAATTGAGACTATTCTTGCTGAAAAAACAGAAATAATATTGGATTTAGGAACAAAAAACTCCAGAATGAAAGATTTTTACGATATACATTTAATCTTAAATTATCAATATAAACCGAGTGTTACTAAATGTTATGAGGCTTTTGAGAATACATGGCTGTTTCGTCATAAGGAACTGCCTATTGATAAAGAACGGTTTGAGGATTGGCTTTTTATAGTTGACGAAATAATTGTAAATGAAAAAATGAATGATATTTATTGGAAGAATTACATTAAAGACAGAGAGTATGCTAAACACCTAAAATTTAAAACAATTCTCAGGCAATTCAAAGAGTATTTAGAAAAATTACATAAAGTGTACTTAGAATGATAGGATATAGAATAAAAACAAAAGCTACTAGGTTATTACATAATCAAATATACCATTTAAAAGAAAGCTACTGTGGTTCTACGTGTTTTAATTTATCCTAACGTCAAATAGCTAATTAACAATACGTTAAAAAAAGTAATACCCAAAAAATAACTTTTTTGTATTACGCCTTCCCTTTTTTATTTTTTACAATCTCATTATAGTCAGTTCTGTATTAATAACCGAAATACAAAATGTTTTATGTTATTTTTAATAAATATGATATCCTTGTTAAAAAGGAGTTGATCTTGTGTTTAATAAGTTGTTAAATGTTCTTTTTTATGGATTGTTGCTTTCGGTAATGCTATTTTTGGTTGGTTGCTCTAAAACGGCTGAATCTCAATTAAAAAACGCCGAGATCGTTCAAGTGACGAATGCTGGGACGCTACAAAACAGAGGAAGTTATACTCTTAAAGAGGGAAATTTAGAAATCATGAAAGAAATCCAACTGGCACAAAACCTTGATCAAGATCCCGCAGGTTTAAAACTATCAAGCAGTGAAGAACAAGAAATCAAAAGTTTGCTGACACCAGATTTTACATCCGCAGAACAAGACCTAAAAACGAATGAACTTTTTCAAACATTTGTTAAAGAAATCGAACATGTAACACTCGAAGTCAATCAGGAGAAGAAAACGACAACATTAGTCGGAAAGGATTATCGAAAAGAATTATCTTGGATAGATGAAACGGGGAATCGCTTAGCTGACATACATAAGATTGAATATAGTTTTGTGTCAGGGGATGAGGAATAGTTGAGTAAAGGAGTAGCCTAAAAAAATTCCTCTTCTTGCAAAATGATTTTTGAAGAAGAGGAATTTCAGAATAATTTGAACAGAAAGAAGGGGGCACCATCTTTTCCCTGTTCTTTTAATTGATTAAAAATATTTTTCTGTACCAAATCAGGATTCTTGATTTGAAATTTTAAAAGCTGTTGAAACCATAGGCATTTCTTTTTAGTGCTTGGATATTGGCACTTAACTATTCAAGCAGACCCTTTAAATAGTTACAGCGTAAGGCGTTCTTGGTGTGTGCATAAACATGTTAACGTATCTTATCGTCTTGGTATAGCTTTCAGGAAGTTATATTGTCCAGACATTCGTGAAACATTCATTACACACAGTAATCTCCCATTTCTTTTCCGCATAAAGAATGCCTTGTTACAATTACACTATTATGATAAGTTTAATGTAGTGTATTTGTAACGTAAGTGAGGGGATTAGATGCAAGCTAAGTTGAAAGAGTTGTTGCGTATTCGCGATGGAAATTTATCTATGAAGGAAGCTAGAAAATTAGGAATTTCAGCAACTACTGTACAAAGATTGGTGAATCAAGGAATGTTGATGAAAGTTGATCGTGGGTATTATGTAGAGACTGGTCATGGAATCGATGATTTATTTTGTCTTCAGCAACGATTTTCCAGAGGAATATTTTCTCATGAAACGACATTAGATATATATCAACTTTCTACAAACATGCCGAACTTCATTCATTTGACTTTTCCACATGGCTATAATGTGGATCGTTCAATTACAAAAGAGCAACAGTTACAATTTCATTTTGTGAAGAAGGAAGTATACGAGCTAGGGAAAGTAGAGGGAACTTCCTTTCAAGGAAATCCTATTACTATATACGATAAGGAACGTACCCTTTGTGATATTTGGAATCCGAGATATGAAATTGAATACGAAATGAAATTAGAAGCTTTAAAAGAGTACATGAGAGATCCTATGAGAGACCCAAGTAAATTAAGAGATTATATGACAAAACTACATGTAGAAAAAGAAATGAAATATCATATGCAGAGTTTGTATTGATGGAGAGAAAATATGACCCCTACACAATTTACAGCAAAAACAAGAAATCTTGCAAAAAGTATAGGATTAAATGCACAGTTAGTTCAAAGGCATTTTATGATGGATCGCTTAGTTGAACAAATCTCTGAATCGAAGTATAAAAATGACTTTATTTTAAAAGGTGGCTTTCTATTGGGTTCAAAATATGGAATCGATAGAAGAACAACAATTGATATTGATACGACATTTAGAAATAGCAAATTAACTAAAGAAAAATTGAAGAACATCTTTAATGAGCTAACTAGTAAACCTACGAAAGAGGGGATTGTTTTCTCTATTCAAGAGATTAAAGAAACAAGGGAAATTGATTTTTATCCTGGGTTTCAAATTAAATTGATAGCTCATTTAGAAAAAATACGTGTCCCATTTAAATTGGATGTAACAACAGGAGATTCTATTTATCCTGAAGTAGATATACATTATCATCAATTGATGTTTGAAGATAAAAACTGGAGATTCCAGCTTATCCAACAGAACAGATTATTGCAGAAAAGCTGAGTGCTACATTTAGCTTTGGGACAGATAATTCGAGATTGAAAGATTACTACGACCTATTTGCCATCCCAAAACTAGAAAATATTGATATGAAAGAGCTATATAAAAGTGTCCGAAATACATTTACAAAACGTGGAGACAATAAACTGTTATCTTTTTATTATGAAAGGGAAATGGAAAAGATCAAAGAGAGCGATTATTTGGAAAAACTATGGGACAAATATCGCTCGGTAAATTCTTTTGCGAATTCTATTTCATTTGCAGATACAGTTAACGGAGTTGCTTATTTAATGCAAAATGTAATCAAAATTGAAAATCAAGAAAGAAAACAATAGTTTACAAGAATTGAACAAATCAAGATGGCAAACGATATTAATTGTGTGATTTAGCGTAAATCAGCGGAACCAATGAGCTTGGTACAGAGGTGTTTGGCCTTGAGAAACAAAGTAAAATAGACTGAAAATCAAATAAAAAAAGCTGAGACTTGGTTCTCGGCTTTTTTCATTTCTTTCCTTGAAACATTAAAATAAATATTCTTTTTTCGTTTATATTATTCATTTTAAGAGCATAAAAACGAATTAAATTAAATAAATATACAAAAAATAGTTTTTTTTTGAAATTTTCATGCTATAATGACAGAACAAAATGAATAAGGGGCGAGACAATGAAAAAGATTTCAGGAATTATTTTATTTTTAGTTACAACATTCGCATTAGGAGCTTGTGGCAATGGGGATGCAGCAGAATCAAATGATCAATTAGCAGCGATCAAGGAAAGTGGTGTATTGAAAGTAGCAACGTCTGCTGATTATGCGCCGTTTGAATTTCATACGATTGTCGATGGGAAAGATCAAATCGTCGGATCAGACATTGATTTAGCAAATGCCATTGCAGATGAACTTGGTGTGAAACTGGAGCTTTCAGATATGAGTTTCAATACAGTGCTAGCCTCTTTAAAAGAAGGGAAAGCCGATGTAGCGATTTCAGCTATTTCAGCGACGGAAGAACGGAAGGAACAATTTGACTTCACCGATAATTACTATAATCCGCCACAAGTTCTCGTGATCAATAAAAAAGATGAAGACACGTTAACAAGCATTGATCGCTTGGCAGGTAAAAGCTTAGGGGCGCAAAAAGGCTCGATCCAAGAAGCAGTGATCAATGAACAAATCAAAGAAGCGAAAGTAGTCATGATCGATAAAGTGCCAAATATGGTGGTCGAGATCAATCAAGGTTCACTGGATGGCATGGTCGTTGAACAAACGATTGCCGAAGCTTATATCGCTCAAAATCCCAACTTGATGATTGCAGATATCCCTTTGGAACAATCAGATGATGAAGCTTTTGCTATTGCCTTACCAAAAGGTAGTACAGAATTACAAGAAGAGTTGAATAAAATCATCAAAAAATTAAGTGATGAGGGAAAAATCGATGAATTCATCAAAAAAAATCATGAACTAGCTGAACAAACAGCGACAGAATAGAGGGACGCAGTGTGAATTTTTCGTTTTTAGATAAGTACTTACCTTATTTTCTATCAGGCGCGGTCGTTACGATCGTCATTTCGATCTTGACTGTCACCTTTGGTACAATGATCGGCTTAGCTATGGCATTGATGAAGCGCTCAAAAATCAAGCCTTTGAATTGGTTAGCTAATAGTTATATCGAATTATTAAGAGGAACACCGATGTTATTGCAGATCATGATCGGATTCATCTTATTGCAGCGTTTTTTTCCAGCGGTGGATTGGTCCGTGGGTATTTTAACGATCGACTTAGGGCGTTTGATACCAGGAATCATCGTATTATCACTGAACTCTGGGGCGTATGTTGCTGAAATCATCCGTGGGGGAATCGCGGCTGTTGATATGGGACAAACAGAAGCTTCGTATTCACTAGGCTTACGTCCTGTACAGGCGATGCGTTATGTCATTTTCCCGCAAGCGTTGAGAAATATTCTGCCACCATTAGGAAATGAATTTGTAACGTTGATCAAAGATTCTTCCTTACTGACAGTGATCGGTATCAATGAATTGATGGGATCTGCTCAAATCGTTATCTCAAACTCCTATATCCCATTGGAACCTTATTTTATTGCCGCAGGGTTATACTTCGTCATGACCTTTGTAACATCGCGGTTGTTGAGTAGTTGGGAGAAAAAACTCGGTAAAGGGTATCAACGTTAGGAGAGAATGTCGTATGGAAAAATCAATAGTAACGATCAAACAGCTAAGTAAATCATTTGCAGAAACAGAAGTATTGAAAGGAATTAGTACGACCATTTCCGCCGGGGAGGTCGTAGTGATCATCGGCCCTTCAGGTTCAGGGAAAAGTACGTTTCTTCGTTGTTTGAATCTACTTGAATCTCCCACGGCTGGTAAGGTGGAGTTTGAGGGAACGGATATCACACACAAGCAACACGATATTTTTAAAACAAGAGAAAAAATGGGCATGGTTTTTCAACAGTTCAATCTATTTCCCAATATGACAGTATTAGAAAATATCACCTTATCACCAATCAAAGTGAAAAAAATGCCTAAGAAAGCAGCCGAGGCGATCGCTTTGGAATTATTGGCAAAAGTTGGCTTGTCAGATAAAGCCACCGCTTATCCTTACTCTTTATCAGGTGGACAGCAGCAACGGATAGCGATTGCCCGAGCGTTGGCAATGCAACCAGACGTCATGTTGTTCGATGAGCCTACTTCGGCACTTGATCCAGAAATGGTGGGTGAAGTACTCTCGGTTATGTTGCAATTGGCACAAGAAGGGATGACGATGGTCATTGTGACTCATGAAATCGGCTTTGCGAAAGAAGTGGGTGATCGAATCATCTTTATGGATCAAGGACAGATCGTGGAAGAGGGGACACCTAGTGAGGTGCTGGAGCGGACGAGCCAGCCTCGGACTATCGATTTTTTGGCCAAAGTATTGTAGTAAAAAATAAGATATAAGAAATGGCGCTCTTTTCCAACATTACCTATGGATAGTGATTTCAGTTCTTTAGGTTTTTCTAAAATTGTAGGAATGATGTTCCAAAAGCAACTCTTTCAGTAATAAGCAACCAACTCAAGAAATAGAAGAATCTATTTTATGAGCTGGTTGCTTATTTTTTGGAGCTGGTTCCTTCTGTTATTACCCCCATTAAAAGGTTTAATGTATAGAGGTAGTTTTTTTTTAGATTTTACAGTATAATATGGGGTTGAGGAGTACATATCGTGCTCCTTCATTTTTTGCAGATGAGGAGACAACATGTTTTCAAATTATAAACCTACATGGATGGTAGAAGCCGTCTATAAAATTACCCCTGCACAACTGAAAAAACTAGGGATCAAAGCCGTCTTGACGGACCTTGATAATACACTGATTGCTTGGAATAATCCAGATGGAACGGAAGAATTGTTCACTTGGATTTTAGAAATGAGAAATGCGGGCATACCAGTAGTCGTTGTTTCTAACAACAACTCAGAACGCGTAGCTCGTGCAGTTAAAAAATTTGAGCTACTTTATGTTGCAAGAGCGTTGAAGCCTTTGCCAGTGGGAATCAATAAAGCCAAAAAAATGTTGGATCTGGCAGATGAAGAAATCATCATGATTGGTGATCAGATCATGACCGATATTCGTGGCGCGAATAGTGCCGGTATCCGTAGTGTCTTAGTTAAACCAATCATTGAAACTGATAGTTGGAAGACGAAATTCAATCGGTTCTGGGAACGTAAGATCATGAGTTATTTAGTAAAGAAACATCCAGATATGGATTGGCGAGGTGGCATTGAATGAACGAAGAATTGCAATGTATCGGTTGTGGCGTGATGATCCAAACTGAACATCCTGATGAATTAGGCTATACACCAAAAGCAGCACTCGAAAAAGGGTTAGCAACAGGGGATGTTTATTGTCAGCGTTGTTTCCGTTTGAGACATTATAATGAGATCCAAGATGTATCATTGACCGATGATGATTTCTTGAGATTACTAAATGAATTAGGTCAAAAAGACGCATTGATCGTCAATGTGGTGGATATTTTCGATTTCAATGGCTCACTGATTCCTGGGTTACATCGTTTTGTCGGCAATAATCCAGTTCTTTTGGTTGGGAACAAAGTCGATATTTTACCTAAATCATTAAAAAAATCAAAAATGATCCAATGGATGAATGAGCGTGCCCATGAAGCAGGGCTAAGACCTGTCGAGGTGTTGTTGACAAGCGCAAAAAAAGCACCTGAAATGACAACACTTCTAGAGAAAATCGAAAAATATCGTGAGGGTCGAGATGTGTATATCGTTGGTGTGACGAATGTCGGGAAATCGACATTGATCAATCAGATCATCAAAAATACGGCAGGCGTCCAAGAAGTG
Source organism: Enterococcus sp. AZ084 (assembly GCF_051714905.1). Classification (NCBI taxonomy): domain Bacteria; kingdom Bacillati; phylum Bacillota; class Bacilli; order Lactobacillales; family Enterococcaceae; genus Enterococcus; species Enterococcus sp. AZ084. The sequence continues at coordinate 1,007,620 of NZ_JBIOSS010000001.1, forward strand.
ATCACGACTTCGCAGTTCCCAGGAACAACGTTAGACAAAATCGAGATCCCATTGGATGATGGCCAATTTTTGATCGATACACCAGGAATTATCCATCGCCATCAAATGGCGCACTATTTAGGCAAAAAAGACTTACGTATCATCGCACCGACGAAGGAAATCAAGCCTAAGGTGTATCAGCTGAATGAAGGTCAAACGCTTTTCCTTGGAGGATTAGCTCGATTCGACTTTATCAGTGGCAAACGAGGTTCATTTATTGCTTATGTATCAAATGATGTCAATTTACATCGGACAAAATTAGAAAAAGCCGATGCTTTTTATGAAAAACATGTAGGCGGCTTATTGCAACCACCACGTCCGAATGAAGTCAGTGAATTCCCTGAACTTGTTCGCTTTGAGTTTTCTGTAAAAGAAAAGACAGATATCGTCTTTGCAGGACTAGGCTGGATCACGGTAACGGAACCAGCAGTCATCGCAGGCTGGGCGCCAAAAGGGGTACATGTGTTAAGAAGAAAAGCACTGATTTAAGAAAGAAGGAAAAACATGAGTTTAAGAGGAAAGCAAAAACGATTTTTACGTAGTCAGGCACACCATCTTCAACCGATCTTCCAAATCGGTAAAGGTGGGATCAATGAAGCAATGATCGTCCAAATCGAAGAAGCACTTGAAAAAAGAGAATTGATCAAAGTATCATTGTTGCAAAATACAGATGAGATCGCAGAAGATGTGGCACAAGTATTAGAACAAGCCATCGCATGTGAAGTGGTTCAGATCATCGGGCGCGTGCTTGTTTTATACAAAGCATCATCTAAAGAGAAATACCAACGGATATCTAAAGAAGTACATGCAATCTAAGGAGTGACGAAGATGAAATCGCAAGCGAAATCCTTTGTTCGACCTCAAGTATTTCCAAAGGAAATGCCCCATCTTTATGAGAAAAGAAAACAGGTGGGGATCTTGGGCGGAACTTTCAATCCTGTGCATCTAGCCCATCTAGTGATGGCAGAACAAGCAGGACAGAATTTAGGACTAGACCATGTCTGTTTAATGCCTTCCTATCAACCACCTCATGTGGATGAAAAGCCAACTATACCGGCAGAACATCGCTTAAACATGCTGGAACTTGCGATCGAAGACAATCCTTTTCTAACGATTGAAACGATTGAAATCGAACGAGGTGGCAAAAGCTATACGTATGACACGATGAAGGCTTTGACTCAAAATAATCCTGATACGGACTACTATTTTATCATCGGCGGTGATATGGTCGAATATTTACCAAAGTGGTACAAAATCGACGAGTTATTGACAATGGTCCACTTTGTCGGCATCCATCGACGTGGGTATCAAGTGGAAACCCCGTATCCTGTGATCTGGGTCGATGTCCCTGAAATTGATCTAAGTTCGACAAAGATTCGCCAAAAAATTCAACAAGGTTGTTCCGTCCGTTATTTGGTCCCAGATAAAGTCTTGGATTATATTCAGAAAGAAGGATTGTATCAACATGAATTATAGTACAGATTATACGGCCTATACTCGAGAAATCTTGATGCAAAAAGTCCAAATGAGAATGAGTGAACAACGCTTCAAACATGTCTTGGGTGTAGAACAAACAGCTGTTGCACTTGCTGAAAGGTATGGTTGCTCGCCAGAAAAAGCGAGTATCGCCGCATTGACACATGATTATGCGAAAGAACGACCAGACGATGAGTTTATCTTATTCATCGAACGTGAGCAACTTGACCCAGAGTTATTAGCTTATGGAAATGCAATTTGGCACGGATTAGTCGGTGCATCATTTGTTGAACGAGAATTAGGCATCACTGATGAGGAGATCTTACAAGCAATCCGTCTCCATACGACAGGAGCTGCTGAGATGTCCTTACTCGATAAAGTCATCTATGTGGCTGACTATATCGAACCAGGACGTTCTTTTCCAGGTGTCAAAGAAGCCCGTGAGATTGCCATGATCGATTTAGATGAAGCAGTTGCATTCGAAACCAAACATACCTTAGCACATTTGATTGCGCAAGAAAGCAAAATTTATCCAAAAACAATTGAAACATATAATCATTGGGTGGCAAAATAGCTGACCCATTAGGAGGAAATCATCATCAATAGTAAAGAACAATTAAAAATCGCTGTCCAAGCAGCAGATTCAAAACGTGCAGAAGATATTTTAGCTTTAGACGTCCGTAAAGTGTCGCTATTAGCTGACTACTTTATGATCTGTTCAGCAAACAGTGAACGTCAGATCAATGCCATCGTGGAAGAAATCATTGAAAAAGAAGAAGAAAGCAAATACGAAGTAAAACGCGTAGAAGGAAAAGAAGGCGGCAAATGGATTCTGATCGATCTAGGTGATTTGATCATCCATGTATTCCATGCCCCAGAACGTGGGTTTTATAATTTAGAGAAGTTATGGTCAGATGCGCCACTTGTCGATTTGACTGAATGGTTGGATTAACATGGCCTACGAAACATTTGCCTTTATTTACGATGAAGTCATGGATGACGGGCTTTATGAACAATGGCTCGCATTTTCTAAACGCCATTTGCCTGAAACAACTAAAAACATCCTTGAACTAGCTTGTGGTACAGGCGCATTAGCTGTGGCTTTTGCCAAAGACGGCTACAATGTAACTGGTTTGGATCTATCAGAAGAAATGCTGATGATCGCCAGTCAACGTGCCTATGAAGAAGAAGCAACGGTACAATTTGTTGAAGGGAATATGTTAGATCTATCAGAGAGTGGGCAATATCAAGCCATCACTTGTTTCTCAGATTCTTTGTGCTATATGCAAAACGATCAAGAAGTACAACAAGTATTCGATGAAGTCTATCAGGCATTGGAAGAAAATGGCCGTTTCTTGTTTGATGTCCATTCCGTTTATCAAATCGATCAAGTATTTCCGGAGTATAGTTATCATTACCAAGGAGACGATTTTGCCTTTCTTTGGGATAGTTATACGGGGAAAGAAAAACATAGCATTGAACATTATTTGACATTCTTTGTCGAATCACAAGAAAAAGACGGTACGTTCACACGTGAAGATGAATTACATCAAGAACGTACGTATCCACTAGAAAACTACTTGCGGATGTTAGAGAATAGCGGATTTGCTAAAGTAGAAGTATTCGCTGATTTTACAGACGAAACACCTAACGAAGAATCCAGACGTTGGTTTTTTGTCGCCCAGAAAGAAGAAGGCGAAATCGACGAACTGTAGCAAACAATAAAAAGGAGAGACGGCTGGATCACAAAGCTTAGTCTCTTCTTTTTTACTAGGCGAAAGGAGAAAAGCGAATGAAAGTATGTGGCATCATTGTTGAATATAATCCCTTTCACAATGGTCATCTTTATCATGTCCAGCAAGCACGGGAACGAACCGGTGCCGACGTAGTGATTGCGGTGATGAGTGGCAATTTTTTGCAGCGAGGTGAACCGGCGATTTTAGATAAGTGGCAACGTGCAGAAGTAGCCTTGCAAAACGGAGTGGATCTCGTAGTTGAATTACCAATCGAGTGGGCAGTACAATCTGCTGATTATTTTGCTAAAGGAGCAGTTCAACTGTTGCAAAAATTAAACTGTGACTATTTATGTTTTGGAACAGAAGATGAAGCGACCTTCGATTATCAAGCATTTGGTCAATTTGTTTTGCACCATCAGGATCAAATCACCAAAGTATTTCAAGAGTTTCCCGATCAGACAATGAGTTATCCGCAAAAGATGACACAGGTATTCAAGCACGTCTACCCAGAAATCTCACTTGATTTTTCCTCGCCTAATCATATTCTAGGGCTGAGCTATGCAAAAGAAAATGCTACCTATGAACATCCAATGGAACTAGTTCCGATCAACCGTAAAGGGGCTGGTTATCATGATGAAGAATTACCAAAAGAAACAATTGCCAGCGCCACAGCGATCCGCAAAGCATTAACGGAAAATCGATCGATTTCTGCAACAGTTCCCTCAGAGACAGAGAGATTTTTAAAGACAGAAAGTTTGCAAACTTGGACATCTTATTGGCCTTTGTTAAAATATCGTCTTCTTTCTTCTACCGTCGACTCTTTGCAAAAAATCTACCAGATGACGGAAGGACTAGAGATCAGGATGTTGGAAGCGGCCAAGACAGCTAATACATTTTACGAGTTTGTCGAACAAGTCAAAACAAAACGCTATACGTGGACGAGGATCCAGCGCTTGTCTTGCTATGTGTTATTGAATATCCAAAAAGAAGAGATGAGAGAGCAACAATTGCAAGAATACATCCATGTGTTGGGCTTTACTGCAGCAGGTAGAGCGTGTCTCAAAAATAAAAAAGCCTTAGCCCTTTTTGCAAGAATCGGCAAAAAAGAAGCGCAAATAGCAAAACTACTCGTTCGCAGTGATCAAATCTATCGCTTAGGTGGCGAAGTAGCAGAACAAGTATTTGGGCGAAAACCAGTCTTTATCGAAACGATCGAAGAGAAAAAAAGCTTCACATAAACCTGATTCACAAGTATAATGAAACAGGACGTTTTGTGTGTTCCCGCACGAATCAAAAAGAATCTATCCTATATCAAATCAGAAAGCGAAGTGAAACTATGGGACGTAAATGGGCCAATATCGTAGCTAAAAAAACAGCTAAAGATGCAAACAACAGCCGAGTTTATGCGAAGTTCGGAATTGAAATCTATGCAGCAGCAAAATCAGGTGATCCTGACCCACACGCTAACCAAAAACTACGTTTCGTCATTGAGCGCGCTAAAACTTACAATGTACCAAAACATATCATCGACCGAGCAATTGAAAAAGCAAAAGGTTCTGGGGATGAAACATACTCTGAATTGCGCTATGAAGGATTTGGACCAAATGGCTCAATGGTGATCGTAGACACATTGACCAACAATGTAAACCGCACAGCCGCTGATGTACGTGCAGCATTCGGTAAAAACGGCGGAAATATGGGTGTCTCTGGGGCAGTATCTTATATGTTCGACAATACCGCGATTTTTGGTTTTGCCGGTGAAGATGCAGATGAGATCTTAGAATACTTGATGGAAAAGGACATCGATGTACGTGATGTCATGGAAGAAGATGGCCAAATCATCGTTTACGGAGAAGTGCCAGATTTCCACAGTATTCAAGAAGCACTAAAAGAAAAAGGCATCACTGACTTTTCAATTGCGGAGATCCAAATGATCCCTCAAAATGAAGTGACATTGACTGGCGAAGACTTGGAACAATTCGAAAAAATGATCGATGTATTAGAAGATCTAGAAGATGTCCAACATGTCTTCCATAATGTTGCCTTAGAAGATTAATCGAATAAAGCGGATAAAAGAGGTCGGAACAGAAGTGTTTAACCTCGAGAAATAAGGCGCCAGCCACGAAAATTGTTTTTCAAATTTTTGTGGCTGGCGCCTTATTTGTGAAGAGATACTTCTGTTCCCGCCGTTTGTTCAGTTTTAAGTGTTACGAGAGGATGAATGTCCAGATACTTTTTTATTTTCCTAAAAAACAAATAGCTGTTATCCTGTTTAAAAAGCCAATGTCATGTTTTGCTTTCGTACTTTTATTTATACGATATTTTCGGATAAGAGAAAATATCGGTGAGGCTAAAAAAGAAGTATAGTCATACGATATGAAAGAAAGAGAATAAATACAGAGTAGTTAAATTAAAAATCCTGTGTTATTTGTTACAGTTTTTTTGTGATTTATTATCATTTCTATTTCAACCTGTGTTATTATTAAAGTATCGTGAGTAAACGAATAGTAATTTGATGTAGGCGGGGAAAGAATAATGGAAGCAAAAATAAATCTAGAGCCTTTCGAACGTATTCTAAGCGGTTACCAAAAAGTAGAAGAGTTGGCAGTCAATATCACCGATTGCTCAAAGCTTGCACAAAAATATGCACCTTATGGGGTAGAAGGCTATCGTTTAGGAAACTATATAGGCACAGGCTATTTGAATCGTTATCTAGAATGTATGGTTGATCGCGCGCCCATGCTGATCTATAAAAAAAAATATTTGATTCCATTGCTTTTTCGACGTTCTGACTCAGCATTTCAGTTGTTTGAAGAAGATTATCGGATGGAAGCTTTCTTTTTATTATTGGACTGGAGTCTGAAGCATCAACCAGAAAAGATATTGATTGAAACAAGTCAAAAAGTAGATACGAGAAAAGAAAAAGTCATTGATACAGCTTATTTGGCTTTTCGTGTATCAGAAATATTGGACAGTGGCGGTTACCCGATCAGTAATTTCCAAACAGTCGAGCAATTCATGGATTGGAATCGTATTTATCGTCTGATCGATAATGGAGGGATTGGTCGCCATAGTAAAGTGTTTGACCCAGAATATCCTGAAAATATCGAAGAATTGCGAATGATCGTCTCGCTTGTTCGTTTGAAATACCCAAACACAGACTTGATGTTGTGACTGATAGATGAATAAAAAGAGGCAGGAATAGAAGTGTTTAGCCTCGAGAAATAAGGCGCCAGCCACGAAAATTGTTTTTTCAATTTTTGTGGCTGGCGCCTTATTTTTTGAAGAGGTTACTTCTGTTCTCGCCGTATATTCAGTTTAAAGTGGTGGGAGAGGACCGATTCCCCTGATGCTTTTATTTTTAATAAACGAATCAATCTAAAGTGAGAGAATCATGATTTTCAGTAGCCAATGTTTGTAGAAAAGAAGCGTCTTTCGCTGATGTAAAGAGGATCAATTCATGCATGGCACGCGTACACATCGTATATAAGATTTGTTTGTCATGACCGGAATTAAAATGTGCATCATCGACATTCCATAAAAAGACTCGGTCAAATTCTAATCCTTTTGCTAGATAAGCAGGAAGAAGAATAATCGAACGTTTCATAAAATCAGACTCGTCCGCAATCAATTGGACTTGATCTTTTAGCGAACTAGGTAGTTGTTCATAGAGTGCTTCACATTCAGCGATCGTTTTACCAATGATCGCAGTACGCCAATATTTTGCTTGCTCTTTCGTGTCAATGATCGTTTGTTCCAACCAATTGATTTTGCTTGCAGATGAATCACTTTGGACGATCAACGGTAGGCGACCTTCACGAGCCGTTGTTTCTACAAGATTGTCGTGAGCTAAGAAATGATTGGCAAAATCAGTGATCTGTTTCGTGGAGCGATAGCTCGTCGTCAATTGGAACTGCGTCACTTCTTTCTCTGGGAAAAGCGACTCTAAGGAACCCGTGATCGTCTCATTCCCAAAGACATTTTGGTTCAGATCCCCACAAAATGTTAGATTGGCAGTTGGATAGATTGATTGCAGCAATGCGACCTGCGAAGGAGCAAAATCTTGCATTTCATCAATGAAAATATACCTTGCCTTTTGTGTGACTGATACAGGATGGATTCGACGCATCAATAGGAAGTACAAGACGGCGTCTTCCTGTGGCAATTCTCTTTTCCGTAAGTTCATTTTGACTTCTTGAAGATGTTCGTTCCAAGCAGTTTCGCTGATTCCATGTGCGGTTAACATATTCTTAGGAATCGTTTGTAAAAAGTGAAGAAACTGTTTTGGTAAGTTGACGAATTGATAATGCAAAATTCCTCGATGGACTTTGCGGAATCTTTTTTTCACGATTTGATTCGTGAGTTTTTTACGCAGTGATTTTTCTTTTTGTTCGGTGTATTCTAAATTTGGATCGGTTGCATATAGTTCTTGAAGTTGTTCTTCAGCAAGCTCTTTGACCCACTTCTGACGGGTTTCATCCTTTTGCAGACCGCCTAATTTTTTCAATAACTTTGTCTGTAATAAAGATAGACGTTGATGCAATGGAAGTAGTTCATTGGTTTCTTGGTACCATTTTCGGATCGCTTCTTTGGATAGGATCGTTCGACCATTGATTTTCATCTCACGGAACAATGGCCCAAAATCAGTGATCGTCTGGATGTAAGTCTCCAGGTGATCAACGAAAGTCAATCCGGATTTCAACGTTTTTATCGGGTCATCAGCACCAGAAAGGAAACCGACTTCTTGTTGTTCTTCTTCCGTCAACTCAAATTCAGGAACCAATTGCTGTAAATAATTTTTGAATGTTTGTGTCGGAACACCACTTTCACCAAGTGACGGTAAAACAGTGGAGATGTAATCAGAAAACAGATGGTTCGGTGAGAACAATAAGACGTTTTCAGCATCTAGCCATTTCCGATTGTGATAAAGGATGAATGCGATGCGTTGGAGCAATGCTGAAGTCTTACCACTTCCAGCAATTCCCTCGATCAACATCACTTTACTATTGGTGTCACGGATGATGGCATTTTGTGCTTTTTGGATCGTTGAGACGATGTTTTTCATATGAGCACTTGATGCGTCATCCAAGATTTCTAATAGAAAATCATCATTGATGACTTCAGATGTATCGACCATCGAGACGATTTTTCCTTCAACGATTTTGAACTGTCGTTTTAATAGAAGTTCGACGTCGATTTTTTCGACATCTGTTTCATAAAAAGCGGGGCCGATTTCTCCTTCGTAATACAAATTAGCGATCGGTGCACGCCAGTCGATCACGATGGTTTCTTCTTCTGTATCTCTCAATGAGGCGATTCCTAGATAGAGGGTTTCTTTTTCCGCTTCTTCTTTGAAATCGATGCGAGCAAAGTAAGGACTTTCTTTCATTACTTCTAATGTTTGTAGACGTTTTTGCTGAGATTCTAATGTATGGTATTTTAAAAGCAATTCTTGTTCATGTTGGCGGTATTCGACCACTGACTCATAAAAAGACTCGTTGGAGCCGCTACGTATTTTGTGATTAGCTGTTTCTTTTGTGGAGTCATTCATTTTTTCAGTCAAGTCGCTTAATTTGCGATTCAATAGGCGTTGTTCAAGTTGGATCATTTGTGTGGTTTCTTCCACATGCTGTTGTTCTAATTGTCTTTCATTCATTGCATCGTTTACTCCTTCCGCCGTAAATAACGAATTAAAAGTATAGCACAGTTTGACTAAAAAAGGTACACAAGTGAGTTAACTAAAAATAAACGTAAAACTACATGAGAGTGATAGTTGTTTTCATTTAGGGGTTTTTAGTTTAAATGGCTTTAGAGAACAGGTATTCTAAAAGTGGAGAAAGGAGCTGAACGAAATGACACACTATAAAAAATTTGTGATAACACTACTGATCGGTGTAGTAGCTTTGATCAGTGAGTTTATGTTCGATCGTCCACGCCTTGCGTTTATGATCATTGCTGTCACGGGTGGTACACTTGCCTTCTTGATGTTTATCGAAATGATCAAAACGCTACGTTCAGGAAAATATGGGGTCGATATCTTAGCGATTACGGCTATTGTTGCGACGTTGCTCGTCAATGAATATTGGGCGAGTTTAATGATTTTGATCATGTTGACAGGTGGCGAAAGTTTGGAAGACTATGCGCAAAAAAAAGCAGGTCAGGAATTGCAATCCCTATTAGATAATACGCCAAGAACTGCCCATAAATTGCAAGGAGATCAACAACTTGATGTTGCGGTAGACACACTTGAGATCGGCGATCATCTGGTTATCAAACCAGGAGAAATCGTTCCGGCTGACGGACGAGTGATCATGGGGGAATCCACATTTGACGAAGCATCATTGACTGGAGAAGCAAAACCGATGAGCAAGAAAGTCGGTGATGAATTGATGTCCGGTTCGGTCAATGGAGATTCATCTGTCCACATGGTCGTTGAGAAACGGGCAGAAGACAGCCAATATCAATTAATTATCAAACTAGTAGAGGAATCGAAAGAAAAACCCGCACGTTTTGTTCGTCTGGCAGATCGTTATGCTGTTCCCTTTACTTTGATCGCTTACTTGATCGGCGGAATCGCTTGGTGGGCCAGTGGTGATCCTGTCCGCTTTGCGCAAGTTTTAGTTGTAGCATCGCCATGTCCATTGATTTTGGCTGCACCTGTTGCTCTAGTAGCGGGAATGAGTCGTTCAAGTAAAAGTGGGATCGTTGTCAAGACTGGTACCGCTGTGGAAAAATTAGCAGAGACTAAAACGATTGCCTTTGATAAGACAGGAACGATCACCAAAGGGATACTTGAAGTAACTGGCGTTGCTCCAGTTCAAGAGTTTTCAGAAGCGGAATTATTACGTGTGGCGGCGAGTGCGGAGCAAGGTTCAGCCCATATCTTAGCCCGGTCCTTAGTTCAAGCAGTTCCCCAATTGTTACCAGTCACTGATTTGAAAGAAATCTCAGGGCAAGGGATTACAGCTATGGTTGATGGTATGCAGGTTAAAGTAGGGAATGCACGCTTTATTGATGTTCCAGAAGCTAAAACAGATACGACTGCGATCTATGTGGCGATTGATGGAAAATACGCCGGAACGATCTACTTTTCAGATACGATCCGTCCAGAAGCAAGTAAAACGATTGCTCGCTTGAAAGCCCAAGGCATCACCGATTTACTGATGGTCACTGGGGACGGACGTACTGTGGCAGAAGCAATTGCCGAGGAAGTTGGCTTGATCGAAGTTCATGCACGTTGTTTACCACAAGATAAATTAACGATTTTAACTAGTATCCCAAAAGAAAAGCGACCTGTCACGATGGTAGGAGATGGTGTCAATGATGCTCCTGCCTTGACTGTCGCGGATGTAGGTATCGCCATGGGCGCACATGGCTCAACAGCTGCAAGTGAAAGCGCAGATGTCGTCATTTTAAAGGATGATTTAGAACGAGTGGCAGAAGCAGTGATGATTTCTCGAGAAACAATGAAAGTAGCGAAACAATCTGTTTTGATCGGTATCTTTGTTTGTGTCTTTTTGATGATTGTTGCCAGTACAGGAGTTATTCCAGCATTGTTTGGCGCGATGCTTCAAGAAGTGGTTGATACAGTTTCCATTTTAAGTGCGTTACGTGCAAAAAAATCAGCGAAACAAAAACAACATGCCATGATCACACAAAATTAAAGGCAAAATGATAAAAGAGACTTTTCAGCAAAATCTTTTTGCGTTATGATGCAAAGAGAGAAGCAACACTTGATCAATAAAAGAATGAATCATGAAAGGAAGTTGAGAATATGCCATTCGTACACGTAGAATTAGTCGAAGGACGTAGCCCAGAACAATTAGAGAACATGATGAAAGATATCACCGAGGCTGTCCATAAAAATACGCAAGCACCAAAAGAACACATTCATGTGATTATCAACGAAATGAAAAAAGGCACTTATGGTGTCAATGGTGAATGGAAAAAATAAGTGGATTCGAGGCTTGATTTTTTGAAATAATAGTGGTTAAATAAACACATAGATGATTGATGAGAAAGACAACTGAATTTGAGAGTCTTCGATAAGAGAGGAAAAGCTAGGCTGAAACTTTTCCAGAAGAAAACCAAAGGATGACCACTTTCGAAACCTTTGTTGAAACAGAGGCGGTCGTACCGTTATCACGCTTGAGGAGTACGCATGGCGTATTCAAAATTAGGTGGAACCACGAATTTTTCGTCCTAGTATCTGTACAGATACTAGGACTTTTTTTATTGGTGGCGAAGCTAAAAACGGAAATTTAAAGGAGGAACCCCTATGATAAAAATGACATTTCCTGATGGTGCAGTCAAAGAGTTTGCACCAGGGATCACTACTGCAGAAATTGCAGAAAGTATTTCTAAAAGTTTAGCAAAAAAAGCCTTGGCTGGAAAAGTGAATGGCGAACTGATCGACTTGAACCGCGGGATCGAAGAGGATGGCTCGATCGAGATCGTGACACCTGATCATGAAGACGCACTTGGTTTGGTTCGTCACTCAAGTGCTCACTTGATGGCTCAAGCCATGCGCCGTTTATATCCAAATATCCACTTTGGTGTAGGACCAGCAATCGATTCAGGATTTTACTACGATACAGACAATGGTGAAAGCCAAGTCAGTGCCGAAGATCTACCAGCGATCGAAGCGGAAATGATGGCGATCGTCAAAGAAAACTTGCCGATTGAACGTCGTGTGTTATCAAAACAAGAAGCATTAGAAATCTTTGCAAGTGATCCTTACAAAGTGGAACTGATCAGCGAATTACCAGAGGACGAAGTGATCACTGCCTACCAACAAGGAGAGTTCATCGACTTATGCCGTGGTCCACATGTCCCTTCAACTGGTCGAATCCAAGTCTTCAAATTATTATCTGTGGCAGGAGCTTACTGGCGTGGAAATTCAAATAACCAAATGATGCAACGTGTTTATGGAACAGCATTTTTTGATAAAAAGGCGTTAAAAGAGTTTATCCAAATGCGCGAAGAAGCTAAAGAAAGAGACCATCGCAAATTAGGAAAAGAATTAGAATTATTCATGGTAGCACCTGAAGTTGGTTCTGGTTTACCTTTCTGGTTACCAAAAGGTGCAACAATCCGTCGTACGATCGAACGTTACATCGTAGACAAAGAAATCAGTCTAGGCTATCAACATGTGTATACACCGATCATGGGTGACGTCGAGTTATACAAAACTTCAGGACACTGGGATCATTACCAAGAAGACATGTTCCCGCCAATGGATATGGGAGATGGCGAGATGCTCGTGTTACGCCCGATGAACTGCCCACATCACATGATGGTCTACAAAAATACGATCCATTCATACCGTGAGTTACCGATCCGTATCGCAGAACTAGGTATGATGCACCGTTATGAAAAATCAGGTGCGTTGTCTGGTTTACAACGTGTACGTGAAATGACATTGAATGACGGACACACATTTGTTCGTCCCGATCAAATCAAAGATGAATTCAAGCGTACGTTGGAGTTGATGGTCGCAGTTTACGCTGATTTCAATATCACAGACTATCGTTTCCGTCTAAGCTACCGTGATCCAAACAACACAGACAAATATTTTGACGATGATGCCATGTGGGAAAAAGCACAGATCATGTTAAAAGCTGCGATGGATGAAATGGAACTTGACTATTTTGAAGCGGAAGGAGAAGCAGCCTTCTATGGACCAAAATTAGATGTCCAAGTTAAAACAGCATTGGGAACAGAAGAAACATTATCAACGATTCAATTAGACTTCTTATTACCAGAACGTTTTGATTTGACTTATGTAGGAGAAGATGGCGAAAATAATCATCGTCCAGTTGTTATCCACCGAGGCATCGTTTCAACAATGGAACGCTTTGTGGCATACTTGACAGAAGTTTATAAAGGGGCATTCCCAACTTGGTTGGCACCGATTCAAGCAACCATCATCCCAGTTTCTGTGGACGCTCATTCAGATTACGCTTATGAAATCAAAGAACGTCTACAAATGAAAGGCTTGCGTGTAGAAGTCGACGATCGCAATGAAAAAATGGGTTATAAGATCCGTGCCTCACAAACGCAAAAAATCCCATACCAAATCGTGGTTGGGGATAAAGAAGTGGCAGATGCAACAGTCAATATCCGTCGATATGGTAGCAAAGAAACTGCTGTAGAGGATTTGAATATCTTTGTCGATGCGATGGCAGAAGAGGTTCATAATTACAGCCGTTAAGACGAGTTCGTAAGAGAACCAACGCCTAATTTAATAAAAACAGGAAGGACAACAAAGAATTGTTCCTTCCTGTTTTTTTATGGGGCACTCATTACATACGTCAAAACGTTAGAACATGCTAAAATAAATGTATTAGATAAATAAGGGGGAACGTAGAGAATGTATCAACCGATCCAACCTCATCATCTGTTTCATCAAGCATATGAAGAAAAAATACATTATAAAGAAACGGTTCTCCCAGACTTAGCAGATGTCTTGGTGTGTATGTGGGAGTCTATTTCATTTGACTTTAGCGGTACGGTCAAGGATGTGATCATCGCCGATGGTTGCATTGATTTAATTGTCAATGTCTTGGATCAATCTATTTTTTATACCGGTTCAAGTAAAACGGACTTCAACTTTATCACAAGGTTTCCCGAACACTATATTGGTTTTCGTTTGAAGCCAGGCGCTTTTTTTGCATTGACTGGTCGAGAGGCAACTGAAGCGATGGACCAAGTACTATTCATTGAAGAAGTGGCTACTGATTTTGATACAACACATTTCTTTACTCTCACGATTGAGGAAATGAAAGAAACGCTGATCGGTTATTTGACTGACTTAGCCAAACTTAACTCTTCGACTGAATACATTCAGCTATTTGAGAAATTATATATAAAAAAAATGCCTTCCCCACAAGCACTATACGAATATATGAGGCTTAGTCCAAGGCATGTCCAACGGCTATTCAAAAAGCATTACGGTCTCACCCCACAATTGGCTCTATCGACCATAAAATTTCATCATAGTTTGACCATTTTATTAAAACAACCTTCGGATCGAAGAGAGCTTGTTGGTAATTATTATGATCAGTCTCACTTTATCAATGAGTTCAAAAAAAATATTGGCCTCACACCCAGTGAATTTGTTGAGTTGAGTGAGCAGCGAAAGATGTCGCTTCTATCCAATACGTTACTTAACTAAGTTGCTACAATGAAAGTAACTTAAAAAAGGAGTGATCGATAGATGAACTTTAATCAGGCAAAAATCGGGTTGTTGATTCAAAAGGATTATGGGGAATGCTATGATTTTTACACAAAAAAATTAGGATTAGTTCCTACATGGGGCGATCGAAAAGGTCCATATACGTCATTTGCTATGGCTAAAGGAGAACCTACCTGTTTTGATATGACGTTAGCAAAAGAAATGTCCTTGGTCAACGGGTATACGCAATCCGTTGAATCGGGAGTGTCTGATACAGTGGTGATCACATTACCTACGAAGGATATCCAAAAGGATTACGAGAAGTTAATCGCAAATGGTGTCACTTTTTTAGGTAAGCCACAGAAAATAGAGGCTTGGGGAGGATTTACGAGCGCCTATTTTAGAGATCCAGAAGGGAATTTATTTGAGCTGAATGATGGCTATTAATTTGTGTTGTATGCTACTTCTTTTATTTTTGTCTTTAAGATGGGAAAATTTGGCTGATCCTGTGAAATTTCATAAATGATAAGTAAAAAGAAACCAAGATAGGGGTGTTAGATGTTGTCACTTATATCTTGGCTTCTTTTTTTCTAGCGATTGATTCTTAGGAATAACAGTCATCGGCTGAGTAGTTAGAAAGCAAAGGATATTCTCTATTTTCTTGTTTAGTATGAGAATTGTTTGCCTTTGAGTATGATATAATGACATAGACATTTAGAAAAAGGGATGTGTATGAGATGAGCGTAGTGAGTCGCATTGAAAGTATGATGAATGACTATTCTTCTGCCGAAAGAAAACTAGCAGATTATATCGTAACACATGTAGAAAAAATACCAACGATGACAGCCAATGAGTTAGCAGAAGCGGCGGGCCTGAGCGCTCCCACAGTTGTTCGTTTCTCCAAAAAACTTGGCTTTCAAAGTTTAACGGATTTTAAAATCACTATTTCTACCGAATTACAAGCAGGTATCGTGGAAGGATTCAGCGATATTGAACCAAATGAATCATTTTATTCGATCAAACATAAATTAGGGAATAATGCGCAAGTAGCGATCAAAGAAACTGTGGATATTTTAGAAGAGGAGATGATCCAACGTGTCGTTGAGCGTCTGGAAGAAGCACAAACAGTTTATCTATATGGTGTGGGCGCATCTTCTTTAGTCGTTGAGGATATCCTCCAAAAATGGTCTCGTGTAGGAAAACCAATCATTTTTGAAAAAGACATCCACGTCTTATTGCCACAATTAGTGAGTAATGAAACAAAAAAAGTGCTATGGCTTGTCTCTAACTCAGGAAACAGCAAAGAAGTGGTGATGATCGGACAGTTAGCCAAAGAAATGGGAATCGATATTATCGCATTGACTCAATTTGGAAATAACCGATTAAGTAAATTGGCCGATGTCGTTGTCCAGACATCAAGACCAAAAGAAATCACGAACCGAAGTGCAGCAACTAACTCATTATTGGCTCAATTTGCAACGATTGATATCATTTTTTATCTTTATATGGCAAAGAATGAAAAATTAACCGAGAAAGTCACTCAAACCAAAGAAGTGATCAAAAATTATGTCAAACAAAAATGAAATAACAGATGATAGTTTTCCACAATGTCATATTTGTTTCCATTGTTTCACAGTAAAAGAAAACTTTATTTTCAAAAATAACCATATTTTTTAAAGTTTTTTAGAATCCATTTGTGTGACACATTGCTTGTTTGTGAAACAAACTAGTCTTTTTTGGGTCGAGAATTAAAGAATTTCTTGCGGAACAGGATTTTACTTTTTAATTTTGTTTTTTTTAGGTACAATGGAGCCTATAAGTAGGCGAAAAAGAAGGAATGATGAAAAGTTTTATGAAAAAAAATACAAATAATTCTTGGTTAGATCGAATAAAAAAAGGAACACAAGAACCAAAAAATAAAACGTTTCGACGGTCACATGTTCCCTTTCGTTTAAATTTCCTTTTTTTCATTATATTTACGTTGTTCGTGTCATTGATTGCTCGATTAGGTTATTTGCAGATCGTGAACAGTGAAGAACTAGAAGCAAAAGTCAAATCATCTTCGTCTCTAACGGTGCAAGTAAGTTCACCCCGAGGCATGATCTATGATGCCACTGGTAAAGCTTTGGTGACAAATCAAGCCAACCAAGCAATCACATTCACGAGAGGCAGAAATATGACAGCGGAGGATTTGCTGAAAACAGCAAATACCTTGACACAGTTGATCGATATGCCAGTGGATGAAAATTTGACTACACGTGATAAGAAGGATTTTTGGTTAGCAGATCCCGATCATTTGAAAGCTGCGACTGAACGCCTATCGGCAAAAGAAAAAAGCTTGAGTACGAGTGAGCAATACCAAGCAACTGTAGATAAAGTGACAGATGAGGAAATCAATTTCAATGAGGAACAATTGAAAGCAGCAACGATTTTTAAACGAATGAATAATGCGTATGAACTGAATACAGTTTTCATCAAAAATTCTGGTGTTACAGATCAAGAATTGGCGATCGTGGCAGAACATGCATCAGACCTGCCAGGTGTTTCAACAGGAACTGACTGGGTACGCCAGTATAATGCGGCGGATTCCATAAAGAGTATTCTAGGAAGCGTAACATCAGAAAAACAAGGCTTACCTGCCGATCAAGTGGAAGAATTCTTGGCAAAAGGCTACTCACGTAATGACCGAGTAGGCCAAAGCTATTTAGAAAAACAATATGAAGATGTCTTGCAAGGCACAAAGACACAATATGAAATCACTTTAGATAACAATGGAAATGTCATCCAACAAAAAGAATTGTATGCAGGAGAAAAAGGATCAAATTTGATGTTATCGATCAATGCAGAGTTCCAAGCGAAGGTCGAAGAGATTCTTAGAAACAATTATCAAAAATTAGTCGATAATGGAAAAGCCCAATACTCACCAGGTGCGTATGTAGTCGCGATGAATCCTCAAACAGGTGAAGTATTAGCGATGACGGGTTTCAGCCATGAGCAAGGCTCAAAAGAGTTGACTGAAAATGCCCTTGGTACGATCACGAATGCCTTTGTTCCAGGATCTGTTGTAAAGGCAGGTACGTTAGCCGCCGGTTGGCAAAGTGGCGTGATCAGCGGTAATCAAGTATTAGTAGATGAACCGATTCGATTACAAGGCTCTTCAGAAAAAAGCTCCGTCTTCAATCGTACTGGATCTGTACCTTTGGATGTGGTCCAAGCGTTAGAGCTTTCATCAAATACCTATATGATCAAAGTAGCGTTGAAGATGCTAGGGTTAGAGTACGTACCAAATATGGGCTTACCTAGTCTAAGTGAAGAGGCACAAGCGTATGAACAATTGCGTGACGGCTTTAAACAATTTGGACTTGGAACAGTCACAGGGATCGATTTACCAAATGAGTCTGCGGGGATCTCACACTCTGTTGAATACATGAAGAAATTCAATGCAGACAACGGACAAGACTGGTTCACACCAGGAAACTTTACTGACTTGGCATTTGGCCAGTTCGATACGTATACCCCAATCCAGTTAGCGCAATATGCAGCAACAGTAGCAAACGGTGGAAAAAGAATCCAACCACGCATTGTCAAAGGCATTTACGGGAACGACGAGAATGGTAACTTAGGTGAAGTGAAAAAAGAGATGGAACCAGTTGTCGAAAATACAGTAGACGTGTCTCCTGAAGAGATGGCCCTTTTACGTGAAGGATTCCATCAAGTAGTCCATGGAACAAATAACTACACGACTGCTCGATCATTAGCAGATGCAAAAATGGATCTTTCTGCTAAAACAGGGACAGCCGAAACAGTCGCTGAAGGTCATCCCGATATCGTAACAGTCAATAGTAATATTGTGGCTTACGGACCAACAGAAAATCCTGAGATTGCGGTAAGTGTTGTCTTACCAAACCTGCTAGATGAAAAAGACCATATGAATTCGGTCATAGCCAAAGAAATCATGAATGCTTATTACGATATGTTCATGGCAAATAGATAAAAAAATAGTTCAGAAGATATGTAACGTATCTTCTGAACTATTTTTTTATAATGAAAGTAATTTTTCAAGGTAATTCGCCAAACCGTCTTCTTCATTCGTTTGTTCAGTGACATCGTTGGCTACGCCTTTTAGTTGCTCAGTCCCATTAGCCATTGCCACACCCCAGCCCGCATATTCAAGAAGTTCTAAGTCATTGTGTTCATCACCAAAAGCAATCACGTCTTTTTGTTCGATCGATAGATAATTCGCTACTTGATGGATTCCTTTCGCTTTTTCGATCCCTTTTGAAACAATCTCTAGTATCGCCATTGGGCCACCCCAAGTCCTTACATCGACATGCTTCCCAAATTGACGTGTTAGTTCGGCAGAAACTTGTTCAGCATATTGTTTTTCTGTACGTACCAATAAGGACGTAGGGTTAGTTGTTAGATTTCGTGGAGACAGTAGGTTTTCTGGTTTAGGATTTGGTGAAGCAAAGAATTTTGCGTCAAAAAAATCAAAAGTATCGATAAAGAAAGTGTCGCGATTCTCCGCAGCAATAAAATCTAGATTCAATTGATTTTTTTGCGCTAAGATCTCAAAAACAATCTCTTTATTGATCAATGTTTCTTGCTCCCCAGCCCATTGTTGGTTTGGGATATGCACAAGCGCACCGTTAAAGTTGACCATCGGTGTTGTCAATTTTAACTGTTGATAATATTGATAACTCATTCGATAAGGACGTCCTGTTGCAATACTGACATGATGGCCAGCATCAATGGCTTTTCTCAATGTTTCTTGGGTTTTAGAAGTAATGATCGACTCAGGATTCAACGTTGTTCCATCCAAGTCGATCGCAATCAATTTTTTGTTCAATGCTGTCATTCCTTTCAAACAACGATTTGTTTTAGTCTAGCATATTTCAATGAATAAACAAGGTGCAGATCTTTCTGAAAAATAATTGATTTGAAGCAAAAATAGAAAATAAGAAACGAAATCAACCTAAACGCGAACATTAAAAGATAAAAATGACATTTCATAAAGTTTTGTATTGAAAAACGAATGAAATGTCTATATAATCTATAAATGTTCGACGGAAAATTATATTTGGATTTATTTTTACATATTATATAGTCCGTTAGAAAAAATCAGGGAGTGGAAATTTTTATGGAAAAGTTTTTCCAACTAAAGAAAAATAATACAAATGTACCAACAGAAATAATGGCTGGTGTAACAACGTTTTTTGCCATGAGTTATATATTATTTGTTAATCCGACGATCTTGTCAGCTGCCGGCATGCCATTTCAGGCAGTCTTTTTAGCGACGATCATTGCTTCGATCATCGGTACTTTAGTTATGGGATTATTTGCTAATGTGCCTTATGCACAAGCCCCAGGTATGGGTTTGAATGCTTTCTTCACATTTACAGTTGTTTTTGGGTTAGGTTATTCTTGGCAAGAAGCATTAGCCATGGTCTTTATTTGTGGGTTGATTAATGTGTTTATTACAGTAACAAATATTCGGAAAATGATCATCCATGCCATTCCTGAGAGTTTACAACATGCAATCGGCGGTGGTATTGGGATTTTTGTTGCATACGTTGGGATCAAAAATGCTGGCTTTTTGTCTTTCTCTGCAGATCAATCAGCGATAACTAGTTCTGTGGTTGATAATGGTCAAGTGACGAATGTGACGATCAACGGTGGGATCGTTCCAGAACTTGCAAACTTCAATAATGCGCCGATCCTACTAGCTGTCATTGGATTAGTTTTGACATCGATCTTAGTTGTTAAAAATGTTCGTGGTGCAATCTTGATCGGCATCGTAGTAACAACGATCATCGGGATCTTGATGGGTGTTGTTGATCTAGGAACGATCGATTGGGAACAAAATTCTTTAGGCAATTCAATCAATGAACTAGGCACGACGTTTGGTGCAGCATTTGGTGCGGAAGGGATGCAATCTTTATTCAGCGATAGCTCTAAGATCCCACAAGTCCTGATGACGATCATTGCCTTTAGTTTATCCGATACATTTGATACGATCGGTACGTTCATCGGTACTGGACGGCGTACAGGTATTTTCTCTAAAGAAGATGAGGAAGCTTTGGAAGATGGACGAGGATTCAAAACTAAAATGGATAAAGCGTTGTTCGCTGACGCAATCGCAACATCGATCGGTGCGATTTTCGGAACATCGAATACAACGACTTATGTCGAATCAGCAGCTGGTATTGGCGCTGGTGGTCGTACAGGTTTGACTTCAGTTGTCGTAGCCGCATTATTTGCTTTAAGTAGCTTATTTTCTCCACTGATCGCTATTGTACCGGCACAAGCAACTGCACCAGCATTGATCTTAGTTGGTGTGATGATGATGGCTTCGTTTGCTGATATCAATTGGTTAGATATGGAAGAAGCATTACCTGCCTTTTTTGCTTCGATCTTCATGGGATTAGCTTACAGCATCTCTTACGGAATCGCTGCTGGTTTTATCTTCTACACGATCATGAAAGTGATCAAAGGCAAAACAAACGAGATTTCAATTGCTTTATGGGTTGTTGATATTTTATTCATTCTCAACTTCGTCATTTTAGCAATCATTTAAAAGACATTTTTAATAGGAGTGAAGAGTAGGTTAACTCTTTGCTCCTATTTTATTTGGTCTATGTCCTCTTTGACAAAAATGAATGATACTGGCACATACGTTGCACACACGTACAAAAATAGGTATGATAATAGAGACGAAAGAAGGGTGATAGATGAAGGTTCAATGGAGAAAAAATTTATTCGTAGCTTGGATAGGCTGCTTTTTTACTGGTTCAAGTATCAGTTTAGTCATGCCGTTCATTCCAGTTTACGTCGAACAACTAGGTACACCTAAGGATCAAATTGAATTATTTTCAGGATTAGCGATTTCAGTAACAGCCTTTGCTGCGGCGATCGTTGCGCCTATTTGGGGAAATCTAGCCGATCGAAAAGGACGGAAAATGATGATGATCCGGGCAGCAGCAGGTATGACGATCACTATGGGATCACTAGCTTTTGTCCCAAATGCTTATTGGCTTTTAGTCATGCGTTTCTTTAATGGGATTTTATCTGGATACATACCTAATGCGACAGCGATGATTGCTTCACAAGCGCCTAAAGAGAAAAGTGGTTGGGCGTTAGGCACGCTTTCTACTGGGGCAGTGGCAGGAACGCTGATTGGTCCGTCAATGGGAGGCGCTTTGGCGCAATGGTTCGGAATGGAAAATGTTTTTTTGATTACTGGAGGGTTATTACTGATCACCACGATCTTAACGATTTTCATGGTAAAAGAAGATTTCCAACCGGTAGAGAAAAAAGATATGATCAGTACCAAAGAAGTTTTTGCTAAAATGGATCACTTTTCTGTGTTAGTCGGTTTATTTGTTACTACTTTGATCTTACAATTAGGGATCACCACGATCAGTCCAATCTTGACATTGTACATTCGGGAATTGAGTGGTGACACATCCAATATCTTATTTGTTAGTGGATTGATTGTTTCAGTATCAGGTGTTTCAGCAGTATTTTCTTCTCCAAGACTGGGGAAATTAGGGGATAAGATCGGAAATCAGAAGGTGCTGTTAGCAGGTTTGGTACTTTCGTTTTGTTGTTACTTACCAATGGCATTTGTGACTACGCCCTTACAATTAGGGATCTTACGTTTTATATTAGGTTTTTCGACAGGTGCGTTGATGCCATCGATCAATACATTGATCAGCAAGATCACACCAGAAGAAGGTGTCAGTCGCGTATACAGCTATAACCAAATGTTTACGAACTTTGGTCAAGTACTAGGACCGATGTTAGGTTCGACAGTCGCTCATGCGTACAATTATAGTACAGTCTTTATTGTGACTAGTCTCTTTGTTCTGACGAATATTCTTTTATCACTATTTAATTTTAGAAAAGTACTTCATCAAAAACTATGATCAAGAAAAAAACAGATTGGAGTATTTCTCCAATCTGTTCGGCTTTTATGAATGTGAAGCGGACGAAGTTTCTTTTTTAGGTGTTGCAACAGCGCTGATCAAAATGACGATCAATCCTGCAACCAATGAAATAATAGTCGTCATGGTAAAATCATATGGGCTACTAGACAATGCACCACCGATATAGCCAACCACTTGACCTAAAATGACTGCCCAAAATAATGTGACGATATATCGCATATCAAACACCTCTTTTCTAAGTTCAGTTTACCAGATTTTTTTTGAATGTAAAGGGAGAAACAGGCATTCAACGTCAGTGGATAGTATAAAAAGTATAGATCGTTCATCGAATGGGAAAAGCATGATGAAAGACGAATACACGTAACCAGTCATACAAGGTAACGAGTTGATGTTACGAATATTCCCCTAAAAAGAAAGTGAATGGAAAAGGTGGTATGTAAAAATGTTTCTTCCACAACTTTATACGATCACCTCGTATTCTTTGTTGCAAAGTACGATTCGCATAAACGAATACGTTCGAGAAGCAAAGAAACTAGGCTATCAGACATTAGCGATCACAGATAAGGATGTGCTATCTGGGGCAGCGGAATTTTACCGCATCTGTATGAGTGAAAAAATACAACCAATTATTGGACTGAACTTGACCTACCAGTTTCAAGAACGTCATTATGAGTTACTACTCTACGCAAAAGATAGGATCGGCTACCAACAATTGATCAAGCTCTCAAGCAAGAAAATGATCCGAGAAAAAATCGAGCTTCACGAGATCGATGAACTCGATCATTTGCTTGTCATTTTACCAACCAAAAAATCGATTGCTGATGACTACGGTGTGTCAGCATCATTTGATAGCCATTGGCAAAGTTTGCAAGAAAAAATAGCATCTTCTCATCTTTATGTAGGTGTCACAGAAGAAACGCCTCTAGAAGCTCCAGAATGGCTAGCTTATTTACGAGCAAATCAATTTCAACTTTGTGCAGTACATCCGATTGCTAGTTTGCACCAAGAGGAACTTTTTTCTTTGGAAACAATGAAACATCTGCGTGAAGGAACGCAACTCTCTTTTGATGAAGTGCGACAAACGACTCGTGATTCAGCCACAGGTTTTTTACTTCCCGAAGCAGAATTACGACAAAGATTCATAAACGCAGGATTGGAAGAAGCGTTGAACAATGCGCAGCAATTAGCTAAAACAGTAACTTTTGAATTTCAGTTCCATCAGAAATTACTACCACATTATCCGGTACCAGAAAATCGAAGTGCAGGAGAGTATTTACAGGAACTTTGTCAGAAGCAATTAGGCAAGCGTGTGGAAAAGATCACTGCAGCTTACCAAGAGCGCTTAGATTATGAACTGTCAGTGATCCACCAGATGGGATTTGATGATTATTTCTTGATCGTTTGGGATGTCATGGCTTTTGCTCATAAAAACAACATCGTTACTGGTGCTGGTCGTGGTTCAGCTGCGGGGTCATTAGTCGCCTATGTGTTGGAGATCACAGATGTAGATCCATTGGAGTACGACTTGCTATTTGAACGTTTTTTGAATCCAGAACGATACACGATGCCAGATATCGATCTAGACATTCCTGATAATCGCAGAGAAGAAGTGCTCATTTATGTTCGTGAGAAATATGGTCAATACCATATGGCACAAATCGCCACGTTTGGAACCATGGCAGCTAAAATGGTTCTAAGAGACGTGGCACGTGTCTTTGGCCTCTCACAAAGCGAAGCAAATCGTTGGTCTAAAGCGATTCCTAATCAATTGAAAATGACGTTGAATGAGGCTTATCGAACTTCTAACAAGCTGGTTGAATTAGTACAAGCGAGTGAAAAAAATCAATTGTTGTTCCATACTGCAAAAATACTTGAAGGTTTGCCAAGACACGTTTCTACCCATGCAGCTGGTGTCGTTTTAAGTGATAAGAATCTACTAGAGTTAGTTCCTTTACAAAAAGGATCAGATGAAGCATATTTGACTCAGTATACAATGAATGATGTCGAAGCTATTGGGTTGTTAAAAATGGATTTTCTTGGATTAAGAAATCTGTCTATTATCGATTACACAGTGAAAGCAATCAAACGTGTCGAAAACAAAGATATCGAACTCAAAAAAATACCATTAGATGATCCTAAAACTTTACAGCTTTTCCAACGTGGCGAAACAACAGGGGTCTTTCAATTCGAATCTGCCGGGATTCGGAATGTCCTGCGGAGATTAGGACCAGAAAACATTGAAGATATTGCCGCTGTCAATGCCTTGTATCGTCCTGGACCAATGCAAAATATCGATGCATTTATCGCTCGTAAGAAAGGGAAGGAAAGAATCCATTATCCCGATGATTCACTGCAACCGATTTTGAAGAATACGTATGGTGTCATCGTGTATCAGGAACAGATCATGCAGATTGCTTCAACGATGGCTGGATTCTCTCTCGGTCAAGCGGATATTTTGAGACGAGCAATCAGTAAAAAGAAAAAAGACGTGATTGATCAAGAAAGGGAGCATTTTGTTCAAGGTGCCAACCAACAAGGATACAGTAACGAAAAAGCCAATGAAGTATACGAATATATCGAACGCTTTGCCAACTATGGGTTCAACCGCTCTCATGCGTTTGCTTACTCCTTCGTTGGTTTTCAAATGGCCTATCTAAAAGTTCATCATCCTGGTGCATTTTTTATGAGTTTGATGAATTCCGTCCGTCACAACACGGCAAAGTTGAAAGAGTATATTGCTGAGGCAAAAAAGTATAAAATAAAGCTGACCCCTCCATCCATCAATCAAAGTTTTTATGGTTTTGAGCTGACGGATAAAGAAACCATTCGTTTCGGATTGACAGCAATCAAAGGTGTTCGTCGAGATTTTGTTGAGGAGATCATTCGTGAACGAAAAGAAGATGGGCCATTCCGTTCGGTTGATCAGTTTCTGATTCGTATCAATAAACGTTGGCTCAAATTGGAGTTGCTACAAACATTAGTTGCATCAGGTGTTTTTGATGAATTAGTAGGAAACCGCAGACAGTTGATGTTGGATCTGGAAGGTAAGATCCAAAACATCTTATATAGTGGTGGTAGTTTAGACCTTTTAGATATCATGGCTTTAAAAGAGGAAGAAGTCGCAGATTATAGCCTCGAAGAGAAGCTTCAATTAGAAGAAGAGCATTTAGGTGTCTATTTATCTGGTCATCCGACAGAAGGGTATGAGCGACTTAAATTAGCAAAAAAAGTCCATTTAGTCACAGAAATCGTCCCTAAACAAGCCACAAATGTTTTAGTGATGGTCAAAGAGGTAAGAGAGATCCGTACGAAAAAAGGAGCGTTGATGGCTTTTGTCAGCGGGACAGATAGTAGTGGAGAAATAGCTATTACCGTTTTTCCAGAGCTGTACCGCCAAGCGCGTCCATTATTCAAAGAAAATCAAGTGATTTTCGTGCAAGGACGTTCAGAAATCAGTAAATACAATCAAGAATTGCAGCTGATTGCAGAAGTAGTCGCTGATCCTGAAGAATTGCAACAGCAGTATCCAGAACAAACGTGTTATTTGAGAATCAGGGAAGAGGCAGATCAACCAGATACGATGAAACAACTGCAAGAATTGTTCAGAAAATTCCCAGGATATATTCCTGTTGTGATGTATCATGAAAAAGACCAACGAAAAGTTGTGTTATCTGAAGCCTTTTGGCTCGATGGTTCAGACAGTCTCAAGAAGCAATTAGCTTACCTTTTAAAAGAAGAAAATGTTGTTTTCAAATAACTTACGGTAAAAGATACTATTTGCTTTCATTTTTTTTCATTTTTTTATCAGGAAATCAAGACAAGTGAGCAAAATAATGTTAGAATGTTAGTCGTGGTTAATACAAAGAAGGTTATAAACCTAAGTCTTGCTTAGGATAAAGTAATTTAATGAGGTGAAGATGAATATGAAACGCATCGGAATTTTGACTAGTGGTGGAGATGCTCCTGGGATGAATGCAGCAGTTCGTGCAGTCGTTCGTAAAGGTATATATGAAGGATTGGAAGTTTACGGGATCAATTATGGTTTTGCTGGATTAGTTGCCGGAGATATCCGTCGATTAGATGTTGCAGATGTCGGTGATAAGATCCAACGCGGAGGTACATTCTTATACTCTGCACGTTATCCTGAATTTGCAACAGAAGAAGGACAATTAAAAGGAATCGAACAATTGAAAAAATTCGGTATCGAAGGTCTTGTTGTGATCGGTGGCGATGGTTCTTACCATGGCGCGATGGCTTTGACTAAACGTGGTTTCCCAGCAGTGGGTGTACCAGGTACGATCGATAACGATATTCCAGGAACTGATTTTACGATCGGTTTTGATACTGCAATCAACACAGTATTAGAATCAATCGACCGTATCCGTGATACAGCAACTTCGCACGTTCGTACATTCGTGATCGAAGTAATGGGACGTAATGCTGGAGATATCGCTTTATGGTCAGGTGTTGCTGGTGGAGCGGATGAGATCATCATTCCTGAGCATGATTTTGATATGGCAGTTGTTGCCAAAAAAATCCAAGATGGCCGCGATCGTGGCAAAAAACATTGCTTGATCATTTTGGCAGAAGGCGTAATGGGCGGAAACGAATTTGCAGAAAAATTGTCAGCATATGGCGATTATCATACACGTGTATCGATCTTAGGACACGTTGTACGTGGTGGTTCACCAACTGCACGCGACCGTGTATTAGCAAGTAAATTTGGCGCACATGCTGTTGAATTATTGCAACAAGGTAAAGGTGGTTTGTGTATCGGTATTCGCGACAACGATATCGTTGAGGCTGATATCATCGACACACTAGAAAATAACAAACACCAACCAGATTTATCATTATATGACTTGAACAACTCACTTTCTTTCTAATAAAGAAAAGTAGTCAGATAAATCAATAGATATATATGGGAGTGGGAAGCAGGTCTTCCCAATATCTAACAGATATTTAAGCTTTGAATGGCTTTAAATAAACAATTTGAATGGGAGAGTTTTGTAAAATGAAAAAAACGAAAATCGTTAGTACATTAGGACCAGCCAGTAATTCAGTAGAAACTATTTCTAAATTGATTGAATCTGGAGCAAATGTCTTCCGCTTCAACTTTTCACATGGTGACCATGAAGAACAATTATCACGTATGGTAATGGTTCGCGAAGCAGTGAAGAAAACTGGTAAAGATGTCGGCATCCTTTTAGATACAAAAGGTGCAGAAATCCGTACAACAGTTCAAGGCACAACTGAAGAAGATTTTGGCCGTGCAGGCTACATCAAATTTGAAGTTGGCGACAAAACACGCATCTCAATGGACCCTGAACATGTAGGTTCAAAAGAAAAAATCGCAGTAACTTATCCAGGTCTTTTTGAAGACGTTCATGTAGGTGGACATATCTTATTCGATGATGGTTTGATCGACATGGAAATCATTGAAAAAGATGAAGCAACGCGTGAATTAGTAGTAGAAGTGAAAAATGCAGGTATGCTAGGATCACGTAAAGGTGTTAACGCACCAGGCGTTTCAATCAGCTTACCAGGTATTACACCAAAAGATGCAGACGATATCCGCTTCGGACTAGATAACGACATCGACTTCATCGCTGCAAGTTTTGTTCGTAAAGCACAAGACGTATTAGATATTCGTGAAATTTTAGAAGAAAAAGACATGACACATGTTCAAATCTTCCCTAAAATCGAATCTCAAGAAGGTATCGACAACATTGATGAAATCATCAAAGTTTCTGATGGTATCATGATTGCTCGTGGAGACATGGGTGTTGAGATTCCTGCTGAATTAGTACCAATGGTTCAAAAACGTATCATCAAAAAATGTAACGCTGCGGGTATCCCAGTAATCACTGCAACACAAATGTTAGAATCAATGCAAGAAAACCCACGTCCAACACGTGCGGAAGCATCTGACGTTGCCAATGCAGTATTTGACGGAACAGACGCAACAATGTTATCAGGTGAATCAGCAAATGGTGACTATCCTGTTGAAGCTGTTGCAACAATGGCTCGTATCGACCAACAAGCTGAATTAGCATTAGCAGAATTAGGTTCATTCCAATTAAATGAATTTGACAAAACTGATGTAACAGAAACAATCGGTTTATCAGTGGCACGTGCTGCGAAAAACTTAGGCGTAAAAACAATCGTTGCTGCAACTGAATCTGGTTACACAGCAAAAATGATCTCTAAATACCGCCCAGATGCTGATATCTTAGCTGTTACATTTGACGAACGCACAAAACGTGGTTTGATGCTTAACTGGGGTGTATATCCAACAGTTGCAGAAAAACCAACAACAACAGACGAAATGTTTGAATTAGCTGCGAAAAAAGCAGTCGAATTAGGTTTCGCTTCAGAAGGTGACTTGATCTTGATCACTGCTGGTGTACCAGTTGGTGAACGTGGAACAACAAACGTAATGAAGATTCAAATGATTGGTTCAAAATTGCTTGAAGCACAAGGAATCGGTCAACAATCTGTTGTAGCGAACGCTGTAGTTGCTTCATCAGCAGCAGAAGCAATCAAAAAAGCAAAAGATGGTATGGTATTAGTTGTTCCTTCAACTGACAAAGAATTCATGCCTGCAATCGAAAAAGCAGCAGCAGTAGTTGTTGAAGAAGGCGGTTTGACTTCACATGCAGCAGTTGTGGGAATTGCACAAGATATTCCTGTAATCGTTGGTGCGAAAGATGCAACTTCAACAATCAAAGATGGTGAATTGATCACTGTTGACGCTCGCCGTGGTATCGTTTATCGCGGAGAAACAACAGCAATCTAATTGAAATCAAAATCAAAAAGAGTGTTGAGAGAAATCTCAGCACTCTTTTTTTATCCTGTATTTTGTTTGAGCAAGTCATTTTTGTGTTTTCATAAATTCATGGATGACTTCGATCACGTTTTCATGTAAAACCGTTGGTAACTGTTGTGCGCGAGTGGCTAATGAAATCAAAAACTGCGGTTGAGCAGTATCTGCTAAAGGAATAGCTACAAGATTATCTTCAGGATGGATCGCGATCTCGGTTAAAAAGCCAATCCCGATATTTTCTCGGATCATGCTTTTCAAAATAGTTAGATCATTACTTTGGTAAACGATCTTAGGTACGATATGCGTTTGCTTAGAAAGCTTCGTAAACGCAGCAGGGTGGACGTAGTGTTCATTTAATAAAACAAATTGATCGTTGACTAGCTCCTTAAAAGAAACGCTTGTACGATCTGCTAGAGGGTGTGAAGGGGACACAACGATCATGAAGCATTTATCCAACAATGGCTCGACTTCTAGCTTTTGATCAACGATCGGCTGCGTTGATCCAAGAATCGCAAGATCAATCCGCCCTTGATGAATCATGCCATATAGATCACGAGAACCTCCGTCGATGATATCGATTTGACCCATTAATTGATGCTTGATAAAATAGCTCGATAATTTTGGGAAATATTCATTGCCAATGATAGGTGGCATACCAAAGCGCAATTTTTTCTTTTGTAGCTGAGCAATCTCTGCCTTAGCAAGTGTAATTTCTTGCAAGACCGACTGTGCATGGATCAATAGTTGCTTACCGGCAGGAGTGATGATCAATTCATGATGGGAACGATCTCTTGTAATAAGGGTAGCACCAATTTCTTTTTCCAAGCGTTGTAAGGCGTAAGTGATCGTTGGTTGACTGACTTCAAAAAACTTAGCTACCTTAGTAAAATTTTTCTGTTTGACGATTTGAACATAATATTCAAGATCTCTCGTATTCATGAATCGATTCGCTCCCTTGACATATAAATAATGTTTATTGTAATCGATAATTTTGACTATAACAAACCTAAAAGACTACACTTAATAAGAAATAAGTAATCTGCAAGGCAAGTGTCAAACGATTCGTCTTTTAGTTTAAAACAAAAAAGAAAAAAAGCAACCTGAATATCTTTTTGTCTAAATGAAGATGATTGAGTAGTGTTGGCAAAGGTCTATAAACAAATTGCTTTACCAAAAGGTTACTAAGGAGATGGAAGAAATGGTATTTTTTCAATCAATCGAAAGTGTAATCAGTATAATCTTGATGATTGGTTTAGGGTATGTACTAAAAAGTTTGGGGTGGTTCGATGAACATTTTGGGGAAAGTATCTCTTCCTTGATCACTAAAGTAGCTTTACCCGCCTCGATTTTTGTTTCAGTCATGAAGAATTTAACCAAAAGTAATTTGATTGAATTATCTGGAAGTCTGATTTATCCGATCGGCGCAGTGATCATTTCCTATCTGATTGCTTATGTACTCACTAAATTACTGAAGATCCAACCAGGTAGACGGGGGATTTTTATGAATGCAGTAGTGAATGCCAATACGATATTTATTGGCTTACCACTTAATATTACACTGTTTGGGGAAGCCTCTTTACCTTACTTTTTAATTTATTATGTGACAAATACCGTATCGACCTGGGCATTTGGTGTGTTTTTGATCGCTAATGATGACCCGACAAAAGATCGAACAGAAAAGAAAACGAAGCTGAATTGGAAAAAGCTTTTGCCAGCGCCTTTATTAGGTTTTATTCTTGCGCTTTTCTTCTTGGTGTTAGAGATCCCTGTACCTGATTTTGTCAATTCAACACTAAATTATGTAGGCGGGATCGTGACGCCATTATCATTGATCTATATCGGAATTGTTTTATACGATGCAGGGTTGAAAAGTATTCGATTTGATCGGGA
This sequence comes from Enterococcus sp. AZ084, assembly GCF_051714905.1. Taxonomy (NCBI): domain Bacteria; kingdom Bacillati; phylum Bacillota; class Bacilli; order Lactobacillales; family Enterococcaceae; genus Enterococcus; species Enterococcus sp. AZ084. The sequence goes on from NZ_JBIOSS010000001.1 coordinate 1,038,712, forward strand.
TACGATCGTGGCTTTGATCGGTCGATTTATCTTAGCACCAGCTATATTGATTGGACTCATGGTAATAGGTAAATATGCCTTTGGTGCAGAACTAGCCCCTCTACTGAAACAAACGTTGATCGTACAGTCAGCTACACCTATGCTAGCTGTCTTACCAATCCTTGCAAATGAAGCACACGGTGATGTGAAGTATGCAACGAATCTTGTCACGACGAGTACCTTACTATTTGTGTTCGTTGTACCTATTTTAATGCAATTGATCCAATACATTTGATATCTGATCAAACGGTGATAGCTAGCGACAAAGTAAACGCAGAGCGAATAAATCTCACGTAGATGAGAAAAACGCTCTGTGTTTTTTTATGAAGTGTAAGGTGTCAAGAAAATTTCATTGACAACCGACTTTTTGCCCTGTATAATAGCTTTTGTTGCTTAGGAGTGATGAAACTATGAAATGGTCTTTATTGGAATTGAGAAAATACCAAGAGACACCGTTAACTTTTCATGAGACCCTTGACGTAAAAAAGGCTCTTATGAAGCGAGACGATTCAATTTTAGATGTTGCGCCTGTGGAAGTCGAAGGTCTAGTCTCAGTAGATAACAAAGGCTATCTCGTTCATTACACTGCGCAGACGACACTGACTGTTCCGTCCACTCGTTCATTGACACCAGTTGAATTACCAATCAAACTGTCTGTAGATGAATTGTTTATGACGATGGAGCAATACCAACGTAGAGATGTACAGTTACCTTCAGAAGAGATCCTCTTAATCGAAGGAACGCATCTAGATGTGACAGAGTCGATCGAAGACAACATTTTATTGGCGATTCCGATGCGTGTACTCACAGAAGAAGAAGAGCATTCCACTGAATTACCGAAAGGGAACGATTGGGAAGTGCTATCCGAAGAAGAGTATGAAAAACGCAAAACGGAAGAAGCTGAGACAAAAGTAGATCCTCGTCTTGCAAAACTATCAGAATTTTTTGATTCAGCATCAGAAGAAGATGATAACGCGTAAGATTGGAATATATTGTATCAAATATTGATACGAGACTTTACAAGGAGGTGTAGCAAAATGGCAGTACCAGCTAGAAGAACATCGAAAGCTAAAAAAGCAAAACGTCGTACTCATTACAAATTGACAATCAAAGGATTGAACGAATGTCCAAACTGTGGTGAAATGAAAAAAAGCCATCACGTATGTGCAAGTTGTGGTTACTACGATGGTAAGGACGTAATGTCTAAAGAAGCTTAATACATTTTATTTAGAAAATGTAAAACCTCAAGGCTAACCATGGAGCCTTGAGGTTTATTTTTTTGATTCTGAAATAACGATTGTATTCGGAATGATAAGAAGCAAGAAACATCATCGATTCGTACTTATTTGGTTTGCAAGTAAGCTATGTTAAGCTATAATGAGAGAGATTAGGGAGAACATCCCATATGTAGGAGGAGTTTATATGTCAAAACAACAAATCGGCGTTGTCGGAATGGCCGTCATGGGTAAAAATCTAGCCCTTAACATTGAAAGCCGCGGCTACTCTGTTGCACTATTCAACCGTACAGGAGCAAAAACAACAGATGTGGTAGAAGAACATCCAGACAAAAACTTCAAAGCAACATACACGATCGAAGAATTTGTTGATTCAATCGAAAAACCACGTCGCATCCTTTTGATGGTCAAAGCAGGACCAGCGACAGATGCAACGATCCAAGAATTATTACCACATTTAGACAAAGGTGATATCTTGATCGATGGCGGGAACACCTTCTTCCAAGATACGATTCGTCGAAACGAAGAATTAGCTAATTCTGGTATCAACTTTATCGGGACTGGTGTTTCAGGTGGAGAAGAAGGTGCGTTGAAAGGACCTTCGATCATGCCTGGTGGACAAAAAGAAGCGTATGAATTAGTTGCACCGATCCTTGAACAAATTTCTGCAAAAGCAGAAGACGGCACCCCTTGTGTAACTTACATTGGTCCAAATGGTGCAGGTCATTATGTCAAAATGGTCCACAATGGGATCGAGTATGGTGATATGCAACTGATTGCTGAATCTTACGACTTGATGAAAAATATTTTAGGCCTATCTGTTGATGAGATGGCTGATATCTTCAAAGAATGGAACGAAGGTGAATTAGATAGCTACTTGATCGAAATCACTGCGGACATTTTGACACGCAAAGACGATGAAGGCACAGGTCAACCGATCGTAGATGTGATCCTTGATGCTGCGGGAAATAAAGGAACAGGTAAATGGACAAGTCAAAGTGCTTTAGACCTAGGTGTACCACTACCGTTGATCACTGAGTCTGTCTTTGCCCGTTACATCTCTGCATACAAAGAAGAACGTGTACAAGCAAGTAAAATATTGACACACTCGAATGATTTTGAATTCAATGGCGACAAAAAAGAATTTATCGAAAAAATTCGTGAAGCATTATACTTCAGTAAAATCATGAGCTATGCCCAAGGGTTTGCACAGCTACGTGTTGCATCAAAAGACTATGGCTGGGATTTGCCATTCGGTGAAATCGCAAAAATCTGGCGTGCCGGCTGCATCATCCGTGCTCGTTTCTTACAAAAAATCACAGATGCCTACGATAACAATCCTGACATCGAAAATCTATTATTGGATGACTACTTTGTTGAAATCACTAAGAAATACCAACAAGCTGTTCGAGAAGTTGTTGCATTAGCTGTTCAAGCAGGCGTACCAGTTCCGACATTCTCTTCAGCGATTGCTTACTTTGATTCATACAGAGCCGAACGTTTGCCTGCAAACATCATCCAAGCACAACGTGATTACTTTGGTGCACATACGTATGAGCGTGTTGATAAAGAAGGAATCTTCCATTACTCATGGTATAACGAAGATTAATCAGCCTCTTTATTCTACATGTTTAAACAAATAAGTAATAAATGAAAGAGCTGAGGTCAAATTATAGAGGTCGACTTCAGCTCTTTTTAAAAATAGTATTCCATGATAAAATGATTATAGATTTTAAAATTAACTATCGGTATAATAATGGAGTTTAGAAGCCTAGGAGAGAAAGGATAAAATTGAATGAGTAATATTCTAATCATTGAAGATGAGAAAAACTTAGCCCGATTTGTCGAATTAGAATTAAAACATGAAGGGTATAATGCTGAAGTACATTACAATGGACGAACAGGTCTGGATGCTGCTTTGAATAATGAGTGGGATGCAATTTTATTAGACTTGATGTTACCTGAATTGAACGGACTTGAAGTTTGTCGTCGTGTACGCCAAGCGAAAAATACACCAATCATCATGATGACTGCGAGAGATTCTGTCATTGATAGAGTTTCGGGTTTAGATCACGGAGCAGATGATTACATCGTCAAACCATTTGCAATCGAAGAATTGTTAGCGCGTCTACGTGCTTTATTGCGCCGCATCGACATCGAAGGAGACAAGAATGTCGCAAAACAAACGACGATCACTTATCGCGATTTAACGATTGAAAAAGAAAATAGAGTCGTACGTCGTGGGAATGAAGTCATTGAATTAACGAAGCGTGAATATGAACTATTACTTACTTTAATGGAAAATGTCAACGTGGTACTTGCACGTGATGTTTTATTGAACAAAGTTTGGGGTTACGAAACCGAAGTGGAAACAAACGTAGTGGATGTGTATATTCGTTATCTACGTAATAAAATCGACGTTCCTGGTGAGGAAAGTTATATCCAAACAGTACGTGGGACTGGTTACGTGATGCGCTCGTGAGCAACTACAATCAAACCGAAAAAAGAGAACTTAAAGGTCCATCCTTGACGATCAAGTGGGCCTTTGCAAGTTCTTTCTTCATATTTGTCGTCTTTACGATTTTTGCAGTGATCACCTATAAATCATCGATCAATCTGATCGTAGCTAAAGAAAGAGCGAATGTGGAACATACAATTTCTGAAGCGGCTTCTCGTTTGTCAAATTCAGATGAGGAGTTGACATTGATCAATGCCTATCGAAACTTAACGAACGCTGACCAAACCAGTGGTACTGGAGATGACACAGCTGTCATTGAAGGTAATTTGATGAAGATCGACTCCTTTATTTCTGAACTCGGTCAAGCATCAATGGATCTATATGTTTACGATTTAGATGAAAAACTGATTTTCAAAACACACGAAAAAAGTCGTTCATTGATCCAAACGACTAGGAAGATCCCAACCATCGTTACTTTAGATGGGAAAACCGGCTTTTTATCGATCCAACCTATTTATTCTAAACAAACAAGAGAAAAAATCGGTTATACTCAAACATTTTATGAACTTTCATCTTTCTATGATATAAGAAATAATCTGTTATTGACTTTGATCGTGTTAGAGATCGTCTCCTTGATACTAAGTAGTATCTTAGGTTTCTTCCTATCTTCCTACTTCTTAAAACCGTTAAAAGTATTAAGAGATACGATGGATACGATCCGTAAAGACCCGCAATCAGATATCCATATGCCAGAGATCGACACAGATGATGAGTTAGCAGACCTTGCTGAGATCTTCAATGAAATGCTGGATCGTATGCGCCTATATATTGAGCAACAAGAACAATTTGTGGAAGATGTATCACATGAATTAAGAACACCTGTAGCAATTATTGAAGGGCATCTCAGCTTGTTGAATCGCTGGGGGAAAGATGATCCCGAAATTTTAGAAGAATCCCTAACTGCAAGTATGCAAGAAATCAGTCGGATGAAAAGCTTAGTACAAGAAATGCTAGATCTGTCACGTGCAGAGCAAGTAGATGTTTATTATGCAAACGAAACGACGAATGCAAAAGAAGTGACTTATCAAGTATTCAATAATTTCAAATTACTTTATCCTGATTATGTCATTACACTGGATGATGACTTAGCTAAAGAAGTAACACTACAAATTTTTAGAAATCATTTTGAGCAATTGATCATCATCATTTTGGATAATGCGGTAAAGTATTCAACGACAAGAAAAGAAGTCCATATCTCGATTTCATCCACGCTTAGCGAATTTGAGATCGCGATCCAGGATTTTGGCGAAGGGATACCTCAAGAAGACTTGAAGAAAATATTCAATCGTTTTTATCGTGTAGATAAAGCGCGAGCACGAACAAAAGGTGGAAATGGCTTAGGATTGTCGATTGCCAAACAGCTTGTAGAAAGCTACAAAGGTAGAATATTAGCAGAGAGTGTAGTTGGGCAAGGAACGATTTTTAGGATTTTTGTACCGATCGTACGAACAGAAGACAAGTAAAGTATTTACTTTACTTGTCTTTTTTTATGGATCTGTCGGCAAGTGTAGCCAGTATAATGATCTGTAGGGAGAGCTTATATGAAGTAAGTCTAAAAAGAGAGACGAACTTTAAATGTGAAATCCCAGAATAATGCAATTAAATAACATTAAAAAACTGTTGATTTTTAAACATTGTAGACGAATATTCGGCTTTGAAAATATTCGTTCAAAAAAGCATTTTTTCTATTGCAATTTTTTTAAGTCCTTGATATATTATTATTTGTTCTGACAAAGCAGAAAGAAACGTCACGATAAATTGTTGAATTTAAGTGTTGACGAGGTTTGAAAGCTATGTTATAATAACGAAGTCGTTAAAAAACGAGGCGGTAAAAACCTTTATATATCAACAAAAAAAGTTGTTGACAGATAACAACTAAAATGATATATTAATTGAGTCGCTGAGAAACAACGACAAAGAACTTTCTGAATTAAGAAAGAAAAACTTGTTGACAACATCTTAAAGAAATGTTAAGATATAAAAGTTGTTAAATAAGAAAGAATAGACCTTTGAAAACTGAACAAAGTAAGACAAACCAAATGTGTAGGGCGTCTTGATTCAATTCAAGACAACAAACATTTTTAACAAGCAAGCAATATGCTAGCAAACAAATTGAGCTTAACAATCGAAAGATTGTTCTAACTTTTTATGAGAGTTTGATCCTGGCTCAGGACGAACGCTGGCGGCGTGCCTAATACATGCAAGTCGAACGCTTCTTTTCCCACCGGAGCTTGCTCCACCGGGAAAAGAGGAGTGGCGAACGGGTGAGTAACACGTGGGTAACCTGCCCATCAGAAGGGGATAACACTTGGAAACAGGTGCTAATACCGTATAACAATCGAAACCGCATGGTTTCAATTTGAAAGGCGCTTTACGGTGCCGCTGATGGATGGACCCGCGGTGCATTAGCTAGTTGGTGAGGTAACGGCTCACCAAGGCCACGATGCATAGCCGACCTGAGAGGGTGATCGGCCACATTGGGACTGAGACACGGCCCAAACTCCTACGGGAGGCAGCAGTAGGGAATCTTCGGCAATGGACGAAAGTCTGACCGAGCAACGCCGCGTGAGTGAAGAAGGTTTTCGGATCGTAAAACTCTGTTGTTAGAGAAGAACAAGGGTGAGAGTAACTGTTCACCCCTTGACGGTATCTAACCAGAAAGCCACGGCTAACTACGTGCCAGCAGCCGCGGTAATACGTAGGTGGCAAGCGTTGTCCGGATTTATTGGGCGTAAAGCGAGCGCAGGCGGTTTCTTAAGTCTGATGTGAAAGCCCCCGGCTCAACCGGGGAGGGTCATTGGAAACTGGGAGACTTGAGTGCAGAAGAGGAGAGTGGAATTCCATGTGTAGCGGTGAAATGCGTAGATATATGGAGGAACACCAGTGGCGAAGGCGGCTCTCTGGTCTGTAACTGACGCTGAGGCTCGAAAGCGTGGGGAGCAAACAGGATTAGATACCCTGGTAGTCCACGCCGTAAACGATGAGTGCTAAGTGTTGGAGGGTTTCCGCCCTTCAGTGCTGCAGCTAACGCATTAAGCACTCCGCCTGGGGAGTACGACCGCAAGGTTGAAACTCAAAGGAATTGACGGGGGCCCGCACAAGCGGTGGAGCATGTGGTTTAATTCGAAGCAACGCGAAGAACCTTACCAGGTCTTGACATCCTTTGACCACTCTAGAGATAGAGCTTCCCCTTCGGGGGCAAAGTGACAGGTGGTGCATGGTTGTCGTCAGCTCGTGTCGTGAGATGTTGGGTTAAGTCCCGCAACGAGCGCAACCCTTATTGTTAGTTGCCATCATTTAGTTGGGCACTCTAGCAAGACTGCCGGTGACAAACCGGAGGAAGGTGGGGATGACGTCAAATCATCATGCCCCTTATGACCTGGGCTACACACGTGCTACAATGGGAAGTACAACGAGTCGCGAAGTCGCGAGGCTAAGCTAATCTCTTAAAGCTTCTCTCAGTTCGGATTGTAGGCTGCAACTCGCCTACATGAAGCCGGAATCGCTAGTAATCGCGGATCAGCACGCCGCGGTGAATACGTTCCCGGGCCTTGTACACACCGCCCGTCACACCACGAGAGTTTGTAACACCCGAAGTCGGTGAGGTAACCTTTTTGGAGCCAGCCGCCTAAGGTGGGATAGATGATTGGGGTGAAGTCGTAACAAGGTAGCCGTATCGGAAGGTGCGGCTGGATCACCTCCTTTCTAAGGAATATTACGGAGACTACACACGTTTGTCGATACTTTGTTCAGTTTTGAGAGGTCTACTCTCAAAATTTTGTTCATTGAAAACTGGATATTGAAGTAAAAATGTAAGTAATACAAACCGAGAACACCGCGTTGAATTTGAAAGCTAAACAAATCGTTTAGCCTTAAGCAAAATAGGCGACCAGAAGTGAAAGCTTGCTTTCACGGATTGGACGATCTTTTTGTCGAAGAGGCTGATTTGTGTGCTGGATAGAGTTTTTTAATAAGTTCAATTGCTTATTTTTCTTGATTGGACTTCTATCGCTAGAAGAAAGATCAAAACCCAACCGTAAGGTTGATAAGGTTAAGTGAATAAGGGCGCACGGTGGATGCCTTGGCACTAGGAGCCGATGAAGGACGGGACTAACACCGATATGCTTTGGGGAGCTGTACGTAAGCTATGATCCAGAGATTTCCGAATGGGGAAACCCAGCATCTTTTATAGGATGTTACGTATACGTGAATACATAGCGTATACGAGGTAGACGCAGAGAACTGAAACATCTAAGTACCTGCAGGAAGAGAAAGAAAATTCGATTCCCTGAGTAGCGGCGAGCGAAACGGGAAAAGCCCAAACCAATGAGCTTGCTCATTGGGGTTGTAGGACTCCAATATGGTAGTTCTTTCAGATAGTCGAATGACTTGGAAAAGTCAGTCAAAGAGGGTGAAAGCCCCGTAGATGAAATTTGGAAGGCACCTAGGAGGATCCTGAGTACGGCGGAACACGAGGAATTCCGTCGGAATCCGGGAGGACCATCTCCCAAGGCTAAATACTCCCTAGTGACCGATAGTGAACCAGTACCGTGAGGGAAAGGTGAAAAGCACCCCGGAAGGGGAGTGAAATAGAACCTGAAACCGTGTGCCTACAACAAGTCAAAGCCCGTTAATGGGTGATGGCGTGCCTTTTGTAGAATGAACCGGCGAGTTACGATTGCATGCGAGGTTAAGTTGAAGAGACGGAGCCGCAGCGAAAGCGAGTCTGAATAGGGCGTTTGAGTATGTAGTCGTAGACCCGAAACCATGTGATCTACCCATGTCCAGGTTGAAGGTGCGGTAAAACGCACTGGAGGACCGAACCCACGTACGTTGAAAAGTGCGGGGATGAGGTGTGGGTAGCGGAGAAATTCCAAACGAACTTGGAGATAGCTGGTTCTCTCCGAAATAGCTTTAGGGCTAGCCTCGGAATTGAGAATGATGGAGGTAGAGCACTGTTTGGACTAGGGGCCCATCTCGGGTTACCGAATTCAGAT
>NZ_JBIOSS010000001.1:1050000-2837500 GCF_051714905.1 Enterococcus sp. AZ084
GCTCAGCTGGGAGAGCATCTGCCTTACAAGCAGAGGGTCAGCGGTTCGATCCCGTTAACCTCCATAATGATTTGGTTCCGTGGTGTAGGGGTTAACATGCCTGCCTGTCACGCAGGAGATCGCGGGTTCGATTCCCGTCGGGACCGTCATTTCTATTCAATTAACAAAAATAAATAATTTATTCTTTATGGCGCGGTAGCTCAGTTGGTAGAGCAACGGATTGAAGCTCCGTGTGTCGGCAGTTCGATTCTGTCCCGCGCCACCATGGAGGAGTAGCGAAGTGGCTAAACGCGACGGACTGTAAATCCGTTCCTTAGGGTTCAGTGGTTCGAATCCACTCTCCTCCATTTTATAGGGGCATAGTTTAAAGGTAGAACAGCGGTCTCCAAAACCGTTAGTGTGGGTTCAATTCCTGCTGCCCCTGCCATGGCGGATGTGGCGAAGTGGTTAACGCATCGGATTGTGGCTCCGACATTCGTGGGTTCGATTCCCATCATTCGCCTTTTTTTCATTGGGGTATAGCCAAGCGGTAAGGCAAGGGACTTTGACTCCCTCATGCGTTGGTTCGAATCCAGCTACCCCAGTCCTATAAATATTAATTTATAGCTTAAAATAGTATAATGGCGGTATAGCCAAGTGGTAAGGCAGAGGTCTGCAAAACCTTCATCACCGGTTCAAATCCGGTTACCGCCTTAGTACTAATTACATTGCCGGCGTGGCGGAATTGGCAGACGCGCTGGACTCAAAATCCAGTGATCTCACGATCGTGCCGGTTCGACCCCGGCCGCCGGTATTAACTAAGATGACCACATCTTAGTTTTTTATTCGGAAATTAAATAACAAATTGTTTTATTATGGCGGATGTGGCGAAGTGGTTAACGCATCGGATTGTGGCTCCGACACTCGTGGGTTCGATTCCCATCATTCGCCCTTTATTATTGGGGTATAGCCAAGCGGTAAGGCAAGGGACTTTGACTCCCTCATGCGTTGGTTCGAATCCAGCTACCCCAGTTTTTATCTATTTATTTGCCGGCGTGGCGGAATTGGCAGACGCGCTGGACTCAAAATCCAGTGATCTCACGATCGTGCCGGTTCGACCCCGGCCGCCGGTATCATAATCCCCCTAATGTAGGTGTATCTTACATTAGAGGGTTCTTTTTTTATGTCAAAATGCTAGTACTTATGTTGTAACGTCATACCCAACTTTTTATCTATTATAGAAATAGGAAAAGGAAATCTTTATAGTGTTGATTAATTTCTCTTATTTTTCTTTTTAAGCTAATTTGGTAGCAGTCGCCCATCTTCTATAGGGGAGTTAGGAAGAAAGCTATCCGGCTTGGCAAGAAATCTTAGTAAGAAGCGCACCTATTTCAATGTCAGAAGCTGAAATAAAAGAAATGATGAAAAAATATTTTTATGATTGCTGATTTTTCGAAGTTTCTCTCATTATTATAAAGATAGAAAAAGACAATTACCTGTTGCACGTTATATATAGATTCAAACGTTAGGTAAAATCCTATCATCTATATATAGAGATAGTCATTTTGAACCATTCGTCTAATCAATAGGGTTACAAAATGTTATGGTGTTTACAACCAATGGATATTGATTTAATATCATAGATATAGATTATTCATACTTATTAAGAGTGAGTATCCTGTTGGTGATTTTAGTTAGGTGTATACTTTCTTTCATTTATTCAAAACTGAGTATAATTGATTGCTAAATATTACTAAAATACAAGATAAAGAAAGGATATTAATGAAGGAGATGATGAAATTTTTTTTGTTTTAGTGTGGCTTTTTCCCATTATTTATCTATGTATCACTGCAGTACAATGGATCATTACCATGGTTCTACATGATATTATTACAAAAATACATATCTACGATGTACTTGATGGGATACATAAAAAAATGAATCTTAAAAAAAGCTGGAGAATCGTGGTTGCTTTAGGTTCAACTGCTATTCTTGCTCTTGGAACCGCTCAGGTAGCTAAATTCTATTTATTGAGTGGGGCATATTTTTGGATTGTTTATTTGTCATTCGGATTGTATTTATTTGTATTCTTATTGCCGTGGTTAAATCTAATATTACCTTATCGAAGGAATTTCCACTCAAAATCTATGTTCCTTTTTAATATGAGTACTGGGACACTGCTACTATGGATTATTGTACTAAGTATTGCTCCAAATATTATCTATTTGGATGAGGCGGGCGTCACTTCAATCCCAGCAAATGTTTCATTAAAGCTTATTACTATCGGATTGTTGATCATATATTATATTTTATCAGTAATATTGATGATTTTGGCTAACCACATATACATACTTGATGAAGAGAGAACAGTTGTTAGTTTATATCGAACGCTCACAGACATAAAAATTCTAAAAGTTAAAAATCGGGCTAAAAATAGATTAGATTATCAGAAAATAGCTGTAGTTAACTCGACCGTTCCAATAATATTCTTACTGATAGTCTTATCAATAGAAAATATAATTAAGTATGATAGTAATATACAATTTGTTGATAATATACTGGTAATTGCTACAATTGTAACAATAATTGGTGGATTTATAAGCACACTATTTTTAGGAAATCACAACAAATGGATCAAGCTCACTTCACTAGTTGTTTATACGATTGTTCTATGTTTTAATTTGATGATCACATTTTTGTATACTCATTCTGGTTTTACTCTTTTATTTGAGATTATAGCTGAAGGTCTACATTATTTTTCATTATATTTAATTGCAATAAAGCGGATAGGTGTCCTTTTGTTAAATATATTAGCTTGTATAGTTCCATATATACTGCTGTATAGAAAAAAGAAAAAATCGTCGATTGATCTAGAGTGAAACGCATTTTAGGCCCTTCATCTATGCTGAAGAAATAAATCAATTACCCCAACTTATCAATAAAGATAAGAGGGCAGCAATCATCTAAATTAAAATAATAAGGATGGTTAACCCACAACTTGTTTAAATCGACTAAAAGTCAGTATAGGCTTATTTATTTTTATCAGATCGAATTATAGTAAAAAGAGGAGTGAGATTCACAATCTGGTATTCTCACGATCGTGCCGGTTCGACCCCGGCCGCCGGTATTTTGGCACTAACGTAGTCTATACGTTGGTGCTTTTTTCTTTGTTTAACGTTGTCGGTATTGAGACATATATACGAACGGATAATATACGCCAGGAAAAATACCCATTGAATTATTTGAAATCTCAAAATAATTCAATGGGTATTTTTTATAAATAAATATCTAAGTGATTAAAAATAGCCTGTATAGTTTGTTGTGGAAGTGGCTGAATTTAAATGAGTGATTCGATCCATTAGAAGCGTCCAATCGTCTTGTGTAGGAATATTAGGCAAACGGTGAATTGGACACGGGAAATCTTCGTTTACATGTAGATCATAGTTGCAGATGATCAGGTTGGCTTGATGATCATTGATTTCTTTTTTTGTTACTGGTTGTTCAATCAAAAATTTGACTGAGATTTGTCGCAAGAAGAGTAATTCTGCTTCTTGAATAATATAATCGTCCATCGAGGGGCAACTTTGTAGTGCTACGATGACCCTCAGAGGTTGTTGTGAGTTGATCCTTAAAATCGTTGCATGGAACGTGGTCAGGCTAGCAGCTAAATGATCAAGATGTGTGAACTCAAACATCGGATGGACTTTTAATCGCTCTAAATGCTGAAGCCAAAGGTGAAAAAGCTCTGGGTATTTTTCTTTCATTAAATCAATCAAAGCAACAGAGGTCATTTCATATGACGGGCTCATCTTTGAGAGTAATCTCGTATTGATCAAGAAGGCTTCGATTTTATCTAAAGCACCATTATCCAGCATCTGTTTAGGAAAAACCTGTAATAAAAAACGTTGGACTGCATCGACTACCACTGCGCCTTCTTGACAACGAAAGGCGTAGGTGCGTTCTTCATCTAATCCTTGCCAATTTGAATAAGAGACACAATGTAAAAAGACAAGATACAGCCATAGTGATTCTGATTCAGGAATCGTTAGCTTGAAGAGTGAAGAATAGTAGGAGGCAATCAGATGTTCAATCAGCTGATAGCCTCGATTTTTTTTGACTAAAGCAACGGTGTTATTGTTAAAGTGACAAAAATTTTTAGACTGCCCTCTAACTTTAGCAATCGATAACCAAAGTGAAAAACGAAAATGGCTAAAATGTAGAAAAGTTATCCCACTTTTTCGACCATGAGCGATAATTGATTGCGCATGATGATTGCTATCAGAATCGATGATTTGACTATCACCAAAGCTTGAATAAAAAGAAAAAAGTAAAAAACGAATATCTTCTTCTTTGCCAATAAAAGTGAGCGGACCGGTTGCTATCGATATGCGATACTCTTTCAGTACTTCATTCATATGACGAATGATATTGAAAATTGAACTACGAGAGATCATCAAGTAGTCCGATAATTGTTCTGTACTATACGTTTTGTTATGAAGCAATAGATCCATCATACGATAAATGGTTGTATCTTTAGCTAGTATAGTAATGACTGAATCGACAGAGATTTCTTGAGGATCTATTTGTAAGAATCCTTGTTCATTGTAAGTAATCTGAAAATCAATCGTAGGTAAGGAATGATTGATAATATCGATATCTTTTCGTAAAGTTGGTTTTGAAGTTCCTAACTTTTGTGATAGATCACTAAGGGTTAAATTCTTACTTTGGTGCGTACGTATAAATTGTAGTAAGTTATACTGTCGTTTGAATTGATTATCTAATTGTAATGTCATAGGTAAATTATTCATGAGAGAAACCTTTCTTTAAGACAAATGTAGAATTTGATAATAAGTACACTTTAGAAGATGAAATATAGTTATTACTAATAGTTTATTAGTTATTTAAAATTTAATCAATCTTTTTATCATTATTCTCACATTTTTATTTAACTATTGTCGATGAGCGATGATTTCCTCGGCTTTTTTTGGCATTATCTTTGATAAAACTTATTTTTAAGCGGTGAAATTCATTTGTGAATTAGATGAAATATTATTTTAAATAGATAAAACGTTATGTTGAATCTCATTGTGCTTAAATTTAATAATGAATATAATTGATTTTGCGTAATATTAGTTAGCAATATAAGGTTATTTATTTGCTTAATCTAATTTAATTTTAAATAAAAACTTATTTTATGGATATAAATATGTAGTGAGATATTCAGTTGATAACACTGAGTTTTAGTAGTAGTAGCAAGTTTGAATATGAATTTATTAGAAATGGAAATAGTATTTCTAACTAAATAACGAAAATTAAATTACTAAATATTTAGTAAAATAAATCGTTTTCTTTTCTTTCCAGTCACGTTATAATAGATAAAAATGATCACTAGGGGGTAGTGAAATGACGAAGTTAACATTAGCGATTTATGATAAAGAAAGAGTTCCAAGAAAAAGTTTTCAAGGAGAAGAAGAAATAGAAAAAGATTTGGTTGTGACAGCAGAAAATTTTGTGCATTTGTCTATGAGAAAATTTGAGTACCAAGAAGGAGATCAAATAGTTGTCGAAATGGATGAGTCTGGGAGGTACCTATGGGTCAAACTAGATGAAACTTTAGAAAGTTCACTGATCTATCTACCGGGAAATAAATGGACCTATGAAGTATCATTTCATTCCAATCGTATCAAAGCCAGACCGGAGACTCGTTTTTCTGGGGGACGACATTATCTAAGTGTTCGTTGTGCTTCTGAAGAGGAAGTGAAGATGTATCGTAATTTAGCGTTGAATCCGCATGATCAAAAAGAAAAAACTGGTGCGTATCCACATGCGAGTGCAAATGTGGAAACGAGAAATGATGCCACTTTCTTTGCGTGTAATGCGATTGATGGTGTATACGCGAATCATTCTCATGGTTCATACCCATTTCAATCTTGGGGCATCAATCAGCAAGCTGATGCAGCTTTGACGATTGATTTTGGTCGAGAGGTCCAATTGGATAAAGTTGGTTTTACATGGCGAGCAGACTTTCCCCATGATAGTTACTGGACGAATGTGACGATTCAGTTTGACGATGGAACTAGTGAAACGTTTGCGACTAAAAAAACAGCTCAACCACAATATTTTTCATTTAGTGCAAGAAAGACCAAAGCTATTCGCTTTTGTGATCTTATTCAAGCGAATGACCCATCGCCGTTTCCTGCATTGACGCAAATTGAATTGTGGGGCATGAATGATCAGCCGATGAAAGGATAAGCAATGAAAAAATACTTTTTGAAGCAACTGTCAGAAGCCAAAAAAGAGTATCTTATGAATAAAGTAGTTCCTGAGTTGCCAGTCTCAGGGTATAGAGAGTTTTTGATGACTGGAGAGCGATTGGTTTTTGAGAAGGCTTACTTTGCAAGACGTAAACATGCCACAGTTTTGGCGTTGTCCTTATTGCAAAAAAAAGAAGCCGAAGTAGTTGAAGGGTTAGAACAATTTTTGTGGGAGATCTGCAATGAGTATAGTTGGAGTTTACCAGCTCATTTACCAATTGAAGCGAATCACTTTCGTGTGGATTCCGCGACATGGATTGATTTATTTGCAGCTGAGACAGGACAAATGTTAGCAGAGATAGTCAAGTTGTTTGAGAAAGAATTATCTGAACTATTGACGTTTCGAATCCGGTCGGAAGTCGATCGACGACTCTTCGTTCCTTTTGTAACAAACACATGGCCGTTTGAATCATTTGAAAACAATTGGAGTGCGGTTGTAGGTGGTTCGATTGGTATGGCTGCCTTGGATATACAAGAAAAAGGTGGTGAATCACAAGCGGAGATATTGAGGAAGGTAGATCGTTGTATGGCCTCTTATTTACGAAGTTTTGGGATGGATGGCGCATGTGAGGAAGGCGTCAGCTATTGGGCATATGGATTTGGTTATTATATTTATTTTGCAGAAAAGTACCAACAAGTTTATGATGATGACCGCTATCTGTTGGGTGATAAAGTGAAAAAAATCGCGGCTTTCCCTAATGATGTGATGCTCGCTGAAACAGAGGCTATACCGTTTTCCGACTACCACCCAGCGGAGTTACCAAGTGGATTATTGAGTTTCTGTCAGGAAAGGTTCCATGTCGCAATTCCCGAAGTTGTGAGAATCAATGACTTAGATTTTGATCATTGTTATCGTTTTGCCCCTTTATTACGTAATTTACTCTGGTCAAAAAGACATATTGTGAATGATCAAAAAGAAGTCCTTCAATATTTTGAGGATGTAGCATGGGGCGTTCTTCAATCTTCGAAAGAAAATTTGGTGTTTGCAGCAAAGGGAGGACGAAATGATGAAAGCCATAATCATATGGATATTGGTCATTTCGTATTTGGTACGAGAGAAGACTTATTTCTTACTGATCTTGGAGCGGGAGAGTATACAAAAGATTACTTTGATGAAAAAACACGTTATCTTTTCTTAGTGAACAGCGCACTTGGGCATAGCATTCCTATCGTTGCGAACAGTTACCAATTACCTGGAGCTGTTGCGGCAGAACATACGAGTTTTCAATCAACGCGAACTGGTGGAGTCTTCAAGACAGAATTGGCTTCCACGTATCCTTCGCAGATAGGACTACGCCAGATGGATCGGACAATAGAAGTGGATCGTTCGAAACGCCAACTTGTTCTGAGTGATGTATTTACATTCGAAACAGAAAATCAGTTAGTTATTGAAAATTTTATAACGACGAATCCAGTGGAAGTTATAGGGAAAACGGTATGTATCACAGGAGAAAAAGAAAAGTGTGAGATGTATTTTTCAAAACCTGTGCAGTTGATCAAAGAAAGTTATTACGATCACTATGGCAAAAAAAATGAAGCTACGCTGATCCAAGCGACTTATCAGTTGCTGAAAGAAGAAACAATCCAGATCAAGATTGCGATCAAAAGTAAATGAGGACACGTGATTATCAGCGGTAAGCGTGGGCCTTGTTTAATGGAATGAGGTAGTGTCACACACATCCTCGCAAGGGAATAAATGGTGTTTCAGAAGCAATTCCTTCGTAAATAAGCTAGAAAACCCCAAAGTTTTAAAAATTCGGGTTTTCTAGCTTATTTATCGGAAGTTCATCTATCAATCATGAGTTCTTTTTATTTGGTGGGGTAGTTGAGCCACGGACGATTAATTCTGTATCTAATAGGATTCGTTTCGCAATACCAGGGGAGTGGATACGTTCGTGTAAAAGATTGATGCCTGTTTCGCCCATTTCCTCTGTATAAGCTCTGACCGTTGAAAGGGGTGGCGTGATGTAGCGAGAAATCGATAAATCATTGATACCCATCACGCTGATCTGTTTAGGTACTTGGATCTGATGAGCATTCAATGTATGGATGATACCGATAGCGAAAGCATCATTTGCGGCTAAAATGGCAGTCGGTAGATCGTCTTGCCATTGTGCTAAGGCTTTTTCTGTCAGTGATTCACTCGTTTTGACGTCAAGAGAACTATTTTCTTTTACGAAAAAATAATCTTCGTCGAATAGCTGATGATGTTTCATCATATCGATATACGTATTAGTCGTTGGTGTTTTGTAGGTTCGATACCCGTAGAGATTGGCACTTTCTTCTGCACCGATATAGGCAATCTTTTTATGTCCTAAATCTAAGAGATGGGTAAGTGCGACTTCAGTGGCTTGACCAAAATCAGTATTGACACAGTCATAATCGTGAAAAGGAAAATTTGATCCGACGACGCATAGATTTGGCGCAGTAGTATTTAATTCATCAATTTTTTCTTGCGTGAATTTACCGATTGCTAAGATGCCATCGACTGTTTGGATTTGATGTTGTTCGTTTTGGGAAAAGTTAATGACGTGATAGCCAAGTTCTACTGCACGTTTTTCGGCAGCTAAACGAATGGACATATAATAAATATCTTCTAGTTCTTCGTCACTCGTGCGCCAAGTAATCAAACCAAGGACACCTTTTTTTTTCAACAGTTCATTTGCTGAGTGGGAATTGCCATTTTTTTTTACCTTCTTTTTATATTTAGTGTAGTTCAGCTTTTCTGCAATTTCGAAAACTTTACGTTTGGTTTCTTCTGTTGCTGAGAGTGTATCATCATAATTTAAAACGCGTGAAACAGTAGAAATCGATACGCCTGCTTCCTTTGCGATGTCGGTGATCGTCGCCATAAGCTACCTCCGGATAATAGACTTTATTAATTATAGTATAGGTAATTTCAGTAAAAAGGCAAGTAAAAATGTTTATTTTTTTACCAAAAAAATGTTGACTTTTTACTAATTTTAGGTAAAATTTAGTAAAAGAAAACGATTTCATTAGGAGGGGAGCCAAATCAAACGATTTCTCTTCGGATTACAATTCATTTTTATCGTTAGTTTTTGTACAGGATGTCAAACAAATAGCCGACAACAAGAGAAGGCTTTTGAAAATCAAATCAAAGAAGAAATCCAGCAAAAGGCGCATGTTTTTACTGAAAAAGAATATCAGTCAGCAGAGGTTCCATTGCATCAGTGGGTAAAAATCGAAGGAAAAATTATACGATCAGATGGTCAAGAACAAATAGAAAAAGGCGATCGCTTTATTCTAAGAAGTGGTTCCAGTGATTACCAAGTATTCAATGAACAAGCAGCATCAATCAATGTGGGCGATGAAGTGATCGTTTACGGAGAATATTATGGGTTTATCAAAGGATTTTTAATTGAAAGGGAGAATATACATGCAACAATTTCGTACAAAAAAACAATGGCAAGAAAATTTTCGCCAGTTAATGGCACCGTTACGTCCTTATTACAAAAATCAATCGGGTAAATTAAAACTAGGAACACATGGCACCGTCTATTCAGAGGCAACAAGAGAAGTTGAAGCATTTTTACGACCACTCTGGGGATTTGGTCCTTATCTGGTCGACGAAGATGATGCTGAATTAGCATCTGATTATCTGAAAGGAATCATTGCAGGGACTGATCCACAGAGTGATGAGTATTGGGGGACAGTAACAGACTATGACCAGTTGATTGTCGAGATGGCTTCAATAAGTACGACGTTGCTTTTGAATCCTGAAAAAATCTGGGGACGTTTAACTTCGATGGAACAGACGAACTTGGCAGAATGGTTATTCACAGTGAATTCGCGTAAGATACCTAAAAATAATTGGTATTTTTTCCGTATCTTGGTGAATATCGCATTGAAAAAATGTGGCAAATCCTATTCACAGCAACAAATCGATCAAGATTTTGAAGTGATCGAGCATTTTTACAATGACAATGGTTGGTATTTTGATGGGGCAGATACGCAATATGATTACTACGTCTCATTTGCGATCCATTATTACAGCTTAGTATATGCCCATTTTATGGCAGAGGAAGATCCAGTCCGCACAAAACGGATCAAAGAGCGGGCCGTTCTTTTTGCTCAAACATTTAAATATTGGTTTGATGCTAATGGCGAAGCATTACCTTTTGGTCGTAGCTTGACATACCGCTTTGCCCAAGCGAGCTTTTTCAGTGCCTTGGTGTTCGCGGATGTGGAAGCACTCCCTTGGGGTGAGATCAAAGGGTTGCTTAGTCGTCATTTAGAAAACTGGATGGATAAAGAGATTTTCTCGACAGATGGGCTTCTAACTGTTGGATATCATTATCAAAATCTAGTGTTTGGAGAAGGGTATAACGGACCGGGTTCTCCTTATTGGGCAATGAAGAGTTTTCTCTTATTGGCTGTACCTGATGATCATCCGTATTGGCAAGCAGAAATATGTCCACTACAAATTGAAGAAAAGACGCTAGCGTTGCCGGAAAGTAAAAATTTTTACCAATACAATCAGTCATTGACGCATCTTCAAGCTTTCCCAGCTGGGCAGTTTGTCAATCAGCAAAGCTTCCCACATGCCAAATATAGTAAATTCGTCTATTCGACACGTTTCGGTTTCAGTGTCCCAAAATCTGATTATTGGTATTACGAAGGTGCTTACGACAGTACGTTAGCTTTGGCAAAAGATGGTCATTATTTCCGTCCGAAAGGGTTAGACCTAGATTTTTCTGTTCTACCTGATCGTATCATCCATGAATGGTCTCCGTGGGAAGACGTCAAAATCTATTCCACGATCATTCCATTGGAAAACTGTCACGTCAGAGTCCATGAAATTGACACAACTGCTCCTATACAAGCACATGATGGAGGTTTTAGTGTCCCTCTCGAACAGACTTTACCAAAAGGAGATGCGTTAAGTATCGAAGCAAAAACAAGTATCGGAACATCGAAGATCGAAGGAATCATCGGATATGAAAAAGCAGATGTCGTGCGAACGGAACCAAATACGAATCTCTTTTACCCACGTACGATGTTACCTTTTGTCTCAGCTGAGATCTCCTCAGGCAAACACTTGCTTGTATCCCTTGTTTCAGGGACTTTACCTGGTGAAACAGTGATCCAGCCAGTTATTGAGCAAAAAGGACAAAAATTACTGATCCAACAAAAGAATCAAACGATCGAACTAACGATTAGATAATGGAGGTAGGAATGACACAATTTGATTGGTTGACACATGAAATTGATTTTGTAACTAATAAAGTCAAAAAAAATCTGACACTTTTTCAAGATACCGTACCACCTGCTGCGAGCGTAGACCTTGTCTACGTTCCAGAGGAAAACACGGATTGGACAGCTAGTTTTTGGATAGGGATGCTCTTCCTAGTAAAAGAACTGACGAATGACCAAGCGGTTGATGCAACGATCGAAAAACAATTGGTATCTTTTCGTCAACGCCTTGAAAATGACATTGCGCTTGAAACGCACGATATCGGTTTTTTGTACACACTCTCAGCAGTCGCTGATTATCAAGTGAACCGACGGGAATCTTCAAAAGAATTAGCAATTCAAGCAGCGGATCGGCTGATGAAGCGTTATGACGTTAATACACAGATCATTCAAGCTTGGGGAGATTTAAAGGATGAGCACCAACGTGGGCGTATGATCATCGATTGTCTGATGAACTTACCGCTTCTGTATTTTGCATCTAATATGACGGGAGAGAGCAGTTATAAAGAAGCTGCCTATGCCCATGCCAAACAAACACAACGTTACATCGTTCGTGATAATTTTACGACATATCATACGTATTATTTTGATCCGAAAACTGGCAAAGCAATCGGTGGTAAGACACAACAAGGGTTTTCAGATGATTCTTGTTGGGCGCGTGGGCAAGCATGGGGAATCTATGGCTTTACACTGAGTTATAATCATACAGGTGATTACACGTTTTTAGAAACAGCCAAAAAACTGGCTGACTATTTCATCAACTGCTTACCAGAAGACACTATCTGTTATTGGGATTTAGTATTTCATGATGGCAGTGGTGAAGAAAGAGACACTTCCGCTGCGGCAATCGCAGTGTGTGGTTTATTGGAACTGGCGAAGCAACTGCCATTAAGCGATCCGAAAAAAGAATATTATCAGACTGTTGCTATCGCAATTATGAAAACGTTATCAACTGATTATACAAGTGTGGATTCGCCACAATCGAACGGCTTGTTACTTGAAGGAGTCTATGACAAAAAATCAAATAAAGGAGTGAAGGAGTGCATGATCTGGGGGGATTACTACTATGTAGAAGCCCTGATAAGACTGAAAAAAGTTTGGTACAGTTACTGGTAAAAAACTAAGATGAAAGAAATGGAGGGAATTGGAATATGAAGTTTTGGAAAAAAAGTTTAGTTGCTGGATTACTTGTTAGTGGGGGGCTATGGTTGGGAGCCTGCGGAAATGAAAACCAAGCACAAGATCAAACGGACGGAACGGTGTTGACAGTCAGTACATGGAATTATGACACTACGCCAGAATTTGACAAACTTTTTCGGGCATTTGAAAAGGAAAATCCTGGGGTAACAGTGAAACCAGTAGATATTGCTTCAGATGATTATGATACGAAATTGACCACGATGTTAGCTAGCGGAGATTCGACAGACGTGTTGACGATGAAAAATCTCTTGTCTTATTCCAACTATGCATTAAGAGATCAATTAGTCGATCTGTCTTCCCACATCAAAGATTTAGACACAGACCCTGCCATGGAAAGCTACGAGATGTATGATATTGATGGAAAAACCTATGCGCAACCGTATCGTACAGACTTTTGGGTGCTTTATTATAATAAAAAGTTATTTGATGAGGCAGGATTGCCTTATCCAGATAATCTGACTTGGGAAGAATACGAAGAATTAGCGAAAGAACTTTCAAAACCAGAAGAGCAAGTATACGGTGCATACCAACATACGTGGCGTTCGACTGTTCAAGCGATTGCTGCTGCGCAAAATAATAAAAATCTGGTGGAGCCAGATTATGGATTTTTAGGTGAGTACTATGACCGTGTATTGCGGATGCAAGAAGACCAAGCACAGATGGATTTTGGTACGGCCAAGTCGACGAATGTGACCTATCAATCTCAATTTGAAAACTCCAAGGCAGCCATGATGTATATGGGTTCTTGGTACATGGGCGCTTTGTTGACTAATATCGATGCTGGAACAACAGATGTGGAATGGGGGATTTCTCAAATGCCACAAAATGAAAAAGGAAAGGAAATCCAAACATTTGGGTCACCAACAGCCTTTGCAATCAATAAGAACTCGAAAGAACAAGAACTAGCGCAAAAATTCCTTGATTTTTGTTCGGGTGAAGCGGGAGCTAAAGTATTAGCAGAAGTAGGTGTAGTACCTTCTTATCGAACAGATGCGATCAATGAGTTGTACTTTAGCCGCAACGGAATGCCAAATGACGAAGTCTCACAAACAGCTTTCAATCCGGAGAAGATCGCTATTGAGTTTCCAGTGGATGAAAACGGACCAGCTATCGATAAGATTTTACAAGAAGAACATGAACTGATTTTAGTAGGAGACGAAACACCAAAAGAAGCAATTGGTAATATGGAAAAACGAGTAAAACAAGAAAGTGAATAAAAAGGTGTGTGGCAATTTTGTCTTGAAGGTGTAAGATTTCTTTCATTTTCATATCAAATAAATAAGGGGGATAAATGATTTTCCTCCGCTATCTTGTCAACTATATGCTGAAGGAGCTTTCTCTGCGCCTTCAGTGTATAGCTAACAGGAATACCTGTTATTGCCTTTAATGAAAGGGGGAGCGTTAAAAGAACCAATTGGTTTTTTTGACATCAAGCTATGGAAGTAACGAAGTCAGCTTCACGTAAACTAAAACGTAAAAATACGTTGATTGCTTGGTCATTTATTGCGCCAAATTTTATTGGATTTTTGATTTTTACTTTAGTACCTGTTGTTTTTTCATTGATTTTAGCCTTTATGAAATGGGATTCCTTTAGTACACCCGAATTTGTTGGTCTGCAAAATTTCACTCGCATGTTATCGGATGATACATTTTGGATCTCTCTTAAAAACACCTTTTTGTATACGATCGGTGTGGTTCCGTTGACATTGATATGTTCATTGGGCTTGGCCATTTTATTGAATCAGAAAATCAAAGGAGTCAAATTTTTTCGGACAGCTTTTTTCTTTCCGTATGTCACATCATTAGTAGCAATCGCAGTGGTGTGGAGTATGTTGTTCCATCCTACTATGGGACCAATCAACCAGTTTTTACGTGTGGTTATCGAAAATCCCCCTGGTTGGTTGTCTAGTTCAGATTGGGCATTGACAGCGATCATTATCGTTAGTGTCTGGCGAGGAATGGGATACTACATGATTTTATACTTAGCTGGCTTACAAGGGATCTCGAAAGAATTGTACGAAGCAGCTGCAATGGATGGTGCAAATAAATGGAAACAATTCATCCACATCACCGTGCCTGCATTGCGCCCAACAACCTTTTTTGTGACGATCATGTTGGTTATCAATTGCTTCAAGATTTTTGACCTTGTTCAAGTGATGACTGATGGAGGACCGGGGCGTGCGACCAATGTGTTAGTTTATCAAGTTTATAGTGAAGCGTTCGTAAAATTCAATTTCGGCTATGCTTCCGCGATTGCTATGGTCTTGTTTGTCATCGTCCTTGTGATTACAGTCATCCAGTTTAAATGGAATCAGATCCGAGAGAAAGTGTAAAGGAGGAGAACGGATGAATAATCGATCAGAAAAAAAATCATTTCATAAAATTTTAGTATTTACGTTACTTCTAATTTTTTCACTGCTCACTTTGATCCCTTTTATCTGGATGATCTCTGCGTCATTCAAAGCGAACAATGATGTCTTTTCGGTTCCGATCCAATGGATACCTAAAACCTGGCATCCAGAAAACTATTCGGTCATTTGGACACGCATTCCATTATTGACCTTTTTCAAAAATACAGCCATTTTAAGTATCGTGATCACGTTGATCCAGTTATTTACATCAAGTTTTGCTGCTTATGGTTTCTCTAAAATGCATTTTAAAGGAAGAAACCTCCTTTTTCTTGCATATATCGGTACGATCGCTGTTCCCTGGCAATCCTATATGATCCCACAATTTATCATGATGCGGCAATTAGGATTATCTGATACGTTACTTTCTTTGATTTTGTTACAAGCATTTAGTGCATTTGGGGTATTTTTATTGAAACAATACTATAGTAGTATTCCCGATTCACTTTGCGAAAGTGCAAGAATTGATGGATTATCCGAATGGGGCATCTATCGCAGGATCATCTTACCATTGACTAAACCAGCTTTGGCTAGTTTGACGATCATCACTTTTGTTAATACATGGAATGACTACATGGGACCTTTTATTTATCTGTCATCTACAGAAAATAAAACGATCCAATTAGGATTAAAAATGTTCGTCGGATTGTATGATACGGAATATGCCTTGATCATGGCAGCATCTGTGTTGTCTGTTTTACCAGTTGCGATCGTCTTTTTAGCCATGCAAAAATATTTTGTTGAAGGTATTGCTTCTTCTGGGGTCAAAGGATAGAAAGGAAAGACTATGTTTAAAAAACAAACATTTGAAACGAATGTTTACATGAAACTGTTTCGTTTAGCATATTGTTTTCTTGCGGGCAATCTATGCTTATTACTTGTGAATCTTCCATTTTTTTTGGTCGTAATAACTACTGCGATCGATATCAGAAATAGTCTCTTTTTCTTAGGCAGTATCCTTTTTTTCTTACCTGCCACCATGACAACTTTTGCCTGGTTCGTCGAGGGAATCCAAGAAAACGAAGTCCCAATCAAAACTTTTTTTCAACTGTATCGCTCGTTGTGGAAAAAAAGTATGTACTTAGGTGGTCCAGGCTATCTCGTGATCGTGATTTCTTTTGTCGATATCCTTTTTTTCATGCACCAACCAATCGGAAAATGGCTCATTCCTTTCTTTTTCTTATTGATCATTTTGGCGATTAGCCTGATAATCAATAACTTTTATCTCCAAGTAAAGAATCCGAAGATCTCCATACGAAAAATCTACCATGTATCACTATATTATGTATTGAAAAAATGGTACATTAGTCTATTGAACGCTGTTTTGTTGGTTCTTTTGCTAATCGTGATGGTCGTTAAACCACAGTTTGGCTTCTTGCTCACACCAAATTTATTTTTAGGTTTAGTTTATCTTAACTGCAAGCAGACATATCGAAAGCTAAATCAATAGCTATTGAAGAAAAAAATTGAAAAGAGAAGTAGCTCCTCAAAGTTCGATCAAAATCTGACTTTGGGGGGCTATTGATTTATCCGTGGTTTGAAGAAAAACGGAAAAGGTCAATCGATATTAGCATCGAAAGTTTTTTCCGACTACTAGCCATAGGATAAGTGGCATCAGTAGTAGTCCGCTTCCAATCATTATCCAATCGATTGAAACTATATCAGATAATGGTCCCAGTATCAACATCGTAGCTGGAGAAGCACTACTGATCGCCATCGTGACTAGACTCATGATTCGGCCCATATGTTCGTTATCCGTTTTTGCTTGAAAGAACGAAACCATTGCAGTACGTGAAATGGGTACAACAAAACCAATTGCTATCATCATGGCGAAATACAGCCAGAAATTTGATGCCACACCTAACAAAATAAAAGGGATGACCAACAATGAATAGCCCAGTGCAATCGTATGGATTTTATTTTTAAAGCCTCCCCATGTACTCATCACAGATCCTCCAACTAACATCCCAGAAGCAAAACCAATCTCAATGGCCGATAGCTGCCACAACCCGTCATGAAAATTACGAGTGATTTGTAAAGGCGCTAAATTTGCAGCAGGTGTAGAAAACACACTGCCCATAAAACCAGCGATGATCAATGCAAGCAGGATAGTATGAGTACGTAGGTAACTGATCCCTGATTTTATTTCTTCTAACACGTTTACTTTATTTGTTTCTAGAGATTTCAATGGGGGAATTGTTACTCGGAAAAACAGCATAGTCACACCGATAACTGCTGTCACAAAGTCGATCATCAATATCATCTCTAAAGGTAAAACGGTCAGTAATGTCGCTGCTAATGCTGGACTTGCTAACATCATCACTGCTTGGATCGTCTGATCGATTCCGTTGATCCGTACTAAGTGCTTTTCTTTGCCAATTTGTGGAATGAGCGAAGAGACAGCAGGTGTTTGAAATCCTTGACCTACAGAGCGAATGAATATCAGTCCTAATAATAAGAAAAGATTATGCTCCATTTCTTTGTTTATCATCAATAAAATCACCATGAACAAAGAAGCAAGCGCAACGCAACTATCAGATAAAATAGCGATTTTTTTTCGGTTGTAATGATCAGCAAGTGCTCCCGCAAAAGGCATGACCACGATCATTGGCAAGATGCCAAGAGCGCTCATTAAACCAACCATCGTTCCTGATTGTGTTGATAATGTGACATGCCAAATAATAGCATACTGTACCAACATCGTTCCGATCATTGAGATGGCTTGCGAAGTTAGTAAGTATGCTATGTTCGTTTTCCAATTCTTTTCATCATAAATAGTTTTTGACATTTGTATTCTCTCCCTTTTTATATAAATCATGTGCTTAACAATTTATATGCCCAAAAGGGTTTTTCGGAGAATGTGTCCTAATTGCTGAAACGAATTTATCATATTTAAAAAAAATTGTAAAGAATAAATAGGAGGGAAGTACTCATGCAAACGATTATGATACTAAAAAGATCTTTTATTAGGAATGTAATAAATAACAATGTAAAAATGATAGGATGAGTGACATAATCAATCGTTCTAAGATTTAGTGGTGAAATTAAAACTTCTAATATAAAGATGAATCAATCGTATTGAATTTGGATTTACATAAAAATAAACAGATATTAAATAACGATGTTATCTGGTGGGGGATAGCTGATAAATTGTTTGTAGGATGTTCTCAAGTTTTTCGTTTTTTGATTGTATTTGACGTATCTATTAAATAGAGAAGCGAAACTTTGTTTTTGAAAGGAAAAGAGGAATAGATGAGAAAACAAATAAACAAACGACTTGTAATAGGTATAGCAGTGCTGATCAGTTTGGTAATGATTGGAATCGGCGGGAAAGTATACATCGATAAGAGAGAAGAAAGAAAAGCGCAAGAATTGTTAGCAGTAGAGAAACAGTCGGTTCAAGCTTTGAAAAATACATTTGTGGATATTGCAGAGGTTAAATTTGAAGGTTCTGCTAAAAATGAAATGACAGGGTCATACACCCTATTTGTAACAATCAAAAATAAAAAAGGGGAACGGGACTCATTTTCTTTTTCTTTTTGGAAAGAGAGAAATGAAATTGGTTCATATATTATCAATAATGTAAATGTTCAAAAAGAAGGGATCACAAAAGAACCGATCCATATCGTATTCTCAAATAATATGGAGGGTAAACTATGACATTTAGTGATAAAGTATATCGGTTAGATCCAAATGATGATAAGAAATATGATTCAGATATGACAGAGGGAACTATTTTTAAAATAGATAAAAAATATAAAATTTTAAAGATTCAAGAGAACTCTGGTTCAGATGGCATGCAAGCTATGGCAGTCGGTCCACTGGATGAAAAAGGGAATGTTGATACTTCCCGAGTAGTGATTTGTTATGCAGGAACAAATATATAAGATATTAAGGATATAGAAAATGAATAAACGAATGAAAAGACAAATGTTAATAGGCATCACAGTAATAATTAGTTTGGTAATGATTGGAATCGGCGGGAAAGTATACATCGATAAGAGAGAAGAAAGAAAAGCACAAGAATTGTTAATCGCAGAAAAAGAATCGGTCCAAGCTTTAAAAAATACATTTGCGGATATTGTAGAAGTAAAAATTGAACAAACAGGATATGACAATATGACAGGTTCGTATGGCATGCTCGTCACTATGAGAAACACAAAAGGACAGGCTGTTTATTTTTCGTATGATTTTTCAAAGAATAGTAGAGAAATTGATACATACGGAATTGAAGATAGAAGTATACAAGTTGAAGGAATTACTAAGAATAAAGTAAAAGTGATTTATTCCAATAGTAAGGAGGAGTATGTATGATAATTACTGATAAGAACTATAATAAAATAAGTAATCAAGTATACCGTCTAGATCCTAAAAAAAAATATGACCCTACTTTAAAAGAAGACACAGTAAGGAAATTTGGTACACTACATTCAAAATACTAAAACTCAAAGAAAACTCGAAAACAGATGGCATGCAAGCTATGGCAGTCGCTCCACTGGATGAAAAAGGGAACGTTGATACTTCCCAAGTAGTGATTTCTTATGCAGGAACAAATACATCAGATTTTAAGGATATAGAAAATGAAAAAACGAATGAATAAACAACTGTTAATAGGTATCACAGTAATAATCAGTTTGGTAATAATCGTAATTGGAGGGAAAGTATATATGGATAAGAGAGAAGAAAGAAAAGCGCAAGAATTGTTAGCAGTAGAGAAACAGTCGGTTCAAGCTTTGAAAAATACATTTGCGGATATTGCAGAAGTGAAAATTGAACAATTTGATAGAAATGATATGACTGGATTTTATGGAGCAATGGTCACAATGACAAATACTAAAGGAGAGTCAGTCTATTTTGATTATGGCTTTATATCACAAACAAATAAATTAGGCGCTTATGGAATAGAAGATATAGATATACAAAAAGAAGGAATAACCACAAGAAAAATAAAAGTAACTTATAGTAATGGTCAGGAGGATGAAATATGACATTTACAGATGAGCAGTATCAGTGGCTTAGCGATAGAGTATATTGGTTAGACCCTAAGCACTTAAAGCAT
The DNA here is from genome assembly GCF_051714905.1 of Enterococcus sp. AZ084. Taxonomy (NCBI): domain Bacteria; kingdom Bacillati; phylum Bacillota; class Bacilli; order Lactobacillales; family Enterococcaceae; genus Enterococcus; species Enterococcus sp. AZ084. The sequence continues at coordinate 1,070,175 of NZ_JBIOSS010000001.1, forward strand.
AATACAAGTTTTAGAGAAGGTTCTATAAAATTTATTTGCGGGAAAAAATTCAAAATACTAAAACTCCGTGAAAACTCTAAAACAGATGGCATGCAAGCTATGGCAGTTGCTCCGCTGGATGAAAAAGGTAACGTTGATACTTCCCAAGTAGTGATTTCTTATGCAGGAACAAATACATCGGATTTTAAGGATCTAGAAACAGACTTACGAACGATTATTGGTCTTTTCGATGGCTCAGATAATCGAGTGGTTTCTTTAGTAACCAGGCAAGCACGTTTTTTGGGTCAATTGACGTCCGCTACTGAGTTTGCGAAAGAGGTAAAGAATGAGTATAAAGATGCCGAAATTTCTACAACTGGACATTCATTAGGACAGTATCTAGCCTTGTATGTCGCAGCTGAAAACCAATGGAAAAATGTTGGGTTCAATGGACCAGATCCTTACGAACTATTATCTCCAGAAGCAAAAAAATGGATAAAGGAAAATCCGGGGATGTTGACGAATTATCGTAATCGTGGGGATGAATTGATTGGCAATCTCATGGGAGATGGAACAGGCGCAGAAATAAAAATAAGTATGGAAATGGGGTTAATTAATCCGTTTGATTATCATGGTTTAGATATTTGGAGGTTTGATAAATACGGAAATCTAATCATTCCAGAGAACGACTATAATACGAAAGCAAGTATACAACAGGAAAAACATAAAGCAATGAGTGATTTCTCAAGTCATTTGGGTACGTTGAAAAAATGGCGTGAGAAGTTTACTGCGAGTGGAGGACATTTATCAGCGAATGAGCGAATTTATTTGAATCATAGTCAAACAAAGGTAGTTGTAGAAACAATGGGACGAAAGACTAAAAGTGCAATGGAAGAAGTCATTCGAATCAATCAGAGTAGTATTGAACGAATCGAAATGAATTGGGCAGAAGAGGTACGAAGAGCGGAACATGCTGCACCTTCTTTGACTGCTTGGGAAGTAAAAGAAACATTGGCATCTGTTGGCGTGACATGGGAAACACACGTAATGACGCCAAAGGAAAAGTGTCAACAAAGAATCCAAAAAGCCAGACGAAAAGGCGAACGCTATGACGAATTGGCGAAAGAAATCAAAAATAAAATCGATGATTTAGTCGCACGAGATCAAGAATTAGCCAATCAACTAAAGGGATGAGGGAAGAAAATGACGATTGAAGAGTTGCAAGCAGACTATCAGAGAAAACGAATCAAACTAGAAGAAGAGGAAGACTTGTTGCGTTATTTCAACCGAAAAGGAGAAGAAGTAGTTGAACAATCTGAACAACTGTTAAGGCGAAGTCTAAATGGGTTAGCCCTTGATAACGAACCATTGATGAGAGCAAGGAAACAATATCAGATTGCAGAAGAGCAATATAAGTCAGCGCTAAATTCAGAACGACGTCAGTTACATCAACGATTCGATGATTTAGAACGAGAGTATCAAGCGGCTTATCGAATGTTAAATCAGTGATAAAAGAGAAATAATTACATAGAAACATACCAACATGTCATTTTAAACGGATCAATAATGCATATCTTCTGGTTGAGGGGAAATTATATTAAAAGTTAATTCTGCTTTACTCGATGAAAGTGGAGTTTAAAATTCGAATTTGCCATGTTTGGCAATTGTCTCATATAGATTAGTCTGTAAAAATGTATCAATCAGAAGAGAAATTTAAGAATGATTGAGGAGCGCTTTCGTTGGTTATAGCGTAAAGTCTCTCAAAAATAAGAGGTAGATAAGGAGGAAACTAGTTTGTCAAAATATATAATCTCTATAAATTAGATGTTAGATAACTTTATCTTGAGGAACTAATTATAGATTTTTGGCAACGGGAAGTCATGGATGAATTAGAAGATTTGTTACATGAATTAAGAAAAACTTTAGAGCGATGGAATGTCCAAACTGTGGGAATTGCCATGCAGGGAAATTTAGCGGTAGAAAAGAAAACGACGGATAAAACCCATAAGGATGCGGTAAAGGAAGCGGAAAATTCATTTTCTAGTAGTCGTGATCAGTTAGAAAATTCTTTAAAAGGAGGATTTGCCAAAAAGGTAATAGAAGTATTCGATGAACAAGAAAAAGAATTGAAAGTGTTTGAATAAGTCAGTGTTATCATGAGAATAATAAGTGTTAGTTTGGCGGGCTGTTCACTCTGTGTTTCTTTTTATAATTGATTTATCCGAACTGCAAGCTACCTCGTCCAACAAGTGGAGTTAAAATGTAAAAAAGAACTTGAGAAAACGATTTGTTTTCCCAAGTTCTTTTTCGATGTTGGATGATGGATTTCGTTTCAAAAAACACGCGATGCATTAGTCTAAAGTATCAAGCCATTGCTTGGCATGGGTCAACTCATCCATTGTCAATTGATGTCCTTGATCTGTGATTTGTGTTGTTACTTTGGCGCCTCGTAAATCAAATTCGCGAACTAAATGACTAAATGAAGTATTAGAAACGATTGGATCTCCTTCGCCAAAGGATAACCAGACAGAAGTGTCAGGGAGTTCTGATTTTTCCTGATAGTCATCTAAGGACATCGGGTGAAAGAAGAGCCCTTTTTTTAGTTCTGTCTGTTGAGCCAACATGATATGAGCGGCAATATTTGCTCCGTTTGAAAAACCGACAACGATCCAATCAGTTAATGAGATATCCTGTAAGTGACTGATTTCCTTGATTTCATTATACAGATTTGTGGATTGTTCAGCTAAACTTTCATAATCGAATTGGTTCAAGCCATTTCTTTTGAAAAAACGATTCAAGCCTTGCTCGTTGATGTTCCCCCTAAAGGATAAAAGCGTACTTTCAGGTGCAAGAAACTCTGCAATTTCCAAAAGTGAGTGTTCGTCGCCGCCAGTTCCATGAAGTAAAATCAATTTTTTTTGTGTTGCTTTTCCTTGTCTATAAAGATACTTCAAATGACTCACTCCTGTCGTCGTTAATCTACCCGTTTTTGGTTTGCATCACGCGTGTCAAAAGGTCGAACATACGCTTCGATTTCTTCTCTTTTTCCTTCTAATAATGGCGGCAAAGCAAGGATCTCTCCAGCTGTTTCTGCGGGTTCATCTCCAAAGAATCCAGGGCCATCGGTGGCTAATTCAAATAAGACGTGCGTAGAAGCTAAGAAATATTCAGACTCAAAGTAAAATCGATCAACAAATCCAGAGCTAGGTAGGGACGTTTGGTTGATTTTATTGATCCAAAACTGTAGTGCTTCATGATCAGCGACGCGTAAAGCGAGATGATGGACATTTCCATATCCTTCGATCGCTTTTGGTAGATCAGCACGATGTTCGACGATGATGCTAGCGCCGTTCCCACCCGTACCGACTTCAAATAAATAAAAATCATCCACTTGTTCGATTTCTGTAAAACCGAGTAAGGCCAGCAATACTGTTCGGATCGGCTCAAGATCACTCACACGTACGATGACCGGACCAAGTCCAGTGATTGCCACGTCTGTTGGTATACTACTGTTTTTCCAAGGGATCCCCGCAGGAACGCCGCTATTTTTTTCATCTGAGATCAATTGATACGCTTGTTCATCGAAATCTTCGAATTCAAGATATTTCTTACCAAAACGTTCTTTGATCTCAGAATGAGTGATTTGGTATTTTTCAAAGCGAGCCAACCAATACTCTAATGCTGTATCGGATGGAACACGAAAAGAAGTGCGCGCGATCGTATCCGTTCCTTTCGTTCCTTTTGGCTGATTAGGAAAATCAAAAAAAGTCATATCTGTACCAGCAGAGCCGTGTTCATCGGTGAAATATAAATGGTAAGTTTCAATATCATCTTGATTCACTGTCTTTTTGATCAAACGCATGCCTAAAATGTCTGTAAAGAAGCGATAGATTTTTGCTGCACTAGATGTCATTGCTGTCACATGGTGGACGCCTCTGATTGTTGTATCCATAATTTATCCTCTTTTCTTTTAACTTACAAAAAGTAAGTAAATGTTATTAAAGTTAGTATAGGGCGTCACCAAAAATTTTGCAATAAATATGTCTTGCTAGTTGAAAGAGAGGTTGCTTCTGGAATATTGTTCGCTCGATTTAATGAGAGGAAGAGGTGTAGTCAGCTAAGACGATACAAAAAAGCAACGCTCACGATAGTAAGATCGTAGACGTTGCTTTTTTGAAATGACTATAGGAACAGTCAAAAATGCTTACTGATTTCCACGGACATCTAACAGTGAATAGTTGCGGACATCAAAACGATTGCGACTTGATGAATACTCGATCGGTTGTCCGTCTTTTAGATAGACTACTTGTTGGACTTCCAGAACTGGATCTGTTTCGGCGCAATTCAAATATTGTTGATCGAAGGCAGAACTTTTATCTGCTGAGATCGCGCGATAGGCTCCGGCAAAATGGACATTAAGTTCCTTGTGTAAATAGTCGTAGATCGATGATAGTAGATGTTCTTTCTTTAATCCAGGGACAAGTTGCACTGGCATAAAAGTGTGTTCTAGAATATACGGTTCATCATCTAAGATACGTAGGCGATGAATGTTATACACAGGCTGTTCCGCATCGATCATCAAGCGTTCTTGAATAAAAGCATTAGGAAACTCAACATCGAATTGAATGATCTGACTTGTCAGCGAGCGTTGTCGGCGTTTCATTTGTAAACTTAATCCTTCGTATTCATTAGCTGGAGAAGTATCTTTGTTTAAATAAGGATGGCTTAAAATCTTAGTTCCAGACCCTCTTTGGGAATAAACGAGTCCTTCCATGGCTAAGATGTTGATGGCTTTTTTGATCGTCATTCGACTAGCGTTGAATTCTTCGACTAGATCCACCTGATTTGGTAAAAAACTATTTGGTGGATATTTTTTTGAACGGATTCGATCTCTTAGGACATTTGCGATTTCTTCATATTTTGGCACGTTTTTCACCTCACTTTGAGTATAACGAAAGATCATAGCGCCGACAACCAATAAAAGCATGAGAAGCGCGGATAGCTTTATCAGAGAATTTACTTTTTAATTTTGGTACAGGAAATAGCTGACTGATGTTTTATAGAGGACAGTTGCTCATTGCGATCAATAAAATACCAATTTATGTATGTTTCAAAACTTAAAGAAGCACCCATGAAAATGCAACGAGCAAATTTTCGTGGATGCTTCTTTGATTATTGTTCGTGAATATGTTTATTTCAACTTCAAATACTACATTCCTTTAGTATAGGATCAAACAACATCCATATCAGGTTGTTTATCTAAGATCATCAAGAACGGATACCAGATAACTGCAACGATCACAAAATCGATCACTTGGAGTAAGCCACCTAACCATGAGTTTGTGGCTAAGACACCACTCGCGATGATTGGCACTGTCCATGGAACGGAGACACCAGTTGGCGCTGGTACGATACCTGCTGCCATTACAAGGTAGTTGAACGTTGTTACGACTAATGGTGCGACAACCCAAGGAATCAAAATAGTTGCGTTCAATACGATCGGTAAACCAAAAATTGCTGGCTCATTCACGTTGAAGATTCCTGGTGCAAGAGCTAAACGACCGACATCACGATATTGTTTTTTCTTCAAAACAAAGGCCATCAATAGTACAACAGCTAAAGTCATACCTGAGCCACCGATTCCGACAGTGAATGTTTCCATAAATGGTTTTGTGATGATGTGTGGCAATTCTTGACCATTTTGATATGCTTCTAAGTTATCAAGCATGAGTGTGTTCCAAATCGGGTCCATCACAGAGTTGACAATGATTTGACCATGAAGACCAAAGAACCATAAGAATTGTACAAAGAACAAAGCAATTAAAGTTGCAGGTAAACTACTTCCTAAACCAGTCAATGGTTTTTGGATAACTTCGTAAACCACATCATGCAAGTTTGCGTGGAAGACACCAGTCATCACTGCATTGATGATCAAGAAGACAGTTAAAGTAACCACTGCTGGGATCAACGCTGCAAATGATTTCGTCACAGCTGGTGGTACGCTTGCAGGCATTTTGATTTGCCAACCACGTTTAGTGATTCGGCAATAGATTTCACCGGCGATGAAAGCTGCGATCATACCGATGAACATTCCTTTTGCACCTAAGCGATCAAGAGTCAACACACCTGATACTTCTTCGCCACCAACAGTTGTCATGACGAAAGGTGTTAAGATCAAGAAGCTGGCGAATGAGACAGCCCCTCCAAAAATACCTTCTACATCATATGATTTAGATAAATAATAGCCAATACCAAAAGTAACAAAGACAGACATGATACTCATTGTTGCATTTTGTCCATTTCCAAATAAGCTAGACAACGTTCCTTTAGTCGCATCACTAAAGAAAGGTAAGTTATTGAAAACGACAACAATCGATCCGAACATCGTTAAAGGAAACGATAACATAAATGCATCCCGTAACACTGTCAAGTAACGATTTTGCCCTAGTAGGTTCGCTAAAGGCATGATTTTCTGAGCAAGTTTATCCATAAAACCGTTCATTTTATTCACCTCTATTATAATTTGCAATCGATTACAAAATGAGTATAACTTCAATCTGGATAAATGTCTAGTCATTTATTTAAAAAGTATTGATTTATTTTTATGGTTTGGTATGATTACGTTATCAAAAGAAAAATAAGCGAGGGACTAAACATGACAAACTATGTATTTCCAGAAAATTTTTGGTGGGGCTCAGCTGCTAGTGGACCACAAACAGAAGGACGTGTAGCAGGAGATGGAAAAGGAGAAAATATTTGGGATCATTGGTACGACTTGGAGCCTGAGAAGTTTTTTAACCAAGTAGGGCCAAGCAAGACTTCTCAAGTCTACACGAAGTATAAAGAGGATGTCGCATTGATGAAAGCTACTGGTCATAATACGTTCCGAACATCGATCCAGTGGAGTCGTTTGCTTCCTAATGGTACAGGGAAAGTAAATGAGCAAGCAGTCACTTTCTATCGTACGTATTTTGAAGAACTGATTGAAAATGGTATTGAACCCTTCGTCAATCTCTTCCATTTTGATATGCCGATGCCTTTACAAGAAAAAGGTGGCTGGTTAGCGAGAGAGACTGTTGATGCTTATGCTGAGTATGCCAAAACATGTTTTGAGTTATTCGGCGATCTTGTGAAGAAATGGTTTACGCACAATGAGCCGATCGTCCCTGTAGAAGGTGGCTATCTTTATCAGTTCCACTATCCAAATCATGTGGACTTCAAAGAATCTGTTCAAGTGGGTTTCCACGAAAACTTGGCAAGTGCGAAGGCGATTCAGATCTACCATGAAACAGGACAAGATGGGGAGATCGGTATTATCCTGAATTTGACTCCAAGTTATCCACGTGACGAAAATAATGCGGACGATGTGAAAGCTGCGGCGATTGCGGACGCCTTTTTCAATCGCTCATTCCTTGATCCAGCAGTAAAAGGTGAATTTCCACAAGAGTTGATCGATATCGTCAAAGAATTGGATATCATGCCTGTTATGGAAGAAGGCGATTTGACGATCATCCAAGAAAATAAAGTGGATCTATTAGGAATCAATTACTATCAACCACGACGGATCAAAGCGAAAGAAACACCGATCAACAATAATCGTGCGCCGTTACCAGATGATTATTTCGATAACTACGATATGCCGAATAAAAAAATGAATCCTTATCGTGGTTGGGAAATTTATGAGAAAGGTATCTATGATATCTTGACGAATACGAGAGAAAATTATGGCAATATCAAATGCTTTATCTCTGAAAATGGCATGGGTGTCGAAGGGGAAGAGCGCTACGTAAATGAACAAGGCATGATCGAAGATGATTATCGTATCGAGTTTGTGACAGATCATTTGAAATATGTGCATCAAGCCATTCAAGAAGGAACAAATTGTTTAGGGTATCATATGTGGACATGTATGGATAACTGGTCATGGACAAATGCGTATAAAAACCGTTATGGCTTTATCGCAGTCGATCTAGATCAAGATGGGAAACGGACGATCAAAAAATCAGGACACTGGTTTAAAGAAGTAGCAACAAATAATGGTTTTGACGCTTAATTAATGGCTTAAAAATCAATTATTTTATAACTAAATGAATGGGATAAATTATTTTGAAATAAGGCGGTGAATCTAAAAATTAGATTTTCTGCCTTATTTTTTCTGTTGGAGCCAGGGGCTTTTGAACCATATCCATAAGAATTGTTCTTCGTTTCTAATCGTGCTACACTAAAAGAAAAGAAGGAGGCGGTTTCAATGGTAGACACGTATAAAAATATTTTAGTAGCAATCGACGGTTCAGAAAAATCAGAAAAAGCATTTATTGAAGCAATCGCAACAGCAAAACGAAATCAAGCAAAATTACACATCTTGTATGTAAATGAGGTGTCAGGAAATTATTTTGGTGACTTTGCTTTTGTCACAACAAGTTTACAAGAAGAGTTAGATGAAGTGGCAGACAAACAAATGAAGGAACATCAAAATCTAGCGATCGAAAAAGGTTTGACGGATATTAAAACATATGTGTTATACGGTTATCCTAAAACATTGATCGCAAACTTCAACGAGTCAGAAGAGCCAATTGACTTGATCGTCATGGGGGCGACTGGGTTAAACGCCGTTGAACGTGCATTGGTTGGTTCAACGACTTCTTATGTGGTAAATCACGCGAAATGCAATGTATTAGTAGTAAAATAGAAGATGTTGTTCGAACTATTTACTTTTAACATATAATTTATCCGTTTTTGAGGATGCTGCATGAGTTATTGCGCATCCTTTTTTGTTTTTCAGCAGAAAATGCGGTAGGATAAACAAGACAAACGTATTTCAAATAGGAGATGGATGAAATGGAACAACAATATGTCCAAGTAATGACGATCGCTGGATCAGATAGTGATGGAAGTGCAGGGATGCAAGCAGACTTGCATACGTTTTTTACAAGAAAGGTCTATGGGGTATCTGTTTTGACTGCTTGTGTCGCTGGAAATTCTTATGGAATCGGTGCAAGTGTTCCTTTACCTACAGATTTTATCGATAAAGAATTTGAACTGATTGCAGAGGATTACCAAGTCAAAGCAGCAAAGACGGGGATGCTAGCAGATGCGACATTGATCAATACCGTGGTCAAAAATATTCAAAGGTATGATTTCGGTCCCTTGGTCGTTGATCCAGTCATCATGACGAAACATGGCAATCAATTATTGGAAGAAGAAGCATTGACTACATTAAAAACAGCATTACTGCCATTGGCAGAAGTAGTGACCCCTAATTTTTATGAAGCCGAAAAACTAACTGGTCTCAAATTGAGAACAGAAGAAGACTATGAAAAAGCGGCTAAGATCCTCCAAGAGCTGGGACCCAAAAATGTTCTGATCAAAGGACATCATACTAGTGATTCCAATCAACAAACAGTGAGGGATTATGTTCGTTTAGCTTCAGGAAAAACATTTTGGTTAGAAGCACCATTTTATGCAACAGATCGCATCAATGGAACAGGTGATTCTTTATCTGCGTGTATTGCTGCTGAATTAGCAAAAGGAGAAACAGTGGAAGCAGCCATCCGTATTGCGAAACAATATGTCAATCAAGCAATCAAAGAAGAACTTTTTATTGGACATAAATATGGCCCAATCAATCATTGGGCGGCAAGTACGATCGACTAACTGATAGCAAAAATGATTTTAAACAGCACTCCCCTGATAGCTACTAGTGCATCCTAATGGATTCTGGTGGTTCTCAGGGGAGTTTGTTGATTAAGTAGATAACTTTAGAAAAATAAGTAGTTGTTTTTTGAAAAATAGTTAAACACTGTCTGGACTCCAACTAACTCACCTCTAACAAAATAGTCTCATAAAATAACCTGTTTTTCATCTTTCTTACATCCTTTGTTAATTTTTTTGTGTTATTATATGCTACGTGGTTAGTATGCCTTGGTTTTTAGAAAGCGCAAACAAAAAATAATCTTTAGTAGGAGAAGGTTTATGAAAGCAATTCTATATCGTGTGCTAAGAAGACGTCAATTTATTTATATGTTAGCTTTTATGGTAGTTCTAGGTTTATCTTGCTTGTTTACATATGGTATCATTGGGCAATACCCATGGAAGGGAGGGTATGACGAACCGACCAGTCTTTATTCATTGCATATGCTTGTTATTCCTGCGGTTACTTTAATAACGTTTAAGTTTTCTTTTTCATTGCTTGCAACGATTCCGATCGGTGATATTTTAGCGGAAGATCGCCAGAGTGGTTATATGAAATCGATGGTGTCTCACATCACGTTAAAAAAGTATTTGATCAATCATTTTTTGTTGGCTTTTCTCATTGGTGGATGCTTAGTGGTTATTCCTGTCCTTGTTAATTTTATTAGCCTCCTGTTTTTTATACCTGTGACGCCTTTGCATCGATTTTATAGTATGTTTTTGGTCCCTTCTGATGAATTCATGCCCCATTTGTATTATGACCATCCAAGCATCTATTTGTTAGTGCGAAGTGCCTTTCTCTTTTTGTATGGTGGCTGTCTCTCTTTATTTGCTAGTATTTGCGCTTATTTAACACATAATCGTTACCTTGCTATCTTGATTCCAATGTTTTTTGTGTTAGTCAGCGATATGTTGATCAGTGTGTTGCGTGCTGCAAAATATAGTTTGAGTGATCAATTTATTGGTACAGAAAATCTTCAGTTGACAGGCGTTTTGTTTGTCATAACTATACTGCTATTTGCAGTCATGACGGTGATCTATGGGGTGAAGAAGAATGAGATTTAAGCAAACCATTTGCTATTATTTGTCGCTTACTTCACATAAGAAAATCTGGGGATTTTTTTTCATAGGGATGATCTTCAGTTTGGGTAATTTAGTTTATCAGTATTATCAGATGGGACAACAATACGACGAGTTAGATTTACTGCTTTATGGACCATACGGTATTTTAAATGGAGGAATAAATGGATTTATCAGTTCTATTTATTTGATGCTATGGCTGTTTTTTATCCATAGCATAGATAAAAAAACAGAAGAAAATTTTTACTTATTACATGTTAAAACAAAGTTGAAACTATTGGTGAATAAGGATCTAATCATAGTTTTGAGTCTGATCCTCTACATAATTTTCGTTTTCCTGGGATTTATTTTCGCCTACCTCATCATGTACGCTCTCGTTAAGGGAGAATTGGTGGAGGCAGAGCTAACTTTATTGAATGTTGGTAAGATCGCAGCCATCAAGTACTTACAATTTCTATTTATGGGACATCTTTTTCTCTTATTAAATAGAGTAATTAGAAATTATTTAGTCGTTGTATTAATGGTTATGACAGTATTTATTATAAACTTAGTTGACTCATTTCCGGCTTTTAATCTCGTGTTTATCGTTAATAGACAACAAATAATGGCTCAAGGTACATTTATCGCTTGGCTTGGTTTATTGATTTCTCTGAACCTTTTGCTTTTTGCAGCAAAATATACAGTCATTCTACTAAGGAGGTCCAACCAATGGTGCTTACCTCGATCATGATAGTCACTAGACGGATGATCAGTTTTACCTTTACCTATGGGAAAAAATGGTGGATCTCTACTGGGGTGTTTTTGATAGGTTACCTTTTAGCGATTAAGTATATGTATCCTAGGATTCTTTTTGATGGAGAAAGTATCCTTACTTTCTTGTTTCAAGGTCCTTATCCTATTCATAACTATACAGACTATTTACTTCCTTATCTTTGGCTTTTGTTTCATCTGTTCTCATTGCTATTTATTTTTTTCCCGATCATTGAATTATTGGAAACACAAAGTATTTTTTTATTGATCCGGATCAAAAGTAGACGTAAATTGGCAATTTCAATTTTTCTTACGATCATAGTGGATTGTTTTGCCTATCTTCTCATTTTTTTCAGCGTACTTTTTTTTATTTTTTATTCCGCTGATTTTTGGTCGTTGGCTGTTATACACTATAGCTTTCTTTTATTTTCGACGCTAATCTTGCTTAATTTTTTAGCCACATTCATTTATTTTATTTATTCAAACGGTATCTTCTCGTTATTGATTTGCATGGGCATGTTGGTTGTTGCAAGTCTAGTCAATTTTAAGTTTATGCCTTATAAATATTCATTGATTCTAACTAATGATATTCATTTCTATTTGACCCATCCTACATTATTCGTGGTTTTAGGAATACAGTTGGGATTATTGTTAGGTTATTTGGTTGGTATTTTATTTTTCATTCGTAGGCACATATTTTAGGAGGGTTTCCATGGCATTTTTAGAAATAAAAGAAGTAACCGTTGAAAGAAAAAAACAACGAATCCTTAATGAGGCAACGATTTCAGCTGAGCTTGGTGACGTTGTAGGTTTCATCGGTCAAAATGGTTCGGGTAAAACAATGCTTTTTAAAGCAATTTGTGGCTTTATTCGTCTTTCAAAAGGAAAGATCAAGGTAGGGGAAGAAACAATCGGCAAAGAAGTAGACTTTCCTTCTCATACAGGAATGTTGATTGAAAATCCTGGATTTATTGGTTCGATGACAGGTTTTGATAATTTATATAGCTTGTCGTTATTGACTGATAATGTCAAAAAAGCTGAGATTGTTGAACTATTAACACTCGTAGGTTTATTGGATAAACAGAAAGTTAAGGTTGCCAACTATTCTTTAGGAATGAAACAACGTTTAGGAATCGCACAAGCGTTGATGGGCGACCCGACGATGATCATTTTAGATGAGCCTTTTAATGGGTTGGATAATCAAGGCATCGAATTATTGATCGAGATTATTGAAGAATTGAAGTTAAGAAATAAGCTAGTCTTGCTGACTAGTCATCGAAACGAAGATTTGCAAAGAGTTTGCACCAAATTTTATCAAGTTGATCGTGGAAGTCTTTCAAGAATTGAGGTATCGAATGATGAAAAAAAGTAAAATTTTCTTTTTTTGTCTAGGCGGTTCAATAATCTTAGCAGTCGCAGCAACTCGTATTATCGAAATCAATCGTGGAGTACCCAAATCATTTGCAATTACCACTTACCATTTGAACGACGTAGTCTCTTTAAATGATTTAGAACTTACTGTTTTAAACTATTCTAAAGGAAAGTCCTATCATTATGATGGTGGGAACCCGATGGACCAATATGAGTTTATGCCTGTGACAGTTACAGTAAACGTCAAAAATATATCGCCGGATGCCCAGGATTTGGCAATTTTGAAAGAAAGTCGGTTATTTAGTGGCTACAACTATTACAATACAGGTGATGTTGACTTTCCGCAACAGGTACTAGATCCTCAACAGCAAACGACGCTTACATATGTCTACACGGTCGATGCAGAAAAAGTAGAAGAATCCTTTCAATTTGTGTTAACAACTCAAGCTTTACTTCGATTTGATCAAGCGAATTATCATGTTAGTTACGATAAAGGAGTCTATAAAGGTGTAGCTATCCAGCTATGATCGTTCCAATTCAATGGAAATTTTGAAGGGTCTCTTTTTTTCTTAATACTGTAAAGACAGCTCAACAAAAGAAACTCCCTTAGCAGCCTTTGAGAAATCTGCTAAGGGAGTTTCTTTCTTGAAATATCCTATCAATGAAATAAGGTTGTCATTACAACTGTTGATTATTGAAGGAAAAATAGGTTACAAAATCGGTGAGAATAGTCTGGAGATTTGTTGTTTGAACAGCAACCAATTTGACATTTCTTTGATTGTTTCAGTAGTCATCGGATTGCTTGCTTGTTCATCAAGTACAAATTGGTCGGCTAGTTGTTGCAAGAAAGCTGGATCATAAATGATTGCACTACTTTCAAAATTCAAACGATAGCTACGAATATCTTGGTTGGCTGATCCGACTATGCAGATTTCGTCGTCCATGATCAATGTTTTCGCATGTAAAAAGCCATTTTCATAAACTAAGATCTGTACATTTTCTTTGATCAATTGGCGAGCGTAGTACTGAGTTGCTCGGTAGATGAAAGGATGATCTGGTTTGTTAGGGATCATGATTTTCACCTCTACGCCAGAAGCGGCAGCGATTTTTAACGCAGCAATCACACTTTCATCAGGAACTAAATAAGGTGTTTGGATCCAGATACGTTTTTTTGCTGAACTGATCAGCTTGATAAAGGATAACTTTATCTGTTCCCGTTCATTGTTCGGTCCGCTAGATACAAGTTGGATCGATGTTTGGTATAGTTGATCCTGATCCTTTTTCTCTACTTTGTAAAAATAATCTAAATGATAGCCAACTTTTTTTTGATCCGGCACAGAGACATTCCAATCCATCAAAAAGCGAAGTTGTAGTAAAGAGGCGGCGGCACCGTAAATACGAATATGTGTATCTCGCCAATAGCCAAATTTTTTGGTGTGATTGACGTATTGATCGGCAATGTTGAAACCACCTGTGTACCCGATCTTACCATCAACAACGATGATTTTCCGATGATCATGATAATTTAGACGAAAGCGTAGAAGTGCCCGTTGCGAAGTGATGAATGTATGGACATGACCGCCATTTTCGACTAACTTTTTAAAATCTTTTGTTTTTGTGCCATGAGAACCAAAGGCATCATAGAGTAAGCGGACTTCGACACCTTCTGCTGCTTTTTTTTCCAATACTTTTAAGATCTGTTGACCGATATTGTCGGTAACAAAAGCATAATATTCGATATGGATGGAGTGCTTGGCTGCTTCGATATCTTTCAGCACAGCAGTTAATTTCTCTTGACCGTCTGTCAGGAGTGTGACGGCGTTTTTTCGAGTGAGTGGCATTTGATTCAAGGATGAAAAGAAATCAACGAAGTGCTGATGATCTTCATTCTGGATGATGGGATCATAATGTTCCAAGGTATCTCCCTTGAAATCTTGGAAATTCTCCAGTTCTCTCAAATCACTCTGACGGAGATGGAATTTTTTCTTGTCGGTCAACCCCCGACCAAAGAAAAGGTAGAGAATAAAACCAAAACCAGGTAAAGCAAATAAAACGAGCAACCATGCCCAGATCGCTGCGACGTCACGAGGTTTGATCAAGATAGTTACAAGTGCAATAAGTGCGTTCAGTACATATAAGAAAGTAATAATGCTTCCTACCACGAGTAAATCCTCCTTTATATAATAACACTAGTATAGCATGAGAAAGGTGAGAAGCCTATTCACAAGAAAACAAAGGTGGAAATTTTTTGAAAATATCATGAGCGATAAGCAAAAGTTGTTGCAATTTAAAAATAAATCATGTAGGATAAAAGTACAGTTGAATATCTCCTTAGGGGAGTAACCGACAACATTTGTTGTGATAATATCAACAGTAAGTTAACCAATTGGTTTTCTGGTATTGTATGAAATGGTGAGACCTAAGACAAATCCGTATTTGTCTTAGGTCTCTTTTTTTTCAGGCGATAGCGGAAACAATAACTAAAATGGGGGATGAAATTTGGAAAACAAGGAACACGCACAATCAACGGTCTACAAAGAATCGATCGACACGTTGATGCAACAAACGCAAAGCTCACCTGATGGGTTGAGTAGTACGCAAGCAAAAGAAAAATTGGAAAGAGATGGCTTGAACCAACTGAAGGAAGCGCCGAAGAAGCCAACTTGGAAACTGTTTCTCGAAACTTTTAAAGATGCGATGGTAATTGTGTTATTAGTTGTTGCATTGATTCAAATGGTGATGGGTGATTATATCGAATTTTTCGTTATCTTTGCCGTGTTGATGTTGAACTCAGTGATCAGTGTGATCCAAACGAAAAAAGCAGAAGGTTCACTTGAAGCATTGAAAAACCTTTCTGCACCAGATGCAAAAGTGATTCGTGACGGAAAAGAAATGACGATTCCAGCGAATGAATTAGTGGTTGGGGATATCGTTTTACTTGATGCAGGTGACTATGTACCGGCAGATGGACGTCTATTAGAAGCTGGTTCATTAAAAGTTGACGAAGGGATGTTGACAGGTGAGTCGACATCAGCAGAAAAAGAAGTAGTAGAAATCACTCAGACTGTGCCGATCGGTGATCGCTTGAATATGGTCTTTAGTGGTACGATCATTACTTACGGTCGTGGAAAATTCTTAGTTACTGCTACAGGAAACAATACAGAAATCGGTGAAGTTGCTGGTTTATTAGAATCAACAACGGAACAAGTGACACCACTACAACGTGGGTTGGATAAATTCAGTAAGAAGTTAAGTTTAGCCATTTTAGGCTTATCATTAGTGATTTTAGGTATCCAGTTATTCCGTATCTACATGGGTGGCGGAACAGGAGATATGACGGCGGATATCGTTAGTGCCATCATGTTTGCAGTTGCGGTTGCCGTAGCAGCGATCCCAGAAGCATTGCAATCGATCGTAACGATCGTCTTATCATTAGGAACAAATAAAATGGCGAAGCGACATGCCATCATACGTAAACTTCCAGCCGTAGAAACATTAGGCTCAACGAGTATCATTTGTACAGATAAAACTGGAACATTGACACAAAACAAAATGACTGTTGTTGACTATTATTTAGCCAATGGAGCAACTGGTGATTTTTCAAATGATCCAAAAAACTGGTCTGTCGATGAACGTCGTTTAGTTGAGATCAGTGTCTTGGCAAATGATGCGTCGATCAGTGAAGATGGTTCAAAATTAGGCGATCCTACAGAAGTAGCTTTCATTGACTTCAGTGAAAAAATGAACCAACCTTATCGTGAGATCCGTCAAACGTATCCAAGACAAGCGGAATTACCATTTGACTCGGATCGAAAATTGATGTCGACAGCACATGAAATCGACAATCAACAATTCTTATTTGTAAAAGGTGGACCTGATATCGTCTTTGGTCGTAGTACAAAAGCGTTGGTAAATGGTGAAGTCGTGCCAATGACAGACGAGTTAAGAAAAAAATTCCAAGAACAAAACGAAGCATTCTCAAATCGCGCATTGCGTGTGTTAGCCTTTGCTTACCGTCCAATCAATAGCTTAGAATTATCATTTGATGATGAAGATGATTTGATTTTAGTCGGTATCATGGCAATGATCGATCCGCCAAGAGAAGAAGTTACACAAGCGGTGAAAGAAGCGAAAAGTGCTGGAATCAAAACGATCATGATCACTGGTGACCATAAAACAACTGCGGTAGCTATTGCAAAAGAAATCGGTATTTTTGCTGAGGGTGACCAAGCGTTGACTGGTACAGAATTAGATGAATTATCAGAAGATCAATTGAATGAAGTATTAGAAAAAGTAACCGTTTATGCGCGTGTATCTCCGGAAAATAAAATCCGTATCGTGCGTGCTTGGCAAACAAAAGGTCATATCTCTGCAATGACAGGGGACGGAGTGAATGATGCTCCTGCCTTGAAACAAGCAGATATTGGTATTGCAATGGGTACAGGTACTGACGTAGCCAAAGATGCTGCAGCAATGGTTCTGACAGATGATAATTTCGCATCGATCGTCAGTGCAGTGGAAGTAGGACGTAATGTCTTTGATAATATCAAAAAGGCCATCTCTTACTTGTTCTCAGGAAACCTAGGTGCGATCATCGCGATCATCTTTGCCTTAGTTGCAGATTGGTCAAATCCATTTACAGCCTTACAATTATTGTTCATCAACTTAGTCAACGACTCATTACCAGCAATCGCGTTAGGAACTGAAAAAGCAGAGCCAGCGACAATGAAACGTCCGCCAAGAGATCCAAATTCAGGTATCTTTACGGATAAAACATTGATCTCTGTGACATATCGTGGCGTATTGATCGGTATTGCAGTTATTTTTGCTCAATGGTTAGGAATGCAACATTCTCCTGAATTTGGAGTAGCGATGTCCTTTACAACATTGATTTGGTGTCGTACGTTGCAAACATTCCCAGCTCGTTCAAATACGCAAACAGCGATCCAAGCTGGTTTCTTCTCAAACCGCAGTGTGCTATTAGCAGTTGCTGTATGTAGTGCGCTTTACTGTATTGCAATGATCCCAGGACTAAAAGAAGTCTTCTCGATCCCTGCAGCATTTGGATTGACTGAAGTCTTCACATGTATCGGAATCGCGCTTGTAACGGTTGTGTTGATGGAAATCACTAAAATGATTTTGGTACGTGTACAAGGAAACAAATAATCATCAAAGTAAAAATCGTTCATCTATCACTTACGAATAACGATGAAATGTGATAGTTTTTAGCCTTTCGAATCAAAAAGAAATTCACGAGAATCGTTTCTTCGATTTTCGTGGATTTTGATTTATACTAAGAAACAAAGCTCATCGTTTTTCTGATAAAATATTTATTCCGAAAAGTGAAGATGAAGGGAGAAACATCCAAATGGACAAAGAAGAATGGAATACCTTTGCGAAAGACTATTACGAATCACAAAAAGAATCCAGTACGACGATCGTAGAGGATATCGTTGCTTATCTAAAAAGCGAGGATTTATTACCAGCTGGCTCATTCGCAGATGTTGCCGGTGGTGCAGGGCGTTATCTGCCGTTAGCAAAAGAAATAGAACACTATGAGTTGATTGATTTTTCAGAAGAAATGCTTGTATATGCTGAACATGAAGCACAAATACTGGGACTAAATAACTGCCAATTCATTTTGCAAGATTTTACTAATTTTTTACAAGAAGAGAAGACCTATGAACTTGTTTTTTCGGCAGCAAATCCCGCCTTGGTTTCTTGTGAACAATTGGAAAAACTACGTGGGAAAGCGACGAGAGCTTGTTTGATCCTAAGAGTAGTCTCCTCAGAAGATAATGTCTTTGTACCCCTTGAAAGGCATTTAGGGATCGAGGAATCTGACCCTAACACCTCGCCAACTATTATGGATCGGTTTGAGACGTATTTAGCAAAGAAACATCTTTCTTATAAGAGAACTGAATTCACTTATGATTCACAGGAAGAAGTCACGCCTTCTTTTTTGCGGGCTTATTATGAAGAAATGCAAGATGATCCACGTTTTCAGTCAGCTCTCCAAGAATTATTTAAAAACAGTGAGACAATTCAGAGTACAAATAAACTGACCTATCGATTATTGACTATCTATTAGTCAACGATCGAGGTCAGTTTTTTGCATTCATTATTTTTCTTTGTAAAAACGAATATCATTTTCAACTTTATAGATCGAGTAAGGTAGATCTGAATGATATTCAGCTGTTTCACCATTTCCCGGTAATGTTTCATTGAAGATCTTTTCATATTGATCAACCGTCAATGCTTCACGGTTATCTAACATCGCTTGATTGTCTTCTTTGGATAAGAAGTTTTGATAGCCTTCTTCTAAATATCCAGTGAAAAATTCACTCACAGCACCAGAACCATAGCTGAATAATCCGATACGGGCACCCGATTTCAATGCTTGAGAGTTTTCCAATAAAGAAATCAATCCCAAATAAAGGGACCCAGTGTATAGATTTCCTATTCGTCGACTATAGGTGATGCCTTCTTCATAACGAGCCATCAAACGTTTTTGCGTTGCCTCATCTGTTTCTTCGATCACACTTTGTAACGCTTTTTTCCCCATTTTTGTGTAAGGAATATGGAAGGTAAGCGCATCATAATCAGCAAGTGTTCGACCTGTTGTTTCTTTATATCTATTCCAGACTTTTTGGAAAGACTCAATATAAGTAGAGTTGGACAAAGGACCATCTACTACAGGATATTGACTATAATTTGGACGCCAAAAGTCATAAATATCTTCTGTTAAAAAGACGCTGTGGTCTTCAAGAGAAAGAATCCGAGGGTTTTGTGTGATCATCATAGCGACCGCACCTACACCTTGAGTCACTTCACCACCACTTGCTAAACCGTAGCGGGCGATATCGCTCGCAATCACTAAGACTTTACGATCTGGATGATTTTTGACATATTCTTTTGCCATGTGCAAAGCTGCTGTTCCCCCGTAACAAGCTTCTTTTACTTCGAATGAACGAGCAAAAGGTTGAACTTTTAACAAATGATGGATGATCACAGCACTTGCCTTTGATTGGTCGATGCCTGATTCGGTACCTACAATGACCATATCGATTTTCTCACGATCTTCTTCTGTGACGATTTTACTCGCTGCATTTGCTCCTAGCGTGACGATGTCTTCATAAACTTGATTGACAGCCATCTGATCTTGACCGATCCCAATATGGTATTTGGCAGGATCATCTCCACGTCTGTTTGCTAATTCAGTCATATCTAAAAATAAATTAGGAATAAAAAAGGAAAGACGATCAATCCCTATTTTCATTTCAACACCTCTTTACTCATGATAAAAAACTTACTTTATTAAAGTATCACAAAATCGCTAAAAGAAATACAAAAAAGCTAATTTTTAAGGATTTGTAAAAAAATATAGCGCTTTTTTTAAAAGGTGTATGTTATATTTGTATTTCCGGTAAAGAATGGTATATTTTTGTAGGAGATACTTGACAGTTAGAAAATAATCAACTGTCCATCTTTTATACAATTTAATAAGAAGTGTATTTTAATTTTTACGAAACCATTCAGATTGTTCTATCCAATAGATATAGACAAACGTTTTTTGAGGAATGTCTCGTCGGTTACAGCGTGACGTTCTTCGCAAATATGAGAGAAATAAGGAGGGAATCCGTTTGCGCAAAAGATTGTAACACCTATAAATCTATCGCGTTTTTTATAATACGTGGATAAGTGAATTTATAGACTTTGGCAACGGGTGGCTTAACTTGAAGGAAGTCGTTATTATAGATGCTGCACGAACACCGATTGGAAAGTATCGTGGTAGCTTAAGCAGTTATTCTGCTGTTGAGTTGGGAACATTCATTACAACAGAAATCCTTGAACGAACAGGGATAAACAAAGAAGCAATCAATCAAGTCATTTTTGGAAATGTGCTTCAAGCAGGGAATGGGCAAAATGTTGCACGACAAATTGCGATCAATAGCGGAATCCCCGTAAGTGTTCCGGCAATGACAATCAATGAAGTTTGTGGATCTGGGATGAAATCAGTGATCCTTGCGCGTCAACAGATCCAACTAGGCGAAGCGGATCTGATCATAGCCGGTGGTGTTGAAAGCATGACTAGAGCGCCGATGATCCAAGTGAGCGATCCAGAAAACGAGAAAATCGAAGAAATCTCAAGTATGGTCAATGATGGATTAACCGATGCATTTTCCAATACTCATATGGGACTGACAGCAGAAAATGTGGCAAAACAATTTTCTGTGACGAGAGCAGAGCAAGATCAATATGCACTGGCTTCACAACTAAAAGCGGCGAAAGCCAGCGAGTCAGGGGTCTTCAAGGAAGAAATCATTCCGATTTCCCATAATGAAGAACCATTTGCAATAGATGAAGCCGTGCGAGGAAATAGTACGTTAGAAAAATTAAGCACGTTACGGACGGTTTTTGCGGAGGACGGCACAGTTACTGCTGGAAATGCTTCACCTTTGAACGATGGTGGCTCTGTACTGATCTTAGCGTCTAAAGACTATGCGATTGCTCATGACTTACCGTATTTAGCTACGATCAAAGGAGTCTCTGAAGTTGGGATCGATCCAAGTATCATGGGGGTAGCTCCAATCAAAGCAATCAATACCTTGATGGAGAAAACAGAGCTTTCCTTGGACGACATCGATCTATTTGAAATTAACGAAGCGTTTGCTGCGTCATCGATCGTTGTGAATCGTGAATTGAATCTCCCATCAGAGAAAGTCAATATTTATGGTGGTGCGATTGCGTTAGGCCATCCGATTGGTGCTAGTGGCGCTCGTATCTTGACTACTTTAGGCTATGCGTTAAGAAGGCAGCACCAACGATACGGAGTAGCTTCATTATGTATTGGTGGCGGTCTTGGATTAGCTGTTCTTTTGGAAGCTAATTTGCAAGAAACTGGTGATAACGAAAAAAAAAAGTTTTATGAACTAACGCCAGAACAACGTAGACAGCGATTAGTTCAAGAAAAAGTGATTTCTCAAGCAGAAGCAACAGGTTTTAAAGAATCTGTTTTAACAGAAGATATCGCCAACCATTTGATTGAAAATCAAATCAGCCAAGTAGAGATCCCATTAGGTGTCGCATTGAATTTTCAAGTGAACGGTCAAAAAAAATGGATTCCTATGGCCACGGAAGAACCTTCTGTAATTGCTGCAGCGAGCAATGGCGCAAAAATATGTGGCGATATCAGCGTTCAGATACCCCAACGATTGATGCGTGGGCAAATCGTCTTGACCGGTCGTTGTGATTATCGAAAAATCAAAGAAGTCATTGAAGCAAGAAAACCAGAATTGGTCACTTGTGCAAACGAAAGCTATCCTTCGATCGTCAAGCGTGGTGGAGGTGTCCGAGAAATTTCTACTCGAGAATTTATGGGGAGCGAGCATGCCTATCTTTCACTTGATTTTTTAGTGGATGTCAAAGATGCGATGGGTGCGAATATCATCAACTCGATTTTGGAGGGAGTTGCTGTTCGTATCAAAGAATGGTTCCCTGAAGAAGAAATCTTGTTCAGTATCTTGAGTAATCTGGCGACTGAATCTTTAGCGATCGCGACTTGTATGATTCCTTTTGAGCGATTGGCAAAGGACAAAGAAACGGGTCAGCTGATTGCTGAAAAGATTCGTCAAGCGAGTGAATACGCAAAGTTGGATCCTTATCGGGCAACGACCCACAACAAAGGAATCATGAATGGTATCGAAGCGGTCATCTTAGCCACAGGAAATGATACACGAGCAGCCGCAGCGGCTATTCATGCCTATGCTGCTCGAAATGGTAGTTACCAAGGGTTGACTGACTGGCAAATCAAGGAAGATCATTTGGTAGGGAAATTGACGGTTCCTTTAGCTGTCGCGACAGTAGGGGGGGCTTCCCGCGTCTTACCGAAAGCGAAAGCTTCTTTAGATATGTTAGCAATTGATTCTGCACAAGAATTGGCACAAGTGATTGCAGCTGTTGGTTTAGCACAAAACCTGGCGGCACTGCGTGCACTTGTTAGTGACGGTATCCAAAAAGGACATATGTCCTTACAAGCGAGAGCATTGGCAATCACAGTTGGTGCCAAAGGGGACGAAATCGAGAGAGTTGCCGCAAAGCTTAGGGAATCAGGAACGATCAACCAACAAAGCGCACTAGCTGCCTTAGAAGCTATCCAGGCGAGCAAAAACTAGGAATAATTTGCGAAATGGGCGTAGTAGCTGAGGGAAAATGACAAATAATTTTCATTATTATAACGTGCCTCTCAAAACACATAAAAAAATACCTATGCTAAGTATGAAGAATCTATAATCTGAAATTTATTTTTTTCATAAGAGACCATCACGTCTTTTTATGCTATTTTCATTTTTATGTGAGGTTGTATAATATTAAACAAAACGTAACAGACCTTGTCGATTAAAGGTTTTCTGTTACGTTTTTTTACATACTCTGATCTAAAAAATATAGAACATATATTATTAAATTTTAAAAATAATTTATATAACATTAAAAAAAGCTAAAGTTTTTTAAGCTTATTTGAGGTTCTCTTGTGAATAAATAATCTAACAGGTATACTTTTCCTCAAATAGAATAACTTGTTAGGCGAGACTCCTAAACAAACATAGGCTATTGCGCAGAAACGTCGAAAGACGCCAATGTGTAAAACAGGAATTGTCGGATTAAGGCTCTTCATAAGATAGCTAAGAGAAATCTTTACGTTGTTTAGTGTCAAAACTCACACGATGAGACTGAAAAGCCAATCGTTTTTTTCGTTTGGCTTTTTTTATTCAAGATGGGTAAGTGACGTATCTCCGCTGTAACACAAAGGAGAAATATAGGATGGGTGTAAAAGACATAAGAAAAATAGATTTGTATTTGCTCGTACCATATCTGTTGATCAGTGTAATAGGATTATTGATGATCTATAGTGCGAGTACGTTCCGTTTGATGTCATTCGATCAAAGTACAAATCAACTTTTAGTTCGACAAATGGTATTTGTAGCACTTAGTTGGGCAATGATTTTTTTCATTTACCGAGTGAAACCTGCATTTATACTCAATCATCGAATCGTAAAAATAATGATGGGGATCGGTATCGTGGGTCTGATCTTGACAAAGGTACCTGGGATTGGTGTCAATATCAGTGGGGCGCAACGATGGATCTCAATTGCAGGTTTTCAATTTCAACCTGCTGAAATTGTCAATGTCGGTATGATTTTTTATTTAGCTTATTATTTTAGAAAACCCAAGCAATCATTGAATGAATTAAAAAAACCCTTTTTTATCATCGCTTTATGTTCTCTGCTGATTTTATTCCAACCAAAAGTAGCTGGTGCGATCTTGTTGATCATCTTAGCTGCAATCATGATCACGACGGTTCAATTACCAGTTCGCTATATTTTATTGTTTTTTGCAGGACTGTTCAGTCTCTTTTTGCTCCTTGGCGGCATTATTTATTTACTAGGGCAAAATGACCTATTACCAAGTATTTTTGCTCATACTTATGATCGCTTGAGCATTGCTTTTAATCCTTTTTTAGATCCTTATGGAAAAGGATTTCAGATGAGTCAATCTTATTATGCCATGTACAACGGTGGGCTTTTTGGATTAGGATTGGGAAATAGTATTACCAAAAAGGGCTATTTACCAGTAGCCGAGACTGATTTTATTTTTTCGATTATTTTAGAAGAGTTAGGTCTGATCGTGGGCTTACTGATTCTAGCAATGTTATTTTCGATTATTTTGCGCTTATTTGTCTTGAGTGCGAATGAACCAAATCAGCAGATCGGGTTGATTTATTTGGGAACAGGGATGCTGTTATTGCTACAGACAAGTATCAATATTGCAAGTATCAGTGGCATGATCCCAATGACAGGTATTCCGCTTCCTTTTATTAGTTATGGAGGATCAAGCTATTTGATTTTATCCATGCTTTTGGGCGTTTGCCTGAAACTGTCCTCACGAGGTAAGCAAAATGAAATTTAAAATAAATGAATTCAACTATGCATTATTTTTACCAATCTTTCTTTTATATTTATTAAGTGTCGGTGTGCAATATGGGGCAGCTGTTTATGACCAAGTTCCAGTCCGAGGAGTCGTGCTTCGACAAATCGTGTTTTGTTTGATGTCGGTCGGGCTGTTGTTTCTAACACAACGAGTGAAAACAGTCGTATTGTTAAGATATTCTCCTTATCTTTATGGCTTTTCACTTTTTGTGATGGGCCTGTTGTATCAGTTTTATGATCCGGTGATGTTTCAACTCACAGGCACCAAACGTTGGCTTAGGATTGGCAGCTTTTCATTTCAACCTTCTGAATTAGTGAAACTCACCTTTATCTTAGTGGTTGTTTATTTGACCTTGATCTATGAGCAAAAGGTGAAACAACGAACCGTTAAAACTGATTTATTTTATGTAGGAAAGATATTACTGGTTAGTTTACCGACCTTTTTATTGATGTACATGCAAAAAGATTTTGGAACAAGTTTGGTTTTTGTCATATGCTTGGGGGCATTATTCATGATCGCTGGGGTACATTGGAAGATCATGACGGCAATAACCTCGATTCTAGTTATTCTCGGGGCCATTTTGATTGCTTTAGTTTTTACTGAATACGGACACCAGATTTTATATCGTCTGAATTTTAAGACTTATCAGTTAGATCGAGTACGCGCATGGGTTGATCCATTTGCATATAGCCAATCGATTGGTTATCAACAATCACAAAGTTTACTTTCTATCGGGGCAGGTGGGTTTAGTGGAAGGTCTGAAGCAATCAATCCTATCTATGTGCCCGTTCGTGAATCAGATATGGTCTTTACAGTGATTGCTGAAACATTTGGCTTTTTAGGAAGTGTTTCTGTGCTCTTTTTATATTTTTATCTTTTTTACCAAATCATTTATAGTGCAATCGAAACAAATAATAAAGGAAATGTGTATTTTGCGATTGTCTTCGTATTTGGTTTGTTATTCCAAGTGTTTGAGAATATTGGAGCTGCGATCGGTCTACTCCCCTTAACAGGGATTCCTTTACCATTTTTAAGTCAAGGAGGAACTTCCCTCTTGGTTATTGGCTGTGGTTTAGGCATTATTTTAGGATTTAAAAAGTATGAATGAGAAGTAGAAGGGAAGTTATTATGAAACAGATGCCAAAAGGAACATTGGTGGTAGCATTCGTATCATTCGTCTTATTGACGACTTTGACCACACGAGTTATGACAGAAAACACCTTATTCAATCAACTCGATTTAGCCATTTATCAACAGGAGCGATTAATCGAATTCCCAGTATTAACAACATTTTTTAGTTATTTTGCAAAACTAGCAACGATTATTCCTACTTTATTTTTCACAGGATTGCTTGCAATTTTTAGTTGGCGGAAACAATACCATAAATTAGCCATTTGGCAAGTCTTAATGGTTTTGACAGTTAGTTTGATTGGCTACGTGATGAAACAAGCTATCCAGCGGACACGACCTGATGTGGAGCAATTGATTCCTAGATCTTCTTACTCTTTTCCAAGTGGCCATTCGATTTTGTCTATGACGCTATTCTTAGTATTTTTGATCACTATGTACATTATTTATCGTGAGAAAAGGGTAAATAAACTAGTATGGGTGGGGGCTCTTTATCCATTATTGATTGCTAGTTCTAGAATTTATTTGAGAGTACATTATCCTAGCGATATCTTGGCAGGTTTTTTACTGAGTTTTTCAGTTGTTTTCTTATGCTATAGTCTGTTTTTCTCTTTTATCACTGAAAAAACAGTAAGAAAAAAGCACCAACAAAAACGAATATTCACTAGAAAACAAAAAGTTTTATTGTCTATTATGGCATTTCTTTTCCTATTAGTAGGTTCTGCAGTTGCGTATGGTGTTCGCTTTTACTACGATGCCAGACAGACCGTGACTTCGATGCAACAACCGCTACAAAGAGAAACCGTTCAGCGGGAAAAGGATACGCCAGTCAGCATTTTAGTTTTAGGTATCGCCAATAATTCAATTAGAAAAACGGACTATCGTGCAAATACGATCATGTTGGTGACATTGAATAATCAAAAGAAAACAACGACGATCACGAGTATTCCTCGAGATTCTTTCGTAGAAATTGCCAATATGGATGGACTGGTTGATAAAATCAACCATGCTCATTCTTATGGTGGTATCGACATGATGGTGGATACGGTAGAACAATATCTTGATATACCGATTCATCACTATGTATCGTTGAATATGGATGGATTAGAAGCGTTGATCGATGCTGTGGGAGGAATCACTGTAAATAATGCGTTTGAGTTTACAGCAGAAGACATCCATTATCCAGAAGGTACACTAGAATTAAATGGTTGGGAAGGATTACAGTATGCGCGCATGCGAGCAGAAGATCCTGAGGATGACTATGGGCGACAGAAAAGGCAAAGGGAAGTCGTCAATATTTTAGTCAATGAGTTCTTATCTGTGAAAAGTTTATTCAATTATCGCCAGCTTTTAGAGGTAGTCGGTGAAAATGGGACAACGGATATGTCCTTAGATGAAATGCTCGGAATGATGAATGAATACCATTCGGCATTATCCAATATCACGAACCATCAGTTGAAAGGTGAACAATATATTGGTGATGGCATCTTGGGAGAAGCAGGGATCTACTATGAGAAGATACCCGATGAGGAACGGATGAGAGTGATGCAGTTGGTGCAAGAGCAATTAGAAACAACAGGGAAGAACGCAGCGCAACAATAGGAACAATTGATATTCTCTTTTTTACATTTATAAATGATAAAAAAAGCAGTTGAAATGAACGATGATCGTCATTTCAGCTGCTTTTTTAGGTAAAAATCATCACGCAATCTATTTGCTTGCGTTTATCTTTCGTTGATCGGTGTAGCGGCAAATTGTTCGATCAATGGCACGAATGTCAATTTCACTTTGTATTTACGTTCTAAAGCTTTTTCGATCGTAAATTCATTGACAGCAGACATAGAGATCTCTGCTAATTTTCGTGTGTCGTCTTTGACTGTTTCATTGATCACTACAGCATCTGCTGTTTTTTCAGCAGTGAACTTCGGATATTCTGCTACTTGTTTTGCAAAATCATCGAAAGTCAAAGAATCTGTCACTACTTTTTCATCACTTGTTTTCTTGTCAGTTGTTGCTTCTTTATTGACTGGTTGAGAAGTTGTCTCAACTTTTTCAACTTCTTTTGTTGGTGTTTCTTTTACAGACGCGTCATTAGTGACTGGTGTCGCTACAGGTTGAGCCGTTGGTTGATCTTTTTTCATGCGTTGATCATTCCAGTAAGAAACAATCTCAATCAATAGGTTGTCACGGAAACGTTCAAAAATCGTTGCTTCACCAGAACGAATACGTTTCAAGACAGCAGTAAAGTTATCGTCGATTGGTACATTGATGCGTGTATCTTCATTTGCTTGTCCTGCTAAGCCAATGATTAAGACTTGACGGTTTTTAGGATCAAGCATGACTTGCAATGGCAGCCCATAACGGCGTAAACTTTCTTCTTCCAATGAACGGAATAATTGCGTGCGAATTCCATCTAAAGAAGGACGGAATTGTTTTAATAATTTTTGTTTTTGTTTTTTCTTCATAAATACTCTCCTTCATTCATACCCTTTCGATTATAAGAAAAAAACGAGCAAATGAAAAGGTTTATCAAGAAAAAACTTTTATTACTTCGATGGAAAAACAAAATTGAGTGGGATAATCGACCTCTCACATATGCTAAAACTGAATAAACGGTGGAAACAGCAGTAAACTTCTCGGAAATAAGGCGACATCCACAGAAATTTGATGAACAATTTCGTAGATATCGCCTTATTTCCCGAGGTTAAATATTTCTGTTCCAATCTCTCAAAAAGGGGAGCAAAAGTCCACAGACTAATGCTCCCTCATCTAGTTATTTTTTTGGCAATAAGGCAAAGGTGACTAGTTCTGGTGAATAGATGACCTCATGTCCTTGCCATTTCATCGTCATCAATGAATGATCCAAGCGTTTTTTTATTTCCGCAAGTTTTTCATCCCTTGACCAATTTCGAGCAGGAAAATGCTGGATTTTTTCTGGGCGGATCAAAAAGATGAAATCTGGATCAAATGTCTGTGTCACTTTTTCAGATAAACGATTTAAGCGGTCCACGGGGTTCATAGAATATCACTATCCTTTACCTTTAAAATTGTGTAGTATCTGGATCTTTTGCTTTGCCAACGACACCATCTAATTGGTCGATCGTCTTCATTTCTTCTTCTGATAGCTCAAAATCAAATAATTCAGTGTTCTCCTTGATTCTGCTTGGTGTGACAGATTTTGGTAATGGTAAGAAACCATGTTGTAATGACCAACGTAGCGCTACTTGGGCAACGCTCTTATTGTGTGTGTTGGCAATCTCTTGCATTTCTGTGACGTCGAAGATTTTACCAGTGCCAAGAGGGCTATATGCTTCAAGGACCATATCATGTTTTTTCGCGTACTCAACAACAGGTGGTTGCAATTCGCCAGGAGCAAGAAATACTTGATTGACCATTGGCATGATTTTTGCTGTTTTTGCAAGTTCATCTAAGTGATGCGGTAAGAAGTTGCTGACACCGATCGCTTTGATTTTGCCCGCTTCGTATAACTCTTCAAAAGCACGCCATGTTTCGGCATTCGCTTCTTGCCAATTTTCGCGGAAAGAAACTGGATTAGGCCAATGGATCAAGAAAAGATCCACATAGTCTGTTTGTAATTTTTTTAAGGACTCTTCGAAAGAGGACATTGCTAGATCGTAGCTATGGTTTTCATTCCAAAGTTTAGTCGTTAAGAAAATCTCTTCTCTTGGAACACCACTTTCTTTGATTGCTTGTCCGACACTTTCTTCGTTTTTGTACCCTTGAGCGGTATCAATATGACGATAACCGGCAGCTAATGCTTCTTTAACTGAGGAAACAGCAACGTCTCCGTCAGGGGTTTGCCAAGTACCGAAACCGACAACAGGGATTTCATAGCCATTTGATAAACGGTAAGTAGATGTTAGTGAATTCATACTTTCAGCTCCTTTGATTTTAGTACACTTTAAGTGTAGCTTATTTTCTAAAAAAAGAAATGTATTTTGTTTGTTATAAAATATTTTTTTGTTCGTTCCATTTTGTCTCTGGTATTTTTGTTTGATTTTCCGTAAACTAGAGCAGAAAGGAATGAAACGATGGATATCTATTTAAAACAAGCAATCTTGCATATTATTGATCGAGAAACAGGATCTCCTGTATTTTCACAACAAGAACTGGATCTTACGAAAGATTTCGTCAGGGACTTTCTACAAAAGAAGATCCAAAAAATCTCTTCTGCACAAACTAAAACAGGGCAACTCACTGAAGAAAGCCTATTTTCTCAAAACTTGAAACAGTGTCAAGAAAATTTTGTCGAAGAAAGTGAGCGTTTAGTCCAACGGTGGTTTGACATCTATGCAGAAAGTGAGGAAGCACCTAGTGCAGATGTTTTCGTTGTCTTGTATGAAGTAGATACTGTGATGTATTTAGCTTTATTGAAAGTGAATTATCGTGATGCTTATACTCACTATGTGGAAGCAGATGAAGCCGGTATTGACAACCATTTGATTTTGAACCGAGCGATCCTTGGCTCAAAATCTCAAAAAGCAGATGAAGCCTTAGCAGTCAATCTGACAGATCTGACGTATGAGTTGATTGAAAAACGCTATGAGTTCTCTGGTAAAAAAGAATGGTACTTTTCGGGAAAAGTGATTGAGAGCGTCCCGGCACCTTCTTTGGAAGACAACGTCAAAGTGATAAAAAAAGTGGCGAAGCAGCTAGGCAAGAAGTTTGAAGCAGAAGAGTTCGATATCATGGCGGACTTAAAAGAAGCTGTGTATGATACGATCGAAGAAAAAGGTAGATTGGATCATGAAATGATCGCGGAGAAAGTATTCAAAGAAAATATCACTGCCAAGTTAGCATTCCAAGAAGAAGTCAAAGAACAAGGCTTTATTCCAGAAGCACCACCAGTGAAAGAAGTACAAGAAATCTCAGAGAAAAAATTCGGAAAGCAAAAATTCCGTTTATCAAATGGCATTGAATTGATTGTACCAGTAGACGTTTATCGTAACCCGGATCTGATTGAATTTGTCAATAATCCTGATGGTACGATCTCTGTCATGATTAAAAATGTGGACGAAGTATTGAATCGTCTATAGTTTCTTTTAGATGAATCAAAGAAACCAAATAAAAGTGAATAGTAAAAAAGCAGTCAATATCCACGAAGATCGTTTTTCAAGTCTTGTGGGTGTTGACTGCCTTTTTTGTGTTGTTTATTGTAAACTGGTTCATTGATCTAATTGATCTAACGCTTTGTCCGGCACTTGAGAAGCTGTTACTTCTTCCCAACTGATGACGCCTTTACGTGAATTGACTTTTAGTTTTAAATAAGCATCCATTTTTAAAGGACGTTCTCTCGCTTCACGTAAAGTGACTGCTTTTTCTTCTCCTTGTGCGTTGTAAGCATTTTGGTCGTATACATAAATAGAAACGTCCATGTCATTGTCTGCTGAGTCAACTTCTTTTTCTCCGTTAGTGGTGATTTTTGTATAATAAGTTTCACCGCCATAGAAATAATCATAAGCGATAAAGCTTCCTCCTAGGAAAATTCCCAATACAATCAATAATGCTATCAATTTTTTTATCATTTTTTTCACCTCGGATACTATTATTCAACAAAATCTATTATTCGTCTATCGAAAGTCCAAAATTTATCGTATTTATATATAATAATGGCATATTCGCCGTTTTATGTATAAAATACTTAAGTTTTCTGTGAGAACATTTTTCAAAGTTGAGCTTACGATAATCGAATTTTAGGAGAGCTAGTTGCTTTGCTTAAAAAAACACAAATTATATAATAATGTTATGAAAGGTGGTATTAAAATGGAACTGTATTATTTAGTTGGTTTGTTTGGTATAATTTTTGGACTTTATGTGTTAGCAAAAAGAAACAATAAGATAAAACCATTCTTTTCCAAATTAACTTTAGCATTTTTGGTTGTATACTTGATCTGGCGTCTTTTCTACACGATCCCAAATGATGGCGTGATATCATTAACTTTCGGTCTTATTTTATATGTGGCAGAATTTATTGGTTTATTTGTGTATGGTTTTTTTATTTATTTGTTTTCTAATAAGTTGTCGAAAGAGTCCGTGAGAGTTCATTACGATGAGGAGCCATTTCAACCAAGTGTAGCAGCGTTTATATGTACGTATAATGAGGATAATAAATTAGTGATCGCGACTGCTTTGGCTGTCAAAGCGTTACGTTATCCAAATAAGAAAATATATATTTGTGATGATGGTCATCGTGAGGAATTGAAAGAACTTGCAGAAAAATACCATATTGGTTATCTGACAAGAGAAGGTAACGAGAACGCAAAGGCAGGAAATATCAACTATGCACTTTCACAAACAAGTAGCGACTTGATTTTGCTTTTAGATGCTGATTTCATCGTTAAGAAAAATATTATTTACGAGGCTATCGATTATTTTAGAAATCCAAAGGTTGCGTTAATTCAATATCCTCAAACTTTTTATAATAAAGATCCCTTCCAATTATTGAGAAAATCATTTTACAATGAACAGGAATTATTTATGCGTTTTTTAGAACCAGCTCTTTCACGTGAAAATGCGTTGATCCATATCGGGACCAACGCTATCATTCGACGCAGTGCTTTAGAGGAGATAGGTGGCGTCCCAACAAAAAGCATTACTGAAGATATGGCAACAGGGATGTTATTGCAAAATGCTGGTTATGAAACGATTTTCATAAATAAAGCTTATGCTTTGGGAATCACGCCTTATACAGCTCGAGAGCTGTCCTCTCAACGGACACGTTGGGCCCAAGGTACAAAGCAAATATTTGACCATTTTAAACCACGTAAATTTAAAGGGTTATCTCGTATGCAAAAATTGTGTTACTATAATTCTTATTTGTACTGGTTTACTTCATTTCAAAAAATCATTTTTTTATTAGCACCAACTCTTTTTATGGTCTTTGATATATTTATTGTTCGAAGTAACAACAATCAGTTATTATTGTTCTTTTTACCACCGTTTGTCATGATTTCTCTTTCGTTTCGGTTGTATGTTCCTAAAATCAGGAATCTTACTACTTCGCATATCTATGATTGTTTTGTCGCGCCGATCCATACTAGAGCATTGATCAAAGAGTTCTTTCATTCGGAAAAAAAATTCAAAGTGACAAAAAAGGAACTTGTTGACAGTCAATCATTTGATTGGCGAACAGTTTTTCCTCACATGTTACTATTTGGTTGGATCGCTTTCGCCTCTATCGTTGCATTGTACCGACTTTATCGAGGAGAAGGATATGAAACAGGCTATATTGTGACACTTCTATGGTCAGTGTATAACCTCTATGGATTATTCTATGCGATTTTGATTGGTAAAAATCGAACAATAGAAAGCGACAGTGAAGCATTGAGCATTGTAACAAAGAAACAACTAACTTATCTATCCCAATCATTTGAGATGTATCAAATGAGTTATAACGGATTTAGACTTCGTTCCAAAAAATTAGTTACTCCTACTTTTACACCTGGGAAAGCTTATTTATTTATGGATGAGAAAACTGGACTTCGAATCAATTCGATATGTAAAGAAAATCATGGGAGATATGCGACTTTCTCATTTAACAATTTGACACAAGCTTCTGCAGAAGAACTTGCAAGTTACTACAGTGATCAGTTGAATGCAGCAAAACAATTAGAATTCGATATGGAAACCGATACTTTACAAAGTTGAGAGTATGACCATTACTAATAGAAAACGAACGCTGTCAATAATAACAATAGCGTTATGACAGAGGTCGGCACAGAAGTATTTAGGCTCGAGAAATAAGACGACAGCTACGTAAATTGTTCTTCAAATTTTTGTGGCTGCCGTCTTATTTCCGGAGAGGTTGCTTCTGTTCCCGCTGTATATTCGCTTTTTGAATATGCGTGAAGACTAATATCCTACACACTTTTTATTGAAATAGTATATCGAAACACTTTAATTGACTTTGACCAATTTTGACGTATAATAGGGTTTGTTCATAACTTACAAAAAGTAAGTGTAGTTGTTTTTTTGAGTTTATACTAAAAAAACTGTTATGGACGATGAGCTGAAATCATTCAGTGCATAAGACTATTTAGGAGGTTTGTTAATTATGGCAAAAGAACATTTTGATAGAAGTAAACCACACGTAAACATCGGAACCATTGGGCACGTTGACCATGGGAAGACCACATTGACTGCTGCAATCACGACAGTATTAGGGAAAAAAGGCTTAGCAAATCCTCAAGATTATGCAAGCATTGATGCAGCTCCAGAAGAACGTGAACGTGGGATCACCATCAACACAGCACACGTAGAATATGAAACTGATAAACGTCACTATGCACATATCGATGCACCAGGACATGCGGATTATGTGAAGAACATGATTACAGGTGCCGCTCAAATGGATGGTGCGATCTTAGTTGTTTCTGCGACAGATGGACCAATGCCTCAAACTCGCGAGCATATCCTTTTATCACGTCAAGTTGGTGTAAAATATTTGATTGTATTTTTGAATAAAGTTGATTTGGTCGATGATGAAGAATTGATCGATCTTGTAGAAATGGAAGTTCGTGAATTACTGAATGAATATGGTTTCCCAGGTGATGACACACCTGTCATCAAAGGCTCTGCATTGAAAGCATTGCAAGGTGACCCAGAAGCAGAAGCTGCGATCAATGAATTGATGGAAACAGTGGATGACTATATCCCAACACCAGAACGTGATACCGACAAACCATTGCTTTTACCAGTTGAAGATGTTTTCTCAATCACTGGTCGCGGAACGGTAGCATCTGGTCGGATCGACCGTGGAGCTGTTCGTGTCGGTGATGAAATCGAGATCATCGGAATCAAACCTGAAACGAAAAAAGCGGTTGTGACAGGGGTAGAGATGTTCCGTAAAACGTTAGATTATGGTGAAGCTGGAGATAACGTAGGAATCTTGTTACGTGGTATCCAAAGAGAAGATATTGAACGTGGACAAGTAATTGCGAAACCTGGTTCAATCACACCGCATACAAAATTCAAAGCGGAAGTCTATGTATTGACGAAAGAAGAAGGCGGACGTCATACACCATTCTTCAATAACTACCGCCCACAATTTTATTTCCGCACAACAGATGTAACAGGTACGATCGTGTTGCCAGAAGGAACAGAAATGGTCATGCCTGGAGACAACGTAACCATCGAGGTAGAGTTGATCCATCCAGTGGCAATCGAACAAGGAACGACTTTCTCTATTCGTGAAGGTGGTCGAACTGTCGGTTCAGGAATGGTAACAGAAATCGAAGCGTAAGTATTTTTATAGAAAAATATAAAACCTTTGGACAAGGTATTTACTTGAATATCTTGTCCAATAGTTCTAATAGAAGTGTTAATCACCGATAAAAAAGCGAGCAAACTCCAAATTTTCTTTGAATTTTTGGGTTTCTCGCTTTTTTTTGTGGGGGAATCTTCGAACAAAATGTTATGAGAATTTAGTAGGTGCAATACGACTAGTATCCTTGTTGCTTGTTTCCATCGATTTTTCTTGTTTTTACCATGTCTATAAATTTGTTATAATAAATATATCTGTGTTTCTAAAAAACTATGACAAAAAGTTATGGGGGATTCAATGATTTTAGAAAATAAATTAGGATTGACCAGTCAAGTCGAGTTGGCAAAAGCGGAAGAAAAAATCAGTAAGCAAAAAGCAAAAAAATTATATGATTCTGGAAGAATAGATGAATTAGAAATTGGAACGTTCAAAGGGTTAAGTGAAATCCATGACTATTTGTTTTCTGAAATTGATGGTTTTGCTGGGGAAATTCGCTCAGTAAATAGTGCAAAGGGAAATTTTCGGTTTGCGCCGGTCATGTATTTGGAGTATTCTCTAAAACATATTGACCAAATGCCACAGTCTACTTTTGAAGAAATCATCAAAAAATATGTAGAGATGAACATCGCTCATCCTTTTCGTGAAGGGAACGGTAGGAGTACTAGAATTTGGTTAGATCTCATTTTGAAATCGGAGATACAGAAAGTGGTTGACTGGAATCTAATTGACAAGTCTGATTATTTATCTGCAATGGAACGTAGTCCGATCAATGACTTAGAGATCAGCTATTTGATTTCTAACGCGTTGACGGATAAGATTTCCGATCGTGAACTTTATATGAAAGGGATCGATGTGAGTTATTTTTATGAAGGTTATTCTGAATATACGATTGATGATCTATAAAAGAAGGGAAAGGTTTGTGAATAAACAAAAAACGCCTGATTTTGACTAAAACAGCAAAATCAGGCGTTTTTTTATTTACGAAACCATTTTTTTAAGCCATTCAAAGGCTTTGTTTTTTGATCAACGGGCGCATTGTCAATGATCAATAACGTGATCATTACATAAGCGATCCAACTATCTCTTGAATAAAGTGTATAGCGAGATCTCCAGTTGGTGGCATATTTATCTTTGTATTCTCTTAACCCTTGAAAAGAATAGAAATGTGAGCCAAATTCATAGACTAGATAAGCAATCCGTTCTTGAATGAAACTTTTTCTTGAAGTCCCCACATTAGACAAAGGAGCCATACCCAAATTGAACCATTGGATATTTTCCTCCTTCATATATTCAAAAAGATGGATGAATAAATAGTCCATGCTACCGGAAGGTGCAGTATCTGGATCATAGCGCATCAAATCAATCGTTCCGATCTTATCATTCGTATAAGTCGGCATGATCGAAGCGAAAGCGACCAACTCACCTTGATCGTTTTTGACGACTGCAATCGGTGCTCGCTGTAAATAGTCTTCTGAGAAGAAACCTAATGAGAAGCCTTTTTCTTTGCGACTGCCTAGCCAACGATCAGAAATGGTTTTAAGCTCAGCCATTTGTTGGGAAGAAAATGGTGGTTGAAGTACCTCAAACGTGAATCCTTCTCGTTCGATGCGATTCAGTATCGCACGTGTGCCTTTCATTTTTTTCCCAGAAGTCGTGAAGTCGGCTAACGAAACATGGCCTTCTTCGCCCATTTTGATAAAATCATAGCCAAATTCATGAAGGATCATAACCAGTTCTTCGCTCGTTTCATAAAAGACTGGCAAGTAGCATAAGCGATCTGTTTCTGCGATAAAGGCTTCGATTGCTTCTGGAAAATCTTCTTTTTTGCCTGAGGGATCGCCCATCACCACACACTTATTGTTATAACTAGCAAATTGTAACAAGACGGTTGCTTCCCCGTCTTTTTCATAGGTAAACATCCGTTTATCTTTCAAAAAAATCAGTTGACTATCTGAATTACCGCCGTAAGTTTCTAAAATCGTGGTGGCGACCGCTTCATCTAACTCTTGTCCAACTTGTGCCTTTTTACCTTGGAGATAGTGGACAAATAAAATCATGATAAAGGCTACTGCTAAAATTGCTAGAAAACCAGACAACCAAATTTTTTCTGATGGAAATAGAAAAAATGAAATAAACCGATGATTACGATGTGGGAAAGTGGGCATATTATAAACACCGATCACGATATATAAAACGGTCAATGCACCTATGATCAACCCATCGATCGTCAACCATTCCCACGAGTAGATCAATTGATCTCTGAACAATTCATTACGTGAAGCGATCACGATACCTAATAGCAATAGTAAGAAAATAATGCCAGTAGTGCTTAGATCATTCAGCCCAACATAAATTAATGAAACAAGGATCAAAAAAATGGTTGGCCAGTAGACACGCTTGACTCTGGCTGCGATGCCTCGTCCCATAATAACAAACAAGAAGCCTAACAATATGCTTGGAAATTGCATAATAAAATGCATCTTTATAGGATTGATATGATGCAACCAACGAAACTCAGTAAATGCTTGCGGGATCGTTGCTGAAAGAACCAACATGATGCCAGAAAAATACATTAAGATCACCAGGATCTTCCGAGCAATCTGGGTCGCTAATTGCTTTGGAATACCAGAGTATCGTTGGTCGATCGATACACCGACATTTTTAAAGAAGAAAACTAATCCAATGAAAAATGGAATAAAGTAATAGAAGATCCGATAAAGCAAGATCCAGATCACAACGGTTTCTTTAGGGATACCTAGAGCTGATAAACCAAAGATCATCATCACATCAAAACTACCGATTTCT
The DNA here is from genome assembly GCF_051714905.1 of Enterococcus sp. AZ084. Classification (NCBI taxonomy): domain Bacteria; kingdom Bacillati; phylum Bacillota; class Bacilli; order Lactobacillales; family Enterococcaceae; genus Enterococcus; species Enterococcus sp. AZ084. The sequence continues at coordinate 1,108,249 of NZ_JBIOSS010000001.1, forward strand.
CCTGGGATCATTGAGATGATCCCGATAACTGAAGCAGCGATAAATAGAGGGATTGTTTGCCATAGATCGATGGGGATCTCCATCAAATAGCCGACTGCAAGAAAGGTTCCTAAGACACCCGTCCATTCCAATAAGGAAACGAGTAACAATTGCCCTTGGGATTTAATTGAAAGACCACCAACATAGCCTTCTTTTTTGATCGTGGTAAAAATAAAAACGATGGGGAAATACAAACCACCGGCAATCAACCAAATCCAATACTGTTTAAGAAACGGAGCGACAGGAGTAAAGAAGACCATAAAAAACGAGACTAAACTATACAGAGATAAACCCGCCATCAAAAATAAAAATACTTTAGATAAAGCTTGCATGACTTGTTTGCTATCTTTTCTTTGACCGTAGAGTTCGGATCGTAAACCGATACTGACAAAGCCACCAAATCCAGCAATGTTATTAATAGTATTGATCATCCAACTTGTTTCAAATAAATATAATGGCTTTTGCTTTTGATTTAGTAACTTGTTGAAAATCAAATCATATCCAATCATGGGTAGAATAGAAATCAACCCAATCAAAAACATGACACCAATTTTCCAGAGTGGGATCGTGGAAAATGTTTGAGCTAGTTGGTCCGCAGATAACAAAGTACTGATTGTCATCAATTCACGAATAATAATTACTAATACGGAAATCAAAAAAATCGTTTTGATAAGTCTCAAGTGGCTTTTGAACCACTGAATGATTGGCTTGAACAAAAAATCACCTACTATTTTCAAATTTATTTTGTCAAGAAATCTAAAACTTCTTGATTGAAGCGTTCTGGGTTTTGGCGAGCTAATTGGTGTCCTTGTCCTGTGACGAGAACAAATGAAGCATTAGGGATCGTTTTCGCTAAATAAAGCGAATGTTTCAGTTTGATGACATCTTTTTTACCGACGATGATCAGTGTTGGACAATTGATTTTTTCTAAATGTTCTGTCGTGAGGCCAATATCATGAAGCAATAAATCGATGACCAATAAATGCTGACGTAAATGTGGCTGGAACAGTGCGCGCAACCAAACAAAGAAATAGTGAAAAGCACTGAGTAGTCGTGAGGACCAGAGAACCCCATTCAATCGTGTATTACCCGAATTTAAAATCAAGCGATTGACCCTATCTGGATAATTGCTTGAAAAAACTAAGGCAAGATTGGCTCCATCACTAAATCCCAAGATATTCGCTTGTGAGATTTGTTCCAGCAGCATGACTGTCAATAAATCATCTGCCATCAAACGAAAATTCAATGTTCCTGCTTGATTTGTCGATTGTCCATGCCCGCGACTATCGATGAGATAGATCGTAAAGTATTGTTCTAAAACGGGCACTTGTTCTGAAAAGAAATCACCGCTCCCGTCATTTCCATGAAGTAGCAAGAGGGGAAATCCATGTCCACTTTTTTCATAATAGATGTCAGTACCATCTGCCATTTTTGCAAATTTCTTTTCTCTTTTCACATTTATCACCTACTATTTTGAATTATAACGCTCTTTATCTATTTTAGAAATCGAAACTCTATAAAACGAACGATCATTTTCGTAAGATGAAAGGGAAAATGAAACATTCATTTTTTATTAAATTAAATAAGAAAAAACAGAGAAAAAATAGCCAAGAATGAAAAGAAATAGTAAGATAAAAAAAGATGTCAAATAGCTAGGTGGGTTTGGATGAAGAAAAAAAGAAAATCAATCTTCCGTATGATCGTAAGTCTATTTGTCTTCACGATTCTGGCAACGATTCTTTTTCTATTCGGTAGAACATATCAATCGATCAAGCGTGTAGAAAATTATCAGCCAGAGATTTCGTCAGCATTAGAAAAGTATCAAATGCAAGAACATGAGAATCTAGTGAAGGCAATCATACTTACTGAATCAAGAGGAAATGGTGTCGATTTGATGCAAAGTTCGGAAAGTGCCTATGGACAGATGGGGGCGATCACGACACAAGAAGGAAGTATTGACCAAGGAGTCAAATACCTCTCAGAGATGATAGCTGAGGCGAAAGCATTAGGTTGCGATCTGGCGACAGCGATCCAAGCGTACAATTTTGGCAAAGACTATATTGCTTACGTCAACGAAAGAGGCGGGAAGAACACGGTCCGTTTAGCCGAAGAGTATTCTAGGGATGTGTTGAGTCCGCTTTTAGGCAATGACAACAAAAAAACCTATCGCTATTGGCGAATCCAGTCATTATTGTATAATGGTGGGTATTTATACCATAATGGTGGTAATATGTTTTATGCAGATGTAGTGAAGATGAACCAACAGTTTCTTGAATGGTATGAAAATATTTTTTAAGCCTGTTGGATCGAACCAACTGCAAATCAAAGCAAGACGGATAATGAATACAATGAATGGAAAGAAGGAGTGCTTGGACGAGTGGAAGAAAATCAAAAAGTAATGGAGAAAAGAGAGAATATAACGAAAGATTGGGGATTAAGATTTTTCAAAGGAATGTTTATCGGCTCAGGATTTATCTTGCCGGGAGTGAGCGGAGGAGCTTTAGCAGCAGTATTCGGAATGTATGAGCGGCTGATTTCTTTCTTAGCACATATCACTAGAAACTTTAAAGAAAACGTCTTATTCTTTTTACCAGTCGGCTTAGGTGGTGTCACTGGCGTATTCTTGCTGTCTTTTTTAGTCAGTTTTTTACTAGGGGCCTATGAAACAACGATTTTATGGTTCTTTGTGGGATGTATTGCTGGAACGGTGCCCGCTTTATGGAAAGAGTCAGGAAAAAAAGGCCGAAACAATACAGATCTCATTATTATGGTTGTGACATTTATTTTAGGTTATCTTTTCTTGTTATATGGTGCCCGTTTATTTGATGGGCAAGTAGAACAAAATGTCTATACCTGGATGATGGCAGGCGGTTTGATTGGTCTCGGAATGATCGTTCCTGGATTAAGTCCGTCGAATTTTTTAGTTTACATGGGACTGTATAAAGCGATGGCTGATGGATTTAAAGAAGTGCGTTTAGAAGTGATCATTCCTATTGCAATCGGCGGAATCGTGTGTGTACTAGGTCTTTCCAAAGTAATGGATTTTATTTTCTCAAAAGCTTATAGCAAATTATTCCATTTTATTCTAGGCATTGTTTTTGCATCCACGATCATGATCATTCCTACAAATTATAGTGGACTTGGCATTTTAGGTATCTTGGCATGTCCAGTGTTATTCATTGCTGGTGCTGCACTAGGCTGGTGGATGAGCCGTTTAGAAGAGCAGTATAAGTAGAAGAAGCACAAGAAGAAAAGTCACGTGATCGTTGTATTCAATCAGCCAAGTTCTTGATAGATGGTTCGAAGAAACGATTCTCTTCTGTGATTTTTCTAGGTGAAGTATATGGTGAGATAGAAAAATAGAAAACAGATCCGCTGTTTTTTGATTTTTCTATCTTTTTTTAAAATAAAAAAAACGAGTTGTTTTTAATCGTAGAAACAGCTAGACTAATTGAAGTGATTATTTTTGAAAGTTGGCGTGATATGGAAATGAAAGAATTAAAGGGACTTACAGAAAATGAAGTGAGACAAAGACGTGCCTCTGGTCAACAGAATGATTACCAAGAGGATGCTACAAAAAGTACGAAACAAATTTTCAGCGATAATATTTTAACATTATTCAATTTTTTGAACTTAGGAATAGGACTCTGCTTATTACTAGTTGGTGCTTATTCAAATATGGCTTACTTAGCAATTATTTTTGTAAATATCACCATGGGGATCTATCAGGAAATCCATGCGCGTAATCTTGTGCGCCGATTATCAATCGTCTCCCAGGCGGAAGTAACCGTCATTCGTGATGGGAAAGAACAGATGATCGCAACGAAAGAACTAGTTTTAGGCGATCTTGTCAAAATCGGTGCGGGTGAACAGATTCCTTCAGACTTGCAAGTGATCAGTGGTCGGGCAGAGGCAAATGAAGCTTTACTGACCGGTGAATCTGATTTGATCGTCAAAGAGTCAGGAGCAGAATTGCTTTCTGGTAGTTACCTGACTAGTGGCTCTGTCTTTGCTACAGTTATCCGTGTTGGGGCAGATAATTATGCTGTCCGCTTGACCAACGAAGCAAAAACACACAAGGAAATTCATTCGGAACTTGTGGAATCGATCCGCAAAGTATCTAAGTTTACAAGTTTTGTGATCATTCCTTTAGGGATCATCTTATTCTTGGAAGCTTTGTTCATTCGAAATGCGTCGATCCAACTATCAGTCGTTGCTTCTGCGGCGGCCTTACTGGGAATGTTGCCAAAAGGATTAGTGTTATTGATCAGTATTGCTTTGACGACTGGTGTAACTAAACTAGCGAAGAAACGAATCTTAGTCCAAGATATGTATTCTATCGAAACACTGGCACATGTAGATACATTATGTCTTGATAAAACAGGGACGATCACCGAAGGAAAAATGAGCATCCAACGAGTCGAACCCTTAAATAAAACCTATGAAAAAATGATTCCAACCATTATGGGGACATATTTAGCTGAAAGTAGCGATAACAATGTCACGATGCGTGCGTTGAGAGAGTATTTCGAGATTTCTAATCGTTACGATGTCGGAGAAAAATTAGCCTTTTCATCTGACCGCAAATGGGGCGCAATGGAATTTCCTGAACTAGGTGTAGTCTATGTCGGGGCTCCGGAACGGTTAGTGGCAGACGATCAGTTGCCGGAAAGTTTAGTGGAAGCCCAGGCCAACGGGTTTCGTGTATTGATGTTAGGTCTTGCTCCCAATCAAACGTTGTCTTCAGGCGATCCTCAAGGGGTTGAACCGATTGCTTTGTTTGAAATCGATGATCCTATCCGTAAAAACGCGCAAGAAACCTTAGCTTATCTACACGAAGAAGGGGTAGACTTGAAAGTGATTTCTGGAGACAATCCTTTTACGGTGTCCAATATTGCGCGACGTGCTGGTTTGCCCAACTATCAATCGTATGTTGATCTATCTGATTTGATAGAAGAAGCAGAAGTCAGAAAAGCGGCGCATCAATATACAGTTTTTGGGCGAGTGAGTCCGCAACAAAAGAAACTCTTAGTCAACGAACTGAAAGCAAGTGGACGAACAGTTGCAATGACTGGAGATGGCGTAAACGATGTATTGGCTTTACGTGAAGCCGATTGTAGTATTGCGATGGCAGAAGGAGACGGAGCGACACGACAAATTGCTAATCTTGTCTTGTTAGATTCTGATTTTACGACATTGCCCGAGGTATTGTTTGAGGGACGCCGAGTCGTGAATAACGTAACGAAAGTTTCAGGTATTTTCTTTATTAAGACAATCTATTCATTTATCCTATCGATTTTATGTGCAGTGACGGCTATCGGATTCCCATTTATCCCGATCCAGATCACGTTGATCGATCTTGCTATTGAAGGGTACCCATCTTTCTTCTTATCATTTGAGAATGATAAACGAAAAGTCGATTATCGCTATCTGCCTACTGCGCTAGTCAATGCATTACCTAATGCATTGCTTGTTGCTTTCAATACTGTGGCGATCTACCTGATCGGTCACAACCAAGGTTGGACATCTGGTGAAACAACGACATTGATGTATTATTTATTGATTGGGATCAGCTGTCTGGCAGTGATCAAAGCCTGCTTGCCATTCAATCCATTACGGATTTTCTTAGCAGTTACCACAGTGGTCGGTATTTATGTTGCTGCGATGCTTTTCCATCATATATTAGAAGTCAATCTTGGGTTAGGAAATACTTGGCCATATTTTGTGGGCTTTATGATTTTGAATGTATTATTACGTTTAGGATATTGGAAATTAGGCATACAAAACAAATTATTGAATAAAGTAAATGCAAATAAAACTCCTCATACTCAAGTGGAAGAAAATGTCATATAATCCAGTATCTATCACTTGAAAAAGTATAGGAATATGGTACAATGAAACATGTATAATTGTGTCCTTTAAAATCGCACTGATTTTCGTTAGTGCGATTTTTTACCGGTTATTCTCCTGAAATGTCTTGTCGATGAGTATGAGATATCAACTAATGCAGGGGGTGAGAATATGGCTCAAAGGATCCCTCAAGAGACCATTGAGACGATTCGTAATCAAACGAATATCGTTGAGGTGATTGGGCAATACGTCCAGTTGAAAAAATCTGGGAAGAATTATTTAGGTCTCTGCCCTTTCCATGAAGAACGTACTCCTTCATTTTCGGTTGCGGAAGATAAGCAGATTTTCCATTGCTTTGGTTGTGGAAAAGGTGGGAATGTCTTTACGTTTCTTCAAGAATTGGAAGGTCTGTCTTTTCCAGAAGCAGTGGTCAAGGTCGCTGATTTAGAACAGATCCAACTCGAAGATCAGTGGCGACAACAAACGCTGACTACTCAAACCGGAGATTCAGCTACTGGTAAATTGATCGCGGCTCATGAAAAAGCAGTAGAAGTTTATCATCACATGTTGTTGCACACAAAAGTAGGTGAGCCAGCGTTAAATTATTTACTCGAACGTGGTCTGACCACCGAGTTGATCGAAGAATTCAAGATCGGTTTTGCGCCAAATGAACGCTCATTTTTACAACAAGTGTTCCAAAATGAAGACTATTCTGAGGAAGTATTCAAGCAGTCCGGCTTGTTTGTGACACATGATGATGGACGGATGTCGGATCGTTTTTATCAACGGATCATGTTTCCTCTTCGTAATGGTCAAGGTCGGACGATCGGGTTTTCTGGTCGTTACTTGGCTGGTGAACACGATACAAAAGATCAACCAAAATATTTGAACAGTCCTGAAACGGATCTGTTCAACAAAAGACAAGTCTTATTCAACTTAGACAAAGCACGTAGTGAGATCCGCAAGTCGGGTGAAATCTTACTATTCGAAGGATTTATGGATGTTATCGCTGCATGGCAAGCGGGTGTCAAGACTGGTTTAGCCTCCATGGGAACAAGTCTGACGACTCAACAGATCCAGCAGATGGAAAAACTGACAAAAGAATTAGTGTTTTGTTATGATGGTGACCGTGCGGGTGTAGAAGCTACGAACCGAGGCATCGAACTACTGCGTCAAAATAGCCGAATGCAATTATCTGTCGTAGCGATCCCAGAAAAACTCGATCCAGATGAGTACTTGAGAAAGTATGGGGAAGAGGCTTTTCAAGAATTAGTTTTACACGGACGAGAAACCATTTTTGCTTTTAAATCGCGTTATTTGAAGCAAGAAAAAAATCTGGAAAATGAAAAAGATAAAATTGAATATCTTGAAGCGGTACTAAGTGAATTGAGTAAAGTTGTTTCGCCAATCGAACAAGACATGTATCTAACGCAGTTATCAGCAGAATTTCAGCTGAGTCGAGAAACGATGCAAAAACAAATACGTGATCTGCGCCGAAAGAATCAACCAACCAAGCAAGAACAAGCTCAACCAACGACAGAGCAGGTGTCCGTAAAATCTGGAACGATCAGACAAAAACGCCCACTATCTCAGGTTGAAAAAGCAGAACAAATGCTATTGTATCGAGCGTTCAAAGAACTTGCGGTGCGTAATCTACTCAAGGAACAAGGCGTTCAATTTATTCATGATACTTATGCAGAAATCTATTTTTTATTTGATGCGTTTGTATCTCAAAATGGAGAATTCAAACTTGCGGAGTTTTTAGACTTCTTGCAAGATGAAAATTTAAGGCGGATAGTGGTCGAGATCGAATACATGCGAATGGCTGAAGAAAGTACGCCACGTGAGATCCAAGACTTACTGAGAGTGATCAGTAAATCGGGCTTAGCTGAAGAAATCATAACAAAAAAACAGATGCAGCAAGAAGCACGACGTACTGGGAACAAACAGTTAGAATTGGAATTGACGATTGAGATCATCAATTTAACGAAACAGTTAAAACAAGCCGAATAGCTACTTAAAGGGGGCCTTCTTTTATGGCAAATGGAACAGATGTTAAAAAATATGAAGCAGCAGTGGCAGCGTTCATTAAAGAAAATAAACCAAAAGGGCAAGTGATTTATGATGATCTATCAAATAAACTTGCGACACCATTCACTTTAAATGCAGATGAAATGGATAAGTTGATCCAAAAAGTAGAGGACGCAGGTATCAGCGTCGTTGACGAAAATGGTGAACCATCAATCCATAGTCTGAAAAGTGCTGAGAAAAAAGCAGAACAAGCGAAAACAGAAGATCTTTCTGCACCGACAGGCGTCAAAATCAATGATCCTGTTCGGATGTACCTCAAAGAAATTGGCCGCGTCTCCCTTTTAACTGCAGAAGAAGAAGTAGCATTAGCATTGAAGATCGAAGAAGGTGACCAGGAAGCGAAACAACGCTTAGCTGAAGCTAACCTTCGTTTAGTTGTAAGTATTGCCAAAAGATATGTGGGTCGTGGGATGCAATTTTTAGATTTGATCCAAGAAGGAAATATGGGATTGATGAAAGCTGTTGAAAAATTTGACTACCGTAAAGGGTTCAAATTTTCTACCTACGCAACTTGGTGGATCCGTCAAGCGATCACACGTGCGATTGCTGACCAAGCCCGCACGATTCGTATTCCAGTGCATATGGTGGAAACCATTAATAAATTGATCCGTATCCAACGTCAATTACTACAAGACTTAGGAAGAGAACCAACGCCTGAAGAAATCGGTGCTGAAATGGATCTTCCTACAGAAAAAGTACGCGAAATCTTAAAAATAGCTCAAGAACCTGTCTCATTAGAAACACCAATCGGTGAAGAAGATGATTCACATTTAGGTGATTTTATCGAGGACCAAGAAGCAACTAGTCCTGCGGAACATGCAGCGTATGAACTATTGAAAGAACAATTAGAAGATGTCTTAGATACTTTGACAGATCGTGAAGAAAACGTCTTACGTTTGCGTTTTGGCTTAGATGATGGCCGTACACGTACGTTGGAAGAAGTAGGTAAAGTCTTCGGCGTGACTCGTGAACGTATTCGACAAATCGAAGCAAAAGCATTAAGAAAACTTCGCCACCCATCACGCTCAAAACAATTGAAAGATTTCTTAGAATAATCAAGAAATAATAAAAAAACAGATCATTTTTCTTGAATGATAGAAAACCCTCAAAGTAGGAGCTCTCTCCAGCTATTGAGGGTTTGTTTTTTTATCAAACAAGTCAACTGGCTTTCGACAAAGGGTCGTTTAAACAAAGTAGTTCGTTACGGTCGTTATTTATTTTTCGCTGAAAGACTTATTTGTTTTTTTATAAAATCCTTAGGATATCCTATTGGCGTGTGGATTAGATTATGGTAGATTTAATGGTAGCGAAAACCTAGTAAAGGAGCCGATCGCTAAGTGATAAAAAAATGTCCAAAATGTGGATCAGAAAAAATCAAAGATCAATCAAAATGTCCAGAATGTGACTTTGAACCACAACAAGATGAACTGACACAATTACCCCAAACAGATGGAAATCAATCGTTAGACGAAACAGCTGAGGAAGTTTATCCAGACAGTATCGTGAATGATCCAATCGAGTGGTCAGAACTAAAAGATCTACCGTTGGAGTCTGTCATGGAGTTGTTTGACTCAAGTGACACGAGCACTGAGTCAAAGGATGATCAAGTAGATAAAAAAGAAAATACCAATCTTGGCAAAGAAAAAACAGAGATAGATCGCTCTGCTACCTCTGAGCAAAGAGAAAAAGCGCAGCAGAAAAAACGAGTAGCTGAATTAAAAGAAGCAGTAAACAATGAAGAAGAAAATTCCATTCTAGCTGCTTATATCAAGGCGCATCGCGAAGATACGACTGAAGAACACGCAAAAGAGCTGCTTCGAATGATCGAAACGGCGGCAGCAACGGGTGAGGATTCAGTCGACATTCGCTTGTCGGAAAATACAACGGAGCAAGTTTCTCCTGAAAAATCTCAAGAGGATGCAATAAAAGAGCCAACAGTGGAAGAACCAACAGAAGAAACAATCATTGAAGATACTGTGGTCGAAGATTCTTCAACAAGTACAGAAGAACAAGTAGACGTAACTACAAATACAGAAGAAACCGCCCCAGTTTCAACGGAAGAACCTGTAGAGCCGACTGAATCGATCGAAGAGGAGAGTTCTAAGGTTGAGAGTACGAAAGCTGATTCAACAGATGCACCGCAACCAAAAGAAGCTCCTGAAACAACTGAACTGGTGGAAACACAGCCGGAACAGACAAAGGTTGAGGAACAAGAAACAAGCAATGCGTCCATCAAAAAAGAAGAATTGCCAAATGATCGAGGATCAAAGAAATCCAAAAAAAGATTATACCTGACGAGTGCGGCAGTGCTTTTACTTGGTGCAGGTGGTTGGATGTATTATGATCATCAGCAAAAAGTCCAAGCAGAAATCGCTGCTGAAACCCAACGTAAACAAGATAAAATGGCTGATTTACAATCAGATTTAGCTGCGTTTTATTTAGATGATGATGAACAGTTCATTCGTACAAGTATGATCAATCAAGACTTATCAAAATTAAGGGCATCATTGAATGAGGTCAAAGATGAAAAAGGTTATGGAGATCTGGAAAAAACCTTTGAAGATATCCAATCAAAGATCAAACAGATCCAAACGGTCAATGAATGGTTTGTTACACCAGTTATCGCAGATGATCAACTGATCGCAGAACCCAAATTGAAAGCTGACCAAGCAATCCAAAGTTTTGAAACAGAAGATACAGCATTTGGTCAATTGATCGACAAAGCGACAGATGAAGCAACCAAACAGTATCAACAACTTCAAACAGCAAAAGAAAAAACTGCTGTAATCTATGCAGATGGTCAAGTAAAAGATTCAGCGACAAAAGAGCAGTACGACACAGCAAAAGCAGAAGTGGCGAAAGTAAAAAATACAGAATTAGTCAAAGCACTTGTGACCGAATTGGACAAAGTTGATGAAGCTTTGACGAAAAAAGAAGAAGCGAAGAAAGCCGAAGAAGCAAAGAAAGCTGAAGAAGCGAAGAAAGCCGAAGAAGCGAAACAAGCGCAGGCGCAGGCTGAAGCACAAGCACAAGCACAAGCTGAGGCAGCTGCTCAACAAACTGAGTCGACACAAACAACGCCAGCGACTAACTCCGCAAACCGTCCAATCATGGAAACAAGAGCCAGTGATGTCGCAGATGCTTCAAATCCTGCTTGGAATTGGGCACCAGGAGTTAAAGAAAGTGTGATTGCAACAAGTATTGCACGAGGATACATCGTAGAGGGCGGCTATCGATTAGAGAAAGCTCGCATCGAAAACGGTGAAGGATACTACAACCTTTATGCGACATCTACTAAATCATCTTTGATGAACGGTATCGGTGAAAGTGCGCTACCATTTTATATTGTCACAATCAATTGTAAAACTGGTTGGTTTGGTGGGAATGGTAGTAACTAGATCAGTGGTAGTTAGCTAGAGTATAGTTCTATCAGCCTGATTTGCTATTCCTACAAAGCAAAACAACAATGGTCCAGAAGCAATTTTTCTTTCTATCATAGCGTCAAAAATAGGCCTTAGAATCCAAAAATATGAGGATATTTTCGGGTTTTATGGCCTATTTCAGTCGAACACTGCAGGCTCAAGCTTTTATGGAGAATCTCTATCTATAAACATGGCGTTATGTTATGATAGCAAAGAAATGTTGGAATACAAAGGCCTTTTAGAAAAGGAGAAAAAGATGAACGAATTATTAGCAAATGTCTTTACCGCAATGGTGATAGACGAAAATGAAAAAAATTATTTTGTCCAAAAAAATGGACAAACTTTCCGTTTGAGCAAAGAGGAGGGAGAGCATACGATCGGCGAAGCAGTCGAAGGGTTTGGTTATCAGAATCAAAAACAAGAAAATCGTTTTACAACGGTGATCCCGAAGAGTCGCATTGGTCATTATGCTTTTGGAACAGTCACTTCTTCAAGAAAAGATCTAGGTGTCTTTGTTGATATTGGTTTACCGGATAAAGATTTTGTTGTTTCACTGGATGAGCTACCTACAATGACTGAGTTGTGGCCTAAAAAAGGGGATCAGTTGATGATCGCTTTGCGCGTCGACGCGAAAGATCGCATTTGGGGAAGTCTAGCAGAAGAAAGAATCTTCAAATCACTAAGTAAGCATGGTTCAGAAGAATTGAAAAACAAAAACATTTCAGGAATCGCTTATCGTTTGAAGCTGACTGGCACGTATCTGCTGACGGATGATTTTTATATTGGGTTCATCCATCCTTCAGAACGTTACCGCGAACCACGTTTAGGTGAAAAATTAGAAGGACGCGTAGTTGGGGCTAGACCTGATGGTGTGTTGAATATCTCTTTGAAACCACGTGCACACGAAGCGATCTCTGATGATGCACAAATGATCTTAACGATTTTAGAACGTTCAGCAGATCAACAAATCGCATTCACTGACAAATCAGATCCAGATGAGATCATGCGTGCCTTTGGGATCAGTAAAGGGGCATTTAAGCGAGCAATTGGTAATTTATTGAAACAAGGATTGATCAAACAAGAGGATGGCGTGACGAAACTAGCGAAAAAATCTAATTGAGAATGACTTGCATGTTTTTCTCGTCTAGCTTATAATAATTTTAATCTAGAACGGTTGATTAGATATCTTAATTATAATCATTATAAATTGTTGGGGTTGAGAAAATGGGCATGAATACAATGTCAGTAATGAAAAAAACAAAACAACAGCTACATGAATCTGGGTTTAAACTGACCCCACAACGAGAAGCAACCTTGCTCGTCCTCTTAGAGAACGAAAAAGAACACTTGTCAGCAGAAGAAGTTTTCTTTCTAGTCAAAAAGAAAAACTCAGAGATCGGTTTGGCCACCGTTTATCGGACGTTGGAGATTCTAACGGATCTAAAAGTCATCGACAAAGTTAGCTTCAATGATGGTGTGGCTCGGTATGATCTGCGAAAAGAAGGAGCCAAACATTTTCATCATCATCTCCTGTGCTTAGATTGTGGAACGATCGAGGAAGTCGAAGAAGATCTGCTAAGTGAAGTTGAACAAGTGATTGAACAGCGTTACCACTTTTTTGTCAAAGATCATCGTTTGACCTTTCATGGTATCTGCCAAGAATGCTATAATAAGAAAAAAGAAAGAAAGACCGTCTGAATTGATAGACGGCTTTTTCTTTGAAGTGTCTACTGAAAAATAGACTACCGAAACCAAAGGCTATCTGATATGATAAAGAAGCATGAGGTGAGAAGGATGGAAGAAGAAATTAATGAATATCTTCGCTATTTAAGTATCGAGCGTGGATTATCGTTCAATACTCGAAAAAGTTATGAACGAGACTTGAATCAATACTTGCACTATCTAAAAGAACACGAGATAACCTCTTGGCAAACAATTGATCGATTTGTCGTCATCCAATATTTAGAAACGTTGCATGCGGAAAATAAGGCTTCTGCAACGATTACACGTATGATTACAAGTTTAAGAAAATTCCATCAATTTTTGCGACAAGAACGGTATACAGAACAAGATCCAATGCAACACATCGAGACACCGAAGAAAGCCCAAAAGTTGCCAAGTACATTGTCTTTAAAGGAAGTAGAACGGCTGATCGAAACACCTGATACATCGAAAAGTTTAGGGATCAGAGATCGTGCTATTTTAGAAGTCATGTATGCAACAGGGATGCGTGTGAGTGAGTTAGTCGGAATGAAGTTAGGCGATTTGCACTTGTCTTTAGGGCTGGTTCAAACCTTAGGTAAAGGAGATAAAGAACGAATCATTCCTTTAGGCGATTATGCGATCCAATGGTTAGAACGTTATTTGGATGAGGTTCGTCCTTTACTAGTCAAAAATCCATCTGAAACCCACGTTTTTTTGAATCATCATGGTTCAGGTCTCTCTCGACAAGGAATATGGAAAAATTTAAAACAACTTGTTCGAGAAGCAGGGATCTACAAAGACGTGACCCCTCATACATTGAGGCATAGTTTTGCGACACATTTACTAGAGAATGGGGCGGATTTACGTACCGTTCAAGAACTATTAGGTCATGCAGATATTTCAACGACACAGATCTATACACATATCACGAAAAAAAGAATGACAGATGTCTACAAGCAGCATTTCCCAAGGGCTTAGTTTATAGGATGGTGAGAAAATGTTAACACATTATCGAAAAGAAAACCGAAAAATCGCGATGGGACTATTGAGCTTTCATAAAAAGTTAAATGCAGAATCAAGTTTACTAAAAGAGATCGATACCTATGAATCTGCTGAGGATTATGAACTTTTTTTCTATACGCCAGAAGATTCTACAAATATCCAAGGAATCATTGGTGTGCATTGGAATGATAAAGATCAGATGACGATTCACGATATTTCGTTGAATCCTTCCTACCGGGGGGAGAATATCGGGTTTCAAATGTTGAATGAATTGCAAGCAAAATACCCCGATGTGTTGATCCATCCAACAGATATCACAGAAGCTTATTTAAGTAGATGGATCAATGAAAATAAGGAAGAGTGAATGATGTGTCAGAAATCAATATCAAATTAGATGTCTTTGAAGGTCCATTAGATTTACTCCTTCATCTGATCCAAGATATGTCGATCGATATTTACGATATCCCGATCGCCACTATCACGGAACAATACATGAACTATATCCATACGATGAAGACGCTTGAGTTAGCTGTGGCAGGAGAGTACCTTGTCATGGCAGCAACACTGATGGCAATCAAAAGTAAGACATTATTGCCTATCCAAGAAGTAAGCAATGACGAAGAAGAATTTTGGGAAGAAGATCCTCGTGACGAATTAGTCAATCAGCTGTTAGAATACCGCAAATTCAAGTATGCAGCAGAGAAGCTTACTGAAAAGGCAGAAGAACGTAGTTTGTATTTCACAAAAGAACCTTCTGCAATCGATGAGTTATTGGGGCAAGAAAAACCATTGAAGCGTGGACAAGTGAAAAAAATCGATTTATTTCAAGCCATGCAGAAAATTTTAGAACGAAAGAAATTTGCTCAAAAAGAAGAAAAAACGATCGCACCTGATGATGCGACAATCGAAGAACGAATGACATTTATCCAACAGCGCATCGTCTCTCAAAAAAATGGCTGTTTGTTCGAATCTTTTTTTGAAACGCCTTCTAGAAACGAAGTCGTCACAACATTTTTGGCGATCCTCGAATTGATGAAAAATGGACAGATCGTGGCTCAGCAAGAAAAAAATTATGAATCAATCATGCTTTATCCAGCAGTAGGAGATACACAACATGACGAAATTAAGTGAACTTGAAGCAATCTTATTTATAGTAGGAGAAGAAGGAACGACGATCGAAGAATTGAGTGCCTTACTGACCTATACACGAGAAGAAACGACTGCTTTAGTGGCAGAGTTGGCAGCTAGTTATGAAGCAAATGACAACACAGCGTTACATCTTTTTGAAACAGAAAAACAACTCGTGCTGACTACCAAAAAGGAGTTAGCGCCGATCGTCAAAAGATACGTGCAAGGGACATCGAATACCTTGTCACAAGCGGCAGTCGAAACACTAGCAATCATTGCATATAAACAACCGATCACTAGAAGTGAGGTCGAGTTGATTCGTGGTGTTCAAGTTTCTGGCGCGATTCAACGCTTGACTGCACACCAACTGATCGAAGAAAAAGGGCGAGTCGATGGACCAGGTCGCCCGATCCTGTACGGGACCACAAGTCATTTTTTAGATTATTTTGGTCTGAGATCGCTAAATGAGTTACCCGATATTCAAGATATCGAACGTTCACTGGAAGAAGACGCACCCCTTGATTTATTTTTTGATGGCGTGCATGAAGGAGAAAACAGATAATGGAAAGATTACAAAAAGTAATTGCTCACGCAGGAATTACCTCTCGTCGTAAAGCCGAGGAATATATTTTGGCTGGTCGAGTAAAAGTAAATGGTCAAGTCGTCAAAGAACTTGGCGTAAAAGTTGGCAAACACGATACAGTGGAAGTCGACCAAGTGCCTATCTATCAAGAAGAATATGGCTATTATTTACTTTATAAGCCAAAAGGGGTCATTTCTGCTGTAGCAGATGACAAGGGCCGGAAAGTAGTGACAGACCTATTACCAATGGTCAAAGAGCGTATCTATCCAGTTGGACGTCTAGATTATGATACTTCTGGCATACTTTTATTGACGAATGATGGTGATTTTGCGCAACGATTGACGCATCCAAAGCATGAAGTTGATAAAGTATATGTTGCCAAAGTCAAAGGGATCGCCACTAAGTCAGCGCTGAACCCATTGACAAAAGGAATCAAAATTGAAGGAAAGAAAACGTCACCTGCAAAGTATGCCATTTTATCTGTTGATCCTCACACGAATCATAGTATCGTAGAATTAACGATCCATGAAGGCCGTAACCACCAAGTAAAAAACATGCTACAAGCCGTCGGGTTACCTGTGCAAAAATTAAAACGAGAAAAATATGGCGAATTGACCTTGCAAGGTTTACGTCCTGGTGAGTATCGTGAGCTCAATAAAAAAGAAATCAGTCAGTTATTGAATCAATCAAAATAAATAACTTACTTTTTGTAAGACTAAATACCTTGCTTTTTTGTTATGAAATAAGTATAATAAATTGGTAAACAAAAATTAGATATGGTTCGTCTTCAGGGGCAGGGTGAAATTCCCGACCGGTGGTTATAGTCCACGACCTACTTTTGCGAGTAGCTGAATCGGTGAAATTCCGATACCGACAGTAAAGTCTGGATAAAGAAGATAGAGCTTATTTGGCATACGTATGTACAAATGACTCTAACTCTATTTTCCCCTGCGAAAATAGAGTTTTTTTGTTTGTGTTTACGTGGTTGAATAGTTCGCTGAAGAGGAATCCCAACAGGAGGATTTCAACATGAAGAACACCCGAGTACAAAAAATGGTTGCGGTCGCATTATTTGCTGCAATCGGATTGGTTTTGCAATTTTTCTCATTTCCAATCATGCCAACATTTAGCTTTTTGAAAATCGATTTTAGTGATATCCCAGTTTTGATCAGCATGTTTTTATTTGGTCCGTTAGCGGGGATCGTTACCGCGTTTTTACGTTCGATCTTACATTTGATCATGACCGGTTTTAGTCCGGAGAATCTAGTTGGCGACGTCGCTAGTTTCTTTTCAACCGCGGTCTTTACTTTACCGATTTTCTACATCTTTAAAAGAAACAAATACCAAAAAGGAAAAAATCAAATTTTAGGCGTGATCAGTGGCACACTTGCACTAACCATTTTCATGAGTATTGCGAACTATTTTGTAATCACACCTCTTTATTTAACATTTTTAGGCCTAAACGCAACCCAAATGTTAGGTATGCCATTGGCAAATTACATTTTGATCGGTATTGTACCTTTTAACTTGATCAAAGGATTTATCGTTAGTGTGGCATTCCTTGTCTTACACGCCAAACTACTGCCTTGGTTGAGCAGAAAACAACACCAGTTAGAAAAACGGCATAGCGTTGTAAAATAAAAGTAAATGACTCTTTTTAAAAAAAGACTACGATAGCATATAATACAAAGAATACAAGTAAACTTGAAAGTAGGAGTTCCTACTTTCAAGTTTTTTTTATGAAAAAGGGCATTTTCAGTTATTTATATAGAGCCTAGATAGGTTATTTGGGAGGATAACAAATGACCAATCATAGGTATTCACCTAGCTAACACTCATTTTTTTAAAGTTTTTCTTAATATTTTGTTATGAAAAAAAATTCAATAACTGACATTGTGTAAGCGTTTTATAAATCGTGTCTGAGTATTTTTTGGCTTTTTGTATAAAAATGTATTTTATACGTTTTTGCGTGAAATTCTTCTCCTTTTGTTTGTTAGATGGACCTGATATAATAGACGACGGAAACGCTACAATTAGTATGAATAAAGCATTTCAACTAAATAATCAAAGGAGGGACAATAAACGAGGGTTTTGAATAAAATTTATCGAATCTACTAGTTATTATTTTTGTTCTTATCATCTTTTTGATAAAATACCGATGTGTCAAAGATTTTTGAAACGAGAAAGGAAGAAGAAAATGGAACAAACAACGAAGAAGAAATTTCAAATGCCTTCAGCGTACTCGGTCTTATTCATTATTATTGCCATTATCGCTGTACTTACATGGTTCATCCCAGCAGGACACTACAGTGTGGATGAAGCCGGTAATATCATTGCAGGGTCTTACGAAAGAGTCCAACAAAATCCACAAGGACTTTGGGATATCTTTATGGCTCCAGTCAACGGGATGTTGGGTGTACCAGCGGGTGAGTTAACAAAAGAAACACCTGCGGCAATTCCAATTTCCTTCTTTATCTTAATTGTTGGTGGTTTCTTAGGAATCATCAATAAAACTGGCGCATTAGATGCTGGGATCGCAACTGTTGTGAAACGCTTCAAAGGGAAAGAAAAAATGTTGATCCCTGTATTGATGCTTTTATTCGCTTTAGGTGGTTCAACTTATGGAATGGCGGAAGAAACGATTCCATTTTACGCATTATTGATTCCTGTTATGATGGCCGTCGGTTTTGATACTGTCACAGCGGTAGCCATCGTGTTGGTCGGATCTCAAGTGGGTTGTTTGGCATCAACGGTTAACCCATTTGCGACAGGAGTTGCATCACAAGCTGTTGGTATTTCAATGGGTGAAGGAATCGGGTTACGTTTCTTTATGTTCGTTGTCTTACTAGCAATCTCTATTATTTATGTGTATCGCTATGCGTCGAAGATCGAAAAAGATCCAACCAAATCTTTAGTATATAATCAGCGCGAAGAAGACATGAAACACTTTGATATCGAAGCAATCAATCGTCAAGAAATGATCACGAAGAAACAAAAACATGTCAATGTATTGTTCTTCCTTACTTTTGGTATCATGATCATTAGTTTGATTCCATGGACAACATTGAATGAAAACTTCACTATTTTTGAGTCATTGACAAATTGGTTAACTGGCCTACCTGTAATTGGAACTGTTTTAGGTAAAAACATGTTGCCTCTAGGTGATTGGTATTTCCCTGAAATCACAATGTTATTCTTAGTAATGTCAATCGTTGTGGCAATCACTTTTGGTATGAAAGAATCTGATTTTGTCAAAGAATTCTTAGCAGGTGCTTCAGACTTGATTGGTGTAGCAATCGTTGTTGCTGTTGCTCGTGGGATCCAAGTAGTGATGAACAACGGTTTGATCACAGATACGATCTTACATTGGGGAGAACAAGGATTAAGCTCATTATCATCAAGTGTCTTCTTGATCCTTACATTTATCTTCTATATCCCTATGTCATTCTTGATTCCATCAACTTCTGGCTTAGCAGCTGCGACAATGGGCATCATGGGACCAATGGGAGAATTTGCTGGTGTCGGTAAAGATCTAGTAATCACTGCTTACCAATCAGCATCTGGATTAGTGAACTTGATCACGCCAACTTCTGCTATCGTAATGGGTGCAATCGCCATTGCTCGCTTTGATATTTCCGTTTGGTGGAAATTCACTGGGAAGTTGATTGCCATCTTATTTGTTGCTATCTGTGTGATCTTAGGTGTAGCAGCAATGTTCTAATTCTAGACAAATGACAGCCAAAGTTCTATGATAAATGAAGAAACAATATCTATTGACTGAATAAAGAGACATGAATCCTTTATTCACCAAGTACGATGTATCACTTGTATGTAAGAGATCGTCGGTAGAAACAAGACCTTTGAAAAAACGAGTTACTCTGTTGATGAAATGGTGACTGAAGAATCCAGCGCCAAGAAATAAGCGACAAAACCCGAAACTTGGATTTTGGGTTTTGTCGCTTATTTCCGAAGGTGTTGGCTTTTTCACAGAAAATTTCGTAAATAGTGTCCTATTGCACTCGAGCAGATGTACATGTGGATCAAAGTAGTATTTTCTGCCGCCATCTTTTTTTTAAATAATGAGGAGGCAAAGTTGATGAAACAATTTGTAACAGAACAACATCATGAACAAGCATTAGAATCATTAAGTGAGTTGATTAGAATTCCTTCTGTGTTGGATGAATCTGATTCTGGAGAGGGACATCCTTTTGGGAAAAAAGTTGTAGAAGCTTTAGATAAAGTGTTAGAAATCAGTGAAGGATTAGGTTTCAAAACATTTAAAGATCCCGAAGGCTACTATGGTTATGCAGAAGTAGGCTCAGGAGACGAGTTATTTGGTATCTTATGCCATATGGACGTTGTCCCTGGAGGCGATGAAAAAAACTGGGAATCTAAACCTTTTGAGCCAACGATCAAAGATGGTTGGTTAGTTGGCCGTGGCTCCCAAGACGATAAAGGACCTTCGATTGCTGCAATGTACGCAGTGAAAGCATTGATGGATGCAGGGGTAGAATTTAATACGCGCATTCGTTTCATCTTCGGAACGGACGAAGAAAATCTTTGGCGTTGTTTAGATAAATACAATGAAAAAGAAGAAGGAATCACACAAGGCTTTGCACCAGATGCAGAATTTCCTTTGATCTATGCAGAAAAAGGTTTGCTACAAGCTTACTTGACCGGTCCTGGCACAAATGAATTCTCTGTAAATGCTGGTGGGGCACTAAACGTAGTGCCGGATTCAGCACCTTATTCAGGTGAAAAATTGGCAGAAGTGAAAGCAGCGTTGACCAAACATAACTTCGAATTTGAAGATCAAGGTGACTCGATCACAGTGCTAGGAAAAAGTATCCACGCAAAAGATGCAGCAGAAGGTGTCAATGCGATTTCTCGTTTAGCGATCGCTTTATCTGAAGTTTTTGATTTTGCGCCAATCAAGTTTTTAGGAGAATTAGTCCAAGAAAATGCGACTGGTGAAAAAGTAGTCGGAAAGACTGTTGACGAACAATCTGGTGAGTTGACGATGAACTTCGCTAGTTTAGAAATCACACCTGAGCAAACAAAAATCGGGGTGGACATGCGTATCCCTGTCACCTTAAAAAAAGATGAGCTTGTCGAAAAAATGACAGAAAAAATCAAAGCATACGATTTATCATATGAAGAATTTGATTTCTTGGATTCATTATACGTTCCTTTGGAGAGTGAATTGATCCAAAACTTATTAGGAACGTACCGTGATATCACAGGGGATATGACTGAGCCATTTGTTTCTGGTGGAGCAACCTTTGCTCGTACGATGAACCAATGTGTCGCTTTCGGTGCAATGTTCCCTGATACACCAGACTTCATGCACCAAGCCAATGAACGATGGGAACTAAGCAGTATGTACAAAGCGATGGAAATCTACGCAGAAGCGGTTTATCGCTTGTGTGGGAAGTAAGCCATTAGTTAGTTAAGAAGCAAAAGAAGAGTCATTAAAAGGACCCACCACTATTTTGAGAAACTTTATCAAAATAGTGGTGGATTTCTTTACCATCTAAACATCCATAATTAAGCAACAAGCGTAATAGCTATTTCACATACTCAGAAATTTGTTGGAATGTATATACTATGATAATATGTATCTACATATTGAATATATTATAAACAGAAAGGAAAAAAATTAATGGATAAAATTCGTAAATACAAAATCAGAAAATCTGGAAATAGTGATGTAACAACAATACCAAATGAAGTAAAAGAGTATATTGGAGTTAAAACTGGAGAGTCTATTAGTTATATATTTGATACAGATGGGGCAGTTAGGATAGTAAAAGCACAAGAGGAAATTGATATTGATACTATTGTCGACTCTGTGATGAATCAATATGATCAAGCATTGAAAGATTTGGTCGACCTATGATATATTTGACCTCAAAACACATCATAAAGATAAATGCTAAAGTAATTTTAGCATATTCTCAAGGGGGAACAATCGGTATAAAAGATGCAACTGCACTAGATATGGCAATAAATCAACCTGCACAGTCAGTTTTTGGCAGAGATTTGTGTCCTACGATATTTGATAAAGCATCTATACTTACAATCAATTTAGCTACAAAGCAACCTTTTCATAATGGTAACAAACGTACAGCATTTGTATCGATGATTACATTTTTGCAAGCGAATGGATATACAACAACTTTTACCCAACAAGAGGCAGTTAAATTCATTTTAGATATTACTACTAGTAAAAAAGAATTTGATGAATTAAAACGAACTGTCTCGACTTACCTAATTCGGTCAGGAAAAGTTAATCCAAAGTAGTTCCCACATCGATTTTCCAGTTGATTGATCGTTTCCTAGATTAAATGAGGCGAGTTCATGCACAACAGTGAATACATAAATTGAGTTTAATATAACAATGTAGGAAATCACCCCTATTTTGAGGAACTTTGTCAAAATAGGGGTGGTTTTTCATTGTCAGTTGTTCCTCCTTACAAAGATATCCAATAATAACATCTTACATAAAATCATTTGCAATTTTACCGTATTTTATTTAGTGTATAAGAGTATCAAATGAAAGATGACGGAAGGTGATGTTTTTGAAAATATTCAAACGAGTCCTGATAGGATTAGTGATCGTACTGGGATTAGGTGCTATTGGAGGTTATTTTTATTGGCAACAAAGTGTGTACGAACCATCGACTCAAGCAGAGCAATCATTTAAGCAAGGAATAGATAAAGAGGATTATTTATTATTCGAATCGCAAAAATCGGCGGAACATCCAATGGTGATTTTTTATCCTGGTGCGCTTGTCGAACCAGAAAGTTATAGTATATGGGCAGAGCAACTAGCAGAAAATGGCTACACGGTAGCCATTGCTAAAATGCCTTTTGAACTGGCGATCCTGAGTGGCAACAAAGCAGACAAAATCAGAGAGGATTTCAAAGATCAAGATTTTGTGATTGGAGGACATTCTTTAGGTGGGGTGATGGCAAGTCGTTATGCTAATGCAAATCTGGATGATGAACGATTAAAAGGTATTTATTTCATGGCAAGTTATCCGGATGAAAAGGGGACATTGGCAAAAACTGATTTACCGGTCATCAGTATCACCGGAAGTGAAGATGAAGTCATGAACCAAGAAGCAGCTGATGAAGCAAAAGCTTATTTACCTGAACAAACAGAATTTGTTTCCATCGCTGGAGGGAACCATGGCGGATTTGGTAGTTATGGTCATCAAAAAGGTGATGGTGAAGCAACGATCAGTAATGAAGACCAACAAACAGCAATCGTCACGACCATGATGAATTGGCTGAATCAAATCAAGTAAGAGCGTCACTTTTCGGACCGACGAAAAAAATGATCCGTTTATAATTGAAAATTTCACAAGCTGATCGGCGGATACAGACGTCTCAAAGGAAGCTCCTAGAAAAATAAGGCGTCACCCACAAAAAAATTTAAGAATCATTTTCGTGGATGACGCCTTATCACTTGAGGGGAATACGATTATCTCATCTATTTTGTAACATAGAAAAAACAAGTAGATCATCGGAGAGTCCTGCTAAAAGTTAGTTGTAAGAGAGCGGTCAATTTTCTTTTTCCAATAAGATTGCTCGAACCGGACATTTTTGATAAGCTTTGGTTACGTTGGCTTCTTCTAAAGGCTGAACGAATTGTTGATGTGCTTCTGGTTCTTGTGCAAATAAGACGATTCCTTCTTCATCATAATCAAAGATATCAGGCGCCTCGATTTGACATAGACCACATGCGATACAACGTTCAGGAACTAATTTACATAATAATGACATATTCACCATCCTAACGTAAGGGGATTACTATGACTGAGTTTATTTTATCTTTATTTTCTTCAAGTGACAAGTTACGAGCAAGCTCACTCTATCAATTATTAAGTGGCAAGCGTACATCCTCGGTACTACTTTTTGGCTTTTTTCAGCGATTATTAGTTGTTCATGGTTGTTTTCCTTCACTTGAACAAGCAACGTTTGATAAACAGATCCAACAGATGATAGATGAGGGATTATTAAAGTGGGAAGACCGAGAGTTGCAACTGACGAAAAAAGGGGAAATGCAAAGAAAAAATAAATCCCTCCTTGGACTACACTATGATAAGTATGGACGTACAGCTACTGTTAGTTGGCGTTTGCTGAAATTCTCTGTACAAGTCGTCTCTCACTTATCCGCCAATGAAACAGCTTATTTACCAGTAGAGACGGGTCCTTTTTATGCTTACCAAGTTAAGAGATGGTTGAAGGAAGCAACGTGTACCAAAACGGAGCTGGTTGCTCAAGTATCAAAGGAACTTTCTACTATTTTTACTCTGATGCCAGACGAACAAGCGAACTTTTTAGCGAACCAATTTTCTGGTAAAAAGCAAACAGGCTTACTCGCGTACCAACTGACTACCCTTGAAGATGGCACAGCTCAGCAATTATTCCAAGATCAGTGTATCCATCGCTTATTAGCGATTATCGAACAGCATTCAGATTTCTTATTATACGATTTGCTTGCACCGTTGCTTAGACAAAATTATAATCAAAGCATGTTGACGACGAGAGCATTGATTTTATCTGGGGATTCGGTGGAGCAAGTGATGGTGAAACGAGGATTGAAGAAGGGCACGATCAATGACCATTTGATTGAGTGGGCCATCTTTTTTGATGATTTTCCTTTTGAACGACTGATCCACTCCGAGACAAGAAGATCTTTAGCTTCGTTGGAGCGACCACTTCTTACGCTAAGATATAAAGATCTTGAAGGACAAACGATCGATTACGGAGAATTTCGTTTGGCACAAATCGAGGCATTTAAAGGAGGGGATAAAAATGGATTTGCTTGATCCATTGAAACAGTACTTTGGTTTTACCTCTTTTCGCCAAGGACAGGAAGAGATCATTTCCACCTTATTGAATCAGAAAGATGTTTTAGCGATCCTGCCAACTGGTAATGGCAAAAGTTTATGTTATCAGTTGACTGGCTATTTGCAAGATGGGATGGTATTGATCGTTTCTCCGTTACTCTCTTTGATGGAAGATCAAGTAGGGCAATTGCAAAAACGAGGAGAGAAAAGGGTGGTTGCCTATAATAGCTTACTCACTAGAAGTGAGAAACAGTATGTGTTAGCTCATTTATCCGAATATAAATTTGTGTTTGTCAGTCCCGAGATGTTGCAGCAACCGGAAGTGCTTCATGCCCTGAAGCAACAAAAAATCTCGTTGTACGTAGTCGATGAAGCTCATTGCGTGTCACAGTGGGGCATTGATTTTCGACCTGAGTATCAATCTCTCGGAAGAGTCGCCAAAGAATTAGGATCACCAACTACTTTAGCTTTGACGGCAACAGCCACGCGACCGGTACAAGAAGAGATCGAACACATTCTCTTTCGCACAAAACCTGCCCTCGTCAAGCATTCAGTTAATCGAGAAAACATCTCATTATTTGTCTTTCATACAGATGAAAAAGACCAGCAATTACGTCAGTTGATGGCACAAGCAGACGGAGCAATGATCATTTATTGCGCGACTAAAAAAGAAGTCGAACGTCTTTATCAACTGCTTCGCAAAGACTATGCTGTGGGGTATTATCATGGAGGGCTAGATGCCTCACAACGCCGCCAACTTCAACAACAATTCAGTCAAAATCAACTGCAATTTTTGATTGCGACGAATGCGTTTGGTATGGGGATCGATAAAGCAGACATTCGGTATGTCATCCATTACGATCTACCAGATAGCCTGGAAAATTATATGCAAGAAATTGGTCGAGCAGGCCGAGACCAGCGACCTAGTAGCGCTGTGTTGCTTTACCGGCCAGGAGATGAAGGGATCCATTACTTTTTCCAACAATTATCTAAAGAACAACGCCAGATTTTCGAAGAACATCTGTCAACTGGGCAAACAGAGGCGCCCCAGTTCGATGAGATCCAGCAAAAATGGCTGATGCTGGTAAATGAAATGCAAAGTCCTGATACATGGCTTCTGCAATTAAAAAAACAAGAACAAGTCAAAATCAAGCAACTACAGCAGATGCTTGCTTATATCCATACAACATCATGTAGACGAGAACGTCTGATGGATTATTTCGGTGAAACCCTCAAAGAAAAACCTGAAAAATGTTGTGATCGAGATGGTGCGTCCTTATTTCATTCTGAAACTGGACATATTAGTCCAACCGTAGAAGCAACAGACTGGCAAACCATTTTACTAAATTTATTTTAAAAAAATGGTGCGAGGTATTTTTTTCGTACAATCAAGATTATCCTATGGTATAATAACTAGGAAAGAATTTAGGAGGTCAATAAGGTGAGTAGAAAAGATAGACATCAATCATCAGAAAATAACGAAACACAAGAACCATGGGAGCAACCAATTTACGATACAGAGGATGAAGCATCTTCAAGAAGTACGCAAAGACAGCAAAAGAAAGGGAACACCCTGTTCTTATCGCTATTTTTGATTTTATTAGTTTTATGTATTGCCATTCCGGCAGGAGCTTACTTCTGGATCAGAAACGGATCAAGTAATAGTGCGACCGCTGCATCTTCTTCCTCTACGACTTCATCGATCGTAGAAAGTTCGACTGTAGAATCAACTGTAGAATCGACGACAGTTTCTAGTGAACCAACTTCTGATACACAATCAGTTGCTGGAGAAACAACACCCACGAGTGCTGTGACACCAGAAACAACACCATCTTCAACAGTAACAGAGCCAGAACAAACAACACCAAGCAGTGTGGCTCCACAAGAAACAACACCTACTTCAACACCAGAGGCAGGCACAGGTGTTTCAGGCTCAACCACAGTCGTTCAAGCGGGTGAAGGCCCTAGACAAGTAGCAGAACGCGCAGGCATTACAGTCGACCAATTGTTCCAATTGAACGGAATCGATCCAAACAACTACATGTTATATCCAGGACAAGAACTTAGAGTTCAATAAATGGAGTTAAAAAGATAATACTGAAGAGTTGTTTTTCCTCAGAGTATCTTCATAAAATGTAATTAAATAAGGAGCAGTGGCTTGAGCCACAGCCCCTTTTTTTTGAGAAAAGGGAGTTTATGAAAAATGACACGAATTAGTATCGCAATTGACGGTCCTGCCTCTTCAGGCAAAAGTACGGTAGCTAAAATCATCGCAAATGAATTGAACTATATTTATACAGATACGGGCGCGATGTATCGTGCAGTCACTTACTTGGCAATCAAACATCACATTGCTTTTTCAGATGAAACAGAGTTAGTCGATTTGATCAACAAACACCCGATTTCATTTGAGCAAATGGCGGATGGACAACATGTCTTTGTAGCTGGGCAAGACGTTACTTCAGATATTCGACAACCAGACGTTACACGAGCGGTCTCTGAAGTAGCTGCGCATTCAAAAGTACGCGAAGCTCTTGTTGCGATCCAGAAAAAAATCGGTGAAGATGGTGGTGTCGTCATGGATGGTCGAGATATCGGTACCGCTGTTTTACCAAAAGCCGAAGTGAAGATTTTCTTGGTAGCCAGCGTATCTGAACGGGCACAAAGACGACACAAAGAAAACCTTGAAAAAAATATTCCGACAGACTTAGAAGAATTGACAAAAGAAATACAAGCACGTGATGAATATGACTCTACTAGAAAAGTTTCACCCCTGAAGCAAGCAGAAGATGCGATACGGATCGATACAACCGGAAAAACGATTCAAGAAGTTGTCCAAGCGATCAAAGAAGTGATTCAACAAAAAGGATATTTTCTTGACTAAATAGAAAAAAAGCGAAGAATCCGACCATTTTAATGGAAAACAAACGAAATCGCTTTATTTTTTTTAAATAATCAATTAAACTATAGGCAGTACCGTAGTTAACGGCAGAATGTTGGTTAGGAGGACAAGTGTTATGACAGAATTTGAACAAAATCAGACAGATAACAACCAATCTATGGAAGATGCAATGAATAGCGTTCAAGAAGTGAGCGTTGGCGATGTCGTCAAAGGAGAAGTTTTAGTCATTGAAGACAAACAAGCCATCGTTGGAATCGAAGGAACGGGTGTTGAAGGCGTAGTTCCTGCAAAAGAATTATCTACTTTACCGGTTGAAGATATCAACGAAGTGGTAAAGGTTGGCGATACGTTAGATCTAGTCGTGATCAGCACGATTGGTAAAGACAAAGAAAACGGAAGTTACCTTTTATCAAAACGACGCTTAGATGCGAAAAAAGTTTGGGAGGATATCGAAAAAGATTTCCAAGCTGGAAACATCATCGAAGCACCAGTGACAAATGTAGTTAAAGGTGGTTTAGTTGTCGATGTCGGTGTTCGTGGATTTGTTCCGGCATCAATGGTAGAAGATCATTTTGTCGCTGATTTTTCTGAATACAAAGGAAAAACGATGACATTCAAAATCGTTGAAATCGAACCATCAGAAAATCGCTTGATCCTTTCACACAAAGCAGTCGTTGAAACAGAAAAAGAAGCACAGAAAAAAGAATTACTATCAACTATCCAAGAAAATGACGTGATCGAAGGACGCGTTGCTCGTATCACAGATTTTGGTGCGTTTGTTGATTTAGGCGGCATCGATGGATTAGTACACGTTTCTGAGATTTCTCACGGACATGTTGCTAAACCGGGTGATGTTTTAGCTGTTGGCGATGAAGTGAAAGTCAAAGTTCTTTCAATCAATCCAGAACAAGGACGTATCTCATTATCGATCAAAGACACATTGCCTGGACCTTGGACAGATATCGAAACAAAAGCTCCAGTAGGCGCTGTACTTGAAGGTAAAGTGAAACGATTAACTAGCTTTGGTGCCTTTGTTGAAGTATTCCCAACTGTGGAAGGGCTTGTCCACATCTCACAAATCTCACATAAACACATCGCGACACCACATGAAGTGTTACATGAGGGCGATGATGTCCAAGTGAAAGTTTTAGAAGTCAATCCAGAAGAGCACCGGATTGCATTAAGTATCAAAGCATTAGAAGAAAAACCTGCTTCTGATAAAGAACCAAAAGAAGTTGAGTCTTATGAGTTACCTGAAGAAAACACAGGATTTACAATGGGTGACATCTTAGGCGAAGCCTTAAAAGGGGAAGTAGAAGAAACAGCAACAGATGATTCTGAAAAATAAATGAATGATCGTTCCCGAAGCGCGAATTTACAGCATCAAGGGAAGTTGTACATGTGTAAAACAAGTGGTCTGGGGATTACGCCCCAGACCATTTTCTTTTGTAATAGGCAGTGATCCAGAAAAATACTTGAATGTTCACCGATCTAAGCTTGAAAGTTCGCGAAGTATTCGGTACACTAAGTGAGATTGGAAACATGTGAGGAGGAAAAAATATGGCAAATCCAACAATTGCAATCGTTGGTCGCCCAAACGTCGGTAAGTCGACGATTTTTAACCGTATCGCCGGTGAGCGTATTTCGATTGTCGAAGATACTCCAGGAGTTACTCGTGATCGTATTTATGCTAAAGGGGAATGGTTAGGTCGTGATTTCAGTATTATTGATACTGGTGGGATCGACTTAGGCGATGAACCATTTATGGATCAAATCAAGCACCAAGCAGAAATCGCAATCGATGAAGCAGACGTAATCGTCTGTGTCGTCAGTGGCCGTGAAGGCATCACTGATGCAGATGAAGTCGTAGCAAAAATTTTATATCGCAGCAATAAACCGGTGATCTTAGCCGTTAATAAAGTCGACAATCCTGAAATGAGAAATGATATCTATGAATTTTATGCACTAGGTCTAGGTGATCCTTACCCTGTATCTGGAAGTCATGGATTAGGGATCGGGGATATCTTAGATGAGGCAGTGAAATTCTTTGATGAAGAAGCAGAAGAAGAAGAGGATGATACCATCAAATTCAGTTTGATCGGTCGCCCGAATGTAGGGAAATCTTCCTTGATCAATGCGATCCTAGGTGAAGACCGAGTGATCGTTTCGGACATCGAAGGAACGACTCGTGATGCTATCGATACGCACTTCGTCTCAGAAGACGGTCAAAAATTCATGATGATCGATACAGCTGGTATGCGAAAACGTGGAAAAGTTTATGAAACTACAGAAAAATATAGCGTGATGCGTGCAATGCGTGCGATTGACCGTTCAGACATCGTTTTAATGGTCTTGAACGCAGAAGAAGGCATCCGTGAACAAGACAAGCGAGTCGCCGGCTATGCCCATGAAGCGGGCCGTGGCGTGATCATCGTTGTCAATAAATGGGACCTAGTCAAAAAAGAAACGAACACGATGCGTGACTTCGAGCAAGAGATCCGTGAAGAATTCCGTTACTTAGACTATGCACCGATTCTATTTGTTTCAGCCGTAACGAAACAACGATTAGAACGTTTGCCTGAAATGATCGAAGAAGTCAGCATGAACCAAAACCTACGCGTTTCTTCAGCAGTCTTGAATGATGTGATCATGGATGCTGTAGCGATCAACCCGACGCCGACGGATAAAGGTAAGCGATTAAAGATTTTCTATGCAACGCAAGTGGCTGTCAAACCGCCGACCTTTGTTGTTTTTGTCAATGAAGAAGAATTGATGCATTTTTCTTATGAACGCTTTTTGGAAAATCAAATCAGAAAAGCATTTACGTTTGAAGGAACTTCGATCCGAATCATTCCACGTCGAAGAAAATAGGCATTTTACCATAGTGTACCGTTTTTTTCAAAAAAAATAAGCATATTTTTGTATTACGTTTTTATGACTAAAAAAAGCGGTTAAATAATGCCAAAAACCTTGCTATTAAGCGATTCATATGATATCGTGATAACAGAATATTGAAACTTAATCAATATTTCTTATAAACTTCTGGACCACTCAGAAAGTTTTTAAACTAAAATGATGTTCCTATCATATCTCTTGTTGGAGGAGGTGAATCTATCCATGGCAAATAAAGCAGAATTAATCGAAAAAGTTGCTTCAGCTACAGATTTAACTAAAAAAGACGCAACTGCAGCAGTTGACGCTGTATTTTCAACTATTCAAGATGCTTTAGCTAACGGCGAAAAAGTTCAATTAATCGGTTTTGGTAACTTTGAAGTACGCGAACGCGCGGCTCGTAAAGGACGTAATCCACAAACTGGTGAAGAAATCGAAATCCCAGCTAGCAAAGTACCTGCATTTAAACCAGGTAAAGCATTGAAAGACGCTGTTAAATAAGACAGTTGAAAAAGCGCTTGTGGCTACGGCTACAGGCGCTTTTTTTTATATAGATGGATAAAAGAGGCGGAAAGCAGTAGAAAGGCAACAACCAAATAGTTCAGCAACCAAATGGAACTCGTTACATATCAAATAAAAGAATAGAGTTGATCAAAAAAGGCATGGGTTCATTAACAAGTTTTTCTTATTCTTTTTTTATTTTACTTACTAATGGTAAAATAAAAGAAAAGGGGAGGGCAACATGGAGTTATCCTATCGCTACCAACAAGAAGAAACAACAATCTTTTATGGGGAAACATTTGTCAGTCAGTTGAAAAATGAATCGATTGATCAAGCGATTCTTTTTTTGACGAACCAACGTTATTATGATCTATACGCTGAGAAAATGACACAGTCATTCACGAACAAGTTAGCGATTGATTGGTATATTTGTGGCAATACGCAGTGTAATCAATTATCTGAATTGCATAGCCTCTTGTCCTATGCGAGACGCTATCCCGAAAATCGACCGCTTTTAGTAATCGGTTTTGGCAATGAGGGAGTTATGGAGTTGGCGGGCTTCTTTCAAAAACATACGTATCTTCAGACTACACTTTGGTTGATCCCCGTCTCGATCCGCTCCATGGCACGAGCACTTAATCCTCAATGCGAGATATTACATGGGTCGAACGAATCGGCTCTTCAAACGACGAACCTTCCAGAACGGATCATTTATGATCGGACGATCAGTGAAAAACAAATCGAAGGGAAACAAATCGATTTTTTGATTTTTATCTGTTGTGGGTTAGTCTGTGATCATCCGTTTCTTCAAAATCTTTACAAAAATTATCCGAATCGCGAAAAATTATTCAATCGTCCTTTTGCTGGCATGCTAGAAGAAATCATTTATTTTTATCAAGAAGACGCTGAACAAGTGGCAAATTATGGTAAACTATTTGAGCAAGCTTTTTATCTGACTGAAAATAGTCATTTGCTTTCCGCCAGTATGAAAAAATTTTTAGGTATCTTGATGCAACTTATCTGGAATTCAGAAATCAAGTCGCTTTCTTTCCAATTGAAGAATTTTTTTATCTGGCTGCAGTATCTAGGCTATCCAATTATTTGGCCTGAAGAGATATCAAAAATGGATTATCTAGAAAATGTGCTGGTTTTAGCAGAAAAGAGCAAAAAAATTCTCGTTTTGGAAAAAATTGGTATAATAGATGGATATCAATTGCCAAACGAGCAAGAACTATTGAAAACAATGGCGTCCTATGAAAGGATCGTTCAAGAGATTAGAGGGATTTAGATGATGACAAATAGTGAAAAAATGCTACAAGCATTAGCAGACGAAAATTTGACAGAAGCAAATGAATATTTGGCAAAGGCGCTCCAAGAAGATCCGGCTGATGTGTTACATGAGTTAGGAGAAGAATTATTAGCCATCGGTTTTTTAGAAGAAGCAAAAGCAATTTTTGAACATCTGCTAACTGTATCGCCTGAAAATGATGAATGGAATATTCCGTTGGCAGAGATTGCTATCGAAGACAATGAGATCGATCAGGCATTTGACTATTTAGAAAAAATCCATCAAGATAGTGAGTACTATCCACAAGCACTATTAGCAATCGCTGACTTGTACCAAGTAATCGGTATTCCTGAAGTAAGTGAAGCAAAATTGAAAGAAGCAGCGAAGCTATTACCAGAAGAACCATTGATTCAATTTGCATTGGCTGAATTATATTTTTCAGTTGACCGTTTCAATGAAGCTTCTGCACTTTACGAAATGTTGTTAACAAATGGTATAGAAGAAATTTCTAGTATTTCCATGCAAGAACGCTTAGGACAATCGTTGAGTATGCAAGGGGATTTTGAAGCAGCAATCCCACCACTGGAAGCAGCTTTAGCCGAAGAGCGGACAGATGATCGTTTGTTCCAATTAGCGTTCACGAATCTACAATTACATGAGAACGAAAAAGCTATCAATTATTTGCAAGAGTTACGGGAATTGAATCCACAGTATCAATCCTTATACCTTTATCTAGGTCAAGCCCTTCAAGAAGAAGAGATGATCGAAGAAGCACAACAAGTCTTAGAAGATGGTATCAAAGAGAATCCATTCCAAGTAGAGCTTTATCACTTAGCTTCTGAAAATGCGTTTCGTTTACACGACACAGAAAAAGCAGAGCAATTATTACTTGATGCTTTGAATGTCGGTGACAAGCAGGATGAGACATTGTTGACGTTGAGTAATCTTTACTTGGATCAAGAACGTTATGAAGACGTTGTTCAAACAGTCAACCAAATGGAAGAAGTTGCTAATCCTTATGCAGAATGGAACCTCGCTCATGCCTATAATCAATTAGAAGATTTTGCGGTAGCAGCAGTCCACTATGAACAAGCAGCCCA
Source organism: Enterococcus sp. AZ084 (assembly GCF_051714905.1). Lineage (NCBI taxonomy): Bacteria > Bacillati > Bacillota > Bacilli > Lactobacillales > Enterococcaceae > Enterococcus > Enterococcus sp. AZ084. The sequence goes on from NZ_JBIOSS010000001.1 coordinate 1,141,612, forward strand.
TGAATTAGATCATGAGCCAGATTTCTTGAAAGAATATGCTTTATTCTTACGTGAAGAGGGCCAATTAGCAAAAACACGAGAATTATTGGAACAATATTTAACTTATGAACCAGGGGATATGGAGGTATTGTCGCTATTAGATGATTTAACAGAGAGGTGATGAATATGTTGATTGATGTTAAAGAAAAGAAGAATTTCTTAACTTGGATGGTTAACCATGTCTCTTTCAGTCGTAGAGAAGTATTTTGGATTTTGAACTATCTGGCAAATCATGAAGCAATCTTACACAATGTGCGTTTTGTTGAAGGTGCAAACTTAACAAGACGTGGTTTACAGATCACCGATCTTTCCTATGAAGGTGAGCCGATGAAGCTATTTTTAGATGGAAAGGAATTTACTGACACTGATCAGATCTTCCACGAAATCCGTCTGAATTGGAAAAATCCACTCTATGTCGAATGCCTTTTTGAAAATGCGTGGCAAACGAAAGAATATTTAGCCATCATCGAAGATAACCCGTTAGCCTCATGGGAAGATGCAATCAGCGAAGAATCAACAGAATTAATCGAGCATTATTTCCAAGAAAAAGAGCAAGCAGCAAAACTAAACATGCTTTACCAACAGATCGATCAGGCATTAGAAGAAGGCGATAAAGATGCGTTTCTTGAACTATCTGATGAAGTGAACCGCATGATCCTTCAAGCGCCACAGAAGAGTAAGAGCTGAGTGTGGGGAAAGCTGACCATGGAAAAGTAACAGTATGATAAGTAAGTATCTATAGTGAAAATATATATAATAAAGTCTAGGCTTCCTTCCGAGTAATATTCGTAAAGGAAGCCTAGTTTTTATTAAGTTTTTTAGATCAACAAAAAATGGATTTCAATAACAAAATTTCTTAAAAAGCTTATTATAATCAAATTTGTTCCAGAATATCTCTGGTCGCTTCCCTAAATTCCTTTGGTTGATCCGTATGAACGAAATGTCCAGAGATCTTTACATATTCTAGATTTTTGGAAGGTGCGTTGATCTGTTAGAAATGTATACATATTTGATTCCAGTGATATTTTCGGATAGTAATATAGGCTCTCTTAAATATTATCAGTTATATTTTAACAGAATTAGGCAGAAGTCGCCCATCCTCTATAGGTGGGTGATGAATGCCGTTCGGTATGAGGGTTACCGTTGGTAACTCGAAGACCGACAACTAAGGCGTATTGCTTTTTTATTTTGTCTCATGTTAAAATCAGTCTATACAAGAAATGAGTTGATATAACATGGAATTAGACACAAATAACCATTCAGTATTTCTTCTTTATTATCACCTTGTTTTAGTAACGAAATATCGTAGACAAGTAATTGATAATGAAATATCTAACTACGCTAAAGCGACTTTTGAAAGAATCTCAGAATCGTATCACATCACTTTAGTTGAGTGGAATCATGATAAAGACCACGTTCATATTATGTTCAAAGCTCAACCAAAAACAGAATTGACAAAATTTATCAATGCCTATAAAAGTGCTAGTTCACGTTTGATAAAGCGCAATTATCCAAGAATCAAACAATTTCTTTGGAAAGAAATGTTCTGGTCAAAAAGTTTTTGTCTTTTGACAACTGGTGGAGCACCAATTGATGTGATTAAGAAATATATTCAAAATCAAGAAAACAATCATAAATAGAAAGCAGGCGAGCTTTATGGAGCGACTAAAAGCATATAAATTTAGAATCTATCCAACAGAAGAACAAGAAACCTTCTTTGCTAAGTCTTTTGGCTGTGTCCGTAAGGTCTACAATCTAATGCTTGATGACCGAATGAAAGCTTATAAAGAAACTAGGAAAAATTCCTCTAAAAAAATGAGTTTTCCAACGCCTGCAAAATATAAGCAAGATTTTCCGTTCTTGAAAGAAGTGGATAGTCTTGCTTTAGCAAATGCACAACTCAACCTAGATAAGGCGTATAAGAACTTCTTTCGCGATAAGTCCGCCGGATTTCCTCGTTTCAAAAGCAAGAAAAATCCAGTTCAAAGCTATACGACTAACAATCAAAATGGAACAATCGCTTTGATTGATAATCAATTTGTCAAACTTCCTAAGTTGAAGTCGTTAGTTAAAATTACGCTCCATAGACAACCTAAAGGTCTGATCAAATCCGCTACAATATCACGTCATTCTAGCGGTAAATATTATATTTCTTTATTGTGTAAAGAAGAAATAGCTGAGCTTTCTAAAACTAATTCCGCTATTGGAATTGACCTTGGTATAACTGATTTTGCAATCCTTTCTAATGGTCAAAAGATTGATAACAATAAATTCACGTCAAAAATGTCAAAAAAACTAAAACGTGAACAACGTAAGTTGTCAAGACGTGCATTATTAGCTAAACAAAAAGGTATCAATCTGTTTGAAGCTAGAAATTATCAAAAACAAAAACGTAAAATAGCACGACTACATGAAAAAGTAATGAATCAACGCAATGACTTTCTAAACAAGTTGAGCACAGAGATTATCAAAAACCACGATATGATCTGTATAGAAGACTTAAATACAAAAGGTATGTTGCGTAATCATAAACTAGCAAAAAGTATTTCGGATGTTTCATGGTCTAGTTTTGTGACTAGGTTACAATACAAAGCTGACTGGTACGGTCGAAATATTATCGAAGTGGATAAGTGGTTCCCATCTAGTCAAATCTGTTCGAATTGTGGACACAAAGACGGCAAGAAATCTCTAGAAATTCGAGAATGGACTTGTCCTGTTTGTCATGTTCATCATGACCGAGATATCAATGCTAGTATCAATATTCTGACCGAAGGTCTAAGACTACATTCTATGGGATTAGCTTAGATCCAATCATCAAAAACCGTAGGAACTACGGGGATAGCTTGGTAAATAAGAGAAACCGCTGTGAGTAAAGAAATACGCTTGCAAGTATGCTCTATTCCCAAGAAGCTCCCACTTCAAGCGTTAAAAACCGGTAGGTTTAGCTAAGTGGTGAGTAGTTCACATAGTTCATCTATCTTTCATTCTGTGCAAAAAAAATATGAAACGATAAAGCCATTGATCAAAAAAGATGTGACATAAGTATCCAGCTATGGCAAATAAGCGTGAATCCCAAAAATTTGAAGAGCCATTTTCGTTTTTCACGCTTATTCATGAAGGTAAGCTTGTGGAGCACCATATATTCGGTTTTAGGAAGCACAAAACGCCTGATCGCCCAGGTACTTCTGAATGAACTGAGAATATCTCTAAGTAGACATGTGCAACTCCTTGATCACGAAGTACGCAGAACTACGTTATTCTATATACGTAGAAAGCTTCAGTATCAGGTTGCTTGATTCAAAATCATTCTGTTATTTTTTTAAACCGCCTCGTTTGTGGTTTAAGATACGTAAAGCCTTCTCCTTCTACTTCATGGACATTTAGAATTGAAAGAAAGGCATGTTCGTCAATTTCATGAATGATCCGTTTTACTTCGTTTAATTCCCTGGCACTTACCACCATATAGATCATTTTTTTATCGACACCAGAAAAGCCACCTTCTCCATGCAAGAATGTGACACCACGTTGTAAGCCGGTCATCAATAAAGGTGCAATTTCCTCACTTTTATTTGAGACCACCAGAATCCCTTTGGCAGAGTAGCCGCCATCAAGGATAAAATCGATGACACGACTAAATACATAGGAAGCGATTAACGTGTACATCATCCGCTTCAAATCGATATAAGTTAATGAAGCAAGTAAAACGATGACATCAAAAGCTAAAAGGGAACGTCCCATCGAGATTCCATGATTTTTTTCAAGTATCCGAGCGATGATGTCACTTCCTCCTGTAGTACCTCCCATACGATAAACGATCCCGCTGCCGACACCGGCAATCAGTCCTGCAAGTAAAGAGACGATCAGTAAATCATGCTCTAAGTTGATTTGTAAGGGAATCCTTTGCCAAATCCATAAGAAGACAGAAAGCGAGACAGTGCCTAAGACAGTATACGCGAGCGCACGTTTTCCTAAGATTTTTCCGCCTAGTAGGATCAATGGAATATTGATCAATAAAGTAGAATAAGCTGGATCGATATGAAAAAGAGCACGCAAAATCAGGGTAATACCTGAAACTCCACCCTCGGCTAGCTGGTTTGCGATATTCAAATAGACTAGTCCAAAAGCATAAATACTTGTTCCTAAAATAATAAAAAAAACTTCTTTCATTGTTTTCAATGATGTCATCGAATCCCCACTTTCTACTATATGATATGATTCATTGTGCAACAAGCGGTAAATCCTAGATATAGACCTAGGGATTAGGAAACTGGTTCTTCATTTTTATAGTTATAGAATAGACCAAGTTGGCTTGATGCTAAGAATTTATTAAGTATACCTAACATAATGTAGCATGTATTCTTTGTTTTCACAATTGCACTTCTTGCGGTTTTGCTGTAAAGTTTTTTAGGAAGAGATGATTGGAGGGTTCTTAATGAAAGAAGAGCGTTCACTAAAAAGTATGCAAGAAGAGGTCGATGCGTACATCCAACAATTTAAAGTTGGGTATTTTTCGCCATTGGCGCAAATGGCACGTCTGACCGAAGAAGTAGGTGAATTGGCACGAGAGGTCAATCATTCATATGGCGAAAAAAGTAAAAAAACAACAGAACCTAGTAATTCAGTGGCAGAAGAATTAGGCGATGTTCTATTTGTAACAATGATCATGGCAAACTCGTTAGGAATTGATTTGACGACGGTATTTGAAAAAAATATGGAGAAGTTCAATCGAAGGGACCATCATCGTTTTGCCCGAAAAGATGAGGAACAGTGAGAGGATAGAAGGAGTAAAAATGAGACTAAATGAATTACCGATCGAATATAAAAAAGCAATTCCAGTAATAAGAAAAATTGAAGCAGCTGGATTTGAGGCGTACTTTGTTGGTGGTAGTGTGCGGGACACGTTACTCGGACAAAAAATTCATGATGTAGATATTGCTACTAGTGCGTTTCCAGAAGAAATCAAGCAGTTGTTTCCAAAAACGATCGATATCGGGATCGAACATGGAACGGTTCTCGTCTTGCATGAAGAGGAGCAATATGAGATCACGACATTTCGTACGGAATCGACGTATCAAGATTATCGGCGTCCTGATAGTGTTTCATTTGTTCGTACACTAGAAGAGGATCTAAAGCGCAGAGACTTCACGATCAATGCTTTCGCTCTGAAAGAAGATGGTGAGATCATTGATTTATTCGACGGGTTAACTGATTTAGAAAATCACGTCTTACGAGCAGTTGGACGACCTTTTGAGCGATTTCATGAAGATGCTTTACGAATGATGCGTGGGCTTCGTTTTGTGAGTCAGTTAGGGTTCAAATTGGAAGAAGAAACGGCCAAGGCGATCGAAGACAATCATGCGTTGCTGGAAAAAATTTCCGTTGAGCGAATGAATGTTGAATTTATCAAAATGCTTTTAGGGGATTTTCGTAAAAACGGCTTGACGGCATTTGTTGAAACAAAATGTTACATCTATTGTCCACAATTAAAAGAAGATGGTGAGGCATTACTAAGATTTGCCGATTTACCATCTATGCCATTAAAAAAAGAAAGTCAAGCTTGGGCATTATTACTCAACCAACTCGGTCGATCTGAGCAAGAGGTGGCACCTTTCTTAAAAGCATGGAAATGTTCCAACCAAATGATTCGAGAAGTCCAACGTTTGGTCAAAGGATTGGCGAAGCGACAAGAACGACGATTAACACCATTGGAGATCTATCATCTTGGAAAAGACGCATCGTTGGATGTGGAAGAATTGATGATTTACTTCCAACAAACCCCTGACACAACAACTGTGCTAGACATTTATCATGCACTTCCTATCAAGACAATGAGTGAGTTGGCGATTGATGGCAAGGTGTTATTAGCTACGACTGAGAAAAAACCAGGTAAATGGGTCAGTGAAGCGTTAGCACTTGCGGAGTCAGCGGTAGTGAACGGACTGGTACAGAATGAACAAGCTGCATTATTAACCTATCTGAAAGAGCAACAAGGTTAGTCAACAAAATCGTGACAATCACTAATTACGTCTGATTGGTGGGCTAATCATATACTGACATGTCTAAAGTAAGGGCATGAGAGTTATCTATAGAAGCGTTTGGCTTTTTTGTAGGATGTTTCTCATGTCCCTTTTCTCTTTTAGAGGAGGATTGTTATCAAAAAAGCTGACAGAAAAGCAAACATGAGAGATGACCGCTTTTGTTGTTTTATGCTAAACTAGTAATGAAACAGAATATAATGCGTCAAAAAAGGAGATTTTTTTAATGAGCAAAGAAATGACAGCGCTAAAATTTTATTTCCGTAACGGCGAAACATGGACGATCAATCGTCGTCACATCGGCGACCTTTGGATCAAACAAATCACAACAAGTTTTGGTCGTATCAATGGAAGTGAATTTATCGAGATCCATCCATGTGCCGGTTTTAAAATCGAAATCTTCCATGAGGGAGATTCAGTAGCTACTCATGATATCAATCTAGGTGGTTTGGAAATGGGTATGTTCAATCGTGCTTTGAAATATGAAGATATTGAACGTATGGAAATCTTGTATCGCAATGGTACACCTGATCTAGTATACTTCCCTTACTTGGACAAAGGAACAGAGGGATTAGATAATCAATATCAATCAACAAAAATCAGTGAAAAAACTGGTAACTTATACATTGTGATCAACCCAGAACAACGTGTTGACGATGTTTATGGCGAATATTTCGAATAAGAGCGAATGACGTTTAAAAATAGCACATGTAAAACTTTTGAATGGGTTTTGCATGTGTTTTTCTTTTGTCTTTATTTTATGATTACAGTTGATATTTTATAGTGATTGGACTAGAATGAGTTTCTGGAATTGAAACGAATACTTCATCCTAAAAGTAAAAAGGTTTTAGTTGCATTCTAAAAACTTTTTGCTATAATTGGTGCAGTTTGAATATAGGAGATCTTGAAAATGAGAGAGAGTTTTGAAGAACAAAAGAAACGACTGGTTGATCACTATGGTACTTTTTCAATGGAAGATCGTCGCCAGATCTTATGTAAGTTGCGTAAAAGGAATATCTTGATGTATCGTCAATTGGGACGCTTGAAACACGAATTGCTCCGTTTAGAATCAAAACGTGTGCAATGTGAGTTAGACGGTCGGGTGACCCAAGCGGAAATTGTTGAAAACAAAATTTTAAAGAAAAAAGAGCAATATTTGAAAGTTCTTGCACAAAATAAAAAATAAAGGGGATCAAGCATGGAATTTGCAGAGTTAGTGATTGTTTTTGCAGTCACGATCACGCTATCCAACATAGCAAGTCGTATCTTGCCAATGATCCCTGCACCACTGATCCAAATATTTCTTGGCGTGGTTTTAGGCTTGACCGAATGGGGTGAATCCATCAATTTTGAACCTGAATTATTTTTAGTGATGATCATCGCCCCCTTGCTTTTTAGAGAAGGAGAAAAAGCGGATATCGCCTCGATCCTGAAAAATTTCGATACGATATTGTTTCTCGCTTTTGGTGGGGTGATCTTGACTTTGATTGGCGTTGGAGCAACGTTATCGTTTCTGTTGCCCAGTGTCCCTTTAGCCGCGTGTTTCGCTTTTGGTGCAGCACTAGGTCCGACAGATGCGGTGGCAGTCAGTTCGCTTTCCAATCGTGTGAACATTCCGAAAAAAGCCATGCATATTTTAGAAGGTGAAGGGTTACTGAACGATGCTTCTGGCGTAACAGCCTTCCAATTTGCCTTAGCTGCTTTGATCACTGGGACGTTCTCTGCGGTAAATGCAGGCGTTACACTGATTTTATCAAGTATTGGCGGGGCGGTAGTCGGCTTTTTGCTTGTCTGGGTAAAAAGAAAAATCATTGGTTTGATCGAGAAAGCATCGGCACGTGACGTAACAGGCTACTTATTGATTGAATTGTTGTTGCCTTTCTTAGCGTATGTTTTAGCCGAAGTCTTTCATGTTTCAGGAATTATTGCAGCAGTGGTTGCAGGGGTATTACAAGCCTCAGGATTTAAAAAAATCTCAGTCTTTGATGCGGAGTTGTCAACTTTATCGAATAGTACATGGACAACGATTGCCTTCACATTGAATGCGCTGGTATTTATATTTTTAGGAATTGAACTGACACAAGTCTTTACACCTGTTTGGGGAGATGGACTGTATTCGAATAGTTTGTTGCTAATGATCATTTTATTGGTTTCAATCATGCTGTTCGTCATACGCTTCATTTCAATCAGCTTATTTTATATGTTTAAGGGTGGTTTTCAAAGCTTCAAAAAACAACTGAATGAAGTCTTGATCTTAACCTTCGGGGGCGTAAAAGGAACAGTCAGTTTAGCGACTATTTTTATTTTACCATTCACGATCAATCAAATGGCATTCAATCAACGATCATTGCTCTTATTTTTAACGGCAGGGGTTATTTTGGTCACGTTGATTATCGGGATCATTGTATTGCCAATGTTGACTGAAACAGAAGAAGCAGCGACAACTGATTTAAAAGCTTTGATGATCTTGGAAGAAGTGATTGAAACACTACGCTTAGAAAAAGAAGCGGAAGAACCAGGATCAAAAGCTTATTTAGCGATAGAAGCAGTGATTGAGACTTATCAAGAAAGAATCAGTGAGCTTTATTTATCTGATTTGAGTGGAGATGAAAAGCAAGAAGTCCAAGAAATCCAAGCGTTGATTTTATCGATTGAGCGAGATGGCTTGGACGAAAGATATCGTTCTGGGAAGTTGTCTTCTAATGGCTATCGCTTTTATTCAAGATTCTTAGCTAACTTTGAACAGTCGATCACAAGTCAAATTTTGTCATTCATTGGATTTTGGTTTATTGTGGTACGCCGATTGATGCGGATCGTTCTCCACCCCAAAATGTTTTGGCAAAGACGGCAAAGTGATCGCCAAACGATGATCTCTGATAAAGACATTCAGGAAATTCGAGAAACGTATCAAAAGAATACGCAATTGATCATCGAAAGTTTGGAGAATCTAACAGACGTTTATGATGATACGATGATCGGATTCTTTATCGAACAACGAAAAGCTCAGGGGATTCGGATGATGAGTGGTAATCTGATTTCCACTTGGATGATCCAACAAGATCGTTTGTTTACGAAGAAGATGCTTAGAGGTTATTATTTAGAAAGAAAAGTCATTGATGAATATGAAGTCGCAGAAACGATCACGACTTTTTCTGCGAATCAATATAGACGAAATATCAATCTGTTGGAGTCCTATACAATGAATCAGCCGACAGATCGTTTTTCATTTCGCTTTGCGTTCCAAGCGAAAGCAAAGAAATTTCAATTGAAACAAGACCAAAAGAGGAAGTTGTGACAAAGCACAGCTCCTCTTTTTTTTGAGATTGTGACAGAAGTCGTTTAACCTTAATAATTAAGTCCATTCTGGAAGTCAGGTTTTTGAATCCTGTGTATTTGGTGATATGAAGTGAAAGAACACGTATCTTCAATGCTACCTAAAAAAAAGAATATTCGAAAAAAACTATCTTTTAAACAATTGTTTTATGTTACAATATCCAAGATAAGGGGGGAGTACTGGTGAAAGAGCTAAAAATAACTGACCTCAAAAAAACATATGGAGAAAAAGAATTATTTAATCAGATCTCCTTTTTGATCCATGAACATGATCGCATCGGTTTGATTGGAACCAATGGAACTGGTAAAACAAGTCTTTTGAATATCATCGCTGGACTTGACAGTGGAGATGGTGATCAGCAGACAGTTTTTTATCCGAATGATTACCGTATCGGTTATTTATCACAAACCGATTCATTTGCAGAAAATGATACGGTCTTACAAGCTGTTTTTCAAGGAAATAGTCCATTGATCCAGACTGTACGACTCTATGAGGAAGCCTTGATTGCATTAGCTGAAAATGGCGATGATGAAGCAGTCCAAAAACGCTACGCATTGGCAGAAGAGCGAATGAATAAAGAGGACGCTTGGACGACGGATACAAATGCCAAGATCATTTTGCAAAAACTAGGGATCAGCCAATTAGAAAAGAAAATCGGTGAGCTTTCGGGTGGACAAAAAAAACGTGTCAGCTTAGCACAGGTTTTGATCGATGAACCTGATCTTTTATTACTTGACGAGCCGACAAACCACTTAGATTATGCAGCGATCGAATGGTTGGAATCTTACTTGAAACAATATCGTGGTGCCTTATTGATGGTTACCCATGATCGTTATTTCTTAGATCGTGTCACGAATCGGATCTTTGAACTTGCCTTTGGGAATCTTTATGAATATAAAGGCAATTATGAAGCTTATCTTATTGAAAAAGCCGAGCGAGATCGTGTCGAAGTCGAACAAGAAGAAAAGCGTAAACGCCTGTATAAGCAGGAGCTTTCTTGGATGCGAGCGGGAGTACAAGCTCGTGGGACGAAACAGCAAGCACGTATCAATCGCTTTGAAGATTTAAAAGAAAACTTATATCAAGTCAATCATGATACGGATATCGAACTCAATATCGCGACACAACGTTTAGGTAAAAAAGTGATCGAGATCAAGGATGGTTCGTATTCGATTGAAGGAAAACCTTTGCTTCAACACTTGGATCTATTGATCCAATCAAGAGAGCGTCTTGGAATCACTGGAGAGAACGGTGCTGGAAAGTCAACGTTGTTAAATATCTTAGCAGGGAAATTATCCTTAGATAGTGGCATCTATACGATTGGCGAAACTGTTCGATTAGCTTACTATACACAGGAAAATGAAAAAATGTCTCCGGACAAACGAATGATTGCTTATCTGCAAGAAGCGGCAGAAGAAGTCCAAACTGCGGATGGAACGCAAATCGGTGTCGCCGAACTTTTGGAGCGGTTCTTGTTTCCTAGATTCATGCACGGAACACTAATCCGTAAACTATCTGGTGGGGAAAAGCGTCGTTTATATTTACTCAAATTATTGATCCAGCAACCAAATGTTCTATTGCTGGATGAGCCAACCAATGACTTAGATATCGCTACTTTAACGATCTTGGAAGATTATTTCCGGACATTCCCTGGAGCGGTGATCACCGTTTCTCATGACCGTTATTTCTTAGATAAGGTAGTTGATAAACTGTTAGTTTTTCTAGGAGATGGCAAACAAGAGCTTTATTATGGCGATATGTCTAGCTATTTAGCCAAACGCAAAGAAGATCAACAGATTCAACCAGAAAAAGTCAAAGCTAAGATAGAAGAAAAAAAATCTGAGCCAAAGAAAAAGCTTTCTTATATGGAACAGAAAGAATGGGCAACAATCGAAGATGAGATTGCGGAACTAGAGAATCGTTTGGATGAATTGCAAGAGGAGATGAACCATCAAGGGGATGATTTCACACGATTGCAAGAATTACAAAAAGAAGTAACCACAACTGAGGAACTGCTGGAAGAAAAAATGTCACGTTGGGAATATTTAAGTGAATGGGCAGATAATTAGGAGGGAAAAGATGGAGCAAGCATATCTTGATCTAGGGAAAAAGTTGTTATCTGAAGGACATGTAAAAGGTGATCGTACGGGAACAGGAACATTTAGTTTATTCGGTTATCAAATGCGATTTGACCTGCAAAAAGGCTTTCCGTTATTGACGACAAAACGTGTACCTTTTGGTTTGATCAAAAGCGAATTATTATGGTTTTTAAAAGGAGACACGAATATCCGTTATCTTTTACAAAATAATAACCATATTTGGGATGAATGGGCATTTGAACGGTACATCAAAAGTGAGGACTATCAAGGGCCGGATATGACAGATTTTGGCCATCGTAGTTTGACTGATCCAGAATTCAATAAAGTTTATCAAGAAGAAAGCAAGAAATTCTGTGAAAAGATAGTGGCAGATGAAGAATTTGCAGAAAAACATGGAGATCTTGGTCATATTTATGGCTATCAATGGCGTCATTGGGAAACAAAAGAAGGTAGTTTCATCGATCAAATCAAAGAAGTGATCGAAGCTATCAAGCAGACACCTGATTCAAGACGACTGATCGTCTCAGCATGGAATCCAGAAGATGTGCCAAGTATGGCTTTACCTCCTTGCCACACGATGTTTCAATTCTATGTAAATGACAATAAACTAAGTTGCCAGCTGTATCAAAGAAGTGCTGACGTGTTTTTAGGTGTCCCGTTCAATATTGCTAGCTATGCTTTATTGACACATCTGATTGCCCATGAAACGGGATTAGAAGTTGGTGAATTTATCCATACTTTAGGCGATGCGCATCTTTACTCAAATCACGTAGAACAAATGAAAGAACAATTGTCTCGTGAAGTTCGTCCATTTCCGAAACTAGTATTGAATACAGAAAAAAACTCTGTGTTTGATTTTGAAATGGATGATATCAATGTTGAAGGATATGAGCCGCATCCTTCAATAAAGGCACCTATCGCGGTCTAAGAAAGGATGAGAAAATGTTCGCTGCAATCTGGGCACAAGATGAAAATGGCCTGATCGGAAAAGAAGATAGACTTCCTTGGCATTTGCCGAATGATTTGAAATTTTTTAAGCAAATGACTGAAGCGAATGTATTGATCATGGGACGAAAAACATTTATGGGGATGGGCGGTAAGCCACTACCTAATCGTCAAACGATTGTTTTGACAAGAGACCGTGAGTTTACAGCCGAGGGCGTACTAGTGATGCATGATGTCAATGAAGTATTAGCTTATGAAAAAGAAGCAGATGGAATTTTATTTGTTGCTGGAGGGTCAGCAATCTATGAAGAATTTTTACCTTACTGCACAATTTTGTATCGTACGGTGATCCATCACTCTTTCGAAGGAGATACGTATTTTCCTGCTGTAGACTGGCAAGCATGGTCATTGATCAATATCAGTCCGGGAGAAATAGATGAAAAAAATAGTTATGCACATCAGTTTGAGACGTATAAACGTAAAGAAGAACACACAACAGAAGAGATATAATGTCTCGTTGAACCTATAGATTCAAAGCGGAAGAAACCGAAATGGATTTTTTATCATTCAGGTTTCTTCTGCTTATTTTGTCGTTCCATCAAAAAAAGTAGAACAGATAAAGAAAACTGAGTAGAACCATGTTATCATAACAAACAATTTATTTTAAATTTGTTTATAACTGAATTTGATGAAAAAACAGAAGTTCTTTGGTATACTGAAAGTGGACCTGCCTGAAAAATGCTAGGCACTTTGTGAAAGAAAGAGTGTGAAATAATGACAAACGTAAAAATAGTAACAGATTCTTCTTGTACAATGGAAAAAGCAGTACGGGATCATTTGAATATTCATGTTATGCCATTATCAATTATGATCGATGGCGTTGTATATCCTGATGACGATCAACTAGGCGGAGAGAAATTCATGGAAATGATGGCTAAATCAAAATCATTACCTAAAACAAGTCAACCGCCGATCGGCGAATTCATTTCAACGTATGATGAATTAGGACAAGATGGTAGTGAAGTGATTTCCATCCATATGACGAAAGGGTTAAGTGGAACGGTTGAAGCTGCAAGACAAGCAAGCAACTTAACGAAAACAAACGTCACAGTCATTGATAGTGATACGACTGACCAAGGTTTATCTTTCCAAGTGATTCGTGCGGCTGAAATGGCCAAAGAAGGTAAATCAGCAGAAGAGATCCTTGCTGAAATCGAGAAGATCAAAAATAATACAAAACTTTATATCGGTATCTCCACATTGGATAACTTAGTAAAAGGTGGAAGAATCAGTCGTGCAACTGGTTTACTATCAAGTATGTTAAACATTCGTGTGGTGATGAACTTTGCTCATTCAGAGCTGATTCCTGTGACAAAAGGTCGTGGGAAAAAGACTTTCGACAAGTGGTTCGATGGCTTGAAGAAAGAACTGAAGGCTCTACCGAACGTTCGCCAGATCGGTATCTCACATGCAGGTGCCACAGAGCTTGCTCGAGAGTTTGAAGAAGGCTTGAAACAATTGTTTCCCGATATGGACATCCCAGTATTGCATACAAATCCAGTGATTGCTACCCATACAGGGGAAAATGCTTTTGCAATCATGTATTATACCGATTGATGAATGTAAAATAAGGAATAGAAGGACAGATCATGTGAAGACAAATAAAACGTGTTTTTTGTGATCTGTCTTTTTTCGTTCAAGTGCTACTAGCATAAGGAAGTGAGGAGGAAAAGACATTTTGAGATGCTCCACTTCCTTTAGCAGATGAGAAACAGCCTCTTTCTTTTTTTCAGAAAAGGGCTATTTTTTTAATTGGAATTTTGGTAATATAAGAAACAATCATGGTCTAGAGGTGAAACAATGAAACGAATGAAACAACAGTGGTTGCTTGTTTTGATCCCTTTGTTCACTGCAGTTCTTCTCTTTGTCGGACTCTCTTTGAGCGTGCCGAAAGCACAGCCTTTGTTAAAACCGGCAGCATCGGTTACTTCTGAAAGCAATCAAAAGGAAAAGTTACACTATGTAGCAATTGGCGATTCATTGACTGAAGGAGTAGGCGACCAGACGAAACAAGGTGGTTTTGTTCCGTTAGTCGCAAATGACATAAAAGAAAGATACGGTTTGACAGCCATTGAAATTGAAAACTATGGTGTAAATGGCGAACGAAGTGATCAAATATTAAAAAGATTGAAAAGCAATGAAGAAATCCAAAAGAATATCGAAACCGCAGACATTATTACCTTGACTGTTGGTGGGAATGATTTAATGAAAGTGATCCAAAATAACCTTTTTGGTATCAGTATCCGTTCATTCAATAAACCAATCAAGAAATATCAAGAAAACGTCCAAGCCATCATCGAAGAGATACGAGGGTTAAATAAAGAGGTACCTATTTATATTTTAGGGATCTACAATCCATTTTATTTGAACTTCCCTGAGATCACGGATATGCAAACGATTGTGGATAACTGGAATGAAGGAACACAGCAAGTAGTAAATGAAGCAGAAAATAGCTATTTTATCCCGATCAATGATCTATTGTATCAAGGATTAAATCAAGAGGTCGGAATTACGGAAGCTTCTGATCAGTCAGCTTCTAGTGATAGTTCGAACGGGACGAAAAATAATGTGTTATATGAAGAAGATCATTTTCATCCTAATAACTTAGGCTATCAATTGATGGCTAATGCTGTGAGAGATCAATTGATCGAAACGCATGAAAAATGGTTGGTCAAGGAGGGAAACAAGGATGGATAAACGTAGTTCAACAGTTGAAAAAAACAAAAGGCATAACTACTGGAAATACGCATTTCTGATTTTATTAGGCCTGATCATTGGTTCGACGATTTTCTTGGGTACGCGGATATTCGCCAATCGTGAACCTGATTTGCCAGAAGTACCAGCAATTACAGAAAGACAAGGCGATCCAGTATTGACGATCAATACTCAAAAAGAAAAAGTCAACCAACTGATCAGCTTTTTCTTGACAGATTTCCAAGAAGGACAAGATATCAAGTACAAATTTTATTTAGAAAATGAAGCATTGCTTAATGGGACGTTTGAAGTGTTAGGATTCCCTATCGACTTTTACTTGTATTTTGATCCGTATGTAATGGAAAATGGTAATGTTCAGTTAAAAGCAAAAAGTCTATCGTTCGGTACATTGAATCTGCCGATCAAAGATGTGATGAATATGATCAAGCGAAATTACAAACTACCTGAATGGATCGAGATCAATACCGACGATTTAACGATCATGTTACGATTAGACCAATTCCGTATGCAAAATGGAATGTACATCAAAGCGGACAAAATTGATTTAGTCAACGATGATATTCGCTTTAGTTTGTATTTACCAAAAGATTCCTCAACGACGGAAGAAACGACCGAATCTAGTACTAATTAAGTGATATCTCGAGAGTAAGGGAGGAATCAACAATGGAACGAGCAATATTTGCAGGAGGTTGTTTTTGGTGCATGATCCAGCCTTTTGACACATTACCTGGCATCCACACGATCATGTCCGGTTATACTGGTGGGCATGTGCCAAATCCAACGTATGAACAAGTGAAAGCCAAAACAACAGGACATACTGAAGCAGTAGAAATCTTGTATGATCCTGAATTGATCTCATACGAGGCATTACTTGAGCTTTATTGGCAACAAACAGATCCTACGGACGCTTTTGGTCAATTCGAAGACCGAGGCGACAATTACCGACCTGTGATTTTTTATACTACAGAAGAACAACGTCAAAAAGCTGAAAAAAGCAAACAACAACTTGCAGAAAGTGGTCGCTTTAGTGATCCCATCGTTACGACGATTGAGCCAGCGGAGACCTTCTATTTAGCAGAAGATGAACATCAAGATTACTACAAAAAAAATCCTGAGAACTTTGAGCGTAATCATGCGCGTCGTGCGGCATTTATTGCTGACAATTGGGAGGGAAATCAATGAATCGCAGCTTCTATCACTATCTGATGACTCTTCGTGGAGGGAAATCTTCCGATGCGTTATCAACGTTTGCAACCGAAGCTGGAAAAGATATCCAGTTTCCAAAACATAGTACGAGTTATGAAGAAATCTCTGATTATTTAGAAATGAATGTTGATTATTTGCCCTCTATGGATATCTTTGATACAGCTTGGGATCATTATCTAGAGAATAATCATCTCGCCTGAACAATGGATCTGGTATGAAGGGTATGACTTAAAAAAGACGAGACAAGTACTGCTTAGACAATATTTTTGAATAGTCCTATTTGATACAGTGATTTTGGCCTATTCAATTATTTCTAAAGCATCGTACATATGTCCGTCTTTTTTCGCATCTATCTGTAAATGATTATTGAACCATTCGCTTTTTCTGTAGTTATTCTATATAATGAGGATAATAGGTTAAGATTTTACGAGGGATGGATTGATGGGCTTTGACAAAAAAGCAGCGTTATATTGACCGTTTTTGGTTATTTATTAAATTTTTACTTTGTTCCATAGTGATTGCATTTATTTTACGGGGATTTATATTGATCCCAGTACCAGTGGAAGGAAACTCGATGGAGAATGTCCTTAAGCAAGGTGATATGGTCGTTATGGAAAAATTCTCTGAAATCAGAAGATTTGATGTAGTCGTTTTCCAACTTTCAGATGGCACGATCTATATCAAGAGAGTCATTGGTCTACCGGGAGAAACTATTAGTTATGAAAAGGACCAACTAAAAATCAACGGACAGCCAGTCGAAGAACCTTATTTAAGTAAAAATATCCGTTCGGACCATGAAAATGCACCTTATACTACCGATTTTACCTTGGAAGAGTTGACAGGATATACAGAATTACCTGAAGATAGCTATTTTGTTTTGGGGGATAATCGTCGTGTGTCAAAAGATAGTCGTTCATTTGGAACAATATCTAGAGATGAAATTTTAGGAAAAGCGAGATTTGTGTATTACCCATTAAATGAAATCAAATGGATCAGGTAAAATAAAAGAAGACTTCCCAATAGCAACATGTTGGAAAGTCTTCTTTTTTTGATTATATTTTCATCCACATTGGTTCCAATGTGTTTCCATCAGGATCTTGTACTTCAAGAGAATACATTTCTTCTTCCGGTATTCCCATCTCGACTGTATGGTAGCTACCACCATTTTCTTTTGCAATTTCACCAAAACGTTTGACTTCTGCAGCATTTGCTAAACTAAAAGCAATCAGTGCACCGCTCATTTTTTTTGTGTCTGCGATTTCTTTGTTTTTTAAGAATTTTTTGTAAAAGTCATGTGTCAAGAGCATCACCCAAAATGTGTCATCCCAAACCATTGCGCTTGCTTCCTCAGTTGAAAATTCTTTATTTTGTTTGAATCCTAATTTTGTATAGAATTCGACTGAGCGACCAACATCTTGCACAGGGAAATTGACAAAAACCATTGTGTTCATCTTGCTACAGCTCCTTTCAATTTTCCTCTATCATGCGCTCGTCGGTAAGCGTTGTCAAAGTATTTAACTTGGGGAAGAATTTTTTATTTTATTGGACGTATCCGCTAAAAGTATAATCAACAGTACTATAAAATTCGTAATAAAATCTTGAACTTTGATCTGTCATACTAAGAGTACTAGAAATCGTAGAGTTCGCTGGAACGAAATGTGTTTTTAAGACGGCATGGTTGACTGAATTTCTCATTCGAATTTCTAAGGTTCCACGACCTTGATTGTGGAAGTAATAATTATACGTATTTCTTCCTAATATATTGTAGTTAGAATATAAATAATATTTGCCACTATAAGTGCCAGATATTGAACAACGTCCTGACGAAGCTACGTTCCAGTTTGCCGTTGGCACATTGGCTCCTCTGATCAATGAAGGGGTCAAGTTGATTAAACTTGCTTCTGTATTTGTGGCTTCAACACTTAATTGATCTGCATCTACTGACTGTTGTGGAGTGGACAAACCAAATAATAAGAAAATAGTAGAGAACAAAAATAATTTTTTCATAAGTACTCCTTTTTTGTTATTTTTTAGTGAACGTTCACCTCTTGATAATAAGTGTTTTGTTACACATTTTCAATAGCAAGAATCCTAGTTTTACAAGGTGTCACAGATTGTGACATCGAATAATCGGAAATATATCGATTCGTTTCAATAATTCGCTTTTAAGTTCTTTTATGAAATGGTTATAATGAGAGATAGAATAAGGAGGCGATGTTGTGGATTTTGGTAAAATATTAAAAGAAAAAAGGCATCAAGCAGGAATTACACAGGAAGAATTGGCAAAGAGATTAAATGTTAGTCGTTCAGCTATTTCTAATTGGGAAATCGGCAGAAATTACCCAGACATACATACACTAGTGGAAATATCGACCAGCTTAGGTGTGTCTTTAGACGAACTATTGGAAAATTCTACTATGACTGAGACGATGATTGATACTACTAAAGAAATGGCGGTGAATCAGAAAAAAAAGCGAGGAAAATTGTTTTATGTAGTAGCACTTTGTTCGATTGTTTCAGTCATGTCGCTTTTATTTTTTTCATTTTCTAAGCAACCGACGATTGTCTTGAATGCAGTTGAAAACGCCGATTCAGAAGAGGTAGCGCTCTTTAACAAAGAAGACATCAAAGATATTACCCTCAAAGACAAGAAAATGACTGTTCTTTTTACTATACCTAAAGACAGTGAATATGTTGGCTACTATGTTGACGGAAGTAATCAAGAAGGATTTGTAAACCTTGATTTATATAAGACTGCTGATTCTGATGTCAATCAGCGGAAATTAGTACATGATGGACTGATTGAAGTAGATTTAGATATGTTTACAAAAGTGAATAAAATCAGTGTGAATTATAAAAAATAAAGCGTATTGCAAGAAGTATTCAAAAATAGCTGTATGAGGACAAATGAAGGAGTTCTATGGTTAGTGAAGGTAAGTGTGGCAAAATAAAAATCTTCTAAAAAACTTTTAGAAATCAGGTGAATCTTCTTGTCAACGAGCTGTATACTTCGAGTCGGATCAGGTTAAAAAGTAAGCTTCATGAAACGAATCGTTCAGTCGATTGTTTTACGGAGCTTACTTTTTTCATTACTATGCAAGTTCTTTTTTACATTGATTGCTTTCTAACGTTGGCTGATTGATCGTTTGACCTTTCCTAAAACTGACTCATGATGTATGTCAAAAGATCGGTTAGGAATCAGAAATATGAAGTATTCCTCTTGTGGCTGGATCGGACAAAGGAGTTTACTCTGTTAAGGTATTCCATCCTCATCAAATATTTTTGTCCAGTTTACGATCTGAATAAGCATGGATTCACTTCTCCAGTGTTTCGCATCATATGTCGGTACGCCTTCTGAGATAACTATAAAATAGAAGACTTGGTTCAATGGTAAATATTTCTAGGATAGCCAACATTCTCCTTGATTGACTTTAACAAATAGAAACCTGCTTATTGAACGGATGTCTCTCTTTCAATTTTTAGAACATGAGGTGGAAGCGATATGGTAAACTGAAGAAAAGAGTCGAAAGCGAGGAGCTAGATGATCGAAAAGAAACCAAAAGGAAGAGACGGTGTAGTGATCCAAGAAGAGCAAGTGATTCGTCCTAAGAAAGTCTGGTCGGAGGAGGTCCAAAAATTTTTAAGTTACCTCAGGAACCAAGGTGTAACTTATGTGCCAGAACCACTAGGCTATGATGAGCAAGGAAATGAAGTGGTATCTTATCTCGCAGGTGAGGTCTATGATTATCCTTTGCCTCCTCAATTGTTGACGGACAGTGCCATTTGTTCAGCAGGTCGGTTGTTAAGAGATTTCCACGACCAGAATCAAGGATACCTTACTTCTTTAAGTGGCACAGAACCGTGGATGCTACATTCGTTCGGAGAGCGTGAGGTAATGTGTCACAATGATTTTGCGCCATACAATGTGACAACGAAAAATGGTATAGCCATTGGTATCATTGATTTTGACACGATCACACCAGGATCAAGAATCTGGGATGTAAGCTATGCCGCCTATCGCTGGGTACCTTTAGAGATGAATCAAGGAGATCCAATCACGGATGAAACGTGTCATCGTTTAAAAAAATTTATTGAAGCATACAGACTAGATGAGTCCGAGTATCCAAATTTGATTCCTACGATGATCGAGCGACTTTCTTATATGATGGACTTCATCACTAAAGCAGCGAGTCGCGGGGAAGCAAATTTTCAAAAAAATATACAACAAGGCCATCTAAAAAAATATGAGCAAGATATTCAATGGTTGCTCGATAATGAGAAAAAAATTCTTAGAAAGTTGCAAAATGAAGAAACTTGAGAATAAGCCGTTTGATTTTTAGTTTTTTTCTTGTATACTCCTAGAAGTGTAGTTCATTCAAGTACTGTATAAGTAAAGAGCAACTTTTTTAGATTTTAAGTTTTAGAGGAGGAAACACCAATGACTATTCAATGGTTCCCAGGACATATGGCGAAAGCTAGACGTGAAGTTTCAGAAAAGATGAAATATGTTGATATCGTCTTTGAGTTAGTTGATGCACGACTACCTTTGTCTTCACGTAATCCAATGTTAGATCAAATCATCCAACAAAAACCAAGACTTGTTTTATTGAATAAAGCTGATCTAGCGGATCCGCAACAAACAAAATTATGGCAACAATACTTTAGAAAGCAAGGACATCAAGCCTTAGCAATCACCGCTCAAGAAAGTAAAGGAATCAAAGCGTTGATCCCTGCAGCAAAAGAAGCACTGAAAGAAAAGCGCGAAAGAGACGCAGCTCGTGGCATCAAACCTCGAGCAATCCGCGCGATGGTCCTAGGAATTCCTAATGTAGGAAAATCGACATTGATGAATCGTTTAGTGGGCAAAAAGATTGCACAAACAGGGAATAAGCCTGGGGTAACGAAAGGGCAACAATGGCTTCGTTTAGGAAGTGAATTAGAACTATTAGATACACCGGGTATTTTATGGCCTAAGTTTGAAGATGAAGAAATCGGTAAAAAACTAGCCTTGACTGGTGCAATCAAAGACCAATTGGTACACCTTGATGATCTAGCAATTTACGGCTTAGATTTCTTTGCCCGTTACTACCCTAATAAAATCAGCGAACGTTATGGACTATCAATAGAAGAAGAGCAACAAGTTGCACCTGAGTTATTGATGACGATCACGGAACGGAGAGGATATCGCCAAGATTATGACCGTGGGAGCGAGCTAGTCGTTTTTGATATCCGCCAAGGGAAACTTGGTCGCTATACGTTAGATCGTTGTGAAGAAATGGAAGAGACTACTCATGAGTGAATCGATCCAGAGTATCAAAGAAAAACTGAAACAACTCACAACGCTTGATGATCCGATAGTCACACAACTAAGATTAGACACAAGAAAAGGTGTCCAACAAGCGTTAAGCTCTTTTGAAAAACGCTTAGCAAAGGAAGCTTTGCTTCGTGAAAAATATGAGACGATGTCCTTCTACGAAAATGAAGGATACGCTCAAGGGTATGACCTGATTGCAGGGATCGACGAGGTAGGAAGAGGCCCCTTGGCTGGCCCTGTTGTAGCCGCAGCTGTTATTTTACCTAAAGGTGTAGAGATTTACGGATTGAACGATTCCAAGCAATTATCTGAAAAAAAACGTGAAGAACTGTATGAACAGATTCAAGAAAAAGCCCTCTCCATCGGGATTGGTGTGATCGATGAGCAGACGATCGATCGTGTCAATATTTACGAAGCAAGTAAATTAGCGATGTGTGAAGCTGTTAAAGAATTGACACCAGAACCTACGTATTTATTGATTGATGCGATGACTTTAGATCTGCCGATTGCACAAAATAAATTGATCAAAGGAGATGCCCGTTCAATTTCGATTGCTGCTGCAAGTATCATTGCAAAAGTCTATCGCGACCGTTTGATGAACGAATACGAGTTACAATATCCTGGCTATGGTTTTGCCAAGAATGCAGGTTATGGAACAAAAGAACACCTGTTAGGATTAGCACAACATGGCATCACGCCAATCCATCGTAAAAGTTTTGCACCAGTCAAACAATATTTATCATAAGCGATGCGCCACTTTTCACGTATCTTATAAAAAAGATTAGAAAAGGTGGCGCTTTATGGTTATATACAATGAATTTATTACAAAGTTGGCATTGGTCAAAGGACTGAGCGGAGAGCAAAAATGGCGTGTGATCCGTCATCTATTGAGTGAAAAGAAAGAATGGTTGTCGGTTGATGATATGTTGACAGTTTCGCACTTCAATCGCTCTAGAGCAATTTTTTATGACTATTGGAGCCAGATCAACTATACTTGGCGGAATAGAATAGGAGAGAATCCATACATAACTTTTCTTGATCCTATCTACCCTTCACAATTGCTTCATTTGGCAAATCCCCCAATCTTATTATTTTATCAAGGGGATCTTTCGCTGATGAAACGAAAAATGATCGCTGTCGTTGGTGGTAGACAAACATCTGGTTATGTGCGAAAAATCGTAGAGCGAGTGATCACTCCTGTGATTGACCAAGACTATCTAGTTGTTAGTGGCTGTGCGAAAGGCGTAGACACTTATGCGCATCAAGTAGCGATCCGCTGTTCAGGCAGAACGATTGCAGTGATCGGTACGGGGATCAATCATAGTTATCCGAAAGAAAATCAGCAGTTGCAACGAGAAATTGCTAGAGATCATCTTTTATTAAGTGAGTTTTTACCAGATGTTGGTCCACAAAAATTTCATTTTCCTATGAGAAATCGTCTGATTGCCGCTTTATCAAGTGGAATCTGTGTGATTGAAGCAAAAGCAAAAAGCGGCTCATTGATCACAGCAGAGCAAGGCTTAGAGATTGGACGTCCGATTTTTTCTGTCCCTGGGAATATTTTGACAGGTCAATCCACTGGTTGTCACCAATTGATCCAAGATGGAGCGATATGTACCTTTTCAGGACAAGATATCCTTAATGAATTGCAATCATAACGATTGATTTATTATTGCTTTCCTTGACAAACGATTTCTGAATGGATATGATAAGCTACGATTTGTAAAAGTCCTTGTAACATATATATAGTAGGAACCCGAAAATGGAAAGGAGTCCATTCAGGAATGGCATATAAATATTTAGTGATCGTAGAATCACCTGCAAAAGCCAAGACGATTGAAAAATATCTTGGCCGTAATTATAAAGTAATGGCTAGTGTAGGACATATTCGTGACTTACCTAAAAGTAAGATGGGGATCGATTTTGAAAATAATTATGAACCGCATTATATCTCGATTCGAGGAAAAGGCGATGTCATCAAAAGTCTAAAAGCAGCGGCAAAAAAAGCGCAAAAAGTTTACCTCGCAAGTGACCCGGATAGAGAAGGGGAAGCAATTGCTTGGCATTTGGCTTATTTATTAGGTTTGGATCTCAACGATAAGAATCGTGTTGTCTTCAATGAAATCACCAAGGATGCAGTCAAAGCGGCATTTAAAGAGCCACGTACGATCGATGTGGATCTTGTCGATGCGCAACAAGCACGTCGAACGCTTGACCGTATCGTTGGTTATTCGATTAGTCCGATCTTATGGCGTAAAGTAAAAAAAGGCTTGAGTGCTGGTCGAGTCCAGTCGATCGCATTGAAGATCATCATTGAACGCGAAAAAGAGATCCGTGATTTTACGCCGGAAGAGTATTGGAGTATTGACGGAAACTTTAAGAAAGAACGTAAGAAGTTCAAAGCAAACTTTTGGGGAGTCGATGGCAAAAAGAAAAAATTGTCCGATGCCGAAACTGTCAAAGAAGTGACTGACCGGATCACTGGTAAAGAGTTTGCAGTAACAAAAGTCGAAAAGAAGGAACGCAAGCGAAATCCTGCGAACCCATTCACGACAAGTAGTTTGCAACAAGAAGCCGCTCGTAAATTGAATTTCAGAACACGTAAAACCATGATGGTGGCGCAACAGTTGTATGAAGGAATCTCACTTGGCAAACAAGGCACGATCGGGTTGATCACGTATATGCGTACCGATTCTACACGGATCGCCGATACTGCTAAAGCCGAAGTCGCAACGTTCATCGAAGAAACATACGGAAAAGAATTCTCCAGTCATTCGGAACGTAAAGCAACGAACTCTAAAGGAGCACAAGATGCCCATGAAGCAGTGCGTCCAACCAGTGCATTACGTACACCAGATGAGTTGAAACAATACTTGGATAAAGACCAATTGAAATTATATACATTGATTTGGTCACGATTTGTTGCAAGTCAAATGACACCAGCTGTATTGGATACGATGAAAGTCACGTTGGAACAAAATGATGTAAGATTCATTGCGAATGGCTCAAAAATCAAATTCAAAGGGTTCATGCAAGTGTATGTTGAAGGCCGCGATGATGGGAAAGAAGACAAAGAAAACATTTTGCCAGAGTTAGCAGAAGGCGATATGGTGCAATCTGTCGATATCGAACCGAAACAACATTTCACACAACCGCCTGCACGTTATAGTGAAGCGACATTGATCCGTGCATTGGAAGAAAACGGGGTAGGTCGTCCCTCGACTTATGCGCCAACGTTAGATACGATCCAACGACGATATTATGTGAAGTTGACACAAAAACGTTTTGAACCAACCGAATTAGGTGAGATCGTCAATTCGTTGATCTGTGAGTTCTTCCCACAAATCGTAGATATCCATTTTACAGCTGAAATGGAAGATGACTTGGATAAAGTCGAAGAAGGAAAAGAAGAATGGATCGAAGTCGTCGATCGTTTTTATAAACCATTTGAAAAAGAATTATCGAATGCCGAAGAAAAAATCGAGAAAATCCAGATCAAAGATGAACCAGCTGGTTTTGATTGTGATTTGTGTGGGCATCCGATGGTGATAAAATTAGGGAAGTATGGTAAATTCTATGCATGTAGTAATTTTCCAGATTGCCGAAACACCAAACCAATCGTCAAGGAAATCGGCGTCACTTGTCCCGTATGTCATGAAGGACAAGTCATCGAACGTAAATCTAAGAAAAATCGTCTATTCTATGGCTGCTCTCGTTTCCCAGAATGTGAATTCACCTCTTGGGAAAAACCAATCGGCAGAAATTGTCCGAAATGTGACCATTATTTGGTCGAGAAAAAAGTCAAAGGCGGCAAACAAGTGGTTTGTACGAATGGCGATTACGAAGAAGATGTTCAAAAATAAAGAAATGAGAAGAGGTTTTTAGTTGAAAATCGTCAATGTAGTAGGTGCAGGTCTAGCTGGAAGCGAAGCAGCATGGCAAATCGCTCAAGCGGGTGTACCTGTAAAGTTATATGAAATGAGACCAGTTAAGAAGACAGAAGCGCATCATACAGATAATTTTGCTGAATTAGTCTGTTCCAATTCTCTTAGAGGGAATAGTCTTGCGAACGCAGTTGGTTTATTGAAAGAAGAAATGCGTCGCTTAGATTCAGTGATCATCCATTCAGCAGATGAAACAGCTGTACCTGCAGGCGGTGCCTTAGCAGTGGACCGCGATTCATTTTCTGAAACCATCACTCGTAAGGTCAAAGAGCATCCTTTAGTCACAGTAGTGAATGAAGAAATCACTGAGATACCAGAAGGAATCACGGTGATAGCGACAGGACCTCTGACTTCTCATCCTTTAGCAGAAAGCATCAAAGCATTCAATGGCTCAGACGGTTTCTATTTCTACGATGCTGCGGCACCGATCGTCGACAAATCCACGATCGATATGGACAAGGTGTATTTAAAATCACGTTATGACAAAGGCGAGGCAGCTTACTTAAACTGTCCGATGACCGAAGAAGAATTTAAAGCTTTCCATGAAGCCTTGGTCAATGCGGAAGTTGCTGAATTGAAATCTTTTGAAAAAGAAAAATATTTTGAAGGTTGTATGCCAATCGAAGTAATGGCGCAACGTGGCTTTAAGACAATGCTATTCGGCCCAATGAAACCAGTCGGCCTAGAAGATCCTAAAACAGGAAAAAGACCTTATGCAGTCATCCAGTTAAGACAAGATAATGCAGCCGCTTCTCTTTATAATATCGTTGGGTTCCAGACGCATTTAAAATGGGGCGAACAAAAGCGCGTGTTCCGCATGATCCCAGGATTAGAAAATGCAGAATTTGTCCGCTATGGTGTAATGCATCGCAACAGTTTCATGAATTCACCAGAACTCTTGAAGCCAACTTATCAATCGACTAAACGCGAAGATCTATTTTTTGCAGGACAAATGACGGGTGTAGAGGGGTATGTTGAAAGTGCGGCAAGTGGTTTGCTTGCAGGGATCAACGCTGCTCGCTTAGCGAAAGAATTGGAACCTGTGACGTTGCCACAAGAAACAGCCATGGGAAGTATGGCCTACTACATCACACATGCGGAAGGCAAACATTTCCAACCAATGAATGCAAACTACGGATTATTCCCAGAATTACCTGAACGAATCCGTGATAAAAAATCTCGGTATGAAGCAATTGCACAACGTGCCTTAGCAGCCAATGAAAAAGTGAAGCAAGAAGTCTTGAATAAAGAATTTGCTTCTCGTTAAATGGATGTTATGTAATAAGTCGAAGTGTCTCAGGATGGTGTTTGCCATTTTTGAGTACTTCGGCTTATTTCTCGGTTATTGACTGAACTCATGCCAATTTATATAATAACTATGGTTTTTTTATGTTGATTCTGGACAGCTCATCCCTTAATTGTCAAGCAAACGAATTGAATTGTGAACAAACTTAGAAATATTAGTTAAATTCTGACAATTTGTTTGTTTTTTCTCTGGGGCTATGCTAAATTTATTTTGGGATCTAAAGGTAGGTGTAAAAAGAATGAAGCCAACTTTACAAGAAGATTTTTTGCGTTATTTAATCATAGAGCGCGGGTATTCAGAAAAAACCAAATCTGCCTATGAAGAAGATATCAATGATTTTCAACGATTCTTGGCGGAATCGGGGGAATCTGATCTACTGAAAGTCAGCTATTTGGATGTACGAGTTTATCTAAGTTATCTATCTGATAAGTCGTACAGTCGAAATTCGGTGAGTCGGAAAATTGCGAGTTTACGCTCATTTTATCAATACCTTCTTCGTGAAGAAAAAATTGCTGAAAATCCATTTTCGTATGTTCATTTGAAGAAAAAAAATGTTAAACTTCCTCGTTTTTTTTATGAGAATGAGATGCAAAGCTTATTTGAAAGTGTGACAGGGGATAGTCCTTTAGCATTAAGAGATCGAGCATTATTAGAAGTACTATATGGATCAGGTATCCGTTTGAGTGAATGTAGCCAATTGACGATGTCTGCCATCGATTTTGGCTCAGAGGTGATGTTGATCCATGGAAAAGGAAATAAAGAACGCTATGCGCCGTTGGGTTCATTTGCGCAAGATGCTTTGCAAGAGTATTTTGCCAAAGGGCGCAGCGTCTTAATGACGAAATACCATAAGTCACATGACTATGTCTTCGTGAATCATCATGGAGAACCAATCACACCTACTGGGATCGAGTATGTATTAAATCAAATCATTAAAAAGAGTAGTTTGGATAGTGATATCCATCCTCACATGTTACGTCATACTTTTGCGACGCACTTATTGAATAATGGTGCCGATATGCGTACAGTGCAAGAACTTTTAGGTCATGCAAATTTATCAACGACTCAAATCTATGCGCATGTCACAAAAGAAAGCTTACAAAAAAATTATCGCTCTTTCCATCCACGAGCGTGATCACATTATTAGGAGGAAATATCTATGGTAGAATCACAGTTTCATTCAACAACCATTTGTGCAGTTGAAAAAAACGGGAAATTCGCGATGGCAGGTGATGGCCAAGTAACGATGGGCGAATCTGTCGTGATGAAGGGCAGTGCGAGAAAAGTACGTCGCATTTACAACGATGAAGTAGTCGTTGGCTTTGCAGGAAGCGTTGCTGACGCGTTTACTTTAGAAGAAAAATTTGAAGGTAAGCTAAATGAATACAACGGAAATCTCCAACGAGCAGCTGTTGAATTAGCCCAAGAATGGCGTACACAACAGTCGATGCAAAAGCTAGAAGCGATGTTGATCGTGATGAATGACAAAGAAATGTTACTCGTTTCTGGTACAGGTGAAGTGATTACACCGGATGATGGGATCTTAGCCATTGGTTCTGGTGGAAACTTTGCGTTAGCTGCCGCACGAGCAATGAAAAACTATGCACAAAATGAGATGAGTGCAAAAGAGATTGCTGAAAATGCGTTGAATATTGCAGCAGACATCTGCGTCTTTACAAATCACAACATTATTGTAGAAGAATTATAGAGGTGAATGACATGTATGAATTAAAACAAACACCAAAACAAATCGTCAGTGAATTAGATCAATATATCATTGGCCAACAAGCAGCAAAAAAATCAGTGGCAGTTGCCCTTAGAAATCGTTATCGACGTCTTCAATTAGATGAAAAGATGCAACAAGATATCACACCTAAAAATATGTTGATGATCGGGCCAACTGGGGTCGGTAAAACAGAGATCGCTCGTCGTCTGGCAAAAATCGTCAACGCACCTTTTGTTAAGGTTGAAGCAACGAAGTTTACTGAAGTTGGTTACGTGGGACGTGACGTAGAATCGATGGTTCGTGATCTTGTCGAAAATGCGATCCAGATCGTTGAAAAAGATCAGTATCTTCGTGTTCGCCCACAAGCCAAGAAAAATGCGGAAAAACAATTAGTGAAGATCCTTGTACCAGGTATCAAAAAAGAACAAAAACAATCAAACAACCAGTTTGAGCAAATGATGAATATGTTCAATGCTTCGCAACAACCGGCAGAAACACAAGAAGAAGTCACAGAAGAGATTCGAGTGAATCGTCGCACGGTGTTAGAGCAATTGCAAAAAGGCTTGCTTGACAACCGAGAAGTGACGATCGAAGTCCAAGATCAAAAAAAACCAGCACCGATGATGAACAATGGACTGGAACAAATGGGGATCGATTTGAACGAAACACTTGGTGCGTTGACGCCGAAGAAAAAAATCGAACGAACAGTGACCGTCAAAGAAGCCTTAGAATTATTGATCAAAGAAGAATCAGCAAAATTAGTCAATGATGCGGATATCCATAGTGAAGCGATCAAATTGGCTGAATCAAGCGGGATCATTTTTATTGATGAAATCGATAAAATCACTTCTAAATCGCAACAATCTGGGGAAGTATCAAGAGAAGGTGTCCAAAGAGATATCTTGCCGATCGTTGAAGGTTCACAAGTCAATACGAAATACGGTACCTTACAAACAGACCACATTTTATTTATCGCTTCAGGAGCGTTCCACTTATCAAAACCAAGCGATTTGATTCCTGAATTACAAGGTCGTTTCCCAATCCGTGTTGAGTTAGATGACTTAACTGCTGAGGACTTTGTCAAGATCTTGACTGAACCAAACAATGCGTTAGTCAAACAATATATTGCCTTGATTGGTACTGAAAATGTGACTGTCACGTTTACTAAAGAAGCAATCGAACGGATTGCCCAAATCGCTTATGATGTGAATCGTGATACCGATAATATCGGTGCACGACGTTTACACACGATATTAGAGAAATTGTTGGAAGACTTGTTATTCGAAGCGCCAGAAATGCAAATGGGAGAAATTACCATTACAGAAGCCTATGTCAATGATAAATTAGGATCAATTGCGGCAAATGAAGATCTAAGTCGCTATATATTATAAAATCGGAGGAAAAAAATGACGGATTTGTTGACGAACACTCGAAAGATAAACAAATTATTGCAACAAAAAAATACGTTTGATATGCAGGCGGATTTACCTTACGATAAAATGGCGGTCACTTTAGGTGCTGTTTTAGACAGCAATACGTATATCATTGGCAGTGAAGGGGTTTTACTTGGTTATAATGAACGGCACGATGTGAACAATGATCGTGTGAAAACAATGTTTGTGCAAAAACAATTTCCTGATGCCTACACAGAAACAGTCGATATGATCACGAAAACAGAATCCAATATCCCGATCACAAGCGATATGACGGCATTTCCATTTGAAAGTCGCGAAAAATATCCTTTTGGATTGACGACAGTAGTGCCGATCTTTGGCGCAGGTGAACGCTTAGGAACGATCATTTTAGCAAGAATGGAACAAGCCTTTAACGATGAAGACCTTGTTTTAGCAGAATACGGCGCGACAGTAGTAGGGATGCAGATCCTTTATCAAAAATCACGAGATATCGAAGCGGACGTTCGTAGTACGACCGCTGTCCAAATGGCGATCAATACGTTGTCATACAGTGAATTAAAAGCAGTTCAAGCCATTTTTGATGCTTTAGAAGGTAATGAAGGCCGATTGACTGCCTCAAATATTGCGGACAAGATCGGTATTACTCGTTCGGTCATCGTAAATGCCTTACGTAAACTAGAATCAGCTGGAATCATTGAATCCCGCTCTCTAGGAATGAAAGGCACGTATTTAAAAGTATTGAATGCTCGTTTTAAAGATGAGCTGACGAAGCATAGTTATTAAAAGGAAGATTTTTCAGAGGCTTGCTACTCCAAGAAGTGAGTGTCTGAGAAAAGATGGAGGATGACGATGACTGTTATTATTCAAAATGATCAGCTGATTGCTGAAATTTCCGAACATGGAGCAGAATTGATCAGTTTGAAATCAAAAGAACATGATCTAGAATATATTTGGCAAGGCGATCCTAAGTATTGGGGAAGACATGCCCCCGTTCTTTTCCCTATTGTTGGACGTTTGAAAAACGATCAATATGTGTACCAAGGAAAAACGTATTCAATGGGTCAACATGGTTTTGCTCGTGATATGGATTTTGAAGTGGCGGAGCACGAACAAGAACGTGCGAAGTTTGTCCTGAAAAGTACCCCTGAAACAAAAGAGAATTATCCGTTTGATTTTGAATTGGTACTTGTTTATGAATTAGGGGGAGACGGGATCACTGTTCATTATCAAGTTGAAAATATTGGGGAAGAAGAGATGTATTTCTCGATTGGCGGTCATCCAGCATTCAATGTGCCATTAGAAGAAGGTTTGACTTTTGAAGACTTTTATTTGGCTTTCTCTCCTAGAAAATCACGTTTGCGTTTACCATTAGCTGGACCATTCATCGACATGGAGCAAAAAACGATTGGACAAACGAATACCAACCTTGCGTTATTTCGGGAGCTGTTTGACCAGGATGCGTTAGTATTTGAAACAAGGGGATTGAATGCTTACAGTATCCGGAGTGAAAAGTCTAGTCACAGTGTCACCCTCAGTTACAAAGATATGCCTTACGTTGGGATATGGTCGCCCTATCCTAAAGAAGCACCATTTGTTTGTATCGAGCCGTGGTTTGGAATCGCAGATATTGTTGATAGTAATGGGCAGTTGAACGAAAAAGCAGGAATCAATCAATTAGGCGCTCACGAATTATTCAAGACGAAATATTCGATCACTGTCAAGTAAACACAAGTCGATTACATGTGTTCTCTTGATCTAGTTCGATGAAACAAAACATGCCTTCTGAACAAATGAACGAATGGTTGAGCAATCGATCAGTCATTTGTTTAGAAGGCATTGTTTTTTATCATTCATCAAAAAGATTATTTCTTTTTGCTACTATTCAAACCGAATGGGATTCGGCTTTCTGTTTTATTTTTGATACGCTTGATATTGTCTTTATGACGATAAAAAATAAAAGCGGAGACACCACAAGCAATCAACGTCAAAAGTAAATTTGGTTCTGGTAAGATCGCTGGTGCAATGTATGGTAAGAAGATGGTGGATAAAGTGATCAAGACTGCACTGATCATGCTCGTTAAGCTTACCATGCTCGTGCAGTATAAACTGATCACGAAAATTGCTGATGAATAAAGAAAGAACAGTGGATTGAAGCCTAATAACATACCGGCACTTGTCGCCACTGCTTTGCCACCTTTGAACTTAGCAAAGATCGGAAATGTATGTCCTAAGATCGCACAGACACCAAACCATAGCGGGTTGACAGAAGTGACATGGAAAATGACAGGTAAGGCAGTAGCTAATGTTCCCTTTAAGATGTCCATGAATAATACCACTGTTCCAGCGGTTTTACCTAGAACACGAAATGTATTCGTCGTTCCCATATTTCCACTACCGTGTTCGCGGATGTCTTTTTTAAAAAAGATTTTACCAACCCATACTCCAGATGGAATGGAACCCAAAAGATATGCTACAATAAACAATAAGATTATTTTCATTTTTTAACCTCTTTCAAGTTGAAACTAATGTATATTTTAGCATGAAAGAATGCTTCAAACAATCGAAAAAATCGAACGATCGAAAGGAGTCATCCACATGTCATTTAAAAATCCAGAACAAGCGAATATCTTTCGCTATCTTCAAGAAGCAAAAACGATCGCGGTCGTTGGTTTAAGTAATAAGCCCGAACGGACAAGTTATCAGATCGCACAATTACTACAAGAACACGGCTACCGTATCATTCCAGTCAATCCTGTATTAGCAGGGGAAGAAGTGTTAGGCGAAACTGTTGTCGCACAGTTGACAGATATCAATGAACCTATTGATATCGTGGATATTTTCCGCCGTAGTGAGTTTTTACCAGAAGTAGCGGTAGATTTTCTGAAAACAGATGCGAAAGTCTTCTGGGCACAGTTAGGCATTGAGAATGAAGAAGCTGCTGAAATGCTCCAAGCAGCTGGAAGAAATGATATCGTCATGGATCGCTGCATCAAGATCGAATTAGCAAAAATGGAACAATAAAAAACAGGAATAACAGAAGCACATATCCTGATAGTCAGTGACGCTTCTTGTGGAGACTGTTTTGTTAGATTGTGAAAAGACCTGTTATCCATTAAAAAAAGAGTAAGTGATCGTCGCCACAGACATGCTGAGAGAAAAGAATGAAAAAAGCGGGAGAGTTGGTTGTTTCTTGTAATTCTGACCTTCCCTCTTTTTTTTTGAGGACTTTTCTAGTATGATAAGCGTGGTGCGGTTATATCGCAAGTATTATTGAAGGAGCGTTTGCCTTGGCAAAAAAAATTAAAAATGAATACAATGATGCCTCGATCCAAGTTCTTGAAGGATTAGAAGCAGTAAGAAAACGACCAGGGATGTATATCGGGTCGACTGATAGCCGAGGCTTGCATCATTTAGTCTATGAAATCGTTGATAATGCCGTAGATGAAGCTTTATCAGGCTACGGAAATGAAATCGCTGTGACGATCCACGAGGATAACAGTGTGACTGTTACGGATAGTGGACGTGGTATGCCTGTTGGCATGCATGCTTCAGGTATCCCAACGGTCGAAGTTATTTTCACTGTGCTACATGCCGGCGGTAAATTTGGCCAAGGAGGATATAAAACTTCTGGTGGACTTCATGGTGTAGGTGCCAGTGTCGTCAATGCTTTATCTAAATGGCTAACAGTGACGATCGTCCGAGATGGTATCGAATACCAACAAACATTCAAACAAGGTGGAAAACCAGACGGAACGTTGAAAAAAATTGGCAAAACGAAGAAAGCCAATGGGACGTCTGTTCATTTCTTACCAGATGATAGTATTTTCTCAACCACGAAATTTTCCTATGATACGTTATCTGAACGTTTAAGAGAATCTGCATTTCTGTTAAAAGGTGTAAAAATCACTTTGACAGATCTAAGAGGTGACGAAACAGTTCAAGAAGTCTTTCATTACGAAGAAGGAATCAAAGAATTCGTTGCGTATTTAAATGAAGAAAAAGATACGTTGACGCCAGTAGTCTATTTCTCTGGTGAAAAAGAAGGAATCGAAGTCGAAGTGGCCTATCAGTATAATGATGGCTATTCTGAAAATGTCCTGTCGTTTGTTAACAACGTGCGAACAAAAGATGGTGGTACGCATGAAGTCGGCATGAAAACAGCAATGACCAAAGCCTACAATGAATATGCCCGCAAAGTAGGTTTGTTGAAAGAACGAGATAAAAACCTAGAAGGTAGCGACTTCCGTGAAGGATTAGCAACGGTCTTATCCATTCGTGTGCCGGAACATCTGCTACAATTTGAAGGTCAAACGAAAGAAAAATTAGGCACACCGATTGCCCGCTCAGTCGTGGATAATGTCATGAGTGAACAAATGGGCTTTTACTTGCAAGAAAACAGTGAGATGAGCCAAATGCTGATCCGTAAAGCAATCAAAGCGAGAGAAGCACGTGAAGCCGCTCGTAAAGCCAGAGAAGAAAGCCGTAACGGAAAGAAACGTAAAAAGGGTGAATCTTTGCTTTCTGGAAAATTGACACCTGCGCAATCGAGAAACCCTAAGAAAAATGAATTGTATCTTGTCGAAGGAGATTCAGCCGGTGGATCAGCCAAACAAGGTAGAGATCGGAAATTCCAAGCGATATTGCCACTTCGAGGTAAAGTTATCAATACCGAAAAAGCAAAAATGCAAGATATCTTAAAAAATGAAGAAATCAATACGATGATCTATACGATCGGTGCCGGCGTCGGCCCTGAATTTTCACTTGAAGATTGCAACTACGACAAGATCATCATCATGACCGATGCGGATACCGATGGTGCCCATATCCAGGTCTTATTGTTGACATTTTTCTATCGCTATATGAAACCATTGATCGAAGCAGGAAAAGTTTACATTGCTTTGCCGCCGCTATATAAAGTATCTAAAGGCCAAGGGAAAAAACAAGTAGTCGAGTATGCTTGGACCGATGACGAATTAGCTGCAGTCATTAAGACTGTCGGAAAAGGCTATATGTTGCAACGGTACAAAGGTCTTGGGGAGATGAATGCGGAGCAGTTATGGGAAACGACGATGGACCCAACCTCTCGGACCTTGATCCGGGTGAGGATCGATGATGCTGCGCAAGCAGAGCGACGCGTAACCACCTTGATGGGAGATAAAGTCGAACCACGTCGTAAATGGATCGAAAACCATGTCCAATTCAGCTTAGAAGAAGAACGTAGTATTCTAGACAAAAAAGAAGAAACTGAGACTTCCGCGTCTGTTTCTAATGACCTATTAGAAGAAGAACGCGCAGAAGAAAACAAAAATGAACAATCAGTAGAGGTAGAATAGGAGGTCACCTAATGGAAGAACGTCAAGAAATCCAAGAATTAACGTTAGAAGAAGTGATGGGTGACCGCTTCGGACGTTACTCGAAATATATTATTCAAGAACGTGCTTTGCCGGATATCCGTGATGGTCTGAAACCCGTTCAACGTCGTATTTTATTTGCGATGAACAAAGACGGCAATACGTTTGATAAAGGATTCCGTAAATCAGCAAAATCTGTCGGGAATATCATGGGTAATTATCATCCCCATGGTGATAGCAGTATCTATGATGCAATGGTTCGTATGAGCCAGGATTGGAAACTCCGAGAAGTACTCGTAGAAATGCACGGAAACAACGGAAGTATGGACGGAGACCCACCAGCGGCGATGCGTTATACAGAAGCACGCTTATCGAAATTGAGTGGTGAGATGCTTGCTGATATCGAAAAAAATACGGTCGACCTTGTGTGGAACTTTGATGACACTGAAAAGGAGCCGACTGTATTACCAGCGAGATACCCCAATCTATTAGTCAATGGATCAACCGGTATCTCTGCGGGCTATGCTACTGAGATACCAACGCACAATCTCGCGGAAGTTATTGATGGAACGGTCTATATGATCGACCATCCACAAGCCAGCTTAGACAAATTGATGGAATTCATTCCTGGTCCTGATTTTCCAACTGGGGGCATTTTACAAGGAAAAGATGAAATCAAGAAAGCTTATGAAACTGGTCGTGGGAAAGTGATCTTACGCTCGAAAACGGCGATTGAATCCATCAAAGGAAACAAGCAACAAATCGTGATCACTGAGATTCCTTATGAAGTGAACAAAGCGACTCTTGTCAAAAAAATGGATGAGATACGCTTGAACAAGAAAATCGATGGTATCGCAGAAGTTCGTGACGAAAGTGATCGTACGGGTCTACAGATCGTTGTGGAATTGAAAAAAGACGCTAACGCTCAAGGAATCTTGAATTATTTATTCAAGAATACCGAATTACAGATCAACTACAACTTCAATATGGTGGCAATCGATCATATGACCCCTCATCAAGTAGGGTTGAAGGATATTTTAAGTAGTTACATCGAGCACCGCAAACAAGTGATCACTAAACGTAGTCAGTTTGACTTGGAAAAAGCACAAAGAAGACAACATATCGTTGAAGGTTTGATGAAGGCTCTATCGATTTTAGATGAAGTCATTGCAACGATCCGTGAAAGTAAAGATAAAAAAGATGCGAAACACAATTTAGTCCGAATGTTCCAATTTACAGAAGAACAAGCGGAAGCAATCGTTACCTTGCAACTTTATCGTTTGACGAATACAGACATTACTGAACTACGTCGTGAATCGCAAGAATTGATTGCTCTGATCACTGAATTAAATAAAATCCTTTCAAACGATAAAGAGTTGTTTTCTGTCATGAAAAAAGAACTCCGTGAAGTCAAGAAGAAATATGCTTCCTCTCGTTTGACGATGATCGAAGATGAAATCGAAGAAATCAAAATCGATACACAAGTATTGGTTGCGCAAGAGGATGTCATTGTCAGTGTGACACGTGAAGGCTATGTGAAACGAACAAGTCTCCGTTCATACAGCGCATCAAAACCAGAAGAAATCGGCATGCGTGAAGGTGATTACCTTTTATATGCTGGGGAACTGAATACCTTGGATCATCTATTATTGGTCACTAATAAAGCCAATGTGATCTATCGCCCAGTCCATGAACTGCCAGATTTGAAATGGAAAGATGCCGGTGAGCATATCTCACAAACGATATTGAATCTAGCTGTTGATGAATCGATTTTAGCGGTATTCCCATATCAGAAGATCGATTCAGAAAAAACATTTGTATTTATCAGTAAAAATGGCTTGATCAAACAGACACGGATGACAGATTTTGAACCATGGCGTACGTATAAGAGTCGTCCATTGAGCGGCATGAAACTTAAAGCCAGTGAAGATGAATTAGTGGCTGTTTATCTAGAAAAAGAACAGACAGATCGTGATGTTTTCCTTGTTACGAATCAAGGAATGGGCCTACGCTATCCACTGACTGAAGTACCAGTCGTCGGCACGAAAGCCGCAGGCGTCAAATCCATCAACTTGAAAGAAGAAGATTTTGTCGTTAATGGTTTACTTGTTTTGGCAGAAGGGGATACGCCTATCGTTATCGTCAGTCAACGTGGGGCAGTAAAACGAATGCTTGCACAAGAAATCAGTCAGACTTCTCGTGCCAAGCGAGGTGTGACTGTATTGCGAGAATTGAAGAAACAACCACATCGAGTGGTATATATGTCAGAGGGGCATGCCAAAACGATGACATTGATCAACCAAAAAGGACAAGAATTACCAATCGACCCGACGGATTATCCAATCGGTGATCGTACGTCCAACGGTTCATTTGTTTTAGATGAGAAAAAAGGCGGAGAAGTACAGATGGTGGTTGATTCTCCGACAATGGATATCAAGGAATAACTGTTATAGTTTTTTATGAAATAGCCGGCAACTGTATTATTACAGTTGCCGGCTATTTTTGTTTATTAAAAGAAAATTAATAGTTGCACAAATGAAATATGAATAGATTCACAATAGATAAATGCCTATATATCAGCTTTAATAACTACTATTATTTTATATCCGCCTTATTTGTTAACAAAAAAACAAGAAAACCCTTGCATTGGAGGCAACATGTGTTATACTTATCACGTAAAAACTGTTACATAAAACAGAAACGGGAGGTCCATACGATGGAACAATGGAATGGATTTAAAGGAACTAAGTGGAAAGAAGGCGTGGATACACGTGACTTTATCCAAAACAACTATACAGAATACCGCGGTGATGACAGCTTTTTAGAAAAACCCACTGAAGCAACAGAAAATTTGTGGGGAAAATTACAAAAATTGAATGATATCCAATTTGAACGTAATGGTGTATATGACATGGATACAGATGTCGTATCAACAATCACTTCTCACGAAGCAGGATACCTAGACAAAGATTTAGAACAAATCGTCGGTCTGCAAACTGAAACTCCTTTGAAACAAGCATTCATGCCATTTGGTGGCATCAACATGGCGAATCATGCGTTAACAAGTAATGGCTATGAGCCAAAAGAAGAGTTAACACACATTTTCACAGACTGGAGAAAAACACATAACCAAGGTGTATTCGATGCTTATACTGCAGAAATGCGTGCTGCACGTAAAAACAAAATCATCACTGGACTTCCTGACGCTTACGGACGTGGCCGCATCATCGGTGACTACCGTCGTATTGCATTATACGGAATCGACTATTTGATGGCTCAAAAGAAAAAAGACCATGACAATACAGGCTACCATACGATGAGTGAAGAGGTTATCCGTCTTCGTGAAGAAATCTCAGAACAATATCGTGCATTAGCTCAAATGAAAGAAATGGCTGCAAAATATGGGTATGACATTTCAAAACCAGCTGCAAACGCAAAAGAAGCCGTTCAATGGTTATACTTTGGTTATCTAGCAGCAATCAAATCTCAAAATGGTGCAGCTATGTCGATCGGACGTATCTCTGCATTCTTAGACATTTATATCCAACGTGATTTAGACAACGGTGTGATCACTGAAAAAGAAGCACAAGAATTAATCGACCATTTAGTAATGAAATTACGTATGGTGAAATTTGCACGTACGCCTGAATACAACCAATTGTTCTCTGGCTTCCCGATCTGGGCAACCTTATCAATCGCTGGTATGGGCTTAGACGGACGTTCATTAGTCACAAAAAATGATTTCCGTATGTTGCACACATTGACAAATATGGGACCTTCACCAGAACCAAACTTGACTGTTTTATACTCTGAAAACTTACCAGAAGGCTTCAGAACGTATGCAAGTAAAATTGCAATCGAAAGTTCTTCGATCCAATTTGAAAATGATAACTTGCTTCGTGAACAATGGGGTTCAGATGACTGTGCGATTGCATGTTGTGTATCTGGAACGGTTGTTGGTAAAGATATGCAATTCTTCGGTGCTCGCGCAAACTTAGCTAAGGCTTTGTTATACGCAATCAACGGTGGCGTGGATGAAATGACAGGCGCACAAGTAGGTCCTGAGTATCGTCCGATCACAAGCGACACATTAGACTTTGAAGAAGTAAAACACAACTTCATGAACATCATGGACTGGTTAGCTGAGCTTTATGTCAATACGCTAAACATCATCCACTATATGCACGACAAATATTCTTATGAAGCAGCACAATTAGCTGTCATGGATACTGACTTGAAACGTACATTTGCGACAGGTATCGCAGGTATCTCTCACGCAGCAGATAGCTTATCTGCAATCAAATATGCACAAGTTAAACCAATCCGTAATGAAAAAGGGATCACAGTTGACTTTGAAGTAACTGGTGACTTCCCTAAATATGGTAATGACGATGACCGTGCCGATGAGATCGCTGAATGGATCTTAGAATACTTCATGGGTCAAATCAAACGTCATAAAACTTACCGTAATTCAACTCCGACAACTTCATTATTAACGATCACATCAAATGTCGTTTACGGAAAAAATACAGGGAATACACCTGACGGACGTGAAGCTGGTAAACCTTTAGCACCTGGTGCAAACCCAAGTTATCAAGCAGAACAAAATGGGTTGCTTGCAAGCTTGAACTCAACTGCGAAATTCAACTATGCACACGCTCGTGATGGTATCTCTAATACACAAACAATCAACCCTTCTGGTTTAGGGAAAGATGAAGAAACAAGAATCGACAACTTACGTAACGTCTTAGATGGTTACTTCTCAAGAGGAGCATACCACTTGAACGTGAACGTATTCAGTAATGACTTATTGCGTGATGCCATGGAAAA
The DNA here is from genome assembly GCF_051714905.1 of Enterococcus sp. AZ084. Taxonomy (NCBI): domain Bacteria; kingdom Bacillati; phylum Bacillota; class Bacilli; order Lactobacillales; family Enterococcaceae; genus Enterococcus; species Enterococcus sp. AZ084. The sequence goes on from NZ_JBIOSS010000001.1 coordinate 1,181,931, forward strand.
CCCAATGAAATATCCAAACTTAACGATCCGTGTTTCTGGATATGCGGTTAAATTCCGTGACTTGACAAGAGAACAACAATTAGACGTATTAATGAGAACGTCACACGACAGAATGTAAGACAATCAATGCATTGTAAAAAGGAAAGGCAAAAGTTCCGCATGAGCTTTTGTCTTCCTTTTTTACAACTATATGTAAAAAAAGGATATATAGCGTTTTAGAGGCAAACAGATAGATCTCCTCTTCACAGCGTGTTGAGAAGTCGCAACATTGTCCGTGGCTCATAACGAAAGAAACTAAAGAAAAGAAGTGATTAAGATGGAAGAACAAACAATAGGCTATGTCCATTCGATTGAAACATTTGGGTCTGTAGATGGACCAGGCGTTCGCTTTGTCGTCTTCATGCAAGGTTGTCGCATGCGTTGTGAATTTTGCCATAACCCAGATACCTGGAATATTGGTGGAGGAAAAGAATATACCGCAGATGCAATTTTAGACCAAGCAGAACGTTACCGTTCTTATTGGGGGAAACAAGGAGGGATCACGATCAGTGGTGGTGAACCTTTATTGCAGATCGATTTCCTGATCGAATTATTCCAAAAGGCGAAAGAACGTGGCATTCATACAACAATCGACACATGTGGAAAACCATTTAGCCATGATGAGCCTTTCTTTTCTCGTTTTGAAGAGTTGATGAACTATACGGACTTACTGTTATTCGATATCAAACACATCGATAACGAAGCACATAAAAAATTAACTCATTGGGGCAATGAAAATATCTTAGAAATGGCTCAGTATCTTTCAGATATCAAGAAACCTGTCTGGATTCGTCATGTGTTAGTCCCAGAACGTAGTGACTATGATGAGTATTTGATCCGCCTTGATGCATTCATCAAAACACTTGAAAATGTCGATCGTGTGGAAATCCTTCCTTATCATACAATGGGTAAATACAAATGGGAAACGCTTGGTTTGACGTATCCTTTAGAAGGAATCGAACCACCGACAAAAGAAAGAGTAGAAAATGCAAAACGTCTTCTTCATATCGAAGATTATACAAAGTATTTAACTAGATAGACGCGAACGGAAGGAAGATAAGTATTGCTTCTTTCCGTTTTTTTGCTATTATTGAATAGGAGAAAACAAAAAGGAGCGAGTCAAATGTCAAAAGTTTTAGTTTTTGGTCATCAAAATCCTGATACAGATGCAATTGGAGCAGCGATTGCATTTTCATATTTGCAAAATCAATTAGGAGTAAACGCTGAGCCTGTCGCTTTAGGCACGCCAAGTGAAGAAACACAATTTGCACTAGATTACTTCAAATTAGAGGCGCCTCGAGTGATCACATCGATCAAAGAGGAACAAGCAGATGTCATGCTTGTCGATCATAATGAATTCCAACAAAGCGTGGTAGATATTGCGGAAGCTACGATTCTAGCAGTAGTTGACCATCATCGTATCGCCAACTTTGAAACAGCGAATCCATTGTATTATCGTGCTGAACCAGTGGGTTGTACAAGTACGATCATTCTAAAATTATTTAAAGAAAATCAAATTGAGATTCCGAAAGAAATCGCTGGAATCATGTTATCAGCAATCATTTCAGATACATTGTTGTTCAAATCACCAACTTCAACAGAAGCAGATCAATTGGCTGCAAAAGAGCTAGTTGAAATCTCTGGTGTAGACTTAGAAGCGTATGGTTTAGACATGTTGAAAGCAGGTACAAATCTAAGTGATAAACCAGCAGAAGTATTACTTGATCTAGATGCGAAAAGTTTCCCTATGGGTGAAGCAAGTGTTCGTATCGCTCAAGTCAATACAGTTGATCTAAATGAAGTAATGGATCGTCAAGCTGAACTTGAAACTGCTATGCAAACAGAGATCGCGACGAATGGGTATGATCTTTTTGTTCTTGTTGTAACAGACATCTTGAACAGTAACTCAGAATTATTGATTGCTGGCGAAAGAAAAGAACAAGTTGAACAAGCTTTTGGCGTGAAGTTAGAAAACAATCGCGCATTTTTACAAGGGGTCGTTTCACGTAAAAAACAAGTGGTACCTCAATTAACAGAAGTTTTCAATTAGGCAATGAGATTGGAAGAAGGGAGTGGGAGTGTAACCAGTTGACTGGGACCTCCCGCTTTTTTCATTCAAGGTGTCACATAGAAAGCAGGTAAACAGATATGCAATATTTTTATTCTTTAGAGAACAAACGAAAACTAATTGAGCATCCGCTCTTCCAACCAATGATCGACTATTTGATCGAACAAGGCTCACAAGAGGTCATTTTACGCCAACTAAAGAAAGCATTTCCCCAAAAGAAAATGGAACACTTTCTTGATCAAATGATCGATAGTGGCTTGATCATCCGAGAAAATCGCCGTTACCGCTGTGCTTTTCCGGTCTATGACAAAGGAGATTTCCAAACAGAGATCAATCAACTGACTAAAGAATTGATCAATGAATTAATGAAACAACCGGAACACCACAGAAATCTCTTCTTATCAGAAGAAATTTGGGATTTCTGTCATGAAACAACATCTCCTTATTTTTATGCAACTACTTTTACAGTCCCTACGATTGTTCGGTTGGAAGCAGGAAATGAGAACTATCGCTTCAGGACGCTCACCCAAGGGGAAGAAGTAGTATCTTTACCAACCTACTTCCATCTTCAAAAACAGCAAGCTCCACTATCTGAGGAATTTCAGGTACTAGGGCAGTTGATTGGCGATGTGAATGAAACCTATTTTTTTGACCAAATAGAAGTGATTATCGAACGGATTTGTGAAAACAAATACAAAAAACGCCGTGAGTCGATTTTTTTAGATGCCTTGTTATTAGCGGGGGTTGTTGTCCAACAGGAGCAATATCAATTGCTCTTGCCTGTAACAGAGGATAGGGATGACGCATTGCTACAAAAATATGAACCTTCAACGGAAACACCAATGCAAGCCGCCTTTATTAAAGAACAAGCGTTAGTCGAAGTCATGCGGCAATTGGATTTAAAATCTTATTCTTATATCAAGAAAATATGACCTCGACAATTGTTGGGGACCCCACCGACTAAAACCGAAAAAAGTGAGAACAGAAGGAACTACTTCGAAAAATCAGGCAGCATCCACAAAAATTAGAAAATAATTTTTGTGGATGCTGCCTGATTTCACGAGACTAAACACTCCTGTCCAGATCTCATTGGGATCATGCTGCTTGACGAAAATGCCACATCATATAAGCCAAATTCCCAATAAACAAGATATCTAGAATATTACTAGTGATTTGGATATTGGCAGAATTGACCGATGGCGCAAAGGCTAGGATGAATAGTGCTACGAGACTATAGCAAAAACAGAAAAAGGTGCTGGTTTGTATGACCATCGGCATTCTTAATTGCTTGGTGATCAATGAAAAAATAAAGAAAGTAAATATCGTTAAAATCACAACTAAACCGTTAATAATGAAGAAAAAAAGTGAATCTTGATTAACCGTATAGAGCATAGCTGTTAAAAGGTTCAGTGATTTCAGTATCACGAAAATAACATTTACTTCATTAAATGTATTCATCTTTTTTTTAGCAAAATAGGCGGCGAAACATAACGAGAAGATAAGGCCGCAGAAAGTAGAAAGAATCAAGAATGTTGGGTTGTCAGTCGATTGATTTAGCTCGGAATGGTCAAGCAATAACCAGCCAAATGAATTGCATGGGATGCTTGAAGTCTTAAAATAAGCATAAAAGAAAAAAAGCAAAGCATTCAAAACGGCAAAAACAGATCCCCAATGTAGATAGGTCGTTGTTTTTTGTTGTATTTCCATAAGTACTCCCATAAATTTAATGATATACAATATAATAACAAAATGATGAGGAATTGTCGATGGTTTTTAATAAAACAAATAAATAGACGATGGTCGGATGAAATAAATTCATCGGATCATCGTCTGTTTTGTGAATATTCATTTCACATTACTTCGACGTTTGCGCACTTTCTTTGTCCAGAATCCGCCAGAAATATATTTTGGTTCGTAGGAGATAATAAAAGCGCGTTCTTCAACTTCTTTGATCAAGCGATAAAGTTCACGTTCACTTTTACGTGGAGATAAAATCTCTAGGACTAACCGTTCACCTTCTAAACCAGTTGCTGACGTTTGTGTCACTCCAAACCCATTTTGTCGAAGAATGATCGGCAAATTTTTATCCTCTGAAGTATTTGCTGGTAGGATCGTCGTTACCATGATATATCCTAGTGCTAATTTATCCTCAATGGCAATGCCAACACTGATACCAACAGCATAGCCTAACGCGTAAACGAACAAATTCAATGGATTATCTAAGCGGTCTAAAACCAGCGATAAACCAACGATATAAATAGTGATCTCAACCATACTAACTAATGGAGCGATGTAGCGATAGCCTTTCATGGTCAACATAAAGCGTAAGGTATTTAATGTGATGTAAGCGAAATTGATGAAAAAGATCATCGCTAACATTTTTGGATCGAACATAATAAGAACTCCTTTCTGTAGCGTCTATGTTCATCATATCAGAAATAATGCGATTGAAGAAAAGAATAAACGTTTATTACTTTAAAAAAATGATAAAATGATTATAATAGAATTATAAAGAGAGTCAGGTGAGCGCGATGAAGCGAATGAACAGGGTCATTGGAGTCAGTCATATATGTAGTATTTTTCTTAGTATGTATTTAGGGACCCATGCGATCCAACAACCCATTGAAGCGAATTCCTTGTTATTCCCAATCTCACTAACTGATGGGGTAATATTAAGTATTTTTCTTTTTCTAATGGTGTTTATTGGTAATATTTTTGGTAGTGTGGCTAGCTTCTTTAAAATGTCGATTTCCCCAGCCTTATCTATAGGATTAGGAACCATAGGAATATTCGCCATGTTATTCTTTGTTAAAAGGATGGATTTTTATACTATTACATTTGGGCTACTATGCCTTGTACAAGTCATGCTAAGTTTATGGTTGTCTTTACGGTCAACCAATCTAATGAAAATCAGGTGAATCAATCAGTGAATCCAATTATTTTGAAACGAACCATCAAAAACATACCCGTATTAGAAGTTGTCCAAAAAGAGTTGAAGACAGAGAAAATCCCAGTAGTGATCTACTATCATGGTTGGCAGACAAGCAAGGAGCTTGTATTGACTCAAGGTAGAAAAATGGCTAAAAAAGGGATGCGAGTTTTGCTTCCAGATGCGATGAATCATGGCGAGCGTAAACAACCCGTTTCAAAAATTCCTTCTTTTACTTTTTGGAGTAGTATCTACGGGAATCTATTCGAGTTTGATACATTGATCGAACATCTAAAAAAACGTGAACTTCTTTCAGATAAATTAGCTGTGGGTGGTGTGTCAATGGGTGGAATGACCACTTGTGCATTGCTAGCCAAACACCCAGAAATCACTGGCGGAATTTGTTTGATGGGATCACCATCACCACTTGAATATGGTGAAGAAATCTCACGTAGAGCACAAGAATTCCAGTACAAGTTGCCCGTTGACTACTTTGATTTGATTTCTTGGGTCAACCATTATGATCTATCTTTACACCCAGAAAAATTAGCAGGTCGTCCTTTATTTTTCTGGCATGGTGAAAAAGATGAAAAGATTCCTTTTCGACAAGTGTCTAAATTTGTCGAAAAAAACCAAGATAAGTCTTATGGTAAGGGAATCGTCTTTCGTGCTTCTTCGGAAAAACGTCATATGGTAGAAGTCCCATTGATGGATGAAGCTGCGGATTTTTTGAGCCAAATGATGGCTGTGTCTATATAGTAAGTAAGAGGTCTAAATAGATAAAACGTCTATCAAAGAGAAATTTTTTTCTTTGATAGATTTTTTTTTTCAGAACTACTTGAGAGTTGCTCTTTTTTAGCACGAATCTTTGCTATAATGACTATAGTTATGGAATTAGGCATGGAAGGGGAGATTTTATGCCAACATTGGCAGATGTAGCTAAACGAGCAAATGTCTCAAAAATGACGGTTTCTCGGGTGATCAATCATCCAGAACAAGTCACTGATGAGCTAAAGGAACTAGTTTTTACAGCCATGGCTGAATTGGATTATCGTCCAAATATTGCAGCAAAAGCGTTAGTTTCGAACCGTTCACAGATCATCAAGTTGTTTATTCTTGAGGAAATCGATACCACGGAGCCCTATTATATGAATCTACTCATGGGGATTGCTAAAAGGATTGGTAAAGAGCACTATTCCTTGCAATTAGTGACCAACGATGCTTTTGACGTTGGCTCCTGCGATGGTTATATCATCACTGGCGTGCGTCAAAGAGATTTTGATTGGATCAATCGTCTAGAAAAGCCAGTCGTGCTATTTGGTGAAAATCGTATGGGCTATGATTATGTTGATAGCGATAATCAATATGGAACCGCCAAAGCGACACAATATGCCTTAGAAGTTGGTTATCAAACGGTTGTTTATATCGGCATTGATGAAGCAGAACCTTTTGAACTATCTAGAGAAGCGGGCTATCTAAAAGTGATGGAAGAGGCTGGACTAACTCCAAAAATGCTGCGTTTTGATAATCACTCCACCACACCAGAAAAATATATCACAGAACATTGGGACGAATTTTCAGATAAAACGTGTTTTGTTTGCAGTTCTGATCGTTTAGCGCTTGGTATCGTTCGTGGCATCACACAAGTTGGCGGACAGTTACCCGATCAATTTGGCGTTATTGGCTTTGATGGCGTATTTCTTGATCAAATCAGTTCCCCAAAACTGACTACCGTTAAACAAGACATCATTCGTATGGGGGAAGTGTGCGGCGAAATGTTATTAAAGAAAATTACTGAAAAAGGAGCAAGCCAAGGATACCGTCACTTTTTCCCAGAATTGATCATTCGTGAAACGACAAGAAAGTTAAATAAGACTAACGCTTAGCTATAGAAAATAGACGATTTGTGCTATTATAAGAGAAAGTCCACTTAAAAAGGATGGTTTACATGACAGAAATCAAACGAAAACATTTTCGCTTTCCTGCATACGATGATCACATAGGTGTAAAGTTAAAAAATGAAAATAGGCGTGTGCTGTTTGACGGACAAGATGATCTGATGACCGATACAAGCGACAAACCATTGTTCGAGCAAATCAATGAATTTCATTTTGAGGATTATTCAAAAAATGAAAAAAATCCTCATTCGACAGTCAATGTTCGTCATGCTTCGACACAAAAAGCGAATCTAGCAAAACATAAACAAAATTTGCCAGACTATAGGCAGAGTAAAAAAACACAAACCAAACGAAACAGTCAGACGAATTTTGGCTATACTCGTCATGCCAGCCCTTCAGAGCAAAGACCAACACAAGAAAAAACAAACCAATCACGAAGTGTATTCAATCGTTCGGGAAGAGAACGTTCTTATTTTGTACCTAAGTACGTACCCGCTTCGATCATTCCTGATCCGAAGAAAAATAAAATCTCTGAAGAAGAATTGCTCGCTTCGATCAAAAAAGAAAAGAATGCGTATCTTTTATTTGAAACAGAAAATACACCCTATGATGGAAAACAAGGTGTAACAATGAACCAAGAGAAAAGTTCAAGTAAGAAAACTCATGGAGTACTAGATCGTTCGTTGGAAGGCCTGATCAATGACCAAGGTAATTCCTTGAAAGGCAATGGTTATTTCCAATAAGTAGTGACTGCTCAAGTATGAGAAAAAGTTGTTCCTTCAAACATTCAGACACATAAGAAACAAGCAGGACTTGTGAAAAAATGTCTGGATGTTGGAGCGGAACAGCTTTTTTTTGACCGACTATATTATTGCAGTAGAAAGGAACAGAAAAATGATAAATAGACCCTCATCAATTAAAAGGTTTGGTTTTACTTATGAGACCCCTTATCCGCAATTGATTGAAGAAGATACTATGGTACCAAAACCTGGCGAACACGACTTATTGATCGAAGTTGTAGCACTTTCGATCAATCCTATAGATACGAAGCGAAGAGAAATCGTCAAAGAAGAAACATTCACTGTGCTCGGCTATGATAGTGTGGGTTATGTACGGGAAATGGGCGCGGCTGTAAAAGGGTTTGAGCTGAATGACCGTGTCTATTATGCAGGAACGACTCAACGCGAAGGGAGTCAACAAGAGTATCAAATCGTTGATGCACGGATCGCTGCAAAAGCTCCTAAGAATCTTAGCGACGAAGCTGCTGCAGGGATTCCTTTGACTGCACTCACTGCCTATGAATTGCTATTTGAAAAATTTCAGTTAGTTCCTCAAGAAAAAGCCAACGAAGGGAAAGAGCTTTTGGTGATCAATGGTGGAGGTGGCGTTGGTTCGATCATGACGCAACTAGCGAAGTGGACGGGTATGAAAGTGTATGCAACTGCTAGTCCGCAAAATTTTGGATGGCTTGAAAAAAATGGCGTAGATGTTCCGATCGATTACCATCATTCTATCTATGACCAATTAAAACATGCTGGAAGCGATGGTGTTGACTATATCGCAGTGTTGTATGATATTGAAGCTTATCTACCAGAAATAAAAAAAATCATTCAACCTTTAGGGCATATCGGAATGATCGTCAATACACAAGCGAAAATCGATTGGAATGAATATAAAAATGATTCAATCAGCTTCCATTGGGAGTATGTTTTCACGAAAACCGATCATAATAAAGAAATCGCAACACAAGGCACAATCCTAGAGACATTGACAAAGTTATTTGAAGAAAATAAACTTCATAGCCATGTAACAACTGTTTACTCAGATGGTATCAGCCGAGCTTCACTTGAACAAGCGATGAAGTTGGTGAAGGAAGGTAGCCAGCAAGGCAAAGTCGTTTTGTCAGGTGGGTTCAAATCCACCGGTGGAAAAATGAATCGATAAGTCAAATAGTAAGAATGACTATAAAAAGCAACTGTGTCTGGAACATGGTTTCTCTCACACTACCTAAAATCAGATAAACGGCGAGAAATAAACACTTCTGTTCCGACCTCAGTTGCTTTTTATGGTAAGAGTTCAATCTATATATGAATCTTCCACAGGTTCTAATTGATTGACTGTTGGGGATGGAGCTGTGATTTTTTTGAAAGGATTAGCGAAGCGGAAGTACTTCACTTTATTCAATGTATAAGATAAAATTGAGCAACTCAAAAGAGTATAGGCAAAATGCGTAAAATCCAAATACAACAAAGACACAACTAAAATCCCAAACGTGATAACAAATAGACTTTTCCCGATATTCACATGATAATATTTTTCAATTGCTTGATAAACGATATCGGTGCCGCCAGTGCTGCCCCCAAAACGAAAAACTAAGCCACAACCGATTCCCGAAAGAATGCCAGTCATTAGACTATTCACTAAAAGATTTCCAACAGCAAAGTGGACATTTAAATTTTCCCATACATGCAAGAAGAAGACCAGAGAAAATGTTCCGACGATCGTTCGAATAAATGCATGTTTTCCAAAAATAAACAAGGAAATCAGCAATAAAGGTAAATTTATGATCAGTGAGGTGATGGAAGGCGCAAAGCCAAATAAATGATTAAGTAAAAGAGCAATTCCTGTGACACCACCGTCAGCTAATTTTGAAGGGAGATTGATTCCGGTTACCGCTAATCCGTAAAGAGCAGCCCCAAAAATAATTCCACATAAGTCTAATAAAAATTTTACTTGTTTCATCTCTAACCTCTTTTCTTTTTGAAAATTTTCAGCAATCTTTATATTACACTGAACGGCTCTATAAATTCAATAGGTAAATAGAAAAAAATATACATAATGAAGTGTATTTAATTTCGGTCAATCATTCCTTGTAAAACAATCATTTAAATCAAAAATGATTCTCTGTAAAAATATGTATTGCATAATTTAGGGATAAAAAAATAGTGAATAAAATAGTGTAATAAATAAAAAAATGTATGTAAATATAAAAAAACATAAATTATTTCATTAAATTTAACGATTATGATGTTAAAACAACCGATTTTTACTTTTTTGGTCACTGACACACAACTTAAAGTATAATAATTATTGAACAAGCCAGTAAACAAGTATCTCCCCCACGAGATTTTAAAAGTTACTGGCTGTTTTTTTTTGTTCAAAATTCCAACTTCTACTTTACAACGAGAACAATTGTTCGTATAATAAAAGAGCGAACAATCGTTCGGTATAAAATAATAGAGGTGATCAGAGATGCAATCAATGAGACGTTTTGGTGCGATGTTGTTGATTTTATTTTTTGGAATTATTATAGGTAATTATGGGTTACAAACAGCATTATTGATTTTTTTACCTTCGTTTGTATTATGGTTTGTGATGTGGGATGAAAAAAAGTATCGCCAAAATGAACGAAAACGCAGGTATGAAGAAACCTTCTATCAACATAGAGCTACGTACGATTCAAAATAACTAAATACAAAAACAAAACTTGCAATCACTTCTCACCATCTAGTCGATTGCAAGTTTTTTTTAAAACAACTTAGTTGGGGATTTACTTCGCTATGTTTATACTTAAAGGAGAACAGAAAGGAAGGTCATATGAATACGTTTATCGAAACGCTCAGTGAGAGAAAAGAAGAATTATTCGCAGCAACATTTCAGCACTTATCTATTTCATTGATTGCATTATTGATTGCCGCAGTGATTGCGATCCCACTTGCTATTTGGGCAGTCAACCATAAAAGAATGGCAGAATTTTTGTTACAAGTAACGAGTGTGCTGCAAACTATTCCCTCACTTGCACTTTTAGGATTATTGATTCCATTTGTAGGGATCGGCACTTTACCGGCGTTGATCGCCTTGATCTTATACGCCTTATTACCGATATTTCAAAGCACTTATATAGGATTAGCAGAAATCGATCCATCAATCGAAGAAGCAGCAGTTGCTTTTGGGATGTCTCGTTTTCGAAGATTGATCAAAGTAGAGTTACCCATCGCGCTGCCTGTCATTATCTCAGGTATCCGCACTGCGTTAGTATTGATCATTGGTACAGCAACATTAGCAGCCTTGATCGGTGCTGGCGGGCTAGGAACATTTATCTTACTAGGGATCGATCGGAATACACCTGTTTTAACTTTGATCGGCGCAATCAGCTCCGCCTTGTTAGCTATTGTTTTCAGTAGCTTGATCCGTCTATTACAACACTTGAAACCTCGTTATACGATGATCACTTTAGGCTTGATTTTGACTTTAGTCGCAGGTGCTTCCATTTATCAAACTGGTTTCTTGAAACAAGAGAAAATCACGATTGCCGGTAAGCTTGGTGCAGAACCAGATATATTGATCCAGATGTACAAAGGATTGATTGAAGAAGAAACCGAAGCGGAAGTCGAATTAAAACCGAATTTCGGTAAAACCAGTTTTCTATTCAGCGCTTTAGAAAACAAACAAATTGATATTTATCCTGAGTTTACTGGAACAGTATTAGAGAGTTTGGTTACAGTTCCAGAATCAATCAAGGACCAAAAATTAACAAAAGAAGAAACGTATCACGAGGCCAATAGACTGTTAAATGAACAGTTCTCAATGACACTTTTAAGTCCGATGGCTTATCAAAACACATATGCTCTTGCTGTTAAACGTGACTTTGCGGATGAGCACCAATTAAAATCAATTTCTGATTTAGCTAAAATCGAGAATCAAATCAAGGCAGGGTTCACGTTAGAATTTATCGACCGTGCGGATGGGTACAAGGGGATACAGGAACTTTATCAGTTAGATTTTCCGAGTGTCCAAAGCATGGAACCTAGTTTGCGTTACCAAGCAATAAATAATGGTGATGTCAATGTAGTTGATGCCTATTCTACCGACAGTGAACTGAAACAATACGATTTAGTCGTCCTAGAAGATGACCGAGGCTTGTTCCCTACCTACCAAGGCGCACCATTGATGAATGAAGATTTTGCCAATGATCATCCAGAAGTCGTGGCAGCTTTAGAGAAACTTAGCGGCAAAATAACGGAAGAACAGATGCAAACGATGAATTACCAAGTAAATGTCGAGAAAAAACAACCAGCTGAAGTGGCACGACAATTTTTGGTTGACCAAGGTTTAGTGAAGGAGGGTAACAATTGACCGAACTGATTGAATTTAAAAACGTCCAAAAAACCTTTAATGACAAGTATGCAATTAGACAATTAGACCTTTCGATCAATGAGGGAGAGATCTTTGTATTGGTAGGTCCTTCGGGAAGTGGAAAGACAACTTCACTAAAAATGATCAATGGACTCTCTTTACCAAGTGTCGGTGAGGTATATTTCAAAGGTAAATCATTAAAGGACTATAACTTGCAAAAAATGCGTTGGCAAATGGGATATGTCTTGCAACAGATTGCATTGTTTCCAACGATGACTGTCAAACAGAATATCGAAGTGATCCCTGAAATGTTAGGCTGGGAAAAACAGAAACGATCCGAGACTTCGGATCAGTTACTGGCAAAAGTTGGTTTAGATCCTGATATCTATCGTGATCGAATGCCACAAGAATTGTCTGGAGGAGAACAACAGCGTGTAGGGATCATTCGGGCGTTAGCAGCCAATCCTGAAGTGATCTTGATGGATGAGCCTTTCAGTGCGTTGGACCCTCTATCAAGAACTTCCTTGCAGGAGCTTGTTTTATCACTTCATAAAGAATTAGGTACGACGATTGTTTTTGTTACCCATAATATGGAAGAAGCAATTAAACTAGGGGATCGCATCGCTGTGATGAAAGAAGGGGCATTGATCCAATGTGATACACCAGAACAATTATTGATGCATCCTAAGAATGACTTTGTACGTAGTTTCTTCGAGGAATCGATCCAAGAAAAAGATCAGACAGTTGAACAACTTGTACTTGCTGGCTTTTTTGAGAAAGAGATCACTGAACAACGAAGAGTGGTTCAGCTTGATACACCACTAAAACAATTATTTGCTCAACTAGAAGCAGTCGAAACAGTCAACATCTATAAACAAGAAATTCCGATTGGATCGATCTCCAGAGAAAATGTCTTTGCATTTCTAAGTGGGAAACAGAGTTGATTTGGATGTTTTAGACAGGTGAACCATGACTTATTTAGATAACTAGACACAAAGAAGTAGTAGTTCAATAAAAGTTATTTAAAAAAATATTAGAATAACAAATAAAGAAATGATTGAATAAAGGCGTTGATTTTCGGATGCTTTTATTCGATCATTTATTATTACGAATATTATTTAACTGTAAATTAAAAATATCTCATGTTATCTTCATTTTTCTTATAGACATAAGACGATTTATATTTTAAAATTATGATTAAGTAATAGTACATATATTTTTGTTGAAATCTTATTTCAATGATAAATCTAAATGAAAATTGAATAATCATATAAGAAAAAAAATGGAAAAATCACAGACGGGGTGTTATTTTTTTGTTTATTACTGTGCTTTTTTATTAGATTTGGGGGAGTAAAATGAAAGGAATATTAAATAAACAAAGTACAAGGCAATTAGCATTATTAGAATTGCTATGGGAAAATGAATGGTTGACCGTATCGAAAATTGTCCAAGTCATCGGGGGAGTCGAAAAGACGATACGAACGGATATCAAACATTTAAATGAAATAATCAAACCGCTTAAAATTGAAACATCTTTTAAACACGGGGTTTTCTTGGATAAAACACTTGGGGTCTCAAAAACACATCTTTATTCTTTGTTTTTGCAAAACTGCATCGAATGCCAGATCATCGAAGAAATTTTTATCAATCCGAAGCTTTCTAAAGGTGAGTTATGTGATTGCTTGTTTATCTCAGAGACACAGTTGAACCGCTTGTTGGCCAAGCTAAATACAGTTTTAGAAAAATTTTCAATACAAATCAGTCATGAATTGACGATTGAAGGTTCAGAGATAAATATTCGTAAATTATTTGCTAGTTTGATGTATGAAAAATATCTGTCTGCGGAAACGCTTCTTTTAAAAGAAGAGTTTGACCTGATCGATCGATTGATCCAATGTTTTTATGAGGAAAACATAACGATCATTGAAGCGAATGACCAACATCATTTTTTATTAAATAAAATACATTTAAAAGTACTAGCTGCGCTATATCGATGCAAGCAAGGCGCTTTTATAGAAAAAAAAGCAACTGTTTTTAACTACAAAACCATTTTGAATGACGAAGAATTAAAACGTAGATGTAAAGAATCTTTTGAAATTGAACTGAATGAAGACATATTATACAATTTATTTGCCAACTATTGCGAACCTTTTAAAGTGACCGGAGCTTGCCAACAGTTTGGTATGTTTCAATCATCCTTACATAGTAAAATTGAACGACTGATCAAAGATTTATCTCAACGATTTAATATCGAGTGTTCCCATAGTGATACATTGATTGTGGACATTTTATGGAGTAGTTTTCGAATCACTGGGCCGACTTTCATATTGAACAATGTGATTGAAGAATTTGTTTTAGAATTAATGGGTGAAAATCAAACAATCATGTTTGAATTAAGAGAGTGTTTTGCAGAAATATATGAAGAACTTGAACTTAAACCGTTTGATAAGAAAAATATGGTGTATCAATCGATCTATAGTTTGGTTACACAGTGGACTGATTTTAGGATCGAGATGAAAAAGACCCATCAGATCAAGGCTGCATTGATCTTGGATGTTCCCATTGGTCATTTGCGTATGTTGAAGGAAGAAATTGAAATGCATTTTAGAAGTACATACTCCGTTGATATCTTGTCACCATTTGATCTGTTAAGCCAAGTAAAATTAGAAAAATATGACTGTGTGCTGACAGATGTTTGTACAATCCGAGGGTCCATCGAACAACCGAGGGTGATTGGCATCCCACATTATTTCGATAATGAGTTCATTCACAAATTACATACTTTTATTATAAATAGAAAAGAAAGTATCAAGTTATTTAGAAAAGAACTTGTGATGTAATCTGTTTAATAATCCAATTTATTAGATATGCCTATACTGGCATATCTTTTCTTGTTCTTAATTAATAAAAATGCAAAAAATCATTGATAAATATCTGTTTTGGAAATGGTTATCAATCGAATGATCACTGAACAAATGAGAGCACCTTAATTTTTTAAACTATACCAATTTTTTGAATGATAGAATTATTGACATTTTCAATACATTTACCTATAAGTTCTAATGTTATTTTACCAAGCAGTCGGTAGATTGAGATTATTTTTAGATAAATCACTATGTTAAAAATAATGTAGACGTTCAATATTTTTTGTTTGGAGAGGTGGAAACGAAATGAGAGAAATCTTAGATGGACGTTTGAAACGTCAGTTGAAGATTTTGGAAATATTATGGGATACTCAGTGGATGACGACAGCTGAATTAGCCGAAATGATCGAAAGCTCAGAAAAAACAACTCGAAATGATCTTTCACAAATCAATGAGATGATTGCACCGCTGACAATTGAAACCTCCTTTAGATCAGGAGTATTGCTAAAGAAAAATCTGAAAACACCCAAAGCATTCATCTATTCCAAAATTTTGAGTAAAAGTTTGGAATATACCTTACTTGAGACACTATTTTTTAGAAGAGTAAGTTCAAAAGACGATCTAAGTGATAGTTTATACATATCTGAAACACAAGTATCACGTATTATTAATCGAATCAATCAAGTCATCAGTAAATATGAATTTAAAATCAATAATCATCTCGATATTGTAGGTAATGAAGGGAATATTAGAGATTTTTTTTCTGCCTTTTTTGCAGAAAAATATAATTTACCTGAGAATTTAATGAAAGGCGATGATATCTCTCTGATCACGGATATCATCGAAGTATTTGTAAAAGAGAATACGATCTGGGCATTAGTCAATAATGACAATCATTTATTTTTAGGAAATATGAAATTTCATTTATTTATTTGTTTTGTTCGTTTGAAGCAAGATTATCAGTTGATCTCGAGGAATGTACCATTTATTTTCCAACATTTCGCAAATGAAACAGAACTTTTAGGACGTATCAATGAAAATTTTGCCGTCAATTTAAGAGAAGAAAACCTCCAACAACTTTTCTATGAGTTTTATCAACCGATTCATCCGACTTTACGATTACAATATTTAAATGTCCAAGTTGATGCAGTAAATCAAAAAAATAAACTAAATCAAGTAATTGAATACTTGGAAAATAAGGTCGGTATAGTTTGTGAAAATCGTGATCAATTGATTCATGATATTTATTGGACAACCATGAATATGGTAAGACCCACCTATATTTTACATAATAAGAAACAAGAATTTTTTCAAAACGTAAAAAGAGACAGTCCTACACTAGTGAAAGATCTAGAAGACCGATTTTTTGAGATTTATCAGACATTAGGATCTGCATTTCATAGCTATCTAGATGAAATGATCCATCAATCCGTCTTCAAGTTGTTGACTTCCTGGTCAGATCTATGGGTACAAGTACGGAAGCAAAAGATAAAACTCCATGTCGCGCTATTATTAGATAGTTCTTATGATCATATGCGTATGCTCAAAGAGGAAATCAAATTTTATTTTCGACATAATATCAATATAGAGATTCTCAACCCTGCGACAAAAATAAAAAATGATTATCTAAAAAAGTTTGATTGTCTTCTGACAGATATCTATTCCAATGACTATTTTGAAGTGCCTACTCTTGGTATTTCTAACTATTTAGATGAAGCGATCATTGATAAATTGGTCGAGTACTATCACATCAAAGTGGATGAACTTGCTGAGATTTGATCGACTATACAAAAATCAGTTGGCAATTGTTTCAGGATAGTTTATTCGATTCCGCGATAGATCGCTCAATTATTTCTTTTGGTGGGAATTATTAAGAAAAGTTCAAACTGATTGGTTAAAATAATATGTTATTTATTTTTTCTTGGTTTCATATGGACTCTATAATGCTATTTTATCACTGTTATATATGGGGTATTGGTCAATTATTGTAAGTCTGGTTTGTATTTGTTACTAAAATAAATAACTATATATTCTTATTTTATTTACCAAACTGGCGGTAAAACTTGGTTTTAAAAGTGCTGGTTTTTTAAGGATAATTGTTTTGTGGGAATCGTGTCGTTTATATTAGGAGGTGAAGGGTAAGATAAAAAAGACGATGTATTACATGATAGGTGTGTTGTTGTTATGCGTTATGAGTCCAACTGTCTATCATGCTCAACAATCAGAAATACAAACAGTTCATGTCGAAGCAACGATCGGTGATTTAGGTAATAGTTCCGAAAATCAAGACGACACAGGGCAGAGTACCCAAAATGAAGAACAGCAAGCTACAGGTCCAACATCAAACAAAAGTGAAGGTTCTTCCTCTAATTTCCCACAAACTGGGGAACGTTTGACCAATGGAATTGCTTTGATCGGTTTATTGCTTACTCTTTTTTCGATAGGATTGTTTTATACATTCAATCAAAAAGAAGAACGACTACAAAAAATTTAGTGAAATAATATAGATTATTTCAGCAAGGAGAGAAATTCAATATGAAGAAGCTAAGTAATTTAGCGATTGTATCTACAATTTTATTAAGTGGTTTAGGACTTGGTTCAATGAACGCTGCTGCCAATGACTTGGGATGGATTCCTGGACAACCAGACAATTCACCAGGTCAAACGATCAAAGGTGATGATAAAGCAGATGTTCAAGTTTCAGGATGGATCGGAGAATGGGATCCAGTTGATCCGGAAGATAAACGCTATATCGATATCACGATCCCAACGACTGTAAGATATGCAAATGCAATGGCAGAAGACGGAACGCCTCAACCAGAGATCGTTTCCCCATTATATGCAATGACAAATAATTCAACTTCACATAGAGTGATGATCGAAGTAGATAGTTTTGCGGAGACAAGCTCAACTGGGATCACTCAAGATTTGTTCTTTACACCATTAAATGAAGCAGCGGTTCGTTTGCAAAGTGCTTCTGGACAGTTCTTGAATACTCGTACTTACTTGACAACTATCGGAACAGGACAAACAAAATCCTTGAAATTTGAAGGAGCAATCACTAGTCCTTTCCAACAAGATGTTATTGTGACACCTGCATACACGATGTCCTTCCATTTTTCTGCATTAGCTAACTAATCTTAGCAAAGTTGATAAGTATTCCATTACCTATTTTAGTAGAAAGAGTCTGAATAACAGACTTTTCAGTTATAATTTGAGAAAGGAGGTTGAGAAAAATGGCACATAGTAATAATATTGAAAAAAAGAATCATAGTAAAAAGAAGAGAACTTATATCTTGTTTTCTTTGCTACTCGTATGTCTTGTAGCAGGGATCGGCGGATACTTTTATTTTAATCAATCTCCTCCTCAAGTAGTGGCAGGATTGCCTGATTTAGATGATCATCTGTCAAGATTGAGTAATGAAGATATTTTAAAAGCAATGCAAGATCAAGTAGATAAAGACAAAATGCGTATTCTTTTGAAACATGATATAGAAGTTGATAAAGAAGGAAAAGCGAGTGTCGATGTACGTAATAATGGTCAGAATGCATTCAATATCCAAGTAGAATACTATCTAGCATCAAATAATAAACAATTGTATAAATCAGGATTGATTCCTCCAAACAACCGAATAGACTCTATCCCTTTTGAGAATCTACCTGATGCTGGCAGTCATGATGTTAGAATTTTATACAATATTTATAACGAAGAAAAATTGGTCAATACAACAACAATCGATGGTACAATCAACATTAGTTGATCGCTGATTGAAGGGAACATAAATAAAAAATGGAAGGCTCTGAAAATAGATTATCTATTTTCGAGCCTTCCATTTTTTTATTTAACTTTTAACTCAATGATAAATCGTTCTTAGTACCAACCGTTAGCTAACCAGAAAGCTTTGGCTGCATCCCAAGAGCCATAACGAGAAGCCACATATTGTTCTGCCACTCTTTCTTGATTGGCAGCAGAGTAGTCACCGTTCAAGTAAGAAGAGTCTAATTGGTAACGGCCGATATAGCGTCCGTTTGTTGCTGTATAAGAACCGCTAGACTCTTTTTGTGCGATCCATTCTTTGGCATCGTTCGTACCAGTTGAAACAGCGACTTCAGTAGCTGGTGCTTGTTCTACAACTGGCGCTTGTTCTACTACAGGTGCTTGTTCCACTACAGGTGTTTCCACAACTGGAGCTGTTTCTTGAACAGGTTCCACAGGTGCTTGAGTAGCGACAGGTGCAGCTGCTTGCTCACCAGTAGGAATAGTTAATTCTTGACCTGAAAAAATCAGGTGAATGTTTGAGATTGAGTTAGCTTCGGCAATTGTTTGGATCAAGGAGTTGTCACCAACGTATTTTTGAGAAATCGTTGATAAAGTATCACCTGATTGAACAGTGTAGGCTTCGTCTGCGTGTGCAGAAGTACCCATAAATAATGCAGCGCCGGCGGCCAAAGTTGTTCCAAAAAGAATAGTTTTAAGTGATTTCATGAAAGATCTCCTTCGTATTTTAAAAAGTTATTTTGATTAGCTGTTTTCGCTAACGAGTAATACTTTACCATGAGGAGACATTTCATAGGTGATAAAAACGTAACAGTTTATGACAAAGCTACCTTTTTTGTAATATTCAACGAAACATATGTAATCGAAAAACGCTTTCTTTCCTTTAATTAAAAGAATGTATGTTCTCATTTTTTGATGAGAAAAATTAGTTAAGAAAATATTAAGCGGGTAATAAATATGTTTTTTTCTCTTGTAGAAGATAAAATGGGTGGCTATCTATCAGTCATAATAGCTATTCTTAAGCCTGTTGACGACAATACAAAGGAGTAAATAAAAAAAACATGGAGCAAATGGTTGCCCCATGTTCTAAAAAAATCAAATCCCAATTATTGATGTTCTACACGATTGGAGATCATTGGAAAGAATTTCAAACAATAAATAGCACAAATCCCAACAATAATATATATAGCTTTAGCTAAAATAGTCGTAGAACCGCCTGCAATCGTCGCAACTAAATCAAATTCTAATAAACCGACTAACAACCAGTTCAATCCTCCAACAATCAACAATGTTAAAGCAATCATATCTAATGTTTTCATTGAAATTACCCCTTTCCTATATGACATACTATTATTATAAAACAATTAAAGAATTTGTACTAAAATATTGCCTGTAATTTAATTTATAGTCCTTTCATTTCAACGTTTTATAGAATTTGAAAATTTAAAAATAGATATGTCTTGACAATAGACAAGTAAAAGATTAGATTTAGCTGGTTATAAAATAATAATATCTATTAAGGAGAAGAACATGAAAAAAAAATGGATGATTACTGGATTGATTGCATTGTTGCTAGGGGCTATTGGTTATACGGGCACACGGTTTGCAGGAGAAGTTTTATTCTGGGGTGGAGAATCTGATATCACTAAGATCAACGAAAATTTAGAAAAACTTGATCAACAGTTAACAAGCCATGATCAAAAAATCACTGACTTAAATAGTCAATTAGCAATAAAAAATCAAGATCTTCAAAATATACAAACAAAAGCGCAAGAATACCAAACAAAGATCACTGACTTGGAAACGCAAAAAAGCCAATTGGTTGCCGAACATGCGAACTTACAAAATCAATTAAAAAGTAAAGAAAACCAACTAAATGACAAACAAATCGAAATCAACAATAAGATCAATGAAATAACTCAAAAAATAAACGAAATCAATACCCTAAATAGTCAATGGAATACTAGACTCCAAGAAATCCAGGGCAAATATACAGAGATGCAAAGTACGGTTAATCAGTTAAACGAACAAATCAGCCAATTAAATCGAGAAAAAACAAATTTGCAAACTGATTTAGCAACCGCGAAGAAACAATTAGAAACTATTTCAGCAGAAAATAGTAATTTGAGAAGTTATATCGCACAATTAGAAAAAGCGAGAAACGATGCAAAGCAAACGGCGGAAAAATCTCAACAAATCGTTGATCGCCAAGTGAATAAGTAGACGTTAAAGATACTTTTTTAGAGTTGTTTTTCCAAGGAAAACCACTTGAAAAACGGAACGTTTGTTCGTATAATGATGATGAGGGGAGAGATGACAATGGAAAGAAAATATGGAACAGTCTCAAAAATCAGAACGATCAAACTAGGGGAACGACCACTGATCCGTTTTACTTTAGGCTCAGAGAATTGCTTGATTGCTAATCATAGTCTTAATTTTATTGCCGATGTAGATGAAGGAATGAAGATATTTGTGAAAGGCTACTATAATAACCGTAAGCAATTTGTCGTCAAAGACTACACGGTATTAGAAAAACCAAACATTGTTGTCGCTTTTGAAAATAGTCTCTTCCCTAAACAGAAGATCATCAAATGAGAGAACAAAGTCAATGTTCGATATCAAGAACTAATGGATTACTCTTATATAGGTAGAAAAATTGTAAATTGACTCGACGAACTGCCTTGTTTTTTTAATAACAAACAAAAAAACTCATGGCATAAACCATGAGTTTTACTTATTTATGCAGACGATGGGATTTGAACCCACACGAGCTTACGCTCACAAGACCCTCAATCTTGCATGTCTGCCGTTCCATCACGTCTGCAAGAAACAACACTTTAATCATAGCGAGTAACGAAATAGATGTCAAGATATGAAAGAGGAAAATCATGAATAAATATGATGGGGAATTTTCAATTTTAGGAATGGTGGCAGGCATTATCATTGGATCTGCATTCGGACAATTGACCATGGGAATATTCTTAGGTGTGATTATCGGGATCGCTATGGATTGGGCAGCAAATCTTTGGAACGATCGGCATGAGAAATAAAAGTAAAAAAAGTTGATTTTCATCTAGGATTTCTTTAAAACGGTGGCAAAATCCAGATGAATGGAGTATGATATGAAAATAAATGGGTATAATCAGAAATTTCTAACTTTTTTGAAACGAGGGATTGGATCACTATGAGAGAATTTGAAAAATCCAACAAATTAGAAGGCGTAAGTTACGATGTCCGCGGACCGGTTCTTGAAGAAGCAGAACGAATGCAAGAAGAGGGCATCAGTATTTTAAAATTGAATACGGGAAATCCAGCACCATTTGGATTTGAGGCACCAAATGAAGTAATCCGTGATTTGATCATGAATGCCAGAGATTCAGAAGGCTATTCGGATTCAAAAGGGATTTTTTCTGCACGAAAAGCGATTGAACAGTATTGTCAATTGAAAAAATTTCCAAATGTGACGATCAATGATATCTATACTGGTAATGGGGTCAGTGAGCTGATCACGATGTGTATGCAAGGGCTGTTGGACAATGGCGATGAAGTATTAGTGCCAATGCCAGATTATCCTTTATGGACAGCTTCTGTTTCTTTGGCTGGAGGAAAACCAGTTCATTATGTATGCGATGAACAAGCCGAATGGTATCCAGATATTGAGGATATCAAATCTAAAGTTACCAGCCGGACAAAGGCAATCGTGATCATCAATCCTAATAATCCAACAGGGGCTTTATATCCGAAAGAGTTATTAGAAGAAATCGTGAAAATTGCACGAGAACATCAATTGATCATTTATTCAGACGAAATCTATGATCGTTTAGTGATGGACGGCTTAGAGCATATCCCGATTGCGACTTTAGCACCTGATCTATTCGTTGTCACATTGAATGGCCTATCTAAATCACATCGTGTGGCAGGATTCCGTGTCGGCTGGATGGTGTTGAGTGGTGACAAATCAAATGTAAAAGGCTATATCGAAGGGTTGAATATGCTTTCCTCTATGCGTCTTTGTTCAAATGTCCTGTCACAACAGATCATCCAAACTGCCTTAGGGGGCTACCAAAGTGTGGATGAATTGCTATTGCCAGGTGGACGGATCTACGAACAAAGAGAATACATTTATAATGCAATCAATGATATCCCTGGATTATCAGCTGTTAAGCCGAAAGCAGCTTTTTATATCTTTCCAAAAATCGATACGAAACGCTTCAATATTACCAATGATGAGCAGTTCGTATTAGATTTTCTGCACGAGCACAAGATTTTACTTGTTCACGGAGGCGGTTTTAACTGGCCTGATCCAGACCACTTCAGAATCGTTTACTTACCAAAATTAGACGATCTAAAAGTAACAGCGAAAAAAATGCGTGAATTCCTGACAACCTACCAACAAAGATAGGAAATGTCATAATTTGGCTGTTGTGCGTGTGTATTAAGTAGGTAGTATTAAGCGTAAGCGAGTAACTGACGGGACAAATCAAGATTTTATGAAGTAAGTGAATCACTATAACAATTGGAATCAACGATTCTTATGGGCGTTTGCTTACTTCACTAAATCAACCGTTTTTGTCTGAGTTTTATTCTCATTTGACACCTGCAAATAACCAGTTTCGAGTAATAGCCAACGAGTAGTAAAAACGATGTGATTGGCAACTATTTTTATAAAGTAAATACGACTTCACCTAAAAGCCGTCCCGATACCGAGGCGTTTTTTTAATGTCAATTTTTGAAAAATGATTCGTTGCTATTGGACTTTTCTTGAAGTTTACAAAGTAGTCAAGTACAATACATGTAGTCATGCGAATACGCATATTTTTTTGAGAGGGGGATACTTATGGAAGCATTAGTCGATTCCTTTGGTACGATCATCAAAGAAATCCGAAAAGAACAAAAAATGACTCAACAAATGCTTTCACAAGGCATTTGTTCTCAAAGTGTGCTGAGTAGAATCGAAAATAACGAAGAGTTACCAAATGTATTAGTGATGGCTCAGATCTGTCACAGGCTTG
Source organism: Enterococcus sp. AZ084 (assembly GCF_051714905.1). Taxonomy (NCBI): domain Bacteria; kingdom Bacillati; phylum Bacillota; class Bacilli; order Lactobacillales; family Enterococcaceae; genus Enterococcus; species Enterococcus sp. AZ084. The sequence continues at coordinate 1,205,655 of NZ_JBIOSS010000001.1, forward strand.
GTGTAACGATCGATTATGTCATGAACTTATCCAAGGACAAGATTCGAGCAGCAACTAGACAGTTTGATCTTCTGGATCTTTACTTTTTAAAAAGAGATTATCGTAAATTAGAACAAGAACTAAAATCAGCGAAGGTGACAGAGAATCTCTATTCAGCTGAGGATTTTCAACGGTATTATTATTATTTAGGTGTTTGTGAATTTACATTAAGGAAAAACCTAGTAAAGGCACTTAGTTACTTGAAAGAAGCATTGACTTACTCCAGCCAAAAAGATCGGACACATGTCTGTGATATCGAGATCCAATTGATCAGCTGTATTGGGAAAGTCTATGGGGTTGCAGGGAGAAGTACAGAAGCAAGATATTATTTAAGTCGTAGTGTCCAACTCTTGCATGATACGATCAACGAGCATAACAAAAGCGAATTGACCCAGATTTTTTATAATTATGGTAGTTTTCTATTTCATCAAGGAGAACGCCAAGCAGCTCTTGAACAAGTGAATCAAGGGATTCGTTGGGCACAAGAAAAAAATAGCTATTATTATTTAAATGATTTATTTATTCTAAAAAGTTTGATCTACAAACAGCAAAATGAACTATCAAAAGCATTGTTTTATGAAGAATTAGCTCAAGCAGTAAAAAAGATTGCTAAAAGTATATAAATGGTGTAGACCATTCTTGACTTCTTTCGTAAATAAGAGTAATTTAAAGGTAGATCATCAAAGGAGAGAATAGAATGAGAACTTATATCTATGCTGACAAATTCTTTTTAGCATCTGGTGTGAAAAACACTGGATATCTTGAAATCACTGATGGGCTTTTTGGCGAATATCTTTCAGAAAAACCAGCTGGTGAAGTAACGATCATTGATCAAAGCGGTAAATGGATCGCCCCTGGACTTGTAGACACACATATTCATGGGTTTATGAATCACGATGTTATGGATAATGACGCAGAAGGAATCAAAGCTATGTCAGAAGGTTTGTTATCTTGTGGGGTAACTGCCTTTTTACCTACAACATTAACCTCTAGTAAAGAACGTTTAAGAGATGTGGCAGAGACGATCGGAAAAATGTACCATGAAGCTCCTGGCGCTAAAATCAAAGGGATTTATTTTGAAGGACCATTCTTTACAGAAGAGCATAAAGGCGCGCAAAACCCAAGTTATTTTGGCGACCCTGATTTGGCAGTCTTCAATGAATGGCAAGAAGCTTCAGGCGGATTGATCAAAAAAATCGCATTAGCACCAGAACGCGCAGGTGTCGAAGAATTTGTAAAACAAGTGACAGATGAAGGCGTTGTCGTTGCTTTAGGTCATAGTAATGCAACGATCAATGAAGCACAAGCAGCTGTTGAAGCAGGTGCAAGCGTGTTTGTTCATGCGTTTAACGGGATGCGCGGCTTGAACCATCGGGAGCCAGGTATGGTCGGCGCATTATTATCATTGGATCACGTATTTTCTGAGTTGATTTGTGACGGTCACCATGTCCATCCAAATGCAGCACAGATCCTGATGGAAAAAGCAGGACATGAACATGTGGCTTTGATCACGGATTGCATGATGGCTGGTGGAATGCCTGATGGTAACTACAATTTAGGTGAGTTCCCAGTAGTCGTAAAAGATGGAACAGCTCGTTTAGAATCTGGAAATCTAGCTGGAAGTATCCTAAGATTAAAAGAAGCAATCAAAAATGTCGTAGATTGGGGCTTAGCTACACCAGAACAAGCCATCATGATGGCTACGTACGTTCCTGCAGTTAGCTGTAAGATCGACGATACATGTGGAAAGATTGCTAAAGGAAGAGATGCTGATTTCATCGTCTTGAATCCTGACATGACCTTAGATGCCACTTATTTAGATGGTATTGAACGTTATCATGCGTAAAAAAGAATAAATGAACAGCCAAAAGGAAGAAGCAACTCCTAGCTTTACTCTCTTTTGGCTGTTTTTTTGTGGTGTTTTTTAGATAAATAGTTGGTTACTGGATCAATACTTCTAAGCGTGTAATAAATTCATTCTGGTCATTGGTTTCATGGAAATCTACGAGATAGAGTTCATAAAATGGACCTTTTAATTCTAGTTGATGTGTTTGTGCATATTTTTTCATTTCTTGAATGCCTGTGACTTGTTGCTCATAGGCTCCTTGGTAAGTGTAGGTCAAGTATTTCCCGGATGGTAACGTGGATACCTCATTGATCAAAGAGGCAGTTTCTGGATAGAAATAAAAGACTTGATAGGCAAAAGGATCTGACTCTTCATGTAAGATACTTCCAAATAAATTTTGATTGTTGGCACTGAGGTGTTTCTCATGTTTTTTATGCAGTTGTTTCAATGCGTAATCGACATCATCGCTAGTCGTCATTTCATCGTCTTTGATGACTTGACGTAATTGATGTTCCATCACGATCGGTTGATTGAATGGAGTATCTTCTACTTCATAGATCAACTGTAAGCGATCATCTAATAAGGCGATTTTTTCTTTTGATTCTGCAATCAAACGATGCAAAGAATCAATTTCAAATCGTAAAAGTTCTTTTGTTCGATCGATATTTTTATTATTCAGATATTCGACGATCTCAGGCAAAGAAACATCAAAATATCGCAGATCGCGAATCGTATTTAGTTGTTCTAATTCTTTGTACGAATAATTTCGATAACCGTTATCGTCATAATCTGGTTGGATCAAACCGATTTTTTCATAGTAACGTAAAGTATGTGGGGTAATATCGTATAATTTTGCTAATTCATTGATTTTCAATCGATTCACTTCCGTTTGATTTTATTTATACTTTATATCTGTTCCTCATTTTACTATTAGTTGATTCAAAAAAGCGAGTATTTTTAAATTATTTACACAAAACCCTTGACCTTAGAGTTACTCTAACCTGTAAGCTGATTATAGATTAGTCAGTGTTGGAGGAGAAAAAGTATGGAATGGTATAACAAGTCAACGGAAGAAACAATCAAACAAGTTCAAGTCACAGAATATATCACAGAGAGTGATCGGCTGGAACGTCAACAAAAATATGGAAAAAATAAAATGGAAGAAAAAGATCAAACACCAGAATGGCAAAAATTCTTATCTTATTTCCATGACGCGTTGATGTACATCTTATTAGGGGCAGCGATATTGAAAGTTGCAACTGGTGCATTGATGGAAGGTGGCATGATCTTTTTAGTTGTTTTTCTAAATGCGATGATCGGGTACTTCCAAGAACGAAAAGCAGCTTCTTCTTTAGATAGTATCAAAGGATTATTGAGTGATAAAGCAGTGATTTTAGAAGATGGTAAAAAACGAGAGATCGATCCGGCAGACTTGGTCGTCGGCGATCAAGTAGTCTTGACTGCTGGAGATATCGTACCAGCAGATGTTCGGATCATCGAATCATTCAATTTACAAGTGGATGAGGCGATTTTAACAGGAGAAACACATTCTGTCAGCAAAACTGTTGATAGCTTACCTGAAAATACAGAATTAGCTGAACAAGTAAATATGGCTTTTTCGGGCACAAAAGTTGAATCTGGCAATGGATTAGGTGTCGTTGTTGAAGTAGGTTCGAATACTCAAATCGGTAAAATCAGTCATTCTTTATCAACTGTTGAAGAACAAGAAACCCCGTTATTGAAGAAAATCAAAGAAATGAATACAAGTATATTTAAAGGAATCAGTGCGTTGATTTTATTAATTGCTCTTGTTTCGTATTTTTATTACGGTATGACATGGGGCTATATTGCTACGGCGATCATTGCTTTGATCGTTTCTTCGATTCCAGAAGGCCTGCCGTCGATTTTAACGATCATTTTGTCGATTGGCGTGAATCGAATGGCAAAGAAGAATGCCATTGTAAAAACATTGCCTACAGTAGAAACCTTAGGTGCGATGACGGTTATTTGTTCAGATAAGACAGGGACATTGACAAAAAATGAAATGTCTTTAGTTCATATAGCGACACTAAATGATTGGTATACGCCTGAATCATTTACACAAGTAGCACATACAAAAGTCGAAGAATATTTGTTACAAGCGATGCATAATTGTCAAGAAACACAATTAGCAGATGGAGATTGTCCTGAAACAGGAAATGCAACAGAACTTGCATTATTACGTTATACAAATACGCAACAGGCAATAATCCATTCACCTATTGCCAAAATTCCTTTTGATTCAGCGTATAAATACATGGGAACTGTTCATGAGATCAATGGCAAGAAAATCTTGTTCGTAAAAGGTGCACCGGATGTATTGATCGAAAAAGCGGGACAACAAATGGATGCTAGAGGTATGAGCCAGTCGATCGATAAAAAACGTTGGCATAAGAAAAATGAGGATTTAGCGAGTCAAGGGCAACGTGTGTTAGCTTTTGCGATGAAAGAAATCGGCGATGAAGACTTATCTCATGATGCACTAGATGAAGCATTGATGATGATTGGCTTATGCGGTGTGATCGACCCACCAAAAGAGTCAGCAATCGAAGCAGTGAAATCAATGCAACAAGCTGGAATACGTGTCAAAATGATCACAGGCGATCATCCACTGACAGCGAAAGCCATCGCAAAACAACTAGGATTGCAAAATCATCAAACAGCAATCACAGGAAAAGAGCTGAATCAACTGTCAGAGCAACAATGGCAACGAGCAGTAAGTGAAAACGATGTATTTGCGCGAACCACACCAGAACATAAATTGGCAATCGTTTCTCATCTACAAGCGCAAGGTGAAATTGTTGGGATGACCGGCGATGGTGTAAATGATGCACCAGCATTGAAAAAAGCTGACGTCGGGATTGCTATGGGAATCAAAGGGAGCGATGTTAGTAAGCAAGCAGCAGATATGGTTTTAGTCGATGATAATTTTGAGACGATCGCTTATGCAGTCAAAGAAGGACGTCGGATATTCGACAACTTGAAGAAAACGATCCTCTTTTATTTACCAACATGTTTGGCGCAAGGATTATTGTTACTTTTCTCATTGATCGGAAACTACCCATTACCGTTGACGACTGTGCAAATCCTATGGTTGAATCTAGTTGCTTCGATCACCTTGTCCTATGCTTTAGGATTTGAACGGGCAGAAAAACAAGTGATGAGTCGACGACCACGACCATTGAATGAACGGATTTTGTCACGATATGCGTTGATGCGCATTTTGTATGTAGGGATGATCTTGACGATCTTAGGTTTAACTGCGATGGAATATGTCTCAAACGATGCACGTCAGACGGTGTTGATCAATGCGATGGTGTTTGGTCAAGCGTTCTACATGATCAATTGTCGTAGGATCAGCGAATTTAGTTTAGATAGAGGATTATGGAAAAATACCGCATTGTTTTATTCAATTGGGATCATGATCTTGCTTCAAGCCGCGATGATCTGGTTCCCACCATTACGAATGGCTTTAGGAACAAACCTACTATCAAGTACGGAAGTCGTCATCAGTCTTTTACCTGGATTACTTTTATTCTTCTTAGTAGAAATCGAAAAATATGTTTTATCAGCTAGAAGTTACAGGGTAGGTGCTTGATCATCCATATTATTGAAAAAAACATAGAAAGATACCAAAGTAACTAGGTGCTTTTTACTCACACTAAACCCAAGTAACGTTGGAAGAAGAAATTAGTTTATAAAATAAGTTAGTAAAAACGTCCGAAATGAGAATGATCATTTCAGACGTTTTTTTGTACGTTATTCTGTTTCATATACCTAAACATGCGCGATACGTTTTTTGTTAAATGTTTAAATATAAAGCCCCAGTCTGTCATTGTTAATGCGAGCAAACTTAGTTAGTAGAAAGTTAAAAAAATTCGACAATCGCTTTCGAAGAGTTTGCGTATCTTATTAGTAGATCGGCTAAACTCCCGTTGAATCGCTTGATTTCCTCTTTTTGATGAGAGCGAGGAAACAGACAAACTGTCTTTTCGTTTGCTAAGAGATAATCACCATCGATCGTTCGAGCAACTAAGCGAAAGGAGGAAAGGAGATTCACGATATCCTCTTTATCCCACGAGGTAAATTCGATTGTACGCAAAACGCTAGCTTTGAAGTGTTTGGCAGAAGGGAAAAAGACAAGTTCTTCATAATCATAAAGCTGTTCCTCTTTAAGCCAAGCAAGTGTCTGTTCTAATGTATTGTTTTTGTCCAACTGTTCAAACAATCGTTCCACCTACTTTTCATTTGGTATCAAGACAGTAAAGTCAATGCTTGTGTTCTTGTTTGACCCTTTTGCCTCTAACTCGACACTTTCAGGGATGAGTTCATCACCAACATAATGTGGAGTAACACGGTAGCGAATCGTTTCTCCATGATTCAATGCTCTGCGAATTTTCAATTCATAATAGTTCATGTAGGGATCATTGACTGGAAATTGAAACAAAGTAACTAAATTTCTTTCATCGTCGCCACTACCACCAAATTGTTTAGCAATCAGATGTCCACGAGAATGGTCATATCTGGGTCCGGAAATAAACCCAGGAGGACGAATATCACGATTTGCACTGGTACCGGTATTGATCATTGATTTTTCCAATAAGGCATCTGCACCAGTTGGACGTCCTAATTGATCAAGCTCATGGTATTCGATCCAACCTTTGTTTGTTGCAAGTTCAGCTAAATCAAAGGAAGCTCTCCCTAATTCTTGTGGACCAGGATTGTTTCCAGTCGGGGCTAAGTCTTCTTCTTGGGGTAAGCCGTTGTTTCTTGGTTCAGATGAGTCAGGTATACTACTTGTGATAGTAGCTTCACTTTTGGTTGTACTTTCGACTGGTTTATCAGAAGATTCCATACTATATGTACTCATGTTTGATCGTTGGGCAGTTGAAACTCCCGATTCACTATCAATTGAATCAGTATAGCTAGATTCACTGTAATCCCTTGAGATCGGTTGTTCTACATTCACTAGATCCATTCCGATAAAGCCGATTGCGCCAAAAACAACTATAGAGATCAATGTGCCCCATAGTTTTTTTAAATTTTTCATTCTTCCACCTCCTTTGTTAGTATAATCCAAAATCAAGTGGACTAAAAGTGAAAACTTTATCCAAAGTAGGTTAATTATATAGGTTAGTATGATATGATATTCATGTACACAAAGGAGGCGAATGAGATGATAGGAGGAATCGCAATCATCACGATTTACTGGTACGTTTTACTCATATGTGCTGGGATTGCAGTGTTACTTGTTATTTTTGGAGATGTCTTTGATTTCGACGGACCTATCGACCCGATGCTGATCGTTCCCTGGTTGACTTTTACCAGTTTATTAGGATATTTAGGTGAATCCTTGACCGACCAGTCCTCGTTAGTGGTTTTCGTAATCAGCGCGATTATTGCAACCGTTTTAGTTTTTTTGTTGAATTTTTATATCTTGATGCCGATGAAGCATGCAGAATCGACGCTATCAACTTCTGAAAAATCATTAGAAGGTCAAATCGCGACAGTGGTGACGCCGATACCGATCCAAGGAATGGGAGAGATCCAATTAAAAAGTGTTACTGGTTCAATCAGTCGCCCGGCTTGTTTTTATACACCTCAAGAGTCGATGATCGGACGTGGCGAAAAGGTGTTGATCATTGAAGTAAGAGACCGTGTTTGTTATGTTACACCGTACGAAAGTATGTTGAAAATGTAAAGGAGTGGAAGAAATGGAAATATCTGGAGTGTTTGTTGCTATTGTTTTAGCAGTATTGATCGTTTTAATGTTATTGATCGTCTTTGTCGCTAAGTACCAAACGGCAAAGCCGGACGAAGCATTGATCATCAGTGGTAGTTATTTAGGAAGTAAAAATGTCCATGCCGATGAGAGTAATAATAAAATCAAAATCGTCCGCGGTGGAGGTGCATTCGTACTACCAGTTTTCCAACGTTCGAATCGCATCAGTTTATTATCAAGTAAATTAGACGTATCTACCCCAGAAGTTTATACGGAGCAGGGTGTTCCTGTGATGTGTGATGGAACTTCGATCATCAAGATCGGTTCTTCTGTAGAAGAAATTGCGACAGCAGCGGAACAATTTCTAGGGAAAACGCGAGAAGAACTTGAAAATGAAGCGCGTGAAGTATTAGAAGGTCACTTGCGGTCGATCCTAGGTTCGATGACGGTGGAAGAAATCTATCAAAATCGTGACAAATTCAGCCAAAGCGTGCAAGAAGTTGCCTCGGTGGATCTAGCGAAAATGGGCTTGATCATTGTTTCATTCACGATCAAAGAAGTCCGTGATAAGAATGGTTATTTGGATTCTTTAGGGAAACCACGGATCGCTCAAGTCAAACGTGATGCTGATATTGCAGAGGCAGAAGCCTTAAAAGAAACGCGTATCAAAAAAGCGCAAGCTGAGAAAGAATCTCAGGCTGCTGAATTACAACGTCAAACAGAGATCGCCGAATCTTTAAAAGAAAAAGAATTGAAACTAGCTGCCTACAAGCAGGAACAAGATGTGGCACGAGCAAAAGCCGACCAAGCGTATAATTTAGAAAGTGCCAGAGAACAACAACAAGTAATCGAACAAGAAATGCAAGTAAAAGTCGTTGAACGTCAAAAACAAATCGAATTAGAAGAAAAAGAAATCATTCGTCGGGAAAAACAATACGATTCTGAAGTGAAGAAAAAAGCCGATGCGGATCGTTACGCCAAAGAACAAGAAGCACAAGCGCAAAAAGTCAAAGAAGTGACAGAGGCAGAAGCAGAACAATTTAGAATCGAAGCATTAGCCCAAGCACAAGCCAATCAAACTCGTTTAGCTGGACAAGCCGAGGCAGAAGCAACGTTAGCAAAAGGGAAAGCGGAAGCGGAAGCGAAGCAAAAAATCGCAGATGCGTTCAAAGAATACGGAGAAGCTGCTGTGCTTAGCATGGTGATCGAAATGTTGCCTCAATTGATGCGTGAAGCGGCACAACCTCTAGGAAATATCGAAAAAATCTCTGTTGTTGACACAGGTAATTCCTCAGGTGAAGCAGGTGGCGCCAATCGAGTGACAAGCTATGCGACAAACTTGTTGTCTACGACACAAGAAACATTGAAAGAAACAACTGGATTGGACATCAAAGATATTATCGAGAACCTTTCCACTCGTGGAAATTCTAGACAATTGAATGTCTATGAAGGATCAAATGAACCGAAAGAATAACTTAAGAAAGAGAGTGGGACAATAATCAGAAGAAAATCTGATTATTGTCCCACTTTTTTTGCGTATTTTTGAATTTTAGGAACACAAAAAAGCACACAACCTTGTATGATTAAAGTGACTAAACCCAATCAAAAAGGAGTGTGCCTTATGTTCAAAAATTATACCATTAATCAAACCACTTTACCACTAGATATGGAACAGTTTATTCCTGAAACTGATGTTGCGTTTGCCGTCAATTCTTTAGTTGAAGCAATCCCTCCACACCTCTTCGATGAATTAGAACACCAACTTGGGCGTCCTGCCTATCATCCAAAAATGATGTTAAAGATTCTTCTTTATGCCTATACCCAACGTGTTTTTTCTGGTCGAAAGATTGAATTCCTTTTAGACGATAGCTATCGGATGCGTTGGTTAGCCAATCACGAACAAGTTAGCTACCGCACGATCAACCGATTTCGAAATCATGAGACAACCGCTCAGTTGTTAGCTGAAGCCTTTGTTCTATTTCGTCGTCAGTTGATTACGAATCAAGTCATCGATAACGAAGCGATTTTTATTGATGGCACGAAAATTGAAGCGGACGCCAATAAGTTTAGCTTTGTTTGGCGAAAAGCAGCTACTCGATACGAACGTGCTTTAGATGAAAAATCTGAAGCATTCTACCAAGCGCTCTATCAAGAAGAGATTCTCCCTTGTTTAAAAGAGGAAGAGCAATCCGATGGATTGTCGAGCGACCAACTAGAAGAAGTCGCTCATCATCTAGAAGCTGAACTCCATGAAACAAATACACAATTAGCCCAGGAACAATCCCCAAAAAAGCAAAGTCAGTTAAAGAGAAAAAGACGAGTCTATAAAAAATACCTTCGACAAGTACAAGCGGATTACCTACCAAGAAAACAAAAATATGAACGATATCGTCGTCTCTTCCAAGAACGAAACAGCTTTTCTAAAACAGATACGGACGCCACCTTTATGCGAATGAAAGACGATTATATGCGTAATGGACAGCTAAAACCAGGATATAATCTACAAATTGCGACAGAAAACCAGTATATCTTAGCCTATGACTTATTCCCAAATCCAACGGACACTAAAACCTTAGCGCCATTTTTAGATAGTTTTTTAGAACAACATAAAGAGCTACCAGAATATATTGTAGCTGATGCAGGTTATGGGAGCGAACAAAATTATATGTATATCCATGATGTTCTACATAAAACACCCTTGATCACCTACAGTACGTATTACAAAGAAAGCAAAAAGAAGAACAAGGAGAATCCGTTCAACGTAGAAAATTGGCGCTATCTGCAAGAACAAGATGAGTATATTTGCCCAGCAAAGCGACCTGTCCCGTTCAAAGGCTATAGTCGGAGAAAAGATAAAGGAGGCTTTGTCCGAGATTTCAAAGTGTATGAATGCGAAGATTGTCGAGCTTGTCCAGTCCGGAGTCAATGTACCCGTTCGAAAGGCACACAAAAGCGGCAGCTTCTAGTGAATAATTCTTGGCGCTATTTTAAAGCAGAATGCAAAAAGAAGCTTTTGGAGGAAAAAACCGGTGCGATTTACCGTCGACGAAAAGTCGATGTCGAACCAGTGTTTGGTCATCTAAAGGCTCACTTAGCGTTCCATCGTTTTCACTTACGAGGAAAACAAGGAGCGACGATTGATGTGGGTTTGGCACTTATGGCATTAAATCTGAGAAAATTAGGGAAGTACATGGAGAGAAATGTGCGAATACAAACGAAAACGAGTCCAATTTTGACAAAATACATCAAAATTGGACTCATTTCTATTTTTGAGGAAGGACTAATGTCCCACTCTCTTTCATTTTTATTTGCTATTTTTTTCATTTTGCTCACGGATCTGTGCTTTTACTTCTTCAAGATTTTCAAGTAAAGCCTGTTCTTTTTTTCTTAATTCTTCCAAGTCTTCGACAATCTCTTCTTTTTTTTCAACTTCTGGTGGACGCAAACAAAAATTGATACCGATAGCAATAAATGTCCCGATAAATGTATCGAAAACCCGCTCAATCGCATAGAACGCTGATTCACCTTGGGGGATGCTTAAAGAGATTAGTAATAGTGTTGCGATAGCAGCAATGATCCCAGAATTATTATTGATACCGTCAGATAAGACGATCACAATGATTACTAAAAGAGGTAAAACGATCAATTCAACTAAAAAATCATTGTGAAAATAACTTTTAACAAAAAAATAAAAAATTCCTAATCCGCCACCAAGTAGATTGCCAATAATACGGGAACGACCAAAAGAAAAGGTCGTAGTCAAATCTTGGCGCAAGGAAAAAACAGCAGATAGGGCAGCAATCATTGGAATGCCACGATCAAAGAGATGAAAGATCAAAATACATAAGAAAACGGCTAAAGCACTCTTCATTGTACGCATACCAAGTCGAAAGCGTCCAAATTGCATAGTATACTCTCCTTTACGTTCTTTACAATATCATAACTAAACTTACCTTGGATTGCTAGTTTTTCATGGATGAATTTAGTATAATTCAATAAAAAGAAAGGAGCCGATCATGCGTATTGGAATGAGAACGGTAAAAACGGTCATCAGTGTATTTGCTTCCATGTTGGTTGCCAACTACTTTTCTTTGTTGTTCTGGCCGTCTGCCGGTATTATAGCATTGTTGAGTGTAGGGAATACTCGTCGCTCCACCTTGATGACTGGGATCTATCGAATCGCTGCATTTATTGTTGCCACACTGATTGCCTTTTTGTGCTTTACTCTTTTTGGCTATCGAATCATCAGTTTCAGTGTCTTTCTATTATTTTTTATTCCAATCGCCGTGCGGTTCAAATTGACAGAAGGAATCGTTGTAAACTCAGTCTTGATCACTCATTATCTTAGTGAACAAAGTATGAGTTGGCAATTGATCACAAACGAAGCAGCCTTGATGATCATTGGCGTAGGCTTTGCTTTGTTATCTAATGTCTATATGCCAGATAGTAAAAAACGTTTAAAGGAAAATCAAATGATCATTGAAGAGCGATTTCGTCTTCTTTTGAAGAATATGGCAGACTTTTTGCTTTCTGGCGAAGCTTACGAAAATCAAGGGTTATGCAAAGAATTACAAGTTTATATTCGAGAAAGCCAAGCATATGCACGGAATCACCAAGAGAATAACTTGCTTAGACAAAATCAATACTATGAAACCTATTTTTCTATGCGACGGGCTCAGATCAATGTGATCCAAGATATGCAAGAAAATTTAGCTTATATCCAGGACCCAGTGCCTTATAGCGACCATATATACGGCTTGTTGATCTATACAGCTGAGACATTTTCTGAATCAAATGATGGCAAAGAAATATTGACACGGATCGAAGAGGTCTATGGAATGTATCGTCAAATGCCATTGCCGACTACTCGAAGTGAATTTGAAGATCGTGCGGAATTGTTTCAGTTTTTACAGTCATTCAAAAGTTTTATTGAAATAAAAGTAGAATTTTCTCAGCAGATGATAGTGGATGCGGAAAAGTGAACAAATAAGACGAAGCGATGAGAAGACCATTCTCGCTTCGTCTTATTTTTATTTTGTTTATTTGTTATTCTTCCAATGCTCTTGCATATCATCTAAGAGTGCAATCACTTCGGTGGTTAAGTACAGGGAACGGTTTGGAAGTTCTCCTTCGATCATTTTTACCATATTTTCAATTTCATAATTCATTGCTTGCGCACGATGACCACTTTCGATCAATTCTTTTGTACCGTCAGTATAAATGATTTCGGCTTGGTCAGCTCTAGGATAATCATTGATCGAGATATACCCATTTTCAAAAGCAACGATTCCGACTTTTGGCATTTTTGCTTGGAAGGTCAGGTTGATCGTAGCTAGTTCATTTTCTTTATTTTGCAAGATCGTTACAGATTGTTCATCGACACCTGTTTTAAATGGAATCATACGAGAGGCGATGACTTCCGGTTGTGAGCTCAAAAAGAATCGAGCAAATGAAACAGCATAGGTTCCAATGTCAAGTAATGCTCCACCTGCTAAATCAGGGTTGAAGAAGCGGTTGGTCGGATCAGGTTCTTTGTAACTGCCAAAAGGTGCTTGGATCATCTTTAATGCACCTAACTTGCCTGAATCGATCATTGAACGAAGTTGATGATACAAAGGCATGTTGAAAATCGTCATCGCTTCTGCCAAGATCAGCTGTTTTTGTTCGGCTAATTGGATGGCTTGTTGAAGTTCTGCCTTATTCATCGTGATGGCTTTTTCGCATAAGACATGTTTCCCAGCTTCCAAGGCAGGAAGGATATAGTCGATATGTTGACGATTCGGAACGGCGATATACACGATATCAACCTCAGCATCTTGCAACATTTCACGATAATCGCCATACGCTTTTTTGATAGAATGGCGTGTAGCAAAATCCTGTGCTTTTTCCAAAGTTCGTGATGCAACAGCAACCAATTCACTTGATGTTTGATCGAAGTTTTCTGCAAATTCGTTAGCAATCGATCCTAGACCGACAATGCCCCATTGGTATTTTTTCATTTTTCATCTCTCCTTGACGTGATATATTTAATATAAGGGTATTTAGTTGAATACTCTTGGTTTCGCTATTATTATATCAAAAAAAGGACATCCCATCGTTCTGAAGAATTGCTTTCTAAAAAAAGGTGAAAGAAATGTTCTAATAGATGATTTTTTAACTTAATTTAAGTAGAATAAGAAGGAGGAGGAGATTGCGATGCATCAAGTATACGTTGATCTTATTATGAGTGTTTTACTCGAACAATTTGAAACAGAAGAAAATTTCTTAGATACTTATCTATTGGTGGATGAAACAACTTGGCAAGCTTGGAAGCGTGGTGAACAAAACTTACCGTCCGAGGCTATGCAAAAAGTGAAAAATCTTTTTACGGACTATGAATGGATGTTGACGCAAAAAATTCTACGTCAAACCATTATTTTCCCTGAAAAAAGAAACGTTGCAGTAGCCGAATATAAGCAAATCAAAACACGTATTGCTCAGAAATGGGTAAGTAGTGGCAGTGCGAATGTAGAGTTGCTCCCTTTAAAAAATGATCAAATTGTCAATGGATATCTTGACTTGAAAGTCAGTATTCAATATGATGAGTGGGGTTATGATGACATTTTGAACTTTCGATTACCAGCAGAAGTTCAAAAGCAAATCGAAGGGGAGAAAATCGAGTTGTTAGATTGGGTAAATGAAAATCTGGAAGAAACTTACGTGAGTGAGAAAGTGGAACCAGAAAGGGAATGAAAGGATTTTTTGCGTGAATAAAATTTTAGGCGTTATCTCAGTCGTGATTATGATTGTTGCGATGGGCTATCTGGTTATTAGTGAGAGTCGGACGGATACGAAAGCTCAAGCTGATAATTCAAAGACAGAACAAACAAATACGACGAGTGCGACAGAAGAAAGTACAGAAAAAGCAACAAAAAAAGCAACCTCTAGTGATTTACCAGATGTTAAGTTGGATGATTGGTCGCTAGTATTGGTAGGACCTGATCATAAAATCGAGACAGAAATCGATGAAGCCAACCAATTGGCTGCGCTAGATAATGGCTATCTGATCGACAAACGTATTAAAGCTGATTATGAAGAACTGGCTAACGCAGCTAAAGCTGCGGGCTTTCCTTTAGTTATGGTATCGGCTTATCGCTCAGTTGCGACACAACAAGAGGTGTTCGCTCAAAATGTCCAACAGGTGATGAGTAGTCAGGGAGTCACTGAAGAAGAGGCGACCGCGATTACGAAAAAAACTATGACAGAACCGGGTTACAGTGAACACCATACAGGTTTAGCTGTGGATGTGGTCGATGAAACATGGTACAACAATTATCCCAATACTGTATTGGATGAAAAATATGGTGACGAACCAGGTGCGAAATGGCTTGCGGACAATGCCTCTAAATATGGCTTTATCATCCGTTATCCAAAAGGTCGAGAAGATATTACAAAAATCACTTACGAACCTTGGCACCTACGTTATGTAGGCAAAGAAAGTGCAGAATATATCACATCAAACGATTTAACGATGGAGGAGTACTTGGACCAACTAAAAGAAAAGTAGGAATAAGAGATGGCAAAAAACAAATGGAAAAAACAAAGGCGTAAAAATAATCGCTGGTTTGCTGTAGTTTTAGGGAGTATGTTGATCATGATGGCTTTTGTTTTTTCTTTGAGAAGTTTGTCATCGCCCTACTCTACGGAAGCACAGCAACAAGAAACACTGACTCATCAGGAATTTATCAACGCATTAGTTCCACATGCGAAAGAACTACAACAAGGCTATGGCGTTTTGCCAAGTATCATTATTGGGCAAGCCATCCTTGAATCTGATTGGGGCAATAGTACGCTTGCCAGTAAATATAAGAACTTGTTCGGTATCAAAGCGTTTGGGAACGAAGAAAAAGTCAATCTGGAAACAAAAGAATATATCAATGAAGAATGGATCACCATCCAAGGAGACTTTCGAGTCTATTCTTCGTGGGAACAATCAATGGATGACCACACAGCTTTATTTGTCAATGGTGTCGATTGGAATCCTGCATTGTATGCGAATGTGATCACTGCGACCAATTATATTGAAGCAGCTCATGCGTTACAGGCGGCAGGATATGCGACAGATCCGACATATGCTGATAAAATCATACATGTGATTGAAACTTACCAGTTAAATCAATACGATCAATAATCAGAAAAGAACGGAAGTGGACGGATGGCAGATTTATTTGTTCCAGAAATAATGACAGAATTACGTAAGGATATCGTGAGAGTCCCAGAGGTCATTATGGAAGCAAGTGGTATTAAAATTTTTGGCAAGTTGATACGTTCGATTATCTTCACCACGGATATTGCGATTATCAGAAACACCAATGCAAATGCGGTGATCGCAGTTTATCCTTTTACACCCCATCCGGCGATTACGAAAAGTATTATTGAAGCAGCGGATATCCCTGTGTTTTCAGGTGTCGGCGGTGGCTTGACACAAGGGATGCGTTCGGCATATATGAGCCTTTTTGCAGAAGCACAAGGATCATTAGGCGTAGTCTTGAATGGTCCAACGCCAGTAGAGACTGTCCATGATGTCTGTCAAGTGGTTGATATACCGGTAATCAGTACAGTCACGTCTAAATACTCGGAAATCGACGAAAAATTGGCAGCAGGCATTACGATCATCAATATCAGTGCGGGAAAAGATACAGCAGACACTGTTCGCTTTTTCCGAGAAAAGTACCCAGAATTACCAATTATTGCGACTGGAGGTCCCACGGAAGAAAGCATCAAAGAAACGATTGAAGCTGGCGCCAATGCGATCACCTACACACCACCTAGTAGCGGAGAGTTATTCAGTCGTAAAATGGACAAGTATCGAAAAATCGAGAAAACCAATTAAATTTAGAAAATATAGTGTTTCATGCGGTATGACACAAGCTATCATCCACAAAAATGTCTTCAATTTTTGTGTGGTTGATAGCTTGTTTTTGATGAGATGATCGATTGGCAAAAATGGCATTTAAGAAAGTAGTGAAGTTCTTTGGTTATGAAGAGATTTTTTTGCCAGCTAGCGATTCGCTTGTTCATTTTTTTGTTTTGATAATGATTCTAAGAGGTCTTATGTTTAAGATAAATCCTTCATGAGAAATACAAGAAATATGGTTGTAAGTTTCAGAAACAAGTGTTAGACTGTTTTCATCATTTAAAAAACAAGCCATTTTGTTTGTTGGAAACAATTTTTTACCAATAGAATAATCAAACGACTTATATATCGTCATAATAAGGATGACAGTTTCTAGCCAGCACCGTAAATGTTGGACTATAAGTAAAAAAGTAGTGATCCATCTTTTTTGCTTATATATGAGCAGGAGAGATGTTTTTTTCTATTGTGAGTGGCACGAATTTAGTAAGAAAAGGAGTAAATAAAGTGAGAGAATTAGTAGAACGTATCAATGAAGATGGACAAGTCTTGGGTGAAGGCGTGTTGAAAGTAGATAGTTTTGTTACCCATCAGGTAGACCCAGTGTTGATGGAACAAATGGGCCAACGTTTTGCGGAAGTATTTAAAGAGCAAGGAATCACTAAAGTGGTGACGATTGAAGCTTCAGGTATCGCCCCCGCTTTATTTGCAGCTAAAGAGCTAGGTGTACCGATGATTTTTGCAAGAAAAGCCAAAAGTTTGACGATGGATGAAGAATTATTGACGGCTTCCGTCTATTCCTTTACGAAACAAGTAACAAGCACGATATCGATTTCTCGTAAATTCTTGTCTTCTGACGATAAAGTATTGATCATTGATGACTTTTTAGCGAATGGCCAAGCGGCAAAAGGGTTGATCGAATTATGCCAACAAGCAGGAGCTAGCGTTGAGGGAATCGGGATCGTCATTGAAAAATCATTCCAAGATGGTCGTCAACTTCTTGAAGAAATGGGCTTAAAAGTAGTTTCACTTGCTCGTGTGGCATCACTTTCTAATGGCCAAGTAGAATTTCTTGAGGAGGATGCGTAAGCGTGGAGAAAGAAACACAAAATGGAAAAGCAGCTGTCTTAGGGTTACAGCATTTATTAGCGATGTATGCGGGAGCAGTTGCTGTACCGTTATTGATTGGTACGGGTTTAGGGTTTAATCAAGAACAAATGACTTATCTTATCTCGATCGATATTTTCATGTGTGGGTTAGCAACCCTCTTGCAGTTGACTGTCAATCGCTTTTTCGGGATCGGCTTACCAGTTGTTTTAGGTTGTGCGATCCAAGCCGTTGCACCGTTGATTTTGATCGGTAGCACAGAAGGTGTCGGTGCGATCTATGGCTCGATCATCGCATCAGGGGTTTTTGTTGTGCTAGTTGCTGGTTTCTTTTCAAAGATCAAAAAGCTTTTTCCGCCGATTGTTACTGGAACTGTGATTACAGTGATCGGATTGACATTGATTCCTGTAGCTATCGAAAAAATGGGTGGCGGTAGTGCAACTGCACCTGGCTTTGGTGATTTGACGAATTTATTATTAGCGTTTGTCACGATCCTACTGATCGTTGGTGTGCAATTATTAGGCAAAGGGTTCATTCGATCCATTGCGGTTTTGATCGGTCTGATCGGAGGAAGTGTCTTAGCTGCTTTTTTAGGTAGAATCGATCTAGGAGCGATTGGACAAGCCCCCGTTTTCCACGTACCACAACCATTTTACTTTGGAAAACCGACATTTGAAATCTGGTCGATCTTATTGATGATCATCATTTCAATGGTGAGCATGGTTGAATCAACAGGCGTCTATTTTGCCTTAGGAGATATCACTGGGCAAAAAGTCGGCGAAGAGCAGCTGAAAAAGGGCTATCGAGCAGAGGGCTTAGCCGTGATCTTAGGTGGTATTTTTAACACGTTTCCTTATACTGGCTTTTCGCAAAATGTCGGGTTGGTACAACTTTCAGGGATCAAAACGAGAAAACCCATTTACTTTTCTGCTTTCTTCCTGATCATCTTGGGTTTATTCCCTAAAATCGGTGCAGTTGCTCAGATCATTCCTGAACCAGTCCTTGGTGGCGGTATGTTGGTCATGTTTGGGATGGTGGCGATCCAAGGAATTCGGATGTTGTTAGAAGTGGATTTTACAAATGACAAAAATTTACTGATTGCTGCAGTGTCGATCGGTTTTGGTTTAGGCTTCAATTTGATGCCCGAACTCTTCAGCCAGTTGCCTGAAACGGTTCAAATGTTTACAGGAAACGGGATCGTTATGAGCAGTATCACAGCAATCGTTTTGAACTTAGTTTTTAATGGATTGAAACAAGACGAGAGAATCATTAAAGAAGCATTGAAATAATATAGATCACTTCACAAAAATAGTTAGTAATGAATGAGGTCAGCACAGAAGTGTTTAGCCTCGAGAAATAAGGCGACCTCCACGAAAATTGTTTTTCAATTTTTTGTGGAGGTCGCCTTATTTTCGAAGAGGTTACTTTTTCCCGGCGTTTATTTAGTTTTAGGTGGTGCGAGAAGACGACTGTCCCAGACGAATTTTTTGTAGCATAGTCATGGACAGATTCACCCTGCATTTTGGATGCATGAAGAAAAAAGTGTTATATACTAAAAAAACAAATGATTTGGATTGGAAAAAACTTGATTTCAACTAGCAAGATTCAATTTTAAAAAATACGAACAATAAACCTTTTTATCTGTTTTTCATTCGAATTTATCTTGATTTACAGAGGGGCGATTGATAAAATATGAGTGAATACAAATCGAGAGGAGAAACGTATGGCTGCAAAAATTTCTGTAATAATGGGGAGCATCTCGGATTGGGACACAATGAAACACGCATGCGAGATCATCGAAGAATTTGGCGTTTCTTTTGAAAAGAAAGTAGTTTCAGCACATCGAACACCGGATTTGATGTTTTCGTATGCAGAAGAAGCTCGAGAAAAAGGTATAAAAGTAATTATTGCAGGTGCAGGGGGGGCGGCCCATTTACCTGGAATGGTTGCTGCAAAGACGACACTACCAGTTATTGGTGTTCCTGTTCAAAGCCGAACATTGAATGGATTAGATTCTTTGCTATCTATTGTCCAAATGCCAGGTGGCGTGCCTGTGGCGACGACAGCGATTGGAAAAGCAGGCGCAATTAATGCCGGTCTACTTGCGATACAGATGCTTTCAATGTATGATTTAGAGTTGGAGGCTGCATTAGCGAAACGACGCGCAATGTCGGTTGAATCTGTAATAGAAAGTAGTGATCAACTTGGTTAAACCATTATTACCAGGCTCGACGATCGGAATCGTCGGTGGTGGACAGTTAGGTCGCATGATGGCGATCAGTGCAAAAGAGATGGGATTCAAAGTCGGTGTACTTGATCCGATGAATGATTGTCCGGCTGCTCAAGTAGCGGACTGGCACATTGAAAGTTCCTACGATGATACGTTTGCTCTAGAAGAACTTGCAAGACGAACTGAGGTTATCACCTACGAATTTGAGAATGTGAGTGTAGAAGCACTGAATGCGATTTTGCCGATGTCATTTATTCCTCAAGGAACAGATTTGTTGGCGATCACGCAAGATCGTCTACTAGAAAAATCATTTTTAGAAACAAATAATATCGTGATCGCTCCACATGCAACGATCGTCAGTCCCACAGATATCCAAGATGCAATCGATGGTATCGGTTATCCTTGTGTCTTGAAAACAACTCGAGGCGGATATGATGGTAAGGGGCAATATGTACTGAAGAGTCGAGCGGACTTAGCTCCTGCGATGGATCTTTTAAGAGAAGGAACATGCGTATTAGAAGCTTGGATTCCGTTTGAAAAAGAACTATCGATCATGGTCGCAGGCAATGGGCAAGGGCAATATACGACATTTCCAGTTGTTGAAAATATCCACCGTAATAATATTCTCCATGAAACGATTGCGCCAGCAACTGTTTCAGCGGATGTGATCGAAGAGGCAGAAAGAATTGCTAAAGTGATTGCTGAAGCAGTGAGTTTGTCCGGTGAACTGGGCGTCGAAATGTTTTTGACGAAGACTGGTGGATTGTATGTGAATGAATTGGCACCGCGTCCACACAATTCAGGACATTACACCTTAGAAGCATGCGGAATGACACAATTTGATGCGCATATCCGTGGGATTTGCGGTTGGCCTTTACCTAAAAAAGTCCCATTGTTAAGTGATGCAGTCATGGTCAACGTTTTAGGGGAACAACTATTAGAAAGTTACAATTTGATTGCGAAAAAACAAGATTGGAAATTTCATTTCTATGGTAAGAAACAAGCGAAAAAAGGTCGTAAGATGGGACACATCACGATTTTGACAGAAGATATCGAGTCGACATTGAAAGAAATCGAAAAAACGAATATTTGGGATTAAAGGAGAATAGTTGATGTTAGAACGTTATACACGACCTGAAATGGGCAATATTTGGACAGAGCAAAATAAATATCAAGCATGGTTAGAAGTTGAAATACTTGCTGATGAAGCTTGGGCAGAATTAGGAGAAATACCTAAAGAAGATGTAGCGAAAATCCGTGAACACGCGTCTTTTGATATCGCTCGTATTTTAGAGATCGAGCAATCGACACGCCACGATGTCGTTGCTTTTACTCGAGCAGTTTCGGAAACACTTGGCGACGAAAGTAAATGGGTCCATTATGGACTAACAAGTACAGATGTGGTGGATACAGCTTATGGTTACCAAATCAAACAAGCAAATGACATTTTGCGCGAAGATTTGAAACGTTTCACAGCGATCATTGGTGAAAAAGCCAAAGAGCATAAGTATACAGTCATGATGGGACGTACGCATGGTGTGCATGCTGAGCCAACGACTTTCGGCCTTAAATTAGCTACTTGGTATTCTGAGATGAAACGAAATATCGAACGTTTTGAACATGCAGCAAAAGGCGTAGAAGCAGGGAAAATCTCCGGTGCTGTTGGTACGTTTGCGAATATCCCTCCGTTCATTGAAGAATATGTCTGCGAAAAACTAGGCATCCGTCCGCAAGAAGTATCGACGCAAGTTTTACCACGTGATCTACATGCCGAATATTTTGCGACGATGTCATTGATTGCGACCAGTATCGAACGCTTTGCGACAGAGATTCGTGGACTTCAAAAATCGGAAACACGAGAAGTCGAAGAATTTTTTGCCAAAGGACAAAAAGGCTCATCTGCTATGCCACATAAACGTAATCCGATCGGTTCAGAAAATATGGCTGGCTTAGCGCGAGTGATCCGTGGGCATATGATTACCGCTTATGAAAATGTTTCATTGTGGCACGAAAGAGATATCTCCCATTCTTCTGCAGAACGGATCATTCTACCTGATACAACGATCCTACTTGATTACATGTTGAACCGCTTTGGCAATATCGTTAAAAATCTGACGGTATTCCCAGAAAACATGAAACGTAACATGGATGCGACATTTGGCTTGATCTATAGCCAACGTGTCATGTTGAAATTGATTGATAAAGGGATGACAAGAGAAGAAGCCTATGATCTTGTTCAACCTAAGACAGCGTATGCTTGGGATAACCAAGTGTCCTTCCGTCTGTTACTTGAAGAAGACGAAGCGATCACTTCTGTTTTGACACCAGAAGAAATCGCTGAAGCATTTGATTACAACCACCATATGAAAAATGTGGATGTCATTTTTGAACGTGTCGGTTTAGCATAAACCATTCAGTAAGAATAGATGTTAACAATGTTTCTCGACTGATCGAGAAAAACCGAACAATCACTAGCTAGAACTATTTTTTTAAATGCAAGAAAAAAAGAACATCCTTCAGACTAACTTCTGAGGGATGTTCTTTTTGGTTTAAGCATAAGCCATTTGATGACCCAAATTGAAATGTTGGGAATGTAGAAGATTCAATAATGTTTCAACAAATGTATAGCCAAATTCTTGTTGATCGAAGGTCACGAGCAATCGGTAATGATGCTTGAATAGCTTTTGCTCATGGATTTGTTTGATCACTAGTTCATGGTTGTTTTGGGTCAAGTAATGGAATGTTCGTTTTCGACACTCCGATTGTCGTTTTGCTGCACGGCGAAGTTTTCTAAATGTATAAAAACTTCGATCCTTCATGCAGGCATCAACATCTTTGATAGCAAGTAGATCATTGTATAAGCGTGATTTTTCTTCAACAGATAAATCGAGTAAAAAGCGTTGGGCAGACGTACTTGGATCTTCCATTTAGTTACCTCCTTGAAACCTCTAACTGTTTTCTTTAAATCTACTATATCACCAATCAATAAATGTGTAAACGCTTCTTAACGAAGAACAACTATTCTTAATAAAAGCATGAAAGACGAACATTAAATGTTTTTAATGGTTTAAATGTACACTTTTGTATTGATTTGATTCCTGACCCTTGGTAAAATTTAAAGTGAAAAGACGAACAAATAATGTGTGTTGGTAATACAACGTTAACAAACAAGGAGTCGTAGACATGGAAAAACAGAACTTGCTCTATGAAGGAAAAGCAAAAAGAATGTTTAACACGAATGATGAAACTGTCCTGTGGGTGGAGTATCTAGATCAAGTGACTGCCCTCAACGGTGGAATGAAAGACCAAATGCAAGGGAAAGCAGAATTGAACAATCAAATCACAAGTACTATTTTTGAATACTTATCGAATCAAGGAATAAAAAATCATTTTATTGAGAAATTGTCAAAAACCGAACAATTGATTAAAAAACGGTCGATCATTCCCTTAGAAGTGGTCGTCAGAAATATTTCAGCTGGAAGTTTTTCAAAACGCTTAGGAGTAGAAGAAGGGCAAGTGCTACCGACACCGATCGTTGAATTTTATTACAAAAAGGATGAACTAGATGATCCCTTCATCAATGATGCCCACGTTGGTTTCTTAGGGTTAGCAACGCCTGAAGAGATAGCGGAGCTTAAAAAACAAGCGTTGCAAATCAATGACCATCTGATAGAACTATTCAAAAAAATCAATTTACGATTAGTCGATTTTAAAGTGGAATTTGGACGTACTGCGACTGGCGAGATCGAATTAGCAGATGAAATTTCTCCGGATACATGTCGCTTATGGGATCTTACCACTAAGGAACATATGGATAAGGATGTCTACCGGCGAAAGATCGGCAACATCATTCCTGTCTATCAAGAAGTACTCGATCGTTTAAATCAATTATCACTCGAAAATAAAGGAGAATAAATCATGTATTTTGTAAAAGTGTACGTAACATATAAGGACTCAGTATTAGACCCACAAGGAGAGGCAGTTAAAAATGCGGTTCATCGTTTAGGCTACGATACCATTGAAGACATTCGGATCGGGAAATATTTTGAGATCCAAGTCTCAGCAAGTGAAGAAGAAGTAGAAGCAACGATCGAAGCGATTTGTGATCGCTTATTAGCAAATGTAAATATGGAAACGTATCGTTATGAAATCAACAAAATGGAGGAAGTTTAGCATGAAATTTGCCGTGATTGTTTTTCCTGGATCAAATTGTGATGCGGACTTGCTTTGGGCGATCCGTGATGTGATGGGCGCAGAAGCAGACTATGTTCGTTATGATGAAACTTCTCTTGAAGGGTATGACGGAGTATTGATCCCTGGCGGCTTTTCGTATGGCGATTATTTACGTTGTGGGGCGATTGCTCGTTTTTCAACGATCATGGATGAAGTGATCCGTTTTGCTGAAGAAGGAAAACCTGTTTTTGGTACATGTAACGGATTCCAAGTGTTGACGGAGGCTGGATTATTACCAGGTGTATTAAGAAGAAATGATTCACTGCGTTTTATCTGTAAATCAGCTCAACTGAAAGTCAATAACCAAACATCCTTCACTTCAGAGTACGGCGAAAATGAAGTGATCCAGTTGCCGGTGGCACACGGTGAAGGCAATTATTTTTGCGATGAAGAGACACTTCAAGAACTGATCGACAACAACCAAATCGTGTTTACATACGAGGGAGAAAATATCAACGGCAGTGTGGCTAACATTGCAGGGATTACAAATAAAGCTGGAAATGTGCTAGGGATGATGCCTCACCCAGAACGAGCAATGGAAGCGTTGCTTGGCTCAGAAGATGGCAAACGTTTCTTTGCTTCGCTATTGAAGAATTTCGGAAAGGTGACTGCATAAATGAAAACGATGATGGAGCCAACTGCATTAGAAATCAAAGAACAAAAGATTTACACGCAATGGGGACTGACGGATGAAGAATACCGGATGATCGAAGAAGACATCTTAGGTAGAATACCTAATTATACAGAGACCGGTCTGTTCTCAGTCATGTGGAGTGAACATTGTTCTTACAAAAACTCGAAGCCAATCTTAAAAAAATTCCCAACAAGTGGGCCGAATGTCTTACAAGGACCTGGTGAAGGGGCAGGGATCGTCGATATTGGAGACGGACAAGCAGTAGTCTTTAAAGCAGAAAGTCACAATCATCCTTCGGCAGTCGAACCTTATGAAGGCGCAGCAACTGGTGTTGGGGGCATTATTCGCGATATTTTCAGCATGGGCGCACGTCCAATTGCTTTACTCGATTCCCTGCGTTTTGGCGAATTAGATAATCCTCGCACAAAATATCTTTTAGAAGAAGTTGTTGCCGGTATCGGAGGGTACGGTAATTGTATCGGCGTACCGACGGTTGGTGGTGAGATCGCCTTTGATCCTTGTTACGAAGGAAATCCATTGGTAAATGCCATGTGTGTTGGGCTGATCGATCATAAAGATATCCAAAAAGGACAAGCATCAGGTGTGGGCAATTCAATCATGTATGTGGGTGCTAAAACCGGTCGTGATGGTATCCACGGTGCGACATTTGCTTCCGAAGAGTTTAGTCAAGAAGAAGAACAACAACGTTCAGCTGTGCAAGTGGGCGATCCTTTTATGGAAAAATTATTGTTAGAAGCTTGTTTAGAATTGATTTTGGACCACGCAGATATCCTGGTCGGTATCCAAGATATGGGTGCGGCAGGACTTGTTTCATCTAGTTCAGAAATGGCTTCAAAAGCAGGCTCTGGTTTGGTATTGACCTTGGATGATGTCCCACAGCGTGAATCACAGATGACGCCTTATGAAATGATGTTATCTGAATCGCAAGAACGGATGTTGATCTGTGTGAAGGCAGGTTCAGAAGCACGTGTCCAAGAACTATTCCAAAAATACGATCTAGACGCGGTAACGATCGGAAAAGTAACGGATGATGGGCAGTACCGTTTGTATCATCATGGAAAAGAAGTAGCCAATCTTCCGGTAGATGCCTTAGCAGAAGATGCACCTGTCTACCATAAAGAGATGGTTGAACCTGAACGCATGGCAAAATTCCGTGAATTAGGGCAATATCAACCAGTGATCGATGACCCAAATAACGTGTTGCTAGATTTATTGCAACAACCAACGATTGCCTCAAAACGTTCGATCTATGAAACTTACGATTCTCGTGTCCAAACGAATACAGTCGTTGCTCCGGGTAGTGATGCCGCAGTCTTGCGTATTCGCGGGACCAAAAAAGCGTTAGCGATGACGACGGATTGTAATGCTCGTTATATTTATCTAGATCCAGAAGTTGGCGGCCAGATCGCTGTTGCAGAAGCAGCACGAAACATCGTCGCGAGTGGTGGGCAACCATTAGCCATCACGGATTGTTTGAACTATGGTTCTCCAGATAAACCAGAAGTATTCTGGGAGTTAGCATACTCAGCTGATGGGATTGCCAAAGCCTGTGAAGTATTGGAAACGCCTGTGATCTCAGGGAATGTTTCTTTATACAACGAAACCGATGGACAAGCGATCTACCCAACGCCGATGATCGGTATGGTCGGATTGATCGAAGCGCACGAACATATCACTACCCAAGAGTTCAAACAAGCGGGAGATTTGATCTATGTGATCGGCCAGACATTTGCAGACTTTAACGGTAGTGAATTACAAAAGCTACAGTTAGGTAGAATCGAAGGAATGATGGAACATTTTGATCTAACTACCGAAAAAGAAAACCAGACCTTGATGTTAGAAGCAATCAAAGCTGGACTGATCCAAAGTGCGCATGACTGTGCAGAAGGTGGGTTAGCGGTAGCTATCGCTGAATCAGCGTTTACAAATGGATTTGGTGTATCAACGACAGTTGATCTGCCAGTTTCTCAACTGTTTTCTGAAACACAATCACGTTTTGTCGTATCAGTAACAAAAGAAAACCAACAAGCATTTGAAAAACTAGCTGGTGATCGTGTGACATTTCTTGGTCACGTGACGGAAGAAAAACAATTAGTGGTACAAGCAAGTGATGGAAGCATTGACTTGGCAGTCGCTTCTGCGAAACAGTCTTGGGAGGAAGCAATCGAATGTCTTATGAAGTAAGAAGTATCAATGAAGAATGTGGAGTGTTCGGCGTTTGGGGACACCCTCAAGCCGCTAACGTCACTTATTTTGGTTTGCATAGTTTGCAGCATCGTGGGCAAGAAGGCGCTGGTATCGTATCGAATGACGATGGGAAATTATATGGTCACCGTGATCTTGGGTTGCTTTCTGAGGTCTTCAAAGATCCAAGAAAACTAGCTTCTTTATCTGGACAAGCCGCAATCGGTCACGTTCGCTATGCCACCGCTGGCAATGGCAGTGTGGATAATATCCAACCTTTTTTATTCAAGTTCTACGATCAATCGATCGGGTTGGCTCATAACGGCAATCTGACCAATGCTCGCTCTTTGCGGACCTCTTTAGAAAAAGATGGTGCGATCTTTCATTCCAATTCAGATACAGAGATCTTGATGCATCTGATCCGTCGCAGTGACGAAAAAACATTCTTAGATAGATTAAAAGAAGCCTTAGCTGAGGTAAAGGGCGGATTTGCCTACTTATTATTGACAGAAGACGCAATGGTGGCGGCACTGGACCCTAATGGTTTTCGTCCCTTAGCCATCGGTCAAATGAAAAATGGCGCATATGTCATTACTTCTGAAACTTGTGCGTTGGAAGGAATCGGTGCGCGTTTCGTACGCGATGTCTTGCCAGGAGAAATCGTGATCATCAATGATGAAGGGTATACGATCGAACAATACACGACAGATACTCAACTGGCGATCTGTTCCATGGAATATATTTATTTTGCACGTCCGGATTCTGATATTGCAGGGATCAATGTTCATACGGCACGTAAAAATATGGGAAGACGTTTAGCAGTTGAAGCGCCGATCGAAGCGGATATGGTCGTTGGTGTGCCCAACTCCTCGTTGTCAGCAGCCAGTGGCTATGCTGAAGCAAGTGGTATCCCTTATGAAATCGGCTTGGTGAAAAATCAATACGTTGCACGTACGTTCATCCAACCAACCCCAGAATTAAGAGAACAAGGAGTGCGGATGAAACTTTCAGCGGTTCGGGGTGTTGTGGAAGGGAAAAAAATCATTATGGTCGATGATTCGATCGTTCGTGGCACCACTAGTCGAAGAATCGTCAACTTATTGAAAGAAGCTGGAGCAAGGGAAGTCCATGTGCGGATCGCATCGCCACCATTGAAATATCCATGTTTTTACGGGATCGACATCCAAACGAGAAAAGAACTGATCGCAGCGAATCATTCAATCGAAGAGATCAGAGAATGTATCGGCGCAGATTCGTTGGATTTCTTAAGTGAAGAAGGCTTGATTGGAGCAATCGGTCTGCAAAAAGATGCCCCTTATTCAGGATTATGTATGGCATATTTCAACGGTGATTATCCGACACCACTTTATGATTACGAAGAAAAATACCAAGAATCTTTAAAAGAAAAAGTATCATTTTTTTAACCGGAGCAAACGAAGGGAGCAAGCAATCAAATGGGTAATGCTTATGCAAAAGCAGGTGTGGACGTAGAAGCGGGCTATGAAGTCGTGGATCGTATCAAAAAACATGTGAAGAAAACAGAAAGAATCGGTGTGATGGGCGCATTAGGCGGCTTTGGTGGCTGCTTTGACCTTAGTGGTTTCCAATTAAAAGAACCTGTCTTAGTTTCCGGAACAGACGGTGTGGGCACCAAGTTAGCAGTGGCGATTGCCGCAGATCGCCATGAAACGATCGGTATCGACTGTGTCGCGATGTGTGTCAATGATATTTTGGCACAAGGAGCAGAACCTTTATACTTTTTAGATTATTTGGCAACAGGTAAAAATGATCCTGAACGTCTAGAAAAAGTCGTAGCAGGCGTTGCCACTGGCTGTGTTTCAGCAAACATGGCATTGATCGGTGGAGAGACAGCAGAAATGCCAGGTATGTACCAAGGGGATGATTATGATCTGGCAGGTTTTGCGGTAGGAATCGCGGAAAAAGCGCAATTGATCACTGGTCAATCGATCACAACAGGTGATATCTTGTTAGGTTTACCTTCTAGCGGTATCCATTCAAATGGCTATTCTTTGGTTCGTAAAATCTTTTTAGAACAGCAAGGATTTTCATTAGAAGAAACGATCGAAGGGTTGGATGCACCCTTGGCAGATGTATTGCTCGAACCAACAAAAATCTATGTTGCGACGTTATTACCACTAATCAAAGAAGAGAAAATCAAAGGTGCGGCACATATTACAGGTGGTGGATTCATCGAAAATATTCCAAGGATGTTACCAGAAAATGTGGCTGCCAACATCGAGTTAGGCACTTGGCCAGTTTTACCGATCTTCGATTGTTTACAAAAATATGGTGAAATCCCTGCACATGAAATGTATGAGATCTTTAACATGGGCATTGGAATGGTCATTGCAGTTGCTCCTGAAAATGCGAGTGAAATCATTGATCAGATCCGCAAATCCGGCGAAGAAGTTTATCAAATCGGACAAGTCGTACCGTTTGAGGAGCAAAAAGTCGTGATCGCAGAGGAAAAAAAATGAGAATTGCTGTCTTTGCTTCAGGAAATGGCAGTAACTTCCAAGCGCTGGTCGATTATTTTAAAAAGAACCGACTTTCTGTGACAATCGAGTGGTTATTTTGTGATCAGCCGCAAGCCTATGTTTTGCAACGGGCAAAAAAAGCGCAAGTTGCTGTTACTTGCTTTTCGCCGAAAGAGTTTGCTTCAAAAACAGAGTATGAGCAAGCGATCCTTGAAGAATTAGCGACCCGAGAAATCGATTTGATCGTATTAGCTGGTTATATGCGAATCGTTGGCGAAGGCTTACTGTCAGCTTATGAAAATAAAATGATCAATATCCATCCTTCATTATTACCGAATTTTCCCGGTCTTCATGGGATTCGCGATGCTTTTGAAGCAGGTGTGAAGGAAACAGGTGTGACTGTCCATTATATCGATCGTGGTGTGGATACTGGTCCAATCATTCGTCAGGAAAAAGTGATGATTGAAAAAGAAGATACATTAGCTACATTGGAACAAAAAATCCATCAGATCGAACATCGGATCTTTCCAGAAGTAATTGCAAATATAGTAAATATGGGAGATGTAAAAAAATGACAAGAGCGTTAATAAGTGTTTCAGATAAGACTGGGGTCATTGACTTTGCGAAAGGACTGCGTGCTGCTGGTATAGAGATCATTTCCACAGGTGGAACTAAAACAGCTTTAGAAGACGCGGGAATCGAAACGATTTCCATCGATGAAGTAACTGGTTTTCCTGAAATGATGGATGGCCGAGTGAAAACCTTACATCCAAAAATCCACGGAGGATTGTTAGGACGTCGAGATAGCGAGAGTCATATGGCAGCGATGGAAAAAGAAGCCATCCAACCAATCGATGTCGTCTGTGTCAATCTTTATCCCTTCAAGGAAACGATCTTGAAGCCAGAAACCACTGAAGCAGACGCGATCGAAAATATTGATATCGGTGGACCGAGCATGTTGCGAAGTGCTGCGAAAAATCATGCTTTTGTGACGGCGATCGTTGATCCACTTGATTATGAGGTCGTCTTAGCAGAGATCCAGCAAGAAGGTCAGACCACCCTTGAGACGCGTAGAAAGCTAGCGGCAAAAGTTTTCCGCCATACGGCTGCTTATGATGCATTGATCGGTCAATATCTCACAGAAGCTGTGGGTGAAAAAGAACCTGAGAATCTAACCCTTACTTATACACGCAAACAAGACCTTCGCTATGGCGAGAATAGCCATCAAGAAGCAGCATTTTATCAAGCGGCTTTACCAACGAGTTATTCGATTGCAAGTGCGGTACAAATGCACGGCAAGGAACTTTCTTTCAACAACATCCGCGATGCCGATGCTGCTTTGCGTATTATGAGAGAGTTCACGGAACCAACTGTCGTTGCGTTGAAACATATGAATCCGTGTGGGATCGGAAGTGGCGAGACGATTTTCTCTGCGTGGGAAGCTGCTTATGCTGCTGATCCAGTGTCGATCTTTGGCGGTATCATCGTATTGAATCGTGAAGTCGATTTGGTTAGTGCACAAGCAATGACTCAATTGTTTTTAGAAATCATTATCGCTCCTAGTTACAGTGAAGAAGCCCTTGCTGTACTGAAAATGAAGAAAAATCTCCGCTTGTTGCAAGTCGATTTCTCAAACGTGGAGGGAAATGCTAACGAAATGGTCTCTGTCTTAGGAGGTTTACTGATCCAACAAGATGATAATGCAATGGAAGAACCAGAAAGTTGGACTGTAGTAACCGATCGTCAACCCACGAAAGAAGAGCAAGCAGCGATGGTTTTTGCTTGGAAAGCGGTCAAACACGTCAAATCAAATGCGATCGTCGTGGCAAATCAACAACAAACCCTCGGTATCGGTGCAGGTCAAATGAATCGTGTAGGCTCAGTCAAGCTTGCCATCGAACAAGCGGGAGACAAAGCAGAAACGGCAGCTCTAGCAAGTGATGCCTACTTCCCGATGGATGATTCTGTCGAATATGCTGCGAAGCATGGCATCAAAGCAATCATCCAGCCGGGAGGAAGTATCAAAGATCAAGCATCGATCGATATGGCAAACAAGCATGGTATCGCAATGGTATTTACCGGCGTACGTCATTTTAGACATTAAGAAGGAGTGAATAAAATGAAATGTTTAGTGATTGGCTCGGGGGGACGAGAACATGCAATCAGTAAAAAACTTACAGCTAGCCCGTTAGTCGAAGCGGTGTATTGCGCACCTGGAAACGCAGGGATGAAAAAAGATGGGATTCGATTGGTGGATCTTGTTGAAACGGATCATGAAGGATTGATCGAATTCGCTCGATCTGAAGGGATCACTTGGACATTTGTAGGTCCAGAGATCCCTCTACTCAATGGGATCGTTGATGATTTCCAAGCAGCTGGACTAGCGATTTTTGGTCCAACAAAAGCCGCAGCTTTGATTGAAGGTTCAAAGAGTTTTGCCAAAGATCTCATGACACGTCAAGGTATTCCTACCGCAGAGTCACAAACTTTTACAAGTTTTGATGAAGCGAGGGAATACATTGAAGTAAAAGGTGCGCCAATCGTTATCAAAGCAGACGGATTAGCAGCTGGAAAAGGTGTGGTTGTGGCAGAAACGCTGGAAGTCGCTGTCGCAGCCGCTTCAGAGATGTTAGAAAATGATCGGTTTGGTGTTAGTGGACAACGAATCGTCGTGGAAGAGTTCTTGTCAGGAGAAGAGTTCTCTTTGCTTGCTTTTGTTCGTGATACAGAAGTTTATCCCATGGTGATCTCACAGGATCATAAGCGAGCCTATGATGGAGATCAAGGTCCAAATACTGGTGGAATGGGCGCCTATACACCTGTACCTCAAATTCCACAAGCCATGGTTGATCAAGCGGTCGAAGGTGTGTTGAAACCAGCAGTGCGAGGGATGAAAGACATAGGACGGTCGTTCACTGGTATTTTATATGCAGGTTTGATTGCTACACCAGACGGTCCAAAAGTCATCGAGTTCAATGCTCGGTTTGGTGACCCGGAAACGCAAGTCGTTTTGCCGCGACTCAAAAGTGATTTAGCTGAAATCATTGACCGCCTACTAACAGGAAAGTCGGTAGAGTTGACATGGGAAACAGAAGGCTATCGCTTGGGCGTAGTCGTTGCTGCGGAAGGTTATCCAGAAAATTACCAAAAAGGCGCCTTACTTCCGGATTTTTCAGCTGATCGAGAAGTTTCAGTTTATTATGCTGGAGTGAAGGAACAAGAAAAAGAATTAGTAGCAGCAGGTGGTCGAATTTACCTGGTGGAAGCAAGCGGTCAAACGATCGAAGAAGCACAAGAAAAAATATACTCTGTTTTAAAAGTCAAGAATACTGATCATACATTCTATCGGAGAGATATCGGCTCAAAAGCCTTGGTACAAAAGTAAAAGGCATATAAAGAAATAAAACTATTTTTTGCCGAAAAGGAAAAATAGTTTTATTTTTTTTGAAGCCTTTTCATGGTGGTTATGGTAAAATCGAGTTGGTAAGAAAGGATGAGATTTGATGAAAAAGATTCGTTTAGGTACTTCTGACCAGCTCGTATCCTCAGTCATTTTAGGCTGTATGCGTTTGAATGGTTCTGAGCAACCTGAAAAAGTGATTGAAACAGCTTTTGAAAATGGCATCAACTTTTTTGACCATGCGGATATTTACGGTGGTGGGGACTGTGAAACGATTTTTGCTCAAGCGTTAGCAAAAACTTCGCTAAAACGGGATGATTTATTTATCCAAACGAAATGCGGGATCGTACCAGGAAAGATGTTTGATTTCTCAAAAAAACACATCATTCAATCAGTTGAAGATAGCTTGCGTCGATTAAATATGGAATATGTTGATGCGTTGTTACTTCACCGTCCAGACACGCTAGTTGAACCAGAAGAAGTAGCTGAGGCGTTTGATGAGTTGGAACAATCTGGTAAGGTTCGTTTCTTTGGCGTGAGCAATCAAAAGCCAATGCAGATCGAGTTATTGAAAAAATACGTGAACCAACCATTACTGGCGAACCAATTACAATTTGGTCTTAAACATTCCGAAATGATCGATCAGGGAATCCATGTGAACATGACGGACCAAGCAAGTATTGACCATGATGGCAGTATCCTAGATTATTCTCGTTTACATGAGATGACGATCCAAGCGTGGTCTCCTTATCAATATGGTTTCTTTGAAGGTGTGTTCATTGGGAATGAAAAATTTCCTGAATTGAATCAGTCGTTAGACGAACTGGCAGAAAAATACCAGACGACACCAACCGGCTTAGCGTCGGCGTGGATCTTGCGTCATCCTGCAAATATGCAGGTGATTGCTGGAACGATGAATCTGACAAGAATTGAAGAAATCGCGAAAGCATCTACGATCGATATGACACGAGAAGATTGGTATGCATTGTATCGTGCTGCTGGCAATATTTTGCCATAAAACAAAAGATATCGTTAGCCGACTCTCTGTTTTTTATGAGAAAGAGAGTCGGTTTTTACAAAAATAGAAAAACGATGAACAGTATCGAAGAAAAGAGGAGAATCAATGGATAAACAGTTAAGGAAACTATTACAAGATGAGAGAAAATACTTATACGCCGATTTTAGTACATTACATAAAACACAACAAAAACTATATAATGAGATCACCAAAGAACAAAATAACTTATTGAATAAATTTCCTGAAAATGAAACACAAGCAAAAAAACTTATCGACCCAATCAATTCTTATGAAAATAAGATCGAAATGTGGGTAGCCAACGCCATGCGGATGGAAAAAATGGAGAAACATATCCAATCTATCCGATTAAAATTACATGCGGGCTTTCATCAACCAAGCAAGGCTTTCGAAAGAATGGGTTATCAGGAAAATTCGGCAAGATTCATGCTTGAAAAACGTAACGAACAGTTTTATCCCAAGGTGTTTCAACAATTGATTTCAAATATCACTTCCTTCCTTGGTCAGGATGTAACTTTCGCCCGTGGTGAAGCAAAAATTCCACAATCGGTTGATCTAAACCTAAGTAAAAAAACGCTACAAACACGTAAAGATCGTTTATCAGCTGAGTTTAAAGTACTACATAAAGAATCAAATGAATGGAAAAATGATTTAAAAACCTTAACGAAACAAGTATTACAGCATCGTGAAGATTTAGAAAATCCTGATTTTCGCATGGATTTCAAGAGAGGTTTGGAGTCGCATCATTCTATTGAACATATTGCAGGCCCTGTCATCAATTCGATCGAGTCACTCCATTCAAGTATGTTGAATTACGCAGAAAGTTTGATCCATTTAAATAAAAAAGAGGGAGAACTTTTTGAAACCAGAGCGCAAATCAACGGGAAAGAGCAGTATGTCAATGGTAGCCATACGTTGAAAAGTTTGAATTATCAGCGTGGGCAGGCATTAACTGATCTAAAAGCAATAAGCAAATCACACTATACTCCTAAAGTGCTGTCAGCGATCGATTATGTACGTAGTTTAGGTGCGGGAGTACTAAGAACAGTTGATGTAGATAAGCATGTACAGACGGATAGAAAACTCCAACAAGTAGCTCAGTTGAAAGCGCAAGGTTCTTTCGCCGACCGGACGAATCGTGCGAAAAAAATGGCGGGAGATTTCCAACAAAATCGCCCAACAACAAGTAACCATGAAAAAAGTCGTTAAGAATCATTGTGATTTTACAAACAAAAAAGTAAGGTAGCAATCAAAAAAGCGAACGTTTAAAAATGTTCGCTTTTTTTTACACGAATACTTAATTAAAAGTAAAATACAACTTTTTTATAATGAAAAGCTTGATTTTTTAATGAAATTACGTTAAATTACTTGAGGTGCTAAAAATAAGCACGTAAAAAAGTAGATAATGTTCGTGTTTTTTACGAATATGAAATCGAGAGGACGATATGATGAAAGTATTTGATTACGAAGATATTCAACTGATTCCTAATAAATGTATCGTAAACAGCCGTTCAGAATGTGATACAACTGTGACTTTAGGTTCACATACCTTTAAAATGCCGGTTGTACCAGCAAATATGCAAACGATCATTGATGAAACGATTGCGGAATTTTTAGCTGAAAATGGTTATTTCTATATCATGCATCGTTTTGAAGAAGAAGCACGAATCCCATTTATCGAAAAAATGAAAGCAAGAAATTTAATTTCTTCTATTAGTGTAGGCGTGAAAAAAGACGAGTATGCTTTTGTAGAAGAATTAGCAGAAAAATCGCTTGTACCAGATTATATTACAATTGATATTGCCCATGGACATTCAAATGCTGTGATCGCGATGATCCAACACATTAAGAAGCACTTACCAGATACGTTTGTCATTGCAGGGAACGTCGGCACGCCAGAAGCCGTTCGAGAATTAGAAAACGCTGGAGCAGATGCAACGAAAGTCGGCATTGGCCCAGGAAAAGTATGTATCACAAAAATCAAAACTGGTTTTGGTACTGGTGGTTGGCAATTAGCGGCACTAAGATGGTGCGCGAAAGCTGCCCGCAAACCTATCATTGCGGACGGTGGCATCCGTACACCTGGAGATGTCGCGAAATCAGTACGTTTTGGTGCGACGATGGTGATGATCGGTTCATTGTTTGCAGGACACGAAGAATCACCAGGAGAAACAAAAGTTGAGAACGGTGTCGTTTACAAAGAATATTTTGGATCAGCTTCTGAATTCCAAAAAGGCGAAAAGAAAAATGTTGAAGGTAAGAAAATTTGGATTCAACACAAAGGGTCTTTAAAAGATACGTTAGTTGAAATGCAACAAGATTTACAATCTTCGATTTCTTATGCCGGTGGTCGTGACTTAGAATCGATTCGTAAAGTCGATTATGTCATCGTTAAAAACTCGATTTTCAATGGAGATACGATTTAATTCGAAGTAAGAGAGGGCGGGACGGAAGTGTTCAGCCTCGAGAAATAAGGCGCCATCCACGAAAATTGTTTTTCAAATTTTTGTGGATGGCGCCTTATCTTTCGAAGAGGTTACTTTTGTTCCCGCCGTTTGTTCGGTTATAGGTGGGTGAGGTGAACGAATGTCCCACTTCCTTTTTTTTACATTTTCTTTCTTTTTGAAACTAAGCTACAATAGTAGAAAGTAAATATTTGGAGAATGCGCATGTGGACGAGAATAACTAAACATAAAGGTTCTGCTTACCAACAGATCATGGACCAAATTTTGAAGAAAATCGAAAATGGGCAATTGCAACCAGGAGATAAATTACCTTCTGAAAGAATGTTTGCTGATTTTTTTGGTGTGAATCGTACGACTGTTGTTCATGCGTTGGATGAATTGCGTGGACTAGGGATATTGGAAAGTCGTCAAGGGAGTGGTCGGTTTATTTCTTCGGTGACTTGGGGTGATTTTTCAGAGCCACGGATCGATTGGCGTCAATTGATCTCTGCAAGATACGATAAAATCGTTGATAGTTACGGAGAAAAAGTCAAAGAAGCAAGTCGGAAATCCGATTTTTTAGATTTATATTCAAGTGAAATGCCGCTTGATGTATTACCTAATATGAAGATGCCCAATTATACATTAGAAGGTATCTTAAAAGAAGAACAAGCCGTTTCCGTGTTTGGGTATCAACCGCTGATGGCGCAGATCAGAGAACGCTTGATCAGAAATAACGGATTTTCGTTTAAAAAAAGTCAATTGCTAATCACTGGTGGGGGACAACAAGCGATCTTTCTGATTTTACAAACCATTTTGTCGGTAGGAGATGCCATCGCGGTGGAATCCCCCACTTTTTTCTACCGCTTACCATTGTTTAAAGCACTTGGTACCCGCTTGTTCGGTATTCCAATGGATGATCAAGGGATTGATCTAGAGAAATTGGAAGAAGCTATTCATAAGCATAAGATCAAAGCGGTCTTAGTCAATCCAAATTTTCAAAATCCGACAGGTACTGTAATGGCTGCTGAACGCCGCCAACGTCTAGTCGCGCTGTGTCGCAAATACCAATTGCCGATCATAGAAGATGATGTGTTTGCTGATTTAGCCTTTTCTCCAGAGAAACAAGAGGCTATCACCCCGATCCATGTAATTGATCCGGAAAATGTGCTGTATGTCGGTTCGTTATCGCGTTTGTTGGGGGAAACGACTAAAATTGGTTGGATCGTGGGCCCAACTATTCTGATCCAACGATTGTCTGAGGCACAAAAAATGATGGATGTCTCTTTGAGTATCTTTACACAAATGGCCGCAACTGCTGTTTTTGATTCTTCTTTTGACCAAAACATGGCGAGTCTGTGTCAACGACTAGAAAAGAACAGTCAGCTTTTACGTAGTTGGGTTGATTCGCAAGACTTCTTTCATTTAGCCCCTCTTGCAGGCGGATACTATGGCTGGTTGACTTGGGAGGGTGAAAAGTTTACGAAAGTATTAGCAGAAAGATTATTGCGTGAGGGGTTAGGTGTGGCTCCAGGTTATCTTTTTGGCGAAGACATTGGTTTTAGAATCAACTATAGCCGTATGCGTCCTGATGACCTACCACTGTTCGTTTCACGAATGGACAAACTACGTACATGGTTGGAAGCGAAAGAGAAGCAATAGTAAGAAAAGAAAGAGTAACTTTTGTTATTTTTTTCTTTTCTTTTTTATTTTGTGAAGAAATTTCTGGAAATGTTGACGTATTGCCTGTCAATTAAAAGAAATATGTAGTTGGACAGGCTTATTGTTTGTAAAAAAACCTATGTTAAGGATAAAATTAAAGTAAGTGATTTGTGTAATCACTCACTATCGAGAAAAAAATTAATACAGTGATTGGTAAAAGGTTGTAACAACTTGAATACAGAAAAGAAACGATTGTTATAAAAGGGGAGAAACATCTCTATGTTTTTTTAGAAAAAATGTAAACCGCTTACTACCTTGTGATTACCTTCACTATTTTAACAGAGATAGGGATTGTTATAATTTTTTTAAATGGTGAAAATTTGTGCTTAAAGCTTGTATTTCGGAGGAATACGTGATAATTTATTAGTGAAGCCGGAGAAATAGTGATACAGATATCGTCGCTGTTTCAACCGCGGAATGAAGAGAGTTTCTTATAGATGAGAGAGGAATGTGTGATAAATGGCAAACAAGAAAACACCTATCGACTTCCAAGCATTGCTTGAAGAAGTCAATTCAGATTTTCCGGTATACCAAGCACTTGATCAAGATGGGAAAGTAGTAAACCCTGATCTTGTTCCAGATTTAACAGATGAAGAGTTAGTAGAATTGATGACTAGCATGGTTTGGTCTCGTGTATTGGATCAACGTTCCACAGCATTGAACCGTCAAGGACGTCTAGGATTTTTTGCTCCTACAGCTGGACAAGAAGCAAGTCAATTAGCTAGTGCATTCGCTTTTGATAAAGAAGATGTACTATTACCAGGTTACCGTGATGTTCCACAATTGATCAAACACGGCTTACCTTTATCTCAAGCATTTCTATGGTCTCGTGGACATGCAGCTGGAAACTTCTACCCAGAAGAATTGAAAGCTCTACCACCACAAATCATCATTGGTGCACAATACGTCCAAGCAGCAGGTGTTGCATTAGGACTTAAAAAACGTAACAAGAAAAATGTTGTTTTCACTTATACGGGTGATGGCGGTTCTTCTCAAGGTGACTTCTATGAAGCAATCAACTTTGCTGGAGCTTATCATGCGAATGCTGTATTCTACATCCAAAACAATGGATTTGCGATTTCAACACCTCGTGAAAAACAAACAGCAGCAAAAACATTAGCGCAAAAAGCAGTAGCAGCTGGTATCCCTGGTATCCAAGTCGATGGTATGGACCCATTAGCCGTTTATACTGTTTCAAAAATGGCACGTGACTGGGCAGTCTCTGGTAACGGACCTGTATTGATCGAAACATTGACTTACCGTTACGGTCCACATACATTATCTGGTGATGACCCAACACGTTACCGTGAAAAAGATGTTGACGATGAATGGCAATTAAAAGATCCATTGATCCGTTTCCGTAAATACCTAACTGAAAAAGGTTTATGGAGCGAAGAAAAAGAAGAAGCAGTCATCGAACAAACAAAAGAAGAAATCAAAGCAGCAATTGCTGAAGCAGATAAAGTTCCAAAACAAAAAGTTTCAGATTTCTTGAAAAATATGTTTGAAGAAACACCACAAACAATCAAAGAACAAATTGCAATCTATGAAGCGAAGGAGTCGAAATAACCATGGCACAAAAAACAATGATTCAAGCAATCACAGATGCCTTAGCACTTGAACTTGAAAACGACGAAAACGTACTCGTTTTTGGTGAAGATGTCGGCAAAAACGGAGGCGTATTCCGTGCAACTGAAGGATTGCAAGAAAAGTTCGGTGAAGACCGCGTATTTGACACTCCTTTAGCAGAATCAGGTATTGCCGGATTAGGTTTCGGTTTAGCACTTGAAGGATTCCGTCCTGTCCCTGAAATCCAATTCTTTGGCTTTATTTTTGAAGCAATGGATGAAGTTGTAGCACAAATGGCTCGTACGAGATACCGTATGGGTGGAACAAGAAATATTCCAGTAACGATCCGTTCACCATTTGGTGGTGGTGTTCATACACCTGAATTACACTCAGATAACTTAGAAGGATTGATTGCTCAATCTCCTGGTATCCGTGTAGTGATTCCGTCAAACCCATATGATGCAAAAGGATTATTGATTGCTTCTATTAGAAGTAATGACCCTGTTGTTTTCTTGGAGCATATGAAACTTTATCGTTCATTCCGTGAGGAAGTGCCAGATGAAGCGTACGAAGTGCCTTTAGACAAAGCCGCAGTGACTCGTGAAGGAACAGATGTATCAATCATCACTTATGGTGCAATGGTACGTGAAGCCATCAAGGCAGCAGATAATCTTGAAAAAGAAGGTATCTCTGTTGAGATCGTTGACCTACGAACAGTTGCTCCATTAGATGTTGAAACAATCATCAAATCTGTTGAAAAAACAGGACGTGTCGTTGTTGTTCAAGAAGCACAACGTCAAGCAGGCGTAAGCACTCAAGTAATCTCTGAAATCTCTGAACGTGCAATTCTTTCATTAGAAGCACCAATCGGACGCGTTTCTGCACCAGATACTGTTTTCCCATTCGGTCAAGCAGAAAACATCTGGTTGCCAAATGCTTCTGACATCGAAGCAAAAGTAAAAGAAATCGCAGAATTTTAAGGAAAGAAAGGACGTTAAAAACCCATGGCTTACCAATTTAAATTACCTGATATCGGTGAAGGTATCGCAGAAGGTGAAATCGTTAAATGGTTCGTTCAACCAGGCGATACGATCAATGAAGACGATACATTATTAGAAGTACAAAATGACAAATCAGTGGAAGAAATTCCATCTCCAGTAACAGGAACAGTGAAAAGCATCGTTGTTCCAGAAGGTACAGTTGCAAATGTTGGTGACGTATTAGTTGAGATCGATGCACCAGGACATGAAGGAAACGAAGACAGCGGAAGCGAAGGCGTGGCAGCTACTGAGCAAACACCTGAAGCACCTGCTGCTGAACCAACAACAGAAAGTTCATCTGCATCAGCAGAAGCTTCTGACGGCGGCGTATTCCAATTCAAATTACCTGATATCGGTGAAGGTATCGCAGAAGGTGAAATCGTTAAATGGTTTGTTAAAGCCGGTGACACGATCAATGAAGACGATACATTATTAGAAGTGCAAAATGACAAATCAGTGGAAGAAATTCCATCTCCAGTAACAGGAACTGTGAAAACAATCGTTGTTTCTGAAGGTACAGTCGCAAATGTTGGTGACGTATTGGTTGAGATCGATGCGCCAGGACACAATAGTGCACCTGCAAGCAAACCAGCGGCAGCAACTTCTGATGCAAAAGTGGAAACTTCAGGTTCTTCAAGTATCCCTGAAGCGGCAAACCCAGATAAACGCGTATTAGCAATGCCATCTGTTCGTCAATTCGCTCGCGAAAAAGACGTGGATATCAGCCAAGTTTCTGCAACTGGAAAAGGCGGACGTGTGACAAAAGAAGATATCGAAAACTTCTTATCTGGCGGAGGCGCTCCAGCAGCTGCAAGCAAACCTGCTGAATCAGCTGCACCAACAGAAGCATCTGCTGCAAAACCAGCTGAAACAAAAGCTGCTCCAGCAAAAGCATTCAAATCAAACTTAGGCGATCTAGAAGAACGTGTGGCATTGACACCAACACGTAAAGCAATTGCCAAAGCAATGGTCAACAGCAAACAAACAGCACCTCATGTCACTTTACATGATGAAGTTGAAGTAACAAATCTTTGGGATAACCGTAAGAAATTCAAAGAAGTGGCAGCTGCTAACGGCACGAAATTAACGTTCTTGCCTTACGTTGTCAAAGCGTTGACTGCAACAGTCAAAAAATTCCCAATCTTGAATGCGTCAATCGATGATGCAAAACAAGAAATCGTTTATAAAAACTATTACAATATCGGTATCGCAACAGATACAGACCATGGTTTATATGTGCCAAACGTGAAAGATGCTGACCGTAAAGGAATGTTTGCGATCGCAGACGAAATCAACGAGAAAGCAAAACTTGCTCATGATGGCAAACTAGCGGCAGACGATATGCGTAATGGAACGATCACGATCAGTAACATTGGTTCAGTTGGTGGCGGCTGGTTCACAC
The DNA here is from genome assembly GCF_051714905.1 of Enterococcus sp. AZ084. NCBI lineage: Bacteria > Bacillati > Bacillota > Bacilli > Lactobacillales > Enterococcaceae > Enterococcus > Enterococcus sp. AZ084. The sequence goes on from NZ_JBIOSS010000001.1 coordinate 1,247,714, forward strand.
CAGTAATCAACTACCCTGAAGTAGCAATCCTAGGTGTAGGAACAATTGCACAACAACCAATCGTCAATGCTGAAGGTGAAATCGTTGTTGGCCGAGTGATGAAATTATCATTGAGTTTCGATCACCGAATCGTCGATGGTGCGACAGCACAACAAGCAATGAATAACATCAAACGTTTATTAGCTGATCCAGAGCTATTAATGATGGAAGGATGAGAAACAAATGGTAGTTGGAGATTTTGCTGTTGAATTAGATACAGTTGTAATCGGTGCGGGACCTGGCGGCTATGTCGCTGCCATCCGCGCTGCTGAAATGGGCCAAAAAGTAGCGATCATTGAAAGAGAATATATCGGCGGCGTTTGTTTGAACGTTGGTTGTATTCCTTCTAAAGCGTTGATCGCAGCAGGTCATCATTATCAAGAATCACTTGATTCATCGATGTTCGGTGTAACAAGTGAAAATGTCTCACTAGATTTTACAAAAACACAAGAGTGGAAAGACAACAAAGTAGTGAAAACATTGACTTCAGGTGTCGGCTACTTGTTGAAAAAACACAAAGTTGAAACGATCGAAGGCGAAGCATTCTTCGTAGATGATCATACATTACGTGTGATCCATCCGGATTCTGCTCAAACTTATTCATTCAACCATGCTATCGTTGCGACAGGTTCTCGTCCAATCGAAATCCCTGGATTCAAATTTGGTGGCCGTGTCTTAGATTCTACAGGTGGATTAAGCCTAACAGAAGTTCCTAAGAAATTCGTCATCATAGGCGGCGGGGTAATCGGTGCTGAACTTGGTGCGGCTTACGCAAACTTAGGTTCTGAAGTAACGATCCTTGAAGGTTCACCACAAATTTTACCTACGTATGAAAAAGACTTGGTGAAATTAGTGGAAGATGACTTCAAGAAAAAAGGCGTAACAGTCATTACAAATGCAATGGCTAAAGAATCAATCGACAATGGTGATAGCGTAACTGTAAAATATGCAGTAGACGGAAAAGAAGAATCAGTAACAGCTGACTACGTGATGGTCACTGTTGGACGTCGTCCGAATACTGAAGACATGGGCTTAGAACAAGCTGGTGTTGAAATCGGTGAACGTGGCTTGATCCCAGTTGATAATCAAGGACGTACAAACGTACCTAACATCTTTGCAATCGGCGACATCGTTCCAGGCGCTGCTTTAGCACATAAAGCAAGTTATGAAGCGAAAATCGCGGCAGAAGCAATCTCTGGTAAAAAAGTAGCAGTTGACTACAAAGCCATGCCAGCTGTTGCCTTTACTGATCCTGAATTAGCATCAGTAGGGATGACGATCAAAGAAGCAAAAGAAGCCGGACTAGAAGCAACAGCTTACAAATTCCCATTCTCTGGGAACGGTCGTGCTTTATCATTAGGTAAAACAGAAGGCTTTATCCGCTTAGTGACAACGAATGAAGACAATGTCATCATCGGTGCGCAAATCGGTGGAGTTGGAGCAAGTGATATGGTTTCTGAACTTGCTTTGGCAATCGAATCAGGTATGAACGCTGAAGATATCGCGTTGACGATCCATCCACATCCATCTTTAGGTGAGATCACAATGGACGCAGCTGAATTAGCTTTAGGCTTACCGATCCATATTTAATCATTCAACTAAATGCAACTTTCTCTGAGAAGAGAGAGTTGTGTTTTTTTTACTCTAAATAGCGACTATAAAATTATTATGTAAACTAAAATAGAGCAAAACCACTTGGAAGAAGTCTTCTTTCTATGATAAACTGAAAGGGATGAATAGAATAGGAGATAATATCTATGAATGAGTATCAATATCCATTAGACTTGGACTGGACCACTGAAGAAATGGTCATCGTGATGAACATGTGGGAAGCCCTCGAAAAAGCGAATGAACAAGGGATCAATAATCAGGAATTTCTAACAACCTATCAACAATTCAAAACAGTGATCAAATCGATTGGAGAAGAAAAACGGTTAGGACGCGAGTTTGAAAAAGCTTCTGGCTATTCGCTATACCGTACTGTCCAAGAGGCAAAGAAGAACACGAACAAAATGCTGAAAATGAATGGGTGAGACAATGGAAAAAATGATTAAGGAAATCGTGACCTGGTTAGTAGCAGCAAAAGAAAAGATCGTCCATGCGCAAAATGATCAGCTAATGGTCACAGAAAAAACGAATCGTAAAGACCTAGTGACGAATATGGATCGGGAAATCCAAGCATTTTTGATCAACAAAATCAATTCCGTCTATCCGCAAGCAAAAATCTTGGCAGAAGAAGAAGGATACAATGACCTATCTGATTTGAGTGGTCAAGTCTTTATCATTGATCCCATTGACGGTACGTTGAACTTTGTGGTTCAAGGAGAAAATTTTTGTATCATGCTTGCTTATTACGAAAATGGAGTGGGACAGCTAGGATTCATCTATGATGTCATGCGAGATGAATTATACTGGGGCGGTAAAACGATCGGTGTTTACAAAAACGATGTGAAATTACCCCAACCGCAAGACCTTCCATTAGACAAAGGATTAGTAGCAATCAATAGCTATCTCTTCGGGCACGATCGATTCAACATCCATGCTATCGGTGAAAAAAGTATCGGCGTTCGGATGTGTGGCTGTGCAGGCTTAGAGTTGATCGCGATGTTAAAAGGAAACCACATCGGCTACATCTCTAATCTAAGTCCTTGGGATTACGCAGCTGGTAATGTCTTGTTGGAAGAGTTCGGTATGCGATATAGTGGGTTTTCCGGTGCGCCATTGAGTTTCAGTGGCAGAGAATATTACTTAGCCGCAACTCCAACCGCCTATGGAACCATACTCGACATGCTTCAATTGGATTGATTATTTTTCTAGCTTTGAGATACATCCATCAAAAAGTTCTTATAAAATAAGTGGGGGACGATAAAATTGCTTTTTTGAGCAATGTAATCCTTCGCTTATTTTTTTGATCGATGATAGTATCGGAACATTCATTTATAGAATAGGCTAATGGAAAAGTTTTTGTAATGACTATTTTTTTACATAAATTCGGATTTTTCGTGCTGTTTTGATTAGAAAAAGGGCGAATTATTAATTTTCTCGAAAAAATGAAAACATTTCACTATATTTCATGAAAAAAGTTTGGTATAATAAACAGTCGAGTAAAATTGCCCTGTGATAAAGAATCGATAAAAAAGGAGTTACTTAAATTGAATAAAAGAAATGACATCCGTAACGTAGCGATCATCGCCCACGTCGACCACGGAAAAACAACATTAGTTGATGAACTATTAAAACAATCTGACACATTAGACGCCCACACTCAATTACAAGAACGTGCGATGGACTCAAACGCACTTGAACAAGAACGTGGAATCACAATCTTAGCGAAAAATACAGCTGTTGATTATAAAGGGATTCGCGTCAATATCATGGATACACCTGGACACGCGGACTTCGGTGGTGAAGTAGAACGTATCATGAAAATGGTAGACGGCGTTGTCTTAGTTGTAGATGCCTATGAAGGAACAATGCCTCAAACACGTTTCGTATTGAAAAAGGCTTTAGAGCAACATATCACACCGATCGTTGTTGTAAACAAAATCGACAAACCATCTGCTCGTCCAGAGTTCGTGGTAGATGAAGTCTTAGAATTATTTATCGAATTAGGCGCAGACGATGATCAATTGGATTTCCCAGTGATCTACGCATCTGCTTTGAACGGAACATCAAGCTTATCCGATGATCCAGCGGACCAAGAACCAACAATGGCACCGATCTTTGATACAATTGTCGAAGCTATCCCTGCACCAGTTGACAATAGCGATGAACCTTTACAGTTCCAAGTATCATTACTTGATTACAATGATTATGTTGGACGTATCGGTATCGGCCGTGTCTTCAGAGGGAAAATCAAAGTTGGTGACCAAGTATCACTGATCAAACTTGATGGCACAGTGAAGAAATTCCGTGTGACAAAATTATTTGGTTTCTTTGGCTTACAACGTTTAGAGATCCAAGAAGCTAAAGCTGGTGACTTGATCGCTGTCTCAGGAATGGAAGATATCTTCGTTGGGGAAACAGTTACACCAGTCGATCATCAAGAAGCATTACCGATCTTGCATATCGATGAACCAACATTACAAATGACTTTCTTAGTCAATAACTCTCCATTTGCTGGACGCGAAGGTAAATACGTGACATCACGTAAAATCGAAGAACGTTTGATGGCAGAATTACAAACAGACGTTTCACTTCGTGTTGAACCAACGAATTCACCAGATGCTTGGACAGTTTCAGGTCGTGGTGAACTTCATTTATCGATCTTGATCGAGAACATGCGTCGTGAAGGCTATGAATTACAAGTATCACGTCCAGAAGTTATCGAAAGAGAAATCGATGGCGTAAAATGTGAACCATTTGAACGTGTTCAAATCGACACACCAGAAGAATACATGGGTAGTGTCATCGAATCATTGAGCCAACGTAAAGGTGAAATGCAAGATATGGTCCATACAGGAAATGGTCAAATTCGTTTGACATTCTTGACACCTGCTCGTGGATTGATCGGTTACTCAACAGAGTTCTTATCAATGACTCGTGGTTACGGAATCATGAACCATACATTTGATCAATACTTGCCAATGCTTCCTGGCCAAATCGGCGGACGTCACCAAGGTGCCTTAGTGTCGATCGATACAGGTAAAGCAACAACGTATTCAATCATGAGTATCGAAGAACGTGGTACGGTGTTTGTGGAACCAGGTACAGAAGTCTACGAAGGTATGATCATCGGTGAAAACAGCCGTGAGAATGACTTGACAGTCAATATCACGAAAGCAAAACAAATGACTAACGTTCGTTCAGCTAACAAAGACCAAACTTCAGTCATCAAAAAACCAAAACAATTAACACTTGAAGAATCATTAGAATTCTTGAACGACGATGAGTATTGTGAAGTAACACCAGAAAACATCCGTCTAAGAAAACAAATCTTAGAAAAAAATGCACGTGAAAAAGCATCTAAAAAGAAAAAATAATAATTTTGACCGAATCTTAGAGAGAAATCTCTGAGGTTCGTTTTTTTTTATATAGGATCGATCATCAATCAAATATAGTTATTCAATAAAATACTAGCTAAAAGCAGTTGGTGAACCACTTTTCCCTGTTCGATGTTTTTTTTAGTATATTCAAAAGAAATCATAAAAGTGTGCTATTTATTGATAGATAAAAGTAAATAACACTATTCTTTCAATTTATACCAATTAACATAAAAAAAATGGCGTTATCAAAAAGTGGATTTAGGTTTAGAGTTGAAGAGGGAAAGTTCTAACAAAATAGTATCAATGACTGGAGATGAAAAAATGTAAAAAGAAAAAACAAATGACTTTATAACAAAATGAATACTTGCTTTTGGATGATCATTAGAAAAAGGAGGAGTATAGAAAACTAAAGATGAGAGTGATTGCTTATTCAACTGAATATTTTCTAAGACTTCTCCGAATATTTATAGAATAAATGGAGGTAAATCTTAGAAAAATGAAAAAGAAAAAAATTCTGAATGGTATGATGATTGTTGGATTACTGTTAGGAAATACGAATGGCGTGATGGTTCAAGCGGTATCGAGCTTAGAGTCAAAATTTGAGAAGGTAACGCTTGTTGAAAAAAAACAAGCCACAGAAGAATCAAGCAATGAAGAGAGTAAAGCAAAAAACGAAAAAAATTCAGCTACTAACGAAGCAGAAAAAAATGAAAGTATAAAAGAATCAAATGAAAAAGCTAAAATAAAAAGTACTAGAAATAATAACCCAAGTGACAATTTTGATAGTGTACAAGGGAACAATGGTAATTATTTTAAGCCAACTACTAATGCAACTTCACTAAGCATTGGTAAGGAGCAAGCAGCGCGAGTACAAACAGATCTATCAAAAACAAGTTTTAATATTTCGGGTTTAGAACATGAGAAAGAAGATAGCTTTGAAGTTTTAAAATTTTCTAAATGTATCTTTCCAAACCAAAAAGGACTTGTTATGTGGCCAAACGGAGGAGGAGTTAACAATGTATATTGGACACAGGTGGACTCCGAAAGTGGGAATTGGCGGATGCGTTTATACTCTACGATGGATTCAAGTGGAGATACGTATTTAAATGCAAGGTTTACTCGTTTAAAATATGGTTCTGTCAGTGGAAATGAAAAATTCGAATTTCCGAGAGTTGCATATCTTACGCACGGCGACTATTTTGAGGCATTTCTTATGGCATCTACTTTTGAAGTAAAATTACCGACTGCTGAAGAAGAAATCGGTAAAATTGTAGCAACTGCCAAAGAAGGCACACATAAACTCATGCAAAATGCTCAGTCGATCCCTAATCCAGAAACTTATCTAGATGTAGAAAATACACGTGGAAAGGTGGAGTATAGTTGGAAAACAGCTCCTGATACAACGAAAGTAGGGAAGCAAGATACGAAGATTTTAGTAAAAGACGAGTCGGGTAGAGAAATAGAAGCAGTAGTTCCGATCACTGTAGAACCACTGGCTGTAGAAATCAAGGGAAAACCAGGACCATTTGACATTTATCAATATGATAAATTGCCAGATGTGGCTGAATACTTTGAGGTAACAAATAAGTATGGTACCTATACGCTAAAATGGCTCGATGATGTAAATACTGATTCACCAGGTGAACAAACATGGCGAGCAAAAGTAACAACTTCTGATGGACGTGAAGCAACTGCTTCGATTCAGATGGAGGTGACGCCACATGAGGGCTTAAAGGTTAACCTAAAACCAATTGAGGATCGAAGACTCGGTTATAATTATCCAACATTTGCAACAAACTTTAGAGATTACATTGATTCAGTCACCATGCATGGTGAACCAGTCGAATTAAGAGATCTTGAATTTATTCCACAAGAAAGTGTGGAGGCAGATTATCGGATAGGCGGTCTTCAAACACTAAAATTGACAGTTCAAACCAAGCACCCAAATAGCGGTGTGATGATTAAAGGAACTGGTGAGGTAACTCTCAATGTTCTTTGGGACCACTCGATTTTGATGAAATCAATCAATGGTGGATCAGCTGGATCATTTACTTTAAGAACGGATAATTCAGGAAATGAGACGGCAAAAGTTGTATTTGGTATGGGGATACCAACCTCAATAAATACGGCAGTTGGTCCGCAGAGTTCCCCATTTTCGCTTTACTATTCGTTTGAAGTTTTACGAGGCGAAACAGTCGTTTATAGCCAAGAAGTGACAAATCGCGCAACTTGGCAACAAATCTTAGATAAATTTGGAGATTCTACTGGAACGATCGATGTCCGTTACGATGATGTCATTAAAATCTATCATCCAGAACGAACCCCGAATAGTTCAGTCTTAATGATTGATGAAAAGGAACAGGATTATACATATGATACGCCGTACGCCTACTATAAGATTACTCCTTATGGATTTGATCCATTCCCCTTACTAGAAGCAGAAGCTTCACAAAAGAGTTTTGTTTTAGGAGAGAGCACAAAGACGATTGATCCAGCTTCCTTAATAAAAAATGTGACGATCAATGGTCGGGTAGTTGATAGTAGCTTATACGAAGTAGAATCATTGATCGACTTTGATACTAGTACCATCGGAACTAGAAAAATGAAATTGAAAGTGACAATGAATGATGGTCTTTCAGCAGAGGAATTCGAAGTCGATTATCAAGTCAAATGGGGCAGCACATTCGTATTGAAAGGCTTGGATGATGCAACAGTTGGCGCATTTAGTCTACTGAAAGAAAACGATCAATGGGCATTACATGCTAGTCAAGGTGTAAGTGGAACGGACTTGAGTCAACCGGTCAATAATCATTTTGGCCGAGACATTTACTATGGTATTGAAGTGATCGAAAATATTACTACTAAGTACCAATATAACGTGCTAGGAAATCAATCGATCAGAGAAGGGATCGAAGGGTTCAATCAAGGGAAACCATTAGACGTCAAACAAGGCGATGTCATCAAAGTGTATCATGCTGAACCAACAGGTAATAGTTTATTGATGCAAGATGAATTGGCAAAAGACTTTACGATGGGCTCAAATAATGCCTATTACGAAGTCACCGAGCATGGATTAGAACCGATTCTTGCGATTTCTGCGGATACTAAACCACAAGAATTTAGTTTAGGTGATGATGCCACAGAGATTGATGGCACACAACTGATTAATTATGTGACGATCAACGGTACCGAGTTAACACCGGATCTATATACAGTGAAACAATTAGGAAACTTCGATACAACTACAGTCGGTCAAAAAGAACTTGCTATCCAATTTGACACAAAAGATGGGGTAGTATCAAAAGTCATCACAGTGCCTTATGAAGTGAAATGGGGCAGAACGATCGTGATGAAATCAAGTACTGGCGGTTCAGCAGGGGTTTTCTCACTGCAGACTACTAACACGACCAGACAATTGAAAATCCATCATGGCTTTGACTCGCCATTAGATGAGCGCTTAGGAAACGATCAAGACCTCTATTATTCAATTGAAGTCTTACGTGGCGAAAGAGTCCAGTATAGTCAAGAAGTCCCAGGTCGTGTCACGCTACAAGACGTCATCAACAGTTTTGGAACGAATGGTACTCAAGCTGTCACTGTCCAGTTAGATGATGTGATCAAAATTTATCACCCGCAAAAATCTCCTGGTAGCTCGGTACTGATGGTCGATGAACTAGAAGAAGACTTCACTTATGGTTCAGATTATGCGTATTACAAAGTAACGACATATGGCTTTGAAGCAATGCCAGTCATGGAAGTCCATACAGCTAATAAAGCCTTTTATCTCGCACAAGATGTGACTACTGTAGCTGATGCTGAATTGATTGATCGTGTGACGATCAACGGCAAAACAGTCGATCCAGAGGAATACACGATCGAAAGACGTTCAGAAATCGATACGACAACGGTAGGAAATAAAAACGTCGCTATGCGTGTGAAAATGAACGATGGTTTATCTAGTGTACAACTTGAACTTCCTTATCAAGTCAAATGGGGAAGTACATTTATTCTGAAAGGTGAAGAAAAAGAAGGGAAAAGAGGAATCGTCGGCTCTTTTAGCCTGCTTGATCAAAATGATGAGTTGGCTATCTATGCCACGAAAGGCGAAGATGAAACAGAACTTAATGCGCCAGTCAACTCTGCCTATGGTCGGAATGCCTATTATCGAATCGACATCTTAGCAGATCCTAAAAATAAAGCAAATAGTTTATTTCCCGATAACATCAAATATACCTACGAAGTGGCAGGTAATCAAACGGTTCGTCAAGCAATCGAAGGGTTCAACAATGGAGAATCACTACCTGTGGAAGAAGGAGACATTTTCCGTGTCTACCATGCAGAAACAGATAATCAGAACTTACTGATGTGGGATGATATCGTCAAAAACTATACAGCTGGGTTGAATTACGCTTATTACGAAGTCAAGAATGGAGAGTTTGAGCCAATTACGATGATCCACGCAGATGTTGCTAGTCAGGAACTCGTCTTAGGTGAAGATACCAGTGAAGTAGATGTGACAACGTTGGTTGAGAATGTTGCATTCAACGGACAGAGTTTGAACACAGAGCTTTATAAAGTAGAACAAACGGGAGCGTTTGATACACATACGACAGGAGAAAAAACAGTAACGGTAAAAGTATCAACCGCAGATGGTGTTTCTTCGACTGACATCGAAGTGCCTTATGAAGTGAAATGGGGTAGCACGATCCACTTGAAAAATCGTAAAGGTGAAACGGTGGGATCGTTTGGACTACTTAAAAACAGCAAACAAATCGAGATCCAATCTGTCCAAGGAACCGATCAAACAGTTTTAAAAAATAGAGTGAATGAATACGATGACACCGAAGTATATTATGGAATCGAAATTCTCAACGAACGTAAGCAAAGCAAATATCAATACGAGGTTCGTGGTACACAAACGATCGAGCAAGCAATTTCACGTTTTAATACTGGTAAAGCACTGGCGGTGACCCCAGGTGATATCGTGAAGGTTTATCACGTAGATACTAGTAACAATTTATTGATGGCAGAAGAGAACGAACGAAACTACACCTATGGCAGTAATTACGCTTATTATAAGGTAACAGATTATGGTTTTGAGCCTACAGGTGAGTTGACCGTTGAACCTGCTCAGCCTTCTTTTGCACAAGGGACAGAAAGAGTTGACCTGAAATCGTTAGTAAAAGAAGTTAAAGTGAATGGACGTGTAATACCTAAAAACGTCTATACTGTTTCTTTAGATGGGACATCTGAAATCGATACAGAAACTATGGGAAGTCGCTTTGTTTCCCTCGATGTCAAAGTGGATCGGAGTTATGGGAGTTTATCTACTCGTACAGAATCTTCATATGAAATCGTTGAACCTGGTCAAGAAACAACGCCAGGAGAAGAGGATGCTAATGCAGGAGGAACAGAAGGTACTGACACCTCCAACGACCCAGATGCAGATGGAATTTCAGCAGAGACTGGTTTAGGCGAGGGTTCCGCAGCAGAAGGTGATGAGAGTAAATTGCCACAAACCAATCAAACCATCAATCGAGTACTGCCATATATTGGTGCATGCTTTTTACTAATAGTAGGATTTGTTTTATGGAAACGAAAAACATCTAAAAAATCGTTTGATAAACAGTAACGGATAGTTAAAATGACAACGAAGCAGTTGAAAGAGCGAAAGTGATAATTACTTTGGCATCCTTTCAACTGTTTTTTTATGATCACTAAAGGAGTCACAGACAAGAAATATAAAAATAAATCCTATGAGTAAAAAACAAAATTCTCGTAATAGGAAGTCAATCATTAGCTGTGGAGAACTTAAAGAAACAAAAAATGAAAGCAAGAATGGCAAGATGAATTTTTTAAAGAACTTTTAAAAAACTTAAAATGCTCTGTTTTTAGTTTCACAAAAGGCGTTTTGTTTCACAGAACGAGACTTGCTCTTATGAGCAGACAGAAGTAGAATAGATAGTACATGTCTGATGAATCATTTGAGAAAATGCGTAATTAATAGTTAGATGAAAGAAGTAAAACATGAAAGTGTAAAAACAAACAGAAATCGAGGAGGGCGCATGTGGAGCAGTTATTAAAAAAATATTTTGGATATGAGCTTTTCCGCCCAGGCCAAAAAGAAATCATTGAAAAAATCATGGCTCAAGAAGATGTCTTGGGTATCATGCCGACTGGAAGCGGAAAATCAATATGTTATCAGCTACCTGCGCTAGCCTTAGAAGGGTTGACGATCGTCGTTTCTCCCTTGATCTCTTTGATGAAAGATCAAGTGGATGCTGCGAATCAACTGGGAATTGCGGCTACGTTTATCAATAGTTCATTAGAAGGATATGAAGTGGCACAACGTTTTCGTTCATTAGATGAGGGCAAGGTTCAATTGTTATATGTTGCACCAGAACGTTTTATCATGCCTGATTTTATCCAAGCGATGAATCGTTGGTCCGTTCGCTTGATTGCCATCGATGAAGCCCACTGTATCTCGCAATGGGGGCATGATTTCAGACCTAGTTATTTGCAGATGGCGAATATTTTAGAAGGTATTCCTCAGCGTCCGCCCATCGTGGCATTGACAGCAACTGCTACTGTCCCTGTAGCGACAGATATCAAAAGACTTTTAAAAATCCCTGAAAAGAACCATATTCAAACTGGATTTGCACGAGAAAATCTGAGGTTGCAGGTTATCAAAGATCAAAAAAAAGAACAATATTTAGTCGAGTATTTAAAAGTGAATCAAAATCAATCCGGCATCATTTATGCCGCGACTAGAAAAGAAGTGGATCGACTATATCAGTTGTTGGCAAAATTTGGTTTTTCCGTTGGCAGATACCACGGCGGTATTTCAGAAAGGGAACGGACGGAAATGCAAGAAGCTTTCCTCTATGATCGTATCCAGCTATTAGTAGCAACGAACGCTTTTGGAATGGGGATCAATAAAAGTAATATTCGTTTTGTCATTCACTACCAAATCCCAGGTTCATTAGAAGCATATTATCAGGAAGCTGGTCGTGCCGGAAGAGACGGTTTACCTAGTGAAGCCATTTTGCTATTTGCGCCACAAGATGTGCAAGTCCAAAAGTTTTTTGTTCAACAATCGCAACGTGAGGAAGCACAAAAACATAAGGAATACGACAAGATCCGAGCAATGACTGAATACGTTCATATCGAATCCTGTCTTCAACAATATATTCTTTCTTACTTTGGAGAAGCAAGCGAGCCTTGTCAGCGTTGTGGCAACTGTCTTGATGATCGTGAACTTGTCGATGTGACCACAGAAACGCAAATGGTTTTGTCGTGTTTGAAACGAATGGGTGAGAACTACGGAAAACAATTACTAATGAAAGTCCTTGCCGGATCAAAAGATCAGAAAATCAAACAGTTTCAGTTTGATCGTTTGTCTACGTATGGTCTACTAAGGAATCTGTCACAAAAAAATATATTACAGTTGATCGACTATCTAATTTCAAGTGGCTACTTACTTGCGGCTAGTGGTGAATACCCTGTTTTGAAAGTCAGCGATCTTGGGGTGCAAGTGCTTATGGGAAAAGTAACTGTCCACAAAAAGGAACCCAAAAAAGTGCAACAATTGTCGCATGACGAAACGGATGGTCTATTTGAAGTATTACGCCAGCTACGTACTGATTTAGCTGTTGATGCAGGCGTTCCGCCCTATGTTGTTTTTTCAGATGCGACACTCAAAGAAATGAGTCAGCATCGACCAAATGACCGATTGGCACTTCTCCAAATCAAAGGGGTAGGACAAAGCAAGCTTGATAAGTACGGTGAAATGTTCTTACAGGCGATCAAAAATTTCCAAGAAAGCGCTACGCCGAGTAACAGTTAAAAAACCTAAAAAAAAGCCTAGATAAATCTAGGTTCTTGCTCAGTTATCGCGTAAAATATGCTATAATGAATGAACTTAGAAATGGAGGGAAAGGCAAATGGATTCTCTTTCAAAAGAGACGGCACTCAATGTGTTGATTGATGAGGCAGATCGCATCAAGCGTTTGATCCAAAATCAAACAAACAGTCTTTGTATCTCGCAGTGCAAAGCCTTTGAAGAGGTAGTCGATACACAAATGTATGGATTTTCTCAGCAAGTGAGTTTTGCGATACGTGTAGGGATCATTGAAAAAAAAGAAGGGCAACTGATGCTCAGCGAGTTAGAACGTCAATTGAATCACTTATACAATGAAGTTTACCGAGAAAATTATGATAAAAAAGAAAGTGGCAAGGGGGAATAAGCTTGCCGAATAAAGTAAAAAAAAGGCATCTGTTGGATTACAGTATTTTAATTCCATATTTGATTTTATGTATCATCGGACTGATCATGGTTTATAGTTCCACCTCCTACTTGTTATTAGCAAACGGGAGCAATCCAGCGTCATCAGTCATCAATCAAAGTATTTTTTGGGTGCTTAGCTTGATTGTTATTGCACTCCTATACAAAATGAAAATCGGTGTATTGAAAAATCAGCGATTGATCATGGCGGCTATCGCAGTCTTGACGATTTTATTATTGATCGTCTTATTTTTTGGGGAAGAACGTAATGGGGCAAAAGGTTGGCTTGAAATTGCCGGATTTTCTATCCAGCCCGCCGAATACCTAAAAATCATTGCCATCTGGTATCTTTCCTTTACTTTGTCACAGAGACAAATGAGTGTGCAAAAAAACTTCATTGCAACGGTCAAACGACCTTTATTGTTAGTGCTTGCCTTGACAGTGTTAGTGGCAAGTCTACCCGATTTTGGGAATGCAACGGTTATTTTTTTGATCATCATCGTGTTACTATTAGCTAGCGGCGTCAATTATTTTTACACCTTGATCGTCGGTGTCGGAGGAATCATTTTTAGTGTGGTAACAATTTGGTTGATCAACGTGACCCAAGGGAAACTTTTCCCAGGTCGCCTACAATATATTTATCATCGTTTTGAGATTTTTCAAAACCCTTTTTCTGATGAATTGAATAACGGACACCAAATGGTGAATGGTTATTATGCGATGTTCAACGGTGGTCTATTCGGTCGCGGATTAGGGAATAGTATCCAGAAAAAAGGATTTCTACAAGAAGCGCAAACCGACTTTATCTATGCCATCGTAGTAGAAGAATTAGGCGTGATCATGGGTATTTTGATCTTAGCTTTATTGATGTTCATGATTGCGCGTATCATCTTAGTGGGTATCCGCTCAAAAGATCCATTCAATTCTTTGCTATGTATCGGAATCGGTTCGATGTTTCTGATCCAAGTATTTGTCAACCTTGGCGGGATCACTGGGATCATCCCATTGACAGGGATCACATTCCCATTCTTGAGTCAAGGTGGTTCGAGTTTACTGATGCTTTCGATCTGCGTAGGTTTCGTCCTGAATATCAGCGCAGATGAGAAACGTAAGAGTTTAGGTATTTACTAAAATTGACGTAGGAGTGATTCGATGAGAAAAGTTTTGGTAGCTAACAGAGGAGAAATTGCTGTACGGGTATTTCGTGCCTGTACAGAATTAGGGATCCAAACTGTAGGTGTCTATGCAGAAGAAGATGAATATTCCGTTCATCGCTTTAAAGCGGATGAGGCATATCTAGTTGGTAAAGGAAAAAGACCGATAGATGCGTATCTTGATATTGAAGGGATTCTTGAGATTGCTAAAGCTAGTGGAGCGGACGCGATCCATCCCGGTTACGGATTATTATCTGAGAACTTACACTTTGCCACACGGTGCAAAGAAGAAGGAATCACTTTTGTTGGGCCAGAACTTCATCATCTTGATATTTTTGGCGATAAGATCAAAGCGAAAACAGCAGCAATCGAAGCTGGCATCGCATCGATTCCTGGGACAGATGGTCCAGTAGAGTCAATTGAAGAAGTCTTGACGTTTGCTGAACGTTATGGTTATCCAGTCATGATCAAAGCAGCATTAGGCGGTGGCGGTCGTGGGATGCGTGTGGCGCATGACGAAAAAGGCGCTCGCGAAGGATATGAACGTGCAAAAAGTGAAGCGAAAGCTGCTTTTGGTAGTGATGAAGTCTATGTTGAAAAGTATATCGCTGATCCGAAACACATCGAGGTCCAGATCTTAGGGGATACCCATGGTAATATCATCCATTTATTCGAACGTGATTGTTCAGTTCAACGCCGTCATCAAAAAGTCGTAGAAGTCGCTCCTTGTGTTTCGATGAATGAGCAACAGCGTCAACGTATTTGCGATGCCGCTGTCCAGTTGATGAAGCATGTGGGATATGTCAATGCAGGGACAGTCGAATTTTTAGTGGAAAATGACGAATTTTACTTTATCGAAGTCAACCCACGTGTCCAAGTGGAGCATACGATCACTGAGATGATCACGGATGTCGATATCGTGACGACGCAATTATTGATCGCACAAGGAAAAGATCTGCATAAAGAAATCGGATTGCCACAGCAAAGTGAAATAAAAATCAAAGGTTCAGCCATCCAATGTCGGATCACAACGGAAGACCCATTGAGTAACTTTCTACCAGATACTGGCAAGATCGATACGTATCGCTCGCCAGGTGGCATGGGCGTCCGCTTAGATGTAGGGAATGCCTATGCAGGCTACATCGTTACTCCATATTTTGATTCACTTTTAGTAAAAGTTTGTACACATGCGGCTGACTTTGCAACAGCGATCCAAAAAATGGAACGTTGTTTGAGAGAATTCCGTATCCGTGGAGTGAAAACAAATATTCCATTTATGTTGAACGTCATCTTGCACCCAGAATTTCAATCAGGACAAGCTAAAACGACGTTCATCGATAGTACCAATGAATTATTTGACTTCCCACGCTTACGTGACCGTGGAAATAAAACGATGAAATATATTGGAGAAATCACGGTAAATGGTTTCCCTGGCATCGAACGTGGTGAAAAACCGTATTATGATGCACCACGTATGCCAAAAGAGCTGATCACTCGTCCGGATTACATCACAGCTAAAAATGTCTTAGACAAAGACGGCGCTTCTGCATTAGTGGATTGGGTCAAACAACAAGAAAATGTGTTATTGACAGATACCACGTTTAGAGATGCCCATCAAAGCTTATTGGCTACTCGTGTGCGCACAAAAGATTTTAAAGAAATCGCTCGTTTGACTGGTGAGGGGCTTCCAGAGTTGTTTTCAAGTGAAATGTGGGGCGGTGCTACATTTGACGTCGCCTATCGTTTCTTGAATGAAGACCCATGGAAACGTCTGAGAAAGATTCGCTCATTGATGCCGAATACTTTATTACAAATGCTCTTTAGAGGATCGAATGCTGTCGGTTACTCAAACTATCCAGATAACGTGATCGCTGAATTTATCAAAGAAGCAGCGGCACAAGGAATCGATGTCTTCCGGATTTTTGACAGTTTGAACTGGGTCCCACAAATGGAAAAAAGTATCCAAGCAGTTCGTGATACAGGGAAAATCGCAGAAGCGACGATCTGCTACACAGGAGACATCAATGATCCAAGTCGTGCGAAATACAATGTACAGTACTATAAGGACATGGCTAAAGAGTTGGAACAGTTAGGTGCGCACATGATCGCGATCAAAGATATGGCAGGCTTATTGAAACCGCAAGCTGCTTATCGCTTGATCAGTGAATTGAAGGCGACAACGGATCTACCAATCCATTTACACACACATGATACGAGTGGCAATGGCATTATCACTTACTCAGCAGCAACTAAAGCGGGTGTCGATATCGTCGATGTAGCGATGAGTGCGATGAGTGGAAATACTAGCCAACCAAGTATGAGCAGTTTGTATTACGCTTTGGTCAATGGGCCACGTGTACCAGAAATCAATATTGCAAATGCGCAACAGTTGAATCACTACTGGGAAGATGTTCGCATGTATTACAAACCATTTGAGAATGGCTTAAATGCACCTGAAACTGAAGTTTATATGCACGAAATGCCAGGTGGACAATACTCGAACTTACAACAACAAGCCAAAGCAGTTGGTTTAGGTCATCGTTGGGATGATATCAAAAAAATGTATCACACAGTAAACTTGATGTTTGGTGATATCGTCAAAGTCACGCCTTCTTCTAAAGTTGTAGGCGATATGGCCTTGTTCATGGTCCAAAATGAGTTGAGCGAAGAAGACATTTACGAAAAAGGCGAGACATTGAGTTTCCCAGAATCAGTCGTTACCTTCTTCCAAGGTGAATTAGGCCAACCAGTAGGCGGGTTCCCAGAAAAAATCCAAAAGATCATTTTGAAAGGACGTCCAGCCATCACCAAACGTCCAGGATTGTTCGCTGAAACAGTAGACTTCGAAAAAGTCAAAGCAGAATTAGCTAAAAAGATCGGCTATGAACCAAAACAAGATGAAGTCTTGAGTTACTTGATGTATCCACAAGTCTTCTTGGATTATCAAACCGCTTATAATCAATTTGGTGATGTCACATTACTGGATACACCCACTTTCTTCCAAGGAATCCGCTTAGGTGAAACGGTCAATGTCCAAATCGAAAAAGGCAAGATCTTGATCATTCGTTTGGATGAGATCGGTGAACCTGATATTGAAGGAAATCGTGTGTTATTCTTTAATTTGAACGGTCAACGAAGAGAAATCACCGTCAAAGATACGTCGATCGTCAGTGCGGTAAAAACTAGACGAAAAGCAGAACCAACCAATCGCGAACAAATCGGTGCGACGATGTCTGGTTCAGTCTTAGACGTCTTAGTGAAAAAAGGCGATACGGTCAAAAGAGGCGATACATTGATGGTCACTGAAGCAATGAAGATGGAAACTGCTATCGAAGCGCCATTCGATGGAGAAATTGCACATCTCTATGTTGTTGCTGGCGACCCGATTTCCTCAGGTGATCTATTGATCGAAGTTACAGAAAAATAAGAAAGGGGAGGGAACATTTGAAACGACTAGGTTTATTTATAGCAACACTACTATTCGTCACGTCGGCTTTATATTTGGAGCCCGTATTGTTCCCTCCTAAACTTGAAACATCCACGCAAGACCAACAACTGATAGGAAATCAAAATCAGGTAACGTCTTGGAAATACCAGGAGCTAAATGCGACTGGCTTTTCTACATATATTGGTCGATCAGTCACCGAATTAGAAGCAGAGATTGGTTCACCTAAAGATCGTTTGACAAGCGGATTCGGTTTTGAGATCAGATATTATCAAGATCCAATTCAACAAATCGTACTTGAAGCAAATATACAAAATGACCGAGTGGAGGCTATCAAAGTTTTAAATGCGAACGCAACTAGTTTGACACCATTTGCCGTTGGCATGACTATGCAGGATCTGACAGAGATTACAACGATATTCCCAAACTTCACATTTGAGTATGAAGAAACCGAAGTCGGAATCGAGTTGACAGAAGAAGACATGAATTATCGTCCCTTGATTGCTTTTGATAATGGTACATTTGCAATGCTTTTCTTTGATCAAGATACAGGTGGGTTATTTTCAACAGTGTATTTAAACAAGAAAAGCTTATTGAAGTTAATGCCCTACCAAGTTTTTGGTGAAGGATTGCCCCACTACGAAATGGAGAGCTCAGCAGACTGGGAAAGTATCAATCAGTCAAGAGAACGTGTCATCACCAGATTATTGACGAGATTACGCCAAGAAGCTGAATTGCCTGATTATCATTACTCTCCAGATTTTATGATCCAAACGAATGTACTATTAACAGATTTTATCGAACAACCAGAAGAATGGTTGGCAGATAATCGTTTGGCAGAGTGGCAAATGGCAACGCAGACTTCCCAAACTACAGTTAAATTTACGTTATCAAATGATGAAATCAATCGCTTAGTGGAAAAACGACAATTAGATCAAACAACTGGAATTTTCATGCATCCAATCATTGATCCGACTTTTTCAGTTTTATTGTTATATACTGATTCTTATTATCATGACCGATTCTTGGAAAAAGAACCAACACAGTTAGGCGTTGCGTTTTCGAAAGAAAACATGTTAGTCTTAATGAAGGAAAAAGAGGAGACTAGTGAAAGCAGTGATAATCAATGAGGAGTTGTTTGGACTGGAGGACCAGTGTCATCAGCTTGTTCAAACGATTGTAACAAGTGAAATGATGGAACAATATCTCAAAACCAAAAAAGAGATGGAAGCTTCTATCAAAGTCAACCAGTTAAAAAATGATTTTATTGCAAGCAGACAAGCATTTGAAGAAATTTCGTCTTATGGAAAATACGTACCAGAGTTTCGTGAAAAGCAACGAACCGTAAGACAAGCCAAACGGCAGTTGGATCTAAATGAAGAAGTAGCTGCCTTTCGAATAAGTGAAACAGAATTACAAAAGATACTAGATTCCATTGGAAAACAACTTGCACATACGATTTCGACGGAGATCAAGATCAGTGCAGGTAGTCCATTTTTTGAAAAAAGTGAAGGGTGCGGAGGAAACTGCCATGGACATAGAAAATAAAGAATTTGAACAAACACATCGGCGAGGGTTGGTCGTGTGGGTATATAGCTTAAAACAATTGAAAAATCTTCGCAAATTTGGTTTGGTGCACTATGTCTCTCGTAAAATGAAGTATGTGATCATGTATTTAAATGAAGACAATTATGAACAAACCGAAGAAAGAATCAAGAAATTACATTTCGTACGGAATGTCGAACGTTCTTATCGACCAGATGTCGAAATGAATTTTGCTGAAAAAATCGGTAAAAAAGCAGATGCAAAAGAAGAAGGCTTTGAGATCGAAGAATTAAATACCAAGATCCGCTTAGCAGATCACGTATTTTAGTGAAAAGAGTCTAGCTTTTAGCTAATGTGATCAGCGAAGATGAAGAAAATGTGATAAAAAGATTTTGAATAGTTATAAAAAGTTAAATTAAGAAAAAATAGACTTGAGAATTGACGATTTTAGTCGGAATCAAGTCTATTTTTTTGGTATACTAATAACAGTATGTTTCAAGGAGTGAGTAGATGCGAGTAATTTCAGGAGATTACGGCGGTCGCCGTTTAAAAAGTTTAGCAGGACCAAATACTCGACCGACTTCCGATAAAGTCAAAGAGTCGATATTCAACATGATCGGTCCTTATTTTAATGGAGAGGTCGTTTTGGATCTTTACTCAGGAAGCGGAGGTCTAGCGATCGAAGCAGTTTCCAGAGGCTGTAGCTACGCAATCTGCGTGGAGAAAAACTATCAAGCACTAAAAATAATCAAAGAAAATATTGAAATCACAAAAGAACCGAACAAATTCAATACAATGAAATTAGATGCTGATAAAGCGATTGAGTCACTGGCGAAAGAAGATCAAAAGATTGATATTCTATTTTTAGATCCACCTTATGCTAAACAAAAAATCGTCGATCAAATTGAACGTATGGAAGAATTGGCTCTTTTTCAGGATGCTGCCTTGATCGTATGCGAAACAGATAAGTCAGTGGAGCTTCCTGAGACAATAGGAAATTTTCAACAAATCAAACAGCAGACCTATGGCATCTCTGCGGTGACCATTTATAGAAAAGAGGAAATATAAATGAGAAGAGCTTTATTTCCAGGGAGTTTCGACCCATTGACTATGGGACATTTAGACACGATCGAACGAGCTGCGAAGTTGTTTGATGAAGTGATCATCGGTATCTTTATCAATACATCAAAAAAAACATTGTTCACGGCTGAGGAACGCTTGGAATTGATCACACAAGCAGTCGCACACTTAGAAAATGTCCGAGTGATCCACCAAGAGACACAGCTGACAGTGACGACGGCAAAAGAACTAGGTGTTCAAGCGCTGGTTCGAGGTGTTCGCAGCTTCAAAGATTTTGAATATGAACGTGACATTGCGCAAATGAATCATCACTTGAGTCATGAATTGGAGACGGTGCTTTTTATGGCAAAACCAGAGTATAGCCATATCAGCTCAAGTATGCTTAAAGAGGTTCTTTATTTCGGTGGAGATGTGAGTACCTACTTGCCTCCAGTTATCAACGAAGCATTAGCTAGAAAGCGTGAAAGTGATGCAGAATAAGAAATGGTGGAAAACATTATCCGTGATCCTTTTAGGTACGTTATTAGCAGGCTTTGTTATTGTTCCTTTACCTTATTATGTGGAAGCTCCAGGTGCCACGATCGATCTTAAAGATATGATCACAGTCAATGATCAAGAAGATAAAGAATCAGGCTCTTTCTCTCTCACTTCTGTAGGAATCAGAAGAGCAACAGGATTTGGTGTCGTCTCCGCACTTCTCTCAGATTTCCAAGATGTTATCAGTGAAGAAGAGTTGACTGGTGGAGCGACAAATGAAGAATATAACCAGATGCAAAAATACTATATGGAATCCTCGCAGAATGCCGCCATTGAGCAAGCCTTGAAACTAGCGAATATTCCGTATACGATGGAATTCAAAGGTGTCTATGTCATGGGCGTCGAAAAAAATTCGAGTTTTTACAAGAAACTATCTGTTGGCGATACAGTCACGAAAGTAGATGGGATGGGTTTCAAGAGTGCGGAAGAATTTATGGAGTACGTGAAAGGACAGGAAGTAGGACAGGTTGTCACAATCACCTTCATCCACAATGGCAAAGAAGAAGAAGCTTCAGGTAAACTGATCGAGTTATCGACAGATAAAAAACCAGGAATCGGGATCACGTTGACCGACCATACAGAAATCGCCACAGACACAGAAGTGGCAATCAATTCTGGTTCAATCGGTGGCCCTTCAGCAGGCTTGATGTTTACTTTGGAGATCTATGAACAGTTGACCCATCAAAACATCCGTAAAGGGAAAAAAATAGCCGGTACAGGGACAATCAATAGTGCAGGTGAAGTGGGACGAATCGGTGGAATCGATAAAAAAGTGGCAAGTGCAGACGAAGCAGGAATGAATATCTTTTTTGCGCCGGATGATACGATTTCTGAGGAAGTGAAAAAAGAAAATCCAGATATCAAAACGAATTATGAAGAAGCCAAAGCTGCGGCTAAAAAACTCAATACATCGATGAAGATCGTTCCGGTCAAAACAGTGCAAGATGCCTTAGAGTATCTTGAGAACATGAAATAAACGGTTTATCGACTTGTATGTTTTGTACTCATATTTTAAAGCGAGGTCTAGACATGTTTAGCCTCAACAAATAATGCGCCATCCACGAAAATTGTTTTTTAAATTTTTGTGAGTGGCGCATTATTTTTCGAAGAGGTTCTATCTGTTCCCGCCGTTTATTCGGTTTAGATGGTACGAAAGGGCTGAGTCCCCTCTTTTTCTTTTTTTTCAATAATTACAAAAAAACGTTTTGTTATTTTGTAGGTAATTTTAAGTAAGTTTGCTACCATAATAAAAAAAGAGTTAGAAAGGGGCAAGGAAAACATGGAACAACCAAGCAATCGCCAATCATCATTCGATATTGGAGAACATTACTCAGATAAAAGGTATAAAAAAAATTTTGGGCACTTGCGAAAAACAGCAGACTTTAAACGTGTATTAATCGATTTTGACAAACAACTGGAAAAAACGAAAGATCAACTGTCAAAACATCGAAACGGTGTGTTGTGGACCAGACGCTTACTTGCAGAATTTCGACAGAAAAAGTTGAGCAAAGCGGGTAGAGTTTTCAATTTTATTCTAAGGCGTAAGAATAAAGAGCCTGAAAAATATGAGAATACACTAAAGGATTTGAACAGTAAATATTTTAAATCAGAATATATTCAATCGATTGTTGATAAAGATGTATGGATTGATCCAAAAGAAATCGTTGATGAAATCAAGCACTTAGCTTCAAGAGCGAAATCTATCCCTACGGCTCGCGGGTTGGAACTAAGGGAACAGTTTCGAGCACAACCTTCGGAGCAAAAAAAATGGCGTCAACCTGAAACAGAAGAAGAATTACACTACAGTACCCTTTCTTTCCTAGAGGAAGGTGGGGAAAGCGAGAAGTCGCGCAAGATAACTATCAATAGAAAAGATGACCCCGTCATTTACGCAGTAATCCGACGAGAGAACAAGGGGGAAAAAGTCTCATTAAATATAGAAGTTTCCCATAATAATGAGAAACGAATCGAAAAACCTATAACTAGACACCATAGAAATCCTTCCGTTCATGGCGAGGTAGCCTTTACTGGTCAGCATGAGCAACAAATCAAACAACCAAGACGGTTATCACCAATTTCAGAGTTGCAAGAGAATAATGGGAGAAAAAATTCATTGAAAGATGAGTTTGAACGACGTGATTCGAAACTTCGAGAAGTAAAATCTGCGATCAATCAAGGACTTATTTCGTCAAAAAATTTATCTGGAGAAGGCGCTGTGCAATCGGTGAAACAACGGATTTGGGAAATAGAGAACGGATCTGGGAAGTCCGACCGTATGGTTTTTAATAGTCATAATGACTCAGACAAACGTTCATTTGGCATGACCAAACAAGCAGCAATGAGTAAGTCAGGGGAAAATCGACCACCAGCTCCGCCTTCTCCAAGTTTGAAGCCGAAACCAAGGTTAGAACCAACTAGATAAACCCTGGATATAAAAAATAAAAGAAATAATCATTTGAGGCGTATCTAATAGTGAAGGAACATCACATTGTAGATGTTTTTTCACTATTTTTTAGAAAGGAAAATGAAATAGCAAAGAATACCAATGAAGAAAATAGTTCAAGAAATCTTTGATTCGCCAAAACGCCTCATTCTATTTTTTATATGCAGTGTATCAGTTAGCATGATAGTAGGAGTGGTCGTATACCGTCAGATCGGTCCACCTAAGATCCATGAATCTAGTAACATACCGTTGATAACTGCGACAAGCTCGGATAGTTACCAAAAAACTGCAACAACCGGAACAACGACAAACGACCCAATCATGTATGTAGACGTGAAAGGCAATGTCCATCGACCAGGAATATACGCATTTACCGACGAGGAACGTGTATTTGATATCATTGAAAAAGCAGGAGGATTGACTGCACACGCTGATGAAAAACAAATCAATTTTGCTGCAAAAGTTTCGGATCAACAAGTGCTTTATATTCCCCAAGTTGGGGAAGAGATGCCTCAGTTCGCAGAGAAAGTAAAGGAAAAAGAACAGACAGAGGAAAAGAAAGTCAATCTTAATACTGCCAGCCTTGCTGAATTACAGGAGCTTCCGGGAATCGGAGCAATGAAAGCACAAGAGATCATCAATTATCGCGAAGCCAACGGTTCCTTCCAAACAATTGAAAGTTTGAAAGAAATATCGGGATTTGGCGAAAAGACAGTTGAAAAACTGAAAAACTTCGTTACAATTACAATAGAATAAACCAATGAGGTGACAAATTATGAGCAATGAACGAATTCCTTGGGATCAGTATTTTATGGCACAAGCCGTATTATTATCATTAAGAAGTACATGTACACGATTAGAAGTAGGTGCCACATTAGTTAGAGAAAAACGAATCATTGCGGGTGGTTATAACGGCGCAGTGAGTGGGGATGTTCATTGTATCGACGAAGGTTGCTATGTCGTGAATGGTCACTGTTTACGAACGATCCATGCAGAAATGAATGCGTTACTCCAATGTGCAAAACTCGGAGTTCCTACAGAAGGGGCAGAGATCTATGTCACCCATTTTCCATGTTTGGCATGTACAAAAGCATTGCTTCAAGCAGGAATCAGGAAAATCCACTACTTGCATGATTATCGCAATGACCCTTATGCACAGTCATTGATTACCCAATTAGGTGCATCCGTCCATCAAGTCAATTTAGATATGAAATATTTTGCTAAACTTCAACAAGAGTCAACAGGAGAGCTTGATTAAACAATTTGGCGAACAAGTTCGTAATTACTTGATTTTACCAGCAATGTCTTCAGTCATTTTATGTTTCGTTTACTATAAGGAGCATGATCTGTCTCGCTTGATCGTTGCTGGTCTTTTTCTTCTGGTACTATTCAAACACAAGCAAGCGGTGATCTATCTTTGTTGTTTTTGCAGTCTGACAGTCTGGTTGTCTTGTCTTCGTTCAGAGGTTCCCTCGATTGATCACACAAGAACAACTGAAGAGTTTCTATTGATGACCGATACAATTCAACGGAATGGCGACTGGTTGACTGTAGAGGCGCGAAGAATCCCCACGAAACAAAAAGTCCAGCTAAGTTATCAAGCCAAAACAAAAGCAGAAGCACACCAATGGGAAGACTTTCGCGGGTATCCGATAGAACTTCGAGTAACTGGCAGTTATCAAACATCTGAATCGTTGCGTAATCGTTATGCATTTGATGCGGTCAAATATCTGAAGGGATCACGAACTAGTGGTCAGTTCCATGGAACTGATTTCGAAGTCCTGCCTTCAACAAGGGGAGGGTGGACTCTATTTCGTGACCTCCGTGGAAAAGCAATCAATTATGTAAAAAAACGCTATCCTGAAAAAATAGGAATGTATATCAACGCGTTACTTTACGGTTATCGTGATGCTTCTTTTCGCGAGTCCGAATCAATTTTTAAAGCCACTGGATTACTGCATCTATTCGCAGTTTCTGGGATGCATGTCCACTATTATTTAGGATTTTTGTATTATCTTTTTCGACGAAGTGGTTGTCTTTTGTCTATTACGATTCTTCCACTGACATTGCTTACAGGGGGGTACATCCTATTAGCTGGAGGCTCATTTTCTGTGGTTAGAGCAGGGAGCTTATTTATTTTGAAGCTTATACTTAAATTGGCAGCAATCAAACTATCTACGCTTGATTGCTTTTCTTTGAATCTATGGTTGCTTTTATTGTTCGATCCATTGATCCTGCTTCAAATGGGCGCGCAATTAAGTATATGGATGAGTTTATTATTTATGACATTTTCTCACTCATCAAAAGGTTGGAACAATCGTTTATTCTATTTATTCCAAACAAGTGCAATTCAATTACCATTAAGTGCTTGGTATTTCTATGAGTGGTCGTTTTTAGGTGGCTTATTCACGACACTTGGCATTCCATTATTCCAATACGTCCTTCTTCCAGGGGTGATCATTCTCTTTTTAGCAGGCAACATCCTTCCGCAGTCTTTATTAGAAATCCTCGAATCGTGTTTGATGCTCTTTGAAGACTTCCTCTCTTTTTTTGATTTCTCCACACTGACAATCGGGCAACCCGCTTTTTATTTCTTTTTATTGAGTATTGTCGTCCTCTTACTTTTGTTTGAGAGCGTAACGATTCCGCCATGGAAAAAAATCATTTATTCATTATCACTCCTCCTCAGTTATTTCTTGATACCATTACTTGATGCCTCGACTACGATCACCTTTATCGATGTCGGACAAGGCGACAGTATCCTACTAAAAAGTCCGATGAAACAAGAAGTAATTTTAATCGATACTGGGGGCAGATTAAATGTTGAAACAGAAGCGTGGCAGCAACGTATTACTCGTCCTTATGCAGAAAATAATATCGTCCCGTATTTAAAAGGACAAGGGATCACCACGATTACAAAACTATTTCTCACACATAATGACACTGATCATATCGGGGAATTAGAAACACTCTCGTCACATTTCAGCATCGAAGAAATATACATTGGTTGGGGCGCTGCCAAAGAGCCAAAGTTTCGCGAACGATTGATAAAAATTAGTCAGTTAGGAACCAAGATCATAGAAGTCAGGCAAGGAGATCGAATATCTGCTTGCTTTGACTTGTACGTTTTGATGCCAAGTAAAGAAGGACAAGGAAAAAATGAAGATTCAGTGGTTCTCTGGTTCGCATATAAGAAGCAGCGCTTTTTATTACTGGGGGATTTGGATCAAGAAGGGGAACTCGACCTGTTGAATGCTTACCCAACATTAAGGGCGGAGGTCGTGAAACTAGGACATCATGGGAGTCGTAGTTCGAGTCATCCTATGTTTTTGGCTGCTTTACAACCGAAGATAGGAATTTTATCTAACGGGTTTGACAATCGCTATGGCCATCCTCATCCTGAAGTTCTTGAAACGTTGGAAAGCTTAGAGAGTACAGTTTATCGGACAGACAAAAATGGGGCGATCACTTTTTATTGGCATCCTATTTGGACAAAAAATGGCCGACTTCAGAAAATGATAGACTAGCAATTTTTGTTTTCTCGTGATAGGATAAATTGGAAAGTGGTGAGAGATGTGAGTATCCAAGTTGAACTACAAAAAATTCGTAAAGAAAAGCTCGCACCTTGTTATCTCGTTTTAGGAACGGAGAAGTTTTTACAAGACCAAGTGCGTACAGAAATCCTCAAGAAAATACAAATATCAGGAGAAGATGACCTTAATTTTCTGCGATTTGATATGACTCAAGCAACGATCGATGACGTAATCGCTGAAGCAGAAACCTTACCGTTTTTCGGTGATCAACGTGTGGTTTTTGTCGAAAACCCTTATTTTTTGACGGGTGAAAAAAACAGCAACAGTATCGAACAAAACACAGATCTTTTAGTAGACTATTTAAAAGAACCGCTTGAATCAACCGTACTCGTCTTTTTTGCGCCTTATGAAAAATTAGATGAACGAAAAAAAGTTACGAAACAATTGAAGAAAACGGCGGTATCGATCAATGTTCAGCAATTGAATGAAAAAGAAGTGCGACAGTATTTATTGAACACATTAGAAAATACACCGCTTACTCTAGATCGTAAAGCAATCGACCTTTTTTTACGATTGACTGATTTAGACTTATCAAAAATGATGGCAGAATTAGATAAATTGATGTTATATGGACAGAATCAATCAGCAATCTCTGCGAAAGAAATCGAACAATTAGTGCCTAAGACATTGGAACATAATATCTTTGACATGACACAATATATGCTTTCTGGAGATACGGAACATACCCTGCGATTATTTGAAGATTTAGTCACACAAGGGGAAGAGATCATCAAGATCAATGCGATCCTACTCTCCCAACTACGATTGTATCTCCAAACGAAATTTTTAGTCAAGATCGGGTACCAACAAGCAAACATTGCGGAAACTTTGAAAATCCATCCCTATCGGGTAAAATTGGCAATGCAAGAAGTTAGGAAGTTCGATGAACGAACATTAGTCCAATTGTTCGACCAATTAGTCGAGATGGACTATCAAGTAAAAAGTGGACAGATCGAAAAGAAATTGAGTTTTCAATTATTTGTGTTTCAGGCAGCTGAAAGATTAAAAAATAAGTAAAAACAATAGCAACACAAATACACACAGTTCGGTTGATCATCAGAAGGATCAGCCAAACTGTGTGTATTTGTGTATAGAAAAAGGAAATAAAAAAACCGGCCGTGGCCGATTTCCTTATTTAGCGATTTTTTTGCTTAAACGAGATTTGTCGCGGTTTGCTTTGTTTTTGTGGATAAGACCTTTAGTTTCAGCCATATCGATCGCTTTAACAGCGTCTTTATATAACGCATCTACGTTGTCAGCACCTGAAGCTACAGCATCCTCAAATTTTTTGATTGCAGTACGCATAGCACTAGTTTGAGATGAATTTTTTACATTCGCGTTTTCGCTTGTGCGAACACGTTTGATTGCAGATTCAATGTTTGGCATTTGTTTCACCTCCGATAAGTAAAGTTCTTACGCGTGTTACCGCATAATTCAACATTCATTATTATACCTAATGCGAGCGCGCATTGCAATATCAACATGACAAGTTTTTTTCCTTAACACGTAAGAAATATCAGAGAGCATGGATTTATGAGTGGCAGAAAATCAAAAAAACAAAAGAAAAAGCGCTGTTGTGGGAGACAACGAGCGCTTAACCAAACGTGGTTTAATTTATCTAGGTAAATAAATAATTGAATGGGATGTTTGGTACTGAAATAGTATATAACAAAGTCAACCGTTTGCAAAGTTTTTTTTGAAAAGGGATACGATTGCTTCAAATCAATGAATCATAACGTTAACATAGATTAGTTATTTTATAACTAATTAGAATGCATGAAAAGGAGCTATTCGGGTGTTCCAATGATTTTGATGTATTCATCGATGTTTTTGATCATCATTCGTTTGATGACTAATTGATTTCGACGATTCCATTTTCCGCTGACTTCCAATACATATTTGTTTAAAGGTAAACGTAAAACATATTTTGCCAAGTAGCGATCTTTAATTAGACAATTGATTACCCGATCTTCAAGTTGGAGATTCAAACCAGTCAACATCATTGGTTGTTCTTGTAAAACATACGTATCAATCAAAAGACCTTCAAAAGTTTCCACGAGCGTCTTCCTTTCTTCTAAATCAAACATTTCGCACTTCTTTTAAAATTTCCTGCATAAAAGAGGAGCACTTACACTTAGTATAACAAAAAAGAAGCACCAAGCCAAAAAAAAGCCGAAAGAACTTGAATAATCCCAAGATCTTTCAAGTTTTCCGACTTTTTTTATAGATATTTGAAAAAATAGTTACGTATATTAAAAATTGGCATCAAAGACGTTTTGGATCAAATCAGGAAATAGTAAGTAGGTCAATCCAATAATCAATAGAACAGCCAATAAAAACCATCCAACAGTCCCAAAGAAATATTTTAGTTTTTGCATATGCGATCACCTCAAAACTAGTATACCACGAACAAAAAAATTATCCTTTTCTCAACCACTAGATGCATCATTATTTATTAAAAGAAAACAATTGGAGAATGCAATAGGCTATTCCAGAAGCAATCACAGGGCCCGCTGCGATTCCTTTTAAAAAGACAACGCCTAAGATCGTTCCAAAAACTAAAGCCACAGTGATTTGTGGATCTGTCGCAATCAAGCCAACGCCTTTAGACGACAATACAGCAACTAAGCCGCCACAGAAGATCGCTACCCAACCCATAGGTGATTTGAACGCATCAAGCAAATCTTTTAAACCAATATCACCTGTAGCAATAGGCACTAAAATCGCCGCAGTAATGATCGTCACGCCAATATTGATTCCTTTCCCTTGGAGCCATGTCAAAAAATCTTTTGATGCAGGAATAAACTTAACAAGTAAAATAAAACCAGTCGCTAACATCAGACTTTGATTTTTAGCAAGGACGGCAACCAGCATGATCAACCCAAGAAATAACCAACTTTCCATCAAAAAACCTCACTTTCTAATTATTCATCATACCATTTTTTTAATACGATGCAAAAGAGTCATTAGCAAAATATTTGATCGAATATAGAAGGAACAAAAAGGTACGAAGAATTAGACGAAAAGGCAAAATGAGAAAAATACCTACGTTGATGATGTCAAAACATGTTTTTATGAGGTGAAGAATAGAGTGTCTGATTTATCATGTATACTTGATGTGAAAAAGTAACGAATAAACTGTCTGATGTCGCAAAAGGGAAATGGGTCGATAAGGCAACAAATGTGATGAAAAACATGACAGAATCTTCTAGTTAGAAAAAATTAACGAATAAAAAAGTCGAATCATACCAAAATTTCTCGGATGATTCGACTAAATTGAGAAGTTATTTACGTTTCAATCTTTCAAGAAAATAGTCTTCTAATACACCGCCTAGTACAAAGATGAGCCAAGAGTAAGCCCAGCTTCGGGTCATAAAGGACCAAACCATGTAAACGATGAAGATGCCCGGCCAGTATAAACGTTCAAATAAACGAATCGCTTCTGCAGAGTCTCCGTACATGTGTTGAGATGCTCGTGGTCCTGGCTCATCTTCATCTGAGATGAAGAACGTGCCTTCAGCCACTTTTGAAAACCAAGTGTAGATGATGCTGACATAGACGATAAAGAAGACGCCGAGTGCCACGGAAGCGAAGAAAAGTAACAAAGCGAATCCAATTGGTAAGCCAAAGGCTCTATTTGCAAAGATAGGTGTGACCGAAAGGATACATAAAATGATACCGAAAACTAGTCCTACTCGAAAACTTTTCGCATAGGCTTCTGTTTGTTGTCTTGCTTCGATTTTTACTTGCTGTGAATAGGGTCGATCATTTAGTTTCTTCTTACTAGCTGAATAGCTCAAACTTGTAGTAATAATCAAACCAACGCCTAAAGCGACTAGAAGAAACATTGCCAGAAAGCCGATGATCTCGCTAATACCATTAGCAAAAAATACGAGCATTCCTACAGCTAAGATACAAATAGCAATTCCAGTTGAAAGAAAAAGGGAGAAACGACGGACTTGGTTCCAAAATGAAATCACTTCATCGAGTTCAATCTCGTTTTCCCAGACTTCTTCGTCAAAAGAGGACCGAGAAAGTTCCAATTCTTGGAGGATCTCATCAATAGAACCAAATTCACTGATGACTGCGCCAATGGCTTCATGCTCTGATTTTCCTTCTTCTAATAATCCGTGATACTGATCTTCCATGATTGCCAATAGATCTTCTTTGGCTTTTTTTGTTTCAGGAGTGATCGGCACATTTAAAAATAAACTATCTAAGTAATCCTGAATGGTTTTCATAGTTCTCCTCCTTGTAGAAAACGGTCAACAACGATTTTCGTTTGTTGCCATTCCTCTTTTTTTTCTTTCAAAATGTTCTCCCCGGCATCGCTGATTCGATAGTACGTCCGTTTCTTTCCATGAGTGACTTCCCCAGGATACGAAAGGATCAGTCCCTGCTTTTCTAAGCGTGTAAAAGCGGAGTACAAAGTGGTTTCCTTGATCGCATATAGCGCATCGGTTCCTTCCCGGATTTGCTTCGAGATCTCGTAACCATAGGAATCTTCCTTGGAAAGAATGGATAAGATGATGGCATCATTGTATCCACGAATTGCATCACTTGATATCACTTGATCGCCTCCTTTTTCAATTACTCCATCTGTCGTAATAATTATAAAACAATTACTACGACAGGTAAAGTAAATTAAATAAATTAGTTAGAATTCAGTCTTAGGTCTGAGTCTGTTTGTTAGAAATCGATTTGCGGAGACAATATTTGGGGAAATGTCACAATGTTTAGACAAGATTTAATTGTTTTCGTTCTCATTTGAGCTTTGATAAGTGATTTGGTACAATTGATATAAATATAGAGTGAAGAGGAGGGACATATTTAATGGGCAGCTTGACTAAAATAACAGAAACAGATAATTATTCTAGATATCATATTAGCTTTAGTCATGCAATTATTTTTGTATTTTCTATCCAAGGCATCAGTGCGCTTAAAAATAGAAAAATCAATCAAAAATAAATGACCATTCAATATGTTTATTCCATTTTTAGCTAAGTACCAGATAAATGAAATAACAACAGGTCATGAATTTTTTCATGGCTTTTTTGATTGGTCTTAAGGAGCAAGAAAATGTATATTCAAGCGAATAAGATCAGTAAAAATTATAGTGGCGTACCTCTTTTTGAAAATTTGAGTTGCACACTCAATAAGCAAGACAAAATCGGATTGATCGGACAAAATGGAACTGGGAAAACAACTCTTCTTCAAATGTTGATCGGGTCTGAAGGTGTTGATAAAGGGACAGTTAGTAGGAAAAAAGGGCTGTCGATTGGTTATATTCCACAGAAAATGGAAAATGGCTCAATCGCTACTTTTGACTATGTGTATCAAAGCTTCAAAGACATCCAAGAATTGCAAACACAACTCACTTACTATGAAGAAAAAATGTGTATCACAACGGAAGATCTGGACCATATCATGAAAGTATATGGCGACTTGCAGCAACGATTTGAGACGATGGGCGGATATGGCTTAGAAGATCGGATCACGAGTGTTTTGAAAGGATTAGGCCTTGATGAACAAATTGAAACATCACTTGATCAATTAAGCGGAGGCGAACGTATTCGAGTAGAATTAGCCAAAGTATTATTACAAGAAAACGATGTCCTTCTATTAGATGAGCCAACCAATCATCTTGATCTCGAATCCGTACAATGGTTGGAAGAATATCTGAGATTGACAAATTGTGCATTCCTCGTGATTTCCCATGATCGTGCATTCCTTGACAATGTAGTCAAAAAAATCATGGAGATCGAGGACGGTCAGATAATCGAATATTCGGGAAACTATAGTCGTTACATGACGTTGAAGAAACAACGAATACAGGAACTTCAAAAAAATCATGAACTTCAGCAAAAAGAAATCAAACGATTGAAAGGAATGATTCGCCGCTATCGTCAATGGGGAAATGAAGGGGACAACGAAGCATTCTTCAAAAAAGCAAAAGAAATCGAACGCAGATTAGAAAAAATGACACTGATCAATGCGCCTAAGGTCCCCCGCAAAAAACTAACTACGATCAGTCAAGAAGATCTGTCGGGGAAAGAAGTGTTGGTTGCCAAAAATATAAAGAAAACAGTAGGTCACAAATGTTTGTTTTCAGATAGTTCGTTTATGATCTATCGTGGTGAGCGGATCGCCATATTAGGTAAGAATGGTTCTGGGAAATCAACGCTATTAAAAGTAGTGATGGGGGAAATAGGAGTAGATGAAGGGGCTATTAAAACTGGCGCAAGTTTGTCAATTGGCTATTTACCTCAACGCTTAACGTTTGATCAACCAGAACAACGGATATTGAATTATGCTAAATACCTGATACCTAATGAACAGAAAGCACGACAAGTATTAGCGAATTTTGGATTCTTTAGTGGGGATGTCGCTAAAAGGATCAAAGATCTTTCTGGCGGAGAACAAGTAAGGCTGTACCTCTTGAAACTATTCCTAAAGAAAATCAATGTATTGATCTTAGATGAACCAACCAATCACTTGGATATCTATGTAAGAGAAGAAATCGAAGAATTATTGTCTACATTTACCGGTACCATTTTATCAGTTACTCATGATCGCTATTTCTTGCGAAAGAATTTCGATCAGATATTATTAGTGAAAGATAAAAAAATCGAAAAGCTATTGTATGAGGATCATTCATTTTAGCTCAAAAAAGTATATAAAAAATAGTAGTAAGCTCAGCGATGCGTGAGCTTACTACTATTTTGTTTTGGTGTTGCGCTTACCAATCATTTAGCTGGTTTGCGATGAGCATATCAAATTACATTGCGATAAACCAGTAACCGATCAAGATGATCCCTAAAATGATACGATACCAGCCAAAAACAGTAAAGTCATTACGTTTCAAGTAGTTGATCAAGAACTTGATCGCAAAAATCGAAACGATGAATGAAACCACAGTACCTACTAAAAGAATAACTGTTTCTTCCGTTTGGAAGCTGTTGCCATCAGCAAGGTATTTCACGATCTTTAATCCACTGGCACCAAACATCACTGGAATGCCAAGGAAAAATGAGAACTCAGTGGCAACGAAGCGGGAAGCACCAATCAGGATTGCTCCAAGGATCGTAGCGCCGGAGCGTGAAGTCCCTGGTATCAAAGCCAAGACTTGGAAAGCCCCAATCAGAATCGCTGCTTGGAAAGTCAAATCATTCAGGTTTGACCAACGAGGTGTTTTATTTTTGTTTCGTTTTTCAACAATGATAAAGCCGATACCGTAAACGATCAAGGCGATCGCTACTGGTAAAAATTTATAAAAATGGGCATCTAACCAATCGTCCAATAATAAACCAATAATAGCTGCTGGCACACAAGCAACAAGTACTTTTGACCATAAAACCCACGTATCTTTTTTCTCGATCGAGGACTTGCTTGGCGCAAAAGGATTCAACTTGTGGAAATACAAAACAACGACGGCTAAGATCGCTCCTAATTGGATCACGACATTGAACATCGACATGAATTGTGAACTCGCATCAAGCTTGATGAATTCATCTGCTAAGATCAAATGTCCTGTACTACTGATTGGCAGCCACTCTGTGATTCCTTCAATGATTCCTAGAATCGCTGCTTTTATGATATTTGCAAAAAACATAAATTCCTTCCTTCCCAATTAAAATACAACATTTAGTATACCGTTCTTTGTTTCCAAAGCCAAATTGTTTCTTTGAGATTAATACAAAAATAAAGGACTTCAAAAAAGAGGACGGGACAGAAGTGTTCAGCCTCGAGAAATAAGGCGCCATCCACGAAAATTGTTCTTCAAATTTTTGTGGATGGCGTCTTATTTCCGAAGAGGGTACTTCTGTTCCCGCCGTTTATTCGGTTTTAGGTGGTGGGAGAGAACTAATGTCCCACTCCCTATTCAATGACTCATCACATAAATGATTCTCTTGTCTGTTGTTTTCCTTGTTCGATATAACTGGTATCGTTGACACTTTCAATTGAAAAACGACCATTTTTATAGGTTACTTTTGTGACACTACCATTTAACAATCCAGCACGAACTGGTTGAGAAGGATCGATCAAGCTAAGAAGAAAAGCAATCGTTAGGCCGTGGGAGACGACTAAAACATTGCCACCATTGTTCTTCTCACACTGATGGGCGATATCTTCAAAACCTGACCAGACACGTTCTTTTAATTCGTCATAAGGTTGCGCCCAGCCAGCAGTATCCGTCTCATAGATGGCATTAGCGATTTGTTCAAAGGTAACATCTGTGGTGAACATCTCATCGTATGTTTGAAAATTTAGTACACGAGGAATGACACCCCACATCTCCATATCGTAGCCACCTTCTAGCGAACCAAAACACCATTCACGAATCCGTTTATCAATAAAGTAAGGAATTTCTTTCCCTTTTGTATGTTCGCTTAAAACGATCCGTGCCGTTTCGATTGCTCGGCCACTGTCGCTTGAATAGGCGTAAGAAAAATCGATATCTTTTAGACCCTTACCTAAAAAATGGATACCTTCTTGTCCTTGTTTCGTCAATGGTGTGTCACACCAGCCTTGCACACGTTCAATCGTATTGAACATTGTTTTACCATGACGGACGATATACAGGGTTGTTTCACTCATGTTGAACGACCTCCTAAGTTTGATTAAGCGTTAAAAAATGGGTTGGTTTTTTTCTCGTGTTCAATCGTTGTTGGTTCTCCATGGCCAGGATAGACCACAAATTCATTTGGTAGAACAAAAAGCTGTGTCGTGATGCTATAGAGTAACTGCTCTAAATTACCAGTGTAGAGATCGGTGCGCCCGATACTCCCTTTAAAGAGTGCGTCTCCAGATATCACGAAGTCATCGAAAATAAAGCTAACACTACCGGCTGAATGACCAGGTGTTGGAACGACTTCAAATGACATATTCCCAAGACGGTATTGTTTCATTTCAAATTCATATTCCGCAGGAGAAACAATGATATTATCCATATCATCATGGCGACCAAGTCCTGAGAGATTCAAGATGGGATCTCCAAGCCATTCTTGTTCTAGTGGACTGACATAGACAGGGATGTCATAGGTATTTCTCAATGCTTCGACAGCGCCAATGTGGTCGTAATGCGTATGAGTCAATAAGATAGCGACAGGTTGTTGCTGGGTCTTCTTGATTTGTTCTTGGATCATTTCAGCGTCAGCTCCTGGATCAATGATCAGAAGCGCTTCGTCGTTGTAGACAAGGTAACAGTTTTCCTCGATTGTTCCAGTTTTTAATTGTAAAACATGCATAAAAGGAAACCTCCAACTTTTAAAAATTCTTTCTTCTATCGTTCGATATAAGTATAACGCAAATATGGATCAGAAACAAAAGTGTCTACTTTTATAACATCAGTTATCTGAATTGTCAGATTATATGAAAAGTGTTTAAAAATTTTAAACGGAAGAATAGAAAATTTTCATTGATTTTTCATTTACTCTTGTTACATTGAATGTATCCAAAAATCCAAATTCTATATCCTATATCCCTGCTTATCCGAGCAGGGTGTTTTTGTTTTTTGCGAAACGGTCTATTTTGCGGTACTCTAATACAAGAAGGAGGCGACCATGGTGAAAAAATCTAAAATATCCGTCCGTCACTTAGTCGAGTTCATCTTGCGTCGCGGAAGTATCGATAATCGAAAGAAAAGTAATCATACCGCCTTGGAAGGTGCAAAAATCCACCGCAAGCTCCAAAAAGAAGCAGGCGAAGAGTATCAAAAAGAAGTGTTCTTACAAACCAGTGTACAGCTTGATCCTTATGAACTGATCGTTGAAGGACGAGCAGATGGTATCTTCAAAAAAGATGGCGTGTACCACATCGACGAAATTAAAACGTCGGAACCACGCTTTGAAGATTTAGAACCCGAACAAGTCGAATTGTTTTTTCATCAAGCAAGAGTGTATGCCTATATTTATAGTCAAGAAAACAACTTAGAGGAGATCAACCTCCAGCTAACCTATTATCAAACCACAGAAGAAGTGATCACACGGAAAGTGGA
Source organism: Enterococcus sp. AZ084 (assembly GCF_051714905.1). Lineage (NCBI taxonomy): Bacteria > Bacillati > Bacillota > Bacilli > Lactobacillales > Enterococcaceae > Enterococcus > Enterococcus sp. AZ084. The sequence continues at coordinate 1,284,816 of NZ_JBIOSS010000001.1, forward strand.
ACATCAGACGAGAGAACAACTGGAAGTATTTTTTAAAAAACTGACCGAGGATTACCAAGAGTGGCTGATTTTTCAGGAAAATTGGCGTACGGTACGTAATGCCTCATTGATGGCATTAAAGTTTCCATACGAAGAGTATCGTAAAGGACAAAGGGAACTGGCAGTTGCTGCCTATAAAACGATCCGGACAAAACAAAAACTGTTTGCGGAAGCCCCCACTGGTACTGGAAAAACGATCTCTACATTATTTCCAGCCTTAAAGGCGATCGGAGAAGATGAAGGAGAACGTATTTTTTACTTAACCGCGAAAACTATTACGAGACAGGTGGCTGAAGATGCGTTAGCAGCGTTAAAAGATGTTGGGGCTGAGACAAAAAGTGTGACCTTGACAGCAAAAGATAAGATTTGTTTCTTAGATGAGACCACGTGTAATCCAGATCAATGTCCTTATGCCAATGGCTATTATAATCGAATCAATGAAGGGTTATGGGATCTACTGAATCATGAAAACCAAATAACTCGCGAGGTAATTGAGAAATACGCGAAGAAACATACCTTATGCCCATTTGAACTCTCTTTAGATGTCAGCTTATGGTGTGACGTGATCATCGGGGATTATAATTATCTTTTCGACCCAACGGTTTACTTGAGACGATTTTTTGATGAAGAGAAAAATGAAGATCATCTTTTCTTGATCGATGAAGCACACAATTTAGTCAATCGTTCAAGAGAAATGTATTCTGCTGAGTTATCTTATGGAAAAGCACGTAAAGTCTATGGAGAGATCCCGAAGGAATTTAAAAAACTACGTCGTCGATGGAATCGTCTTTTAAAAGCTTTTGATCAGATCCAAGAAATTGCTCTTGAAGAAGGATGGAACTATCATCATCAAAAAGCCCCAGCAGATTCATTGATCAACGCAGGGTTTCAACTCGGTGAATTTATTCAAGAATGGTTGGCTGAATATCCTGAACACCCGATGCAAGAGCAAATTTTAGGATTTTATTTTGACTTGAATCATTTTTTAAAAATCAGTGAATTCTATGACGATCACTATGAAACAACTGTAGAGAAAAGTTACCATGATTTGATCGTGAAGCAATTTTGCATCGATCCTAGTTTATTTTTAGAACAATCGTTGAATAAAGGACGGAGTAGTCTTTTGTTTTCTGCGAGTTTTTCACCACTTTCTTATTATCAAGAAACATTAGGGGGCAAAGAGAGTTTAGCGTATCGCTTACCTAGTCCATTCCCAATTGAGAATCAACAAGTACTTATAGCAAGTTATCTTGAAACGACGTATCGCAAAAGAGAGCAGAGTATGCCACGTTTAGTCGAAACGATTCAACGTTTCATTCAAGGGAAGAAGGGCAATTATATGATTTTCTTTCCTTCCTATCAATATTTGGACCAAGTCGCCGAAGTGTTCAAAGAAACTTACCCTTCGACTCGCACACTTATCCAAGGAACCAAGTTGAATGAACAAGAACGAGAAGATTTCTTAGCAGAATTTATAGTCGAACCGCAAGAAACATTAGTAGGCTTTTGTGTACTTGGCGGCATTTTTTCAGAAGGAATCGATCTACGCGGATCACGCTTGATTGGTAGTATGATCGTTGGTGTGGGCTTACCACAAATGAATCATGAGCAAGAGTTGATCAAATCTTACTATGATGAAAAAGAACAACTAGGTTTTGCTTATGCTTACCAGTTACCAGGAATGAATAAAGTATTGCAAGCAGCTGGGCGAGTAATCAGAGATATGGAAGATCAAGGCATTGTGCTTTTAGCCGATCAACGCTTTGCCTCGTTAAATTATCGTAAACTTTTCCCGCCACATTGGCACCAAGCAAAAGAAGTTCGAACAGTTGAGGCATTATCACAAACTATCCATCAGTTTTGGCAAGACCACTAAAAAAGGACGAAGCAAAATGCTTGTCCTTTTTTAGTGATATCTCAATAGTACCCATGAACTAACGGTAGTTTGTAAATTGCAATTCAATCGGCAAGTCTAGTTTTCTTAAAAGTGCGATCACAGCTTGTAGATCATCGCGATTTTTACCAGTTACTCGGATCTGGTCTTCTTGGATCTGTGTTTTCACTTTTAGTTTTTCATTTTTGATCGCGGTCGTGATCTTCTTGCCATTATCGCGGTCGATCCCATTGACTAGATCAGCAGATTGGCGTGCTTTACCACCTAAAGCGTGTTCCGTTTCAGAAAAGTGGATATTTTTGATTGGCACATTGCGTTTATTCAATTTTCCAAACAAAACATCTTTGATTTGTTCGATTTTAAATTCATCGTCACTTAGCACAACTAATTTATTTGTATTCTCTAACTTGATCTCAACCGTTGAATCCTTGAAATCGAAACGGTTAGTTAATTCTTTCGTGGTTTGTTGGATTGCATTTTTTACTTCTTCAACAGATACTTCTGAAATGATATCAAAACTTGCATCTTTTGCCATAATGTCCTCCTCGTTCATTCGGTTTTCTTTTATTGTAGCATAGGCTTATTTTTTTTGTGACATCTTTACTAAAATTCTTCTCATTTAAGTAGTCGCTATTTTATTTTCTGGAAGAAACTGTTATTCTTACATTTGGAATAAACTTGAAAAGGAGAGGTGCTTGTGAGCAGATTCATGACTGTCTATCAAAGAAACGAAAATCTTAAGAAAATAGTGGTTATCTTGATGACCGGTTTGTCTGCAGCGGTGGCATTGAATTATTTTTTGATTCCAGCCAACGTCTTTTCTGCAGGAATGAACGGGATCGCCCAAATCATTGCTTCACTATTATCTGAATGGGTCCATATAGATGTCGATACTGGAACGTTTATTTTTCTATTGAATATTCCTGTATTTATATTAGGCTTTTTAAAAGTCGGAAAACGCGCAACTGTACTTAGTTTCATCAACGTTGTTTGTGTGTCAGTCATGACGACAGTTTTACCGACAGGACAGGTAACAGATAATATACTGATGAATGCATTAGTCGGTGGTGTTTTACTTGGCGTCGGCGTCGGTATTTCTCTGAAAATGGGTTTTACGACTGGTGGAATGGACATCATTTCATTGGTTCTTTCTCAAACGACAGGGAAAACCGTAGGAAACTATATGCTGATTTTAAATGGCATTATCGTCGTAGCAGCTGGCTTCCTCTTTAATTGGGAAAGTGCTTTGTATACAATCATCTCAATCTATGCAATGACTCAAGTCATCGATGCGATCCATACGAGTCACCAAAAAGTGACCGCCATGATTGTCACTGTGAAACCAGAAGAAGTGACTGCTGAAATTGCGCAACGCATGGTTCGGGGGATGACTCTCTTACCTTCAGTTGGTGGATATTCAAAACGTGAAGGAAAAATGATCATGATGGTCATCACACGTTACGAAATGTATGATCTTGATCAAATCGTCCATGAGATCGACGAAGATGCGTTCATCAATATTTTACCAACGCATTCCGTTTTTGGTCGCTTTGCCAATGAGAACGAACAAAAAATGTATCGTTCAACAGGGGTTCTTCCTGAAATCAAACATGCATCTAAAAAGGCGAAAAGCAAATAAAAAAGTGATAGACAAACAAATCTACCCCCTTGTTTGTCACCTTTGAACCGAATAACTAGTGGAAAAAGAAGTAACTTCTTAGGAACTAAGAGGATCTATAAAAAATTTGAAAAACAATTTGCGTAGCTGTTACCTTAGTTCTTGAAGTGAAAGACTTCTGTCCAGACCTTGCTAGCCAAATGAATATTTACAAACCTCTTAAAAAAAGGTATGATAAACAAAAATTGTGAGAAGGAGAATCCGAAGAATGAGTGAACAAAAATGGTCTGCTGAAGAAGTAGATGAAATCAAAGAGCGAATTCTCACCGCGTTAGAAATGGTGATTGACCCAGAACTAGGAATCGATATCGTGAACCTAGGTTTGATCTATGAAATCGAATTTGACCCTGAAAATGGAGATACCGTTGTTAAAATGACTTTGACAACGATGGGCTGTCCGTTAGCTGATATCTTGACTGAATCGATCCATGATGCACTAAAAGAAGTGCCAGAAGTGTCAAAAGCAGAAGTCAAATTAGTCTGGTATCCCGCTTGGACAACCGATAAAATGAGTCGTTATGCACGAATTGCGCTTGGGATTCGTTAGAAGTTTTTCATCATATAACGGTTTTTTTAGATTAATTAGTTAGATTTTGATTGTATTTTAAGTAAAGATGACTAAAAATAATAAGCTCTTTCGTTAATTAATAAGTTAATGAGAGAGTTTTTTGTTATGGAAATTTAGTTAATTAAAATTTTAATTATATAGTTTGGTTTCCATTAGTTTAGAAGGTGAAAATAATTGGTATTTCTAAATGTTAACTTATACAAACATGTTAATAGAGTAGGAGAAACCACTATTTCTCAATAGAATTGTTCAGAAATATATAAATTTTAGAATGAAAAATGAAATAATTATGATAAGTAAAAATAAGAAATTCTATGTCAAAATTTATCTTAGGAACATACTAATTTTCAAATTGATTAGTATGTGTTTTTATATAATTTGAATATACCTAAATTATACAATTAATGTTTATTCATATATATAGTATTAAAGTGTCCAATATAGATGTTCATTACCTACAAGTTACAACAGAAGGATTATAATTATATAATTTGGGTAAGCAAAAGTTTCTACAAAAAAACTTAGAAAGATCATTTGAGTTGTTGGAGAGAGTTGAAGTAGAAAAATATTTTCAGATATATTAAGTGGTAAAGAAAATAATTATCTGAGATTACAAAAATTATTAAATTATATTAGATAAAATGATATAATCTTTTTAAGTGAATCACATAGGCTCAGTCTTAAAAAAGTAAGTACTAGTAACATGAATCAGATATAGGATAAAAGTGCAACATTTGAAATCCTTAATTTACCATTTCTAAACTGTATATAGGATCATAACTTAAGAAGATTACTACAATAAACTAATCATCGCACTGTTTCAGTATACGCCTGAGAATAAGCGTAAGCAGATACTTCAAAGACAAGGTGTTGAGTTATCTAAAGAAATAGAGAATTATAAAGGCCGTCCTTTATCTTATAATGCTAATTCAACCGATAAAAAGCTAGTTACATATGAAAAGATTGTTGAGAGGCTATAGAAAGATGTTCCAACAATGGATTTAGAGATGAAGTAATTCAAGAATACTCTGGTGTAGGAGTTAAGATTATTTTTATAGAGGTTATGGATTTGACCTACATACTTGAGGATATTATAGATTTAGCAAATGCCTTAGAGAAAAAATACAAGCCATAGTAAAATATGGGAAAGTATATACTAATACATTGTGGTATTTGATAAAAGCAAACAAAAAAGTAGAAAGAAGTGATTTTTTTGCCTAAAATTTTGGAAAATGAATTAGATTTCAGAGCAAGCTCATATAAATTATTGATTAATGAAATTGAGCTTAAAAAGAAATATTTGGATAAGCTAGGTACTAATGAAGAACAAATTTTGGGAGAATTGGCTGATTATAATGGTATTAATTCTTCTATGAAATATTTAATAACGAATGAATATTGTACACTTAATGAGGTAAACAATATTCTATCTGAAAATATGAAATATAATTGTAGTAATATATTTTTAGAAAAAACAGTGCATGATTTGACTGATACTCAGATTGAACAGGGATTTGATAACATCAATACATTATACAATAAAGAGTATATGGCAATTAATTACCACACTTATTTAAACACTAAAGATTTTAATTTAATTGACAGAATAACCCCTGATAAGAATCACAATATTTTTTTTCCAAAATTGAAGTACGATTTAGATAAAATTGAAATATTTTGCTTTATTTCTTTTTTTGATAATAAATTAGAGAAACGTTTAAGAATGTGTTGTGTTGAAATAGACAGAAAAACAAACTATACTACTTTTTTTGTAAATGGAACAACTGGAAGTTTAAAAATAGTAAATGACGGTAATACTGATATTTCTTCGCCTAACTCTTTTTTTAAATATGTAAAAAGAATAATTGAAAGATTATTTAAAACTAGATTCAAGGAGAGAACTAATAATATATTAATTGAAAATAGAGAAAGAATGTTCGAGTTTTGTAATGATATGAATAATATTATGATCGGAGACATCTCAGAAGAATTATATGATGAATTGACCTCATTAATCGATGGTCAAATTTCACGTACATTCGGACGAATGGCAAAAATGAATAACCAAGTGAAATCTAATTCTATTGTAAAGAAAAAATTAAATGATAAAATTTTTTCTGCTTATTTAGGAGAATTTATAACGATGGGGTTTAATGAAACAGAATTAAAGAAAAAGGCTAGATTAGTAAATGCACCATGTTATCCCACTAAAATAAGTTTTAAAGGTCATGAATTAGCTAGGGGAAAAGCTATGACAAGAGGCAAAGAATTTCCGTTAACTTTTGAAACAATTTTCTATAGTATTAATACTGATTTAAGTTTAGCTGGGGAGTTAGAAGAATTTACTGTAGCTTGGTTTGACTCTGATTTTTTTGATGATTCTAATGAATTGGAAACTAGCCAAACTACTGTAAAAGTAAAAAAAGACTATTTTTCAATAACGATGGGGAATAAAAAATACAAAAATAAAGGAATGACGGAATTTGTTTTATCAACTATTAGAGAACAGCTCAAAAAAAGAAGTTAAAGTTTTGAATCTTATTGCTTCTAATATCAATGATTTTAGAACGAAAAAAGCATACTATTCTATAATAAGTAATGTACTATCTAAAAATGATGGACTAAGATTTTTTCAAAAAATGTTAAAAAGTGAAGCATTTGAGATAAAAATTCAATATGAATGTGAAGAAGAGTATTATAATGCAATTTTAGCGGAGCAAACATGCGAAATATGTAAAAAAAAAAATAAATGAACATGATTATTTTGAAGTATTTAGACCTAAATATACATCTAAATTAGTTGAATATAATAAAGAAAAATGTGAAGAATATTTTTATCCAGAATCATTAATAGTTATTGAAGATATTAGGGCGAACATACACAGGATAATACCTTTCGTAGGTGCTGGAGTTAGTAAATCAGTAGGGCTACCGTTATGGATGGAATTATTCAAAGAGGCAAAAAAATTTATACCTGCTACTCATCACAATACATTTGATCTTTACTATGAAAAAGGAGATGTAGATAAAATTATAAACTTCATATATGATACTAGTTCTGTTATCAAAAATAAAGAATCATTGAAAATGAAATTAATAGAACCAATTATTAATTCAAAAATAAAAGATGAAATACTGTTAGATTCGATTATTCTGGATATTGTCAGATGTAATTTGGATTATATATTAACAACTAATTATGATAAATTAATTGAAAAAACTGATGCTTTAAAAAATAATTTATACTCTAAATCAAAAAATATTCTAACATTTGAAGGTTTTCAAATGTTGGAAGACTCACAATTTATTTTTCATATTCATGGTGATATAGATTTACTTGGTTCAATGGTTGTTACTAATTCAGATTATGAGACATTATACGAGAACGAAGCTAACAAAAGAATACTAACTGGCTTGATAAATAAACGTTCTATGTTATTCTTAGGTTTCTCATTAAAAGATAAATATTTTTCTGAAGAATTTACAAATATTTGTGAATCAAATAAAGGCTATTGTACAAATTATTTTGTGATGATAAATGGTAATGAAGGACTAAAGAGTGAAATATTAAGAACAAATAATGTTGATTTTGTAAATATAAAAACTTCATCACCTAATGATTATAATATTAAGGAACAATTTGAATTTTTTGTTGACTATATTTTAGGAGAAATAGTAATATAAATAAAATTCTGATTTTTATAGAATGAAAATAAAATTTACTACAGATAAATCTGAAATAATTGGAAACGAATTTAGTATGTGTATGAACTGAGAATAGGATATTTAAATTCTTCATATCTATCCTTTTTGACAAAAACTGGTTTTTGTAGAAAAAATTTTCAAGTTGGATGAATGGTTAGAAAGTATGTTGATTCGTGAAAAAGGGTTGCTTTCACATTTTTTCATTTATTGTATTCCACTGCTATTTAGCACGTCTGGTAGGGGATTTACTATGGAAGGGTCTCAGTGAGTAAAGAGACTTAAACATGAAATAACCAATTATCTTTGAAAAGATAATTGGTTGAAGGCTTCAGAATTTCTCATTACTTATTCTTATTCAAGTACTTTTCCAAATACTCGATCTTTGCTAGATCCTTATGATTATTTTTATCTGCACGGTAACTATCTTTAGCGGAACGTTGATAGACTTTCAAATATTGTTCCGCTGTAGGTAAGTAAAAGGAACAGTCGTCGATCCTGATTAGAGAGAGTTCATTAAGTGGAATACCTGCAAAGCCGAGAAGACTGTCCATACTGCCAAACTGGATGGTATAAGAATCTTTTGCAAATTCATGTTCGTGTAAATCAACTAGTTGGTAATTCAACGTTTCCATAATTTTCATGATGCTTTGCCATTTGTGCAAGCGATCTTTGTCGGGTGCCTCCCAACCCCGTGGATCGCCAGGAACATGGATGTCAATGTCTCTTGGTTGCCAGTCGATATCTGTTAAGTAAGACAAGCCTAATGAACCTAGTAGTAGCGGAGTAATCTGCTGCCTGTTTAATTTTTGCGTGATCAATAAAAATTCTTTGAAATAAAGTTCCATGGATTTTCTCCTTTTCTTTGGTTGTATTTATTGTATCAAAGTGGATGTCTAATTTTCCATTTCATCCTGAAAACAAAACTAGATTCTCTCAAAAAGTGAATCTAGTTTTTTTATTTCTTGTATTTAAGAAGTGAAGTTGGTGAGTAACTATAAATTTGACTATAGGAGTTGTAAAAATTGAGTGTGAATGGCTTAGTCTTCCTATTTTTGGTACACTTGATTTACTATCAATCAGAAAGTTGGTGACAGATTGAACCTAGAAGCACAAAAATATTGGGAAAGCTTTTGCTTAAAAAATGGTGTGCCACAAGCATCATTATATGAAATTTTTGCTTTTGGAAATACGAAAGAACACGCAGATGAATTAGCAGATTTGGTATTAAAAGGGAAGAAAACAGGGACAAGCTCAGGGTATGAGCTTTACCAAATGGATAACGAACCATTACCTAAAGTTGGTGACTACTCCGTCGTGGTGAATAGCTCTAAAGTACCGATAGGCATTATCCAGACTGTCGAAGTGTTGATCCTACCTTGGAAAGAAATCACCGAAGAACTGGCAGCTACAGAAGGTGAAGGCGACTTATCTCTTATGTATTGGCAAAAGGGGCATTACAATTATTTCAAACCTTACTATGAAGAACATGGACTATTGCTCAATGAAGAAACAAAAATCGTCTTTGAACGATTCCAACTTGTTGATCGATATTTGCCGAAAAAAGAGGAAACCAATGCGTATTGATTTAGTAGAAGAAGCAATAGAAAAGAAAAAAATCGTCCAAGAAGTCTTGAATGATTTGCCAGAATGGTTTGGCTTGCCAGATTCGACACAAGAATACATCGAGAACTGCCAAAAATATCCGTTGTGGGTCTTGCAAGAAACAAATGAATCAATAGGGTTTATCAGTTTAAAAGAAACAAGTAAAGCCACCGGTGAGATCTATTGTATGGGGATAAAAAAAACCTATCATCATCGAGGATTAGGTAAGCGATTACTAGGTGAACTAGAATCCTATGCAAGAGAACATTACCTATTTTTACAAGTGAAAACGGTCGCCGAAGGGCATTACGCTATCTATGATCAGACGATTGGATTCTATCGAAGGATGGGTTTTGTTGAGCTAGAAGTGTTCCCAACCTTATGGGATGAATGGAATCCATGTTTGGTAATGCTAAAAAGTCTTAACTAAAAAAGAAAGCGAAGTTGGAACTCTCGCACATGACAGCTGTCGTTCGTGGTCGTAAATGTTCGACAGAAGTCTTTACGGAGATCTTTGATGCAAAAGAAGTGTATTCGAGTAAGGAAAACAATACTCCTTATTTCCAGAAACATTCTTATTGATCGGTGATCTGTGGGTGGCATTGAGGGAAGATAAGCAGACAAAGCTTCTCAAAACCTACAATCATATTGATTTTTCAAATCTCTCCGGAACATCTTCTTTGATATAAAGAACAACTTCGTCTTCTAGACCTCAAAATTGAAGAAGAACGTTCGCGGGTAGCAGTAGACATCCATGCGGGCAATCTAAATGATCGTTTGAAGTGGTATGAAGAATAACTATAAGTTTTCAGGAGTAATGGGATGATTAAAAAAGTGAAGAAACTAGACCAAGAGATAATGGACCGACTACTAGGTATTTGGTTAACGACCAATATCAGGACACATGATTTTATTGATGCGACATATTGGTATGAGAAAAAAGCATTGTTGATAAAAGAATTGCCAAAAGCAGAAATTTATTATTGTGAAATGAATAGTCAGATTGTTGGTTTTATGGGCATCGTAGATGAATCTTATTTGGCTGGCATTTTTGTAGAGTCAACATATCAAAATAGAAAAATCGGACAAAAATTGATTGAAGCTGCTAAAAAAGAAAAAGAACGAATAAGCTTGCATGTTTATGGTAAAAATAAAGGAGCAATACGATTCTACTATAAAAATGACTTTAGAAAAGTGGATGAACAAATGGATGAATCGACGGGTGAGAAAGAATACCTCATGGTGTGGGAAAGAAATAGACAGATTTAATGACTACAAACCATGGGCAGTCTACCTACGCCTAGGTGTAAAAAAACAAGATCAATCTTTGAAGGTGGATCTTGTTTTTTCTATGGGATTACTAGCGATCAAGAAGTATAAACGGCAGACTTGCGAGGAAAGCGATCACTCCACAAATGAGTCCAAACAAAATGACGATGCCTACTTTTTCGATCCGATTTCTGACCTTGTTTCTTTGTTTACGTAGAGGTGCTACTTCTTTGTTTTCCATGAATGCAACGATTTCTTTGTAGGTTTTGATATTCTCTTGTTTTTTGAGTCCCTCAACTTTTATTGCGCCGTACATGCTGGCAATCCAAAAGATCAAGGGAAAAGCTAATCGCCAATTACCGGGTAAAAATAAGGATGGGCCTACTGAAATCAAGGTGAGAAGCATGAAAAATAGCATGATTTTGGTATATTTGTTCAGTTCAGTAAGGGTAACATTTTCTTTCATCTTTTCTACATCTCCTTTGACTAATTCATCCAAAGAAACGTCAAATAGGACACTCAGCAATAATAAATTATGAATATCAGGATAACTGCGTTCATTCTCCCAGTTTGAAATCGTTTGTCTTGATACATATAATTTTTCGGCTAATTCTTCTTGGGAGAAAGCTAGTTGTTTGCGATATTTTTTTATTTGATGACTTAAGTCCATAGTATCCGCTCCTTCTTATCTCAGTGTGATCGAAGAGGTCAAAATCGACGATCAAAAGAAACGTCAAATAGGACACTCAGCAATAATAAATTATGAATATCAGGATAACTGCGTTCATTCTCCCAGTTTGAAATCGTTTGTCTTGATACATATAATTTTTCGGCTAATTCTTCTTGGGAGAAAGCTAGTTGTTTGCGATATTTTTTTATTTGATGACTTAAGTCCATAGTATCCGCTCCTTCTTATCTCAGTGTGATCGAAGAGGTCAAAATCGACGATCAAAGGTTTTTGTCATTGCCAGATTTAGCATGTAAAAAGTCTTTGACATGCTTTAAAATGCTGTTTTGTCAGTTTTGTTGGTTATTTGTTATGTAAATGGCGGATCATTGCTTTATTAAAAACCATACGTTTTTTTTGAATAAACTAACGATCCCTTGAATTTATGATATCATACACTTAATCCTGAAAGGATTAATGGATTGGAGGAATGGTTTTGGAGAAGTCAACAAGTGTAGAAAAGAAGAAAGTTTATTTTTTATGTACAGGAAATTCTTGCAGAAGTCAGATCGCTGAAGGGTATGGCCACGAATATCTGGAAGATCAATTTGAAGTTCGGAGCGCGGGAGTAGAGACACATGGATTAAATCCACGTGCAGTAAAAGTGATGGAAGAAGATGGCATCGACATCACGAGTCAAACGTCAGACTTGATTGACCCAGATTATTTTAATCATGCCGACTTGATCATCACTCTGTGCGGAGATGCGTTGGATAAATGTCCAGTGATTCCTGCTCATATTCGTCATGAACATTGGGATTTAGAAGATCCAGCAAAAGCGACTGGGACAGAAGAAGAAATTATTGCTGAATTTAGAAAAACTCGCGAAATCATCAAAGATAAAATCAAGAATATCGCTAACTAAGCGTAGAAAAATATGTATTGATAATATTGGTCTAAGAAAAATCAAGTGAGCATTGAATGGACGCGATAGACTAAGTTGTGAGGTGAGAGGATGAAAGAGCTGAACCGGCTGATCGATTATATCGAAGAACATTTGACAAGTGACATTCAATTAAGCGAAGTAGCCAAACAATCAGGAATCTCGGAGTATCATTTGAAGCGGACTTTCTCGTTTGTTGCAGGAATCACTTTATTTGAATATATCAAGAATCGGCGACTGGCTTGTGCCAATGTAGATCTTGTCAACGGCGCAAGTGCGACAGTGACGGCCTTTGCGTATGGATATCAAACGTTAGAAGGTTTTTCTAGAGCGTTTCGCGACTGGTCAGGTTATTTGCCTTCAGAGGTCAAAAAATCAGGGGTTTGCAAATCTTATCCTAAACTCACCTTTCACTTAGAAATCAAGGGGGGAAATTCAATGGATTATCGAATCGAAGAAAAAGGGACCTTTGCAATTATCGGTGTATCAAAGCGGGTACCGATCCAATTTGTGGGAGTCAATTCATCAATCGTCGAATTAGCAAAAGCGATTACAGAGGAACAAAAAGAGGAAATGCATAGGTTAGGTGATCTTGCACCTAATCAAGTGGTAAATGCCTCTTTTCAATTTGATGAAGGACGCTTGGAAGAAAAGGGCGCTTTGACGCATATGATCGGTTTCTTGACATCAAAAATCGACGAATGTAAAGGGTTAGAGCAACGAATCATTCCTGGACATACTTGGGCGATTTTTCCCAATCAAGGAAGTTTTCCAGAAGTCTTGCAAACGACGATGGCGAATATTTTTTCAGAGTGGCTACCGAACTCTGGGTACGAGTTGGTGGAGGCACCTGAAATCTCCTTTACCAAATGGCTTAATCAAGGGGAAGCGTATAGTGAAGTGTGGATCGCTGTCACAAAGCGACATGGGTAACATTGAAACAAGTCAGTGAAGACGAGTAATATCGAAGAATGAACATTCATTCTAGGATATTGCTCGTCTTTTTTTAGAAATCAGGCATACTAGAATTATAGTTGGATTGGAAACGATTTAAAACACATGTATTTTGAATAAGGAGAAGAATATGAGACCAAAGTCAAAAGAGGAATTATTGATACTCGCAGCTGAAAATTATGAGAAGTTACAGCAGTTGATCGATTCAATACCTGAGGAACAAAGAGAAGCGACATTTGATTTTGAGGAAGTATTTCTTGAAAAGAAAAAAGAAGCACATTGGCGAAGAGATCAAACGATCAAAGACGTGTTGATCCATTTGTACGAGTGGCATTCTTTATTATTAAAATGGGTAAAAAGTAATCAATTGGGAGAAAGCGTATCTTTTTTGCCGGAACCCTATAATTGGCGAACGACAGCCGAGATGAATCGTGCCTTTACAAAAAAACATCAGTCTACTACGTTACGGCAAGCGTCTGACTGGTTGAAGGAAAGCCATGCAGAAGTGATGTTACTGGCGAAAACCTTCGATGACGATCAACTGTTCCAAAAAAACCAGTATTCTTGGGTGGGGAATACAACGCTTGGCAGTTATTTCGTTTCTGCTACTTCGAGTCATTATGATTGGGCAATCAAAAAAATCAAACAAAGTCAAAAGCAGAAGCGAAAACAAAAGGGAAATTAGGTGAAACAAGAACAAAAAAAATAGGAATCAATAAGATTCCCATTTTTTCAAAATCGTTCTTTTTAGTACCAACCGTTAGCTAACCAGAAAGCTTTGGCTGCATCCCAAGAGCCATAACGAGAAGCCACATATTGTTCTGCCACTCTTTCTTGATTGGCAGCAGAGTAGTCACCGTTCAAGTATGAAGAGTCTAATTGGTAACGGCCGATATAACGTCCGTTTGTTGCTGTATAAGAACCGCTAGATTCTTTTTGTGCGATCCATTCTTTGGCATCGTTCGTACCAGTTGAAACAGCGACTTCAGTAGCTGGTGCTTGTTCCACAACTGGCGCTTCTTCTACTACAGGAGCTTGTTCCACTACAGGTGTTTCCACAACTGGAGCTGTTTCTTGAACAGGTTCCACAGGTGCTTGAGTAGCGACAGGTGCAGCTGCTTGCTCACCAGTAGGAATAGTTAATTCTTGACCTGAAAAAATCAGGTGAATGTTTGAGATTGAGTTAGCTTCGGCAATTGTTTGGATCAAGGAGTTGTCACCAACGTATTTTTGAGAAATCGTTGATAAAGTATCACCTGATTGAACAGTGTAGGCTTCGTCTGCGTGTGCAGAAGTACCCATAAATAATGCAGCGCCGGCGGCCAAAGTTGTTCCAAAAAGAATAGTTTTAAGTGATTTCATGAAAAATCTCCTTCGTATTTTAAAAAGTTATTTTGATTAGCTGTTTTCGCTAACGAGTAATACTTTACCATGGGATTATATTTCATAGGTGAAAGATACGTAACAGTTTGTGACAAATGCTCCTTTTTTGTAACAAGAATGTGTTTAAATAATGTGCGTTTTAATTAGAAAAACATCATAAATGAAGAATTGTGCGCTTCTGACATTTGTTTTTTATTAGAAAGATTCAAAATAAAAAAATAGAAAATGCTCAATTTTAGTTTGAAAAGCCGAGAAAAAAGTGAATTTTTTATAAAATTTATACGAAGTGATAGAATAAAAGAAACAAGGAGATGGGATGGATGACGAATATGTATAAAAAAATAATGGTAGCGATTGATGGTTCGGAAAAAGCCGAGAAAGCATTTGGCGAGGCTTTAGAATTAGCGAGAGATAACCAAGCAGAATTATTGATCGTTTCAATTATCAATAAAATCGATTTGACACATAGTGCCTATGCGTTCTCAAAAATCTATGCAGAAGAAAAACAAAAAACAGAAGTGGAACTATTGAAGAGAATCAATGATGCCAAAGAATTTGGGATTGAAACGATTCATGCAATTGTGGAGACCGGTGATCCAAGAACATTGATCGCCACTGTCTTACCAAAACAAGAGTCAATTGATCTTATCGTGATGGGGGCAACAGGTAAAGGCTCGATCCAACAAGCGTTAGTAGGGTCGACAGCTTCTTATGTGGTGACTCATGCGCCTTGTAATGTGTTGGTCGTTAAATAGATGCCGATTACTGATAAGCTACGTTGCTGATTTCCAACGTGGCTTTTTTGTTCGTGAAGAGTAGTACTGGTAACTAAGGATGTTTGTAAAGGTAATAAATCCATAAGATCAATATCGTCAATGAAATAATCAACCCTAGTTCATGTGAAAGTAATTTTGCGGTGGGTTCCCAATGCCGAAGGGAAAATATTTTGTGGGAAAAATAAGCGACTGGTAAAAGTGTCAGCAATACGGAAAATTTACGCTTCGTCCATTTCGTGTAGTAGATTGCTAAAGTTGTCATTAGAAAAAAAGGAACATAAAAAACCAATTGTCCCAAAGTGTCCATATAATATACGCCTCCAAGGAAAAAAGAAATCTATAATTAAAAATAACACTTTGTATGTTTGTGCACAAGAGGATATGTTATAAAATTTCTTGTTTTTTAAATAAAGTTGTTTTTTTGATTCTTGATGTACTTATTGTTATAATTCTTTTAAAGAAAGGGTGTAGTATTTCATGGACCAAGTGATATTAGAAGTTGATCTACATTTAGTAAACAATATCCGTATTTGCTATTATATTGTTAGTAATAGTGTGGAACCGCGAGTGTTAATGAACAAAATCGATGGTATTTTATCAAAAAAGGATGTCCATCAATTTAACGATGGAGAAGAAAGTTACTACAGTATTCCAGTTGAAAAAGTGATTTATACGAAAGTGAACGTGCGAAAAGATTTAGATACGAAAGAAATACATGCGCCGATCTTCACTGAATATTGAAATAAGCTGGAGGCAATCAAAGATGAATCCCTATGAACAAATGATCCAAGAGTTGATGGATGGAAAAATCCAAAAAATAGAGGTCAAACGTGAGGAAGTCATGGCTTTTCGTGAAGCGTGGTTAAAAATTGAGAATCGCAAGTTTGTTGTTGGAAAGGCCGAACTGAATGGTAATGTGACGTACCACTATGACCCAACAAGATTGTATTAAAAGTAGGGTTTGATAGAAGTGTGGCGATTTGGAGATCAATCGTTTATTTTGAAGCACAAGAAATCCTAACAAAAAATCCCCGACAATCCTTGATTGTTGAGGATTTTTTTGTTTCTAGATCATGACAGAATCGCTCCGATCATCCCTATGAAAATATAAATTTTATTTGAATAGATTTTTGAATTTATCCGTTATTCCTTGAAAATCGACATTTTGGAGAAATTCTTGGGCTTTTTCTTTGTAAGGACCTAGTTGTTCTTTATGCTCTTCGAAAAATGTTTTGGCTTCAGTGAAATTGCCACTTTGGACCAGATCTTTGATTTTCTGAAGTATTTCTTCTTTATTCATAATGAAACACATCCTTTCTTTCCTATTATAATAGCAAAAATCTATGAAATTTTGTAAAAATAACTTCTGTGCTAAAGTCCGATAAAAAACTCGATCTAGAGACGGATGAATGTGATTTTTTTACAGGCTATACTCAAAGAGTAAAGAGGAGGTAGGAAAATGAAAGTAATCAAAGTATTAGTAGGTGCCGTTGTATTCAGTGGGTTGGCGTTATTTGGCTTGAAGTTTTATACCCAAGACGCTACTGGAGAATTACCAGCAGTAATAGACCAATTGAATCCGTTAGTCACTAAGGGAGAAGTGTATGTCAAAACAAAACAGCCTGATGAAGTCAATTCGTTTGGGACAGCAAAATATATCCAAAAGGCAGTTGACGCTAATGGCAACGAACGCGAAATTGAATTTAACGGGTTATCTGTTTTAAAAAAAGACCGTTACTTGAGATTGACGAATAAAGGCGCTCATGTAGAAACATACGAAGAAATTTCCAAAGAAGAGGTACCTAAAGAAGCATTAGCTATAATTGGTTGATTTTATTTTTATTATGTAAACTAAGCATCGAATTAAAAAATAAGCCTAAGAATAATTGATTAATAACTTAATCATTCGTTCTTAGGTTTATTTTATTTTCTCGCCATGCTCAATTTCAATTGATCGATCCGCCGTTCCAGTTTTTTGATCAAACCAACAGGCAAGCCGATGATCTCAGCGGATGCTAAGACAGAAGAGAGCAACTGATATTCAAGTGCTTCTGCATGGATTTTACGATAGATGGTGGCTAGACGTTCGATGTACTCAAAATGAGTATAGCCAGTTTGAATGATCAAAAATTTCAACAAATCAATGGCTTTCTCGTAGTCTTGCTCAGAATAATAAGCCAATGCTTGTCGATAAAGTTTGATTTCAAGTAAATCGAGGGAAGCAGGGCTGTATCGGTTCGTCCATTCATTGACTGACACTTTTTTTTGGATGTTACCAGCAGTATCACGGACGAAGATGATTGGGATTTCATTTGGATCCGCCTTTTTATGAATAAATCGTTCCACAGATTCTTGCTCCTTCCATGCTTTGTTAGCTTGAGTATAAGCTATTTTTCTAGGAAATACTAGTTCTTTTCTAAAGTAAGCATTTGTCCGCCCATGGCAGTAAATACTTGCTCAAAGTCGTCGATTGGTACCGCACGATTTTTTATGCCATAAGGATCATTGACATAGATCGATTGATCGTCGTAGCCAGTTACAACACAGGCATGGACTAATGGCGTGACTTGTACTTCACCGTTTGCAGTCGTCCAAGTCATGAAATCATTTTCTGTCGGCACTTGAAAATCGATCGTGACAGAAGCCCAAACAGGTTTTTCTTCTTTTAACGCAGTTTTGATATCAGTTAAGTTTGCATCCGTTTGCGGTTCGGTATGATAATCGGTTTGCACGATTTCTTGAGCTAACGTAGCGATTGGCGGAACATAGACACCCATTGCCCAGTCACCACCCCAAATCTCACCAACGAACCCTTCATTTGGATCGCCATGAGTGCCATCGGCATTAAAAACGGGGACATAATTTAATTGTTCGGCTAATTGATTCTTGGTTGTTTCGTAGCCATAGAAGCGCAGCAACATCGACAAGGCAGTAACTTCACAGCCATTCTCTAGTGCAGGTTCATCGAATTGGTTCTCAAGAGGTACATCGAGAAGCACTTGTTTTTCTTCGGCTTTGATCGTTTGCTCTACGTTTTCATCCAACATCGCTTTTTGATCTTCTGTTTGTTTATGTGTAAAGTAAAAGACGCTTGAAAACAATACTAGTGCTGCACCACCTAGCAGTAATCGTTTTTTACTTTTTTGTTTTGACATGAAATACTCCCCCAGACTTCTTTCTATTATAATTGTTTTTCTAAAAAAAACTACATGAATCTGCCTGATCAAATGTAAAAAACAAGGAAAAACAGTCCCAAAAACGATTTTTTTATTATGTTTAGCTGTTAAAATTTGTGAAAACGAAAACAGTACGCTATAATGCGGATAGATCAAATAAGAGTTTGATCAAATCACCACTAACGAAACACACAGATAAAACGAAATGATTTTCTGTGGCAAACTGTTTGAGTAGTTTAGGAGGATTTTGATGACGGAAGAAATGATTAATTTAGGAGAACAATATTCATGTAGGCCCATTGGTTTTACCAAATCAGTTGTTGGAGAAGTTGTTTCAAAAATGACGAATTGCGCCGTAGTCAAAGTTGCCCAATGCGCTATAGAAGATCAAGAATTATTAGAAGAAAAAGCTAGCATGGTAGTAGCTAAATATGATACATTTGAATAAGAAAATATGGACATGCAACATCGAATGATCATGTTGCAGGTCCTTTTAAGGTTATGAAAGGGGCATTGAACACTAAGGCATAAGATAGAAAAAACGAAAACGCCTATTTCATTTTTGAGTTTTTTGGCTTATGACCGAAGTGCTGCTCCTTGAATACCGTTTGTTCAGTTAGAGGGGACATGATTTACCCCTTTGATTTTCTAGTTTCAAGAGTTGAAAATAAAGGTGTGGATCGATAAGATGGTTTCCTTTTTTACAATAGTTCTTTTTTTATTTGTCATCGTCATGTGCTTATTTTTATGGCTTGTACGACGAGAGATCGTTTATAAAACGGTTCGGAATCGCTGGGTCTATTTAGTTGTTCCGTTCCTTGCTGTACTGGTTTTATGGTATACATTGGTCAGTCAACCAACCACTGATGAGTTAGTGAAAGGCGTCTTGGCTTCTCTTGTGTTATTGAGTTTCTTGTTAGATAGTCGAGGACTTACTACAGAAGGGCTAGTTTTGAACAGCTTTGACCGTCGTGGAGTGCCATATTCTGAAATCAACAAAGTCGTTCTTTACCAACCAAAAGATTCGAAAGAAGTCAAAATGAATTTTTTCCGGAACGGTTGGCGTGGCCCGCTATTGAAATTTTCTGTCTCATTAGAAGAATTGATTCCTTTTTTAGCAAAACACTTAAATGATGATGCAGAACTTGATATCATGATCGAGCATGAGGATGAATGATCCATTGAAATGACAAAAAGACAGCTCCTTCTTTTAGTAGAGGGAGCTGTCTTTTTGTATTAGTAGAATTAGCCAAACACGCGGAAACGATCGGCATCGTTCATATATTCTTTTTCGCCAGCTGGAGATTCAGGTGAACCAAAGACTAATTGTGCACGTAATTTCCAGTTTGCAGGAATCGACCATTCTTTTGCGACAGCTTCATCGATCACTGGATTGTAATGTTGTAGGTTTGCACCTAAACCTTCTTCGCTTAATGCCACCCAAGTATTGGCTGTAGCAATACCATTTGATTGTTCTGACCAATCAGGGAAGTTATCTGCATATAATGCAAATTGCTCTTGCAAGTTTTTGATCACATCTGTGTCTTTGAAGAACAAGACAGTACCATAACCTTTTTTGAAACTAGCTAATTTGTTTTGAGTATTTGGGAAAGCATCAGCAGGTGTCAGTGGACGTAAAGCTTCTTCTGTCATTTCCCATAATTTTTCATGTGCATCGCCAAATAAGATTACTGCACGTGTTGATTGCGCATTGAAAGCAGTAGGGCTTTCTTTGATTGCTTCTTGGATCAATGTTGTTAATTCTTCATTTGATTGTGATACGTTACGGCCTAGATCATAGATCGAACGGCGGTTTTTTAAGATATTTGTAAATTCAGTCATAGATTAGTTCTCCTTTAATTCGCTTTTCTGCGTTTTTTTCTTGATGACAAAACGAAGTATATCATCTTACAAAAAGTAAGTAAAACAAAATGCTCAACAAAATGTACGAATAGAAAAAAGATGTTCTTTTACATAAAAAATTTGTTACGAGACCGTTTACATACTGAATATACCGACATTTAAGCTTTATGATATAAAGTAGACTATATAATTATTAAAAATAACCTATGTTTTTTCTTATCATTTTCCCATTAAATTTTTGTTGTATTTATAGAAAATAAGTATATATTTCTTAAATAAATATTTTTACACGGATTTTCGGTAAATATGTGTATTATTTTCTGAAAATTAAAAGAATTGGGGTATGGGAATATGGAAAAACAAGACAAAGGGTTCTTCGGTCAGCCGAAGGGATTGTCTACATTGTTCTTCACAGAGATGTGGGAACGATTCAGTTATTATGGTATGCGTGCCTTACTGATCTATTATATGTATGACACGGTAGCAAATGGAGGCCTTGGTTTACCTCGTGCCACAGCGTTGTCGATCATGTCGATCTATGGTTCGTTGATTTATATGTCGAGTATCGTAGGCGGCTGGTTTTCTGATCGTGTGTTAGGGGCCAAAAAAACCGTCTTTATTGGTGGGGTCTTCATCATGATCGGTCATGTTGTTTTGGCATTGCCGTTTGGTGTCTCTACTTTATTTATCTCGATGGCGTTGATCATCATCGGTACAGCTTTCTTAAAACCAAACGTTTCGGGAATGGTCGGGCATTTATATACGAAAACCGATTTACGAAGAGATGCAGGATTTTCGATCTTTTATATGGGTGTCAATTTAGGCGCATTGCTCGCGCCGTTGATCGTCGGTACGATTGGTCAAGAGTATAACTACCATTTAGGTTTCTCATTAGCCGCTATCGGTATGTTCTTCGGGTTATTGCAATATGTGATCCAAGGACGTAAGACATTGGATGGAGTGGGTATGACACCTCCAAATCCTTTGACACAAGGCGAACGTAAAGTATTTATCCGTAATGTTGTGATCGCTTTGGTCGTATTTGTTATTATTTTTGGTGGAGCGCAACTGACTGGACATTTGACGATCGATTTCTTTGTTAATACGATCAGTGTCTTAGGAATCGTTTTACCACTCTATTACTTTATCAAAATGTTGACTTCAAAAGATGTTTCAGTGGAAGAAAAACCACGTGTATGGGCATATATCCCATTATTCTTAGCAGCAATCATCTTTTGGTCATTGCAAGAACAAGGGTCATCGATCCTTGCCCTATTTGCAAGTGAACGAACACAATCGACCTTGATGGGTGTTCCGATCCAAGCAAGTTGGTATCAATCATTGAACCCGATCTTCATCTTTATTTTGACACCTGTGTTCGTTACTTTATGGACTCGTTTAGGTAAACGTCAACCATCAACTGTAGTGAAATTCTCTCTAGGGTTGTTATTTGCCGGATTGTCTTACCTATTACTGATGTTGCCAGGAATGTTATATGGAACAGCTGGAAAAGTCAGCCCACTTTGGCTGATCGGTAGCTTTTTCATCATCGTGATTGCTGAACTTTGCTTATCACCTGTCGGCCTATCAGTGACGACGAAATTGGCGCCTAGAGCCTTCGAATCGCAAACGATTGCGATCTGGTTCTTAGCAGATGCTTCTTCCCAAGCCATCAATGCACAAATCGCACGGTTCTATACACCAGGTACTGAATCTGCCTACTTTGGGATCATCGGCGTCGTTGCAATCGTCGGTGCAGTGATTTTATTTGCAATCAAAGAACCAATCAAAAAATTAATGGGGTCGATCCACTGATTGGATCTACATCATTTGTCGGAGAGGACAGTCGTCCTGCTCCGGCTTTTTTATTTACAAAATTTAAACGATAATAGAACAAATGTTCAGCTATCTTTGTTATAATGAAGAGGTATATCAACCAGGAAAAGGAGGCAATAAGGTGTCGTTACAATTTATCTTAGGGAATGGTCAAAAAGACCACCGCAAAGCACTGATCGATGAAGCCGCCGCTTGGCTTGACAAAGATGAAGACAATCAAGTATTTTTCCTTGTACCTAACTATAATAAATTTGAACAAGAGCAAGAATTACTCGCTGAGATGCGCAAAAAAAGCGGAAAAAGCTCATTTAGCACAACCAACATGCAAGTATTCAGTTTCTATCGTTTGGCTTGGTACTTATTGCAACAAACTACATTGCTGACAGGTAGTGAATTGACCGAATCTGGCTCAGCGATGATCCTCCGCCAAATCTTAGAAAAAAAACAAGAAGAATTGACGATATTTCGAGGAGAAATCCGCAAAAAAGGGTTTATCCGTCAGTTACAAGAGCTATATAGCGAACTACAAGTCGGAAAAATTTCCCCTGTTGATCTGTTGACTTCTGTGACAGGAGAATCACCAAAAGAAGAAGACCGACAATTGAAAATGAAGGATCTACAACTGATTTTCTCTGCATTCGAAGAGGAATTAGTCCAACGCGCCCTACAATCTGAAGATGCGCTGACGGTATTAGCGAATTATATGGCGACGCAGGATTATCATAAGATCAAGTTCTTAGTGAGTGGTTTCGCCCGGATCAACGCCCAAGAGTACCAGTTGCTGCAAAAAATGATGGAAAAAGGACATCTAGTGGTGGATTTGCTATTGGATCGTCCCTACAAATCCGATCTACCAGATCCGTTGACCTTGTTTTTCAATACAGGAAAGATCTATTTCCAACTTCTCAACGCAGCAAGAGAATTGAATGTTCCTGTGGCTGTCGATCATTATGCACCGAATCGAGAACACCAAAACGAACTTCAAACATTACAACAAATGTGGGAAGAAACTTCCAGCCAGCAGAAAAGCCAACCTGTGAAACTTGGCGCGCAAGAGACATTACATCTGTGGGAGGCGGAGAATCCAACGGAAGAAGTTCGCCAATTAGCGGTGGAAATCCGTCGTTTGGTCAGTCAAGAAGGATTTCGCTATCGAGATATCCAAGTGTTGACGAAGGATATGACGCTTTATGGAAATCTACTGCGACCAATTTTCCAAGAGATGGCGATCCCTTTTTATCTGGATGAAGAGCAACTGATGGAAAACCATCCATTGATCGAATGGATCAACAGTTTGTTTGCTTTGGATCGTTATCAATATCGCTTAAACGACATCATGCGTTTCTTCAAGACGGAGTTGACGATCGGTCGGACAGATGAAGAGCTCGATCTGGCTACTTGGGAAGCTACTAGAAATCAATTCCGCACGAATTTAGATATCACGGAAAACGTAGCACTAGCGTACAACTACCAAGGGAATTATTGGCTTCGCGAAAAAGATTGGCAATTTGTCGCCTATGATTTTGAAGCAGAACAGCTAGAAGACGTCAAACAACTGGAAGAGCAATCGAATACGGTCCGAAGACTTTTCCGCGACATGGTGCCGGTATTCCTGAAGAACATCAAAAAAAGCCGAACAGGGCAAGAAGCGGTCACTTTGTTTTATCGCTTCTTGATCGAAAGCGGTGTGCAACAACAATTGCTTTTCTGGCGAGACCAAGAAGTGGCGCGTGGCGGGTTAGCTGCGGCTAGAAACCATGAACAAACTTGGGGCGCTTTGATGGATCTTTTGGACGAGTATTCATTGATCTACGGAGAAACAGCATTCGACTGGTCATTATTTCAAGAGATCATCACGAGTGGCCTAGAAAATCTCAGCTATGGGAAGATCCCTACAGCAATCGACCAAGTGAGGATCAACCGGTTGGAACTTGTACGTGCCAATCAAGCAAAAGTAACATTTGCGGTCGGCTTGAATGACCAAGTGTTTCCAGATCGCCATGAAACTAAAGGTTTATTATCGAGTGAAGAACGTGAAGCGTTGAATCAAGGGTTAGGCGAGGATCAGTTTTTATTCGATCCAGCAAAAGAAAGTATGTCTTTCGAACCTTTCCAAGCGTATTTAGTGTTTGTTTCGGGAACGGAACGTTTGTACTTGAGCTACGCGCAGAGCTATGATACCAATCGGTTAAAAATGTCTCCGTATTTGAAACGAGTCGTTGACTATCTAGGCGTTCCAGTCGAGCCAAAATGCCAGTTGCAATTGACGAGTAAGCCAGATTGTTACGTTGGCACTTACCGTAGTGGGATCAATACGATCAATCGGGTCTATCGTTTAGCAAAAGAAGCCAAACAGGTAGTACCACTTTATTGGCAACAATTAAAAGAGTTAGTTCTGCGTTCGGATCAACGAAATTTTGCATTGACGATTTTTGAAAGTCAAGATCATCTGAATGTACCAGTTTCCTTATCAGAAGAAATGGCAGAAGCTCTCTATGGCAAAGAAATCTACACGTCGATCTCACGCATGGAAAACTTTTATAACTGTGAATATAAATACTTTGTCCAGTTTGGTTTGAAGCTGAAAGAACGTAATATCTATGGACTGACACCAGCTGCCACTGGCGACTTTTATCATGAATCATTGGATCGCTTCTTCAAATTGCTGTTCTCAAATCAACTGTCACTTGTGGCGATGTCGGAGAAGGAACGACAAGAATTTACTGAAAAAGTCTTACAAGAAGTATTTGGTGAATTACGCTTTGAGATTTTAGATAGCTCTGCCCGCATGAACTATATTCGTTACCAATTAGGGCAAACGATCCAAAAAGTGGCTTGGGCGTTACAAAAACAAAGTAAGAATACTGGCATGAAGCCATTGCAAACAGAGATTTTATTCGGACAGATCGCTGGCGCACGAGGGATTCCAGGATTGGAAATACCTTTAGACAAGGGCGGGAAACTCCACGTTCGTGGAAAAATCGATCGCATCGATGTAGCGACTGAACAAAGTGATACGTGGCTGAGTGTGGTCGATTATAAATCAAGTGGTCGTTCTTTTGATGTGACTGAGGCTTACTATGGTATGGCGATGCAACTATTGACATATCTTGATGTGGCTTTGATGGATGCTGTACGTTTGACGGGGAAAGCCGCAGTCAAACCAGCAGGCTCTTATTACTTGCATGTGCATAATCCAGTTTTGACAGATACGACAGATGTCGAGAAAAATACGTTGAAGAAATTCAGCTATGACGGTGTTTTTGTCGATGATCCTGGTCTGTTAGAAGTGCTCGATCATTCATTGGAAGCAAAAGAAAGTTCATTGATCTATCCGGTGAAGAAAAATGCCAAAAACGAATTACAAAAGGGTAGTTATAGCAAAGAAAAATTCTATACAGAAGAAGAACTACAATTATTCATGAACCATAATCGTGAGAATATGCGTTTAGCTGGTGAAGCGATCACCTCAGGGGAGATCAAACTGAATCCAGCTTACAAAGATAAACAACGGATTGCTTGTGAGCATTGTCCGTTCAGAAGTATTTGTACGTTTGACGTCATGCTCAAAGAAAATAATTATCATCGTTTGGAAAAATTGGATAAAGATGAGGCATTGCGCAGAATACTAAAAAGGAGTGAAGACGAGTGACATCAATTCCTTTAAAACCGGAAAATGAACGTTTTACCGATGAACAATGGCAAGCCATTTTTGACCAAGGCGACAACCTGCTTGTTTCGGCTTCCGCCGGCTCAGGTAAGACGACTGTGTTAGTCCGCCGAGTGATCGAAAAGTTAAAAATGGGTGTCAATATCGACGAGTTGCTGATCGTGACGTTTACAGAAGCAGCAGCAAGAGAAATGAAGGAACGGATCCAAGTAGCCTTGCAAGAAGCAGTGAATAGTGAAAGTGATCCGGTCTGGCAAAAACATTTTACGAAACAGCTCGTTTTACTACCCACCGCCAATATCTCGACACTCCATGCGTTTTGTTTAACGGTGATCCGTAAATATTACTATTTGATCGATATCGATCCAGTCTTTCGGATGTTGACGGATGAAACGGAAACGATCTTGATGAAAGAAGATGTCTGGGATGAGATCAGAGAACAACTTTATGCAGAAAATCGCGAAGCTTTTTTTCAGCTGACGATGAACTTTTCAAATGATCGCTCAGACGATGGTTTGACTAACCTCGTGTTTTCTCTCTATGATTTTGCCAGAGCGAACCCTGATCCGTTGGCTTGGTTGGATCGTTTACCAGAAGCATATCGGCTAGAAGAGGGATTAGCAGCTTCTGCATTGTACCAAGAACAGATCCGACCGCTCGTCTTAGCTGATTTACTTCATTGTACGCAGCTATACGAAGAAATGGTCGTTTTGGCACAAGAAGAAGGACTTGAAAAGATGTTTGATCAAGTCTCACAGGAACAAGCGAGCATCCAACAAATCTATGAACGTTTTCTTGGTGATGAGTTAGACGAAGCTTACCAAGCTTTAGAAAATCTGACGTTTTCGACTTTCAAAAGCAGTCGTAAAACAGAGTTGAAAGAACGTTCGGCTGAAGTCAAAAACTTGCGAGACCGTGCCAAAAAAATCTTACAACAAATCGGTAAAAACTACTTCCCAGTTTCTCCTGCACAAATCGAAGAGTTGAGTCAAAAAGCGTTCCCCCTCGTGGAACAAATGACCGAAGTCACTAAGCTTTTCATGGAAGGCTTCAGTGCGCGCAAACGTGAAAAAGGCGTGCTAGATTTCAATGATCTGGAACACTTGGCGTTACAAATATTGACGAAACAAACAGAGGAAGAGTGGCTACCAAGCGAAGCATCGGATTATTATCGCAGAAAGTTTAAAGAAGTCATGGTCGACGAGTACCAAGATGTCAATCAATTGCAAGAAGAATTGCTCTATTGGGTCAGAGAGCCAGATGAGGAGAGAGGCAATCTCTTTATGGTGGGAGATGTCAAACAGTCGATCTACTCCTTCCGTTTAGCAGATCCAACTCTATTTATCAATAAATATGAGAAATTCTCTGAAGAAAAAGGGGGACGACGAATCGTCTTAGCTGAGAATTTCCGTTCAAGGCAGGAAGTCCTAGCGTTTACCAACTTGATTTTTGAGCAGTTGATGGACCCAACAGTTGGACAAATCGCTTATGATGAAGCGGCTCGGCTGGTTCTTGGTTTTTCTGGGTTTCCAGAAAATGAACGATTTGCACCAGAAGTCTTGATATATGAAAAGGAACAAGAAACGACAGAAATCGAGTTGCCGATGGACGATATGTTGGAAGATAAGACAGAAGGTGAACTCTTGATGACTGGTTTGAAGATCCGTGAATTGATCGATTCAAAATTCATGATCTACGACAAAAAAAGTCAAGAAGAGCGCCCGATCGAATACAAAGATATCGTGTTATTGACACCAACGAAGAAAAACAATTTGACGATTTTAGAAGTGTTCAAAACGTTCGATATTCCGTTGGAACTCAATGATGCGCAGAATTATTTCCAAGCGACAGAAATCAGGATCATGATTTCATTGCTCCAATTGATCGACAACCCTTATCAGGATATCCCATTAGCTTCAGTGTTACGTTCACCAGTCGTGGGTTTGATCGAACCAGAGTTAGCACGTATCCGATTAGCCGATAAGGCGCATACTTACTATGATGCAGTCTTGGCTTACCAAAATAATAACCAAGATGAATTAGCGGCTAAATTGCTTCATTTCAATGAGCAACTGGAACAATGGCGAGAGTTAGCGCGGCGTTCTTCGATCACGGACTTATTATGGGAAATCTATTACCAAACAGGGTATTTAGAATATGTCGTTGGGTTGCCAGCTGGTGCACAACGTCAAGCGAATCTGTATGCGTTAGTGGATCGTGCCAAAGCTTATGAACAAAGCTCGTTTCGTGGTCTCTATCAATTTGTACGATTTATTGAGAAAATGCAGGAGAAAGACAAAGACTTGGCGGAACCAGTGATTGCTTCTAGTGACAATGCCGTTCGTGTCATGACCATCCATGCAAGTAAAGGATTAGAGTTCCCCATTGTTTTCTTATTAGATATGACGAAGCAATTCAATCTGCAAGACTTGAAAAACCGTTATGCCTTCGAAGAAAAACTAGGTGCGGGCGTGCGCTACATGGAGCCAGACACGCGGGTCTTGTTTGACACATTGCCTTATCAAGCCATCAAATTGGCTAAGCAGAAAAAATTGCTTTCTGAAGAAATGCGTAAATTATACGTAGGACTGACTAGAGCAGAGCAAAAATTGTTTATTGTTGGTTCGTACAAAAGCAAAGAAGACACGTTCAAAGCCTGGTCAGAAGCAAGTGAGCAAACGGATGTAGTGTTAGACCCTGTGATTCGCCTGAAAAGTTCGAGTAGCTTGATGAATTGGATCGGTTACAGCTTGATCCGTCATCCTAAAATGACCGAATATTTTCCAGAAGTCACGCCTTTACCACAACTGAAACATTCACCGGGAGATTTTACGATCACCTGGATGGATCAACAAGAGATTTTAACCCAACGCCAAGCATTGACAGTCAAAGGAGAGCAAGCAGAAGAGCAAAAAGGAGATCTAACTCCATTAACGACTGAACTACAAGCACGTTTAGCCTTCAGTTATCCTTATGAGGCTTCTGCACAAACAACGAGTTATCAATCAGTTTCTGAGATCAAACGGCTATTTGAAGATCCAGACGACTCTCCAGAGGCACGTTTGACTTGGGAAAGCAGTGATAAAAAAGCCTTTGCTCAGCCTTTCAGGTATACGCAAGACCAATTAGCTGAACCACGTTTTGTACAAAAAGAGCGCAAAGTTTCTGCCACAGCTGTTGGGACAGCGACACATTTTCTGTTACAAGTCCTACCATTGGAACAGTTGACGAAAGAAAGCATCGAAAAAGAACTGACGACCCTCGTCAAAAAACGTTTAGTCGATGAACAAGTAGCGAAACGTGTGCCAATTGATTCCATCTTATGGTTTTATGAATCTACCCTTGGCCGATCACTGATCGAACATCCAGAAAAAGTGAAACGCGAACAACCATTTTCAATGCTTCTACAAGCAGAAAAGGTATTCGATCACTACCCGAATGAAGACGATGAATTATTGATTCATGGGATCGTCGATGGATATCTTGATTTTGGGGACTACGTGCAGCTTTATGATTTCAAGACTGATTTTATTTTACATCCTGAAAACCCAGAGGAAATCACTAAGGTCATCAGCAAATACCGCGGGCAATTGAACTTATACCAACGGGCATTGAGTGAAGCGCTGAATAAACCCGTTCAAGATGTCTTTTTAGTTTTGCTGCAGGCGAAGAAAATAATAAATCTTAATAAAGAATAAGAAGTGAGCAAACTGGACTTACACTTTGTAAGTAATATGCTATACTCATGAAAAGAGGTGAGTAAGATGGAGCTAACACAGACAGAATTCATTCTGTGTCCCAAATTTGAAAAAACATTCTCGATTTTAGGGAAAAAATGGAATGGATTGATTATCGATGTATTACTCGAAAATGGTCCGCAGCGCTTTGTTGATCTCTCTGCAAAAATCCCGATGGTCAGTGACCGTGTCTTGGTCGAACGATTAAAAGAGCTTGAAAAAGAAAAGATCGTTACCCGTAATTTTTCGTGTAATGAATCCAGTCGTTCAGAATATATGCTGACAGAAAAAGGGGCAGATCTACAAAAAGCGATGGTCCAGTTGCAGCTTTGGAGTGAGAAATGGGTCACACCCGAAGAATGCAGTTGATTTTGCATCAAAAATCTTGTACACTAGTTTTTAGTTGAATAGACAAAAAGAATGTTGACGAAAAAGAGTAGTTTGGCTAAACCAGTATAGGGAGATCTGTCATGGACTGAAAGCAGATCCTGTGTTTGAAAAATGAAGTTCACTTTCCGAGTTCGTCTGAGAGATTTTTCAGACCGGCAGTATGTCTGTCGTTATTAAAATGAGTGTACGATCTCGTTGGGATCGTAAATTAGGATGGTAACGCGAAGACCTCGTTCCTTGATAGGAATGAGGTCTTTTTTGTAGTTGAATTTAAAGGAGGAAATCGCATGTCTTTACAAGCACAACTCGAAAGCTTGAAAGAAGCAACGATCATCAAGATCAAGCAGGCGCAGGATTTGAAAGAACTAAATCAAATCCGTGTCGAAACATTAGGGAAAAAAGGACCAATCACTGAGGTCTTACGTGGAATGAAAGATCTAAGTGCCGAAGAGCGTCCGAAAGTGGGAAGCTTTGCCAATGAGATCCGTGATCTATTGACACAAGAAATCGAAGAAAGAAAAGCAGTCTTGGAAACCGCTGCAATGAATGAAGCATTAGAAAAAGAAACCATCGATGTAACGCTTCCAGGTAGCTCAGTCAAACAAGGTACACGCCATATCTTGACGCAGATCATGGAAGAAATCGAAGATATTTTTGTCGGCATGGGATATCAAATCGTTGAAGGATATGAAGTCGAGTCAGACCACTATAACTTTGAACGAATGAATTTACCAAAAGACCATCCGGCACGTGATATGCAAGATACTTTCTATATCTCAGAAGAAATCTTGATCCGTACGCATACGTCGCCTGTGCAAGCACGTACCATGGAAAAACATGATTTTTCAAAAGGTGCGCTACGCATGATCTCACCAGGAAAAGTTTTCCGACGTGATACTGATGATGCAACACACAGCCATCAATTCCATCAAATCGAAGGATTGGTGATCGACAAGAACGTGACGATGGGTGATCTAAAAGGAACACTTGAAGTCGTGATGAAGAAAATGTTTGGTGAAGATCGCCAAATCCGTTTACGCCCAAGCTACTTCCCATTTACAGAACCATCTGTTGAAGTCGATGTCAGCTGTTTCAAATGCGGTGGTTCAGGCTGTAACGTCTGCAAACACACAGGTTGGATCGAGATCTTAGGTGCTGGTATGGTTCATCCGAATGTCTTGGAAATGTCAGGGATCGATCCTGAAGAATACTCCGGATTTGCTTTTGGACTTGGCCCAGATCGTGTCGCAATGTTACGTTATGGGGTCAACGATATTCGTAATTTCTATCAAAATGACTTGCGCTTCTTAAGTCAGTTCAAGGGGGAGTAAAAGAATGTTAGTATCATATAAATGGCTGAATCAATACGTTGATTTATCAAATGTGACACCGCAAGAACTTGCAGACAAAATGTCAGTCACAGGAATCGAAGTCGAAGGTGTGACTGTACCTGAAGAAGGGTTGAAAAAAATCGTTGTCGGAGAAGTGAAGGAATGTATTCCACATCCTGATTCTGATCATCTATCGATTTGTCAAGTCGACATCGGTGAAGAGGAATTATCACAAATCGTTTGTGGCGCACCGAACGTCAAAGCAGGAATCAAAGTCATCGTGGCTTTACCAAATTCACGGATTGCGGGCAATGTCAAAATCAAAAAAGGCAAGATGCGTGGACAAGTCTCGAATGGGATGATCTGTGCCTTACAAGAAATCGGTTATTCTGACAGTGTCGTACCGAAAGAATATTCAGAAGGCATCTACTATTTGCCACAAGAAGCGGTCAATGGAGAACCAGTCTTTTCTTATCTAGATATGGACGATGCTATCATCGAACTATCGATCACACCTAACCGTGCCGATGCGTTATCAATGAGAGGTGTGGCGTACGAAGTTGGCGCGATCTACCGCCAAACGCCGACGTTCAATGATGAAAAATTAGTAGAAGTTGAACGTAAAGCTTCAGAGAAAATTGCGGTAAAAGTAGAAGACGAAGAATTGGTACCAGCATACCAAATCCGCATCATTGAAAACGTCAAGATCCAACCGAGTCCACAATGGCTACAAAATATCTTGATGAATGAAGGAATCCGACCAATCAATAACGTCGTTGATATCACAAACTATATCTTATTATTGTTCGGTCAACCGTTACACGCATTTGACTATGATAAGTTAGGTTCAGAAGAAATCGTGGTGCGTCATGCAGCAGAAGAAGAGAACATCGTGACGTTAGATGGCGAAACGCGCACATTGACCTCAGAAGACTTAGTCATCACGAATGGGCAAGTACCAGTCGCCTTAGCTGGAGTAATGGGCGGACGAGACTCAGAGATTACGGAAACAACGACAACCGTTGCGTTAGAATCCGCTTTATTCGATCCCATCTCGATTCGCCGCACAGCCAAACGTTTCAATTTACGTAGTGAATCATCTGCGCGCTTTGAAAAAGGCATCAATAAAGGAACCGTCGGCGAAGCAAGCGATGTTGCAGCAGCGATGATCGTTGCTTTAGCAGGAGGAGAAGTGTTACAAGGCGCTGTCAAAGGTTCTGAGTATCAAGCAAAAGAAGTCGAAGTACAGATCACATTGAAGCGCATCAACCAGTACCTTGGCACAACCTTAAATGTCGCTGAAGTAAGTGAGATCTTTGAAGCATTAGGATTCGGCTATCACGTCGATGGAGAAACTTATACTGTTGTTGTACCTCCAAGACGTTGGGATATCCAGATCGAAGCAGACATCATCGAAGAAGTGGCACGTATTTATGGGTATGATCGTTTACCTTCAACGTTACCAAGCGGCGAAACAGTTGCAGGTAGTTTGACACAAGAACAAGCGACTACACGAAAGATCCGTACATTACTTGAAGGCAGTGGTCTAACTGAAGCCATTAGTTATGCACTGACAACGGAAGATAAATCACGTCAATTCGCTTTGAAAGAAACAGCCATCACTCGCTTGGATTGGCCGATGAGTGAAGACCGTTCTGTCTTACGTATGAACTTGATCAGTGGTCTTTTGGATAACGTCCAATATAACACGGCACGTAAAAATGCAGATGTCGCATTTTATGAAGTAGGTCGCGTCTTCTATCAAGAAAACGATCCATTGACTCATCTACCACAAGAAGTCACTCACGTAGCTCTTGCGGTGTCTGGCACATGGGAAGAGAAGAGTTGGCAAAGTAAGCCACAAGCGGTTGATTTCTTTACAGTAAAAGGCATATTAGAAAATGTATTCGAACAACTTTCCATCAATGAGGAAATCACTTATCAAGCATTGACAACGATTGATGAACTTCATCCAGGTCGTACAGCAGCCATTTATTTAGGTGAAACAATGATCGGGTTTGTTGGTCAAGTACATCCTATGACTGCTAAAGCTTACGATATTCCAGAAACGTATGTGGCAGAGTTTGATTTAGCCACAGTCGTGGAAGCATCACAAAAAGGCATCACTTTCCGACCAGTCACAAAATTCCCAAGTGTGACGCGTGACATTGCGATGTTAGTAGCTGAACAAGTGACGAATCAAGAAATCGTTCGCACAATCCAAGCAGCTGCTGGCCGATTCTTGACAAATGTCGAACTATTCGATGTCTACCAAGGAGCAAATATTGAAGCAGGGTACA
This sequence comes from Enterococcus sp. AZ084, assembly GCF_051714905.1. Taxonomy (NCBI): domain Bacteria; kingdom Bacillati; phylum Bacillota; class Bacilli; order Lactobacillales; family Enterococcaceae; genus Enterococcus; species Enterococcus sp. AZ084. The sequence continues at coordinate 1,318,597 of NZ_JBIOSS010000001.1, forward strand.
AATCAGTCGCCTATACGTTAAGCTTTGAAAATCCCGAAGCAACGTTGACAGATGAAGAAATCAACCAAGCAATGAGCAAGGTTGAAAAGGCGTTGACAGAAACAGTCGATGCAAGTATTCGTTAAACCTTAATAATAGAAGAAAAAACTGGAACAAAAATCATTCAATGATTTTTGTTCCAGCTTTTTTGTGTGATTACTGATTGAAATAATTGATGCCCATTGCCGCTTTCACTTCAGAAAGTGTGGCTGCCGCAACTTTAGCCGCTTCTTCACTACCATGACGTAAGATATCCATCACGGCTTGTGGGTCCTTCGCCAATTCTTCACGACGTGCGCGGATCGGTGCGAACTCTGCTTCTAATACGTCGATCAAGTAACGCTTGATTTTCACGTCACCGAGTCCACCACGACGATAGTGAGCTTTCATCTCTTCGATTGCTTCTTTGTCTGTACCAAAAACATCTAAGTACGTAAAGACCATATTGCCTTCGACTTGTCCTGGATCTTGGACATGGATGTGATTTGGATCAGTATACATACTCATCACTTTTTTCTGTAAAACATCCGCAGGGTCAGAAATGTAGATGCCATTTCCTAATGATTTACTCATTTTTCCGTTACCATCGATCCCAGGTAAACGACCCATTCCTTTAGGAGGGAAGACGCCTTTCGGTTCAACGAGTACTTCTCCATAAGTGTGATTGAAACTTTGGACGATCTCTTGTGTTTGTTCCAACATTGGTTTTTGGTCTTCACCAACTGGCACTAGATTCGCTTTGAACGCAGTGATGTCAGCAGCTTGTGAGACAGGGTAGATAAAGAAGCCTGTTGGGACACTTTCGCCAAATTTCTTTTGCTCGATCTCCGTTTTAACAGTCGGGTTACGACGTACGCGTCCAACACTCACTAAGTTTAAGTAATACATTGTCAACTCAGCTAATTCAGGGATTTGCGACTGGATAAACAATGTTGATTTGGCAGGATCTAAACCAACCGCTAAGTAATCTAAAGCAACTTCTAATACATTGGAAGACACTTTTTCAGAGTTTTTCGCATTGTCAGTCAAGGCTTGCATATCTGCGATCATTACGAACAACTGATTGTTCTCATCCGCTTGCATTTCTACACGTTTTTTCAAAGACCCGACATAATGGCCTAAGTGTAGTTTGCCAGTAGGACGGTCTCCTGTTAAAATAATATTTTTCAAAAAAGAACACCTCTTTGTAATTTCTAAGACTAATACTTAATATCTTACCGTTTTTTTGCAGAATTAACAACAGGATAAACCGAAAATCATTGAAAAAATCAGTTAGGAAATCGTTATTTATACAAATGGTAAAAGAAAACGCACAAAGGAATTTTCTTGGAAACTTTACAAGTTGCTTCGCTTTCGGATATAATGTGTTCTATTATATATCTTTAAATGAAATCTTACTAAATAATAATGGGAGTGTAATGTTATGACAATGATTAAATTTGATAGCGTGGAAAAGTATTACGGCAAATTCCACGCGTTGAAAAACATCAATCTTGAGTTTGAAAAAGGGGAAGTTGTCGTTGTCATTGGTCCATCAGGATCAGGAAAAAGTACGATGCTTCGCTGTATCAACGGCTTGGAAACAATCACTTCAGGAAAGCTTTTGATCAATGATGTCGATATTCGCGATAAAAACACAAAATTGACGGAGATTAGAAAAAATGTCGGAATGGTCTTTCAACATTTTAATCTTTACCCCAATAAAACAGTTTTAGAAAACATCACATTGGCACCAATCAAAGTATTAAAACAAGATGAGGCAACTGCTGTAAAAAATGCGGAAAAGTTTTTAAAGACAGTCAATATGCTAGATAAAAAAGATTCCTATCCTTCCATGTTATCTGGTGGACAACAACAGCGTGTAGCGATTGCTCGCGGCTTAGCGATGAATCCCGAAATGCTGTTATTTGACGAGCCAACATCTGCCTTGGACCCAGAGATGATCGGTGATGTATTGGACGTAATGAAAAAATTGGCAAGAGATGGCATGTCAATGATCGTGGTCACACACGAAATGGGCTTTGCGAAAGAAGTGGCAGACCGTGTCATTTTTATGGCGGACGGACAAGTATTAGAAGATAGTCGCGATGTACGCAATTTCTTCGATGATCCAAAAGAGGAACGTGCAAAACAATTTATCAGTAAAGTAATCAATCATTGATAGGAGGAACGATATGCGTAAGACAACATTCACTCGTTTATTATTTCTTTTTGGGCTAGTATTTCTAGTATTGAGCGGCTGTAAAGGTAGCAGTTTGGCAGAAAAAGATATTTTGACTCGTAGTAAAGAAACGAACGAGATCATTTGGGGTGTCAAATACGATACACGATTGTTTGGGATGATGGACATCGAAAGTCGCACTGTTCAAGGGTTTGATATCGATATCGCCAAAGCAATCACGAAGAAGATTTTAGGAGAGGACGGAAAAGCAGAGTTTGTCGAAGTCACTTCTAAAACAAGAATCCCATTATTAAAAAATGGGAATATCGATGCCATCATTGCGACGATGACGATTACCGAAGAACGTAAAAAGCAAGTCGATTTCTCTTCTGTTTATTTTGACGCCGGACAATCATTGCTCGTTGAAAAGGGTAGTCCCATCAAAAGTGTGGAGGATTTAAACGCTGAAACGACTGTTCTAGCGGTGAAAGGCTCGACTTCAGCTGCCAACATCAGAGAACATGCACCTGATGCGCGGATCTTGGAGTTAGAGAACTATGCAGAAGCATTTACTGCCTTACAATCGGGGCAAGGTGATGCCATGACGACAGACAATGCGATCTTACTCGGAATGGCAGCGGAGAACCCTAGCTATGAATTAGCAGGAGGAACATTTACCGAAGAGCCTTATGGTATTGCGATCAACAAAGGACAAGAAAATTTCTTAGATGCAGTCAACCAAGCATTAGCGGAAATGGTTGAAGACGGCACCTACGATAAGATTTATGAAAAATGGTTCCCAGATACGACTCAGGGAAAAATTGATTAAGGAGGGAATACAATGAGTGAATTGATACAAACTTATGGGCCAGCCTTCCTTGATGGATTTAAAGTAACGATCCTATCAAGTGTCTTGGCACTTTTATTCAGTTTGATCATCGGAACGTTGATGGCGATTTTTCAATTGTCACACAATAAATGGATTCGTGGTTTAGCGAAAGCCTATGTTGAATTTTTTAGGAATATCCCGTTATTGATCATCGTGATGTTCTTCTATGTCGTATTACCACTTTATTGGATCAGCTTTGATGGTTTTCAAGCAGGAACGATCGGGCTGACGATCTATACTTCCGCATTTATTGCAGAAACCGTTCGTTCGGGCATCCAAACTGTGCCAAAAGGTCAAATGGAGGCTGGTCTTTCATCAGGATTTACTTATTCAGAGACGATGCGTTACATCGTATTGCCACAGGCATTTAAAATCGTTATCCCACCATTAGGCAATCAATTTATCAATTTGGTCAAAAATTCATCGATTTTAGCAATTGTTGCTGGTTTGGATATCATGTATCAAGGGGATTTGATCGCCAGTGAAACTTTCAACACGTTTGATACCTATATCATCGTCGGTTTATTTTACTTGATCATTACCTTACCATTGTCTTATTTGATGGTTTATCTTGAGAAAAAATGGGCAGTTCGTTCATAGAAAGGAGAATCTCAATGGATTTTAGTGGTGCATTTTCATGGATGAATATTCGCTTTTTACTGGAAGGACTAAAAGTAACGATCGAAGTTTCGCTCTTCTCCATCATTTTTAGTTTTCTGATCGGTGGGCTGACAGGTGTTCTTCGTTTTGCGAGTATTCCTTATTTATCAAAAATAGTAGGTTTGATTATCGACATCATTCGTAATCTGCCATTATTGCTGATCATCTTTTTCACTTATTTTGCTTTGCCGCAAATCGGTATCCAAATGAACATCTTTTGGTCAGCAGTTGCAGCATTGACGATTTTTGAATCTGCCATGTTATCAGAGATTTTCCGTGCAGGTTTGAATGCTGTGCCGAAAGGTCAGATGGAAGCAGGGCTTTCCACGGGATTAAGCTATGTGGAAACGATGCGTACGATCATCATGCCGCAAGCATTCAAGTCAATGATCCCTGCTATCGTCAGTCAGTTGATCTCGTTGATCAAAGACACTTCTTTAGCGGTGATCATCTCGTTGCCAGAATTGACACACCAAGCGCGGATCGTCTACGGTCAAAATACCAATTATGTCTTACCAATGTTCGTTATGATGACTTTCATGTATTTTGTCGTATGTTACGCACTTTCTTTACTTTCTTCTTACCTAGAAAGAAGAAAGTACAGTTATTAGTAGAAAAAATCGTATTTTACATGGGAATTAAGAAGGAATCCACGAAATTTTTTAAAAAATTTTTTGTGGATTCCTTCTTACGTTATCCAAAAATTCCATCGGGACACCTGTTGAGTCGTCATGTGGGAAAAGAGCAGGAAAGCAGATTGTAGGACTTGATAAATCACGTCAAAAAGTCCACAATATAGAAGGTAGAATTTTTTTGAAAAAGGATGATTCGATTGACAGATAAACGTCCGATCGGTTTTATTGATTCAGGAGTTGGCGGTCTTACAGTCGTCAAAGAAGCATTGAAGCAATTGCCGAATGAAAACATATTATACGTTGGCGATACCGCGCGCTGTCCATATGGACCAAGACCAGCAGAGCAAGTGATCGCTTATACATGGGAAATGACGAATTATTTAGTTGAAAAAGGCATAAAGATGCTTGTGATTGCCTGTAATACGGCAACTGCGGTCGCATTAGAAGAAATCAAAGCAACCCTCTCGATTCCAGTGATCGGTGTGATTTTGCCAGGAACGAGAGCGGCAGTCAAACAAACGAAAAATCACCGAGTAGGGGTGATTGGAACAATTGGAACCGTCAAAAGTGCCGCTTACGAGACGGCCTTGCTGGATAAAGCACCCGAACTGAAAGTCACCAGCTTGGCGTGTCCAAAGTTTGTGTCAGTCGTAGAAAGTAAAGAATACCGATCATCAGTCGCTAAAAAAATCGTGGCCCAAACTTTGGCTCCATTAGAATTAAAAGGGATCGACACCTTGATTTTAGGTTGCACCCATTATCCGCTCCTTCGCCCAATCATTCAGAATGTTATGGGGGATAAAGTCATGCTGATCGATTCAGGAGCAGAAACGATTGGTGAAGTTTCAATGTTACTTGACTATTTTGAAATCAGTAATTCACCACAAAATGGCCGAACGCTTTGTCAGTTTTATACGACAGGATCAGCTAAAATGTTCCATGAGATTGCCCAAGATTGGTTAGGATTAAAAGAACTGATCGTTGAATCGATTGATTTAGGAGGAAAAGAGCAATGATGCGTCATGACGGAAGAAATGTCCAAGATTTACGTAAAATCACGATTGAAACAAATGTGCTGAAGCATCCAGAAGGATCAGTTTTGATCAGCTTTGGCGATACGAAAGTGATTTGTGCGGCAACGGTTGAAGAGACAGTCCCCCCGTTTTTAAAAGGGACTGGTAAAGGATGGGTGACAGCAGAATACAGTATGTTGCCCCGCGCCACGAATACGAGAAATCGTCGTGAAAGCAGCAAAGGTAAGTTAAGTGGACGGACGATGGAGATCCAACGTTTGATCGGTCGTTCGTTGCGTGCGGTCGTCGATCTCGAGAAACTTGGTGAACGTAGTATCATCGTTGATTGTGACGTGATCCAAGCAGACGGTGGCACCCGAACAGCAAGTATTACCGGTGCATTTGTGGCTTTAAGATTAGCTATCGAAAAATTATTACAGAAAAAAGTGTTAGCGAATGATCCAATCAAAGAACATTTAGCCGCCATCAGTGTAGGGATTTTAGCTGATGGGACATGTGTGACTGATTTGGATTATCACGAAGACGTTGCAGCAGAAGTCGATATGAACTTAGTGATGACGGAATCGGGCAAATTTGTGGAAATCCAAGGGACAGGCGAAGAAGCTACCTTTGATGGTGAACAATTGAACGAAATGCTTGTTTATGGCAAAACAGCGATCGAATCACTGATTTTTGAACAAAAAAATGTTTTGTTGAGTGAATGGTCAGACACTACGCCTGAACCGACAGAAAAAACGATTGTGATTGCTACTCGAAATGCAGGCAAAGCAGAAGAATTCCGTACCTTATTTGCGAAGGAAGGCTATACAGTCAAAACATTGTTCGATTATCCTGAGATACCTGATGTCGAAGAAACAGGTACAACATTCGAAGAAAACGCTCGGTTAAAAGCAGAAACGATTGCTCAAGTATTGAACCAGCCAGTATTGGCGGATGACTCTGGCCTGAAAGTCGATGCGTTAGGTGGCAGACCAGGAGTTTATTCTGCCCGTTTTGCTGGCGAACATAAGAGTGATGCGGCAAATAACGCAAAATTACTTTTTGAATTAACCGATGTAGCTGATGAAGAACGCACCGCACAATTTCATTGTACGTTGGTTTTCGCTGAGCCAAATAAAGAAAGTTTAGTAGTGGAAGCAGAGTGGCCTGGACGAATTGGTCGGATACCTAAAGGCGAAAATGGCTTTGGCTATGACCCTTTGTTCATTCCTGATGGGTACACTCAAACAGCGGCAGAAATCTCAAGTGAAGAAAAAAATAACCACAGTCACCGAGGCTTGGCTATGGCAAAACTAAGCCAAGTTTGGCAGGCATGGTTGGAAGGAGTGGAGTAGATGCGCTATTTAGTCGTTAGTGACAACCATGGGGATCGAGCAATCATCAAAGAATTGCTGACCCAGTATCAAAATCAAGTTGATTATTTCTTTCATTGTGGCGATTCAGAACTTGACGCAACAGATGAAGTTTGGGAAACTTATCTCGGTGTGCAAGGCAATTGTGATTTCGGCACAGACTTTGAGACCAAACGAGTTGTAGATACTGGGCTTGATCGGGTATATATGACGCACGGCCATTTATCGAATGTCCGCTTTGGTTTGACTCAGTTAGCCCTTGAAGCAAAAGAGCAACAAGCAACGATTGCTCTTTTTGGGCACACCCATCAACTAGGGTGTGAATTTGAAGAAGGTATCTTGTTCTTGAATCCAGGAAGCATTTCCCAACCTCGAGGAATGATCCAAATCCCAGCTTACGCAATCATTGAGAGTATGAAAGAGACACTTGCTGTCCAGTACTATAATCGATCACACAAAAAAATCGATAACATGGCATTTGAATATAAACGCTGACAAACAAACTCTAATTTTTGCTAAAAAAAGAAATGTTTGTATAGATTTTGCATCCGTTTTCGGTAAAATAGAGATATTGAAAGAATTTGAAATGGAGGGCCAATACATGATTGGACCAATTGTAAGAGAGTTATTACTGCAAAATCAAGAGACATTTTTGGTTCCAGCAGAAAACGTGGCAAATGTTATGTATCAACATCCGTTATCGCATGGACTATTAGTTTTATCGAAAGTTGGCTACACTAAAATCCCTGTCTTAGGGAAAGATGATCGCTTTGTTGGTCTAGTCAGTCTGTCGAATGTTGTCAATAAGATGATGGACCTACAAACAATCAGTATGGAACCATTAGAAGGCCTAACAGTTGCTGATGTAATGGAAACCGATGTACCAACCATTGATGAAAATTGGGAACTAGAAGAAGTTCTTCATTTACTAGTGGATGCTTCGTTCTTGCCAGTTGTCACAGAGGATAAAGTGTTCAAAGGAATCATCACACGAAAAGAGTTATTGAAAGCAGTCAATTACATGGTACACGAATTAGAACGTCAAAATATTGTATCACCAAAAATAGATGTAGATGATTTAAGAGAAAGAATCGATATCGTTAGTTAAAGGTAATTGATCCTACTCACAAAATAGAAAGACATAAAACAAATGAAGCGACGCCCAAAAGTTAGATTATATTTCTAACTTCTGGACGTCGCTTCATTTGCAGTATTAAGGAATGGCAAGATTGGGAATAAAGTTTGTCCTGAGAATCAAATAATTTAGTCATTTTAGACATTTTTCTAATGATTAAAAAAAGAGGTCAAACCTAAACACTTCTGTTCATTCGGTTTTAGATGGTAGGAGAGGGCTAATGTCCCACTCCCAGAATAGACATTACATAAACTATTTCAACACGATCGGTGTATTTGGGATGCTGTAACCGGCAGCTGTCAGTTCTTTGACGTAAGAACTCAAAAATTCTTCTTTCAATTCGAACTGTTTACCATTTAAAACGTAACAAATCGTCCGAATCGCAAAGTTACTGTTGCCGATATCGACCAATCCAAAGATCGATGGCTCAGTTTGTAATTCCTCTTCGTATTTTACAGCTAACGTTTCATTAACTTTTTGAATGATCTCATAGATCTTATCATAGCCTTCTTCCGGAACGATCCGAATATCAAGAACGACTTGCATATTGGAACGAGAGAGGTTACTGATCGTTGTGATACTACGGTTTGGAATGAAATGAACGGTGCCGTCAACACCTTTGAGTTGCAGTGTCCGGATACCAACGGATACCACGGTGCCTTCGATCGTAAGATTCGTTAATTTGACATAGTCCCCAACGTCCATTTGTTGTTCCATGATGATAAAGAAGCCAGTGATCACATCACTCATAAAGCCTTGTGCCCCTAAACCGATGGCTACTCCGGCAATCCCTGCTCCGGCTAATAGTGAACCAATCGGCACACCGATCACGGATAGGATGGCATAAATAAAGAAAAAGCCAATCGTATAATTGAAAATGGTATTTAAAAGACTTTGTAACGTTTTTAAGCGACTACCGTTAAGAACGGTTTTTTTTGAATATTGTTTAAAAGATTTGTCGATCAAGTATTTACCGATTCGATTGATGAGGCCAAAAAGAATAATCAAAAAAATAAGGAATAATCCTTTTTGGATCATTGTAGAAAAAATCCCATCCCAATCAATATTATTCCAAAAACGTTGGAACGCATTGAGTTGACTGACCGCTTGATCAGTCAAATTTTCTCCAGTTGAGCTTGTTGTTTCTGCTGTTGCAATGAATGAAAACATAAAATCCCCTTTTCTAATTAGTCTCTTTTGTATTGTAACAAGAACAGCATAAAAATCAAAATAAATCATTAGATAAGCTACCAATCACATTTGCAATAACAAGTGGTTAAAATAAACGATGACAAATGGGAGAGATAGTGCTAAAATATTTCAAAACTGACGATTGGTGGTATGAACATGCAAATAGATTGGGATAACTTAGGATTTTCTTACATCAAAACACCTTGGCGCTACGTTGCCAAATGGAAAGATGGAGAGTGGGAAAAAGGCGAATTGACCGAGGATAATTATCTGTCACTTCATGAAGGATCGCCCGCACTTCACTATGGCCAACAGTGCTTTGAAGGATTAAAGGCTTATCGCAGAAAAGATGGAAAGATCAATTTGTTCCGTCCAGAGCAAAACAGTCGTCGCTTGAACCAGAGTGCCAGACGTTTATTGATGCCCATGGTTCCAGAAAAAATGTTTGTTGATGCAGTGAAAGAAGTCGTAAAAGCAAATGAAGCCTTTGTGCCACCTTATGGTTCAGGAGCAACGCTATATTTACGTCCTTTCCTGATCGGGGTTGGAGAAAACATTGGTGTTCATCCAGCGCCTGAGTATTTGTTTGTTGTTTTCTGTACGCCTGTAGGAGCCTATTTCAAAGGTGGATTAAAACCAACGAACTTTATCGTTTCTGACTATGACCGAGCGGCACCTAATGGAACAGGAGCTGCCAAAGTAGGAGGGAACTACGCAGCAAGTCTATTACCAGGGACTGAAGCGAAAGAATTAAATTATTCAGATTGCGTTTATCTAGATCCAGCGACGCACACAAAAATTGAAGAAGTCGGCGCGGCGAATTTCTTTGGTATCACTAAAGACAATCAGTTCATCACACCGCAATCGCCTTCGATTTTACCAAGTATCACGAAGTATTCCTTGTTGCAGATTGCGGAAGAACGTTTGGGGCTTAAAGCAGTTGAGGGAGATATCTACATCGATCAACTTGATCAATTTGCAGAAGCAGGTGCGTGTGGGACCGCAGCGGTGATTTCACCGATTGGTGGAATCTACTATAAAAATGATTTACATGTCTTTTACAGTGAGACAGAAGTAGGACCAGTAACTAAGCGCTTATATGAAGAATTGACGGGTATCCAGTTTGGGGATATCGAAGCACCAGAAGGATGGATCGAAGTCGTCGAATAATGACAGGCTTTAAAAATAACTACAAAAAAATCAGCTCTCACTTTGGAGGGCTGATTTTTTATTGGATCAAGATAAGTGAACACCTTTATCTACGTAAATGATATCGCCGATGATCCCGCTAGATAGGGGGCTGATCAAGAAAGCACAAGTGTTTCCGACTTCTTCGATCGTCACACCTTGTTGATCAGGTGTGCGTGATTCGGATAACTCGATCAATTTTTGGTAATCCTTCACACCAGTCACTGCTAATGTTTTGATCGCACCAGCTGAGATCCCATTGACGCGGATTCCTTTAGGTGAGAATTCAGCGGCTAAGTAGCGAATGGCAGCTTCTAGTGAAGCTTTTGCGATTCCCATCATATTATAGTTAGGGATCGCTCGTTGTGAACCAAGATAAGACATACTTACGATGCCGCTGTTGGGAGCTAAGTACTTTTGGGCATACTTCGATACAGCGATCAATGAATAACTGCTGATGTCTTGTGCTAATTGATAACCATCTCTTGAAATATCAGAAACGTTACCTGAAAGCTCTTCTTTGTTGGCATAAGCAACAGCGTGGACCAAACCATGGATCTCACCGGCATATTCACCAATCGTATCCATCGCTTTTTCGATGCTCTCATCGCTAGCAACATCACACTCTACAGTGAAGGCATCTTCACCGACTAATTTGACTAGCGATTTCTTCATCCGTTCATTTTGGTACGTATAGATGATCTCAGCGCCTTGTTGCATCATTGCTTCTGCACAACCCCAAGCAATACTGCGTTTATTCGCAACACCCATGATCACGATTTTTTTTCCTTCTAAAAAAGACATATAGACACTCCTTTGATTCAATAAAAGTTTTGTTTGACGATAATATAAGTGCAAAAAAATAACTTCTTGATTTCTTATTATTCAGTAAAATGCTTTGATTGTCAAACTATTTTTTTGATGAATAAAAAATGATTGCCAAATAATCAAGAATATGATACTTTGATAATCAAAGTATTGATTACGGCAATTGCCCGAAAGAAGGAGTAAACTATGTCATACGCATTATCAGCAACGGAAGTAATGGATCTTATTCCAAACCGTTACCCAATTTGTTACATCGATTACGTGGATTCGATCGATTCAGGAAAGAAGATCATTGCAACAAAAAATGTAACGATCAATGAAGATTTTTTCCAAGGTCATTTCCCTGACAATCCTGTCATGCCCGGAGCGTTGATCCTAGAAACCCTTGCACAAGCAGGTTCGATCTTGATTTTAAAATCAGAAGAGTTCCTAGGCAAACGTGCGTATATCGGTGGGATCAACAAAGCAAAATTCCGCCAAAAAGTCGTTCCTGGAGATGTGATGAAGTGTCATTTTGAGATCATCAAAATGAAAGGACCTGTAGGGACTGCGATTTCTGAAGCTTTTGTTGACGATAAAAAAGTGTGTGAATGTGAATTTACATTTATCGTCAATGAGCAAGCATAAAGATAAAAATAAACTTTAGGAACCCATAGAGAGGTTCTAAAAATAGCAATAGATATGGCAATAGGGGAGCGGAAAGTAGCTTTCCGCAAAAAAGAATCATCTTCTGAATAGTTTTCTATTCTTAGATGATCTTTTTTTGTCTATTTAAGACTGTTTTGAAAATGTTAAGTTTTACTAAAGATGAAAATAAAAAAACTATTTTTTAGCGAAAATATAAAAAATAGTTGTAAAGTCCCAGCCATCAAAAGTTTTTTTAGTAAAAAAGGGAGTGGGATATTCGTTCATCTCACCCACCTATAACCGAATAAACGGCGGGAACAAAAGTAACCTCTTCGAAAATAAGGCGCCATCCACAAAAATTTGAAAAACAATTTTCGTGGATGGCGCCTTATTTCTCGAGGCTGAACACTTCTGTCACGACCTCGAAGTGTTCAAATGTGTGTTTATTTTGCTTCCTGTAAGATGTTGATTTTTTCGATCTTCACATCTTCTTTTGGCTTATCTGAGCTATCTGTTTCGACAGCAGCGATTGCATCAACGACGTCCATACCTTCAACGACTTGACCAAAGACAGTGTATTCACCATCTAAGCTAGGGTAGCCGCCATTTTTATAAGCGTCAATGATAGCTTGTGGGTAATCATCTTTCAATAAACCATCATGCATGTCATCAGAGTTTTGTACGATGAAGAATTGGCTGCCATTACTATTCGGGTCTTGTGTACGAGCCATTGAAAGGGCGCCGCGGATGTTATACAGTTGGTTTGAGATCTCCGTTTCGAAACCTTCTCCCCAAATACTTTCTCCGCCAGTTCCGTTCCCTTCAGGATCGCCACCTTGGATCATAAAGTCTTGGATGACACGATGGAAAGTGACGCCATCGTAATAGCCATCTTTAGCATGAGTCATAAAGTTCTCCACAGCTTTTGGTGCAAGCTCTGGGAATAGTTTGATCTTGATTGTTCCTTTAGTTGTGACCATTTCAACTAGATCTTCGTTATCAGCGACTTCTGTATTCAATTGAGGTAACTCTAAAGAATTTAAATCGATGCTTTCTACAGTGCTAGTCTCTGTTGTTTTTTCTGTAGATTCTTTCGTACTTGAAGAGGCGGTATCTGAACCGTTCGACGTACAACCAGCTGCAAATAATAGCGTTGCAGCCATACTCATAGTTAAAAATAATTTTTTGTGTTTCATAAGTAATTCCTTTCTTTTTTTGTTCGTTGTTATCTTTAATGATAGCAAATTATCAGATAAATACCTACACTTTTTCGAACAATAAGCGAAATTATTTAATAAATAGCAAAAGGTGTAGACCATTTGAAAGCGGTTTGTTATAATGTAAGTGGATACAAAAACGCACATCCAGGAGGGTATCAACACATGGGAAAATTAGGAATTTCAATTTATCCTGAACGTTCAACGTTTGAAAAGGACAAAGAATATTTAGATTTAGCACATAAATACGGATTTAAACGTGTATTCACAAGTTTATTACAAATTGCAGACGATAAAGAAAAAGTCTTAGCAGACTTTAAAAAGGTAGTCGATTATGCCAATCAATTAGAGATGGAAGTCATGGTGGATATCAATCCAGCATTATTTGAACAGTTAGAGATCTCATATGATGATCTATCGTTCTTTGATGAGATGGGCGCCGACGGCATTCGTCTTGATATTGGATTTACTGGAGCTGAAGAAGCAAAAATGACTCGTAATCCATACAATATCAAAATCGAGATCAACATGAGTTCAGGTACGAATTATGTTGACAATATCATGAGCTATTCGCCGAACACAGATAACTTATTAGGTTCACATAACTTCTACCCTCATCGTTATTCCGGCTTAGGCTATGAACATTTTGTTGCTTGTTCGGAGAAATTCCGTAAATATAATTTGAATACGATGGCTTTCGTAAATTCACAAACTGCTGACTTTGGTCCATGGCCGACTCAAGACGGACTTTGCTCATTAGAAGACCATCGTGATCTTGAGATCGCAACACAAGTCAAACACCTGATGTTGACAGGTTTGATCGATGATATCTCTGTAGGGAATGCTTATGCGAGTGAAGAGGAATTACGCGCAATGTCTGAAGCCTTCTTTGCAAGTTATCCTACATTAAAAGTGGATGTAGCAGACGATATCACAGAAGACGAACGTATTTGTCTATTCGACAACCTTCATAGTTATCGTGGGGATCGCTCAGAGTATATCTTGCGTTCAACGATGACACGTATCTATTACAAAGACAAACCATTCCCAGCGCATAATACGAAAGATATGACCCGTGGGGATGTATTGATCGATAACGTTGGCTATGGTCAATATAAAGGCGAAACACAAATTGCCTTAAAAGAAATGAAGAATGATGGACGTGTGAACGTCGTCGGACGTATCTCAGACGATGAGTTATTCTTACTTGATTTCTTGAAACCATGGTCAAACTTCAAGTTGATCGAAAGCAAATAATTGTGTAATTATAAATATTGAAAAGCCCCGTAAAGCGATCAGAGCTTTACGGGGCTTTTCAATGACGATTATTATTTATTCTAGATTGCATCACACGTCCTCTTTGTTTATACTAATTTTAGATAGTATATCAATGTAAAAGCAAGGAAGGTATAAGATGAAACTTTGGATCAAAATTTTAATCGGCGTGACATTACTCGTGACAGTCGTATTAGTCTTTGCGGGTAATTATTTTTATAACTATGCCGTTGTTCCTTCAGAAAAAGACTTTTTAGAAGGCGATACTCCTGGCACAACAAAAACAAATGAAGAATCGAGTGCACAATCTTGGTTTGCGAACCCTGACAATCGTAAAGAGTGGCAACAGACATCTACGGATGGGTTGAAGCTATCAGCCATTTATCTACCAGCAACAGACAGTCATAAGACGGCGATTGTGGCTCATGGATATATGGGCAATGCAGAAACGATGGCAAATTACGCAAAGATGTTCCATGATCTTGGCTATAACGTATTAGTACCTGATGCCCGTGGACACGGAAAAAGTGAAGGGGATTATATCGGCTTTGGCTGGCACGAACGGAAAGATTATGTGAAATGGATCGATCAAGTGCTTGAAACAAACGGTCAATCGGAAGAAATCGTTCTATACGGTATTAGTATGGGGGCAGCGACGGTGATGATGACTAGCGGAGAATCACTGCCTACAAATGTTAAAGCGATCATCGAAGATTGCGGTTATTCCTCTGTTAACGAAGAATTGGCTTATCAGCTCAATGAATTATTTAGCTTACCACCGTTCCCACTGATCCAAGTAACCAGTTTGATGACAAAAATCAGAGCCGGCTATTTCTTTGGGGAAGCTGATGCGATCAAACAATTAGAAAAAAACCAATTACCGATGCTGTTTATCCATGGGGATGCGGATACCTTTGTTCCTTATGAAATGTTGGACAAAGTCTACCAAGCGACGAACGGACCAAAAGAAAAATATATCGTCCCAGGAGCAGAGCATGCCAAAGCATATTCGATCGATCCTGAGAATTATCAAAAGACTGTAAGTAGTTTCCTAGAAAAATATGTAAAATAACTGTTGTGACCAAAGTGTTTCTTAAAGAACTTTAAGAACTTTCTTGAAACTTTTGGTCACAACGTTTTATTTTGTCTCCATTCGTTCTTGCAGTAAAATAAAGAAAGAGTCAGGTATTTCCGTGAAACTTTCAGTTTAATGATGGACAAACGGGCCATTCACCGATAAAATAGACAGGACTTGTGTTTATTGTGGAAATTCAGGTAGTCAGTATAGTTAGAATAGATAAAAGGAAATAGGAGGACGATAATATGTCCATGTTTTTAGATCAAGTAACAATCGACGTGAAGGCTGGTAAAGGCGGAGACGGGATGGTTGCGTTTCGTAGAGAAAAATATGTACCTGATGGAGGACCGGCTGGTGGTGATGGCGGTCAAGGAGGCGATGTGATCTTAGTCGTTGATGAAGGCTTACGCACGTTGATGGACTTCCGTTTCAACCGTCACTTTAAGGCTCAGCCCGGTGAAAATGGCATGAGTAAAGGGATGCATGGACGTGGTTCTGATGATACGTATGTCAAAGTCCCTCAAGGAACAACTGTACGTGATGCAGAAACAGGGGCACTCTTAGGAGATTTGATCGAAGATGGTCAGACATTGGTAGTAGCAAAAGGTGGCCGCGGCGGTCGCGGAAATATCCGTTTTGCTTCTCCAAGAAACCCTGCCCCGGAAATTGCTGAAAACGGCGAACCCGGCCAAGAACGTAAAATCGAATTAGAATTAAAAGTACTAGCAGACGTAGGTCTCGTAGGTTTTCCTTCGGTTGGGAAATCGACCTTGCTTTCTGTGATCTCTTCGGCAAGACCAAAAATCGGTGCGTATCATTTTACTACCCTTGTGCCAAATCTAGGAATGGTCACTACAAGTGACGGACGTAGTTTTGCAGCGGCGGATCTTCCAGGACTGATCGAAGGAGCTTCACAAGGCGTCGGATTAGGCACACAATTTTTGCGTCATATCGAGCGTACTCGTGTCATTTTGCATGTCATTGATATGAGTGGAATGGAAGGGCGCGATCCTTATGAAGATTACTTGGCGATCAACCATGAGTTGTCTTCTCATAACCTGCGCTTGTTAGAGCGTCCACAGATCATTGTAGCAAATAAAATGGATATGCCAGATGCAGAAGAAAATCTAGTGAAATTCAAAGAACAATTAAATAAAAACAAAGAAGATGAATTTGCCGATGACCTGCCGGTATTCCCAATCTCCGGTGTGACTCGTAAAGGACTGGATGCGTTACTGAATGCGACAGCTGATCTATTAGAAGTAACACCAGAATTCCCATTATACGAGGAAGAGATCGAAGAAGAAACTGTGCACTATGGTTTCAATCCAGAAGGTCCTGAATTTACGATCGATCGTGAACCAGATGCGACATGGGTATTGTCAGGTGAGAAGATCGAGAAGTTATTCCAAATGACTAACTTTGACCACGATGAAACGGTGATGCGTTTTGCTCGCCAATTACGTGGGATGGGTGTCGATGAAGCCTTGCGTGCTAGAGGTGCAAAAGATGGTGACTTGGTCCGCATTGGTGAGTTTGAGTTTGAATTTGTCGAATAATTTTTTGGTACACCACATATCTAGGTGACTAGGTAGTCGTTCAGCTCCAAGTAGTAAGGCGAAATTTGAGAAAATAATCGTTCATTTTTTCAAGTTTTGGCTTACTCTCTTAGGAGTAGTTTTTTTAAAACGTTTATCAGATTTTAGGAGTTGACGAATGTCATACTCCTTTTTTTGTATACTGCGTTATTTTTTAAAGGTTTTCCCTTTTATTTTTGTTTATTCCAAGGTACACTAAAAGAAAATGAGAAAGAGGCGATCTCCATGAGCAAACGAGTGATCATATTGAATTTTGAGTTAGAAAGTCAAGCTTACCAAGCATTTTCCGAAATCAAGAAGCTTCACATGACGAGAGCGATCAAAGGCGAACAAATGGCGGTCATCAGCCATCAATCTAATGGCGCCCATCAATTCAAAATTGAAGACTTTTTAGATTTTACTGGCAATAATAAATCCTCTAAAGGTGGTCTGATCGGGATGCTAGTTGGCGTTTTAGGTGGCCCATTAGGGATCTTACTAGGATGGTTTGCAGGCGGAATGATCGGTGCCAGCCAAGATGCGAAGGAAATCAAAGATGCACAAACGGTGTTTGATTTTGTCGGTAATAAGATCGGTGAAGGCGCAACCGGTCTGATCTTGATCGCAGAAGAAGAGGACAACCGACCATTGAATCAACTTGTGATGATGGAATTAGGTGGAGAAATCACTCGATTGGATTATGAAGAAGTAGAACAAGACGTTCATGATGCAACTGAGGTAGAAAAACATGCAAAAGAAACAGCGCAGAAAAATTGGGATGAAAAGCACAAAAAGCCAACCGATAGCTCAGAGGATACTACGCCTTCTGAATAACGATAAAAAGAATGGATGTAAGAATAGTGGTACTTATTCACTCTTTTCATTTATAGGGACAGTCTTCTAAAAATAATCCTGCGAATTTCAGTTGATTGTCGGCTGATTTTACCCTAGAATTAATAAGAATGAATAGAAAGTTAGGTAAATTATGGAACTAGAATTTTTAGGTACAGGCGCAGGGGTTCCTGCTAAACATCGAAATGTCTCAAGTATCGCATTGAAACTTTTGGACGAGCGAAATGAGATTTGGTTGTTTGATTGTGGGGAAGGCACGCAAATGCAGATTCTACGAACAAATATCCGTCCAAGAAAAATAGAAAAAATATTTATCACTCATCTCCATGGGGATCATATTTTTGGTTTGCCAGGTTTAATCAGTAGTCGCTCTTTTCAGGGGGGCGAAACACCATTAGAAATCTATGGCCCTAAAGGAACGGAAGCATTTGTACGCAATGCGCTGACGATTTCTCAAACAAAATTAGGCTACCCCCTTGTTTTTATTGATTTATCAGAAGATCAAGCTATTTTTGAAGACGCACACTTTTCTGTGTATGCAAAAAAATTAAGCCATGGCATCGAAAGCTACGGATATCGGATCGTTGAGCATGATCACAAAGGCGAATTACAAGTGGATAAGCTTAAAGAACTGAATATTCCAGCTGGTCCCATCTATGGAAAACTAAAAAAAGGGGAGACGGTCCAATTAGACAATGGCCAGCTCATCAATGGACGTGATTTTGTCGGTCCAGATAAAAAAGGCCGAATCGTGACCATTTTAGGAGATACTCGAAAAACGACCAATTCTGTTATATTAGCAAAAAACGCAGATGTCTTGGTGCATGAAAGTACGTTTAATAAAAACGAGGCGAGAATGGCCCATAATTATTTCCATTCAACGACTCATCAAGCCGCAGAAGTGGCAAAAGAAGCAAATGTCCAAAGATTATTACTGACCCATATCAGTGCGAGATATCTAGGAAAAGCAACACAAGAACTTGAACAAGAAGCACAAGAAATCTTTCCAAATACAAAAGTCATGAAAGATTTTGAGGTTGTGGATGTTCCGTTTCAAGAGGAGGAAAAAAGTTGAATTTAGAAAATAAAGTCGTTTTAGTCACTGGTGGCTCTGGTGGTTTAGGTGCACAAATCTGTTATGAAGCAGCAAAACAAGGAGCAATCGTTGTCACATGTGCAAGAAGAATCCAACAAATCGGCGAAGTGAAGGCGGTTTGTCAAGAACTAAGTGGAAAACCAGCATACGCGTTTCAACTAGATGTTAGTAATCCTGACAGCGTAGATGAATTGTACGACAAGGTGATGACTGAGGTCGGTCGTGTTGATATCTTAGTCAATAATGCTGGATTTGGTATCTTTGAGGATTTCTTATCCTTTGACTTAGGAAAAGCCTACGATATGTTCGAAGTCAATGTCTTGGGGATGATGGTATTGACACAAAAATTTGCGATCGATATGGCAGAAAGACGCCAAGGACATATCATCAATGTGGCATCCATGGCAGGAAAAATGGCGACAGCTAAATCTACGATCTATTCCGCTACAAAATTTGCTGTTTTGGGCTTTTCAAATGCGTTACGTTTAGAGTTGAAGCCACTAGGAGTCGCGGTCACTACGGTAAATCCCGGACCAATCGAAACGGAATTTTTTGATAAGGCTGATCCAAGTGGTAGCTATTTGGAAAAAGTCGGTCACTTAGTTTTGGATTCAACTAAATTGGCGCAAACGATCGTGCGAGCGATGAAACATCCGAAACGTGAGATCAATCAACCGGTATTGTTAGAAATCGCGTCTAAATTTTATGCACTTTTCCCAACCATTGGGGATTATTTTGCAGGTGGAATTTTTAATAAAAAGTAGGTGAAGTAAATGAAAAAGCAAGGTAGTGTGATCGTTGGTTTTTTACTTGTACTTGTCATTGTCGTGTTCGCTGTATTGAACAATCAAAATGTTCCTGTAAGCTTTGGCTTTGCTTCTTTTAATGCGCCATTGATTCTAGTGATCATTGGTTCAGCATTGATTGGTGCATTGATTGTATTTTTAACAGCCTTTACGACACTATGGCAACAAAAGAAACAATTAAAACAATTAACAAAAGAATTAGCAGAGAACCAAGCAGATATCCAAAAGAAAATCGAAGAGGCGACAGAAGAACAACAAAGACAATTTCGAAATGAACGTGCGGAACTTGAAGCGGCCTATCAAGCAGAATTACAAGCAAAGCAAATACAGATCGAACAAATGCAAACACCTTCTGAATCACCTTCTCAAACACCAAAGCAAAGCGTCAATTACTTTGATTGATCATGGATAGCTGATGTTTTTTTGAAAGTAAATAGAATAAAGTGGTAGAAATCACTGTATCAAAAATCAAATAGAGGATTTATTACTCAATTTCTAAAAGGCAACCAAAGTAGGCAAACGAATCTGTTTTGTCTACTTTGGTTTATTTAAGTTAGTGATGTCAGAATCTAATCTTCTGAAATTCTTTTTTTTAGAGAAGACGTTTGCTATAATGACTAAGTTAGGGGTGAGTATGTGAGACGAGCAAATTTTGATTGGAAGGTCAATGAAACAACACCTTCTGAATCTTTTATCCAAATAATCAAACAACAAGGATTGTCTCCTCTGATCGGGCAATTGCTATGGCAAAGAGGATACCGAGAGGAAGAAAGTATCCATCGGTTTTTACATCCAAAAGAGCAAAAGTTGCATGATCCATATTTGATGTTTGATATGGACAAGGCAATCAGCCGTATCCAAGAAGCCGTGATCAATGGTGAACAAATCTTAGTTTACGGAGATTATGATGCAGATGGCATCACCAGTGCGACCGTCATGAAAGAAACGTTAGAATTGCTTGGTGCCCAAGTGGAAGTCTTTTTACCTAATCGATTTGAACATGGGTATGGACCTAATCTAACCGTTTATCAAGAGAAAATAGCCGCAGGTACCCAACTGATCGTGACTGTCGATAATGGGGTAGCTGGGCATGAAGCAATTGCTTATGCACAACAGCAGGGAGTAGATGTGATCGTGACAGATCATCATGAGTTGCCTAGTGAATTACCGACGGCTTATGCAATCATCCATCCCCGCCATCCACAAGGCAATTATCCTTTTGGAGAATTAGCAGGTGTCGGTGTCGCATTTAAAGTAGCGACCGCTTTGTTGGAAGAACCACCAGCAGAATTTTTAGATTTAGTCGCAATTGGCACAATCGCTGACCTTGTCTCTATGACTGATGAGAATCGGACGCTAGTGGCGTTAGGCTTAGAGGCAATTCGTCATACCGAGCGAGTAGGCTTACAGGCACTGTTTGCGAAAAGTAGTGTACGTGCGAATGAAGCGGATGAAACGATGATCGGTTTTTCGATTGCCCCGCGCTTGAATGCCATCGGTCGGATGGGAGACCCTAATCCAGCGGTTGAATTACTAGCCACATTCGACGAAAGTCAAGCTCAGACATTAGCCGAGCAGTTACAAACGGTCAATGAAGAACGTAAAGCAATCGTTGAGCAAATCACCTCAGAAGCATTAGCGATGATCAATGAAGAGAACCAGATCCATTTATTAGCACATCCAGGTTGGCATGAAGGGGTACTAGGGATCGTCGCAGGAAAAATCATGAATCAAACAGGCAAACCAACAATCGTGCTTGGCATCAAAGACCAGTCCGTTGCAAAAGGATCAGGTCGAAGTATCGAAGCGTTGAATCTTTTCGATATGCTGAATGAGATGCGTGAATTGTTTACATTTTTTGGTGGCCATCACGCAGCAGTCGGTTTAACGATGCCAGCGGAAAATATCCCCCAATTACAAGAACGGATGAATGCCTATATAGAAGAAAAGAAAATCGACTTGTCCAAGGGTCCTGCGTTGACGATCGATGAGGTCGTCTCGCCAAAAGATGTGACGGTCGAACAAATCGCTACATTGAAATCACTGGCACCATTCGGAACAGATAATCCTGTACCTAACTTTTTATTCAAACAGGTTGCTGTCCAAAATGTAAAACGAATCGGTTCGAACCAACAGCACTTGAAGCTTTCTTTAGTGGATGAAGATAGTCAATTAGATGCTGTCGCGTTTGGTTTTGGCCCACAAGAAAACGAATTTGTAGATGATTCACTTGATATTGTAGGACAGTTATCGATCAATGAGTGGAATGGACGCAAAAAACCACAGCTGATGGTTTCCGACTTTGCAGTAGAAGGATTGCAAGTGTTTGATTGGCGAGCAAAACGTTACCGAACGCTAGCAAATGAAATCGAACATCCGATTTATTTAGCTTTTGATGAAGCATCGATCAAAGAACTAAATAAGTCGATACAAAAACACATCATTCATTGGACAGATAAAGAAATGATTCAATCATGGATTCAGGAAAATGACCCAAACGCATTAGTCGTGATCGATTGTCCAACCGATTTGACCGACTTGAAAGAGATCTTATCATTTGGGTCCTTTAGCCGAGTTTACTTTTTAGGTATTTCTGTTGATGAAGCATACTTGAACGGTGTAGGAACAAGAGAACAATATGCTCGACTCTTCAAATTGATCCATGCGCAAGAACGGATCGATATCCGACATAAATTAGGTGCAATGGCCAACTATTTAAAAATTCCACAAAAATTATTAATTTTTATGATACAGGTGTTTTTTGAGTTGAAGTTTGTTACAATAAACAATGGTGTTTTGGAGAAAGTCGCAGATCCGGCGAGTCATCCATTGACTGCAAGTGACCGCTATCAGGAGCGATTGAAAAAAATCAAATCAGAGGAATTCTTACTATTAAGTGACATTCCCACAATAAAAAAATGGTTAACAACCTAGGAGGAAACAATAAAGTGGATTTAAAAAATTATATTGCCAGTATTCCTGACTATCCGTCCAAAGGAATTATATTTAGAGATATCTCGCCATTGATGGCTGATGGAGATGCTTATCGTGAAGCAACGAAGCAAATCGTTGATTATGCGAAAGAAAAACGTATCGATATGGTCGTTGGACCAGAAGCACGTGGATTTATCGTAGGGTGTCCAGTGGCTTACGAATTAGGCGTGGGCTTTGCTCCTGTTCGTAAAAAAGGAAAATTACCTCGTGAAACGATCGAAGTGACTTACGGACTTGAATACGGGACAGATACCTTGACGCTGCACAAAGATGCAATCCAACCAGGACAAAGAGTCTTGATCTGTGATGACTTATTAGCAACAGGTGGAACGATCAAAGCAACGATCGAATTGATCGAAGAGCTTGGCGGAGTTGTTGTGGGTTGTGCCTTTTTGATCGAGTTGATGGACTTGCATGGTCGTGACAAAATCGAAGGCTACGACATGATTACTTTGATGGAGTATTAATCAAATAAAATATTGAACAGAAAACCCCCTTCCACAAACGGATGAATCGTTTGCGGAAGGGGATTTTCGTTGGATGAGTAGCCTCAATTTATTGATAGAACAAATATGTGCAAGGAGTAGGTAGTCAGTTTGTCGTTAAAAAAAAGCAAACGAGCGATCATCGTTTGCTTGGACGGAATTTTCATAGAAGCGATCTTATTTACTTTTACGAGTGCCTGGAGCTGTAATAGGTTTCGTGATAGAAGGAGTCTTCATGGGATTGACGACGTTGTGATTGACGGTATTTTTTTTCATCCCACAACATAAACCACAATGTAAACAAAGGAACAAAAACCAACAGCGCTGTACGTAGACCAAAATTACCAATAATAATACCTAAAAACAAAACGATCAATACTAAACCAAAACGTCTCATTGATTTCATGATTTTCACCTCTTTATAGAATGCGAACAAAAGTTCGTATCATTATTATACGAACTTTTGTTCGGTTTGTAAAGAGGGAAGTTCAAAAAGAACAAAGATATCTACTAAAAGAGGAAAAGACGAGCTTGAGATCATGATCTCAAGCTCGTAAATAAATAACTGAATTTTCTTTTCTTATCAATAAATATGACTACGGTACAGACCAACGACACGACCTAAGATCGACACCTCATCTAAAATGATCGGTTCCAGTAAATCATTCTCGGGTTGCAAACGAAAATGATCTCTTTCTTTATAGAACCGTTTGCAAGTTGCTTCGTCTTCTGCAGTCATCGCAATCACGATATCACCATTTTGTGCAGTTTCTTGTTTACGGACAATGACATTATCGCCATCCAATATCCCAGCATTGATCATACTTTCTCCTCGGATCGTCAACATGAACAGACTGCCTTCTTCTGAGGAAAGGTTTGGTGGGACTGGAAAGAAGTCAGAAGCTTCCTCGACAGCTAGTATCGGCTCTCCGGCAGTAACAACGCCGAGAACAGGGATCGTCGTTGGGCGAATCCCAATTTTCGATAATCCTTGTTGCGTCAATTCGATGGCACGTGGTTTCGTAGGGTCTCTTTGAATAAAGCCTTTTTTCTCTAATCGGGCAAGATGACCATGGACTGTCGATGTGGAAGAAAGCTGAACAGCTTCTCCGATCTCACGGACAGTCGGTGGATAGCCTTTTTGGGTCACTTGTTCGTGAATATATCGTAAGACTTCGATTTGTCTTGTTTCAGTTTGTCGGGCCACAAGGTACACCTTCTTTCACTTGATAACTAAATAGTACCATAGAAAATACATGATTTCAAACAAATGTTCGCATTAAAGACTATTGATGTAGTTGTTTTTTTTTCGTTTTTTATATAAGATGTAGGAGAAGCAAAAGCGAGGAGGAATAGTTGTGTTATCGCCTGAAAAAATCGAACGTATCAATCAGTTAGCTAAAAAGAAAAAAGCAGAAGGATTGACACCAGCTGAAGTCAAAGAGCAAAAGGAATTACGAGAAGCATATCTGACAGCCTTTCGTTCTGGCATGAGACATCATATTGAAGGGATGAAAGTGGTTGATCCCGATGGAAATGATGTCACACCAGATAAATTGAAAGAAATCCAGAAGAAAAAAGGCCTCCACGACCGAAATAGCAAGTTTTAGTAAAAAAAACTAAAAGTCGTTGCTTTTTCAGAGGAGATACTATAAAATTAGAAGTAGAAATATAGGTAAAAAAAACCTAAATTACAGGAGGGGTTACATTGTTTGATAAAATTGATCAGCTTGGTGTGAATACGATCCGTACATTGAGTGTCGATGCAGTACAAAAAGCAAATTCAGGACATCCGGGGTTACCAATGGGTGCCGCGCCAATGGCTTATGCCCTTTGGACGAAACACTTGAAAGTGAATCCGAAAACTTCTAAAAACTGGGCAGACCGTGACCGTTTTGTCTTATCAGCGGGACATGGTTCAGCGATGTTGTATAGCTTGTTGCACTTAGCAGGGTACCAAGTGACGATTGATGACTTGAAACAATTCCGTCAATGGGAGTCAAAAACACCAGGACACCCTGAGGTCAACCATACGGACGGCGTCGAAGCAACGACTGGTCCGTTAGGACAAGGGATCGCAATGGCTGTGGGGATGGCAATGGCAGAAGCGCATCTAGCAGCGACCTACAACAAAGACCAATTCAACGTCGTTGATCATTATACCTATGCGTTATGTGGCGATGGCGACCTGATGGAAGGCGTATCTCAAGAAGCAAGTTCGATGGCTGGTCATATGAAATTAGGAAAATTAATCGTTTTATACGATTCAAACGATATTTCTTTAGATGGACCAACCTCAAAAGCCTTCACTGAAAATGTTGGCGCACGCTATGAAGCTTATGGTTGGCAACATATCTTGGTCAAAGACGGCAATGATTTAGAAGCCATCTCAAAAGCAATTGAAGAAGCGAAAGCCGAAACAGACAAACCGACATTGATCGAAGTGAAAACGGTCATCGGATTTGGTGCACCAAACCAAGGTACTTCTGCGGTCCACGGCGCACCACTTGGCTTAGAAGGCATTCAAAAAGCCAAAGAGATCTATGGTTGGGAATACCCTGACTTTACCGTACCAGAAGAAGTGGCGGAACGCTTCCGTCAAACGATGGTTGAAGAAGGCGAAAAAGCTGAAAATGCTTGGCGTGAGCTGTTCGCAGCATACAAAGCAGCGTATCCAGAATTAGCGCAACAATTCGAAGATGCTTTTGCTGGGAAGTTACCAGAGAATTGGGATGCCGAACTTCCAACGTACGACGAAGGTGAAAGCCAAGCGAGTCGTGTCTCAAGTAAAGAAGTCATCCAAGAATTATCAAAAGCGATCCCAAGCTTCTGGGGTGGTTCTGCCGATCTATCTGGATCAAACAATACGATGGTGACAGCAGACAAAGATTTCACGCCTGAACACTATGAAGGCCGCAACATTTGGTTTGGTGTTCGTGAGTTTGCGATGGCATCAGCGATGAACGGGATCCAATTGCATGGTGGTACCCGGATCTATGGGGGAACATTCTTTGTCTTTGTCGATTACTTGCGACCAGCTGTGCGTTTAGCAGCGATCCAAAACACGCCAGTTATTTTCGTCTTGACCCATGACTCTGTGGCAGTTGGTGAAGATGGTCCGACGCATGAGCCAGTGGAACAATTGGCTTCGGTTAGAAGTATGCCAGGTGTCCATGTCTTACGTCCGGCGGACGGGAACGAAACTCGTGCGGCGTGGAAAGTTGCGATGGAATCGACAGATACACCAACGATCTTAGTCTTGAGTCGTCAAAATCTACCAGTTCTTCCAACAACAAAAGAAGTGGCGGATGATATGGTTAAAAAAGGTGCCTATGTCTTGTCTCCAGCTAAAGGGGAACAACCAGAAGGAATCTTGATCGCGACAGGTTCAGAAGTGGATCTAGCGGTCAAAGCGCAAAAAGTATTGGCGGAACAAGGAAAAGATGTCTCTGTGGTTTCAATGCCAAGTTTTGATTTGTTTGAACAACAATCTGCAGAATATCAAGAAAGTGTCTTGCCAAAAGCAGTGACGAAGCGTGTTGCGATTGAAGCGGCTGCTTCATTTGGATGGGAACGTTATGTAGGAATCGAAGGTCAAACGATCACGATCGATCACTTTGGTGCTTCTGCTCCTGGAAACAAAATACTTGAAGAATTTGGTTTTACAGTAGATAATGTAGTCAACGTCTTCAATCAATTATAGACAAATACTGAAAGCAGTTCGATTGGAGTGCTTGGAGATTTTTTCCAAGCCTCCAATTTTCTATTTTTTTTAGGTACAAATTAGTAAAAAGGGATAATTGTCGTTACTTTTGTGTTACTTTTTGATTACGTGAAGATTACAAAAAGTAAATAATTGAAGATTCGTTTGAGTTTCAATAAAATAAAACGTATAATTTAAATGATTAAGTTTCGTTTAAGAGGAAGTTTTATTTACTGTTTCATTTGAGGAGGAATTTGAATGCAAGAGCTGAGAACCCGTAGCGCTCGACACCATAGGCCCAAAAGGAAAATGACCATCAATAAAAAAGCCATTGCACCTTTAGTGGGGACAAGCCTATTAGTTGGGCCAATGTTGGTCACAGCAACACCACAAACTGTACGTGCGGATGAGTTAGATGTCGCATCTTCTGCCGATCCGCAAGCATTTATCAATCAAATCGGATGGGCTGCTTCTGAAGTTGCAGCAAGCAATGACTTATATGCATCTGTCATGATTGCACAAGCATTACTTGAAAGTGCGTATGGTACATCTGGATTATCAAGTGCACCATATTACAACTTATTTGGAGTCAAAGGTAGCGCAGGTCAATCTGTGGTATATATGAATACGCAAGAATATTTGAATGGTCAATGGGTAACGATGAACGAACCTTTCCGTCGCTATTCATCTTATTGGGAATCATTCCAAGATCATGCGAATGTTTTACGTTCTACTAGTTTTTCGACAGGCGATTATCATTATTCAGGTGTATGGAAAAGTAATACAACCAGCTATTATGATGCAACAGCTTATTTAACTGGACGTTATGCAACAGATCCTAATTACGCATACAAATTAAATGAATTGATCAGCACATATAATCTGACTCGCTTTGATACACCATCAACTGGTTCAACAACAACTAGTACGACAAGTACCACAACGACAAGTACGACAACCTCTACAACGACTACGACAAGTAGTAACCAAACTTATACTGTCGTCTCTGGAGATACACTTTGGGATATTGCTCAAAAATTTGGTATGTCCGTCGATGATCTGATGGCAAAAAATGGCATGACGATGTCAAATTATTCATTATTGGTTGGACAAGAAATCAATGTCTAACTTTATATCAACTTAAAAATAGAGGCATATCCAATGATATGTCTCTATTTTTTGCTTCTCCAGTAAGAATCACTCGCAGAAGTACCTCTTTTGTATTATGATTAATAGAGAAGCAAATGAAGGGGGAAAAAACATGACACAGATTTATCAGTCGATCACAGAATTGATCGGTAAAACACCTATCGTTCGATTAAATAAGATGGTTCCAGAAGGAGCTGCGGATGTTTTTGTTAAATTGGAATTCTTCAATCCAGGTGGAAGCGTGAAAGACCGTATTGCCTTAAATATGATTGAAAAAGCAGAACATGATGGAATATTGAAACCGGGTGATACAATCATTGAACCAACTTCAGGGAACACTGGTATTGGTTTAGCGATGGTCGGTGTAGCCAAAGGATATCATGTGAAACTTGTCATGCCTGAAACGATGAGTATCGAGCGTCGCTTATTGATGAAGGGCTACGGAGCAGAACTAATTTTGACTCCAGGGACAGAAGGCATCAGTGGTTCAATCAAAGAAGCAAAACGTCTGGCTGAAGAAAATGGGTATTTCTTGCCTCTGCAATTTGAAAACCCAGCTAATCCATTAGTTCATGAAAAAACGACTGGTCCAGAAATCCAAGCGGCGTTTGGTGTGAATGGGTTGGATGCGTTTGTTGCAGGAATCGGTACTGGTGGAACGATCACCGGTGCGGGACACGAATTAAAACGGATCAATCCAGCGCTTAAGATCGTTGGGGTTGAACCAGCCGAATCTGCCGTTTTAGAAGGAAAAGAACCTGGTCCACACAAAATCCAAGGCATCGGGACAGGGTTTGTCCCGGATACGTTAGATACGAATGTATATGATCAAGTCTTATCAGTATCTAGTGAGCAAGCAATGATCACAGCTCGCCGTATGGGGCAAGAAGAAGGGATCTTAGTGGGTGTTTCAGGAGGAGCCGCAGTTGAAGCTGCACTTAATGTAGCTAAAGAACTAGGTGCTGGAAAAAAAGTTCTTGCGATTATTCCTGATAACGGAGAACGTTATTTGTCTACTCCATTGTATCAGGATATGTAAGTCTACGTGAAAATCTGAATAAAAAGTGTGAAATAATGGTGAAACATCCGTTATTTTACACTTTTTTTGCATAAAATAGGCAAAATTATAAAATTCTTTTCTTTTTCTTTCCATAATATGTAGATTTAAAAAAATAAAAATAGTATGATAATAAAAGAACAATAAGGTGGGGTTTTGTTTATATGGAAAATAAAAAAGTAGAAGCGGCGATCGAGCAGCTGAAAAAAGAAAATATTCGGATTACGCCGCAAAGATACGCAGTTTTAGAGTATCTGATTGAGCATCGTTCGCATCCAACTGCAGATGAAATCTACAAGGCGCTTGAGCATCGCTTTCCTAATATGAGTGTTGCAACAGTTTACAATAATTTACGATTGTTCACATCGATCGGCTTTGTTCAAGAAATGAAATATGGTGATGCATCAAGCCGATTTGATTTTAGTTCACAAAGACATTATCATGTGATTTGCCAAAATTGCGAGACGATCGTCGATTTTCATTATCCTGGGCTAGAAGATATTGAAATGGCGGCGGGGCGCTTAACTGATTTTGAAATCCATGATCATCGTTTAGAATTATATGGGCTATGTCCGAATTGCAAAAAATAAATCGTGCGAACATCTGAAACATCGATAAGGTCAAATGACTTTGTTGATGTTTTTTTGTCTTTCATTTGTGACGTGTAGAAAAACATGGGATACCTACTCCTGTGAAATTAAGAGGAAAACACACTAACAGTTTTAAAAAGGTGAAAATATTTATGCGATTTTTTATGCGATTTCGTATTCATTCACAAGCTTAGAGGTGTTAGTTTAAAACATCACAAAAAGAACGTTTATTTATCAGCGTTTTAAATAGAAAATGCGCAAAATATGATAAGTAAGCACTTGTGAATTCACAAGCATAAAACTGTTGGATACGTTTTAATTTTGCTATAGTAAAAATTGTCAAAGGACAAATCGTTTATCGGAGGGACACACATGAAAGTAGTAGTAATCGGCTGTACCCATGCAGGAACAGCAGCAGTAAAAAGCATCTTAAAAAACAACCCAGAAGCAGATGTTACAGTTTATGAACGTAACGACAATGTTTCATTTTTATCTTGTGGGATCGCATTGTATGTTGGAGGCGTCGTGAAAGACCCAGCAGGCTTGTTCTATTCAAACCCTGAAGAGTTAGCTTCGTTAGGAGCGAAAGTGAAAATGGAACATGATGTCACTGATGTTGACACAGAAAACAAACAAGTCACAGCGAAAGATTTAAAAACTGGCGAAACTGAAACAGTTTCTTATGACAAATTAGTAATGACTACTGGTTCATGGCCAATCATCCCGCCAATCAAAGGGATCGAATCTGAAAATATTCTTTTATGTAAAAACTATAACCAAGCAAACGAAATCATTGCTAAAGCAGAAGAAGCGAAGAAAGTAGTGATCGTTGGTGGTGGTTATATTGGGATCGAATTAGTCGAAGCGTTTGTCGAGTCTGGCAAAGAAGTGACATTGATCGATGGTTTAGATCGTATCTTGAATAAATATCTTGATAAACCATTTACGGATGTGTTAGAAAAAGAATTAGTCGATCGTGGCGTTACTTTAGCTTTAGGTGAAAACGTTTCTGAGTTCATTCCAGATGAGAATGGTAAAGTAAAACAAGTAACTACAGCTAGCCAAACATTTGATGCGGATATGGTTATTTTGTGTGTTGGTTTCAGACCAAATACAAAATTAGTAGAAGGTAAAGTAGAAACATTGCCAAACGGCGCAATCAAAGTAAATGAGTACATGCAAACAAGCAATCCAGATATTTTTGCAGCGGGCGATTCAGCAGTTGTCAATTATAACCCAAGTGGTACGCAAAACTACATTCCTTTAGCAACAAATGCGGTCCGTCAAGGATTGTTAGTAGGAAACAATTTAACAGATCAAAAAATGGCTTATCGTGGAACACAAGGAACTTCTGGTTTGTACTTATTCGGTTGGACGATCGGTTCCACAGGTGTAACAACAGAAAGTGCCCCAATGAATAACTTGGATGTCCAAGCAACACTATTTGAAGATAACTATCGTCCAGAATTCATGCCAACGACTGAAAAAGTCATGATGGAATTAGTATATGAAAAAGGAACAAATCGTATCGTAGGCGCACAATTCATGTCTAAATACGACATCACTCAATCTGCTAATACGATGTCATTAGCGGTTCAAAATAAAATGACTGTTGAAGACTTAGCTCTTTCTGACTTCTTCTTCCAACCTCATTTTGACCGTCCTTGGAACTACTTGAATCTTCTTGCACAAGCAGCTCTAGGAGAAATCGAGACAGCTCAATAATTGGTCAAAGTGTCATAGACGAGCCATCTGGATGCGATATTGTATCCAGATGGTTCTTTTTTTTGGAACTCAACTGGCTATTTAAAGGTCAAAATTTTTTATTGACACTTTTTGTTTTATTTCTCACGAGACAGGAATGGTTTGTTGCAGACTTCACCAGTTGCAATTAGTTGTTTTCCTTTGTTTTTTTTGTCAAAATAATAGATGTAATTAATTTCCAACAAAGCAGATGTAGTGAGTTGGACTAGAGGAGGATCATTATGGAAAAAGAATATTTTGTACAACAGGATAATTTTATTGAAGATTACAAAAAAGTGACAGGGAATGAAACGATCGATATCGATTCATTAGCAGAAGAAGTGATCAATCAATTAAATGAAACTCAAGCAGAAGAATTCGTTTTATCTGGAGATGAGACAACAGATGGGGAGGACCATCAATTCCCGTTTAGTCGACGGATCTATACCGATGAAAATGATGGAACATTGAATACAGAGTATACGTATGAAGGACAACCATACGAGCTACGAACGGATGACGAAGTACAATAATAAACGTTCTATCGAGCGTGAGCGTCATTTTCTAAGCTGCTTGTAGATTAGATATGAGACCTTTTCATAGAGGAGAGCATATACTAATACAAGCAGCTTTTTTTCTAGCATACATATATTCCGAAAAGTGAAAACTAAATATAAAAACCACTAAAACATTTTAAAAAAATTCAAATAATCCTTTCTTGCTTCAATTCTTGTTTTTACGTATACTAATTTTAAAGAGAGGGATAATAATGTTGAATTTAGAAAACTATTTAAAAGCTGGTCAAACGATCGTTTCCAATCTTTTGCTTAAAAATTATCATCGTATCGGCTTACAAGCAGATGAATTTTTATTTATATTACAGTTGCATATGGCACAATCAGAAGGAGATTCATTCCCGGATCTGATGAATATTTCCCAGAATATGGGCGTCAAGCAAGAAAAAGTTTTTCAAATTTTGAATCGATTGGTCAGTGGTCATTTCATAGCGATCGAAACTACACTTATTGATGGACGTAAAGCGGATCGCTATGATTTGACACCAACGTATGTGCATTTAGAAAGATTATTAGAAAAAGACTCTCTAAAGCAAGAAGAAGAAGTCCAAGAAAAAACGACACGTTCAGTCTATCAATTATTTGAACAAGAGTTTGGACGTCCGTTATCCTCTATTGAATTCCAACGGATCGGACAGTGGTTGGAAGAGGACCATTATCATCCGGAGATTTTGAAACTAGCTTTACGGGAGGCTGTATTGAACCAAGCGTATAGTTTCAATTATATCGACCGTATCTTATTATCTTGGGAACGGAAAAATTTAAAAACCAAACAGCAAGTAGAAGAAGATCAAAAACGCAGAAAGCAGCAACTGCTTCAAAAAGAAATCGATCAGCCAGCCCAACAAGAAGAGCTGCCAAAAGTATCATTAAAGAATTGGCTGGAAGAATGGGAGTAATATGTTAGGTAAACAACGTACAATGGAAGCTTTTGAGAAAATGTATGAGATGTTTCCAGAAGCACATGGAGAATTACAGCATAAGAATCCTTATGAATTATTGATTGCCGTCATTTTAAGTGCACAAGCGACAGATGTTTCGGTCAATAAGGCAACACCTGCTCTATTTCAGGCTTTTCCAACTCCTGAGGCGTTAGCTAAAGCCCCACTAGAAGAGATCATTCCTAAAATAAAAACAATTGGATTGTATCGGAATAAAGCGAAAAACATTAAAGCATGTGCGCAACAGTTGATTGATCATTTTGAAGGACAGGTCCCTCAGACAAGAGAAGAGTTGGTCTCATTACCTGGTGTGGGTAGAAAAACAGCAAATGTGGTGCTTGGGGATGCATTTGGGGTGCCAGCTATAGCAGTTGATACTCACGTAGAACGTGTGACGAAACGACTAAGAATCTGTAAATTGGATGCGTCAGTACAAGAAGTTGAACAAACATTGATGAAAAAGGTGCCGGAAAATTTATGGGTAAAAACGCATCATACATTGATTTTCTTTGGACGGTATCACTGTACTGCTAGAAGTCCCCGCTGTGAAGTATGTCCTTTACTGGATATGTGCCAGGATGGCAAAATGCGAATGAAAAATCCTGCAAACAAACACTTAAAATAAGAAAGAAGAGGTCATGACAGAAGTGTTTAGCCTCGATCAATAAGGCACCATCCACGAAAATTGTTCGTCCAATTTTTTGTGGATGGTGCCTTATTTCTGAATTAGTTACTTTTATTCCCGCCATTTATTCGATTTTCGAATATGTGAGCGGAGGAAAATCCCACCTTTTTTTGTAAAGAAACAAATATTGAGAAAGAGGCATAAGAGAAAAAGAATAAATGATTGTTTATAACATTACAAGCAAATTTGCTGAATGATACAAACGAGAATTATTTCGACGAAATAAATAATAAAACGTTATTAGAATAATAAAATAAAACAGTTATTTTATTATGATGTTTTTATGAAATATGCATGTTATAATTAGGCAATTATAACACGTTTAATTTATTTATTTTGTTTTAAGTATGTTATATTTTTAGTTTTAAATAAAAGAGTTTTCTGTTAGAATTTAATTATAGAGGAGGAATTATATGATTAAAAAAACATTACTTTT
Organism: Enterococcus sp. AZ084; assembly: GCF_051714905.1. Classification (NCBI taxonomy): domain Bacteria; kingdom Bacillati; phylum Bacillota; class Bacilli; order Lactobacillales; family Enterococcaceae; genus Enterococcus; species Enterococcus sp. AZ084. The sequence continues at coordinate 1,352,595 of NZ_JBIOSS010000001.1, forward strand.
ATCAACTTTAGTTTTAACAATGGCTGGATGCGCTACATCTGCCCAAGGAGAAGATACAACTAGTACAACAAATGAATCACAGGTGGAAACACCAGTCATTACTCTTTCAGATGTGGAAGAAGCGCAACAAGAATGGGCAGAAAATATTATCGCTATTGGTGAAGCTAGCTTGGAAAGTGACGAAAAAGCCGAAGAAAAAGCGCTTGAGACACTGGAAAACCTTTATGCTTACGATGATGGTCAAGTACTCTTCAAACCAACGAAAGCTGCGGAAGTACCATTTCGTGGAACAAAAGATGAAGCACTATCTTATTTTGTTGGTGGGGACATCGCAGAAGATGGTGGATTTGCCTTAGAGCCTTGGACAGATATCCGCTTTGATAATCACGACACGATCTTGAACGGTGATACAGCGATTTCTTCAGGTGTATACTATTTTACTTCTGGGGAAACCAACGAAGAAGTCAAAGTTGAATACACATTTGGTTATATCATGGATGAGGATGGCGACTTAAAAATTCAGTTACATCACTCAAGTGTGCCATTCGGATAAGAAAAGATATATGGCTAAATCAACAAAATGACTGACTATCCTGCTTGATCTTTTAACACTTCCACCATGTAAGATTGATACATAATGTAGGATAGTCAAACGAATCATCGAAATAAATTATCAGCACTAACTGAAATGATTTTAAGCAATATTTGTAAAGCAACTGGAGGATCAAACGAGGCAACTCGTTGGTTCTTCAGTTTTTTTGCTAGGTATCGCATGCAAATAAATCAATAAATTTCTCTTAAATTTATTGGAATAAAATAAATTCAAGAATATAATTATTGGAATTTTATGCAGAAATATTCTAATATTAAATTGTACTTGTTTTTTTATAATAGTTATTTTAGGGTATCTTTAAAAAGAGAACGAAGGTTTACACCGTTCTCATGTCAAATAATTACTATAAATTAACAAGTATCTTTTGTTTTCTGAATAGTAAGAATATTTTTGCTATTTAAAAATGACAGGGAAAGATTGAGGTGATGTTATACTATTTGAATTTTTACATTTCAACTATAGATTGAGGAGAAAACAAATATGCTGCCAGATAAATTAATATTATTATTCATTACAAAAACACAATTTTTACAAATGAAGGTATTAAAAGAAATGAAACATGGAGCAGTCTCAATAAAAAAGCTGGAAGATGAAATGGATCTAACAAAAAGACAAGCAAGGAAGATACTTCAAAATTTGATGACAGAATATGAAGAAAGTGGATTCTCAAAGAAAACGCACACTTCTTTGATTCTAGATAAAGATGAATTGCGCTGTGTGCCACAACTAATAGATACGGAATATCTCGAGTTGATCAATATTTTTCAAGAAAGATATTTTGCAGAGTCAAATTTGTATCAGACATTGTTATATGTGTTGGAAAAAAGGAAATTCAGTGTTTCAGATATCGCAAAATATCTAATCTATAGTGAATCACATGTATACAAACTTTTAGGAAAGTTGAAAGAATTGTTTCAATTATTAAAAATCGATATTCGATTGATGAAGATCAATGAAACATTGATTGAGTTAGCAGGTAGTGAGTCTACTATACGTATGTTGCATTATTTAAGTATCGCTGTTATTTCAAAAGGAAACTATTGGTTGTTCAAAACGATTACGCAAGAAGAAGTAACCAACTTACGCTTATCCATCAACTTTGATCATTACCAAAATTTATCTCCGCTTGGGAAAAAGCGTATCAACTATCTATTAGCGGTCAGTTTGATATCTTTGAAAAATGGATACCAAATCCATGATCTACCCTTAGAACTCGTGGAGCTAGGAGAAACAGTCTATAAGGAGGAGATGGATGCATGTTTAGAAAAGCTGACTGTCAAAAAGATGATAGATGGAACAAATTCACGAAATGAATGTATCCATTTCGCCTTTCTATCCAACTATTTTGCACAAGATTTAAATAAGAAAGAAGAAAAAGAAGAACTAGGAAGAAAGCTAGGGGAGCTAAAGAAGAATTCAATCGTCACCAAGTGTAAAAAATTACTCACGTGCATGATTGATTACTTTCATATACCAGAAACGATTTTTTATCAATTACTCTATTATTTGACAAACAAATTAGTTACTATCCATCATTTGGAATTATATAAATTTATGCCTATATATCATGATGCACTACCAACAAATCGTTATGGGTCCTATATAGAGCGTTGCATCGATAAAAACTTAAAATCTTACCAAAATGAACCTTCTTACAATCACATCAAAAATAGTTTTGTGCAAGTCATCTTAGGAAACTTAGTCTCCAACAGTCTTAAATCTGAACATAAAGTTTATGTAGAATTTTTTAACCTTCCAGAATCTAAAAATATAGTCGAAAACGTTATTACAAATTACTACAATAATAAACGAATAAAAATCGTAGAATCGTATCATCATGCTGATATCGTTATTTCGGACACCCATGGATACGAGGATAAAGATTTATTTTATTTTAAGCATATCTCAGATAAGGATTCATGGACAAGGCTGGGATCGTATTTTAATAAAGTTATCGTCAATACGTACAAATTTTGATAACGGTTGACTAAATAACATAATCAGATACGATAAATCGAAGTTATTTGTCAAATCTGTTTATCATCTCTTGGTTTAAATGAACAAAAACTGAATAATAGTTTTTATTTTCACAAGCTATAAACACTTATATATAAATATTTTAATGTTTTTTATATGTATTTTTGTGATTTGTTGATCAATGTATGTTTGCTATTTTTAAATAAGTCATTATGTTATAAAAATAATGTAACAAAAAAATATTGGAAGGAAGGTATGATATGAAAAAAAGATTATTGGGTAGTGTTGTATTAATTTTAAGTCTAGGAGGAATAATTTTTGGTGCGACAAAAGATGTTTCTGCACATGGGTATGTAAGGGAGCCAATTAGTCGAGGATACCAAGGGTCATTAGATGCCCGTACCAACTGGACTGCAGCATTTCAAAAGTATGGGGCAGTGATCAATGAGCCACAATCTTTAGAAGCATTGAAAGGCTTCCCAGCAGCAGGACCAGCGGATGGACGAATTGCTTCTGCAAATGGCGCGTTAGGTTTTCAGTTAGATCAACAGACATCCACGTTATGGACAAAGCAAGATATCAGTACTGGTCCTAATAATTTCACTTGGCATTTTACGGCAAATCACCGGACTGCGAAATATCATTACTACATCACGAAAAATGGTTGGGATCAAAACAAACCACTTGCGAGAGAAGATCTAGAGTTATTATCGGAATTCGATGGTGGCGGACAATCTTCTGCGAATATTAGCGCAACGCACACAGTCAATATTCCAGAAGACCGTATGGGGTATCACGTTATTTTAGCAATTTGGGATATTAGTGATACTGCGAATGCCTTTTATAATGTGATTGATGCGAATATCAAGAGTAATGGAGCAATACCAGTCGTACCAAATAAACCAACAAATGTCAGAGCAGTAAATACGACAAAACAGTCAGTCTCACTTTCGTGGGATGCACAAGCAGCTGCTGAAAAATACAATGTGTATCGTGATGGTCAACTGATTACTACAACTTCTGCGAACAACTATCAAGATAATCAACTAACAGCAAATACCACGTATAAGTACGAAATCGAAGCAGTATCGTTTACCGGACAAGTATCTGAAAAAAGTGATGCGCTTCAGGTAACAACGTTAGCAGATAACGAAGTAGAAGTGCCAACAAGACCAGGTAACTTACATTCAATGGGGGAAACAGTGAACTCAATCTCATTGATGTGGAATCCTTCGAGCCACTCTGCAGGAATCAAAACATATGAAATCTATAGAGATGGCCAATTAGTTGGTCAAACTGCAAATACAACTTATCTAGATACTGGATTGAATGCTGGGACTCAATATACCTATACGATCAAAGCAGTGAGTAATGATTCTATTCGATCAGAGGCCAGCAACCGCTTAGTGATTTCAACAAAAACAAATGAAATTACACCACCTAGTGAACATCGTCAATTTGAGTTAGGAAGTTTAACCAATCCAGTGCTGTACACAAAAGATGAAATCATCTTCCATGAAGGGAAACTGTATACAACATTAGTGACTCATTATAATTATGGGGATCCATCTTGGGCGCCAGATAGTGCAGCAAGTTTATTTAGAATTAAATAACTTTTAAAAGTCTTTTAGCCTTTTGGATTAATTTAGGATTCCAATAGAATAACTTTTTTGTAGAAAGCTTAAAAACTTAGAGGGCCATTTATTGTAGATAAATAAAAATAGTGGAGTATTGTTATTAATTGCGCCTTAAAGAGGCTATACAATTTGTATAGTCTCTTTTTTATTGTTATCTCTAAAAACTAAAATCTATAAAAAAACTTTAAAAAAACTTCGTCTTCTAAAGAAATTTTTTTCTCTAAGTCGGGAAATACAATACCTCGAAATAAAAAAACATATTGTTTATAGTGAAGTTGTTATGTGAAAGGGGGAAGGTAAGTGGAAGAGATTCTTGAACGATTAATATCGAATGATTACAAAAAACGTGTCGTATTTATCTTGAATACTTTAGAGAGAAGAAAAAATGTGACCGTTCAATATCTTGCAAAAAGTCTCAAAGTAACTAGAAGAACGATTACCAATGATTTAAAAACGATTCAAGATGAATTTTCCGACACAATTGAAATATTGACTTCCTATAAAGGGGTCAGCATGTTTGTATTGAACCATTTTAAGTTATTCGAGAAGAAAAAATCTTATTACATGAATGAAGACTTAGTAAAAGTGACAACAAGTATCCTTACAGGTGAACTGAAGCAGGTGATCGATTGGAGCTGGGAACTACACTACTGTGAGAAAACAGTGATCCAAAAAATGCGAAAGCTAAAGAAAATCTGCCATCAATATGGTTTGAATTTAAAACTTTCACCGGTTGAATTTATAGGGAAGGAGATCAAAATCAGGAAACTGTTTATTGATCTTTACATTAAATCAGCTTATCTAGAAATCGAAGATTATTGCCCCTATAAAAATGAAATGGAAGAAATAACCAAAATCGTTTTGGCGTTATGTTCGGATGTTTCCCAATCAATCACAAAGAAAATACTTGCTTTAACTTTTATCCGATTTGGAAAAGACAAATTATATATCCAGTCGCGATTGTTAGATTGGTTTAGAAACAATCCCTTAACGAATCAATTATTCGTTGAATTTATTCAATTAGATTGTTTTAAGACCTACTCTAAAGAAGTCATTTTTGAAGAATGTTGTTTTATAGCTTGTATGATCCATTTACATGAATGTTATTACACTGAGATAGAAAAACACAATAAAGGATTTGCAGAATACTTTGGTTTTTCTGAGACAGTCAAACATTTGGTTTTAGATCTCAAGAGTGTTCTCGGGAATCGGATCCAAGTTGATAATGAGCAACTGTATTCAATTGTCAATTGCTTTTTATTTCAAGAGAAAATCAAACAGGAACTTGAAATTGATTTTTCATATAACGATGAAGAATCGGCGATGCTGATTGATTCAATCAACCGGCGGCTATATAAAGAAATGAATACAGTCATCAAAAAAAATAAAGCGATCCAAAAGAATTTCCTGCAAAAAAGATGTGCTTCATCATTTACTTCTGACTTATTACTTTTCTTATATACGAACAAGGCATGTGAAGTTTTAAGTACAGTTGTTGTTGCATTAAAACGAGGATTTTTAACAGATTTTGCTTTAAATGAAATTATTGAAAGATATCTACACACCAGAGCAAGCATCATGTACCAGGAACAATTGGAAACCATTGAAAATCCACTTGATGTAGATATATTAGTGACAAATATACTACCATTTCCGTATCAAGTTGGTGATCAAACTAAAATGTTTTATCTACCAGAAAAAGCAGATATTGACCGAACGATGGACATCGTTTCAGACTTGCTCGTTACGGATTTTAGATAATAACAAAGATAACTTATGTCGTTTAGGAGGACAAGTTGAAAAACTCAAAGACTTGGTATTATAAATTACTTTTACTATTTTTATTTCTTGTATTCGCGTATACGGCAAATCGGACCATCCTAATTTACGAGAATTTCCGACAACAGACAGAAGATATCGCACAAGTCTTGGTTCGCACAATCGATCAATTTGGACTAGAAGTTAGTCGCTTTGAGTTTGATTTTAGCTATAGTCTAGCAAGTACCATTGGTACATTGACAATCGTGGGGGGGCTTGCTCTTGGTATCTTGTATCACTCAGGTATGCCGAAACATACAGAGTTTGAATATGGAAGTGCCAGATGGGGCAACAAAAAAGACATAAAGCCAATGATGGATAAAAAAAAAGACAACAATATCATTCTCACAAAAAGTGAATCGCTGTCTATGTCTGGTCGTATGAAGATCACTAAATCTAATAACTTTAATCGGAATAAGAATGTCATCGTAGTAGGAGGAGCTGGATCAGGGAAAACAAGATTCTATGTGAAACCAAATTTGATGCAACTGCATTCCTCTTATGTCGTCAGTGATTCTAAAGGACTATTGTTAAGCGAGACAGCAACAATGTTTAAAGAAGCAGGTTATGAAATCAAGGTTTTTGACTTGATCACGCGGGAAAATACAGATTACTATAATCCTTTTACTTACATCCGTAGCGAAGACGATATTTTAAAAGTCGTCAACAACTTGATCAAAAATACTTCAGACCCTGAAAAAAAGGGTGGCGATGATTTTTGGGAAAAAGCTGAAACTGCCTTATTGATGGCCACATTCAGTTATCTTTTGCAAGAAGTTGATGAGGAAGATCAAACATTGACAAATGTCGTTGAAATGGTTCGCTTAGCAAACTGTCCAGAGGATGTGCCAGATTATGTTTCCCCACTAGACGTGATTTTCAATGAACTTGAAGAAAAAGATCCTGCCAACTTTGCAGTGGCGCAATACAAAATTTTCAAATTAGCGGGGGATCGCACCGCAAAAAGTATTTTAGTCAGCTTAGGAGTGCGATTATCGCCTTTTGATATTCCAAATATCAAAAAAATCGTGAGTAAAGATACCTTAGCATTAGACACTGTTGGAGACAAGAAAACGATTATCTATATTTTATTATCAGATACAGATACGAGTTTCAATTTCTTAGCAAGTATGTTGTACCAACAATTATTCGATAGCTTAGTTTACAAAGCAGACAATGTTTATAAAGGTCGTCTGCCCCATCATGTGCGATGTGTCTTAGATGAATTTGCCAATATTGGACAGATTCCAGACTTTGAAAAAGTGATTTCAGTGATTCGAAGTCGCGAGATATCGGTCAATGTGATCTTACAAAACATTAGTCAGCTTAAAAATTTATATAAAGATACTTGGGAAACAATCATCGGGACCAGTGACGTTTTTCTGTATTTAGGTGGGATGGAGTTAAGCACGCATGAGTATATCTCCAAATTACTAGGAAAGAAAACGATCCAGCACAAGAACATCAGTATCACCAAAGGTAGTAATGGGAATTATAGTGAGAACTATCAAAAAATGGGTCGAAATTTATTGGATGTAGATGAAGTGGCTAACCTAAGTGGAACAAAAGCGATTTTGAAGATTCGTGGAATAGTTCCGTTTATATCAGAAAAATATGATATTACCAAACATAAAAATTATAAAAAACTCGGAGATGTGACTCCAGAGAATTGGTACGAACGAAATCAATCACCGAAAAATGAAGAGGAGAATGGATAGAAATGAACAATAATCAACAATTATTACAGGATGTATTTAATTTGATTTCAAGATTTACGATGGTTGGCGGAGGATTATGGATCATTTGGGGAACCGTGATCTTAGCAGGTGCGTTAAAAGATAAAAATGGCCCGCAACTACAACAAGGGATTTGGCAAGTCGTCGGCGGTGCATTGATTTTAGTTGCTGCAGTTTGGTTCGTGACCGCATTTGATGTCGGCTCACTTTTAAGTAGGTAGAAAATTTTTTATAGAAAGAAGGTTAATCAGTGCGCGCAGCGATAATGATGCTATTTGATCGAATGATGGAATATCTGAATGGGGACAATATTGCAGAAACCTTAAGTCGTGGTTTGCAAGATTACATGGCAGATGCCTATCGAGTAGCAGGAATCATCCAACAAACGATCATAGCTCCAGTTGCATTTTCAATACTAGCGATATTCATCTTATTTGAATTTCAAAAAATTTCTTTAAAAGTAGAGAATGCGGGTGGTGCTCCAACTTTGGGATTTGAAATGATCATGAAAGCATTTGTAAAATTTATTATTTGTTATATTGTCATCTTAAGAATCCAAGTGATTCTCGATGCCATTGTCGCATTAGGGGCAATGTTAGCAGGGCAAATAATGGCCCTAAATAGAGATGATTTTTTAAGTTCTTATCGCAATGTAGTCAATTCAGCAGTAAGCAATCTTTCGTGGTGGGAAGTAATGGTCGTATTAATGATTTTTGTTGTTCTATTTTTAGTTTCTTTAGTGGTAGGGGTCTTTATCAATGTCATCGTCTATATAAGATTTTTTGAATTATATATATTTAGTGCGATTGCTCCCATTTCGATGGCGGCATTACCCCATCAAGAATTTTCATCGATGGCTAAAGGATTTTTTAAGAATTTTGCAGCTTCCTCCTTACATGCTGTCATGATCGCATTAGTATTGACCATTTATCCTTTGATTTTTGTGAATTTCTTAAATAGTCATAGAAGTGGCATGTGGTCGCTGATTTTTGGTTTGACGATTTACATGATTGCTTTGATGTTTGCAATAAATAAGACAAAAGGATGGGCGAAAATGATTGTATCTGCCTCATAGAAAGGAATAAAAGTAATGGCAATTGAAGTAAAAGTCCATAAAGATGTACGTGAATATAAAGAACGGATCGTAGCAGGCATGAGCGTACGACAATTAGGCTTTCTGTCTGTGGCGGTGTTGACTAACATCGTGATCAGTTTTGTGTTTGTGCGCTTTTTTGGTTACTCCATGGACGTGATCAGTTGGCTGATGATTCTCATTTCAATGCCAATCGTCGCTTTTGGGTGGCTAAAAAAAGAGGGACTGCCTTTTGAACGCTATTTGAAATACTATTTTATTTACCATTTTGATCAAGGAGTAGTTGTTTATGAAGAATCTGATACGTCCCAATTTCATGAAGGTGAACTTCAGGCAAAACAAGAATAAGAAAAATATGCAAGAAGAAAAAAAATCTTTTTTACTTTTTGAAGAAATCTATGAGAACGGTATTTGTCTAATTACTGAGAATGAATACTCAATAACGATCAATATTCACGATATCAGTTATCAACTTTGTTCCGAAGAACAACGTATGCAGATATTCATTAAATATTGTGAGTTCCTAAATTCTTTAGAAGCTTCCATTGATTACAAAGTTACGTTAGTAAAAAAGAAAAAAACAGTCGAAGAATTGACTCATGTGCTTTTTAAAGAAAAAAATGAACAATATGATGATAAATACCGCCAAGAAATGAATGACTATCTAACAGCGAAAATCAACGAAAAGAAGAATGCGTTTGAAAAGAAAATTTTTATTACTTTTACTCAAAAACATGAGAATCAGGAATTTGCGGAAAGAGAGTTATTCTTGATTGCCGATCAAATGGATCTATTCGCTCGAAAAATTGGTTCGACCATCCATATTTTAAAGGGAGAAGAACGCAAAGAATTGATCGGTCAAATCTTAAATAATGAGAAGCATACAGTACTACCGAAACAAGTGGATCTCAAATTAGATAAGCGCCTGATCAAGATCGATGACAAACTAAATCAGACCCTCTATTTGAATGGTTACCCAGCTGAACTATCTGATGAATGCTTGACAGGTCTCATGGAGATCGATGAAGAAATCACTCTTACGGTTAGTTGCAAGCCGATACCGATGGCAAGCAGTTTCGACTTAGTAAAGACTAAAATGGCTTACATGGATCAGCAAAAGGTGGATGAACAAAGAAAAGCCTTAAACAGTGGGTACGATTATGACATGTTACCCTATGACCTAACTTATTCTCTGGATGAAGCAAAAGAGCTTTTAGATTCATTACAAAGTAAAAGCCAGAAACTATTTGAAGTAACTGTGTTGATCAATTTCTCCGCAGAGAATCAGGATAACTTAAATAAAATCGCTAGTAAAATCAAGTCAGTAGGGCGAAGATTTGGCTGCACGATCATTGAACTAGCTTATTTACAAAAATTTGCTTTGAATACACTATTACCAATAGGGAAGAATCATGTTCCTTTAAATCGATTATTGGCAACTTCTGCGGTTTCGGCGCTGATGCCATTTTCGATTTCTGAAATGCTCCACGAGAATGGCAATTATTATGGGATCAATTCTGTGACAAAAAATCTGACGATTCTTGATCGGAAAAAACTAATGGCGCCCAATGGGTTTGTCTTAGGTACACCAGGATCGGGTAAGAGTTTTTCTGTCAAACGGGAAATTGTCAATGTTTTACTAAGAAACGCCGAAGATGAAGTAATCGTCATTGACCCTGAATCAGAATATCAGCATATTTGTTCGGAATTTGATGGTCAAATGGTTCGGTTGGCTGGTAATTCAAACACCTGCATCAATCCGATGGATATCAATAGCAACTATGGCGATGATGCAGACCCGATCGCTTTAAAAACCCAGTTTTTGATTTCACTTTGTGAGCTGATCACGGGGGGGATTTTAGGGTTATCTTCTCAACAAAAGACGATCATCGACCGAGTATGCCGGAAAATTTACCAAGACCAGACACAGTTGCCGACATTAAAAGATTTTTATACGGCGCTAAATGCACAGCCAGAAGAAGAGGCAAAGCAATTGGCGATTGAATTGGAGCTTTATACAGAAGGTAGTCTGGCGCTATTTTCCGAGCAGACGAACGTGGATTTAAATAAACGTTTGGTCATTTTTGACATCAAAGATTTAGGGAAACAACTTAAACCATTCGGAATGTTGGTCGTTTTAGATCAAATTTGGAATCGAATCACATTAAATCGAGAATCAGGGATCCGTACATGGTTATATATAGATGAATTACAGTTGCTCTTTACAAATGAATATTCAGAAAATTATTTCTTTGAATTGTGGAGTAGAGCAAGAAAATGGGGGGCGATACCGACAGGGATCACTCAAAATGTCGAGACACTATTATTGTCAGATCTAGCCAGAAGAATGCTTTCTAATAGCGACTTCGTTGTCATGTTCAATCAAGCAAAATCTGACCGCTCAGAGTTGACTCGTTTATTCGATATATCAGAAGAGCAGGAAAAGTATGTATTAAATGGGAGTGAAGGTACTGGATTGATGGTATTTGGGGACACGATCATTCCATTTGAAGACCGACTGCCTAAAGAGACGAAACTCTATCAAATCATGACAACTAAACCTGGTGAAGAGGTAAAAACAAAGCAAGATTATGAATGAAACATACGAGGGGAATAAACAAGAAAACAACAAGCAGCAAGATCTGTTATCGATCAAATTGAAACGTGTCAGTCCGAAAGAACAAAATAAGAAAGCATTGAAGAAACGCCTCCGATTCAAAAAGCGTCAGCAAAAATTAGCGAGAAAAAAAAGAGATAACTTACAGCTAAAAAATAGAAATATCATTGATTTCAAACAACATATGGTGAATAGCCAGTCAAAAAAAGAGCCATTGAGTAAAGGCGCGACAAGCAAAAAATCAAACGCTAGTCATTTTAAAAAGCGCCATCTTATGACAAATAAAAAAAAGTTAAACAAAATCAATAGAAACAAACAACATAGTACCACTAGAGAAAAGGCCTATTTCATAAAGAATAAACATCGCTCTCCCAAAGAAATCGATCATGCGCTTTTAGGAATAAAGAAAAGACAAACTTCACCCAATAATTATGGGACGAATCAGCGAAGTCAGCTCTCTGCTGAAAAAATCAATAAACAAAAACTAGGATCAAAAAAATTCTATCATAAGAAACAAGAAAAGCTAGGCAAAAATGTTCTCAATCTAGCTGGCATAAAGAATACACTTATTACGAATAAGCAGACCAGAGCAAAGAAGCTTGAAGAAAAACTATTCGGTATCAAAGACAAACTTGAACGTAAACATCAAGTGTTAAGTAACTCCAACAAAGTCAAACGATTAAAAAAGCAAACAAAAATGCCATCGAAAAAAAATTTCAAACCTAAACTGAAAAAAAATCTGGCGCAAACAGCCATAGACACAGTTGGCAGGAACAAAGATGGCGAATTGAATATCCTTGGAGTTCTTTTAGTCTTATTTATTATTCTCAAACTGATTCTCATGTTGTTGTCCGTCAAAGTAATGATGATCTTGGCGGTCGTCATCGTCGTGATCGTCGTGATTATCGCTATCTTTAATTTTATTGCTAGTATATTTACTATAAAAACGGAAGATATGGCATTAGCAGAGGCATATGAACATGTCACACTTTTGGATGCCAGAAAGAACAAAGAAGTGCAACAAGTTTTCGAAAATTTTTCAGAAAATTCTGAAATCGAAGAAGTTTATTTTGTTGTAAATGGTGTTGCAAGACCAGATAACAATTTTATCTATAGCTCTGATGCAGATACGTACCTTTATTACCTGAATGCAAAATATGAAGACTATAACATCAGTAAACGTATCTCAGCAAGTAGCAATATCTTTGGTGCAACAAGAGTTCGTGGAGAAGTAGAGGGAATCCATGGCTATACCTTTAGTTACACGACAGAAATCGAAACAAGAGAAGTGCCAATTATTTATCCTGATGAGACTGATCCAGAAGAGGATGGCTCGGAAGACTCTGAAGACGACGATGAATCGGAAGAAGCTGATGGTTCGGAAGAGGAAGAACCAGATGAATCGGAAGACGACGAGGATTCAGAAGAAGAACCGGATGATTCAGAAGAAGACGAGGACTCAGAAGAAGAACCGGATGATTCAGAAGAAGACGAGGACTCAGAAGAAGAAGCAGATGATTCGGAGGAAGATGAGGATTCAGAAGAAGAACCGGATGATTCGGAGGAAGACGAGGACTCAGAAGAAGAACCGGATGATTCAGAAGAAGATGAGGACTCAGAAGAAGAACCGAATGATTCCGAAGAAAATCAAACGAATGACACTCTAAATGGGGACCAACCCCCTACCCCTCGTAATGAAGAAGATCGGCCAACGCATCGTACGATAAAAGTGGCGTTGATCAATATTGAGATCAAAACAATCAGTCAGTTTATTGATGAAAATTCAGATACGCTGACAGAGGAAGAACTAGATAAGTTTGGACCGATCCAAGAATTGGACCGATTTGAGAATAAAGTATTTTTGCAAAGTCCTTTTGGCATGAACCAAGACGCCATCGTTGTTCAAAAATATGGCTATCGAGGATCAAATGACAGAAATAGACATAATCATATCGAGCTGTTGGCTGAGCCTGGCACGCCTGTCTATGGCATCGATAATTCTGGATCAGGAAGAGTACATGCTGCTGGCAATGATTATGTCACTATCAATACTTCTTTGAGCAAAAGAGTTGTTTTATCTCCATTAAAAAATGTCCGAGTGAGAAATGGTGAGTGGGTAGATGCCGATACAATCGTAGGAGAAACCACAGGAAATTTAAAGGTTGAGGTCATTGAACGTCGAACATTCTGGCCAAACAGACACATTTATCCATCTGCTTATATTTTTGATCTGGAATTTCAATATCCTTCTGAGATAGAAGGATTTACACATCGTTCTTCAAGATCGATCTCAGGAAGTCTTAAAAATCCTGGACAAATGATTTTACAATGGGAACATCTTGTTCGAGAAGCCTGTGAAAAATATGGGATTCCAGAGTATGTCAACATGATTTTGGCAATCATCCAAGTAGAATCCGGTGGTGATGCAGAAAGATTCCCTGATATTATGCAGGCTAGTGAGTCACAAGGTTTGTCTCCTAATACGATTGATGATCCAGAACGATCAATTGATCGAGGCACCCACTATTTTGCCCAATTATTAAGTAAAGCGAGAGACTTACATCTTGATGATCGTGCGGCTCTTCAAGCCTATAACTACGGAGAAGACTTTTTAAACTGGTTAGCAAATACCAATAATCAATATAGCTTCTTTCATGCAGAGTTATATGCAAGAGAAAAAAGCAACAGACAGACTGTTACTTATACCCATCCAGTAGCGTTAGCATATGGATTTTCATGGCGATATGCTTACGGAAATATGTTCTATGTTCCTATAGTAACTAACTATCTATGGCTCGAAAACTCAGATTTCCTTGAGGCTGCAATCAATGAGATTGGCACGATCCAAGGAGAGAAGTACTGGCGATGGTATGGGTTTGAAGGAAGAGTAGAGTGGTGTGCGATCTTTGTGAGTTGGGTAGCAGATCAAGTAGGGTATCTCAACCAAGAGAAAATAACCAAGTCTGCTAACTGTTTACAAATGATCAACTGGTTAACTGAAAAAGGGAACTATAAGAAAGCTTCAGAGAACTATCATCCACAACCAGGTGATTTGATTTTCTTTGATTGGAATGGAGGTGGTACAGGAAAAGATCATGTGGGAATCGTAGAGTTTACAGATGGAAATATCATTCAGACCATCGAAGGGAATACTGCTGATAAAGTAGCTAGAAGGACCTATTTTAACAATGATCCAAGCATTTCAGGTTACGGTATTCTTCAATAAAGAGAGAAAGAGATAAACAATGAAACAAATAAAAAATATAGTTGAGTCAAAAGAAGGAAAAAGAATCGTGTTTATAGCTATCGGCATTTTCATCACCATGTTCAGTTTTATTTTTTACTCGCTATTTTTTCATCGCGGTACGAATGAAAACTCGGGAGCTACCTCTAGTAGTAAACCTTTGTCTGCAAGCGAGCAAAGAAAAGAGGACCTAAATTTAGTAGAAAGAAATGAAGCCTTAGTCTATAGAGGTATTTGGTACTCTGATCGAGAAGATGGTATGGTTCTAGAATTAAAAAATGACGGAACTTATCAAAGTACCAGTTGGCTCACAACGGGTCAGTATCGCTTAGTAGATACAAAGCTTGTTCTGACGGACAAAGAGAAAGAGGAAGTTTCTTTTGAGATGATGACAAGGTTAGGCGAAACGATTTTCTTTTATGAAGATAATGAAGGGAACACGACCTATTTCTATCCTAGCGTTGCACTGATGGAAAGGACCAAAGAAATTATTGATTCCGGTGGGGAAGAAATCGATGAGATAATCAGTCAAAAATGGAATGACGTGTTGCTTCAAGGTAGTTGGACGGGAACGACAATGAATAGTCAAGTGTTGATTGATTTTACAGAAGACACATTTGTCCAAAGAAAAGTGGAAGACGGAAACGAAATAAGTCGAATTTTTTACTATCGCGTCATTTCTGAAGATATTTCTGAGACTTTATGTGTACTTGAACTATCAGTCACAGATGAAAATTCAGCAGTGATGACATTTGAGGTCACCTTAGAAGAGACACAATTCGGTTATCGCATGCATTCCCTCCCAGGGATGTTTTTATGGGTAAATGATTACGAAAAACCACATCAAGCTGTGCGATTAACTCAAACAGGTATTTTTAGAGAAGAAAATTCATCTTTAGAACAATTACTTGAACATCGCTTGAATGGTTAATCGACTCTAAAAAATTCTTCATTGAATGGAGGAGACCGATGTTTTATAAAAAATACGAAGACTATCTTAAAGAATATATAAACAAAGATATTTCAATAAAATCAGTAAAACCTCATGAAGAAAAAGTATTCAATGAGTTTCAAGCAAAAGCAATACTGGATAGTAATCCTGAAACTTTGAGAGAAGAATTTCACTTCGTTCTAGACTTGATTTCTTCAAGAAAGCAAGTGAACGAAGAAAAGACCAATGATTTAAAACATTCATTTGAAAGAATGCTCTTAGACATTGATTCATCAGATTACAATACGTTGAGATTCTCCATCTATAAATCACGGATGATCGTCTTAAAAGAAAATATACGTAGGCAAGAAACAAGGACAAAAGATGCGACACCTAATTTGACGTCACACACACAATTACAAGCATCTGAAGAATTAGTAAGTCCTAAATTAGTGGCTGAACAAGAAAGAAGATTTGCAGAACAAGCCTCACTCAATATGAGAGACAACGTAAAGCAAGAATTTTTATCTAATGATCAGATCAAAGAGAATGTCTCGATGCACGTAAATTCTGTCCACACGAAGAATCAATATACAAAAGAAGAACACCAAGAAAGGCTTAAAGTGAGTGATTTAAAAGAACGATTTGAAAAAGAACGTTCTTTTAATAAAGAGGCGCATTCAGCTGAAGTACCATCAGGAACAGTCAATCGATTGCGACAATACTATGAAGGTCTGAATCATTCATCAAATGATCATTCACCATTAGAAAGTCGACAGTCGTCTAGATGGAGAACCTCGCAAACGAATGATTCACCGAATGTTCAAAATAGGCAAAATCAACCGACAGATCGACAGAACCAAAGAGATGAAGGAACATCGTCCTATCAAAAAGCTCCTCCATTAAAAGGTACTAGCGAATTTGTGCGTAGAGGAAACGAAAGCACAGTCTATACGAATGAATCATCACCCACAAATAAAGCAGAGCCAGATCAAACGGGCATGACAAACGAAGAATTTCAAAGACGGCGAGATCGATTTGGCAATATGCCTGGACCAAGTAACGAACCACCAATCATAGAGAGAACAACCCAAAGAGAAACGGATAACTACCAGACAGCTGCTTATCAAAATCCACCCAGACAGCAACGAAGTAGTGAGCTAGTACAAGAAGCCGGAGCAAGCAGGGTAGATAGCAACGATACCTTAAGGACAAATAATGCAGAATTGAGTCAAACTGGTAGGATTGACGAAGAATTTCAAAATCTTCGTGATCGATTCGAAAACCTGACTGGTACAAGCAGTGAACCATCACTTTCAAAGAAAAAGAGTCGTGGAGAGAGTGAACATCAAGGAATTTCTTATCAAAGAGCTATCACCAGGCATGGCAGTAGTGAAAGCGTACGTAAAGTAAACGAAAGAGCAGTTGATACGAATGATTCATCATCTGCAAATAAAATAAAATCGAATCAAACCGGCTTGACGAATGAAGAATTCCAAAACCGTCGCGCTCGATTTGAAAAACCTAGTGTAAAAAGTGATAACCGCCTTGCTCCAGAATCCACGGGTCAAGTGAGAGCAACAAGGGAGCGGTTTGAAAATCCGAATGCCTTTAGCAATGAACGACCGGTACCAGAATCCACGGGAATAGTGAGAGAAGCAAGAGAACGGTTCGAAAATGCGAATGCCCTTCGTGATGAGCAACCAGTTCCAGAATCCACGGGACGAGTGAAGGCAGCAAGGGACCAGTTTGAAAAAGCGAATGACCATCCTAATGAGCGACCAGCACCAGAATCCACGGGACGAGTGAGAGCAGCGAGAGAACGGTTCGAAAATGCGAATGCCCTTCGTGATGAGCAACCAGTTCCAGAATCCACGGGACGAGTGAAGGCAGCAAGGGACCAGTTTGAAAAAGCGAATGACCATCCTAATGAGCGACCAGCACCAGAATCCACGGGACGAGTGAGAGCAGCGAGAGAACGGTTCGAAAATGCGAATGCTCTTCGTGATGAGCGACCAGCACCAGAATCCACGGGACGAGTGAAGGCAGCGAGAGATCAGTTCGAAAATGCGAATGCCTTTCGTGATGAGCAACCAGTTCCAGAATCCACGGGACGAGTGAAGGCAGCAAGGGACCAGTTTGAAAAAGCGAATGACCATCCTAATGAGCGACCAGCACCAGAATCCACGGGACGAGTGAAGGCAGCGAGAGATCAGTTCGAAAATGCGAATGCTCTTCGCGATGAGCGACCAGCACCAGAATCCACGGGACGAGTGAAGGCAGCGAGGGAACGGTTCGAAAAAGCGAGTAATCTTCCTGACGACCGACCAGCACCAGAATCCACGGGTCAAGTGAAAACAGCGAGAGACCAGTTTGAAAAAGCGAACGATCATCCTAATGAGCGACCAGCTCCAGAATCGACGGGTCGAGTTGAAGCGATGCGAAGACAGTACGAGTCCAGAAATGGGAGAGAAACTGAAGCTAGTGACTCTAACGAAACATTCCAGCAAAAACTAAATGGCTTGGCTAATGAAAGATTTCGTCAACGCCGAAACCAATTTGAAAATCCTGCTGTAACAAGTAGTGATGGGCAAAAATCGGAAGAAACGGTTATAGCCGATCAGCTAGATCGTAGAACTGAAACAAACAACCAATCTACTGCTCACTCTACTGCTCAAACAGATCAAACAGATCAAACAGGTATCGTTGCTGGTAATACGAAAAAAATCCGTGAATTGTTAGCTGATAAACTCAAATTTAATCCAGAAGAAAAAGTACCACTTGAAACAAATACCCAGACAAATAATCAAACAGATAGTTCCCATGCACCCTTAGAGGAATCTTCCTCAGACACTCAAAATAGCCAAATGAGAAATCAGATGATTGAAGGTGTGGAACCGAGACCAACGAAACTGGATGAAGCGAGTATAGCCACTCGAGGAATGGATAAAAAACAGTCGGAAAACACAACTGATTCTTTAGATAAACTTGGAATAGACGCGAGTAGTGATACTTTTGGTTTAAATGAGAATCCTTCAGGAAAAACGGATAAAGCTACAGAAACCGATTTTATGGATGACGATATAGAATTGCCAGAGTCAGGACCGCTTACAGAAAAAAAGAAAATCCACACAAAAAAAAGCCGAGCGATTCAAATCGGAAGATTTTTGTTGAACTTACTACCATTAGCATCTTGGCCGTTGATCAGTATGTGGGTAACTGGCATTTTAGGTATCGTTCCAATTTACTTTGCTATGTATGGACTACCATTAACTCGGCTTATTTACGTGACTATTTTGATTGCCGTTTATGGACCAAAACTCATCAACTATATTCTTAAACTTCGTTCTAGAATACAAACCTATCGCCAGGCAGAACGAAGTCGACAGAGAAACTTAGAAGATCGAGTGATTGATCCAAAAGAAAAATCAATTCAAAGAGAAACTGCCGCTCATGAGAAAGAAACAGCAAAAACAAAACAACAGAATCACTCATCAGAAAAAGTCAGTCCTGAAAATTCAGAAAAAGACAAATCTGTAAAGGGTTATTTTAAAAGAAATTGGAAATCTCTCGCCATCATCTTTGGTGTTGGGATAGTTGTAGCAGGAATTGGTATCGCACTGACACCAGTAATAGCACCATATATATTTGCGATAGCCACTTCAACTCCGTTATTTATGTACAAAGTAACTTCAGTTATTGCAATGGCACTTGCGGTTTCCTTTGGTGTGACCGCCTTGAGTAAAGGACTGCATGCACTACAAAGAAAGTTTTATAAAAAAGAAGATCAAACATTAGAAACCACAACACAAAAAGAAACAATCGAAAAAAATTCTTTAGAGGTAGATAAGAATTTTGATAAAGCCTATGAAAAAGTGGATAAGGATGATCGTGCACCTGCCCATGATAATTCGTCAATAAAAAGTGCTGGTTCAAAAGAAGATGGCATAAAACTCGCTAGTAATGAGACGAAGTCAATGGAAAAAAGTCCATATGCATGGGTCTATGGTCAAGAGACAGAAAACAAAACCCAAAATGAAGCGAATCGTTCAAGTCGGTCGAATTCGTTCAATACCCATGAAACACTTCATGTGAAAGCGGATATTCATGAGCCACCATCACAGTCCTCTCGTGATAACCGTACGACGAATCAATTAGGTGAAGCCGCAAGACATCGGTTGGATAATACAAAATCTGAAAGAAATCCACAGATTACTGAACAAAATAAGGGAATCAATCGTCAGCCGGCCGTCAAAGAGGCATTTGATTCAATCAAACAAAAAGCAATTTCGAAGAGTAATAATGCCAGTGGTAAGCCCCTACTGAAAGGTCAAATATCTTTTGAAAAATAAAGAATACGGAGAGAGATTCAATGAATAAAATCAAACTAATGAGCATATTTAGCGTCATCTTGTTGCTCTTACATTTTCCAGTGAGTGTTTATGCTACTTTTAATGATTATATGCTCGATGAGATCCATCAAGGAAAGAGCTTAAGTGCATGGTTGTATGACGAAGGAGAAAACGCAATCTCTCAACAGATCAGTGCTACACCACAAGTAGATGGTTCTTTAGGGGTTGATGTGGGGGATAGTGTAAGTTTTTCGATTAATATTCCTACCTATGCCCTTGTAACAGATCGAGGTGGTTGGATTCCAGCACTTACGGGAGGTAAGAGTGGAAATACGCCTGTACCCAATTACTTTTATACTCAGATGCGTTATGGAAAGTCACCAAATCTGCTAGGTAATTTTAGCATAGGCGAAGTGACCGCGACAAATCTTCCTTCGGGAGTGACTATTAGCAGGGTAGTTGGTCCGACTACGGGAAATCATACAAGAGTTGATGTGACAGTTACTAGGTCACAGGTGAGTGCGACAAATGGTCATACTAACTCAATCAATCTTAACTTGAGTTCGCTTTATTTAGATACATGGGCAATTGATCCAACAACTGCTGATTTTTTTGGAAACAACCCGATTAATGTAGGGGGTATCACACTTACTAATCTTAATTTAGGCACATTGTCACTGCGAACAAAAAATTCAATCAAAGTGAGATATATCGATGAGGAAGGTAATGAACTCCGAGCTCCACTGGTAGAACAAATGGAGGTTGGTCAAAACTATGCGTATACACCTCCAGTCATTCCGGGATATACCTTCAGCAGATTATCATCTGGAAGCGCAAGTGCTTCCGGTCAGATGGCAGCTGGTCCGGAAAGACTTGTTGAATTTGTCTATACAAAGAATCCAACGGTGGGCGGAGCGATCACGGTGAACCACGAATTTATCGGTGCTTCAAGTATGAATAGCAGTGAACGATTCACAAACGTGGGGAATGTGGGCGATCGATTTGAATTGACACCTAGAACAGAAGCTGGCTGGCAAGTAAAAGGTGAATTGCCAGAAGTGATAGTGACAGAACAAGCCCAAACGGTGACGATTCAATACGAGCGAAAACCTGGAGGTGCCATCACCGTCAATCATGAATTCATTGGCGATTCTTCTATGAATACGAACGAAGTGATTACAAATGTCGGGAATGTTGGTGATCGTTTTGAATTGACGCCACGAACAGAAGCTGGTTGGCAAGTAAAAGGTGAGTTGCCAGAAGTGATAGTGACAGAACAAGCACAAACGGTGACGATCCAATACGAGCGAAAACCTGGAGGTGCCATCACCGTCAATCATGAATTCATTGGCGAATCTTCTATGAATACGAACGAAGTGATTACAGATGTCGGGAATGTCGGTGATCGTTTTGAATTGATGCCACGAACAGAAGCGGGTTGGCAAGTAAAAGGTGAGTTGCCAGAAGTGATAGTGACAGAACAAGCACAAACGGTGACGATCCAATACGAGCGAAAACCTGGAGGTGCCATCACCGTCAATCATGAATTCATTGGCGAATCTTCTATGAATACGAACGATGTGATTACAGATGTCGGGAATGTTGGTGATCATTTTGAATTGACGCCACGAACAGACGCGGGTTGGCAAGTAAAAGGTGAGTTGCCAGAAGTGATAGTGACAGAACAAGCACAAACGGTAACGATCCAATACGAGCGTAAAGTTGGCGGTCAAGTAGTCGTCAACCACATTTTTGAGGAAGCGCCTGAAAAAAATCGAATGGACATTCTACTTGGACGTTGGGGAGAAGCTTTTAAGGCAGAGCCAATGCAAATAGCTGGTTGGGAAGTAAAAGAAACCATCGGCCAACCTACAGGTGTATTTACAGATGAGGAGCAAGAGATAAATTTCGTCTATGTTAGAAATGAGGAGCAGCCGATACCAGAGGAAGACAAACCTAATGATAATAAGGATAAGCAACCTGAAACAAAACCAGTAGACCAAACAACTGACAAAAAAACTTCAACTAAAAAGAATGATGGGGGCGCAATCAGAAGAAAAGAAGAGAAGCGTTCGCTACCAAGATTGAATAGTCAAGCAGGAATTTCCTTAACTGTAGTAGGGACGTCAATCGTTGCATTTGTCTTTTGGAAACAACTAAAAAAGCGAACTAAATGTAAAAATAAATGATACCAAACGTTTGATTTAAAGGAGGAGTTCGATGATCACCAATGAACAGCCAGATCCAGAAGTAAAAATGCTACAAAAGACATCGTTGAAAACACCTAAATTTGGTTTTATGGGACTGAAATATTTAGGAAGATTTGTCGTCAAAGTGACGAAGATGATCAAAAATAGAATCACAAAAAAGAAAGAAAAAGAGCAATCACCTTTAGAAGCATCTGCTAATACGACGAAGGCAGCTAAAAAACAACCTGTCAAGCTGGAAGCTGCGAAAGAAAAAGCGCCTGTTGTAAAAAATATCGCAACAAAAACCAATCGGAACCTTTTTCAGTTTTTATACAAATTAGGGACGAACTTCATGAAGGTTGATCTTTTAAAAAGTATAAAAACACTAGGTATCAGTGCAACATCCTCTCAACGAAGAATCAAATCTGCCGAAGTCAAAACAGTGAAAGCGTCAAAACAACAATCCGTTGCTAAAATCAAAAAATTGAGCTTTGCCACAGTAAAAAAAGAGGCAATCAGTAAAAGTAATAAAATCAATCAGTTATCAAAAAATAATCAGTTAACAAGAAGACCGTCATTACAAAGATCATAAGGAATTCTCATGATCAATTGGAGCCATCCTGATTGGAGGAGAAAGAATGGAACATGAGCGTATGAGTGATGAACAACGAAGAATCGGTCGTGAGACTAAGCGAATCCAAACAATGAAAAGGATAGAAGAAAACAAGAGAGAGCAAGAACGCGTTTATTTGGAGAGTGTTCGATCGTCAGAGGGATTCAAACGTTCGTTACAAAAGAAAAATAGGAAATAAGTCATTTTGTTCATAAATAATATCGCGAAGACAGATTAAGAATTTCTTTAAGAAAGTGGGAATGATAATGGATGAACAACTCGTAAAATTAAACCAAAGAATTGCACGCATAAAAGATATCAATGATCCTGAATACGATCGCTTAGTAGCAGAGAGAAATAAGGTGCGACAACAAATCGCTGCACGGAATGAAAGACAGTCGGCCGCTTCATCCAGTACCTCGAGAGTAACTGAAGTAAAAACTGATCCTAATAAGATTCAGCAATTAACGGAAAAAATTTCAGAGAAACAAGCGCAAATAAACCGTATCAAAGATATGAGTGATCCCCGCTATGAAAAATTAGAAGCGGAGAAAACACAGTTGATCAGAGAAAGAGAAAGTGAACGTCTCAAATCAGCTAAGAGTCATGAACTTACAGACAAAACAGGCATAGCTGGGCAAGCAAATGGGGTCTCAATGATCGACAAAGAAGATTTAAAAAATGCTCAAAAAATGATCCACCACGATCTAGACCAACAATTTAAAAAACTATCTAATTTTTTTGAGGAGTATAAATTTAAGTATGATTCATCAAAGGATGAAAAAAACATCAAGGAATTAGGTGAGAATATCGACATGCATAAAAAAAGATATGACCTGAAGATGAAAAATAGTTTTAATGACGGGGGGTTCTATGGCAGGTTTAAGAAAAATGAAAAACAAAGTGAACTAGCACTCGGAAATTTTATCGAAAAATGGAAAGAAGACCAAGGCTACAATCGAGATACTCATTCCGCTATTGAAAAAATCCATGAAATGAAAGAAACAATTGTAAAAAATCATAACTTAGAGAAATACAGTATGAAAGTCAACACGAAACAAAATGAATTAGCCGAATTGCAAAGTAAAAAACAGCGAATCAATTTTTTTAGTAAGTATATTTTTAATCGCGAAAAATATCGTCAATTAAAAAATCAGATCCATGAATTAAAAAACGAATTGAATATTATAAGAGAAGCTCGATCACTAGCTATGAAAGGCGATTTCACAAAAGCAGAAAACTTATTCAATGCTAATGAACGCACAGGGACTTCTCATGAAGTGAAGCAACGAAGACTTACTCAAAAAACGTTATCGCCTTCCTTGACTACAAGTATTCCTGGTCCTAGTAAACTGCAAAACAAAATGGAAGCAAGCATAAGTAAATCAGCAGAAATTATGCAACAAAAAAATACGGAGAAATTACGTAATTCTTCACATAAAGAATTACGAGCATAAAAAACGGATCTCCTATTGATATCAATTTTATCAATAGGAGATATCACTGATCAGTGTGTAAAAATGACGGATGTTTTTCATCTGGAACTATTCATAAAAAGAAAAAGATCGATGTGTTTATTTATTCCAACAGTTAATCATTAAGGAGCACCAATGAAAAGTAGAATTAATCATAGTAAAACTATCATTTTATTGACCGTAATCGTTGTTCTATTGTCTCATCTACCTTTTCATTTTGTTTATGGATCAGAAACCAGTGAACCCGCTAATGAAATCCAGAATGAGGCAAGGGTAGACTTAGCTAGAAATGTAACGATTACATTTGAAACAAGTCCTTCAGAAGGTGGAAATCCTTACCGTACAAGTAGTAGTCAGATGCCACCACTTGGACCGGTGTACACCATACATGCGAATCCGAATCCAGGATTTCGTTTTGTGCAATGGGAATTAGTATCCAGTGATGGTGTTTCTATACAAAACCCAAATGCAGAGGTAACAAATCTCAATACAGGTGGCGGACCTACAGGACCGATAAGTGCGACAGCAAGGATTCGAGCGGTTTATGAGCGAGTGTACAATTTAACCTTTCAATCTGCTCCAAATGCTGGAGGAAATCCAAGAGCGGATCAAACAATACTGGCACAAGGTGAAACGACCACGATCCATGCCAACGTTTCGAATGGATATCGCTTTGTTCAATGGGAGCCTGTTTCTGGAAACGCGACTATTGCAAACCGAACGAGTCAAAGTACATCCATTACGATGGGGACAGGAGATTCGTCCATTCGAGCAGTCTACGAACAAATCACCCATAGTGTGAGTGTGCAGGCAAATCCAACGATTGGTGGCAATCCTACGGTTTCAGCTTCATCTGCTGCACAAGGAGCAACCATCAATTTGAATGCGAATCCAGCTGTCGGGTACCGGTTTGTCAATTGGCAGTTTCGAACCCAAAATGGTGCAATCATCACGAATAGTAATCTGGCGAATACCAGTTTACGAATGGGTACGGGACCTGTGAGCGTTCAAGCCAATTATGAACGCTTGCAACAAGGCAGTGTCGTCGTAAGGTATGTGGACGAAGAGGGTAATGAGTTAGCTCAAAGCGATATTTTAACGGGATTTAGCGGAGAAGCATATCGTACAGAAGCAATAGAAATCGAAGGCTGGGAATTGCTTGTTACACCGGAAAATGCAACAGGGGTTTTCACGAATATTGAGCAGATAGTCACCTATATCTATCGGAAGAATCAGGAGTTATGGGGAACCGTCCCTTGGCAATACGACGAGGCAACGAAAACGATCCATTTGTATGGTGGAATCGCTGGATCGGTCTCGCAAGCGCCATGGAAAGTTCACTCAGAAGTTGAAACTATTCGTGTCATCAATGAAGTATTTTTACCAGAAAATAGCGCATCTTTATTTTACGAGTTAAATCAGTTGAAAAGTATTGAAGATGCAGGAAAGTTCAATACATCCGGAGTTACGAATATGAGCAGAATGTTTGCAAGTACAACAGCACTAAAAGAGCTCAATATTAGTCAATGGGATGTGTCTAATGTAACTAGCATGAGTCACACATTTGCATGGATGAGCAATTTAACAAAGTTAGATGTCAGTCAATGGAATGTGTCTAATGTGACGAATATGAGCCACGCATTTGCTTGGACATACAACTTGGCGGACATTGATGTCAGTCAATGGAATGTTGAGAATGTGACCAGTATGACGAATTTATTTATGTCTTCCTCTTCACTAACTGAATTAGATTTGAGTAATTGGGACACAAAAAATAAAGATATTAGGGGCATGTTCTCTAATACTTGGAGACTTTCATCTCTTAAATTAGGAAAAGAAACAGTGATTGAAGGTACCAGGTTACCAAGGATCACATCTACAACTGAATATACAGGCCGATGGGTACTTGAAGAAAGCTTGGATAGTTCAGTTCGAACAATCGCGTTTGAGAATTCAAACGAATTTATGGCAAACTATGACGGAAATCATCCAGGAACTTATGTATGGGAACGTTCTCGTCCGGAAGAATTAGTGGCAGCATTAGAGCCATTAAGTGACCAATCAACAGCAATCACTGGCTGGATGACAGAAGTAACGGATAGCCGAACAATCACTTACCAAAATACAGCGGGACAAACAGTCACTATAACTAAAGAATCACCGAGGATCAAGTGGGGAGATTACCAAGATGCAGATCAACGGATTCGTCAGTTTGAGATATCCTTAGCAGAAAATGAGCGTTTAGCAACAGACACACAGGTAACACTCGCTGTTGCTAAACCATCCGTCGAAACAACTGGTGATTTGACGATTGACGAAAAGGTAATCAAAGGGATCGACTACACTGCAAATCACTTCACATTAGAACGTAAGAAGTTAGAGGGATTAACCAGTGAAGCAGAACTCCATGAATTGATTCTGAAGGAAAGTCAGGCAACAGCACACGATGTTTTGACACAGGACGATCACAGTCAGGAAATTAAAATCGTAGCTACGGATTTAACCAAGGATGAAGTGGACGATGGCACGTATTTTGCTACATTTCAAGTAGGGAACAAAGCCTATAAGTTTACAATAGGCATTGATGTTAGCTCGAAGATCCATCATCTAAAAGTTTCCATACCGACGAAAATGGTGTTCGAATCCCTCTACCAAGGCGAGGAAACTAATCGTGAATTTGTTAGTCCAGATTACGAGATCCGTAATCATTCAGATCTTTCTGTTGATACGTATGTGAATCAGTTCATTGTTGAAGATGATGCAGGGGTCACCTTGTTAAGAGAGGATGAAAATCCTTTAGATCACGCGCCATTGCAAGAAGGACAACCGAAAAAATTCTCTGATATCAAACAACCACTATTGGAATTACAGTTGATGTCTAATGAAACCAAAATTTCTTTATATGGACGAAGAAGTGAACAACGCTTGGCACAAGTTGCACCATACTCAAGTGTCCCTTTCCATTTGATCGGTCGATTTTATGGGCCATATCCTAAGTGGATCTCGGAAAGTGACAATGAACAAGGGGGCTATTATCAAGATTCATTCGTTCCTACCTATCGTATGATTTTACGTTTTGTTCCCAGATAGCGGGCATAGATGTACGAGATAAAAGAATGATAATGACTAGGAGACGTTCAACCAATGAGTAAAACAAAACGAAGGAATCAACAAAAGAAACGACGGAAGAACGGTGTCTTATTATTGTTTGTTTCTTTAATGGTGATGGCTGTTGCTAGTTGGTATTGGTTTGGTCACAAAGAACCCATTCCAGTTATCAGCGCGGATTTGTTACCTGAAATCAGTGATGCGAGTGATCAACGGATCTCTGAGCGTGCGCAAGAACTAGCAGATGCAAATTATTTCACCTTGCAGATCAACTCAGAAGCAGTTTTCGAAAATGGCAGAAGTCGTGGATCGATCGAAATCGTCAATCCTGGCACGAATGTTTATCCGATTGCGGTCGATATCACGATCAATGATACGAAAGAAGTGATTTATTCTTCTGGTGCGATTTATCCCAATCAATTGATTGAAGCGGTGTATTTGAAACGACCTTTAGAAAAAGGAGAATATCCAGCAACAGCGACAGTCAATATCTATGATCCAGAAACCAAAGAAAAGCAAGGCGTAACCGAAGCAGAAATCAGTATATTGATAAAAAATTAATCCAATTTAAGTGAGGCTACCTAAATGAAAAAAGCAACAAAATTAGTGTTAAGTATTCTAACAATTACAGGAGTATGTATTAGTGGAATTACCGCTTTTGCAAGTCCAGTCCAAACCATCGATGGGCGAGAAGGCGCAACTTCTGGAGATATCACTATAAAGGGGATCATCGGTGAATTTGATAATACAAAGCCTGGTCCAAATCCAGAAAATCTCGATCAATGGATCAATGTGACCCTACCGACGACAGCTATTTTCCGGACAACAGAAGAATCTGAGCATAAAAAGATTACTTCTCCGGCTTATCACGTGACGAACCATTCTGCGCTAAGTGTGCGGGCTTCCGTCTCAAATGTGACAGAAGTCAAAGAAATGAGCGAAGTAGATCGACTAATGATCAATACGATCGAATTATTTAAAGACGGGGTTTCAACAGTGGCAGCTACGCCTTTATTCACCTTATCTGGTAATGAGGGGAATCATACAGTCGGTAACTTCCAATTTAGTGGGGATGCGACACCGAGAAATGCTTCCGTAGAAAGTAATCCGAGCTTTAAACTAGTATTGAATTTTGCAGTAGAGGAATAAAGCAAATGGAAAATTTACTATTAGATAGTAAGATGAGGAAGTCTAGAAGTAAAAAATGGCAAGTTTTATCGGTACTACACATACTTCTTATTATTAGCTTATCCTTTTCCACCATAGTCAAGGCAGAAGTGGTGCAATCCACTCACAATATCAGAGTATCTGGTACGATTGGATCGACTGTTGAAGAAACAAAAGAAGCAAATAAGCACCAGACACTAGTCGCTGATCTTTCTGCGATCACAAAACAAAATCTACCCGAAACAGGAACAGTAGTAAATCAACGAATTGTTTTCTTAGGTTATCTGTTGATTGGTATTTCTGGGGGAGTAGTTTTGTTTTCTAGAAAACGAAACTATCCTATTGAATACTTAAAATGATCGATCTAGTAGGGAAATGAGCGTTGAAAAATGACAGAAAACGAGTAAACAAAAAAGCCATCCGCAGAGAATGGCTTTTTTCTATGGTCAATCACTACTGTTTCTGGACGAAGCTCGAGTAGAAGGTGCAGTTCGTGTCCCGCTGTCACCACCAGCAGCATTTGTATCTTCGGAACTTGGCGGCGTAGCAGAGGATTCAGGTGGTGCTTCCTCGCTAGAAGATGCTGGTGGTTCTGTAGAAGGCTCACTACTTGGTTCAGTTGGTTCACTACTTGGTGGCGTCGACTGTTCAGAGCTACTAGGTTCAGTCGTTGAGCTTGTAGAAGTCTCAGGAACAGTTTCGCTCGTTGAAGAATCTGGAACAGGAGTTACAGGGACGACCGCAGATGAAGAAGGAATCGTCGTTGACGGCACCGTAGCGTTTGAATTGCCAGATGATGATGCATTTCTAAAGAATAATTCACCACCAGAACGGTACAGTCCGTTAGGCATCGTCCAATCCGTATTTGTCACATTTGCAGAGACAAATTTCATCAATTCGCGATAAACATCTGAAGCTACATCTGTTCCAGTGGAAGTGATCGGAGTCATTTTATCATTGTATCCCGTCCACACAGAAATCGCATAATTCGGTGTATAACCAGCAAATAAAATGTCTGGATAAACGCCCGTTGAGGTACCTAACTTAGCATACTCCTCGTCCGTATAATTAGATGTTCCTGTTTTACCTGCTTGGATCAACCCTGGGATTGCGGCATTCGTGCCGGTTCCGCGAGTGATCGTGTCTTTTAAGATGTCCGTCACCATGTACGCTGTTTCTTCAGACATCGCTCTTGTTCCTTCTGGTTCAAATGTTTCTTCGGTGCTATCTTGGAAAACGATCCGATTAACGTATTGTGGTTTATAGTAAGTACCACCGTTTGCTAAGGCAGCGTATGCTGCGGCCATTTTTTCAGAAGAAGCACCGTATTTTGTACCATCTTGTTGTTCAGTATTACTTGAAATCGCATTTGACTGGTGGATCGTGCTATATTCGATCCCTAAGCTACTCAAGAATTCTGCGACTTTATCTGCGCCAACTTCATTGAAGAGCTTGACTGCCGGGACGTTTCTTGAAAGGTATAACGCTTGGCGCAAGGTGACCATTCCCATGTAACGGTTGTCCCAGTTCGAAACAGGAATAGAAGTTCCTTCATAATTGTAAGGTGCATCGGCGATCAATTTGCCAGTAGAATAGTTCAATTCTTCAAATGCTGGCGCGTAGTCAGTGATCGGTTTCATGGTTGAACCAAAGTCACGAGAGGTATTAACAGCTAAGTTATTACCTAAAGCGACATCATCCGGAATGTTTCTTCCACCGATCTGCGCGGTGACTTGTCCAGTATTGACATCGATCAACGTAGTGGCTACTTGCATTTGATCATCTGGATATGCAACGTATTGATCTGTATTCACTACATCATATAAGTGTTTTTGGGCATTCAAGTCTAAGTTCGTATAAATATCTAAGCCATCGGTATAGACATTCTTGTCTGTTTTAGCATGGACTTCATTGATGACCTCTTTGACATAATTGTCGACGATCCGTGTATTAGTGTCTTCTTGGGTTAATTCTTGTAACCCATCCGTGATCGGTGTATTGATCGCTGTATCGTACTCTGTTTGAGAGATTTTTTCGTTTTGGAGCATCGTGTACAAGACAGTGTCACGACGTTTTTTTGCTTGCTCTGGAAACTGGTAAGGATCATAAGCTGACGGTGCTTGAGGCATTCCTGCTAAAAGCGCGGTTTGCGGTAAATTCAATTCGCTTAATGTTTTTCCAAAGTAAGATTGAGCCGCTGTTTCCATGCCATAAAGACCGTTAGACATATAGACTTTATTGACATAATAGGTCAATATCTCTTGTTTTGATTTCGTTTGTTCCAGTCTGACAGCCATCCAAGCTTCTTGGGCTTTACGTCTGATTGTTTGGTCTTCGGTACTAGTTGAGAAGAAAGAGAGCTTGATCAGCTGCTGAGTCAACGTACTACCACCCTGTAAGCCGCCAGATGTAAAGTTGGATAATGCGGCACCGATGATCCGAACAGGGTCGACACCGATATGTTTGTAAAATCTTCGGTCTTCGACTGAAACGATGGCATCTTCAAGTGTCTTTGGCAGTTCGTTGGCAGAAATTTTTTCTCTTTTTTCTGCTCCTAGATCCTCAAATAACTCGCCATCTTTCGTATAAAGTTTTGACGAAACTGTTGCATCCAGTTTTTCGTCTGTCAAAGCAGGAGCATCTTTGGCATAAAACCAAAAAAGTCCGACCCCTGCGAGAAAAGCGACACAGATCAAGGAAAGACCAATTAAAAGAATACGTGTGATCAATCCTTTTCGATCTTTTCCAGTGCCTTTTTTCGTTGATTGTTTTCCTCTTTTCTTTGGAGAAGAAGAGGAGGTGCTTCTTTTAGAAGATCTCGTTTGATTAGTTGGCATTCTTTGGTTCTCCTTCATTAGATTCTAAGTACTGGTCGATTGCTTGCAAGTATGGAACACGAGGGGCAAAGCCACTTGGAATCTCGATTCCTAATTTTTCGATCAATGAAAGCGGCAAGGATTTCCTTCCTTGTGTCTGTTGTTCGTGCCAATAATGGACTAAATGTGTACTATCTAAATAAAAACAACGTTGTAAGGCAGAAAACCATAAAAGGACAAAACAGATTCCTCCTTGATTTAGACAAGCTTCCATATGTGAGATTTGATGGGGATGAAAATTTTTAAATGGAAATGAAGTTTTGTTTTTTGTCTCTTTTGCTTCAAAATCCAAATAGAAACCTCGATAGACACCGTTATAATCAGTTGTGGAAGCTTGAGTAAAATAAGCTTCTTTAATGACAGCGGCACTACGTCGAGGGTAGTCAACTTTTACGATTTGAACCGGTGTTGGCTTTTTATGGATAACGGCCATTTGATGTGCCAGATAATACTCGTTGCTTTCATTGATGGCTTCTTCAAATCGCATCCCGCGATTGCCAAACTCCGTATGTGGGTTCCTTTTTACTTGTTTTTTTTCTTTGGACGAGGCATCCTTGATATAAGGACGGCCATTTGGATAGCGTAAAACCATGATCGAATCACTCTCCTAGGCCACATTATAGCAAAAAAGCACAGAGAAAGAAAAGGAAACTGGAATGGATACAATAAAAGTAATGTATATCTCTGGTTATCGCAGTTTTGAATTAGGCATATTCAAAGATAATGACCCTAAAATGACAGTTATTAAAAAAGTTTTAAAAAATGAATTGACTCAATTAGTGGAAGAAGGATTGGAATGGGTGATCATCAGCGGTAACTTAGGTGTCGAATTATGGGCAGGTGAAGTCGTCGCTGAAATGAAGACGGATTATCCAGAATTGAAGCTTGGGATCATTTATCCGTTTGCAGAATTTGGCAATGGTTGGAATGAGAACAATCAGGAAAAGAAAAGGCTGGTAGAACAGCTTTCTGACTATCGTGAGTCGGTGAGTCATCAACCCTATCAATCACCAAGTCAACTAAGGAATCATACCCAATTTATTCTACAACACACAGACGGGACCCTATTGATTTATGATCCAGAATATCCTGGAAAAACAGACTATTTTTTTAAGGATGCACAAAAATATCAAGGGAGTCATCCTTATGAGATTCGAACCGTCAGCATGGATGATTTGCAAAATTTTAGTGAATAAAATAATATAGTGTTTGATTTATCAAGTCTTTTCCGATACAATAAAAAAGTAGAAACGTTAATACGTAAATGAGAACTAGAGGTGTAAATATGGCGAATTTGATTTATAGTCCTAAAGACATTTTACAACAAGAATTCAAAACAAAGATGCGCGGATATGATCCGATCGAAGTGGACGAATTCTTAGACAATATTATCAAAGATTATGAGAATTACAGCAAACAACTCCTTGCTTTACAAGAAGAAAACGATAAATTAAGTGCAAAAGTCGCTCAATTATCGAAAAACCAAGGAGCAGCTCCAAGTCGTGCACAACAAACAGAAACTCCGAAAAGTGCGGCAGTAACGAATTTTGATATTTTAAAACGTCTATCAAATCTTGAACGTGAAGTATTTGGTAAAAAATTAGATGCACAAGCAGGAAATGTACCACCAGTAACACCTAATCCAAACAACTATACAACAACAAATGAACATGACAACGAAGCAACACGTCAGTTTTAAGCAATGAATCGATTTGTGGTTTTCGGGTAATCGCGGTCTGGCTTTGACCAGACTGAGGAAAGTCCATGCTCGCACAGGCTGTGATGCCTGTAGTGTTCGTGCTTAGCGAAAAAATAAGCTAAGGTACTCTTTCAGAGTAACGGCAGGAAAACAAGCTAAGGTTTCGGCTATGCTTCAGTATCCTTGAAAGTGCCACAGTGACGAAGCGAACGAGGAAACTTGTTCGGTGGAACGCGGTAAACCCCTCGAGCGAGCAACCCAAACAACGGTAGGGGCGCTTTTTGTCGGGGAATCAGAACGAGACAAAAGGGCAGTTGATCTGCAGATAGATGGTTACCGCTTTGTTTTTTCTCCCTGGAAAAACAAAGTACAGAACATGGCTTATAGAAAACCACATCTTCAGGGAATAAATCGATAGGCGAATAACAGCCTACAAAAACAGTACTAACAATAGCTTTTTCCTACGTCAGGTCTTTTCACATAGAAAAGATCGGATGTAGGGGGATTTAGAAGAGGGTGTGACGGAAGCGCACAGCTCCAAGAATTAAGCAGCAACATACGAAAATAGCTTATCGTATTTTTGGGTGTTGTTGCTTATTTTCTAAGGGCTGCTTCTGCCACACCATTTGTTTGATTATAGAGGACAAATGTCATGCCTCTTTTTTGATTGATAAGGAGAGTACAATGGATAAAAATAGAGAATTCAATTTAATAGCGACAGCGGCAAGCGGGCTAGAAGCATTAGTAGGAAAAGAACTTAGAGATCTTGGCATCGAGTGCCAAGTCGAAAATGGTCGTGCGCGTTTCAAAGGGACGATGGAAACGATTGCTACAACAAATCTGTGGTTACGTACAGCAGATCGTATCAAGATCGTCGTGGGTGAATTTGATGCCCGTACGTTTGATGAATTATTCGAGCAAGTCAAAGCGTTACCATGGGAAGATTACCTTCCATTAGACGCCTCTTTCCCGGTTGCAGGAAAATCGATCAAATCGACGCTTTATAGTACACCAGACTGTCAAGCCATCACTAAGAAAGCAATTGTTGAAAGACTACGTACGTATTATCATCGTCCGTCTACTGTGCCATTGACAGAAACCGGTGCACATTTTCAACTAGAAGTTGCTTTACTGAAAGATCATGTGTTAGTGACCCTTGATACAACTGGTCCAAGTTTGTTCAAACGCGGTTATCGCTTAGAAAAAGGTGGTGCCCCATTAAAAGAAAATATGGCAGCAGCTTTAGTGATGTTGACGAACTGGCGAAAAGATCGTCCGTTTTATGATCCGGTTTGTGGTTCAGGAACACTGTGTATCGAAGCTGCACTGATCGGTCATAATATCGCCCCTGGTTTCAATCGTGAATTTGTGTGTGAGACGTGGGATTGGTTCGATCCGGCTATCATGGAAAAAGTACGTGCAGCAGCAGAAGAACAGGCAGATTATGATATCGAATTAGATATCACTGGGTCTGATATCAATGGTCAATTGATCGGTATCGCCAGAGCCAATGCGGAAGAGATCGGTTTAGGAGATTCCATCACCTTCCAACAACGGGCAGTGAAGGACTTCAAAACGGAAAAAGAATACGGCGTGATCGTTGCTAATCCCCCTTATGGTGAACGCTTAGGTGAAGAAGAGTCTGTTCGTCGTCTCTACAAAGAAATGGGTGAGGTCTTCCGACCATTGAAAACGTGGAGTAAGTACATCTTGACAAGTGATTTGGCATTTGAAGAATTTTACGGACAAAAAGCAACAAAAAAACGTAAATTATACAATGGTGCATTGCGCACAGATCTGTTCCAATATTGGGGAACTCGGCCACCAAGAAAAGAACGGACTGAAAACGAATAACTAGGATATAAGTATGGACACCAAAAAAACATGGTTGGGACTTTAAGACCTTTGACCCTATGATTTTTGGAGGAATTCTAAATGAATGAACAAGCAAAAAAGTATTGGAAAGAATTTTGGCAAGGTGAATCCCCCCCAACAAATGTTACGGCAGAGCAGTGGGGTTGGGAAGGGACACCGATGGCAGATGAATTGGCGGACTTGATTTTAAAGGGGATCAAAACGGCGTCATGTTCATCATACGATGAATGCCTGTATTACGATGCAGACCCTTTGTCTAAAATCGGAAGTTATACCATTGTTTTAAATAGTAAAGACGAACCTGTAGGCATCATAAAATATACAGATATGACGGTAATGCCAATGAATGAAGTAACAGAAGAAATTGCCCGTGCTGAGGGTGAGGGTGATTTGAGTTATGATTACTGGTATAAAGTTCATAAAAAATTTTTTAGGGAGTTAATGCCCCAAATTGGAAAAGAATTTTATGAAGAGATGCCCCTTGCTGTTGAACGGTTTGAATTAATCAACGCAAAGGAAATGTAGTAAAAGTAAGTGAGCGATAACTATTGGATAAATGATAACTAGGATAAGTTGGAGGATTTTTGGATGAATGAAAAGGAATTTTTGAAAGAAGTCAAAGAAATCGATTTAATGAGTCAAGCGTTAACAGTATTGGACTGGGATATCCAAACAGGTATGCCAGAAAAATCAAGTGAAGAACGCAGTGAAGTCAACAGTTATTTATATGGGCTATATTTCTCAAAAAAAGTCGGACCGAAAATCGCAGAAGCAATCGAATACTTCTCTGCGCACCCTGACGAGTTGTCTGAAGTCGGAAAAACGGTTTTTGAGAAAGTCAAGGAAGACTATGAATTAGAGCATAAAGTACCGGAAGAATTGATGATTGCATTAACTTCTGCGACTTCTAAAGCCCACACAAAATGGCAAGAATCGCGTGAATCAAAACAATTTGCTGATTTTGAATCCGCGTTATCTGAAAACATCAAGATCACAAAACAGTTGATCCCATATTGGCGTAAAGAGGAGAAAACAGATTATGATGTGCTGTTGAATCAATACGAACCAGGAATGACAGTAGAGATCTTAGATCAAGTATTTGATCAAGTCAAAGAAGGTATTATGTCCATCCGTCAAGCCTTAGTCGAAAAAGGAACAGCACCTGAGACGGATTTTCTTTCACGTAAAATGACGAAGGAACAACAAAAACGTTTTGTAGTCGGTGTGATCAAACAGTTAGGATATGATTTTTCTAGAGGTCGCTTAGATGACACGATCCATCCATTTATGATCGGGATCAATCGTAATGATGTCCGCATCACGACACGTTGGAATGAAGAGGACTTCAAAATGGCAACGTTTGGAGTGATCCATGAAGCCGGACACGGGATGTATGAACAAAATATTGATGAAAAATATACGTATACACCAGTTGGTGAAGGTACTTCGATGGGCATCCATGAGTCGCAATCACTTTTCAATGAAATCATTGTCGGCAGCAACCGTAGTTTCTGGGAAAAACAGTACCCATTCTTCCAAGAGTGTGCTGAAGGAACCTTTGATGATATTTCTTTTGATGATTTCTATCGTTCATTGCAGTATACAAAAGCAAGCTTGATTCGGATCGAAGCAGACAGTTTGACGTATCCATTGCACATCATTATACGTTATGAGATCGAAAAAATGATGTTCAATGAAGGGTTAGAAGTTGAGAAATTACCAGAAGTATGGAACCAAAAATATGAAGAGTATTTAGGTATCCGCCCAACAAACGATTTAGAAGGGATCTTACAAGATGTCCATTGGTCAGGTGCAAGTTTTGGTTACTTCCCATCTTATGCGTTAGGATTTATGTATGCTGCCCAATTGTTACATGCAATGAAAAAAGATATCGCTGTTGATGAGATCTTATCTTCTGATGATTATTCACCGATCAAAGAGTGGATGACAGAAAAAATCCATCAGTACGGTGCATCAAGAAAACCAAATCAATTGATTCAAGATGCGACAGGAGAAGCATTGAATCCGCAGTACTTGATCGATTTCATGCGAAAACTTTACTTTAGCGTTTATGGTGTTGAAGAAGTCTAAAAAATTCTCAAATAGAAGGTGAAAGCGGCAGTGGATAAATTAAATGAAATTGCTAACTACAGCATGGAACAATTGTCTTTGGATCGTTCAGGACATGGTGTGGATCATACGAATCGGGTAGTCGAACTTTCCCGTCAAGTCCTTGAGACACTACCACAAGCCGATTCTTTTATCACTCTGGCAGCGGCATATCTACATGATACGGTCGATGATAAAGTGGTCGAAGATGAAAAGCAAGCGAAAGAAAAACTTAGAGTCTTTTTAGCAAACATCGGAGTAGCAGAAACAGAGATTTACCAGATTTTTCATATCATCGAAAATATGTCTTTTTCAAAAAGCTTGTCTGATGACGTTGAATTGTCATTAGAAGGCAAGATCGTACAAGATGCAGATCGCTTAGAGGCGTTAGGTGCAATGGGTATTTTACGCACGGCTTATTATGGAGGACATAAGGGGCATCCGATTTTCGACCCAGCCATCCAGCCGATCAATTATACGAATAAACAAGATTATCGTAAAGGTTCGACAGTCATCAATCATTTTTATGAGAAATTGCTGTTACTGCCAGATCAAATGAATACGGAGTATGCGAGGCAAGAAGCCAAACGACGTGCAGCATTTATGCGTGGATTTCTAGATGAGTTCTACACAGAATGGTTCTTAGGTGATGATTCACTTGCTGCACAAACTTGGCGTAACCGATAATTGAATCAAAAGACGTGTTTGCGCCATTCGTCCTCTCGCATCATCTAAAACCAAATAAACGGCGGGAACAGAAGGAACCTCTTCAAAAAATAAGGCGCTATCCACAAAAAGTTGAAAAACAATTTTCGTGGATGGCGCCTTATTTTTCGAGGCTAAACGCTTCTGTCTGGACCTCGTCTTTCTATTTGTTTTTTTTTCGAATTTGCTTGATCCTTAACAAAGCTCGGAAAATATTCAACAAAAATAATAAAGTAGCAATCCCAATCGGCACCCAGATCAAATACACAGAATAGCCAAGTTCTGCAGAAAGTTCTGCACTTGAAGTATGTGAAAGCTCAGATAGTGCTTGTTGCCATGTCTGTAAGTTGAAAACAAGCATAAAGCCTGCGATGATCAATAGAATAAAGCCTAAGTAATGGATCGATGTCCGCTTACGAATCAATGCAAAGACTAAATAGAGAATAAGTAAAAATGCTGGAACACCAAATACAAAATAAATATTAAGCAAAATGAATCGCCTCCTTATAATAATCATACTTCAATTGATAGGAATTTAAAAATAATTTAGTCATTGCTTGCGTTTTTTGAAGCAATCTTGATAAGATGACTATATTCAAAGGAGGATTTTTATTTATGCCAAGTTATATCGAGCCGATTCGCTTTGCGTTGATCGTCTTTCCTTTTCTAGCGTTGGCGATTTCTGCTATCTTTTTTATTTATGAATACCGAAAGTATGGAACGTTTCTCCTAACTAGAGCGGTCATTTTATATTCATTTGTCTTTTATCTATTATGTGCTTACTTTTTAGTGATTTTACCTTTACCTACTAAGGAAGCTGTTGCGCAAATGACAGGTCCAAAAATGGAATTACACCTATTTGCGTCTTGGGAGAACTTCAGAGCGAATACTGTTCTTGTATTGGCTGATCCGAGTACGTATTTACCTGCGATGCGACAAAGTGTTTTTTTAGAGCCATTATTCAATGTCTTTTTACTCTTACCGTTTGGCATCTATTTAAGGTATTATTTCCGACTATCCTTCGTCAAAACGGTTATTGCAAGTTTCTGTCTCTCCCTATTTTTTGAGTTGACACAATTAACCGGTCTTTACTTTATCTATCCACGTCCGTATCGATTATTTGATGTCAATGATTTACTGACGAATACATTTGGCGGGATGCTGGGGTTCATAGTGACACCGATTTTCACGTTTATGTTGCCTACAAGAGCGAGAATGGATGAAGTATCTTATGAAAAAGGCAAGACAGTCTCATTGACGCGCCGCCTGGTTGCCTATTTGATCGATTGGTTTTTCTTGTCTATTTGTTCGGCGATTATCGGATTAGTAGCCGGATTATCGTTTGGAAGTAGCGAGTTCACTTCCTACAGTTGGTGGTTGTTCGTGCAAGTCTTTCTATATTTCATGCTTCTTCCTTTCTTAACGAATGGCAGAACACTTGGAAAAAAAATCGTCCGGATCAAGCTTGTTGAAGATGGGAGAGAACGAATCAGATTTCGTGCATTGTTCATTCGATATGCGTATCTCTATTTCTTATTTTATGGGCTAGGCTGGTTGAGCCAATTAGTTGGTCCAGTCATCAATCAAGCGACAGGTGTCACACAGATGAGTGCAGTATTCATTTTCTTATGTACTTTGGTTGCACAGTTCATCTTCGGTCTGAATCTATTCTTATCTTTTATCCGCAAAAAGAGAGTTTTATTCTATGAGAAAGCGAGTCATACTTACACGATCAGTACGATCAAAGATAGAAAAGCCTGACCTTTTCAAGCAAAATAAGCAAATTTATGGTATAATTCCAAAGTCGTGAAAAATACAAAGAGAAGAGGTGTCGAAATGAGTCATTTTAAACAATTCAATTTTCATCCGTTTATCAACGAAGCGTTAGCAGAAAAAGGGTTCCAACAACCAACAGAAGTGCAAGAACGATTGATTCCTTTGATTTTAAAAGGGAAAAATATCATCGGACAATCACAAACTGGTTCAGGAAAAACGCATACGTTTCTTTTGCCTCTATTTCAAAAAATCAATGCCAATAAAGAAGAAGTCCAAGTGGTGATCACAGCACCAAGTCGTGAACTGGCGACGCAGATCTATGAAGCTGCTGTTCAAATCGCTAAGTTTTCCGATCCGGAGATTCGCGTATCGAATTTTGTCGGCGGAACAGACAAACAACGTCAATTAAATCGCTTGAACCACCAACAACCACAGATCGT
Organism: Enterococcus sp. AZ084; assembly: GCF_051714905.1. NCBI lineage: Bacteria > Bacillati > Bacillota > Bacilli > Lactobacillales > Enterococcaceae > Enterococcus > Enterococcus sp. AZ084. The sequence continues at coordinate 1,392,645 of NZ_JBIOSS010000001.1, forward strand.
TGTCGGTACACCAGGACGTATCCTTGACATGATGAATGAGCAAGCTTTGAAGATCCATACAGCCTTTGCGTTCATCGTGGATGAAGCAGATATGACCTTAGATATGGGATTCTTGAATGAAGTTGATCAAATCGCTAGTCGCTTACCAGAGAAATTACAATTTTTAGTTTTCTCAGCAACGATTCCAGAAAAACTACGCCCATTCTTGCGTAAATATATGGAAAATCCAATCATCGAAGAAATCAAACCAAAAGCAGTGATCTCAGAAGATATCGAGAATTGGTTAGTTTCAACAAAAGGAAAAGATAAGAATCAAACGATCTATCAATTATTGACGATCGGGCATCCTTATTTAGCAATCGTCTTTGCAAATACGAAACAACATGTAGACGAAATCGCTGATTACTTGAAAAACCAAGGCTTGAAAGTAGCGAAGATCCATGGAGATATCACTCCTCGTGAGCGTAAGCGTGTGATGCGCCAAGTGCAAAACTTAGAGTATCAATATGTAGTTGCGACAGACTTAGCTGCTCGTGGTATCGATATCGAAGGCGTTTCTCATGTCATCAATGCAGAGGTCCCAGAAGATCTAGATTTCTTTATCCACCGTGTCGGTCGTACTGGTAGAAATGGCTTAAAAGGAACCGCGATCACTTTATATGCACCAAGTGATGAGCCATTGATCGAAGGCATCGAAAAAATCGGTGTTGTCTTTGAGCCAATGGAAATCAAAAATGGTGAAATCGTTAAAACCTATGACCGTAACCGTCGGACGAAACGTGAAAAATCAAAAGACAGTCTAGACCCAACACTGATTGGTTTAGTCAAAAAGAAAAAGAAAAAAATCAAACCTGGTTACAAGAAAAAAATCGACTGGGCGATTGCGGAGAAAAATAAAAAAGACCGCAAGATCGAAAGACGTCAACAAACGCGTACAGCCAGAAAAAATAAAAAGAATTCCAACCAATAAAAGCAGTCATGAGCGAATCACGCTGCTCTTGACTTTCAGCCCCAAAAACCTAAATAGGAAATCTATTTTTGGTTTTGGGGCTGATTTTTTTGATTAAACAGTTGATATTAGGAGAGCTGTTTTCGCATCTGTTGACAAAGAATGCCGTCTTCGATCAGTGGGTCTGAAAAACTCTGGTAGCCCTGCTTTTCGTAGAAAGGAACGGCGGGGATTTCTGCAATCAAATAGATTTCTTTGAATGCCTCATTTATTGCTCGCTTTTCTGCCAATTGAAGCATTTCTCTGCCAATCCCACGTTTGCGCCAATCTTTTGCGACACAAAAACGATCAAATTGGATTTGTTCGTCACTTTGTTTTTGGTAACGTAAGGTAGCAATTGGCTGTTCGTCATGGATCATGACAAGGTTTGGGTAATAGGCATCCTTACCGTCAAATTCTAAATGAGCAGGTATTTCTTGCTCTAACACGAATACGTCATAACGTAAAACGTAACTGCTGGCTTTTATCCATTCTTCGGTTCCAAAATACGTTTCCATTGTTTTGCCTCCCTAGGGTTCTTTCCTGATTATAGCAAGGAAAACGTAGATCGCAAACAATGAAAAATCAAAAAGTAGGATTGACAGCATCGCTAAGAATACGTATACTGATAAAGTACAAAAAGGACATAGTTTGTTTTAGACTGACTCACAGAAAATTCTTTCTCGGCTGAAAAAAGAATAGTCACTGTTCAAACTGCTCCCTTTTTCAATTTGATAGAAATATCAACGCGACTCAGCGTTAACGAGTTTAAGAGGTAATGAGTAAACATCATTGCAATCAAGGTGGTACCGCGAGTTTTCGTCCTTGGCTGTAATGGTGTTTTTTGTCGTTTATTATGTAGAAAGAAGGTAAAACAATGAAAAAATTAAGCAGTGCAGAAGTACGTCAAATGTTTTTAGACTTTTTCCAAGAAAAAGGACATACGATCGAACCTAGTGCTTCACTAGTACCGGTCAATGATCCAACCTTATTATGGATCAACTCAGGAGTGGCGACACTAAAGAAATATTTTGATGGATCTGTTGTACCAGACAATCCAAGAATCACGAATGCGCAAAAATCGATTCGGACGAATGATATCGAAAATGTTGGGAAAACAGCTCGTCATCATACGATGTTTGAAATGTTAGGGAACTTCTCGATCGGCGATTATTTCAAAGAAGAGGCAATCCACTGGGCATGGGAATTTTTAACAAGTCCAAAATGGATGGCGTTTAATCCTGAGAAATTATATGTCACTGTTTATCCAAAAGATACAGAAGCAAAACGTATCTGGCACGAAGAAGTTGGGTTATCTCTTGACCATATCGTGGATGTAGAAGATAACTTTTGGGATATCGGTGCTGGACCATGTGGACCAGATACAGAGATTTTTTATGATCGTGGCGAAGCCTATAATGACTTGGAAGAAGATGATCCTGAAAACTATCCTGGTGGCGAAAATGAACGTTATCTTGAAATCTGGAACTTAGTATTCTCAGAGTTCAACCACAAACCAGATAATACGTTTGAACCTCTTCCACATAAAAACATTGATACGGGCATGGGCTTAGAACGAATGGTTTCCATCGTTCAAGATGCACCAACCAACTTTGAAACAGATTTATTTATGCCGATCATCCATGCAGTTGAGCAATTGAGCAACAAAGTAAAATACGGTGAGGATGCCTTAACTGATATTTCATATAAAGTAATCGCAGACCATATCCGCGCATTATCTTTTGCGATCGGTGACGGGGCATTGCCTTCAAATGAAGGACGCGGCTATGTGTTGCGCCGTTTGTTGCGTCGAGCAGTCATGCACGGAAAAAAATTAGGGATCGAGCAAGCTTTCTTATACCGTTTAGTGCCTGTTGTTGGCGAAATCATGGAGAGCTACTACCCTGAAGTGTTGGAGCAAAAAGAATTTATCGAAAAAGTCGTTCGTACGGAAGAAGAACGTTTCAATGAAACGATCAATGAAGGTCTTGAGATCTTGAACCAAGTGATCAAAGAGGTAAAACAAGCAAACGGAACAACGCTTGCCGGAAAAGATATCTTTAAACTTTACGATACGTATGGATTCCCAGTCGAATTGACAGAAGAAGTGGCGGAAGATGAAGGATTGAATGTCGATCACGCAGGCTTTGAAACAGAAATGCAGGCGCAACGTGAGCGCGCGCGTGCGGCTCGTAATACAGAAACATCGATGGGTGTTCAATCTGCTTTATTGACAGATATCAAAGTAGACAGCAAATTCATCGGTTATGACCATATTGAATCTGACAGTGAATTACTAGTGATCGTCCAAGACGAAACAATCGTCAGTGAACTATCGGATGGGGAAGCTCAATTGATCTTTGATCAAACACCATTTTATGCTGAAATGGGTGGACAGGTAGCCGATCAAGGTTGGATCATTGATGCAGCTGGTGAAACAGTAGCTAATGTGACCGATGTTCGTAAAGCACCAAATGGACAATTCTTGCATAAAGCAGAAGTCCTTTCTGAAATCAAAGAAGGAAACACCTATCATTTATTGATCGATGAACCAAGACGTAACCGAATCATCAAAAACCATACGGCTACTCACTTATTGCACAAAGCATTAAAAGAAGTATTAGGCGATCATGCCAACCAAGCAGGTTCATTGGTTGCACCAGGCCATTTACGTTTTGACTTCACACATTTTGGGCAGATCACAAGTGAAGAATTGGCGAAAATGGAACAAATCGTGAACGAAAAAATCTGGGAAGCGATTCCTGTCGAAACCATCGAAACAGATATCGACACAGCGAAAAACATGGGCGCAATGGCATTGTTTGGCGAAAAATATGGCAATGAAGTCCGCGTGGTCAATATCGGCGGTTGGTCGATCGAATTATGTGGTGGTACGCATGTCGGTAATACCGAAAACATCGGAATCTTTAAAATCGTTTCTGAATCAGGGATCGGTGCAGGGGTTCGTCGGATCGAAGCGGTGACAAGTAAAGAAGCTTATGAATTGTTGGAAAGCGAAGAACAACAACTAAAAGAAGTTGCGGCAATCGTGAAATCACTACAATTGAAAGAAGTCGTAGCTAAAGCAGAACAATTGCAACAACAAGTAAGAGAACTACAAAAAGAAAATGAACAATTGGCAAGTAAGTTAGCCAACCAACAAGCAGGGGATATTTTCAAAAATCCAGAGACGATCAATGGCAAAACGATCATCACTGCGCAAGTTAAAGTAAAAGATATGAATCAATTGCGTCAATTAGCTGATCAATGGAAACAAAAAGCAGTTTCAGATATTCTTGTCTTGGCAAACGAACAAGAAGGTAAAGTCAGCTTGTTAGCAGCAATGACACCTGAAGCAAATGAAGCAGGCTTAAAAGCCGGTGATTTGATCAAAGCAATCGCACCGAAAGTCGGCGGTGGTGGCGGTGGTCGTCCAGATATGGCGCAAGCAGGTGGAAAAAACCCAGCGGGTATCTCAGACGCATTGACAGAAGCAAAAACATGGTTAGAAAATAAATAGAAGCAAGCGTAGGTTTTTACTACAAATAAATGGCAAGCGAGTTTGGGCTGATTTCCCAAACTCGTTGCTTTATTTTCATTGGCTCAACGGTTGTTGCTATGTACACATTTATTGACAAATCAACAAAACGCTATAGGATTAGAGTAAAGCAAACAGGGGGAGATTCAATGAATAGCAAAAACAAAACATTTCGGTTAGTACTTCGTGCCATTTTGTTAGCCATCATTATCGTTCAATCAATGATTCCATGGTTAGGCTTTATTCCATTAGGTTTTATTAGCTTGACGATCATCCATATCACAGTGATCGTAGCGGCCGTAGTATTAGGACCGAAAGATGGCATGTTGATCGGCTTGTTCTGGGGAATTGCGACGATCATCCGAGCCTACGCGATGCCAACTACACCGTTCGATACGTTGGTTTTTACCAATCCAATCATCTCAGTTGTACCCAGAGTTTTAGTGGGACTAGTGGCTGGCTTAGTATTCCATTGGTTGTATAAGCGTTCCTCTACGATCGTCGTACCGGCTGTTGTAGCTGGGATTCTAGGCTCTCTAGTCAATACGATCCTTGTTTTAGGATTTATGGGCTTATTTTATACGAATGCCACAGCTCAAGCTTATGGTGTCGATGCTTCGGTCTTGTTCAAGACACTTGCTGGAATTGCCGCAATCAACGGGATTCCAGAAGCTATCGGCGCGGGGATCATCACACCATTACTCGCCAAAGCATTATTTGCAGCAACACCTTTAAAACCTGAATGATATAAGACCAGCAATCACAGATAAAAGGAGTCACAAATTTGGCAAAGAAACAAGAAACACTAACAGCAAAAGAACGAACAAAAAAAGCATTGATGGCAGGAGTATGGGGTCTGTTAACTAATGTGATCCTATTCGTTGCGAAATTGATGATCGGACTACTCTCTGGAAGTGTGTCGATCATGGCGGATGCCATCAACAGTTTGTCGGATACCGCTTCTTCTGTTTTGACTTTGATTGGCTTCAAAATCGCGGCAAAACCAGCAGATCCGGAGCATCCTTATGGACACGAACGTTTTGAATATATTAGTGGATTATTCGTGTCTCTCATCATCACGTACGTCGGATTCCAGTTCTTACACTCCTCAATTGAAAAAATCATCGATCCGGAAAATATCGCCCTATCACCGATCATCTTTTTAGTTTTAGTCTTTTCGATTGCTTTAAAAGTTATTCAGGGGCGTATGTACAAGAGAACCGCAAAAATGATCGATTCGGAAACCTTACATGCAACTGCCAAAGACAGTTATAATGATGTATATACGACATTTGCTGTTTTACTCTCAGCTTCTGTCGAATGGTTGACAGGTTGGCGCGTGGATGGCTATATTGGCTTCTTGTTAGCACTTTACATCTTGTACAGCGGCGTAATGATGTTAAGAGAATTCGTGTATGAATTATTAGGTAGCCGTCCCACTGTCGAACAGATCCAGGCGATGGAGGAGCAGCTGAATGGCTATACGAAAATCCTCGGTTATCATGACTTGTTAGTGCATAATTACGGACCAAATCAACGCTTTGCTTCTGTTCATGTGGAAGTGGATGATCGGCTAGATTTAAATGAAGCGCACAAGATCATGGACATCATCGAAAAGGATTTTAAACGATCATTAGGTGTCGAATTAGTCTGTCATCTAGATCCTGTACCAATCAATAATGAGAATTATCAAGAGATTCTTAATGAATTGAAAAAAATCATCAATGAGACAGCAGAAGGCTTGAAGATCCATGATTTCCGTATGATCCATAAAGGACAGATCCTACAATTTGATGTCGTTGTTCCTGAAGGTACGCGTTTGTCAGATGAGGAGTTAGAACGAATGATGCGTATCCAAATAGAAAAGAGAGTCGGGCAGTATCAATTAGATATCACCTTTGATCATAATTATTTACTTTTCTAAATAGTTGTAAAAAAATGAGCGACGGTTAAACATCAATAAGTCCATCTGATGCAATGAGGTTTTGATTGAACTGTTTCACTTAGCTAAAATAAGCAGAAAACCTGAAATCTTGGATTTTCGGGTTTTTTGCTTATTTTTTTAAAAGAATGCTTATGGAACACCGCCACTTCATCTTTAGGGGAGAACAAAGGGTGATGATATTATTTTTTCTGAACGGTGTGTCCACTCTTTTATCCATTGAAATGAACATAGAGGTGGTGTCGTAGTCGTATAATAGAATGTATCGTTTAATAAATGTGTGATTTTTAAGTATAACCTTCTTGATCAAATAATTTTTAATCTATCGTTTGAATTCTGTGAAAAAAAGAAATTCAAACGTTTTTTTGTCTTTTTTTACTTTATCAAGAAATAATAGTAGTTGTTTTATAAATACTATCAAGTACTATAAAAATAAATATTCTATTCCATCAATGATTCTGAGATTTTCGGTAGTGCCAACAGGAATAATTATGGATGTAGGCTGTGTTTTTAAGAATAATGAGTCTCAATGATTCTTATCATTCACAAGGTGAAAATTCTTGTTTCAATGTTCAACTGTTGATGAAGTCCTAGCAATCAGTCATTCGAATCAATTGAGGAGGGAATAAGATGCCGATAGAAGATCATCGTAAATCAATAGGAATATTCGAAAATAAAAGACATAAAAATGTGAACAGGAAAGCTGAACAAAGAATGGTCAATTATATTTCCGAACATTCTGGCAACCAACCAACAAGAGAGGGGCTAAAGACGGCAGTCGGAATGCTTTACGCATTCAGTCTGTTCCAAAATTTCAAATTAGAAGAGGAAATGCCAAATAAACAGAGGGCTGTTCAAGAAGACCGTGCCATTTTTGAGATGGATACTTTTGTGGTAACTGATGAGTGGATCAATCATAAAGACGAAGTGGTGCATTCGCTGTCTTCAAGTTCAACCTTCGATGCCAGAACTCTCCCCGATGTATCAAATAGTAACAGAACACAAAATAAATTTGCCCCCAAGATAAATACGTCAACCCCGTTAGTTGAAGCAGCGCAGTTATGGAGCTTAGCGGTTCATAAGTTCGTACATGGCATAGTAGAACTAGACGATTGCACGACGACAAAAACAGAGACAATCGGACGTAAAGGGGGATTGTGGGAACAACCCAAAAACGTACAAACGCACTTTAAAACTATCTGTAAAGTGGCAACCGCTAAATCTCAAAAAATAAATGAACAAGAAACAGAGCCTTCACACGATCCCCAACAATTCTATTTCAAAAAAATTCCCCCAACAAATGACAGAGATTATTTTGAAGCGAAAGACATCGCGGAAAAACTTAAAAATGTGTTTGAAGAGTTCGTTGATGAAACACCTAGTCCTCATACGACTAAACAAAATGGGACAGACAACATAAACGATCCCTATTTCCACGGTATAAATGAGGATTTTTGGTTCTATCTAGCCGATAGCTTCCGCTCATTCGTTCGCAACCCATCGAAACCTAGTGCTGAAAGACCAGAAGAGGGAACTTCTCGTCAATTTTATGAATGGATCAAAGACACCTTCGATGGGATACCAAAAGCGCGTGAACGGTTTGGCAGAGAACAAAAAACAAATCCTCATGAACATCCTTTTTCTGCACATAATTTACCACCGCTCAATCTCCCATCATCAAAAGAAGAATCAGAACAATTGTTAACGACTATTTGGCAGCTAACGAGTAGATTTGCTGAAAGCATTAGCGAATTTTTTGATCAAAAGACAAACTTTTTTGGTGTAGATGCTACATCACTTCCTTCTCATTCCATGACAACTACACCTGCTTCGGCACAGATTTCCAAAATACGTTTTACTTCTTATGAGGATCTTCCTCAAACAACGGTCGATAGAATTAATCATATTATCCACAACTATTTACATAGACGACCTTTTCCAGAAAATATGATGGCGCCTATGATGCCATTTTGGTATGACCACGAGGTGTTTCAACAGCGCAGCAAAACAGACGAGGTCAACGAAGCAGTCAAAAACTTTATGGGTGATCTAGCCATTCATGACTTGTTTGTGTTGATCAGTAACTGGGAACAAGACACGTTTGCCTTTCATCTTATTTTAGAGAAACGAATCTCTCTGGCGCATCTTATCCTAAAAAAATATGGGATACCAGATCGAGATTTAACCTACAGAGAAGCCGTCGCAATTGCCCTTCAGTGGCGAACAAACAATATTTTCAAAGGCTTTGAATTCACTGAAGTAAGTAGTGTGATCGTTCATTTGACACTTCCTAAAGTGAAGATGAATCATCTTACGACAACGATATCTCCAATCGCTTATTTAGCTCAAGTACACAATATCAAAGAAATTTTGGAAAATAACGAAATGCCGGCAGGAATCTTATTTCAAGATTTGCCAATCTTTTATTATGAATATGATCTTTTTATCAATCGAGACGAAACGGATAAGGTAAAAGAACTGCTCCTTGAGTTCCTCAAAAAAAATAAAGTGGAGATCCAGGGAGATGCTACGTCTAAAAAAATAATGGCTAGTCTCAAAAAATTTGTAGAATCGGGGGGGAGTTCTAACCCTTTGGCACAAGAATCAAGAGAACAATTCATTACTTATTTTTTAATGAAGGCCTACGGGGTAGAAAATATTCGGTTAGGTGATCCATACTTGCTAACCAAAACATCAGCGGTGCAACAACAATTGAAAGTAAATCTATTATTGAAAGGATGTACCTATAAAGAAAATTCTGAACAGACAGAAGATATTCGCCTGTCTTCACCAGAAACCCCTTATACTATTCGACTTCAAGAACAAAAAAAAGTAAGTGGAAAAATCTTTCATGACTTTATACATGATCAGGCAATGACGGTATCGAATGTTGATCCCATCAAGCCATATTATTATGATTATCCGATTTTGCTCCAACGTGAAAAAACATTGGTTGTAAACAAAGCAGTCAGAATTTTCCTTATTTCAAAAAGTTTATCATTGGGAAATGTGTCAAACAGTGAATTAGTAAGGAAATTACAAGGTTGGCTGCTGAACGGGGAAAACTACGAGGAGATTGTCCAAAGACAAGAAGAGGTAGCCGAACTACTTCTTGAGCATTATGGTATTGATGAGCGACCTTTGACTGTTCAGGATGCTCGTGTTTGTATACTTCAGTGGGAAGATAATAATGCGCAATTAAATTACCTTATTGATGAGAAGCCAGAAAGGGAGCATAAAGACAAAAAAGAGGGGATCGATACGTTTCTACAAGAAAATAACCTGCAAAAAAAAGCAGAAGATGCACAAAGTGTTGAAGCGACAAGGCATGTTGAAGATACACCCATCCAAAAAGAGGAGACGAAACGACGAGTCGCTGATTTTCTCGTAGAACAAGGCCGAAGTTGGAATATGTCTGATCCCAGTGCCTTTGCGCACGCAGTTACTCATTGGGTGTTATTAGAGGGAGCAACGATTGAGGTGATTGATCCGGTCAAAATCAAGCAATTGGCACAAGTGATTTTGAACGAAAAAATCGATGGGGTCATCTCAGGTGTACAAGCCGAATTAACGTATATAACATGGTTATTTGAAACGTTTGAGCTTGACGATCAGGCACGTGAATTACCGGCAAATATTGACTTGACTGACAATAAACAAACAGGACAAACCAAGAGAGAGGCAATAGATTCCAGTGTAAGCAAGGAACGATGGCGTAATAAAAATATAGGTGTTCAGTTGCATCACTTTTTTATGCAACATGGGGTTCATCCTTATGATCAATCAACGGAACGAATACTGATATCTATGGGGAAGTGGCTGACTCAAGAAGGTGTTGGCATGGTCTTTATGCCAGACAAAATTCTGCCTATCGCCAAAATCATTTTAAATGAACTAAAGATGCAAGGTGACGCGTCAGAGGAGAAAATTTCTGTAAAAAAAGCTGAAGCTACAATTATGAAATGGGCGATTGAAAATATATTGAATGGATCGGTTGAAGAATACATCATAAGAAAAATTATCGATTCACCTGATCCATCAAGCTTTACGATCGGACAAATCAGAAATTTGTTAGAGGTCGATTCGTTAAGAAAAGAAGGCGTGATCACTCTCCATACCATCGTCGGAAAAGATAGCAATGAGGAACAAATGTTGAGAAAAGATCAGGTATTTTTTGAAAAACTATGGATAAAATTTATCGGGAAAGTATTACCCAATTATTTTCTTGAATCTAGCCAATTAGCTGATGATTTACCGATTTCTGATTTTGGCTCATTGATGCAATTAGCTGGGGCAAAACTATTGGCAGATGCTGGCTATCTATCGGAATTTAACACGGCAGACGTTATAAGACTAGGTACATTTTTTTGTGATTACTTGGAGATACAATCGGATCAGCAAATTGAAGGCTTACAGTACTTGCTAACTCCAGCTTTACTGACCACTGCTCAACTAGATCCAGAAGGATTAAAAGAGGCTATAGAAAATGGCGAGTATAAAATCTATGCCCTGCAGACATTTATCACCTTCTGGCAAGAAATGATGGAGTCAATCGTTGAGAATGAAAAAATCGTTTATCATGAAATGGGTGTTTATGAAGAGGCAGTGATCAACTGGCGTCGAAAAAAAGCATTGGCAGAATATGTGAACCAAGAATGTAACAAACGTTCAGGAAAGAACAGATTATTATTGGATCAAGCATATTTATTAGGCTTACCACCCTGTCCTGACGTTTACCAACCACCAGATCTAGAGGAATGGTACACACAGTTAACGAAAGACGTAGCCGATGCTTTTTTCAAAATCAATCAGCGATTTATCGGCACCGCTTTGAATGGATTAGATCAGTCAGAGAAGAATTTTTTGTTTTCAAAGGACACACGAATTTATAGAGCTTCGGCAGAACTAAAGCATCAGAAACACTACTATGCGCCACCAGCTATTGGAGGAGTTCCTGCGATCAATTTCAGTGAACGTGAAAAATGGTTGGATACGAACTTGAATCTAGAAAAAACAGATCTTTTTGCAGCGGTTCAGGGAACAGAAGAACGTTTGTATGCTATGAAGAAACTGGAACAAGACGGGGGATATATTTTTTATCGAGTGGATAAAGATCCGCTGTTATATCTTAAATATGGATTGTTTGATAAAAAAGATCTTTGGCGCAATGGTTATATACAAAACGGAGAAAAAATCCGAATTGGTAAAAAAGATTTCACGTTTTCTACCAAAATCAATCAAGAAAATGAACTAGGGCAAGGGATGAATCATGCAAAACTGAGTATCGCAATCAGTCAAATACAGCGTGATCGTTTCTATCACCAACTATATGAGTTTGGAAATGATAAGTCTGTACCTGAACAAATTTGGGATGTGATCAAACATATTATTCCTTTTTACGACTGTATTGTCGGGATCAGTGAAAAAAATGTCTCTGATGCGGTTACTTCCTGCACAATTGATGTGATTTTCTTGATCCCTGTCTTTGGACAAGTGATGGGATTGAGTACAAATTTTGCCTTGGGAATGGCAAAAGCGGCTGCGGAAAGTGGGGTCAGACACGCGATACGAAGTGGAATGCGCTTCACACCCTCTCGTTTAGAAATAAAAGCGCTTCTTAAAAGTTCAACACGCTATGCAGATCCTGGATTTGAATTAGTCACTGACGGCGCAAATTGGATACTTAGAGGATTTTCTGAATTGAAAAATCATTGGTTCATTCCTGCTCATTTGAAACCAGTATTAACTAAACTAGAGAGGTTAACCAGAAAAATACCTCCGTTGCCTGAGGATCATGTGAGAGCACAGTTGCCGAGAAAGGGCCCCTACAGTATAGTGAGACGTGTGAAAGACTCATTGTACAAGCAAGTGATGAATTTAGAAGATGGTGATATTTTTGGTGGATATTTCACATTGCATGGGAATCAGCTCAGGTCTTTTGAAGGGGACTTGTTTTACAACCATGAAGAGCTTGAGCGTATAAACAGGCTCGCAAATCAAGTGGATACCAAACAACTGTTTATAATAGAAAATAATTTAAACCCCAAAGGATATGGTGAAGGAAAGGTATATAAGGTAGAGAATAATGGAGAAGTCATTGGTTCCTTTGTTCAAATGAATCAACGAATAGTTCCTGTTCAAATCCATTCGATTGAAGGACATGGGGTAAGATATGACGTATACGAAGGAGATAACTTATTCCCTATCCGATTTAACGGTATTGGCTGGTATTTCGAAACTGAGACTTCGCCAAGATTGGCAAAAGATGTAAGTGACTATGTTGCTAGTCAACCGGAACAATTTGAAAGTATCAGTAGTCCCGTCTCACTTACACCACCTGATGAGTTTGGCTTGATGCGTACCTCTTCAGGAAGGACGCATATCAAGGTGAATAATTGCTATGTTCCATTGATTTTAATCGATCAAGAAAATCAACGATATCATCTTGTTAAGAAAAAGGTAACTAGACCGTTGATCATCTTGAGATTTGATGAGATACACAATCATTTCCGTGTGGAGACCCCATTAGAAAGATTGATCGCTGATCCACACCATGCCATCTTAGCAGGTGGGAAAAAAAGTGTTCCTAAGAAACCAAAGGACAAGGAAGCAGGGGGAAAAAAAGAAAAGCAACCAATTCCGCAACTTGGAGAAGCGGGACCATCACATGAGGCAGACCGTTTAGCAGAGATAGCGAAAATTTTGGAATACCCACCGTATTACAAATTACCAGATTCCCTTGGTGTAGCGGTAACATTTGATGAGTTCAGAAAAGCCACGATACTTTCTGATCATCCAAAGAAGTTCAGGTATGAGGATGACCGAGTGAAGCTTCCAATATTGACTTCTTTTGTGTCAGAGTATACGAATCCAACTGCCAGTACTGATGGGATGGCAAAATCAGGGATGAAGCATGAAATCGCAAGAATACTAGCGAACAAGCCCGAGATCCCTTACCGAATATTTCCTGGCTTTACCTCTGATAAAGTACCAGAGTATATTGATGCATTTCAACAAGAAGTCGCTTCGGGAGTCGATGAGGCAGTGACCTATCTCAAAACATTCAAGAAAAAAGCAGAGGAGTGGTTAACACTTGAAACACTTGCAGAAAGAAAGCCAGGTCAATATTTGAATCACATGTTCAAGCTAGAAACCAGCGGAAATAAAGAACAAATAATGAAAGAAGTCATCAAAAGATTATTGATTATAGCGGATAAATGCGAACAATTCCTCAACTTATCAAAAGATCTAGGCTATAAAAATATCTGGATCGTCTCTTCCGATTTAGTCTACGATAAAAAGACGAAAAACTATTATACATCCAAAGTGAAACCTCCGACTACCGTGGCGTTTGTTGTAAATGCTGACCCAGAATGCCGAATACTGATCATGGCGGATAAATTTCATGTCAAGCCGTCAGCTAAGCCAACGATTCAAACTACACCTACTTTATCCGGAACGGTTATCCACGAAACCACGCATATTGTATCAAGCACAGTTGATTATGCTAAATTTGAAGATCCTCCGATAGGATTTCAAAGTAGTGGTGAAGATATCAGAAAACGCTATGACCTTGAATATGCGAAAATAACGTATTCTGAGGATTTTGATTTGTTTGTTAGACATTTGGCGCAAGAATTCGATTTGCCTAAATTAGCTCGTAGTGAGGTGGCAAAGCAACTTTTAAATGATCCAATGTTAGCAGCAAATTTTTTGATTTTAGATGCGGAAGTGGTGATGACGATTATAAGAGATCTTGCATTAGACAATGATTTCTTCAATCGTCTGCGTGTGGAAAGAGGGTTGAGGGATGGACCTTTAATCGATCCTAAAATATTCATGTTTTTTGCGCTGATGCATACGGGGAATTTTTTTATCATAGAAAAAGAATATGAAACGGAAAAGAACCAAACCATAGCGGGAAATATCAGAGAGGATCAACCCACAACCCTTTCAAGTACTCCGAATATTCGTGACAAAAGAAGTTTTGCTAGTATCGTCCAACAAGCAGCAACAAATAGCAAAGAAACGAATAAAACAGTGAATAGTTCATTTTCCAATTTGAATAAAAAGGAATTGAATGTGAGGGGGGTTAACTAAATATACCGATAGTTTATAAGGTTTTTTGTAACGCTTGTCTAGCTAGATTATCGGCGCCTTTATTTTTACTTTCAGGTACCCACTGAAGGATCAACAGTGAAAAATCTTTTAATAGACTTTGTATTTTTTCAAAATAGGGCAAAAAATCTTTGTTGTTCGTATGATTTTTATCGATGGTTGATACAAGTACTTTACTATCGGAATAGCAGAGAATGATTTCTTCGGTCATCTGTCTATTCTTTAGAATTTCTAAAGTTTTTAAAAAGACTTCAAACTCGGCTTGATGGTTTGAACCAAAGGACAAAGGGATAGATAACTGTTCTTGTTGCTGATCAGCGACTATTAAAATTCCTCCACCACTAGGTCCAGGGTTGCCTTTTGTTGATGCGTCAATGTATACTTTTAACATAAGGAAAAACACGCCCTTCAAAAATTGTCGGTTTGACTTATTATACCACTACAGATAAAGACACGAGGTTGAAGAATGAAAAAAAATATTCGCTGGCAGCCCGAAACGGCACAGTCGATCATTTATTGGTCATCAACATTTATTCTATTATTTTTGAGTTTGATTTTATCGTTAGAAAATACAAGACCTTATTGGAAAAGTAATATTTTAATGGGGATTTTCTTTATTTTTCTTTTGCTAGGATTTCGACGCTCGCTAGTTTTAAAGAAAGAGGCAATAAAAATAAAATATGCTGCTTTTTGGAGAGATCGCGACATACCTATCAATGAAATCAAGGAAGTTCACGTACAAAAACGTAAAGTATCTTTATCTCTTGTAAAAGGCAAAGAGCCATTCGTGATTTTCGTCAATCAGAAGGCACAAGGGAAATTGCTTGATCACTTGAAACATCCACATAAAAAAACGATCAACACTTCTTCGCTGATACAGAATACGAATGATTTAGTTGAGTAAAAAATAACGATAGAGACTTTAGCTATCTTTAACTGCACTGAGAGTCGTCTATAATAATAAAAAAGCTATTCCGAAAAATATCGGAATAGCTTATTTTGTTTGATTGGACTAAACTTGATCATTGATCTTTTTGACATGGGCCGCCTGAACGCCTCGATTACCTTCAATGACGGTAAATTCTACCACTTGGTTTTCTTCAAGTGTTTTGAATCCTTCTTCTTCTATTGCAGTAAAATGTACGAAGATCTCTTCTGTTTCATCATAACTAATAAAGCCATATCCTTTTTTGTTATCGAACCATTTCACCATTCCTGTGGTCAAAACACTCACGACCTTTCTATGTCTGATCATAGCCTATATTATAAAGAGAATTAATAGGTACGTCAAATAAATTAAAAGTCAGTTTTTTTTGTTTTTTTTTACAACAAAAAAAGGTATAATGGATATAACTTAACAAAAAAACTAATAACAGCGTATATAGTTCGTGAAAAGGGGCGTTTTAATGAAAAACGATTTAGAAATATCACAAGAAACACAGCTAAAACCGATAGTTGGAGTTGCGCATAGCATTGGGATCAATGAAGATGATTTGGAATTATATGGAAAATACAAAGCAAAAATAAACTTTACCGCAATAAATGATTTTTCGGAAAAAGAGGATGGTCGCCTCATATTGGTAACTTCTATCAATCCAACACCAGCGGGTGAAGGAAAATCAACAGTTACAGTCGGATTAGGTGACGCGTTGAACCAAATAGACAAAAAAGCAGTGATTGCATTGCGTGAGCCCTCATTAGGTCCGGTTATGGGAATTAAGGGCGGAGCGACAGGAGGTGGCTACGCGCAAGTATTACCAATGGAAGATATCAATTTGCATTTTACTGGCGATATGCATGCCATCACTTCTGCAAACAATGCATTGTCAGCTCTATTAGATAATCATATCCATCAAGGAAATGAGCTGGGGATCGATCCTCGACGTGTCATTTGGAAACGTGTGGTGGATTTAAATGACCGAGCATTGCGAAATGTGATCGTTGGGCTGGGCGGACCGATGCAAGGGGTACCAAGAGAAGATGGATTCGACATTACTGTGGCTAGTGAAATCATGGCAATTTTGTGTTTAGCTGCTGATTTAGATGATTTAAAAGCTCGGTTAGCACGAATCGTGATTGGCTACACCTACGATCGCCGTCCTGTAACAGCAGGGGATTTAAAAGCAGAGGGTTCTCTTGCTTTGTTATTAAAAGATGCAATTAAACCGAATCTCGTACAAACGATCTATGGTACACCAGCATTTATCCATGGTGGACCATTTGCAAATATTGCTCATGGCTGTAATAGTGTATTAGCAACTAAAACTGCTTTGAAAATTGCGGATTATGTAGTGACTGAAGCTGGTTTTGGTGCTGATTTAGGAGGAGAAAAATTCCTAGATATCAAAGTTCCTAATTTGCAGAAAGCACCAGATGCGATTGTGATCGTAGCAACTGTCCGTGCGTTAAAAATGCACGGGGGATTGGATAAGGCAGAATTACAAAGTGAAAATCTTGAGGCGTTGCAGGCTGGATATGCGAACTTAAAACGGCATATTCGTAATATGAAAAGTTACCAGATTCCAGTGATCGTCGCAATCAATGAGTTTGTGACTGATACAGACGCTGAATTAGAATTACTGAAAGAATTGTGTGAAAAAGAAGGAGTCGTAGCAAAACGCGCAAGTGTTTGGGAAAATGGTGCCCAAGGGGGAGTCGAGCTAGCAAAGGCAGTCGTAGAATTGATCGATACAGAAAGCGCGGATTACGTTCCATTGTACCAATCCAGTGATTCGATCAAAACAAAAGTCCAAGCGGTTGTTCAAAAAATCTACGGTGGCAAAGAAGTTTCTTTTAGTAAAAAAGCAGAAAATCAAATCATTGAATTTGAGAAAAATGGTTGGTCTGACTTACCGGTTTGTATGGCGAAAACCCAGTACTCTTTTTCTGATGATCCAACATTACTAGGTGCACCAGAGGATTTCACCATCACGATCCGTGAATTTGTGCCTAAGTTAGGTGCGGGATTTTTAGTCGCTTTGACAGGCGATGTGATGACGATGCCTGGATTACCAAAAAAACCAGCCGCCTTGAATATGAATGTGACGAATCAAGGAGAAGTAATTGGTTTATTCTAATCGGAAAATGCAAGATTTTAAGTAGTATTCACTGACTCTTTTTGATAAGTAGGCGCATAAGTAAAAAATAGTTGATCTATTTTTTGCTTATGCGTTTTTTTATAATGATTGATTTATACCTAAGTAACAAAAAAAGTTCAAGTTTTTATTATTAAAAAAAAACTAGTCACGAGTTCAAACGGGCGGACATGTATAATTGGGGCATAAATTGTACTGTTAAATTTGTATCTCATCAACAAAACAAGGGGAGAAAGCTATGCCAATCGATAACCAAAGTAATCGAAAACGAAATGGACAATTTAACAATGAGAAAAATAATAAAGAAGATAAACAAGCTTTTGAAGAGGCAGTCAAAGCAATTTCTTCTGGTGTCGGTCATGCCCCAACACCAGAGATTCTTCACTCGCCATTATTATTGTCACTATATGTCTCGAGCATCTTAGGAAATGTGGTCGTTAGAGGAGAGGGACCAAAACAACAACGAGTTAAGCAAAATAGTGGCGCTGTTTTTGAAGTAGATACTTTTGTTGAAGTTACACAACATGCAAATCAATCAGAAGTATTGAATTCGCTTACCTCCCATTCGACGGTGAACACGACGTTGCTCACACCAGCTCTGACAGAGAACTCGACGACAATTGCTACTGTGGATGCACCATTTTTTCGAACTTTTTATGATAATACTACTTACAATTTGACAGATTTTGCTCATCACTGGAGTTTAAATGTACATAAAATAGCACACGGTATTGCAGAAACATATGGTTGCACAACAAATAAGACGAGCATAACGCGCCCAATTTTAGAGGAAGAATCAAATCCGTTCAATCACACCCAAGTCCACTTTAAAACCGTGTGTCAGAGTGCGATTGCTGAGTCTCAAAAGATGAATCTTCAGCGAACTGATAAACCCACAGATTTACATCGTTTTTCCTTCAAGAAAGGAGGAAATGGGAGTCCCAAACAGCAATTTTCATTTGAAGATTCGGCGGAAAAACTAAAAAATATTTTTCAACAATCATTTAACAAAAAAAACAATCAGACGGATCACCAGACAACAGGGAATGCGACAAATGATACTTCTGAGGCAGCTAATTTCTTTACGGGTCTAACTGAGGCTTTCGTCACATTTTTTAATGATTTTGATCAACCAATCTATACAGAAAAACACGAAAGTTTAAAAGGAGATTCACTGATCACACGCTTTTTATCAATGATGGCTCAAAGCATTACCTATCAAGAAAAGATCCATGATACAGTAAAACCTTCAAATAGTACAAATGTTCCTCATTCGTTTCAATCCTCCGACTTACCAAGTGGATTTCCTACGTTGAAAAAAGAAGAGGAAGGATTTGCGACACAATTTTGGACATTGTTTAGTAAAATGGATGAAACACTGACCAACTTTATAAAAAAATGGGATTTATTCGTAGTTCGAGGAGCTGAAGCAAGGCCGATCAACGATCCACGTTTAAATGCTAGAGCAGAAAGTGAAGGCGAAACAGCCAAAGATAATCAGCAGGGTAAGAAGAATACTCAATCTTCTAAGATCGAGATAGTCCAAGGAATCATTGCAGATATTGAACAAAATCGGCTACCAACTAATCCGTCTACAGAACCTCTACCGTACTTTTTTTACGATGATTCTTTATTCCAGAGTAAGAGCGAAACAAAGAATGTAATCAGAAAATTGAAAGTCTTTTTAATCAAACAAAAAGCTGTGAGTAAAAATGCCAATGATGTGGAAGTTGTTAATGGGCTAGAGAACTGGATTAGAATCCGTCGTACAAATGATATTTCACAAGATTCGTCTAAAGTTCAATTTGCCGCCTACCTCATTCGAAAAAACTATGGTTTGAAAAATGTAAGAATTGGCGATGCTTTGACCACAGCACAACTACAAGCAATCTTTATGCAATTGAAAGTCAATGTATATTTGGTAGATTATTCTTACCAAGAACAGTCGCAACCCATTCAATTGTCACAAATGGAACAACCTATAGACGCTAATTATCGGAAAGAAACCAATGTGTCCAATCAAATCTTTACGGACTTTATCAATGATGTTCCTGCTACTGTACCAAAAAACCAGATGATTACAGCTATAATTTACAATCGCGATCTTTTCAATGATCGGCACAAAACCGAAGAAGTGAATAAACAAATCATTGATTTTGCACGAAAACAAGGGTTCATTTTAAAGGATCCCACCGCCATTGAACTGGTCCGATGGATGCGGAAATGGCTATTTAGAATAGGTAAATATGAAGAAATCGTGAGTCGAGAAGAACTAGCAGCGAAGGCGTTGTTGAGGGCCTATGGATCTAAGATGACACTTGCGGGAACTAATGATTCACGAGCGGTAATCCTTCAGTGGGAAAATAATAATGCGCAAGTAGGATATAGGTATAAGAAAAACAGCATAAATGCAATTGCGCCAGATGCTCGCAAGGACAAATCAGATCAGACCGAGGAACAGCAAGTTCAATCTTTCCTTAAAGATAATCACATCAAGCCGATAAATGAAACCACTCATGAAAACAAACTGCAAAATCCACCAAACGAATTGACTGCAGTAACCGATCAGCGAATCTGTGATTTTTTAAAATCAAAAGGTGTCGTCTGTAAGCTATCGAATCCTCAGGTGTTAGTGGACACAGTATCCAATTGGCTTTTGCTTGAAGGCGCAGTTCAGAAAGTGATCGATCCTGTTAAACTAAAGCAAATCGCACAAACGATACTTAACCAAGAAGATAATGGTCTTATTTCAAATAAGGAAGCAGAATTGACATTTGCGAACTGGTTAGAAGGGAAATTGGCAAAAAAAGAGTCGCCTAGTTTACCAGACAATCAACCAAAAAAGGATAAGCCTGACTTGAAACCTGACAATCAGCCAAAAACAGATAAGCCTGACTTGAAAAATGATGAAATTCAATGGAGAAGTCAGCAAGTGACGAATAAAGTAGAGCAATATTTACGTCAAAATTATTTGATCACAGGACCAGCCACAAAAGAGAATATTCTGAGTGGAATAGGCAAATGGTTTATGCAAAATAAAGATGAAGGGGAAATTAGATCTGAAAGGCTACAAGCGATAGCTACTGTCATACTGAAAGAATTGAACTTATATGGTGGGGCAGAGGATGAGCTGATTTCTGATAATGATGCAAAAAAAACAGTCATGAAATGGGTCATGGAAAATGTACTAGGCAGCTCAGTTGAAGAATATGCGACAAAAAAAATTCTTGATCACCCCAGTCCGGCTACTTTTACGATTGGTGAGCTGAGAGACTCATTCAAACTGAAGGAATTGGTAAAGAACAAACGAATTATTCTTAATAAAAATAATGATGCTAAAAAGCAAAAAGAATTAGAGACTAACATAGGATATTTGTGGAAGGAGTGTCTAAACGATCTGCTCCCTAATTATTTTCTCAAATCAAGTGAATTGTCAGATGATCTGTTGATTTCCGATTATGGGTCATTGATGCAGATTGCAGGCTCAAGGATACTAGCAGCCGCAGGTATTCTAAATAAATTTGACAAAGAAGAGATTCGAACGTTGGGTGAACTTTTCTTTGAGTCAGTCAGTGAAAAAGGGGTCCAGGATATCGAAGAATTTGATCAGCTGTTGTTACCGGCATTATTCACAACAGCGCAATTAGATGCCCCTAGTTTAAAAATTGCAATTGAAACCGGCAACTATAAAGAATTCGCAATCAGTACATTCATTGGCTATTTCCAAAGAGGCTACTTTACGATCATGGCCCACGAAGAAGAATTTAACCGTTTTTATCGAAACTATAAAACGGCTGTGATCAAATTTAGGCGAAAACAAGCATTAGTGGGGGAAGTTCTGAATGAGTGTGAAAGACTCGGAATCAGGGTGCCTCCCGCTGCAGGAGAAATCTATTTAGCAGGTGGGAACCCATGTCCAGGTCCATGGATTCCACCTAATATCGAAACTTGGTACAGAGAGCTAACCAGTGATGTGGCAGAGTCGTATCATCTTTTGAACCGGAAATTGATTGGACTATCCATCGATTCGTTCAATCAAACAGAGTTAGATTTTATGTTTTCTCCTGAGACGCGTATTTATGAAGGGAAGGCTGAGTTTAGAGATGAGGCAGCTCTTGCCTCAAACCCGATTGGTTCAATTCCGTCTCTCGTTATCGCCAGTAGAAAAGAAAATAGGGATGATTTGATCTTACACCTTAAGCAAACAGATCTATTGGTGGCCATTCGTGGGAATGAAGAACGAGTCTATGCGTTGAAGAGATTAGAAAAAGAAGGGGGATATACGATGTATCGTGTGGATAAAGATCCCCTTTTATTCTTAGATCATGATTTAATGGATCTCAAATCCCTTTGGTGGAAGAAATATAAAAAAGAAGGGGCTAAGATTCGGATCGGTGATTATTCTTATACTTTTGTCATGCAGACCCATCAGGATAAACAATTATCTCATGGTGATGAAAGGGAATCTTTATTCAACAATATCAGCACGAAACATAAAGATATTCTGTATCAACAACTATATGAATCAGGAAATGACCAGACGATGGCGAGTAAAGTATGGGATGCTGTTAGCCATTTCATTCCTTTTTATGATTGTGTCGTTGGTATCATCAATAAAGATGTTGAAAGTGCAGTACCTAATTGTGTCATCGATGCGCTTCTTGTTATTCCTGTATTAGGGCAAATAGCTACTATCAATATTCGTTTTGCTTTAGGTGCAGCAAGAGTGATTGCCAAAAGCGGGGTAACAGGATTGGTAAGAAACAGCGCAAAGGTGCTTCCAAAACTCTCTGATTTGAGAAGTCTTTTGGCTAGTGTGGTGCGGTATATCGATCCAGGGATTGAAGCAGCAATTAGTGGTGGACGATTTGTGATCAAGAACCTATTAAAATTAAAAGACCAGCCAATTCTTACGAGAAATATTCACTATAAACCAGTCCTAACAAAACTTGAAAAACATGAAAAAGATTTGCCTGCACCAGTAATATCAAAAATGACTGTCAACGCTCATTTACCAAGGAATGGTCCGCAAGTTCTTGTGAAAAAAATGAAAAACAGTCTTTATGTCAAAGTTTCCGATTTTAAGAAAGGAGATGTATACGGAAAATATTTTACTTTAAGAGGAGAAGAACTGAGAGAGTTTGAGGGTCCCGTATTTTTTTCTCAAAAACAAAAGGAAATCATCCAATCTTTAAAAATCAATATCCAGCCAGATGAGATGTTTATCGAAAAGAAAAATTTTTATCCTAAAGGTTATGGTGACGGAACGGTCATGGACATCTTTAAAAATGGTCAGAAAAAAATGACTGTGATCGAAATGGACGATCAGCTTGTTCCTGTTAGGATCCAACCGATAAAAAAATACGGTGTGCGCTATGATGTAATGGATGGAGATAAAGTATTACCAGTGAACTTTAATGGTATTGAATGGTATTTCGAACCAGCTACCTCCCCGATAATTTCGAGAGCAGTAAAAATCGAAGTGACGAATCGTATCAATCAGTTTGAAGCGGTATGGGACCCTAGTACTCTGTCAGCGCCAGATGGAAATGGTCTGATGTGGAGTGCCGAAGGTAGATCCTATATTAAGATCCAGGAACGCTATATTCCTTTGGCACTATTAGATAAGGAAAACAACCGATATCATTTAGTGAAAAAAGATATTCTCGAACCAATGACTGTCTTACGATTAGATCCGGGAATCGATCAGTTCCGTTTTGAAACTCAGTTGGAGAAAAGCGTCGTTGAACGTCCGGATGATCTATTATTCGCTGGCGGCTTCGATGAGGGAGCAAGCACATCAAAAGGTCAACCAGTCTCTACACAAAATCAGCTGACCTCTGTAACTCTTAGCAATCCTAATTATCCACCTTATATGTGGGTACCTAAAATACCAGAGAAATGGCCAGAATGGAAAGCACGGATGAACGCAATTGAAATAGCTGGCCCTAGCGGTTTCTCTGTCGTGGAAGACAGTCGAGTTGTACTCCCACCATTAACTAAGCTGATACCAGAACCACCAAAACGAATTAGTACCAATGAAGCGATGACCATAAAAAAAATCAAGTTGGGGATCCAGCATTGTTTACCACCTGAGTTGAAAAATAAATATCGTGTGTTTGCTGGTTTAGATGCTGCAAAGATGCCTGAACATTTAAAAGAATTTCGAGAAATAGTAGCAAAAGAATATAAGGAAGCGTTGCTTGTTTTAGAACGTGTTATCGAAGAATGTATCTATATGTTGAAGTTTGAGAAAATAAGTTCAACGAAGAGAGGAACCTATTTGGCTAATATGTTTAATGTATATGGCAAACCAGAGGAACAGGCAGTATTAAAAGAAGTAGTCAAAAGGCTTCAGACGATCGCAGAAAAGAGCAAAGCATTTCTTAAGCAATCAGCAGATTGGGGATTCAAGAATATTTGGATCGCTTCCACCGATTTTCAAAAAGATCCGATAACAAAGGCATTCTATTCCTTAAGCAAGCAACGTACTTCGCCCTATGGATTTGTGATTCGAACCGATGCTGAAAATCGAATCGTACTTATGGCAGACTCTTTCAATAAAAATCCTAATATTTGGCCAGAAGCTGAAATGGCACCACCTGTATCAGAAACTTTGCTTCATGAAACAACTCATCTAGTTTCGATGACTGATGATATCGTCGGTTATGATGCGGTGCAGCGTGGTTTTTTAAAGCGTGGAAAAGATGCACTAACCGATTTTGTTTCTCGGTATCATAATAATTTCAGAAAACCTGGTTTTTATAATTTTGTTCGACTGATAGCAAATTATTTTCGTTTGGATGGGCTGTCACGAATGGCTGTTTTTCGAAATTTTGGTACAGATTCTATGTTGTTGGCTAATTATATGTTGAACGATGCGGAAATGGTCGGTACGCTTCTTAGAGATGTTGCCTATGGGCATAAGTATGATCAACCGCTCCTGCGACCAAAACGCTCTGTGGATGAACCAACTCAGGAGCCAACGCCAGAAGTTGGAAGTGGTAATATACTTATCAGTCTGTCATTGATGTCAATCGGTGAGTATGCAGCAGAAGAAAGAAATATTGGATTGGAAGTGACGAAGGAACCCCCTTTAGGAAGCACACTTAGCGATGTACGTCCTACAACAGAATTTTCTACCTCAATTGATTCGAAACAAGCTGGTTCTGCTTCGGTGATAGATGGAAAGATGTCAAATAGTCAATCACAAAATGGAGAGATTCCTTTCCAACGAACAAGAGTGAAACGAAGTGACTTGAATTTAGCGGATGAAAGAATCGATCAGGGAACTTCTCAATCTAGACCTGTCGTACAAACAGGTACCTCAGCTGAGATTTCCCAGCCTGTAAGCGACAATCCAACATTTTATAATAAATTCTCCGCTCTCATAAATAGAGGAGTTGGAAAGAGTCAGGCGCTAAATAGAACTTCAACAAGGAGGCAAAATAAGAATAAATTGGTAGGAATGAATTTACAAAATTGAGATCCTGAAATGATCATGCAGGTCAACAATTGTAAATACGTTGACACTGGGGATAAAGACAACAGTTGTTTAATGATTATCTGGATATCTTTAGGTATTAATATTTTTATTTTGTGACTACATGTCGATGCAATAAATTTTGTTTTGCTTAGTCAAGTATTCATATTAATTAGATTAATTAGACAAATTTTGGTTTAGTTGTTCACACGATCTATCTCTTATCAGATGCGTACAAATACCTAATAAATAAAGGAGTATGAAGATGCCTATCGAACAACATCGAGAAAAAATCGGTCAATTCAACAACAAATCACAGAAATATATGACGGAAGATCACCTAAAAAGAAATCTAAGCTCACTTGCAGATAGTTTTGGGCATTATCCT
Organism: Enterococcus sp. AZ084; assembly: GCF_051714905.1. Classification (NCBI taxonomy): domain Bacteria; kingdom Bacillati; phylum Bacillota; class Bacilli; order Lactobacillales; family Enterococcaceae; genus Enterococcus; species Enterococcus sp. AZ084. The sequence goes on from NZ_JBIOSS010000001.1 coordinate 1,418,197, forward strand.
GTCGGTAGAGGAGTCTGGTCGCCGACAGGAATATTGTACTTATTAAGTGTTGGTCAAAATCTTCGGATATCGGAAGCAAATCTACCGAATCGACAGCGTGCAGTGCAAGAAACGACTGCTGCATTTGAAGTGGATACATTTGTAGAAGCACGACAACAAGGGAATGAGACCTCTTTACATTCTTTAGTGTCAAGTTCTACTGCGGCTCCCCAGCGATTTACTCCATTTACGCCGAATCATTCGTCTATACCTACCAATTCGACGATTGAGGGTGCACTGCCTTCGAATTCGCTCATTTATTTAGTAGAGAAGGCTCATCAGTGGAGCATAGGACTGCACAAAATGGCGCATCGAATTGCGCAAGTCGAAAATTGCACGACTACGAGCGAGATCTTTCACCAAAACCCTCTTGGACTTTGGAATGGCGCCAATCATACACAAGCTCATTTTAAAACTATTTGTCAGACAGCTATTACAAAATCACAAACAACCAATGAAGAACGAAAAAGTATGCCTGCGAGTATTCAAAAATTTTCTTTTAAAAAGAAAACAATAGAGAAGACAACACACAGATTCACTGCCGAAGAGGCAGCCAAAAAAATGAAAACGATATTTGAATCAACGGTGGAAGAATTCTATCAAACAAAAAATAGAAGAACGACAGAAAAAACAAAAAAGCATGGAACTCCTATTCCTGAAGCGCCAATCGTTGAGGCTTTTTGGGGAGAACTGACCGAGCTCTTTACGACATTTTTCGGTAAACCTGAAAATGCTACATATACAGAGCAACCAGCAGACACGAATGGATACTCAGTGGTAGATCATTTGGTTGAATGGCTGACCCAGACGTTCTCAGTCAATCATTCGTCCTATGATACGGTGGATAGCAAAAAAAATCAGAATTCGAATATTCCTCTAGCGTCAGGTTTACCTGATCAATCCCAGACACAAGCTTCAATGGCCGAGCCAGCTGTAAAGGAAGTGGTGGCAGGAGCGATAACACCTTTATGGGAACTCACGAACAAATTGGCGGAAAAACTTGATCGCTTCATAAAAAAATATGATTTTTTAGTCACAAGAGGCGTAGAGGCAGCGCCAATAATTGGTCGACCGATGTCCGATCAATCTACGACCGTTCAAACTGTTGAAGGGAATCTAGAGGATCGACTCCTACTTCCTTCTAAGGATTCTGAATATGAACAAGTCATTCAAATCACTGAAGCAATCTCTAAAAATAAAAAACCTACGAGGATTTTGTCCCCATTACCGAATTTTTATTATGACGAGTTGCTTTCTCAAAGAAGGAATCAAACAGCTCAAGTGAACACGTATTTAAAAGAATTTTTTGTTGATCAGAATTTACTTCCTACGCAAGCGACCGATCTGGAATTGATTAAAGTTGTCCAACGATGGGCCGGTATGAATTGGAAAAATGAAGAGTCTCTGTCCTCCGCTAGAGCACAGTATCTCGCTTACCGGATACTTACCGAATATGGGATAGAAAATGTCCGACTAGGGGATTTCTTATCGGACATAAAGTTACAGTCGATCTATAATCAATGGAAAACGAATACGTTGTTGATTGATTATCAATTTAAAGAAATTAATGAAAAAACGGAGCAGTATCGCTTATCACCTGTAGAGGATGATGCAGTGATTCGACTACAAAATCAAAAAAAATTAAATAATCAAATTTATGCGGATTTTAAGCATCAGCGCCCAGAGACTGTTTCTAAGGGGACCAAGATTCTAGCGATCTATTACCATAAAAATAGTTTCAACAGGCGATCAAAAACAGTAGAAGTTAACGCAATCGTTGAAGAATTTCTTTACAAGCAACGAATTTATTTGAATGAGCCAACACCTGAAAAGTTAATCTATTGGCTGCAAAAATGGATTTTTAATGGCAAACTGTACGATGAAATCGTCCAAAGGGAGTTAACAGCAGCCAACTTACTTTTGAAAGCCTATGGATTGACAGAGAAACATTTAACGGTCAATATGGCACGAGCGATTTTGTTGCAATGGGAAGAAAATAATGCGCAGATCGGTTATACATACAAGAAAGCTAAGAAAAAAATTCTGGGCATCGATATCAATAAAATCAAAAAGGATCAGGAAACGGAACGTAAGGAACAGATGAATCAAAAAATCGAACTGTTTCTTCGTGAAAATAATATAGATCCACCTCTAAAGAACCTTCAAGAACCAGAAGAATCATCACAAATGCTATCAACGAAGGATCACATTATGGCACGCCAAAGAGTAGCGAAATTTTTATTGGAGCAGGATGTTGCTTGTAATGCATCGGATCCCAATGTTTTCGCTGAAACTGTGTCAAACTGGATATTACTTGAGGGAGCAACTAAAGACATCATTGATATGGTAAAAGTCAAACAAATCGCCCAAGTGATCCTCGATGAAAAGGTAGATGGTGCTATTTCAAATGAACATGCTGAAATCACTTTTACGAAATGGTTGTGGGATTTGATTGAAGCCGATGAATCATTATTGACTGTAGTGCCTCGATCAGTGAATAATGAATCCATACTTGAAAATAGTACAGTCTCAACTTCTACAGACATAAACGTGACCACTCTGACAGAATCACCGGTCAAAGAAGAAAAGAAATCGAAAGAAACAGCAAATAGTGAGCAATGGCGTAGTCCAAAATTATTAAAACAAGTCGAAAATTTTTTTCGTAATAAAGGTCTGCTGATTGGCATAGCCTCCAAAGAAGATATTTTGAGTGCGATGGGGAGATGGTTCACCGAAGGAGAGAAGCAAACGGTCATCATGCCTGAGAAAGTTCAGGCAGTTGCTTCTTTGATCTTAAAAGAATTGAACTTATATGGTGGCGGTCCAGATGAAATGATTTCTGATTCCAGTGCAGAAAGAACGGTGATGAAGTGGGCGTTTGAGAATGTATTGGGGAGCTCGATCGAAGCGTACATCGTAAAGAAAATCGTCGATTCCCCTGATCCATCAGCCTTTACGATTGGTCATCTTAGAAAATTGCTCATGTTTGAAGAATTAAAAAAAGCAGGAGTGATTAACCTATCTCCGCCATCCAATGCTTTACAACAGGGCAATCAAGCAGGGGACGCAGAGATGTTTTTTAGGAAACTTTGGATTTCTTTGTCCAACCGAGCGTTGCCAAATTACTTACTGAAGTCAAGCAATCTTTCAGATAATTTATTGATTTCTGATTATAATTCACTGACTCAATTAACAGGAGAAAGCTTAATCGCAGATTTAGGTTTTTCTTTAAAATTTAATCAGACTGAGACTCAGTTGCTAGGTGAATTTTTCTTAGAAACGCTTAGTGTTGAAGGCATCCGCCACTTCGAAGAGTTGTCCTTCCTTTTGACGCCAGCTTTGCTCACTGTGGCACAACTAGAACCTGATAAAATGCAAGAAGCGCTAATGAAAGGCAACCTTATCGAAGTAGCACTGACAACCTTTATCGGTTATTCGCAAAGAGGTTATCTCCAGATGATGAAGATGCAAGCGGTTGCTGATGATCTTGTTCTTACGTATCGACAAGCTGTGACCAACTGGCGACGAAAGCTTGTGTTAGTAGACGAGGTACTAGCAGAGTGTAATCGACTTGGCATAAGGCTTGATTTGGCTGCGAGTCAAGTGTATCTAGCTGGAGGTAACCCTTGTCCCGGTCCATGGATCCCACCAGATCTTGAGAAATGGTATACTCGACTGACGAAAGATGTCTCAGAATCCTTTCACTTGCTTAATGAGTTTTTGATCGAGCTTTCAATCCAATCGATCCGAGAACAGGAGTTGGAATTTATCTTTTCTCCTGATAGCCGAATTTATGAAGCTTCGGCTCAATTCAAGAGTGAAGTTCGTCAATATCAGTACCCAATAAACTTACGTTCAGTTCCTCCGCTTTTATTTTATAAACAGGAGGAATTATTGAACGCGACGCTCAATTTGAACCAAACAGATCTGTTCGTTGTCATCAAGGGAAACGAAGAACGATGGTATGCGTTGAAACAAGTGGAAAATGGTGGCTATAAATTTTATCGTGTGGACAAAGATCCTTTTTTATACCTTACCTATGGCCTGATGGATCAGAAAGATATTTGGGATGGGCAATTTCGAAAAAATGGGGATATGATCCAGATTGGCAAGAAAGATTATACATTCACAACGAAAGTGCATACCGATAGGGAATTTTCTCGTGGAGATACGAAACAGACACTCGCCAATCAAATCAGTTTGAAGCATCGAGATGCGCTCTATCAACAGTTATATGACTCAGGCAATGAACAAACGACCGCTACAAAAGTCTGGAATGTTTTAAAACACGTGATCCCTTTTTATGATTGCGTGGTGGGTATTTCCGAACAAAATGCAGAAGAAGCAGTACCTAATTGTCTGATTGATGCGGTCTCATTGATCCCACTTCTAGGTCAGGTGACGACTTTCAACATGCGGTTTGCCTTAGGAGTCGCAAAATCTGTCGTTAAAAGTGGGATGAGTGTGACGCTAAAAAACAGCGCACGCTTTCTGCCAACGCTAACCGAAATTAGCGGGCTAATCATAAATACGATACGTTATTTGGAGCCGGGCGTGGAGCTGATCGCAGGTAGTGGACGCTTCATTTTGAAACGTTTAGTCAATTTTAGCAATGAACAATTTATTGGGAAAGAATTAAAAGCAGCATTGGCAAAATTAGGCGAATTAGGAAGTCAACAGACTGATTGGACAAAAAAATATGTGACCGCTCGCTTAGCAAAGGATGGTCCAGAAGTCCGAGTGAAGCGTATGTCAAACCATTTATACTTGAGGGTAAATGACCTTAGAAATGGGGATGTGTTTGGGAATTATTTTACCTTAAGAGGTGATCAGTTGAGAGAATTCGAAGGACCTGCTACCTTTACACCAAGACAAAAGGTAGTGATCCAACGACTTTCAAGAACATTGGACGTTGATCAAGTATTCGTAGAAGAACCCAATTTAAATCCTAAAGCTTATGGAGAAGGGAACGTCTTTACATTCAAAAAAAGAGACGGTCAACGAGTTTCTGTGCTTCAAATGGATGGTCACCTGGTTCCTGTTGAAATAACTGTGCTCAAAAAACATGGCGTACGCTATGATGTATACGATGGAGAAAAGCTTTTACCCGTTAATTTCAATGGGATTGAATGGTACTTTGAACCACCTACATCGCCAATGGTGAGGAAACCTGTAGAAATAGATATAACGAACCGAATCAATCAATTTGAGGCGTTATGGGATTCAAGTATCCTTTCACCTCCAGATGAACGAGGTTTGATGTGGAATGCGGAGGGTAGGTCTTACATTAGAATCAACGATCGCTATCTCCCATTGATCTTATTGGATAAAGATGTAAATCGGTACCATCTAGTAAAAAAAGATATCCTTGAAACGATGACTATCTTACGGTTCGATCCAATTAACCGCTCATTTAGATTCGAAACTGAGCTTGAAAAACAAGCGATTGACATTCAAAACCAGTTCAGAAGAGCCGGAAGAAGTGATGAGGTGATACCAGGTACTTCAAGCGGAACTGTGGGCACATCCCAAGGGGAAAAAACGTCACAACAGGTAACTCTATCCTATCCACTACTTCCAAATACGCCAGGTAAATGGGAAGAATGGAATAAAATCAGGGAAGCAGTGGCAGTGTTCACAGATCCGCTGCCAAGGACGGTCGATAAAAATGTAGAACCTAAGAAATTAACTACTTTTATTCCCGAACCACAAGTCGAGGTTATGTTGAATGAGGAAAGTATGCGTCAATCAATATCTGAAGTAATTGCAATGATGTATCATTCACAACCTGTAGACTACCAAGTTTTTTCAGGGTTGGATCTTAGCAAGGTGCCTGATTACCTTCAACCTTATTTGAAAGAACTTTCAGATGGATTTTATGAAGCAATCAATTATTTCAAAACTACAAAAGAAAGATGTATTGAGTTGTTGAAACTAGATAACATTGCGGAAACTCCTGAAGGCAAGTATGCAGTAGAAATGTTTGACATGTATCTGATCAAAAATCGTGAACCTTATTTAAGGGAGATCTTTAAAAGATTATTAACTGTATCGGAAAAAGGTGAACGTTTTCTTCGCCAGTCAGCAGATTGGGGATTTAAAAATATTTGGATCGTCTCTACGGAGTTAGAAAAAAATGAAGCGAAGCAAGTATTCTATTCAAAGGTTGAAGCGATCCCAGAGGCATATGCGTTTATGATGAGTCATGATCCGGAATGTCGAATCATATTTATTGCAGATACGAATCATATTGATCCAGATTATATGCCAAAAATGCAGATATCTGTAGATCCAAAGGAAACTCTTATCCATGAAACAACACATATCGTGTCCATGGCCTATGACGTTATTTCCAGCTATCCGTATATGGTGTCAGGATATTCGAAATCTGGAGCAGATGTTCGCAACCAATATTTCAGAAAGTATCCTGGTTTTTTCAAAACGGAGCAGTTTACTCGCTTTGTTGATCAGTTAGCAGATTACCAGAAGTCTCCGATGTTATCAGAAGAAGCGGTTATACTTGCAGAAAAAACTGATGCGATGATGAGTATGAATATTCAAAGTCTTGATGCAGAAACCCTAACGATAATCATTAGAGATATTGCATTAGGGAATCCTTTCAATAAACGTCCAATCAATCAACGACCAAAACTCTTTAAACGAGACCTCAGCAATCAACAGAACAATCCAAAAATAAATGGTGAAATGCTGGTCTCTCTTGCATTAATGAATTCAGGACAGTTCAATATAGCTGAAAGAAATCTAGAATTGGGAGTTACAAAAGAACCGATAGTCCAGACTACTGCAAGTCCCTTGCCAACCGGTACGCCTAATAAAGAGAATACCAATCAGCAAGGCTCTGGACAAGATAAGGCGAAACAAAGTAAGAAGAATCAGAATAAGAAGAATCAAAAAAAGCCGCGGATAAATAAACTGGTTGGATTTAGCACGAAAATCAGTGGGTTTGTGAATGAAGGACAAGTAAACAACTCAGCCAAAAAAAAGAGCGATTTAAATCTTCAAAAGTAATGGACCTGGTAAAAGTTCAATCCTTTTTGTTTAACCTCATAAATAAGGCGCCATCCACGAAAAATGTTCTTCAAATTTTTGTGGATGGTGCCTTATTTTTTCGAAGTGGTTACTTCTGTTCCCACCGTTTATTCGGAGATGGGCGAGAGGGCTAACGTACCAGTTTTTCTATTACTTTTATTTGTCGTTTACATTTATTTTAGCAATATATATTTTACATTTAGTAAGGTATAGTTTACAATTAGGATGACAGAGAAGAATGGAGGTTAACCATCAAGTTGAAAAACATTCGAATGAAACTCGCGCGTTTAGCAAATGATTTAAGCCAAGAAAAATTGGCCCAACGTGTAGGCGTGACAAGGCAAACGATTGGATTGATTGAAGCAGGGAAGTATAATCCCACACTCAAGTTGTGTCAGGCCATCTGCCATGAATTGAATCAAACACTAGATGATCTATTTTGGGAGGATAAAGATGAAAAAGAATAAACTTAAAGATGAACGTATTGTACAGGTCAATAATCAAATACAAAGTGAAGCCTTTTTGTTATTATTGGTGTTATTAGGGACTTCGATCTTTGTAAAAAGTTATTTGTTGGAGCAACCAGTTTCTGAAGTATTTACCGAGTTATTGTTGCTAGGAGTAGCGTTCATCTATTTATTGATCCGTGGCTCACTGATTGGTCACGAGCTTATCGATCAATCCAAACATGCAAAGAAATTGCGAGTGTTAGCAGTCATTGTTGGAAGTGTATTCGTTTCTGCAGTTACTGGGGTGAGAAATTATACCTTATATCATGAGTTATACACTGGTTATTTCGATCCTCATTTTTTAGCGATTTTAGGGATTACATTTATATCTTCAGCTTTATTTATGTCTGCCTTAGTGTTTTTGGTTTCTTCTGTCAATCGATTTGGGCAGAAAAGACTTGAAAGTAAATTAGAGGATGAAAATGAGGAAAAATGACTGCTGAAAAAGATGATACAAGGATCGATCCATTAGGAATAACAGAGATTCCGCTTGTGTTTTGATAGAGACTAACGCATAATAGGAGGAGCGAAAATGGAAGTGAATGTTACTAGAGATACGGGATTTTACGGAATGGGAAGTCCAATCACATTACGTATAGATGATCGGAAAATCAGTTTAAGACATAACCAATCTGTTATGATAGATGTAGACGCCCCTTTTCAGATGCAAGTCACCTTTTTTTGGCTGAAAAGTCCGGTTTACGCGATATCAAGACCAACTAAAAACTATCGGATCACGATGAATCTGATACTGTTACAGATGTATCCTTTGCTGTTCTTATTTACGGGGATCAGCGCCGTGTTTATGCAAAGTATCCTTTATAGTTTACTGATCGTCGTCGTAATGATTGGTTTCTTTTTCTTTATAAAAAATAAAGCATATGTCATCAAGGAGGCTAGTGATGAAGAATTCTGATCTTTTTTTGAGTAGCTTTAATCGGATCGAAAAATGGATGCAAGAAGAGATGGGGAATCCACGAAACATGGGGTTCACCGAACTCGTTCGTCGGTTAGCACAAAAGCAACATCAAAGTATCAAAAAATATGAGGATGACTTACTACAGTTGGCTCAATTACGTAATGCGATCGTGCATGATCGCATCGCCGTCGATTTTATTATCGCTGAGCCTAATGATTGGGCGGCGGAACGCATCCAAAGAATCGAGCAAGAACTGATTCGTCCAGAAACAGTGTTACCGCGTTTCGCAAAGCATGTAACTGGGTTTGAATGGGACATCCCATTACCTAGTTTGTTGGAGACTGTTGCTCAAAAGCGTTATTCTCAGTTCCCGCTTTATCATAAAGGAACATTCAAAGGATTAGTGACGTTGCGGATGTTAGGTTTTTGGTTAGCCAAAGAAAGTCATCATGGTGTGATCGATCTTCAAGGGAAAATAGCTGCCGATCTGATCACTCAAGATGGTAAGTACACCAATTATCATTTTGTATCCGCTCAGACAACGATTGCTGAAGTAGAAAAAATGTTTGGCGAGCAGGGTACGCTTGAAGCTGTGTTGATCACCAAAAACGGCGACCCTAACGGAAATTTATTAGGGATCATCAGACCAAGAGATATTTATCATGAAGTAGAAAAGGAATGATTGTTTGTTAGCGATATATTGGATTATAAGTGCGTTGATCATCGGGTTAGATCAATGGGTAAAATGGTTGATCGTCGATAACTTTGCTTTAGGAGAAACGAAATCAGTGATTCCAGGGGTCTTGTCCTTGAATCATATCCGTAATTTCGGAGCAGCTTGGAGTTTACTAGAAGGAAAAATGTGGTTTTTTACTGTCGTGACGATCATCGCAGTTGTAGTGATCTTGACGTTGATGATCAAAAATCGTAGCAACGGAAATCGTTGGTTCATGATCGGTCTGACATTGATTCTAGCTGGAGCAATCGGTAACTTTATCGATCGTGTCCGTTTAGGGTATGTGATCGATATGTTCCAAACTGATTTCATGAATTTCCCGATTTTTAATGTGGCAGACATTTCTCTAGTGATCGGTGTGATCTGCGTATTGATTTATATTATTTTAGATGAAAAGGAACAACGAAAAAAATGACACAATTAAAAGCAACGATCAAAGAAGAAAAAGGACGAATCGATAAAGTTCTAACAGCATTATTTGCGGATCATAGTCGTTCACAAGTTCAACAATGGTTGAAAGACGGTGCCGTTTCCGTAAATGGTGAACCAGTAAAAGCGAATTACAAAGTAAAATCGGCTGATGCAATCATCGTGGAAGTACCAGAGCCTGAAGAACTTGAAATCGTAGCAGAAGACTTACCAATAGAAATCGTCTATGAAGATGACGACGTAGCTGTGGTCAATAAACCACAAGGCATGGTTGTTCATCCTTCTGCTGGTCATGCCCAAGGAACACTAGTCAATGCGTTGATGTACCATATGAAAAATCTATCATCGATCAATGGCGTGATCCGTCCAGGGATCGTCCATCGAATCGATAAAGACACGTCTGGATTATTGATGATCGCCAAAAATGATCAAGCCCATGAAGCTTTGGCACAGCAATTGAAAGATAAAACTTCCCTAAGAAAATATATTGCTTTAGTCCATGGCGTTATTCCTCATGAAAAAGGGACGATCAATGCACCTATCGGGCGCTCAAAAGTCGATCGAAAAATGCAAGCGATCCGTGAAGATGGAAAACCTGCTGTGACGCATTTTACTGTACTAGAACGTTTTGATAATTTTACTTTAGTAGAGTTACAATTAGAAACAGGGCGTACACATCAGATCCGTGTGCATATGAAGTATATCGGTTATCCTTTAGCAGGTGATCCCGTTTATGGACCAAAGAAAACCCTCAAAGGCAATGGGCAATTTTTACATGCGAAATTATTAGGTTTCACCCATCCTCAAACGAATGAACGAATGACCTTTGAGGCACCATTGCCAGAAGTTTTTGAAAAAACTTTAGAGAAGTTGAGAAAAGATATTGCTTTTTAAAGTACTTAACGGTATAGTAATAAACAATAAAAGAAAAACTTAATAGAAGTCCTTTAAGTTTAGTCCCGTGAGGCTAAGAAGGGTGTGAGTAAGAATTCCTGTGGTGCGCCATAGCGAGACTTGCTCAATGACGTCGCATACACAAAGCGACCAGTGTAGCAGTATACACTCAGTCTAAACATTCCTCCTGTCCTCTTAGGGCAGGAGTTTTTTTGTGTAAAAAATGGAGGGGGAAAAATGATGCAAGCAAAAGAAGTAGTGGATCAAGTAACGATGAAACGAGCGCTAACACGTATCACTTATGAAATCATTGAAAGAAATCAAAGTATCGAAGAGATCGTTTTAGTCGGGATCAAAACGAGAGGGATCTATATTGCTGCTCGAATTGCCGAACGTCTGAAACAACTCGAAAATATCGAAGTACCTGTAGGAGAACTTGATATCACGTTGTACCGTGATGATAAAAAAGAAATCGCTCAAGAACCAGAATTGCATTCTTCAGATATTCCAGTCAGTTTAGAAGGAAAAGAAGTCATCTTGATCGATGATGTGTTATACACAGGACGGACGATCCGCGCAGCAATGGATGCGGTCATGGATTTTGGTCGCCCGAGAAAAATCTCACTAGCGGTTCTAGTTGATCGCGGACACCGAGAATTACCGATCCGCGCAGATTATGTAGGCAAAAACATTCCTACAGCAAAAAAAGAAGAAATCTTAGTAGAGATGCAAGAACTAGATGGACAAGATCGCATCATGATCTTAAACGAGGAAAAGTAGAGGAGTAAGGCAAGATGGCAGAAGAAAAAAAGTTTCACAACGATAGTGTGGTATTAGACATCCATGATCGACCAACCATTGGACACTGGGTGGGATTAAGTTTACAGCATTTATTCACGATGTTCGGTGCAACCGTCTTAGTACCGATCTTAGTTGGGATCGACCCAGGGATTGCCTTGGTCAGTTCAGGATTAGGAACGATCGTTTACTTGATTACAACGAAAGGAAAGATCCCAGCTTATCTAGGCAGTAGTTTCGCGTTCATCGCAGCCATGCAGATGTTGATGAAAACCGACGGATTCCCGGCGATCGCACAAGGCGCGATGACAACAGCACTTGTCTATCTGATCGTCGCGTTGATCATCAAGAAAATCGGTTCTGCTTGGTTAGACAAAATCTTGCCACCGATCGTGGTTGGCCCAGTCATCATGGTCATCGGTTTAGGTTTAGCTGCCAATGCAGCAAACAACGCGATGTTCAATCAAGACCATTACGATTTCAAATATCTATCAGTTGCGTTGATCACTTTAGGATTGACGATTTTCTTCAATATGTTCCTACGCGGGTTCCTAGGATTATTACCGATCCTGCTTGGCATCATCTCTGGATACATCGTCGCTTTACTTTTCGGGATCGTTGATACCCAACCAATCATTGATGCACCGTGGTTTGCACTACCCAACTTCGAGATTCCCTTTGTGCAATATCAACCGAAGTTATATATAGGAGCGATTACCACGATGGCACCGATCGCCTTTGTCACAATGACTGAACACATCGGCCACTTGATGGTCTTGAACAAATTGACGAAACGTAATTTCTTTGAAGATCCAGGATTACACCGTACATTGACAGGAGATGGGCTGGCTCAGCTAGTGGCAGCCTTCGTTGGTGGACCGCCAGTGACAAGTTATGGTGAAAATATCGGAGTCTTGGCAATCACTCGCGTACACAGCGTGTTCGTGATCGGAGGCGCAGCGGTCTTCGCAGTGATCCTTGGTTTCATTGGCAAACTAAGTGCTTTGATATTAAGTATTCCTGGCCCAGTCATTTCAGGTATCAGTTTCATCCTATTCGGAGTGATTGCGGCAAGTGGAATGAAAATCTTAGTCGAAAACAAAATCGATTTTGATAAAAAGAAAAATCTATTGATTGCTTCAGTCATCTTAGTCGTAGGTATCGGAGGATTAGTCCTTGAAGTAGGAACATTCACTTTATCTGCCATGGCACTAGCAACAGTTTTAGGAATCATTTTGAATCTTATCTTACCAGAAACTTCACGCAGCGAAGAAAATTAAGGAGGACATCGCATGATCATCAAATCAGAACGCATCAGTTTAAAACACTTATTAACGGTAGAGGCATTGACAGACCAAGAAGTAATGGGGTTGATCCGACGAGGACAAGAGTTCAAGCAAGGTGCAACTTGGTCACCACAAAAATCTCAATATTTTGCGACGAACTTGTTCTTTGAAAACAGTACACGAACCCATAAAAGTTTTGATGTAGCAGAAAAGAAACTTGGTCTTGAAGTGATCGAATTTGAAGCAAGTACAAGTTCAGTTACAAAAGGTGAAACATTATACGATACCGTTCTAACGATGTCTGCACTTGGGGTGGATGTAGCAGTTATCCGTCATGGAGACGAAAACTACTACGACGAATTGATCCAAAGTAAAACGATCCAATGCTCGATCATCAATGGTGGTGACGGTAGTGGGCAACATCCAACGCAGTGTTTACTTGATTTGATGACGATCTACGAAGAATTTGGCTATTTCGAAGGCTTGAAAGTGGCTATCGTCGGTGATATCACGCATTCTCGTGTCGCAAAATCGAACATGCAAATGTTGAAACGTCTTGGCGCGCAAGTCTTCTTCTCAGGTCCGAGAGAATGGTATGACGATGAATTCGAAGTTTACGGTCATTACTTACCACTGGATGAATTACTGGATCAAGTCGATGTCATGATGATGTTGCGGGTGCAACATGAACGTCATGATGGAAAAGAAAGCTTTTCAAAAGAAGGCTATCACCAAGAGTACGGCTTGACGGTCGAACGTGCCAAAAAAATGCAAAAACACGCAATCATCATGCACCCTGCCCCAGTCAATCGAGATGTCGAGTTGGCGGACTCACTGGTTGAAGGGTTGCAGTCACGGATCATTCAACAAATGAGCAATGGTGTGTTTGTCAGAATGGCGATCTTAGAAGCTGTATTAAGTGGAAAAGCATAGAGATAAGAGGAGGAAGAAACATGAAAACGCTCATTAAAAACGGTCAAATCAATACAAAAAGAAATGAAACAACACCAGCAGAAATTTGGATCGAAGAAGGAAAGATCAAAGCAATCGGTACAGGCTTTCCTGAGGCTGAATTTGATGAAGTGTTTGATGCACAAGGGCAGTTGATCACACCTGGATTAGTGGATGTCCATGTCCATTTGAGAGAGCCAGGCTTTACTTACAAGGAAACGATCGAAGCTGGCACGAAAGCAGCTGCTCGAGGTGGGTTCACCACTGTTTGTGCGATGCCAAATCTTGACCCAGTACCCGATACAGCAGAAAAATTAAAACAAGTCTATGACATCATCAAACGTGATGCTGTCGTCAAAGTCTTACAATATGCACCGATCACTGAGAATCTTCGAAGTGAAGAACTGGTCGATCAAGAAGCATTGATCAATGAAGGCGCATTTGCTTTTACCAACGACGGTGTCGGCGTGCAAACAGCAGGCACGATGTACTTAGCGATGAAAGAAGCCGCAAAAAACAATAAAGCACTCGTTGCTCACACAGAAGATGAATCATTATTATTTGGCGGTGTGATGCACGCAGGAGAAAAAGCAGAAGAGCTAGGGTTGCCAGGTATTTTAAGTGTGACTGAGTCTTCTCAAATTGCTCGTGATCTGCTATTAGCGGAAGCAACAGGCGTTCATTATCATGTCTGCCACGTTTCAACAAAAGAAAGCGTGCGAGTGATCCGCGATGCGAAAAAAGCCGGGATCCATGTGACCGCAGAGGTTTCACCACATCATCTGATCTTGATCGATGAAGATATTCCAGAAGATTTTGGTTTTTGGAAAATGAATCCGCCATTGAGAGGCAAAGCAGATCGCGAGGCATTGATCGAAGGCTTGCTTGATGGCACGATCGATTGTATTGCCACCGACCACGCACCTCACGGATTAGAAGAAAAAAGTCAAAGTTTCTTGCAATCACCGTTCGGGATCGTTGGAAGTGAAACAGCCTTCCAACTCGTGTATACACATTTTATTGAAACTGGAAAATTCACACTAGAGCAAGTGATTGACTGGATGGCAGTCAAACCAGCAGCCATCTTTGGCTTGGAAGCTGGGACCTTGACGATCGGCGCACCAGCAGACTTGGCCGTTTACGATATTGCCCATGCTGCAGTAATCGATAAAAAAGATTTCTTATCAAAAGGCGAAAACACACCTTTTGTCGGTTGGGAAATCAAAGGGGAAACATTGATGACATTTGTCAACGGAAAACTTGTTTGGCATAAGGGGGAATAATTGGATGGAACGGTTGCTGATTTTAGAAGATGGCACAGTATTTAGAGGGAAATCATTTGGCGCGACAGCCAATGTGTTTGGAGAAATCGTCTTTACGACAAGTATGACAGGATATCAAGAAACGATCACAGACCAAAGTTTTAATGGACAGATCATTACATTTACGTACCCGATGGTAGGGAATTATGGCGTCAACCGTGATGATTATGAATCGATTGCACCAACGTGTAAAGGTGTAGTGGTCAAAGAGCATGCACGTGTTGCGTCAAATTGGCGTAACCAAATGACATTAGACGAGTTCTTGAAACAAAAAGGAATCCCTGGTATCTCTGGCATCGATACACGGGCGTTGACACGAAAAATCCGTGAAGTTGGGACAATGAAAGCCAGTATCGTGGATGCAGGCGACACATTTGAACATGCGTTTGACCAACTAAAAGCAACCGTCTTGGCAACGAACCAAGTCCAACAAGTTTCAACCAATAAACCTTATCCAAGCCCAGGAACAGGAAGAAATGTGGCAGTCATTGATTTTGGATTGAAACATAGCATCTTACGTGAATTGAGTAAGCGTGACTGTAATTTAACAGTCTTACCGTACAATACGGATGCGGAAACGATCCTTTCATTATCGCCAGACGGCGTGATGTTGACGAATGGACCAGGGGATCCGAAAGATGTACCAGAAGCGATCGAGATGATCAAACAAATCCAAGGCAAGATCCCGATTTTCGGCATCTGCTTGGGGCATCAACTTTTTGCACTAGCAAATGGTGCAGATACGTACAAAATGAAATTTGGTCACCGTGGACTGAATCATCCTGTGCGTGAAGTTGCAACAGGAAGAATCGATTTTACGTCACAAAACCATGGCTATGCGGTAGATGAACAGACGATCGATCCGGAACAATTACTTGTCACTCACGTGGAAGTCAATGATGGCACAGTCGAAGGTGTCCGTCACCGTCGCTATCCTGCCTTCAGTGTGCAATTCCATCCAGATGCAGCACCTGGCCCACATGATGCACTACATTTATTTGATGAATTTATGGAAATGATGGACGCTGGAAAGGAGCAATTCTAATGCCAAAACGCACAGATATCAATAAAATCATGGTGATCGGTTCTGGTCCGATCATCATTGGTCAAGCCGCTGAGTTTGACTATGCAGGCACACAGGCTTGTCTTGCTTTAAAAGAAGAGGGCTACGAAGTCGTCTTAGTCAACTCCAATCCAGCAACGATCATGACCGATAAAGAAATTGCGGATCAAGTCTACTTAGAACCAATCACATTAGAATTTGTCTCACGAATTTTACGAAAAGAACGTCCAGATGCGATCTTACCGACATTAGGTGGGCAAACAGGTCTGAACATGGCGATGGAATTAGCCGAGTCAGGAATCTTGGACGAATTAGGCATCGAATTACTAGGGACAAAATTAAGTGCGATCGACCAAGCAGAAGATCGTGACTTGTTCAAAAAGTTGATGGAAGAATTAAATCAACCGATCCCCGAATCAGAAATCGTGACGACGGTGGAAGAAGCAGTTGCTTTTGCCAATAAAATCGGTTATCCGATCATCGTTCGACCAGCCTTCACATTAGGTGGTACTGGTGGTGGTATGTGTGAGAATGAAGCCGAGCTACGCCAAATCGCGGAAAATGGGTTGAGTTTATCACCTGTCACACAATGTTTGATCGAACGCAGTATTGCAGGCTTCAAAGAAATCGAATATGAAGTGATGCGCGACTCTGCCGATAATGCTATCGTCGTCTGCAACATGGAGAATTTCGATCCAGTTGGTATCCATACAGGCGATTCGATCGTCTTTGCACCAAGCCAGACATTAGCAGACCATGAATATCAAATGTTAAGAGATGCGTCACTATCGATCATCCGTGCCTTAAAAATCGAAGGTGGCTGTAACGTTCAGTTAGCATTAGACCCTCATAGTTTCAACTACTATGTCATCGAAGTGAACCCTCGTGTTTCACGCTCCTCTGCTTTAGCAAGTAAAGCGACCGGCTATCCGATCGCAAAATTAGCAGCTAAGATCGCGTTAGGCTTGACCTTGGATGAAATGAAAAATCCAGTAACAGGAACGACTTATGCTGAATTTGAACCTGCATTGGACTATGTAGTAGCCAAGATCCCACGTTGGCCTTTTGACAAATTCGAAAACGGGGAACGTGTCTTAGGTACGCAAATGAAAGCGACCGGCGAAGTAATGGCGATCGGTCGTAACATCGAAGAATCTTTACTAAAAGCGGTTCGTTCATTAGAAATCGGGGCACACCACCTTGAATTGCCTGAACTGAAGACAGTCAGTGAAGAACGTTTGATGGAGAAAATCGTCCGGGCACAAGATGATCGTTTATTCTACTTAGCCGAAGCGATCCGTCGGGGCTATCCGATCCAAGAACTGGCAGACTTGACGAAAATCGATTTATTCTTCTTAGATAAATTGTTGCACATCGTTGAATTAGAAGACGAGCTTTCGGAACAACCGAATCAGTTGGATCTACTTCTTACTGTGAAACAAAATGGCTTCACGGATCGAAAAATTGCGGAATTGTGGAAAACGACGACGGAAGCGATTCGTCAATTACGTACAGAAAAGAACATTCAACCTGTCTACAAAATGGTCGATACGTGTGCTGCCGAATTTGAATCTCATACCCCTTATTTCTATAGTACGTATGAAATCGAAAATGAAAGTCATCGTTCGGAAAAACCTTCTGTGTTAGTACTTGGTTCTGGACCGATCCGTATCGGACAAGGGGTCGAATTTGATTATGCGACAGTTCATTCAGTGAAAGCCATTCAACAAGCAGGTTATGAAGCAATCATCATGAATAGTAACCCTGAAACCGTTTCGACAGATTTCTCGATTTCTGATAAACTTTACTTTGAGCCTTTGACTTTTGAAGATGTGATGAATGTCATCGAGTTAGAGCAACCAATCGGTGTCATCGTCCAATTTGGAGGACAAACAGCGATCAACTTGGCTGAACCATTAGCAAATGCAGGCGTAAAAATCCTAGGGACAACGATCGAAGACCTTGATCGTGCGGAGAACCGTGATCTATTCGAACAAGCGTTACAAGAATTAGGGGTGCCTCAGCCACTAGGAGATACTGCGACAAGTAAAGAAGAAGCAGTTGCAGTTGCCAATAAAATCGGCTATCCAGTACTTGTTCGTCCAAGCTATGTCTTGGGAGGTCGGGCAATGGAGATCGTGGAGAACCAACGTGACTTAGAAGATTATATGGAACATGCGGTCAAAGCTTCACCAGAACATCCAGTCTTAGTCGATCGTTACTTGATCGGTAGTGAGTGTGAAGTCGATGCGATCTGTGATGGTGAAACCGTCTTGATCCCAGGAATCATGGAACATATTGAACGTGCAGGGGTCCATTCAGGCGATTCGATGGCGGTTTATCCACCACAAGCGCTGTCAGAGGAAATCAAGCAAACAATCGAAGATTACACGATCCGTTTAGCACGAGGGTTGAATTGTGTCGGGATGATGAACATCCAATTCGTGATCCACGACAACCAAGTATATGTCATCGAAGTGAACCCACGTGCGAGTCGAACGGTTCCTTTCTTGAGCAAAGTGACGAATATCCCGATGGCACAGATCGCGACAAAAGCCATCTTAGGAGAAAAATTGAAAGACTTAGGCTATGAAGATGGTTTGTACCCTGAAACTGCCAACGTCCATGTCAAAGCGCCAGTTTTCTCATTCACAAAGTTGCATAAAGTGGACACTTATTTAGGCCCAGAGATGAAATCGACAGGTGAAGTCATGGGCTCGGATCAAAACTTAGACAAAGCGCTGTATAAAGCGTTTGAAGCATCTGGCTTACGTCTGCCTGATTATGGTGCTGTCTTGTTTACGATCGCCGATGAAACGAAAGAAGAAGCCTTAGGTCTAGCAAAACGCTTTGCAGAAATCGGCTATAGCTTATTGGCAACGAAAAATACCGCAGCGTTCTTTGAACAACACGGACTTGTGGTGACCCCAGTAGCTAAAATCTCTGAGGAAACAAAAGAGAAAAATGTCGTTGACCTGATTCGTGCGGGCAAAGCACAAGTGGTCGTCAATACCATTGATAAAGATCGTGGGAATGCGTCAAAAGATGGTTTTATCATTCGACGTGAGGCAGTAGAGCATGGCACGCCATTGTTTACTTCCCTTGATACTGCGGATGCGATCGTCCGCGTGATGGAATCCCGAGCATTTTCAACACAAGCAATCTAATCGTGGAGGGCAATTGCCCTCCTATTTAAAAAATAAAAAAAGCAAAGCAGTCTAGCGAAAAGTCCCAAAACATAGGAGTGTTAAGATGAAACAAGAAGTAATGAAAATCGTTCACCAACGGCAACTAGCACCACGAATCTATGAAATGACACTGACAGGGGAATTAGTCAAAGAAATGACATGCCCTGGACAATTCCTTCATATTCGGGTACCCCGAGCAGATTTGTTGTTGCGCCGACCAATCAGTATCAACCAGATCGATCAATCACAAAAAACTTGTCGTATCATCTACCGTGTAGAAGGAGACGGAACAAAGCATTTCGCAGAATTGACTGCTGGTGATTCTTTAGACGTCTTAGGACCTTTAGGGAATGGCTTTGATCTTTCAGGATTAACGAAAGAAGATGAGGTCTTCATTGTCGGTGGAGGGATCGGTGTTCCTCCTTTATACGAACTATCGAAACAGCTAAAGCAACGAGGCGTCAAAGCGATTCACTTTCTAGGCTTTGCTTCACAAGAAGTAATGTATTATGAAGAAGAATTTCTAAAGCTAGGTGATACAAGGATCGCAACGGATGACGGCACCTATGGACTCCATGGGAATGTCGGTAATCTATTACTTGCGGCAAAAGATAAGCCTGCTGCTGTTTTTGCATGCGGTTCAAATGGATTACTAAAGACAGTGGAACAGCTTTTCGCCGGTCATCCTAACGTCCAACTGTCCTTAGAGTCTCGCATGGCTTGCGGTGTCGGTGCATGTTACGCATGTGTCTGTCATGTCCCAGGCGATAAAACAGGAACGAAAAGCTTGAAAGTCTGTGATGAAGGACCGATTTTCCAAGCAGGAGAGGTGATTTTATGAGTAACCCTTTAGCAGTTAAACTTCCAGGACTAAACTTGAAGAATCCGATCATGCCAGCAAGTGGCTGCTTTGGATTTGGCAAAGAATATGGTAAATACTACGATTTGAACCAACTTGGCGCGATCATGGTCAAAGCGACGACACCTAAAGCGCGCTTTGGTAATCCCACGCCGCGAGTAGCAGAAACACCTTCTGGTATGCTCAACGCGATCGGGTTGCAAAATCCTGGAATGGAAGTGGTCATGGAAAAATCGCTACCTGAATTAGCCACCTATAAAGATTTGCCGATCATTGCGAATGTCGCTGGCGCCTGTGAAGAAGACTATGTCGAAGTCTGTGGCAAGATCGGTGATGCACCGAATGTCCATGCCATTGAACTGAATATCTCTTGTCCAAATGTCAAACATGGCGGAATTGCTTTTGGTACGGATCCGGATGTGGCGTTCCAACTGACACAAGCAGTGAAAAAAGTGGCGAATGTCCCTGTCTATGTCAAATTATCTCCTAATGTTACGGATATCGTCCCAGTGGCTCAAGCTATCGAGGCTGGCGGAGCCGATGGTTTTACCATGATCAATACCTTGTTAGGGATGCGTATCGATCTGAAAACCAGAAAACCGATCCTTGCCAATCAAACAGGCGGTCTTTCAGGACCAGCGATCAAACCGGTAGCTATTCGTTTGATCCATCAAGTGGCAGGTGTCTCTAACTTGCCGATCATTGGGATGGGCGGTGTGCAAACCGTGGATGATGTACTGGAGATGTATATGGCAGGTGCAAGTGCAGTTGCTGTTGGAACGGCGAATTTTACCGACCCTTATATCTGTCCAAAACTGATTGCAGACCTACCAGCGAGAATGAGCGAGTTAGGCATTGAGTCTTTAGAGCAATTGATCAAAGAAGTGAAAGAAGGTAGAAATCAATGAATCAACGACCAATCATTGCTTTAGATTTTTCATCTTGGCAAGAAGTAGAAACATTTATGCAACGTTTCCCAGAAGACGAAAAGTTATTCGTTAAAATCGGTATGGAACTCTTTTATCAAGAAGGGCCGATCATCGTTCGCTGGTTAAAAGATGCTGGACATAACGTTTTCTTAGATTTGAAATTACATGATATCCCGAACACCGTGGAAAAAGCGATGCGTGGCTTAGCAAAATTAGGCGTAGACATCACCTGTGTCCATGCTGCCGGCGGTATCCGTATGATGGAAGCGGCGATGCGCGGTTTGACAGATGGCACACCCGAAGGGAAGAAACGACCTTTACTTTTAGCAATCACGCAACTGACTTCTACGAGTGAAGAAGAGATGCACCATGATCAACTGATCGAAGTGCCGCTAGAAGAAAGTGTGATCCACTACGCAACTTGTGCAAAAGAAGCAGGTTTAGATGGGGTCGTATCTTCAGCACTTGAAGTGGCATCAATCAAAGCAAAAGCAGGTGAGTCATTTACATGTTTGACACCTGGCATCCGACCGGAAGGAACAGTTGCTGGTGACCAAACCAGAATCGTGACACCAGCCCGCGCAAAAGAAATCGGTTCAACCTTTATCGTTGTCGGTCGACCAATCACACAAGCAGAAGATCCCTACCAAGCCTATCAAACAATCAAAGCAGAATGGAGTCGTTGATCTATGAATATCGAACAAACTATTGCCAAAGACCTTTTAGAAATCGAAGCTGTTTTCTTAAGCCCAAATCAACCATTTACTTGGGCAAGTGGCATCAAAAGCCCCATCTATTGTGACAATCGCATCACGATGAGTTATCCAAAAGTAAGAAAAGAAATCGCTCAAGGATTAGCTGAAAAAATCAAGCAAGAATTTCCAGAAGTCGAAGTGATTGCTGGAACAGCAACTGCAGGAATCCCTCATGCAGCTTGGGTAGCTGAGATCTTAGACTTACCAATGGTCTATATTCGCAGCAAAGCGAAAGCTCATGGCAAAGGAAACCAAATCGAAGGACGGATCTTCGAAGGACAAAAAATGGTGGTCATTGAAGATTTGATCTCAACAGGTGGAAGTGTACTAGAAGCCGCTGAAGCAGCGAAACGAGAAGGTGCGGATGTTTTAGGTGTCGCAGCTATCTTTACTTACGAGTTGCCAAAAGGAAAAGCTAACTTTGAAGCAGCGGGTCTACCATTGGTTACTTTGACGAATTATTCTGTGCTGATCGAATTTGCTTTAGAAAATAAAACCATTGACGAAACAGAATTAGCTTTACTAAAAGAATGGAAAAAAGATCCTGAGAACTGGGTGACGGATTAAGTTGAAAAAAGGGCGGAAAACATTTGTTGTTTCAGCCCTTTTTCTATTTTTGAAATAGCCAAATCCTGATGATACATAGTAAAAACTATTCTTTTATAAATGAAAACCTCTAAAGATAATAAGCTGAAAATTTGCGAATTCAAGTTATTTAATGATAACATTATCGGAAAAGTCATCTCAAGGAGGAGGAATCTTTATGGGATTGAATGAATTTATTTTAGGACTAAATAACTTAGAAAGAATCACACGGGCGCCAGGTTTCTTCAAACACACTGAACATACTGTTGCGGCTCATTCCTATCGTGTGGCTTCAATTGCGCAAGTCTTAGGTGATATTGAAGAACTCCATGGGCAACCAATCGATTGGAAACTCTTGTATGAAAAAGCTTTGAACCATGATTATACTGAACGTTTTATCGGTGACATCAAAACACCGGTAAAATATGCAAGTAAAGAGTTGCGGGGGATGCTACAGACTGTCGAAGAAAAAATGACGGATGAGTTCATCAATCAAGAAATTCCCGAAGCGTTACAAGACGTCTATCGTCGCCGCTTATTCGAAGGAAAAGACGATACGGTCGAAGGCGAATTATTAGCAGTTTCAGATAAAATCGATTTGTTGTACGAATCATTTGATGAGATCAGTAAAAATAATCCGGAGAAAGTCTATAAAGAGATGTTTATTGAGGCAGTCACAACGATCAAAGGCTTCGACCATCGACCTTCCGTCCAATATTTTTTCAAGGAGATCTTTCCGGAGTTGCTCAATCAAGAATTCTATGGAAAAGAGGATTTCTTAGCAGCTGTTTCAAACATTGTCAAAAAAGAAAAAGAATAGTCGAAGTGCCTTGTAGGTAACTGATTCAGGAGGAATTTTAGTTGAAGAAGAATATGGATGTTGAGTGGGGTTATTCTGGTGAAAGAGGACCGGAACATTGGGCAGGATTGTGCGATTGGTTTGCAAAAGGAGCCGAATTTGAGTGGCAATCGCCCATTCCTCTAGTTACATGTGAAGAAAGCAGTGACACGAAAGAAACACTGTCTTTTCACTATCAGAAGCAACGCTTCACGGATAAAGAGTTCAAGAACACGATCCATCTTGTGCCATACGATCAAATCAGTTACGTTCTTTTCAATGAAGACAAATACTATTTGACCGACATCCATTTTCATATGCCGTCAGAACACGTCATCAATGGGAAACAAGAAGATATCGAGTTTCACTTTGTCCATACGAACGAACGACAAGAAAACTTAGTGGTTGGTGCGATGTACCATCTATCAAATGATGAGGGTTGGTTGTACGATCGCCAAAATGGCGACAAATGGGATCTCGATGCACATGAGCATTGGACCGATGCCTCTGTCTTTTTCCCTGAGCAGAAAAGTCATTATCATTACGTTGGTTCCTTGACCACTCCGCCAACGAGTGGGCCGATCCAATGGTTCGTCATGGATCAAGTCGGTCAATTGAATCGTGATTTTTTGATCCCATTCAAAGGACAATATGCGCAGCCAAACAATCGTCCATTACAACCACTAAAGGAACGAAAAATTTATTATTACAAGGGGACGAAATGAATATCCAACAATTGAAATATGTCACTGCGGTAGCGAATAATGGAAGTTTTCGAGAAGCAGCAAAAAAATTGTTTGTTTCTCAACCAAGCCTTTCTGCAGCGATCAAAGAATTGGAAAATGAATTAAGTATCACTTTATTTACCCGCACGAATCGAGGTGCCTATCTAACCGAAGAAGGTCAAGCCTTTTTAAAACGGGCGGAACGGATTTTAGTACAATTAGATTCTTTGGAAAACTATTACCAAAAAAGTGAAAAGCGAGAAAGCTTTTCGATTGCTTCACAACACTATGATTTTTTAGGACCGTTGACTGCGCAACTGATCGAGACGTTTAAAGCAGAAGTGAAGCAGTTTCGGATCATGGAAACGACGACAGCAAACGTGATCGAAGAAGTCCAACAGCAGTAAAGCGAGTTAGGTATCCTTTATATGAATGACCATAATCGCACAGGGATCAAGCGTTACTTAGAACAAGGGGAATTAGTCGCGCAGTCTTTAGGAACATTTAAGACCCATATCTTTCTTAGACAGCGCCATCCACTTGCCCAGCAAGAAGAAATAAAGGTAGAAGAGTTAGCAGCATTTCCACAAGTTCGCTTTACACAAGATGGCAATAATTTTCCTTACTTTTATGAAGATCTAATTGAGATCCCTGAACAAGAATCGGTGATCTATACGAGTGACCGTGGCACGTTGATGAACATTGTGTTAGAAACAGATGCCTATGCTTCAGGCTCTGGCATCGTGATCGGGGAGATCAAAGAATATTTACGCTTGATTCCTTTAGCGGATAGTCCAATGAATGAGTTATATGTCATTTATTCTGGAAAGCAGCCATTAAGTGATATCGCCAAGAAGTTTATCACAAGTATCCAACAGGTGATGAAACAGATGAAGTGAATGTTTAAAATCAAATCAATCCTTTCATTGGAAAAGAAGATGATGCAAAAGATAAGTCGTGAAATCAGTGAATGTTGATTTCAGGCTTATTTTTTGTTCGTTCAAGTCTGACTGTATTGTTGCAGTAAAGTACATAATGTTACATAGTTAAAAAATGATTCATACTGTCATTAATAAATCAATTGGGAACGATTTCACTGTTGGTTTATCAATAATGACAAAGGGGATCAGCAAAATGAAAAAAGTAATTTAATTAATGTTAGGAGTAGTTGGAGCGACGAGTGTAGGACTATTTAAAGGGGAGTCTGTTGCTTGTGCGGATGATTCGCTTCCACAAATCGGAGAAGGGTATTTGAAATCGGTCAATCAAAGCACGATCGATCGCATGAGTACGATGGCCTACGCTTTGTCCTACCAAATGTATCAATGGGGAGATATTGGTGTGAATGAAAGACTGACTGGCAATGAATACAATCCAAAAAATGTGTCCAGTCAATCCTATTCTGTAGGAGTCAATAGTGATATGGGAACGAAACAAACGTCAAAAACTGTTAATACAAGTGTTTTTCATAATCAAACAAATCAAGATCAAACGTTTACCACACCTTCTTATACCCAAACTTATATAGATTCGATTACGACATCAACTACACATTCTGCAGGTATTTCTACATCAGCGAGTACTGAAATCAGTGTACCAATGTTTGGTTCGGCAAGTATGGGTCTTGAATTAAGTTACAATTTTAGTACAACCACTTCACATACACGGGAGACACAAAAAGGCTGGACTGTTCCTGGTCAAGCTATCAATGTTCGACCGGGACATACAGTCGAAGTCAATTGGGTATTTTATACGGGTGAAGCCACAGGATCGGTTGATTTACAAGAACGCATCCGAGCAGATATCCCATACAAAAAAGATGCTGCTGGGCGCATCCATACATATGGACTTGGAACGGTAGTTGGCGACCGCCAAGTGCTGTCAGATAGTTATTGGGATCGCTATATCACAGAAACTCGTAATAACTGGAAGAAAGTCGATGCAAATGTGGCAGGACATAAAATTGGTGCTGGTACCTATCGTGTCGATTATGGTTCAGGATTTGTCTTAGAAGCCTTCGATCGAACAACTGGCACAAAAGAAATCATTGCGACAGGCTACCAATTTTAATTGAAGATAGTTATAAATACACAAAAAAACCGATCGTCAGAAGTCATGAATTCTTGACGTCGGTTTTTTTCAGCAAAATCAATCTTTCGTCATTGCTTGGATTTTTTCTTCCTCTGGCGTCACAATGATCGTTTTTTGGTTTTCGTAAATCACATAGCCTGGTTTAGCGCCATTCGGTTTGCGAATATGTTTGACTTGCACTAGATCCACAGGCACTTGTGCAGAGTGGCGATATTTGGAGTAATACGCAGCTAGTTCCGCAGCTTCCGTAATGGTTTCATCAGAAGGTTGATCACTCTTGATGATCACGTGAGACCCTGGAATGTTTTGCGCGTGCAACCAGTGATCCGTTTTTCTTGCAGTTTTCATAGTTAATTGATCATTTTGCAGATTGTTTTTACCAACTAAAATCTCAGTGCCGTCAGAAGAGAAGTAGCGATCAGGTTGAGAAGATTTTGCTTTCTTTTGTTTTTTGTTTGTTTTCTTTTTCAAGTAGCCCTCTGCTAATAGCTCTTCTTTGATCACTTCGATATCCATCGGTCCAGCAATCTCCAATTGCGAAAGGACAGATTCAAGGTACTGGATCTCGCTTTTCGCTTCTTCGATTTGTTTCCCGATCAATTTGACCGCATTTTTAAGTTTTTGGTAGCGATGAAAGTACTTTTGCGCATTCTGATTAGGTGTTAAGGCGGGATCAAGAGCAATCCGGATTGGTTGATTCTCTTCATAATAATTCGCCAAGGTCACTTCAGTCGCACCACGAGGAACTTGAGTCATAAAAGTTGTCAATAGTTCGCCATCACGACGAAATTCCTCCGCATTTTCAGAATCAAGCAAGGTCTGTTCGCGCTTTTTCAATTTATTGCGATTACGTTTCAGTTCATTTTCGATTTTACGGATCAGTTCGCCACCTTGTTGTTTCGCCCGATCTTTTTCCGCTTTTTCTTGGTAAAACGCATCTAACAACGCGCTTAATGTTTCGTATTCTTGCACTGAATCGGCTTGTTTCGCTAATTCTTGATAAGCAATCGGCGTAAAGTATTCTTTTGTACCCACTTCATAGTGTGTGGGTGTAGGTTGATCGATCGCAGTAAAGAATTCTTCCCAAACAGCCATTTTTTCATTCGGTCGCTGATTGATCCGTTCGACTAATTCTAATGCAGTGTCGTGACCTAATCCTTGAAATACTTGTTGCAGTGCTTTTGCATTTGCCTCGATTTTTGATAAGCGTTCAAATACTTGTTCTTTTGTTGCTTCAAAAGGATCAAGTGCCGCTTGTTCAGGTGGTGCGACATATTCGACACCAGGGAGTAACGAACGATACGTGTTTTGTGAGCTGCCGATATGCTTGATCGCGTCTAGGATCTTTTGTGTTTGTTGATTCACTAAAACGATGGTACTGTGTCGTCCCATCAATTCAACGATCAAAACAATATTTTGTAAGTCGCCTAGTTCATCTCGTTTTGAAAAATGGAAGTGGATCACTCGATCATTTTTGATTTGCTTGATATTTTCTAAAATCGCACCATCTAAATGTTTACGCAACATCATCACGAAGTTCGGCGGATTTTCTGGATTTTGATAATCGATCTCTGTGATCTGGACACGGGCATAGCTTGGATGAGCAGATAACAACAATCGGTGGTTCTTTCCACGAGAACGAATCACCAAAATGATTTCATTTTCATACGGTTGGTGGATCTTTGAGACCCGACCAGATAATAGTGTTTCGCGCAATTCACGGATCATTGCATGGGTAAATACACCATCAAAGGACATGATTCATTCCTCATTTCTATTCATAAGTACACTTATTATAACGAAAAAAGAAAGGAAAGACCAATGGACCGGATGATTTCTTCTGTAAAAGAGAGAATAAAGAAAGAATTTACATGAAAAACTAGTGTTTTATTTCGTTCTTTCGCTTGATTTTAGGTATAATTAAAGAAAGAACAGGTGGGGGAAAAGAGAATGCAGCGATTGATGGTAGAGATAAAGGATAAAATCATACTAAGCTACACGAATTTATCAGAGGATTTTGAACAACATCCTCAAAAATATTTCAGACGGATCGGTCTTCTTCTGAGCTGTTCATTTTTGTTGACGGCTGCAATGTTTTTTTTGCCAAGTAAAATCAAAGAAGCACAGGTGGATACATTGATTTATTCCTCGATCCATTCCGAAAAGCTACAGCCTTTGCCATTTTCTTCCGCGCATCAAGAGATCACTGATAGTCGAGCCATCTCTGTCATGTTTAGTCTGCCGAAAGGTGAACTTTACAAGCAAGTGGTGGATATATTTGAAGATCCGCAACAAAGTAGTGAATTGAATCGATCGATTTTCTTCTATCCACTCGTTTATGATACCCAAGAATTAGAACAACGATATGGGATCGAAAAAGATAAAATCACTATTATTTTCTTTGATGGCGGAAAAGAGAGAAATCGCTTAGTCCTTTCTGACCAAAGTAAAGAGGAACTTGAGAAAACCCTGGTTCCTGCATTGAATCGATTGCCACTGATCAACATCAAACAACTTGAAAAAGAATTAGCAAACGGCGAACAAACGGAAAAAACAACAGAGAGCACCTTGGAGTAAGTGTAGCGAAATACTTAGTGAAAAATAACAAAAAAACAAAAAAATAAAAAATTAGTTGACGGATAAATAAAATTCGATTAGACTTAGGATAACACTTAAAGGAAAGGATGGTCCAAGATGAACTTATCAATTCAATTTTTATCAGAACATAAAAATAATTGGCGTAACTGGCGTAGATAAGTTGTATCAAGGGCGAACTTTTTCGTAGATACAACTTTTTAGAGTACAACAATGTACGATTCTAAAGTTTGTATCTATGCTGGACAAGAATTTGACGACCGCATAGATGGCTCTATGCGGTTTTTTGTTGGTAAAAGACAATGACCGTACAAGCGGTGATTGTCTTTTTTTGTTCATTCGCTCGAAGTTACACACGTAGCCGATTTATTTAAAAAAATACATAACAAAAAGGGGAAATAAAAATGAAAAATAAACGATTGATCACAGTGATCGCACTGATACTTGTCTACTTGACCGGTACATTTATCTACGAAACAATCAAGGATCAACCATCTGTTGAAGGAAATCGAACGGGTGATAAAAAAGTGGTTGGGGTTTTACAGTTCGTTAGTCACCCTGCTTTAGATGAAATCTATCGAGGGATCAAAGATGGATTAAAAGAATCAGGTTTGGAAGAAGGACGAAACCTAGAAATCAATTTCCAAAATGGTCAAGCCGACCAAAGTAAATTAGCTACCATGAGCCAGCAATTAGTCCAAAACAACCCAGACGTTCTCGTAGGTATTGCGACGCCAGCAGCACAAGCCATCGCAAACACTACAAAGGATATTCCACTTGTCTTGGGCGCAGTAACTGATCCTGTAGGGGCAGGACTAGTACAAAGTTTAGAAGCACCAGGAGGCAACATCACAGGAGTGTCGGATCAACCACCTGTGGAAGCGCAGATCCAGTTAGCGACAGAACTATTACCAAAAGCAAAAACGGTCGGGATTCTTTATGCATCATCAGAAGACAATTCACGTTATCAAGTCAGCCAAGCAGAAGAAGCGGCAAAAGCCAAAGGACTAACACCAGTGAAGTATGCCGTCCCTTCAACGAATGAAATTGCGCAAACCGTCCAAGTCATGAGCCAATCAGTTGATTTTATCTATGTTCCTTTAGATAACACGATTGCTAACGCGATGCAAACGGTCATCAAAGAAGCAAATAAAGCAGATATCCCAGTAATTCCTTCTGTCGATACGATGGTCGAACAAGGTGGGTTAGCGACAATTGGAATCAATCAATACGAATTAGGTGTACAAACAGGTAAAATGGCAGCCGCTTTAGCAAATGGGAAAGAACCAGCCACAACCCCTGTCTATGTCTTTGATAAAGGCGATATCATCGTCAATGAAAAGCAAGCAGAACTATTAGGAATCACGATTCCTGAATCCATCAAACAAGATGCAAAAGTACTGACAGAGATCAAGGAGGAAGAACAATGATCGTATCCGCAATTTCACAAGGTATGTTATGGGCCATATTAGGTTTAGGGATTTTTATGACTTACCGCATTTTAGATTTCCCTGATATGACAACAGAAGGTTCATTCCCTCTTGGTGGGGCTGTCTGTGTAACAGCAATCACGCATGGCGTTAGTCCATTATTGGCAACGATTCTAGGTGTTTTGGCCGGAATGGCAGCTGGCCTTGTCACAGGCTTACTTTATACAAAAGGAAAGATTCCAGTCATCTTAGCCGGTATCTTAGTAATGTCAGGTTTAAACTCAGTCATCTTGTTCGTGATGCGCACACCCAACCTTTCATTGTTGAATCATCCAGTCTTACAAGATGTGTTCCACGCACTACATTTACCGAATTATTTTGACACTGTCTTATTAGGATTATTATCGCTGGGCTTATTGATCAGCGTGTTGATCTTTTTCTTCAATACAGATCTAGGGCAAGGCTATATTGCCACTGGAGATAATGAGACAATGGCACGTTCATTAGGAATCAAAACCGACCGTATGAAAATCTTAGGTTTGACTTTATCTAACGGAGTGATTGCTTTATCAGGCGCATTGATCGCTCAAAACGATGGCTATGCGGATGTCAACAAAGGAATCGGCGTGATCGTGATCGGACTAGCTTCGATCATCATTGGGGAAGTCATTTTCCAGGAGTTGACACTGATCGAGCGTTTATTAGCAATCGTTGTCGGAAGCATCATCTATCAATTATTGATTTTAGCTGTTATCAAATTAGGTTTTGATACAACTTATCTGAAATTATTCTCAGCGATCATCTTAGCGGCTTGCCTGATGATCCCACAAGTGAAACAAGCATTGAAATTAAAAACTGGCTTTGAAAAGGAGGTCTAACGATGACAGCTATCTTAACGATCAAAAATGGTAGAAAAGTAGTCAACAATGGGATGCACGAAGAAAAAGTATTATTGGATGATATCCAATTGACCATCAATGAAGGAGATTTTATCACTGTTCTTGGCGGTAATGGGGCGGGCAAAAGTACTTTGTTCAATACGATTGCCGGAACATTGCAATTAAGTCAAGGCGGGGTTTATTTTAAAGACCAGCCAATCACTAAGTTGTCAGAAGAAGCACGAGCTTTATTTCTATCACGCGTATTCCAAGACCCGAAAATGGGGACTGCACCACGGATGACCGTTGCAGAAAATCTATTGTTAGCTCAAAAACGTGGCGAGAAACGGACGCTTCGTTTACGTCAATTGAAAACCCAAAAAGAAGCGTTCTATAAAATATGCCAAGAAGTAGGGAATGGATTAGAGCAACATTTGGATACACCTGCTGGCGAATTGTCAGGGGGGCAACGACAAGCCTTAAGTTTATTGATGGCAACGATCAAAGCGCCAGAATTACTCTTGTTAGATGAGCATACCGCAGCGTTAGATCCAAAGACAGCCAAGCTATTAATGGAATTGACCAACCAACGCATCACAGAGCAAAAGTTAACATGCTTGATGATCACGCACCGTATGGAAGATGCTTTGAAATATGGGAATCGCTTGATCGTCTTACAAAAAGGCCGGATCGTCAAAGACTTAGCGAAAGAAGAAAAACAAGCATTATCCATGAACGATCTCTTACACTTCTTCGAGGAAGTCATCGATTAGTCATTCGAGAACGCTATCTCCGTTTGACAAGTTTGTTTCCTTCAATTTATACTTGTGATAGCAGGTATAATAACAATCAAAATCAATACGATTCATATTAGAAAAATGATTGATGCCGCTTGTTCCTTCGTAGGTTCTACGAATGGACGCGGCATTTTTAGCGTATTATAGGAGGCGTTCCATGATTTCAGGAAAAACAAGATTAGCAGGGATTTTTGCATCTCCCGTTACCCATAGTTTATCTCCATTGATGCATAATACAGCCTTTCAAGCGCGTTCGATCGATGCTGTTTACTTGGCATTCACAGTCGATCAGACGAATCTTATGCAGGCGGTTGAAAGCATTCGTACATTCAATATGTTAGGAGTCAATCTTTCCATGCCTAACAAAACAGCAGTTATTCCTTATTTAGATGAATTAAGTCAAGAAGCGCAGTTGATAGGCGCTGTTAATACCATCGTTCATCGAGACAACCGCTTGATCGGCTATAATACGGATGGCATGGGCTTCATGCGTTCAGTACACGAAGCGGGTGTCTCAATCAAAAACAAAAAAATAATCATGCTAGGTGCAGGTGGCGCAGCGAAAGCAATCGTTGTTCAAGCGGCATTAGATCAAGCAAAAGCAATCGTCATCTATAAAAGGAAGAATGCTACTTTTGCGAGTGTCGTTGCGGATTTTGAGAGAGTAGCGGAACAAACCAATTGTCCTATCATCGTCAAAGATTATGCAGATACTGAACAGTTGAAAAAAGATCTAGAAGATGCGGACCTTTTGATCAATGGTACCGATATGGGCATGGGCACAAAAAAAGAGTTGATGCCAATTGATCCTCAATTTCTCCATAAGAAAATCGCAGTTTTTGATTTGATTTATTCCCCTAAAGAAACACGCTTTCTAAAAGAAGCCAAAGCAGTCGGCTGTCTCACACGAAATGGGCTAGGGATGCTGATGTACCAAGGAGCAATTGCCTTTGAGCTTTGGACAGGCGAGACCATGCCGATTGAGGAAATCCAACCTTTACTCGTTTCAAAGGAATGAAACGCGTGATATCAAAGGATTCGTTAGCTTTTAGTTAAATTTACAAAGTTCTTACTGTTTTTCATTAAGAAGTATCGTATGATTTTACTGAGTTGAACAAAGGGAGGAAATCAAATGAGTCGGATGGATCGCTATCAGAACATCCATAAAAAAGCAAAACCAATCAAAGAAAAGTCATCGCCGCTATCTTGGCGACGCGCAAGTAAGAAACAAGCGGAGCCTGAAGAGGAAGCAATCCCTTCTTACGAACAAACTTATGAAGAACGTCCAAGTGATTCTCGATACTCAACGCCTTACGAAGAACACGTTCATTCAGAACAACAACCCCAGAAAAAAGGACTCTTTAAAAAGAAACAGCCCAAAGGTCCACGTAAGAAGCGGTCTTGGTGGAAAATCATAGTAGGGATCTTATTATTTTTATTTGTCTTTTCACTGATTTCATTTTTCGTCGGCAAGTTCGTGGCTGAAAATGATCAGTCACTGGAACCAGCGACTTCAGAAACATTCAACGGCACCCAATCAACAAGTGGCGCACACAACATTTTGATTTTAGGCAGTGATACAAGGGGTGAAGATGCGGGACGAGCAGATACGATCATGGTTCTACAATTAGATGGGCCAGCTCGTAAACCCAAATTGATCTCATTCATGCGGGATAGCTTCGTGACGATCCCTGGGGTCGGAGACAATAAAATCAATGCAGCTTATGCTTATGGTGGCGCTGAGTTAGTTCGACAAACCTTGTTAGAGAACTTTGGGCTGAACTGTCAATACTACATGAAAGTCGATTTCAAATCGTTTGAAAAAGTGATTGATGCCATGTTCATGAATGGTGTGTCGATCGATGCTGAAAAAGATTTGAATCTAGACGGTGTTGATATCGCTAAAGGCAAACAACGGATGGACGGTCATGTGCTGTTGCAATATGCGCGTTTCCGGATGGATGAAGAAGGCGACTTCGGTCGTGTCCGCAGACAGCAACAAGTAATGGATGCGATTTTCGGTCAACTAAAAAATCCATTGAACTTGATCCGTGCGCCATATGCTGCCGGAAAAGCAATCGGTTATACATCCACCGATGTACCGATGACTTTTTTAGTCAAAAATAGTTTCTCTATCTTACGTGGTGCTGGCGGAATCGACCGTTTAAGCGTCCCAGCGGATAATACTTGGAGCTATGGTCAAAGTGATTATGCGGGTAGTATCCTCGTATTAGATAAACAAATGAACCGTGAAAAGATTGAACAATTTTTGAGTAAATGATCGTTGATGTTTTGTTAAAAAGGCTTTTCTGGAGGTGATAACTTCTGGAAAAGCTTTTTTTGTGTGGATGTCTTAATTGCTATATAGTGTTTCTTTTTCCAATAGCTCCATTTTATCCTCCTCGCAAAAATCCACTTATTATTCAGATTGAATTTCTTAACAATTTTTTCATTTTTTATGAGCTTATTTTTTTACTTTTATTTCTTAAAAACATAAATTTTTGTTTCGCAGATACGACTTTAAAAAACAAGATAAATCAATCGGAGAAACTTGTCGATTTCTTTATCATGCGATAATATAATATTAAAAAGATAGTTATTCTACTTAAATACATATAAAATAACAATAAAAGGTAATTGGGTTTTCTGTTTAATTTTTTAGAGGTTCGAAGGATGATTATGAAATTTAAGTATACGTTTGGTGATGCAAAGATAAATAGGTCTTTTTGTAAAGTATAGGAATTATACTTATTGAGTACATACAACATTATTTAGAGGAGAAAAAAGCCATGGAATTATTGGTAAAAGAAACATTAGCATTAGAAGAAAAAAGGGATATACTTTTTCCGTATTACGTTGGTTATACGTTCTTTAAGGAAAATAATTACCAAGGAAAGAGCACCCATAAAGAGGCAATCATAGCCTACCTAAATTATTTAAGTCGTTTAGCAAAAACAAATCTTTGGTCATCAAAAAAACGCAAAGAAACTGGAAAAACTGTTACCCGTGAAATGTATGTAGCGAAATTTCGTGAACTAAATTCTGATTCAATTACTTACACAGAAATTGATCCTACTACGTTAAACTTAGATGGCTACCCCATTGAAGTCAACGAAGAGATGATGGAAGGTACTGAACTTACTGCGGAAGAATTGTTTATGGATGGTGGGGTATATGAGGAAGCTTTTTTTAATGAATTTCATGGTACAAAGTTATCTAAGAAAGAATTTAATCTGGTAAATGAACGTTTCTTTCCTTTAAAAGATAAATTGATCATCTATTCATGGAATTCAGAGTTTACAAATTATTTCAATTATGCGCGTGTGGGCTGGGGCGCCTATCTTTGGAGTGTTTATAATCCTAGAACTAAAATCTTTACGATCATCGAGATTTATTTAGCAGAACAGGGGTAAGAGGATAACAAACCTATAAGTAGGTTAAACAATTGAATCATTAATAATGAAAATATAAAAAAAGAAAGTACTTTTTCCTTTAGTAAAAGTAAATAATTGGGTAATAAAAACATAGGGAAACCGAAAACTGATCATTATGAAATGTATGCAGAGAAATTTCATTCATCGGATTTTGACTCAATTTTCAGTGCTTGGTGCTTTATTGACTACATAATAGAAAAGAAATCATCACATAAAAGAAAGGAAAGATCAATTTGAAATTATTAGATGAAGAAACGTATCGATTCCCTTTGACTATGATGGAGAATAATATCCCAATGAAAAATATCCCGATTCTTTTTCTATTCTTTCATGAGAAAGATTACGAGGAAGATAGCAGTCATCAACAAGCAGCAATTCAGCTTGTTAAGTTTGCGAACCAGAAAAAAAGATATCCTATGAATACTTGGAATAAGCAGGAACATTTAGATAACCGAATACAAGAATATACAATAAATCCTACGCGCATGACCGCTCGACGTTTAAGTCACGAGGTTTTTTTCTCAATTTATCGGGAACCTAAAAGACCGTTTATTTCAAATTATGCTTATGCATTCTTCCAGATGTCTTCAAACTATCTCGGAAAAGTAGAACATTTTATTCAAATGAACGATATTCTTTTTCCAGATAAAGAACAACTGATTATTTATGAGTGGAATAATACTTGGTCAGATTATTTTCATTATGGCAGACAGCATAGAGGGGCTTTTATATGGACGATCTATGATCCTAAAAGAAATAAGTTTACGGTGATCAATGCAAGCATTTTATGAGATTAGGAGAAAAATATAATATGAAGTTTTTACTACAGGAAACAGAAGTATTGAGCCAAAAATTAGAGGAGAAAGCATTATTTACAAGACGTTTAAATTTAGACTTTGTCTACTTTAAAGAGAAGGATTATCGAAATGTGGAGAGTCATCAACAAGCAGCGATTGAATTTATAAAGGTGATGAACAAAAAAAGACTAGGATACCCATGTGTCCATTTAACAGATTTACATTATTTTGATGATTTACCTATTTTTATTAAATCTGTGGCTTATCCTTATGCAGTGAATCCAGAGTTGATGTATGCGAAATCAGTATTGCCCCCTGCCTTTTTCTCTACTAAATGTGAGAATGGTAAATATGAATCTTCCTATGCTTATTCCATACTCTCACAGATATATAGACCTCAGCGAGAAGAGATTTTTTTAAAAGCCAATGAGTATCTATTTCCTATGCAAGAGAACCTAATAATCTACCAATGGAATAATGATTGGTCAAATTATTTTTCAATAGGTAGCGAGGAATATGGTGCGTATTTATGGACGATCTATGAGAGGGAAACTGAAAAATTTACGGTGATAGGTGCTTCGATGAGGTACTGAATACTACGTGAAAAATACTATCGAGTACATACAACATTTCTAGAGGAGGGAAAGATGAAATTTTTGGAAAAGGAAACAGATCGATTTGTACTGACTATGGTTGAAAAAAATATCTGGATGAAAGAGCTCGTACTCACTTACGGCTTCTTCCATGAAGAAAATTACAAAGGAGAAGAAAGTCACAAAGAAGCAGCACTTGCCTTTGTGACAGCAATCAATCAAAAGAGAGGACATACAAAAATTGAGTATACGGATAGAGTAAATTTCCCTGTCAATCTGAGAAAAACTTATTCCATCAATCAACTACTGATGCAAGGGTTTATAATCGAAGGGAATGTTTTCTTTTCTACAGCCTATGATTCGGACAAGAAATATACTTCCGATTATGCCACTGCTTTCTTTAAATTATCTTCATCTTATAAAGGAGAGGAGAAAGATTTTATTCAATTGAACAATCATATCTTTGGAAATAGAGCCAAACTGATTATCTATCAATGGAACAATACTTGGTCAGATTATTTTTCTTACATAAAGAAGATGAGCGGAGCTGCTTACTTATGGACAGTTTACGATGAAGAAAGTAAGAAGTTCACAGTTTTAGGAACTTGAGAAAGAAGGAGGTCGATCATGAGATTATTGAGAAAAGAAACATTCGAGTTTAAACAAAATGCCCACAAGAGAAACATTCCAGTGCAGGGTCTTTTGATAGATTATGTTTTTTTTGAAGAGACTGAGTATAAAGGACGCTCTAGTCATCGAAAAGTAGCACTTGAATTTATTAAAGTGATGAATGAAAAAAGGAATGTGCCGGGAATTTACTATACTGAATTACTTTATTTTGATTGTTTACCTAGATATGGCAATCAACTCCAGTATAGATATGCAGTGAATCCAGCCTTAATGTATGGGAAACTCTCAACGATCGAGGAGTTAATATCAATAGACAACAAAAGTGCAGGTGGTTATCAATCTATGTATACCTTTCTTTTTCTTCATCCTCCGTATAGTTATGGTGGTAAAAAAAACCACTTTATACAACTTAATGATTGGTTGTTTCCTGATAAAAAAAAGCTAACGGTGTATGAATGGAACAGCGAATGGTCAAATTACTTTTCTTTTGGAAGAGAATTATATGATGGATTTTTATGGACGATTTATGACAAAGCGCAACATAAATTTACAGTGATCGGAATTTCAATAGCTGATTGAATGACACAATTGATCAAGTATAATAATATGCAACTGAAAGTCATGTGATGACTCTCAGTTGCATATGTAAATAAGTGAAGAAAAAGCATTTTTTCAAATTCGGGTTCATCACTAAGGATTCAAAAATACACTGATTACTGTAAATCGTTTTCTTTTTTCATCGTAAATACTCCATAAATAGGCACCGTAACAATCACGCGCACGATTAAAGCGATTAGAAAAGGATGTATCCCACGCGTAGATTTTTAAATGCTCTCTTTCAGGAAAGAACCGTTGATTAAGCACTAAAAAATGTTCTTTACTCACTGTAGTTGTTTGAGTTTCATGGAAAAAGGCTTTTTCATAGATTCCTCTATTTTTAAATAGGATTTCAGGATTAATTTTTTCTGCTTTCATCATTTCTTTATTGACGTAAATCGGGTTTGTTTTCCAACCTAAGTAATCAGGGTCTCGCTTGATATAGATGAGTGGGTTAGCTTTAATTGAACAAAAATATTCGTTAAATTGTTCTATGCTTGTAGGCTTCCCAGTTTTTTCTCTTTGGTCGAATGCCCAATGATTACATTGTACAATTCGATTCGAAAATTCTAGATATCCTAGAATGGCTTGTTGGTGACTGTGAATTCCTTGATTATTATTTTCAATAAAGAAGGCATAATTAACATAAATCGGTATATTTTCACCACTCCAATCCCAACATGCTAGTGTTTCTTTTTCTAATAGTTCCATCTATTTGTCTCCTTTTACTAAGGTTCCAAAAGTATACTGATAACTGTAAAACGGTGCTTTTTCTCATCATAAATACTCCATAAATAGGCACCGAAACAATCACGTGCACGATTATAATGATTGGAAAAGGATGTATCCCACTCGTACACTTTTAATTGGGCTCTTTCAGGAAAGAATTGTTGATTGAGAGCTAAAAATTGCTCTTTAGTCACTTTGATTGTTTGAGTTTCATGGAAAAAAGTTTTTTCATAGATTCCTCTATTTTTAAATAGAATATCGGGATTGACTTCTTCTGCCTTCATCATTTTTTTATTGACATAAATTGGGGCTGTTTCCCAACTTAAGTAGTCGGGATCTCGCTTGATATAGATGAGTGGGTCAGCTTTAATTGAACAGAAATACTCGTTGAATTGTTCTATACTTGCAGGGTTCCCAGTTTTTCCTCTAAGGACTGATGCCCAGCGGTTACATTGCACGATTCGATTTAAAAATTCTAGATATCCTAATACGGCTTGCTGGTGACTGTTAATTCCTAGGTAATTATTTTCATAAAAAAAACCATAATTAACATGATTTGGAATACTTTTTTTATCAATTCTCCAACAGGTCAGCGTTTCTTTTTCTAGTAGTTCCATCTATTTTCCTCCTTTATGTCACTCAATTTCTTAAACCTCCAGTGTTTGAGAAATCGGAAGGTTAAATTAGAAAAAGATGGATCTTTAAATCCACCTTTTTCTGATTATTTTCTAACGAACTTCTATCAACTAGGTGTCCATCCTTCAATCGTTCTTTTTAAATCAGGAAATGCAGTAACAATAAAATATTTTCTATTTTTTCGAACTGCTTGTTTGGTCTTTCGGATCATGACCTTTGCATAAGGGATGTGTTCATGCCGATCAAATTGATTAGGTATTGTGGTTTTTGATAAACCAATACCGAGAGATTGCCCTAAAGACAATATACCATAGGATCGATAAGAAATCGTATTGCTGTTTTCTGGGAAATTGCAATAACCTAAGTCGAATCCTTTATCTCCGGCTAATAAATTTTCATGTTTTGCTGTCCAAACGGCATAGTTGATTATTAATAAAGCTTGGAGAGCATTATGAAAACTTGAAGTATATTCTAAAGTGGGAGTTGTTTCCATCCTTGTAAATAGGGTGTCCCAATTTTGAATAACATGATCTGTAATCGTATGACCTTTGCCGCCATGAGCAAAGTACTCATCATAGATTAAGTCGATGGGAGTATACCAGGCATCTTCGTTATCATCATATTTACGTAGTTCAGCTACCAAAGTATTGTAACTGGCAATGGTCCAGTCCCCTAATGCTGAATCAATTAAAGTTTCATTTGTGCCTTCATTGATTATGCTTCCTGTTTCTGGATCAAATGTCCCTCGCCTACCGTTAATCGTAAGAGCATTATCATAAGGTATTGCCTCATCACTATAAGAAAACTCAATCGCTCCAACTAAATGCGATGGAACTGCTTCCTGGGTTTGAGCATAGATGAAGTTTCCAGCACGATCCAATACGACTGCCGCACCGTATAGTGTCGCGATCATTCCAGAAGGGTCAAAGTCTAATCCATTGTTGTTTGGAGCTAAGGCTTCGCTTAAACTTTGGCTGATTTGGCTGGTTCGTTCATCATATGCGACAGCCATTTCTTGGGCAGTTTCAATAGCTAAGGCTTTAGAAGGTTCATTGACGACCCCGAATTCAAATGGTGTGGTTGCTTGGACGTAGTCGAGCAATTGTTCTTTTGTTGTGATCTCTGTTAAGAGCGTAGAGATGCTCGTATCAAGCTTGACTTGATAGTTAAAAGGTTCTGGGAAATCATAGCCGTAGTAAGAAGAACCGGTGATGTTCAAGATGGCATCATCTGCACCACGAACGGATTCGCCATACTGGATGCTTTCTAAAACGAAAAACTCATTCTGGGAGAGAGAATCGGCTAGTGACGTGTTACGTCCGACCACCGCTGCTTGTTCCCGTAGTGTCCAAGGGATGGTGTAGTTGATGTAGCGACGATAAAGTTCAACACGGTCACTGACGCTGAAAGTAAAGATTCCGTGGTCGCTCTCGCCAGTCAAGTACTCACGCATCAACGCATTGCTTGTTACATCTTGTGCGTAGCGGTTTTGTAAGGCTGCGGAGAAATTGTAGGTATTTGTTGTCGAATCGATTCCAGACATTGCAAAAGCGTTCAGTTCATTTTGAGTGGAGGCACTGCTACCGATCGATTCAAATAAGCCACTGTTTGTTTTCGCTAAATCAGCTGTTGCGACGCCTAAAGAGGCACCGAGCTGATAAAAGCCGACCCCTAGACCAATCCCTAGCAGAGCGGGGGCAAGAACAGCGGAGGCGGCGGTCGACAGTAAGCCAGCGCTAAGTGTACTACCTGATAAACCAGATGCATAAGCAGACATGCTGATTCCATTAAAAACGTTTAAGGCAACTGCTGCATTTTGTGGTTCTGCGGACGAAGGGATCGGTGAGGTGGTATCGATCGGAACGATGGCTTCGTCAGGTTGGGTGATTTCGCTAGCGATCGCTTCTTGGGCGTGGACATCAAGTGGCAAAGTGGCAAAAGGTGCGAGCAACAGACCAACAAGTAATAGGCGATAAAATTTTTTCATTTTTTACTCCTTTTTATCAAATGGCTTAAGTGACTACCAACAGTTCAACTACCAAAAACCTCCTTATTTGTGTCGTAGGTTGCTTAATTATATTTTCTAAAATATAACAATAAACTTCAAGTTTATTTAAAATTATAATTATAAAAAAACTCATTTTTTTATATAGTTATTTTCTTTGCAAATACTAATTATATGTTAAGTCTTGCTGTTCTTTTATCAATGTTTATACCCTTATTTAAAAATAACAGCATGATAATAATAAAAAGATAAATGTTCTTCTTTAGGTGATTATAGTTATTTTTTTGTAACGCTTTTTTCCATTCAACAAAAACATCTTCAATTTTTTCGCTATTCTTTTTGAAAGCCATTTGGTAAACTGTTAAGGAATTCTTATTTTATCAAGAAGAGGAGGGAAAACATGAAAACAGTGATACTTGCTGAAAAGCCTTCTCAAGCAAAAGCGTATGCGGAAACGTTCAAAAAAAGGAAAAAGCAGGAAGGTTATTTTGAAGTCAACGATCCACTATTCACAGGTGAAGTAACGATCACTTACGGATTTGGTCATTTAGTGGAAATGGTTCCTCCTGGAGAGTATGAAGAACGCTGGGCTAAGTGGTCATTGCCCAACTTGCCGATATTTCCAGATCAGTTTAAATATACGGTCCCTCCAGAGAAGCGGGCCCAATTTGCGATCGTTAAACGACAATTACAAGCAGCTGATACGATCATTATCGCAACAGATAGTGACCGTGAAGGTGAAGCGATTGCTTGGTCGATCATCCGGCAAGCGAAAGCCTTTACGAAGCAAAAGCAGTACTTACGTTTATGGATCAATTCATTGGAAAAAGAAGCCATCTACCAAGGGTTCAAACAACTGAAACCAGCGGAGCAATTTTATCCAAAATACAAAGAAGCACAAGCACGTCAACATGCGGATTGGCTGATCGGGATGAATGGCAGTCCACTGTATAGTTTGCTGCTGCAACAAAAAGGAATCTCAGGGAGCTTCTCCTTAGGGCGTGTGCAAACACCAACGCTTTATATAATCTACCAGTTACAAGAAGAAATCAGAAAGTTTAAAAAAGAACCTTATTTCGAAGGAGAAGCGCAGATCAAAAGTCAACATGGACAGTTTGTCGGTAAAATCGAGCCGAAACAAACTTTTAAGACTGCGAACGAATTAGTTGCTGCGATAGAGGCAAAAGGTGTGCATTTAGGAAAACAACAAGGAACGATCTTACAAGTAACGAAAAAAGAAAAACAACAAAGTAGTCCACGTTTGTTTTCTTTGTCAAGTTTACAATCGAAAATGAATCAACTGATGAAAGTCAGTGTGAAAGCCACACTTGATGCAGTCCAAGGCTTGTACGAAAGTAAGTTTTTGAGTTATCCTCGAACAGATTCTTTTTACATCACAGAAAGCGAACACCAGTATCTTGTCCAAAATCTTGATCGCTATAAAGCGTTTTTAGGGATCACAGAGGTAGCGACACCTGAAACATTTCCTAAAAAACGATATGTGGATGCAAAAAAAGTCCAAGAGCATCATGCGATCATTCCGACAAAAACGATACCGACGAAGGAACGTTTTGCGAAGCTTTCCCGGCTAGAGCAAGCGATCTATTTGCAGGTGATGCGTACGACTTTAGCAATGTTTGCAGAAAATTATCGCTATGAAGAAACCGTGATCCTTACAGGAGTGGAACAATTACGTTTGAAGAGTGTAGGGAAACGTCCGATCGCAGAAGGCTGGCAACAAATCTTGACCGTAAAAAGCAAGAAAAAATCAGATGGTCAGCTTTTGCCTAAAGTTAGTGAACAAGAGGTAGTGGCTGTTGATCTGAGAAGCCTTGAGAAAGAGACTCAACCACCTAAGCCCTACAATGAGGGAACGCTGATCACTGCGATGAAAACCGCAGGAAAGACCTTAGACGATGAAGAAGCGCAAGAGATTCTGAAAGAAGTGGAAGGGATCGGAACGGAAGCTACCCGCGCGAGCATTATTGAAAACTTGAAACAACGGCACTATATCGAAGTCAATAAAAATGATATTCAAGTGACTGCCAAAGGTATCACTTTGTGTAAAGCAGTAGCAGGAGAATCTTTACTGACAAGTGCTGAGATGACGGCGCGGTGGGAAAGTTATTTGAAAAAAATCGGTGAACGGCAAGGAACGCCAGAAGTCTTTTTAGAAAATATCAAAAAATTTATTCTGCATTTATTAGAAGTCGTCCCAGAACAAGTAAAAACAGTCGACTTGTCGGAAGAGCAAAGCGGATTGATGCAAATCGAAGCAATGGAGAAGAAGAATGACCAAGTCGGGCGTTGTCCCAAATGTAAAAAAGGCACTGTGATGTTGTATCCAAAAATCGCGACATGTACGAACAAGGAATGTGATTTTAAATTATGGCCTACGATTGCTAAGAAGAAATTGACCAAAACAAATCTTAGAGAGTTACTCTCAAAAGGAAAGACTAGTAAAGTGGTCAAAGGATTCACGGGGAAAAAAGGAAAGTTTGATGCTGTCCTTATTTTGAAAGAAGATTTAACGATCGGCTTTTCATTTCCTTGGATGGAAAAAAAGAGTAGGTATATATATTCCGAAAAGTCAAAATGCCTAAACCAAAAAATACTAAAGTAATCATTATTAGAGGAGTACTTGTACGTGAAAAAAATCAATTCGCTTTTGAATTATGCGATGGGGTTGTTAACGTTGGTTGCGCTATATCAAGCGGTCATCGCATATCCAGAATATGGAACCAAATTATTAGCTATTACAAAACATCCGACTGGCTACTCACCGACGGTCATTTTGACAACTTTGACCGCAGCAGCCAAGAGTGGCACATACTTGTTGCATACAACGAGTAGTCTACTGAAAAGAAAGAAACAACGGAAACAGTTGCTTTTCGTATTAGCTGCGGCGGGTGTTGTTTATTTCTTACCAGTGATTACGCAATTTATTCAACAGTTCATATAAATAGATAAAAAAAGACGACGATAGAGAAAAATTTCCTTATTCGCCGTCTTTTTTCAATTCTTTGATATACCAAGCGTCCATCGTCGAGTGTTCAGAACCTGCTAGTGGATCAGCTATCAAGTGAAAGCCGAACTTTTCATACAGTTTACAAGCAGGCTTTAAGGAAAGCATCGTTTCTAAATAGCATTGACGGTAATGTTGAGTGGCATAAGACAATGCTGTTTCCATCAATTGGTTGGCAATTCCTAAACCTTTTGCTTCTGGGGCTAAGTACAATTTTTGTAATTCACATATCTGATTTTGCTCGTCGAAAGGTGCAATGCCGATTCCGCCAACTACTTTATTTTCTAATTCCACCACCCAATAAGCAGCACAGGGGAGAGCATGGTAGTAGTCTGTTAAATGGTCTAATTGTGGGTCGAAATAGGCAGTTCCTTCAATCGCTAAATCGAGTGATTCTAGGGAAGTTTGAATAATTTCTTTGATGATTGGATCATCTTGTGGTTTGATTTCTCGGATCAGCATCGGACAAGGCTCCTTTTCTATCGTGTTTATTTATCGTAATACAAATGAACGGAAGGGTCAATTTACTTTGTACTCAGAGGGACATTCTTTTATCAACTTCTCCCTTGACCCATTGCTTGAACTGTGAAATAATAACTTCATAAAAAATTTATGACTTAAGAGCGTTCGCCGGAACGATCTTGTAGGAGTCAGACAAACGAACCGTAGGCTTTAATGGTTCGTTTGCCTGGCTCCTTTTTGTTTTGGGAGGGAATAGGCAGAATGAAAATAGAAAACTTACAGACAGATAGACAAAAAGGATTAACGGAACAAGAAGCAAACGATCGATTAGAATACTACGGTGTGAACTCGATTGACACTCAGTCAACTAAATCTTTTATTGCTTATCTCAAAGAAGCAATGAAAGATATCACGATTT
This sequence comes from Enterococcus sp. AZ084, assembly GCF_051714905.1. NCBI lineage: Bacteria > Bacillati > Bacillota > Bacilli > Lactobacillales > Enterococcaceae > Enterococcus > Enterococcus sp. AZ084. Next base: position 1,463,189 of record NZ_JBIOSS010000001.1, read on the forward strand.
TAATTTTACTTGTTGCCACAGGCCTATCTACGTTTATTGCTTATCAAACACATCCGGATGATTTTACAGAATCAATTGTCATCTTTTCAATTGTCCTATTAAATCTTTATTTATCGATACGGCAACAAAAAAGTGCGGAAAAATCAATGGATCAATTGAAAAAAATGGGTGCGTCAACTAGTCGTGTCTTGAGAGAAGGTTCCGTTAAAGAAATAAACAGCTCTGAGATCGTTCCTGGTGATATTGTACAACTTAAATTGGGTGATCGTGTCCCTGCTGACGCGAAAGTAATTACAAGTACTAATTTCTTTGTTGACGAATCGTTTTTGACTGGAGAAAGTGAACCGAGTGAAAAAGACGCTTCTTATCAACCTACTGATAATGAAGCATTGAGTGATCGTAAAGACCTAGTATTTTCAGGTTCATTGGTTGTGACAGGTAAAGCGACAGTCTTAGTTGAAAAAACTGGTAATGCTACAGAAATCGGAAAAATCTCTCATTTGATCACGAATGAAGGAACGCATGTCGCACCACTGCAAGTCAAAATGCAAAGACTGGGTAAAGTACTAGGGATAGTCGCAATCACTGCTGGTTTCTTAGCAATTGTAATTGGTTTAGTAAAAGGTTTGAGCCTAGAATCAAGTATCATGACTGCAATTTCAATGGCCGTTGCAGCAATACCAGAAGTATTACCGGTTGTCGTAACCATCTCTTTAGCTGTGGGAATGGGGAATATGGCAATTAAGAAAACCATTGTTCGAACACCTTCAACGGTTGAAACAGTAGGCGGTGTCTCTGTGATTTGTTCAGATAAAACGGGTACGATTACTGAAAATAAAATGACGTTGAAAAAAATCGTTCCTCTAACAGAATTACCTACTCTTATAGACTTCACTAAAGACAAGGAAAAAAATCTACTTTTACTGTTTTATCTTGCGAGTGGTTTTTCTGAGAAAGAAGGAGGGAGTAATCCAACGGAATTAGCGATTCAAAAAGCTGTAAAAGATCAATTTTCGGAGAAAGAATTACAGGAATCTCTTTCTGATTTGAAAAAAATCAAAGAATTGCCCTTTGATTCAAAAAGAAAACGTATGACTGTCGTCTATCGTATGGGTCAAGAATATCTATCGGTCACAAAAGGAGCATTCGATAGACTACACTTAGTGAATCTAAACGAAGATTACCAAGCGGAACATGATCAACTTGCTGATCAAGCGTACCGTGTATTAGGGGTAGCCTACAATGTATTCCAACAATCAATCGAAGAATTATCAGAGGAAGAACTAGAGGAGGAGTTGTCATTTGCCGGCTTTATCGGCATTATCGATCCAGCGAGGAAAGAAGCAGCAAAGGCAGTGGAAGTAGCCAAAAAAGCAGGAATCAAAACCATTATGATCACTGGCGATCATTTATTAACAGCTTCACGTATTGCTAAAGAAGTAGGGATAATGGGAGAAGGAGACCAGGCAATGACAGGGGCGGAACTGAAAAGAATGGGTGACAAACAGTTAGCCGAAACTATCGATAGGTATCGAGTGTTTGCTCGAACGTCGCCTGAGGACAAGATACGAATCGTTAAAGCTTTTCAACAAAATGACGAAATCGTCGCCATGACAGGGGACGGAGTGAACGACGCTCCGGCATTAAAAGCAGCGGACGTCGGCATTGCTATGGGGAGTGGAACGGAAGTGGCGAAGGAAGCTTCTGATATGGTTTTAGTGGACGATCATTTTGCAACGATCGTCCAAGCGGTAGAAGAGGGGCGAAGAGTGTATCAAAATATCCGTAAATCTCTATATGCCATGTTAGGTTGTAATATTTCAGCTTTAACGATCGTATTGATTTCTTTGATCTTAGGTTGGGGCGCGCCGGTCACAGCGATCCAATTGTTGATCATCAAAGTAGTCGCAGATGGCATCCCTGGTTTTAGTTTAAGTGTCGAACCTGCAGAGGAAAAAAATATGGAAAAACAACCGATCCATAAATACGATAGCATTTTTTCACGAGGATTGACCTTTAAGATCCTTGAAATCTCTGTCGTGTTTACCGTCGTCACATTATTGGCTATAGTTATTGGTCGTACACAATCAGTAGCGATTGCTGAAACAATGACATTTATTGTCTTAGGATTATCCACGATCAGCCATATGTATAATTGTCGCAGTGAAGTATCTATTTTACGATTGAAATTTTTGGGCAATCCACTGTTAGTCTTAACTACAGCAATTGGCGCATTGATCATTGTCTTATTAGTGACAATCCCTGTTACACAACATATCTTTGGATTTGTAACGATTGGACTTTCCAATTGGCTATGGGTTCTTGGTTTATCTGTTATTCCAGTAGCCTATATCGAAGTAAAAAAATGGACACATCTGTTTTAAAGAATTACCTGAAGGATTTTCTCTTAGTTAAGTTTGATTTTGTTCGTCTGTCGTTTATTTTTCCCGAAGCTACGGACGAACTTTTCTTAAAATGACTTGAAAAAAGCGCAAATGATAAAAATAAATACAGATAACTAAAAAACTAGAGAATTATGGGAATTTACGATTAGTGAGAGAGGTTAGAACGAGGAATTATGAACTTAATCATTTTTTATTTATTATAGTTTACATAATATATATTATACAAAGTAGATTCAAATGAAGTATGAACCGTTATCAACCTGAATTAAACCGAATTTTACCACAAAACCGATTTTTGACTCTTCTGCAAAATTTTAAAATTATTTTGTACTTGATTCGTTTGTTTTCTCTTACTAGTTATACGTTATCCATTTACTAGAAACCAATGATTTTAAATCTATGTTCATCCTAAATCTACAAAAAAATCAGATTGACATTCTTGCATCAGATTTAAGTTGGTCTCAAGAGTTTTTTGTGACTTCGTCAATTTATGTATTTATCATCAACTAATCTATATCAGCCATTCTAATAATATGTTTTGCTAATTTCATATGTTTATTCATAAATCACATATAAACAATCATTTTAACTATCTTTTTCAATTATTATTACTCTAAATAACTTAGCTCACTATGTTCCTTATTTTCCTCGGAAATAACTTTTTTGGTTCTATATATTATCTATAGAAATGCCAGAAATGTCGTAAAATTCTGAGCCGTAATTCTGTTTATTTTGATGAACGTATTTAATTGGATGGGCTTAGTTTTACAAATTTAATCCAAAAAAATAAATCTAAGCTTATAGTAGGCTTAGATTTATTTTTGATGAATTTTTTTTCAATTTGAAATCATTCAGACTATTTGTCTAAAAGCAAAGCATTAGTCTTCACGAGTAGTTTGTTTACAAATTAAAATTCGAATGAATCAACCAATACCGCTGGTACAGTAATTTCTCCACCAATTGCTGAAGTATATGTCATTTCCCCCATTGACATACCTTTAATTGTAATGTAATCATCTTCTAAAATACGATTATCTTGTAATTGATCTTCGCTAATTTCGATTAAAATTAATTGATCATAATTTCCGTCAATTGCAAATCTAAATTGACTATAATCCTCGCCTTTAATAACTTGAATAATTTCTCCGTAGAATTTAACATTTTTACCAATATTTGAATCTGGATTTCTTGCTATATTATCATAAGTAATTCCAGTTTCATATTTATTTTTTTCTGCTTCAGCTTGTGCCGCAGCTTGTCGTTTCTCTTCTTCTTCTTTAGCTATTCTTTCTTCTTCTTCTTTCTTAGCCTTTTCTTCTGCTTCCGCCTTGGCTCTCGCGGCTGCTTCTTCCTCTTTTTTGGCTCTTTCTTCTGCTTCCGTCTTGGCTCTCGCGGCTGCTTCTTCCTCTTTTTTGGCTCTTTCTTCTGCTTCTGCTTTGGCTTTCGCAGCAGCTTCTTCCTCTTGCTTACGTTTCTCTTCTTTTTCTACTTCAGTTAACTCAGGTTTCTTAGAGCTTGATACCGTTGTTTCTTCCACTTCTTTTGACTGAGAACTCAATGAACTTTCGCCTCTCACTTGGGTGGTCGAGTCTTCATCATAAATTGAAAATGCGAACAAACAAAAAGCTGAAAATAGAAATGATGCAATAGCAATCCCCTTAAAAAACCAGTTCTTTTTATTAACAAAAAGTCTCCAAATTCCATACCCCAAAGCAATTGTAACTATCCCAAAAAACACTATAAATCCTGTCATTTTTCTCCGTCCTTTACTAGACAATTAATGATTAAATATCATCTGTTTGTTCGCTATTTTTATTGCTCGGTTGGTATTTCGATGTTTCTTGATATCCTTTATAAACTTTGAGAAGTTACAGAGCTACAACAGTGTAGTACAATTTATTTCCTTCATCGATTATAAATTCTGGATATATTTTATCCCAAATCCCCTTCTCCTTTCTTTAACATTTTAAAACTGATTCGATGATGAAAGATTCAAATTTTTATGGCTTCTTGAGTTACTGCCTAATCTACATAGCAATTAGAAATTTTGAATCTTTCTTTAGCATGTTCGGGCATTAACCTAAATCATTCTACACAATCGCCTCTGCAATAAGAGCAGTAATCTTAAAAACTGAAAGATTATTTATATAATAATACTCTTACCTTCTTCTCTAGTGAAGATGAACACCCAAGTGGATTTTTCTGAGTAGAAGGCTTTGTAATATATAGTCATATCAGTCAAAAAATAACGTTATAAGTGATATTTTTAATTTGATGGCTAACGATTCTATATAACAACAACTAATTACTTTGAATTTTAAGCTCAGCTTCAGTAAACGCCTTTACTTGAGGTCTTATAGTTCATAATATACTATTTTTTACTATGAGTAAACACAGAAACAATATAACCAATCATCAATAGATTACCTTTATCTTTTTGTAAAAGTTATTACAAATAGTTTTTTATTTTCGGCTTGATCAAGGATTAAGATTATTTTCTTAAATTAATTAGAGAAGTCATAAATGTAAATTTTTTTCAAAACTCATTTAATGAAACGATTGTTGTTTATTTTTCTTATTTTATTAAAAAAAACGGGAATAATCGGAAATAATTTTTTACTACTTTCCGATTTTCCCGTCTTTGTGTTTATTTCATTGCTGATGTTAACGTACAGTATCAAGTACTGCTTTTAGTTCGCTAACTGATTGATGGAACATTGCTTTTTCTTGAGGTGTGATCGATAGTTCAATGATTTCTCTTACCCCATTTTCATCAACGATCGATGGCACACCAGTAAAGATATCTTCTTCACCGTATTCGCCATTTAAGTAAGCTGAAACTGGTAGTACAGCTTGTTCATTATTTAGGATGGCTTTGACGATTCGAGTCGTACTCATACCAATACCGTAATAAGTTGCTTTTTTACGGTCAATGATTTCATAAGCTGCATTTTTTACTTTGTCAGCAAGCACGTTTAAATCATTTTCTTCTAAACGATGATCTTTCTCAACGTATTCCATGATTGGTTTACCACCGACTGTAGTATGTGACCAAGCAGCTACTTCTGAATCCCCATGCTCACCTAAGATATAACCATGTACGCTACGTGGATCAACTGCAAGTTTCAAAGCAATTTCTTTTCTGAAACGAGTTGTATCTAAAGTTGTTCCAGTTCCTACCACTCTTGAAGTTGGTAAGCCGGATTCTTGCCATGTTAAGTAAGTTAAAATATCGACTGGGTTTGAAGCAACCACGAAGATACCATCAAAACCTGAAGCCATGACTTCTTTAACGATTTGACGAGTGATTGCTGCATTTGTTTTCACTAGATCTAAGCGAGTTTGACCAGGTTTTTGGTTCACGCCAGCAGTTAAGATCACTAGATTTGCATCTTTACATTCTTCATACGTGCCAGACCATACGGAAACGTTCTTTTCGCCCCATGCCATTCCATCTAGTAAGTCTAAAGCTTCTCCTTCTGCTTTTTCTTGGTTGACATCGATTAAGACAAGTTCATTGGCAACACCTTGATTGATCATCGCATAAGCAATACTTGTACCGACAAATCCTGTACCTACGATTACAACTTTACGACTTGTTTTTTTCATGTCTAACACACCTTTCATCCGTTCTTTGTTATTTTCATGAAAATTATAAATCGGTTGCTATCATTTTTCAATAATATAGAAATTATATATACTATAATAATTTTTTATAGAAAATCAATAACGTCCATAGTCGGATTGTGTTCTTCTCACTCTTGGTATTTCTTTACGACAAGTGGGCAAGCCTTTAATTGATAGATCATTTGTTTTTACTAAAGCAGTCATTTGCGGTGAAAGTTTTGTTACTTTAGATCGTAAAGACATAGGTTCAGGTTTTGTTGATTGATAAGCTTGATGATCATCAGGTAAAGAATTGGTACTGGATTGTCGTGAGAGATAGCTAAAATTAGGATCTCCTTCCAAACGAGTAGGAGAAATTTTTAGTTGTAGATCTTCGACATAAATTCTTGAAGAAGGTTTTTTATAGAGTGGATCCCCAAGTTTAGGTATCCAGTTTTTTCTTCTTTCACTGCGCTTGAGCTTGTTAGTTAACCGCTCCATTTCATTCTCACCAGTATATTTAGGATAGTTTGCAGCATGATAAGTCGAATAGATAGCTTCGTTGATTCGTTGGAATAGCATTTCCCGATATGTATTTGTATTGAATAATCGATGAAACTGATACAGTATAAAATCCCTCAATCTTCTTGCTCCTCATTCTGGTGCCATGGCTCAAAGACATCTCTTTGTCTACTTGCTCGGGCCTTTTCTTTTTCTATATTGCTCTTCACTCTTTCTTCTTGGACTTTATAAGAAGCCGCAACTTCTTTTTTAAAGTGTCTGCGATCTTTACGAGTCACTCTTTTAATATATTTGAATATTTGCCAAATAATTACGACAAGTAAGTAAACCGTAAAAAAGCCAGAAAAACCAAACTGAATAATAAACGACATAAGAAAAGCAGCAAGCTTACCTGCTTGACTAGCTGATGGAAAATTTTCCTGCTGTTGCGCAATAAATGTTAAAACCCAGTACATGCCCATTTTCTTTTTCCCCCTACTCCTCTTTGTTCCAGTGATTACTTACTCTTTTTATATCGACTTTTGGCGAGTGCTTGTTTAGATGGTTTCCCCATTTTAGGTTGTGCAACCATTTTTACAGAAATAAAAACACATAAAACAATAACAAAACTTGTGATACCAATGATCATAGATGTGTTATTGATAAAATATTTTGTCAATAATTGAATGATGTCTGTTTGACCAACCACTATGTTTCACCTCCTTTAGACATACAATAAGCAATCATAGTTTATAATGAAAGGCTGGTCCGAAAAAAACTTTTTTTGACTTATTTTGAAAAAATAGAAAAGAACTTGCATCCGTAAGCCTTCAACATGGCTCATGTGGATACAAGTTCTTTTTTTGATTACTTATTCTTTGTGTTTCCTTTTAAAAGCGTCAAATTTTTCTTTCGCTTCTTCTACCACTTCATCTAGTTCTTCCTTCAAATGATGTTTCTTTGTAGGATGCTCAGACTCTTCTTCCACAGCATTTGAACCAGACATCGCGACTTCTTTTTCTTCACCGGAGTTGGTCCCAGCTAACGCCTCTTCTTTATTTGTTGTTTCACCTGAATTAGTTCCGGCTAACGCAACTTCATCATCTGTTTTAGGCGCCATTGACCCTCTTAAGCGTTTTTCTTTTTCTCCATCATAATTTGTCATGTTCTCGTCCTCCTTGTTGCTCTGTCTCTATCCTACAACAAGAATAAAATAACTGTCAAAACATAAAGGCGTATTCATTCGTATTAATTGTCTTTCCTTAGAATTTTCACTTCGTAAGGTGCAAACGTTAGTATACCAGTGAGCGTTTGATTTGTTTCGATAGCCAAGTGAGGATCAAGTAACTCAAGTTGTTGCATCTCTTCAGAAAAATTCATTAGAAAGTAATAGCTCTGTTTCCCATCTGTTCGCGATTGAATCGATACTTTTGGATGTGATGCCTTAATGATTCCTTGTTGCAATTGTAATGATTCGATGATTGGTTGATAAAATACTTCTAAAAAGTCCAGATCGGTACGGGCCGCTAAATAATAAGCAGTCCCTTTCCCTAAGCGATTTTCAACTAAAGCTGGTGTACCAGTATAAAAGTCCTTTTGGTAAGTAGCCCTCACCTTCCCTGTCGTTTCTTTGACGATACCACAGTAGTCTTTTGTTTGATACGTTTGTTCCTTGTAAAGGATTTGATTGTATTCACCTGGATAAAGCGTATCAAGCTCTTTTGGCAAGACACCAAAAAGTGTTTGCAATACTTGTGGCCATTCTCCAAGATGTAACCGATCGTGTTCATTGACCATTCCGGTAAAATAGCTACCAATCAACGTACCACCATTTTTGACATACTCTGAGAGTGCAACCATTGTTTCTTCCCGCATCAAATAGAGCATTGGTGCAACGACTAAAGCATAATTAGAGAAGTCTTGATTTGGCGTCAAAATATCAACAGCGATATCTCTTTCCCAAAAGAATCGGTAATGTTCTTGAAGTGTTTGGATATAACGACGAGTTGGACGACCAAAACCACCGCCTCTCTTTAATGCCCAATTGCTTTCCCAGTCAAATAAAATAGCGACTTTTGCCTCTGTTTGTGTGCCTTTGATCGAAGATAAAGTGTCTACTCGTTTTCCGTAAGCCGCTACTTCTTGGAAGACTCGATTGTTTTCTGAATTGTCATGTTCGACCACCGCCCCGTGGAATTTTTCGGAATTCCCTAGTGATTGCCGCCATTGAAAATAGAGTGTGCTATCTGACCCATGTGCCAGTTGTTGCATCCCACTGAGCAGATGCATCCCTGGCTTCTTCGCCTTGTTGAATGCGTGCCAATTCACGTAACTAGGCGTCGATTCCATCACGAGAAACGGTTGTTTCTTCAATGAACGATATTGATCGTGGACGTAAGCTGATTTCATGGCGGTCACATGTAAGGATTCGTATGGGTTATGCCAGTCGGGGTAGCTATCCCAACTGACGATATCTACAACTTCAGCAAATCGGGAATAATCAAGTCCTTCCAGGGGAATAAAGTCATGTTGATCATGGCCTTCTGCCATAAAATTAGTCGTTACTGGGATTGCTGGTGTGAGTTCTCTGATCGGTTCGATTTCATGTAAAAAGAAATCGATCGTCCGATCAGTCACAAATCGTTTCCAGTCTAAGTCCATGCCATGTACTTTATGTTCTCCAAGAGGCGAAGGTGGTACAACTTGTGACCAACTGGAATAATCATTGCTCCAAAATGTCATCCACCAAGCGTCATTCACCGCTTCTAAGGTTTGATATTTCGCTTTGACCCACTCACGCCATTTGGCTGCACAAAGTGGACAGTAGCATTCTCCTGAGTATTCATTACTGATATGCCACAGCAATAATGCCGGATGGTCACCATATCGTTCAGCTAAACGCCGATTGATTTGCTGGACTTTCTCCCGATAAATTGGGGATGTGTAGCAATGGTTATGGCGAAAACCATGATGATGCTTTTGTCCTTTTGCATTCGTTCGATTCACCTCTGGATATTTTTCACTCAGCCATTGCGGTCGTCCGCCACTTGGTGTGGCCAAGATCACACGCCCTTGACGTTTGTGCATCTCTTCAAACACTTTATCCAACCAGTCAAAGTGATAAACCCCTTCTTCTGGTTCTAATGTACTCCATGAAAAGATCCCGACAGTTACAGTATTGACATGTGCTTTATCCATCAACTCAAAATCTTTTTTCAATACTTCAGGGTGATTCAACCATTGTTCCGGATTATAATCCCCACCATGGAGTAAACGTGTGTCATTATATGTCTTCACTTCATTTCCCTCCTTTCTACCAGATGATAGATGAATGATTGACAGTCTCCTGCAAGTTGGTAAGTGGTATGGTTGGCTCCATTGAACAAACGTGGTTTTTTCAGACCGACATTCATCAGGAAATGACCGCTAATCGTTTCTTTTTCATTGATTTGATAATAACTATCCTTATTCAGGCATTCTGGAAGTGGTAAATATGCCTGTGCAGCTGGATTTGCACGTCCTAATTTTTGATAAAAACCAATGATTGCTTCTGACCGATCGTGACTAAACACACCCCAACAAATTTCATTATCATACGGATGATTTGGCAAGATCTGGAGAAATTCACCGTGAGTCAGCAACTGACGATGGGCTTTGTAAAAAGTGATCCGGCTACTGATCTGTTGTTTTTCTGCTTCTGTCAAAGTCAATAGGTCTAATTCATAGCCTAAAGGCCCAAACATGGCTACATCTTGGCGGAATGATAAAGAAGTCTCACGTAATACTTGATGATTCGGAGAAGCAGAGACATGATTACTAAAGCTAGAAATGGGGTATCCTGCTAATGTTCCGCTAAGAATACTTAATCGTTCCAACCCATCACTGGTATCACTAGGCCAGATTTGTGGACTATAAAATAGGATACCTAAATCATATCTCCCTCCCCCGCCAGCACAACCTTCAATCAAAAGATCAGGATAGCTGGTCAATAATTTACCGTAAAGCGTGTAGACGCCTTGGACATAGCGATGGAAAAACTCCTGTTGATGCATCCCTTGTTTTTCTAAATAAGCGGAATAGGCTTCAGTGATATTGCGGTTCATATCCCATTTGATATAAGTTAAATTTGTTTCTTCGATGATCTTTGCCATTTGCTCATAGATTCCTTCAACAACCGCCGGATTCGCAAAATCAAGCACATATTGTCCACGTCCCACCGAGATACGTGAATAGGGATGTTTCACCACCCAATCTGGATGTTTTTCCAATAACTGACTATCAGGAGAGATCATTTCAGGCTCGAACCACATGCCGAATTGAAGACCCATGTTTTTGAGCTTTGTTGCAAAGGAAGCCAAACCGTGTGGGAATTTTTGCTTATCAGGCGTCCAGTCACCTAATGAGGAACGATCATTGTTTCGTTTGCCGAACCAGCCATCATCTAAGACAAAACATTCCATCCCTAATTCTTTTCCAATGGTCGCAAGGGACAAGAGTTTTTCCTCAGTAAAATCGAAATACGTTGCTTCCCAGTTGTTGAAGACGATTGGTCGTGGCGTGTCTTGCCATTGACGATCAATCAGGTAGTTTTCGATAAAATGTGTCAATTGTTTGGCAAGACCATTCGTACCTGCAGCGCTATACATCAAGACTGCTTCGGGTGTCGTAAAGCTTTCCTTAGGCGCTAATGTCCAAGTAAATTGTGTCGGATGGATACCGATCATCACTCGCGTTTTGTCCCATTCATCCACTTCTGCTTGAGCGAGAAAATTACCGGAATAAACGAGATTCATTCCATAGACCTCTCCTTGATCGAGCGTCGAGTTTTGATGTTCTAGCCGGATAAAGGGATTATGCTGATGGCTACTTGCACCTTTTAGTGAGCCAATCGCTACGACTCCTTGTTCAAGCGGCCGTTTCTTTTCATGCCGTTCTTTTAACCAAGCACCTGAAAAATGAGTGAAATCATACGCTTTGGTGGAAAGATTCAAGACGCCTGAAAGCATGCGATGGATCTGTAAATCTGCCTCAGATTGATTGATCAGCGTCTGACTTTGTACAATGGCGGTGGAATCGTAAAATAAGGTGTAATGAAGTATTAGTTCTAACTGACGTTCCTGATCCACTAATCGCAATGAGAGGGTTTCTGTTTCTTCCTCATTGCCATAAGTGGTCGGACAATTCAAGTTTCTTGTCTTGCCTTTTTTTGTCGTTGCTTCAACAAAGCGAAAATCTGTGTAGTAAGGCGTTTGGTTACTTGAAAGTTCGATCGCGCCTTCTTTAAAATCAGAAGAACCATACACAGGATATGCTTGTGGATGATCAGTTAACGTAAAATTCGGGTCATCTTCAAAAAACTTGACTGTTCCAGCAGATTTATTTTGATCTGTGACCAAGTAGTCGATTTCTTCAACAGATAAGCCATGTAAAGGTTTCCCGTAATAGATTTGCTCGATCTGTCCATTTTGCATGACATGGAGAATAAAGCTAACTTGCGAATTATTGATGTGAAATATGCGGTTATTTAATTGTTCAATCATGGAAGGCAACACCTCTTAATTTTTAGTTAGTAAAACAGACAAGGAATGAAGAGAACGACGTTTTGTTCCTCCATTCCTTGTTTGTGGAGAAATCAGAGCTTTTGTATCAAATAATTGACTCTTTTGGCTAACTGACGATTGTAAAAGAGTTTATAAAATGGCAGGACAAAAAGCAAACTCAGCTGCGTTTTGGCATCAACCAGTTCATTTCTTTCAGAATAATGCAATGTGAACTGCTGCTCATCTTGACGTTTTAGTTGGTAGGTTTGAATGATTTTTCCACCGGAGTAATCAGTAGTCATTTCAAGTAGTTCATCTTTGACTAAACGTTGGATCGTTAGCGTACTTTCGACAGTCGCTTGCCCTAGTTTTGTTTGAAGCGCAGTCGTGACAGCTGCTCCTTCTGTCAGTTTGGTAATTGAAGAGTCCTTGCTGTGAAAATAGTTTAATTGTTCTTCAAGTAGTACTTGGTAAAAATGTGCGGGGTGTGTCGGTATTTTCTTTCGGTAGTTCAAGGTATCGATCCGCATACGGTTCACTCCCTACTGTTCTTCTATGGTGATTTTTCCATCCATCAGTTGGTTTTCTTTTTCTTGTTTCAGTTGTTGGCGTTCTTCCTTCAAATATTCACGGTCCATCGCAACTAAGAAAGGCACCCAGATCAGTGTCATCACAACTACTGTTACGATTTGTAAAAGTGCGCCGGTGATCGAACCAGTTCCTAACCACCCTGACAGTAAAATCGGCGTCGTCCAGACAACTGTTGCCCCGATTGGACGAGGAACGAAGCCCAAGTAAATCGCAAAGTATGAAATCGTGGTAGAAGCTAGTGGCGCTAGAATCCAAGGGATGAATGCTATAGGGTTCAGCACGACGGGCAGTCCAAAAGTCATTGGTTCTGATACATTAAAGATCGCTGGCGCCATGATCGTTTTCATCGTTTTCTTCATTCGGATGGAGCGAGCAATAAAGAACGCCATCGTGATCGAAATACCAAGTTGCATTCCTTGATTGACGAACACCCCCATAAAGGTCGTATTGATGATATGTGGCAACTGCTCAGCGCCATTTTTATATGCTTCAAAGTTTTCGATGGCTAAAGCACCCATGATTGGATCAATCACTGCATTGATGACTAACGTGCCATGGATACCGAACCACCAGAAAAGTTGCGTAAAGAAAACAGCGATCAATACAGCTGGTAAAGTTCCGCCAAGTCCCATCAAAGGTTGTTGCAACATCTGATAAACGAAATCGACTGCATTTCCCCAGGTGGTAAAAGTAAATAGATAGCGGATGATGTTGAATAAAAACAAAGGAGCAGCTCCGGGGATGATTGCCACGAAAGATTCAGCGATCATCGGCGGTACAGATTCTGGCATCTTGATCGTAAACCCTGAGCGACTGATCCGACTATAGATTTCTGTAGCAACGATCGCTGTCAAGATACCCACGAACATCCCTTCAGCACCTAGTTTCGATAAAGGAATAAACGTACCCATGGTTTCATCGCTCCCAAACGGTAACAGCATGATGAAACAAGAAAGTGAAATGGCACCAGCAAAGATTTGTGGTTGTTTGTAGTGACCAGCCAATTGATAACCGATCCCAAATACAATAAAAAGTGCTGAAATACTCATTGTCGCATTGCCGACAGGTCCAAAGAACTCATTTAAAAAGGTATTGAATGCTTCTGGCAGAAAAGTAGCGAAGCCAAATGTTGTTGGCAAATTTTGGATAATGATCATGATGGAAGCAAACATTGTTGCAGGAAAAGCCATCATAAAACCATCTCGGAGACTGAGTAGATATTTATTATTTGCGATCAGCGTTGCAGCGGGCACCATTTTTTCAGCTAATTTATCGACAAATTTCATGTGTGATAACTCCTTTTATTTAATATGTGCAAACGTTTACTTGGTGAGTATAATTGTTTACTTAATGTTTACACAAGTGAGAAAACAAAAAAAGTTCGAGAAAGAGAGATTCTCGAACTTTTTCAAGGGATAAATGTGTAAAATGAGTTAATCTAAAAGCGCGCTGTCCTGTCCGATGGAGTCTCGTAACACGAGTTCACTGCGACAGATCACACGGATCGGCATCGTTCGTTCTTTTAGCATGCGTTCCTTCGCTAAGCGTACAGCTAAACGCCCCATTTCTTCCGGGTTTGCCTTAATACTTGATAAGCTTGGTGTCATGAATTGAGCCATTTCGATATCATCAAAACTCACGACAGCAATATCATCAGGGATTTTTTTATTTGCTTCACTGATTGCTTTATAAACACCTACTGCCATCGGATCACTGGCGACGATAACTGCTGTGGGCGGTGAGGATTGCGCCAATAACTCTTTACCTAAACGAAGGCCATCTTCAGGTTTCCAGTTTCCTTGATAGGTATTGGCATAATGTTGCAGGCCATTTAATTTCATCCATTTCAAGTAAGATTCCGCCCGGATCTCCTCTTTGTTTTTATGGACTTCACCGTTTTCAGCTACTTGACTGCTGTAGCCACCGATAAATGCGATGTTTCGATGGCCTTTCTTATAGAGAACTTCTAATACTTCCACGGTTTTTTGTTGGAAATCGGTTTGGATACAGTCAAATTCTTCAGAGTTCGAGTAGTTATCGACCAAGATCAAGTTGGGATTGATCGTAGCGATTTTTTTCGTTGCTTCAATCGTCATTTCACTGATCATGATCACCGCACCATATTTCGCTAACTCTTTCCATTCTTTATGGGCATCTCTCATATGGAAAGCACGGATCGTGCGAAAACGCCACTTTGCTGCTTCTTTTTCAATGCCACCACGGATTTTGCGAAAATAGGGATCATCTAATTCTGCTTCTTCTTGATGTCGAACGATCAAGGCAATCGTCATTTCATCTCCTAAACTTCGACTGCCGCGTTTATTTTTATCGACAGAATAATTTAATTGATTGGCAATTTCAATCACACGTATCCTCGTTTGTTCGTTGATGCTAAATGTGGGATCTTCATTCAGGATACGGGAAACACTCGCTGCTGAAACCCCAGCGATTTTTGCAATATCACGTATAGATGCCATTTACTCACCTCTTGTTTACTGTTTACTAAATAGTAACAGAAGATCAAGCAAAAGGCGAATGAAAATTTAGCGTTTGCCCTTTGAGGATTTGTTGTTGCATTGTGTGAATCAGTGGGTAGAATAAACGAAAAAACCGTAAATCATCCTTTTGATTTACGGCTCGATTCTTTCATTACTTGGAAAAAAGTATCCCTTTTGGATGTAACAACATCCTTAATTTTCAAATGCAGTTTTTGCTTCTTCGATCTGTTGGATACCTGTTTCTAATATGTTCATTTGTAATAACGTTTCTTCATCTTTTACGATTTTTTCTGCACCATTGATCAATGTTTCATAGATTCCTTCGTACACTCGGCGATAATCTCCGACTTCAGAAACAACTTTCTCTTCATGATACGTTCCTTCTTCATCAATGTAGGTCAATACACCATAGTGTTCCGGTTGATCAATCCCGAAGTCCGCATTTTCAGGCATATAAAACATTTTTAAGTGTTCTTCTTGTCGGTCTTTTGTTTGTTTGACAAACATCCCTTTTTTGCCATAGACGACAAAACTAGGACGTTCTTTGATACGGAAATAACTTGATTTGATCGAAACTTTCATTCGACCGTAGTAAAAGTCTAAGTCAAAGTAATCATTCATTCGACCGGTGCCTAGTAATTGACGGACATCGTAATGAATATCATCTGGTTCACCAAAATAAGAAAGGACCTGATCTACTGTATGACAGGCATGACCATACAGGTAGCTATTTGCCACTGAAAATTCTTTTGTATTCTCTGGGATTTCTGGGCGGAAGTAGTCATAGTGCATTTCCACTTCTAAGATATCACCAAGCTTCCCACTTTCGATCACTTTTTGGACGGTCAAAAAGTCCGAATCAAAGCGGCGATTTTGATAACATTGGATAAATAGTCCTTTTTCCGCTGCTAAGTCGAATAATTCTTTTGCTTCTTTTGAAGTTTCTGCAAAAGGTTTTTCGACTAACACGTTCTTGCCATTTTCCAAAGCAAGTTTGGCGTATTCTGCATGAAATTGGCTTGGTGTCGTGATGACTACTAATTGGATCTCAGGATCATGCCACAGATCAGACAACTGATCGGTATATTCGATCTCATCAAAAGTTTCCCAAATTGGTGCTGATGGAGAGTAGATTTTTTTGACGTTGATCTTGTCAGGTAGCCTTCTTGAGAAGGGCAAATGATAGCGATTGGTACTTTTGCCATTACCTAAATATGCGATGGTTAACATGTCGTTTCCTCCTGCTTTCGAATGATTTCTTTTCTTGAGTATAGCGCACTATAGATAAAAGAAAACCGATTCTAGTTTTTTTGGTAGAAATGTTCAAAGAAATTGAAAGAATGACGATATTTTTGAAAAAGATGTTCAATCTTAGACTACTGTAAAAAGAAGTGGTTATTTTTCTAGTTATTCAGTAAGATAGATTTGGAGGTGTGTGATGGATGCTTATCGAAGAAAAATTAACCCAACAAGAAACATTTACTACAAATGAAAAACGGATCGCCGATTATCTGCGGATGAATTTGGAAGCAGCAGTTTATATGACGATTGAAGAGCTGGCAAAGGAGACCTATACCTCCCATTCCGCTATTATCCGATTCTGTAAAAAAATCGGCTATAGCGGCTTTAAAGAATTTCGCTTTGAATTAGGACGAGAAGTCCACCAACTGGTTGCTCAGTTCAATCAAGTCATCGATCCTAATTTTCCTTTTACCGTTGATGATGATGCGAAGATGATTGCCAAAAAAATGGCAGATCTATCCATTCAAGCTATCAAAAAAGCGCAATTTCAAATGGAAGATCAATCGTTAGAAACCATCGCGACTGTTTTAAACAAAGCAGAGCGCATTTTCTTATTTGCAAAAGGTGATTCGCAAACAACCGCCCGGAAGTTCCAAAACAAATTAGTCAAACTAAATAAGTTCTTGATCTTAGCCGAAGAATATAGCGATTCGTCCTGGAATGCGGCTAATTTGACGGAAAATGACTGCGGGATTTTTATTAGCTATAGTGGACGCATCCATCATTACGAACGTATTCTTACCTATCTGGCACATATTGGCGCACCTAGTTTATTGATCACAGGAAATGAACAGTCTGAAATGGCAAAGAAAGCAGCCATGCGGTTGGTCGTGTCCCAAGAAGAGTATGATTTTGCGAAAGTTGCTACATTCTCTTCTCAAATTGCCTTTGACTATGTCTTGAATACCTTGTACTCCTTGATGTATACGCAAAACTACCAAGATAATTTATTGAATTTGAAAGAAAAACAAGAGCTGATCCAAAAAGGATTGTTAAAGGAATACAAGAAGTAAGCGTTGTAGTAAAAAGAAATAGCCTAAAGACTGAATCCTTCTTTTAGTCTTTGGGCTATTAGTATCGGAGTTTATTGCTTCATCTATCAAAAAAACTTAAAATTGATGATTGATCGCCTGGATGAATGAAAATTGACGATCGCTATACGCAAATTCTAAAATACAACAATTTGAAAATTTTAGCTTGGCTACTTGTTCATAGGGTAACCATTTTTGAATGAATAAATACATCGCCCCACCATGGCTAACTGCTAAAACGTTTTGGTGCTCTTTTTCCATGATGTCGATCAAGGTCGTGTTCATTCTTTGTTGGAGTTCTTTTGCTGATTCACCGCCATAAGGAACAAATGAATCACCATAGGAAGTTTCGCCAATTGGTCGTTTAGGATTCAACGCTTCACTTTCTCCCTCAAATCGGCCAAAGTTCCATTCTTTTAACCCTTTGCAACGCTGATATTCTTTTTGTCCGATAATGATTTCTAGCGTATCAGAAGCTCGTTCTTGGGTGGATGAATAATAGGCATCAAAGGTGATTTGATTGGTTTCAAAATAGTCTCTTGCCACCTCTGCTTGTCTGATACCAGCTTCTGTCAAGGGAGAGTCACAAGCCCCTTGGATCTTCCCTAATTGATTGAACAAGGTTTGACCATGACGCATCAGATAAAGTTTTTTCATTGCTAGACCTCCTGTCGATTTGGCTATGTATCTTCATTAGTTAGTATAGTCTCTGGAGTAAACTCCAAGTCAACAGAAAACCTGTTTTTTTCGATAAGGTTGGGCTAAAAGTGTCTTGACTTGAAATGATCAACGCTCTCGATGTTTACCATCAAACTTTGATAATGGTTATTCAGCGACCATATAAAAAAGAAACGCCTCCTCCCAACAACAGAAAATTCTGTGGAAGTAGGCGCTTCTTTTTATTTATGGACTTTGGCTAGCTGTCTGTCTTGCTCTTTATCCCTATTTCTAACCATTTAACTTTATAGCGGAAATCTTCCACTAGTTCTTCGGCTGTCCATTGGTTGACCATATAATCTGTCAAAGAATTCATGACAAGAGCCATCACGAAATATAAAAAGCTGATGGCTTCTTCCGTCGTGTCCATCGTAATCTGGTTGATTTTCAATAGATCAAGCCATTGTTGGACCATCGATGCGTCTCCTTCATTCTTTGAACGCTTCGCTGAACCTAAATCGCTCGCTCTTGTCAGTAATTTGATGGATCGCCAATAAGAACTATCTTTACTTAGTTTTCCACACCAAGCGAGGTATTCTTCGATTCCTAAGAAAAAGTGATCTCGATTTCGATTGATTGAAGCAATGATATCTCCATGGACCCGATTGGAGTAGTTTCGGACAGTAAACGTATACGCATCTTCCAGATCCTGAAAATATTTATAAAACGCACCCCGAGACATGCCCATTGCTTCAACGATTTCTGAAACTTTGACTTGGCTGATGTGCCGATCATAAAATTTATCTAATAAAATCTCTAAGATCCATTGCTGTTTGTCCTTGGAAATATTGAAAAATGTTTCTTTTGGCATAAGCTCTCTCCTTACTGCTTAAGCTTTAGCTTGTTCTGTCAAATAACCGTCTTCCATGCGGTAGATACGGTCGCT
Source organism: Enterococcus sp. AZ084 (assembly GCF_051714905.1). NCBI lineage: Bacteria > Bacillati > Bacillota > Bacilli > Lactobacillales > Enterococcaceae > Enterococcus > Enterococcus sp. AZ084. The sequence goes on from NZ_JBIOSS010000001.1 coordinate 1,482,266, forward strand.
CCATTGGATCATTCGAGAATCATGCGTGACCATGACGGTGGCTTTTTGCTTCTCATGGGCTTCCTTGACTAACAATTTGACGACTTCATAGGCATGATCGGTATCTAAGCTTGCTGTTGGTTCATCCGCTAAAATCAAGCTTGGATCATTGAATAATGCTCTTGCGATAGCTACTCGTTGTCTTTCTCCACCGGATAAATCTTTCGGATAACTGTCTTTCAACTCATAGATATCCAATGATTTCAGCAATTCGTCGATTCGCTCGTCCCCTGCTTTTTTCTTAGCGACGCGATCCACTAAATAAAACTGCTCTTTGACTTTTAGGAAAGGAATCAAATTTGAACTTTGTAAAATGAAGCCAATTTCTTTAAAGCGTAAGTCTGCTCGTTTTTTTTCATTTAATTCGGAAAATGAATGACCATTAATGTGGATTTCACCTGAAGTAGGTGTTTGAAGACCACCAGAGATAGTTAAAAATGTACTTTTCCCTGAACCAGAAGGGCCGATGATGCTGACAAATTCTCCTTGTTTTACTGAAAAATTGATTTCTTTTAGTGCAGTCACTTCTGTTCGGCCGTTGCCGAATTTTTTGACGATATTTTTCATTGTCAAGATTTCTTTCATTTTTCTATTACCCTCCTATCGCAATAACTGGATCAACTTTAGCGACTGTCCGAATGGAGAATAGCCCACCGATCATTGCTACGAGTATCAATATCCCACTATATAAAAGCCACTGAGGCCACATGATCGCGAAAGGCATGGCAGTCGGTAAGATCAAACTAGTCAAGAAAGCAAGCCCTACTGCGAATGCTACACCAACTACTCCTACGATGAATGCTTGCGCTAGTAATGAACGGGCGATAAATGAATTTCTGATCCCTTGTGCTTTCATCACACCAAAAATCGCTGTTTTTTGTAAGGTGATCACATACATAAAGATGCCTACAACTGCTGCAACAACGACAAACAAGAAATAAATCATCGCATTCAATGTCATGTTTTGTGCAGAATAACCTGGGAGACTTTGAATAAAGTCGTCAATCGACAATTTTTGTAATGTTTTTGATGCCCCATCCGATTGGATAGTGGCAGCTTGTTTCGTGACAATGGCATTGATCGGTTTCTTCTCATCCGAAGCAAAAGGCTGATCGCCAAATTTCAACTGTGTCCATGTATCAAGGTCTGTATAAACGACCGGGCCAACCGTGTAATAAGTTTCAGGGAAGATCCCAACGATTGTTAGTTCTTCATCATAGCTACCGATTTTGATTTTTTCGCCAATCGAAAAACCTAGATCTGCCATATTTTTGGAAATAATGATTTCATTTTTTTGTTTGAACATCTCGCCTTCTAATAAATCAGGCAATAAGAACGCATCGCTTGTCGTCCCAAATACAGTGATATTTTCCTTTTCTTCTGCTTTGACTGCTCCGCTGAATAAGCCAATCGGCGCTTTGTCTTTTGCATCTACTTGATCCAGATCTTCTCTCGTCAATTGAGAGGCAGCAAAGACTTTATTGGCATCTTCTGATAACACGATTTCTTGTGCTTGCCAGTCAACAATTGCTTTTTTGAACTCTTCGGAGAGTCCACTTGCTAAACCAGTTAACATAAACACAACATAAGCGATCAAGAACATGATCCCAATAATCAGCCCATAGCGTAGTTTGGCATAGCGCATTTCTTTTATCGCTAAAAACATTTTTTTGATTCCTCCATTTCGATTTCTCTGTTAGTGACAAAGTGTCACTGGAGAAAAGTATAGCGCTTATGCAAAGAAAAAGTCAATTGCTTCGTTTGATTATCCAGTTCATAATAATAGTATTTTTACGAAGAAAAAAAACCTAGAAAATGCTTCTTTAAACGCTAAAAACAGATGATATCTCAAATGAAAGAAATAATGAACAAAAAAACGCCCCCTAAATAGCGTGGGAACAGGTGCTATTTGGGGGCTTTCGAGTTTTAGGGTGGTGCTAAAAACCTCCCGGTCCCATTTGACCAAAGGAAACTTCTTCGCCAGATTGAGAAATCGTCATTGTAGTATCTGCGAAGGTGAACGTGCCTAAATCTTCTGCGTCACTGATTGATAGTTGTTCACTAAAGCCATTAGTAAGTTCAGCCTGAGTCGTGCCACCGGTAGCGATCGTATACGTTTCCCCAACTGCAAGCTGTGGTGACGAGACTACGATTGTTTGATAATTTTTAGCAGGTTGATACGCAATCACTGCTTCCCCTGCGGTTGTTTGTAGGCTCATGAGTGTATCTGCTTGTTGAAGAGTGTCATAGCTGATCGCTACTGTTGCTTGAGTAGAACTATCACTGACTGTTTGCGCCATCCCATTTGAACCAGCAGCGACAAATGTCCCACCTGTTAAAGTAAACGCGCCACCATAATCCAATGCGCCATTACCACCATTTACGGGGCCGTCGATCAGCATTGTACCGCCAGACATTTGAATGTTCCCGTTGCTGTCTAAACCGTCGCCTTCTGAATTAACGTAGATCGTCCCACCATTGATCGTGACTTCTTTGCTCTCATCCGCCTCATCCGGTGGACCACCAAAGCTGTCAGCGCCAAACTGTCCAGTAGTTGTTTCTGTGTCACTGCCACCACCGGCATTGATCCCATCATCAGTGGCAGTGACTGTTATTTCTCCGTCATTGAAGGTGATGACTGCTGATTCAATGCCTTCATAGGATTGTTGGATGTCAATTGTTCCGCCATTGAAGGTCAACTCGTTGTCTGTATGAATCCCATCATCTCCAGAGCTTAATGTGAGTGTCCCGCCTGTTATTTCTGCACTGTTATTGGTATGGATACTGTCATCGGCACTATTGATGGTATAGTTTCCGCTACTGATCAATACATTATTCCCAGCTTTTATGCCTTTGTAACTTTCATTTGTATCTAAGTTCGTGCTATCGGCTCCGTCGGCCGTCTGGATCGTCATTTCTACTCCTTGGCTACGGATGGATGTTTCTGCTTGGATGCCGTCTCTTCCACTGTTTATATTGAAAGTCCCGCCGTCGATTGCAACAGCACCTTTTGTCTCGTCCTCTGTTCCATTTGCTTGGATGCCATCCCCTTCTTCGGTGGTGATCTGATAGCTTCCACCTTTGACCGATACCGCATCTTTTCCTTTCAATCCGTTATTTTTTGCATTGATCGTATAGGTTCCAGAGATCAAAAATAAGTCATCTTTACTGCGGATACCGTTACTATAATTGCCATCAACAGTCAATGCGCCAGTTCCATTGATCGTCAAATCTTCTTTACTGTATAATGTGGCATCTGGCTCAGTTTCGTTTTCAGCAAGTGTATATGTCTTTCCATCAGCTAAGTGATTATCGGTGTTGTCTGCCAACGTCACTATCGCCTTTTCTGTTTGTTGGATATCCACTGCGGGTCCGCTAGAATTGGTGATCGATACACCGTTGAAAATCAGATGGACTTTTTCTTCTTTCGGCACATTCACGATCAATTGACCGTCAGTTAATGTTCCGCTGATGACATAAGTCCCTCCTTTTGTGATCGTTACTTGTTTATCCGCTACTTCGACACCTTCTCCTGTCACTTCTGTCTCCTCCCCTAATTGGATGTCGACAGCGGTACTTTTGTCATAGCTAGTTGTTAGATCTTCTGTCTCATAATTACCGAACGTCGTTTCTGATTCCGTCGATGTCGTATCTGTCGAGAGATTTGTCACTGTACTTGTATCTGTTTCCTCTGTGCTAGTCTTACCCGAAGAAGCTGAATTTGCTGAAGAACAGGCGGTTAATAAGAGACTGGCAGCGATCAATGAATAGAATTTTTTCATGCGAGTTCCTCCTTTATAATTCTTCACGATTCGTGGCTACTTTACCGAGTACGACTGGTAAATTACCATTGCGAACACGTATCTGATCAATGATTTCTTTTTCCTGTTGATGGTCTTTTAGTAAAAGGATATAGCGTAATTCATACAAACTCCCCATTGTCGTAGTTCGAACGGAATTGAGATGATGCGTATACGTATATTCCTCAAAAATATCGGTAAATAGTTCAGGATAATCCAAATCTTCTGGAATCGTCACTTTCAATTCTCGCTCAGCTACTTTATTCTGGTTGCCAAAAGGTGAAAGATAAAGCAATAGTAAAAAGAGCGCGACGATAACTGAGAATATCACCACGTACGCAACGTAGCCCATCCCTGTAGCAATCCCGATACCCATCGACCAAAAAATACTAGTGATCTCTCTTGAGCCGCCGGCAACCGAACGAAAACGAATCAGACTGAAGGCACCGACGACCGCTAAGCCTGTTCCAAGATTGCCATTGACCAACATGATGACTGATTGAACCAGTATCGGCAAGACTGCAACGGTAACAACAAAGCTTTTTGTATAGACGTTACGTTGCATATGGATAGTTGCAACTAATAACCCTAAAACTAATGAAGTGGCGATACAAATCAATAATTCTTTAGGTTGAATGGTTGTCCCTGATTCGATTAAACTAGATAGCATGGTTCTTTCCCTCCTTTGTCTGAATGAATAAATGTCGCTGATATGTTTCTGCGTATTTTGAAAAGCTCCCTTTTCTTAGCTGATAATTGTTCAGTAGCTCCACAAACCACAAGGGATACGCCCCTAGCGCTTTCACTTCCATCAATACGCCAATCTCAGGCGCAACCAAAGTTTCATCCCCTGTGATTGATAGATCCAAATTGGTACTGCGAAAACGGATATTCTGGTCAAACGTCACACGAAAATCTGGATCTGACGTGCCAAATAGCGACATTCGTTCATAAATGATCATTGTTTTAGGCGACAAATCTGGATTTCTTTTGAACAACCAGTTCACTTCCTGTGGGATTTGTTCGTCTTTATTTTTTGGGAAATGTTTTTGATCAAGCCATTGTAGATACTCAGCATAAGTGAGTGGCATTCTTCTTTTATAGACGATTCCGTTGACCTTTTTTTTGATTTCTAGAAAGACCATCGATGTCTCCTGTGGGAGGCCATAGCTTCTTACTCTGAATTTTTCTTTGTATTTTGGTTTCGTCATAGAATTGGTAATGAAACGATCGTCTGGTGTATCAAAGTACAAGGATAAAATAGTATGCAGCCCATATTCGTCGATCTGCATCTGTTTTTTCAAGTCTTTTAAAAAAGAATGGAACTGTGTCGTTGGGATCAGATATTTTGTTTCTTTGCGTTGGAATACATTTTTTAATTTCATTTTATTCCTCCTGTCGGATCAAGTGATGTCACCTAGCATACAAAGGTTAGCTTAAACGGAACTTAATCCGAAATTTAAGTTTTGTTTATGCTAATCATGGTAAAATCAACTTATATGGTGAAAACAATAGAGGTGGAATGTATGATTAAATTATTAGTGGTCGAAGATGATCACGTATTGTCGGATAATATCAAAGAGATCATTTCTGAAATCGGTGAAGTGACCCAAGTCTATGATGGCAGCGAAGGCTTATATGAATTGGAATCTGGTGTTTATGATCTAGCAGTGCTTGATTTGATGATCCCTGAAATGAATGGATATGAAGTATTAGCGCATCTTCGGAAAAAGAACATCTTGACCCCTGTGCTGATCTTGACTGCAAAAGATGGCTTAGAAGACAAAATTGAAGGCTTTGAACGTGGTGCGGATGACTATTTGACCAAACCATTTTATCGTGAAGAATTACTGATGCGGATCAAAGCATTATTGAAACGTTCACTTGGACTCTTCAGTGAACATACGTTGGAGTATCAAGGAATCATCTGTGATTTGCAACAAAATACCGTCGAATACAAGAAACAACTACTTCCGATCCAAGGGAAAGAATTTGAGTTGCTTGTTTATTTCTTGCAAAATAAAGGGATCATCTTGACGAAAGAGCAGATTTTCGACCGTATCTGGGGCTTTGATTCTAACACGACGATCACTGTTGTGGAAGTCTATATGAGTAATCTTAGAAAGCACCTTCGCGAGACCGGCTTGGATAAAGAAATAAAAACGCTGCGTAATGTCGGCTATATCTTACAGGGAGAGTGAGGCGATGACAGACAGCATTTTCAATAAACAACGCACAAAACTATTTGCAGCCAATGTGACCGCCTTTGCCTTGATTTTTCTTTTGCTTGGAGGAATCATTCTCCAATTATTGAATCAGTCAGCCTATCGTGAGACCGACCTGATGTTGAAGAATGTCTCAATGAACTCCCATATGGTGCAATTAGAAATCGAACGTTATCAACAGGGAGACCCTTTTTTCAACGCCCAGATCCCTCCACGTCAAACAGAGTCACTACCTGAAGGCGATCGTTTCAATACTCAAGTGATCTTGTGGTCTGCATCAGGTGAAGTCTTGAATAAAGAAACCATTGGTGGTCGTTTTAATCAAATCGAAGGGATCAAGCTGGATACGAGTAAGTTAGATACGATCCAAGACATTGAACTGGCGCAAGCTGACCAAGGAACGCCCCTTTATTTTCGATCCATTACAAAAAAAGCAACAAACCAAGGAGAAGTTGCCTACGTCCAAGTTTTGGAAAATACGAATCAAATCAACTCTTCTCTGCGAACATTCCAAACGATTTTGATTCTTTGTATGATCGTCTTTTGGCTAGGCTCTATTGGCGTTAGCTATTATTTGTCTAAGCTCAACATGCGTCCGATTTTAGCATCATGGCGTCGACAAAGAGAATTTGTGGAAAATGCTTCCCATGAATTGCGAACACCTTTAACAATCATCCAAAACAGTTTGGAACACCTCTTCACTAAACCAAATCATACGATCATCGAAGAATCTGAAAGTATTGCGCAAGCATTGTCTGAAACAAGACGCCTGACTGGCTTGACTTCTGATTTATTGACCTTAGCACGAAGCGATTCGAGTCAAGATACGCTCGCAAAGCAAGAACTACAAACAAAAGGATTTATCGCTGAGTTGATCAAACCTTTCCAAGAGATGGCAACGATTGATCAAAAAGAATTTATAGTCGAGAATCAAGCAGACATGAGCGTTTTAGCTGATCCGAAAAAAATCCATCAAGTATTAGTCATTTTGCTAGATAACGCACTCAAGTACACAAGTGAACACGACGAGATCATTGTCACTTCAGCTAGCACCAATAAAGACTGGGTGATCCATGTCAAAAATACAGGTCCTGCGATCAGTGACGAAGACAAAAAACGGATTTTTGATCGCTTTTACCGCGAAGACCAAGCTAGATCAAAGGAAACGGGTGGCTATGGACTAGGCTTAGCAATCGCAAAACAATTGATCGAGCAACACAAGGGACAATTGACTGTGTCAGATCACCTGCCTGTGGGTGTGGATTTCAAGATCCAGTTACCTATCAAATAATCAGTTAGTGACACGCGAAAAGACACTTTGAACCATAGCCGATGCTACGTCAAAGTGTCTTTTTTATTGATTTAGTTTTTAGTATTCAGTGAATGGTTGTAGTAAAATAAGACGAGGATAACAAGTAACAATTGCTTTTCATCGCTCCCCCTATCAGGCTAATACATTTGGGGATGCAGAAGCAATCTTTCCAGAAACTACACTAGTTCCTGTTCCCATGACATTAGATAAGAAATGGAGGTTTTTTGCATGGATGCCAAAACAAGAAAACAGATACAAAAAAAGTTGAAACAACGAATGCTCCAGTTACCACCGATCTTCAATGAATTTTTGCAGGCGAATTCAAAAAAATTATCATTAGCTAGTCGCTATGAATATGCAAAAGATTTCCATTTATTTACAGATTACTTACGAAAAACGCATAAACAAGAAATAAATGATCAGTTGATCATCCAATTGGAAAAACAAGTCTATCTTAATTTTTTAAGTGAAGTTTACCTTCACACGCGAGCTTTCCATACAGCTGCTGCACAAGAAACGCAACAGCAATTCAAAAATGGTTACTACGGGATCTCTCGCAAGCAATATGCTTTGAATCATTTTCTACGCTTTTTGTATGAAAAAGGCCTTGTTGAAAAAGAGATTTCCTTATTAGGGGATAGTTTACCAGAAACTACCTCTGCCGCTCCACGTTACATCGATGCTTCCTTATTAAGTGATTTTGACTCGCTTTTCGTTCCTGAAAAAGGCTTTAATTCTCCACGGGAAGCACTTTTTGAACAAAAAAATCGTGCAAGAAATCTGGCAATCGTGGCTGTTCTCCTCTATTGTGGCTTGAAAATTCATGAAGTTGTTGAATTAAAATGGAAAAACATTGATTTGAAGAAACAGATTCTGGTTGTAGATCGGAAAGCGAATCGTTTGGAGCGAGTACCTATTCCAAATGAAGCACTTCCGATACTTGCGAATTATGCCAACCAACATAAAAATGGCGCATCTGGTGAATCCTATGTTTTCCGCTCTTCACACGATGAACAAATCTCGCCTCGCACGATTCGCCAAATCCTTGATCGGATCACGGTGTACAAAAATGTTTCACCGGAATTGTGTCGGAAAACTTTCCGTTACTATACTGAATTATACTTAGGCGACAAAGATGCAGTGAATTATCTCTGTGGCAATCGCTATGTACGTCCGCACTCATTTGAAGAAATCTACGAGAAAATGCGTGGCTTCTCCTATCGTTGAACCTTCAATGATCCATGAAAACATCGCATAGAAAGTTCGCTACATCGCCTTGTTTCTTCACTTTCTATGCGAGCAATTTCTTGTTGCTGATTTTATTAACTGCCAAGTATCCTCACTTCAAGTGTGAAAAAACGATCAAGTTGATTTTGTCTGCTTTCATGAGATAAAGTAATTATGTCGTAACTGCTCATCCTCCTAAGGACATGATCCGTTGCACTTGACTGATAAAGAAGCGATTCGATCATAGTGACTCACTTATCTTTGTGATACATTTAAATCACTTCGCTTCATTTTTTTATCGTTGCTCCCTCCTAGTCCAAAGGGATTTAAAGGACTTTGTTTTTGGCCTATTCTTTGTTTTTTCTTCATTTTTTGTTTTCTGATCAATCCAAACGGATCCAAGACATTCCGTTTACTTTCAGTCTTGCCAGTCAAGCCGAAGACATTCACGTGTTCACTATTTTCTTTTCCTTCGTTAATAATGGTTTCAATCCCTCTTTTTTCTCTATGACCAGTGGCTCTTTCCGGAGTAGCAGTGACTGTTTTATTATTTTGGATCGTATGAACATTCTCCAATGGAATTTCCATCTCATTTGCCTTAAAGTCCCATATTTCTGATAAGGCAATCGCCATCATAAGATATCCACTCCCTAGATCCATGGTGTTTGTTTCTCTTTTTTGTACTTTAGCCCGCGCAAAAGGAAGTCCTTTCACAAGACTGACGATCAGGTTCATTACAGTTTCTGCATCAGTCAATTTAATATTTGCACTTAAAAATGGATCTGTACGTATAGATACCAAGACACTTTCTGGTGATAGTTCTGGTAAACCGTAACACATCGATGCATGCCTGACGAATTCTTGAAATGATGGGGTGCCTAAAAGCTTATCTTTATTTTTATTAAAGGAATCTCGTATCTCTTCCAGACTGTTCATGAATACTCCTCGAGGGGGTAAGGTGTAACATATCCAATCTTCTGTGCCTGCCACAGTGTGTGTGATTTCATGAATAAAGGTTTCCTTTATACCCGGACGTACTTGTCGATTCAAATCTATTTTTGAATCCATATGAAAAGTATCAGCAAAAATAAGGACGCGACAATTCGGATCATTGCTTATAATAAATGCGTCTGCAAGGGGGCGCGTTGTATATTGAGAAAAATAACTTTTAGTGCTTTTTTGATAAACCAAATCAGTAGAAACCAGCCAAATATTTTCAAAGCCAAAAGTAGCGGATTGTTCAACGAACTGGAGTCCTTTTTTAGAGATAAATAATAACCTTTTTAGTGCTGCTCGCATGATCTCTTCCTTGTTTTCAACGTTCTGTAGTTCAAATAGCGGCATAAAAAGTTTGGCTGCATCTGTATTCTCTATTTTGTCATGACTTAGCCAAAATTCAGCTAATTTTATATAAGTTTCGAAGATAGCTGTCGTTTCCTGAACCTCCTCTACGAATTTTTTTGCAAACGGTCTGAGAGAAGCCGGTAACTTACTCGGTTCAAGACCAGAATAAACTTTGTAGGGAAGCTCGGGCGTTTTAGGTAAATATAGTTGGAGGATCTCTGCCAGATCACTTAACAAATTTTTTTCTGCGTCTATTCTGACTCGGTTTCTAGGTAGTGGAATAAGCGCATCTAAAGGAGGAAGTTGTACGCTATGATCCACAAATCTGATGGCATCAATCTCAAAGTAAGGGATAGCATCTCGAATCATATTCCACTCCTTTTCTCTTCCAGGATTTTTCGGGAAGATAGAGTAGTCTGGTCCTTTGGTTGTACTTGTAGTTTGTGAACTCGATGCACCAGCTGACGTCCCTGCATTTGAAGTACCTGGGAGATCGTGCGAGGGAATTTCTTTTTTTCCAGTTCTGCGGACCGATTTTTCCAGTTCATACAGTCGTTTTTCTTCGGAGGTTTCCAAGCGGAAAGAATTATTTTCTAAATCAAAGCGTAAAATCGTCAGCAGATCATTTCCGCTTTGATTCAATATACCGTAGCGATTAAATTCTCGATCTAGTAGTACGGTCGTAACATACTGGTCATTGATTTTAAGATAGGATTTTCCATAAGCATTCCACATCAAACCATTTTCATCTGGTGGCGAAAGTGTACTTGGATCTTTTATCGTTTCTGTTTTTTCCAACTGTTTTGTGATTGTTTCGATTACTTCTTTTGTAACCAATGGTGATGATAGTGGCTCAAATCCCCACTCGATCCCATTATATTTTACCGGAAATATTTTGTCTCCGTTACATAAGTCATAACGGATGCCTTGACCTTCGATAATTGTCGCTCTGACTGGGACTATATGACCGTTTAGCTTGATGTAATACTCTGTTGGTAGATCTGTTTTTCTGATTGCTAAGATTGGACCATCTCCGTACCCTCTCGGGTTTAAATTCTTTTCATCAGCAAAAGACTTATATACAGCAACTGTACTTGCTAAGTGTTTGATTAATTCCTTTTGTTCTGAAGTGAAAGAAATAGGACCTTCAAAGGGTTTTAACTGATCGCCGTGCAACGTATAATATTTTCCAAAGACATCACCAGTTTCTATATCGGTTACCTGTAAAAATAAATTGTCTTTTACACGCTTGACAAAGATATGTGGCCCTTCCTTTGATAGCTTAGCAAGCAATACCTCTTCTTCAATTAATCGCGCTTTCGTTGCACTGTCAAAGCGTTCTAATTTACTTAATAGTAGTTTCATTTCTCTTGTAACCAGTGAACTGTATTTAAAACTGATCAATCGTTTGATGATCAAATTTCCTCCTCCGAGTAACAATTCAAATCCTGGATCGACAGATCGTGCAACGCTTTTCATCACGGCTTTTATGTCAGACATACTAGGAAGAAAATACGTGGTATTTTTGATTACTAATTTTAAGCCGCCTTTCGCCAGCGCTCTAGATACACCTAGCGCAAATTTCCAATTTAGCGCTGAGATTTGACCTAAAATAGGAATCATCATAACGGCATCAATCGTGCAAGATGTCACCGCTTCACCAATATCTTGATCGATGATACCCACAATACAATCATAAAATGGGATAAAATGTTTGACTAAATTCCAGACTTTTTCAGTGACTGTTTTATCATTGCCGAGTTCATACATGATATTATAGAGCAAATCACTGTGATGACGTGCAAGTTGATCGATAAATGGCTTTGTATCATGTCCCTGACATAGCTTTTTATCTTTTTTGATGTCAATGGTAAAGGTAAATAATTTCTTGCCTATTTTAATCCGATCGCCTTCCTTTGAATAGCCTTCTTTCAAAAGATGCTTGTTATTAAACAAACCATATTCAAGGAACAGCAAGGGGTCTCTATCGACTCGTTGGATGACATACCCACCTTCATCTGCCAGTCTTTTTAACGCGTATATTCGTTCTTCCTCTCCGTTATCTGCCACAAATAGATCCGTCTGGTCAAGTTCAAGAATGGTGTCTAACCATGGATCATGCTTGAAAAAGATCATAGGCATCGAACCGGGCGCAGAAGGGCCATAGTAATGTACCTTGTTGGCTAATTTAGCAGATGCTAAAAAGACAGTAGTATCCGGAGAAAAGATAAAATTCTGATCTTCTATATTTAACGAATATAATGAAAGTTCAATTATTTTTTGATCTAAATCAAAATAACTATCAGAAACAGCTCTTGTCAAGCTTTTATAGGCGACCTCAATATTGACGGGAGTAAATAGGCTAGGACATGGATTTCCACCACCTAGATAGATTTCCCCCATTCCAAAAGTAAAGGTGGCACCAAGCCGCTCACACTCTTGTACGACATCATTTGTTATCGCTTGTTTTCTGCGCCAATTGATGGTTGCTTTTTGGTAGGGTGAAAATCTTTTTTCTATTTCTTTTTGAATGTCCAAGCGGATTTCATCACGCCTGTTCCAATACCCCAGAAAGGTTTGCAACGCATATTCTTTATATCTCCCTTCTTTCCCTGCTTTGCGTAGTCCTTCTGGATCGAGTTGCGCCGTAGTGATCAATGCGGGCATCAACAAATGATTTAGTTCATCAATGGTTGTGATTCCTTGGGTACTGATCGTTTCACAGAACAGAGCGCCTAACTTGCGAATTTCAGTTTGATCAAATTTCGTACGATAACCTACGTTTTCAAGTATTTTCGACCCGACCAGCTGTATCACCGATCCAAAATCTGATATCAGTAAATCGTCGGAAATTTGACTCGTCTCAAGGAAATAATTTGGTAAGGTCTTTTGAACAAGAAGAATCCAGATTTTTTTTAAGGTGCTTAAGGAGTCCTCTGATATTTTCGAATCTGTTTTGGACAAATTGAATACGCCTGCTTTTGCTAATTCATCTACCTCAAATAAGTTTCTAAGTTGCCCAATAGTAAATATCGATGGATCTTCTGCGTCGAGAATATTTTTTGTGACATAAGCTTCGACCGAGTTTTCTAATACCGTTTCAAAGATCCATTTGGTCACTGTTAATTCTGCATTTTTTTCACTGATTTTTTCGTCTGCTTCCCCACCATATCGATCCATTTCTTTCAGAATGATTTTTGCTATAGGTTGGGTTTTATCATTCATGAGGACGAACCCTGCGCTATCTTGAGAAAACCATTTACCGAGAGCGACCAACAATTCTTCTTTACTTGGGTTTGTAGACAGTAGTTGTTTCTGTTGAAAGAATATTTCGATTTGATTCCTAATATTTTTATCTCGCCAGCGACCATCTTCAGTGATGACGAATGATCGATCGTTTGGAGATGGTGCCGGTTTTACCTCCGTCGGTGCAGAGGCTAGTTCTAGTGTATCCATCGCCCATTTAAGAAACATTTGGTGCGCCTCTTCATCTGATAGCTCCCGAACTTTAAAGATTCCGACAAACAGAACTAATAAGTTTCTGACTTTGTTCATATCAACTTTTTCTGTGGATGTTCCCTCTTGAAGCGTCCAGTGGGTGGCCACTTTAACTAAGTTATTTTTATCGTCAGGACTGCAAGGATGGCCATAGGAAGTTAAAAAATCGGCTACTTTTTGTAATGTTTCTTCAACCTGTAGTAAAGAACTTCCAAATTTATCAATCTCTACATCACTGATTTTTTTATTACTTTTATTAATGCCATTCTCAGAAATAAATGCTTTGACTTTTTCCTTCATTTCTTGCTTTTTGCTATCCTCATCATTTCCATAGGCAAAATTCAAGTGTTCCATATCAAAAGTGAAATCAGCTTGCGCATTATTATTTATCCATTGGAGTATCACTGCATATGCTTTTTCAAGAGTCAAATTTTCCTCATTGACATTGTATGCACTAAGGATGATGTTGGCTACTTTATACACCCGTACCACCATTAGAGGATATCTTTTCTCAGAGAGTATCCAGTTTTCAACTGCTTGGGTTAGATAACGGGATTGTAAACGCTTCAGTATGATCTTTTTTGAACGTAAATATCTCCTAACTATCTCATTAGCAGAGAATGTTTTACTCCGATCAACCGAGAATGTTCTCTCTATTTTATTAAAAATATTAAGATAATACACATATGGAACGAGTGGTTTTCCATTGAAAATACTGGTATTGGTTACCATGCCTTTATTATATTTCTTATAGATGTAGTCACTTTCCTGCTTCTGCTGAAATTTACTTATCACGTAGGGTGATTCATCTGGAGATATTTTATAATAGGTTGTTTTTTCATTTGTTGATTGGTAGATTGCTCCTTCTAGTAAAGTATTCAGTTTCCATTGCATATAAATTGCTTCTAATTTTCTTGTTGATAACAGTTCACCCAATCTTATCAGTGGCACATCGTATTCTTTCAAGATCATGTATGCAAAAAATTGCATTCTTTCTGAATCAACACTATTTTCAGTTTGCCAGTTTTTACCTATCCATTTTTCGACTTGCTCAATTAGATTCTCGGGCGTGTCTAGCTTTTCCACAATTCTTTGCTGGACAAGATAATTTCTTATTTTCTTATTGACATTAGCGGTTCTCTGTTTGTTTCGATAAATAGAGCCAACGAAATAAAAATTTGGCAGATTATGTATATCGGCTTCTAAAGGTTGGTTGTTATTGATGACTGCTTGCACAACTTTTTTGATTTGTGTCAAATCATTTTCCAGATCTGAAGGAACCACTTTCTCCGTCTGATTGGTCGTTGCTGTTTCAGTATACTCAGGAGATTCAAAAAAAGGAATTGTTTTTACGTCTAGAAATTTAGCATCATGGTAGACATTATTCGCTCGCCATTGTAGGAAAATGGCATTTGCTTCTGCATCAGACAATCTTGTCGCTGGGCGACTAAGCGTATGAAGTATGATATGGGCAATCTTTCTTCTTCTAAGCAGTGATTGACTCGCACTTTCTTCATTTTCTAATTTAGCCAGCTCAATAAAGATATAGCGTATGAGTGATCCTTTCAATTCCCTAAAACGACCGTCTTCATTGGCTAAATACTCTTTTACGGCTTCATTGATTATTTCTGTATGATATCGATCTTTAAAAACCTCAAATTGAAACCAGAAGGGTGTTAACACGGCATCTAATTTCAAGTTCGTGTACAAGTGCTTTATATCAAGATAGGATATGAGCCGGAATTTTAATTCATGTTCAACTTCCAGAGTTAGCTCCTCATATGACAATAATGGCGCTTGTAAACTTTTAGCACTTTCATACAACTCGGTACCTGGGATATGTTCGCCTGCCCTTTTCTGAATCAAATGATCAGGTTCTTTTTTGAATGTGTAACCATTAAACGCGTTGTTATAGCGCCACTGTAAAAAAATTGCGATGCTTCGCTCCTCTGATAAGTTATGTGCAGGTAGTCCATGTTCTTTTAGAATCGTTTTGGCAATTTGCACTCTCCGATCGATAATTACCGCATTTGAGCCTCCGTTATTAGCAAAATTTTGCAAAACAAGTGAAAAATCATTTGACGCTAGTCTTGATGATCCTTTTAATTCTTCATACTGATCAACAAGTTCCTCGATGATTTGCTTATTGACTTTCTCCGTCTCTGCTCTTCGATCAAACAATTCTCGATCAAACCATATTGGCGGCAAAGTCAATGATGGTTTATCAAGCAAAGGCTGATTTTTCAAATAAGCCGTGACGATTTTATTTACGACATCGTGTTCTTCTTGTGAAAGTTCTTTAGAGGAGTTCAAAGATACTTGCGAACTGATGTCATAAGGCAAAAGTTTTTTTTGTGTTGGCGAAGATGATTTTAAGTGTTGAATGTCTGTTAGGCTCGGTTCATTGAACTGGATGTCGCTAAACACATCGTTGTAAATCCACTGAAAGAAAATGGCTATGGCTCGGTCATCTGAAATGGTGTCATCATTTATGTCGTAGCTTTGAAGTATTACTTTAGCAACCTGGCGTCTTTTTTCCAGGATGGCAACACTTGATATGTCGTTATCCACCCACTTTAGTAGAGCGAGGAAAAAGTCTTTTGTAGACAAATCATCAATCAAACAGAAACCTAGGTATTCACACACACGTTCTTTGATTCGATTGGTTGCCACTTCTGTTTCCACGCGCTGTTGAAAGACATCTAAGTCGAGCCAAAAAGCGTCGATTGCTTCTGTTTTTGGCATAGGTAATGGTTGTCCTTTTGTATACATATCCACTCTTTGGTTAATAAAGGCTTGAGTAGTTTGTGAGATGTATTTTACTGAATTCAGTGGTATTTTACTCGCATCGTATGGTGGCACATCCGCTGAGGTGGAAGGCGTATCGATGCGTTGTGTTACTTGATTCAATGTGTCTGGAAGTTTAAAGTTATAGTTCATGAAGGCATGATTATTACGTGCTTGTAGAAATATTTTTATTGCTTGGACATCTGAAATTGGCTCATCTTTTACGCCATACGCCTCTAAAATGACCTGCGCAATTTGTCGTCTTCTTTCTAATACTAGCTCCTGATCACTTGAGTTCTTTGAAGTCCCCCAGTTATAAAGAGCATGAAACAGTTCTTTTGTGGAGACACTATTCGAGAAACAAACGTCATCAGACAGCTCGCAAAGTGATTTTCTAATCGTTTCCATTGCCATGCCTACTTTATGTCTCTTTTGAAATAGCACTAAATGAAACCAAAAAGGTGTTAATGTTTTCGTAGTTATTGATGGTGAAGGTTCAATATTCACGTAGCACTTCATTACCTTATTGACTGTTTTTTGGATTTCAAGAGAAGGTTCGTCTTCCAGATAATTCATTGAAACACGCATACTAGAGGCATAAGGTAAGATAGGAACATTCAGATTTGGTTGAGGCGTCGGTAGCGCTTCCGCTCCCGGGAATATCTGAAAGTTGATTTTTTCAAAGAATTGATCGATCCGTTCGTTGAATTTTTTGGCTAATTCTAGTAATGGCGCTGCGAGATATTCTTCTTCTTCTTCCAAAATCGGTGCCTCTGTTACTTGGTCATTCTTAGTTGTCTGAGTCTGGTGGCTCTTGGATGCCTGCGGTCGTTCGTTCTTGGATGCCTGAGGTTGTTCACTCTTGGGTATTTGAGGGAAATAAGCTGCCCCAGCACCTCTACTACTTTCTTTGTGAGCATGTTCAGTTGCAAGCTGTTCCGCTGAGAATGTCCGAGTTAACACTGTAAAAAATTTTGATAATACGCTCTCCACTGGTGGTTCACCTGAACCAGTCGTGTGACTACTATTCTGGTTCTGGTATTCGTGAAAAAAAGAAGTGAAGGTATCTGTTAAGTTGTCCCAAAAAGAGTTTGGCAGGAACGGTCGAGTATGATTGTTTTCGCTGTGACTACTTGAAGGTTCCCCTTCATGATCATAGTAAGATGATAGGACCATACGAGCAATATTTTTTGCCTCACGTTGGATTTTACCTAAGTCTACTTTATTCTTTGACTCTTTATTTTTAAAAGAAAAATGCTGGATTTCTTGCTGATCGTCTTTTGCTTGTTCTCTTAATTGAAGGGATTTTGATTTCGCCACTTCACAGATCGTATTAAAATGATAGAGTGTATGATTTTTCTTCTCCCACAACCCATACTCAAGTACAGACATAGGCGTGACGGTGGTATTACACTTATCGATTTTTTCCAGATTATGAATGGTTTTATGTACATGCAGTGTCCAATGGTGTGTAAATTCAGCTAAAGAAACAGGTTCTTGTAAAGTCGCGTTTTTTACAGGATCAGAAAGGTATTCAGAAGCATTGATCGGTTGAGCTGGTTGAACGAGGGTCGTATTCACACTCGAACGAAAAAAGAGTGAATGGATCGTCGTTTTATTCGCATTTGTTTCTAATGGGCCGATTTCAACGGTGGTATCGGCTTCAAAAGCAGGTCTACTTGTGCGAAGTGCCCTTGGGGGCTCCCCCCTCACAGCTAAAGAATCAGTAATGACTAATAGTTGAAGGAAAAGTAACGGAGACCATCTAATTCGTTCCGTTAGCTGGTTATTTGCAGTGTTAGAGATGAAATTGACTGCTTCTTGCCTAGCATTTTGATCAGACTTTTTATTGCGCTTATTATCAAATGTACCGACTGCTTTACGATGTTCTTCGATTGGCATTTTTTTCGCTCCTTTTTCATTCTATTTATCGTTGATATTGGTATACCTACTATTTAAATTAATTTTATATAGAAAATAACTCGTACCAAGTCCTTTTTTATATAAGAATAAATAATGTTGAATAAACATCTTATTCAAAGATCATTTTATATCTGATTCATTAGAAGCCCATCATTTAGTAATACAGTTTTTAGTTGATTTTTTTACTTGAAAAGTATAGAGGTACAGAATCCATCCTGTGTATCGGCTACCTGTTCCAAATGATGGGATTTCCGATACTAACAAATTATTCTAACCAATATAAAAAAGGCGGACTTGTAAAATCCTTTTTGCTCTCTTCTCACGATGAACAAATCTCCCCCAACACGATTCGCCAGATTCTTGAGTGAATCACGAACACAACAATATTTCACCAAAATTGTATCGGAAAACCTTCCACTACTAAACGAAATGATACTTAGGAGATAAAGAGGGCAGTGAATTGTCTCTGCAGCAATCGTTATATTCGTTCCCACCCATTTGATGCTGTTCGTGCAAAGAGGCGTGATTTCTCCTACACTGGAACAAACAAATAAACAAATTAATCACCTAGCAAGTTGCTTGTGTTATCTGGTTCGATCAACTTGCTAGGTTGATTTTTTATCGCCACTAATAAATCTTAGGTCCTCTTTCTTATTATACTCATCCTATGAGGTAGGCACGTTAGCGACCATGGGGGGATTCCAGAGTCTTGAAATTTTTTGGTTTTGACATTCAATAAGATACATCTGTTCTCTATTCCATCATTTTTTTACAACTAGGTTTACTGAACATCCTCTGAGAAAATCATGATTTTTGCCGGATGAACACCATTTATTGGAACTTCATCGTTGAGATAGATTCAAATCGCTGCGCTTCATTGCTTTATTCTTACTAGACTTGGACGGATCAAAAGGATATTGCTCCTTTTTATTCTTTTTGTATAATCTGAATGGATTGTAGAAATTTTTTTCCATTTTTTGTTTTTTGATCGCTCCCTGTGTATTGGCAATAGTGCTAGCTGTTTTCCCATAAGTGATTATGGTGTTGATCCCTCTTTTTTCTCTAGGATGTTCCTCACTAACTGGAGCAGAAGTTGTAGTCTTATTATTTTCAATCGTCTGGGTTTGTTCCAGCTGGATTTCTTTCTTATGTGCGGTATAATTCAAGATATTTGATAAGGCAATAGCAAGCATAAGATAACCAGATCCTAGTTTACTATTCGCTAAGTCTCTTTTGTTTAGTTTGGCTTTTTCGAACGGTAATCCCTCAGCAAGACTTATAATTAGGATTGTCACTGTTTCTGCATCAGTCATTTTGATATTTGCTCGTAGGAAAGGATCTGTTTTTAGTGCCTCTCTAACGCTGTCGGCTGATATACCTGGTAAGTTGAATTGTTTGGAAATTTGATTTACGAAGTCGTTAAATGGAGTTGATACTATTAGATTAGCCGCATCCTCCTTATATTCATCTAGTACTTGTTTAAGACTAAGCATATCCTCACCTATGTCTGGTAAATCAAAGGCTATCCAATCGTCTGTGAGAGATACAAGGTGTGTTATTTCATGGATAAGGGTTTGCTTTACCATAGAATCTGTTTGCTTGC
Source organism: Enterococcus sp. AZ084 (assembly GCF_051714905.1). Taxonomy (NCBI): domain Bacteria; kingdom Bacillati; phylum Bacillota; class Bacilli; order Lactobacillales; family Enterococcaceae; genus Enterococcus; species Enterococcus sp. AZ084. Next base: position 1,502,024 of record NZ_JBIOSS010000001.1, read on the forward strand.
CTTCCGCTAGAGCTGGATTCACATGAAAAGAATCTGCCAAGATGATAATTCGAGCCTCTGGATCGTAGCGTAAAACAAAGGCATTTGCTTTTGGCGGGGAGCTATACCGAGACAGGTACTTTTTTGTTTCTTTTTGGTAAACTAAATTGGTCGATACTGTCAAAATATTATTAAAGCCAAAAGCAGACGATTGTTGAAGAAATTGGTTCCCTTTTTCACACACTGATTTGAGTCTATTGAGCGTTGCTCTCATGATTGCTTCTCTGTTTGCGACATCCTGCAATTCAAAGAATGGAATTAAGAGTTTGGCAGCCGCTGTATCCGCAATATTTTCATGACTCAACCACTCGTCCACTTTTTCTATAAATGTTTGAAAAACTGCTGAAGATTTTTCTACTTCTTCATTAAATTTATTGATAAACGGTTGGAGAAAATCTGGAACTGTAGTTGGATCAAGTCCTGTAAATACGCGATAAAGAAGCGCAGGGTTTTTTGGTAAAAGGAAGTTGATTCCGCCAGTGAGTTCATTTACTAGGCGCTCTTCTTGGTTTGCTAAGACTCGGTTGGGTAGTTCTGGGATAAAAGCAGTCAAAGGTTCAAGTTTGATGCTAGGATCGATCGTTCTAGCGATATTGTCTGCATATGGGACAGTATCTCGTAGTGCATTCCATTCTTTTTCCATTCCCGCTTTTGGCGGAAGAGTGTTATATTCAATATGCTGAAGCACTCCTTTGGGTGGTCCTTCAGCTTGTGAACTTGAAGAAGCATCTTTTGACGTGCTAGGAGTGACTTTTTCTTGGTATCTCTTCCTCTTTCCAGCCGTTAGCATCGCGTTTTCTAGGTCGATCATTTTTTTTTCTTCTGGTGTTTCAAAGCGAAATTGATTCATCTCAGGTTCAAAACGTAAAACTGTCATTGGAGCATTCGCATTTTTCTTTACTATGGAATAGCGACTTTTTTCTGCATCAAGTAATTGAATTGGGACATACTGATCTTTGATCTTGATGTAGGCGTTCTTATGAGTATTCCACATCAATCCATTTTCATCGGGTGGTGAAAGGGTAGTTGGGTCTTTCAATGTTTCAGACTGATCCAGCTGTTTTTCCAGCGATTCGATGAGTTCTTTTGTCACCGTTCGGGATGAGGGTGGCTCAAACCCCCATTCGATCCCATTATACATTACAGGAAATATCTTATTTCCTTCACACACGTCATAGCGAGTACCTTGACCATCAATCGTCGTCACTCGGACTGGAACGGTCTGTCCATTGATCTTGATATAATACTCAATTGGTTGATCTACTTTTGTACTCGTTAAGATGGTACCCTCACCATACCCTTTTGGATTTAAATTTTTTTCCTCGCCAAACGATTTATAAACAACTACTGAACTTGTTAACCGTTTAACCAATTCAATTTGCTCAGGGGTTGAAGGAATAGGTCCTTCAAATACTTTCAATTGATCACCATTCAATGTATAGTAGCGACCAAAGACATCACCCGTTTCTATATTTGTCACTTGCAGATACAAGTGATCTTTTTTACGTCTAACAAAGATGTACGGACCATCTTGGGTCAATTTAGCTAGAACCATGTCTTTTTCCATGGATTTAGCCGTCGTTGCACCTTGATATTTTTCTAGTTTTTTTAGTAACAATTTCATTTCTTCTGTAATTAAATGTGTATATTGCAAATTGATCAATCGCTTGATAGCAATTTTTCCGCCGCCCATCAATAACTCAAATCCCGGATCTACGTAACGAGCACTGCTTTTCAATAAGAACTTTACATCAGTTATGCTAGGAAGAAAATGAGGGGCATTTTTTATGGCTGCTTTCATACCAGCCGTTGCCATTACTTTTGCTGTCCCTAAAGCAAATTTTGAAGTCACAGAGGTCACTTGACCAAGGAAAGGGATCAAGAAAATAGCATCAATGGTACAAGACGTGACTGCTTCACCTACATTTTGATCAATAATGCCGACGACACAATCATAAAACGGAATAAAGTGTTTAACGATATTCCATACTTTCTCCTTGATGGTTTTATCGTTTCCAAAATCATATAAAAGCTTGTATAGTATATCCTTGTGTAGATGAGCAAAATAATCGATTAAAGGTTGATTATCGATTCCTTGACTGAGCTTCTTCTCTTTATCGATCTCAACACTAAAGGTAAAAAGTTTATCTCCAATGCGAATCTTATCCCCTTCTGTTTGATAGCCCTGACCCCAAACTTTTTTGTTGTTGAACAAACCAAAGTTAAGGTAGAGTAATGGGTTTTTATCCACACGATAGATAATGTAGCCACCTTCACCTGGTAGCTTTTTCAACGCATATAACCGTTCTTCTGTCCCATTTATCGCCACAAATAAATCGGTTTGCTCGAGAGAAAGAGTGGTGTCTAACCATGTTTCACGTCGAGCAAAAAAGACGGGAGGCATCACTCCAGGACCAGAAGGAGCGTAATAGTGGACTTTATTTTTTAATTGAGCAGTTGCGCCGTAAATTTGAGTAGTAGGAGAAAATATAAAATCGTATTCTACTGGATTCATCGTATGAAATGAAAATTCAATAATCTTTTGATCAAATCTGAAATAAGTTTCTGAAACCTGTTTTGTCAAGCTTGTATAAGCAACTTCAATATTTACAGGAGTGTATAAATTTGGGCATGGGCTACCTCCGCCTAGGTAGGTTTCCCCCATGCCAAAGGTCGACTGTGCACCAAGTCGTACGCATTCCTGGACGACCTCTTCTGTGATCACTTGTTTTCGTCGCCAGTTGATCATTGCTGCTTGAAAAGACAAAAACTCCTTTTGGACTTCTTCTTGAAGTTGCAAACTCAGTTCATGCCGTTTTTGCCAATATCCTAGAAAGACTTTTAGCGCATAGCCTTTATAATCTCCGGTCTTACCTGCTTCTCGTAATCCTTCTGGATCGAATTGCGCTGTAGCAATCAACGCTGGTATTAAGACATGATTCAATTCGTCCAAAGTTGAAACGCCTTTTACACTAATCATCTCACAGAACGCAGCACCTAATTTACGAATCTCAGTTTGACTGAACTGGCTGATGTAGCCTTCATTATCAAGTAATTTCGATCCCACCAGCTGAACCAATGAGCCAAATTCAGAAATCAGTAATTCGTCTGCTAACTGACTCGTCTCAAGAAAATAATTCGGTAGTGTTTTTTGAACCAAAAGAATCCACATTTTTTTTAAAAGTATCAAAGATTCTTCTGTTGCATTAGCCGTTCGTAGCTGACCAAATGAGATAGTGCCCGTTTTAAGCATCTCGTCGATCTCAAACAATTTCCTTAGCTGACCGATAGTAAAGACGGATGGATTTGACGAAGCAAGGATATTCTTAGTGACATAGGCTTCGATAGAACAGCCTAATATGTTTTCAAAAATCCATTTTGTTACCGTTAATTCTGCATTTTTGTTACTGATTACTTCGCTCGTTTCACCACCATATCGGTTCATGGCTCTTAGAATGACTTTTGCAATCGCTTGGGATTTATCAGGCATTAGTGTGATTCCTGCTCCATCTTGTGAAAACCATTTGGCAAAAGCAATCAATAAATCCTCTTTTGTTGCTTTATCAGGAAGTAACTTTTTGTCTTGAAAGAAATTTTCGATTTGCTTTCTGATGCTTAGATCACGCCATTCACGGTCTTCTCTACTTCCAAAGGATTGATCGATGGGAGCAGCCACGGGAGTGGTTACTGGTACAGAAGTTATTGTTGGTGGAGCAGCCATTTCTAAGGTATCTACGGCCCATTTGACGAATGCTTGTTGCAACTCATTGTTTGAAAGTCTTTGCGCTTGTCTTGCGCCTAAAATCATGACGACTAATTTTTTGATTTTACCGAAATCAAGTATTTCTTCTGCCGTTCCTTCTTTAAGTGTCCAATAAGATGCCACTCTTACTAAGTTATCTGTATCGTCAGTATTACAAGGATATCCCTCAGAAGTTAAAAAATCAGCTATTTTTTTAAATGTTGCTTCCACTTGTATCGCAGATCTTCCGAATGTATCAATTTCTGCTTGACCGGTTGTTTCCGAACTTTGTTCGATGTTATTTTCAGAAATAAATGTTTTAGCTTTTTCAAGTATTTCTTGATTTTTGCTAGCTTCATCTGTTCCATAGGCAAAACATATTTCCTGCATATCAAAGGTAAAACCAAACTGCGCATTATTGTTAATCCACTGAAGGATTACCGCATACGCCTTGTTAAGGGTTAAATCCTCTTCATTAACTTTGTATTCTTGCAGAATGATTTTTGCCGCTTTTTTTACACGTTCAACCATGTGATAATAGTTTGGTTCGGAAAGTATCCAGTTTTCCAATGCTTTTGTCAAATCTTCGGTTTCTTGAGGTATTGTCGGGACTTTTTGTGAAAGAAGATAGTTTCTTACACCTGAATTGACGGAATACGTTTCTTCCAGTTTATCAAAAATATTTTTATAATAGACATATGGAATGATTGGTTTTTCAGTAGAAAGTTCGGATTGATACCCCCTACTAAAGGCCCTATAGATTTGATCGCTGTCCTGTTTATGTTGAAAGTTACTGATAACATATGGAGATTCTGGAGGAGATAATTTGTAATAAATCGTTTGTTCATCCGTGTCTTTGTATGTCCCACCTTCAAGTAATGTATTCATTTTCCATTGCATATAAATTGCCTGTATTTTTCTTGTTGATAGGACCTCGCCAAACCTCATAAACTCCACACGATATTCTTCCAAGAGCATGTACGTGAAAAATTGCATCTTTCCCGCATCGACACTATTTTCAACTTCCCATTCTCCCCCTAACCACTTGTCAACTTCGTTAATCAATTTCTCAGACGTATCGAGGTCACCAACAATATTTTGTTGGCGTAAGTATTCCCTGATTTTTTCGTTGACTACATGCGTTCTATAGATATTTTGATAAAGTGAAAAAACAAAATAGCAATTCGGGATACTCTTTCTATCTGCCTCCGACGGTTGCTTATTATTGCTGACTTCTTGCACGATTCTCTTGATTTGTATCAAATCCTTCTCTTGAGACGAAAGAGAAGGACTCACCGTCTGATCCGTCGTTGCTATCTCATCAACTGGTGGGGATTCAAGTAAAGGAATCGTTTTTATATTTTTAAAGTTGGCAGCAATAAACACGTTGTTCGTTCGCCATTGTAAGAAAATCGCATTTACTTCTGCATCCGTCAATTTTGTTGCTGGACGTCTAATAGTATCAAGTATGACATGGGCGATTTTTCTCCTTCGAATCAATGACTGAGCAGGACTTTCTTCACTTTCCAGTGAGGCCAGCTCAATGAAGGTATAGCGTATGACTGAGTTGTTTAATTGACGAAAATTCCCCTCTTCATGAGCTAGATAATCTTTCACTGCCCCATTGATTGTTTCAGTATAGTCTCGCTCTTTAAAAATGATCGAATGATACCAGAATGGCATTAGTATGACATGTGGTATCAATGTACTGTACAAGTATCTCGTGTCAAGATAGGAGATAGTCCATAATCTTAATTTGTGTTCTACATCTATGTGCAGTTCCTCATATGAAAATAATGGCGCTTGTAAACTTTTAGCACTTTCATATAATGAAGTTCCTGGGTAGGGATTATTGGTTCTGAACCCTGTACGTTTTTGGACGAGGTGTTTCTCGCTTTCTTCTTTGAAATTGTAGTCCCTAAAAGCATTGTTATAGCGCCATTGCATAAAGATAGCGATTGCGCGTTCTTCCGATAAGTTATGGGCAGGTAACCCATACTTATCAAGAATCGTTTTGGCAATTTGAAGTCTTCGGGCAATAATCACTGCATCTGATCGTCCTTTACTAGCAAAACTCTGCAAAACTAGCGAAAAATCATTTGGTGCTAGTTCCGATAGTTGGTTTAATTCAGCATACTGGCTACTAAGTTCTTTAATAATGAGTCTGTTGACTTTTTCAGTTTCTTCCCTTTTTTCAAATAACTCTGAATCAAACCATATCGGAGGTAAAGCCACAGAGGGATTGTCAAGTAAAGGCTGATTTTTTAAATGAGCCATGACTATTTTATTGACGACTGATTGTTCTTCTTCTGAAAGCTCTTTCGTTGATTTTAACGATACTTCCGCGCTGATGTCATAAGGTAAAAGTTTCTTACGCTCTGAATGAACTGATTTTATAGGGTGTATGTCTATTAGATGCTGTTCGGTAAATGGAACATTTTTTAGAGCATCGTTATGAAGCCATTGGATGAAAATCGCAACCGCACGTTCGTCGGAAATCACCTCATCCTTCAAATCGTAACTTTGAAGGATGAGGTGAGCGATTTGAAGCCTCTTCTCCAGTATGCTAGTACTTGACATCCCCCTACTTCCCCATTTTTGTAACGCAAGGAAAAAATCTTTGATGGACAGATCATCGATCAAACATAATCCCAGATATTCACAAACATTCTCTTTCATTCTATTTGTAGCGATTTCTGTTTTGATACGCTGCTGATAGACATCTAAGTCAAACCACATTGCATTTATTGGTTCTTTCGGTGGAATAGGTAAAGGCTGATCTTTCATATAGGCATCCATTGTTTGGTCTAAGAAGGCTCGAGTTAGTGCTGATATTTCTACGGCTGAGTTCAGTGGCGTTTGACTAGCATCATAAGGGCTGACATCAGGTAAGGAGGGTGAATTAGTTGTTTGTTCTTTGGCTGGATCCAATGGTTTAGGTTCGTGAAATGTATAGTACTTAAAGGCATGATTATTACGTGCTTGTAGAAAGATTTTGACTGCTTCGATATCAGTAATCGTACCTACTTTTACGTCATAAGCTTCTAAAATGAGTTTGGCTATCTTTTGTCTTCTTTCTAAGACTTGTTCGTAATCACTTGGGTCCTTTGAAGTCCCCCATTTCTGAAGCCCATGAAATAATTCTTTTGTGGACACACTATTCGAGAAACAAACGTCATCAGACAACTCGCAAAGCGATTTTCTGAGGGTGTCCATTACTTCATCCACTTTATCTCTCTTCTGAAAGAGCACTAGATGAAACCAAAATGGAGTCAATTGTTTAACAGTTATTGATGGTGAAGGTTCAATATTCACGTAACGTTTTAGTACCTCATTGACTGTTGCTAGTAGTTCAACAGAAGGTTCTTCTTCCATATACTTCATAAAAACACTCGTACTAGAGGCATAAGGTAAGATAGGAGCATTCAGATTTTTTGGGGGTGTCGGTAGTGCTTCCGCTCCAGGGAGTATCTGAAAGTTGATCTTTTCAAAGAATTGATCGAGCCGTTCGTTGAATTTTTTGGCTAATTCTAGTAATGGCGCTGCGAGATATTCTTCTTCTTCTTCCAAAATAGGTGTCTCGGTTGCTTGGTCGTTCATAGTTGTCTGAGTTTGGTGGCTCTTGGATGTCTGAGGACGTTCTTTCTTGGGCGTCTGAGCTTGCTGGCTCTTAGATCCCTGAGGTTGTTCACTCTTGGGTGCTTGAGGGAAATAAGCTACCCCAGCACTTCTACTACTTTCTTTGTGCGCATGTTCAGTTGCCAGCTGTTCCGCTGAGAATGTCCGAGTTAACACTGTAAAAAATTTTGATAATACGCTTTCCACTGGTGGTTCACCTGAACCAGTCGTGTGACTAGTATTCTGGTATTCGTGAAAAAAAGAAGTGAAGGTATCCGTTAAGTTGTCCCAAAAAGAGTTTGGCAGGAACGGTCGAGTATGATTGTTTTCGCTCTGACTACTTGATGGTTCCCCTTCATGGTCATAGTAAGAGGATAGGACCATACGAGCAATATTTTTTGCCTCACGTTGGATTTTACCTAGATCTACTTTATTCTTGGAATCTTTATTTTTAAAAGAAAAATGGTGGATTTCTTGTTGCTCGTCTTTGGCTTGTTCTCTTAATTGAAGGGATTTTGATTTTGCCTCTTCACAGATCGTATTAAAATGATAGAGGGTATGATTTTTCTTCTCCCACAACCCATACTCGAGTACGGACATGGGCGTGACGGTAGTATTACACTTATCGATTTTTTCCAGATTATGAATGGTTTTATGTATATGTAGTGTCCAATGGTGTGTAAATTCAGCTAAAGAAACAGGTTCTTGTAAGGTCGCGTTTTTTACAGGATCAGAAAGGTATTCAGAAGCATTGATCGGTTGAGCTGGTTGAACGAGGGTCGTATTTACACTCGAACGAAAAGAAAGGGAATGGATCGTCGTTTTATTCGCATTTGTTTCTAATGGGCCGATCTCAACGGTGGTATCGGCTTCAAAAGCTGGTCTACTTGTGCGAAGTGCCCTTGGGGGTTCCCCTCTCACAGCTAAAGAATCAGTAATGACTAATAGTTGAAAGAAAAGTAATGGAGACCATCTAATTCGTTCCGTTAGTTGGTTATTTGCAGTGCTAGAGATGAAATTGACTGCTTCTTGCCTAGCATTTTGATCAGACTTTTTATTGCGCTTGTTCTCAAATGTACCGACTGCTTTACGATGTTCTTCGATTGGCATTTTTTTTGCTCCTTTTCAATACAGCTGATTAATTCAAATGGTATATCTATTATTTTAGTTTATCTTATTAAAAAAATAACCGATTCTAAGTACTATTTTTTTGAAAAAAATAAAAAAATGATTAATAAATCCTTTATTAAAAGCTTTTTTTATTTATGTAGAATAGAAAATTGTTATGTGTTTTCAAAATTACCATTTAATTATCTTAGTGGGTAAATATGAAAGGTATAGAAGGTTATGGTATATTCATGAGTATGAAAATTCATTTATATGAGTATCTCCTACTAAAAAATAAAAAATTGAAAAAGTGAGTGGCAAGCATTTTCTCAAAAAAAACCTTTACGTCACATCATGTGGATGTTGCGCATTTCTCATCCAATCTTCCGTCTCAATTCAAAAGATAACTTTACATTCAGGTTTTTCTGTTATTTAGATTGTGGATATGCTATCATATTTTAAGACTTTGTACATTTATTAACAAATTTATTTATGGAGCGTGAAAGATGGAAACAATCGACTATACCCCACTTAATCTTTATACGAATTTTCAAGAAGCTGCTGAACGCACACCTGATGTCCCAATGATTTTTGATCAGACTTTAGTGGCTTTTCCGGAGCTTGGTTTTAAAAGCACTTACAGCGAATGTCATGAATTAGTAGTAACACGTGCCTATCAACTGGCTAGTTTAGGTGTGACACTTGGTGACAAGGTCATGATCTACAAAAGCTCTGCTTTTGATACCTACTTGATGGCCGTTGCTGTCTCTTATCTAGGTGCAGTTCCTGTCATGCCTTCCTACCATTTACCAACAAGTACTTTAGAAGTATTTGTTGATCGTTTAGAAGACCCTTTTATCTTATTCGACGAAGTGACAAGTGAACGCGTTGCAGGCATCACTAACGGCACTAAGAGCAAACAATTGGCTGTCGCTGATTTGCTCAAACAACCCGCAACTCCTGTGGAACAAAAGAAATTAGATAATGATGAAATCTCTTATATGACTCACACTTCGGGCACGACCGGCATTCCTAAATTGATTTGCCACTCTGCACATTCAATGGGCTGGCGGACAAAGTGGCAAAAAACGGTCTTTACTAAGATCGCCGAGAAGAAATTAGTCGCTTTTCATATTTCGCCAGTCCATTCACGATTCAACATCGGCATCTCTTCTCTTATGGCGATGGGCTTTCCGATGATGCCAATCGCAGATCCTCAAGGGGAACATGTGGTAAAACTGTTATTAGAGAATCCGCCAATTGCTTTAGAGACACATCCAAATAACTTTGTTCAGTGGAGTTTCACTGCAAGAGAACATCCAGAAGCTTTTTCAGGTATTCGCTACTACCACTCTACATTTGATGCCATCAACAATCAGACAATGGAAGTATTCCTTCAAACGTCAGCAACAAAAGAAGCAATCTTTTTGCAAGTCTACGGACAAAGTGAATGTGGACCGATGATTTTGAAAGCTCATACGTTGGAGAGCTTAAAAACAAGTGACGCCCGTGATATGGGTGTCGGTTTAGGTGATTTGACCAAAGCAAGGATCACTGATGAAGAAGGCAATGAACTACCGGCGAACACAGATGGTCACATCCACTTGTTATCAAAAGGTCGTGCATTGACTTATTATAAAGAAGATGCTCGTTTCCAAGAAAATGTGTATGGTGTTTGGTGGGATAGCGGCGATTATGGTTGTATCGATGAAAATGGCCATCTACATTTGAAAGATCGTCAAGTTGACTTGATCGATACGATCAATAGTACATTAGCGATCGAAGATTATTTGTTGGATTCATTGGAATTTTTAGCTGAAGTCGTCATCGTTCGTGATAAAGATAATTCACCACAACCAATCATTGCTTTAGCGCCGAATCAAGAGATGGATTGGGATCGTTGGTGGAACCAAGTCCATGAATTGCCACGTTTGAACACACCGATCATTCGTGCTTACGAAGATATTCCAAGAACAGCAACGATGAAAGTCCAACGGTTACAAATTGAAAAAGAATTTAAAGAATCAAATCAATAATTATCTGCTCCAATAGTCCAGACAAGTACTTTTCCTGTAGTTAGGAAAGTGCTTGTTTTTTTTGTATATAGATTTCTTTTCTCTTTTTTGCATAAAGTGGCTGACTTGATAATCTGCCAATTGGCTGTTTTTCTTTTTATTCGAACAAGGTATACTCTTTTTGTGGAGGGATGAAAGTGAAAAAAATAGTAACGATTGGAGGATCTGATCCGTTTGCTGGTGGCGGCATACAGTCCGATTTAAAGACATTTGAAAACCATCATATTTTTGGGATGAGTGCATTGACTTGTATCGGAATGCTTGACTCAGATGGTTCGTTTATATTAGAGACGATCCCGCCTGAATGGCTAGCCAAGCAGCTAGATTCGATTCGACGTATGACAGATTTAGATGGGATAAAAATTGGCTTATTACATTCATTGGATGCCATTGACGTTGTGAAGGATTTCCTTACATATTTTGAGGATGTTCCCATTGTGATCGATCCTGTGTTTGCCTTTAAGGAAACAACAAATACCTTGAATCAAGCTTATATGCAAAAAATGATACAGGAGTTATTTCCTTTTGCGGATGTATTGACCCCGAATTTGAAAGAAGCCTCCCTGCTTTATGGCCAACACGTTCAAACATTTCTCCAAATGACTGATTGTGCAAAATATATCCATTCACTGGGTGCTAAGAACGTAGTGATCAAAGGTGGGACTGGGATTATCGGTAACGAAGCATTGGATGTTTTATTCAACGGAAATGAGACAATCTCATTTAGGCGGGAAAAGTTAGACGAACAGACTGTCAACGGTGCAGGATGTACATTTGCTTCCGCGATTGCTGCAAATCTGGTCTTAGATTATCCTTTGACGGATGCTGTTGCTCGGAGTAAGGCTTTTGTTTATGACTGTATCTTGAATGGTGTCATGATGAAGGATCAAACAGGAAGTGTTTGGTCAAAAGGAAAAGGAGTGGAAATAACGAATGAATACTAAAAAAATCGCGATTTATGCCATGCTGACAGCTTTAACTGTGGGGATCTCTTTAGTCATCTTGATCCCAATACCTGGAACCAACGGATTTGTCACCTTATGTGAAGTTGGGATTTATACGGCAGCTGCCCTTTTTGGTCCGATGGGTGGATTGATTGTTGGTGCAGGAAGTGGCTTGTTTATTGATTTATTATCCGGCTATCCCCAATGGGCGATCTTCTCTTTATTGATCCACGGCTTACAAGGACTGGTTGCTGGCTATTTTGCGGGTAAAGGTTCTGTGCGTTGGGGCTTTGGTTTATCCCTTGGAACGATCATCATGGTTACAGGCTACTTCTTTGCCAGTTGGTTGCTTTATGACTGGCCAGTCGGTGTCGCATCGCTACCAAGTAATTTGGTCCAAAACATTGTCGGTATCGTGGTGGCGATCCCACTTACAAAGGCATTGATGCGTTTACCTCTGCAACAATCAACGGTAAAAAATAAGTAAAAAGGATGAATGGAAAATGGAAGTATCAAAAGACAGTTTCAAACAGCAATTATCTGAAATGGTTTCGGACGTTCTCAATGAAGCCCATCTTAAAGCAGGCGATCTATTCGTTGTAGGATGCAGTACCAGTGAAATTGTTGGTGGACGTATTGGTAAAAACTCAAATGCAGAAATCGGACAATGGGTCATCGAAACATTGAAAGAACAATTAGACCCTCTTGACGTTTCGTTAGCAGTCCAAGGCTGCGAACACCTTAATCGAGCATTAGTCGTCGAACGTCCAGTAGCGGAAAAGAAACAATTTGAGATCGTCTCTGTCATTCCGGCACTCCATGCAGGAGGTGCCTGCTCAGTTGCAGCATTTGAACAATTCAGCGATCCTGTCGAAGTGGAACATGTCGTTGCTCAAGCAGGAATCGACATCGGCGATACTGCGATCGGAATGCACATCAAGCATGTTCAAGTGCCTGTACGTCCTCGCTCTAACACATTAGGTCATGCGCATGTCACTGCTTTACGGTCTCGCCCTAAATACATTGGCGGACCTCGCGCGCAATACGAATAAGAAAAAACTACGAACGAATAAGAGAGTGTTCCCTTTCTTATTGTTCGTAGTTTTTTCATGTCAGCTAAATTTTTCGATAAAGACGCGCTTCATAAGGGGCGAATGTACCACCTGATTGAAATACTTGACCGGGTTGATTTTCCAATAATACTTCCCAATTTGTTTCGATTTCCGTTGGTAAGGTATAAGTCGCTGCTTCATCAGTCAAGTTGACGATGATCAGATAACGTTCTTCATCTAGGACTCGTTCGTACACAAAGAGCTGTTCATTTTCAGGTAGATATTCATTGAAACTACCATAGATCAACCCTTTATGTTCTCGACGTACGGCAATCATTTTCTTGTAAAAAGATAAAATGGAATTTGGGTCATTGATTTGATCAGCGACATTGATCATTTGATAATTCGGATTGACGAGCAACCAAGGGGTAACCTCAGAAAAACCAGCGTACAAATGATCATTCCATTGCATCGGCGTACGACTATTATCTCTTGTCGTATTGGCTACGATATCCAATGCTTCTTCTTCAGAACGTCCTTCATCAAGCAATTGTTGATACAATCGTTTCGAATCTACTGCATCGATCTCATCAATAGAGGAAAATGGTAGATTCGTCATACCGATTTCTTGTCCTTGATAAATAAACGGTGTGCCTTGTAAAAAGAAATACATCATGGCGATTGCCTTTGCAGAAACTTGCCAATATGCAGGAGACGTATCTCCAAAGACAGACACACATCTTGGTACATCATGGTTTTCCATATAAAGAGCGTTCCAACCTTTGCCATCCAGTGCTCGTTGCCAAGCGCTCAATGATTGTTTCAAACTCAATACATCTAGATCTCCATCTTTTTCATGTTTCCAGATCGAAATATGGTCAAACTCAAAAATCATATCAAAATAGCCATTTTCGCCTACCCACTCAGGTCCTTCGTTTGCAGATACCCCACTCGCCTCTCCTACCGTCATAATATCGTATTCATCAAAGACATTTTTTAATTCTGTCAAATGATCTTCAATACCGGAGACATTTTGAAAAGGAGAAAATGGGTTCTCAGTTGCCTTGACAGAGTATTCATCTTTTTTTACATGAGAAATTGCATCTAAGCGGAATCCATCGATCCCTTTATCTAACCACCAGCGGATCATCGTGAAGAGTTCAGCTTTTAACTTGTCACTTTCCCAATTCAAGTCAGGTTGTTCTTTTGCAAAAATGTGTAAATAGTATTGACCAGTTTGTTCATCGTATTGCCAGGCTGAACCACCAAAGATCGACTGCCATTCATTTGGGGCTTGATCAGGTGTGCCATCGACCCAAATGTAGTAATCGCGGTAAGGGTTATCGACCGACTGACGTGATTCAATAAACCATTCATGTTGATCGGAACTATGATTGATGACTAAATCCATGATGATCTTTATCCCCATCTGATGGGCTTCAGCTAATAAAGCATCAAACTCATCCATTGTACCAAATTTCTCAAGGATTGCTTGATAATCGCTGATATCATAGCCGTTATCGACAAATGGTGACTGATAAATAGGATTGATCCAAATAAAGTCGATCCCTAACTCTTTCAAATAGCTAAGTTTTTCGCGAATGCCGTTGATATCACCGATACCGTCGTTGTTGCTATCTTTAAAGCTCGCTGGGTAGATTTGATACCCAACTGCTTCTTTCCACCACTTTTCTGACTGCTTCATGCTTATCCCCCTTTTTTTTTTATTATAGCTCAATTTCAAGCGGTTACATATTTGTTACCGTTAACTTTTTTATGCTTACATCAGTTGGAGTAGTGCTTATCATAAATGAAAGAACTCGAAAAAGCGAACATCAAAGACCATGAGTGACGCATCATCTTTGATATTCGCTTAATATTTATTTATAAATAACGAGAAATCAATTGGATCAATTGTTTGGGAAATGTCGATAAATCGGTAATATCGACGAAGCGACTTGCGCCATAGATTTCTTTGATTTCTTCCTTATCTTGTCCAATTGCCGCAGAAATAAAGACGATACCTTGGCGTTCATATTCGGTCAACACTTCTTGGATATCTTTTTTTGCTTTAGCGCCTGTATAATCAGGTAACGCTTTTGGTTGGCCATCACTGATGTTGACGATCAGCTTGGTTGTCGCAGGTTGTTCTGCCAGCTTTCCAGCGATCAGACGTAACACTGCGCCATCACGATTGTTTTGTCTTGGCTTCATAGTCACTAACTTTTGTTCCAACCAATCAAATGAATCCGAGAACTCTTTGTACGAAAAGACAGATGTTTTTTCTCTTGTCGAAACATCTGCTGTATCCCCGTAGATCAACAGAGGTATGCGTACTTTTTTGGCAAACTCCGCAATAGCAAATGCTGCTTTTTTAGCTGCTAGAATGCGATCTTCGCGAACCATTGAACCAGATTCGTCAATTCGTAAAGCAACTGCTAAGGAAGGTTGCTCATGAGGGGGATTTTTTTTATCAAATTGCCGTAAATCACCATAAGCTACTCGACTAGCATTAAAACGTTGGCCTTCGTACTTTCCTTTTTGATAAGTTTCGCTTTGTTCATTTTCCAAAAGATCAAGGATTTGCCGACTCAATGAATCCACGATCGGATCAATTTCTTGTCGGATAGTCGCTACTTCAGGATTTATGACAGCAAACTTAGGGCGATGAACGATCATTCCTTCTTTTTCATGAATCGTACCTTTCATCAGCTGACGGGCTTCTTTATTGAGTTCACGCTTGAATTGCTTGTCGAAGGCTTCCATATCTGAAGCTGACATCTCTTGGGATTCGTTATCTGCTTGGTTTTGTTGTTGACTCCGTCCTTCGACTTCCTGGCTCCGCTCTTCCGATAAAGGCAACGTGTTAGTTGGCGTTTCTTCATTCGCAGTCGCTTCATTTATCGGCTCCTCTGGCAGCACTTCTTCTTTCTCAGAGGGTTGTTCACCAAGCAGTGTGGTTTCTTCTGCCAACTTCTCAATTTGGCGTTCTGCCGCTTCTTCTGCACCAATCGTTCTTCCTTTGATACGCAAGGATTCCTCTGATAAGTCTCCCCATTTTTTTTGACGAAGTAACTCTCTTAGTTCATCTAAAAGCCCACTATCAGTTAAGGCAGTCGTCAAAATGTGTAATTCATCTGGATCAGTCGTCAGTTTATATAAGACTTTGGGATAGAGCGATACGAAAATGTCTTGATTTTGTTTCAGCGTATTGACCCAATAAAAATAAGAACGCATCCCTGCCACACCTTTGATGGCATTTGCTTTGGCAGTTTCATCCAACAGACGGATCACCTCTGCCATTTTCAATAAAAGTGTTGGCTCTTGGACTTGTGTCTTACTGATTGCTCTTTCCACCATAACAGAAAGCTCTGGCAGATCCATTTTTTCAGCATGTTGCATACGATCTCGAAGCGATTCATTCAACGGTCGGTTTCCTTGGTAGTTGCGATTGGTTGTAATGATGATGATACAATCAGGGTGGCGTTTGATCACACCAGTAGGTAAGTTCAACAAACCGTTAGTTTCTAAGGCAGAGTTCAAGGCAACAAGAACCGAAGCATCACGTATCACCGTTGGTTCTTGGATTTCTAAAAGATAACCCTTTTCGATCGCACGAACGATTTCTGACGGATAGTATTTGTAGTGGATTGTACTTTCTTGGTTGTTTTCGATTCGTTGCACGAGATCGGCTAATTTCTGTTTGGCTGTTTGTTGATCGACGGAGTAATATTGTTCGATCAACGTCAATACCGCAGCTAATGTATCCGTTTGATAAATAGCGGTCAATAACTCCTGATCCTCTTCTTGGTCTGAATCAATGACAGGTAGTAACGCACCAAAGACATCTGATTTATCCATATCAGCAAAGCATGTTACTTTCGTATAAGGTAACTGCAGATCAAAAGACAAAGCTTTGGCTAATTGCGTTTTCCCAGAACCTGCATCTCCTTCCAATAGCACATTGCTGATTTTCATTTCCGGATCTAACCAGTTTGCTTTGATTTCAGTTGCAATACGCAGCTCTTCAGCACTTGTCTGATGACTTGTCGGTTTTTTCCAGATCATTTGTTTTTCGATCGGTGTAAACGTTCGTTGATCGGTGAGTGAAAAGTTTTCCATGATTAAACACTTCCTTATAACATTAATACCCTAGATCATCTAATAGACGTTTCAAGATACGAAAACGTTCGCCGAGTAATTCCCCATCTTTTTGTAAAGCATCGTAGTATAACATGATATCTTCATCGATTTTAGGGTTTTTCGTGTCCACTTCCACCGTCATCCGGTTTCCTTGCAAACCGATGATATCAACGACAGGATTTTCAGGATCGTAAAATTTTTCATGGCGGTAAGCATCTTGGAAGTAAACACTTCCTTGCGCCACTAAGATCGCTAAGTCAAGGATACGAGTGATCGGTAATTCTTCCGATTGACGTGACCACTTTTCACCTGTATGACGCCACACTTTTCCTGAGATATCGACTTTGCCTCGATCATTCCACTGAGCTAATCCTAAAGACAGTCCTTTTGCATCTGTATGCAAGGCATTTCTGCCATCAACTTTATCATAATCTTCAACAACGATCACTGGTTTATGTTTCAAATTTGTTGGTATTTCCATCCTTCTCTACTCCTTTTTAGTAATTTAGTGATTTAGTAAATTACTAGATAATAAAAAGATAGTATAAAATAATTAGGGTAGAAATGCAAAAAAACAGTCCAAGCAAGTCATTGCTCAAACTGTTTCTTTTCTTTGTGTTTTTGCTTTCTGCCCTATTTATTGTGCAGAGATCGCAATACCGATCGCTTTTTCACCCAAGTGACTACCGATCACTGGACCAAAATGGCCGATCTCGATTTCTGCTTGTGGGTATTGTTTTTGAAGTTTTGCTTTTTCTTCTTCAGCAACTTCTAAATTGTTTGCATGGATCACATATAATTTTACTGGTGGCTTAATTTCTTCATTTCGTTTGCCAATGATTTGCTCTGCACGGGCAAAAGCTTTTTTGCTTGAACGGATCTTCTCGAATAAAATAATCTTACCTTCTGAAAAAGTCAGGATCGGTTTGATTTTCAATAGTCCGCCGATCAGTGCAGCTCCGTTAGTCAAGCGACCTCCACGGACTAAGTTGTTCAAGTCGTCAACGATCAAATAGGCGTATGTATTGTCTCTAATTCGATCGACGTGAGCTAAAATGACTTCAAGTGAATAACCTTTATCATTCAAGTCTAAAGCAGATTCAACCATATGCCCCATTGGCATACTGGTGATTTTCGAATCATAAGGAACAATCGTCATCTCCTTGACGTCGTCTTTCATCGCAAATAATGTATTGACGAATCCAGAGATCCCACTTGATAAGTGTATGCTTAAGATCGTATCATAGCCTTTGGCTTTCAGTTCTTCGTATAGTGCCAAAACTTCACCTACAGCGGGTTGGGAAGTTGTTGGAAAATCTTTACTGTTTTTCAATAGTCCGTAATATTCGTCTGCTTCGATGTCAATGCCTTCGTTATAAATTTTTCCATCCAAGATCACAGGGATAGGAATCACATATAAATCAGGATGGTTCTTGATACGTGTTGGCAGGAAAGCTGTACTGTCAGTTACGATTGCTAATTTCATTTATTTAAGTTCCTCGTTTCAAAGAATTTTACCAGTCCTTAATACTATATCATAAGTAAGAAAAGATTTGAACCTTTGTCCGGATTATAGAAAAAGCAACCCATGTTTTTTATTAAAATCTAAGGTTTTTATCACTTTCATTGTTTATTAGAACGAATAAAAGCCAGGACTAGAAAAAATTTTCTCAAGTCCTGACTTACTATTTGAAATTAGCTTGCGCTCTTAGTTACCTATAGAACCACTGGTACTTGCCACAGTATCCCCTTATCGTCTAAAATTCTTGACCATTTGCATGGCGTTTCTTCCAAATTGGGCAAAGGCAAACGTCAAGCCGCCGACACCGCCGATCACCACACAATAAATGACTGCATGCGTTTTTGATGTCATGGATAGGGAAAGACTCAACACGAAGAAAAGAATGCAGCACAGAAGCAACATGGCCATTGTCGAACGAAACGTCTTCAAGAAGAAATGACTGATCTTTGCGAATGGCGAGATGCGGTATTCTTTTGATAAATAAAGATACCCACGAACAAACACAAAAGCAAAAGCCACTGTATTAGATAAACTCATTCCGTATCCGCCAAATAAAGCTAACCCAATCGCTTGGAATACGACTTTTAAAATAATGGCTTCTGTTGTCAGTTTGATCGCAACCAAATGATGATTCAATGATTGGAGCATCGTCGATAAAATCGTAAACAACGAGAAGAACAAGGAAGCTAAAAGCGCCATTTGGAAGTAACCGACACTCTCTGGGTCATAGCCAAAAAACAAGGTGTATAACGGACCTGCTAACAAGGACATCCCTGCTAACGAAGGCAAAAGAATCAATAAAGCAATCGAGAAGCTGTCCCCTACTGTTTTTTCAATCTGTAGTCGGTCTTTTTTTCCTAGTGTACTTAGGATCGGCAGACTACTGATTGCGACCGTTCCGACCATTGAAATCAAGATCAGTGTCAATTTGTTCGGATTGACTGATGCACGACTAAACAAAAATTCGAGTTGTTGGTCTGCAATTTCCGGTCTAAATAAATGCAAGAATGGTTTCATCGTCACCTGATCGATCATTTGCACGATCGTGATCACCGAACCAACATAGATGAACGGTAAGGTTTCTCGAATGATCGAAACAGACGCAGAACGATTGTCTTTTTGGAAATAGCGACTTGAGATCCAGAAATCTTTTAAACGGAAATAATCGTTTTGCCGTCCGACAACAAACATATGACCAATAGCCGCTAGTCCACCGAAGAAAGAAGCAACAGTACTGATCAATACCGCTTGCACAATCGTGCCATCTGTCAACACACGCAAATAATACGTACCAGCTAAGATCACGATCACACGGATCACCTGTTCAATGATCAAGGAAGTACCGTAAGGGCGAAGATGATTTTTCCCTTGGAAGTAACCTCGCATCGCACTTAATACTGGGATCGCTACTAAGGAAGGACAGAGACTACGAATCGCCAAAATACCGTTATCGACATTCGAGATCGGACTGATTTTCGCCAAAGCGGGAGCAAACAAATACATCAATACGGCAGATATGATCCCGATAACGAACATAATATTGATCGTACTGCGAAAAATGACCCTACATGCTTGTTCATCCCCATTTTTCGTTGCTACCGCCACTTTTTTTGCAATGGCATTTGGAAACCCGACTGTCCCTAACATCAGGAAAAGACCATAAGGTAAATAGCCCACATTATAAAGGGTAGTTGCTAACATGCCATCTTGATTGTTCCCCATCATACTTAACCAAGGAATCAAATAAACGACACCTAAAACTTTGCAGAGTAGATTGGCAAAGGTAAGCCAAAATGTCCCTTGCATCAATTTCTTATTCATATGTCAACCTCAACTATCTCTATTAGAATAAACATCTTCCCTATTATAACAAAAAAAACTTAGAGGACAACTCGTTGAGGAAAACAAAAAAATAAGCTTCCCAATTTTTTGGAGAAGCTTAAGAAATTCTATAACATTGATAATAAAAACACTGAAGCAAGTCCTGTAATGACAGACAAAGCCATTGAGCGAGTCTTATAAGCTACACCTGCAACAAGTAGCATCGCAACGATTTTGATATTCCAAGCGATATCTAAATGTTCATGTGTGATAAAAACATCTTTGAAGGCTAACGCTGCAAACAAAGCGACTGGTACATACTTCATCCACTCACTAAACCATTTAGGCACTTTTCGATGTGTAAAATAAAGCATAGGAAAAACACGTGGAATGTAGGCAACGACAAATAAGCTGATCACCAATAACAACAAGTACCACTCAGTCATGATGTTGCACCTCCTGTTCTGGGAAATGGAACAATGGCTCATTCAAAGGTTGGGTCTCTTTGCTGGATTTCTTTTCTTTCTCCTTCTTGAAGGCTCTTTCTAATACAAAACCTGCTGAAGAAGCAATCAACGTTGCAACGATCAAACCGAAAGTGTTTTGGAAAAGTACCATGAATATGACACTGAGTATCCCAGAAAAGATCCCTGTGAAGATGAGTAAAGCATTCTTCATTTGCATGATGAACATAAAAATAAACATAGCGGTCAAAGCGAAATGGACCAAATCTGTATCCACTCGGATCACTGATCCAAAAATATTTCCGACCATGTTACTGATCGCCCAAGCCCCCATTGAAAACCAATTGACATACAACGCTTTTCGCTTGTCCCAAGTAGGGTCAGTTGAGTATTTCAAATAATTGACTGCATAATTTTCGTCATTCAATGATTGAGAGAACACAGCTAAAAAGAATCGCTTTTCTTTCTTCATAAAGCCTGAAAGACTCGATCCTAGCAAGATATACCGTAGTTCTAAGAAAAAAACCATTAAAAGTGTGGTTGAAAATGGCGCTTGTGTGGCTAGCATAGAGGCAACTAAGAATTGTGCGCCGCCAGAAAATACTAAGATGGATAATAGACCAGCTAAGAGTGGATCAAAACCAACTTGTTGCAGTAAGACCCCGCAAGCTAATCCAACTGGGATATAACTAAGGCAAAGTGGCAACGCAGCATGTAGCGAATCCTGCCAAGGCGCCCGTTTCTGTTTATTCATTAACGATATCTCCTTCAATTAACAACAAATAAATAGCGGACTAATTGTAACATAAATAAATAAAAATGTAGCCGTTTTATCGTTAAACAACATGATATTTTTCTCATTTTCAAAGGAGAACGATTAAAAAAAATAAAAATCATCGAAAAAGATAAGAGGAAATTCATTTTCCTCCTACCTTTCAGATGATTTTACACTATAAATAAACGAGTTGTTTTTTTGACATCAAACTTTTTTATAAGTAAAAAATAACGCTAGTTTCTAAATTATTTCTCGACGTTCTCTACCATATTTTCTTGTGTTTTATTTATTTGCGAATAATTTGGATCATATTTATCTGTTTCAATGTAAATATAGATTTTTTTATCCTTTAATTGTTCACGGATCGTCCGCTCAATATCATTGATGATCATGTGTACTTGATATTCTTTACTCTCAAATAGGTCGATTTTGGCGGCAACTAAAATCTCTGTCGGACTTAAATGCACAGTTTTGATATCAATGACGCGATTCACTTCATTTCGCTCAAAAGCAAATTTGATCTTTTTCAAATCTGTTGTAGTCACGCTCTCGCCAATAATCAAACTATAAAATTCTTTTGCCAGAAAGATAGCAGCACCCATCAATAAAAAGCCGATCAATAGTCCACTGATGGCATCAAAAGCTGCAATCCCTGTCACCATGGTCAATCCGGTGCCGACTAAGGCAAGAATGAGACCAATTACAGCACAGAGATCTTCGGTGAAGATCACAAGGATCTCACTGTGACGACTTTCACGTAGAAAGCGCATGGTTGAAAGGTTCTCAGTGTTCAATTCGCGGATTTCTTTCATTGCTATTCGCAATGAACTCCCTTCTACAGCTAGACCAAATAATAGAATCAGGATGACGATCCAAGGATTACCAACTTCGTGGGCGGGATGGGTAAGTTTTTCAAAAGCTTCCATCACACCTAGCGCGCCCCCACCAAAAAACAACATCATGGCAACAATCGTACTGAAAAAATACTTTGCTCGTCCTTCGCCAAATTGGTGTAATTCGCTTTGACCACGATTCGCACGTTTGTCACCGACTAGTAGTAATACTTGATTGCTACAGTCAACGATACTATGGATACTTTCATTCAACATAGCGGCACTGCCACTGATGGCATAACCGACAAATTTACTAAACGCAACTAAGAGGTTGGCACCTAACGCTGCCAATACAGAAAACATTCCGCTCTTCTTCAAATTCTCCATTGCTTTTTCTTCCCTTCATTCTTAACAACATCAAAGAGTATCTAAATTAAAGATGACGGTTTGATTATTTTTTAATATCGTTTCTTTTGCGCCTACTTTTGTATTTTTACCATCCACACTGAACATCCAATATTTTTTCTCTTCGGTATTTTGGCTCTGACCATTAATCGAGGTGATAAATCCTTTGTCTTCTTCCACACTAAAGTTTTGTTCCAGCACGTCCAGTAAATTTTCTCCTGTATGGAACGTCACTTTTTTTACTAAGGTATCAACCCCATCTTCTTGCAAGGTGATAGTTGCTGTTTCATTCATCACCATGGATGACGGTTTTGGGTCAGCTTTTTTTGTCTCTTGATTTATACAACTGGTAAAGAAAAGCAACATCGAACAGACAATGAGTAAACTGGTTCCTATCCTTTTCATTTTACCCCTCCTAAGTATAAAAAAAGCCAAGGAGAAACCGATTCCTTGGCTCTTTTTTCATCGATCATCTGAACTGATCTTTCTGAAGCAAATACTGCATGACCGTTCTTTTGCCATCAATTTTTGCGGACCATCAAAGGC
Organism: Enterococcus sp. AZ084; assembly: GCF_051714905.1. NCBI lineage: Bacteria > Bacillati > Bacillota > Bacilli > Lactobacillales > Enterococcaceae > Enterococcus > Enterococcus sp. AZ084. The sequence continues at coordinate 1,525,110 of NZ_JBIOSS010000001.1, forward strand.
ACTAAAAATTCATAATTGATAAAGAAATCGATCACTGAACGATGATAGTCACCAGAAGAAATCGCTAGATCTGTCTGTGTTGTGTCTTTAAGAGAAATTTGGAGCGACTGACCTTTATCCAGTAACACCTTATAAGTCGTGTCATCCAATTTCTCCATATCATACTGCGGATTTTTCATTGTGACAATAAAAATATCATCTAATACTTCTTGCGTAGCTGGAAACTTACTTGCAATATCTAATCTTAGTGGCTTCGTGTTGTCTAACAAGGTTTGATCGACCGTAAAGCCTAATTTACGTGCATAAGCAAATAATTGATTCAATTTGTGATTGAAAATCGTGATCTGACTAGCCGAAAACACTCGTTCAACAGACCAATGACGAATCAATGCTAACACTCGGTCATCATCGATCTCGATCGTCATTTGTTCTGGGGATACTCGCATCAAATTGATGGATTCTACTTGGTATCGTTGGTCGATCGTCGGTAACACAAAGGAGAACATCAATTCTTTTTGTGGGGTCAAACTATAATTGATTGAAAAATATCTTGTTTCCCATACATCATATGCTTGTTTGGATAATTCCAAGCCGATATCATTCAATGGTTTTAATATCTCGTAAGCGAAGTATTCGATCAAACTTGTCTTAGCAATGGCAGAAATCGGTTTATCTTCTAACACATAGCGATGATATGCGACCAATAACTCATTGAAATCCGCTTCGATCAAATATTTGCGTAATCGTAAATCAGCTAACTCTTCTTCTGCGGCTGCAATCAAGTCAACGATGTCTTCGTGATCATGTTGTTTACCAGAAAGATATGCTTGATTTTCATTGACCGCTTGCTCGATCGTTGAACGCGCATTATCTGTTTGATTCGTCGAGTTTGGGACGACTTTTTCTTTTTCATGGATTTTAGCTTCTTCGCGAATTTCTTCTACTTCATTCGCCATCTCTTTGTCGGTGCTTGATGCTTCTTCTACTGGCTCGGTCGTTCCATGATTTTCAGCTGTTACTTCTTGTAGGTCTAAATCTTCTTGTTTTGTCATCACTCGTCCCCTCCCTCTTCTACTATTTCAGGGTTTTCACTGCCAAGGTACGACATCAAGAAACGATGGATCGACTGTCTGAAACCTTCCATGTCACCAAAATACTTTTTGATTTGACGTTGTTCTTTTTCAACGATCGCAGCGCGTAACTGGTCCGCTTTTTCTTCATGTAATAAGGTTTGCTTTTGTTTTTGGATTTTTTCTGGTTCTTCGATATAGGGCAACCAACCTAATTTTTCATTTTCGAGTGCTTGTTTCTTTTGTTCTAACGCTTGGATTTCTTCGTCTATTTTTTTACGATTTAAGAATCCTTTCGTATCATCTAACTCAGTGATTTGTCGATCGATCTCTTTGATGGCCTCTTCTAAACGCTCGATCTCTGTTTTTGCAGTGATCACTTTTGCCTCTAACTCATTGATTTTTTTATCAAAATCATGGGTTTGTTGCGTCGCGTAATTTTCCCATTCTTCATCGATTTGCGGTAATACAAAGATTTCAGGTAAGCTAGCATCGATCCCGATCGTTGCTCGCTCATGAAAATAGGTGCCGATCTGGTAATAACTCATCGTCGGAGAGATGGTCTCTGTGTGTTTCATGAAGGGAAATTCTTGCAAGAAACGGTCATGGATCTTACGCATCAACAGCTGATCGATCTCATGATTTTCATTTGAGCTTTTTTTAAGCTCATCGTTCAAGCGTCCATTATATAACTGATAGATCGCGGGAATATTCTCCTCGCGGACAGCTTGTTCAAAAGCTTGTAGATCTTCTAATAATTGTGAAAGATTCATACTTGCTTTTTCTTTGATATCGTAAAACGAAGATGCTTCCTCTTGTTCGTTTTCATCATAATGTTCGTTCGTCTGTGGGTCTATCATCTTACTGGCCTCCTCTTGCTTTTGAACGCATCAATTTTCCATCAATTATTCTATGTAATCCAATAGTATCATTTTCTAAGAAAAAAGTGTTACTAAGTATGCGCTGACTTAGAACAAAAATTACTTTTACTCGTATTAATTGAAAGTTAGAAAACATAAAAGAGCGGGTCAGCGATTCCCCGCTCTTAGCTTTATTTTTTGGGTAAATCTCTTGTTGTAAAATGGATGCGTTGGTTTTCATCTCGTGTAAGTAATGTTTCTTCATTTAAGTAAGAGAACTTTAATTCATTTAGTTCACTATCTTCTAGCATATGCTCATATCCTGTAAAAATTGAGCGTATATACTGTTTGTACGCGTTTTTCTTTTTTTGTCTTTTTTTCATAGGACACCTTCCTTATCAAACTTATCATACCAATGAATGCCTTCTGAGACAAGCATGTTTCTTTTGTTTTTTCTTTGAAATTTCTTTATATACTTAATTGATAGTTGACGAAACCTTCAAAAAATGAAAAAATGCGAGAGTAGCTAAGGAGGGAAACAAGTGAAAAAAATTGGTTTTGACTCAGAAAAGTATATCGAAGAGCAATCTGCGTATATTCTTGAACGCGTTCATCATTATGATAAGTTGTATCTAGAATTTGGTGGAAAATTAGTCGATGATAAGCATGCCAAACGTGTCTTACCTGGATTTGAAGAAGATGCTAAAATCAAATTATTGCAAAAGTTGCGTGACCAAGCGGAGATTTTGATTTGTGTGTATGCAGGTGATATCGAGCGGAATAAGATTCGTGGTGATTATGGGATTACCTATGATATGGATATCTTGCGTTTGATCGATGAATTACGAGGATATGGATTATCGATCAATAGTGTAGTGATCACCCGATATAACGGACAGCCAGCAACTAAAGTATTTATCAACAAATTAGAGCGTCGTAATATCAAAGTCTATAAACACGCTGAAATCGAGGATTATCCGATCAATGTCGAAAAAATCGTTTCAGAGGATGGTTTCGGCAAGAACGAATACATCGAAACAACGAAACCGATCGTTGTCGTGACAGCTCCTGGTCCAGGTAGTGGGAAATTAGCTACCTGCTTGAACCAACTGTATCACGAAAGCCAAAAAGGCAATGCCGCAGGTTACTCTAAATTTGAGACTTTCCCTGTTTGGAATGTTCCATTGAAGCATCCATTGAACATTGCGTATGAAGCAGCAACAGTCGATTTAAAAGATGTCAATATGATCGATTCATTTCATTTTGACGCGTATAACAAAGTGGCTGTTAACTACAATCGTGATGTGGAGACTTTCCCTGTCATTAAACGGATCATCGAAAAAATCACTGGCAAGGAATCGGTCTACCAGTCTCCTACTGATATGGGCGTCAACCGTGTGGGCTTCGGTATCACGGATGATGAAGTCGTACAGGAAGCCTCAAAACAAGAGATCATCAGACGCTATTTCCAAACAGCGTGTGACTTTAAAAAAGGATTGACAGATGAAGATGCCGTCAATCGTATCAAATTGATCATGGAAGAAGTCGGTTTACGTCCTGAAGACCGTAAAGTCGTGACCCCTGCCCATGAGTATGCAAAAACTAGTCAAGCATCTAGTACGGAACCGCTAGCAGTGATTGCGATCGAACTTCCTGATCAAGTGATCCTTACAGGTCGGACAAGTCAGTTGATGGATGCTTCGGCTGCTGTTGTCTTGAATGCGATCAAATATCTCGCCCACATTTCCGATGAGATCCCATTGTTATCTCCTCTTGTCTTGGAAACGATCCAAGGACTTAAAAGCAAGGCGTTGCACTCGTCAATCGATACATTGAATCTCAATGAAGTGTTGATTGCTTTATCGATCAGTGCAGTCACAAATCCAATCGCTCAAGTTGCTTATGAAAAATTAGCAGAACTTGAAGGTGCGCAAGCACATTCAACTGTGATGATCAATAAGAATGATGAACAAAACCTGAAACAATTAGGTATCGACATCACTAGTGCGCCGGTTTACCCTTCAGAAAACTTGTATTATCAATAAATAATTCTTCGAAGATGGCTAAGATAGAAAAATAGAAGTTACCTCGAAAAATAGGGTGGTATCCATGAAAATTGCTCAAATTTTTGTGGGTACCCCTTTTTTTAGGAGCTGCTTCGCTTTCTGACGTTTACTGCTTTCAAAGGAAAACAATAAAGTAAAGAAGTTATTTGTCTAACAGCTTCTGGTCATAGTTTACTAACAAATATATGCATACATATATGCCAACACCGTTAGATAAAATCAATAATTTAGGATTTCTTGATCCACTCCTGCCCATTAAAAGACACCTGTCTTTCCCCTCTCTTCCATGTATACGCTTTAGTCTAAAAATCTCATGAAATTTCTCTCAAAAGATTCGTATTCTTTAAAAATAACATGTAGAATTAAACGGAATTTGGTAAGGAGTGATTTTTTTGAGTCAGTTTATTGGAATAATAGGTTTACTTTTAATTTTTGGGTTGGCGGTTTTGATCAGTAGCGATCGAAAAGCCATCAAACGCAAACCATTGATCATCATGCTTGTGTTGCAATTTGCGTTTGGGTTTGTTTTATTACGTACGACTTTTGGTACAGCAGTTGTTGGGATGTTAGCCAAGCTATTTGATCACTTATTGGCATTTGCCGGTGAAGGTGTCAATTTCGTTTTTGGTGGTGTAGCAAACGTTGGAAGTGCCCCATTCTTCCTGAATGTTTTGATGCCGATCGTCTTTATTTCTGCCATTATTGGGATTTTGCGTTACATCAAGATTCTTCCTTTATTTATGAAAGCAGTCGGTCTAGGATTGAGTAAAATCAATGGCATGGGGAAATTAGAATCTTATAATGGTGTGGCTTCAGCGATTTTAGGTCAATCAGAAGTCTTTATCTCCATCAAAAAGGAACTGCCTTTCTTGACAGAAAAGCGCCTGTTCTCGATGAGTGTTTCCGCTATGTCGACTGTTTCGATGTCCATCGTTGGTTCCTATATGGCGTTGATCGATTCAAAATACGTGATCACTGCTTTAGTGTTGAATCTTTTTGGTGGGTATATTCTTGCTTCGATCGTCAATCCTTATGAGTTAGACGAAAAAGAAGATGAATTAGTGATTGAAGAAGACAAAGAACAAACATTTTTCCAAATGTTAGGCGAATATATTTTAGATGGTTTCCATGTAGCGATCACGGTGGCTGCAATGTTGATCGGTTTTGTTGCATTGATTGCTATGATCAATGCCTTGTTCAACGGGATTTTTGGGATTACCTTCCAACAGATTTTAGGGTATATTTTTGCGCCATTTGCATTTATCAGTGGGATTCCTTGGAAAGAAGCGGTTGATGCCGGTAGTATCATGGCAACAAAACTTGTGACAAATGAGTTTGTAGCAATGACTGAATTATCGACTGGGACTTTTGAATTTACAGAACGTACCACCGCTATCTTATCAGTCTTCTTAGTATCATTTGCGAACTTCTCTTCAATTGGGATCATTTCAGGGGCAATGAAAGGGTTGAATGAAGAAAAAGGTAATCTTGTAGCAAAACATGGATTGAAAATTTTGTTCACCGCTTCATTAGTCAGCTTTTTAAGCGCAATTGTTACCGGAATACTGGTATAAAGCTATCTTTTATCTAGAGTCTTAAGTATACTGAACTTGGCTGGTTTGAACAGATGACTTGTTTAAATTGGTTAAGTTTTTTTATTTTAAATGACAGATTTCCACTTTTCGGTATATATTAGTTATGTACATGTCTTTGATCATGTAACTATAGAAAGGAATATTTCCTATGAATAAATGTTATGTATTTATTGGGCCTTCTGGTTCCGGAAAGACGACGCTCGCTCATGCAATTTTTTCTCCACAACAAAAGATCATTACGTATACGACCCGTCCCCCACGAAAAAATGAAAAAAATCACCTTGATTACCATTTTGTTTCTCAAGAGACCTTTGAAGAAATGATCGCCCATCAGGAATTTGCCGAATGGGATCGGTACGCCGATCACTATTATGGCTCAAGTAAACAGGAGATCTCAACGAAGCTTGCACAGGGTGACTGCTTCACTGTCCTAACAGCCCCAGGTTTTTGGCACCTGTATGAACAATTTGGTCGTTGTATCGTACCTGTCTTCATCACAGTAGCAAAAGAAAAGTTGTATGAACGATTTGTACTTCGCGGCGACTCACCAGATAAAATCAGGCAACGGCTCGCGCTCTTTGAAAAAGATCAAAAAGAACTTGAAAAATTAACACTTATTCCTACCTTGATCTCATTTGAAAACAATCAGACGTTAGAAATCGAGACAAAAAAATTAAAGCAAGCCATCCAGGCAGCGGATCATCGCTGAACAGTTGGCTTGCTTTTGATTTTACTCGTTTCACAATACTTTTTGATACGCTTTTCTTTCTCCGTGTGGGAATGGAAATTCAATCATGCCACAATAATGAAAACCTGCCGAGTATATCGTTTTTTCCATTGGATGATTGGTGGGAAACGTATCGATCCGAACGTCCTTGATTCCTTGACATGTGGCAACGGTCAATAAATGTTCTAATAATTGTTTTCCAAGTCTTTTCCCTCTGACGTTTTGATCAAGAGCAACTCGATGGATGGAAAGATACGGCTCTCTCCCCTCCCAATTTCCGGCAATTGCTGTATAGACCGGATCGATGCCGGCAACTAGCGCCGCAGTGCCAACAATGACTTCTTCGTCAATCAAGACAAAGCTTTCTTGTCTTTCAATGTCTTCGATGATTCGTTCTTTTGATGGCTTTTGCTCCCCTTGCCATTGAGGTAATCCTTGCTCAGCAAGATATGCTGCGGCTTGATCGATGATTTGCAACACTCTCGGCAAATCAGCTACTGTTGTTTTTCTAAGGTACATATCTCTGCTCCTTTTATTGATCTGTAATCAATTCGTATAGCTTGTCTATTCTTGAACCACTACGCAACCAGTCTGTCGGATGCTCTAAAAGCTGACTGACTAATTCAAGATGATGTAACAACGTCCATTTCTTCAAAACCCCCAGACCTGGGAATTTTTGTTGGTGATACAAGCTGATAAGTTCAAGTAATCCTTCCGTGATAAAAACTTGTTGATGATTCTTCATCAACCATACATACATTTTATTGGCTGCTTCCATAAATTTCAATGCTTGATCTTTTGCGGAATCATTGGTATCTGAAACGAAGTGTTTGATTCGCATATTCCCATAGGCATCGATGTATGTAAGATGTAAGGCTAACGCTCGACTGGGAAATCCTTTATCGAAGTAACGACTGCCTTCGATCGTAAAATCGGAAAACCCATGATAGCCATCCATTTGAAAGAAAAGATGATCATCGCTAAAGAAATCATCATTTTTTTCTGCATAATTCTCTACATGTCGTCTCGTTTGAAATTGATCACGGACAATGATTTTATTCTCAGGCAATTGCATGCGTAAGCGACTAGAATCAGGAATGAAAAATGTCGCATTTGTTTCGATCAAAGCTTGCCAAATCGCATTTTCTCTAGGTTGATGTTGTCCATCAAAAATAATGAATGGCGGTGGCGCCTCAATCACTCTTTCATAATTGCTCGGCGTAATGATCTCTGCCTCTGCTAACGAGCTATCTTCACTGATTGCCCACGTGTGGATCGGTTGATCGAACAGTTTGAACTGCCCCACTTGCGGATTCTTTATGATAATCAGCGGATGATTCTTTTTTTGAAACAATTCGACAACATTTTTTAGCGTCGCCGAATCACGTACTGGCTCAATGATGGGCTGGATCTTAGTGGATAAAAGTCCACGATTCAAACTTTCTTTTAATGCAAGTAGATCGAATTGTTTACCACGTAAATAAGGATAATACATATATTATTCACTCCAATGGTTCAGTTGGCAGACGTCGAATATGACGTTGCTGGCGCAACCAGTCCTGTTCTTGTCGCAAGGCACGATTTTCTTCTTGCAGATCATGGATTGCTTGACTTTCGATTTCTTCGATAAAGCGTTCATAATAACGTTCTTTTGAGAAGGGGTCTTGCGTTTCTGACCGTTTTTTCAATTCTTTATATAGTTGGTCTGAAGGGAAATATTTCACTCCCCGTTCCATTTGCTTAGCTTTTCTGACTTCTCTAAACAAAGAAGCCATAAAACGATTAGTCAATGCCTCTTCTACCACGCCTAATTCACGGCGCATTGCTTTTTTTGCAATAATAAAAGTTCCAGGCACAGGCATTTCCTCTTCCAGTGCATAAGAACGATAAACTAATACACCAATTTCTGGTGGGATCTCACTTTTGACTTCTTCATATAAATTTTTTGGTAAAACAAAATAATTATAGTGGCCAACAAAGGACAATTTAGCAGTTGAGCGAAAATCAGCTTTTGTGACTTTCAATTCATAACAACGCCATTCTCTTGTTCCATCAAATTTCATTAGACAACTTAAAGTGTCAACGATCCCATGATCCTCAGGCATTGTCACTTCCTCGACAACGATTCCTCCTTGTTCGATACAATAATGATACAACGATGATTCAAGCTCGATCGTTAAAGGAGTTTTCATACACTTCACCTCCGAACATACTTTCGCTTTTTATTCTACCTGAAAATCCACCATAATCCAACTGTCATTTTATTTTTTTGTATGCTTCTTATCTAACAGTAAAAAGCAACAGAGAAAAGACGAAAAATTCAGCTAAAACATCACATTTTTCGTCTTTTCTGTTGCACTGGTTCTTTATTGATCGATAAAATTCTCGGTTGAGTATTACGCCTAAGTGCTACTCCGCTTTAAAAATTGCACGAATTATTTTTCCCTTAATCTCTTACTCTTTTTCGATTCCTTTTGGAAGATAAAACAAACCATGTCTTTCAAATAATTCACCAATCTGAAACAGTAAGTCTTCTCTTCCTCTGGCAGCCATAAACTGAATCCCTAGTGGCAATCCTTGTTCACTAACATGTGTAGGTAGGCTGATTGCAGGTTGCCCAGTTAAGTTCGCTAATTGTGTATAAGGAGTGATCGTCAAGCTCTCTTCAAACATCGCTGACACGACTGCCAACCCTTCATCTGCCGATAAATGAGGGACATCAGCCATCTGCTGACGGATCGAGTCACTTTGTAAGTCAGCTGTGATTTTAGGCGCAGTATCCGCAGTGGTTGGCGAAAGAAACAAATCAAAGGACTCAAACAAGCTTTCCATTGTGACAGCTGCATGATCCCATACGTGCAATGAATGCACATAGTCTGCTGCAGAAAGTTTTTTACCATATTGCCATAATGTCCATGAGATTGGTTCTAGCTCGTTGCTTTCTATCCCCCGCTGCAACCCTTTTTCGATCGACTCGATCATTGCTGCCGTTTCAGCACCATTCATTTGATAATACGAGTTGATCAATGTACGTCCATCTAAAGGATAAGGAATCTCAACAATTTCATGCCCAGATTGTTCCAGAAACTGCCGCGCTTTTTTAATTGCGATTTGAGCTTCTTCGCTCACCTTCGAGCCAATTGGCGAATCAACACAGACAGCGATTTTCAAACGTTCTTTCACTGGGTGTTTTTGCCAAAATGCTGGTGTCACTTGATAAGGTGCCCCACTATTGATTCCTTGTAATGCTTGGAACAACGCTTTTGTATCCCTCATGGAAACCGTTAATCCGAAGTCGATGGAGGCTCCTTGCCACCCTCGCCAAGCATTTGGACCGACTGGCATGGTTCCTCTTGATGGTTTCAAGCCAATCAAGCCAGAAAATGAGGCTGGGATACGGATCGAACCGCCGCCGTCACTGGCACCTGCCATAGGAACGATCCCTGCCGCAACTGCTGCCGCAGCTCCGCCACTTGATCCTCCTGGAGAATATGCCAAGTTCCATGGGTTTCGTGCAGGTCCATATAATTGTGGATCGGTAATGTTCTTAAAGCCAAATTCAGGCGCATTCGTTTGTCCAAATGGGACTAAGCCAGCCTTTTCAACTGCTTGGACATAATTCGAATTTTTAGACGCTCGATGTTGTTCAAAAATTCGTGAACCGGAAGTTGCTAACCAGCCTTTTTTTTCTTGTCCTAGCATTTTTAAAGGAAATGGTATTCCTCCTAGTAGTGAATCTGTCTCCAGTGGTGGCTGCTTTACATTTGCTTGGAAATCAATTGATTCAAGGGTGACAAATGCGTTGATTTCTGGATTGAGCTTTTCGATTTTTCGTTTTGTTTCTATAAAAAGTTCTTCCGAGCTGAATTGCTTTGTTTTTAAACCATTCGCAAGATATGTTGCATCTTTCATGCTCTCCCTCCTCAGTTACGGTTATTTTCTCATATGACAGAAAAAGCAACAATCTTTACGCTTATTTTCTCATTCTAATAGAAAAACACCTGAAGCAGCTGTATGCTTCAAGTGTCTTCTCTAGTTATAAGCATGGAAGAGATCTTACGACATCGAGCGTAATTTCCCTCTAAATTCGTCGATTGAATGGTAGCCTTTTTCCGCCATGATCGTCTCCAATTCTTTACTGATACGATCAAAAATAGCTACTCCCTCTTTGTGAAGTTCCGTGCCGATCTGTAACATGCTTGCGCCGCATAATAAATGTTCAAAAGCATCTTGTCCATTGCGGATACCGCCAGTACCGATGATTTTGATCTCTGGTTTCAAGCGGGTATAAAATGCCCGGACATTCGCTAACGCAGTAGGTTTGATGTATTCGCCTCCAAGTCCACCAAAACCATCTTTTGGTTTGATGACGACTGTTTCACTATCAGTATCGATATAAAGGCCATTTCCCACACTATTGATCGAGTTCACATAGGCGATCGGGTACTGATTCAAGATTTCCGCCATTTGATCAAAGTGGGCGAAATCAAAATAAGGAGGAAGTTTGATCCCCAACGGTTTAGAGAACACTTGAAAGACTTCTTTCAATAAAGCTGCTGTTGCCTCGAAATCGTAAGCTAGCTGCGGTTTTCCTGGAACATTCGGGCATGAAAGATTCAGCTCAGTGATCCCTTGGTAATCACTTTCTTCGATCAACTTCAACATTTCCAGATTTTCCTCTGCACTCATACCGGCAATCGAGAAAAACAATGGTTGTTCTTGTCCATGCTCTTTCTCGTAGGCCAATGCATAATCCAGATAATAGGAAAAACCTAAGTTTGGTAAGCCCATCGAATTGATACTACCAAGTGGCACATCATAATAACGTGGTTCAGGATTTCCTGCTCGCTCATTGATGGTACAACTTTTTGTAATAAAGGCGCCCGCATTCGAATGTGCAAGTTCATCTAATTCAGCTGTAGTCATGCAATGGACACCAGAAGCGTTCATCAAGGGATTTTCAAAAGAATGATTTAAGAAAGTAGTCGTTAAGCTCAAGATATTCTCTCCTTTTAATAAAGCGTTTTTTCTAGTGTATCATTAAAGCGAACAAAATCAATAAAAATTTATCGCATGTTCGATCAATCATCGACCTCTGAAGACAATACTTCTCCGGTTTGACTATTGATTTTTACATTTGTCGTTTGGTTGCCATTTTTCACTTTGACATCCCAATAAGTAGTTCCTAATTCTTTATCAAGGTCCCAATCTGTTGCAGTTCCAGCGCCAACTTTTTCAACAGCGATTTTCCCAGCTTCTTCAATCGAGATCAGATTGCTGACATCTAAACCATCTTCTGATTTTTTCTGACCGTTTTGTTCGTCACGATCTAATTGCTCTGGATTTTCTGCCTCAAGTTTTTCGTCCATCGCATTGATTTTCACTGAATATTCGTTTTGATCATCGACACCCTCAATTTTGTAAAAGTAGCTTCCCCAATCACTATCCAGTTCTAAGCTAGTGATGGCTGCATCTGGGTATTTGTTTTGGAATAATTCAATCGCGCGATCCGCAGAAACTTTAATATCAGGGTTTGCTGTTTGTGAAGAAGATGAATCAGTAGAAGCAGCAGTTGTGCTAGATTCTTCTGTCTTATTCGTAGAAGTTACTGTCGTTTCTGACGACTGGTTGGTCGTACTTGAAGGGGTAGTTGTTTGGTTTGGCTGGCATCCCGCCAAAAGTAGTAAAGAAAATAAGCCTGTAAAAATAACTTTTGATTTCATAACAATTCTCCTTTTTATTAGGTATCTATTCTCAGTATAACGAAAAGAGTGAATACTGTCAGCCAATACCATGAAAAATCAGTCTACAGTCTGATTTTACAACTAAAAAAGAACCTGTTTTTACGTAAAAAAGTAAAAACAGGTTCTTTTCATTTAAATAAAAAAACAAATATTAGTTAGTTATTTCCGATGCATTGGGATCGAATTGTTCCCTGGATGGACTAACAAGTACTGGATCACATCGATATTGCTCGATTCAAAAGATGCGGCACAGGCTTGTAAATAAAGATCCCACATACGATAGAACCGATCACCCATCTCCTGAGTCACCTGCTCTTGAACCGCATGGAAACGTTGCGTCCAATGTTGTAATGTCCATTGGTAATCACGACGTAGACTTTCTAGGTCGATCACTTGTAGATCGTTTTCCGTGATATCCTTAATCAGTTCCGTCACACCAGGTACATAACCGCCAGGGAAAATATATTTATTGATCCACGCATTCGTTGCACCACCTTGTTGTCGGCTGATTCCATGGATCAAAGCAGTTCCTTTAGGTTTCAACAAATCTTTGACTACTTTGAAATATTCAGGTAGATTTTCTGACCCTACGTGTTCGAACATCCCCACACTGGTGATATGATCGAAAGTCTCCCCTTTCAACTCACGGTAATCCATTAGAAACACACGACATTGGTCTTCTAGATGCTCTTCTTTGATTTTATTGGTGATGAAGTTGTATTGTTCTTCACTGAGAGTAATACCAGTCGCTTTGACATGATATTCTTTTGCCGCAGTAAATAGTAACGTTCCCCAGCCACAACCAATATCCAAGAGGGATTCTCCTTCTTTGATAAATAGCTTATCTAAAATATGATGGACTTTATTGATCTGTGCTTGCTCCAGACTATCTTCTGGAGTTTTGAAATAAGCACAAGAATACGTCAACGTTGAATCAAGCCATAAGCGATAAAAATCATTACCTAGGTCATAATGAGCATGGATATCCGCTTTATTTTGTTGCTTTGTGTGTTTCTCTTTTTTTGGTAACCACTTCAGATAATCTTTGCTACGCAAGAAACTATCGGTATGACTGTATGCATCGTTGATCAATGATTGGATATTCCCTTCGATTTCAATGCGATGATCCATATAAGCTTCCCCTAAAGAAAGAGAAGCATTTTTCGTCAACTCTTTGATTGGGATCTCTTCATTGAACGTGATTTTGATTTGTGGAGGGTTATCGGTATCCCCATACTGCTTCGTCGTTCCATCCCAATACGTGACTTCTACTGGAAGTGAAAAAGAGTGCGAAAATAGTTGATGATAAATTGTTTTTTCTAACATAATGATCCTCCTAAAACAAAAATTACACTATTACGTTATACCTATTTCGTCAAAGAATCAACAGATTACAGGTAATAAATAAAAGCTTTTTGAAAATTTCAGAAACACAAAAATAAAGAATGTAAGGAGGAAGACATTTCTGCTTTCCCTCTTACATTCTTCATTTTTTGATTCGATCAGACTTGGATCGCTTTTGAATCTTTGAAGCCAGTTTTAGCGAAAATCCATAGTAACAATAAAACGGCTATGGTCGACTGGATGCCCATCATCAAGACAAAATCAAAATGGATAAAACCGACAAAACCAGCAATTATCGAACTCACACCTAGAACATTCAACATCAAATTTGCGCTCTCTTTAAAGTTTTTTATGGAAGAGAATTTGCTTTTTCTTGTTAGCCATAAAAAGAAGGCAGCGCCGAACAAAATCAAGCCAGTCATGATAAACAATAAAATACCTAACGTCAAACTGTAAGATAAAATGATCATCGGTCGATTACTCGCATAAAATTCATTCTCTAAAAACTGTTCAAACTCTTTAGGACTTGTTATTCTCATAAAATCAAATGAGGAGGGATATGACATATTGTATTCTCGTGTTTGTCCATCCTCTTCTTGACGGATCGTCCAGCTGGTCTCTTCAAAATTGATTGCGGCTCCTCTTTCTGCCATTTCTTCTGGCGTCAGTGCTGTTCCGATGATGACATCGTTTGTTACACTGATGATCTCAGAGTCAGCTGTTAAGCGACCGTTCGTAAGTTGTAGTTCACGTAAGCGTGCCACCCCTTCCTGATCGATCAACGTATTCACCGATAAGAATTGTTCCATCGGGATCGCCGAGACTTGATTCGTATAAAATAAAGTAATCGGCATGACCATAAAAGAAATCAGAAACAGAAAGATCACGATAAATTTTGGCCAAGTGAGTTGTTTTCTACCTAAAAACAACTGTTTTGGACTTCTTAAGCTTGAAAAGTAATTGAGTGGGAATTTATCCATAGCAAACGACTCCTAACCTTTGGTCCCGCCTGATGTCAGTCCGGTCACAAAGTTTTTTTGTAAAAAGAAGAACAATAAACATATTGGTACAGCAATCAAGATTGCTCCCGCCGCAAACAGAGAAACGCGTTGGTTGGTTACATCAGAAATAAAGGTTTGTAATCCAACTGCGACTGTTTGATTTTCAGGCGTACGAAGTAGGAAACGTGCCAACATGAAGTCACCAAATGGTCCCATAAATGCCCAAAGCGCTTGGACTGCGATCATTGGTTTGACTAATGGTAAGACGATTTGCAAGAAAATCCTAAAGTGTCCTGCACCATCCAATTTAGCTGATTCATCTAAATCGATTGGGACTGTATCGAAGTATCCTTTCATCAGCCAAGTGTTCATTGGGATTCCCCCACCGATATAGATCATTGTCAGGAACCAATAACGATCCAATGCACCTAATAGAAAGGCCATCACATAAAAAGCGGTCAATGCTGCCATCGTTGGTACCATCTGGATCACTAGAAAGAACATCAAACTTGATTTTCTTCCGATGAAACGATAACGACTATACGTATAACCAGCAAGTGTCACAACAGTTACTTGAATGACCATCGTTAAAACAGAAATGATCAACGTATTTTTATACCACGTGCCATACAAGGTTTCATTGAATAAGCGAGAAAAATTATTTAAGGTCCAATCACCGGAGAAATCCAAACTAAAAGCAGCAATATTGCCTGGTTTGAAAGCAGTACTAGCTGTGATCAATAACGGATAGATGATAATGATCGACAATAGGATCAAAAACACATAAGTGAAGAAATGCGAAAGTCTCCGTTGGAACTTAGCACTCGTACTAAATTTTTTCATGACTAGTCCTCCATTTTGAACGCATTAGTTTTCTTGAATACCAACAGAGAAACGGCAATGACGATCATCGAAATGATCAGCGTGATCGCAGAAGCCATCGAATACTGTGGCGAGGTCCCCGTGGTCAATTTATAGATCCACGAAATCAAGATATCTGTTGATCCTGCACCACCACCGACACTTCCCGGTCCCCCATTATTGAAGAGGTAGATCATGGAGAAGTTATTGAAGTTCCCTGTATACTGTGTGATGAACGTTGGTGCTGCTACAAGAAAGATTGCTGGCAACGTGATACTTGAGAAGCGCTGCCAAGCATTCGCACCGTCGATTTTCGCTGCTTCGTAAAGATCTTCAGAAATCGATTGTAAGATACCTGTGACCATCACATAGATGTAAGGAAAACCTAACCAGCCTTGTATCAAGATGATTGCGACTTTTGTCCAGTTCGGATCAGTTTTCCAAGGAACGGAGGCAATATCTACAAAGGGAATATTATTCAAGAATGGAATAACTTGCGTGTTGATCGCTCCCACACTATCGTTAAAGATGTTTGAAAAACTCATGATCGTGATAAATGCTGGGACTGCCCATGGTAAAAGGAAAATAATTCCAAAAACACGTTTGAATTTGATAAATTTCTGGTGCGCGATCACTGCTGTAAATACGCCTAACGTGATTTGTAAAGTAGTGGCACAAAGCGTCCAGATGACGGTCCAAGAGAACACGGCAACAAATGTATTTCGATAAGAACTTAAAAAGAAAATACTGAAGAAGTTTTCTGCTCCCACCCAGTCGATCAAACTTGCTGGTGGGATGTGTTGGAAATCATAGTTTGTAAATGCTGTAAATAATGTCACTAGAACCGGAAAGATGATCGTGAAAATCATCAATAGATACGCTGGAAGCGTCAAGAGATAAGGAAAGCCTTCATCACCCACATTATGTATGACTTCCTTCATTGTTCGATTGATCTTTTTCCCTTCTTTTCTCATGACTGCGACACGTTTTGCATCTACTAGATTGATGAAATAAAAAAATAAAAACAAGGCTGTCACAATCAATTGCAAAGTTCCTTGGATCAACATAAATAATGAGTGATCTTCCATTGGGACACTCCCTAAGGTAACTAAACCTATTAAGGATTGAAAACCACCTAAAACCATTTGGATGATAAATCCGATAAATAGTGCTAAAAATACGACCCCTTTAAATACTTGACCATTTGCAAATTGACCCAGTCCTGGAATGATCGAACGTAACATCGTGCCTTTGACATTGACCGCTGTATCTTCTTGTTGCATGGTGTTGTTCCCCCCTCTTGATACTAAAAACAGGTGCTGTATGTTGAAGCGCCTTTTCTATAAAATCATCTCACGTTCATCAAAGGTAAAACATGGAGCTGAGAAGCAATTTCCTTCACAGCTCCAACCTTTTTGATGATCTAATTAATATTTTTGCTCAATTGCTTCGCTGATCGTCTTCACCGCGTCGTCAGCCGATTCTTTTGGTGTTTTTCTGCCTGAACCAGCATCAAACATCAAGTTTTCTGCGCCTGTCCAAACTTCTGCCATCTCTGGAATATTTGGCATTGCTTGTGCTGTTTCATATTGTTCGATAACTGCAGTCGTCAATTCATCATTTGTGCCTTTTGCTGTTTCACGAGCCGCTTGATTGGCTGGTACTTCGTTGACCATCTCAAAGAATTTTTCTTGGTTTTCTGTATTGGTTACATAATCTAACCATTTTTGAGCCACTTCTTTATTCTTAGAGTAGTTACTTACGACCCAACCTTTTCCTCCACCAAATGGTTGATAAGATTCACCATTATTCAATGTTGGGATTTTTGATACGCCATAATTGAGGTCGTTTTCTTGATAAGTTTGTGCTTGCCATGGGCCATCGATAATCGCTGCTGCCTTGTTTGACATGAACTGTTGGTTGACAAAATCGCCAGCACTCTTGATATCTTGCATTCCTTTAGGCCAAACATTTTGGAACCAATCTGTAGCATAAGTGATTCCTTCTACTGCTCCTGCATTGTTTAACCCAATTTCAGATGGGTCTGTTCCATCTTCACCAAAGACATATCCACCGTAACCAGAAATCAAGCCATATGAATAATAAAAATCAGTCCATTTTGCTAAAAATCCTGTATTCGTTCCTTCTTCAGATTCAAAATTGAAACGTTCATCTTTTGCTAACGCTTCCAAATCTTTGAAAGTTGTCGGTGCAGTGTCAACTAGATCTTTGTTATAGTATAAAACTAGTGTCTCGATAACTGCCGGTGCTCCATAGATTTTATCCTCGTACGTTACTTGAGCTTTATCCGTATCATTGTAATCTGCTTCGTTCCCCAATTTCACTTCTGCCAAATGTCCTTGTTGCCCTAATGCGCCGATCCGGTCATAAGCTGCCATCATGACATCTGGTGCTTTTCCGGCAGGACCATCTAACGCAAGCGATTCTAATTGTTCGAACATGTCTTTTTCGACTAACTTGATTTTTACGTCGTTATCTTCTTCAAATTTTGTTTTGATCTCATCGACATAATCTTTGTAGCCAGAATCGACAGAAATCGTTAATGTTTTTCCATCTTCTTCATTTGCTGCAGTTGAAGACCCGCCATTCCCACAGGCAGCAAGTCCCCCGATAAACCCTAAAGATAATGCACCTA
Organism: Enterococcus sp. AZ084; assembly: GCF_051714905.1. Classification (NCBI taxonomy): domain Bacteria; kingdom Bacillati; phylum Bacillota; class Bacilli; order Lactobacillales; family Enterococcaceae; genus Enterococcus; species Enterococcus sp. AZ084. Next base: position 1,543,034 of record NZ_JBIOSS010000001.1, read on the forward strand.
ACCCGATTTTTTTTAGCAACTGTTTACTCATTTTTTTTCCTCCGATTCTATTCTATTCCTCTTACAATTTGATTATATGTTTACAAAAGCTTGATTTGCAAACGCTTTCTCTATGTTACCGATAACAACTTAACAAAGGATCAAAAATCCATTCGTTTGGACTTCAGCTTTGCCGTCTTTTAAGATGTCACAATTTTGGCTGAACAAAACATCATTTTCTAAATCGACCAAGTACGGTTCTGTTCCTTGATTGAAATAAGCATGAATGGTTTGCTGATCGAGATGACGAGTCAAGTGAATTTGTTCGTTTTTATCGTCGACCGAGCGCCAAGTCAGATCCCCTTCAATCAACACTTGTTGCACTTGTTTACGCACACAGATCAATTCTTTGACGAACCCCTGCAATTCAAGATCTTGCTGGTCCTTTTCCCAGACCATACATTTTCGACAGTCAGGATCATCATGACCTGTCATGCCGATTTCTGTTCCGTAGTAGATACAAGGCGCCCCTTTTTGTAAGAACATGAAAGCTAACACTGATTTCATCAGTTCCTTGTCCTCTTTACACAAAGTCAAGATTCTGGCTGTATCATGAGAATCCAATAAATTGAATGTCCCTTCATTGACTTGATCACGATAAAGCATTTGCTGATGATTCATGCCACTGACCATTTGAGTGGGTGTGATTTTTTTATGGACGAAATAGTCTTTGATCGAATCCATAAAGGCGTAGTTCATCACCGCATGGAATTCATCGCCCTGTAACCAAGCTTGAGAAGAATGCCAGATTTCGCCTAAAATATAAATATCAGGTTTGATCATAGTGACCGCTTCTCTGAATTTCTTCCAAAAATGATGATCCACTTCATTTGCTACATCTAACCGCCACCCATCGATATCAAATTCCTTGACCCAATACGTGGCAATATCTAATAAATAATCTTGTACTTCTTGATTTGCTGTATTGAGCTTAGGCATGAATGGCGTAAAAGCAAACGTATCATATGCCAGATTTTCGGCTGTTTCAGGAACATCTGTCATTTGATAGGCATCCACTGGAAATGAATGGATGTGGAACCAGTCTTTGTAGCGGGATTTCTCGCCATTTTCGATCACATCTTGCCATTGTGGTGCATGACTACCCATATGATTGAACACGGCATCCAGCATGATTCGGATTCCTTTATCATGCGCTTTTGTGATTAACTCTTTCAATAACTCTTTATCACCAAATTGTGGATCGACCGCATAATAATCGATCGTGTCATATTTGTGATTCGAGGTTGCTTCAAAAACAGGACAGAAATAAATCCCTGTGATCCCTAAATCAGCTAGGTAATCGAGATGATCGATCACCCCTTGAAGATCTCCGCCAAAGAAATCTTCTCGATCCGGGTCTTTACTTCCCCAAGGCAACGTACCTTTAGGATCATTTGTTGGATCACCATTCGCAAAGCGTTCAGGAAATATTTGATACCAAATCGTTTGTTTTGCCCATTCAGGTACTTTGAAGCGATCGATTTGTTGAAAATATGGCATACGGAAATAATAGTTTGCATTCGCCAATGTTTCTTCTTGATAAGGGAATATTCCTTGGTCTCCGTAAAAACAATCCATCCCATCAATTCCCACGATGTGAAAACCGTATTGCAATCGTCTAGTATCACTCGTCAACTCGATTTCCCAGTAATCATGAAGAAGTGTACTTAATCCTTTTTTCATTGGTTGTTCTTTTAAATACCAATTTTCTGAGAAAATCGTATATGGATCTCCGCTGATCACAGAAACTTGTTTGACATCATCTTTACTTGTACGTAAGCGAATCCGCATCGTTGTATCACTGTATAAATAAGCAAATTCACTTTCGGGTCGATGATAAATTGCTGCAGTATTCATTTCAGTCCTCCCTTGTCTTTCAGTTAACAAAACAACTATAAAAGATAACTAACCGAAAGACAACGCTTACATTGTTGTTATCGGTAACAAGATTTTTAGCAAAAAAAAGATGAATAGCACACTGTTTACAAAACATGCGTGATTCATCTTCTTGACGCTATTTATTTACATAGGTTTTCTGATCATATGCATACTTTAACAACTGCTCTTCTTGCCATGTGACACCAATCCCTGATTGACCAGGAATCCTCAAATGTCCATTTGTGATTCGTGCTTTGGGTTCGACGATATCATCATAGAAATAGCGATCAAAAGCAGACAAGTCTCCTGGAAAAGTAAAGCAATCTTGACTTGCAAAATGCAGATTCATCGCTCGGCCGACTCCGGATTCAAACATACCACCTAACCAAACGAGCAAATCATTTTCCTGACAAAAATCGACGATTCTTAAAGCCTCAGTGATTCCTCCGACTCTGGGAATCTTTAAATTGATTGCTCGACAACTTCCCAGTGCATGAGCTGTTTTTACGTCTTCCAGTGTTCGAATATTTTCATCAAGACAAACTGCTGTTTTGATTTCCTTTTGAAGTATGGCATGGTCAACATAGTCACGAGGGTGAAAAGGTTGTTCGATCATCGCAAGCTTCAAGGCATCCATTTTCTTGAATAACGGCAGATCGCTGATCGTATAAGCAGAATTCGCATCAGCCATCAATTGGATCTCTGGATATTGTTCACGCAACACTTGCAGTGGCACTAAGTCATTGCCAGGAGCGATTTTCAACTTGATTCGTTGGTATCCTTGATCTACATAAGTTTTTGCAGTCGCAAGTAAATCTATCGGATTGTCATGGACACCAATACTGACACCTACGGGAATCGCTGATCGTTCGGCAGAAAACAACTTTTGTAATGGGCGCCCTATTCGACGAGCATAAAGATCCCAAACCGCTGTTTCGACCGCTGATTTTGCCATAAAATTCCCTTGCGTATGTTTGAAAGCTGACCAAATTTCTTCTGGATGTGAGAAGTCAAGTTCGAATAAACAAGGAATCAGCTCTTTTTGTAATACCGATCGACTCATATCAATCGTTTCTTCGATGTAATCTGCACGTTCAAAAGCGACTAACTCGCCGATCCCCTGATTCCCTAACTCATCTTCCACGATCAACAAATCAAAAGCCTTTGTTTCCAATCGACCATAACTCGTTCTGAAAGGTGTCACTAAGGGTAATCGCAAACAGTACTGTTGGATGTTGACTATTTTGATGGCGTCCACTCCCTTTCCATTTCATTGATCCAAGTAGTGACAGTTGTCTCAAATAGTTTAGGTTGCTCGATGTGACAACAGTGCCCGCATTCCGTAAGGATCTGGCAACGAAAAATCTCTTTAATGTTTGTCATTTGTTTACCGATCTTTTGGAACTTCTCATCCTTTTGACCAACAAGATACAATAGTGGGCATTCGATACTCGCTAAATCTGGCCAATAATTTTTTTGCGCGCCAGTTCCCATATAGTAAAGACTTAATGCTAAACCTAGCTTATTTTGAGCAAGTCGCTCGTTTCTTACTCTGCTTTTTTGTTCCAAGGATAGCGCCTGTTGTGAAGCGAATAGTGGCAACTTCTCCCAATCATCAACAAAATCACTCAAAGGCTCTCTCAATAAACGTAAAGCAAGTTTTCGATCAGCTTTTTTTCGATGGTTTCGTTGCTGTTCATCTGCAATTCCTGCAGTCCCGCCTTCTAAAATCAGACCTTTGATCCCTTGTGGTTGTTCGAGCGCCCAAGCAAGTGCTACTCGAGCGCCCATCGAGTAGCCTAATACATAAAAAGAGGGGATTTCTAATAATGAGACTAAACTCGCCAAGTCAGCAACTAGTGACGAAAGTTGGTAGCGGTAAGGATGAAGGTAAACCGCTGTTTTTCCATGACCGATCAAATCGATGGCTAAGTAATTAAACTGAGGATTCTCAAACATAAAGGTTTGTGTACTACCGGTAAAGCCATGCAAACAAATAACCGTTGGCTGCTTTGGATCAGTTTGCTGTAACCAACGGTAATGGTAAGCCGCCCCACGTACAGTCTTAACTGGCATCAGTCTATTTCCTCCTGATAACGACGCTTCATCTGCTCCCATAATTGAACAGGTTCTTGTTGTTGTCCTCTGATTTCAATCATTGTCCAATCCCCTTGATTCCGGCTTTTTTCAATCGCTTGCTCAAACTCTTTCCTTGAAGTTGATTGTATATAATGACCATTATATAAATCTGCTACTTTCTCTAATTCTAAATCAAGTGGTGTACCAAACAATGGTTCAAAATCAGTCTCTGAAAGTTGATTTTGAGGAAGAAAAGAAAAAATTCCACCACCATTGTTGTTCAATACGACTAAAGTAACAGGTAAGTGATAACGTCGAATTAGCTCCAACGCATTCATGTCATGGAACAGCGCAAGATCACCGATCAAGACAAACATCCGCTTGTTCCTTACCAAAGCGATTCCTGCCGCTGTAGAAATCAACCCGTCGATCCCGTTGATCCCTCGATTCCCATAGATTGGAAATGATTCTCCAGTAGGCGAAGCAAAACGATCAACAAAGCGGATCGCGTTACTATTTGCCAAAAATAAAGCTTCCTCTGATTTTATCGCTTGCAATAACTGGCAACTAGCATTGCTTTCGCTCCATTCATCGATAGACAATTCTTTAGTGATGACTTCTCTCGCTTTTTGATAAGCTCTTTTCCATTGCGCCAACCATTCGTCAGAGGTTGGCGTAGGTATTGCATCCAAAGTTTCCAGTACTAGTTTACAGAAATCAAGCACGCTGATTTGAACAAAACTCGTTCCTAAATGTAATGGATCACGCCATTCTTCCTCATCGATCAAAACATAGTCAGAAATAGCTTCGTGATGTTTTTTTAAATAAAGCATCACATTTTTAGCTACAGGAAGATTACCAAATTGCCAAATGACTTCAGGAGTTTCAGAAATCGGTCCAGAAAAAATCAAATCTGCGTGCGGAAGATAGACATCGCTCATTTGTTGACAAGCACCTAGATTTGCTAAAGGATCGCCAATGATTGGCCATTGTAAAGCTGTTGCTAAAGTAAGTAACGCTTTTGCCTCATCAGGTGTCAATTCTTTACCGACGATCATCAACCCTTTTTTTGATAGCCAAGGAACAAGCTCCGGTACTTGCTTCGACACAATTTGAGTAACCAGTTTTTTTGGATGAAAAGATCCATCAAGAGAAAAAGTTAAATCAGGCAATAATGGCTCTCTAAAAGGCAAATTGATCTGAATAGGGCCAGCAGGCACGCGTGTTGCTTCATGGGCACTATTGGCACCATGCCAGTAGCTATACCGTATCATTTCCGGACTGGCTTCAGGAAGTGCTAATTCAATAAACTTTTTGATATGCGAACCAAACAACTTTTGTTGGTCCATCGTTTGTGGCGAACCCACGCCACGTGCTTCTGGTGGACGATCTGCTGTTAGCAATAGTAAAGGAATGTTTGTTGCTTTTGCTTCACAAACCGCTGGAAAGAAGTTCGCTGCGGCAGTACCAGACGTACAAAGAGCCCCGACTGGTTGTTTCAATGCTTTTGCCATACCTAATGCAAAGAATGCCGCCGATCGCTCATCAACATTGACTGTTGTATTGATCTCTGGGTCTCTATGAAGTAACAAGGCAAGTGGGGTCGATCGTGAACCAGGACTGATCACGACATTTTTAAGCCCGCCTTCTTTCATTCCTTTGATGAATGCCAATAAATAAGCGGTCATCTCTTGTTGTCTCGTCATCCTTTCACTCCTCTAAGCATTGGTTGGAATTTCAGCAATGTTTCTTGGCGTTCTGCCTCAGGATCAGAATCCGCAACAATGCCACAACCTGCATATAATATTCCTTCGGTTTCAGTCAAGATGCCTGAGCGGATGCCTACAGCAAACTCACCGACATCCTCGATCGGGTCCACCCACCCGATTGGTGCCCCGTATAACCCTCTACCGAAAGGTTCATGATCTTTGATCCATTGCAACGCCAATCCTTGAGGTTCACCACCTAAAGCCGGTGAAGGATGGATCAGTTCAACCGCATCGATCAATGAGACTCCCTGTTTACGTTCTCCAGAGAAAGTCATCGCTAAATGTTGAATATCACGGTTTTTCAATAACCGACGGGAAGAAACAGCAACATCCCCTGCGACAATATTTGCTAATTGATCCTCTAATCGTTGCGCAACAATTCCGTGTTCTTGTGTATTTTTAGAGTCTTTTAAAAGTTCTTTACCGATTTCATCGTCTTCCTGCATAGTAGATCCTCTAGGTGCCGAACCTGCTATCCCAGCAGTCATAAAATGACTTTTCGTTCCTTGAATCAATCGTTCTGGAGTTGCACCAATGAAAGCAAGTTGATCTGATGCTAAAAGAAATAAATAAGTCTGTGGTTGTTGTTCAGCTAAACGATGAAGAATTTGAGTGATCGACTGGAAAGATCCGTGTATGGCCAATTGTCTTGCTAAGACGACCTTTTTAAGCGAAGTAACTTTGTGTATGATTTCCTTGCGCGCATCATCTACATTGTGTAGAAAAGTTGGAACTGCCAGCTCTTCGGACGACACAAGAACATTTGCTGATTGTTCTTGTTCTTTGCCTTCTAACAATTCACTCACAAGACTATCCAAATATGAAAAATCTTTTAAAAGACTCCTGGTTGTTGCCGCTTCTTTTCTGATTGTCAAAACAACTTGAGTCTTTGAACCTATTCGCTTGAAAAGAATACTTGGTAGAATGAAATAGCCAGATTCAAGCTCACTCCAAATCTTTTCTTTTAAGTTGTTTGGATCAAAGGGAAAGCCTCCAAAAAGCAAAGGTCTCCCCTTCTGGCTTGATACGTTTAAAAAACTTTTAGAAAACTCAAGAGAGAATCCTTTGATAGCACTGGGCATATCATCCTGTTGTCCATCAAATAAATTTTCTCCTATTCCTAATAGCTCACAATCCTCATCAGGAGGACACCAATAAAAGCGATCTCCTTTAGATGGGACAAGAGGTAAGAGTTTTTTTACCGTTTGTTCACCAAGCTCGTAGCTATAAGTAAAATAAAGATGATTTTTTAAAAGCTGATCATCGATTGAGCTATCTAATTTGATATTCAATGTAGTTCACTCTTTCTTCTGTCATTAAAAGACGTTTGATTGGTTTTCCAGTCGCCGTTTTAGGAATTTCCGAGACACAGTAGATTTTAGTTGGATGCTTGTAACGTGCTAATGGCGCTAGTAGCTCAGTGATTTCTCTATCAGTAAGTGGTTCATCTAATCGCACATAAGCAACAGGTGTTTGTCCCCATGTTTCATCCCAAGCCCCTACGACAGCGACCTCCGCAATTTTATTGCAAGTTAAAAGTACTCGCTCGATTTCAACTGGGAAAATATTCTCTCCCCCCGAAATGATGCGTTCACTCATGCGACTGACAATATAAAGATAATCCTCTTCATCAAGGTACCCCCAATCGCCAGTGTGAAACCAGCCATCCTCTGTCCAAGAATCCGGATTGACGCTATTCAAATAGTGGTCGATGATCGATGGTCCTTTGACTAAAATCTCTCCCATTTGATCTGACTTCTTATCTTTTTGAATACGGATCGATACCTTAGACAAAGCTTTACCAGAAGAACCGGTTTTTGCTTCGAATGACTCTGGAGAAAGGGCGACGATCTGTGAACAGGTTTCTGTCATGCCATAAGAAAGCATCACAGGCACCTGTTTTTCCATACATGCTTGCATGACTCGTCCTTCTCCCGGCCCTCCCCCTAATAATACTTTTTTGAATGAGGGAGCATAACCACTTTCTGGGATCAATGGTTCAAGGTCTTTCAACATTTTGCTGACCAAAGAAATATAGTTGCCACTTCCATTTGCTAAAAGTTGATGGACTTGTTGAGGAGAGAATCCCTGCAACAGAATCACTTGGATGCCTAAAGCAAGTGAGCGTAATAAAATAGACAAGCCACTAATGTGATAGAGTGGCACACAGCAGATCCAGCTATCTGAACGATCTACTTCTAAACTTAGCGCAGTGGCTTGGCTACTCGCATAGTGATTGGCAAATGTTTGCGGTACGCCCTTCGGTTTACCTGTCGTTCCAGACGTATACATGATTGACGCGATCGCCTTTTCTCCATACCCTTCATCAAACCAATCCTTCGGCTGTAGGACGTGTAATTCCGAAGGATCAGGAAATGAATACCAAGTGATGCGCTCGTTGACTGCTAATTTATTGGCAGAAATAAGAATGGATGTCCCAGCATCTGCCATCTGTTCACTGATTTCATTCGTCGTCAAGCGTGCATTGACAAACTGGATTTCTTTTCCTAACTCCCATAATGCCAAGATCGATAAATAGGCATCTAAATCATTTTCACAATACAAGGCAACTCGTTCACTCGCTTTGGGTAATATTCGATGATAATACTCTGCAAAACTTTGAACGTGTGATGTCAGCTCGCGAAAAGACAAATGATGATCGTTCCACTGACAGGCTGGTGCATCTGGATGAAGCATTGCTTGTTTTTGCAACCAGCTATTAGGTTGAGGTTTAAGGGAACTTAGGGAATTGGTCAAAATTAGGTTCTCTTTTTTCTTTAAATGCGTCGCGTCCTTCTTGTGCTTCATCCATGGTGTAATATAAAAGCGTCGCATCCCCTGCCAATTGTTGGATACCTGCTAAGCCATCTGTATCTGCGTTCATTGCCGCTTTGATCATTCGTAGAGCTAGCGGGCTTTTCTTCAACATCTCTTCTGCCCACTCGATCGTCACATCTTCTACTTGTTCGAGCGGTACGACCGTATTGATCCAATTCATTGCCAACGCTTCTTCAGCACTATACTGCTTCGTCATGAACCAAACTTCTTTCGCTTTTTTATGCCCTACGACACGAGCCAAGTAACCCGAACCATAGCCACCATCAAAGCTCCCAACGTTAGGCCCTGTTTGACCGAATTTCGCATTTTCGGCTGCGATTGTGATATCACACACAAGTTGTAAGACATTTCCACCACCGATCGACCAACCTTTGACCATCGCAATCACTGGCTTAGGAATGACTCGGATCAATCGTTGCAAATCTAGTACATTCAGACGCGGAATTTGGTCTTCACCAACATACCCACCATTTCCTCGAACTTTCTGATCGCCACCTGAACAAAATGCTTTGTCACCAGCTCCTGTCAAAATGATAACACCGATATCTTGACGATCACGACTGATTGTAAAAGCTTCGATCATCTCAAAGACTGTTTTTGGTGTAAAAGCATTATGAACCTCTGGACGATTGATTGTTATCTTAGCAATCTTCCCGTATTGTTCAAATAGGATCTCGTCATATTCCTTGATTGTTTTCCATTCTCTCATCTCTATCTCCTCCTAAAATTCATTAAATTTATTATACACAAGTTTTAAGCATTTAATGATAATTTCTTTATAAATTACTGTACAAAGAATATTGAATGAGTTAAGCGCAAGAAAAGCTTTATAATCTAACTTTCAAATAAATGATTTTAGATTTTTTCAGTGAATTTATTGTTTCTATTTTTCATTGTCATTGATTACTTCAAATATCTTCTCTTATTAGTCCCTGGCTATATTCATAATCTAGCATATACCCAATACGTAATTTTTTTGCTTTTACCATCCATACTCATAATAAACAATTGCTACGCAAGCAAATGAATGTTTTCAAAATCCTCTATTTCGTTTACTATTTTAGTCGCTATTTCCTAGATAGACATACTTTCACAGCAGTACAGCTCTTTTATATAAATAATGAAGAGGTTGATTCTGTTCTCGCCGCTTATTCAGTTTCAGGTGGTATGAGAGGGCTAATATATCTCTCTCCAAAAAGTTTAATAGACAATAGGCTAACCGGTTATTTTGACAGAATTTTTCTAATAGACGAGAGGAGACACCGGTTGCTTCAAAAATAATTTCAGGCGTTTCTGGCAGTACGGTGATTTCTTCAAGTAACTGGCGGAACTCTTCTTGATTATGACAGACTTTCCCTTCTGTTAGACATTGTTGATTATGATAAAGTACTTTGTAACTTTTACCTTTAGATACGTCAAAAGCAAAAATAAAGGTCATGCGACTTCTCCTTTATTATTTGATTGAACATCCTTCACTCATTCATTTCGATTCGACTTTTCTTTACACGGACTCGAGGTCCATTAGAGTATGTTCGAGCTTCCCTTAACTCTCACTATACTTGAATAAGAGAAATAGTGATTATCGATGTAGTTTCAAAGGCAAATCTTTCGAAAACAAGTAAAAAAACGAAAATTTATTTTCAAATTTTCGTTTTTTTACTTGTTTCTGTTAGTTTTCGGCTTTTCTCAAAACTGTGCGTAATTATTATATCAATTAGATTTCAATGCCAGTAACCCAGTATGAAGTAACGATTCCATTAGCAGTTGAACCAATAGCCAACCAAGTATAACCTTCACTAATTGACTGTCTTACAAAGGCATGCCCATTCTTTTGTACGAGTATTTTGTCATATTCGAACGTTTCCCCCAGATCCACGCGACGTAGTATTGGCAGACTAGTTGGATTGGTTACATTGTCACTTGAAGGTCCTCGTAAGTTGATCCCTCCTGAAATAGCGACAGTCACCTCGCCTTTTCGTTCAATCCATTCATTATCAGATGATGCTTCTGCTACTAATGATCCTGAAACCCATCCGTTACCATCCACTTCATACCAGTGTCTGATACCATTCACTAACTCCCCGTTGATCGTCACTCGTGCAGAATGGAAAACTTGACTTCTAGTTAATTGACGTAAGATTGCTGATCGTGTGTTTGGCTCTTGGCGTACATTTAAAACATCTGCTGCTACGACCATTTCTTTATTCCAATCATGCATGATATAGTCCGGTTCTGGAACGCTGCCATCCCCACCATTAAGGATATCTCTGACAGCATCCATATTTGTCCCTGGACAAATATTTGATGCATGTCCACTAAACTCATTATGGCCTAAGACGTTTTCAACGGATAAACCAAATCGTTCCATTGCGGCTTTCGCACGCTGATTGAAAGCTTCTTCTTGAGCTTCCGTAAATGAACCATTTCCTACTAAACAGATATGATAGGTTGGTGTATTGTGCCCACCAACACCATTAGTTACATCTTCATCAAAGTAGCACCATTGTACAGTTCCGTCACGTAAGATAATCTCATGATAACCGCCAGTTCCCCAGCCTAGTTCTCCATTCCAATATTGTTGAAAGATAAAAACATCTCCTGTTTCAGTTGCTGAATGGTGACGTGCAATGTTTTTGACCACTGAAACGTCTCGTTTCGCATTAGTTGGTCCTAAAATCCGTGAATCTCCTCGTAAATCCTCAATTTTGATTGTCATAGTAATCTTCCTTTCTCTGATTTTATTATTTTACAAAATCATTTTCTCATTAAATTTTGATATTTTATTTATTGTTGTATTGTTTTTGTTTGATTATAATATGAACAATGAAACAAACTTTATTATCGTTTAGGAATGGTCAAAGTATATTCTGGAAAAGAAACATCAACTGTTTGTCCACTGATCATATTTCCGTTTAGTTCATTCGTCCGTCTTAACATCGGAAATACTTTTTTTCCTGCATGTTTTTGAATGTCAAGTGTGCCGTCCAAACCAAACCGTAGACCAGTTGGTAAGCCGTAAGCAACATTCACATCGTCTCGTATAATGCCTGCTGACCGACAACGACCAACTTCTACAGATGGATTATCGGCATCTATCCAAAAAACATAGCCTAGATCTAAAAAGGCTGCTCCATTTTGTGGTATTAACCATCCTGCTATCCGAAACATACCTAAAGATAGCTCATTGAATATTTCTAATTTTCCTCGATAGTTTCCGACTGCCTTGGGTGGACTAGCTAAAATAATTTCATCATGTGTCAAGTCCTCAGCAGCACCTAAGCGATCACGAATCATCATCATGTTAATACCCGGACAGATAGTTGAAGAGTGTCCAATGAACTCATTGTGCCCCAAAACATCCTTCACTGATAGGTCAAAACGTTTCATCGCCGCTTTTGCTCGCGTATCAAATGCTTTTTCTTGTTCTTGAGTGAACGAGCCATTTCCAACAAGACAAATATGGTAGGTTGCTGTGTTATGTCCCCCAACACCATTTGTTATATCTTCATCAAAGTAACACCATTGTACCGTGCCATCTCTTAGGATAATCTCATGATAGCCGCCAGTTCCCCACCCCAATGTGTTCTTCCAATAGTGTTGAAACGCCCATACATCTCCTGTGGTTGTTGCCGAATGATGACGCGCAATTTTAGTTATTTCTGATGCCTCTCGTTTGGCATTGGTCGGTCCTAAAATACGTCCATCTCCTCGTAGATCCTCCAGTTTTATCTTCCTCACCTCCTTTACTGGTAAAAGAAACTTGGGACGATCAATTGCTTTTATTAGACTCCTGTAGTTTCATTACATGATCTCCTAGATCAAATAATCCACCTGCGGCCAAACCAGCAATCGCTCCTGCCCATAAATAAAGAATGAGATCCTGTGGAACGAATGAGAAGGAATACAGCCCACTAAGCAAAATTCCAGTAATCACGTTGCTGATAGGCAAAAGTTTACTGCGCCCTATTTGTCCTTTCACCAGTTCTGTCACACCGACGACCAGTGGTGTGATAATACTTGAAATCGTTAAGATTTCGGTCAACTTACCTCACCTCCTTTCCAATTTGTTTGAAAATAGATTTGATTTGTTCTTCAATAATTGATAGACGATTGCCATACTCGATTTGGCTTTTTTCTACTCGAACAATAGTATTTTCTAATTTTCCCAATGTATGATCGAGCTTTGTAAACATTGCATAGAATTTTGCTACGCCTACAATCAACGTTCCACCAAGTGTTATGACAGCCATCCATTCACCAATTGATACTTCCGCCATTCTCTACCTCCGTTATCTTTGACGTTTTTGTTTCTGTGAGAATATTTGTATCTTTCATCATTTGATTCTTCTTTCGTTTCATATAGTGACTTAAGTTGATTGCTCTATTTTCTTTATTCCACTATATGTGCCATGTTCATCCTGAAAATGTAGATACACCTATCTATCACCTGTTATTACATAGAAAAACAAATACTTATTATTTTCTGCCATTTCCTAAGCTTACATTCATACTAGCATCAAAGAAGAGGATGGAACCGCCAATCATCTGCCAAAAAAACGCCAAATTATTTATACGCAATCAGTTTTCCAGTCTTATATGCTTCAGCAAATTCAATCAATGCTTCTGCTTTTTTTCTCTGAATCGTTCTTTCGGAATAACCGATTTCAAGACTAATCTTATAATTCGAAAAACTTTCAGGAACAAAGTAAGAATAATAAAGGATCATTCGATTCGTTAGACTCAAAACCATCAAAGCATTTAAGATTGCATTTCTTTCTGCTTCAATCGCTATCATTTGCATAGATGCCCTTTCTGAAGATAGATCAGAAAGAGTTGCTTTTAAGCTATTGATTCTATGAGGAGATTCAATGTCGACTGTGACACGTCCTACCATCCGATCAAGTTTACGAAAATTTTTTAAGACTTCTCTCACATTGCATCTTGTTTGTTTCATATCTATTCTTTTGGGGTACATCAAAAAAAATCACTCCTTTAAAAAATCATCTTTTAGATCTACTGATATAAAGTATTTGGCTTCTACTAGTCAAACCACAAACTAAATTGCACAGAGTTTTCATTTTATTTCTTTTCCAACTCATATAAAAATAGACGTTTCCTAAGGTATGAAGTATTTTTTTTCATACTATACTTAAACTAAAGATTGTTCGAATTAGTCAATCATTAAATCTTCATAACCAATATCATTGGATACACAATACTTTTCTATTTCTTTTCGTGTGTTTTTAGGATGATTGACCTGTTTGACCGGATTTTTGAGATTACGTAATCCAGATTACATTTTTACTCCTCTTTTCCAACGTGGTTTTTCCTTCAATTACCTCATTAATGCTTCTATGCCTTCATAATCTGGTTGGATAAACCGAAGATTTGTAGGTCCGAGTTTTTTTTTTTCAAGACCGACAGTTCAATGGCATTCTTACTCACTCCTTAATAAAAATTAAATGTGTCCGCTTATATTAGTACCCATTACAAGGACGCTAAAATGTTGAAAGACCATCGTTTGGTTTAAATGATTTTATTCGTCACATCAATTAATAGGTCATATGCTGTTCATCAATTTTAAGTGGTTATCTTGATGTTTATCACATGAATCACTAAAGATTATTTTGGTTTAATCCACGCGAAATATAACTTAAAGTTGATTTGTTACCGAAAAATATATAGTCATCGGAAATACCATAAATTTCCGAAAATTTCTTTGCTAAAGAAATCGGCACATCAGTGGCATCATCCTCGTACTCAGCAAGCTGTTCTTTAGTAAGATTTAGACCATAACTATTTTGCAGAATGTCAATTACTTCAGTCTGATTCAAATCTGAATTTACTCTTGCTGCTTTCAAAGATATTTGCAACATATAAAACACCTCCTATTTATATATTTTAATATAACTTAAAGTTATAGTAAATAATTTTATATAACTATGTATAACTTAATGTTGATTTAGACCAGTTTCTGGTATATTATTGGAGTAAGAATTCGGAGGATTATTATGGATAAAAATATTATTGGACAGAAGATTAGTGAACTAAGGCATAAACAACAAATGACGCAAGAAGAATTGGCAATAAAAGTCGGTGTTAGCAAGCAAACTATTTCTAATTGGGAAACTGGATTAAAAACACCTCGTATGGGTGCTATTCAAAAAATTGCTGAGTTATTTCATGTGACAAAAGGTTATATTATTGAAGGTGAGGAAGAAACTTCTCATCGTCTACTCTCTATCTTTGAAAAACTTGATAGCGAAAGACAACAGTCAGTCATCTCTTTTGCAGGAAAAAAATTAGAAGAACAACAGTTAGAAACAAAGCTTGATAATGAAGAACTTCTCAAAGAAATTGATGAATTCGTAGAGGAATATGGATTCGAGGCCTTTGAAAATTTACATAAAGTAATTACCAGTAAAAGGCAAAAAGAACAAAATAAAAATATCAGCTAAATCCCTCTCCCCCTTTTTAAACGAACGGTTACAATTTTAGAATAATAATAATATAATTGTTATATAACCGTATATATAGGGGGTGTTTTTTTTCTGATTGCCTAAAAAAAATAATTTTTCAAAAGAAATAGTTGATTTTGAAAAAAGACTTCATCATAAAAAGGCAGGAGTAGAAAAAGAAAAAGCATTGGTTAAAGGGATAATTGGTGGCTATACGCCTAATGAAATAAAAGAAATCCGGAAATTAATGAAAAAACTAAAAAAAGCAGACCATTATTTGTTTTTATGAACTTTGGCATTTTTTCTGGTAAAAGATTTAGAACGAGTGTTTCATTTAAACTAAATGATTAAAATTTAACTGACAGTTCTTCCATTCATCAGTAAAAGTATTTTTAATTGAATACCCTAATAGTTCGCAAACAGTGTTTGAATGATAAAAATAGAGTTTAATTATGACAGTAGCAATAAAGAATAAGAAATAAGGAGTAACAGGATGAATTTATTAGATCATCTAGGGATTGAGACGTGTATTGTTTCACCTAAAGAAGTCCAATTGACTTTAGCAATTGACGAAAAGCATCACCAACCTTATGGCTATTTGCATGGAGGAATCAATGCTGTATTGATCGAAACGGCTTGTAGCATTGGGGCTAACGAATATTTACAAGCCCCCCACTTTGCTGTAGGTATCGATCTGCAAGTCCAACATTTGAATAAAGCCTCTACAGGTAACTTGAGAGTGGTTGCACAACCTGAAAAAATCGGGAAAAATATTCATTTTTGGCAGGCAACGATTTATTTAGATAATGATTTAAAAATCGCTACAGGGCAATGCACCTTGATGGTCAATTAGCTTTTATAAATAGTTTCTATAAATATCGAGTCAGCATGAATCAAAAAATACACCCTTCGTTCCATTTCATAATTGTTTTTATTGATTGATGTCCACTATTTCGACCCATTTTATCTTTGAACGATTCATTATAAATTTAGGTTTATCTAACTTTCTTTTTCAACTTTGTTAACTTTTATACAAAATTAATGTATAATGAGAATAGTTGGAAATAAATGTATAGTAGGAAGTGGATAAATGAAACACGGTAGAAATATAATTTGGACATACATTAAAATAGTATTTGCTTTAACTATTTTAGCTATCAGTATCAACATGTTTTTAGGTCCGCATCACATTGCAGCTGGTGGCGTAAGTGGACTTGGTATTTTACTTGAGTCAGCTTTAGGTTTGAACCGAGCAACAGTTATACTAGTTTTGAATATCATCATGTTGATCTTGGCCTTGATTTTTTTAGGCAAGAAACCTTTCTTTAAAGTATTATTTGGTAGTTTAGTCTTCCCAGCGATCATTGAGATCGTCCCAGAGTATATGATCACGCCTGATCGTCTCTTATCAGTCATTTTCGGTAGTGCGATCTTTGCTTTGGGTGTAGCTATCTTATACAAAAATAATTCATCTAGTGGCGGTACCACGATCCCTCCCCTTATCTTCAAAAAATACTTCAATTTAAGTACTTCCATTGGACTTTTGATGACCGATGCTGTCGTTGTTTCCTTAACCTTATTTGTTTTTGGATTTGATGAATTTCTCTATGCGATTCTGTCGATCGTAATTACATCCATCGTGATGAATTACATTGAAACAGGAACAAATCGTCAAAAATCGATCATGGTTCTAAGCGAGAATCATCTTTTAGAAATCCATACACGTTTAAGTCAGGAGATTGGACGTGGGTTCACGATCCTAGAAGCTAGAGGCGGTTATAGTAATCTATCAAAAGAAGTGTTGTTGATGGTTGTCACTGACCAAGAATTTTCTAAAGTCAAACCGATAATTGAAGAAATCGATCCGAATGCTTTTGTCATCGTCAATAGTGTAGCAGAAGTCATGGGTAGTGGATTTACGTACCATCCGATCGAATGATGTCGCAATTAAAATGAACGGACCTATTCCTATAAAAAAGTCTACTCTTGATTTTTATTCATAAACCAAGAGTAGACTTTTTTTCAAAGCAAGTTAGTTGCTCTACCTAATTAGATTGTGTACAATTTAATTGTATCAAATATAAAAAGAGGAGTGATTTTTAATGAAAAAAATGTATTCAACAAAAATGATCAATACTGGCGGACGTTCTGGGGAAGTACACAGTCCAGATCACTCATTCGAGCTTAACATTGCAGCTCCAGGTAAACGTGTAGAAGATGCAACAAATCCGGAACAATTGTTTGCCGCTGGCTTTAGTGCATGTTTCAATAGCGCATTAGACTTGATCAAAACACAAAAAAATATTGACGGTGCATCAACAATCAGCGCTCAAGTGTCTCTATACGCAGAAAGTGAAATGAGTTTTGTGTTAGGCGTTGAGATCGAAGGTTCAGTTGAAGGTTTATCAATCGAAGAAACACAAGAATTACTAGAAGCTGCACATAAAGTTTGTCCTTATTCAAAAGCAACAGCTGGCAATATTGAAGTTACTTTGACAGCCGTAGAGAACTAGATTTTTTTAGAAAAAACAAGTATGCTATGAAGTAGCACATTAGGAGGTGGTCTATTTGGAGGAGTTATTACTAAAAAATCAATTATGCTTTCCTTTATATGCCACCTCTAAAGAAATTACTCGTTACTATACGCCCTTGTTGAAGCCACTGGATCTTACTTATACGCAGTATCTTGTTTTACTTGTTTTATGGGAGAGAAAACAAATCACCATGAAGGAATTAGGAAAGATCTTGTGTTTGGATTCAGGAACTTTGACTCCTGTAATAAAGAAATTAACTAGTAAGCAGTATATCACTCGTAAAAGAGCTGATTCAGATGAACGGGTAACTATTCTATCTCTAACTGAACAAGGACTTTTGTTGCAAGATCAAGCAAAAGACATCCCTGAAAAGATCCTTGATTTTTTACCTTTAGATGAAGAAGAATTATCTATGTTGCTTAATTTGACTAAAAAAATGCTTAAAAATTTTAATAAAGAACAAGATGCTCGGTAATTCAATTACCGAGTTTTTTTTGCTTAATTTTACAACTTATAAGAAGCGAGAATCATTTTATTAGTAATTTTTCCTTTATCGTCTTAATATAGAATTAAACAAAGGAGGTTATTATAATGTGTACATCTATTACTTACACAACAAACGATCATTATTTTGGACGGAATTTGGATTTAGAGATTTCTTATAATGAACAGGTGACGATCACTCCAAGAAATTTTCCTTTTGTTTATCGGAAAGCACCAAAACAAGAGTCTCACTATGCGATCATCGGTATGGCAGCAGTTGTAGATAACTACCCCCTCTATTATGATGCAACAAATGAAAAAGGTTTGAGTATGGCTGGTTTGAATTTCCCTGGAAATGCCCATTTTTTTGACGAAGATGCCGAAAAGACCAATATCACACCATTTGAATTTATTCCTTGGATATTGAGTCAATGTAAAAACGTCGAAGAAGCTCGTACGTTATTAGCGGATATCAATTTAGTCAACATCAATTTCAGTGAAGAACTACCTTTATCCCCTCTTCATTGGATATTAGCAGATCAAAAAACATCGATTGTTATTGAATCAGTTGCCGAAGGATTAAAAATTTATGATAATCCAATCGGTGTACTAACAAATAATCCAACCTTTGACTATCAATTATTTAATTTGAACAACTATCGGTCAGTCTCACCGACTACCCTTAAAAACCATTTCTCCGATGAACTTGATTTATCGGTCTATTCTCGCGGTATGGGCGGATTAGGTTTACCTGGAGATTTATCATCTGCTTCTCGTTTTGTCAAAGTTGCATTTACAAAATTGAATTCTGTCAAAGCAACGACTGAACAGGAAAGCGTTAGTCAATTCTTCCATATCCTAAAATCGGTCGAACAACAAAAAGGACTATGTGACGTTGGGAATGGTCAATTTGAGTATACGATCTATTCTTCTTGTTGCAATGTGGATAAAGGAATCTATTACTACACGACTTACACAAACAGCCAAATCAATGCAGTCGATATGACGAAAGAAGATTTAGATAGTACAGAATTACTTACCTATCCATTGATTGAAGAAGAACAAGTCCACTATGTTAACTGATTATTAATCATATGTTACGTCAAAACGCCTTGAAACAAAATGTTTCAAGGCGTTTTTTATCTATTAGAATCATTAATTGATTTTTCTAAAAGTAACCATACTCATTCCTGTGATCAGCAGACCAAACATCCATGTAAAGAAGCGATTGTGCTCTCCTGTTTTAGGTAATTGCTTCGTTGCTTCCTCTGTGGCTGTTGCAGAATTCTTATCATTAGCTGCTTGATTTGAAGAGTGAACTATTTTTGTCACTGGCAGAATTTCTTTCGCACTTTCAGACGATTGTTTATTTACCAGTACATCTGTCGTACCAACAGATGGAATTGATTGTTTTCGAATTTGAGACAATGGTTTTACATCCTCAAGCAGATGATTATCGGGTGTGCTTGTTGGATTTTTTTCATTAGGGTGGATTTGAGGTTCAATCACTTCTCCACCACCATGTCCACCATTTCCATCTTCCCCGTTATCTCCTTCATAGTTTCCATTGTTGCCCTCTGGGTTATCCGGTTTTGCATCTGGATTCTCATCTGGATTATCCGGTGTCACATCGGGATTTCCATCCGGATTATCTGGTGTCACATCTGGGTTTTCATCTGGTTTATCTGGTGTTACGTCTGGGTTTTCGTCTGGATTATCCGGTGTTACATCTGGATTCTCATCTGGATTATCTGGTGTCACATCTGGGTTTTCGTCTGGATTATCCGGTGTTACATCTGGATTCTCATCTGGATTATCTGGTGTCACATCTGGGTTTTCGTCTGGATTATCCGGTGTTACATCTGGATTCTCATCTGGATTATCTGGTGTCACATCTGGATTTTCGTCTGGGTTATCCGGTGTCACATCTGGATTTTCATCTGGATTATCTGGTGTCACATCTGGATTTTCATCTGGATTATCCGGTGTCACATCTGGATTTTCGTCTGGATTATCCGGTGTCACGTCTGGGTTTTCGTCTGGATTATCCGGTTTAGGATTAGGATCTGGCTCAGTCACGCCACCTGTTCCGCCCGCTTTTTGTTCAACTGTTTGACGTTGACTATATGGTGTCAAGTGATGTCTATCTCCAGGTTGACCATCTGCCACTTTTACAGAGAATAAAGCAGGTCTATTGATTGGTTGTGTCAGTGTAATATTAAACGTAAAAGTTGCTAGTTTGTTGTGGAATACAAGTAAAGATGGATCGTGTTCGATCTTCAATGCTGGATCAACGTTTTCAAATTGGACAACAGACTGTAAAATCGGTTGAATATCCCCTGAATAAGTCACCAGTGCCTTCACCGTGATCGTCTCTCCTAGTTTAAGTCTCATAATACCAGAGTTTGCTGAAGCATGTTCTTCTAAAAATTTGATTTGATTCACATTTGCCCAGCCTGAATGTGCAGCTAGTTGAGCGACATCATTGCTAGGTTGTTCATCTGTCTGTACAGCTTCGACTGGTACAGAAACACTACTCAGTAAAACAGAAGCAAAGAGAAGACTTAAATATTTCATGAGAATTCCTCCTATTTAATATCATTATCATGTTAAACATAAGATAATATAGATTGAGACGGAAGATTTACTGTTTTTTTGTGTAAAATAAAGAAATTTTCAGTAAAATTTTCAATCGGAGGAATTCAAATGCAAACACAAGAAGCAATCAAAACGTTTTTATTAAAGAAGAAAAATGTAACAAAGCTTGAGATTTTTCTTTTTTTAACAGAGCATCAGTTCTTTATCACCACGCACTATCTAGCAGATTACTTTAAGATGTCTGATTCAAACTTTCTTTTATATCTTCATGAAATCGAACAGGATTTTCATTCTTTAGGCTTGAATAGTGTTGAAGTAGTGAAAAACAAGAAATTCGTCAAAATTTCTTTGAACGATGCT
Organism: Enterococcus sp. AZ084; assembly: GCF_051714905.1. Lineage (NCBI taxonomy): Bacteria > Bacillati > Bacillota > Bacilli > Lactobacillales > Enterococcaceae > Enterococcus > Enterococcus sp. AZ084. Next base: position 1,564,070 of record NZ_JBIOSS010000001.1, read on the forward strand.
GACCTTGCGACGTGTTATTACGAATTATTTGGTAAATATTGTTTTGAATCAACTAATTTCCAAATCATTGCTGCCTTACTTCGTCAGAAAGTCAACTCTATGGTCACGATCAGCCAAATGACAAATTACAGTCCTTCATATCTCTATTCTAAAATGAAGGCAATCAACCAATTTTTGGCTTTATATGGAATCTCCTTTAAATTTTCAAGTAAGGGAAAGAAAATAATCACCGGTAGTGAGATTCAAATCCAATATTGTTTCCTAGATGTCTATTGGACGATTTTTGCTAATACCTCCCTTCCCTATCACAAGGAAGAGCCAAAAAAAATCGATTACACACTCCATGTCTTCTTCAAGAAAGAGTTATTGGATGGGATGAATGGTGGCGTCTTGGACAAGTTGTATCTTCTCTTAAAACTTTGCCAGGACAATTTTCCTATGACTTCTTTAGAAAATGTTCAAAAAGAATTAAGTCAGTTTAAGTATATTGATCTTTTGATTGAACCTGATGTGGATATTTTAAATCCTGATTTACCGATTTGTCGGGAACAACGAATCATACTCAATTTATTAGCACGCCTAACGATTTCTCAATTGGATAGTGAAGAGCAAAGTTTGACGCACTATCAAAGACTGTTAGCGATCGATTTTCCTTATTTGATTTATTCCAAGAACTTAGTTGAAGCATTCAGTCAGCATTTCGCTTTAGAGCTACCTGAAAAACAAAAAAAGTTATATACACTTTCCTTTACGATCAATAAGCTTCACAATACCTTTTTAGATAGCGAACAGCCGAATACACCTTTACCAACTTTCTTGCTTTATAAGGATCAGAAAAACTATGAACACTTAAGAACCGTGGTAGCTGAATTTTATGAGAACTTCCGGCAAGAAAATTGGCATTACTTACCAGATTTTCTAGAAAAAGAAAATACTTCATGGGTAGTCGAAGAATTACTACATTTCTACGACCGATTCAAAAAGCAACCACCGATCGTTATCGGTGTGAATCACACGAAAGACTTTTATATCAGTAAAGATTTAATTGTTAAAATTGAACAAATCTTTTCAAAAGAAGCGATCGTTATCCAACGTTACTATATGGAGCGTTGCGATATCGTCATTAGTGATTGTCCACTAAACCAGTTACCCGAGCGTATCAAAAAGATTTATTTGTTAAACGGCATCGTTCGTCCAGATGATTGGAAAAAGATGATTGCACAGTTAGCTAACTATATTTTTGAGATCAAACAAGAACGTGACTACGCAGATTTTGATTGATCATCACAGAAACAATTGGCTCAGTATCCTGTAGCGTTCTAACTATCTATCCCCCTGTTTACTGAATTCTCATAAGACTTGACACTATAGCTATTCTTTTCGAACAGTTCATTATATAATAATGGAAAAAGGAGCTTTTTTATGACTGAACATCGAATTTTTACTATGCCCTTTTCTTCTGTCTATCCTCTTTATCTAAAAAAAGCAGAACGAAAAAATCGTACAAAAGAGGAAGTTGACCAAATCATTTATTGGTTGACCGGCTATGAACAAGCTGAATTAGAGGAACAGATCAAACTGGAAAAGGACTTCAAAACTTTCTTTGCTGAGGCACCGAGATTAAATCCTGACCGTAAATTGATCACTGGCGTCATTTGTGGTGTTAGAGTAGAAAATATTGAAGAGCCATTGATGCAAGAAATTCGTTATTTAGACAAACTGATCGATGAATTAGCTAAAGGAAAGAAAATGGAAAAAATCCTTAGAAAATAATAGAATCACTAGTTAATAGTTGGTTTATACATCAATAACCGTTAAAATAAAAAAAAGGAGGTTATAATAATGTATGAACTTATTCGAAGCAATTTTCAAAGACATGCTTTTTTACGAGCAGCAATTTATATCATTGCCGGTATCGCCATAGTCATCAATCCAACTGCCGTATTTAATTTTGTCGGTTATCTTATCACTGCTTATTTTGTTTTATTAGGTCTGATCAATTTATTTGAAGCCTATAAAAACAAGCAAAAAACGGGTGCTTGGGGATTTGGACTTTTCAGTGCAATTGCTTTTCTGATTTTCGGACTGATCGTGTTCTTATTTGCATCAGCAATCGTTTCGATCTTGCCAATTCTTTTAGGCTTGATGATTTTAGCAAATGGCGCGTTTCAATTGTTCATCAGTTTGAATACGAAATCAAAAGGATGGTCATTATACAGCGTGATTTTACTGATTGGCGGATTGATTTTATTATTTAATCCATTCCAAAGCTTGATGGTACTTTTCCAAATCTTTGGCGGTATCTTGATCTTTATGGGGATTTCTGAAATCATCAACTACTTTAAAGTAAGAAATATGTATGTCAATTGATTAGTTATTTAAATTCGAGGTTAGGCTTAATTGCCTAGCCTTTTTTGTCGTGCGCTTTCATATATCCACACAATGGACGATACTACATAAATAACGTTATTTATGTTATCCTGTTTAGGAGGTCATTTGACACGAATAAAATAAATTCTTTTTGAGAAAGGAAGGATGAAAAGAATGGAATTTATAGGTATTCTCTGTTTGATCTTGTTAGCGACAACCATTGGCTCTCACCTTTCACGGAGGTTTGGTGTACCTGCGGTGATCGGTCAACTACTCGTTGGCGTCTTGCTTGGTGGTGCGGGTCTGGGATGGGTGCATCCAAATATTCTCGTCCACGATTTTTCAGAAATAGGTGTCATTTTATTGATGTTTTTAGCTGGACTGGAAAGCGATCTTTCTCTTTTGAAAAAATACTTTCGACCAGGAATGTTCGTTGCTTTATTAGGGATCATACTCCCCGTATTATTTGGTTGGTTGACGGGTGAAATTTTCCAAGTCACAAGGAATGAAGCTATCTTCTTTGGAATCATCCTCGCAGCAACTTCTGTTAGTATCTCTGTTGAGGTATTGAAAGAACTTCATGTAGTTAACACAAAAGAAGGTTCGACTATCTTAGGTGCTTCAGTTGTTGATGACATTCTTGTCGTGTTGGTGTTAAGTTTCAGCTTATCATTTTTGACAGGAGAATCTGGTAGCAGCCTCCCTTTACCGCTTCTTTTATTGGAGCAAGTGATTTACTTTATTTTTATATTTTTATTAGTCAAATGGATTGCCCCATTTTTGATGTCACTAGCTGGAAAAATCTATGCCAACTCTGCAATTATCATTGTTTCCTTGGTTTTATGTCTAGGTATGTCCTACATCGCTGATTTGATTGGACTAAGTTCAGTCATTGGTGCATTTTTTGCAGGGATCGCGGTAAGTCAAACCTCGGTCAAAGAAGAAGTGTATCATAATGTCGAGGCATTAGGTTATGCCGTATTTATCCCAGTCTTTTTTGTCAGTGTTGGACTAGAAGTCGATTTCTCTAACTTTGGAGAACAATTGATTTTTATCTTGATCCTAACGACTGTTGCAGTCTTGACTAAACTTGGTGGTGGTTATCTAGGGGCGAAAGTAGCCGGTTTTTCAACGAATAGTGCCTTTATGGTAGGTGCTGGCATGATCTCACGTGGTGAAATGGCACTGATCATCTTGCAAATTGGACAACAAAGCCAATTGATTGAAGCAAAATATTATTCTCCACTTGTGATCGTAATCTTATTAAGTACTTTGATCTCTCCATTGATTCTTAAATACTTTACTAGAAAAGTGTATCATGGGTGATTCGTTCTCAGATAAATAGAGCCTTTCTACTAGATTTCTCGAATCTAATAGAAAGGCTCTATTTTTGATCAAATAATATGCTCTTTGCTATCGTTCCATAACTCTTCTGGCGAGTAATAATCATTTTCATTCAGAACAAGAGTGCCATCTGGTTGAATTTCAATGGTCGATCCTACCCAGGTTGTTTGTGAAGCCAATAAACTATTCTTTCTCTTGCCATTTTTCATCGAAAAAGCTTCTGCATGTTCTTTGGCTAAATGTGATTTTAAATATCTTGTTTCCCCATTATCAAATTGGATCTTCAACATGCTTGCTGCCATCTCCGCTTTTACTGCTCTTGGAACATCAGTCATCTTATCTCCTCCTCTTGTTATTTACACTCGTTTCTATAGACTAGTGTATCACTAGAAAAGGAAAATAACCAATGGTTTTGTATCCGATTTCACACTCTATGTTTATTGGTAAGTTTGGTTCAAATACTGCAATAAAGCAGGCGCTCGATTAGTGGCAGAATCGCCTTCTTCTCTGTTTTCTAACATGCTGATCACCAAGTAGCCATTTGTTTCAGGATTGATCGCATAAAGGAAACTGTTTTCTTGTCCTTTTTCATCCTGCTTTTCTTTGATTTCAGCTGTTCCTGTTTTCGCGGCAAGCGGAATGCCAAGTGCAGCTAAAGAATGTGCCGTTCCGTTAGGATCTTGCACAACATCGACTAAATCTGGCAAAATCGTTTGTACACTTGATTCACTGATCACATTTTTCTTATCTTTAGTTTCCTGATCCATGACTAATCGTGGATAAACTAAACTGCCATTATTTGCAAAAACACTATACATCGCAGCTTGTTGGATTGGATTGATCAATAATTGTCCTTGCCCATAGCCTGTATCTGCCAACAAAATCTCCGAATTGAATGAGTCTTCATTTGAGATCTGCGCAGGATTCATTTGGATCGGTAAATCAAGATCTTCACCAAAAATAAATTGATTCAGTCCTTTTCTAAAGGCTTCTTCCCCCATTTTCAATGTTTCTTGTGCCATATAGATATTATCAGAATAAACTAAAGCATTTTTCAAGTTGACTTGTGGTACATCACTGACACGTGTCACTTGGTAAGAACCCCAAGAGCTATCTTTTTGCCACTTCAATCCATTGATCGTTAAGACTTCATCTGGATTCAATGTTCCATTATCTAAGCCGATGGCTGCGGTGATCATTTTGAATGTTGAACCCGGCGCATAACCTGTCGCAAAACGACTGATAAATGGACGATTGGGGTCTTCTTCATATGCTTTGTAATCATCTTGGGAAATACCGTTCGTCATTTTATTTGGGTCATAACTAGGTGAACTGACAAGGGCCAACAAATCTCCAGTTTTAGGGGCTGTCGCCACAGTAGAACCTGGTTTTCCATCTAAGCTATCGAATGCCGTTTTTTGCGCATTAGCATCGATCGTCAACTGGATATCCTGTCCATTTTTTACTTCATGTTGGAGTAAGACCGCTTTTTCATTTCCTTCTTCATCTGTGACACTTAATTTCCCGCCGTTCGTACCTCTTAATTCTTTGTCGTAAGCCATTTCTAAGCCTGAACGCCCGATTTTTCCTGTGCTACTCAACTCAGGATTTTTCTCAATGTCTTCTGCGGTGATATCTCCTACGTAGCCAATCAATTGGGCAGCGGCTTCGCCTAGTGGATAATAACGACCGTCAACTTCTTGGATCGTTGCTCCATTGGGAAGTTCTGGTGTTTCCCCATCAATGATTTTTAAAGGAACAAAGTAATCCGGTTGGACCCAACCTTGAGAAATCGCTTGTTCTATACTGGCTTCCGTCAAATCGAATGCTTCAGCGATTGCTTTGATATTCGCTGATTTTTCCTCACCCTCACCTAATTTCGCAGGTACGACACCTAATTGTTTTAATTTCCCAGTTGTCGCTAACGGCTGTTTATTACGGTCCAAGATTTCGCCACGCGACGCTACATCTGTACTCAAGCTGACTTTATCTTGTCCTTCCATTTGCGGAAAAATCAAATTAGGTTGCCAATTGATTTTGGTTTGGTCTCCCTCTTTGGACAAGGTTCCTTCATATGCTAAGTCTTTCAATTCACCTAGCGTCGTATTCATTTTAGCTTTATACGTAAACTCATACGTATCATTCTCTTTTTTTGTCACGGATAAGTCTGAGAGTTTGATCCCTCTGATCTCTGCTGCACCGTAAATATTTTGATATTTTTCCAAAATATCTTGTTCAGTAAGATCACTATCTTTCTCTACTTGAAGTGATTTTACCGCTTCTTCATAATTTTCCTGATTCAGGGAGTCAATAAATCCTTCAATCGTTTGTTCTCCAGCTTTTACTGCTTGTTGTTCCTGAACGTGTTGATAATAAAAGAAGCCACCACCAGCTGCTGCAAGCAAGACGACGATTCCCGCTCCGATATAGATGCCGGTCGATTTTTTCTTTTGTCTGCCACTCCTCTTCATGTTTTGAATACCTCTCTTTATTAAAAGTACGAATCAAAGATATTTTAACACATGGAAGAGGAAATAGAACAGCAGCCCAAATGATTCTTAACCAGTACTGTTCTTATGTTAACTTTTTTTTAATCAAAATAAACCAGTTCGTTTTAGGAACTGGTTTATCAATAGGGTTATATGGTTATTTGTCCAAAAACTCGTGTATCGCTTGCTGATTTTTAGTCAAGTCGATTTCCAAGACACTACCAGCTGGTGTATGATCATTGAAGTCCCAACTTTTATCAACGGGCACGGACAATGTATCGATTTTCTTCTCGTCATCTAGGAAATCTAACCCACAATCTAACAGTACACTTTCCGGTAGGTTGGTTTGGATACTACCTAAAAGTTTGCCGATCGCCTTAGGTAATTTGATGATCGATGTAACATCTTTCAATTGACTGGCTACCGCCTCAACGACTTGTTGTTGTCTACGGATCCGTCCAAAATCACCTTCTTCGTCTTCACGAAAACGAGCATATTGCAGCAAGGTATTTCCGTCCATTGTTTGCTTTCCTTTTTTGATAGCTACCCCATCTAAATCCAAATCTTTTTCTGCATCGATCGTGACGCCATCTGGAAACAATTCATCGATACAATCAATAAAATCTTGAAACGTAATACTTGCATAATAAGGAGTCTCTAACTTGAAATTATCTTGTAAGGTTTGGTCCAATAAGTCGATACCACCATATGAATAGGCGGCATTGATCTTATTCATTCCATAACCAGGAATAGAGACGTAAGAATCTCTCATGATAGAAATCAATTTGGCTTGTTTGGTCTTTTGATCATATTGGGCGACCATCAAAGAATCAGAACGACCATTTTCTTCTTTTGATCGTGCATCAGAACCAATCAATGCTACATTGATGATCGGTGGAACATCTTGTGCATTGACTTTCTCAACTGTTGCAGATTGTTTCACTGAGGAGAACCCTTGGATAAATTCAAAAGAAAAAAAGCCAATGACCATTGCAAGCACTAACAAGATACTTAATACGATTTTTTGAAATGGTTTCATTCAGTTGCCTCTTCCTTTCAAACTCTTCTACTTGAAACGAGGACCTTTGTCTATTATGATGAATCAAGTAAAGAGTATATTCTCTTACATGTCTTTGGGTCGATTGAGCTGCAACTCGTCGACCTTTTTTGTTTGTCTCTCTGTTTTATTTCGTTCGGCATTCTTTGGAGTGAAACGAATACCTCTATTGATAAAATCAAATAGCTTGTTCCAGCGCATCCCCTTTCTTGTCCAGACACAAGTTAGGCAAAGCGAGCAAAAAAGGTAAAGAAAGCAAAAGAAAAGGTCAGAAACCTTTTCGAACAAGATTTCTGACCTAGCATCATCTCATCGTCCGAGTTTTAGCACTATACAACGTAAAGAACGTATTCTTAGCTATTGGAAAAAGCCTTAATCCGACAATTCCTGTTTGACCCATTGGCGTCTTTCGACGTTTCTGGGCAATAGCCTATGTTTGTATAGGAGCCTCACCTAACAAGGTTAGTACTTATTTGATTTTCACAAAATTTATCATATTCCTCTTCGCATCGATAATCAATAAAAAAAAGAATAAAATAACTAAATTAAACTTTATTTAATAAATGTAGGGCTACCATTTGATCCTTAAATCATTTTTACACTAGAAAAAACTGCGTTATCAGTCGGTCATTTATTCCGGACGTAATAAGCGAATGATCTCACCTAATTTACCGTAGTCGTTTCCTGCTAAGCGGCTGATTGGTTGTAACTGTTTCGGATCGATATAGCCTGTTTGTTCATCATAAACAGCTTCACTTATTTGATAAGTAGAAATTTGCAGTAAAAATAAATCAGCGGTTGTTTCTTGGCCTTTTTTGATCGGCACATGTTGGTATAGTGTCGTTTCAAAGGCAATACTTGCTTCATTGATTCTTGGGACGCTGATCGTATCGGATTCAGAAGTAGTGAAAGAGGTCAACGACAATTCACTTTCTTCGCTTGATAAGCTAGCAGCTGTCTGATTCGCATCTACAAGTATTCTTTCGTCTAGAACATGGATCACCGCTTCGTTTGTATCGATAAGATGTTTTGCTGTATCTTTCCACTCCCCATTTTTTCTTTGGATAGCTAAAGAAAGTATCGGCGGATTGGAACTGACGATATTAAAGTAACTAAATGGTGCTACATTGGTCACTCCTTTTGAAGACCTTGTCGCAACCACTGCCACCGGGCGAGGGATAACTGAGCCAATCAACAGTTTATAATTTTCTCTTTCTGTTAACTCTGAAGGTACTCGTTTGAACATTTGCTTTCCTACTTTCTGGTTGAATGATCATTCCTGATGATAGTCATGGTATCGGACAATCTCCTTCATTGTCAACTAAACGTTCTTATTGCAACCTTTGTTCACAAAAAACACCCAGCGCAGTTTCATGCGCTGAGTGTCAAATTGATTATTTCAAACGGAATAATGTTGGTGCTTGGTCAGGTGCCCAAGTAACATCACCAAAGTTGAAATGTGGAACAATAGTGATGTAGACTCTTCCATTGTGTCTTACTTCTTCATTCATCGAATAACGTTCTGGTGAAGCCATTGTACCTACTTTCCATTCACGGATTCCTTCGATTGTTTCATCTTGTTTCGTTGTCACTGATAAAGTGTTACTTGCATCTGAAACTTCGTCTGTTGTACTGATTGCACGTACCACGTATGAGTATGTTGTACCAGAAGCCAAGTTTTCATCTGTGTAGCTAGTAGATGGCGTTGAAGCCACTAACTGACCATTACGATAGATATCATATTGTTTGATACCTTGTGTATGGGTTGAAGCTCCCCACATCAATGACACGCTCGAAGTCGTTTCACCCATTGAATGTAAGTTTTTAGGAGCAGTTGGTTTTTCTTCAGCAGTTGTCGCTCTAGTTGTTACTGAAATCGCTGTTTTGTCAGATGTCAATCCAGTTTGGCTAACTGCTTCGATCTCATAGTTGTATGTTGTTTCTTCATTTAGTCCTGCATCTTTAAATTCTGGATCATTTGTATTACCAACTAATTCACCGTCACGGTAAACGTTGTATGATACAGTATTGGCTTGGCCATTCCATGCTAATTCTACAGAAGAAGCAGTCACATTTGCAGCACGTACATTTTGAGGTGCTTGTGGTTTCACAGGAATAGCTGAATCACCTTTCACATCAACATCAATCACGTTGTAGAATGCATTAGCTGTATCCGCTACATCCCAAATAGCTAAAATCACATGGTAACCTAAACGATCATTTGGTACGTTGATTGCGTGTGGTGTCGTTGTTGCTGGTGTTCCATTATGGTTGATCGTACCAATCAATTCAAAATCAGAACGTTCTAATTTATCGTTTGGATTCCAATCTGCTTTTGTCATGTAATAATGCCATTTTGTTGTTGCATGTCCAACAGTATAGCGCCATGTAAATAAGTTTGCTCCTTGATCGATCGATTGTTTTGTCCAAAGTGATGAAGTTTTTTGATCAAGATTGAAATCACCAAGTGAACCACCTGCTGATGCAATTTGTCCATCAGCTGGTCCAGCTTGAGGGTATCCTTTTAAGGCTTCTAAAGATTGAGGTTCGTTGATAACCGCTCCATATTTTTGGAAAGCAGCATTCCAGTTTGTGTCTCTGTCTAAATGTCCTTGGTACCCACGACTGATAGGAGACTGTACATATCCGTGTGCAGATGCTTCATTCCCACCAATTGCTAGACTTGCTCCAAATAAAATACTTGAGCATAAAATGGTTCCTAAAATTTGTTTTTTCATGTTTCCCTCCGTAATTAACGATTAATATAGATAACTTCAACTTTTTTCAAAAATTTCATATTATGTATTTGTTTTTGTTATCTTAAACTAAGAATAACAGACAAATATGTTTAAATCTAACCAGTTATTACCGCAAGCAAGGTAATAATAAATCACAAAAAAATGTTAAAACACCCTACAAAACGTTCTTTAAAAAAGATTTTATGGATGTATTTTAGTGTTGGAATAATTGAAAAAAATATTGATCGTCTCTATTCTTGATTTTTTATTATAAATCAGCAAATTTTTAACTATTAAAAATTTCGTTATTTCTTATTTATGAAAAAAACTATATCTATAACTATAATAACAACTTACCCCTTACTCTTTAGCTAGTGTAAGTTCATTCATTTGCGGTATCGATTGCTTCATCATATGATGATACAAAGGGGGAGTATTTATGAAAGCTTGGCTGATCGTGCCCTTTGCCGTTTTATTGTTTTCATTAACGGGTTGTGAAGAGCCACAGCAGATGACTGTTCCTGATCAAACGAAAAGGACTACTTCTACTGACGTCCAACCTACCACTGAAGAAACTAAACATTTGATCGAGGAAACGGAGGAATCGCTTATGAGTTACCCATCTGGCAGTTTATTAGCCGCAGTCGAAGACAACGATCGAAAGAAAGTTGAGGATATTTTACAAACAGAGTATTCAATTGATGAACAAAATGACAAAGGTGAGACACCTTTACTAATTGCCACACATCATGATTTTGTCAAGATTGCCAAACTTCTGATCGATCATGGTGCGTCAATCGACATCCAAGATGCGATTCAAGACAGCCCTTACCTTTACGCTGGAGCACAAGGAAAAACAGAGATCCTATCTTATATGTTGGAACAGCGTGAACCAAATCAAGCAATCGTCAATCGTTTTGGCGGTAATGCCTTGATTCCAGCAGCTGAAAAGGGCCATTTAGACAATGTGAAGCTCCTGTTAACCGACGCACGTGTGGACATCGACCATCAAAATAATTATGGTTATACCGCGTTGATTGAAGCAGTTGCTTTACGTGATGGCTCTGAAATCTATCAACAAATCGTTCAAGAACTGTTGAATCATGGCGCAGACAAAACGTTACGTGACAATCAAGGGAAAACTGCGGAAGATTACGCAAGAGAACTGGGATATACTGAGCTATTGGCACAACTATCTCAATCATAATATAAATATAAACGCTGAAAAAACTCCCTCAAATGCGGTGTACACGCATTTGAGGGAGTTTTTCATCCTATTTTTATTTGCCGATCACGTTGAAATTATGATTCACTTTTGCATCTATCACTTTTTTTCGTTTGAAATAGTCGGCAATCAATTCGGTCATATCGATTGGATATTCTTTTACGATCTTCTCCGCTGAAAACATCTTATAATTTCCACCACCAACTGCTCGATATTGATTGATCACCACTTCTAGTGGTTTATCTAAGGGAATCGGTTCCCCTTCTTTTTCAAAGCGCGTTACACGATGCCCGATGGGTTGATTTAAATCAATTGTGTAATTGATACCTTCATACATATCATAGTTATAATATTGAGGTTTGGGCTGGATATACTTCGGATCAAACGTAATTCCTTCATCGGTTGCCATTAAGTAACCAGCCGTTTGTTCGAGTGCTGCTTTCAGTTCTTGTCCCGTCACTCGTACAACAGCCAGAGTATTCGGGTAAATATAATTCGTAAGAATATGACGCATACTGACAGATTGTGGCAAACCAGTCACTTCATTATTGAATAAGGCTGTTCCTGAAATCTCTGCTCCAGTCGCATCCATCTGTATTCGATTGATCAATTCAATATATGGATGCTCATTGACTCTAGCTGCCATCGGATCAATAATCCGTAGATCCCCCAGCACTTCTCCCACTGGTTGGTCTAGCCACACATCTAATGCTTTTGAGACTGGTCCAACTTGTTCAAGAACACTAGGATCTGGAGAAGCCTCGTTCGTCGGATAAAGTTTACATGAGTGGTCTAAGACGATAAACTTGTTATCTTGCTTTTTGACAGTTAGTTTGATTACTCCTACAAAAGCCCCACGATATCCTGGTTGGATCACTGGTACACCATTGACGACTTCAGCAATTTCACGATGTTGATGCCCTGTGACTAATGCATCGATCCCAGGTACTTCTTGTAACAATTGACTTCCTTCGTTTTCACCAGTCATTGCTTCAGTCGGCTCGTTTGTTATTAGATCTTTTTCAAAACCACCATGGTATGCAACGACGACTAAATCTGCTAACTCACGTAATAATGGCACGTATTTTTTGGCCGTTTCCACAGCCGACACAAAGTGAAGATCCTTGATTGTTTCAGGATTTTCCCAGTTTGGGATATACTGGGTCACTAGTCCCAAGACCGCCACTTTGATCCCTTGTTTCTCAATGATCTGATACGGAGGTAAAACCGATTCCTGTTGATTCTTCCTTAACATATTGGCTACGACTATTGGGAAATCATAGGATTGGATTGCTTCATTCAAATAGTTCCAGCCATAATTAAATTCATGATTACCTAACACACCAACATCATAGTTCATGCCGTTTAGAAGCTTTGTTAACGTCGAGACAGAATACTCCGGTTGTTTTGCAACAAAATAACTAAGTGGCGAACCTTGGATAAAGTCACCGTTCTCAATCATGAATACCGGACCGCTCGCTGCTTGTCTTAATTCCTTCAGTTTTCCAGCTACCTTCGCCACACCAAATGGTTGTTCTAGGTCACTGGCATAATTCGTCGGCAGAACGTAGCCGTGCATGTCACTTGTTGCAAGGATCGTCACTTCCATTATTTCACCCTCTCAGTCGTTTTTATTGGTTCCAGGCATCTTCTAACTGCGGTACTGAATCTGTGATCAATTGATCTGTATCTTGATTTGTGTTAGCTAATATATTCTCCATGATCGTACGCATTTCGTTGAACGCATTGTCACTATTCTCCACGACTGGAATCGAGAACAATTCTTTCGTTGCCTCTTCTAACTGTCGTGGGACTTTTGTTTCCGATGAATTTTTGTAGTCATCACTTTCTAATACTGATTCGATCGTTGGCATATAGCCAGTCATGGTTGCCCAATACAATTGGTTTTCTGGCTCTGATAAGAATTTCATATATAAAAACGCTGCTGTCCGTTCTTCTGGTGTGGCACTACTGAACATGTAGAGATCCGTTCCTTGTTGTAAATTGATTTTTTCAGGGCGTGGAGCAACATCATACGTAAATACACCTTCCGTATCTTTCTTCACATATCCTTCTCCTGCAATCGATCCGATAAACATAGCTACTTTTTGATTGGCAAAAGGCCCTGATAAATAGTTGTCTGATCCCGCGATCCGGAAGTATCCATCTTTGACACCCTCCGCGTAATAGTTGATCAATTCTTTTGATTTGTCACTGGTCAAATCTAACTCTTTGTTAAATTCAACCCCTTTGTTTTCCATACCGATCGTATAATAGTTGTTCAAAGAATCAAAGCCGGCACCTACAACTTCGCCATCCGTTGCTTCATAAATCTTTTGGGATGCTTCTTTGAGTTCAGCGAATGTCGTTGGCACAGCGACATCATATTTTTCCAACATATCTTTGTTATAAAAGAGCATTTCAGTCGATTTATTAAAAGGAATACCGTACTGGACATCATCGATCTTGGCGCCATCCAGCAAAGAGGTACGAATCGCTTCTTGGTCTTGCCAACCAATCGTGTCATTATCGATCAATGGTTGGAGATCAACGAGCATCTCGTCTTGTGCAGCATCGTATAGCCAACCAGGATAAGCTTGAGTGATTGTTGGTAGATCTCCTGGTGACGGAAGAGTAGAGTTGATCTTTGCTTGTAGATCAGAATATTGGGCTTGGTTTTGTAATTCGACTTTGATAGTTGGGTTTGCTTTAACAAAATCATCAGTCATCTTTTGTAACGCTGTTTCTTGCGCACCGTTCATTGCATGCCAAAAGGTGATCGTCGTGTCTTCTGTTAGGTCAGTGACGATTTCTTCACTTGATGAAGAGGCGTTCGAGCCAGTGTTCCCACAAGCGCCTAAAGTCATCACAGCTGCTGATGCTACCAAAAACTTACTAATAGTTGTCCATTTCATTTTTCATTTTCCTCCAATTATAGTTGAATGGTTTCGCCTCTTTGTACTAATACTCTGCTTCCATATGGATTGTGCATACTCTCAGGTTTTAACGTATGGATTGGGACCAACATAGCTGGTTTTATCCGATCGATGATTTCTGCTAGATCCGCAGGTTTTGCATGACCTGATAATGATAACTGCTTAAACTCCACTTGTTGCTTTTCAAAAGATGCTCTAAAAATCGCGTACTGGGGATCAAACTCGCCTAATGGTTGGGCATCACTATGTATATACAGACCTCCTTTTTGTAATGAGTCAACCTTACCAACAAATTGCCAAAAATAATCTGTCGAATCTGCTAATAAAGTATCGTAAGAATACTCAAGTTGTGGATCTAATGTATCGATCCGCTCTTTCTTCTCAGCGTAGTAATAAGGGACTTCTCGTTTTGCGACTTTTTGTAAGAGTAAAGCCATTTCTGCTTCGACAACTACTTGTCGTGGGGAAGCATCGATCAAAGCTTCCCAGCGTTTGATGTTCGCTGGATAAAAATTGAAGGTCAATTGACGATTCTCGTTTTCTTGGATCAACTTCACCAGTTGCTCCGTCAGTCCTCTTTCGCTATCTGGTGATGTCACATGTTTCTTTTCTTTCTCTGGGAAACTAATGCTCACTCCTTCCAGCATCAATACATCGACCTTCTGTGCCGCTTCACAAAATTCTTCTGTCAAATGTCGGTCAAATCCATGAAGACGAAGGTCACCTGAATAAGCAATCAAAGCAGTTGGTGTTTCGATATGAAAGGCTGCTGCCCCATATGCATCATGATCCACAGGAAACAAACGTATCGTTATTTCGCCAATGTGAATATCTTGATCAGGCGCAATCGTTTTGATCATTCGTGTATTTCCTTCTATATAAGGCGAAGGCAACAAGAATGTCCCGTTACGATTTAAGCTTTCCAATAAATCTTTGGTCGGCTCTAATGTATATAAGGGGATTTTTGGATCAAGATAATTGATCATTTTTGTATGATCCAAGTGAACATGCGATAAAAATACTGCAGTATTTTTAAACTTAGTCTCTTGCTTTTGTATGGTCAATCGAGGATCATAAATATCAATTGCTGGAATAAATCCTACATCTAGTAAAGTTGGTAGCTCTTCATTTGGTAAGTTGATCTCAGGGTGATATTCTGTCCCAAAGTCAAAAAAGATTCTATCGTCCCCGTAAGCAACTTCAATGACTGTTCCACCAATCGTCATGAGCCCACTATGAAAGGTAATACTTGTTTTTTGATTAGCCTTTGATCCCATTTTTTGCCACTCCTCGGATGATTTCTTTTCTAAAAATAAAGTAAATAAGCACGATTGGTAATACGGTTAAGGTGGCTGCTGCTAATTGTAAGTGGACATCACTGCCACTTTCGCTCGTAAATGCAGATAAGCCATTGTTCAATAAGCGAAACCTTTTGTCATTTGTGACCAATAACGGCCATAAAAAGGAGTTCCAACTCGAAATGAAAGTCAAAATTCCTACTGTGACCAGCGCTGGCTTAGACATAGGAACAAGGATCTTTTTGATATATTCCATATCAGATGCGCCATCGATCTTAGCTGCTTGATAAAAGGAACGTGAAATACTTTTCAAGTAATTAGTCAAATAATAAATATAAAAAATACTCGTCAAAAACGGTAAGATCAAGGCAGTATAAGAGTTCAACAAGCCTAAACGTGCGATTGTATTATAATTCGTAAATATGATCGACTCGTATGGAATCATCAACAGAGAAATCAATCCTACCATCACTACTTTCTTGTAGCGAAATTCCAAAGTTGCTAAAGCAAATGCTGCTAACAGTGAAGTGATAACGGTTGCCAATGTGGTTACTAACGATACAAATGACGTGTTGATGAAGTATTGGATAAATGGCGCTTTTTCAAATACCGCGAAATAATTCACCCATTGAAAGGAATCAGGTATAACAGTTGGTGGAATACTTGTCGCTTCCCGATACGTCATCAATCCACCGAGTATCATATAGATAAATGGAAACACAGTAATGATTCCTAGGAGTGTCAAAAATAAGAGTGAGAGCAATGTAACGATTTTTTTCATCTTTGTCTCCCCACTTTCTTCAAAATCAACTGTTGGAAAAAAGTAATACTTAGAATAAGCAAGAATAAAACAAGTGTTGCTGCCATAGCTAGACCTGGTCTACCTGCAACGTGGAACTTATCATAAATGTAAAATACTGCGGTCATCGCACTTTTTGCAATTCCAGCTTGACCACCAAACAGTGCATAAACTTGCGTGTAGATTTTAAATGCGCCAATCAAATTGACTGTTAAGAGAAACGTCAATGTAGGAAGCAATTGGGGCAAAGTGATCTGTAAAAAAATCTCCCATTCATTTGCGCCAAACATTTTCGCGATCTTGTAATGCTCTTTGTCAATGTTACGGAATCCCGCTAATAATATGATGATATTGAAAGCTAGACTTGTCCAAATACCAAAGAGGATCAAAGTCGGCATACTCATTGACACACTATCTAACCAATTCACGCGGGGAAGCCCAACAAACTCGAGTAAATAATTGATGAGTCCGTATGATCCGTTGAAAAAATAGCGAAAAACAATACCGATCGCTATCGTACTCGTGACATAGGGCATAAAAAAAATCGCTTCAAAAAATGACTTATACTTTACCTTTTCAAAAATCACCCACGCAATTGCTAATGAAAGAATCAAAGCAATTGGTACGACGGTAAAACTGTAGAAAGCAGTATTTTTCAATGCGCGAAAAAATACCGGATCATTAAACAACCGTTGATAATTCTCAACTCCTGCAAAGCGAGGATTGATCAATGTCCCTTTTTGAAAGCTCATAAAAAAAGCTCGAAAAAGCGGATAAATATTGAATACGAAAATTGCAAGTAATGCTGGAAGCAAAAAATACCAAGCCTTTAGCTGATTTTCAGAGTTATAATTCTTCTTTCCCATCAATAGATCCTCTCTCCATCAAGACTGAATAAGAACACTTTAGGATAAGCCAAATTAAACGTAACCTCAGTTCCTTCAGTAATCTCATTTTCCACTCGTACAATCGACTTTACTCGCTCTCCTGCAAGTTCAAAGTGTAAAATCCGTTCACGACCGATCAACTCAACACTTTGAATCTTCCCTTTCAAAGGACCATTATCGCTTGGAAAGATATCTTCAGGACGCATACCTAAGTAATATTTACCATTTGTGATTGATTTTTTGAAACGCTCTTCGATAAAATGAGAAAGTGGTAAATCAAATGACGCATGTTTGACCCGATCATCGATGACTTCAATCGGTAAAAAATTAATAATTGGATTACCAATGAATTTCGCAACGAATAAATTTTCTGGCTCTAAATAGAGATTTTGAGGATCATCTTCTTGTTGTATCTTGCCATCTTCCAACAAGATGATTTTGTCACTGATCGATAGAGCTTCTTCTTGATCGTGGGTGACAAAAATCGTCGTGATCCCCACTTCTTTTACTAACCTGCGAATTTCTTCACGGATCTTCAAGCGAAGTCGAGCATCGAGATTACTTAAAGGTTCATCCAATAATAAGACTTCTGGTTCTTGTACTAAGGCTCTCGTGATGGCTACTCGTTGTTGTTGCCCACCAGATAAAGTCCCAGGTTTCTTGTTCTGCAACTCTTTGATATTGGTTAAATCCATATATTTTTCAGCAATCACTTTTGCTTCGCCTTTTTTCTTTTTATTATTCCCAACTAATAAAGGAAACATGATGTTCTCTAAGACAGTCATGTGTGGATACAACGCGTAATTTTGAAAAACAAAGCCAATATTACGATCTTTAGGTTCTGTTTTTATGACCGATTGCCCGTTAAAACGAATATCGCCATCTGTCGGTTGTAATAGTCCTGCGATGAGGTTCAACATCGTTGATTTACCACAGCCACTAGGGCCTAAAAGACAAACAAGTTCTCCTCTTTCAATCGCAAAATCTACTTGCTTCAATGCTTCAAAGCCATTATCAAAAGTTTTCTGTAATCCGATCACCTCAATCATAAGTGACCCTCCGCTCTTCCTTATATTTTTTATGACAGTTGTTTTCTTTCACATCTTCATCTTAACGTTCGAATATTTAGATTACATATATTATTTGTAAATATCTTGAAAATATTCTTAACTCCTAGTTTTTATGTTTGTTTTATTGTAAAAAATTGAAATCAACGTTATAAAATGATGCTTATAAAAACTCTTCATATAATATTTCAATAAAAGGATAACAAAGAAAAAATGCTTTATCTATAGCAATATTTAACGTCAAGACGAGAAATAACAGTTATCTATCAGTTAAACCTCGAAGATTGCTGCGGAATAAGCATTTTGTTATTTTTTTAATATCAAAAAAATCGTAGTTCACATATTGTTTTTATGATAAACACTGAATTCAAGTGAATTAACCGATTGATAAAAGACAAACAACGAATATTCGAAAATATGTACAAACAAACAGACCACAAAGAGTTAGAATAAAAACTACTCTTTGTGGTCTGTTAGAATGTTTAGTCGATCTCTTTCTTGATCAGATCATTACATCTGAGTAAGCGTCCTTTGCTTAAAGCTTACGTGCAAAGAATGAAACGATCAATACTAAAATGATTGCTCCGATAAGTGATGGTACGATTGCCATTCCACCGATCACTGGACCCCAAGTACCTAAAAGTGCTTGACCAATAGCTGATCCAACTAGACCTGCGATCACATTCGCAATGATTCCCATTGAAGAACCTTTATTTGTGATTGCTCCTGCAATTGCTCCGATAATACCACCAACGATTAATGACCAAATAAATCCCATGATTATTTCCTCCTAAAATTCTATAAAATTAAGTTTATTGTACGCGTGGTTCATTGTTTTCTTTTACTTTTTGCGCACCTTTGCCAACAGCTGATTTTGCTTTGTCAGTTTGTTTTGAAGCAAATTGACCAGTTGATTTTGCTGCATCAGTTACTTTATCTTGTACTGTTTCTTGATCTTTTTCGTATTCTGCTTGTGTTTTGATGTCAACAACATTTACGTTAACTTCGATCACATCAAGATGAGTCATTTCATTTACTTCTGTGCTGATCAATTCTTTGATTTGATCATAAATGTTTTCGATATCTTTTCCATATTCAACAACTACATCTAAATCAACAGCAACTTGTTTTTTACCAACTTCTGCGTTAATTCCAGCAGTCACGTTATCTGTATTGACTAATTTTTCAGCAATATTTGAGAAAAATCCGCCATCAAGAGTCAACAAACCGTCAACGTCTTTCAATGCGTAACCAATGATTTTTTGAATGACTTTGTCTTCATAAGTCAATTCACCTTTTGCTGTAGTATCAGCAACTGGATTTGTACCTGTAGTAGTGTTCACGTTTTTGAAATCTTTGTTTTCCATATTAAATTCCTCCTATGATTTGAAATATTCATCTAACAATTTGGTTTCTTTTAAATAAAAACCAATACCCACACCAATAGCGGTCATGATCAATATTAAAAGAGTTTTGAAAAATCCAACTGTTAACCATAAAACGGCTAATAGTAAGCCAAGACCCCCAAAGATAATAGGGAGCTTATATAGTGAAAAGAATTCTTTCATTTGTGTGCCCTCCTATTCTACTCGTGAGTGCTGGTTGTCTTCATGATCTTTTTCTTCTTGATAACTACTATAATTGACAGCTACTTTGATCTCTTGTTCTGAACCAAGGACATTGGCAACTTGATCTCTCACTTCTTGCATCAACATTTCTGTTTTGCCAATCAGAGAAGAAGTACGTTTTAGATCGCCTTTTACATGAATATTGATTTTCTGTTTTGTTGATCGTACTTTGACTTTTGGCGATTGAATGAACTCTTCTTCGTGTAGATACGAACGAGTCAGTCCTTCAATTGCTTTTTTATCCAACGTCAATTTTCCATCTTTGTGCTTTAATACGAAGGTTCCTTTCGATTTTGGATAGAAAAGAACAAATAATAAGATGAGAACGACAACAATTGCAAAAACGACTGCAGCCCAGAAAATATATTGTTGCATAAAATAATTTGTTATCGTAAAAAAGCGAAAACGTTCCAATTGTTCAGGTAAGACATATGGTGCATTAACTAGAGCGATGATCAAAAGTACTGAAAGTAAAATTATGCTTACAATTACACCGATGATCTTTACCCCCTTATTCATTTTCCACCTCCTAAGTATCTTATTTTTTATTTTTCAACACATGACCAACAAGTATATCACTTGAGGAACCTATAGAAATACCTACTTAAAGTAAGCGCTACCAAAAAGTGCAGGCTCAAAATAACTTTGGTACTCCCTCCTGAATAGAAATCTTAAATAACAGTAACAATTATTATATAACTTCTATTGTTTCTTGCTGGCTATACTACAAGAATAGTATTCAAGATTAAAAATTGCAAAGATAATGCTCATTTATATTACAAAATAAAAAATAAAAATGACAAAATGCAGCAAGAAACGATCATTCCCCACTTTCAAACCAAATATTTTAATCTTTTATTATAAAGGATGATACCCTTTTCAAAAACCATTAAAATATTTTATAATAAGTAAAAGAAAAATGTTAGAATAATAGTTATTCAATTTAGTAAAACTATTACTCTTAGAAAGAGGTGTCATATGCTAAAAAAATCCATATATGCATTTATAATAACGATTATTTACTTGATTGTTTCCAATGCTGGTAATCTATTTTTTGGGGTGTCTAAAGAATTTAGTTGGACCACCACTCTATGGGAATCATTGTTTTTCTTTTTATTCGTTCTCTTACTACAAAATTATCGAAAGAAATGAATGAGTATGAATATCAAAAAAATAAAAAGCGATTTAGATTTTTTCTAAATCGCTTTTTTATTTTTATTTATTCATTTCATTTTTTAATGCTTCAGGCATTTTTGGTTCGTAGATAACGAATGTGCAATCTGCACCGATCGTTCCCATTGCGTAAGTTGCGATAGCTATCGCCATTGTTGAGATAACCTGCATCATTTGTAATTTCTTTGTTTTTAGACTTGTTAACATATTTACTCTACCCCTTTATTTTTAATAAACATCAACAATGTAGCAATTGCTAGACCTAACAAAAGATATGTACGAATACTGTCACTAGGTAAAAGCAAGCCGATCGTTGTGATGAACAAAATAATAAGAACCGTTTTTCTTAATCGGAAAGGTCCTTTTGCTTGATTGATCGTCCGCTCTTTTACGAATATTCCTAAACCCACGAATAGAATTCCGAGAACAAACAAAGGACGAGTCGATTCAAAACCAAGCGAAGCGGTGATCCATGGCAAAACAACCAAGAAAAGCACACTAAGTATTGTACAAACTGCACTGTTACTTGCATGAAATCCTTTCGTGGTAAAACGAACTGAGATGAATACAAGGTGTGTGATGAATACTGCTCCCACAATATGTAAGAGAAACGCAATCCCATACATCACGATCATCTTGAACAGATCAACAAATAGGATCGATAACCCATATTCCACCTTTGCTTGTTCAATCGGTGAAAGTCCTAATTGTGAAGCGAAATGTCCACTTATTTTCTTTGATAATTTTTCCTCTATTGAAATGTACTCTTCAGTCATCTTTCACGCTCCTTCGCAGTTTATTATACCTATTTTACAAATCTATGGATTATTTTATCAAAAGTGCTTCTTTTTTTGTCAAAAGTGCAAAAATCGATGCATTTATGCTTTGGGCGAAAACTCATTTTCAAAGCGAGTGGCTAATTTTTTTAAATATCTGGTAGAGACTAAACATTCTTCCCCGTTCGTCATGATCACTTTTCGCTCTTTTTTATTGATTTCTGCTATATTTGCCAAATTGACGACAAACGATTGGTGACAGCGACACAAAGAATCGCTTAATTTTTCGATTTCTTTAATTTTCCCCGCATACTCAATCATGCGATTGTCCAAGTGTACGATCAATTTATGTGGTGTTGAACTTGAACTAAAAAAGAGAATTTCATCCACATATAATTTTACATCGACGGCACCGCTTTTTAGCCAGATCTGTTCCCTGGTAGACAACGCAGTATTCATATAGCGTTCGATCGCAATATCAATACAACTGATGATTTTTTGTTGCAATTGTTCTTCATTGTCTTTGATTATATAATCCAATGCCTCTACCTTATAAAGAAAAGTAAGATAGACAAAATCGGTATAGGTCGTAACAAAAATGATTTTGGCTGTTGGATCATACTGTCGAATCTGCTTTCCTAGTTCCACACCGTTGATATCTGAATTTAAATCGATATCTAAAAAATAGATACCCTCTGTTTTGTTAGTTGATACGTAGGATAAAATATCATACGGGTTATCGGCAGCTAGTTGGAACTCCACATCATAGTCCATCATCATCACGTAATTTTTTATAATGTTGGTGATGCGGTTACGATGGATCTCTTCATCATCACAAATAAAAATTTTTAACATAGTTACCCCTCTACCTCACATATAGTTATGATTTGTATAAACTTATCATCTTGGATCTTTGTATCTAAAAATACATTTGCATTCAACTGGACTAGCTCATCCAGATTTGTCAAACCTATCCCAGAATTACCGGGTTTTGTCGTAAAACTTGCTTTCTTTAAATCATGTAATTTAGGCAAATCACGTGGACAGTTATTGATCAACATAAACGTACAGTCATTATGGTCTGCCACAATTGCTAGTTCAATTTCTGGATGTTCAAGTTCTTCTGAGGCTTCTATTGCATTGTCCAAAATGATCCCCAGCATTCTTACGAGTACCATCGTAGACACTTCCACATGATTGACCACCTCAGGCACAGAAATGCTCACATGGATTCCTTTCTGGTGTGCCATATATAACTTACTCATGATCACACTTTTGATTTCTCGAATTTTTATATTTGAAATCGAAGACATCCTAAAAATTTCTTGGTCAAAAATCGATCCTGTCGCTTTGATACTATTTCTAAAATAATCCTTTAGACCTGTTAAATCTTCAGTTTCGATATACTCTTCCAATGAAATTAGAATATTTTTGTAATCGTGTTTAAATTTTAGAATCTCTAAATAATTTTTTTCAGCTTGTTCACTGTATTCGATCAAGTAACTCATTTGACGTTTTTGCTCTCTATTTTCATATTCCGTTCTTTTTATGAAAATAAACGAAAAACAAATAATCGCTGACAATAGCCCATACAAAATCATGAATAGCTCATGTGCATCGATCAAATAAATTCGCAAATTCGGAAATCTTTCTATGACCACTAGACAAAAATAGACACAAATCGTCGCTGTTGCGATGATTCCGCTGATTTTCATCGTCAAGAGATCTTTGTAGCACTTTTCTAATAACCATGTTTTGAAAATATATGCAAAGAAGAAAAAAAGAAGGGTTCCTAGAATCACAGTTAATCTTATATTTAGAACCAAATGAAGAATCGTATAACTAAAATTGATGATATAATCGGAAAAAATATATAAACAGAATGTGACAGAAGGGATAAATAGCGCAATATAAATATTTCGCCGGAAGTAATAAGTTATGGCACATAAACTAGCCCATAAAACTGCAGTTGCAAAAACATTGATCACAAAATAAAGTGCCATATAGCAAATGATTCCAATGATCGACAAAATGACGTAATACCGATTTTTTAAATGCGTATCCAAATAGCTAGTCACCCAAAAGATGCAAGCCGTCTGAACGATGACAATCAACAAGCTTTCCAGCGTGTCTAAATTCACAAAATGTCCCCCTAATTTAAGTAAGTCCTCACGTACACAACAAACCAAAAACAACAAAGAATTGCTTCATTAACCTATTTTTCTTAAACAAAGCCTCATTTCTTCATTTTATGTATCTTTCGATAACAAAAACGTTTTAATCCTTTTCACCAAAAAAGATTGTAGCACATTTCACTAGTCATTTGGATTACATGTTGATTAATAAACTGCGTAGAACTTTTCATTTTTTCGGTAGAACCAAGGATTTTTTTTGAAATTAATAGTCTATTTACATCTATTGTAGGTTGTGCTATAATAGATATATTGCGAATCATATGTTATACGACATCTTAATTTGTTTTTATGAAATTTAATCCCACTGGCGTAACTAAAGGGTTACAAGGATGTATTAGTGGTTAGGGAATACATTGTTTAAATGAGAAAGAGTTAATATAGAGTAATCGCCTCTTTAGAGGTTTTAAGTAACACCAATGCTTCGTTAGATTGCCTTTTCTTCGGAAAAGGCAATCGTTCAACCATCAATTTATCGAAAAACGATAAATTATAGTTGAATATCAATATATACATTTTTTTAGGAGGTTAAATAAATGAAAAAACATTCACTCTTTTTAAAAACAACGACTATCGGAATATGTGTTGTTTTCGGTCTTTTTGGTCTGTTGTTCGCTACTCAGTTACTGACCAATGAATCAAATGCCCCCTTAGATTGGCAAACCACTCTATTGATTTTAGTCATTTTCACCACTCTACTATCTGGTATCATCATTGGCGGTATCATTTTTAAATTATTGACAATCATCTCTAATGACCAGACCTTCTCAGATCATTCACACCGTTTAGTTAGCTATATCCGGAAAGTAATGATTCTGATATCACTCAGTGCTTTTGGTATTTTACCAAAATTCTATCAAATGGCAGATGCGGATGATGCTCCTGGATTGATGCTATTAGGTTTTGCACTGGTTTTCTTACCTTTTGCGGGGTTAGTATTAATGAATGTCTTGATCAAAATATTGGAAGAAGCAATTCGTTTGAAGAAAAATGACGAATTGACCGTGTGAGGTGTGAGATGGCGATCATTGTTAATTTAGACGTAATGTTAGCAAAGCGGAAAATGTCAGTAACAGAACTAAGTGAAAAAGTTGGTATTACCATGGCTAATCTTTCAATTTTAAAAACTGGAAAAGCGAAAGCGATTCGCTTCACCACATTAGATAAAATCTGTGAAGTTTTGAATTGTCAGCCAGGAGACCTTCTTGTCTTTGAAAAAGATCAAGAAATCTAAATAGTTTTGGTGTTATAAAAATGCAAGTTCCATAATCTCAAGATTTGGAGGACTTGCATTTTTTATTCGTTATCAAGCCAGTAATTCTTGATAAAAGTTGATCAGATTATGGATCTCTCTTGCTTTTGGAAAGACGGATATACCGAATATAGGGATATTATAGGTTTTATCAATCGTAATATTTGAAATAATACAATCAAAATTCTCATAATTGATTAAATCTTGGGACAATGTTTTATTATTTCTAGCAACAAATTCAAAATGATTACCCAATTGTTGGTCTAATTCACTGAGTAAATAGGCGTCATATTTTAGTGTAGAGTTGGTGATGACTAACGCGCGAACTTGCTTATTATCTTCGAAGTTCTTTATTAAATCTGGCCAATACAATAATATTTCTGTAAACATAGTTGTCGCAAATTCTTCGAAATCATTTAGTAAGATATGATGTGTATGTACACAATGTTTTAACTTATTCCATAATCGAAGCTGGATTTTATTCATTTCTGAGTGACTATTTTTAAAAAAAAGTGATTTTTTTTGATAACTTATAGAGAAAGGTACCGTACTTTGTTGTAATAAAATAGTTGCTTTACGAAAGATCTTTTTTTTATCTTCACACACAATTCCATATTTTTCTTCCACTTCTTTGATAAAACTATCAATGGCAAATAGAATTGGATTTTTTTGATTGAAAGAATCTCTGACGAATAATTGGAAAACAAGTGGTTGATCGAATATAAAACTTGCCATGCGCTCATTAATCAATTCGTTGGTCTTTGGTAAACGCAAACGTTTATTTGATAGTATTTCGTACTTGAATTTTTTTTGTTTTCTACTAACCGAAACTACCCCATTATCATTTTGTAGCAATAATATCCGACCAGCAATCCAAAAATGAAATATTTTTTCTTCTTGCGGTTCCAAACTAATCAGTGCTTGTTGCAAGTTGTTTTCTTCAACAAAATCCTGCGCAAGTTGAGTCACTAGCAACCGAAAGGATGCAGGAAATGCATCTTCAAAATAATGATATTTTTCCATTAAGAACTGAACGGTCATTTCAGTAATGACTTGATCGTTTCCAACAAGTTTGATCAGTGCTTGTATTTTCAGATCATAACTCTGTAACATTGGATTGATTTTATCGACGATTCGCCGCAAGGTACTTTCAGAAATAAATAAATAGTCTGCTAATTCAAGGTAATTCTTGAATTTATGTAATAAAATAGCTTCCAAGTAGCGATATTCAATCGACTCTTGCTTGATCACTTGATAGATATAATCTTCCGTGACATGAGGTAGAATTGTTGCTTTCACTCCCTCTTCTCGAGTCATTTGGATTTTGATATCGCTGGCATAAGAATGAATATCAAGCAAGTCATTTCTTAACGTTTTGGCTGAACAACCAAGTAAATTTTCTAAGTCGTTAAAGCGATAGGTATCGCCTTCAAATAAGTACTCCAGTAACTTCAATTGTCTTTTTAATTTTTTTGACAAAATCTTCAACATTTCTATTCACCTCACAAACAAATAAAAAACACTCAAATTTGGGTTTCCCCTCCTTTGAGTGTTTCCCATATTTAATTTTAGAGGTCTTTTTTCTTCTCTAAAAACTATTTTTTCTACTATGAATAAAAAAGTGGATAAAAAATGTCTTTATTTTATTTATCGGACTCTTCTTCTAACTTTTCAGTAGATCGTTTTTTCCAGAAGAAGATACCGCCAACCAAGGCAAGTAACATAGTTCCTAGTACTGAGAGAAGTGTGTTTCGAGTGGCATTTGTTTGTGGCAAGTTGCCAGTTGCTTCAAGATCACTTCCGTCAGCTTGTCCACCTTGTCCACCTTGTCCACCTTGTCCACCTTGTCCACCTTGTCCATTTTCACCGGTCTCACTTCCAGCACCTTCTTCACTAGCACCTGGCGTATCTTCTTGGCCTTCTTCCACAACAGAGTATCTTCCTTCAGCACTTGTTGTAAAACCACCATGTGCTTCATTGACTTGGATATCTAAACCAACGATATTGTTACTTCCAAGTGCAGATGTATCGATTTGCGAATCTTCTTGTAACTGAACCGTATAAGAATTGGCTGGAATTTCGCGACCATTTACTCTTACTGTTTCAACCATAGATTTCGGATCGACTCTTTCTGTGCCAATCGCAATAGAAGCTACTCGTGTTCTAACATCTAACTCCCCTGTAGGCTCAAATCCATATTCTGTCACATTATAAACAGCAAACTGTCCTCCATAAGTGAAGTTTCTTTCTTGTTCTTCATGCATCAAAATATTGTTGTTCGCATCTTGGTGGAAGACCTTTACAACATCTCCTTCAACTACTGGAAAGGCACTTCCGCTATTGAAACGTGAGATGGCTTGTTGGATCGTTTGTGTGCCGCGAACTTCATATTGATATTTCGATCGTCCATCTTGACCGAGGATCTCGATTCCATAATACACATTATTGTCGTCCACTTGTGTCACACGATTATTTAAAATCGTGCGATCTGATCCTTGTATTGATTGGATCTCGATTTGGCGACCACTTTTCACTAAACCAAATGAACCTACTGTCTCATTTTGACGATTCTTTAAATGGATCGTGCTGCCCCATTTGACTTCATAAGGCACTTCAATGTCCGTAGCAGTAACACCATCTGCTGTGGATACGCGAACAGTCACTGATTTTTGGCCAGCTGTTTGTGTGTCGAATGTATCGATTTGTTCCACATTATATAATGAACTAGATAATTGGTGTCCGTTAAAGCGGACTTCATTGATTAGTTTTGTTGCATCCAATTCACTTGCATCTTCACCTAAAACTAAGCTTTGATTTTGTTTTTCTGCATGGATCATAGTGATTGGTTCAAACTCACCATTTTGGATTCGATAATGGGCATAATTAGATCCCGCCGTAAAGTTTCTGACCAAGTTATCCCGCATCAATAAGTTACGATTTTCTGTTTCCGCATGATAAACTTTGAATATATCCCCTTCATTAACTTCTAACGGTTGCCCATTATTAAAGCCTTGAATTGCTTGTCGGATCGTCATATGTCCTGTCACTTCATAACTATATTTGATATTATCTGGAAATAGGCGACTTTCTGGTTGCTCTGGATCAGCTAAAATTTCGATTCGATAATACGTATCACGACCAAAAACATTATTCACTGCATTATTTAAAATCGTTCCCTGTTCCCCTTGTGTCGCATGAATCTTTGATATCCCATCTTGTTCGATGATACTAAATGCACCCACAGTCGCATTTTCTAAGCCTTTCAGTAAGAACGTACTTCCCCACTTCACCTCATAAGGAATCTCCAATTCAACGGAGGCCAAGCCATCTTTCATTGCCATTCTCAAACGAACTTCTCGTTCACCAATGGTTGAAGTATCGAAATCAGATAAACGCTCGATCGTATACGTATCTTCTGCCACAGGTTCTCCATTGATCGTTACGCTATCCAACAATTCACCTAGCTCAAAACTTGTCGTATCTTGTGCTAAAACTAGTTCCTTATTCGCTGTATAAGCATCCATCACTGCCATTGGTTCAAAACCATACGCGGTTACTTCGTAATAAGCATAAGCTGAATTGTGCGTGAAGTCTTGTTCTTCTTCGTTGACAACTAACACTGAACTTCCTTCTGAACGCTGCGGATGGTAGATTTTGATTACATCGCCAAACTGAACGGTTACCGCACGATTATTTCCAAAATTATCCATCACTTGTTGTAACGTTGCTCGTCCCGGCATCTCTTGAGAGTAAATGCTTCGATCCCCACGAATGATTTCCATTGAATAGTACAAGGAAGAGTTTGGACTTAACTGCTCATCCAGTGGTGAATCAATCCCTGGGAACATCGTCAACTGGCGGACAGAATTATTACTTCCTGGTCTTAACGAGAAAGCTCCTGCCGCTCCGCCATTGGCTGAACGCATCACAATCGTATTCCCCCACTTGACTTCATAAGGGACAGTGATTTCTTTTGAGACTAACCCATCCCTCGTTTCAAATTGGATGCGTAGATCTTTCTTCCCAGCAGTGGAGGTATCAAATTCTTCTAATTGAGTCACTGTATATAGACTCGGTGCTAATTCGACCCCATTGACTGTGATATGATCGATCAGATTTGCTCCATTGATACCTGCTGTACTATCGCCCAAAGTAAACTCTTGTGGTGAAGATTCTGCAGCTACGGTAATAATTGGTTCTAACCCATTATCTGTCACTTCGTAATAGGCATAGTTTGAACCAATCGTGTAATCACGAACTAATTCGTCTTGCATGAGCAAGTTTCGCCCTTGCGAAGCACCTTGTGGATCTGCATGGTAGACCTTGATCACATTCCCTTTTTCAACTGGTAGTGGTTGCCCATTATTGAAGCCATTGATCGCGTCTCTGATCGTGGAATTACCAGCTACTTCATATGTATAATTCGAGCTAGTTCCTCCCATGATCTCGATGGAATAATAGGTATCACGACCAAAGTGGTTGTTAACTGGATTCGCGAGATTTGTACCACTTACGCCTTGAGACGCATGCAGCGCAAATCGTCCGTCTTCTTTAAGCAAACTAAACGCACCAACTGTTGCTTCATTTAGTCCTCTTAAAACAAAAGTATCTCCCCAATTCACACCATAATCTACTTCAATTTCATTAGAGGCCAAACCATCGTTCATATTGATCCTCAAACGCATCTTACGTGTACCAATCGTACTCGTATCAAAATCGATCAATGATTCTACAGTATAGTGACTACTATCGATTCTTCGACCATTGATCGTCACATTATCAAGTAATGAGCCTGGGTCAATTGTTGAAGTATTCTCTCCCAAAACAAAGTTTTTTTGTGCAGCTTCCGCTTCCATGACTGCCACTGGTTTGAATCCAGATGAAGTGACTTCATAGTATGCATATTCTGTATCATAGGTAAAATCGTGCTCTTCTTCATTCATCATCAAGACTGAGCTATTGGCCGATCGCTCCGGATGATGGATTCGGATCACATCTCCCAACTGAACATTAAAAATATTATCAGTGTTCCCAAATTGATTGATCACTTGTTGTAAAGTGGACCTATTTAAAACATCTTGATTATAGATCACATTATTATTTCGTAAAATCTGAAACGAATAATATCTAGAAAATGGAGCAGTCTGTGGGCCTACAGGTGCATTCATGTCTGTTTGCAAACCACTCGTAATCCTTAATGGGATAGTATTTGAATTCGTATTACTCAATAATAAAGAGAATGCTCCTGCTGATTGACCGGTAGCAGACTTCATCAAAATGGTATCTTCCCAACGAACGTTGATTGTTCCTTCAATTGTTCCTCGAGTTGTTGCATTCACATCTGGACGCCTTGCTTGAACAGTTAATCTGAATGGTTGTTCTCCCACTAAATTGAAGTTTGGCTCGAGCGAATCATCCATAATCAACTGCAAACTATTTCGATCGACTGGCATTCCTCGGAATGTCACATCCTTGATCAAGTCTCTATATAAATTACCGGAAAAAATGGACTCTGTACTTCCAAGTCTTTGAACACCTGCAGGATTCAATTCTAACTGTAATCCTTCATCTGGAACAATCGTCACATTCACACTTTCTGTTGCTTCTCTGCCATCTTGGGTACGCACTCTTGCATGCCAAATGAAATTCCCTAAGTTAGCGGTACTGATCGTATTTACCCACGTGAGTTGATAACTGCCATCATGTGCGATCGTAAACAGCTCTTGCGGCATAGGGTTCGGATCATTTTGACGAATCGTTACTTGAGGATTGGTCGCGGAAATCAATGGTTTTATTTCGATTTCAATAGGAAGCGTGACAGCTGGTCTACCGGTTTGATCAGTAACACTGACTTCTATGCGTTGCTTACCTAATTGACTTGTATCAGGTTGTGTTACCCATTCATACCGTACCGTTCCCCTCGTATTGTGAGCATCCACAAAATGTTCTGGATCAGGAATACTCTGTTGATGTTCCAGAATCAGTGACCCAGATTTTGGATTAAGACGAATACTGCCAATATCAGTTCCAGAAAAATCGATCGTGAAACTAGTCGAGCTACTCTCTAATCTCCAACGCCCATTACTAATTCCTTGCGATTCCCCCCAATAAGAAAATGGAAATCTGCGGATCTCAAATTCTTCTTCTTGAGGCGGTGCTATTCTTAAACGGGTAAAGACCACATTCATTTCGCCATCGGTTAGATTATTATGTAAGGCGCTCAACGACGGAGTGACTTGCATCCGCCAGTTCCCACTCTTCGAATCAGCAACCACTGTGTACACTGCTCGTTGAGTATCATCATTTCGGCGCAAAGGACTTAAATTACGAACAAGATACCGAACATAATCATCATAAGCAAAACCAGGAGTGAAGTAGTACATTGGGGTGACATTTCTTAAAATAACGTTATCCCCTATGTTAAAATTATCTTGTGTCAGATCTAGGTTACTTCTGATCCCGTCTCTTAAGCGACCCGTCAACATGTCCCCTAATTGCCTATCGCGTAGGTTACTTACATCCGGAATCCACGAAGGTACATCTTGTGCGTGGGTGGGATTTAATATTTGCTCTAACGAATCACTCCGTTCTTTTATTTCTTCTTTACTTAGATTCTTTAAATCCTCTTTGCTTAGTTCATTTATTTCTTTCGAGTCAGTTTGCTCTTTCTCTGGTTGTTTCTCTTTTTCATTTGTTTCTTTTTTTCCTTTTTCCTCATTCTTTTTTTCTCTCTCATTAGTAGTCGTCCTTGCCTGTCTACTTTGGATCGGACCTAGTGCATTGAATGCGGTCACTGCCTGAACAACTGTGCCATTGAGATTGCCTAAAGTCAAACCTAGGATCAAAGCACTGTTCAACAGTTTTCTTCTTGTTCTCAAATTATTTCCTCCCTTTATCAAACAATCAGAGAAAAACTTTTTCGTCTGGTTTATTCTCTGTTGATAGTCGTTTCTTTTTCTTAAAGGATGTTCGTAGTAATTCAAATGACTCTTTTATAAAAACGTTATGTATTTTGCGTTTCTTAATCGTCTTTTTACTATTCACTCCTTTTTCAAATCATTTAGAAAAGCATTAAAAAGCTTTACTTCTTCAAGTTTATCGGTCATCAATGTCTTGTGTAACGTCATTTTTTCCCTTTCGATCGGGAGTAATTGAAAGAAGATTTTTTGTGAGAAAATAATTTTCTAATCATCTATTTGCAAGAACGCCGAAAGGACAACAAAAAAGAAGGATCTTCACTTCGTTGAACAAGTCAACTTGTAAAGATCCCTCAAATCAAATTCCCGATAATTGAATGTTACCGATTATTTCAAAGTAAAAGAATTTTTGCATTCACCACAAATTTTCTTCTTACAATTTACGTGCAAAGAATGAAACGATCAATACTAAAATGATCGCACCGATCAATGAAGGCACGATTGCCATACCACCGATTACTGGTCCCCATGAACCTAACACTGCTTGTCCGATTGCTGAACCAACAAGTCCTGCAATGACGTTAGCAATGATCCCCATTGAAGAACCCTTATTTGTGATTGCTCCTGCAATTGCTCCGATAACTCCACCTACGATTAATGACCAAATAAAACCCATCTGTATTTCCTCCTATAGTGTCTAGCCGATTTTTTCAATGCGACATCTCATTTATTTTAATTAAAAGTTTTTACTCACCAAGATATTTTATTGTACTCTTGGCTCGTTGTTTTCTTTTACTTTTTCTGTTCCTTTGCTTGCTGCATGTTTTGCTTTATCTGTTTGTTCAGATGCAAATTCTCCAGTTGCTTTTGCAGCATCTGTCACTTTATCTTGAACAGTAACTTGATCTTGTTCAAATTCTTCTTTTGATTTGATATCTGTCACGTTGACATTCACTTCGATGACATCTAGATGTGTCATATTCGCTACTTCTTCACTGATGATTTCTTTCATTTGTTTAAAGATATCTTCAATGTCTTTACCATATTCAACGACGATCGACATATCAACAGCCACTTGTTTTTTCCCAACTTCTGTTTCGATGCCTGCTGTTTCATTGTCCGTATTGACTAATTTACCAGCAACATTGGAGAAGAAGCCTCCATCTACTGTTAA
This sequence comes from Enterococcus sp. AZ084, assembly GCF_051714905.1. Taxonomy (NCBI): domain Bacteria; kingdom Bacillati; phylum Bacillota; class Bacilli; order Lactobacillales; family Enterococcaceae; genus Enterococcus; species Enterococcus sp. AZ084. The sequence continues at coordinate 1,597,392 of NZ_JBIOSS010000001.1, forward strand.
TAGTCCGTCGATACGTTCTAATGCGATCGCAATAATTTTTTGAATGACTTTGTCATCATAAGTTACTTCACCGTTCATCGATTCTTCACTGCCCTTCACGTCATTTGACTGTTTGTTTGCTTCATGAGTTGGAGTATGCGCACCAGGAGTTTTCGCTTCATGATGTGGATGATCGTGGTGTTCTTTTTGATCATGCGCAACTTTTTCTTCTACATGCGGCACCACTGGATCTGGATGTGCAGACACTGGCGCAGTTTTATTTTTTTCATCTTTGATCCCTTGTGCTTGATTCGGTGTTGTTGGATCTGGATGTGCTGATTTCGGTGTATTTCCGTTTTGATTTGAATGATTGTTTTCCATGGTAAAGCCTCCTAAGATTTAAAGTAATGTTCTAAAATTCCGGTTCTTTTTAAATACATGCCGATGGCTACACCAAGCGCAACCATAATCACGATCAGCAATGTTTTAAAAAATCCGACAGCTACTAGTAAAATAGCTAATATCAATCCAAGCGCGCCACAAATAATTGGGAGCTTGTATGTCGAAAAGATCTCGTTCATTTTCTCTCCCCCTTACTGTACTCGTGAGTGTTCGACTCTTTTTGATTGTGGTGAGTCAAAACCGGTATAATTGATCAAGACATTCACTGGTTCATCTGTGCCGATGATTTGTTTTACATCGCGCTCAATGTCTGTCATTAACGCTCCTGTTTTACCGATTAATGATGACGTACGTTTCAACTCGCCTTTTACTTTTACGTCAATTTTATTTTTTGTTGCTTTGATCGTTACTTTTGGGGAAGAAACAAATTCTTCTTTCGTCAATCGTGAACGAACCATTCCTTCGATTGCTTTTTTATCTAATGTCAATTCACCGTCACCTTTTTTTAGTAAGAATGAACGGTAAGTTTTTGGATAGAATAATAATACTAGAATTAATATCAGTGTTAACACAGCAAACGCTGCGGTTACCCAAAAGACATATTGTTGTACATAAAAATTTGTTAACGATAGAAAGCGGAATTCTTCCCAGTTAAACGGCAATGGATAAACTGCGCTCAGCAACATAGCAAATATTAAAACTGATAGTAGAAGGATCAGTAAGATCGCTCCTATTGTTTTTGCTCCTTTGTTCATTGTCTCGCCCTCCTAGCTTCTTGTCACTGATTATAGATTAATGGCTTCTCCACCAGTGATACCGTAAATCTGTGCTGTGACATAGCTTGCTTTGTTTGATGCTAAAAAGACATAGACAGGTGCTAATTCAGCCGGTTGTCCTGCACGTTCCAACAAAGCTTGTTGTCCGAATTCAGGTAGATCTTCTTTTGGTTGACCTGCATCTAGTTGCAATGGTGTCCAGATTGGACCTGGTGCTACACCGTTGACACGAATACCTTTTGGTGCCAATTGTTTCGCTAGACCGATCGTGAAGTTCGCAATCGAAGCTTTAGTTGCCGCATAATCCAACAAGTGTTCACTTGGATTGAATGCTTGGACTGAAGTCGTTGTAAGAATGGCTCCACCTGCTGGAATATGTGGAATTGCTTCTTTCACAAGTGCAAACATTGCGATGATATTTACAGCAAAAGTATCTTTTACTTGTTCCAATGGGATTTCTGCAATTGAAGGAGACGAAATTTGTTGCGCCGCATTAAGCACAAGTGTGTCTAATCCACCAAAAGCATCCACTGTTTTTTGGATGATTTCTTTTGGTGCAGCTTCATCTCGCAAATCATAAGGTAATAGTAAAGCTTTACGTCCAGCTTCCTCGATATAATGGGCCACTTGTTGCGCGTCTTCTTCTTCACCTGGGAAAAATTGAATGGCTACATCTGCACCTTCTCGTGCAAAGGCAATGGCAGCGGCACGTCCAATCCCAGAGTCTGCGCCTGTGATCAAGACACGACGATTTTCTAGTTGTTCCGTACCTTTATAGCTTTCTTCGCCGCAATCAGGTACTGGCTTCATATCCTTTTGTAAAGCGGGTGTTTCTTGATCCTGTTTTGGAAACTCTTCTGTGTGATAAAGCTTTCTTGGGTCGATTAAATTTGGTTCTGTCATAATGATCCTCCTATTTTTTAGTCATAACTGACGTTATAAATTTGGGCGTAAAAGCCCATATTAATTATTTTGTGTAATCTTTTCTAAATAAATGATACCCTAGAGCAGCAGCCGCAAGAATCGATCCCCCTAATACTAAGAGAAAACCAGTTGCTGAATCTTCTCCTGGTAATCCACCGGTATTCATCCCCCAAATCCCTGCAATCATCGCAGGCACAGAGATGATCAACGCCGTAGAATCCAGATATTTCATCAGATGATTCAGATTATTGTCCATCATTCCGTTGAACAGATCGCCAATACTTTCTAACAGATCACGATAAATCAAAATCATCTTCTCTGTTTGACGTTGTCTCAAACGAACGTCATAAAGCAACTGTTCATCATTGACACGTTCTTTGAATTCAGGAGTCTCCCAGAGGAGGTCCATTGTCTCTTTTTGATCCCGCAACGTATGATCGATGTAAACAATATCTCTTTCTAAATCAGCCTGCTTATACAATTCTTCATTTTCTGTCGTTTTTCGTGCTTCTTGATCTAGCGAATCAATACGCGTTTTCATTTCACGAAGTTCTTTGACAAAATGGGTATAAATATCTAATGCCGCATAAACAATCACTTTTTCGAAAGAATCGATTTTATTACCATGATGTTCAATCAGCCGATCGATAAAATTGGTTTTTTCGTCTCGACAAGTAATCAATAAGTCATTTGATATGACGAAAGATAATGGTGTCAGACGACGTTCGATTTTTTCTTTTTCACTTGAAAGGTTGAGCAGTACTAAGGAAATCGGGTTGTTCAAACTTGTTCCTGATAGATGTTCTAAGCGGGAGACCTCTTCTGGATAAGTCATACCGACAAATATATCTTCAGGGAGTTGATAGGTTCGAGTAACCTGTTCGATTTCCTCAGTATCGCTCGTATCAATAACAAGCCAATTAAAATGTTCTTCATCTGCGGCTATTACTTTCTTGTTTTCATCAATCAAGTAATATTCCAGCATGGTGAATCGTCCTTTCTAGTGTGCACTCAGCTAAAGAAACAATTAGTTAGTTTGATGTTATGATCTAGCACAGCAATCTCATTTTCCAATGAGAAACTATTTAATACATGATCATAATCCATCGTCAAATGTTTGCCTAAATAGCATTGTTCACTTTGTGATGTATAGATTTCTAGCGAAGGATGATTGATTTTTGTGACGTATAGTCCAAACTCAGTAACAAAAGGGATAATTTGGAAAAAGCTACCTTTCGCACACGCTCCTTTGTCTCTAAGGAAAGGATCTTTACTATTGATCAATGCAAGCGCTAATTTTGATTGTTCGCCTGCTTTTTCCTTTAAGATGTCCATCGCATTTCTTGTCAGCGTGATTTCCATATCGATCATCTCCTCTATATAATAGTAAGTTTTTTCTATTATCGATCAATGACTCAATTCAGTATTTCGTTGAACACGAGCGTACAATGGATATTTAGGGAATGATTTAACACAACGAAAAGCGGTCATATTTGCATACTTTTCATAGTATTTTTTACTAGCACCTTTAAACTCTTCACTCCATGGTTTGATATGCCCAGAGTAATGGATGATATAAGGCTTACGACGTGCTTCTTCGTACTCTTTTTCTCCTTGAGCTGTTGGATGTTGTTTTGCTTTCGCCATGATGTAACCTTGTGCGTTCCATTTTGGATGCAAAGCAATCCAACGATCGTGTAAGATAGCATTCAAAGCATCTTGGTCATGGAATCGAAGTTTTTCTGGGTTTTCTTCGATGAATTTTAGAACGTTTTTCGTGATGTTTTGTTCTAACCATTTTTCAACATTGATCAGCATCAAGCCGGAGTTAAAGTAACGCATTGAATCTGCTTCAATCTCCATTTTTTCAAGACGTTGGTGGAAACCAGCATCTTCAACTGCTGCCATCACTGCGCCGTTAAATTCTAGATCCCAAAGCTTACTGATATCGTTCAACGCGATCATGTCACAGTCCATATAAAGGATACGTTCGATATTTTTCCCTCTAAATAACTCAGGGATCGCAATACGATAGTATGCTGTTTCAGGGATACGATCACTTGTCACTAAGTTTTTGAAGAATTTTTTGTTGATTTTCAAAAATTCAACATCTGTATTCATTCGGGAATTTTTCACTGAGTAACGTAGAAGATTTTTACTTTCTAATTCAATATCATCATCAATCACGTAGAAACGTACAAACACTTTCGGGTCACTATTTTCTAAAATTGACACAAACAGTGCTGCTAGATGAGGCACAAATTTTGTATTACAACTAGAGACAACTGCTACTTCTTTTCTTCTATTCATTTACCTCGCCTACTTTCATTAATACGCTATGCGCTAGATTTTTTAGATAGATTTGTGTATAAGGATGATCCTGCAATGTATTCCAAGGTTTATCATGCCCTGTGAAATGAACGATTGAAGGAGCTTCATTCCCGCTCTTATATAACTCTTCATATTTCTTATCTGGAGCTGGATGGCGTTCAAAAATCAATGAACATTGCATGTTCCATTTTGGATGAAGTTGTTCCCAATCTCCATATAAGACACCATTCAATGCGTCTTGGTCATGATAGATAATCTGTTCACCATTTTCTTTTAGGAATTGGATCGTTTTATCTGTAATATCTTTTTCATTCCATTGATCAATATCGATCACCATGACACCTGAGTTAAAATAATATTCTTCTGAATCGATTCCTAGGCGTTTCAACGCTTTCGTTTGTCCTGGATCAATTACTGCCCCAATTGTTTTACCGTTCAATGATTCGTCATATAATGCAACGATGTCATCCAACACTAAAACGTCCGCGTCTAGATACAACACTTTTTTATAATTGTATTTTGCTAAGATTTTAGGTAGAGAAATTCTTAAATACGCAGTTGTTGTAATATGGTCACTGACTAAGAAATCTTCATAAACATCTTTCTCAACAGTCAAGAATTGAATACTTGCATGCTCCGAATGCTGTGCAACTGTCTGGCGCAATCCTTCTTTGCTATATTCTGATATTCCATCGTCGATTACGTAGAAATATATATGTCTCATCTTATTCGCATTTTCCAGTGCCGTTGCAATCATTACGCTTAGATAAGGAGCATAATTTTCATCTGAAGCAGTCACAACCGGTACAGTCCCATACTTAATCTCCATCAAAATCACTCCTTTTTTTAATCTTTTTCTAACCTATTCTACATCTACAATATGCCTACTTTTTCCTGAAAGCAAAAGATATGCTTTGTTTTTTATGAATATTACCCAAAATTTGCCCTTTTTTATGAAAATGAAAACGAAAACATTAAGATTGTTATGCTTTTTTATACAGCGGTCTTAACCATTTCCTTACTAATATCCTTTTCTCCATTTATGAAAAATCTTTTTTGAAAAAATTCAAAGAGTTAAAGCATTTTATTTTTATTTTAGAAGTTTCTCATTTAAGCTATTGGTGAAAGAAAAAAGACTAAGGGAGCGTAAAAAGATGAAATTAGCAGCTATTGATCTAGACGGGACCTTGCTTGATTCCCAAGGAGTTGTCCCACAAGAAAATATTCGCGCATTAAAAGCTTTCTCCTCTAATGGAGGAATCGTAACGATTGCAACAGGAAGAAATAGTATTTCTGCCAAGGATGTCTTTGCACAATTAGGCGTCAGCGGCTATTTGATTTCTTCTAACGGTGCATTGATTTCCGAAATGAAAGATGGCAAGATCGATCATGTATTAAGACGTTCAAAAATTGAAGTTCCTATCTTAAAAAAAGCTTTTTATTTAGCAAAGGAAGCAAAAATATCAATTATCGCAAGCCGAGAAACACAAGATGACCAAATCACTTTTGACGAAAACGCCTTAGTAAAAGATGATCCTTATTATCAACACTTCAACTTACAAAACCATTCTTTCGATGAGATCACAGCACAGTTGGACGATCCTTCATTGAGCTACTTGAAACTGGCACTGACGGATAAGAATGAGGAAAAACTACAAAAGATCCAAGTAGAGTTGGAGAAAGAAGGAATTGATTCTGTCTTTTCAGACCCGCATTTCTTGGAGATTACTCCTAAAAATATTACAAAGGCACACTCTCTCTTATTTTTAACTGAGCACTTAGGATTATCTCCAGAAGATGTCATGGCGTTCGGTGACCAAGAAAATGACTTGGCAATGCTTGAGTTCAGTGGATTAAGCGTGGCTATGGGCAATGCGCAAGAACAGGTCAAAGCTTTAGCAGATGAAGTGACAGAAACCAATGACGAAGCTGGTGTCGCAAACTTTTTGAATGATCACTTTTTATAAGGAGAGATGACAGATGTTAGTCGTAATCGATATGCAAAATCATATTTTAGATCCATCTAGTGAATTTTATATAGAAGATGCCGAAGCATTAGTCGAACGAGTCAATACACGTTTGAACCAGGCACGTGCAGCGAATGAATACGTGCTATTCACTCGAGATATCCCTATCGAACGTAAAGATGAGGCAGAGAGCGAAGACCTCAAAATCATTTCTGCACTCTCCCCTCTACCAAATGAGCGGGAAATCAAAAAATACTACTTCACTTTGCCTCCAGAAACGTTAACAGAGATCAAGCATTTACTTTTTGAACGTAAAGAAGAACAAAAAACAATTGAAGTAGTTGGGATCGAAACCAATCTATGCGTATTGTCCAACACGATTGCTTTGCAAAGTGCCTTTCCAGAAGCTGACTTTATCATTGATTCATCTCTAGTCAGCAGTCGTAATCACGAGCCGCAAGCACTTAAACTTCTAAAAGACTTCAATGTTTTTGTCAAAGAGTAAATGATCTAATCAGTCAAAAAAAAGATGGAATGAAGATTCCACCTTTTTTTTGATTTTCTCAAATAATGCGCCTACATAAGAATCATGTTTTTTATCGAAATATTTGTTCAGAATCGCATAACATGCTATCTTTTATCTAGTGAATATAAATCTAGTATATTCTCAAATAGAATAACTCAAAATACAATTTATGCACGAATAAAATATAGCTATGGGAGTTTATTTATTATGCTGGAATTGAGCCGACTTGCTTTTATTTTTCCTGTTTTTATATTTGTACCGATCGTCTTTTCGTTTATCAAATGGACGAAAGAACGAAAAAAAATCGCTTTAAGTAGTTTGCCTGCGATTTATTTTATGTATAAAATATTAAACTATCAGTTTTTCGAACCCTTCCAGATCTTCACATTTAATTTAGTTGGGTTCATTTTCTCCATACTCTTTGTCATTGGGTATTTATTTTATCTAAACAGAAAAAATAAACGTTAACTCTCATAGATAATTATTTAGAGAAAGGTGAGGTAAAATGACGATTGAAGAAGCGATTTTACTGGATACACTGCATTGCCGTTTAAACTTCCTCAAAGATAAAAAGCATTTAACTACACCACAGGTTGCTGAAAAAGTGAACTTACCGATTGAGACATATAAAAACTATGAAGATGGAAAAAATATACCTAGTATCATCGAATTGATCTTTATCGCAGATTTTTACGACACGACCATCGATTATTTGATTGGTCGAACGGAAGCATCCTAAACACTTAATTCACTGTTTTAGAAAGAAGGTAATATTATATGCGCTTATGGCATCAAAGCCTCTTGCAATCACTTCCGCGCCAACAATTATTAGGACAACATCGCGAATGTTGTGCTCTGAGAGGCAATGGTTGGGGACGAAAACATGCGACTGTCGATTACGTATTTACACATTCGCCTTACAAATTATTTCAGTATCATTTGTTAGTAATGGAAGAAATGAAGAAACAAAATTATAAACCTGGTGAGGAATGGTTTGATCCCTTGTATCGAGGAAAAATTTGTGAACCTTATTCTACCCTTTCCCCTATTGAATGGACCTCACCACTTTATCCAGAACATGATCAAATCTACTTAGCCGAATGTGTGGCAAACTTAGAACAGAAAGGGATCATCTTGTAAACAAGCAATAATACATTGCTCTATCAAACCTCTCGATTGCTGAATCGAGAGGCTATTATTGAAATTAGACATAAAAAAACTGCTCTTTCGTAAGAAAGAGCAGTAAGATATCAATCGTTTGATTATGCTTTAACGATGTTGATTGCTTGAGGGCCACGTTGTCCATCTTCAACATCAAAAGTCACAGCTTGACCTTCGTCTAATGTTTTGAAACCGTCACCTTGGATAGCTGAAAAATGAGCGAATACGTCATTTCCATCTTCACCAGTGATAAATCCAAAACCTTTGTCTGCGTTAAACCATTTTACTGTACCGTTATTCATGTATATTTCCTCCTGATACGTATCAACGTACGTTTATAGTGCAATAAATATTTGATAGGCAAAAGGAGTCTTATAATGTTTAACTTATAGCTCAAATTACGTTTCAAAATAGATTACTTTTATACTATAGCATGCCCTTTTAGAAAACACAACTATAAACCCTCGGTACTTTCAATTTCTCTATTCATCTCATTTGTTTGATTTGTTCATTAGATGAAGCAATGTCTTTCTTCTGATAAATTATCCCTAACTTCTGCATCAAAAACCGGTCACTCACATTAGACAGCATTCGTCTAATTCCGCTGATAGCTTCCTCTGGCGCAGATCCTTGAATAAACCAGAAAACCGATTTTTGATACAAAGGAGCATCTGGTGTGTCTAACCCATACTCAAATAGATCCGTCCAGCGATCAATAAATGTTTTTAACAAACCGGTCACATCCCACCAGTAGATGGGCGTACCAATCACCAAGACGTCAGCTTGTTTGATTACTCCCATGACTTTGTCAAATTCATCCTTTTCGGTCATCTGTCCTAACTGATTGATCGAATAATCAACTAAATGCAGGACCGTATAGTCGATATCCTTTAAGATTTTTTCTCCCCATCTAACGGTCATCCCCTCTTTGTTCGGGCTTGCATTAATAAACAAAATGCGCATATTAACTCCTCCTCTGTCCAGTTTTTCATCCTGACTCTCTTTTTCATGTGAACTCTTGGTTTATTTTTATATTCGAACGATTATGATATCAAATCGATACTTTTCTTCATCAAATATAACATTTTTTACATTAAAAAAACAAATATTAAAAAAATAATCATCCATTAAAACTCTCTGTTATTATGTTCATCTTAATGATAAAATAAAGTTTGTTTGTTATTATTTCTTTATATAATTATAACGTTGTGCTTTCTTCTACCACTATTCTTTTTTGATTTATCTACACTCTCTAACTGGCTTTCGTCGGTTCGATTCCGACATAGAGAATACGGTCAATCACCGTAAATAAAACCAATCGCTTTTATTAGGGGGAGCTTTGTATGAAAGCGATCTATTTTTCGTAGAAACAGGAGGAAAAAATGAATTTATTGTTGTTATTGTTAGGATTAATCAGTTTGATGCTTGGTCTACATCTATTTAGTCGATCAAGTAAAAGAAATGGAAAAGCTTGGCAGCGCCATCTCATTTTATTTAGTGCTTTATTCGGTTTACTACTGATCAGTAGCGCTTGCGGATCTGGAACCAATCAAGCGTCAAAAGCAGATACTGCTACTTCGGAAACAACTTCAACTTCTAGTGAAGAAAAAGCCCAACGAGAAGCGGCGGAAAAGAAAGAATTAGAAGAGAAAAAGAAAGAAGAAAAATTAGCAGCTGAGAAAAAAGCACAAGAAGAACAAGCGAAACGTGAAGCAGAAAAGAAAGCGCAAGAAGAACAAGCAAGACTTGAAGCAGAAAAGAAAGCGCAAGAAGAACAAGCAAAACGTGAAGCAGAAAAGAAAGCGCAAGAAGAACAAGCAAGACTTGAAGCGGAAAAGAAAGCTCAGGAAGAACAAGCTCGTCTCGAAGCAGAACAGGCAGCACAAGCACAGGCAGCGGAACAAGCGCGTATCGCTGAAGAAGCTCGTGTGGCTGCTGAACAAGCAGAAGCCCAGCGCGTGGCACAAGAACAAGCAGCCGCAGCTCAAGCGCAACAGGCACAAGCAAATGAAGCACAAGTCTTAGTTACCAGAACTGGAGCAAAGTACCATACGCATAAGTGTGGTAACGGTAATTACTATCCTGCGACAATGAATGAAGCATTGGCACGCGGATTGACCCCTTGCGAAAAATGTTACTAAAATAATTGATGCAGTATACGAAATGATCGCTCTGATCTCGTATACTGCTTTTTTCTTATCAATTTCATAATCTAGTCTACATCTTCTTATCCCTCCTTTTCACTTATGTAATCCAATTTTTTGTGTCAATGATCCACTTCAAATAATAATCATTATTATTTAATAAAAATACAGTTGATTCAATTCACCTATCTGTGCTATAATAGTTATGGAATTTCGTTATCAACGTATCGTTGCCTTTCAACAGAACAATAAGAAAGGAGAATGACTATGACATTCTATAACAAAGAATTACAATATCGTGTCACTCTTAATACCGATTTAAATCTTTTCGTCGTATTCGACAAAGAAGATAGCAATCGTGTAGCGACTGGTGTAACGATCGAACAAGCAGTGCAAGAACTTAAAAAATCCGCATAGGAGTGAAAACCTCGAATGGACGATTGCAACTCTAGTTCACAATAAGACACCTACTTGAAAGGTCAAAGTAGGTGTCTTAAATTTTATATGCGTGATGAAACTCCACTCTTATCTTACATATGACGATCGGATGATTCTAGCTTGTTCTTAGGAATATTCTCTTTTTCAATTATTTGATCCTATTTTCAGCAACTTGAAAAAGTACCTGATTTGCACTAATCTTCAACTAATCCTTACAATCTTTTTTGCTTTGTGCTAAAATTTCTTTTTCAAGATGAAAATATTTTTGTCTTTATAAGCCGTTTACAAGGAGGTTTGGAAGTGAAAACAGCGATAGCTCATTCTTCATGTAACACGAGAAATTGATGCTTCGATATTTTCAATATGATATGGAAAAGAATCTAACCGTATGGACTTTACTATTATGTTTGATCATTGGACTAGCTTTATTACTTTTTAATGTGATTAGTTGGACCACATACTTTGTTGTAGTATTAATTATTGCGGGATTGACGTTCTTTGAAAAAAAGCGACACTCAAACCTTAATAAGTAAATCTCTTTTGATTATATAAAGGCAACGAAACCTGTATTAGATATGCATTGCTAAATAAGCGCCACCCTCGAAAATCATTTTCATGGTTTCGAAAAGGGTGACGCTTATTTAGCAATGATGTGGATTTTAAACATCTCAATTATAATGATAAAACTGATGAGATGACAAATACACTTCTTATCCCACTAAGTTAGTGTAACAATTCTGGCAGTCCAAATACTTCAAATCCATAGATTCTTGCTGCAGTGTCTGATCCTTGTGTTGGTTTGTCAATACGTAATCGGACATATCGTGCAGATTGTACCGCAAAAGTCTCGACGGAGCTACTCGCCGTATTATTGGTAGTTTTGGCAACTTCTTTATATATCTCTCCATCTTCACTTGTTTCGATCGCATATGCTTTTGTATTCATATCAGGACTTTCTCCTCCTGCTTGCGCATGGTCTATGCGAACTTCACTAATGGTTTGAACACTCCCTAAGTCAAGTGTCAATTCATGTGGTGGCGTACCCGTTGCACACCATTTAGTCGACAAGTCGCCATCTATTGCAAAATGCGGGGCTTCCGCTTCGTTGGTATAAGAAGAAGCGGTCGCTTTCGCGTTTCGTGATAACAGCGGCAACTCCATTGGTACTTTATTAGAAATTGTAATCAAACCGTTTTTTTCGACAGGTGTCTCACCTGCTTGATTGCTTGCCGTTAATTTGACTTTATAAACACCTTCTTTGTGGTAAGTGACAACTGGCGAATGTTCATGACTTGTCGTGATATCCCCACCTTCAAATTCCCAAGTAACAGTTTCGGTATTTAAGGAAGACGTGTTTGTAAAAGTAATCGCTGATCCTGGAGCTGCTAAGGTTCTTGAAGCAGTAAAATCAGCTCTCGGGACTTTATTATCCGGCCAATCAAAAGAAACGGCCTCTGAAGGTTCACCTTGATTACCCAGCGCATCAACAGGCACGACAATCAATTTTGTCTGCGCGGTGTCTAAGGTTCGTTCAAGGGCATTGATATAATGATTCGTAGCTGGTGTTGCTCCTAAGAAAGATTTTGAGTTATCAGGATTCAACCGGTAGATTTCATAGTAGCTTGCTTGACTCTCCGTCTCATCCCAAGCCAGCCGTATGCCAGCGTATCGCCCTTCCTCTTCATCAAACACAACATCTTCAAGCGTCAGTCCTGACACTTTTGTGGCTTGAGGTTCCTTTCCACCTGTCAGAGCTAATTGACCTAAGTGTAACGCGTAATCCGACTGAGTTTCTGAAGAAGCAAGCTGATAAGAAAGGGTGTTGATTTTTTCTCCTGCCAATCGACTGACATCGTAGCTGACAGTTGTCCAATCCCGACCGATTGGTTCACTTGCTGAGATGATTTCTTTTCGCCCGTCAGCCATTTCCAGAACTAAGTCAAGTTGGCTCATGCTCGTTGCTTTTGCCGTTGTTGTGATAGAAGTTTTATCGAAAATGATTCCATCCATTCGGTAAAGTTTGATTGTACTTATTGCCTCGTTCTCCATACTCCCTTTAAGAAGCAAAGAATTTCCGCCACGAAACGCCTCATCGTAATCCATCTCAACGGCTAATTGATTTTCTCCTTGATGATCAAAGATCCAACGATACGTTGGCATCACGTCTTGCATACTGCGATTATTCCACTCTAGATCAGATACTTTTTTTCCATTGATAAAGTATCCATACCCATTCCCCATACTAAAATTCGTCACAAAAGGCATGCTGGTAATAGCGCTCTGCTCTACTGCATACGTAGAGATCCCAGGCCATTCTTTTTCTACCGGTGCCTTCCCTTTCGTTGGATCACCTTGTTCATTTACCCAAAAACGCATTTCACGACGTTGAAAATCAGCAGGATCACTAGCTGATGTGTATGTCCAACTTGGTACATACAGACCTAACGAAGTGTACGGAGTGCCCGTTTCATCTGTGAACAGCCGCCAATTCACTGGTGTATCAAAACCATTTTGTTGGACATCGATGCCCGCATATAATTGATAAGGATCAATGCCTAATTCATTTGCTTTCTTTTTAGAAGCTTTCAATAGCTCTTGACTAGCTAAACGATCGGTGTTCCACCAGAAATTCAAAAACATGCTATCTGCTAAAGGATTCATCTCCGCATCGACTAAAAAAGCTTGGTTTTTATCCGTCAGTGCATTTTGCCAATCCATCTTCCCTTCCGAAGTCATTGAATCATACCACATGATTTCTAATGCTGCTTCTTTTTGCTTGAATTGCTTGATGAATTCTTGCATCAAATCCGCATGTTTTTTACTCAATCCTTCTGTCGTATTCGCCCCTTCTACCTTTTTTTGATTGTTTGCATCATCGAAGCTTGTGACTACGGTGTCTGTTTCTTGATTGATAAACCAGCCATCAAACCCATATTGGTTAGCTACTTCGATCAATTGATCGACTAAAGGAAAGGTGCCATCCTCATCTTTTTGCAAGAATGTATCCAACCATTCGATTTTACCGCCATGAGCAGACTGCGGGAAGAAAACTGTCCCTAATACTGGCACGCCATTTTTATGGGCCGCATCAATGACATCAGGACTTGGCGGTACAATGATCCCTTCACCAGACGAACCACCCCAATACACAAGTTGATCAATATATTGCCAATTGGAAAATACATTGGCATCAAAAGTATTGATACCTCTAGGCGCATTTCCACTTGTACTACTATTCATGATCGACAAAGCGACAACTTTCATTTCTGGTGTCTGTGTATCATTTGAAGTGGTCAGTGCGTTTTTATCGATCCGTTTTGCCAAAGGTACTTGGCTAACATTATAAGGTGCATCTGGGTCTTTAGAAAATTCCCATTCTAGCAAGTCTTCAGGAAACCAGTAAGACGATTCCGGCTGATTATCCATTCCTCGTTGATACGTTGCTGCTTCTGTTTCTTTGTAATCAAACGTTTTAGTCTCTGCGTGATACGTTGTCCCACTACCAATTGCACTTGCTATTACTACTGCACAAAAGAGTCCGACCGCCATTTTTTTCTTTTCCTTCATCTCCACTCCTCCTAAATTTAATTGATTCACAAAAATGATAACGCTTTCTTTATTTTGGGTATATGAACAAATCATAGAACTTTCACAACAAATTATAGGTAACATGAACAAAAAAACTGATTTTGATCGTCGATCGAAATCAGTTTTTGTATTGTTGATTCGCTATTATGCCCTTTTACGATAGATTTTAATTGAAATCCTCATGAAACCAATCAACTATAATAAAACTTGGATTGTCTCTCAGCATGATTAGTTACTTCAACATTTTGACTTTTCGTCGTTTGTACAGTGATGACGGATTTTTCAATCATTCATTCTCTCGTTGAAAACTCGAATCTCATAAACGATTTCTTCTAATGTTCCAGTGGAAGCTTCTGCTTCGATCGCAAGAACAGTCGACTTTTTTTCAAATATTTCTGGAAACAACTCTGGAAGGCGCTCACCGTAACTTTTAGGACTAAATCTGCATGCGTATTCTCCACTAGGTAAAATCTTGATATTGTTACCAACATTTTTTGTAGGCTTGATTTCTATATACATATACTGGTGCACATTTTTATCAATAAATTCATAGAGAATACCAAAATCATATAAAGGCTCATACCCTGCTTCCATCGAGCGATCAAACAAATTGGCTGCTTCTGTATAAAGTGTCTTTTTGTTATCAGTCGGTTGATAAGGAAAAACATATAAGTACTTTTCTGACAATTGCCGAATATGTTGCTTTTTAGAATGTGGATATGTTTTTAACAAATTGATTTCTTCTTTTACCTCTTGCATTCCTTTTAAATTTTGTTGGAGCGAATCGATTTTTTGTTTCATTAATTCTTCGCTATATGATAAAAAAGATAGGTAATCGATGGAATTATTCGGATCACTGAAGCGATGCAATTCCTTTAAAGGCAAACCAATCTCTACACATGCTTGAATCAGCTCGACCGCACTCACTTGCGCTAAGGAATAATAGCGATAGCCAGAATCTGGATTGATGTACACCGGCAATAATACCCCGACTTGTTCATAATATCTTAACGATTTAATATTGACACCGGTTATTTTCGCCAATTCTCCGATACTCAACAATTCACTTCTTTTGTCCGTTTCTCTCATTACAATTCTCCTACATGATAATAATCTTTAATATCAAGCGTTCAGATACTGATTATATCATAAACTATTTTTATATATTATATTTTATCGTTATTTTTTAATCTAAAACTATTCACATAGATTCCTTTATTCAATATTTTCCACTCAGAAATTTTGATGAACAGCTATATTTATATCGTTTAAACATCACCCTTATTTTAGTTTTATGTAAAAAAACAAACGTACTTTTAACACAACTTGTATTATTCATTAGATAAAGATATAATATTAATGTGTTTTCGATGAAGAAGTTAAAACGCCCAAATTCAAATAAGTTTTTTTAAAAAATGAATAGGCTTTCAAACTTGGTTATAGGTCTACTTTTTTGGTAACTACTACATTTACATAGTAGTCAAAATAATTTTTTGGGGGAAAAAAATGAAAAAAATCGTTAGTCGTTCCATGTTATTGTTCGTTCTACTATTTCTAGCCGCCTGTGGAAAGCAAGTCAGTGTTGATGACCTGAAAGCCAATGATTGGCTGATTGAAGAATTAGAGGAAGTAGACATGATTGCCTCTTTCTCAAATCATGTCGTATCGTTTCGCATTGATCCTTCTTCTTACCAATCGACCGCTACCAATGAATGGGAAGCCTTGGGTGAAGAATTTGCGAAAAGCATGCTTGAAGAATTTCAATATAAGTTTGAATACACGTTAGAAGGAAATATCATGACCTGGGAAAACGACGGGGAAACAGGCAAGTATACAGTAACAAAAGAAGATAAAAATATTATTCTCACACCTACCAAAGATAACGAGGAAGATAAAAAACTTGTTCTGAAGCCATATGATAAAAGTAAAACAGCAACATCTTCTACTTCTTCAGACAGCACCACAACTGATAAAGACGCAACACATGATTCATCTCTCGTAGATATCACTGATAACTCAACTGAACTAAGCGGATCAGATGACGCATCAGGTGATTCTGCTTTTGGCAAACGTTCAAACCCTGTGCCCCTCGACAACCCGATCACGTTCGACACTGTTTATTATGATGACGAATATGAAGAAATCGATACAAATATTTCCTTAACCATCAGTAACGTTGTCCGTGGTGAAGAAGCGTATAATTATATGATCAGCATGGATGAGTACAATGAACCAGCACCAGAAGGAAAAGAATGGGTAGTTTTTGATGCAGAGCTAACTGTCAATAAAGGGAGCCAAGATGAGCCATATCGTGCTTTTTCTAGTTTTATACCAGTTAGTTCAACTGGAGAAGAAGTCAACCAAGAAAGTTATAGCTACTTAGGCAACGAAGAATTTGGGAACAAAGATTTGTACGAAGGTGGAACGGACAAAGGCAAAGTCGCATTGCTCGTTCCGATTGGTGACGATACGCTTATTGAATTTAATGATTTTACAAATAGGATTTTTTTCAAATTACAGTAACCTTTGAAAAGTAGCAATAAAACGTGCTAGAGGATCATAAGCACCGAACACAAATAATCAATCAAAAGGTAGTATAAGGATTAACCTCCTAGAATCAACTATGCTGTATCACATCTGCGAAAAGCCCTCATCTAAGTATTGATTTAGATGAGGGCTTTGGCTGACTTCTAGAATGATCATTCATCGAAAACTTTAAATGGTCTTTTCCTTTAATTGTAAATAAAAGATACAAGTCAACAATTGATTTATTATGAGACTGATTTTAAAAAGCTTTTTAAATTTTTTTAGAATCAGTTTCAACTAATTTATTCATAAAGATGTTCATCTACTGTCAGATTTCGAGAGCATTATTACTAGTGGAAGACATAAAAAGATACTAGTTTCCAAATCATTTTTATCTATTATTTTTACCTGAATGAAGAATATCATCCGCTTTATCTGCAATGGATTCTGTTAAAAGGACTGAAAAATTTATCCCCGCACGTTTACCTAATGTATCGGCCCATCGTGGAATCGTTAAAGTCTTTTTGATAAGTTCTGTATCCTTTAGATATTTAGCAACATCTACACGAATCAATGTCGTAAAGGAATCTTTTTCAACAAAGACTTCTTTGATCGGCGTCGGCTCTGGTATTGGCTCTCCGTGATCAATATAGTCCGCTAGAACCATACCTAACACCTCTTGTGCCATGGCAATTCCATAAGATATATCATCTTCATTGATTCCTGTATAAGCACCCTGAATATCAGGAAATTCAATGAAGTAACCGCCACCTTCTTCGGGTTTAAAAATAGCAGGATATGTTTTTGCTAAAGGTTCGCTTAACATCTCAGTCAATCCCTTCTTGTAATCAAATGCGAGATTATTTCAATCCCGCATCCTTCAAAATTTTTTGCTCAAGTCCTCGGCCTAGATCTTGATTGGCATGAACAGGGACAGTAATTCTAACACCATCTTTATAAAGGTGATGATGAGAGCCTTCCTGCCTTCGCTCAACCCAGCCATTCTTCTTCAATAACCGAAGCATTTCTTTTCCTGTAAGCGGTATTTTTCACTATACCTCCTTACAAAAACAACTATAGCACGTACCAACACGTACGTAAAGGAGAGACTATATTTTTAAAGAGCTATTTTTCTTGGTTGAGAAATGCTAAATTTTGAAATCATTTAAATAGATCATGCCACCTTGTTCAATTTTTAAATACATATTTTTTAATGTATAATCATATCTGATTGTACCCTATCACTCTGGAGACAAAAAAACTGCTACTATCAACTTTATCCTAGCTGATAGTAGCAGTTTTCTTTTACTTAATAGATATGATAATCCGACTGTCCTTCTTGTTCAATTGTAATAACTAGTCGATGCGGCAAACAGATACTCGTTTGTCCAGGTTCCGAGATCCAGCCAGTTCTGACAGCGATTTGATCGGGACTATTATCTTCTTTGACTCTGATCTTGCCTTCTTGGATTTCGACAATATTGTATTGGGTATCAGAAGGATGATAAGTCACCATCTTACTACTGATTTCATCTAAATCAAAACGTTCGACTTCTTTTCCGTCAATTTTGACTACTGCATACTTCACACTATTACCGCTTTCTGCGTTATCAAATGACAAAGCAAAGACAATTGTCGGAACGAAAGAAGCAACTACCAGAACAGTAATAATGATGATATCCCAAGGTTTTATACCTGATTTACGAAAGTTGTGCATATAGTTTGTCCTTTTGGATTTTCTTATTCTATCCTTTTATCGATCTTCTAAATAGATGTTGATTTGTTGTTCGTCATCATAATCCAGTTGATCAGTTTCAAGCATTTCCATTAATTCTATTTTCAAGTCTACAGGAATCTCCCAGAAGCCGTCAATAGATTTGAACAAATCGGCATCATGCTTTTGAAAAATAGGATAAATGTCCAAAAATTCTTCAAAGGATAAGTTTTGTTTTTCGTAATAGTCTTTGACAAAGCCTTGCTCTAGCGCATGTTCTGTAGGAAGGCCAGTTTCTGTGATCAGTTTCTTATCGACCATCGCACGATAGAATTCCCCTTTGTCTACAGGTTCTTTCACCGTTTTCGAATAATATTTGATTCCTTGTTCGACTAATGGTGGATAAATAATTTTCATTTCTTGAACCCCCCTTGCAGCTTCCAATCGGTTATTCTGTCACTTTGCGTCCTTTATAGTAGCCTTTTAAAGAGACATGATGGCTTCGACGATAATCACCAGTCACCTCGTCAAAGGAAATCTGTGGTTTCGTCAAACCTTGGTGTGTTCGTCGCAAACGTTTTTTTGCTTTCGATGTTTTTCTTGCTGGTACTGCCATGACTTTTTCCTCCTATTTTACCAACTTGCTTTTTTAATTCCTGGGATCAACCCTTGATGTGCCAGTTCTCTAAAAGTGATTCGAGACATGCCAAATTTTCTCATGTAGCCTCGAGGACGGCCATCTGTCTGATCTCTCAGTTTTAAACGATTAGGATTAGACTCTTTTGGCAACTTAGCTAGTCCTTCATAATCTTTTGCTGCTTTCAACTCTTGACGTTGTTCACTATATTTATTGATCAAAGCTACTTGCTTATTCATTTTTGCAATTTTTGATTTTTTTGCCACTAATAATCTGCTCCTTTATTTCACTTTATATTATACAAATCGTAATAATTACGTTTTGAGTAGAATAACATTACCATTTATTTATTTGTTTGTCAAAAAAGAAATACTAATAAAAAATATGGCTGAGCGGGCTTGGACTGAGCGTGTGTTTTTGAGAACATTGAAAAAGCCCCCATGACATGTATCACATCCATCACGGTGAGCTTTTTTTATTATTAACTACCTCAAATGTAATTAAACATTTCAGCCATTATATATTGATTTTTTGCAATGCTTTCGTAGGCACTTCGTTTTCTGCTACTTCACTCCAGCCTTTTCCTTGCATTCCTTTTGCATAGATTTTTAAGTATCTACCTTGCTTTAATTCGTGATCCACTAATTTTTTTACTGTTTGTTGATTGCCATCTTCATCGTATCCTTCAAACGTGTAGAGATAATCCTTCCCTTTTTTATCCCCACTACTTGTTTTTACATAATATTCTTTCACTTCTTTATCAGATAAAAAATTATCCGTTAATGCTTGAAAGCCTTCTGTCTTTGATTCAATAAAAAATGCACCGATTCCTAAAATAAGCGTAATTGCTAATAATCCTTTTACTAGTTTTCCCATTATCATTCCCACTTTCCTATTCTTTTTCACTTCCTGTCTAAATCATACTAAATAAGGCAATGATCCGAAATCTATTCTTCCTATGTTTAACTTACATTAACGTAATAGAATTTGTTTCTAACCATTGATTTTGATCTAGATAGAATAATGCAATAAAAATAACCCATAAAATCCAAACTATTCTCGGATCTTACAGGTTATGGGAAAAGAATTACTGCAACCATTGTTTTTGTTAAGCTTTAGTCTATCTTACAACTACCGCGTATTTACGTGCATTATAAATATTTTCAAATGTTGTCCGATTCATCCAATAAGAACCACTGATAGGATCAGATACATGGACTTGATTACTTCCTTTATTATATCCATCAAGAGTAACCGCATGATTATTATTCGCTGCGACACCAAAATTCCAATTCCCCCAACGGATTGGTTGGAAGTTGATCGTAACCCAAGCAACCACCGGATGGCCATTTTTGACTTCGTTTAACAACGTATTCATCGAGCTACCTGAAATATTTTGGACATTTCCATACTTCTTGCCCCACGTCGTCAAAGGTGCAGGATAAATTGCAGAATAAGTCCATGAATTTTCGACGAATGGGCTGCCAACAAAACCGCTGTTTGGATTACCATTCGGAGATTTAGGAATCGTGTTCAAGAATTGAGTCAAACTCCAGTTGGTGATCTTTCCTTTATATTGAAGTGCTTGCAATAATGAAGCCCCTTCACATCCACTTGGCGCACCTAACGCATATTGGTTGTAATTTTTCACACCCAATAGTTTATAGTCCTCTTGATTTTGTTGACCACTGCCAACTGCGTACCAACCAACACCTTCATAGACCCACCCTTGTTTCGTGATTACTTTTTTCTCGTTTTCATCTAATGTGTAATGGTGCCAGTTCACGCGTTTACTATATAAACGACTGACAGGAATGGCATTCGCCCCTTTGTAGGAATACCAACCGATTCCTTCATACTTCCAGCCTTGTTTCGTGATACTATCTCTTTCTTTTGCGTTCAACGTATAAAAATGTTCTCCATTATAGCGATTGTACAAACGATAGACTGGATCACCACTTGTCGGTGCCTGCCAACCAACACCTTCGTAATTCCAACCAATCCTTCTTAAATTATCTCGTTCACCAGTGTCTCTCGTGTAAAAATGCTCCCCACTATGTGGATTGAATAAACGATACATTGGAATCGTTTGCACAGCTGCTCGAAATAGTCTTGGAGAGCCTTCGATCAATTCCTCTTTTGGCGCTTGTGTGATATCCGCTTCGTTTTTACCAGCTTTTTCTGGCGCTTCCAAAGCGACTTCTACTCCATCGACGATTGCAGTTTGTGGTTGCTCTGGTTGAACTTCTGTTTCTTTACTCGCTTGTACTGGTGGCGTTTGTTGTGACTCTTGCGCTGGTATCTCTGTTTCTGTCGTTTCTGTCTGCTGACTGACTTCATTCGTTTCTGTACTATTTATCTGTGGAGCTGCTGACGTTTGAGTCGATTCAGTCGAGGTATCCATTGTAGACGAATCCTCTGCAAAAACTTGACTCACACCAAACGAACTCGTTAATATCGCAAGTATCGTGAACCCACAAATCCCCTTAGAAATAAATCCCCTTTTCATCTTTTTCCTCCTCATAAATGAACAAAAAATAGCAATAGATTTTACATAAGATGTTTCCTAAAAATATTATAACGATAGTAATATAAACTCTGATTAAATTATACATGAATCTATTTTTTTGTCCGAATGATTTGTTTAATCCATTTGAGAACCAAAGAAAGCATACGCTAATTTCATTGAGTAAAAGTAGATGGAGCTAAGGTAGATATGAATGAATCGTATCTTTTAGAATATGAGGGTTTCCAATGTTGGCGAACTTATATTATTATGAATGCGCCCATCCTTTAAAACAATTGCTCTGGAAGATTGACTGGCTAATTCTAGGTCATGAGTAACCATAACAATTGTCTTACCTTTGCTTACTAATTCTTTCAGTACTTCCATAATAAGGACACGTGAGTGAGTATCTAATGCGCTAGTAGGTTCATCTAAAAATAATATTTCTGGATCTGCTAATATTGTGCGCCCAATTGCAACTTTTTGTTGTTCACCACCCGAAAGAGCATCAATAGGCTGATGTAAATCCGCTTTTAATTCCAATCGTTTTGCCAAAGTATCGATATTTTCCCTTTTTATTTTGTGCCCATTCAATGTTCCTGGGAGTACCATATTATCGTAGGCTGACAATGAAGGTATGAGTTGAAAATCTTGAAAAATAAAACCAATTTTTTTACGACGAAACTTTGCTAATTTCGCTGCACTCCATCCATATGGTGATTCGCCATCGATCATCACCTCTCCCTCTGTAGGAGGTAATAAGCTAGAGATACAATGAAGCAACGTTGTTTTTCCTGAACCAGAAGGTCCTACGATCGATACAAACTCTTGTTGCTTTACATCAAAAGAAATATCAGTAAGCACTTGTAAAAGATTTCCTTTCGCAAGCTCTATTTCTTTTTTTAATTCGTTTATTGAAATAACTATCTCTCTCATCGATATTAACCTCCATAAAATCATTCTAGTTTATAAATCAAATTCTCATACAAAACTGTAGGGCGCAAACTACTCATTGATAGTAGAAGGATCTCCCAATTCAGCAATTTCTTTCCTTCTTTCAATTTGAATTAATTACTTTCTTGTGTTTGATTCAATTAAAACAATCTATTCTTTTAGTATATTAATAAATCTACTCGACATACTTTTTTAACGTGTAGCGCTCAAACCAATATATTGCAATAAAACATAAACCGAATATTAGAAAAGCGCCTAACGATAATAAGAGATTAACCGACCAATTTGCCTTAAAAATATTGCCACCACCCAGATATGTCACTCTTAATAAAGGAATCGCAAACATTATCATTCCAATGAGAGTAACTACTATTGAGATAAGTGAAACTATACTGATTTCAATGATTCTCATTTTAAAAATCCAATCTGGTGTACATCCAGTATAAAAATAATTTTTAGATTCAACTTTTGTTTTTATTCTAAAAAGGCAAATTGACACAATTACGTTCGCCAAGCTGATTAATATTGGAGCTCCAAATACAAAAATAAGGTTGATGATCAAATCTGAAATATAAGAGTTATCATTTGTACCATCAATCAGTAGTTTAGTGTTGAGAAACAAAGCTATAAAATTCCCAACTAATAAGGTAATGATGCTGACAGGACGAATTAATTTTACTAATTCTTCTATATTGTATTGCATATTGTAAAATGCAGTGCGGACCATTGGATTCTTTGTCATTTTTGGTAATCCAACAATTATATGTACGATCCCTCGAAATATGGGACGAATCAAAAAATTCATAGTCATAAGTATAGAAAGCCACAGAAGGAGCAATAAATTCATTGAGTTACTCATACTTTGAGTATATTCTTTTATTAAAGTTGGATCAGGAATATTTTTGAAATATAAATATAATGTCGCACCTACGCTTATGAGTAACGCAATTATTCCCAAAAATTTACCACTGTTCTTCGTTTTATTAGATGCTCTATGAGAAGAAAGGCTTCCCTTTCTTTTCTTATAATTTTTAAGACAATAGCGCATACATGTATATAGAATAATTGCTAGTTGAATCATTATCACAGCAAAAACGATATTCCATGAGAACTGAAGAGGGATATGTACAAGAGATTCTTTAGCAGCACTCGAAGGTAATGTGGATAAAAAAAGCTGTGAAGATTTTAAGGAGAAGCAGCTTCCAAAAAAGGCTCCAATCATCCCAATTATTAACATTTGACCGGTCATTACCAAACTAATTTGAGCAGGAGAAGCCCCTAAAAGAAGCAATATGTCATTTGTTTCATCAAAAAAATCTATACACTGTTTCATTGCATTGGTAGTCAATAAAAACAACACTACTATCCCTATTACTATTGGTAACTGCATAAAAACACCATAATCAACTGAACTGTTAAGACCAGCCCTACTTAAAGCATTTAATATCACAAAAGCAGTGCTAAATATTAATCCAGAAACAATAAAAATAGGCAGGATGGATAGCCAAATTTTCCAGTGTTGTAAAAATTGCTTTAAAATCAACTTAAACATTTATTTGTTGCCTCCTCATTTAGTATTTCTAAATTTAAGGTAGCATAAGAAAATTGTAGTAACAATTAGACTTTAGCCTTATTCTGAAAGGTATTACTCTAATTACAAAGTAATAAATACGACTATATTTTTGTTAGTAAAATTAACCATTAAGGATTATGACTCGACAATGGATTCTTTCTGTCCAAATAAAAAGAGCAGAAAGAAGTTAACTCCTTCTTACTGTCCAAATTATTCTAAGATTTCTCTTTGCCAACATCATTTTGACAAAGAATCAAAATCATTTAGTATTCTCATTTTGAAATAGCTATTTCTTCGTCTTATCCTCATCCATTTTCAGAACGGCCATGAAGGCTTCTTATAGTCTTGTATTCTAAAAGCATTACGTACATTTTCAATAAGTTTTAATTTGCTTCATGTAGAAGTGTTTTCAATTGCTGTATATTCTATTATTTTTTCACTCTTCTTCGTATCACTTCAAATTTTTTTGTGGTTTTATATAGACTACGTGGGAGAAATGTGGGAGATATTATCTTTATTTAAGGTTTACAAAAAAACTTTTGTTAGTATTTTTAAGGTGAACTTTATATGTTAATGGAAGTAAAAACACTATTGTGGTTTAAATTTGATCCTTCGAATAGATTTATCAAATATTTTTATAAAGTATGGGATTCAGAAGTTTTCTTTTTAGCAATCGAAGAAAGCTTATTAATCAATCTCTACTATTCAAATAAGAACTACTTTAAAATCCCTGCTGCGAAAACGAGAATGAAGAAGGATGTATATTTTTTGTTTGATATCGTGACTGACGTGCCAGACACACGGAGCGATCATCGACGTTATGACTATATAAAGTATACTTTCGTTGATCCAGAAAGGTATATAGATTAAAATAAGTTACCTAAAAAGGACAGATACAAATTTTATTATCTTATTCATAGTAAGAAGATAATTTTAAGATTGCGAAATACGATACTATTTGTAATCTATAATATCAGTCCTATAAAATAAACATCTAATTAATTACTCTAAATCCTAATTATAAGCCTTTTTTCTCACTTTTTTTCAAAAATATGTTATGCTTCTTAGTGAATTCAAATATAAAAGAGTTTAAAGCGTAATACACTTATGGGGAAGTGGTTTGGGGTGCGCTTTAAACTCTTCTTTATTATTATCTCACAGCATGCTTAAAAGGTCTATGGATTAAGTTATGTAAAAAAGTGCCTCTTTAAACGTCCTAAAATCAAACAAGGATAGCATAATATACACTATCGTTGATCCAGAAAACAGGTAAATAAATTTTGCAAAAGTAATAAGTTAAAAACATTACAAAAAAGACAAGGATATCACATCAAGAAAAAATGTTTTGAAAATATCTTTGCCTTTTTGTATTATATCTATATTAAATAATCAATCACAACACATTAACTAATTTATATATTTAATTTGTTGTTTTTCTATAATTGGATAACTAATTAACTTATGACTATCTAAGTCTTCTTTATTCATATCAATTGCAGTAATTTGACTGTCTTCATATGTTCGATAATAATAGATTCCTTTGTCAACATTGCAACAAGAAGAATAAATTGTATATTCATATTTTCCATCACCAACATCACACAAACCTTTTTGTTGTTCTACTGAACCTAAGATATGGAAAAATTGACTAATACTTTCTGACTCTGAATCTCCAGATACAGAATTCAGCTTCGTAAAAGTCGCTTTAACAAAACGAGATACTGAGGATAAATCTCCAGGCAAGCCTATCCCTCCCATACCGCGGCTATAGGCATTCAAACTTATTTGATTTGAAAAATTATTTTTAGGAGTTCCACTCGATAAGACACGATAATTGTTTAAATTAAATAATTGATAGTCAAATGAAGGATTATTGGTAAGAACGCCCACAGGGTTATCATATATATGAAGTCCATCTTTCATACTTTCAATGACAATTGACTTTTCTTTATCAGCTAATAGCCAATGTAAAGGGGATAAAGGAAGTTCATCACTATAATTTATATTTGCTAAATTGATATTTTTTAACAATTTTTTAGCTTCTCCTACTGTTGAGCATTGTCCTAAAATCCAAGGAATAAATTCAAAAGGAGATACATTGTCTTTCCCTTCTTGTATTTCTTTATAATCAGCATACCCAGAAAAATTTAGCCCAGCCATACTCAATCCTTTTTCATTTGTCGCATCGTAATAAAGAGGGTAGTCAGCTATACCAGCGGCAATACCAATCATTGCATAATGAGTATCCAAATCATTTACCTTTCGAAAATTCAACTTATAATTTCTTGGAGTAACAGTGACTACTTCATTGTAAGATATTTCATAATCAAAATTCCTTCCAAAATAATGATCACTTGTTACATAAGTAATAGACGTACACATAGTTTATTCCTCCTAAATATTGTTCTGTCCACGTTCATTTTACTCCAAAGTTTTCCTCATTTCAAAAGAAAATCACAGAATACACGAAGAAGCGTTTCTATTTGTATAAACTATATCAAAGTTCTATACTTAAATTATCAAATAAAAAGGACGTGAAGATAAATGTCAAATTTAGAAAACAAAGAAGAAAAAGTTGTAAACAGAATTGTTTCTGTTGTCAATAAACTGGATAAAGAGTTAGACGAACTTGATACGTTATCTGAAAATCCAGAAAAAAAACATAACCTAAAAAAATGGTTAGTTGAACGAAAGGCTATTCATGAAATTAAAAAAGTTCTTCATGAAGCTGATAAATATGAAAAATATGATGAAAAAGAACTTGATAAAGAATTTAAAGAAATCAATGACTTATTACTATAATTGATTTATACGACTCATTTTTGAGTCGTCAGACTGCAAACAACACTCTAAATTTAGGAGTTTGTCTACAGTCTGAATAAATTTTAAATTTATTGTCCATAATGTTATTATGAATTTATAGCATTAAGAAAAGAGATAAGACTTTACATTCCTAAAAAAATGTAAAGTCTTATCTCTTTTCTTAATTGTACAATTAGTATTATCTGCACTACTTTCTAATTAAATAAATTTTTAGTTATTAACTTGATTAAAATCAGAGATAATATCATTTAATTCAGTTTGAAGGGTTGTAACGATTAAATGGAAATTTTCTTCATCTGTTTTATTATATGGGGATGTTTTCGTTATATATAACAACTTTTCTTTTTCAATTTTCATTAATAACTCTGTCGAAGTCTGTACTTTATCTTGATAATTAAATGCAGACATCCCACTTTGTATAATTGTAATTATTGCTGAAGCAATTGAAACAATCAATAGTAAAGACCTGTGTTCGGAAGCCTGATCAATTAATATTGGGATACTAGCTGATAAGACTATTTTTATAATATTTCCGATACCAATTACTCTATTATAAAATCGAATTTCTTTTTTTAATCTATCGATTGTAGAATCAATAGATTCGATAAACGCTTTTTGATCCATCATTTTCTCTCCAATCATTTTATTAAAATCATTAACAAAAATATTATAATAGGATTTAAGTAAGTTCTAACTAATCACACATAAAAATAAAAAAACATTTGTATTTTATCAAAGTTTTATTATACTTGTCAATTTGTGTACATCCTAAAATATAAGCTATTTGTTTACTTCTGTAGAATATATACTTTGTTGTTAGATAAGTTGCACATGTTTATAGAATCTAAATAATAAATTTTTATGTACCGCCCCTCAAAGAGGGATTATTTTTATTTATAGCGTTAAATAAATATCAGAAATCCGCACATCATTTACTGCACCTTAACCATTAGACTGATTGCATCGGCGTAAAACAATATCAATCTTCTTCCCTTTCAGCAAATCAGTATCAAAAGTTACATCAAAACCAAGTGTATCTCCACCTTGATAACCATATGCTTTTTTGACATCTGGGCATAAGATACCTTTAGATTCAATGCGATTAAATTCTTTATGGTGCCATGCTCCATAATCAAAACGAATGCTCTTGCACGAATAGATCCTTGCGGAGTGCTAGGTACTAATCATCCAGCAACGCGAGCTGTGACTTTTTCAAATACAGTGAATTTATCAAGCTTGGCATTCGCATTTCTTTGCCGAACTGGCGCACTTGCAGCTACTCGCAAAAACGTGATTTGTTCCGTCAACTAGATATATTTGAAAGAATGTTAAAAGACAGTATGATTTAAATTTCCCATACAACCGTGGGAAATCCGTGGGAAAAAGCAACAAAAAAGGTCTAGCCCAACGGCTAGACCCCTTACTATTTCTTCGGTTCATCCTCATCCATTTTCAGAACGGCCATAAAGGCTTCTTGAGGGACTTCGACGTTACCGATTTGTTTCATTCGTTTTTTACCTTCTTTTTGTTTTTCAAGAAGTTTACGTTTACGGGAAACGTCACCACCGTAACATTTAGCCAACACGTTTTTACGTAACGCTTTGATGTCTGAACGGGCAACGATTTTTTGTCCGATCGCCGCTTGGATCGGTACCTCGAATTGTTGACGAGGGATCAATTTTTTCAGTTTTTCAACGATGGCTTTTCCGCGTTCATAGGCAAAATCACGGTGAACGATGAAGCTTAATGCGTCGACTTTTTCAGCATTCAGCAAGATGTCCATTTTCACTAGCTTGCTCTTTTGATAACCCGACATTTCATAGTCAAGTGAAGCGTAGCCTTTCGTGCTTGATTTAAGTTTGTCAAAGAAATCAAAGACGATCTCGGACAATGGAAGATTATAAACAACATTGACACGATAGTCATCTAAATAATCCATCGTAATAAAATCGCCACGTTTACGTTGCGAAAGTTCCATGACTGCACCAACGTACTCATTAGGTACCATGATCTGTGCTTTCACAAAAGGTTCTTCGACATCTTGGATCGTGACTGGTTCAGGAAAATCAGCAGGATTATCAACAACGACCATCGAACCGTCTGTCTTGTTGACATGATAGATTACAGAAGGTGCTGTCGTGATCAATTCAAGATTGAACTCACGCTCTAAACGTTCTTGGACGACATCCATGTGAAGTAATCCCAAGAAGCCACAACGGAAACCAAAGCCGAGTGCTTGTGATGTTTCTGGTTCAAACTGCAAAGCAGCATCATTCAGTTGAAGTTTTTCCAATGCTTCACGTAGATCATTATATCGTGATGTGTCGATCGGGTATAAGCCACAATAGACCATTGGGTTCATTTTACGATAACCTGGTAATGCTTCTGTAGCTGGATTATCCGCAAGTGTCACTGTATCCCCAACACTTGTGTCTTGAACTGTCTTGATGCTTGCGGTGATATAACCGACATCACCGACCATCAGAAAGTCACGCGCAATCGTTTTTGGTGAGAAAACGCCGACTTCGGTCACATCGAAGGTCTTACCGTTACTCATCAATTTGATTTTATCCCCTGCTTTGACAACACCATCGGTGATACGTACATTTAAAATAACTCCGCGGTAACTGTCATAGATCGAATCAAAAATCAATGCTTTCAAAGGAGCTTCGATATCGCCTGACGGTGCTGGGACATATTCCACTACTTGTTCTAGTATTTCTTCGATACCAATCCCAGACTTCGCACTTGCTAACACCGCTTCACTGGCATCGATGCCGATCACTTCTTCGATTTCATTACGCACACGCTCTGGATCTGCGGCTGGTAAATCGATCTTATTGATGACTGGTAAAATCTCTAGGTCATTATCTAATGCCAAATAAACATTGGCTAATGTTTGTGCTTCAATCCCTTGAGCGGCATCCACGACTAAGACTGCTCCTTCACAGGCAGCTAAACTTCGAGATACTTCATAGGTAAAATCGACGTGCCCTGGGGTATCGATCAAATGGAAGATATATGTCTCCCCGTTTTTAGCCGTATAGTTCAATTCTACGGCATTAAGTTTGATCGTGATCCCACGTTCACGTTCTAGATCCATGGAGTCTAATAACTGATCTTGCATTTCGCGAGACGTCACAGTGTTCGTCTTTTCCAAAATCCGATCGGCCAAAGTTGATTTCCCATGGTCGATATGAGCAATGATCGAAAAATTTCGAATTTGCTCTTGGCGTTGTTTCATTTTCTTTATATCCATAGCGTCTCCTCTTTTCATATAATCAGCACTTTTCATTATACCAACGAAAAGGAGGAATTTAAAGACTTTTTCCTTCTAAGGACTTTAGAAGTTTTTTTTAGAAACTTTTGTTATACTGTGAACAAGTAACTAAATTGGAGTTGAAAAAATGGACCAAACAGATTTTAGAGAAAATTTTGAGTTGAAGCCTGTCACGGAGGAACATGTTGACCAGTTCAATGAGTTACTTTCCTACGTTTTTCAAGTCACTGACTCTGATATTGAAGAAAGTGGATTTGAAAACAAACGGGAATTTGTACGTTCCAAGCGACCGATTCTAGAATTATCAAATGTATTCGGCTGGTTTCATAAAGAAAAATTGATTTCTCAAATCGCGATCTATCCTTGCGAGGTCAATATCCACGGTACACGGTACCAAATGGGCGGAGTGACTGGTGTTGGAACCTATCCTGAATATGCCAACCATGGATTGATGCAAGACTTGATCATCGTCGCATTAGACAACATGCGCAAAAATAAACAGTGGATCTCTTATCTTTATCCTTACAATATCCCTTATTACAGGCGTAAAGGTTGGGAAATCATGTCAGATAAGTTATCCTTTAAAATACGTGATACGCAACTACCTAAACAAGTACCTGTTTCTGGTATCGTGGAACGACTGCCTGTCGATCACGAAGATGTTTTCCGTGTCTATCAACAGTTTGCGGGAAAGAATCATGGTGCGCTGTTTCGTAGTGCCTTTCACTGGGAAGAATATTGGCGTTTTGAAAATGAAGAAGAACGGACTGCGGCGATTTATTACAATAGTGACAATGAGCCAACCGGAGTGCTTTTTTATTGGGTCGCCGAAGAAGTCTTCCATGTCAAAGAGATGTTTTATTTGAACCAAGAGGCGCGTAACGGATTGTGGAACTTCATCTCTGCACATTTTTCAATGGTTTACTGGGTACATGGCGATATCTACAAAAATGAACCCCTTGCTTTTTTATTAGAAGATAGTCAAATCAAAGAACAGATCGAACCTTACTTTATGGCAAGGATCGTTGACGTCAAAGAATTTATCCAGCGCTTCCCTTTTTCTGGTACAGCAGAAGACTTCCATTTCATCGTGGAAGATTCCGTGGCACCTTGGAATAATGGCGTATTTGGCTTGACGTGGCGAGATGGCCACTTGTCGATCGTTAACGAACCGATTGGTAAAATGGTTCGTTTAGATATCCAAACATTGACGTGTCTAATGATGAATTATCGTCGTGCTTCTTACCTTGCTCGAATCGAGCGCATAACCACAGATGAGGAGATGGTCAAGACATTAGAGCGGATCATCCCCAACATGGAAGCTTATTTTAGTGACTATTTCTAATACAAAGGATGTTGAAACGAATGAATATTTATTTTGCAGCACCACTTTTTGCAAAGGGAGATTTGCTTTATAACGAATCTCTTGTCAAAAAAATCAGAGAGATTTCTTCTGATTTGTCGATCTATCTGCCACAAGAAAACGAAGCCATCAATGATAAGACTGCATATGCAGACAGCAAAATGATTGCCTTGGCTGATACAGAAAAAGTACTAGAAAGTGACTTGATGATCGCTCTTTTAGACGGATTAACGATCGATGCCGGAGTTGCTTCTGAGATCGGAGTCGCCTATGCTAAAGGCATCCCGATCATTGGTTTATACACAGACAGCCGCCAACAAGGAGCGACTCATCCAAAAAAAGTCGCTGCCTTGCAACAGGCTGGTGAAAATCAGTTCCATTATTTAAATCTTTATACGGTCGGCTTGATCAAGTTGAACGGAACGATCGTGTCTTCTGAAGAAGCATTGTTCGAAGCATTGAAATCATATCTAGCTGGGGGAAAAATTAGTGAGTAAGACAGTAAAAAAAGTTCAGATTGCATTAACGATTTTCGGTCTATTTGTTGTTGGTTATAACATTTTCGAATTTGTAACAAACAAATATTCGACCACACAAGGAATCACCTTTATCGTCGAATCACTGGCAGGTATCCTATTGATTTATTTGCCACAGATCGTTCGCCGATTATTCAAGATCCATGTTCCTGATGCCATTGTTTTATTTTATTGGTTTTTCTTGTTCATTTCTGTCTTTTTAGGAACAGGTATGCACTTGATCAGTATTATTTCATTTTGGGATAAAATCTTACATGCCGTTAGCCCGATGGTTCTGACTGCCTTAGGTTACGGTTTGATCGGCTTCTTGCTGAAAGACGCACCAATCGAGAAAACAAGTCCTTGGCTATTTCTCTTATTCGGATTTGCTTTTGCTGGGTTATGCGGTGTTTTCTGGGAATTCTGGGAGTTTTTATGCGACCAATTCTTAGGAATGAACTTGCAACGGTTTGCTGCATCTGATGGTACGCTCTTCGTCGGACGCGAAGCATTGATGGATACAATGGGAGATTTACTAACAAATACAGTCGGCGCCTTTATCATGGGTGTTTATGCGTGGGTCCAAGTGAAAAAAGACCCAGCACATTTTGAGAGTTACCGACTACAAAAATTAGATCACTGATCAATCGTAGCAAGTATGATAGATAAATAAAAAAATTGGCAAGGGATTTTGTTTGATCCTTTGTCAATTTTTTTCAATTCTTTATTTTAAAAGACTCATTCCAACCACACCCACTACATACACCAATGTACCCAAATAGATTGAGTGTTTTTCTAATGATGTCTTCTTCTCTCTCAAAAGAATGATGCTTCCGTAAGTTGCGACAAGTAAACTCATTTGCGAAAAGGCATAAGTAATACCCACACCTAAAGACGCAGACACAGCAAATAACGTCGTGTTAGCGATCACCCAGGAACTACCAGTGAGGATATTTCGAGCGATAGCGTTGACTTTCAATTGTCTGATCTTGTTCATTGAGAGGATCATCCCTCCAACAAACATGCCGATGGATTGAGGTAGAAACACTTGCGGTCCATGAATATCAAAATAACTAGTGATCGTTACATATAGCATCAAAAACGCAGATGAAATGCACAAAAAGACAATCACTTGTTTCGCCACTGCGCTGTTTCCATTGCTTGTCTTAGTCACCAATAGCACACCGACTAAAATGACCGCCAACGCCACGATCGACATCATAGCGACAAAGAAACTCGTCCATTCCAATAAAAAAATTCCTGAAATAAGCGTGACAAAGGCTAATTGTGTCCCGACAGATATGGGCATCGCTTTTGACACTTCAGCCTTTTCTAATGCGCGGAACTGAAAATATTGCCCCACCGCCCAGAATACTCCGGACAAAAAACAAACAATGAATGAAACCGTTTGGTATGTTACTTGCTGAGACAAACTAAATATCAAGCCAAATAGTAAGGCTGCAATGGTGGTGCCAATCAATTGTTCTTCTGACTTGCCCCCCATGATCTTAGATAATATTGGCATCATGCCCCACCCTAATGCTGGGATCAAAGCTAAAAATAAAAGGTGTATCGCCATAATTTCTCCTCTTTCAATTTCACAACTAAAGGGAGACACAAGTAGTCAACTTGCTGTTCCTAAAACCCGCTAAACGGTGTTCCAGAAGCAACTCCTTGAGAATCAACTTGTGCCTCAACGTTTTTTTATTTTGTTAATAAATAGGTGGCTAAGCCATAGCCGCTGATCGTTTTTGTCTCTGTCACTTCTTCTTCCAAGGCATTGATACGTGTGTATTTGAACCCTGAAAAAAGCTTCTCTGGCTCAAGGTTACGCTTTTCTGAGGTTCCATTGACTAATCGAATCACTACACCTTCTGAATAATAAGCATTATGGATCGCACTGACAGCCAATCCTTCTTCCAAATCTAACGAGATCTGCGTATATGTCGTTTCACTCAAAGAAAGTGGTTGGATTCTACTTTGGATCTTATTGTCGATTCGATAAACAAAATAATTCAAATCTTGCAATTGATACGAAATCGACGGTTGTTCTTTGTCTGATTTCCATGTCACTAATGTGTGTTCTGAAATATCAGTTGGCGCCACGCGCACTGAAAAGTCAAAATCGATCCGTTGATTTTCCATTTGAGCAAGCGGTGTCTCCATCATGATATGCCCTTTTTTCGTCGTATCTCCTGAAGCACGTCCTGGACGATACAGCAAATCTGGTTTCCCTAACGAATCTGTCGTGGCTAATACTGTGACATATAAGGAGTCATTGATATATTCGTATTCCTTACTTTGTTCGGTATAAAACACTAATGCCTCTTCGGCGCTATACGCGATCACTTGTTTTTCAAAGGGCTCGATATTTACTGGCATCTCAGAGTATTTTTGTTCCCAATCGTTCATTGACTGGTTTGTTTTTTCCAAGTAACCAAATTGGATCGCAGAAACAACTTTTTCAATTGATTGATTCAACTTTGTTTTGATACGGATACGGTGATTTAACACAGAATTTCTAAAAGAAAGACAACCTTGGACCTCTCCTCGTTCCGTTAACTTCAATGTCAGCTGGTAAGCAAAGACTTTCGTTGTTTGACCGGCGATACGTTCTGCCAATGTATAAGGAAGCTCTAGTTTTCCTTCCAAGATCAAGGTTTCTTCGTTGCCTTTACATGAATCAAATGTCAAAGAGACTGGGTGATCATTTGGTATCGGCGAATAATCGTAAGTATCGCCGGCATTGCTATCATCCACGATCGTCAAGAAGTCTCTGATCGTTTGGTCACCATCTGAAAAGACAAGTTGTCCCTCTTCAAAAGTCAATGAATAGTTCCCTTTTGAGATCATCGTTCGTGGCGTCATATCAGGTAGCTCAGCTGTAGTGTGTTCAACGAAATCGAAGACTTGATAACCTAGTCCATCAAAGGAACAATCAACTGCTACTTGTAAAATATAGTACCCTGGTTCTTCGATAAAACGATTGCCAGCAGGTGTTTCTTCCATGATATTTTGGCGGCTAGGCACATAATCCATCGAGATGACGGCAGAATCATGGCCCAATACTTCGATTTGATTGACTTTTGAGATAAGTTTTACCACTTTTTTTCCTTTGAAAGGTGTAACTGAAGTATTCAAAATCAAGAATTGTTGATCTGTCAGCTGTAGTCCTTCAGAAACTCTTTTCAATACCAAGTTTTCGATACTGTCACAGATTTCTGATACTTCTTTCAAACGATGGGCGATGTCTTGCGCGACACTATCTGACACACAGCCGGCTAAACTGTCATGTGCTTGGCACTCAAATAATTTTTTCCATGCCTTCATGACTAAGCGATTGCTCAAAACGATGCCTAGCTCCTTCGCAATCACGACCATTGGTTCGATTTCAAGTGTCAGTTTATTCTCTAATCTGAAAATCTCACGTTTTAGATCCATACGGACAGAACCAATCGTCTTATGCACACGGGCAAAAACAGGTGCGCGAAACTCTCCTTGATACTCTTCCAGATCCTTTTGACGGATCAAATCCATGAACGCTTGATACGTGCTTGTTTGATAGTTATATTTACCGATTTGATTGATTTTAGCGATTTTTTCTTCTAAAGACGAGATGATCCCTAATTGATCGTTTCCTGTTGGGATCAAAATTTCTGTTTCATCTGCGTAGCTCTTGATGAAATCAATGCCTTTGTCTAATCGTCCTTCCACATAACTCTTCGTTGGTTCTAGTTGTTGTTGCGCACCATAGCCCTGAGGAAAGTTCACCGCATACAATTCATTCTCTCCACTCAAACTTTTCCATTTGAAATATGGCGAGTGGACATGTTCACCTAAGTCGATCCCACGCCAAAAAATGATATTGTCAAACCCAGCTTCGTTTAAAATCGTCGGCATTTGTGCGTTGAATCCAAATGTATCTGGAAGATAACCAATAGGTAGATACTCCCCATATTTTTTACTTTCAAAGACGCCCACCATTGCATTTCTTAAAATAGACTCACCCGAGGCAAAAAACGCATCAGTTTGTGTAAACCAAGGGCCAATAAATAATTGACCCTTCGCAACTAATTCTTTGATCTCTGATAATTTTTCTGGATATAGTTCCAAGTAATCATCTAAGATCGAAAGCTGTCCATCTAAAACAAAAGTAGCATTAGGTTGTCTTTTCAACTCTTCCAAAACATCTGTAAACAACTGATCACTTAAAACGATGCAATCCATTGAAGTAAAGTACCATTCTCTATCCCAATGTGTGTGATTTACAATGTGTATATTTGTCATAGTTACGCTTCCCATTGTTCTTCCCAAGCAGCTTCATCAAATTCTTCAACTGCTGATTCTACTTCTTGTCCAGCATCTTTTGAACGTAGCACGCTAGTTAAGATCGCGATGAACAATGCACCTGTAGCGATCGAAAGTACATAGATCGGCCATTTTTCTACGGTGAACCAGCCATAGAATCCTGAAATCGGTGCAGTGTTCACTGCCCCTAAACCAACTGCCATCGCTGAACCTAAGGCAGAACCAATCATATTGATCGGGATAACTTTCAATGGATTTTCAACGGCAAACGGGATCGCTCCTTCAGAAATACCAACAAGTCCCATGATCACTGCTGATTTCCCAGCTTCTTTTAATTCATTGTTGTATTTGTTTTTCGCAAAGATCGTGGCTAATCCTAACCCGATTGGTGGAATGATGATCGCCACTTGTGCCGCAGTATTCGGTGCATAAACATTACTAGTCAATAGTGCCATTGCTGTGGTCACTGCCGCTTTATTGACTGGTCCACCTAAGTCAAAACCAACCATTGCGCCAACGACTGCTGCCATAACGATGGCATTTCCACCACTTAAACCGTTCAACCATGATTCTAAACCAACGTTCAATGCTGCAAATGGCGTCCCAATCACATAATTGACCAATAGAACGGTGATCAATGTACCTAATACTGGTACTAAAAATACTGGTACAACGGATGCCATTGATTTTGGTAATTTGATTTTGTTTTTGATCAACAAGCACGCATAACCCGCAATCAGACCAGAAACGATGGCGCCTAAAAAGCCTGCATTGATATCTTTCACTAACATCCCACCAACTAAACCAGGAGCAATCCCTAATTTGTCTGAGATCGAATAGGCAATAAATGCGGAAATCACTGGGAACATCAAACCAAGGGCTGTGCCACCGAAGCCATCTAAACTATGCAATAAACGAATGATTGCGTTGGCACTCTCACCATGTGAACCGTCCCAAATATCAACAATCCCGTAAAAAGAACCACCCACACGAGAGATGGCCATGATGACCGCTCCAGCGATCACTAACGGTATCATATAAGAAATTCCTGTTAAAACATGATTTTTGATTTCACTTGCAATTTTTTTCATTACTTTCTCTCCCCCACGAATAATTGATTAGTCGACCATTTTTAGTGCATCTTCGATGACTTTTTCTGCATTCTTGATTGGTGCTGCAACTGGTACTTTTAAAATCTGTTTTCCTTTGAAACGGTTTTCATTTCTAACTTTTGTATCTACTGCAAAAATAACGACTTCGCCAATGTTACAATCTTTTTCAGTTAGTTCATTTTCGATACCTGTCGCTCCTTGTGTTTCCACTTTGATCAAATCACCACGTTTTGCTGCTGCTTTCTTAAGTGCTTGGGCTGCCATATACGTATGAGCGACCCCTGTAGCACAGGCTGTAACTGCGATAATTTTTCTTTTCATCTCTTTTTCCTCTTTTCGTTTGTTTATTCGCTTAATAGTTTCGCGATTTGTTGTTTATCTGTCTCAGTTTTTAGTTGTGCCGTAATGTCATCATCCATTAATTTCATCGCAATTTCAGATAAGATCCTTAGATGAGTATCCCCTTTTTGTGACTCTGGGATTGCTAATAATATGACTACAAAAACTGGCTCTTCATCTAATGATTGCCAATCGATTGGTTGTTTCAATCTTGCAAAAACAATTGCTGGCTCACTAACTGCTTCACTTTTCCCATGGGGAATCGCAATATTGTTCCCAATGCCTGTCGTCGAATGTTCTTCTCTTTCTAATACAGACTGGATATATGCTTCTTTGTCGTTGACTATTCCGTTATTCGTTAAAACTTCTGCTAATTGACGGATCGTTTCTTCTTTCGTTGTACTTTCCATATCTAAAAAAATATGATCAGAAGGTAGTAAAGTTGCAATGCTCATATTAAAATTCCTCTTTCAAATAGTTTTTGATCTCATTTTTTGTTCCCTTTAACAAATAGTTTTTTTCACCAGATTCGATGATCTCTAGCATAGTATCATAGATTTCTTCCAGCTCTTGCGCTGTTTCATCTTTGATACAGATGAAAAATAAATATTTGACTTTCGTTTCTCCCCACATCAATTCATTAGCTAATCGTAAAAAGACGATCGCCGATTTTTTAACGTATTTAGGGGCCCCGTGTGGTGTCGCAAATTTTCCAAAAGAGGTAAAAGAAAGCTGTTCTCTTTCTAAAGAAGAAGGAATGATTTCTTCTTCCGCATATCCATTATCAATCAATTGTTGCCCAACGAATTGGATCACTTCTTGATAGTCTGTGAATGAATGATCCAAAAAGATCAAGCCATCTTTGATCAACTTCCCAAAGTGATTCGTTGATTTGATTGGTTTATTTTGGACATTTTTTAAAAATTGCTCGATTTTCTGACGTTCTAATTTGTTGAGAACCGGTGAAACATTGATCGTTGGTATCGTCTCTAGGTTCAAGTTGACAGTCGATATCACCAGATCTTCATCGATCGATGTCTGCATCAACTCTTGGATTGAAAGTATCCTAGAAATCTCGATCTTTTCATAATTTCTACGAAGTCGGGCAGCCAAGAGTTGTGAGGTGCCTTTGCCACTACTACAAACAAGTAAGACACTGACTTTCTTTTGATGTTTTTCTTCTTTTTGCTCTTTCATTGCTTGGATATGGACAGCAAGAAAAGCGACTTCATCTTCTGGGACGTTGGTCACAAAATCTTGGCTTAAGGCATTTGCTAATTGGATGGCTTCTGTAAAAGCCACAGGAAAGCTTTTCTTCACATCTTGTAAAAAAGGATTATGGATCAACAACCCTTTTTTGATACGCAAGACTGCTTCTTTGATGTGCGTAACTAACCCTAAAATGATACTTTCGTTGTAAAGGGTTACATTTTCGTGAATCAATTGTCGTATGTGTTCATCTGTCACTTCATGCATTTGCTTCGTTTGTTCAAGCAATGTATCACCTTCTAAGTGTAAGAGAATATAACGGACTTCAGAAGAAGGTAATGTCAATGAGAAAGTTTTTTCTAATTTTAGAATGAATAAATCAAATGGTTTATTTTCTCTGACTTTTCCGTAGACTTCTTCGCTTTCTAAATAGTTATCTTCTCTTACGCGATCAATCATGATCAACAGATGGAGCAATAATGAATGGTAGGTCGTATCATTCAACCTTATTTGTGCCTCTTTTAGGTATTCCTGCAATAATGTATCAACTAATGTGATGTTCTTCATGTCGATGAACTCATTGACAAAAGGAGGAATGCCTTGGATCGAGTGTAGATATAGCTGGTTCTTTTTGGTGATTTTCCAATTACTACCCCAAAAATAGTAGATCAGATCAAATGCTAAGCCTCTTTTTTCTTGCTCTGATAAGTTTAGAAATGAACCTTTACCAGGCAAGCGATCGATGCTAACGTTGAAATGGCGGAAAATCTCATGGACTTGGTTCATATCACCTTCTAATGTCGATTTGCTAATAAATAGTGTATCTTGTAGTTCTTGGCGAGTGAAATAGGTCTTTTTTTTCAAGAGTTCAAAACAGAGGAATTGGATACGTTCTTTTTTAGAAGCTGGAACTGTTACCATTGTTGTCGTATCAAGCTCACTTAGTACTTCGTTTGGATCACCGTTGATCGAGACACCGACTCGTGGTTTTCTGATTAGTTCGATCGTTGTATCACGAAAGAATTCATCGATCAATTTTAGTGATTGTGAAACTGTTTTATTCGATAAACTCATGTGTTTCGCTATTTTTGTGACCGTCGTATGTTCGTTCATCAAAATATATTGAATGATTGCTTTTTCTCGTTCCTTGATCATCACACTATCACCTCATCTACATTTCCTATCTTAGCTTGTCTACCGATTTATGAAAACACTTACTTTTACCGTTTTGAATACAGTAAATCATAGGTTTAGTCGCGAACTTGACGACCACCATTCATTTTCTAGTTCTGGTCCTTCAATGAACCATGTAATTGTTTATTAAGTATAGACGAAAAAAAATACCTGTCAAAGTGCAGACTATCAGTAATAGTCTTTCACTTTGACAGGTAATGCTTTCCCCTTCTGTCATGTATAAGGGTGGTACAAGCGTTTCTTATGATTCATCTTCGGGTAAGTTTTCAGTTGCGAATGCCAAGTGGTTATCAAACAAAGTGATCGTTACTTTCGATTTCGGCATGATCTTCCCTGCTACGATTTCTTTAGCCAATGGCGTTTCTACTTCTTTTGTAATGAATCGTTTCAATGGGCGTGCGCCATATGCAGGCTCATACGCATTTTCTGCAATCCATGTTTTTGCTTCGTCACTGATTTCCAAAATGATTTCTTGATGTTCTAAACGATGTGCCAAATGAGAAATCATCTTGTCAACGATCCCTTTGACATTGTTTAGACTTAATGGCGTAAAGAGGATCGTGTCATCAATACGATTCAAGAATTCTGGTTTGAAATGACCACGAAGGATCGTTCGCACTTGTTCTTCGACTTCTTCTGGTATCGTACCTTCCGCGGTAACACCTTCCAACAATAGTTGAGAACCGATATTGCTTGTCATGATCATCACCGTGTTTTTAAAGTCAACGAGACGACCTTTTGAATCCGTCAAACGGCCATCGTCTAATACTTGTAATAAAATATTGAAGACATCTGGATGTGCCTTTTCAATTTCATCGAGCAAAACGATCGTATATGGGTTTCGTCGCACAGCCTCTGTTAGCTGTCCACCTTCTTCGTAGCCAATGTAACCTGGAGGCGCACCAACTAAACGAGAAACGGCATGTTTTTCCATGTATTCACTCATATCGATCCGCACCATATGCTCTTCAGAATCAAACAAGTTTTCTGCTAAAGCTTTTGCTAGTTCGGTTTTACCGACACCCGTTGGTCCTAAGAATAGGAATGAGCCCAATGGTCGATTTGGATCTTGTAATCCCGCACGAGAGCGA
Source organism: Enterococcus sp. AZ084 (assembly GCF_051714905.1). NCBI lineage: Bacteria > Bacillati > Bacillota > Bacilli > Lactobacillales > Enterococcaceae > Enterococcus > Enterococcus sp. AZ084. Next base: position 1,638,772 of record NZ_JBIOSS010000001.1, read on the forward strand.
ATGACCGCATCACTCACTGCGTCTACCGCTTCATCCTGACCAATGACACGTTTATGAAGTGTTTCATTCAACTTGATCAGTTTTTCTCGTTCACCTTCCACGAGTTTTGTTACTGGAATCCCTGTTAAACGGCCAACAACTTGAGCAATTTCATTTTCAGTGACAGATTCTTGTACCATCTTGATGTCACTGTCTTTTGTTTTTGCTTCAAGTTCTGCTAGTTCTTTCTCTAATTGTGGAATCGTTCCATGACGTAAAACAGCGGCACGCTCAAGGTCATAATTGTTTTCTGCGTCTTCTAATTCATGTTTTGCCTTATCGATTTCTGCACGTTTAGAAGAAACGGTATTTACTTCTTCTTTTTCAGTTTCCCACTGCATCTTCATCGCATTGGCTTCTTCTCGAAGATCGGCTAGTTCTTCTTGTAAGTTCTTCAAACGTTTTTTACTTGCATCATCAGATTCTTTCTTCAATGCTGCTTCTTCGATCTCCAACTGCATCAAGCGACGAGTCACTTGATCTAATTCCGTTGGCATGGAGTTCATTTCCACTCGGATCGTAGCACTTGCTTCATCGATCAAATCAATGGCTTTATCAGGTAAAAAGCGGTCTGTGATATAGCGATCGGATAATGTAGCTGCCGCAACCAAAGCATTGTCATGGATATTGACGCTATGGTGGATCTCAAAACGCTCTTTCAATCCTCGAAGAATACTGATCGTATCTTCAACAGTTGGTTCCTTCACTAATACTTTTTGGAAACGGCGCTCTAACGCTTTGTCCTTTTCCATGTATTGTCGGTATTCGTCTAAAGTAGTCGCACCGATCAAATGAAGTTCACCACGAGCTAACATCGGTTTAAGCAAGTTACCGGCATCCATACTACCTTCCGTTTTTCCTGCACCGACGATGTTATGGATCTCGTCGATGAACAAGATGATCCGTCCATCGCTTTTCTTCACTTCTTTCAAGACTGCTTTCAAGCGTTCTTCAAATTCTCCACGGAATTTTGCTCCAGCAATCAAGGCACCCATATCTAAAGAAAAAATGGTTTTATCTTTTAAGTTTTCTGGTACGTCTTTGCGAACGATACGTTGCGCTAATCCTTCAACGATCGCTGTTTTACCAACACCAGGTTCCCCGATCAACACAGGGTTGTTTTTAGTTTTACGTGACAAGATCCGAATCACATCACGAATTTCTTCATCTCGGCCAATGATCGGGTCCATTTTGCCACTACGGACTTGTTGGACAAGATCGACACCATATTTTTCTAACGCTTTATATTGTTCTTCTTGATTTTTAGAGGTCACACGCTCTCCTCCCCGCATGTCTTCGATATTTTTACGCAATTCTTTTTCATTCAGTCCCTGTTTTGTCAAATAAACAGTCAGTGGATAATTTTTTAATTTCATTAAAGCTAGTAGCACGATCTCAGTGGATAAGAATTCATCACCAAAAGTTTCTCTCAATTGATCCGCTTCATTCAATAAACGAAAAAGATTTTGACTAAGATTTTGTCCGTATTGGACATTGCTGCCTGAGACTGTTGGATACTCATCTAACACTCGATCAATCTCTTGTTCAAACGCATCTGCATCGATACCTGCATCTGTATATAGATTACGGCCAAAATGATTTGGCTGTAAAAAGATCTTCCATAAATGAACAATGTCGATTTCTTGATGTTTTCTTGTCATCGCTACTTGTTGTGCTTCTGCAATCGCTTCTTGGAGCGTAGTTGTCATTTTTTCACTATTCATATATTTCCCTCCTGTAGTAGAAGTTGTTTGGTCAAAGTCAACTATAACTTTCTCTAACGTCTATAACATCCGTCTAAAGTCTCGTTTTCTTTAACCTTTACATGAATATTATACTCATTTGGTCAGTTTTGGTCAAAGATTATACTCACAATTATTAAAAAAATTTGAGACAGAAGTTACACTCAATTTTATCTGTCACTAAAAACCAAATAAACGGCAAAAAAAAAAGAAACCTCTATAAAATAAGGGCAACAACCACAAACATTTATAGAACAATTCCGTGGTTGTTACCCTTAATTCTAGAGGTTGATTCTATTCCGACCTAGGATATTATTTCTGATTATCGCTTAGCACAAACTAATTGATTCATCGTAATCTGGTCATGATGATTGCTTTTGATGAGCGAGGGCTGAAATAAAGTGACTGATATTTTTATATGAATCATTTAAACCAATTCCGCCTTTTTTAGGCATTTTGATTATGTTGATCTTTTCAGTGTAAATGGCAAAGGCAGGATTTTCTTCAGACATCGCTGCTACACTGGGAATTCCTTGTTCGCTGAAGACTAAGGCTAATTGGGCTGCCATCATGCCAAAATTAGCATAATGCATCGCGGGTCCACAAAGAACAGCATCTGCACCAATTTTTTTGGCGAAACCTATAAATTTTTTATTCACCTCTTCTTGGTGATCAAGATAATACTGATCACCACAATATAATGTAGCAACGATTTCTGTATCGTGTTCTTGAAAAAGTGGATTTAAGGTACGCCCAGGTCCAAGAGCTGTTTTTTTGCCACCAGGAGATAGCTGGGCATTTTCATCACTACCTAAGCCTGCAGTCAAATGATTGAGAATCAAGACTATTTTTTTCATTCCTACAGCCTCTTTTCCTATAAATCATCAAAATCGAATTCGTCAAAATCGATTTCTTCTTCTTCCTGTACCGCCTCTGCTTCTTCTTTTAAATACTGATTATCTAGCACTTTGATAAAAGGATAATAAATAGCCATCCCTAGTAGGATCAGTAATGCTTGCAAAATAGATGCCTGCCAACCACTAACTAAGAAACCAGAGATGATCGGTGGTGTTGTCCATGGTAGTTGAATACCATTCGTATAATTTACTAATCCTAAATCCATACAAAAATAGGAAATGATGATATTGATCGTGGGTACAAGTGCAAATGGAATCAGTAAGACTGGATTTAAAACAATTGGTAAACCAAAAATAATCGGTTCATTGATTCCAAAAATCCCTGGTACTAGTGACAATTGCGACAGTTTTTTCACTCGTTGGCTTTTGCATACTAGAATCATGACTAGAATCAATGAAAGCGTAGACCCCCCACCACCAAAAGTAGCAAACATATCTTGGAATTGACCTGTGATGATATTTGGTATATCTGCGCCATTTTTGAAGGCATCTAAATTTTCAACGGATAGTGCTCGTAAAATCGGATTGAATACTGCCCCAACCACACTCGAACCGTTGATACCGAAAAACCAAAAAAAGTGCAAGAATAAGTAGGCTATGATCATCGCGCCTAGAGTATTTCCTAAGCTAAGTAAAGGAGTTTGTAGGAACTTAAATAGTATTTCTTGTAAATTACCATATGAGGTTAGATTGGCTAACCAATTGACAATCATAAAAAGAGTAACAATCACAAAACTTGGGATCAACGCTTCAAAGGATTGTACGACGGTTGGTGGCACACCTTCTGGCATTTTGATCGTCCAACCTTTACGTAATAAAGCGACAAACAATCGGGTAGCAACCAAAGCCACGACCATCCCTAAGAACAGGCCACTAGAGCCCATCCAACGTAATGGCAAGCTTCCTACTTCATAGACTTCAGTGGAGCCTTCTGGTGTAAACAGGGTTGTAAAAGGGGTCACGATAAAAAAAGCGACCAATGAAATAATTGCCGCTTGCATGGCATCTACTTTAAATTGTTTTGCCAGACTATAGCCAATACCCCCAACCGCTAAAATCGTCATAATATCAAAACTTGCAGTGGCAGGCATATTCAACATCGTTGCCCAGTTATCTCCGAGAATATGGCTCATCGTTTCATTCCAATTTGGAATTGGAAAATTAGTCAAAACTAAAAAGAGCGATCCTACGATCAGTAAAGGTGTTGATAGCAAAAAACCATCACGAATCGCAATCAAATACTTATTTTCACCGATTGTTTTCGCCATTGGTGTTAACACACGTTCTAACCAATCCAAAAATTTTTGCATGTTTCTTCCTCCCATCCAGTTGCTTTATTTTTGTTTGAGGACATAATTCTTCGATCGAAAATCTCGTTTTGTCACTCTACTTTGTCGCTTTTGATTTTTTGATCAAACCCAAGACATCTTTCAACGCCTTTTCTCCGTCCATCATGCCATATGTTTCTGGAGCAATCGTGTCAACAGGAATCCCCATTGGGTCAAACGTTTCTTTCATTTTACTCGCTAAATGACGGACTTGAGGCCCTAATAAAATAGCCACAGGTTTTTCTTGTGCGACCTTTTCTTCCGCATGGATCGCAGGAAAAGCGGCAATTTCTAATGGCATTTTGTGTTTTCTGACGACGTCCATCATTTTATTGACCATAATACTTGTTGACATTCCTGCTTCACAAAACAAATAAATTTTTTTAGTTGTCATATTTATTCCTCCATTTTATTCTTGTTAACCGTTTATCCGATTCGCTGTTAAATTGGTGCTTTGATACGTGCTTCATAGGCATCAAGCCATTCTTGCGTGATTGGTGTGATCACTGTCGACTGATCCGGACCAGGATTTGCCATGAAAATTGCTGGTTCTTGGGTCATCGTTGCCACACTAAATGTAAATTCAACGTTCGTCGCTACCCCCCATTCGCCATATTTATCTAATGCTATTAACGAGAACGCCCCCGCTTTGCCATAACGTTTGCGCAATCGCTCATCAAATCCATAAACAGCTCGATCACAAGCTGCTTGTGGCGTACATCCATTCCCCATCAATCGAACGATTTCATATGAGAGGCAACCTTTCATAAGATCCTCCCCTAAGCCTGTAGCTGCTGCACCGCCAATCGTACTATCCACATAAAATCCCGAACCAGATAATGGCGAATCTCCTACACGTCCATGTTTTTTCATAAACAAACCGGAACTGGATGTTCCTACTGCCATCTGTTGTTGCGTATCGAGCGCGACAACTCCGACCGTATCATGGCCATCGTAAGGATCTAAATTCAACGTGGCGATTTCTTTTACTCGTTGTTCCCAGATTTTTTTTGCACGTGCCGTTAACATATTTTTTCGTTCAAAACCAGAGAGCATTGCATATTCTGTTGCTCCTTGCCCTACTCGAAAACTATTGAATTTATCATCGCTTAATTGCCTAGCAACAGAAATCGGATTGGCTACATCAGTAATCCCAGCAACTGCACCAATCTTAAATGTTTCTCCATCCATAAAAGCAGCATCCATTTCTACGATTCCTTTTTCATTTGGTAACCCACCATAACCAACGGATTTATAAAATGGATAATCTTCTACCACTTTGATCGCCGTTTCCACAGCATCTTTACATGAAAACTGTGCTTCTAATTGTTGTTTAGCGGCCAAGACACCTTCATGTGCCATGCGCCAGGTTGCAAGCATTCCCCACATTTCTTTCCCTCCATCGCCTAACATTTGTAGCGCTTTCAAGTATATTCTATATGGTATATACTATTATGTCTATACTAAAAAACGAGTTTCTTTTTAAAACTCATCGTTTTATTAGAAACTCGTTTTACATGAAATTTATTTTTCAATTGTTTGTACTATCTGAATGTTTTATTCTGTTAATGCTTGGAGGCTGCGCATGTAGATTTCTAAATTTGTTCTTAAATCTGCGGAATCCATATATTCGTTCGCCGTATGAGCAATCCCTTTTTGTCCTGGAAATGAAGGGCCAAATGCTAAGATATTCGGCATTTTACGCGCATAGGTGGCGCCTGTTGTTGTCACTGGTTTAGGATCATTACCGGTGACTTGATGATAGATCGTTGACAGTATGGCGATTTTTTTTGACTCTTCTGTCCGACAAAATCCAGGAATACTGCGAATGACTTCCAAATCAACACCTAGAGGCAATTGACTTTTCAGCCGTGACACTACTTGTTTTTCTGAGACGGTCACCGGGTAGCGAAAGGCAATTTCTAATAGCATGCCTTCTGGAGACTTTTGCAGCACAACAGGTGTCAAAATCAATTTGCCTGAATCTTCGTCTTCAAACGCTAAATCGATCCCTTCTCCAAAATGTTTTTGATGAAAGCTTTGACAAATCCAGCGGAAATAACCCTGTGCAACTGGCGGGATCATTCGTTCTTCAGCTAGTTTTGTTGCCAAGATCGTGATAGCATTTTCTCCTAACTCAGGCGCGTTACTTGGTGCTCGTTTACCACTGGCGCTTATTTCTTTTTTGGCAATTCTCACATGCAGTTGGTCTGGAACATGATCACGGAACTGGTCCCCTTCGAATCGACTGATTTGTTGATGTTCCTCTTCAGGTAAAGTAAAGTGGAGGACAACATTTACGATACCACGTTCGCCATAGACCACAGGATATTTACAATCGGGCGTGAAACCAAATGACGGAGGGTTTTCCTCGGCTAAGTAATGAGAAATATCTGACATGCCACTTTCTTCATCCGTTCCAAAGATGATCCGAAGATTCTTTTTTGGCTGGTGACCTAGGTCTTTTAATAGTTTCATGCCATACAGACAACACATGATAGGCCCTTTGTTGTCTAATATTCCTCGACCATAAAAACGATCCTTTTTCTCACTGAGATCAAACGGCGGAAACTCCCATCCTTGACCAGCAGAGACAACATCGAGATGTCCCAGAACCCCGATATACTCACTTCCTTCATTTCCCCACTGGGCATAGCCGATCGAATCATCGATTACTTTTGTTTGGAACCCATATCCGGCACTTTTGTCCATGACCAAAGAAAGAACCGAGCGTGCTTCTATACCAAAGGGTGCTCCTGGTCCAGCTTCTGATTTAACACTAGGAACTTGCATGACTTGTTTGAGTAAATCCAGAAAATCCAGCCAATTCTCTTCGATTGCTGTATTGATTTGATCCATTTTTCACCTCTTATTTTTGACGTATCAATGTATTCTTAAACGTATATTGATCTGCACGATAAAAAGACGTGTCGAACAATATCGGTTTAGCAGAAGGGGAATAAGTCATCGAATGGACGAGAAGCATTGGATCATCTTCTGATACATGCAATAACTTGGCAATATCTGGCGGACTTATGACTGCTTCAACTTCTTGATGCGCGTAGCCAATCTCAATGTTTTCTTCAATTATTTCATACAATGAAGAAGCCAGCTGAGCTTGAGGAAGTTCACCACTTTCATTTTGCAAATAACGTTTTAGTATATAGAGGTTTTCTACTGTCATTGGTTCATCATCAAAGTAACGTAAACGAGACAGATAAACCATGGCTTCATTTCCATAGTCAGCGAACATCTGGCGAATCTTCAGCGGTACTTCTTTTACGATCTCAACTTGTAATACTTCTGTCCGGGTCTTTTTTCCTTGAGCCTTGGCAGTTTCAGTAAAACTTTGTAAGCCACCGGAACCGCTTTGGATCTTCGGTTGCTTCATAACATAAGTTCCTTTTCCTCTTTCTTTCACTAAAATATTTTGACTGATCAAAAGATCAATTGCTTTACGCACCGTCAGTCGACTGCATTGAAATTCTTCCGCTAAATCATAATCTGAAGGCAACTTTTGACTGGTCACGTAAGTTCCATCATTGACTCGTTGTGCAATTTTTTCAGCTATATCTTGGAAAACCGCTTGTTTTTTCACTTTATTACCTACTTTCTAACTACATCTCATTCATCAAACAGTCGATTCGTTCTGACATCAAAAGTCAAACGTCTAAAAGTTGAACGGTTAAAAAATGAAAGAGCAACTTTTATCCTGTTTGTAGGATGAGTAAAATCAAGAAAATCTTTCTTGTCGAAAGCTAAGCTTTCTATTTATTGTATATATAGTATATACCATTAAGTATAGACTTTCAGCAACTAATCGAGGGATTTTAATTTTACCCTACCGGTGTTGATTGTTTCTTCCAATTTCGAGAAACTGTCTTGTTTGAAAGATAGCAACGTCTAGCTTATTCTGCGTGAAAGCAATTGTTGAACAGATATTGTTCAACAAAACAAAAAAGAATCAATCTAAGCATTTTCAGCTCAGACTGATTCTCCATTTGAATTCTCCTTGAAAGTTGTTCAAATTATTTAAATTTTCCCCTTTGTACGCTTTTTTTCTGCCTTTACTTCATGGATCTCTTGACGTAAGATATTCCGTCTTTCTGCAATCACATAGAAAAAGCCATAAATGAATGGCAAGATGAACGAGCCAAATCGATAAAGCAATAAGGAAGAAACAGCATCTACCGTTCCAACAACAGGTCGAAAGAGCAATAGATAAACAAACTCAAACGAACCAATACCTGCGGGAGTTGGTAACACGCCTGACAAAACCACAGCAAAACTAATAAATGAGAATGTCAAAAGAAAATCAAGATTTGGATGATTTTCCACTAAAAAAAGATAAGGCATTACATACCAACAGAGTAATTTCAATAAGTTCCAACAATAGATCCTGATCAATGCGGTACGGTCTTGAATGATCGTTTGCACTGTTTCTCTCAATGAATAGATCTGACTGTTACACGTATCCACCCAGTTGCGTAAACGTTCACTTTTGAATAAGCGATTGGAGACTTTGACAAAAAACACTTGTAGATTCAAACTGACAGATATTGTCACAAGAAATAAAATGATCAAAGCTGTCAAGATGATACCGGCAATGATGAACCAGATCATATTTGGCGCATTTTCGTAAAACAAAGAGAATTGAACGATCAAACCAATGACCGCATAAGTGATCACCGCTAATTTATACATGATCATATGCAAGGCAGTGACTCCTGCTCCTTGAGAAAATTTCAACCCTTTTTTATTGTAAAAATAAATTTCTGAGATGAGTGTGCCAGTTCCAAATGAGACGATCCGATAAAAGGCAATATAACAAGACGTCCAAAACCCATCACTTGTACTGAAAGATTTGGAAAACGGCTTGGCGATCTCTTTGATTGAGCGACCTTCTACAATTTGATAAAGTGTACCGAAAAAAAACATCGCCAGAAGCACTTGGACACTTGTTGAAAGCAACTCTTTGAAAATATCTGCAAAAGATTGATTGATCAAATAATAAATAATAGCGAGAATAATGGTCAATAATAATAGGTTAATGATAATTTTTGATTTTGTTCCTTTAGTAGACATGTACGACTCCTTAATGGAAAAAATAGATCAAGACGAGATCAATCATGATTCCTAACATGAAAACGATCGTGAACTTCTTTTTTTTGGTTTTGTGACGGAATACGCGTTGTGCGAGCAACCCGCCCAAACCACCGCCTAACAAGCTAACAAACAACAAATTACTTTCTGGTACACGCCAAGCGCCTTTTTTTGCCTGACGTTTATCATAACCCATCAAGCCAAATAGATAAACATTCACAATGAATAAGTAAAACCATAAGGGATTATGCATCAATACTTCCATCAACTTCCTCCAATTATTGCTCTTCTTTTGGTACGTAGATCGTTATACCTTCTGGGATGACTTTTAATTCGATCGGTAAGTCATCTGTAGTGTCACCATCCGTCCGAGTCGTCACTTTCTTTTCTCGTGCCTGGATATTGACTTGACTAGCTGTCAGATATTTGATACCAGGAACAGAATAGATCTTACCTTTGATCATACGTGGGAGATAAAATGCAAACCGGAAAAAATCTAATGAGGGAACGATGGTGATGTGGAACTTGCCATCATCTGGCGCAGCAGAATCATCGAAACCAGTAAAACCGCCTACTGAATTGGACATCGTGATCGTCAACAACTGTGCTTTTCCTTGCCAATGAACATCTTCAGTTTTGATATCCAAATGATATTTTTTCTTTTTCATCAATAATTTCACGAAACGCTTGATAAAGATCCATGAACCATATTTTTGCTTTTCTTTTTGACTGATCCAGACCGCTGTGTCTGCTAATATCCCAATAGTCAAAGTAGAAATAACTACTTTATCGTTCACTTTCCCGTAATCGATTTTGCGGATCGATTCCTCTAACATCATTGCTGCGGCTTCTTCTTTCTCAAAAGGAATGCCTAACACTTTCGCTAAGTTATTGATCGTTCCACCAGGTAATAAGCCAACATGGTAATGGTCTAATTCATCTTGGAATGCTTGGATGATATGGTGGATCGTGCCATCACCACCAATGATGACTAGTGTATCTACCTCATGTTCTTTTGCTTTTTCTCTCAATGTTTCATCTTTGATCGACGGTCCAGTTTCTGTTAGATAAACCTCTAGTTCTGGTCGGTGTTTTGCGACGTACTCCTTGAACCATTCTGCTAATTGTTCCCCTTCATCCTTTCCTGAACTTTTGTTATAAAATACCAGTAACTTCTTCATAAACCATATTCCTCCTACTTTCCTGCAAAAAACAAAGGGAGTGGATGCGAAATAAACGCTCACCCTCCCCCATGAACTGTGATTCGAGCACTGACTAAAATAGCCTCGAATCAATCATATGTCAATGCAGTGTAGCAATCAACCAATAATGTGAGATTATTGGTTGAAATTTAATCTTTTTTATCAATGAAACGGATCAATTACACCTGCGTATTCAACTCTGCGATTTTAACAATGACATCTGTCGCTTTTTCCATGACTTGTAGGGACACAAATTCAAAACGGCCGTGCATGTTTTCGCCACCAGCAAATAAATTTGGTGTCGGTATTCCTAGATAAGAGATTTTTGAACCATCTGTCCCACCACGTACCGGTTCGATCACTGGCTTGATCTCTAATTCGATCATTGCTTTTTCAGCTAGATCGACAATACTCATATCCTTTTCGATGATCTCACGCATATTATAATATTGATCATACATTTCCACTTGGATACGTTCTTGGTCAAATTGCTGGTTCATTTTTTCTTGAATGCTTGTGATCATTGCTTTTCTCGCTTCAAATGAATCACGTTTATGGTCACGAATGATATAACTCATCTTCGCCTCTTCAGGACTACCGGTCAATGCCATCAAATGGAAGAACCCTTCGTAACCCTCAGTTTTTTCAGGAACTTCATCTGCTGGTAATGCATTATGGAAGTCGATCGCTAATTGTAGGGCATTGATCATTGTATTCTTCGCTGTCCCAGGATGGACATTTTTCCCTTGGATCGTGATGTTGGCTTGCGCTGCACTAAAGGTTTCGTATTGCAACTCTCCTAAAGGACCGCCGTCGATCGTGTAAGCAAAATCAACGTTGAACTGTTCTACATCAAACTTATCAGCACCCACACCGATTTCTTCATCTGGACCAAAAGCGACTTTGATCTCACCGTGAGGGATCGAAGGATTTTTTAGCAAGATTTCCATAGCTGTCATGATTTCTGCAATGCCCGCTTTGTCATCTGCACCTAGTAATGTGGTACCATCTGTTGTGATCAACGTATGGCCACCATAATTTTTTAAATTAGGGAAATCTTTGACATTTAACGTGAAGCGTCCTTCTTTATCTAGAACGATCGTTGATTCCCCGTCATAGTTTTCAATGATTTGAGGACTCACGCCTACTGCATTGAAATCCGCTGTATCCATGTGTGCAATGAAACCGATCGAACGTACGTCATGATCAACATTGCTTGGCAATGTCGCAATCACAAAACCATTTTCTGCATTGTAAGTCACATCAGATAATCCTAGATCTTCTAATTCTTTTTTCAATACTTGTGCAAACTCTACTTGTGTTTGCGTAGACGGTGTAGTATGACTTGTTGGATCGGATTGTGTTTCCGTTTTGACGTATCTTAAAAAACGTGGTAATAGATTCTCGTACATAAATGACTCTCCTTTTATTTAAATTCAAATGGATTGGTTGATGTTTCTGAAACAAAAAAGTCAACCGTCCAATTCTCTTCGTTTTTCCACTTTTCAAACTTCTCTACAAATTTTTCCTTGCATAATGATTCGATATAGTGGCCCGGATCGATCGCAGCTAATCCTGCGCTTTGCATATCTTGTGCTGTATGGAAATAAATGTCGCCAGTGATATAGACATCTGCTCCTTGAGCCAAGGCTGCGGGATAAAACTTCTCACCACTCCCGCCACAGATAGCGACACGTTTGATCATTTTTTGTGGATTTGTCGTTGGGCGAACCACACGTAACCCTTCCAATTGAAAGACTTCTTTCACATGGGCTGCGAAATCATCCAAGCTCTGTTCTTTTGCTAGTTCTCCAATACGACCTAATCCCCAGGTTTTAACTGGTGCCTCGATCGAGAACAAATCAAATGCTGGTTCTTCGTAAGGATGTGCGGCAAACATCGCTTGTAAGACTTTCTCTTCTATATTTTCTGGGAAGATCACTTCGACTTTGGCTTCTTGGACTTGTTCAGCACGTCCAATTTCTCCAATTGCTGGATGCGCCCCTGTTTTCGGACGGAATCGTCCTTGCCCAACAGAGGTGAAACTTGTACTGTCATAATCTCCTTGCTCTCCGGCTCCCGCTTTTGCCAAAGCAGTTCTCAAACGCGGAGCATCCGCCACCGGAAGATAACTGATCAGTTTTTTGTAGCCACGTTCATGTGTTTGAACAAGATGACCTGTGACCTCAATTCCTAATTGCTCACAAAACCAATCGTTCAACCCATCTTCAATGATATCCATGTTTGTGTGGGCTGCATAGACTGCAATATCATGCTTCAACAAATCAGCGTACATTTTTTCTTGTGGAGAATCAGTAATCAAGCGTTTGACTGGTCTAAAAATCGGGGGATGTTTTGCAATCAAAAGATCGATCTTTTTCTCAATGGCTTCTGCCACCACTTCTGGGCGGACATCTAAAGTCATCATCACACGTTGGATCGGTTTGTCCAAGGTGCCGATGTGCAACCCAACTGGATCGCCTTCTTCCGCTAACCATTGCGGGCAATAGCTTTCAAATTTTTTGATGAAATCTTGTGCTTTAATGGACATGTCATAAAACCTCCTTGATCCATTCCACCTCTTGTTGGATTGTCTCATATCTGTTTTGTTCACTCGCATTTTTTAATTGCTCTAAGATCACTTCAAGTTGTTTTAGCTCACGTTGCCATTTTGCCAAAAATATCGCATTTTTCTCTGCGAGTAAGTGTGGGCCAAACATCAGCTCTTTTTCAGAGTATTCGATTGGCTGCTCTTTCTTTTCGGCTACAATGATCTCATAGATTTTTTTATTTTCTTCGAGGATTTCTTCTGCAATGATCTGATAGTTGTTTTCCTTGAGCCACGCTCTTAGCGTTTTTTCGCCGATGTTGGGTTGTAAAATCAAGCGTTCTTTTCCTGATAGACGTTGATTTTGCCGACCAGATTCTAAGATATCGCGAATCAATGAGCCCCCCATACCAGCAATCGTGATCGCGTTGATTTGGTCTTGCTTTTCGATTGCATCTAATCCATTAGCCAAGCGTACCTCGATTCGCTCAGATAACCCGTTCTTACTCACTTGTCTCTTCGCTGATTCAAAAGGACCTTTAACGACTTCCCCAGCTACTGCAAAGTCGATTTTTCCTTTTAGCATCAATGCGACGGGTAAGTACGCATGATCTGAACCGATATCTGCTAAACGAGCAGCTTCTGGTACAAAACGTCCAACTGTTTCAAGACGCTTCGATAAATCTGTGTGATTCATTTTTCCACTCCTTAACTACTGAATGTTTGGATGCCATCCATTTTGTCATGACTTTGGACAAACACATACTTATAAAAGTTATCCTACTTATTTACGCTTTTCTGATAACTATTATTCTTGTTCCTATCATAACATTTGTTTATGTTCAATAGAAAAAAGAACTGGGAAAATGTCCCAGTCTTTTTTCAACAAGTCATCAAAAAAGTTCGATTGATTTCTCTTGTTTTTTATTGGACAGTGATCTCAATGATCGAATTCCCAGGAACTTGTGGAGGGATCGACATTGTCATGACCGCCATTTCTACCAATTTAAATTCGATCTTTTCTCCTTCTTTCAAGGAATCGACACCACCAGTGATTTGATCAACTGAAGCATTCAAGATCACTCCGTCATTGCTGAATGACGTACCGATATTTGCTGGATCTTCTATTTCTTCTACATCCTTGACGGTGATTTGGTAAACGTCACCTTCCGCTTCACCGAAGCTTTCGATCGTACCTGTAAACACACTTTGTTTTTGTTCGGTAGAACTATCTGTTTCCACTGTCGATTCTGCATTGATCGAATCGATTGAACCTGTACTTCCTTCTTCGTTGCCACAGCCTGTCAATGCAAACAAGAGACCGGCAGCAACTATACCAGTTAAAATAGCTTTCATCATACATCCTCCGTGTAATTTCTTGCGTTACTGCTTTGATGATTCCATCCGGTTATTTCTTCAAGTCCATGGATTCGTTTCATCTTAACTTTGTTCATTTTTTATGAATCTTTATTGAAAAGGTGAAAAACAGTGACAGTCGAGTAGATACTCCAACCTGTTTCTGTAAAAATCAATTGATGGCATCAGCCATTTCGGCGATTTCGGCCTGTCATCTCGATTTCTTTTGTCAAGTAGCGGATTCGCTCCATGATCCGTTTGGCTTTCAACGGTTCCTCATCGCCGCGTTGTGTTACCGTCAAATGCTGTTCTAATTCGTTCATCGTGAAGTTTGATGAAAAGAACGTCGGCAATTGTTCTTGCATTCGATACTGTAAGATGACGCCAAATACTTCATCACGGATCCAACTACTCATCGCATCCGCTCCAATATCATCGATCATCAAGATCGGCGATTTCTTCACCGCATCTAACTTTTCAGCAACTTGGTCTTTGCCGATGGCTTGCTTCATTTCAACAGCAAATGTTGGGAAATGGACCAACGTTGTCGTGAATCCTTTGATTGCCAGTTCTTTTGCTGTTGCTCCTAACAGATAGGTTTTGCCGATACCAAAACTTCCGACCAAGTATAACCCTTTGTGGAAGCTTTTAGGATCAGCCGAATATTGTTCGACGAAGTCTAATGCTTCTAAACTTGCATAACCACGTCCATCTGTTCGTTCGAAATTTTCGAAAGAGGCAGACTGGATATCTTTTGGCATATCCATTGCTTTCACACGACTCTTGATCTCTTCTTGTTTTTGACGAGCTAAGAGTGCTTCTGTCGGCACGTAGGTGACGTCGACATAGTGGAAATTCAATGTCAATTTTGGTTCATATCCGGGAGCGATCATGGTTGGATCGTTCGTTTGATATTTTCTTTTTTCTTGGACATACTCATAGAGTTTGGCATAACTTTTTTCGATATCCGCTTGCGTCAATCGGTCTTGATGGGCTGACAGAAAGGCTTGAACATCCGCATCATTCAAAACTTCAGCAATCATCTCGGAATACTTTTCTTGGTAGTTGCGTTTACTGATGATTTTCTTCAGTTCTTTTCCCACATCTTCCATTAGCTCTCACCTTCCTTTTTAGCCAGATACTCTTTGAAGCGACGATCGATCTCGGCTTTTTTCTCTGTACTGATTTGCGTTTCGTCTTTTGGTTGATTGACCCAATCAGGCAATTTTTCTCGCCTTACATTTCGGCGATAATTTGACGTGTTGTTTTGTTTTGACGCTTTCGGTTGTTTCGCTTTCGTACTCAATGTATGGAGATGTTCAATCGCTTCTTCTGGCGTACTGATTTTTTTTTGCGCCCACTCATTAGCGATCGTATTCACGAAGCTCGCATTTAAGCTCGCATGGTTTTTTATGACTAACACATAGTTGATCAAAATGTTGATGACACTGCTAGTCAGACCGGATTGGGTGACCAAATCTTGCAACAACCAGTTTTCCTGTTTGGAAACATACCCGCCTTTTTCTTTTTTTATTGCTTCGAGATAACGCATCGGTGGGGTTTGTCGTGCAACTTGGATCAATTGTTGTGCAGCACTAGGCAACGCCTGATTGACAGGGACACCTGTTTCAGCAGACTGATCGGTAACCAGAGTGTTGCTCGATTGTCGCAACGTATTCTGCTGTTGCTGCCGTAACAAGACGATCCGTTGGAGTTCTTTTAAAGATACTTCTTCTGTCGTAAAATCAAATGACTGTAGAATCAACTCTCCTAAAGTCAGTTCATCGAAGCCGTAGAGTTGTTGGTATGTTTTCGCTTGTTGCAGAACTGGTTCTGTCAACTGATTGATGTGTTGTTTCTTCAACCAATCGATTAAAAACGTCCAGTCAAACGAGTCTGAATCTGCTAACAATGATTTGGGTTCAACAGGTGTGAATTTTTGCTGAATCGATTCCACTTGTTCTTGGTTTGCTGCATAGACTGTTTCATTGAACCGATAGACTTCCAAAAACTTCTTAGTGATTTTTTGATAGCCTTCATACGAAAGATTTTTTGGCTTAAATAATTCCGTCAATTGGTTGAATCGACGTTCGCCAACTTTTTCTAAAAGTAAAAAAGAAAGTAACGTATCATTGAAAAACGTAGGAACGTCCATCGGTTCTAACAACTCATAAAGAAAACAATCACCCAAATTTTCATCTTTTTTGAAATAGACTTCTAAAAGACCGATTCCTTCTAATTTTTTTCGTGCCTCATAAAATTGCGGTAATCCACAACTTAGACTACTCAATAAATCGGCGTGTAATCCTTCAGGACCTACGCCAGTTTCTAGCGAGATCTCCGAATACAACGTCAAGTAAAGACTCAACGCTTCTCCCCCGATCAATGGTTGGTAAAGGGATAACAAGGCAGACTTTCCTTCTTCTTTTAAAGGACTGCTCTTTCTTCCTTGGTAAATATTTTTCGGTTGTAATTCTTTCCACGCATTTTCCAAGGAATGCTCCCTCCTTTATTAATTACGCATCATTTTCACTATTACTCGTATCTTTTGCTTTATCAACAATGTCTTGTAATTCTTTCAAAAAGACAGACATATCTTTGAATTGACGATAGACACTCGCAAAACGAATATAGGCGATTTCATCTAAGTTCACTAAATCTTCCATGACGTATTCACCGATCAGATTAGTTGAAACTTCATTTTCGCCAAGACTTCTTACACGATTTTCAACATGGTTGACGATCTGTTCCATTTGTTCCATCGCTACTGGTCGTTTTTCGGCAGACCGGATCAAGCCTCGTAAAATTTTGTCACGATTGAATTCTTCACGTTCGCCATTTTTCTTGATCACTAATAACGGCGCTGCTTCGATTCGTTCAAAGGTCGTAAAACGGAAGGAACATTTTTCGCACTCCCGGCGTCTTCTTATTGCTCGACCATCGTCAGCTTGACGACTATCGATCACTCTTGAGTTGTTATGTTGACATCTAGGACATCTCATCGTAATTTTCACCTCTCTTGGTGTAGTTTGATCGCTTATTTGAATGTACCAAATGAAGTTGTTCCATCAGTTAATTTTTCCCACCAATTATGAATCATTGGTGGAAAAAAGGCTGGTTTTCAACACTAAGCTTAAAAATTATAAAATATGAAAAGGATTTTTTCAATTTATATCTTATTGCTCAGTTCAAAGTGATTTTCACAACTTCACTGCTTATTGTTTTAGATTTTTTTCCACTGATTTTTTATTGAACTAATTCAAGTGGATCGTAATAAACGTTTTCTTATTACTAACTTTAGTATAACATGAAACAATTAAGCAATGCGACTGTCCCAGTTAAAAAATCGCTTGAACTGAAAGATTTGTTGTGTTTTTATCTCAACGAACGAAAACAGACTGGCGTTCAGCACCAGCCTGTTTCTTTTTGATTTTCTATTTTACTCAATGCTTGGGTAATCCCTATAGTTTATCTTCGATTCCCGTGTAATGTTTCATTCGTTCTTCTTCGATTTTTTGTTCTGTTGAACGATGATCGAATTGGGGGTCTTGGTTTACTTCAGGACTTGTTTCCGGATCTTTGCGTTCTGTGGTTAAGTCCTGTCGCTTGGATTCTTTTTCGACATGTTGGTCTTCTAACTCAGCAATTCTCGCCCGGTATTCATCTTCACGAATTTTACCTTCTTCTGCTTGGATCTGGCCCTTTTCCTGTAAATCTTCTTTGTGGAGAATCTCACCAATTTTTTCTTTCGCAGAACCTACTACTTTATCTTTTTGGTTTTTGAATGTACCCATCGTATCATCTCCCCCTCTTTCTTTATATAAATAGCATAGCAAAATGTTGCGATTTACTCAAAGAAAGCGATTAAGCAATAACCATTTTTTGATTTCAGCGGATAAATCTTCCTTGGTTTGGCGGTTATCGAATACGATATCCGCACGTCGTTTCTTTTCCTCGATCGACAGTTGGCTTTTCACCCGTTGTTCTGCTTCTTGCTTCGATAATTGATTGCGTACCATCAAGCGTTCGATTTGCTGAGATTCTGGAATATAGACAACTGCGACGGCATCCATTTGTGTATCATACTGTCCTTCAAACAATAAAGGAATATCGACAACGATCAACGGATATTGGGCTTTCTTCTCTATGATTTCTTCAGTGATTCTCCCACGGATAAATGGATCTAATATTTGATTCAATTGCTCACGTGCAGTGACAGAACCGAAAATCAATTGTCCAAGTTTTGCCCGATCTAACTGACCATCCTGTTGGAGGATCTCTTTGCCGAATGCTTGAACCAACGCTTGAAGTCCTGGCGTATCCGGTTCAACGACCTCTCTTGCCACTATATCGGCATCGATCACTGGAAAGCCATATTGTTGGAAAATAGCAGCGGCAGTACTCTTGCCTGTCGCAATTCCCCCTGTCAAACCTAAAACAAATCCTACTTGGGTATTCTTAATTTCTGACATGTTGGACAATAGTGCGTCCCCCTTTGCGCAACTTTCGTTTTCACGATTGGTGTTTGACAACGAACACATGCTTCTCCTGTCTGTCCATAGACATGTAAAGCCACTTGGAAACTCCCTGACTCACCTAACGCATTGAGATAACTTCGGATCGTTGTTCCCCCTGCTTCAACTGCTCGTGACAACACATCGATGATTGCTTGACGGAGTAATTTGATTTCTTTTGGGCGTAAAGAATCAGCTGGTTGCTCTGGATGGATCTTCGCTTCCCATAATGCTTCATCTACGTAGATATTTCCTAGTCCTGTGACCAACTTTTGATCAAGTAACAAAGGTTTGATGGCTTTGTGTGACTTTTGTAGCCCTACTGTAAAGTCTTTTAATAAGAATAGATCTGGTAAAGGCTCTGGACCTAATTTTAAGATTCCTTTATAGGTATTGCTCGCTCCTTTTTCAACGATCGTCATACGGCCGAATTTTCTTACATCGTGGTATCGTAATTGGCTGCCATCTTCAAAAGAAAAAATCACATGTGTGTGTTTGTCGATCGGTTCTTCTTTTTCAAAATATTGATATTTTCCCTCCATCCGTAAATGGGAAATCATTTCATAATGACTCAAGTGAAAAATCAAAAATTTCCCCCTACGACCGATCGATTCGATCGTTTCACCAATTAACGTTGCTTCAAAAATCGGTACCTCCGGTTGTTCAATGATTCTCGGCCACAGCACTTGGACGTTTTTGATTTTTTTGTTTTTCACTAATTTCTCTAATCCTTTACGGACAGTTTCAACTTCTGGTAATTCGGGCATCCTTTTTCTCACCTACAATTTTCACTTATTTGATTTTGAATCGAACTTATCTGAAACAAAAATAAAAGCTATTTTTATTCTTGAACTTAAAACAGAATAAACGGTGTTCCATAAGCTGACCTTCAACATTAAGCTAAAAAATCGTAAAATATGAAAAGCTATTTTTAATTTTCTATCTTACTGCTCAGATCAAAACGCTTTTGTCTCAACCTTGATAAACAGTATTCCACAAGCAACTACTTCAGAAATAAGCCAAGAAACCCAAAAATTTGATAAACAATTTTCGGGTTTCTCGCCTTATTCTCAGAGCTGGACAGCTCTGTTACAATCTACTCCTACATCGAACGAACCTGATCCAAGATCTTTCCTCAATGTTTGTCTATCGGTATAAAAGTAAAGAATTATTTGGCTTCATACCATGTTTTGCCCCAGCTGCTGTCTGTGATCAGTGGAACATGTAAAGCAACCGCCTGTTCCATTACTTCGCTGACTAATTTATCTAACATCTCTAATTCACTTTCTGGCACTTCAAAGACTAATTCATCGTGCACTTGAAGTAACATCGTCGCTTGCAAGTCCGATTCTTTCAAGCGTTTGTCCAATTCGATCATGGCGATTTTCAGGATATCCGCCGCACTTCCTTGGATCGGCGTATTGATTGCTGTTCGTTCGGCAAATGAACGAATGTTGTAGTTTCTTGAATTAATATCTGGTAAATAGCGACGACGATGGTATAACGTTTCTACAAAACCTTGATCTTTCGCTTCACGAACAATACGCTCCATGTATTCTTTGACACCTGGATATTTTTCAAAGTACGTATCGATATATTGTTGAGCTGCTTTACGCGTAATGCCTAAGTTTTGTGATAACCCATAATCAGAAATTCCATAAACGATTCCGAAATTGACTGCTTTCGCTTGACGACGCATATTTGGTGTGACATCTTCGGCTTTTTCAATGCCGAACACACGCATTGCTGTACTTGAATGGATATCTTGTCCTTCTAAAAAGGCAGCTTTTAAATGCTCGTCATCTGAGATATGCGCCAATACACGTAATTCGATCTGAGAATAGTCAGAAGAATAGATCAACCAATCTTCGTTTCTAGGAACGAATGCTTGACGGATCTTGCGACCTTCATCTAAACGGATCGGAATATTTTGTAAGTTGGGATCAACTGAACTCAAACGGCCTGTCTGCGTCAATGTTTGAACATAGCGAGTATGGACTTTCCCGTCCGATTGGATCACTTTCAGTAAACCTTCGACATAGGTCGATTGGATTTTAGCGATTTGGCGATAAATCAAAATATCGTCAACGATCGGTGCTTGCTCACGCAATTGTTCTAAGACATCAACCGCAGTCGAATAGCCTGTTTTGGTTTTTTTGATCACTGGAAGACCCATCTTTTCAAAAAGGATCACACCTAACTGTTTAGGTGAGTTTAGATTGAATTCTTCTCCAGCCTCTTCATAGATTTTTCGTTCGATCTCTCTCAATCGATCCGAAAATTCGATTTTCATTTCTTGAAGACGAGTCGCATCCACTTTGATCCCACTGATTTCCATTTCAGCCAAGATGATCGACAAAGGTAATTCCATTTTTCGGAAAAGATCTTCTTGATTTTTTTCTGCTAATTCTTGACTTAGTTTAGGCGTCAAACCATTGATTGCTGAAACTTTTCGTGCTAGGTGGGCAAAGAAAACTTCTTCATCTTCTGGTAGACCTTTCTTCGCGCCTTTTCCGTAGATGGCTTCATCCGATTGGATATCGTGATACCCATAATGTGAAGCTATCCCTTCGATATCCTCACTTTTCTCGTTCGTATCCAATAAATAAGCACCTAGTAAGACATCAAAGTCGATCCCTTGTAATTTCGTTGCATAGCGGTTCAATGCCACATACGTACGCTTAGCATCATATACATTTTTCAGGCGAGTCTTGTCCCCGACCCATGAAAGAAAGGCTTCATTTTCAAAAATCGCTAAGTCATTTGTCACATAGATTTTCTCTGGTGTTCCCCATGCCACACCAACGATGTCTTCTGTATGATAGTTGTCGCCCATCATCTCAACATATAAAGCCATATTTGTCTGGAACATGCTCTCATCGTATTCATGGACCACTTCAAACAAAATATCTTTCATTTCTACTTGTTCTTCGACCACATCTAATTTAGCAAGAAATTGTTTGAAATCCATTTCCTTGAAGAAAGGCACCAATTTATCTAAGTCTTTCCCTTGATAGGCAAGGGAGTCAATATCCACTTCTACTGGCGCATCGGTATCGATCGTTGCTAATTTTTTGGACAAGAAAGCTTGCTCTTTGTCATTGATCAGATTTTCTTTCATCTTACTTTGTTTCATTTCGTCGATATGTTCATAGATCCCTTCAACAGAGCCATATTGATTTAATAATTTGATCGCTGTTTTTTCACCGATCTTTGTTACCCCAGGGATATTATCTGAAGCATCCCCTGCTAATCCCTTCATATCGATGATTTGTTTCGGTGTAAGGCCATCATATTTTTCCGCCACATGTTCTGGCGTATAACTTTCAATATCACTTACACCTTTCACAGTGATATCGACTTTGATTTCTTTTGATGCCAATTGTGTTAAATCTCGGTCACCGGACAAGACAACTACATCGAATATTTCTTTATCCACTTTTTCTGCCAAAGTACCGATGATATCGTCTGCCTCATAGTTCGGTAACTCGTAATACTTCACACCTAGACCGGTTAGAAGCTCACGGATATAAGGCATTTGTTCTTTGAATTCTCCCGGTGTCTTTGAACGGCCACCTTTGTATTCTGCGTACATTTCTGTTCGGAATGTTGTTTTCCCTGCATCAAAAGCAACCAAAACATGCGTTGGTTGTTCTTTTTGCATGACATTTTCAAACATATTATGAAACGCATAGATTGCGTTGGTATGCAACCCATTACGATTTTTAAAACGTTCCAACGAATTGTGCAACGCAAAGAATGCACGAAAGGCCACACTATTTCCGTCAACGAGTAATAATTTATTTTTAGTCATCCGCTTAACTCCTTACTATAAAGTTCTTTCTCATTCTAACAAAGAATGCCAAAGAATGCGAAAAGAAAAAACGGATAGGCAAAAGGTTGCTAGAAAAGCGGTACATACTAAGGCATAAGATAGCAGTGTTACTTTTTGAATACCGTTTATCCTAGATCGCGAACAAAGTAATTTAGGATAAAAATAGTGATTAATGGTATCGACGACCCAAAAAAAGAACCCACTAGAATTTGACGATCAAATTCTGTGGATTCTTTCTTTTTATATGAGAGATATTTTTATCTTGCTCTTCGTTTATTGCTTAGTTATTACGTCCAAAGATTCGTAAGAATGCCAAGAACAAGTTGATGAAATCTAGATATAGTTGAAGTGCCAAGAATACGGCAATCCCACTATTTGCTTGTCCATTTGATTGAACATATACATTTGCGATCTTTTGGTTATCATAAGCAGTGATACCTGCAAAAATCACGACAAGTAGTAATGAGATGAACAGTTCAACTGCACTACTTCTTAAAATAAAAACATTCAAGACCATCGCAATGATCACACCGATCAACGCTGCCATTCCGGCACGACCCACGCCTGATAGATCTTTTTTAGTGAACATCCCGATTGCTGACATCCCAATGAACATCCCAGTTGCTGAAATAAAAGCAGTTGTGATCGTTCCGATATCATAAAAAGCTAATGTAACAGCTAAAACGATACCATTCAACAAGGAATAAGCAATAAATCCACCAATTGCTAAGCTTGGATTCTTTTGTGCCTTCGCTCCTAAAACTAAAACCAAAATGATTTGGACGATCCATAATCCCATAAAACCTAATGGAAAATTATTGATGAAGCTTGCTACTTGATAAGGAAAGACTTGGATCGCTAAATAGGAAGTGATCGCACTAAGCGCTAGACCGATTCCTAAAAATCCGTAGACTTTCGCATAAAAGCGGTTGATACTATTTGATATGATTTGATTGTTCATCTTATTCACCTTCACTTTCAAGAGTTAATTCTTGTTCTAATTCTGGTGGTTGTACCATGACTACTGCATCTAATACACGATTGTCTTGTGTATTCGTGGCCTCCACTGAAATAGTCACAACATTTTTCATCTTATCCACTCGAATGACTTCAAACTGAAAAGTCAATGTTTCATAATGAAAAACCGGCTCGACAAAATTAGCTGAAAAATTCACCACATGAGAACCTGGACCAGGCAAGTGTTTTGACACTGCACTTGTTATGATTCCCATTAACATCACAGTTGGAACAATGGGTTGATGGTATTCCGTTTTCTGTGCAAAATCATGTTGGATATATAAAGGATTGGCATCGTTTGTTAACCCTAAATATAATAATAACTGATTATCTTCAATTGATTCTGTTAAAGATAACGAGTCACCTTCCTCGATTTCATTGATTGTTTTTCCTAATTTACGCGGTTTACTTATGTTCAAGTTTAAACCCTCCAGTTTATTTATTCATTCGTACCAATTGTACCAAATCATACAAAAAACGCAAGTTACAGAACATGCTTTGGTCTTTCACTTATGTAAGCAATCACTTCGATGATCGTACATTATTTATTGAAGACTATAGCATAGTTGAATAAAAACCGTTCGTATTTTGTCTGGATACTTTAGGATTTCTTAATTCGATCGAATACGTACGGTCACTATAAACAGGCGAAACATTACTGAAAAAGAACTACCTATCACCTACAAATAAACGTCAAAAGGGGCTGCCACCTGACAATCCCTTTTGACGCTAACTTCTTTTATTCACTTAGATGATTACAGAACGTTTTTCGTTGTACTGCTCAATAATTTTTCATAGGCTTGTTCAAATTTTTGAACATCACCAGCACCCATGAAAATAATCACTGCTTCGTGGTAGTCTAATAACGGCGAAACGTTATCTTCTTTGATTACTTGACCACCTTTTTTGATTTTTGCCCCTAGGTCTTCGATTTTAACGTCCCCTTGTTCTTCACGGGCAGAACCAAAAATATCACATAGATACACACGGTCAGCTAAATCTAAGGCTTCGGCAAATTCATCCATCAAAGCAATCGTACGAGTAAATGTATGTGGTTGGAAGACTGCAATGATTTCTTTGTCTGGATATTTCTGACGTGCGCCATCAATAGTTGCTTTGATTTCTGCTGGATGGTGAGCATAGTCATCAACGACTGTCATATCAGCCACGATTTTCTCGCTAAAACGACGTTTCACTCCAGGGAATGTCAACATTTCGTCAGCAACTTCTTTCACGTCTAACTTTTCGAAGTAGGCAACTGCGATAACACCAAGTGCATTCAAAATATTATGTTTTCCAAATGCTGGAACTGTAAAGTGTCCAACAAACTCTTCGCCATGGAACACATCAAAAGCTGAACCAGTTGTCGTACGTTCAATATTACGTGCTTGGATATCGTCATCTTCATTCATACCGTAATAATAGATCGGCACATCCGCTTCTAACTTTCTTAGATAGTCGTCATCTCCGTAAGCAAAGATCGCTTTTTTGACTTGTTTTGCCATCGTTTGGAAAGCTGAGAAAACATCATCGATACTTGTATAATAATCAGGATGATCAAAATCGATATTCGTCATGATCACATAATCAGGAGAGTAAGCTAAAAAGTGGCGACGATATTCACATGCTTCAAAAGCAAAGAATTCTGCCTCTGGATCACCATGACCAGTGCCGTCACCAATCAAGTAACTTGTCGGACGAATCCCTGTCAATACATGTGATAATAGACCTGTCGTACTTGTTTTCCCATGGGAACCAGTGACAGCGATACTCGTATAATTTTGGATAAAATCTGCAATAAAATCATGGTAACGGATCACTTCTAATCCAAGCTCTTTTGCACGTTGGATCTCTTCGTGTGAATCTGGAAAAGCATTGCCGGCGATCACGATCATTCCTGGTTTGACGTTTTCTGCATCAAACGGCAAGATAGAGATATTGGCTTTTTCTAAATCTCTTTGAGTAAAGAAATATTTTTCGATATCTGATCCTTGGACGTTTAATCCTTTTTCATGTAATACAAGTGCCAAAGAGCTCATGCCTGAGCCTTTAATACCAACAAAGTGGTACAAATTTTCTTGATTTTTCATTTGAATCCTCTTCTCTTAACTATCATCCATTATTTTATTCATACATTCAACACGAAACCCATTATCTTATAAACAATAAAAAATTTCAACCAAATTTATTCGGATGATTTTTAGTTCCTTAAATATTAGTGTCCTGATTACCTTTTTAGCGAAACTTTTTCATTCATCGCTAAGAGACGTAAATAAGCAGACCACACCTCATCTGGGATATCGACATGACCGATAAATCCCGTTCCATTAGGTCCGTAACCTTGGGCATCATCTTTCAAACGAACCATTTCTCCAAATACTAAGGCTTGGAAATAATCAGAAGGCCACAAGTCATTTAGTCTTTGATCAGAGAAGTTGAATCCCTTGGTACTTTCTTTCACTTGTGGAAGTATCGGTACATAATTATAAAAATGAACAGACTCATTGCCCCATTCCTTCTCAAAAGTCGCCTTTGTTCGTCGTTGCAAGGTGGGATCATTCATTAAAAGAACACGTTCAGGTAATGGTCCCTGTGCTTTTAATAAGTTGTAAGAAAATAAAGCATTCTCGCCACAATTGGTTGACTTCGTTTCTAACAATAGTGCCTGTTCAGGTAACCTATATTTTTCAAGCAAATAGCGGGCACAAATCTCACTTTCACTTAAACCTTGTTCAAATAAGAATCCTTGTTTTTCAAAATTTTTATAGAGATACTTCGTCGCATGTCCGATCCCACCAACTAAAACGATTTGCGCGACCTGTTGATTTAAGTAAGCTTTTGCTGCTTCATCTACTAGAACGGGCAGACAATTCCCTGCTAAAATCAATATTGGTGCTTTTAGTTCCGAACACTCCTGTGGGTCAGGGTCTGCTAAAAAATCCAATAAGCAATTCCAGTCTGCAATTCTTGATAGTTCACCTGTCATTCTATTTCTCTCCTCATACAATTATTCAACATCCAAGTACGTGGTTTTTTGCCATACTAATCGTCCTCTACAACGCCCACACAAATAGCGATCTGTATTGATTTTCCTTTTACGATAAATCCATTCAGCACACTTTTGGCATTGATATCCTTCGATTTTTTGCCTTCTATTTGAAGGAATAGCAGGTGCATAACGTAAGCCACCTGTCTTTACCAATAACTGTTTGAAATCTGAGTCACGATGACGATAGCCTTTTCCAGTCAAGTGAAGATGATAATGACACAGCTCATGTTTGATGATCCCGATGATCGTTGCTTGATCGGCTACTGCAAACATCGTCGGATTAAAATCCAAATGGTGATCATTTAAATGATACCTACCACCTGTTGTTTTCAAACGTTTGTTGAACATTGCTTGGTGCATGAACGGACGCTGAAAGCTTGTCAAAGAAATCTCTTCAACTAACTGTTGCAATTCTTCTTGTGTCACGCTTGATCCTCGTAAGGCGAAAGCATCGTCAGACTGATACGCCCTTTGTTCGTATCCACTTGTTCGATCCAAACAGTGACGACATCACCGACGGAAACAACGTCAGTTGGATGTTTGACGAATTTATTGCTTAATTTAGAGATATGGACTAAGCCATCTTGTTTCACACCGATATCGACGAATGCGCCAAAATCGATGACATTGCGGACTGTTCCTTTTAATTCCATGCCGGGTTTTAAGTCTTCCATGCTCAATACATCTGAACGCAAAAGTGGCGCAGGCATTTCGTCTCGCATATCTCGACCAGGTTGTGTCAATCCTTCTAGAATATCTTTCAACGTTTCTTCACCTACTGGCACTTGTTGTGCCAAGCGTTGTGGAGAAATCTGACTTAATTTTTCGATTGCTTCTTTCGTTCCTAAATCCTTTTCAGATAATTGGTTTGCCTGTAAGATCTCTTTTGCTACGGCATAACTCTCTGGATGGATCGCGGTGTTGTCCAGTACATGTTTGCCACCAGGCACACGTAGGAACCCGATCGCTTGTTCATAGGCTTTTGGCCCTAAACGTGGGACCTTCTTCAATTGCGTTCGAGAAGCAAATGCACCATTTTCTTCACGATACGTCACGATGTTTTGAGCAGTCGTCTTATTTAGACCAGAAATATGTTGCAACAACTGAGGACTCGCTGTATTGACATCGACCCCTACTTGGTTCACTGCCGTTTCAACAACAAAATCCAACTGTTCTGCTAATCTTTTTTGTGAAACATCATGTTGATATTGTCCCACGCCAACAGCCTTCGGATCGATTTTGACTAGTTCAGCCAACGGGTCTTGTAGTCTTCGAGCAATCGAAACTGCACTCCGTTCTTCGACTTGTAACTCCGGAAATTCTTTACGGGCAATATCACTTGCGGAATAGACAGAAGCTCCGGCTTCATTGACGATGGCATAAAACGCTTGATGTTTGGCTAACTTCAACTGTTCTGCCACAAATAACTCCGATTCACGGCTCGCCGTTCCATTACCGATTGCAACCATATCCACGTGGTACTGATCAATCAATTTCACAAATGCAGGGCCTGCTTCGGCTCTTTTTGCTTGATTTGCCGGTTTGTGCGGGTAGATCACTTCGATCGCTAAAACCTTACCTGTCGCATCCACCACTGCTAATTTACAGCCGGTACGATAAGCTGGGTCAAAGCCTAAGACAACTTTCCCTTTTAAAGGTGGTTGCAATAACAAGTTACGCAGATTCTCGCCAAATATAGCGATGGCTTGCTCATCCGCTTTTTCGGTCAATTCATTACGGACTTCCCGTTCGATTGCAGGTTGGATGAATCGCTTGTAACTATCGTGGATCGCTAAACGAACATAACTAGCAGAAGGCGAAGCTGTATCAGAAATCAATTGTTTCTCCAAATAAGTTAAAATCGCAGCTTCATCAACCGTTAGATTGACTTTCAACACTTCTTCTTTTTCTCCACGATTGGTCGCTAAGATTCGATGAGAAACGATTTTATGAATTGGTTCAGAAAACTCGTAATACATTTCATATACGCCTTTTTCATCATTCTCTTTGTTCTTAACCGTACTTTCATACAGACCCTTGTTGTACGTATAGGAACGGACCCAGGTTCTGAATTTTGCGTTGTCACTTACTTGCTCCGCAATGATCTCATGGGCACCTTGTAAGGCTTCTTCAGGCGTTGGAACTTCTTCTGTGACGTATTTAGCTGCTTCGGTCAAAACATTTTCAGACGTAAAGGTCAATAACCAAGTGGCTAAAGGTTCTAACCCTTTTTCTTTTGCGATCGTCGCTTTCGTTCTCCGTTTTTGTTTATACGGACGATACAAGTCTTCTACTTGTTGCATCTTCACCGATTGCGTAATACTTTGTTGTAATTCTGGCGTCAATTTTCCTTGTTCATCAATCAAACGTAAGACTTCAGTTTTACGTTTTTCCAAATTTTCTAAATAAGCATAGCGCTCTTCGATTTCACGAATTTGCACTTCGTCCAAGCTTCCGGTCATTTCTTTACGGTAACGAGCAATAAAAGGTACCGTGTTACCTTCTGCTAATAAATTCAATACAGTCGTTAACTGCTTTGCTTGATAATCTGCCAATTCTTTTTTTACAAGATCTAGGATCGTGGGATTCACTTTGTCTGTCATTAAATAGCCTCT
Source organism: Enterococcus sp. AZ084 (assembly GCF_051714905.1). Taxonomy (NCBI): domain Bacteria; kingdom Bacillati; phylum Bacillota; class Bacilli; order Lactobacillales; family Enterococcaceae; genus Enterococcus; species Enterococcus sp. AZ084. Next base: position 1,668,037 of record NZ_JBIOSS010000001.1, read on the forward strand.
TTTCTAAGTCGAAATCGATACTTGCTATGTATTACTACTTTAAAAAAGCAAGAATCAAAAAAATCATACTGATTTATTTTAGCATAGATTCTGGTATTTCTAAATGTAACTATACGGTGTCCGAGCCAAAATAAAATTCATGTTTGTTTCTAAACTCAAACCGAATCAACGGTGTTCCACAAAACTGACTTTCAGCACTAAGCTAAAAAGCCCAAAAATTTGAACAACAAATTTCGGGTTTCTCAGCTTATTTATCGGAACTAGATACGTTTATCAAAAGCTTTGGTCAATCACGTGGTTGCCATGGTCCTTGATTATTTTGATACTCGATATCTTGAATGATTCCAGTTGGATCAAAAACGACACCATGCATCGATCCGCCAAAGACAGCCCCACCGTCGATCCCGATTTTCTGATCTTGTATCCATAAATCAGTTGTCTGCATATCTCCATGGAGTAGTGGCGTGATCGTATGTCCGAAGACGATCGTCTTACCCGTCCGATTCTTTTTCTCATGAAAAGGTTCTCTGATCCACAAAAAATCACTTGGATCAGTAGTACGCCAATCTTTTTTTGTTAAATCTACTCCCGCATGGACAAAAAGATAGTCTTCCCATTCATAATATAAAGGCAAATTACATAAAAAATCGACTAATTCACGATATCTTGAACGAATCATCATGGCAATCTCAGTTGGTGAATATTCTTCTGCTGCACCTGGATGCAAAAGACTTTCCATTGTTTCTCTTCCACCGTTTCGTAAATAAGATGGATACCAGTCTTCTGGTTCTTGGAGAAACTGTAAGAAGTACTCTTCATGATTGCCTCGCAAGTAGACCGCACCAGTTTCTTTCACTAACTTCATTCCTAGTAATAAGCAATCTTTTGTTTTTGGTCCACGATCATTCAAATCACCAATCAAGACTAATTGATGAATATATGGATCATAATGTGTTAATAGCTTTTGAAAAAGATCATAACTTCCATGGACATCACCGATTGCATAGACAAATGGTTTATTCATGACACCACCACCTTTTCATTTGATTATATCGCAATTTTATCCTCATAGGTAGCAACAATTTCCGAATAGTTAAAGGAAAAATCTCCTGATTTCAGATGAAAATGAGAGCCACGAAAATTTGAAGAACAACTTTCATGACTCTCATTTTATTTTATAAACACTAACTACGTCTGCTTTGATTTTTAGAAAAATTATACAAAAGCTGCTAAATGTGCATCGATTTCTTCTGTTGTTAGATTTCTTTCTTTGACATAGCGATTATGCGGATGTTTAGCACAGGCTACTGAACATGAGCCTAAATGTTTTTCTTCATTTTCCACTGAGGCTAACATTTGACGATTACACTCTGGATTTCCACAGTTGATGTAGCGTTCGCAAGGAGTACCATCAAACCAGTCTTTCCCAACGATCTGCTTATCTACGCGATTGATATCGACAGCGATACGCTCGTCAAAAACGTACATTTTGCCATCCCATAGTTCTCCTTGGACTTCTGGATCTTTACCATAGGTCGCAATACCACCATGCAATTGACCGACATCTTTGAATCCTTCTCTCACTAACCAACCAGAAAATTTCTCACAGCGAATCCCGCCCGTACAATAAGTCACGACTCGCTTTTCCATAAACTCTTCTTTATGGTCACGAATCCATTGTGGTAGTTCTCTAAAGCTACGGATATCAGGGCGAACCGCTCCTCTAAAATGCCCAAGATCATATTCATAGTCATTTCGTGCATCGATCACAACCGTATCTTCATCAAGAATCGCTTCTTTAAACTCTTTAGGCGATAAATAAGCGCCCGTCATTTCTTTTGGATCAATGTCATCTTCTAGTTTTAGTGAAACTAGTTCAGGACGCGCACGAACAAACATTTTTTTGAACGCATGACCCTCGCTAGGATCAATTTTGAAAAATGTGTCAGCAAAACGTTCATCTGCCAACATCGCTTCCATGTATGCCTCAGTTTCTGCGATCGTTCCAGAAACTGTCCCATTAATCCCCTCTTCTGCGACAAGGATACGTCCTTTTAAATTTAGTGATTGACAAAAAGCCAGATGCTCTTTCGCAAAAAGTTCAGGTTCTGTGATTGTTGTATATTTATAATATAGTAGTACTTGGTAATCCATTTAGTTACTTCCTTCCATCAATTCATTCCATAACAGTATAAAGAAGTATAAATGAAATGACGATATTTCTGCTTGTGTATTTTTGCGCAAGTATAGTTTACATAATATAAATATCGTAATTTTATGTATTCATAGACACAAAAAAACCGACTAAAATTTCAGTCGGAGTTCTTGCTTCATTCTTACTAAGTAAATTATTTTCCTGTCACAGCAAAGTAATTCCCATCAGGATCTGCAAAATTGAATACATATTCTTCACCTAGATGGACCAAATCACCTAATGTCACTTCTAATTGTTGCATCTTTTTATATAGATCAAAAATATCCTCACTATAAAACATCAAAGAAGGTGCCCCACTAGCTGTACCTGGTGAATGCTGTTCGATAAATTCACGATCATATAATACAAACGCAGTATCCGCCTCTTTAGATTGGGCAATCTCAATGATCAACGTACCATCCATTTCTTGACGATCCAACTCCACAAAACCGATCTGCTGCCAGAAATCTGCATTTTTTTCAACGTCATCTACATATAACATGATTTTCATTTCATTTGTAAACATCTATTCATTCCTCCACTTTTTTCGTCCTAGCTAGTTTAGCATATCTGGTACTGAAAATCTATGTAGGAGATGAATGGATAAGCTCTTATTTTGCAATCATTTCATCTTATTTAATAAATATCAATCCTTGAAATGTCAGCTTCTACGTACTCATTTTGTTTAATATCCTTAGGTATATTCCCATCTGACAAATCTATTTTAAATTCTCCTATTTGAAGAATTTCGTTTTTCAAATCTATAAGCTTTCCCTGAACATGATAGTAATCAGTTTTTTTATCTACTATATATTCTTCATTTAAACTTTTAACAATGTGTTTGATGTTAAATCCATAAATTATATCTGTGAACATATCACCTTCTGATACATCACAATCACTACAAAAACATTCAATGGAATATAAGCCATCTGAAAGTAAAATATCAGCTTCTCCTGAGTCTTCATCTATCCAGTTTACTTTTTTTATTTTAATCATTTTATAACATCTCCTATTTCCACCTAAATCAGGTGCTTTTTAGCGAGTCCTTTTACAGACTACAAATGCAAGGTTGTCCTGTCCCAGTTTTCACACCGATGTTCGGCTAATATTTGTATGAAACGTATGATAGCTTTACTGATTTTACATTAGTTGAACCATGTGTAACCTGCAGCTTCGTCATGAAGTTATTTTCCTCAAATTCTACAAAAAACATTCACAAATTAGTTTTGCCTAATAATGTGAATGTTTTTTAATTAAATATATTTCCTCTTTAGTTTCAACTTCATTACTTTTAAATTGAGTATTTTCAAGGATTTAAATGTGTTTAATCTTAACAATTCGATTTCAATTAAAACATAGTTTACTTTTTTCATTTTTAAAAAACATATAATATATCTTGTTTTGAAATTAAAGATTTGGGAATGACTTCTTCTAAGTTCTCAAGCCTAGCGGTCATATATTTTTTATCTTCTCCTTGAAGATTTGTTATCGCCTATTTCTTAAATAAATCTAATTCTTCCATGACAACGCCTAATTTAGTATTTAAAAATCTCTATTCAAAGTCTGAATGAACAATATTATTCACTTGGACAAGATCTTTTCTAGTGTACTTGTAACTTAACATTTTTTGTTTACTAAGACATTCACTTGCAGAAATTTTATTAACATAGTACAGATCCCCTTTTCCGTTTATAACTTCTGATAAAACTTTTCGTCCAACTGTAACATCTTTAATATATTTAAATTTTTCACCACTATCATCTAGTTCACCAAAAAGATAAATTTTACAATTATAGCTTTCATTGATTTTCATAAAATCAAAATTTTTAAAACTAGTAACAGCAGAATCATCAAAGCATACATCAATAGTAGCTGTATCTAAATTTTCCAACTCTAAATTCCGTGTAGCTACTGATGCTCCTATGGAAAGTAGTTTATACATGCGCATGCTCCTAGTTTAAATAGTTACGTGGATTGCTCTTGTTGGTAAATCGGTTGATTCGTTACTTCTCGATTCTCTAACTTTCGTCAGAAACCAAAACATTTATTTCAAATTGATTTTTCTTGCCAAAAGAATCGATTTTCTTCCATGTTTAATTTTTCCACCTGAATCTCTTTACAAACGATATTCATTGTCATCATCGATAGATCAAGAGAACATTCTACAAAGTTCTCATTCCCTTCATATTTTTTCAAGGAAATATCTTGTCCTTCATATCCAAGTTGCCCCCCTCGCATTTCTTTTACATTATCGATTGTTCGCCAATTTGAATCGGTCTCATAACTGACTTTATAACAAGATAAAAAACAGATTTTCCAACAAGTTTCTTCATTATTTTCTATAAAAATGTATACTTCGTCATTAAAATACTGAGTTTGAATATCTAATATTGACATATCCCAGTACTGCGTATCATCAATCTTCTTTTGTAATAATTCAATATTCAACATTTACCTCCAAAATTATTACTCATAGTTGATATAGATTGTACTCAAATAATTATTTTCTAAAAATAAAACAATTGCTTGTACTACTTCTTCCAATATATTTTTTATTGAATTTTGATTGATCTTGCTGATATCGAAACACCTTAATTGATCAATAGTAAGCGACTTATCATTGATCAACCACGGTGAATCATCATACCATCCCTCATGATGAAAATATTCTTTCACCATCCCCTTTTTTTCGACATTACAATCTAATAAATGATCTAAAATAGTTTCAAAATAGCCGTTCCAAATGATAAGTTTATTATTAGCAGATACAAAAGAAAGCTCCGATTCTCCTTCAAAACCTTCATAAAACCTATTGTCAATCATAGAATCCATTCCTTCCATTGACCTTTATTTAATTGTTCTGTAGTGATATTCACTGCTTTCTTCAGTTATTGCATCGTACTGTTCTTCACCTGTTTTAAGCCTCTAGTCAGCAATATTTGATGCGATGCGTAATAGGGAATATTTAGTTTCATTGATCCATATATCGCCGGATTGCACGGTAAAGACATTTATTTCGTACGAAGAATGTTTTCTGTTGATTAACGATTGATTTTGGCTCAAATTATCTTTTCACTCTTTCTAAAGTTTACAAGTTAGAAATTATTTTTTTTAATTGTTCATATTTCTCCATAAATTCGTCTCTTTCAAAAGCAAAATCCCACAGATGATTATCTATATTTTGATCTATGTGTGAAGGTAATTCTTTTAGTTCTTTTGTATATTTTTTCAATTTCTCGATCGACACATTTGCTAACTGTTCTAAAAAATGTCCGTCCCATAATTCACCAGCCAATGGATCGTTTATAATAAATTCTAACGCTTTTTTTATTGCTAACTCCTCAACCTCATGCTGAGAAAACATTGTGTAAACATCCTTTTCATCTACCTCATCTTCTGTTTTATTCAATAATTTATTTAACCAAATATCATACTTCTTGCTCACAATAGGAAAATCATCATTTATATGATAAATATCTTTTATTTTTTCTGCCATTGATCTATCCATCCATATTTATAAATAAGTCATCTATGTTTCTGAGGTCCTCGTCTTAATGGCTCTGAGTAAACCTATAAATTATATTTCTAAACTCTTTTTAACTCTTTTCAATAATCCGATTAACTCACTATCATCTGATTTTTTTGTTTCTTTTCTTACGTTTTTATCTAAATAGTTGTAAAAAGTGTCAAAATCTAAATACACTATCTGATTTACTTCTACAGCTGGAGAAGCCAACTCAATCAATACATGTTTATCATCTAGCGGCTTAGGTAATTGTGCCATATCGTAGTCATCTAAATCATTTTCAAAAGATAAAAAAATAACCTCTTCTCCCCATCCTTCCTTATTAGATAATAAATTTAATAACTTGTTTAGATTTCTATTAGCTGCACAAAAAAAGTTTCCATCAACTCATCTATTTCTTGCTCATTGATTAAAATTTTAAATTTTTCTGTCATCATCTTTACTCCAATTAATAATGATCCATCTAATTAATGCAGAAATTCTTAGGTTGAAATCTACAACTTCTTTACTTTTAAACATCAGTTTTTTATAGTATAGCCCTTGAAGCCATGTTCAATGTAATAGGGGTAGTACACGATACTTTTTTATTCGCTTTTATTTATTTATGTATCTTCAGCTCATTGATCGTTACAGAAAAAACATCCACTAATTTGCGTTACCTATACGTCCTATATTTTTTTATCCAGTCAAGTGTTTCTTCTTTATTCGTGATTAGCCTGATAAAACTTTCTTCAATAAATTTTACTCGGGTATCTTTTGTACTAACCCCATGAGCCTCACTTATCATATCTATTATCGTTACTTCCCCTTCAGAACTAGCTAATAAATATTGATTACCTTCTAAAAATATTCTGTCGTATTCATCTTCTTCATACATCACATCTTTAAAATTACTATCGTAACTATTATTAGAAACTACGAAATCTATTGTATCTTGCAGGTTATCTTTATCTATTTCTGAAATTAAGAAGTCTGCAATTTTAAATATTTGTTGTTTGTCGTACAATTGTAAGATATTTGCTAGTTGTTTTTCTTTCACTATAATCTTCCTTTTAGATTTTGAATAGAGTCAAATTCTATATTTTATACTTATCATACTACTGAAAAGATAAGACAAAATGGGTAACGATTTGATATATTCATTTTATTTTCCCTGACTCTAAAGAAAAAATTGTTATATCACCATCTTCACACTCAATAACGATCGAGTCATTCCTCTTTAAGTAATAATCTTTAACAATATTTCTGAATCCAATATGCCATAATAATGATCCGCTGCTTTTGTAAACGAGTATATCCAGCTCACAAATAAACACAATGTATTTAGCGTTCGGATCTATCATTATTTCATACAATAGAGAAGGTAAGTTTTCTTCAAAAGACACCGACAGATTTGCAGAATCTATACATACAGAAAGACTATTTATTCCTAAAAATACTTTATTTGAATTAGTTGATATGTACATCTGAGGTTCTAATCCCAAATCATCGTATATAAATCCTACTTCAATTAAACTATGACTAATTTTTATAAATGGGTTGCTTTCTGCTATATCTTCACCGAGTAAGAAAGATTTTTTTCCTAAGCTCTCTTTTAATTCTATTGTTGATTCATAAGTTTTTTTTTCGAATAAATTCACGTATCTCCCACCTTAAATATTTACTACTAATACGCCAACGCCATCCTAAACCGACTCAATTTAAACACCTCCGTTTCGACCTTGTAAAAAGCTTTCTCTTACAGTAGTTATATAATTAAATGGTGTTGTATCAGCTAATTTATTTCATAACTTTTTCTTCCCCATTTTAAAATATCAGAAGAGCCGATTGATACATTTTCAAATCATCATTAGATAATTCCTACTTATTGGCACACCATAAATATAAATCTTAATTAGCTCAATCTTCTATGATGCTATATTGTATTTCTAATAGGAATTTTTTGTTTGTTGCTGTTCTTCGACTTTTACTTAAAATATGGTTTAATCCATAAAGATTTTAGGCATTGATCATTATCTACCACAGCGATGACATTCTCAAGAAACTCTACACATTTATCACTGTTATTAAGCATAAAATCTCCAAAGCATAACCAATTTCGTTTTGAATCATAGTAAGTAAGCCACGGTTCTTTCTTATCTAGCCTCCATGAACCTGGTTCCAAAGCCTCTTCTAGTTTGATTTTGCCTTTCTGTACCCTTAACGGTAAAATCAAATCTTTTTTATTCCAACTTTCTTTCGGTGTGTATCCCCAAACTTGATTAGCAGAATTTTTAACAGAGTCAAATCCTATATTTATATAATTTATAAGTAATAAAATATCTGAGTTTAATTTGGGATTAAAATCTAAGTTTCCATCCTTATCATCATACGTTACTTGTCCGTTAATTATTTCATTCTCAAAATTTATATTTAGTTTTATCATTTTACCACCTCATTAAACTAGTTTTTCTATCTAAAATGTTTATTTCATTTTATGATTTCTCCTCATAGACTATGGAGTAGGAGTTGAATATGTACCTACAGCCTAAAAATCATCGCTAAGATTCATTCACGTGTTGTATTTTCGATGTACAACTTAAAGTATCAAGAACAAAAAATCATCCACAAACTAGTGATGTGATGATTTTTGTTCTTGAAATACCTTACTTACTATTTTCTAAAGTTTATAATTTTAATTTCTCTACTAATTTTTTAAAATCACGAATGTTTTTATTTTGCAAAGAATTTAGTTTAATTATTTCTGATAAATAATACTCTGATTTCTCTAATACTTCTGTTCTGAAGTCAGAAAATAGCATTTTTTTATCTTTCCAGAATTGATAATCCGGATTTGAAAGTTTCTCTGTGCGAATCCACCCTCCTTGACCCACTTTAGTACCTGAAACCTTACTAATAGATAGGATTTCTTTATCTCTATAAATTTCTATCCACGTATTAAAAGATTCAATATCATTAATCAAAACATAGTTTTCTGTTTTTAAAATCTCTAAGGCCCTTAAAAAACTTATAAACCAATCATATAGAGATACAGTAAAATCTTCTAGTTCTTCTTCCAAAATAATCCCGTAGTATTCATTATCAATTCTGACACTAAAATAGCCATACTCTCCGATAAGATTTTCTGTGTCAACATCTTTAACTATTATAAATTTTATTTCAAAAATTTTTTTCACCCTATTTCTTAAGATTTTTAAATCATCTTAAAGAATATTGATACTTAATATAATTCGCCTGCATAGCTTAATAACTTCAAGTTTTTCTGGCTCGAATTCGTTGATTAGTTGTATCCATACTAGGCGGATAACTATTCATTCGTGCGTTCCCAAATCAAGTCTATAAAGTATAATGAGCGCAAAGAATCAGCTAGTTCATCGGTTTCATTTTAAAAAATATATAATATATCTTGTTCTGAAATGAAAGAACTAGGGATGACTTCTTCTAAATTTTCTATTCTAGCGATCATGTATTCCTGCTTTTCTCCTTGAAGATTTGCTGTCGCCCATTTCTTCAATAAATCTAATTCTTCCATGACAACTTCTAATTTTGTATTATCAAATTCCGAGCCATCTTGTATATATTTGATGCCTAACTCTTCTATAGCTTTTTCCCAATACCTTTCATAAAATGATTGCGAGGATATATTTTCACTTAATATAACTTCAGAGTTTACTTCATAGATATCCCCATCATACTTAAATAATCCTACTGACATTAGTCCTCACTTCCACATATTTCATCAAATTCGCCAATAATATACCATTTTTATTTATTATGTTTTATTCGATAATCTAGTTCTGACAATGCTTATTCAACGTTTTCTTTTAATCTCGAGTTTCCTTTATACGATTCAATAATTTGTCTATATTTTACATTCCCAGAATTTCCAAGCAAGCTTAAGATATAACTCAAACATTCATCCTTGAAGTCATTTAAGTGATGAATAATTGGATTTAAGTCAATTGATTTTTCAAGATCTCGATCTTTCGATCTTTCTAATATTGCATCTAATATTAATTCCTTTATGTCATCATCATCCTGTAACGTAGCTTGGACAGCCAGATTATCGATATATTTTTTAGCATTATTCTTTGAAATATCACCATAATCTAAAATGTCTCTTATATAGCCCACCGCCTCCAACTTGTCATTCTTATTTTTCTGTTGATTTTTTAGAATATCTAACCAATCCATTAAGATACTTCCTTCTATTTTTTTGGTGTCTCAATCGGAATATGGGTACTATTTATAAGATCTTCATTTTAAAATTAACTAGTGGGTCTAGAAATTCCGGGAGGTTGAAAATTACCAGAAATTGGATCTAAATATTTTTTACCTTTATTTATTAATTAATTTCGTTTGCTACCATATCTAGAAGAAATTCTCCAAAATTATTGTATAATGCTTCATTTTTCTGTGAACCTTCAGAGAAACCAGGGAAATATGAAGTTATTTTAGGTTCGCTATTTTCATTTAATTCTTGATAATTCAAGCAATACATTTCTCCCATTCCAGTGTTATACAGAATAACTAAGTGGGCTGGCATATTTACTAATTTCCGTTCATTCAAAGTTGCCCAAACGGCATCGGGAACGCCAGAATTTTCAAAATCCTCTCTAAAAACCCCATAAATTTCAATTGAACCAAACGTCAAAGCACCAAAAGACGATAAAAAACGTTTATAATCCTCTGGAAATCGTAAATTAAGTTCTACTTGGGCCTTGCGTATGATAACATCAGTAGCTCCACCAAAATCATCCGCTAAATCCTTATTTTCTTCAATTATTTTTTTCGCCTTATTGTAATCATTAACCATTCCATTGTCTCCTTTATTTAAAATCATTTGCTCTATTTTTCCAATAGTCAGCACGCCATTTATTAAAAGATTTTCTATCTATTCCAGATGGCACTGAGTTAGGGTTGATATGAATCGTTTTAGAATTAATTTGATGGAAAGATTGTTCCACCTCAGCAATAGAACTTATATCTCGTTGCGTCATATGATGTAAATTTATAGGATTACCGTCTGGCCCTAGTGGAGCTAATCCCAGTTCCATTCTTTGAAGATTAGATCGCCCTTTCACATCTATTTTATTGATATCAATTATACTATCTCTTTGATAAACTTTCGTACCTTTAAAATCAACATCTTTTTTCCAGTATTCTCTTAGTTGTGAGTAATTATTAGTAGCTTCTCCACCACCCACCTCCTTAATCTTACCACTCTCCACCTGCTTCACACCAGTAGTCGTCAATACTTTGTAAGACGCATAAGTAAAGCCTAAGACCATCAAGGCTTGACCCAGTTCAGATTCATTGATCCATGTGTAGCCGTCTTTGACATATTGCGAGGTAGAGACGAGACTGCCTAAGAGTGGGTCTAGTTTTTCGCCAGTTTCATAATTAATACCTTGGCGCCAAGCCGCATTGACTTTCTCTTGGTAAGTATCGTACGTCATGAATTGGATCAGTTCAGGGTCTAAGTAGTGACCTACTTTCGTGACATATTGATACAGCTCGGGGTTCACGATGCCGTAGCCTGATTGCTTGTCTTCGATTTTCCAAAAGACACGTGGGTTGCCCTCGCTATCGTGAATAATGAGGGCATAGACGTTGTACTTTTCTAGTTCTTTGTTTTTAGTTGGATCGATGCCTTTTTTCTCGTTTTCTGCTTGTTGCCATTTGTCTTGGATCGTAGTTGTCCAGGACAAATCTTTCGGCATAGAGAATGTCTTCGTTTGGCTATTCCAAGCAGTTTTCGTTTGAGCAAGGCCTTGATTGACTGCTTGTTCTAGACTTTTGATTTCTGTAAAAAATTGCGCGGTGCTTTGGTTGTAAGCTAAGAGTTTTTGGAGTTTTTCTTCCAGCTTGTGTTTCAAGTCATGATACATCGTGAGTAACAACGTATTCTGATTGAGTTGAAACCCTTGGTGTTCTTCCGGCATATGAGGTGAAAGAAGCAACTGCCGTATCCCCTCGGCTTGGGTGATATATTGATTCATTTGACGAATTTGCGCTTCTAATTCGGATTGTTTCAAGCTGATGGAATCAACTTGATTTATGTATTCCTGTGGAAATCGTTTCGCTGCTTTTTCGACCGCTTCGGAGAGTAAGATTCCTCCTTGGACGAGTGGGTAAAGTATTTGAGAAAAATAGGCTTTCGCAGCGTCGTAGGTTTTTCCTTGGAGATTGGGCGTTTGTAAAGTGAATTGAGTGATGGCTTGTTGGAGATTTTGGTAATCAGTGACTTGTTTTTGGCAGAAGTGACTGGCGCTCGTGGCTTGGGCTAAGGAATCCGAAAGATACATATCAATACTCATGTGTTTTGATCCTCCAACAAAATTTTTCTTTTCTCAAAGGCAATCTCATCAAGCTTTTGTGTGATGCTTTGCTGTTGGAGCATTTCGTGGTGTTGACATTCATCAAAGCCATTCATCAATCGCCTACTTTGTTGTGAAAATTCTGTGGTGAATATTTCGATAGATTTAGAGGTATTCGACTTCTGGTAAGACAATTGTAATCGAAATAAGAAGTTTCCGATTTCTTTAAAGTGATTCTGGTAATCTGAACGGCAGGCATCAAGTTGTTTCATTTTCTTTTCCTGTTCTTCTCTTTTTGCTTGCAGCAACGTTTCCTCGGTATCAAGATTTGTCCATTGATTCATTAGCGTCTCTCCTTAAAAAGATCTCGACTTAACTGAGTGTCTAGTGTAGAAAATCCTTGAGCAGCAGTTTGCAATTGATTAGCAGCGCCTGAGATAGCTGAGGCAATTTGATTGGCTGAGTTTTTGGCGGACGTTATGCTACTTTGAATGTCTTGATTGCCAATTAGCGTGGTGCGTGTGTCATTTTGAAGCGATGATGCTTGGTTTAAAGGGGGGGTTGCACTGGTGATTCTTGAAATGGACTGTTGGGCTTGTTGAGAATTACTGCTGAATGTGACCATAGATCTCCTCCTCGATTTATATAGGCTGTATAGAACGCTTATATATTCATTATAACAATACATAACCTTTCGTTGGATGAGAATTGTATTAGATAGGTCTTGTTACCTTATTTTCTTATATTTTTGTGAATCTATTGTTACACACTTTCACTTTTCGGAATATATTTTAGTATAAAAAAAAGCGAGAGCAATCTGCTCTCACTTTTCGTTTTTTCGATTACGCATTCACGTCAACGACTTTTGCTTCATCTTTGATCACATCTCGATCAAGGTCATTGATACGTGCACTTGTAACAATACCTGCTACCATACTACCACTTACGTTAACAGCTGTACGAGCCATATCGATCAATGGTTCAACGGAGATAACTAAACCAACGATCGCTACTGGTAAGTTCATTGAACCTAATACGATCAATGAGGCAAAGGTTGCCCCACCACCGACACCAGCTACTCCGAATGAGCTGATCGTTACAATGGCTACAAGAAGCAAGATGAATTGAATACTAAAGACATCCATTCCAGCTGCTGGTGCAACGATTGTCGCTAGCATGGCTGGATAAACACCCGCACAGCCATTTTGACCGATCGATAAACCAAAGCTGGCAGCAAAGTTTGCTGTGGCTTCATCCACACCAAGTGCTTTTGTTTGTGTTTCGATATTCAATGGCAAAGCACCCGCACTTGAACGTGAAGTAAATGCAAAACTTAGTACTGGAAATGTTTTTTTCAAGTAGTCGATCGGGCTGACTTTCACACCGATCAAAATCAAGAAATGAACGATCATCACTGCAAACAATGCAAGATAAGACGCTAATACAAATTTACCTAAGTTCAAAATGGCATCAAAATCACTTGTTGCCATCACGTTCGTCATCAATGCGAACACGCCATAAGGTGTCAAACGCAAGACTAACGTTACGATACGCATCACGATACGGTACAAGCTATCGATCATATCAGCAAAGAATGATGCTTCTTTTGGTGCTTTTCGTTTGATTCCTAAGTAAGCAACCCCAACAAATGCCGCAAAGATCACGACAGCAATCGTGCTTGTTGCACGAGTTCCGGCAAGGTCTGCAAAAATATTTTTAGGAATAAATGACAAGATTTGTTGTGGGATACTTAGTCCTTCCACTGTTTCTTGTCGTGTCGCTAACTCAGAAATACGAGCAGTTTCGGCTGCTCCTTGCGTAAATTCAGCACCTTGAAGACCAAATGCGATCGTCACACCGATCCCGATCAATGCGGAAATAGCAGTTGTTGCTAATAAAATGGTCAGCACCGTTGCACTGATTTTACCTAATTTTTCTGATACTTTCATTTTTGTAAAAGCCGCAACGATTGAAACAAAGACTAAAGGCATGATCAACATTTGTAAGAAACTAACGTAGCCGTTCCCAACGATACTGATCCAATCCATGGATTGCGTAATAACCTCGTTTTCTACTCCAAAAATCAGTTGCAACGCGCCCCCGAATACGATACCGGCAGCTAGCGCAGTGTAAACCCGCGTTGAAAATTTTGCATGGCGCTTTTGCATACGATAAAACACATATAATAATGCCGCAAAAACTAGAACCACTAAAACTGTGATGAGTGTTGTCATTTTCATCCTCCTCTTAATTTGTAATGACAAGTCCATCTAAGGAAGTAAAGGTTCCCGAGAAGAACTCTTCAGCTCTTCTCCTGAAAATATTTTTTTCAGTGACTTATTCATTCTAGACTATTTTCCGAAATTTTTCCTTACTTTTGCTTACAATTAGTAATAGAAAAAAACACCAGTGATAGCTAATAACTATCACTGGTGTTTTTTTCTTAATTTTCTTCTTTGGCTTTTTCTTCTTTTTCTGATTGGAAGTTCAATTTCACACCTGGCGCATCCAAGGCGATCTCTGTTACTTCATAGGCCAGACGTTTGACCATCTCAAAAAGTGGTGCCACTAATTCATCGACCTCTTCTTGCGTCACATCATTTTGATCTTGGACTTTGCGATTCAAGATGTGGTTGATTTGACTAACGCTTCCAGATAACACATATGTATCAAATACTAAACGAAATTCTAAACGGGCACCAACGATGCTATGTTCTTTCGGATAGTTTTCAATTGTCTCTTTTAGTGGTGAAAAACCTACTTTTAAGTCAGTTTGTACCTCTTGATCAGGTTTTAAAAAATCATAATGAAAAGCTTCTACTACTTCTTTTTGTCTTCTAATTTCCATTTTATCACTCCTCTGTTTAAATTATAGCATAACTAAAGTTGAAAGGGGATACTTATTCTGCATTCTTTTCGATTACTAAAATATCCGCTAGATTTGCCACAATATGGTCGGCAGGAATCTCACCTAAGAAATGATCGATATCATATAGGCAAGTGTGGATCTTTGCGTTGATCCCCGCTTCAATATCTAATCTTCGGTCCCCTACCATCATTGTTTTTTCTGGGTCTAAATAATAACGATCGATCAAGTGATTGATTGCATCAGGTGCGGGTTTTCTGGCAAATCCTTGGTCGATACCAATCACTTCTTCGATCAAATCTGCTAGCTCAAAGACTTTTAAAAGTTTCCAAGTAGAAGCCGTTACACGATGTGTTAAAATATAATGTTTTGCTCCATTCTGTTTTAAACGACGTAAAACCATTTCAGTCTCTTTGAACGGTACTGAGAGTTCTTGATATTGTTCTTCATATTGATGAAACAATTGATTGAAGGAGGCTTCTTCTAATTGATAACTCTCTCGTAGTTTTCTCACTGATTCTTGCTTCATCACGCGATATATTTCCTTTTTTGGTCGTTCGATACCAAAATCTTGTAATGCTTGAGATACTCCTTCAACCATCGCCGGATACGTATCGAACAATGTCCCATCAAAATCCCAAATATAATTTTTAATCATTCTTTTACTCCTTTTTACTCATTTCACTAGACCTTTGCCTAATATTTTTTCTTATACCTTTGTTGTGAATTGCGTGCCGCACTTTTTACAAGTCACTCGAATCTCACCCTTGCCTTTCGGCGCCCTTTGCTTGAGTTGACAAGTTGGACATGAAAAAATCGTGTAGGTAGCGCTAGCTTGTTGTTCGGGTTGACGTTTCAGTTTATTTTTCATTTTCGTAAACCAGCTTTTGATCGCAACTGTTTTTTGTAAATACGCTTGATTTTCGTTTGAACGAACATAGATTTTCTTTGAACTAAATCGAGCGATGGTCAAAGCGATAAAAACGAAGAAGAGTAGATAGCCTAGACTGAGAGGCAACCAATATCTAACGACAAAGAAAAATAATCCTAAAACTAAAAATAAACGATTCAATGGATCAAGACGCGCATATCTCCCTTTCATGACTTGTTGATATTTTTGTTGAGCTTTCATTATACGTTGTATCCAAATAGGTCCCATTTTTTTCTCCATTTCTCTTTTATTCAAAAAGAAAAAGCCTTAGTTGGCCTTTTCCATCGTCATTTGTTGTAACACATGACGGTTCCTCATAAAATCGATCACGATCAGTTTTTTTTCATCTTCACGTTTTACTACTCGAAAGGTATCTTGTAAAGGGAATGTTAACTTCTTAGATTGGATTTCCTTCAAGCGAACAAAACGACGGATCAATGAGAGCAATTGTGGAAACTGGATCGATGTGTGTAATAATTCTGGATATTTTTTTAATAACTGCGTTGTTTTAAACAAATTTCTTTTTCGGCTGATTTGTTTTAAAAAACTTTTTAATATCTTTTGCTGCCGCTGAAAGATTGAAAGAGCGCCTTCTTCATCGATCTGGTAGCGCATCTGACGTTGTAGATCTTTCACCGATAGATGTACTTCAGTAGTACCTGACTCTACGTTGATTCCTTGAGGGAAAAGTTCTGAAATTGCTTTGTCCCACTCTTTTAATGATACTTCAAGATAGTCATTCATTGGCAGTTGAAGTTCTTGAATAAAAAAATGCTTGGCAGCTTGAATGCCACCTTGTTCGTAAATCTCCCCAATCGTCAACCCTTCTAAATGAAACTCCGGCGAAAAATGCAAGACTGTTTTATGTTCATCGATTTGTGTATAGATGAATGTCGACCGTTTGAGAATCGTATCTTTTAAAACAACTAAAAAATTCATTCTTCTCCCCCTTTTTTCTACTACAAAATAGCATATTTTCAACGGTTTGTGTGCAAATATGCAGGAGATTTCATAAATTCTTATTCTTTGAATTTTATACGCATATAAAAAACTTATTTTATGGCTCTATTCGTTTTTTTATTCATGCATTTGATGTTATGGGCGATTCGATAACCGTTACCTAGTATCTGAATCTAAAGGTGTCTGACAACTTATAGATTCAATTCGGTGCGCCTTCTGATTTTTTGCTCGTTAATAAGCCTTGTATTCGTATCATTACTATTTGTTTTACCTATATTTTTAATTGCTGAAAAACTTCTATTTCCCGAAGGGGCTTGTGTATGCTGTGAGGCGTTGATTTCTGTCGTTATTTCCGCGTTTTCTAAGGTAGTTTCCAATGGATGCTCGTATACTAAATTCTCCACATTAACTACTTCAATCACAGCAAGAGCAAACAATAGGTCGCCGTTTCCTAGTTGGTCAGCTAGACTTCTTTTCATGGGTGCGCGCTCAAAAAAGTTTCGTCCTAATCCAATATCACGAATACAGGCCATCAGCATCTCAGCATCGGTTATTTGAAGGTTTGCTTTTAACATCTTGTCAGTCAGTACAGCATTCAAGACCGCTTGTTTTGTGACAGTCGGCAATTTTAACATGTCACTTACATTCTCCACAAAAGAATTAAACCCCTCGCCATGAATTAGCTTCAGAAAATTTTTTTCGTATCGCTCTCGAAGATCTTCTCCACTGTTTCTGAAACCTACCGGACTCCTTGGATAACTGATCAAATCGTCCGATGACGCGACAATATGGGTCACTTCGTGCATAAGAGTATCCTTGGGACTTGGCTGCGCTTGAATCCCTGGTCTAGTAGCTGGATCCACATGAAAACTATCAAGCATGAAAATAATTCGACATTCAGGGTCAAACCGCATGACAAACGCATGTGCACCCATGTATCCTTTAATTTGCGAGTAGTAATTCTTTGTCACCTCATCACGCAATAAATCAGTAGAAACAAGCCAAATATTTTTAAAATTAAAATCCTCCGTTTGTTGAAGAAGCTGCGCACTTTTTTTTGCAACTGATAACAAGCGCTTCATAATTTCTTTTAAAATTTGTTCTTGATTTTCCGCACCATCTAGTCTAAACATTTCGATTAAGTAAGCTCCCGCAGTTGTAGTTGCAAGAGCCCCTTCTTTTGATAGTTCCTTCTCCTTCTCTATAAATTTCTTGAAATTTTCGTGCGCATTGTTAAACTCTGCAGTAAATTGTTTTAGAAATGGTTTGAGTGATTCTGGTGCCTTAGTGATATCGATACCAGAAAATACACGATAATTCGGATTTGAATCTTTGGGGAAATACCCTTTAATTCCTGAAGTAATTTGTTCTCTTAATTTAGCTTCATCACTTACTACATAAGGCGGGAATTCTGGGACAAACTCCGATAAAACGGGTACTGTCACTTTTGGATCTTCCACTATATCTGTATCATCAGGAAGTTGTATTGCTTGGCGAAGTTTATTCCACTCCTTCGCATAAGGTAGTGTATCTGGAAGCTGGAAATATGGTGGGTATCGATTATCAACTAATACTTGTGATGAAGATGACGCTAGATGATCAAAGAGTGAATCAGCACCTTTTGAAGTGCTAGGAATTTGGTCATCTGGGACCTCGTCTTTCCCACCTGCGGGTTGCGCATAAGATTGAAAATTGAGGGAACGTTTTTCTAGTTCCGTTTCAAATCGGAACTGATCATTTGCTAAATCTAAGCGTAAGACTGTCATCGGTTCAAGAATATCGTTTTTAACTAAATGATAGCGCTGTTTCTCTTTATGGAATAAAACTAAGGGTACATAACGCTCATTAATTTTTATATAGGTTCTACCTGTCTCTGAAATCATCAATCCCAAATGATCTGGTGGTGAAAGCGTGCTGGGCTCTTTCAATGATTGAAATTTATAGATATCTTTGCTTACTTTTTGTACTACTTCTTCAGAGAGCGTTCGCGAAGTGGCTGGTTCGAAATACCATTCAATGCCGTTGTAGTTCACAGGAAAAACCCGTTCTCCTTCACAGATATCATAACGTACGCCTTGATCCTTGATGATTGTTTCTCTTATAGGCGTAATTTTATTTTTTATTATAATGTAACGCCTACTTTGCTCTCCTTGTTTTTTTCCTGTTAAAATCATTCCATCACCATAAAACTTGACGTTTGGATTCTTTTCCTCGACAAACTGTTGGTTAATATCCACTTTATTGGATAGACGATTGATCAAATCAAGTTGTTCTGAGGTAAAGGAGGCTTGTCCTTCAAACACTCTTAATTGTCCTCCTCGCAACGTATAGTATTCTCCAAAAACATCTCTAGTTTTCAAATTGGTTACTCGCACGTATAGTTGGGCTTTCACCCGTTTGACGAAAACCTTGGGTCCATTTTTTTTCAGCTGAGCGGAAATAAGCTCTTTCGATAATGGTTCTGATGGTTTTTTTATTTTATTTAGCTTTACCAGTAGTGGTTTGATATCTTTTCGAATAAATGCGCGTGTTTTCATATTGATCAGCTTCTGGAGGACTAACTGACTACTCCCTTTTACCAGTTCAACTCCAGGATCAATATAACGGATCACACCTATTACTAGAGACTCTATCTCGGCGATATTGGGAAGGGCCCGCACACTATTTTTAACCATTCCTTCTGCACCACCCGCTATTGTTGCTTTTGCCACGGATAAACCGAATTTCAGATTAAGGGAAGTGACCTGTCCCAATACAGGTAGTAAAAGCACCACATCGATTGTGCAAGAAATAGCTGCTCCTTTCGTATCTCGATTATTGATCCCAACAATGCAATCATAAAATGGAATAAAATGCTTGACACCATCCCAAACAGCACTAGCAACTGTTTTATCATTTCCTGAATTATATAATTGGCGATACAACTGGTCCCGATGTTTCTGAGCAATCCTGTCAATCACTGTTCTCAAATCCCCTTTAGAAGTGATTGCGTTCATTCGATCAACTTGACTAGAAAAAGTGTAGTCCTTTTTGCCGATTCGAATCTTTTCCCCAGCTTTCGAATATCCTTCTCCCCAGACATTTTTTTTATCAAACAAGCCATATTTAAGATAGAGCATAGGATCCTGATCTACACGATAGATAGCATAGCCTCCCTCTTTATCTAGGTTTTTCAAGGCATACCACCGTTCTTCTTTTTCGTTGACAGCTACCAAAATATTCGTCTGTTCTAAATTAAGAGTTGTATCCAGCCAAGTTTCTCGATTCCCAAAAAATACTGGAGGAATTGATCCTGGTGCGGAAGGCGCATAATAGCGCACTTCATTTTTCAAATGAGTAAATGCTTCATAAATATGTGTCTTTGGAGAAATAATAAAATTGAAATCTTCTATATTGAGTGAATGAAATGCATACTCCATCAACTTCTTATTTAATGCACGGTGCTTGTCTGCTACTTCTTTTGTTAATTCGGTGTACCATTTTTCTAGATCTCTTGGGATCCATGGCCCGGGGCATGGGTTCCCCCCATCAAGATACACTTGATCTCCAAATAAACTCACTCTTATCCCGAGTCGTTCACACTCTGCTAACACTTCATTCACTAACCCTTTTTTACGCCGCCAGTTTATAAAAGCCTCTTCATACTCTTGATACAGATGCTCAACATCTTCTTGATTTTCCATATAACTGAAATAGCCTTTTTGGTAATAACTCATAAAACTACTTAATGCAAATTCTTTATGAATACCTAACTCCATCGCCTTACTTAACCGCTCTGGCTCTAGTTGTGCTGTAGCTAATAAGGCTGGCACAAAAAAATAATTCAATTCATTTAAATTGTCTATACCTTGATGAGTGGCAATATCAAACAAAAACATTCCAAAAGTATTCGTTTCATTTTTATTGAAATTCGAACGATAGCCTGTATCTTCTAAAAATTTTGAACCAATCAATTGCATCAAAGAGTCATAGTCAGATATCAAAAGCTCATCAGCTAACTGACTTGTTTCTAGGAAATAATTTGGGAGCATTTTTTTTGTCAATAGGATCCATAGTTTCGTTATCGTCTCTTGTTCTTCCTTCTCAGGTCGTTGCTTGATCAGACCTGCTTCAATTAGCTCATGTACCTCAAATAACTTTCTAAGACGGCCGATAGTAAACGTTGCCGGATCAGGAGCGGAAATAATGCTTTGGACGATGTAGGTTTCCACCGATTTTTTCCAGAACTGTTTCAAATACCCACTTCATGACTGTTGCTTCAGCGTCCTTATTTGAAATCTTCTCGTCTGACTTCCCTCCATAAAGATCCAACTCATTAAGGATTATTTTCGCAACTGCCTGAACTTTGTCTGGCATTAACACCGTCCCAACCCCTTCTTGCGTAAACCATTTTCCGACAGCAAGTAAAAGCTCTTCTTTCGTGGGTCGTTCAGATAATAATCCTTTCTGTCGAAAAAAAAGTTCCATTTGGTTCTTGATATTTTCAGATTGCCATTTTGACACTATCGCTTTACTCATAGAATGAGATTGTTTTTGCTCTAAAGTATTTTCTTTAGGTTTCACTTCCATAGATGGAGTGTCCATTTCTATTGTATCTTTCATCCACTTAACAAATATTTGTTGCGCTTCTTCGTTAGAGATCACCCTCTCTTTTTCATCCCCAAGAATTACCCGAACTAATTCTTTCAATTTTCCCCAATCGATCGTATCAATCTCTAACCCTTCTACTAATGCCCAACTAGCGGCACTTTTCACCAAGATATTTCTATTACTTAGATCGTTAGCAAACCCTCTTTCTGATAAAAAATTGGTCATATTTTTGCATATAACCTCATTTTGTTCAAGAGTAAAATTGGGTAAAGAAAAAGCCAATGGTTCACTACTCGTTGGTTTTGAGGAATCAATCTCATTCTCATGTAAAAAAGTAATGATTTTCTTTTCTAGTTCTTCCCTTTTATTTCCTTTGTTCCACTCATAGGCATAATTTCTTTTGTCTTTTTCAATTGTATACCCATAATACGCATTATTATTCCCCCATTGAAGATAGATAGCAAAAGCTTTATCGATCGATAAATCTTTTTCCTCGAGTTTATACGTTTTTACAATGATTTCTGCTATTTTTTTTACTCGTTTGATTATTTTTTTATAGGTCTCTCCAGCAATAATCCAGTTATCTACCGCTTTTGAGACATCCTCAAGGTACTTTCCTTGAGTTGGAATTCCCTTTTCATCTAATATCTTTTTCAAATCATTAACTGCTTTTACTATGTTACTCCTTACTTCAAAAAGTGGCGGATAATAGACAAAAGGAATCAATGGATGTTCATGAGATATTAAGTCATAGCGCTCATTGATAAAATCATCATAGATTTGATTACTTTCACTTTTTTGTTCTTGATTACGGGCTAATAAAGAATCTTCCCATGGGGATAACTTATAATAAATCGTTTGCTGATCCATTTTCTGATACTCATTTTTCTCAAGTAAGGTATTGGTTTTCCACTGCATGAAAATTCCGAATAACTGATTGGCTGATAGGGAATCTCCTAGTCTGCTTTGTCCCACTCCATAAGCTTTTAAAATAACATACGCAAGATACTGAATTTTTCTCGATTTATATGACTTCTTTGAGCCCCAATCTTCTTGGCTATACTTTTCAATTGCCTTTACCAGTTCCAATCCACTGTCAGAAGAGGGTGTAATACCACTTTTTTCAAGGAGTTTCTTTAGTTGTTGATTCACCTCACTAGTTTTTGCCCTATGCTCAAAAAGATCATATTGGTAATAAAAAATCGGTAATAACTCTCCGTCGTTTACAAGGGGGTTACGATTATTCATGAGATCTGTCACAAGTTCATCAATCCGCTCTAAGTCCGTTTTCTTAGAGGAAATTGTGGCAGGTGTAGTCTCACTCACAGGCTTGTTTTTTTCTTCATTACTCAGAACATTTGAGGGTGTCCATGTAATTTTTTTTACTATTTTAAATTGAACATTTTTAAATATATTATTGTTTCGCCATTGAAGGAAAATAGCATTTGCTCGCTCATCAGTCATTCCATGAGTTGAGAGGCGACAGGTATCAAAAATGATATGTGCAATCTGTGATCTTCTATCAATCACTTTTTCAACTACTTCGCTATTTTCCAATTGTTGTAGATTTGCGAATACAGAACGCATGGAGGTATCGTCTTCCAGCCACCAGCCATAACCCTCCTCTCGTAGATATTTTTTGACCGCTGTATTGATTTTTTCCGTCTCATTCCGTTCTTGAAAAAGAGCGTAATTAAACCAAAATGGCAGTTGTTTTTCACCCAACTCGTACTCAGGCAAGGTATTTTGAATGTATCTTTTAGTAACTAAAAAAACAAGATTAGAGGTTGCCATTTGCAAAGTCTCATAGGATCTCAACGAAGATTCCAATCGATGATCAGAACGTGGATTCAATGGGCTGATATCAAACCATGGAGCTGCTTCAACTCCCCTTACTTTCAGAACATCCCATTTATCAATATAATCATCCAAAGTATCTGATAGTTTATTAGTTAAACTCCAAAGCTGTGAGAAGATCCCTTCCTCTCTAGCGTGTGTGATCGAACTATTTTTTGAAAAAAACAGTCCTTGAAAAGATTCCGATATGAAATCAACTAGTGATGCAGATACTGATTCTGCATTCTTGGCTTGGTCATCCGATAGCATTTGTTGCTCATCGTTCATGTAAAATACTCGATTTATCATCTGCAGAAAAAGATCGAGCACTGAAGTACCGTTTAAATCTTTCATCTGTTCCGTGAAGGTTGCATTTTCAGGAATGCTAAAAAAAATAGTGAATTGATCGGTCATATCTTTCCAAAAAGCTGTTATCAACGAATCCTCATTGATTGAAACGATCTCGCTGGTACTGCCAGAAGGAACTATGTCAGTTAGTCTAAACTGATAGTTAACATTGGCTTCAAATACATTTTTTAATTTCTCAGCCGAATTTTTAGCTATAAAATGGGAGGAATTGGTTTCTTTTGTAGGTTGCTCAAAGTGATTTTGGGAGAGGGTTAGGGATTGCTGTTCATTTGATTGCTGTGCTCTCAGAATAGCTGCTTGGCGGATTTTGCTAAACTGGTTTTGCGTATGATTCAAAGATTTCTGGGCGCCATGTTGCTTTTGATTAGAAAGTTCTCTATTCATCGTATAATTGGCGCGTTTTGAGAATAGCTGGGCAAGCTGCTGCATGTTGAGATGCCATTGATGTGTTTTAGCCGTTAGATAAATCATTGGATTAATTGAGGATAGTTGCTCAATGAGGGGATTGACTGTTTCATGAACGTCTGGATAGCTGAAACGTTTGAGGTCTGCACTTGAACTTGAGGAGGGGCTTGAGGGGCTATCCATCGTGAATTTCTTTTCTTTTTGGCGAACCTTTAAATAAGTATCTTCTTTAAAAGCAGCTGACTGTTTCTTTCCCACTTGCTGACGTGTCAAGGGGACTTCCCCTACTATTTGAAAGTTACCTAAGATATTGCAAATATAAAGGTAACCCGTTAAACTTCTTAGACCTTTTGGCGTAAGCGTATTTCCCATTTGATTTTTATGATAATTCGGCCACATTTGATCATTTAACTGTTTAAAATCCTCGTGACGTCTATTGTACAATTTACCAATCTCTTCGGAATAACTGTCTTTAGTCACTATTCTCACTCCTTAAATTTATTTTTATTTTTTTCTACATTAAACAAAAAAATAGCACACACACTTTAGAGCCATGACTTAAACTGTTACTATTGTCATAGTATCCGAGCGATTTCTCTTGATGGACTTAACTACTTCAATAGCACATACATCCACCGATCCTATATTTAATCTGTCTCAAGGCTAATTATAAGTAAATACAAGAAGTCTACCTCACCTTTTTCCAATTAAAAATCGAAAAAAAGTTTATCTAATCAGAAGTTTCTTTATTCATCATTTTAAGTTATAACCAAAAAAATGCTGATCCAGCAACATAGACAAGAATTTTTGGCAAAAGAAAAAGCCGTAAAAAACTTAAAATAGCACAAGGTCTATTTTGTTTTTTTCGACTTATTGTCAAAATAAGATTATTAAATTTTCGTATATTTCAAGGTAAGTGCTCTTCCGAATTTAGCAACTTGCATTTGGATGAGTTTCAATTATCTTCTAATAAATCTTTCATTTCAACGACTTCGCGATATTGATGGATTTTTGTAATGCCAATCACTTTATCGATATCAATACTAAAACAAATACCATTGCCCGGAACATCGATCTTGATGCCTTTTCCGATCGCATCCATCACTTCATTTGTCAAACTATCTGGTACTAATGTCAGGACGATATCCTTTTCCGGTGAGATATCCAACCCTAAGAATTTTCCTGTGTCATGGACTCCAGAACCACGTCCATGTAAAATCGTCCCCCCTGATGCGCCAGCCTTCTTTGAGTAATCGATCACATCTTCCCCAATGCCACCATCCACGATCGTGACGATCATCTCGAGATTTAGTGCGACTAAATCATTCATTGTTGTTCCTCCATTTGTTGTAATTTTTCTTTGTTTTTCTGATCTTTTTTGTCTTTTTGTTTATAAATGAACCCTAAGACTAATGTTGATAGTATCGGTGTCAATGCGATCATTGCCACCACACCAAATCCATCAATAATTGGATCTCGACCGTCGATCTGTGTGGCGATTGCCACACTCATAGACAAAATAAAGGTAGAACACATCGGTCCTGTGGCGACACCACCGTTATCAAAAGCCATCGATAGAAAAATCTTGTCAACTTTTGCACCTAAGACAAAAGCTAAGCCATATCCAGGGACTAAGAAATAATAAAGAGAAAAACCAGCTAATAAGCGCCACATGGACAGACCGACTGCTAAACCGATCCCAATCGAGATCACTGCTAACATGACTTTTGCATGAATCCGACCTTCACTTAGTTCTTCGACTTGTTTGACCATCACATGGATGGCTGGTTCTGCAAAACCTACTAAAAATCCCATAACAAACCCTAAAGGGATCAGGATCTGATTATTCGTTAAAGAAGCAATTGCACTCCCCAGGTGTTGTCCCACTGGCACATAAGCAACATTTACACCAT
This sequence comes from Enterococcus sp. AZ084, assembly GCF_051714905.1. NCBI lineage: Bacteria > Bacillati > Bacillota > Bacilli > Lactobacillales > Enterococcaceae > Enterococcus > Enterococcus sp. AZ084. The sequence goes on from NZ_JBIOSS010000001.1 coordinate 1,693,950, forward strand.
GTAAAAATAAAATCAATCCGATAGTTGTGATCAAAAAACCTTTCATGATATCAACAAAACGTTTTCTCCTCAATTTGAATGAAAGAACGTTCATTAGCACAAATAGGATCACGATCGGTGCCACCGCAAGGATGACTTCATATCCAACTTGTCCAATACCTGTAAAAAAAGTGACCAAAAAATTCATTGGAAGATCACCCCCAGGATCATGACAGCCAAGATAGGACCAAGTGAGGCGATACCAACCATGCCAAAGCTATCGTTTTCATTTTTTCCTTGGCGGATCATGCTTGTCATTCCACCAGCCAAGGCTAGTATAAACGGAACGGTCACTGGGCCGGTCGTGACTCCACCTGCATCAAAAGCAATGGGCATAAATTCATTACTTGTAAAAAAGGAAGCGATAAGTACCGCAAGATAACCGATCACCATCAATCGATAATACGACAGTTTAAATACGACTCGTAGGAGTGCAAAAGCTAAAAATACGCCGGTTCCCACACTGACTATACCGATCAATAAGACTCGACCAATCTCTCCATCCGAAATATCAAATACTTGTTGACCCAATACTTGTACAGACGGTTCGGCAATCGTGATCACGATGCCAATCAGAAAACCCAAACTAATAATGATTGGTAGACTTTTCTTTTTGATCATATATTTTCCGACTAAATCACCAACTTCCATCATCGAATAATCCGCACCAAACAAAAAGAGACTCATACCAACCATCATCATGATTGCTCCTAAAATGAATCTTCCCATGGTTTCAACATCTAATGGTGCAAATACAAAGGTCAGGATAACGATCAATATCGTCATGGGCATGATCGCAATGATTACTTCTCTAAAATTTTTCTTCATATATCCTCCTCCTTACTTCTAGTTTACCTGATTAAAAGTAAGTTTACGAGGAAAAACCGTAAGCGATACCATTTTTATGTAAAAACGGTAAAAAAAACAGCAACAAACTAACTAGAGCATCAAAAAAATCAACGACTATTGTTTTTTGTCTTTGCAAAAAAAGGCTAAACTACATGCGATAAGCGATAAAAGCCAGAAATAGATAAACTATTTCTGGCTTTTATCGCTTATCTTTAAGAAGTTTATTTTATAACAAAAGTTATCCGCATATTGTAAATCTAACGATAACGTTTTTCATATTTTTGATCATTCAAGTGATAGTGCCTGAACATGAAATTTCAGGCTTATTTCTGTCTATTTGACAGAACCAATCATCCCTTGAACAAATTGTTTTTGTAAAACGAAAAACACGAGTGCAGTTGGTAAGGTCGCAATCACCAGTCCGCTCATGATCATGCCATAGTCTGGTGTATAGGATGCCCCCATGGCTGATAATACTAATGGAACTGTTCGTTTGTCTGGAGATTGTAATGCCACTAAAGGCCAGAGGTAATTGTTCCAACTACTCATAAACGTGATGATCGCCGCTGCGGCATACGTATTTTTTGCTGTTGGTAAATAGACACGAAAGAAAATACTTAATTCTTTAAGACCATCTAAACGTGCCGCCTCTACTAGGTCCTTAGGAAAGGATTTCGCGTTTTGACGGAAAAAGAAAATCAAAAAAGCGGTACTTACTGAAGGTAAGATGACGACTAGAAAACTATTGATTCCTAATATCGTACCATTCAATTGTGAAAACATTCGATATAGCGGGATCATCAATGCCGCAAAAGGGACCATCATCGATAATAACAAAATATTAAAGACGACTTCTTTTCTTTTACTCTTATAGATCTCAAAGCCATAACCTGCCATGGAAGAGATCAATAAAGCAAAAATCGTTGTAACCACAGCGATCATTGCAGAATTAAGTAGAGAGCGTGAAAAATTCAAGTCATTCGAAAAGAGATTTTGAAAATTGATCACTAAATTCTCACCGATCATCAGTTTACCTGAACTAATATCGACTGCTGTATTCGTCATTCCTAAAATCATCCAAACAAACGGAAAAATTGAAATAAAGGAAACGATGACTAAAGAGGTATATTTAAAAATGCTTAAGAGTAACTGTCCGATACTCACTTGCTTTTTTGTCATTGACCGGGGTTGACTACTTGTCATTTCTCTCATTTGCTCTCACTCCCTATTTTAGTTTGAATCACTGATAACAAGACGATAAATAGTACGATAACGAAAGAAACAGCTGCGGCATAACCAAAATTCGGGGTGAATTTATAACTCAAATTATAGATATATTGTGACAATGTCGTCGTGGCATTTGCTGGCCCACCACCAGTGATATTTTGTACCTCATCAAATAATTGCAAGGTACCGATCGTTGAAGTGATCGATGTGAACAAAATGATTGGTTTCAAGTTAGGTATCGTGATTTTAATGAACTGTTGCCATCTTGATGCGCCATCAATATCAGCAGCTTCGTATATTTCTGGATCGATGTTTTGCATACCAGATAAAAAGAAAATCATATTATACCCTGTCCAACGCCATGTGATGGAAATAATGATCAATACTTTTGCCCAGAATGGATGAGTCAACCAACCGATCGGGTTATCGATCAAGCCAATTCCAACTAAAAGGTTATTGACTAAACCTGATTGGGAAAATAAACTTTTCATGATCAAAGAATAGCTGACCATTGAGGTAATACATGGCAAGAAGATCGCTGTTCTGAACAATCCTTTGAACTTCAATTTTTTATCATTCAATAGATTGGAAATAAACAAGGCCAAAAACAACATGACAGGAACCTGTACTAATAAGTATAAAAAAGTATTGAAAAAGGCTTTACGGAAAGTTGAATCTCCTAACATTCGTTGATAATTTCCTAATCCGTTGAATGTCATGTTTACCGGAGGTCCACTTTGAAAAGAGGTGATCAGCGCTAACACCATTGGTATAAAAACCAAAATCGAGATCATGATCACTGGAAGGACTAAAAACGCGTTGCCATTTTTAAATAGATCCTTTTGTTTCATATTATTCCCCACTTTCATTACACATATGTTGAAGAAATACATGCCTCACAGAAAGTCAGACAAAATTGCTAGTTATTTTCTTCTAAGCTTTGAACCACTGCCTCAATGATTGGCGCCATCGGGCAGAGAATAGCAAACGAGCGGAACTTCTTATTTTTTCGAATACCATTGCTAAAGTTATACAGGATAGCTAACGGTGTGACTGTCCCCATACGTGTTTCAATTAATTGCTTATTCTATAAACGATACCTTCAAACGAAAGAACAATACTCTCGTTGATCCGTTTGAAGAAATCGCCACTTATTTCTTTGTTATTCCATTCATAATCGGTTTACTATTGACGCTGGATATGACTTAATTGGCTAACTGAGCTTCGACTTGTTTTTGCGTATCTGCCAAAACTTTGTCTGCTGATTCACCATTGATGATTCGGCTCAAGGATTCCGCCACAACAGATTCAATGGCATAAGTTTCATGACCATAGTTCACTTCAGGGATTTCTGCTGTCCATTTTGAAAAGTCATCGAATACTTTTTGATTACTATAGAACTCAGACGGCTGTTGATAAGCTTCTTGGTCATTTGCACTCAACATAGTCGATACTAAACCGATCTCTTCTGCTAATTTGCCCATCAATTCTTCATTCGTTGCGAATGTCTTGTCTAAGAAGTCTTTCGCATTTTCTTCACCAGCTACGCCCTTGATCACATACCAGCCGGCACCACCCAAGTTGGAAGCTTGTGCTTTTTGCATGTTAGCAGGTAGAGCAGGAATCGGTGCGATCTTCCACTTACCTGATTGATCTTCTGCCCCTTGGATGGTTGAAGAATACCAAGCGCCAGTTGGTGTAGAAGCAACAGCTCCTGATTGGACCGCCGTCACCCCAGCATTCCAGTCAGATGTTTGTTCGACTAGATCTTCTTTAAGCAAGGTAGCAAAGAGTTCTAACCCATATTTTAATGATTCATTATTTTCGATCGTCACTGTTTCTCCATCTTCCGAGGTATACCATTCTCCTGCTTGTTGCATGATCATGCGCACTCGACCTAAATCGGAAGGATTGACTTCAGAGATTTTTTTCCCTGTTTTTTCTTTGACATCTCGTGCAACTTGTAAATAATCATCCCATGTTAAGTTCTTCATATCTTCTTCCGAATAACCAGCTTCTTCTAAGATATCTGTCCGATAGAAATTGGCTGTCACACCTGAGTCAAAAGGTACACCGTAAATTTTATCGTCAACTTTGTTGACTGCAAATTTATATGCAGCAAAGTTATTTTCATCCACAATATCTGTCAAATCAGCAAACGCATCTGGGTAAGAGGTCAGATACCCTTGGATACGGTAGTCTTCGATCAACACAACATTTGGTAAACCATCTGTATTTCCACTAGCTAATGCCGTATTCAGTTTTTGTACGATATCATCTTGAGACATCGTCACTACTTCTACGTCAACATCCTCATTTTCGTAAAACTCTTTGGCTTCATTGACGGCTTTGATATTAAAGGCTTCATCCCATGCCCAGACTGTTACTTTATCTTCGTTTCCCGAAGCATCACTGGAAGAATTGCCACAACCGGCAAAAAGTGTAACTGCTGCTGTTAGGACGAAAGCGCTAGCTAAGATTTTTTTTATTTTCATTTTTATACCCACCCTTTTTAGTGTTTGTTTTTTCTTACATGCTTATCATAACAGACTTGCAAGCGTTTTCTTCCTCATCGATCGTTCTCAAGAAAAATATCCTAAAATAAGAAAAAAGTACAATTTTGTCATCTTTTGATTTAGTGAATGAAATTTTAGACTTGCATTTGTAAACGTTTCCCAGTATTTTTAACTTACGTAACAAAGGAATAGGGGGAAAAACATTGAAAAATATCGTATTGATCGATGATGAACAGACCATTCTCTCTGGTCTAAGTACCCTGATCGATTGGCCAGCGCACGACTTCCATCTCAAAGGGGCCTTTTCAAAACCATTAGAAGCGCTTGAATTCATTAAGCATCAGCCTCTTGATATCATCGTAACGGATTTGATGATGCCAGATTTAAATGGTATCGAACTTTCTCGATTGATCAAGAAGGAACAACCTGAAGCAAAAATCTTGGTTTTATCTAGCTATGATGACTTTCAATTGGTCAAAGATTCATTCAAAGAAGGCGTCTCAGATTATTTGCTTAAACCAAAATTGAGTCCTACTGAGTTTTTAGCTTCTCTAAAGAGTCTGGTGGAACAATCTACAGAAGTAAAGAAACCACGTTTGACAGAACTCGAAAAAATGAGTCAACTACTGAGCAATTATTTGTCCGGAACTTCTCTTGATTTAGGTATATTACGCGAAAAATTCCCACATGACTACTTTTATTTAGTCTATTGTGAAGAAAAGCAATCGGAAAAACAGCGTCGGAGTGAACAACTGATTGCAGAAGCACCACGATATACAAATCAGCTCGCCTCTGTCTTCCCTTTTTCTACGACAGCAAATGATATTGGTTATTTTGTCAATGTCGCTTCGAAGAAGGCATTCGATCAGTTGATTGAACGATTTCAGCAAGAGCACCAGGCAGATTCTTGTCTCTATGTTCTATCTGATACACTAGATTTTGAAAACTTTTATTCTGAATTCCTTACATTAAAACAAAAAAGTAGCGGACAACACTTTTATCTGACAGATCACTGCGTTATTTGTGAAGAGCTATTATCTCCCCTACTCTCTTCTTATGAACAACAAACAAAAAGTTATTTGACCAAGATCATGAACAAAGATTTTTCGTCTGCCATCGAAGAATTGGACAATTACATGAGTAAGGTACTTGATCAACGATTGCAACCAAGCTATTTGAAACACGAGATCATCAATCGACTCTATGCCTTGATCAATGCGATCGCGGACGAACATGAAAAAAGAAAAGAAATCATGACACTAAAAATCACGATTCCAGCACAGATCACGCAAGCAGAACGGTGGGATGATTTGGTCTTGATCGTCAATAACACGACGAAGTTATTACGTGAAGTCACCACTACATTCAGAAAAGACAACTCAGATGTGTTGACGTTGATCTATGAGTATGTCCAAGAGAATTATCATCAAGACATCAGTCTACAAACGCTATCCGAAAAATATCATTTTTCTTATAGTTATTTATCGACGATCTTTACAGAAAAGTATGGGATCAATTTTACGAAGTACTTAAAAAAAGTCCGTATCAACCATGCAAAACTATTGTTGAAAGAATCGAATCTTCCGTTAAGTGATATCGGTCAGCAAACTGGATTTACTGAACTTGGTTATTTTTCTCGGGTATTCAAAGAAGAAACTGGCTTGACCCCTTCACAATATCGTAAAGGAATACTGACCGTATGATTAAAAAGCTAAGAGAACACGAGCTATTGACCAAACTTTTGATCATTCTTTTTATTGCTTTATTCACTCAAGCAGCGACGATTTCTTTGTTCATTTATCAACGCTCAAGAGACGCCTACATCCAACAATTCGATCAATCCAATCGAATGACCTTACAAAAGATCCAACATGATTTTGAAACATTGAATGACAATATAGAGAACACGTTGACATTATTGGCTGAAAGCTCTGCTGTAGAGGGGTATTTCAAAGAAGGCCAACAAACGACTTTGGAGAAAATCAATCAACTACGGACGGTGCAAAAAATGAATGATTCATTGGCACCGATCTTTCCAAACATCAAAGATGATATTTTTCTTTTTGGGGAAAATGGTCGGATGTTCATTAGTAACGACATGGTGAGTGATCTCACTGCTGATGACTTTTTCCAATTAGAGTTGATCCAGAAAGTCAATGAGAATCCAACAGCGACACAAATGGTCTTTACTCAGTTCGGACTGACGAAACGCGATCAACATTCACCAAGTGTCTTGTTTATCAAAAAGCTTAGATCTACTTTGAACCAAACTTATGGTTATGCTGTCGTAGCCATCACTTCTGATGAGTTGGCAAAAATATTCAGCCAATCGGTCGATCCGCAAATCACGCAAATCGATTTTGTGACAGATGAGAAAAAAATCTTTGCTTCCAATGTTGAAAACCGCATTGGAACAACTTTTGATTCATTTGATGAGTTAGTCGAACACGAGACATTGACTAAAGCCAATCAGCGGATCACTCGTTTACCGCTTTATCGACAAAACTCGGCTTTGGTCAGTGAGGTCAATGTCCACTCGATCGCCGATCAAATGAATGTCATCATTCCGATCATCCTTTATAATATTGGAACACTGATTTTAGGCGGTACCGTAGTAGCGACCTATTTGAATCGCAACACTCGCTCCATCTATCAATTAGTGGATTCCCTGAACCAAATCAAAGAACCGGTAGCAGCTTCTGTTCCGATCCAAGGGACGTATGAGATCCGGACACTTGCTACTACGATCAATCAGCTGCTAACAACGATCAGTGACAATCATACGCAATCTTTACAAAATGAAAAGAAAAAACGAACATTAGAGATACAAGCGATGCAAGCACAGATTCAGCCTCATTTTATATATAATACGTTAACTAGCCTCAAATTTTTAGTGTGGCAACAAGAAAATGAAAAAGCCGTCGCAGGCATCGACAGTTTTATCGACCTCTTGCGCAGTACGATTGGCAATAAAAATGAAATTATCCCTGTAGAAGAAGAACTGAACAGTGTGAGAAGTTATATTGCGATCTTGACACTGCGCTACGGTGATGCAATTTCAACCAAAATCATGGTACCAGAGGAACTTTATTCTTTATATATGCCCAATATGATTATCCAACCGATCATCGAAAATGCTTATTTGCATGCGTTCCAAACGAAGAAAAATGGCTTCATCACTTTGTATGGGATGATCAGAGAGAATAAATTGACGTTTGAAGTCATGGATACAGGTGATGGCTTTGATACGGAACAACCAACGAAAAACAGAGACTATTTTTCAGGTATCGGTAGCAAAAATGTTCATGAACGAATCCAATTACTTTATGGTGAAGATTATGGCTTACACATTGATTCGGTAGTTGGTGTGGGTACATCGGTAACGATTACGTTACCAATCATCAAAAAAGAGAGTAAAAACTGAATGAACGTGGAGACAGAAACAATCCCTTCAGAAAATCAGGTGAACTACTTCTTTTTTGACCTTTAATTATCAACCGCAACTCATAGGACCCACTAAAAATCCATTCTGCGGATCTTTAGTGGGTCCTATTTTTGATGTTCTGATTTACATTATTTAATGATAAAACTAAATTCGTGGTCTTCTTCACCACTAATATGATAGGCTTCTTCTACATCTGCTCCCCATGAATCGATCCCTCCGACTCCTCGGACTTTCGCCAACATCGTGACAACCGTTCGCCGTTCCGGTGGTAGTTCCTCCATGTGTGTCGCCTGTTCTAATTCTTCTGCTTTGAATGGTAATGCCGCAAAAGCAAATGGCGAATCCTTTTGTTCAAATCGTAAGGAAAACTCTTCCTGACTTTTATCTGCATTATTCAAGGTTGTCTTGCGCGTGATCTCTAACCACTTGGTATCCATATGGACGCCACAATCTTGTGGCACTAAATAAGGTGGGATCGGCAGGCCATCCACATGATAGACCCCTGGTACGCCACCAGCTTTACGATCCGGATAAGTTTCACCTGACAGGCCTTCATAATCGAAATGAGTGGCTTTTGTTGGCATAATCATGCGAAAGCCTAATACTGGCAGTTCGGGTAATCCTTTCTTGCCATGATAGTACATGTTCACGTGTAGATCCCCTTGTTCGTTGACACGATACGTCATATCGACGGTCGTTTGTGGGGTTGTATTGACTGCCAATGTGAAAGTGATCTCGACTGTATTCGCATACTCTTGGTTGCTATAACGATTATTGACTGGTGCGATCGGCAGTTCGATTGATTGGTCGTTTATTGCAACATGGATGGCTTCCACTTTTAGATACAACCCTGCACCAAGCCACATACTAGAGCGATAACCAAAGCCATTTCCTCTATCATTATCTGTCAATGCTCGCCAAAAAGTCGGTTGCGTTTCACGATAAAGCCATTCTTTCCCATTCTTTTTGAGGGATTCCAAACCGCCTCGTGTGTAGGAAAAGATATAATGTTTTTCTTCTGTTTTGATTCCTAAAGTGCAGTCGCCATAAATGATTCTCAATTTAGGAGCTGTATTTGCCATAATAGTATCTTACCTCCTGTAATGCTGGTTTTTCTTGTCCATTTGCAAAAACGATGCCATTTCCCGAAAACTCATAATCACTTGGACGATCATCAAAATCGCCGCCGTAACGCATGACTTTTCGATTTGTTACTGGATCAAGTACCTCAAGTGCTTGATCTTTAAAGTCCCAAATATAACCACCTTGGTACATCTCATATCTGTCTAATAGTGCCATATAAGAACCTAATCCACCTAGAGAATTCCCCATATCGTGCATGTATTCGCACAAGATGTATGGTTTATCCGCTTGGTTTTCTAGATATTCAGCGACCGCCTCAGGCGTCGCATACATACTACTTTTCATGTCCGAAACCGAAGCTTCAAATGCGGGATCAACATAATTCCCTTCATAATGCACCAAGCGGTCTGGATCAACGGTCTTGAAGTATTCATTCATCAAGCGAATATTCTCCCCTACATAAGACTCGTTGCCTAAGGACCAGAACAAGATACTGGTGTGGTTCTTGAAGGTTTCAAAATTGGTTTTTGCTCGATCTAGCACCACTTCTCGCCATTGCGGAATTCCTCTTGGTACATTATAGGATGGCTCAAAAGCACCCATTTTTTGCCATGACCCATGTGATTCTAAATTGGTTTCTGCCATCACGTGGATACCTGCTCGATCGCAGAGGAAATACCAAGGAATCTGGTTGGGATAATGTGAGGTCCGCACGCCATTGATGTTGGCATTTTTAATCACTGCCAAATCCTTTTCCATGTCAGCTAAAGTGATCGCACGTCCTGTTTTTTCACTCCACTCATGACGATTGACGCCATTGATGATCAAACGTTTCCCATTCAGATACATCACTTTATCTTTTAACTCGATCTTGCGAAATCCGAATGGATACTCGACATATTCAGTCACTCCGTCACGGTCCCTGGTTTCAATTTCAACGGTATAGAGATTCGGCGCAAAATGATCCCATAATACCACTTCACCTAAATCAATACTGAGCTGCACTGTTTCGCCTATCTCATGCTTTTCTTCATAGATCGTTTGTTTGTCTAAATCAAGGACCCGTACCTGTAAGTCGCTTTCAGCTGTAAGATTTTCAAAAGATAAGGACACATCCAATTTTCCTTTTTGATACGTGTCATCTAATTGGGGACGTAACCACAAGTCTTCTAAATGATTCTTGCCACGAGCAACTAAGACGACATTTCGAAAAATCCCAAAGAAACGGAAAAAATCTTGGTCTTCTAAAAAGGCAGCTGTGCTACGTTTGTGGACTTCGACTGCCAAACGATTCTCTTCTTCTAGATAAGGAGTCAAATCAAATTCTGACGGTGTAAATGAATCTTCTGCATAACCAACGAAATGACCATTCAACCACACATACATGGCTTGTTCGACACCTTCAAAACGAATCGTGACATCTTTTCCCTTCAGTCCCTCTGCTAATTGGAAAGTCGTAACATAGGACCCTACTGGATTTTCTTCCGCTTGAGAGAACATCCCTGCCATTTCCTTTTCTGAAGCAGTTGTATAAGCGGGACGACGAAACTCATGACCTTCCCAAGGATACATCGTGTTGATGTAATGGATCTTATCAAAATCACTGAGTTCAATGTGGCCAGGCACATGAATCGTGTCGAATGAACGATCGTCAAAATCTTGTTCAAAAAACTCTTTTGGGCGTTTTTCTGCATTTTCAGAAAAACAAAAGCGCCATTCACCATTTAGCGACTGTAGTCGGGAACTTTGACTTTTTATTTCTTCTTTTGAACCGTAGACCGTATGATCACTATGTGCCTTTCGCTGATTCACACGAAAAACTTGGGGATCATCTAACCAATCAATTGATGCTTGCATTTTCTTTTTCCTCTCCTGTAGCTATTTTTTCAAAGTGAAACATTTCTGTTTGAAAATCTCCGTGAAAATCAGGGAGATAAAGCCCCATCGTCATTAACTCCGAGCCTGAATAAATCAATGAACTTTTACGTTCACGATACATCCCTTCCTCCAAACCAACCAAGCGGATTTCATGAAAAGGCGGTTGTCCAGAAGTTAATCGTCGTGCCATAAAGACAACGATCTCCTTTTTATTTGGAGAAACAAATTGCCACGCCGCAATGTTTTGTTCAAAGGGATTTTCTAAGCGGTCAAACTTTCCTTGTTGGATGGTTTGACGAATTTCTTTATACGTGCTGATCTGTTCTTTGATGATTCTCTTTTCTTGTTCGTCTAATGCGGTCAAATCAAGTTCATAACCAAATACCCCGCTCATCGCTACATCCCCGCGTGTCTTTAAATCTGTCACACGTCCACTTTGATGGTTAGGTGATGCGGAGACATGGGCACCCATGGATGAGATGGGATAGCCGAGACTCGTGCCATATTGGATATCGATCCGTTCCATTGCATCGGTATTGTCACTTGTCCAGGATTGTGGCATATAATAAAGGATTCCTGCGTCAAAACGGCCACCTCCACCTGAGCATCCTTCCCATAAAATATCTGGGTAAGCTGTGGTCAACTCTTCTAAAAGGTCATATAATCCTAAAACATACCGGTGATAGACCTCTCCTTGATTCTGATTCTCCACGTAAGCAGAGTAAACATCTGATAAGGAGCGATTCATATCCCATTTCACATAATCGAGCGGTACCTCATCCAAAATCTTTCGTAATTGCTGACTGATCGAATCTCGCACTTCTTTTCGTGTAAAATCCAAAACAAATTGCGACCGAGATGCCGCAGGCGTTCGTGCTGGTTCTTGCATCAAATAATCAGGCGTCTGACGATACAATTCAGAATCGATCGAAATCATTTCAGGCTCTACCCATAGCCCAAATTTTAGGCCCTTTTCATGGGCGTAATCTGCAATGCCTTTCAAACCATTCGCCAATTTCCCTTCATACTCAAACCAGTCTCCTAAAGAAGAAGTATCTGCATCTCTTTTTCCGAACCAGCCGTCATCTAAGACGAACATTTCCATACCTAACGCTGCTGCTTCATCGATCAGTGCTTCGATTTTTTTGCTAGTAAAATCAAAATAAGTCGCTTCCCAATTATTGACCAAGATTGGACGTGGTTCGTACTGATGTTTCCCACGTGCCACACGTTCTCGCAGCAGTTCATGATGTATGTGGCTCATGCCATTTAATCCTTCGTCTGAATAAGAAAGGATCATTTCTGGCGTTTGGAACGCTTCATCGGTTGAAAGTTGCCATTTGAACTGATACGCATTGATGCCACCAATAATTCTTAGTTGATCGATTTGATCTTTTTCGATCTCGAACGCATGATTGCCAGAATAGATAAACTGTAGACCGATGGCTTCTCCAAGACTTTCCGTCGTATGGGTATGTGTCAAAGCGATAAAATTGTTCATTTGGTGACTACTGCTTCCTCGTCGACTTTCAAATGATTTCACCCCCTCAGTGATCCGTTGTCTCGAAATCAAACGCTCTCTAGCGTGGGCTCCAGGTAAGGCGATCACTTCAGTAAATCTGCCCGAATTCGTCAAATCTAATTGAAAAGAAGCTGCTTTATCTAACCAGATCATTTGCTCCGTTTGATTGCGATACTTAGCAGATCGAACGATGGCCCCTCGTTTTTCATAGATCGTATAAAATAGATCTACATAAATTGGTAAATCGCGATCTTTCAATGTAACACATAACGTTTGTGCCTCTTGTTCATCCAATACATAGGTTTGTGGTAACCCTGGAAGTTTTGGTTTACCTTGGATGATCTGATACGTTTCATATCTTAAATCAAGCAAGCTAGAGCCATTCTCACGTGTGATGATCGTGGCTGGAATGCGATAATCCATACTTCCGTGTCCCGAAAATTCTTGTGGCAGCGTATCTTTTGAAAATGCCCGCTCATCATGCAAAGGAACATTTCCTGAAAAACCACGATCTCTTCTTGGGTATTTTTTGTTATCGGTATAGTTACTCACTTTTTTACCAAAATGAACATGGGTCAACACGCCAGATTCTTCAATTTTCATCACATAAGAAATCAATGGATTCGACAAATGAAAAACATTTGTTTCCGAATCGAATGCAATCAATGATTGTCTTTTCATTTCTTCACCTCACAAATTTTTAGAAACCGTTTACTTTTTAACTAACTCCTGTATACTGTTTACTAAACATATTTGTCAATAACTTTTTTTATATTTCTTAAAGGAGTGATTTTATGGTAGGGATTCGTGATGTCGCTCGAAAAGCGAATGTCTCTCCTGCAACTGTTTCACGCGTATTGAATCAAGATAAGACAATCCATGTCGCACCAGAAACAAAGAAACGGATTTTTAAAGTTGCAGAAAAATTGAACTATGATATCAATAAACGAAAATATATCAAAAAACGAATGCCATCGATCGGTGTGATCTCGACGATCAGTAAGGCAAGTGAAGCACAAGATGTCTATTACAAAGAATTACGTATGGGATTAGAAGAAGAAGCAAACCGCCTGCATATTGGTATGAATCGCATCTACAATCTCTCTGACAATCCTAAGGAATGGAAAGACTTAGATCAACTAGGAGCGATCATCGTAGTTGGAACAGTGACGAAGCAGTCGATCACTGATCTATTGGCACAAAATCAGCATTTGATCGTTGTTGATAATCCTGATATCCAACAAGAAGTCGATATGGTTTATGGAGATTTGGAGCGAATGACCAAAGCTGTTTTAGAGTTGTTTCTAGAGAGTGGGCATCAACGGATCGCCTATATCGGTGGCTACCAAGTCGATATGGATGAACGAGGAGGCAAGACGATCAATCCAGATGAAAAACGCATCCGTGCCTATTTGCATTTCATGTCCGATCACCAGTTACAAGATTACAGTACGCACTATCTGGGAAATTGGACCGAAGAAGACGGTGAACGATTAGCTGAAGAGCTGATCCAAAGCTCTGATCCACTTCCAACCGCACTCCTTGTAGGAAGCGATCCAATGGCAATCGGCGTCTATCGCACAATGAAAAAACACCATTTGGCCATCGGTAAAGACATCATGATCGCCAGCTTCGACAACATTGAAGCAGCCAGTAAACTAACTCCTGGATTGACCACCGTCCAAATCAATGCCAAATCCATCGGTAAAGCCGCCGTACGCTTAGCCGTCGAAAGAATCGACCAAATCCGCGACGAACCCATTATTTTGACCTACCCCACCCGATTAGTGGTAAGAGAAAGCTTTGTGCCAAGAGGTCGTGAAATGAGCGCTCTGACCTGAGCAGTAAGATAGAAAATCGGAAAATAGCTTCTCATATTTTTCGATTTTTTAGCTTAGTGTTGAATATCAGCTCCAAGAATTGATTTTTTTCAGCAAAAAAACCGCTATGAACACAACTGAGTTGTTCTTAACGGTTTTTCTGAATACTTGGTTTATCGGCGTTTACTTAATTCCAGACCTCTTCTGCAATACTCTTGATCAACGCAATTTTCTGCCATTGCGCTTCTTCTGTCAAGATATTCCCTTCTTCGGTGGAGGCGAACCCGCATTGCGGGCTTAAACATAATCGATCTAAAGGGATGTAACGAGTAGCTTCATAAATTCGCTCGATGATTGTTTGACGATCTTCAAGTTCGCCGGATTTTGAGGTTATCAGTCCTAATACTACGAGTTTTTCTTCACTAACTTTCGCAAGTGGTTCAAAACCGCCTGAACGATCGTTATCATATTCTAAATAATAGGCATGAACATTTTCTTCCGTAAATAATGGCTCAGCTACAGCATCATACCCGCCAGCTGCTGCCCAGGTGGAGTGGTAATTCCCTCGACAGACATGGGTATTCAAAATCAAATCTTGTGGTTGATTTCCAAGAACCGCATTATTGATTTGTAAATAGGTCTGCGCCAACTCTTTGCGAATCTCGCTTTCCTCTTTATCACTCTCTGCTAAAAATCCTTCTGGTAAAGGTGCTACTAATACGCCCCACGTACAATCATCCAATTGGATCGTTCTGGCGCCTGCTTCATATAAATCCGCGATCACTTGCCGATAAGCTGTTACGATATCTTGAAAAAGTTCTTCGTTTGTCGGATAGATGGCACGAACATGAGGCAAAATGTCTGGACGTAACAACTCTACTAACAGTTGAGCTGGGGCTGGAATGGTTTGCTTTACTTCGATGCCCTCGGTCGTATGGGTACGTGTAAACCGAAAATGGTCCACAAAAGGATGGCTCTCTCCTGTGATTTTTTCTGTTACAATCACCGTTCCTGGACGTGTCTCTTCTCCGTGAAACTGATAACCACGCTCAGGTACAAAAAACTCGATACCTTGTAAACCAAAGAAAAAGTCCAAATGCCACCAACTCCGACGAAACTCACCATCTGTCACCGCATGTAAGCCAGCAGCTTCTTGTTTTTTGATCAGATCGATAATGGTTTCATCTTCTATCTCTTTCAAATCAGTAGCAGAAATAAGCGATTCGTTATATGCTTTTCGTGCTTTTTTTAACTTTTCTGGGCGCAAAAAGCTCCCGACGATGTCATAACGAAATGGGGATGTTGAACGAGTAGTCATAAAAAAATTCCTCCTTAGATTGCGTAGTAGATAAAGACCTGATGAAAACAAAAAACACTCATCCCTTTTGCCAAGTCTTGACAAAAGGGACGAATGCGTCGTGTTACCACCCTTATTTGCATTATCCTCACAAATAATGCCTCAACGATACCATCAGATATCCGGCGAGTTAACGGTCGCAGTCCGGTTTTACTCATTTACTAGTAAAACAAGCTCCAAGTTCATCTTCACTAAGGTTTCTGGTCTCCTTTTTCACCCACCGGAGTCTCTTTTTACCGTTGACCGTTAGTTACTCTTCTCTTCTACGCTTTGATATTGTCAATTACTATCCCATGTTTACTTCCGAATGTCAACTAATCCTACTTCCCCTCACTCACTTCGATCCAAGCTCGGTAATATTCAAAGGAAATCTTTTCCTTTGTCGTATGGGTCAACAAGTATTGACCAATCGTTTGTCCTAATCGATAGCCTTGCTTTTGCAACCTGTCTTTTACTTCAGATAGATTATTATTTTTTGTGTTGTTCACTTCGACTTTTAGTAGAAATCGCACGTACTTTTTCGCAGGATCATTCTGCCAGATCGTCTGTGAACCTGGGAGTTCTTTCGTGTGCTCGTCCGTACAGAACCCATAAATACTGTTCTGATTATTTTCTGGAAAATAAATCACGAAACTTGAATAATTTTTTAGATATTCCTTTGAATATAAGAGGTCATCAGATGCTGCCACGACGATTTTTTGAAAGGGAATTTCTTCTTCAGGAAATTTATCTGGTTCACTATCGATCATTTCTTTCAACTGTTTTTTTCTTGATAATACTTCTTTATGTTTTTGTTCTAAGATTTTTTTCTCATGATCCAAACGCTGTTCCGTTTCAGCTAAAATGTCGTACATCTCATTTAACGATTTACTATATAGATTTTTCATTTGCTTCATGGGAATATCGAGTTTTCGATAAAAATTGATGTCATATACTTGAAAAATAGCATCGATATCAAACAACCGATACCCGTTTTCCTCTTCTCTTGCTGCATGGATCAATCCTTCTGCATCCCAATATCGAATGGTTGATCGAGGGATATCCAATAACTCCGATACTTCCCCAATCGAATACAATCGTTTCATACCTTTCACCTCAATGATAGTTTATGCTTTTTCTTCTTGACCTTCAAGTAACTTTAAGGTGTAGAATGCGTATTTGTCGGGAAAAGGAGGAAACATCATGAAACTATTAAAAATATCGATAAAAAACAATAAAGGAATTGCTTTACTTACTCTTTTATTTATCTGTTTACAACTGCTAGGAACCCTTGGTGTGCCAAAGTTAGTAGCTGATCTCATAGACACAGGGATTGCAAGTGGCGAAGTGAAACAAATCCAACAAATTGGAATTCAAATGTTACTTGTTGCTCTATTAGGCTCTTTTGCCGCAGTTGCCTCAAGCTACTGTTCTGCTTTGTTAGCCGCACGATTTGGCTATCAGACACGAGCAAGTTTTTTCAATAAATTTCAACAATTGTCGATGAAAGATGTCGATCAATTTAATACCGGTTCACTATTGACTAGGATGACCAATGACGTAGATAACGTCCAACAAATGATCGTCATGTTCTGTCAGATGATCATCCCTGCACCAATTATTTCATTATTTACGATTCTGATGATGTTGGAGCATTCCGTCAAGTTGACATTGATTACGTTAGGCTCGATCTTCATCTATGCGCTGATCACGTATTATTTGATGAAAAAAGGAACCCCTTTATCTTTGAGTATTCAACCGAAGATGGATCGTGTCACGACAACGTTGCGTGAATTCTTTACAGGTGTCAATATGATCCGTGCCTTCAACAATCAAGATTATGAAGAAAAAAGAACAAATGAAACCTTTGAAAATTACGCGCAACAGATGATCCGAGTCAATCGAATCTTTGCTTGGGTCACACCGATCGCCTTTTTACTCATGGGTATCGTTTATGCATCCATTTTGTGGTTTGGTGGCGGTTTGGTGGCTAATGGTAGCTTACAAATCGGTACAGTAACTGCCATTGTGGAATATTCGATGTTGACACTTGCCTATTTGATGATTGCCGCAATGGTTTTTGTTATCGTACCAAAATCAATCTCTTGTCTTAAACGAATCGAAGAAGTATTACAAGCTGAAATCGAAATCAAAGATCCCGACCAACCAGAAACTTTATCCTTCGATTCAGTCGATGATACTTTCTTATCCTTCGAACATGTGACGTTTCGCTACAACGAAAACGCCGATCCTGTATTGGAAGATATTGATTTTATTGTACCAAAAGGAAAAACGACAGCCATTGTTGGTGGAACAGGTTCAGGAAAAAGCACGATTGCAAAATTACTGCTACGTCTAAACGATGTTTCAAATGGGCAAATCAAATTCGCAGGCACCCCAATCACAGAAATGAACCAAGAAACGCTTCGAAGCTATATTAGTTATGTTCCCCAAAAAGCATTTTTATTTAGTGGAACGATTCGCAGTAATCTATTGATGGGGAACGAACATGCGACAGATGAAGAACTAACCAAAGCAATTCGCATCGCACAATTGGATGAAGTATTAGAAAACCTACCGGATCAATTGGACAGCTTTGTGGCTCAAGGCGGAGATAATTATTCTGGCGGCCAAAAGCAAAGGATGTGTATTGCTAGAGCGTTAGTCAAATCTGCTGAAATCTATGTCTTTGACGATAGTTTCTCTGCATTGGACTATCGAACCGATGCTAAGTTACGTGGGGCGTTGCAACGTGAAATGGCAGATAAAACACTGATTATCATTGCACAACGTCTAAGTACCATCATAAACGCTGATAATATTATCGTTTTAGATGAAGGACGGATCGTCGGACAAGGCACGCATGAAGCGCTATTGAAAACCAATCGCTCGTATCAGGAATTTGCGAAATCACAAGGTATGTTGAAGGAGGGAGTCGATGGAAATGACTAAAACAACGATAAAAAAACAAAGCTTGAAACGTTTCTGGCGAATGATCCAGCCTGAACATAAAATCTTCTATGGTTCGTTACTTTGCAGCTTGGTCGGTAATACATTAGTCGTTGCTATGCCACTAATCATGGGTATCGGGATCGATCAACTACTCGGGCGGATCAAAGAGGTTGGACTTAATCATATGACAGTAACAGATGTAAGAGAAACATTGCTTTTACCAGTGATTCTGTTGATACTCTTCTCCTTACTAAGTAGTATCACTTCCTTTATTCAAGAACGAGCGATGGCTTCATTAAGTGAACGAGTGACCTTACGTGTCCGTAAAGAAGTTACAAAAAAATTCAAAGCTCTTCCAATGGCTTTCTATGACCGTCATCAAGTTGGTGATATCATCAGTCGGACAACTACAGGTTTAAATCAGCTATCACAAGTATTGCTCACAGGGATCAATCAACTTTTCACCTCTCTTGTAACGATCCTGTTAGCTGGTATCATGTTGTTTTACATCGATATCAAATTGACTTTACTTGTTCTTATTTTGATTATGATCAGCACAACTGTCACAACAAAATTCGCAAACAAGAATAAACAAATTTCTGATCATAACCAAGAAGAGCTGGGAGATTTGAATAATAAAGCAGAAGAATATCTAACTGGGAATTTGGTGATCAAGGCCTTCAACCAACAAGCATTAGCGATTGATGAAGTCAAGAAAGCAAATGAAAAACAATCGCAAGCTTTCAAAAAAGCGCAGTTCATGAATTTTGCGATCTATCCAGCGATTCGTTTGATCAATCAATTAGCGTTTATCGCAAGTGCGGTCATTGGGGCAATAGCCGTTTTATCTGGTGGGATCACGATTGGTTTCTTACAAGCGTATTTGCAGTATATCAATCAAATATCAGAACCAATCTCCACTGCTTCATATGTCATCAATTCCGTACAATCAGCCATGGCGTCCATCGAACGAATCTTTGAGATCATGGATGAGCCAGAAGAAACCATTGATCAGGCAGTAGAAAATCCCATCATCACACCACAAGGAGCTATTGAATTCAAACATGTGCGCTTTGGTTATACACCAGAAAAACCGTTGATGAAGGATGTTAACTTCTCAGTCAAACCAAAACAAACAGTTGCTATCGTAGGTCCAACTGGCGCCGGAAAAACAACCCTTGTGAATCTTTTGATGCGCTTTTATGAAATCAATGACGGACAGATTTTATTCGATGGTCATGATATCACTGATTTGCCGCGCCATGAATTACGGAATCTATTTGGCATGGTACTACAAAATACTTGGTTATTCGAAGGTACTGTTGCAGAAAATATTGCTTACGGCAAAAAAGAGGCAACCAGAGATGAAATCATTCAAGCAGCTAAAATTGCTCAATGTGATCATTTTATCCGTACGCTGCCACAAGGTTATGACACCATTATCTCAAGCGAAAATGGGTCGATATCTCAAGGGCAACAACAGCTCTTAACGATTGCACGAGTCATTTTAGCTAATCCTGCAGTCGTCATTTTAGATGAAGCAACGTCAAGTGTCGATACACGTACGGAAGCCTTGATCCAAGAAGCGATGGATGCTTTAACTAAAAACCGGACCAGCTTTGTGATTGCCCATCGTCTGTCAACGATTGAACATGCGGATATGATCGTAGTGATGCAAAACGGAGACATCATTGAAACAGGAACGCATACAGAGCTATTGCAACAACCAACACTTTATGCAAGCTTATACAATAGCCAATTTCAAAATAGTTGAGGCACAAAAAAACCAACTTAGTCTAGGATCACTCCGAAACTAAGTTGGCTTTTTGATTTTAAAGATTCAATCTTTACGATTTTTCTTTTTCTTGTAGATATAGGTTCCGATTGCTCCTCCAACAAGAGCAAAACCAAGAACGGTTGCACTAGATCGGATCTCACCAGTTTTTGGTAAATTTTTTGCTGCATTTTCTTGGGCTTGTTTTTGTTGTGTCGCAGGGGTATTGACTGTTTTCTTTTGCTGAGTATTCCCTCCGCCTGCGTTGGCATTTCCTCCGGCAGTCCCTCGTTTACTCACTGTCACTTGACTTGTTTCTGAAACTGAACCATTCGTGTAAGTGATCGTATAGGTTCCTTCTTTGTTGGTATCAACATCGCCTGACACCATATTCTGGTCAAATGCGAGAGTGAACCCTTCGCGATTTGTTGCGGAGACAAAGCCATCGCTTGGGTCCCACGTATCACCGATATATAATTGAAGATCCTTTGTTACAATCGTTTCTCCGTTTTCTTTTACAACCACCATAACTTCTTCTGTTGCTCGACCGTTGGTATAAGTCAACGGATAATCGCCAGCTTTAGTTGTATCTACCGTACCACTGACCATGCTTTCATCAAAAACGATCATTTCCCCATCTTTGTTTGTAGCAGATACAAACTGATCACTTGGCGCCCACTTATCACCGACATAAATGCTGCCATTTTTTGCTTGGATCGTTTCTCTATTTTCAACCACGGTCACTGTGATTTTTTGAGAAGCTTCTCCATTCGTATAAGTAATGATGAAGTTTCCTGTTCGTCCGGTGTCAACGGTGCCTGACACCATACTTTCATCAAATGGCAAAGTGTCACCTGTTCTATTGGTCGCTGAGATAAAATTATCGCTTGGATGCCAAACATCCCCTGTGTGGATTCTTGAATCGGTCGCCTTGATCGCTTCTTGACTAGCAATGACGGTCACTGTGATTTCACGACTGAGTCTCCCAAAAGTATAGGTGATCTTGTACTCGCCTACCTGTGTCGTATCGACTTCGCCGCTGACCATATTTTCATCAAAGACAACAGCTTCACCCGTTTGATCAGTAGCGGAAACAAAATTATCACTTGGTGTCCAAGCATCACCTACAATGATCGTCGAATCGATGACTTGAAGGGATTCTTGACTTTCTTCGACAGTCACATTGATCTGTTGACTCGCAGATCCATTGGTATAAGTCACTGGATAGACTCCTGCTGTCGTCGTATCCACTGTACCACTGACCATACTTTCATCAAAAGGAATTGATTCTCCATTTGGATCGGTCGCTAAGACAAAATTGTCGATTGGTTCCCAACTATCACCAACATAGATCGTTGAATCAATTGCGCGGATCGACTCACTAGCAATTGGTTGCCACACATAAGTATCCGCCATGCTGTTTTGATAAGTCGTCATCAGTGAAGAGGAGCTTAATACATATTCACCAAGTGGGACATCTTCTGTGCCAGATCCCACATTTTGCCAATACCCCGTATGCTCTTCTGTAGCGAGCAACTCAGGAATATTGGTATCAGTTAAAGAATAGAACTGGATACCTAAAGAAATTTTGGATAAAGAGGTTGTACCAGCAAACATCTCTTGCTGCAATTGCACCTTGCCAGTTTTAAAATGAGATAGATCCAATTCAGTGATCTTTTTGCAGTTTCTAAACATTCCTCGCATAAATCGCATATTCTCCGTATCAAAACCACTGACATCGATTGCTTTTAAATTGAGACATTCTGCAAACATAAAACTCATTGTTGTCACGTTAGTTGTTGAAAAGTTCGTAACATCTAACGCTGTCAGACCGGAACAACCGAAAAACATATAGTACATGGAAGTCACGTTTGTCGTATCAAAGCGGCTAACATCAAGTTCTGACAAACCGGAACAGCCATGGAACATATAATGCATGTACATAACGTTGCTCGTATCAAAATGTGTCACATCTAACGCTTGTAATCCCGAACAGCCATGGAACATGAAGGACATTTCTGTTGCTTGACTCGTTACAAAACTAGAAAGATCCAGTTGAGACAATCCGGAACAACCGCGGAACATATGACTGAAATTTGTCACGTTGGCTGTTTGAAAACCAGTTACATCCAGTGTCGTCAAAGCAGAGCAATCATAAAACATGTAGCTCATGTTCGACACGTTCATCGTGTTAAAACTGGATAAATCTAATGAAGTCAATCCGCTCATCCCATAAAATATATGACTCATTTCAGTGACATTCGCTGTATTGAAGTTGCTTAGATCGAGCGTGCTAACAGAAGACACCCCATTGAACATATAGTTCATCGAACGAACATTTTGGGTATCAAAAGCTGTAAGATCCAATGAGGTCAGCTGCTGGCACCATGCAAAGAAATAATCCATATTCGTGACTTGACTTGTATCTAGATTGGATAAATTCTCGATCGTCGTCAGCTGATTCATATCAAAAAATAGTCCTAATGAGTCAGTATTTGCTACCACAGGTCCAGTAAGAACGACTTTTTTGATGAGTGAACGGTGAGGAAACCAAGGTGCACGAGCCGCTGATGTTGTTTCTCCTAATGTCCCTGCATCTATGTACAATACACCTTCCTGGTCGATCCGCCAAGGACTGCTACCAAACACACCAGATGCTAATTGATCTTCTGTTCCTTGTATCTCAAAACATTCAGTCTTGGCATTTGGATCTGGAATAACTGGTTCACTTGAAACATCTGTCACTTCTTGTTCCACAGTGGTGGGAACTGTCGAATCGACAGTAGATTGCTCTAGCTCAGCATTTCCATCTGGAGTTGTTTCTGTGGTGGGTTCTGTCGGCACTTCTGATGGAGCAGTTGCTGGGGATTCTGGCGTTTCGCTTGTTTGCTGTTCATCCATCGCTTCGTTTTCTGCTGTTTCCATCAGGCTGTTCTCTGTTGGTTCTTCGATGGTCGAATTGACTAGCTCTTCTGTCATTTGTCCACTGTCTAAATGATCAGCAAATGTCGTGATACTCTGTTGGGATGCGTTCATAAGTAATAACATTGAAGCTGTCACTTTTACTATTTTTCTGTGGTCCATTCCTTATTCAACTCCTCAAATTATAGAAAGATAAAAAAACATCCAACTAAATTCTAACGTAATCTGTGAAAGAAAATTTTTTATTTTTTTTTTTTGAAAAAAATATTTGAGAATCGATTTGTATTTCCAAAATAAGAAAGATAAAATAAAACAATCGAATAAGAGTCACCCAAACGAAAGGAGCAATTAATGGAACCTTTTTTCAAACTACATGAAAATAAACAATTACATCGCCAAATCAAGATTCTTACTTATTTGAGAAAACGAAATGACATCACTTCGATCACAGAACTAGTTCAAGAAATAGGCTGTACACCTCCCACTCTGCGTTCAGATATTCAAGCATTGCGTGCCAAATTACCACCATCGATTCAATTGCAATCAATCAAAATGATCGGTTACCGCTTAAAAATACCCGATGGGGAAACACTGGATACCTATCTTTTATCTCTTGTTAGAGAAACGATTACTTATAAAATCATTGACCGTAGCCTTAAGGGAAATCAACAATCCTTCGAAGCCATGCGCTTGGAGTATCATTTGTCTAGTTCGGCTTTACGCAAAATCATTCAACACATGAACAATGAGCTAAAAAACTACCGAATCCAACTCTCTCCCAAAAATGGTGATCTTGTTGGAAAAGAAAACGAGATTCGTTTTTTCTTTTTTAACTTTTATACGAGTTTTCGACGAACGATCATTACAGATCATTCCTATCTATTCTCTCAGGAGACATACAAAGTCATGTTCGCTGAACTAGAGCAAGTATTTCAGTCTCATTTACATATTAGTAATTTTCGCGCCACGTTATGGTTGTCCATCTTAAAAGAAAGATGGTTGCGTCGTAAACAAGGTGAAATCCCCTCAGAAACATTGAGTATGATCCAGTCTAGAAAAAGCTTCAAAAGGTTCTCAAAAAAAATCACTCCTTTTCTGAGAGAAATTCTTGGGATTCAACAGCTGGCTGTAAATGAACTAGTTTGGGCTTATTTGATTGCTTTACACTGTATTTCCTATAGCTCATCGAACTATCAAGAGACAAGATCGCATAAAGCGACCCATTACCAAGAAGAAGCACCAGCCAAAAAATGGATCAAGCAATTTTTACTCGACGAAGCGCTGATTGACGGTACAACAAAGGAAGGTATTGAGCAAATGAGTGCTTACTTAGCTAATCTACGCTTGCTTAATAAAATCACTGATGGTTTTGAGAATCACCCATTATCGATTGATCATTTAGTCGATCCATCCTTTGAATTACTCTATCACTCCTGGCAAGACCGATTGCAGCAACTCAAATGGCAAGAGATCCTACCAATGACCTGCATAAAAGACGTTGCACTATCTTTAAGTATGATCCAATCCTCCTATCAGCAAATCCAAAGAAGGAAAAAGCAAACAATCGTCTTTACTTTTCATGGAGATGCTGGCTACGATAATTTTTTAATGGCTATGATCCAAAAGTGGCTACCTGAAACGTATCACCCTCTTTTTCTTTTTGATCAACCGATTAAACAAACAAAGATCGACGAGTTAGAAGCTTGTCTCATCGTCAGCAACTATGATCTTACGGAGAAAATGGCCTGTGAAGTGATTCAAATTGCCCAAATACCGACCCGTGAGGAGTGGAAAGATTTGAAACTACACTTGATTGAACGGGCTTCAAGTCATTCATAGCATAGTATCCAGGAACTACTCGATTTTTGCTGTAGACTTAGAGAGAAACGTCTAAAATTTTTCCCTAAGTCTAAGACTTGCGGCTATTCACAAATGAAGCTACTAGACTATGGATGCCAACCAAGGAAGGAAAAGAATCGAACTAAAACGAAGTGTGAGAGTCTTTCAAAATAGATTAAGACAGCGAAACACTTGAAATAAATCTTCCTTGTGGTTACGTATAAGATAAACACTTAAAATGGTCACCACAAGCACTAAAACAAAGACATCGATCTGTTTATATGTTCTCGTCTGCATAGAAGGTTCTCTCTCCTTTCATCTGACTTTTTTGTTTATTGTTCTTTTTCTTTGTCTATGACAAAAAAGAACAAAAAAATGAAACGCCAAAAAGAGTAACAATCCAAGAATCATCGGCGAAATATTAGGGTGCCGATGGAAGTATTCTGTGATACTCGCGCTGATCCAACCTTTTTTTGCTTGTTGACGAACCTGATGATCAAGTTTTTTTGAGGGGGAACTATCTAAAAGTTTATGTAATCGATCATTTTTGCTGGCATAATTAAACGATTCTCCATCAAGTAATTCTTTTCGCAAGTCGAAATGAAATGAATAGTGTGCCGGGTTACTATCTACTCGACCATTTTCCATTTTTAATACATTCCAGCTACTCACAAAGTTCCCTTCAGGATTCAAGATAAATTCAGAGTGAAAGCCTCTATTAACCAATATTTTTCGGTTTTCTCTGCCGATGATACTTTCTTTGAATGTTTTGTTTTTGGGATATTTATTGTGAAATCGAGCGGGAGAATACTGCTGTTCCACTCCCCATCGTTTCCCATATTCCGCTAATGCCTCCTCGTCGGTCATTCCATTTTTTTTAAAATGATTACGGACATACGACAAATTTAGTTTATCTAGGTACATCCTTAGTTGATGGACAGATCGAACAAAGGAATGTTCTCCTTCTTCATAAGCTTTAAGTAACCCATTAGGGAAGGCTTCTTGTACCAACTCTGCGATATAGTGCAAAAAGAAACTATGCGGGGCTATAAACTCGTCAAATCGACGGAATTCATTTAATTGAAGCATATTAAATTCATCGATTGTTGCACCTAACTGTTCAAGAAGCAGCAGCAATTTTTCCTTTGAATCGCCTTCAGCCATCATCCATAACTGTGTGTAAATATTCGATCCAATCGGATACTCTTTTTGTGTCACAAATTCATCAAAAGCGACTAACGTCAGCTCATTCGTATCCGTTAGTTCTTTCATTAATGTGTGATATGACTCATCTGCAAAGATGATTTCTTGTCGAATTTGTTCCACAGGTAATTCTTTTTTTTCATTGATACTGTTGATTTGAACATCTTCATAGTAAATAAATTGATTGGTAGCTAACGCATCTTGTCGATCGAAATAACGAGTTTTTATTTCTTTTAAGAAACCTGATTCTCCAATTGTAAAAAACATCTTTAGATAGAGTGATTCATCGATCTTGAAATCAAAACTCAACTCAATCTTCTCCTTGTGGTCCTGACGCTGACTCTTCAAGATGGTACAACCCTCTTGATTTTTCAATAGATTCCCCATAAAGGTTCCGGTATGCAATAAAAAGCGCTCATTGAATTGAAACGCATTGGTTGATTCATCTAGAATCGATTCCGTAATCAAATCTCCATCAATAAAACCACGATAGTAGACCTTGTTTTCTTGATTTTGTTCTACACTAGATCGTTGAAAGTGTCCATTTTTGTTTAAGTTTTCAGTGATGTAGCTATATTCTTCCTTCGTTTGTTGGTCACCGTATTGCCAGTGTTCTTTATAATATGTGACATGTAAATTAAAATAATCGACCATCTCATGATAGGTTGTTTCAGCCTCTTGATTAGGATATAGATCTTTCAAAGACGGTTGATTTTCTACCGTACAGCCACAAAAAAGAAGCAATAACATCAGGAATAGTAATTTCATAACGTCCACCCCTATTTTTCATCTGTCGATTTCATTCTTTGAACATACAATGAGTCAAGAACGAATGGATTGTTTCAATGAACATTCTTGACTCATGTCTGTTATCTAGCTATACTTAATGAGCAATGCGACAACGTTAGTGCTTATCCGCCAGATAATTTACTCAGTTGTCCCATTGTTTTTTTGTTTTCCAAATCTTTTTCATCTTTTTACAAAATGGGTGATGCCGCAACTGTAGACTAAAAATCCACCAACTAATAGCAAAATGATCCCTGCGTAATTTATCGTCGTATGAACTTGGTGAATGATAATCACAGATTGCGCAATTCCCAGACCAATAAGAGTAAGAAAATGCGGCGTGGACGATTTTCGTTGTTGTTTTATTTTTTGCCAAGCATAGATCAACAGAAACAGGACAATGAAATTCATGCCATTCAAGATAATCGATATCGTACTATTCGTTTGCCCATCAACAATGACCCGAAATAATCTTCCGACTAGTAAAACCACACTAAATAACATTGCAGAGATTCCTGCTAATTTTTGAATTGAATTTTCCATCATTTTTCACCATTCCTTTTAATTTGAATTTTTTGTATGTTCGAAACGCACCGCTTGAATGGATTCGATCGGTAATTCTTTAATCGGTCCACTTCCTACAAAGCGACGTTCTTTTGTCAAATAGACATAGACTTTGCGACTATTACTTACTGTATCCTGCAACCATCTATCACCATCCACATTGATGATCACATCTCTTTCTGACAGTTGTCTCAAGAAAGTACAATCCTTGTTTTTCTTAATATCTTGTAACTTCAATTTGAGTTCAAGATCTCTCACCCCTTTTCCATAAATGACTTCGTCCACCCAATACTCCAAAGACGGCAGGTCAGCAGCAGCAATGATTCCTGAAAAATCAGCATTTTTATCAGTCAAATCATTCAAGCAAGACTCTTTCACATTGTAGGAACCAACAAATAGAAGCATCAATGCACTGCTGATCAATAAACATCTCATTCTCATTTTTTTTGCTCCTTCACTAAAAGTTTAAATGGATCTTGTGTCAAAATCATTACTCACTCCATAAGCATCACCACCTTTCATTCGTTGCGATTATTCAATTAATTGCTTTTTTACTTCTGTCGGAACATCTTTAGCATCTACGATCACCCAACTATGAAGAGAGACGTTACTTGCCTCGGCTTTTACATATACTCCAGGATGCAGTGTCTCAGCTGGGTTTCCTTCAACCATCGGTAAATTCAATTTTCGTTCAATCCCTTGCTTATCAAACATACTTACATTAGGCAGAATCTCTAACTTTGCTAATTCTTCTCCTTCATAAGAAATCGAAACTGTTTGGCTTGCCCCTACTTCTAATTTATCGGTCAGCGGTTGGAGTACTGCTTTCTTCTCCGGATCGACAATCGGTTCAGTCAATGGGTCAAACGCTTCTGGGATTTTTCCCCAATAAGTGGTTGTCACAACGTTATCTTTATGAAGTTGTTGCAAATACAGACCAATTCCTGCAACTGCGGTGAACAAAAAGAATGTCAATAATAGAACCGTTGGACTTTTCCATTGCGTATGATCTCTCACTATACGGCTAATGATCGTCAATAAAACAATAGATAATACGACAGGAACAAAAAATCTGAAAGAATGCACCGGCGACAAGCCAAAAAATTCATTCACAACAGGAATAAAGTAGCTAATAAAAAATAAACCTAGAGAGAAAAACAAAATTTTGATCCGATAAACCGTTAGTGGGCGACAAAGTAAATACAATAAATAAAATTGAGTCAGCCCAATGATCAACGTGGCGTCAACGACAAAATCTACATATAATTGTACTTCGATATTTCCTACAAATTTCGAATAGATAGGTGCATAATATGTAATCATATACATGACCATGATGGTCAAACCAATCGTCACACCTGCTGGAATAACATAGATTTTGATTCGTCGGAAAAAATCATCTTTGATTTTTTGGTCGTCATTTTCTAAAATCAACAATGCACAAGGTACACCGATTGCTAAAGAACTAACTAAAGCAAGATTGATCGATTCAATCGGAAACAGCTGCCTAGAAAAGGTCAATAA
Organism: Enterococcus sp. AZ084; assembly: GCF_051714905.1. NCBI lineage: Bacteria > Bacillati > Bacillota > Bacilli > Lactobacillales > Enterococcaceae > Enterococcus > Enterococcus sp. AZ084. The sequence continues at coordinate 1,723,229 of NZ_JBIOSS010000001.1, forward strand.
TAAGATCAGAGTTAACGCATAGATCACACGTAAGATATTCATCCCAGCGACACGATTGATATTATTGATTACTTTTCTTCCTTCTCTGACAACTTGTGGCAAAACTGAGAAGTTCCCTTCTAGTAAAATAAAATGAGTCACTGATTTCACCGCTTCACTTGCTATCCCAAAGGTGATTCCACAATCTGATTTTTTCAGTGCCAAGATATCATTGATCCCATCTCCAACCATGGCTACTGTATGTCCGTTCTCTTGCAAAGCTTGAACCAAATCTCTTTTTTGATCTGGTGTGATGCGACCGAAAATACTGGTTTCTTCTACGATTTCTCGCAATTCATTTTTTGAGTCAGGTATCTCTTTTGAACTGATTGCTTTTCCTTTGATCCCAACATCCCTTGCAATACCTGCAACGGTATCTGGATGGTCTCCCTAGATGATTTTCACTTTGATTCCTTGTTCTTTGAAATAGGTAAGTATTTGTTTGGCATCTGATTTTGCTTTATCTTTGATCAAGATCAAGGCAATGATCTGACCGTCTTTCGGTACTTGATTATCCATGATAGAAGAAGGCGTATGTGCGAAAGCAAGGATACGATAACCAGCTTTTAAAGCACTTTCGATCTCTACTTTTATTGATGTTTCGATATTATTTACAATCAAGTCGAAAGCACCAAGTACAAACGTTCCTTGACCGTTTATTTCAATCGCTTGCGATTTGCTCTCAGAAGAAAATGGCACATAGTTTTCTTTTTTGAACCGATAAGAAGTGTCTTCATGAAATACTTTCTTTAATGCTTCCGTGGACATATTTGATTCCGTATCTTGTTTGAGTAAAAATGCAATCGTTGCATCTACTTCTTCTTTGGTTTTATGATAATAGACCACTTCTTCAACACACATTTTTCCTTCTGTGATTGTGCCTGTTTTATCAAGACACAATACATCGACTCTTGCAAGTGTCTCGATTGCCGGCAAACTTTGAGCTAAGACCTTGATTTTAGAAAGTTTGATCACTCCAGCAGCTAAAGCGACAGAAGTCAATAATACTAACCCTTCTGGAATCAAACTAGAAATCGCAGTCGTGCTACCAATAATCGCTAGTTTCCTGGACTCAACTAAAGATAGATCCATGGCACTGAGAACAAATTGATTCAGCAGCACAAGCAGTGCAATAGGGATAATGCCTATCGCAATCACTCTCAAAATGCGATCGATGGCTATTTGTATTTTTGAACGCATTGGTTTAAACGATTTGGCTTCCTTCGTTAATTTTGCTATGTATGTTTCTTCACCCACCTGGGTAACAATTGATTTAATTTTCCCCTGCATCACTAAACTGCCAGAATAAATCGTATCCCCTCTCATTTTTTCGACTAGCTCTGATTCTCCTGTAATCATTGATTCATCGACGAACAATCCTTGAGAAAGCGCACAAACATCCACTGGCACTTGCATACCCTTTGCTAAAAATAGAAGATCATCTAAGACGATTTCTTCTTTTTTAATCGTCACCTCTTTCCCTCCACGCAAGACAGTCACTTGATTTTGCTTTAGAACACTCAGTTTTTCAATCGTTTTTTTCGCTTTGATTTCCTGAAATATCCCCATGGATGTATTGACTAAAATCGAAACCATAAAAAAGCTATTTCTAAAGGAACCGATAGATATAACTGTAATAAACAACATGACATTTAAAAAATTAAATAAAGTCATACAATTTTTCAGAATAATTTCTTTTGTCGTTTTTCCAGCAGATTGCGTATCTAGTTGATTTGATTTGTTTTTTAAGATCCTTTCTTCGATTTGCCTCTCATTCAGTCCGGTTTTCTCATTTAATTCTTCAGGAATTATTGAGAAATATTCTTCCATTTTTTCTCCCTCCTATTTCATTATCAAATAATAATTTCTTTGAAAAGAAGATAACTCATCGTAAATAAAATAGGATTTAGTTATATTTACTCCTAGCTACCTTCATCAACACCTTAACATTAAATAACTTTTTTCTAAACACATTTTTTTCTTCAAATTGAATTTCTTATGAAATAACTATGTAAATACAAATTAAAACATTATTAAAAAAGCTTTTTTATGTATTTTTAATTTATTGATTATTTTATGTTAAAAAAGAACATATAATAAAATAACGATAACTATCGTTTTTTACATTTCAATTAATGTAATTTAAAAAAATTAAAATAGATGACGTATTTTTTTCGAGTAATCCGTTCTCTCTACTTTTTTAACCATTAATCCTTTATATTTGTACGAACTTTTATGTTTTAAAGACCTACTTCTTTATTTTAAGACAAAAAAGACACCAGTGATTAATCACTGATGTCAGTTTTTATTAATAAATAATTTAGCCGATACTTGTCAGACGTTTACTATTTATTATAGATTTTAGGTCCTTTTCTCATATTGCTACGATCATTTTTTGGAGTAGCCATCTTTTCTACTCGACCGCCACCTTGTTTCTTTTTGATTATTTCAAGCATTTTTTCTTTTGAATTCATCTGTTTCCCTCTTTTACTCTATTCACTTTTTTACTACTATGATACACACTTCGTTATTGTAACACATTTTTACTTGGAAACTTCAAACTTATTGATTTCTTTATGATTTTATCATAAAAGCGCACGGTTTTTGTGTGTTCATCACAGGATAAGATCACGTAACTTTTCTCATTATAAAAAACTAATACAAAAAGCAGATGAAGAGCACTAACTTGTTGCTGCCTGGAAGTTGATTAGTGCAATCGTGGCATGATGAGGAATCGCCGCAACAAAATTAAAGTACAGCATGTCGTGTTTACCCAATAAATGTTCCTTTATTTTTAGTCCTTATGAACGGCGCATATATCATGATGTTCAATACAATCAAAGCCATTTGCAAAAAGGCACCAGAAACTCCCGAGGCTAAGAATCCAGAAATAATAGGTGGTGTCGTCCATGGAATTTGGATGCCATTTGTTTTCGCTACAATTCCTATACTCATAGAAAAATAAGCAATAATTGTATTAACTGCTGGACAAAGAATAAATGGGATAAATACTCTAAAGTTTAGTAAGATCGGAAAGCCATAAATTATCGGCTCGTTTATGTTAAATAAACCTGGTATCAATGAGACTTTTGCTATACTTTTTTTGTCGTTATTCTTTGAGAAGAATAGTATTGCTAGAGTTAATGCTAGGGTACTACCACTTCCTCCATAATTAATAAATAAAGATTGGAAGGTTCCAGTAATAATATTTGGGGGAACTTCTCCATTTGTTATACTCAAAAGATTTTCCATATTTAATGAAAAATAAATCGGATTCATTACTGAATTAAATAGATAACTCCCATTAAATCCAAAAAACCATAATAATGTAATTCCCAGATTGATTATGATAACTGCTGGAAGAGTGCTACCTAAATTCGTGATCGGTACTTGGATCAATCCATTAATCATACTAGATGGATTTTCTATTTTAAAAAATACTAACACTAATTTTACAAAAAATAATACTAACGTGGTCCCCAACAATGGTAATAAATACTCAAAGCTTTCTGCTACTTCTTTCGGGACAGAAGAATGTAGATTAATCTTTCTTTTCTTTTTAAAACTTACAGTTAATATACCGCACGTCATAAGAGCACAAAGCATCGAAAAGAATATACCTTGTGAGCCAAGTGAATCGATCAATTGATCTGGGGATTCAAGCGGCAAAAAAATAAAATAAGCGAATATTGTCGATGTGATGTACAGTATATAATCTTTCTCTTTTATTTTACAATAATTATAGGCAATCGATATTAAAATAAACAAACCTATCAAATTATTAAAAGCATTGGGAATTGAAGGAAGGGCAGTCGTCCATAATAAATTGAAATTTTTTTCCATAAATTTAGTAAAAGTTGGGATAGGAAAATTCACTATCAGAATAAAAAAAGAACTGATAATCGTAATTGGCATCAATGAAATAAAACTATTTCGCAATATTTTTAAAAGTAAATTATTTTCAATCGTACTGTATACTTTATTCATTTCGTTCTTCCTTTTTTAAGGAGATTTCTGTGAGTGAACTAATAATATTATTTGCTACAGTAAATAATTCACTATTTCCATTAACCATGCAGTAAGACTTTTCCGTAAGCATAAGCATCTCTTTATCATTTAATTCATCTCCAACAATGATTGAATTGCTGACGTCAATCTTAACTAAATTTCCTAAACAAATAATGGCACTAGCCTTCCCACTCCCAAGTGGTGAAATATCAATATATTTTTTATTCCTATTCACCTGAAAGCCAGTTTGTTCTATCGTTTTTGTAAAATTGTCTATTTCATCACTTAGTCCTTTATAACTATTGACTTCTAGTGTAATTGAGTTAGTTATTAATGGAATGTTGGATGTTCTATTCAAAAAGTTATTACTATGGATTCCTTCTAAAAAAATATTCTGTTGAAGATGACTAAATGTCATATTGATAATGATCTCTTTTTTTTCTAACATTTCTTGAACTAGCGGTAATATCATATTGGTTTTCATATTTAAGCTTACAAGTATTGAACCGTTTTTATCCATTACTAAAGCACCATTATTCAGTATACAATATTCATATTCAAAGCTATATTCTTGTATAAAACGATGGAACATTGCATAATTTCTTCCTGTAGCCAAAACAATTGGATACTTTTTAGATACAGAACTTAAAAAGAATAATTCCTCTTCTGTTACTTTTTTCTCTCTATAGATTGTTCCATCGATATCACTTATAAAAAAAATAGAATCCATCATTATCTAACTCCTTTTCACAAATTGTGATATATGTTCTCAATCCCCAATAATTAGGAATTGTTTCATAATAATGCGACTTGTAAAAGTCCATCTCTAATATTCCTTGAGTTGTAGCGATACCAAAATATGGATTGATTTCAAGCACGTGTTTGAAAAATGAGAGTGCTTGAAAATAGTTCTCAGAAAAAAAGTAGGTAAGCCCTATATTTATATATATATGTATACACAGAGGTGAAATTTCAAATGCTTTCTTGAATAATTCCCTAGCAACTTCATAATTTCCACAACATAGTTCTGTTATTCCTAATGAATTTAGAGCCCTAGTATTCTTAGGATTAATGATTAGTACTTTTTGAAATTGGTCTTTTGATCGATGAATATCATTTTCGCTTCTAAAAATATATCCTAAAAAGAGTTGAGCAATTTCACTATTTGGATTAGCTTCTGCTGCTTCTTGCGCATTCTTTTTTGCCAATTTTAGTTTACCTGCATTTCTTTGAATGATTGCCAAATAAGATTTGGCTAATATCTCTTTTGGATTATTCAAAATTTGCTCATTCATTATTTGAATATACTTTTCATTTTTTCTTTGACGTTCTTTGAAAGACCTCATATGACCTAAATGATTGAGTGTAACAGGAATATCATCCACACAAAAACCTTTACATTTAATTGATGGTTCTATTTTTTCGGTGGCTTTTTTATAATATTTAAAGCCACATTGATTCCGAAATAATTTTACCATTGAGTCAGAATACCACCCACCTGTTCCAAAAAAGTTATACCTTAAAAATCTATAGCCACCAATTTTACTATCATCACTTTTACTTTTTATATATTGTCTAATTGTGTTCCAATCCGCTTTCAATAGTAGTTCATCTGCATCCAAGAATATTATCCAATCTTCTTCTACTTGCTCTAGCAAATAATTTCTCATAGCTGAAAAGTCATTATTAAAAGGCTTACTATAAATATTAGTTGTATATTTTTGCGCAATTTGAATTGATTTATCAGTTGATCCCGTATCAAGTACATAAATAGCATCAGCAAAGCAGTTTCGAAAAAAATTATCTAAAAATTCTTCTTCATTTTTCATCATTAAACATAATGCTAAGCTCATCCAAAGACCTCCTCAAATTTCAATATTTATTATTTCATCATTTAGAAATTCCATTGTCTCTAATTTAAATTCTTCCAATGGATTAAAGAAAGGATCTTTAATAAGATATACTTCCGCTCCAATTCTCGATGCTTCTATAAAAATTCTTTTTTTCAAAGTTGGAATTATAGAAATTCCCGCGTCAAAAAGAAACACGCAATCAAAATAGTTATTCTTGTAATCCGTAGAAACACCAAAATATTTAGACGTCTTGATCATCGGCAGATAATCATTAACAACTTGTTCAAACCTATCGGACCATACTAATATTTCTTGGGGCAATAACTGTTTTAATATTCCAAGTGAGTCACTTCCTATAAATAAATTATTGCTTTTCATTTTTGACTTGATAGCACTCAAGTCATGGTGAGCATAAACTGGTGACATCGAACAAATAACAGTTACTTCTAATTTATCGAGAACGTTATTCAAATTTATCCCTGTAACGTATTTATATAATTCACTTTCCATTGCTGGGTTCTTCATAAAAAGTTTGCACCTATTATTAAAATACTCCTTGGAAATATTTTTTGACTTACTTGCATGTGGATAATGAACTACCGGAGATTTTTCAGAAATTATAAAAGTGTTATTATTTAGAAATAATCGATAAGACAAATCCGTATCTTCTGCTCCCCAACCATTAAACGATTCATCAAATCCTCTCACTTTCATAAATTCGACATTATTACATGTAAAAGCACCACTCCATCCATATACCCAGGGAGCTCTCAACGTTGAGAGATCATCTTTATACAGTTGAAAAACATCTTTTCTATAATCACTCCAGACGTCCTCATATGTTTTTAAAAACTGGCCAACATTCATCGGAGATATTTTTTCAAAAGTAGATCGATTAAGTAGAGTATCTTCTACATTAAACGCATAAATATAATGTAAAAGCACAGTTTTATTTGTAACTTTTTTCAATTTAAGAATAATTTCTTCTAAAAAATCTTGCTTAAATATCATATCTACGTCTATAAAAGTTATAAATTCTCCTTTTGCAAAATTAGCCCCATAATTTCTTAATTGAGAAATATTTCCTTGTGCATGTTCATAAATTGATACATTTAGAATAGAACTAGTTGAAATTAAGTCATTTGTTACAATAATCCATTCAAATTGGTAAAGATCAGGGCAAATCATCTTCTCGATATATTCCAATAATCGATTCAATTCTTTCGGTTTGTTCATTGCTACAGTTACAAAGGAATGGATATTACTGTTTCCAATATATTCCTTCATTAAACCCACCTCGTTCTTCGTACTTTTTAGTTTTAGCGTGCAATACATGTTCTTTCTTTAATAAGTCAATACTATAAAATGCATCGATCACTTCTAGAATATCTGCCATCTCTTCATTTTTTTCATACACACTTTTAGCTTCAATAAATTCTTGTACTTCCTCTAATAATTTTTTTTTAAGTTCACTTTCTACTTCAATAGACGTTAAATCAATGAATGTAGCATTTGGATTAGTTTCAAGTATTTTTTCTCTTAATTTGGTTCTAATTAGTTTATTCATTATTTTCACCTATAGTTAACTTTTTCTTCGCTGAGTAAAATTTATTCCACTCAGGATATTCTTGCCAGCTTGCTAATTCTGGTCTTCCAATTTTTATTGCAGTTATAAACCTTAAATACTGTCTTTGTAAAGGTTGCGTTATTGGTACAAGAAACTTCTTTGAAGTTACATCTTCATAATATAAATAATGTCCATACTCCATATACGCTTTGAAAAATTCACGATCATCTTCTAACTCGATAGGAAATAATCCATCAGCTTTAAAACTTTCTAGTAAGTCAATCGCAACAGGTACCGCATGCAAGTGTCCATGGTAGCATAATTGCTCTCCAGGTTGTACATTACAATAACCTACACGTCCATGTTCATAAAAAATACACGCCCCATAATACTTAGTTAATAAATTTCGTACTTTTTGTTTTAATTGAAGATATTCTTTTTTTAAAATATCTGGCAGAGCACCAATACAATGGTAATGATCATTAGGCATAATTAGCGAATAACCTTCAACAATTTGACCGATAGCTAACCAGACTGTAAAATTTTCAGTTTTGATATAAATTTTATCTTTTTCCTGAGAACAAAATGTACAAAAATCAATCGTTTTATTTTGCATTGAAATACTTCCTTTCTGGAATAGGCAATTCATAAACCCTTGGAAGCTTAATATTTTGATATTCTCCCACCTTGTTACAAATCCCTTCCAAGATATCTATAAGTTTGTCTGTCTCTTCCTTTGTATTTGATTCAGATAAACTAATCCTCACACAACCATATACATTGTCATGGATATGATGGTGTAAAAAGGGTGCGCATAGTAAACCTGAGCGTGTCTTAATATTTTCTTTTTGAAGTAAGCTAGAAACTCGTGCAGCAATCATTCCATTAATATTAAAAGAAACGATACCTAATACATTGGCATTGCTATAAATATCAATATTATGCATATCAGTTAACTTATTTATTAAATAATGCGTCAGAGTATATATGTATTCCTTTTTATTTTTTAAAGTCTCTGTAGACATTTCTGATAAACTACAATACAAAGAGAAAATTCCTGGATAGTTCAATGTTCCTGATTCAAAGTAATATGGGAGAGTCCTTGGCTGACTAAGAAGTTCTGACAAAACACCGGTGCCACCAACTTTCAAAGGAGAAATACTAGTATGCTTGGGGTTGATATAAAACCCACCAATACCGGATAACGCTTTCAAAGCTTTATGACCAGTAAAAACGATGAAATCTGCTTCAAGGTTATTATTATCAATTTCTATATGCCCTAAGGTCTGAGACATGTCAATCAAAATAGGAATATCTCCTTTTTGTTTGACACGTTTACAAATCTCGGCGATTGGTTGTACTTGACCAGTTACATTTGAACCATGGTTCACTATAACAAGATCTGTTTTTTCATCGACAAAATCTATTAGTTCATCTACATTGATTAAACCATAGCGATCACATTTAGCCCAATCAACTGTTATATTTCTAATCTTTTGTAAATAGGTTAACGGACGTATTACCGAATTATGTTCAGTGACAGTAGAAACTATATTTGCGTTTTTATTTGCGAATCCTAAAATAATGGTATTCAGAGCTTCTGTTGCATTACTTGTAAATATAATATGAGTTGGATACTTTACTCCTATAAGCTCTGCTAGTTTTCTCCTAGTTTCAAAGATATAATCACTTTCTTCAGTTGATTCTGTACGATTGTAACTACCGTCAGTATTTTGTATAAAATCTGAAATACTTTCCAATACTTTTTTACTCTTAGGAAATGATGTAGATGCGTTGTCAAAGTAAATAGAATCCATAGAATCGCCTCCAATATTTTAATTCGTCAGCATTTATTTTTTGAAACTTAAAAATATAAATTTTATTATTAGATACTATAGCTATCGCTAGAAATATTATATCTAGAATATGATATAATGTTTCCAGAATGTACAGATTTCCGTCAAGAGAGGTGGTTACCCATGAAACATCATGAAATAATAAAAAAATTACGCAAAGAAAGAAATATAAGTCAGAGAACTCTAAGCGAAGGGATTTGTAGCCGAACAACTCTTTCTTCTTTCGAAAATACTGGAACTAATATTTCTTTGAATTTGTTCCAATTGTACTTGGACAGATTAAATATTTCTGTTGAAGATTACTTTTTACTACATTTTAATGAAGAATGGCCAAATCAAACAGTCGCTACAAATAAGGAAAAAGCGAATAAAGTATTGGAAAAAGCCTATTATACGTATAACTGGACTGACTTAGAAGAAAAAATCAACCATACATATCAGCTATACCTGGAAAGTAATGATTTCTATTATTATTACCTATTTATCCAATACAAATTATTATTATATCGAAAAGTCAGAGCTAAAAAATTTATTATCAAAGAAAATGAAATCATGGTTATTAAAAACTATTTAAATGATGTAGAAGTATGGGGAGCATTCGAATTAAATTTATTCTCAAACTGTCTCTCGCTTTTTAATGATGCTTATATTTTTTCAAAAGTAAAAATTCTTCGAAAAAAATATCGGAATGTGCGTGGAAGTTTTAAATTTTACAAATTATATAGCTTCTTTATAATCAACGTTATCATGTTGAAATTTGAAAGAGATGAACTTGAAAATATGAACTTCTATTTAGCCGAACTAAAAAGTTTCAACACGATCAATTATGTAAGAGAACGTATTTTATATAATATTTTTACTGAGATCTTAAAATGTAAGTATGATCCTACTCTCAAAAAATTCAGCACGATTGATTCATTTATCGATATGTTTAGACGATTGGATTTTAATGATTATGCTCAAGAAATGGAAGCGTTTGTAAAAAATATCCTTGGCTGAGTTAATTTTTATAGAGATTTTCTCGTTGTTTTTCCATTTTCCAATCATAGCGCTAATGCTTAGATACCAAACCGCCTGTCATGAGAATATTGCAGCAAAAATATCAACAAAATGCTGATACTTTGCATCTATAAAACCACTAAAAGTTTGTAAACTTTATACACCAAAATTTTTAAGATGTCTAATATGGATAGTATCAATAGTTTATTTGACACAATTTTTGACCTAAGGAGTAACGAATACATTCAGGAGTAGACCCAAATTTTTTTAATATCTTTTGCTAGTTGTCAAAATCCATACTCTATTTGTATCAAGGATATCTAGTTTATCTTCTCCATCTTTAATGTGAAGGTTTAGTGGATTGCCTTTCTAAAAGTGAAAACTATATGTACGTTGCTTATTGTAAGTGACAACTCGGTTCTCTTCTTTCTATTTTGAGTACGATACCATTTTTAGAAGAGCTCTCCTTGATAACTAATATTATCACTCACCTGAAAAAAAGACGTTTCTTTTGACAGAAACGTCTTCTAAAATGAGTGTATAGGATATAATGCCTTGCGCTCATCTATTTAAATCACTTACCCTTTGCGTAATAATCCGACACATTCTACATGGTGCGTTTGTGGGAATAAATCAACTGGTTGGACTTTTTCTAACTGATAACCGTCTTCTGCAAACAACTTCACATCTCTAGCAAAGGTTGCAGGATTGCATGAGATATAAACGATTCGCTCAGGAGCCATCTCGATTGCTGAATCAATAAAGCGTGCGTCTAAACCTTTTCTTGGAGGATCGACAACTAAAACAGTTGGTTTGATTCCTTTTTCTTGCCATTTTTTCATGACTGTTTCAGCTTTTCCAACTTCATAATGCGCATTTTCGATTTTATTTGTCAATGCGTTGAACTGCGCATCTTCAATCGCTGCTGGTACGATTTCCATTCCATAAACATTTGCTACTTGATCCGCTATGGATAAACCAATCGTTCCAATTCCTGAATATGCATCAATCACGACATCCTCTTTTTTCAATTCAGCAAATTCGATCGCTTTTTGATACAATACTTCGGTTTGTAATGTATTGACCTGATAAAAGGATTTAGAAGAAATACGATAGGTCTTACCAAGTAGCTGATCTTCGATATATGATTGACCAAAAAGAACTTTTTCTTTTTCTCCTAAAATGACATTCGTTTTTTCTTCGTTGATATTTTGGATCACTGACACTACTTCCGGTAAAGCTTCATGGATGGCTTCAGCGATTTCTTTCGATTTGAAGAATTTTTCTTTTCGAGTGACTAAAACCACCATCATTTGATGCGTGTAATGACCTCTTCGAACAATGATATGACGAATTTGTCCTTCATTTTTTTCTTCATTGTAGCCACGTACTTGGAAACGTTGCAAGATGTCTCTTACCTTGATGATGGCTTGATCGATTTGTGGGTCTTGGATGAAGAAATCTTCTATTTCCACTAAGTCATGACTATTTTTCTTGTAAAAACCAGTCACTAATTCGCCTTCGACGCGACGAACAGGAATCTGTGCTTTATTACGATAGCCTGTAGGTTCTTCCATACCGATTGTTGGTTGTACAGTGACTTCAGGCATTTTAGCGATTTTAGCTAAAACATGTTCGACTTGTTTTTGTTTGAATACTAATTGTTGCTCATAACTTAAATGGGCTAACGGAGCGATTCCTGTACGCAATAGAACATTACTAGTGATTTCTTGACGGTCTGGTGACGTCGTCAACCAGTTTTCGACCTTACCGTAGCCAAATTTATTGCCTGCTTTTACGACAAGGATCTCCACTTGTTCACCTGGCAAAGCATTTTCGATAAATAATGGATAGCCATCAATTTTCGCAACACCTAATCCTTCGTAACTTAAATCGATGATATCAACAGTATACCGTTCATTTTTCTTAATTGTTTGTGTCATTTCATTACTCCTATTCTTTTGAATGGTTTCTAATTTTGTCCGTTCAACAAAGGAAAGAGCTGGGAGATCCATTCATTCCCAGCCCTTTTTTCTTCAGTCTATTGGAAAAAACAAGTAATCCTATGATCTTTGCTTTTTCCTTCTAATAGTCGTCCAATCCTGCTCAGTTCTGATCCTTGTCAGCAATTTTGCCATCGCCATCGATATCTTCATCCGTCAAACGTTCTACTTCTTTGACGAATTCTTTGCTAACTTCTTCTAGCTCTTCTTCCTCAAAACCAGTGATTGCCTCATCTGGAATTTGATCTGTGTTTGCATAAAACTCGATATGCTGATGAAGATTTTGAAAATGCATCGGCGCGTTCCCACCGTATTCGCCATCTAAATTGATCATGACAGGGCGATTCGCATTATCTTCGGTTTCAACATAAAGAGAACTTGTTTTCGTATAGATGACTCTTGGATCATCGACATGCTTCCCTCCATTGAGCATTAAGGCAGCAATGTGGAGGATCTCAAAAATATTCGCCGTTTTGACGATGATCAAAGAGAATTTTCCATCATCTAGCTTTGCATCAGGCGCAATTTGTTCAAAGCCACCAACGGAATTCGTCAACCCTAAAAAGAACATCGAAGCATTACCATTATATTCGCCTTCGTCATACTTCAAGTGCATCTTGATCGGTTTGACACGTGGCAACATTTCTGCTCCTTTTGCCAAATATGCAAGATAGCCAAAAATACTTTTCAATTCGGATGGAACTTCGTAGGTCAATTCTGTCAAGTAGCCGCCAGCTGCAATATTGATGAAATAGCTATTGTCGGATTGACCGATATCCATTTTGACTGTTTGGTTCTTTTTGATGACTTCTGCTGCTGCCTTGATATTATCTCGAGGAATCTTCAAGGCGCGAGCATAGTCATTGGTCGTACCCGCTGGAATGATCGCCATTTTTGGTCTAACTTCCAATCCGGCGATACCATTGACGACTTCATTGATCGTCCCATCGCCACCAGCAGCAACGACAAGATCAAAACCTAATTCAGCGACTCGTCGTGCTTCATTTTTTGCCGAGTCCTCTTCCGGAGTCGTTGCATAAGCACTTGCTTCATAGCCCGACTCCTCCAAAGCTTGGAGGATGTCGGCAAGATTACGTTTTAACAATTCTTTACCAGAGACCGGATTATAGATCACACGCGCTTTTTTCATAGCATCCCTCTATCGTTTCGCTAATTCTTCATTTAGCAATTTGTTGACCACACCTGGGTTTGCTTGTCCTTTAGTAGCTTTCATGATTTGTCCAACTAAGAAACCGACTGCACGGTCTTTTCCGTTTTTGAAATCATCAACAGATTGTTGATTGTTATCTAAGATTTCATTGATGATCGGTAATAACTTCGCTGGGTCAGATAATTGGACCCAACCGTTTGCTTCAACAACACTTTGTGCATCTCCACCATTCATGATCAACTCACGAAAGACTTTTTTCGCAATTTTAGAGCTGATCGTGCCATCTGCGATCAAAAGAATCATACCCGCTAAGTTTTCAGGTGTTAGTTTCGTTTCAGCTAATTCCAATTTCTCACTGTTTAAGTATGCTGATACTTCACCCATCAACCAGTTGGAAGCTTGTTTGGCATCTGCTCCGTTTTCCAATGTTGCTTCAAAGAAATCAGACATTTCTTTTGATAGCGTCAATACTTTCGCATCATACTCTGGTAAGCCTAATTCGTTGATGTAGCGTACCCGACGAGAAGCTGGCATTTCTGGTAAGCTTGCTTTCACTCGTTGGATCCATTCGTCATCGATCACGAATCTTGGAATATCAGGTTCTGGGAAGTAACGATAATCACTTGACCCTTCTTTGACACGCATCAAGATCGTCTTATTCGTTGTTTCATCAAAGCGACGAGTTTCTTGTTGGATCTCTCCACCAGATAATAATACTTTTGCTTGGCGTTTTTCTTCAAATGCTAAACCTTTTTTGACAAAAGAAAGGGAGTTCAAGTTTTTCAATTCTGCTTTTGTCCCAAATTCTTCTTGTCCATAAGGGCGTAAAGAAATGTTCGCATCACAACGCATTGAACCTTCTTCTAATTTCACGTCACTGACTTCAGTAAATTGGATCACAGAACGTAAAGCTTCTAAATAAGCATAGGCTTCTTCTGGTGAACGCATGTCTGCTTCTGAAACGATCTCGATCAATGGTGTTCCTTGTCTGTTTAGATCGACATAAGAGTATCCACCGATGCCGTGCATGTTTTTCCCTGCATCTTCTTCTAAATGCACACGTTCAATGCGGATTTTTTTCTTTTTACCTTCCACTTCGATCTCGATCCAGCCATCATGACCGATTGGTTGATCGAATTGTGAGATTTGGTAAGCTTTGGGATTGTCTGGATAGAAATAGTTTTTGCGGTCAAAATGAGTATCTTTCGAAATTTCGCAATTCAATGCTAACGCTGCACGCATCCCAAATTCCAGCGCTGCTTTATTCATTACTGGTAAAACTCCAGGGTATCCCCAGTCGATCACATTGGTGTTGCTGTTTGGTTCAGCACCAAAATGCGCAGGAGCTGGAGAGAAAATTTTTGAGTTGGTTTTTAATTCCACATGGACTTCAAGTCCAATGACTGTTTCAAAATTCATTCGGCTTTCCCTCCTAAAATAGCTGGTTGTTGACGATGGAACTCTGTCGCTTGCTCAAACGCATAAGCTGCTTGATACATGGTTTTCTCTTCGAAATAATTACCGATGATCTGTAAGCCAACTGGTAACCCTTCCGATAAGCCTGCAGGTACTGACATACCTGGTAGTCCTGCCAAGTTCACTGGGATCGTCAAGATATCACTCATATACATCGTGATTGGGTCGTTGATATTTTCACCAAGACCGAACGCAACTGTTGGTGAAGAAGGGCCGATGATCAAATCATAATCCGCGAAAACTTTTTCAAAGTCACGCTTGATCAATGTACGGACTTGTCCTGCTTTTTTGAAATGCGCGTCATAGTAACCTGCACTCAATGAGAACGTTCCTAACATGATCCGGCGTTTTACTTCTTCTCCGAAACCTTCAGAACGTGAATTGACATAAACGTCATCCAAGTTCTTGACATCTTCTGAACGATATCCATAACGAATACCGTCAAAACGTTGCAAGTTCGAACTTGCTTCAGATGAAGCAATGATATAGTAGACAGCCACGCCATATTTTGAATGAGGTAAGCTAACTTCTTCTACTGTTGCACCTAATGAACGGAATGTTTCAGCTGCTTTAAGAATTGCTTCTTTCACGCCTTCATCGACACCTTCACCTAAGTATTCTTTAGGTAAAGCAATCTTCATTCCTTTAATGTCACCAGACAAGCCTTCTGCAAAGTTAGGGACAGATACACCAGATGAAGTACCGTCTTTTTCGTCGTAGCCACTGATTGCGGTCAATGCTAATGCGTTATCTTTGACTGTCCGGGTCATTGGACCGATTTGGTCTAAAGATGAAGCAAATGCAATCAAACCGAAACGGGAAACACGACCATAAGTTGGTTTCATTCCTACGATTCCATTGAAAGCGGCTGGTTGGCGGATACTTCCACCAGTGTCACTACCTAGAGAAACTGGCACTTGTCCTGCGGCAACTGCAGCTGCTGAACCACCAGATGATCCGCCAGGAACTTTTGTTTGATCCCAAGCGTTCTTTGTTTTTTTGAAGTAAGAAGTTTCGGTACTTCCGCCCATTGCAAATTCATCCATGTTCAATTTACCAACAGGGATCATGTCTGCTTCGTATACTTTTTCCATGACTGTCGCATCGTAGATCGGTTCAAAATTATAAAGGATCTTTGAAGCTGCTGTCGTTAAAAGATCTTTCGTCACGATATTGTCTTTGATACCGATCGGGATACCTGAAAGAACATTGTTTTCGTCGATACCTTTTTCGTCCAAAGCTTTGGCTTGGGCTAAAGCTTTCTCTTCATTCAATGTGATAAATGCATCGATCGCGGGTTCTGTTTCCTTGATGCGATCAAATGTAGCTCTCACTAAGTCTTGTGCAGTGATTTCTTTTGACACTAATAAGTCGTGTAGTTCTTCTAATGAACGATTGTATAATTCTGTCATTATGCGCCAGCCTCCCCATTATCGATGATTGCTGGTACTTTGATGAAACCATCTTCTTTTTCTGGTACATTTTTTAATAATTCATCTCTGCTCCAACCTAGTTGTGCACGGTCTTGTCGCATGACGTTGACAGTCTCAACGACGTTTGATGTAAATGGTACGCCTTCTGTGTCTACTTCTTCCAGCATTTCTACCATGTCAATGATTTTTCCTAATTGGTCAGTAAAACCTGCGCGCTCTTCGTCGGCAAATTTCAATTTGGCTAACTTCGCTACATGTTTTACTTGTTCTTCACTAATCGCCATAGTACCCCTTCTTTCCTAAATGAAAACTTTGCTTCTTATTTTAACATAAGAAATTCGCATTCTGAAATTCTTTCTTGAAATTTATCTGAAAAATTATTCTGCTTCCTCAGCAGGATGACTCTCTGCTAACGCTTCAGCCATCTGATCTTCCGTCCAAACCTCGACCCCTAACTCTTGGGCTTTCGTTAATTTACTACCTGCATCTTCGCCAGCGACAACGATATCCGTTTTTTTAGAGACGCTGCCAGTGACTTTTCCACCAAGGTTTTCAATTGTTTCTTTGGCTTCTTCTCTTGTGAATCGAGTTAATTTGCCTGTCAACACGATCGTCTTGTTTTTGAACGGCGATTCTACTTCTTTCAGCTGTGTCAAACGAATGCCTTTGTATTCAAGGTTGACACCTGCTTGTTTTAACTCTTCCATCAGTTCATGAACTTCTTCATTGTCAAAATAAGTGACTACACTATCCGCAATGATATCACCGATCGCATCTAATTGGATGATCGATTCAAAATCGCTGCGACTCAAAGTTTCTAAATCACCAAAATGCTCCGCTAAGATTTTTGCAGCTTTTGCGCCAACATGACGGATACCTAAACCAAAGATCAAACGTTCTACCGAGTTCTCTTTGCTATTGTCGATCGCTGTTAAAATATTATTCGCTGATTTTTCTTTGATTTTATCTAACGTCAATAATTCTTCTTCTGTTAGTTTATAGAGATCAGCAACATCAGCGACTAACTTCTTGTCATACATCTGTTCCAAGACTCTTGGCCCTAAGCCATCGATGTTCATCGCATTTCGGGAAACGAAATGGTTCAGTCCTTCTTTCATTTGTGCGGGACACTTTGGATTGATGCAACGCAAGGCAACTTCTTCATCTAAATGAACCAACTCACTGTGACAGACAGGGCAATGTTCGGGCATTTTATAAGGCTCGCTGTCTTTTGGACGTTTATCTAAAATGACTTGTGCGACTTCAGGGATGATATCCCCTGCCTTGTAGATTTGGACAGTATCATTCAAGCGGATATCTTTCATTTGGATATAATCGCCATTATGCAGACTAGCACGGCTGACTGTCGTACCAGCCACACGAACCGGTGTCATGATCGCTGTCGGTGTCACTACCCCCGTTCTGCCGACCGTCCATTCGATTTCTTCGATGACCGTCTCTACTTCTTCAGGCGGAAACTTATAGGCAGTCGCCCAACGTGGGGCTTTGACTGTAAAACCTAATTGGTCTTGCAATGAAAAATCATTGACTTTAATCACGATCCCGTCAATCTCGTAAGGGAGATCTTTACGTTTCTCATGGTATTCTTCAATGAACGCCCAAACTTCGTCGATTGAATGACAAAGACGTTTTTCATGGTTCGTATGGAAACCGATCTTGTCTAATTCTTCTAACGCTTCGTATTGCGTCGTCGCTTGCATCGGTCCAAAATCTGCTACGGTATATAAGAACGTATCAAGATTTCTTTTCGCTGTGATCTTGGAATCTAACTGGCGCAATGAACCTGCTGCTGCATTACGGGGATTGGCAAAGACTGGTTTGCCTTCTTCTTCATTTTTTTGGTTCAATTTAACGAATGAACGTTTCGGCATAAAACATTCACCACGTACTTCGATACTCATCGGTTCTTTTAATTTGATTGGAACAGAACGCACCGTTTTTAAGTTTTCTGTGATATTTTCGCCGACCGAACCATCTCCCCGAGTCGCTCCCCGTACAAACTCACCATTCTCATATCGTAAAGATACCGATAGACCATCGATTTTCAGTTCACAACAATAATCGACTGGACGGCCGATTGCTTTTTGGACACGTTGATCAAATGCTAAGAGTTCTTCTTTATTGAAGACATCGTTCAAACTATATAATGGAATGTCATGTGTGACTTTTTCAAATGAGGAAAGAATCTTTCCACCTACCCGTTGGGTCGGTGAATCTGCGGTGATCAGATCTGGATATTGTTCTTCGATCGCCACTAATTCGGCATAGGTTTTGTCGTAGATATAATCTTCTACCGTTGGTTGGTCCAACACATAATACTCACGAGACCAACGATCTAACTGCACTCTGAGTTCTTCTGCTTTTTTTGTCGCTTCATCGATCGTCATTTCGTGTTCCATCTTTTTCTCCCCCTATTGAACTAAACTTTTTCGATTGGTGCAAAAGCGGCTAATACACGTTTGACTCCTTGACTTGGAAATGCAATATCAAGCTCAAGGTCTTTTGCATCACCACTAACTCTAACCACTGTACCAGGTCCCCATTTTTTATGTTTGACTTTATCTCCTGGCTTCCAACCACCTGTTTCGCCACCTGTAGCGACTTTTGCTGATACACCTGTTTTTGTCGGCTGTTGGTACTTAGGTGTCGCGTTATTCGCACGAAAAGGCGACGGTTGAGAGGCATTGGATGTTGGTCGCATCCCGTGGATATCTAATAATTCTTGATCGATTTCTTCTAAAAATCGTGAAGGTCGATTGTATTGCGTACGGCCATATAAAGTCCGTGAAAACGCATTGGTCATAAATAATGCTTCTTCCGCCCTGGTGATCCCTACATAGGCCAAACGGCGTTCCTCTTCCAGTTCACTTTCCTCCATCAAGGCACGAGAAAGTGGAAAGACACCTTCTTCTAGACCGATCAAAAAGACGACTGGAAACTCTAGACCCTTCGCAGCATGTAAGGTCATCAATGTCACTTGCTTCGTTTCTTCTTCTAAGCTATCGATATCTGATACAAGTGCAAGGTCATTTAAAAAGACGACCAGCTTGTCCTCTGGCGAATCAGCATTCTCTAGCCCTTCTTTTTCAAATTGTTTATCAAATTCTTGAGTCACCGTCAAAAACTCTTCTAAGTTTTCGATACGTGCTTGGGATTCTAACGTATTTTGGATTTTTAGATCATCCAAATAGCCACTACGGTCTAAGACTTCTTTGGTTAACTCTGTAACGGTCAAATAAGGGATCATTTCAGTCAATTGATGCATCATCTCGCCAAAAGAGCCTAACTGTGTTCCTGCTTTTCCGCCGATGTTCGCTAACTCAACATTTCTTGCAGCCTCTAACAACGGCCATTCGTGCATCGTGGCAAAACTACGAAGTTTTTCCACTGATCCTGGTCCAATCCCACGTTTTGGTGAGTTGACGATCCGCTCAAAACTCAATGAATCTTGAGGATTTGCCATCACATTAAGATACGCCAAAACATCTTTGATTTCTTTTCGATCATAGAATTTGTGACCTCCAACCATTTTGTACGGAATATTGGCTTTTAGTAAGGTTTCTTCCATGACACGCGATTGGGCATTTGTTCGGTAAAGAATAGCAAAGTCTCCATAATTACGACGATTCGTCTGGATCTCTTCTTGCATTCTTTCTACAATAAAACGTGTTTCGTCACGCTCATTGTCTGCTCGATAGTACGTGATTTTGTTACCGTCTTGGTTTTCTGTCCAAAGATTTTTGGGTTTACGATTGCGGTTGTTTTCGATGACTTGATTCGCTGCATTCAAGATCGTTTTCGTTGAGCGATAATTTTGTTCTAACAAGATCACCGCAGCATCTGGATAATCTTTTTCAAAATCCAAGATGTTTTGCATATCTGCTCCGCGCCAGCCGTAAATACTTTGATCTGCATCCCCAACTACACAAAGATTTCTGAACCGTCCAGCTAATAGATTGACTAGCGTATATTGTGCGTGGTTCGTATCTTGATATTCATCTACATGGATGTAATGGAATTTATTTTGATAATACGTCAATGAATCTGGATGCTCGTTAAATAAACGGATCGTATTCATGATCAGATCATCAAAATCCATACATTGGTTGTATAGGAGTTCTTTCTGATATGCTGCATAACATTTTGCGGCAATTTCTTCATAATAACTGCCTTGCATTTTGGCAAAAGCCTCTGGTGACAACAAACTATTTTTTGCTTGCGAGATCGATCCTAACAAGCTTCTTGGATCGTATTTTTTAGGATCAATATTCAACTCTTTCAAAATTCGTTTCATCAATGATAATTGTTCCGAAGAATCAATGATCGTAAAGTTTCGATTATAGCCGATATAATCCACATCTCGTCTTAAAATACGGACACACATCGAGTGAAAGGTAGAGACCCAGACATCTTCACCACCTGTTTCTAAAATGGCATTGACCCGTTCTTTCATTTCTTTCGCCGCTTTATTGGTAAAGGTGATTGCCAAAATATTCCATGGATTCACTTCTTTTTCTTCAATCAAATAAGCGATTCGATGAGTCAAAACACGTGTTTTTCCACTACCGGCACCAGCCATTAATAAAAGCGGGCCATCTGTATGTAGAACCGCTTCTTTTTGACGAGGGTTCATTCCCTTTAATAAGTTTTCTTTGGATGACATTCACAACATCCTTTCTATTATCAATCCTTCTAATTATAGCATTAACCCCCTATTCGATAAAGGGAATCTTCTTGTAAAACGTCTTCAGCATTACATTAGTCATTGATTCAAGAATAGTCTGACGCATAGTTAAATCACTTCAGCAAAAAGCCAGAATTTGAGACACCATGAAGGGCCACTGACTATCATGCGGAAACTGAATAAACGGCGGAAACAAAATAACCTCTGCAGAAATAAGGCAACACCCACAAAAATGTAAGAACAATTTTTGAGATGCCGCCTTATTTAGCGAGGCTAATATTTCTGTTCCGACCGCTATTTTTGACTATTCGTCTGGAAACATCGTTTATCTCTTTTCAACTAATTGATCAACAGTATCTACCGATGATTGCTTGACTTCTTAGCGCTAATTTTCAACTCTGGGCAGTTAATGTGTAGATGAATCGATACCTTACATCGTGTTTATCAAAAATCGGACCAGAATACTCTCCCTTTAGATACAACATTAATGGATCGTTAACGAAAGGTAATACTTCAATTGAATCGGATTGGTTCTCACCAAGGGTCAATGGACCGGAATGTTGTCCATTCGTCGCTGCTAAATGGAGGCGTAAATGTTTGTGTGCATCCTGCAGCACATCATTCACTAAGGTCACTGGTGTTTCTTCAATTGAATGTTCCGTGACTTCAGTGACTGAAAAATCGATCGGAAAATTACTACGGCTGATAATTGGTTGAGCGGCTGCCAGTTCATCAAATTCTCCTGCTTCACGGGCAGTAAAGAATTTCTCCAATGGCACTTCCACACTCAACACACTCTTAGGCACATCAACTACGATTTCCTTCCACAAACTATTACTCAAATATTTCTGGAGTTCTGGATCTTCTTGCATGACTCCGGTTACCTTCACATAGACATAGTAGGTGCCAGCGTGTAATTTTTCTTGTTTCCACGTTCGTTCAGTCTCTGACGTTTCAATTGCTAACACACCGCTAGTTGCAGGGGTGGTAGTAGTAATCTGCGTTTGAGCCGCTTCTGTGTTGATGGACGTCCCTGACCAAAGTGGTTCTTTACTCAGTATGAATTGATGATTCGTCAACGGACGGTTGCTCGGTGTTACCGTCTCTATTGTCGTGGTCAATTCACTCAAATCTAAATCAACTTCTGGGCTAGTATCAACTGTTTGGATATCGAATTTTTTTTGGTAAATCACTTCATTTGTTACACCGATCGTAGACAAATCAAATAGTTGCCCTGTGGTGATATCTTTCGAAACTGCTTGACCATACCGATCCTGCGCATTGAATTGGTAGCCACCAATTTCTCCAGATTCCCCATCCAAACGATTGAATTGAAATCCTCCCAGTGAACTAACCACAATCGTACTTCTTTTTTTAAACCTGATCAATTCAGGTTCATTGACATTAAACATGACTTTAGAGCTAGGCGTAAGTATGGGCGAAAAATCCGAATTAGTATTGAAAGTCAGCTGTGCATCTTTTTCAACATTTATTACTGATGTAGCCGTTGAGACCTGCTGTGCAAGTCCAATATTTGCAGACCCACTACTCTCATAGACCAAACGACTCCCTTGTCCTACATATAGATCATACCCTACAGGTGTAATCCCTAGCTGGGGAATATTGGCATTAATGATAACTTCCGAATTATCTTCCAGTTGGATTTGTAATCTTTGGTCAGTGGAACTTTGCCCGGTTGCTAATCGAGGGTAAAATATTGCTGAATTGGGGAGACTACTTCCAGAATTTAGATGCGTTATAGAATTTTCTGCAAATGTCACATGCCACATATCGATTATTGAACTCTGCGGTATAAGAAAAGCATCTTCGACAGCGATTGTATTTTCTCCGTAAAAAGTAATCGTCGATTCCTGATTTTCCGTAAAAAAACGACGCCCCACATAATTTGAATAGACCGTAATATTTTCGACACTTAAATGAAATGGAATCGAAGCATTGGCAGAAGTCACTATTCCAGATGCAGGAAGGGTACTTATCTCGTTTCCTCCTCCATTGATATAACCCTCTTTTCCAAAATTGAGATTTTTTATCGTCATATTGATATTTGGCGTTTGTATACGGAATAAATAGGTGCCTTGATTTTGACTAGAGGCATACATATAAAATCCTTGACCATCAATAATGACCTCCTTATAGATATCATATAGCGATGAAGAAACAAAAATAATATCCGCGGTGAACTGGATATGGTATGGCCCTGCACCGGAATCCGTATTTATCGCATTCATTGCTTCACTTAATTCGGTACGGGAAGCTACTGTAAAAGGATCCGCTTCTGTTCCAGTTCCTCCAATCGCTCTGGCTAATCTACTGCTTCCTGATGGACTTCCTTCCCTCCTTTCATTTCCTAAAACCGAGTCATCTGCCTCTTGGTTCTCCTCTCTTTTTTCACTTTGAGATAGACTCTGTTCGATCGTTTGATCTGCTAAATTATTTTCCGCATAAACCGCTTGATTTAAAAACAATAGCGGAATGAATAATACAAAAATCCAATTGATGAACTGTTTTTTATATAGTTTCATTTTCCCCTCCATGTACCAGTCTTTTTGTATTGATTGACAGCTATGTGAACCTCCACTTTAAGTATTGATAGTAATCATAAACGACATGGCTAGATGATGTTTACTGTTTTCTCAACTTGATCCTTCATTTCCTTTCATTAGATAAACTAAATCATTTGTCCATTTTACGATCTATAATGTGATAGCTGATTACAGCAATTACCAGAAAAATACCAGTCCAAGTGACAAATAAAGGTTCCGATTGCTCATTAGTTTTCGGAAAATAATCAATCGTTTGCGTTTCAACTTTGATCGGTATCTGGGTATTTACTTGAGTATCTGTCAACACGACGGTGCTTGTATCCTTTGTTTGTTCCTGTTGTTCAGAGGTGGTCGTTTGATCCGTCGTTGATGTACGCTCCTCAGAAGAACTACTCTCTGTTGACGGCTGACTTTCACCAGGTGATGGTTTACTTTCTTCAGTGGGCGGTCGACTATCAACAATACCTAATTCGCCTTTTAGCTCTATATTTGTCTCCATACTATCCCTTACCTTCCTCTACTCAACGATAATCAGCTTCAAACGTTCCTCTTATATCAACAAAAATCAAACATCATAACTGATTAGCTGCTCATTTCCACTTGATTATTTGGCTGTCAACTGATAAACAAATGAATAGCTGACCTCATGTTTTTGCTGGAGTCCCCCAGCATATTCTCCCTTGAGATATAAATGCAACGGATTATCTAAAAATGGGAGTATTTCGATGGGAGATGCTTGATTCAGTCCCACAACTAGAGGACCAGAATCTTGGTTATTTGTCGTCCCTAAGTGCAAACGTAGCTGTTTGTTTGCGCCAGGTAAAATTTCATTCACCAATGCCACAGGCGAATCTGTGGTATGTTCCACGACTTCGGTAACCATTAGATTGATTGGAAAATTACTACGGCTGACAACCGGTTGAGACGATTCAAACGTATCAAATGGCCCTTCTTCACGAATTTTAAATATTTTTTCTAAAGGAACTTCGACATTTAATGGACTTTTCGGCATTTCGATAACGACTTCATACCAAGAGCTTTCACTTGTCAAATGGGCTAGTTCAGGATCTTCTTGTAGTTGACCAGTCACTTTCACGTAGACATAATAGGTACCAGCATAAAGTTTTTGCTCTTGCCAAAAGCTTTCGGTAGAGGAAGATCGAACAGCAACCATACCATTCGTTGTTAAGGTAGCATTGTTGATTTGAGTTTGTGCAGCCTGCGTATTGATTGAACTGCCTGTCCACAACCGTTGCTTACTTAATTTGAAATCGTACTTTGTTAGCGGTCGCTCAGGCGGCCTCGTTGTATTGATAGTAGTGGTTAAATTACTTAGATCTATACCCACCTCTGGTTCTACTTGAACCTCGTCGATCACAAAATTTGGCTGATAGATAATATCATACGTGCCAGAACTCCCACTATATATATTAGTTAAATCCCTTGATACTGCCGTATTTGGAAATACACTTAAAGTGCCAAGTTGCGTATTGGCATACCTATAGCTAACTTGGTAATGACCACCAAACGCACTTGCTGTGTCCAGTCGATTAACTGCAAATATCCCTCTCCCAGCTAATGTTTGTCTTGAAGCTGCTCTAAAAGCGATATATTTTGGTTTATTAGCCATAAATGTATAAGAATTGCCGATCATTGTTTGACTCTCATGTACGACAGTAGCGTTTGGTCCAACAAGTATCATTGTTCCAACAGCATTCGCATATTGAGTGTGATAAATCATATAGGATGAAAAAGCTGTCGGGTGCGTCGTATGAATGAATAGTCTCGCCTCTTCCCTTATATCCATTCTAATAGAATTTATCGCAGATATTGCTTTAGGAGTGGGTGTTACTATGGATAATTCGGCATTTCTGTCAATGACAAATGGTTCGTTTAAACTAGCATTACTCAAGTAAAAACAGTAATCGATCGTAGAACTTGAAGGTTGCATTCCCTCAATTACAGTCGTTGAATTTTCCGCAAAGAATACTTGGTGGTTGATGACAAATCTTCCCGAATTTCTAAATGAATTGTGCCCTTTAAATGTCACTCTTGCTGCAGAAATCACATCAAAATATACTGTTCCATAGTAATTGATATTTTCAATAATTACAGATACATCATAAATAGAAGATGGGCTAACACTTTCTCTATAGATCAAACGAGACGGATTTTTATTATAGAGCATATTGTTCCCATCCATCAGTGTATCACTGCCAAAATTCATGTTTCTGAGTGTAACAGTTAACCCTGCTACAGCGACATTAAATAATCTTTCAGCTCTAGAGGGGCTGTCATTATTATGCAATACATAATAGCCTTTCCCATCAATTATTACGTCTTTGTGAATATTAAAAACAATGGTGGCCCCGTCATAAATAATATTTCCAGTTAACTCAATATAATAGATCCCAGTACCAGAATCATTTTGAATCATAGCCAAAGCGCTGATCATTTCGGCCTGAGAACCTACCAAATAAGGATCAATCTCAGTTCCACTTCCTGCATAGGCAGTAATTGAATGATCGGAGCTATCATTTAAAATTGTTGCTGGTATAACATCCTCATCGTTTTTATCGGAAAAGCTTTGTTGAGAGTCTGTAGGGATTTCGTCTGTTTCTTCCTGCGACCGGCTATCAGCTTCTGTTGGTATATTTATTGAATCATTCGAGATAACACTTTCTGAATTGTTAATAGTTGCTGGTTTGTCGCTTTCCATTTTATCCGTTAGTGCATAATGCTGACTCATTGTAGAGCTAGTAAAACAAATAATAGAAACAAAAATAAGTAAACGTGATAATTTTTTCATAACGACCTCCTTTTCTTCCCGTTAGTCTAGCTTTCTCGTCCGATCATCGCGAGGTTAATCGGCACAGAAACTCTCCATTGCTCTTATGTCGCTCATGAATCAATGATAAAACTCTTCCTATTGCTTCAAGCATGCTTTACCCCTTTATAGACAATCAGATCACAAACAATAATCGAGTAAGTTTTACTGGTACTCCTTGCTATCTCCATATTGATTAAAATAAGATTAAATAAAGATTGCAAAATAATGATACTACATCATTTTATTTGTAGTCAAAATATGTTCTATTGCAAAACGCTGAAAACAACTGTTATATAAACAATAAAAAAATAATATCTCTCCTATCAAAATATTAGGGGAGGTATTATCGTAGCTAAACAGCCGAACCATTCAAACTTGATCCATATTTACGGATGTACAAATTGTACAAAACAATAACAAATAATTTTTTAGTCTCATAGATGATACTCATTTTTTAAGGTTGTTTATGCAATAAGTGCCACATGAAATCTATGTATCGCGTCAACCGATCTTTGTCATTAGTAGAATTCAAATCAGTAGGAAATATTACTAGTACAATATGTTTGATTCAAATTGCCAAAAAACGTGGCGAATGAGTAGCTGTTTTCGATACATGCTAAAGCTTTATTCACAACATCGCTATTTTTGGTTTTCGATAGCGTTTACGTTTCTTTTGAATTAAGCAAGTGCTACCTATTAAGGTCTTTTTGCTGACGATATAAAAAAGAACAGAAAAGAGATGTTCATCTACTTTCTGTTCATTTTATTTGAAACTTTCTCAATACCTACTCTTTTGGATTTTTGAGCATTTATTGTGTAAGTCTTACTTCTTGAATCATGTATTATCCAATTGCTGTCTTAGGAACCATACCCCTACTATCATAAAAATCAACACGAATCCTAAAAGCGAAAGATATATACCTGTTTGATCATTTGTCTGGGGCATTGGTTGAACCACCTTCACTTCTGTACGAGCCACCTGATTTCTTTCGGTCGTGGGTGATTCGTCGGGTGATGGTGTAAGTGCCGGCGTTTCTATACCTAGCCTTCCATTCAAGTCAATCGTTGTAGTACTCATAGCATCCCTTCTAACTTAGGTTTAAAAGTTCACGGCGTCTAATTGCAGTGTTAGTGTAAATGACGGACTTGCTTCTGAAACATCAGGTGACGTGACAGCACCCCTATAACTAAAAGTTGTAGCGCTCGGGTTTGTGGTATTACCAGTAGCTGTCAACCTTCCTTCATGATTTGCTAAAGTGAACATCACTCCGGATGATTCAGGTACGAAATCTTCCAGTTGACCGGTGGTGATCAATCTTCTTGATGCTGATAAAGGTGATGGTGAAACAATATCTAAGGCAGAGATCGCGGAATAATCGCCAGAATTGCTTGCGAAATTTTTAACTGACACGGCTACTGGCCGACCAGAATTATTAGCGATAGTGTAGGTTGGTGAATTTATGCTGGTTGTGCCTGCAAGATTATAAAAAATCGTCGCAGTGTCCAGTGTGACATTGATCCAATTGGTATCACCTTCTTCGATTTCTTCTTCAGGATCTGTATTGTCTAATCCCAAAGAACCGTTGATTTGAATATCTGCCGTTGGTTCTCCAATAACATCCGTTGCTAAAATCGTCGTTGGCGAGAACGCTCCCGCAGTTGTTCCTAAAACGAATAAACTTGCTAATAATTTCTTTTTCATCCTAATATTCCCCTGTCTATTGTATTTTTTATTCGATGATTAGTGTTACCCCAGCTGCTACTTGTCCTTTTTTTTGATTCGTATCTGGATCGTACAAGCTAAACATTGCTACAGATGGATGTTCTCCTTTCTCCAGTGACTGTTCAAGTGTCACCTCTTTTATTTCATACCCTGGCTGGATTGCGCCAGATGTATAAACAAGTTCATCGTTACTCTGTTTTCGTATTTCCACATTGATGGGATGGCCATTTTCAAGTGGGTTCTTGATCATCAATTCACCTTGCAGCGTTCGGTGATTAAACGTCGCCTCTGGTGAAATAATTAGATTGAATTTACTTCTATCAACTGCTGTTTGCGATAATTCTAACAACTCTTCTTCTGAGATTCGTTGCGCATCTTTTCCATCTGGAAGGAATTCCCCACTAACAAGTGTCACTGGTTCGGGCGTTTCTTGTGAAAAATGGCGGTAAAGCAGCCAACCGGCAATTAGCATTAAGAAAAGCATGAATATGATGATAATTTGTTTTTTACGTTTTTGATCCATTTCTTCTTCCATTAATCCTCATCTCCTTTTGCTGATAGCGTATAAGTTAGTCGAAAATCTACTTCATGCTTTTTAAAAATAGACCCAGAAAATTCGCCCTTTAAAAAAAGTTCCAGCGGATCAGTTAAGAAAGGCTGTAGTACCATCGCGTCTAGTTTGTTTTCACCTATCACCAATGGTCCTAATTTTTGTCCATCCGTTGCCCCAATATTAAGCAATAAATGATCGTCACTCACTTCATTGATCTGATCGACTAAAGTGATCGTCGGGTTTGCCGAACGGTTCGTGACAGAAGTGACAGAAAAATCAATTGGGAAATTGCTATGACTAATGATTGGTTGACTGTGTTCAATTTTATAGAAAGTCCCTGATTCACGAATATCAAACAGTTTCTGCAAAGGAACTTCCACATGGATCGGACTTCGGTCAATCGTAATTTGCTTTTCTTCCCATAGACTCTCACTTGCAAAAAGTTGCATTTGCGGATCGTCATTGACCGCTGCAGCGACCTGAACATAGACATAGTATGTTCCAGCCCGTAACTGACCATTGTGCCATGACAAGTTCGTAGATTTTTCAGCGGCGACAACACCTGATGTATCAAGTGTTGCCTGGTCGATGGCTGCTTGTGCGCTATCCGATGTAATTGAATCACCGCTCCACAGACGCTCTGTACTCAACTTATAATTCACTTTTGTCAAGATACGTCTAGCCGGTTCATAGGAATCGATCTTAGTGAGTAATTCGCTTTTACCAATACCAACATCCACCACATTGTCCCAAGTCACTTGGATACCTTTTTGATAGACCGCTTGTCGCAAGGCAGTATGGCTAAACTGGTTGTCCGCTAATGTTTGAGAAACTCTTCCAGGAACTTCTCTTCTTTGTAAGTTTTGTGCTTGATTTAAATAATAAAACTGATAGTCACCAACCTCACCCAAAATTCCATCTAATCGATTGAATGCCATATTTCTTGCAAATAACCCATTAGTATTTCCAGTATTTTGGAAACGAATAAAGTCCGGTTCGTTAACATTAAAAGTAACATTCCCTCCTGAATTGATTCGACCATGACTTAAAAATGTAGCTTGTGCATTTTTTTCGATATTGATCGTGGTAGATCGCGCATTGGAGAAAATCAAAGGACGGTTAGCTGCTTGTTGATAAAAGAACTTCGCACTGTCTGCTATCGTAAAAATGACATCTGCCCCAAAAGTAAAGTTTTGCTTGGAAGAGATAATATGGACTTCTGCATTTTCTTCTACTGTAATGCGTAAACGACCATCGCTACCAGCCGATCCCCCAGTTCCATAGGCAAAAAAGAAACCGGTATGTAGTTCTGTTTGATGGTCGATCGTCGTTTTCGATCCTTCAGCAAAAATGACATTATAGCCTTCCATAAATTCCTGACTACTTGTACCCGCTCGGCTAGTGAATGTATTTTCTCCTTTGAATACAAACCTTGATTGCTGATTCCATGTTAAAAATGGTTGAGCACCCGTACGTGCATGATAATTTACGTTTTCTAAAATTGCGGTAAAGATGATCCCTGTCGTTCCTGCTGAACCAATGATGCCATAATACGTATTGTTGTCATACACTCGCCCCGACGCATCTGTTAAAGTATCACTACCAAAATTCATATTTCGTAATGTCGCTTCTATCCCTGAAGTTCTGATGCGAAACCCTGTATTACTTGCAATCGTACTTGCATTATTGGCATATAACATATGAAACCCTTGTCCGTCGATCACTACATTTTTATGGATATCAAAAACATCTGAGGCATTATAAAAAATGTTGTTTGTCAAGCGGACGTAATAGATCCCAGTGCCTGGATCTGTTCGGATCGTATTCAAAACATTTCTTAATTCACTCGCCGTTCCAGCGAGAAATGGATTTGCTTCTGTGCCTAGATGATCCCCTCTCAAGTTGATTCCTTCCTCATTTTGTAAAAAAGCACTGCTTCCTGTTTCCTCTTTTAGTCGTTCCTCTCTTTCAAAATTTTCCTTGTTCTCTACCTCATACGAATACTCTTTTTCACTATCGCTTTGTTGTATTATTTCTTCATCATTTTCTAATTCAGATTCGTAATAGCTCTCATTTCCAATTGAAACATCATTTTTAATAACTTCAAAATAAACATCATCCGCATAGTTATTTGTCAAAGGAACAAACAAAAAGGTAAAAAAGCCAATAAAAAAAAGGAATTTAATCAAAAAAAATTACCTCCCTACCATTAATATATAAATATAAAATAATGTGCATAAGATTAAACTTGTATGATAAAACGATAATACTACAACGGTAAATAAAGTGTCAATAAATAACTTTTGTGTTTTTTAATAACTTCTATTCCTAATTCTAATGATTAAACTGTTCGGATTTTCACAGATAAAAATACTCGTGATTCTGTTTGATCAAGGCTATCATGGTAGGTATGATAGCAAAAGTTCGGTTAACCTTATTCTCCCACTTATTTATGTACTAAAGACTACAATGCGCTATTAAAAGCATATGAGAAAACGCATGTGCTTCTCCAACGGAAAAGTCTTTTCTAGAACAAAAAAAATACGGACCAGAATAGATTCTGATCCGTACTTTTACTGTTTTGAATTAAGAACTATGCTACTTTGACTGCATCTGGTGATTTTCTTAAAGCACCATAAATTACTCCTGAAACAATTGCACCAATTGCAATGAATACAAGATACATAATCGGATGACTTAGTAAGAAGACAACGAAGATCCCGCCATGTGGTGCTAACAATTTGATACCAAACGCTCCTACTAAACCACCTGTCAATGCAGAACCAATAATGAAACTTGGAATGGCTCTGATTGGATCAGCTGCGGCGAATGGAATTGATCCTTCGGTTACGAAGGAGAGACCCATGACAATGTTTGTCAACCCAGCATCTTGGTCTGTTTTACTAAATTTATTTTTAAACAAACGTGTTGCAACGAAGATAGCTAATGGTGGAACCATTCCTCCTGCCATAACGGAAGCCATCACAACACTACCACCAGTTGCGACAGTGGTTGCTAATGTTGCTGTACCGAACACATATGCTGCTTTATTGATTGGTCCACCTAGATCGGCAGCCATCATCCCAGCAAGTAACGCACCTAATAATGCAGCATTTGAACCGCTAAGTCCAGATAAGAAACTATTCAAACCATCATTCAGTGCTTTCATCGGTACATTGACCATCAACATCAAGAAACCGGTAATCAATAATCCAAAAACAGGATAGAATAGAATCGTTTTGATTCCTTCCAGTGACTTAGGCAAGTTTTTAAACAATTTACGTAAGAAGACGATCACATAACCTGCTAAGAAACCACCGATCAAGGCACCTAAGAACCCAGCACCGCCAGTATTTGCTAATGCTCCCGCTGCAAAACCAACGATCAATCCAGGACGGTCACCAATACTTGACGCAATGAATCCAGCTAAAACTGGTAACATAAAGCCAAATGCGGCTTGTCCAATTTGATTGAACCAGCTTGCCGCTTGGTTGTAATTCCCAAGGTTGGCTAATTGATCTTGTGGTACACCCATGAATTGGTCGACCATGAATGATAAGGCAATGGCAATCCCACCACCGATAACGAATGGTAACATGTGAGAAACACCGTTCATCAAATCTTTATAGATTCGTTGGCCGATCGTTCCATCTGCATTTCCTTCGTCAGAAGAATTTTCTTTTCCATCACCATGGAAAACTGGTGCTGAGCCGCTGACAGCTAAGTTGATCAATTCTTCAGTTTTTCGAATACCGTCACTTACTGGACGATTGACTAATTCTTTTCCGTCAAAACGATTCATTTCGACTTTTTTATCAGCCGCAATGATGACGCCATCTGCACGAGCAATATCTTCAGCAGTCAAACGGTTTTTGATTCCTTCTGAACCGTTTGTTTCAACTTTGATCTCAACACCCATCTCTTTGGCTTTTTTCTTCAGCGCATCTTCAGCCATGTAAGTATGGGCGATCCCTGTCGGACATGCAGTAACTGCAACAACGAATTTTTTGTTAGATGAAGCCGCTGTTTGTGCTGCTTCTTCTTGTTCTGCTACCGCTTCTGCTTCTTTTTGTTGTTCAGCTGTTTGGAACAATTCTTGGACTTCTTCCGGTGTTCCTGCTTCTTTTAATTTTCCAACAAAATCTGGATCGATCAATAAACGTGATAAGGCAGCTAATGCTTGCAAATGTGTGTCGTTTGCTCCTTCTGGTGCGGCGATCATAAAGAATAAGAAAGTTGGTTGACCATCTAGTGCTTCATAATCTACGCCTTTCTTGCTTTTCGCAAACAAAACTGTTGCTTCTTTGACAGCAGCGTTCTTCGCATGTGGCATTGCAATGCCATCGCCTAGCCCAGTGGATGTTTGAGCTTCACGAGCTAAGATCCCTTGTTTATAAGTTTCGATATCTGAGATACGACCTGCATCATACATTTTTTGGACCATTTCATCGATGGCGCCTTTTTTATCAGTTGCCTGTAGATCCATGATCATCGCATCTTTGATCATTAAGTCTTTGATTTCCATGATTTATCCCCCACGATATTAATCAATTTTTGTTATTTCTACTTCTGGTAACAATTCATCAATGAATGGGCGAACCGCTAAATCATCCGAAAAAGCAGTTGCACTTCCACATGCCACGCCCCACTTGAACGCTTCTACCGCATCTCTATGTTTGCTATATGAACCGATAAAACCAGCAATCATCGAGTCTCCGGCACCCACTGAATTTTTCAATGGTCGAACTAATACATTGGAACGGTAGGTTCCTTCTTTTGTGAACAATAAAGCACCATCGCCAGCCATTGAAATCAACACATTTTTTACTCCTTCTGCCAATAATTTCTTGCCGTAAGGAATGATATCTTCAACGGAATGGAATGTCACATCATACAATTCAGCTAATTCGTGATTGTTTGGTTTGATCAACAACGGTTCTTTTTTTAATGCTTCTTTCAAATCATCGCCGGTAGTATCGATCACAAACTCAGCACCTTTGTCGCGGATGATCTCAATCAATTCTTGATAGAATCCAGCACGTAAACTCGCAGGTGCGCTTCCTGATAATACCACGATATCGTCTGCTCCAACTGTTGCTAATTCTGCTTTCAACCGTTCAATGGCTTGATCCGAGATTGTTGGTCCTTGTCCATTGATCTCTGTTTCAGAATCAGACTTTAATTTGATGTTGATCCGAGTATCTTCTTCCACTTGTGTAAAAGCTGTTGCGATTTGTTCTTCTTTCAACCAGTCAGAAATAAAATTCCCAGTGAAACCACCAAGAAATCCTAAAGCGGTCGAATCAGAATCGATGCGCTTCAAAATACGGGAAACATTGATCCCCTTTCCTCCAGGGACTTTGAAATCTTCGGTCATTCGATTTAAATCACCGAGTTTTAATCCATCTACTCGTACGATAAAATCGATGGATGGATTAAGCGTTACTGTATAAATCATTGATTTGCCTCCTTAATTGTCGTCCGTTCACTGTAGTCGTCAAGAAATTCTAGTGGACAACGCTCGGTTATGATCGTGGCATCTTGCAGTGGTGCAACAGAAACAAAGGTTTGCTTATTGAACTTCGTATGGTCAAGTAAAACATAACTATCTTGGGCATTTGTAATGGCTAAGCGTTTGACCGCTGCTTCTTCTGGATCTGGGGTAGTGAATCCACGTTCAAGATGAACGCCATTCATTCCCATAAATGCTTTATTAAAATGGTAAGCCTGTAATTGGCTAAGTGTATTAGCTCCTAACACTGCATTCGTTGAGAGTTTCACTTGCCCCCCTAGGACGATCGTTGAGATTTGTAGATCAACTAGCGCGGCAGCATGTTTCACTGAATTGGTCACCACAGTGATCTGTTTATCTTTTAAAAAAGGAATCATCTCTAACGTGGTTGATCCTGCATCAAGATAAATGACTTCCTCATCGTTCACCAGTTCTGCTGCTAATCGTGCAATCATTTGCTTTTCATGAACGTTTTTGAGCGTTTTTTCACTCATGTTTTGTTCAAAACCTAAAAGATCCTCTTTTTTTGCTCCTCCATGGATACGTTGCAATAAACCTTCATCTTCTAACTCTTGAAGATCCCGTCTAATCGTTGATTCAGAAGCATCTAACAAGACTACTAACTCTTGGGATTTGACAATTTTATGTTGTTCCAATAGTTGTAGGATTTTCTGTTTACGTTCTTCTGTAAGCATTTCCACGATCACCTCACGATAGATTCTAGCATATTTTTATTTAACATTCAACAAGATTCATTCAAAAACATTCAAAAACGATAAAAATCTTGAATACACACGTAACTTCAACTACAAGTAAGAAAGCATCCACAAAATCATACTTCAATTTTTGTGGATGCCTTCTGATATTTTAGATTTTAAACTACTTTACCATTTCTCTTTTCCGATCATCTCAGTATGATCCAGCTTTTCTTGCAAATGATTGAAATCAGCTAATTTTTCTGCATCAATAGATTCCCAGACAATTCCGCTTGATCTAACAAGACGACCCGAAGACGTTTTTTTCCTTGAACTGCATCAAAGCTTAAACGTCCTCTTCTCTTGCGTATTCGTTTGAATTGGATCTCTGATAATCGATTGCGGATCTCCTCGATGGGAAAATCAGCTAAAAACTTAGTCGGCAAATAAATACGCAATGAGGTCAAATAGTCTTGGTACATTTCATCGGGGGCTTCAACATTCAAGTATTCATTAATATAATAACTATAAGCATCGATCCCCTTGTCTAACATGAATGTTGGATCGATCACTTTATAACAGATCAACTGGCTATGGCTTTCATCGACCCAAGGAAAAAATGCTTGACGATTCAGGACACCTCTCGCTCTTTTTTCTTTGTAATCGTAAGTAGCAAAATCATAGCTTCTTGTTACGAAAAATGTTGCTTTCTTCTTTTCTGTTGGTTGCATCAAATGATTTTGATACTGGACCGCTTGCAAGGAGTCCTGAGTATAGGCATACTCGACAAATGGCTCTTTCAGTAAACCAACGCCATTGTCCCACGACAAATGATCAAAGCCTAATTGATCTCGATAGTATTGTTGAAATTTTAAATTCGCTTCACTTTGCCAACGAAATGGCTCGCGATACAACTGGATACCAATGACTTGATTCTCGTATTGGGTGATTTCCTCCACCTGTTGCATTTCCAAAAAAATCTCTTTAGGGATCAGTCGATAATAATATTGACTATAATACATTTCCCAACAAGAAGTAAAACAACGCCCTTCTACGATTAGATCATAACCGGGAAACTGATTACAATCTACCTCAATCTGCCCATTTCGCCCTTTGATTTTAGGCAACTTCTCGATGTTCTCGGCAGATTCAAAGGATAAACGCTTCTCGATTTCTTTCGTATTATGATATAAATATTCTTCGACACTTCTCATATAAGCAAAAATACCATTTTTTTGCATTTTTGTTTGAAGATAGTTTCGAATCACCGATTCATTTTTTTGAAATATCTGCCACAAAAACTGATAATCAATTTGGAGATGATGATAGCCAAATTCGAAACGGCAAGTGAGATCATTCTGATAAATTTCAAACCAACCGATCTCTTCATCAGAGACTTCTTCTAAGGCTTTTTTTAGTGCAATTAAGGTATATGGTTCTTTCGTATGACGAGAGGTTTGGAAAAAGTCAGGGGTAAGTAAGATACGAGTCAGCATGGACCAATCATAGGCTTCTTCTTTTTCGTTCGTACGATCTCTGGTCAAGACGAGACGGAACATCATTTTTTCTTTCGACACCATATTTCTCACCTCTCTCAAATCTATTTATAATCAAATTATAACGAATAATAAAAAAAAACTAAAACTTTTCGTCTTATGCCACCGATTGAGGGGTAGCATGTTAAAATAAAGAAAGAGGTGATAAACATGGGATTGAAATTTGAGCGTACAGATAATTTCGACAAACTATTTGAATCTTTTGGCGTTGATCCGGAAAAGACCGTTGCTCCAAAAGAAGACATTGACCGCTTTTTAAAACCAAAAAGCGACCCAAAAAAAGACAAAAAAAAGAAATAAACAAAAAAGACTTGATGCCTTAGCTTTTGAAAGTTTGCCTTTCAACCTAAGTATCAAGTCTTATTTGTTTACTCGCTGATCGCGTCTTCGATCGCTTTCCACGCTTCTTCTTTTCCTTGTTTAGTTACAGAAGAAAATAAAATGAATGTGTCATTGCGATCGAAATTCAATGCTTTTTTAATTTCGCTTTCGTGTTTGTTCCATTTTCCACGAGGGATCTTATCTGCTTTTGTCGCAACAACGATCACTGGGATATCATAGTATTTTAAGAATTCATACATTTGGATATCTTCTTGCGATGGTTTATGGCGAACATCCACCAGTGACACCACTGCTTTTAATTGTTCTCTTGATGTCAAATAAGTTTCGATCATCTGTCCCCATTTCGCACGCTCAGTTTTAGAAACTTTCGCGTAACCATAACCTGGAACATCGACAAAATGCAACGCATTTTCGATCAGATAAAAATTCAGGGTTTGTGTTTTCCCTGGTTTACCTGATGTACGTGCGAGATTCTTTCGATCGATCAGCGTATTGATAAAGGAAGATTTCCCGACATTTGAGCGACCTGCTAAGGCAATCTCTGGTAGATCTGTTTCTGGATATTGTTTCGGTGCAACCGCACTGATCACAATATCCGCATGATGGACTTTCATATGCTCTCTCTCCTTCAAAGCGGCAAAGCGGCTCAATCCCTCTCCACTTTCTTCGACAGAATGAAAAGGAGTAGTCGAAAAAGCTGCTAAAACTTTCACGACTGCTCCTTTCATTTTATCCCGCTTTTTTTTCTGAGTCTTTGTAAATAACTGTTGGTTTGCCGGTAAGTTCGGCAGCTTCTTTTGTAATGATCACTTTTTCGATCGTTTCATCAGAAGGAATATCAAACATGACATCCATCATGATTTCTTCGATGATCGAACGCAAACCACGTGCACCAGTATTACGCTCAATTGCTTTTTTCGCAATAGCTTTTAGTGCTTCTGGTTCGAATTCTAAAGCAGTGTCATCTAGTGAAAGTAATTTTTGGTATTGTTTCACTAACGCATTTTTCGGTTCCGTCAAGATACGAACTAAATCGTCGGTTGTTAGTTTTTCTAACGCAGCCATTACAGGTAAGCGTCCGATAAACTCTGGGATCAAGCCGAACTTCAATAGATCTTCAGGAATGATATGTTGCATGACACTTTCATTTTCTGAAAGTTTTTGGTTCTGTGTACCGAAACCAATCGTTTTCTCGCCCATACGATTTTTTACGATTGTTTCGATGCCATCAAACGCACCACCGACAATGAACAACACATTCGTCGTATCGATTTGGATGAATTCTTGATGAGGATGTTTGCGTCCACCTTGTGGCGGCACACTGGCAACTGTTCCTTCCAAGATTTTCAGTAAGGCTTGTTGTACGCCTTCCCCTGATACATCGCGTGTGATCGATACATTTTCGCTTTTACGTGCAATTTTGTCGATCTCATCAATGTAGATGATTCCTTTTTCCGCACGTTCAACATTGTAATCAGCAGATTGCAAAAGTTTCAATAAGATATTTTCGACATCTTCACCTACATAACCCGCTTCTGTCAAACTTGTTGCATCAGCAATGGCAAATGGTACATTCAATGTTTTTGCTAATGTTTGTGCTAAGAATGTTTTACCTGAACCAGTTGGACCGATCAGGCAGATATTGCTTTTTTGCAATTCGACATCATCGCTGTCTTGTGCTTCTTGATTGACACGCTTATAGTGATTGTAAACAGCTACAGCCAATGAACGTTTTGCACGTTCTTGTCCAATCACATAATTATCCAATACTTCAAGAATCTCAGAAGGTTTCGGTACTTCAGTAAACTCTCGTACTGCTTCTTCATAGAATTCTTCATCAATGATTTCTTTACATAGGTCGATACATTCGTTACAGATGTAGACCCCCGGACCTGCTACGATTTTCTTTACTTCTTCTTGTGTTTTACCACAAAAAGAACAGCGTACAGTCTCATTACCACTTGGATTATCATACATGGTCTTCACCCCTTAACTTGCGTTGATTCGCAAGAAACTATCAAAGACTTTACAGTCTTTCCCTATCATACCATAATTTAAAAAAAAGCAAAAGTATCAAAGAAGTTTAAAACAAAACGAAAGAGTCTAGGCTTCATCTAAGCGCCTGGACTCTTTCATATAGATGCAGATCAACAATTCGATTCGCTTATTCTGCTTCTTTTGCTGTACTTGTAATCAATTCGATTGCTTTTTTCATGATCACATCATGTTTTAGCATATCTTCTGTCAATACACGTTTGATTTGGTCAATCGGCATATTGTAAGTTTCTGCTAATTCTTGGATCTCTGCAGTGATTTCTTCTTCTGTTGCATCTAAGTTTTCAGCAGCTGCTACAGCTTCGATCACAAGGTTTGTTTTTGTACGCATTTCTGCTTCTTCTTCAAACTGTTTGTGCAAGTCTTCTTCTGTTGAACCAGTTAATTGGTAGTACATTTCTGGTGAGATTCCTTGACGTTGCATGTTGTTCAAGAATTCGTCCATTGAACGGTGAACTTCATCATGGACCATGACATGTGGAAGATCAACGATTTCCGCATTTTCGACTGCCAATTTGATTGCTGCTTCATCTTTTGCATCTTCTGCAGCTTTTTCTTTCGTTTCAGTCAATTCTTTCATGTATTTTTCTTTTAATTCTGCTAATGTAGATACTTCATCGTCTACATCTTTAGCGAACTCATCATCTAGTTCAGGTACTTCTTTTGTTTTCACTTCGTGGATCGTTACTTTGAAGACTGCTTCTTTACCCGCAAGATCTTCTGCTTGATAATCTTCTGGGAATGTCACAGTAACATCTAAGTTTTCGCCTGATTTGTGGCCAACTAATTGGTCTTCAAAACCAGGAATGAATGAACCTGATCCTAATTCAAGTGAATGGTTTTCGCCTTTTCCGCCTTCGAATGCTTCATCGTTGATGAAACCTTCAAAATCGATGACAACAGTGTCGCCATTTTCAGCTGCAGCATCTTCTTTGATGACTAATTCAGCTTGCGCTTCTTGTTCACGTTTAATACGTTCTTCAACGTCTGCTTCTGTTACTTCACGGTCTTGTTTTTCAACCACTAAGTCTTTGTAATCACCTAATTTTACTTCAGGTTTTACAGTTACTTCTGCTGTGATCGTCCAGTCTTGACCTTTTTCCATGCTTGCTACATCGATCTTAGGTTGAGAAACTGGATCGATTGCTGCTTCTTTAACAGCTGCTTCATATGCTTCAGGTAAGACAGCGTTCAATGCATCTTCGTACAATGCTTCTTCTCCGTACATACGGTTGAATACTTGACGAGATACTTTTCCTTTACGGAATCCAGGAACGTTCAAGTTTCCTTTTACTTTATTAAAGGCAGTTGTCAATCCTTTTTGGATTTGGTCTTGCCCGATCGTAAATGTTAAAACACCATCATTTGTGCCTTTTTTTTCGAATGTTGCAGTCATTTATTTCCCTCCGAGTTTAGAAATTCATTTGATACATCAAAAACGTTTCATGCATACCTTTAAATAGTACACTAACCCTTCCAAATTGTAAACATATTGAACGAGGGGAATCCACGTTTTTCATGACTTTTTTATCTTTTCCTCT
Source organism: Enterococcus sp. AZ084 (assembly GCF_051714905.1). Lineage (NCBI taxonomy): Bacteria > Bacillati > Bacillota > Bacilli > Lactobacillales > Enterococcaceae > Enterococcus > Enterococcus sp. AZ084. Next base: position 1,763,710 of record NZ_JBIOSS010000001.1, read on the forward strand.
GTTTTTTTACGTATTGAATAATAATAGTTCTGTCATTATTTTATTTCTTTTTTCAGTGAATTCGTGTTGTTCAGATGCCAAAAGATCCTCACACGGCTGATTCGTATAGGTTGCTACTGTTTGTTTGAACCATTTGTCAAGATTCCCAATGTAGCTATCATAGATCGGATAAACGATCGCCGATTGCATCGCAAACTCTTCTTTCAAGTTCTCACTCATCAAGGCGTCTTCTCGTTCATATGCTTCCGCCATTTGTTTGATTCGTCGATAGGAGGTTTGCTCTTCTGGACGCACCATTTTCTTTGGTATCACTTCGATCAACTCTCCCTCGATCGTCAAGTATGCAACCGGTGCTGCTTCTTTGACTTGAACGAGGGACTCAAGCAACTTAGCCCTTACAAGAACATGGACCGTTTTTAAAACGATCAACTTTCTAGCGGTCTGGATAAATTCGTGGTAAGGCAGTTGCTCGATTTCTTGGATATAACTCAACTGGGTAGTTGGTTTTTCAAAAGGTAATTTTTCTACCAGTTGATAGATTTCACGAATCTTCTGTCTTCGCATCTGTCCGACTAATTCTTCTGATTGTTGGATTTTCAACAAAACTGCTTGCTCAAAATCATCGGGAAAATCAGCACTTGCAATCAATTTTCGTGCATATAAAAAATCTTTTGCTGTAATCAGTAAATCAAAGTAAAAAGTAGCCAATTCTTCATTCATCAAATACTGTTTTTCATGCAAAAGTGCTTGATGAAGTGCTTCTTCCCACATATCCAATTCTGATAGCGCCAACACGTATAACGTATTCGCTTCAAATGTTGCTTCAAGTTCATATGCACGTTCAAACAGCTCTTTTGCTTGACTGTACTGATGATCTGTTAATGCCTGTTGGCCAATACGCATCAAATTGTCGTATTTATCAGGAAAATCGATCGGTCTCACTTAGGTTCTTCCCTTCACTGTTTTATCATTTGTCTAACACGACTTATTGAATAATAACCATATTCAGCCATTTTCTCTACCTAAAGCATCAAGCATTCATCTCTTGATTAAATGCTTTGATCATATTGATGGTTACTACACTCGTATTTGAAAAATAATCACCGATGTGTTGTTTTTTCTTACTAAAGATAACTGGGAGATAGCCGATAAAAAGTAACGGAAATCTCAAAATGAAACGACAAGCGCCCTCACGGACTAATACTGTACTCCATGAAAGTTCCTCTTCATCAAAACTGATCACTCGAATACCAAAAATCATTTTTCCAATCGTCTGTCCGTGATTCCATTTCGTCAATAAAATAAAATAAGCTAAATAGGCGATCAACGACAAACTACCATAGATACTCAAATAAGAATCAGAAACTTGAAGCCATCCTAGGTTCACTGCGATACCTAACGTTAAGCGAGTGATTGACCCAATACAAATCAAATCAACCAAAAACGCAGCAAAACGAACCCAAAAACCGGCAAAGAAATAATAAGGAAAACGATTGATACTTGGTTCCTCGGTTTTTTGTTGTGTATATTTTTTCCATTTTTTCTGATTTTCTTTGATCTCAGTTTCTGACAGTGGTTTTTCTTCAAAGGAACTTAGCACCTTTTGAGAAAATCCCGGATCTGGTCCTACAGCCGGTTGGTCATTTTTTGCTTGTGCTGCAAACTCAAGTTCTTCCGACGAGCTACTTGTGTTTTTGTCAGCTGTAATTTCGTCTTTAGGAGCAACTGAAGCGTCTACTGTATCCTGGTTTCTACTAGTAGGATCTACTAATTTATTTTCTTCTACCTTAAAAACTTGTTTAGATGATCCCTCTGTGCGTTCAGCTACTTTCGGTTCCTCATTGGTCTTTGAGCGTTCTTCGGGTGTTGACGCGTTCGTTGATTTCTCATTCATGCTTACTCACCTCCATATAGATACATTGCTCTTGGAGATTCTGCTGTTCCTAGACTTTCAAGTAACGACAAGATCTGACTTGTTTCAGAAGCTTGCAACCCTTGTAATTCTGCTAATTTTGCACCAAACCAAGTATTGCCAAATCCAGTAGAACTAGTTGAGTATTCGACTAACTCAGCATCTTGTAGATCAAGATCTTTTCTCATCGCAGCTAAAGCATCTGTTGGATAGCCGATTTCGTCCACCAAACCTGCTTCTTTCGCTTGTACACCGTCGTAAATACGACCATCTGCGACTTTTTTCACTTCATCTTCTGATTTGTTTCTTCCATCACTAACGACTTTAACAAAACGATTATAGGCGTTATCGATGTAAGCTTGCAACACTGCATGATCTTGCTCAGTTTCAGGTCGAGTAGCCGATCCCATATCTTTTAGTGCGCCACTTTTTACTGTTGTATCTTCGACACCGATTTTTTCAAGTAAGCCCGAATAGTTGAGTCCGGACATGATGACACCGATTGAACCAGTCACTGTTTCTTCCGTTGCAAAGATTTTATCTGCTTGTGCGGAAATATAGTAACCACCACTGGCAGCCATATTTTTCATGCTGACATACATCGGTAGATCACGTTCTGTTCGGACCTCGTTGAGTAAGTTGGCAATTTCTGCACTTTCATAAACTCCGCCACCCGGAGAATTGACTTCCAATAAAATCCCACTGACGCGTTCATCGGCTTCGATCGCTTCAATTTGTTTCAAGAAGTCTTCATGATTATAACTCTCAGTAGCAAATAAACCAGAAGAGCCTCCACTAGCTATGGCACCATCAACGGACAATTTTGCGATCCTTCCCATGCCACTGCCTTCTTCAAGTACCACCGGTGACATTTCATCGTCCCCATATAACCAACTATTGATGTTCCCCATCTGCACCTCTTCTTGCGGTTGCGTCATACTTGATGATACCAACGAAACAACCAATAAGCCGGCAGCAATCAGTACTGCTATCCAACGTTTCTTATTCATTTTACACACTCCTAATATAGATTTCTAATCACGATCACCGTTTCAGAACCAGGTATCGCATTCATCTTTTCTGCTTTTTCTTCAAGGGTGTAACCAGTAAACTGTTCGTGGGTCAATTCATCTTCAACGACAAACTGTTGCGCATGTTCGATTTCGAACGCATCAGGGGCGATTTCTTGGATACTGTCCCATCCGGTATCCAAAAAGATTTTAGTGTCATCCGTCACGTGTTCTGTTTTTTCAAATGCTGCAATTTGTTTTTTTAACATCCCCAACGTCATGATTTCTATCTTCTCTTCCATCTTTCATCCTCCTTCTATCTATAATTATTGTACCGAACTACAAGAAAAGATGATAGTCGAATTTGATATTTTTCTTTCGTTCATCCCAATTAGATATATACCAATTTATTTTTTTGTCTTTTTCATTGACAAACCTCACACATTAACGTTATGATTTTAGATGTTTCCAAAGAAAATAATAACAGGAGGATAATTAGACCAATACGGAATAGCGCCAGGTCTGTTTTAACAGATGACGAGGAAAGGGTTGATCGAAGGATTCGGCGGATGGCCCTAGGGACTGCACCCTAAAAAGAAACATAAAAACTATCTGTGAAGGTAGAACAAAAGGTTTCTTACGCAGTTGGAAACGCTAATATCAAGTTTATAACAGAAAGTAGGATGTTTTTTTATGTGCGGAATTGTTGGAATGATTGGATTAGAGAACGTGACACCAGGGTTGATCAATGGTTTAGAAAAATTAGAATATCGCGGGTATGATTCGGCGGGTATCTTTGTCTCAAATGGAAAACAGGACCATTTAGTCAAAGCACGCGGTAGAATCCAAAACCTTAAAGATAAATTATCTCTAGAAACAACTGGTACAGCAGGTATCGGTCATACAAGATGGGCAACTCATGGGGAACCCGCTGAGAAAAATGCGCACCCCCACCACTCACAAAGCGGACGTTTTGTTTTAGTCCACAATGGGGTGATTGAAAATTTTGAAGAATTGAAACAACAATACGTAGCCACTGATGACTTCATTGGCGAAACAGATACGGAAATCGTTGTTCATTTGATTGAAAAATTCGTGGAAGAAACGCAAGATACACAAGAAGGATTTAGAAAAGCGCTAGAAGTCATCGAAGGTTCTTACGCTTTTGCCTTGATGGATCGCACAGCTCCTGAAACAATTTTCGTTGCCAAAAACAAAAGCCCTTTATTGATCGGTAAAGGCCAAGGATTCAATGTGATCGCAAGTGATGCGATGGCGATGCTTGCTTACACTAAAGAATTTATTGAAATCGAAGACCAAGAAATGGTGATCGTTCAAGTAGATGATATCACGATCCAAACAATGACTGGTACGATCATAGAACGTGATTCTTATGAAGCACAAGTAGATGCTTCTGACATTGAAAAAGGAACATACCCTTACTATATGTTGAAAGAAATCGACGAGCAGCCGATCATCATGCGTAAAATCGCGCAAACCTATTTAAATGAGGACAATGAAATTCCTTTAGATCACAAATTGATGAACGAACTGTTAGCAAGTGACCGTATTTACATCGTGGCATGCGGCACAAGTTATCATGCAGGATTAGCGAGCAAGCATTCCTTCGAACAAATGACTGACATTCCAGTAGAAGTCCATTTGGCCAGTGAGTTTGGTTATACCATGCCTTTATTATCGAAAAAACCATTCTTTATCTTTTTAAGTCAAAGTGGTGAAACCGCTGATAGTCGTCAGGTGTTAGTCAAGATCAATCAATTAGGTCATCCTTCATTGACGATCACGAACGTTGCTGGTTCTACGTTATCAAGAGAAGCTGGCTTCACTCTGTTGCTACATGCAGGTCCGGAGATCGCTGTTGCTTCAACTAAAGCCTATACTGCTCAAATCGCTGTACTAGCTTTACTTGCAAAAGCAGTCGGTGATCAAAAAGGCAATAAACGTTCATTGACATTTGATGTAGCGCATGAATTGAGTATGGTTGCGAATGCAATGGAAACAGTAATTACCCAAAAAGATGAACTCCAAGAACTAGCTGCGGAATTCTTGAATGACACGCGCAACGCTTTTTATATCGGTCGTAGCAACGATCACGATGTCGCTTTAGAAGCTGCTTTGAAACTAAAAGAAATCAGCTATATCCAAGCAGAAGGTTTTGCTGCCGGTGAATTGAAACACGGTACCATTGCACTGATTGAAGAAGGCACACCAGTAATTGGGATTATTAGTGAGGAAATCACTGGGGCTCATACACGTGGCAACTTAAAAGAAGTTGAAAGTCGTGGTGCCAAAACCTTAGTGATCGCGGCACATGGATTAGAAAAAGAAACGGATCAATTAGTGATTCCTGCTGTCCATCCATACCTTTCTCCTCTTGCCATGGTCATCCCGACGCAATTGCTTGCTTACTATGCGACATTGCTACGCGGCTATGATGTGGATAAGCCAAGAAACTTAGCTAAATCAGTCACGGTTGAATAATCAATCAAGTGACCCTTTAAATAGTCAATGCTCTTTGAGATGAGGTCGGGACAGAAGTGTTCAGCCTCGAGAAATAAGGCGCCATCCACGAAAATTGTTCTTCAAATTTTTGTGGATGGCGCCTTATTTCCGAAGAGGTTACTTCTGTTCCCGCCGTTTATTCGGTTTTAGGTGGTACAGAGGACTAATGTTCCAGACACACCTTTTATTTGATCTAGTAAAGCAGTTGCTCGCTCGTTTTGTATCATGCGACAGCCATCGTCTTTTAAATGACCTTATGTGTAATGACCCATTATTTCAGAAACGAGCACAAAAAGAGAGTCAATCTCTATGATCCAAAGATTGACTCTCTTTTTTATATCATTCTATTAATCGATTCCAATCTCAGCTTTGACAACTGCTGCGATTTTGTCAACATAATAGTTTACTTTTTCATCAGATGGTGCTTCTGCCATCACGCGTAGTAATGGTTCTGTTCCGGAAGGGCGAACTAAGATACGTCCTTCACCGGCCATTTCAGCTTCTGCTTCTTCAATGACTTGTTTGATTGCAGGAACTTCCATTGCACCGTTTTTGTTGCTTACGCGGATATTGACTAATTTTTGCGGATAGATCGTTACTTCTGCTGCTAATTCTGATAATTTTTTACCAGTTTGTTTCATGATATTCAACAATTGGATACCAGAAAGCATACCATCTCCTGTTGTATTGAAATCTAAGAAGATCATATGACCAGACTGTTCACCACCGAAGTTGTAGTCATTTTTACGCATTTCTTCGACCACATAGCGGTCGCCCACTTGTGTCACAACATCTTTCAAACCGATTTCTTCGACCGCTTTATGGAAGCCGAGGTTACTCATGACCGTTGTAACGATCGTATCTTTTTTCAGACGATTTTTAGCTGACAAATATTTCGCACAGATAAACATGATCTTATCGCCATCTACGATATTTCCTAATTCATCCACCGCAATGATACGGTCGCCGTCGCCGTCAAAGGCAAGACCGACGTCTGCTCCTTTTTCTACTACCATTTCTGCTAGACGCTCAGGATGCGTTGATCCGACACCGTCATTGATGTTCAAGCCATTCGGATTTGTTCCCATCGTGTAGAAATCAGTTTCCAAATCAGCAAACAAACGATTGACAGATGTTGCTGTTGCACCATTTGCCGCATCTACACAGACCGTTAAGCCTGAAAGATCGCCATTGATCGTCTGTACTAAGAATTGTGAATATTTCAGCAACCCTTCTGGGAACTCTTCGACTGTACCTAATCCCTCAGCAGAAGGTCGTGGCAATTCATCGACTTCCGCATCTAACAATGCTTCGATTTCTAATTCTTGGTCATCATCTAATTTAAATCCATCTGCACCAAAAAACTTGATGCCGTTATCTTGAGCTGGATTGTGTGAAGCAGAAATCATGACACCTGCGCTTGCTTTTTGTAAACGTGTCAAGTAAGCCACTCCTGGTGTAGAGATCACACCTAATTGAAAAACTTCGATCCCGACAGATAACAGACCAGAAACTAACGCTTCTTCGAGCATTTGACCTGAAATTCTTGTGTCACGTCCAACCAATACACGTGGACGTTTTCCATCTTTCTCATGTTGGCTCAGTACATAGCCGCCGCAACGTCCTAATTTGAAGGCCAATTCCGGTGTTAGTTCTTTATTCGCTTCTCCACGGACACCGTCCGTTCCAAAATATTTACCCATAGCTGTAAATTTGCTCCTTTAACTTAATTTTCCGATGAATCCTCTTGACTATTCGGTTGACTACTTGATTGTGTTGTCTCACTTGATGATTCATTCGACCCTTCACTTGATGTTGACTGCGTCTCTTCGGAATGACGTGTCGTCGATGACGAAGAGTTCGCAGGTGTCGACCCTGCACCAGAAGTTGTACTTCCTCCCGAATTTCCGGAATTTCCCGAATTAGAACGGCTAGTGTTTTCCGTGCTTGTTTTCAGGATCGGTGTGATCTCAACATCGATTGAAGTTGGTGTGATACTAAGTCCACTCTCTACCGGAATATCAATATTTCTTGTCGTCCGGTGGACGATCCCAGAAATATCGATTGGTATCGTGATGCTATTTCCTAGTTGAGCCAGTTGACTCTCTGAACCAGTGACTTCTGCTTCAATGTCAGAGAAACTGAAATCGTAACTCTCCACATTATTTGCGGGGGTCCCTTGTGCTGTTCCATAAAGTCGAATCGTTTTCGTAGGCTTTGTTACCGTTGCTTTTGCAGTGACTTGCACTGGATCTGAAACAATACTTAAAGGTTCTCCTGCACTATTCAATGCTTGTACAGTGACTCTCGTGTCGACCCCATCGTCCGTGATCATCGCAGGTTCGATCCTCGCTACGACCTGTTGGATCTCTTCTAGTGTCTGATCGCCAGTCGTGACCGTCACTTTTTTTGGTGATAATTCAAGGTCATTCAATTCGAATCCAGCTGGAGTTGATTCTGTTGTGAGTAAAGGCGTGACCTCAAATTCTTTTGTCACTTTTTTCTCGATAGTCACTGTGATCGTATCCGGCTCTAGTTTTGCTTTGACCGCACTGCTCAGATTTCTGATTTTCAATGGTACTTCATGTGTTCCCTCACCTAAACCAGTGAGATCTGCTGTCACCCGAAACATTCTTGTATCTTCAATTGCTTCGGCATTCAACTGAACACGATTGGCACTGGACAACTTCGCTGTGACCGTACTCTCATATCCATGGATATAATATTGATCCGTGTCGTATAAAAGTTGTACTGACACATCAGAAACGTTTTGCGTATAGGCTTCATTTCCTGACAGCGTGTCTTGGACAGATTGTCCATTCGCATTAAAATACAGCACAATACTGAATAATAACGCAACAAACGCATATAAGATACTTTTACGCCTCTCTTTTGAGATCATTTGTGATCCCCTCCCTTAGTCATCACGTCTAAGAAGGTTTGGAGCGTATTTTTATTTTTGTTTTTTTCTTCGACGATCAAATTTTTACGCAAGATCGTCAAATATTCTTCTTGAGATAAGCCAGGCATCAATTGGTTATCCAACGTAATGCTGACATCTCCTGTTTCTTCTGAGACAACGATCGTAATCGCATCGCTCGCCTCACTGACTCCGACAGCCGCTCGGTGACGGGTTCCGAATTCTTTCGGAATCAACATACTTTCAGATAAAGGCAAGTAGGCACTGGCTACTGCAATTTTTCCATCTTTTACGATCACTGCACCATCATGCAGCGGTGTATTCGGAATAAAAATATTGATCAGTAATTCGCCAGTGATATCGGCATCTAAAGCAATCCCTGTTTCGATATATTCATCCAAACCGGTGTGGCGTTCGATCGTGATCAAGGCACCGATTTTACGTTTGGACATATATTGGATCGCTTTGTCGAAAGAAAGGATCATCTGTTCATCTTCTTGCTTCTCACTCTTCGATTGTTTGAAAAGTGAGCTACGACCGAGGTGTTCTAATCCACGCCGTATCTCTGGTTGAAAAATGACGATAGCCGCAATCACACCATACGTGATCACTTGATTCATCAACCAAGATAAGGTATGTAGACCAATAATCTCGGCTAAGATCCGAATAACAACAAAAATCCCTACCCCTTTTAGCAATTGGATTGCTTTTGTTCCTCGCAATAGTTGAATGAGTTTATAAACTAAATACCAAACAACCAATACATCGAGTATGTTCACCAAAAAATTCTGAGAAAACAAGTCACCGGAAAACATTTGTCGCCAATAGTCTAAATTAAAAAGTTCTCCGATTTGAAATGACATAGACAGCCTCTCTTCTCTTTTGAGATTTCCTCTTTAGTATATCATATGTTTCCTCAGAAGAGACTTATCTGCTTGGAATTTCCTAACAAAAACCAATTTTTTTCAAGAAATTTACATTTTCCATTTATTCACCAATAAGTTATTCTATTTCCTTGGATCGTTTCGTTTTATCATTCTATGGTTTTTCTTCGTTCCGCTCTAGCGGCACGTCTGGCAGCACGTCTAGCTTCTGCTTCCGGATCAACCGTTCGTTCTTTTTTGACTCTCGGTTTTTCGATCTCTGGACTTTCAGTACCTTCTGTCGGTTCGATCTTCGCTTTGATTTTTTCTAATTGACCAGTCATCGCCGCATAGTTGTAAAACCGTTTTTTCGCATCTTGGATCGTTTTATTGAATAACTGCTCCGCTGCCTGCGGGTGGATCGTTTCAAGCGATGAAAAACGGACTTGCTTGCGCATGAAGTCAGCCATCATGGTAAAATCAGGCTTTTTATAGTCTAGTGTCATCGGCGTTTTATTCTTTTCGATCAATTCAGGATTATAGCGATACAACGACCAATAGCCTGAAGCCACTGCTTCTTTTGCTTCTTTGATCGATTCTTTCATTCCACCAAGTAACCCATGAGCAATACATGGCGTATACGCAATGATCAACGATGGTCCAGGGAATTTTTCTGCTTCTTCAAATGCTTTGATCGTTTGCATTTGATTCGCACCTGAAGCGATCTGTGCCACAAACACATTCCCATACGTCATCGCCATCATGCCTAAGTCTTTCTTGGAGGCATATTTCCCATTTGCTGAGAATTTAGCGATTGCTGAAGCAGGTGTGGCTTTTGAGACTTGTCCACCTGTATTGGAATAGACTTCGTTATCCATGACTAAAATGTTTACATCTGCGCCACTTGCCAAGACGTGATCGATTCCGCCAAAACCGATATCATACGCCCAGCCATCACCACCGATCATCCATTGACTATTTTTGACAAATAGATCTTTTTCTTGGTAGATCGTTTGTAATTCAGGAACAGCTTCAAGCTCATTTTCGATTGCCCCACGTAATTTAGCTGCCCGTTGTTGGGTTCCTTCGCTTTCAAACATATGCGCCAACCAATCTTCCATCAATTCACGTAGTTCTAAGGAGACTTTAGGCATCACTTTTTTCATCGTCTCTGCTAAAGCTTCTCTTCTTGTTTGTGCGGCTAAAAGCATCCCATAACCAAATTCAGCATTATCTTCTAATAATGAATTTGACCACGCAGGTCCTTGCCCACAATCATTTGTGGTAAATGGTGAAGCCGGCACTGCTCCGCCCCAAATAGATGAACAGCCTGTCGCGTTGGCGATCATCATACGGTCACCGAACATCTGTGTCAACAGCTTCACGTAAGGCGTTTCCCCACAACCGGAACATGCCCCGGAAAATTCTAATAAAGGTTGATTGAACTGTGTTGATAATACTGTATTTTTGCCTTTGATTGGATTTTCTTTTTGTCGCAAGGTCATCGCAAATGCCCAGTTGATTGCCTGTTTCTTTTGCTCTTCATAAGGCTTCATCACTAACGCTTTCCCTTTTGCTGGACACGCTTCGACACACAAGCCACAACCGGTACAGTCTTCGACAGACACTTGGATGCGATACTTCAAACCATCTGGCCCACGCATTTCTCGAACAATGAACCCTTCCGGTGCTTCTTCTAGTTCTTCCTCATCGGCTAAGAATGGTCGAATCGCTGCATGAGGACAAACGAACGAACATTCATTACACATCGTACAGCGCTCACTGATCCATTCAGGTACTTCAAGTGCTACCCCGCGTTTTTCGTAAGCAGCGGTTCCTAAAGGTATATCGCCTCGTGTCATTCCGTTTTCTGCTAAGGTCCTCACTGAGAGCTGATTTCCTTCTTGAGCGTTGATTGGTTCAAGGATGTCTCTGATATAGCGATTTTGAGTATTTTTCTCCTTATCAGGAAGCGCCAATGTTGCCCATTCAGCCGGCACTTCGACTTTATGCAACAATTCCACTGTACGATCGATCGCCTTGATATTTTTTTCAACGATCGCCATTGATTTATGACCATAACTCTTCAAGGCTTCCTCTTTCAAAATCGGTAGGACTTCTTCGAATGGTATGATATTCGCCAACTTGAAAAATGCTGTTTCCATCGCCGTATTGATCCGCCGACCTAGACCTACTTCTTGCGCCAAACGCATCGCATTGATCGTATAAAATTGGATCTCATTTTCAGCTAAATATCGTTTTAAATGGGTCGGTAGATGCGTAGCTAGTTGTTCGTCTGACCAAAGTGTATTCAATAAGAAAGTCCCTTTAGGTTTCAATCCTTTGACTAAATCATAGCTGTGAAGATAAGCAGGGGTATGACAAGCTACAAAATCGGCATGTTCGACTAAATAGGTCGAACGGATCGGTGTATCGCCAAAACGCAAATGAGAAACAGTCAGACCACCTGATTTTTTTGAATCATAGTAAAAATAGCCTTGTGCGTATTTGTTTGTATGGTCACCAATGATTTTGATCGCTGATTTATTTGCTCCAACTGTTCCATCAGATCCAAATCCCCAGAATTTCGCTTGGAAAGTATTCGCTTCAGTCAAATCAAGTGATGGGCCAACTTCCAAAGAACAGTAAGTTAAATCATCAATGATCCCGATCGTGAAACGTTTCTTCATATCCGTTTTTTCTTTTTTCAATTCATCATATACCGCTACAATCTGATCAGGGGTGACATCTTTTGAACCAATGCCATAACGTCCGCCGATCACTTTCAGATGACGTTCTGCATCATATAACGCACTTTGAACGTCTAATAATAAAGGTTCTCCCCCTGCTCCCGGCTCTTTACTGCGGTCTAGAACAGCAATTGCCTTTACGGCATTCGGTAGTTTTTCGATCAATGTTTCAATTGGAAACGGACGATATAAGTGGATATTCAAGAAGCCGACTTTACGACCGTTTTTGTTCAAGTAATCAACTGTTTGTTGGATCGTTTGCGCAACTGATCCCATTGAAATAATGACTTCTTCTGCGTCAGCCGCTCCATAATAAGTGACCAGATCATAAGAAGTTCCTCGGAGTTCATTGATTTTATCCATATACTTTTTCACGATTTGAGGCAAACGATCATAGTATCGGTTGATCGTTTCTCGTTGTTGAAAGTGGATATCAGGGTTTTGATTCGTCCCACTGGTCGTCGGCCGATTAGGATTCATTCCACGTTCACGAAAGGCCTCCAATTTTTCTTGAGGAATCAAAGGAGCTAATTCATCATATTCCAACACTTCGATTTTTTGGATTTCATGACTCGTTCGAAAACCATCAAAAAAGTTGACAAAAGGGATTTCTCCTTCTAAGGAAGCTAGATGCGCAACTGGCGCTAAATCCATCACTTCTTGGACGCTGCTTTCCGCAAGCATCGCAAATCCTGTTTGGCGAGCGGCCATCACATCGCCATGATCACCAAAAATATTCAGCGCATTCGTCGTCACCGCTCGACTAGCTACGTGAAAAACACTAGGTAAAAGTTCACCGGCTATCTTATACATATTTGGGATCATCAATAATAATCCTTGTGAAGCAGTGTACGTTGTTGTCAATGCTCCGGTTTTTAATGACCCATGTACGACACCAGCAGCACCAGCTTCTGATTGCATCTCTACGACTTTCACTGGTTGTCCGAAAATATTTTTTTTACCTGAAGCTGCCCATTGATCAACCAGTTCAGCCATTGTTGAACTAGGCGTAATTGGATAGATCGCTGCTAATTCTGTAAAGGCATATGAAATATATGCCGCAGCAGTATTCCCATCCATCGTCTTCATTTTTCGCATGTTTCATCACCTTTGCTCAATTTATCTAAATAATCTTTATTATTATACCGTAAACGAACAAAGAAAACCTCCTAATTTTGAAAGAAAAATCACATGCTAAAGATATGACAGAAATGCTTCGACCAGAATCGACAGGTAAAAAATAAAAAAATAGCTTTTCCCTTCTTACAACTTTTAGCTTTTTAATCTAGGAAATGAGAGATTAGCGATTCACACACATTTATTTCTTTGAACAAATCATTGTCTTTTTTAGGGCAAAGTTATTACAATAGAATAAAGAGGTGTTAAAAAATGGATATTTCAATTATTGATGCAACAAAAACAAACAAAACTACTGGAATCATGTACGGAAACGAAGATGCACCAAAACAAATGATCGAATTTGTTAATCTTGCTTGTCCTTATTGTCGACAATGGTTTATCGAATCTTATGACATTTTAGAAGAGGCGGTTCAATCTGGAAGACTCTTACGAATCATCAAATTGTTCGACAAAGAAAAACCTAGTTTACAAAAAGGAAATGTGATGCATCATCATATCACTACGACGGATGGAAAAGTCGCATTAAAACAAATCAAAGCGATTTTCGATGCGCAAGATGAATGGAAACAACTTGATTTAGACGGCATTGCCGAATATGCAACAGAAACACTTGGTTTAACCGAACAAGAAGACCAAGCAACTACTCAAGCAATCATCGATGAAGCAAATGCTGCTCACATCCAATTCGTCCCTACTGTAATCATCGATGAACATATCTTTGATGAATCGATTACACCAGAAGAATTGAGTGAATTGGTTAAATAATTCATCATTTGATCATTCCTTGATGTTTAAAATCAAAAATAGACCGAAAAGCGATTGGCTTTTTCGGTCTATTTTTTATCGTTGTAGTAACGAAGTATGTTTGGTTGAACGAAACTGTTGCGGCTTTTCTTGGAGGACCCGCTTGATATTCTCTACTTTTGCTTGTCGTTTGATTTCTTTTTCTATTTCCTTGAATTTTTTTAGTTTCTCCACATCATTTTTTCGTTCACTGATTTTTTTTATGCTCATTTTATTATTGCGCTTCGAGATGATTCGAACTGACTCTATGCTTACCCCATGTTTCATGGCATTAGTGACCTTATCGAGATACCTAGCATCTGCAAGGATCGCTGATTTTTGTTCATCTGTAATTCTATGCTTTTTGTTAGATAATCTTGTCAGTCTTTTCAATGATCGCCTTTTACTGATGACTAATGATTTTTTTACCGAAAGTAGCTGCGCAATTTGGCTGTTTGTTTTTCCTTCCCCTATCATCCGCTTAACATCCTGCGTTTGTTGCTCTGTCAAATAACTATTTGTCCGTTTTTTGATATTGGGATAGTTTACTAGATCCGCTTGAAACGTGATTTGATAGATGTTGGTCAAATTCGTATTGAATTGCTTTGCGATAGCTTCTGTTTTCTCCCCGTTATTAAGCTTCGTTAAAATCAGGTGATTTCTAATTGCACAAGTTTTATGGTGATCCAAGTTAAGAGAGAGACCAATTTCGGCCATTGATTTCCCTTTTTTTAATTCCTCCATAAATTTGGCACATGCTTCAACTGAAAACGACGTTAGTGGCTCAGTTTTATTCTCTTTCTTATCTTTTTTCATGGGTTGTTGTACTGCCTGATTATGATAAACGACTTTCTGTAGGGCAGTAGTTTTCATATTGAACTTTCTAGCTAAGATACTTGCTTTGATTCCATCCTCGCGATAATACAAAATCCGCTGATTCCTAAGTTTTCTTAGTTCATCCACAGGTGTATAAAATCGTTTGCTGATTTCTGCTAGTGGCTGCTTTTGCTCGAATGCTTGTTCAATATGACGCGTACGTGTCCGAATCACAAATTTTTGGTTGATATTCAATTGCTGGGCAACGATTCTTGTTGGCTTTCCTTGTTCTAAGCTCGCGACAATTGCTTGTTCTTGTCGATTGATATTTTTTAGCCATTTCTTACTTTCTTTTGTGACATGACCTTGCAAGGCAAGTGGTTGGCTAATTTTCTGACGAATACGTAAAACATCTTCAACGGATAATCGAAAAGTAGTGGCAACATCTTCTGGATGAGTCATTTGTAATCGTCTTAAAATGGCTTGTTCTCGTATCTTTTCTACACTACTCTCTGCCAATTTCCACCTGTGCGCAACTTCTTTGATGGTCAATTTTTGAACTAACTTTTTCTCGATCATATGATTTCGAATAGTAAGTATCTGTTGATGCTCCATATGTAGCTTTTTAGCGAGATCATTCTTTGAAGCACCGTTTATTAGATGATGTTTGATATAGTTATTGCGTACCTCTCGAATTTGATCTAGCGACATATTCAATCGGTGAGCGATTATTTCCATACGCGTACCTTTTTTGATCTGTCGTATAATTTCTCTTTTTATAACGAATCTGACCTGCCAAAGAGTAAGGTGATGTTTTTTTATGATATATACGTTCGTTTTGCGATGTCTTATTTCCGCTAATACGTCTTGTTTTTTTTCAATTGCTTGCGTACGTATTTGAAATCTTCTTTTGGATGTCACTACCTGTTTTTCATAATCACTCATTTACAGTTTCCTCCTAACTTGTTTGTTTCATTCTCTCGTTATAGGAGTATTTCTTTGATCGATCTTTCTTTTTTTTAACATATGCTAAAAAGAGATTAAGGGAATGATTCTACTTCGTCTTGATCAAAAAGAGGGCTAATGCTCTTTAGAATACTGTCCATTACTCGTATCTATTTATTCACGTTGTGTCATCAATTTCGTTTTTGGCATTTTTTCTTTTTGAATAATTTGCTGAATATTGCGGATTTTCGCTTCTTCTTTTACCTTAGTAAGTAGTTCATCCATCTTTTGTAGTGCCTTCATTTTTGCTGTTTTTCGTTTTTCTTGGATTTCTCTCCCCTTGATTTCTTCAAACCTAGTAGCCAAAACGCGGATGGTCGACTCACTAACCCCTGATTTCGAAGAATTCACAAATGGAGTCATGTAGTTTAGGTCTTGCATGATCTGCTTTTTTTGTTCTTTTGTGACTCGATGCTTCATCTTGATTGTTCCTTTTTGTGATTTCATTTTTGTTTGCACACATCTGACCAGCGAGTCTTTGATTCCTAGTACTTCAGAGATTTCTCTGATCGTCATCTTGCGATTGATGCAGTTTCTAACTGTTTGCACTTGTTCAGGTGTCAAATAATCTAAAGTACGTCGCTTGATATTGGGAAATTCTGCCAAATTTGCTCGGAAAATAACTTCACGAACATTTTTGATATCCATTTTGAATTCTTCTGCGACCGCTTGAGTGGATTCTCCACTGTTCAATTTTGTTAATATCCCATGATTTCTCACTTTATAGATCAGGGGGACGATTACTCCTAATTCTTTTCCCAAAGCCTTCGTTATTTTTGTTTCTTTGATTCGTTTCAGAATTTCTCGTCTTGTCTCATCAGATACTATTGAAATATCAAATGTTTTTCGAGAGCTTGCTGTAGTATGATCAAGCTTATTAGAAGCATTATTCCGACACAAAATCGATCCAACTCTGGATAATGACACGTTAAATCTTTTTGAAAGAAGACTACTCGTTTTCCCTTGATCGCTTTGTATCAATAGACGAACATCTCTTAGTCGATAGAGTTCCTCGATTCCAATGTGGAATCGCTGACTGATTTCTTGGCCAGTCTGTCCAGCTTCGAATGATTTTTCGATTTCACGATTACGGATATCGATGACTGCTCGTTGACTGATCTTTAATTCTTGTGCTACAACTTTTGTTGTTTTGCTTTCTTCAAGTAAACTTAGTACCTTCGCTTTGCGTTCCTCTAATTGATCCAAGAGATTTTTGTTCGCGGGAGACAACTCTTTTGTCTTATTATTTGATTCTAGCGAACGTTGCTTGATCAAAAATACTTGTTCCATTGATAAATTGAAATCTCTGGCAATTTCTTCAGGATGTTGTTCTTTCAATCGTTCGATAATCTGTTCATTTCTGATTGAACGAATTTTATTGACTGATAACTGTGAATCTTTTGCTACTTCTGTTACACTCGATCCTTTTATCAATTCAGTGGCAATCCTTTTATTGCGAATCTGCAAGATTTGTTTTTCACTCATCTGAAATTCAGCTGCTAATGCTGCTATCTCTCCGTTTTTTGCTAATGCGGTATAAATATAATCATTTCGATACTTACGAACTTGTGAGACTGTCAATTTCAACCGATAGGCAATTGTTTTTTGGCTTTTTTGCCCGATAATCTCTTGGATTGCCAGCTTTTTCTTGGTTGTATAGAGGCGCTCTCTGCTGATTTGATACTTGTTCATGATGTCTTTTTCCAACTGACCTGATATTAACTCACGATAAATGGCTTGATCACGCTTTTCTTTTAGGTCTCTTGTAGGATATAGTTCATCTATTTTACGTTTCTTACTTTTATGTGCTTCCTCCATAATGCAATCTCCTCCTCACTATCACTAATTTACATTCATTATAAGTACCTAAACTTTAGATTCATGCCCATTTTTAAGAAAAAGAAAAAAAAGTGGTCTGACATCTATCCTCTTGCTTCGATGAACCCTAAAAGCAAAAGACAAATTAGTCAAACCACAATATGTTTATATTTCGATTTAATGAACAATAAATTCATTGTTCATTAGGATGCTTGTTCTTTTAATTTTTCAGCAAATTCGTTGATTTTTCGAATCCGATGATTGATCCCTGATTTCGAGATTGCTCCGGATGGGATCATTTCTCCTAGTTCTTTTAAACTGACTTCAGGATGTTGCAAGCGTAATTCAGCAATCTCTTGTAACTTTTCCGGAAGTGCTTGTAAACCCACTCGTGCTTCGATCAATTCAATATTTTCAATCTGTTTTGATGCTGCATCAATGGTTTTGTTCAGGTTAGCCGTCTCACAATTGACTAACCGGTTCACTGAATTTCTCATATCACGCACGATCCGCACATCTTCAAAGCGCAACATCGAATTTGTTGCCCCAATCAGAGTCAAGAAATCAGCAATTTTTTCGGCCCCTTTTAAATAAGAGATATAGCCATTACGTCTTTCTAGTGTACGCGCGTGTAAACCATAGTAATTCAACATATTACAAATATCTTGGTTATGTTGTTCGTAGATCGAATAAATCTCTAAGTGATAACGGCTTGTTTCCGGGTTATTGACTGAACCCGACGCCATAAATGCGCCACGTAAATACGAACGCATCTTTTGCGCATTTCCCATGATCTCATCGGAAACATGCCCATTGAACATCATACCATCCATGATATCCAGATCCATCAATACATTTTTCGTTCCTTGTTTCAAGCGAACGATGTAGACATTATTCTTCTTTAATTTCATTTTCTTACGTACGAGCAGTTCGCTTCGTACTTGATAATGATCTTTTAAAAGTGAGTAGATCCGTCGAGCAATTGCGGCGTTTTCTGTCTGTACGTTCAAGATGAATTGCTGGTTGACGATTCCAAGTGAGCCATTCATTCGTAATAATGCGGCTAATTCCGCTTTTGCATGTTCTCGATGGACTTCCAAACCAGTCAATTCCTTCTTGACTTCAGCTGCAAATGACACGTTATCCACCTCCTTTTCACAAAATTTTTCCTTTAATTACTTTGAGCCAAAGACGATGCGGAATAGTTCTTCGACTACCTTTTCACCATCATGGAAGACTCCGCCATTTTTCAACTCTAAAAAGTCAGTCGAGATGACCCGACAATTTTCTTCTCTTAAGCCATTAAAATCATGTGCTACTTGGACAAGGTATTCATCGTAGATTTCCGGGTCCATGTAATCTTTTGGTACTTTTTCTGTATTGACTAAGACAGTATCAATAAAGGGTTGGTCTAAATGTTGATGCAACACACGAATATGATCTGCATCTGAAAAATGTTCTGTTTCCCCTTTTTGTGTCATGATATTACAGATGTATACGACCTCTGCTTTCGTTTGAAGCATGGCTTCACCAACTTCTGGTATGACTAAGTTAGGAAGAATACTCGTGAACAAGCTTCCCGGCCCTAAGACGACCATATCTGCTTCCATGATCGCAGAAACAACTTTGCGCCCTGCTTTGGCTTCACTTTCGTCTTCTGTATTACGTACGAATACCCGATCGATCGTTTTGCGGTCAACAGCGATTTTAGATTCTCCGATCGCTGTCGTTCCATCTTTGAAGACCGCATGTAAGGTCAACGGCGTTTCAGAAGAGGGATAGATGTGTCCATCCACGTGCATCATTCGAGACAATAGTTGTACTGCTTCATAAGTACTCCCTCTCATTTCAGCAACTGCCGCAATGATCAAGTTACCAATGGTATGATTGGCTAAAAATTGGTCTTCTTTTTTGAAACGGTACTGAAAGATATCTTCGTAAAATTGAGGCATATCAGATAGCGAGACTAACACATTTCTTAAATCGCCTGGAGGAGCCATCGCAATCGACTGGCGGATCTCACCGCTACTACCGCCATCATCTGCGACGGTTACGATTGCCGTGATATCGGCTCCTTGATTACGTAGACTTTTCAAAATAACAGGTAAGCCTGTACCGCCTCCGACTACAACGATTTTGGGTTTTCGAATTCGGTAAGTTTTCATTTTCATGAGCGGTTCACCGTCTCTTTGCGCTTATCTTTGTCACGATGAGTTACATTGACTTTATATGTTTCACTAAGCGCTTGAGATAACCTTTCTGTTAAAGCAACTGAACGGTGTTGTCCACCCGTACAGCCAATCGCTACAGTCAAACTGCTTTTTCCTTCTTTGATGTATCCTGGCATGACTGTTTTTAATAAATCAAGGAATTTCAAATAAAATAATTCTGTTTCGTCAAAGGACATGACGTAATCATAGACTGGTTTATCTTTCCCAGTCAATGGTCTTAAATCAGCGATATAATGAGGGTTCGGTAAAAAACGAACATCCATCACAATATCTGAATCGATCGGTAACCCGTATTTGAAACCAAACGAAACAAACTCAATGCGGAATCCTTGATCATCTTTTGTTTTAAATGTTTGATTGATTTTCTCACGTAGTTGTCGTGGAGTTAAAGTCGTCGTATCAATAATGACAGAAGCTTGTGCTTTGATGTCATTTAAAATCGCCCGTTCTTTACGGATGCCTTCCGTTACTAGTCCATCCATAGCCATCGGATGGGTTCTTCTGGTTTCTTTGTAACGAGCAACCAACTCTTCGTCAGAGGCATCTAAAAATAAGACAGAGGTATCAATAAAATTTGTATTTTCGATCTCGATCAACATACTTTGGATCTCTTCAAAGAAAGAGCGTGAACGTAGATCCACACCAAGTGCCATTTTTGTGACTTTCCCCGATTCCTTGATCAGTTCCCAGAATTTTGGGATCAGTGTTGGGGGCATATTATCGATACAAAAGTACCCCATATCTTCAAAACTTTGAATGGCCACAGTTTTACCTGCCCCGCTCATTCCTGTAATGATTACTAGTTCTAAATTATCAGCCATCCGTATGGCCTCCTCTCTCGTTCTCCTATAAAATTATATCATCCCGGGCGTATCATTGCTAGTTCGAATTCGATTTCTTTGGTTTTTATTCAAAGGCTGTAAAGCAAAATCAAACGACTTCAAAATAAGCGCGAAAAGTGAGGGGCACATTAGTCCTCTCGCAGATTCTAACACTGAATAAACGATGGAAACAAAAGTAACCTCTTCGGAAATAAGGCGCCATCCACAAAAATTTGAAGAACAATTTTCGTGGATGGCGTCTTATTTCTCGAGGGGAAACATTTCTGTCTCTAACTCTTTTCGCGCTAATTTATAGGAGCTGAACCCCTGTAGATCAAACTCAGCCCACAACTATTATTACACTAAAAACGTATCTTACTTTCGAGCAGATAGTGCCATCTCGATTGTTCGATCAGCTAGTATCGACTGCGCATCGATCACAGGATAAGGATTATCGGAGGCAACTTCTTGCATCAAAGACAATTCTGTACAGCCTAAGATGATCTTTTCACACGCCAAGCGTTGAACAACTTCTTCTAGAATCTCAAAATAAAGTTCTTTATTCAACCGATCCGCTTCTTTGATTTCATGATAAATCAAGTAGTTCACTTTTTCTTGTAGTTCTTGGTCAGGAATCACCACGTCAAAACCTAATGCTTTGATCTCTTTTTCGTAAACACCGGCAAGAATACTTCCTTGAGTTGCTAAAACAGCTACTTTACCCGTTGTTTTTTGACGGACAAGCTCTTTTGCCGCTTCTCGTGGCATATGCAAAATCGGAATCGTCGTCTCTGCCTGTAAGTCATCAAAAAAGTAATGAGCTGTATTACAAGTCAAAACAATGAAATTCGGTTGTAGTAAATTTTGTTTTTTGACATCCTCTACTAAATAAGGGACAGGATTTTCTTTCGTTTGATCCAAAATGTAGGCCGTTCGATCAGGAACTGTCGCATGATTGAACAATACATAGTTCAAGTAATCCTGATCTTTGGCAGCTTTGACACGATGATTGATCAAGCGGACAAAGCTTTCCGTTGCCATCGTTCCCATCCCACCTAAGATACTGAAAAAATTCTCCATGAACTAGCCTTCTTTCGAATGAAAGTATTTTTTAAATCTTGGAATATAGTTTCGGAACATATAAGTCATCAATACCCAGCGTTTAAGTGAGTGATCTTTCTCATAAAACACAGTCGTTCCATAGCGTTTTTCTTTGATCAACTGCAAGGCACGTTGTTTTTGTTCGTTCTCTTTGGCATAAGTCAAAAAGACTTTTTTAGGCACGCCCAGCCATAGCTTCGCTTGGTCTGATTGGTTCGTTCCGTAGGTCGTTTGCACGAACGGCACACCAAAGACACGGTCTTCTGTTAGAAAACGTGCTAAATTCAGGCCATTGAGCGTAACAAAGAAACTACTTCTTCCTTGACGAAGATTGATCTCAAATAATTTATATTCGCCATCTCGTGGGTCATACTTCATGTCAAAGTTTGCAAAGCCAGTGTACTCGATTTTTTCTAGAAATGCTTTGATCGTTTGGTAGATCTTCTCGTTATAGTCAGGCATGATCACGACATAGTTTCCGATAGACGCTGGTGTTGGGTCTTCAAGTAATGGATGTCCTAGACACATCATTCGTACTTGATGCTGGTCATCAACGTAGGCATTCAAGACCCGCATATTGCTGTCATCCCCAGGAATAAAGTCTTGTGCGATCATTTCGCTCGTATAGCCCGCTTCATAGATCCGACCTAGCATCAAATCAAATTCCTCGCGATTATCAATAATAAACGCTTTTTTTCGTCCCTCAAATTGGACAGATAAATATTCCACACTATTTGCCGGTTTTAGTGCTACAGGAAAATTGAAAGGTAACTCTTGTTCTAAGCGGCCATTGTTCAACATTTCTTTTCGAATGATCAATGTTTTGGGATAAGGTAACTGATATTCTTCACATATCTCATAAAAACTCACTTTATTCACTAATCGCTCGAAAAGTGAATAATCGATATAAGGACATATAAAAGTTTCAGACAGCTCCTCTTTATGCTGAGAAATCAACTCAGCATATCCGTCGCCACAAGCTATCAGTAAATATTTTTTATTTTTATCCGTATATTTTTCTTTTGCTAAACGTCTCATCGTCTCTATAAAGACCGGATCTTGATCAAATCCTGGAATCACTTCAACGTTTACGATTTTGCTATAGCGGGTAGGCGCTAATTGATTCGACGCATAGGATTGACAAACTGTGCCATATGCCTCGTGAAATGAACGGGCCATACCATAAACGTTCATATCGCTACCTAATAAAATAGGGATAAATTCATTTTTTTCATTACTGTTCATCATTATCTCTCACTAACTTAATAATCTCTTGTTTTTTCTTTTACAATTACACAAGGAATATCATACCATAAAGAAAAAAGCAATCAAAGGAATCTCCTCCGATTGCTCAATTCTTTTTTGAACGGATTGAACTTATAGGAAGTTTTTATCTATACCAATAAGTGTAGAAAGAACTACCATATAAAATATTCTAGAATACTCATGAAAAGAAAACAATACATATTGTATTCTTTTAATATTTTTTTAACTATCATCATCACTTTTATTATTTTTCCATGATTTTTTTCAAATAATGTCCTGTATAGCTTTCTTTGACTTTCACTAATTCCTCTGGTGTACCAGTTGCTAGGATCGTACCGCCACCTTCGCCACCTTCAGGTCCTAGATCGATCAAATGATCCGCTGTTTTGATGACGTCTAAATTGTGTTCAATGACTAACACAGTATTTCCTGCATCAACCAATCGTTGCAAAACATGCAATAATCGAGCAATGTCATCAGTGTGAAGCCCTGTAGTCGGCTCATCTAAAATATAAAAATTCTTCCCATTAGAAATCTTGTGCAGTTCACTCGCAAGTTTCATTCGTTGTGCTTCTCCGCCGGACAATGTCGTCGCTGGTTGTCCCATTGTGACGTAGCCTAAGCCAACATCAACGATCGTTTGTAGTTTGCGATGGATCTTAGGGATCGGTTGGAAAAACTCAACGGCATCTTCAACCGTCATCTCTAAGATATCCGCAATACTTTTTCCTTTGTAATGAACTTCTAGTGTTTCTGAGTTATAACGTTTCCCATGACAGACTTCGCATGGGACATACACATCTGGTAAGAAATGCATTTCGATCTTGATGATCCCATCACCGCGACAAGCTTCACAGCGACCACCTTTCACGTTGAAACTGAAACGGCCTTTTTTGTAACCACGCATCTTCGCTTCATTGGTTTGAGCAAACAGATCACGGATATCATCAAAGACACTCGTATAAGTCGCCGGATTACTTCTTGGTGTCCGACCGATCGGGCTTTGATCGATATCAATGATTTTTTCGATTCCTTCATAACCAGTTATCGTTTTGAACTTTCCTGGTTTGGCTGAGTTCCGATTGATTTTTTGTGCTAATGCCTTCTTCAAGATACTGTTCACAAGCGTACTTTTTCCTGAACCAGAGACGCCAGTGACCGCCACGAATTCACTCAAAGGAAACTCAACGGACACATTTTTCAAGTTGTTTTCTGTCGCACCTGTGATCTTGATCGCTTTACCTGTACCTTTTCGTCTTGTTTCAGGAACAGGGATCGATTTTTTGCCAGACAGATATTGTCCGGTCAATGAATGTTTATCCTTAGCAACTTGAGCGGGTGTCCCAGCAGAAACGATCTCGCCACCTTGATGTCCTGCACCAGGACCAACATCGATCAAATAATCGGCTGCACGCATCGTATCTTCATCATGTTCCACAACCACTAAGGTATTGCCAAGATCTCGCATTTTCTTCAATGAACCGATCAAGCGATCATTGTCCCGTTGATGTAAGCCAATGGAAGGCTCATCTAAGATATAAAGAACTCCCGATAGATTTGAACCGATTTGTGTGGCTAAACGAATCCGTTGCGCTTCGCCACCTGATAAAGTGCCCGAAGCACGACTAAGTGTCAAATAATCAAGACCGACATTTTCTAAGAATGACAAACGGTCATTGACTTCTTTTAGAATCGGACGAGCGATGACTTTTTCTTGCTCTGATAAAGTTAGATTTTCAAAAAATTCAACGGCATGTTGGATCGACAACTCATTCGTCTGACCAATATTCGTCCCATTGATCTGTACGGATAAAGCTTGTGGATTCAATCGATAACCGTCACAAGTCTTACACGTCAATTCTGTCATGTAAAGACGCATTTGTTCTCTCGTAAAATCACTGTTCGTATCATGGTAACGGCGTTTGATATTGGTCATCACGCCTTCAAATGACGTTTCAACATCTCTCACTCCACCGAAATCATTTTCGTAGTGAAAATGGAAGGGCTCTGAGGTACCATTCAACACGATTTCTTGATGTTCAATAGGTAAGTCTTCAAATGGTGTATCCATATCGATCCCATAACTTTCGCAAGCTTGTGCCAGCATTTGTGGATAATATTGCGAACTGATGGGATTCCAAGGAATGATTGCTCCTTCGTTCAACGTTTTTGTTTTATCTGGGATCACTAGATCGATATCGACTTCTAATTTGACTCCCAAACCATCACAATCCGGACATGCGCCAAATGGTGCATTGAAAGAAAACAAGCGCGGTTCTAATTCTCCTACTGTAAACCCACAGTACGGACACGCATAATGTTCGCTAAAGAGCATCTCTTCTTCGCCAATCACATCGATCAATACATAGCCATCCGCTAAACGAAGCGCTGCTTCGATCGAATCGAATAAACGAGAGCGGACGCCTTCTTTCACCACGATTCGGTCAATCACGATCGCAATATCGTGTTTTTTATTTTTCTCTAATTCAGGTACTTCACTAACGTCATAGGTTTCTCCGTCTACACGGACACGAACATACCCTTCTTTTTGGACACGTTCAAATACTTTTTTGTGTTGTCCCTTTTTCTTTACCACGATCGGTGCTAAAATTTGGATCTTCGTCCGATCAGGCAGTTCTAGCACTTTGTCCACCATTTGCTCGACGGATTGACTAGTGATCTCAATATGGTCATTTGGACAGATCGGATGACCAACCCTAGCAAATAACAGACGTAAATAATCATTGATCTCTGTCACTGTCCCTACGGTAGAACGAGGGTTTTTACTGGTTGTTTTTTGATCGATCGAGATTGCTGGGCTAAGTCCATCAATACTATCGACATCCGGTTTATCCATTTGTCCCAAAAATTGACGGGCATACGCAGATAAACTTTCGACATATCGGCGTTGTCCTTCTGCGTATAATGTGTCAAAAGCAAGTGAACTTTTCCCTGAACCGGATAATCCGGTGACGACCACGAATTTATCACGTGGGATCGTCACATCGATATTCTTTAAATTGTGCGCTCTTGCGCCATGAATAATAATTTTATCGTTAGCCATGTTTACCCCCTACTCAGATGCCTTTAATTCAAGAATCATATCACGCACATTGGCTGCGGTCTCGAAATCCAATGCTTTCGCTGCATCTTTCATTTCTTTTTCTAGTTTCATCAATAATGTTGCTTTTTCTTCTCTTGTCATCTCTTCATAAGAAACTTGCACCGTTTCTTTTGCATCATCTTCTGATTCTTTCGTAATCGAGATCAAGTCTCGGATTTCTTTGATGATCGTTTTCGGAACGATGCCATGGTCCTCATTGTATTGTTGCTGGATACTACGACGTCTTGACGTTTCATCCATGGCTAAACGCATGGAATCAGTCACTCTATCCGCATACATGATGACTTTACCTTCTGAGTTACGTGCCGCACGTCCGATGGTTTGGACTAATGATCGTTCACTTCGTAAGAACCCTTCTTTATCGGCATCTAAAATAGCGACTAACGATACTTCTGGGACATCTAATCCTTCACGTAGTAAGTTGATACCAACTAATACGTCAAATTCGCCTAAACGAAGATCACGAATGATCTCTGTCCGTTCTAATGTTTTGATATCGCTATGCAAGTATTTTACTTTGATCCCTAACTCTTTGAAGTAATCGGTCAAGTCTTCTGACATCTTTTTCGTCAACGTGGTCACAAATACCCGTTGGTCTTTTTCAACTCGCTCATTGATCTCACCTACTAAATCGTCGATCTGACCCATGATCGGTCGTACCTCGATGACTGGATCTAATAATCCTGTTGGTCGAATGATTTGTTGGACCACCGTATCTGTTTGTTCGTACTCATAAGGTCCAGGAGTAGCAGAAACATAGACGATCTGGTTGACATGTTTCTCAAATTCTTCTAGACGCAATGGGCGGTTATCTAGTGCAGATGGCAAGCGGAAGCCATAATCGACTAGCATTTGTTTTCTCGCACGGTCTCCGTTATACATTCCACGGATCTGTGGCATCGTCACATGAGATTCATCAATAACCATCAGCGCATCCTCAGGGAAGAAATCTAATAACGTATACGGCGGTTCGCCTTCTTTACGACCATCCATATGACGTGAATAGTTTTCGATCCCAGAAGTATAGCCCATCTCTAACATCATCTCGATGTCATAGTTCGTCCGTTGTTCTAAGCGTTGCGCCTCTAGTAATTTGTTCTCATTACGCAACACAGTCAAGCGTTGTTCAAGTTCTGCTTTGATATTTGCGACCGCATGTTCCATATGATCGTCATCGGTCACAAAGTGAGTGGCTGGGAAAATAGCGACGTGCTCTGTTTCGCCTAATACTTCACCTGTCAACGCATTCACTTCACGGATTCTTTCGACTTCATCACCAAAAAATTCAACGCGTAATGCTCGCTCATCACGTGAAGCTGGAAAGATCTCCACGACATCACCACGCACTCGAAAACGACCGCGCTGAAAATCAATATCGTTTCGCTCAAATTGGATGCTGACTAGATCTCGGATCAATTGATTACGGTCCATCTCCGCACCTTGTCTGATCGACACGACTTGTTTTTGATATTCAAATGGTGAACCTAACCCAAAAATACAAGAAACCGAAGCAATCACGATCACGTCATTTCGTTCTAACAATGAACTTGTGGCGGAATGACGCAATTTATCGATTTCATCGTTGACACTTGAATCTTTTTCAATGTACGTATCACTCGAAGGTACATAGGCTTCTGGTTGATAATAATCATAGTAAGAAACAAAATATTCGACCGCATTGTTCGGAAAGAACTCTTTGAATTCCCCATATAATTGGCCAGCAAGTGTCTTATTATGTGCAATGATCAAAGTTGGTTTATTTACTTTTTCGATCAAATTAGATATCGTATAGGTTTTCCCTGTTCCGGTCGCACCTAATAAAATCTGCGCTTTTTTACCCTCATTTACACCTTCGACCAACTGCTTGATCGCTTCTGGTTGATCGCCGGCTGGTTGGTATTTTGACACCAACTCAAAATGACGGGAGGTATCTCTTTCAATCATTGTTCGTCCTCCTTTTCGTTCATTCCTTCTCTCATTTCATCAAAAAAAGAAAAGGAAAGCAAAGGCATTCCTTGTTCTTCTATTATATCACGGCGAACATACTTTCGCCAATTGAAAGTTTTGGATCTTACCTGTAATCTCCTTCTTTTATCGCATGTCATGTTTTCTTACATAGCATGTAATAAATCGCTACTTTTTTAAATTATTTTTTCTTGGAATCTTGTGTTAGGAATATCTTTTCGCCTATAATAGTTAAATATTGGAAATTATCGAAATTTATATAGGAGGTTATTTATGAAAAAAAGAAACATGTTACAGACATTCCTTTTCATAATGACAGGACTTGTTACATTCGCTCTGCATACGCCTGTGCAAGCTGACGAGACGCAATCGACTACAGCAACTAGCGAGACGATGCAAAAAATAGAACCTAAAAAAGACGTTTATGTGATTGCAAGTGATTCGGCCTTCGCTCCATTCGAGTACCAAAATGCGGATGGCGAATATGTGGGGATCGATGTCAGCTTAATGGAAGCTATCTCAGAAATGCATGGGTTCAATATCCGCATGGACTTCCGAGGTTTCTCTGCTGCGTTACAGGCATTGGAATCCGGACAAGCAGATGGAATGATCGCGGGGATGACGATTACAGATGAACGTAAAAAAACGTTTGATTTTTCAGACCCTTATTTCCAAAGTGGTATCCAAATCGCAGTCAAAAAAGGCAATACTTCGATCAAGTCTTATGAAGACTTAGATGGAAAAACAGTCGGTGCGAAAGTTGGTACCGAAAGTGCAGATTTCTTGGTCGCTAACCAAGAGAAATACGGCTACGAAATCAAATATTTCGATGCCGCAGATCAGCTATATGATAGTTTGAGAGTCGGAGCAATTGACGCAATGATGGATGACTATCCAGTAATCGGTTATGCGATCAAAAATGGCCAGGAATTAGAAACGCCAATCGAACGAGAAACTGGCGGCTCTTATGGTTTCGCAGTGAAAAAAGGAGAAAATCCTGAATTATTAGAAATGTTCAACGAAGGCTTAAAAGAATTAAAACGAACAGGTCAATATGAAGAGATCATCAATCAATACATCTCTACAGACGAAAGTGCAGCAGCACCAGCTGTTGATGAATCGACATTGACTGGCTTGATCCAAAACAATTACAAAGCGCTATTGAAAGGCTTATGGCAAACGATCCTATTAACCTTGATTTCATTTGCACTAGCTTTAGTTGTCGGCGTGATCTTCGGTCTTTTCAGTGTTGCACCGATCCGCGCCTTACGAACAGTTGCAAGCATCTATGTAGATATCATTCGCGGAATTCCGATGATGGTACTTGCTTTCTTCATCTTTTTCGGTCTACCAAGTATCGTGGGCTTTACGATTCCTGACTTTATTGCAGGGATCATCACATTGACCTTGAACGCGAGTGCCTATATCGCCGAAATCGTACGTGGCGGGATCAATGCTGTTCCTACAGGACAAATGGAAGCTTCACGAAGTTTAGGTCTGTCTTATAATCGTACGATGCAAAAGATCATTTTACCACAAGCATTTAAAATCATGATTCCATCGTTCGTCAACCAATTCGTGATCTCATTGAAAGATACGACGATCATTTCAGCGATCGGTGTGGTCGAGTTGTTACAAACTGGACGGATCATCGTTGCTCGAACCACTCAAAGTACGTATGTCTACTTGATCATCGCAGTAATGTACTTGATCTTGATCACTGCATTGACGAAATTAGCGAAAGTTTTAGAAAAGAAGGTGAAATAAGATGACAGAAAAAATCTTAGTCGAACATCTTGTAAAAAAATATGGAGACAACACTGTCTTGAACGACATCAACGTGTCGATCAATGAAGGCGATGTTGTTTGTGTGATCGGACCTTCTGGTTCAGGTAAAAGTACTTTTTTACGTTGTTTGAACCGTTTAGAAGATCCAACATCCGGTGATATCATCATTGATGGTGCTCATTTGATGGATAAAAACACAGATATCAACTTAGTAAGGCAACATATAGGCATGGTATTCCAGCATTTCAATCTTTTCCCACATCTTTCTGTGTTGGAAAACATCGTTTTAGCACCGATGGATCTAAAAAAACTCTCTCGTGAAGAAGCAGAGAAAAAAGCAATCAAATTGTTAGAAACAGTTGGCTTAGAAGACAAAAAAGATATGTACCCAGATAACTTATCTGGTGGACAAAAACAACGGGTTGCTATTGCTCGTGCATTAGCAATGAATCCCGATATCATGCTCTTTGATGAACCTACTTCAGCCTTGGACCCAGAAATGGTCGGCGATGTATTGAATGTCATGAAAAAATTAGCGAAACAAGGAATGACTATGGTCATCGTGACACATGAAATGGGCTTTGCTAAAGAAGTCGCGAACCGTGTCATGTTTATAGATGGCGGCAACTTCCTTGAAGATGGCACACCACAACAAATATTTGAAGATCCGCAAAATGAGCGAACGAAAGATTTCTTGGATAAAGTATTAGATATCTGATCGACTAAAGAAAGCCCCTAAGAACGTCTGGAAAAACCAAGCGTTCTTAGGGGCTCTTTACTATTGATTTTTAACGAATGTTACATGATCCACCGATACCCATCCTTGCGCTTTTGCATCAACATAAATGCCAATCTCACTCGTGCCGGAAGTAACCGGTATATCTTTGATCGTTACTTTTGTCCACTCGCCACTTTTAGTGATCGAAGCCTTCAGCTCTTTCTCACCATGATTTTTGACATACATCTGACTAGCGGTCAAATCGCCACCTGCCATGGTATAAGCAGTTAATGTGTACGTTCCCTTGCTTAATCCATCAACAGTTTGATAGATCGACATTTGATACGCTTGATCATCCCAAAAGGTTGCTTTATACGCTCCGGAAAACCCACCAGTTTCAGTTTTCAATGTATCGATTGCTGCACCATTGCCTCGCCACACAGACCAATTTGAAGGTGTGTTCGTGAAACCGTCATTTTCAAAACTAGGATTTTTCAGAAGATTTTGCTGTCTCCCTGCTTCTTTAAACGCTTTTAAGCTAGGAAGTGCTTGCCCATTGAAATCAAACATTGCCTGGTTATCCCACTCATTTCCTGTTTGGGATTGTACGCCTAAATAGTTCATTCCAGCAGCTGTTGCCCAAGAGACATTACCGTTATACCATAAAGGTTCCCAATAGAAAAAGCCATTCCCTTTCTCATTTGGCACGGTTTGGATACGAGTCACCAAATCATTTAAATATTCTCGTTGCCCTGCTGGTGTTGCCGCATATCCTCCTGCAATCTCTTGTTCTGGTCCAAAAGCATTGGGCATACTATCCGCATTGGCAGTTGTGTGTCCATATGCAGTCTCTACCACATTGACTTCTTTATCATATCTGGCACTGATTGTGTTCATTGTCGTTTGCAAGGCATTCATCGAGCCATGCCAATAAGGATAATAGGAAAGGCCGATCAAATCGTAATCTACCCCACGTTTTGTAATCTCATCAAACCACCAAGTAAAGACATCCGTATCTCCACCATCAGCTAAATGCAGCATGATTGGGGTGTCGACTGGTTGCGTTTCTTTTACTCCCCGAATCCCAGACTTCAAGAAAGTGGCTAATCGATCAAACTCGCCACCACCTTCCCCCCATGATTTTCCATAAGGCCAAAGCATGCCGCTGTTCAATTCATTGCCTATCTGGACCATATCAGGATATACACCATTGTTTTTCATTTCTGTCAATACACTTTTCGTATAACCGTATAAGGCTGCATCAAGTTGCTCAAAGCTATAGTTTTCCCATGCTTTCGGAAGGTTTTGTTTGCCAGGGTCCACCCAGAAATCACTATAATGAAAATCAAGTAACACTTTCAATCCTAGGTTTTTCGCACGTTTCGCCAAAGCAATCGTCGTGTTCAAATCATTCGTGCCTGCACCATATGAATTCCCTTGATCATCATAAGGATCTTGCCATAATCGCAAACGAACATAGTTGACGCCATTGTTCTTTAGAATCTGTAATGCATCTTTTTTCACACCATTTTCGTAATATCCTGCACCAGATTTTTCCATATCCGCTAATATCGAGATATCTGCTCCACGTATCAATTCCTTTGCCTCCACTTGCTTTGAACCTAATGCCACACTGACTAACGAAACAAATAATCCGACAACCAACACTCGCCAACCTTTTACTTTGTTCATTTAACGATCTCTCCTTTGATTTAAAATTGATCTAAAACAAACCGAACAGCTTTCTCAGGATCTCTTGTCAAACCAATGTATTCTGCACCTTTTGTGGCAACCAATTTAATCCCTAAACGATCTGTGTCTTCCTTGATGTCCTCATAGTAAGATTGGACTTGCGGCGCCAAGACGATCATATCAAAGTCTTCCATCATCTCGTAATGAGAACCATAAGCACCTGCTAAAGCACTGATTGGTGCATCAAATTCTTTTGCTCCTTCTTTCAAAGCATTTGCAAGCATAGCACTTGTACCTGCGCCTGCGCATAAAACTAATACATTGATTTCTTTACCTGAATCAGCCAAAGAACTCGCTTCTGTTGCTAATACTTCATTCGCCGGAATCGTCACGGTCACTTTTGTTTCGTTTTCTTGCATGGCTACTTGTTCTGCTTGTCGCGCTTCTTGCTCGACTAGCGTCGCATCATACGCCTTACAGAATGGGAAATAGATGGCAAAGTCGACGAGAATCAAAACTGCGGCTAATACAAACGCCAAAACCCCCATGCCAGTTCCTAAGACTAAACCAATCGGAGCTGGCGTTGCCCAAGGTAAGACATACATGAAACTATTCATTCCAAACACATCAACAAAAAACTTGAACAAGCAAACGTTTACAATCGGCGTCAATAAAAATGGAACAAAGAAATACGGATTCAAAATCATCGGTGCCGCAAACAACAACGGCTCATTTACTGCAAAGCTGACTGGAATAACTGAAGCTTTACCAACCGCTTTTAACTGTTTGGATTTTGCAAATAGCAAAAAGATAAACGGAACGACTAAAGTCGCACCTGTTCCACCCATCGTTCCGACAAAATTCCCTAAACCAACAGTCAATACATGTGAAGCTTGTTCCCCAGAATTGAACAGTTGTAAATTGGTTTCGACATTCGCATAAATGATCGCTGCAATCGCTGGTTCAACAATCGATGGACCATGGACACCAACAAACCAGAAAAATGCCATAGCACCCCAGATCACGGCTATCCCCAAATAGCCATCTGCTGCTGTAAATAGTGGTTGCAATAAAGTGATGATGGCTTCTGCAAAAGAGATGCCAAAAAGACTACGTGCAGCTAAGTCGACCAACACGGCGGCAAAGACAGAAAATGAAAATGGAAAAATATCGCGGAACGTTTGAGAAATTGTTCCTGGTACTTCTTTTGGCATCTTGATCGTAATATCTTTTCGTACACAAAACTTATAAATGTTTACAGTAATAAATGCAGCGATGAACGAAGCAAGCAACCCTTTCGTTCCCATATATTCTGTTGAAAAACCACCTTCGATCGGTGAAACACTCAACAATAAGAAACTAACTAAAGAAGCAAGCATTACCGATGTAGTATTGATGATTTTATTTTTCGGCATTCTCCGATTCATCGATTCAGCTAAACAGCGTGCAGTAGTTGTAGAAACTAATATGCCTACGACCCCCATCGAATAATTGTAGATTTTCCACAACCAGGTCGATACTCCTTCTGGCCATTGAAAACCAAAAATCTCAGGAACTGCCGCAATCAAAATAAAGATACTTGAAAATAAAATTGCTGGCATAGCCGTCAAGAATCCATCTCTGACCGCACCTAAGTAAATGTTACGTGAGATTTTTTCAAAGATCGGTTTGCCTTTTTCAATTTGCTTGATGATCCCATTCATGCTTTTCACTCCTAGTGATTATTTGTTTTTATATAACTCAATGAAATCTTGGATCAAATCTCTTAGCAATAAAGTAGTCATCAAGTGATCTTGTCCATGGATAAAAATAAATCCCATATCCATATCTTTTCCTGAAGCCTCTTCTGCTAAGATCTTTGTTTGCGAATTATGGGCTAATGTCAAATTCTCATCTGCATCCTTCAAGGCTTCTTCCACACGATCAAATTTTCCTTGACGGACTTCTCTTAATAATGTGAGTAACGTACTACGTGCATCCCCTGAATAAGCCACGATCTCAAAACCTAACATTTGCAATTCTTCTTTATTCATCTTCCATTCCTCCAACTTAAATGATTGTTTTTGTTTCACTGACGAATTTGTACCAATAGGCGGACTCTTTAGGGTAACGTTTTTGTGTTTCGAAATCGACATAGAAGAGTCCGTATCGTTTGTTGTAACCATTTGACCAAGAGAACAAATCCATTAACGACCATAGGAAATAGCCTTTCACGTTTACTCCAGCAGATATAGCTTGGCTCAATGATTCTAAATAGACTTTCAAATATTCGATCCGCGGTTGGTCCATGATCACACCATCATCGAACTGATCTTTGAATCCCATCCCATTTTCAGTGATGTAGATTTTATTGTAGTGAGGATAATCTTCCTTGATACGTAACAATAGATCATATAACCCTTCTGGATAGATCAACCAGTCCCAATCCGTTCGAGGGATTCCTTCTTTATAGATCCGTTCTCCAATTCCTTTTACTTTATAAACAGAAGTTCCTTTGTCCCCTGTTCCATTATGATGGATCGCATTCTCTCCATGATACGCTTTGACAAAGTGACATTGATAATGGTTGATACCCAAGTAATCATTACGGTGCGAGGCACGCTTCATCTCCGCCAAATCCTCTTCCGGAAAATCATAACTTGCGCCGTTTGCTTCACAAATCTCAGCAAGCGCTGACAATGTTTCATCAGAGTAATATCCTAAGTAAGTGGCATCTAAGAGGAAACGGATCGACAACGCATCATCTAAGAACGCTGCATGTTGATCTTCCAAAGCGTCCGATGCAGGATATTTCGTTTCTAAAGAATGAACCACACCAATTTCACCGGCATATCCCTCGTCCTTGAACAAGTTCACCACCCTTGCGTGCGCATACATCATGTTATGCAAACAAGCAATGATTTTGGTAAAATCATAGGTTATTCCTGGTGGGAAAATCCCTAATAAATATTGATTCGTTGCCACTGGATAAATCTCGTTGAAGGTACTCCAGTAACGTACTTCTTTAAATTCATCAAAGCAAAATTTTGCATACGCAACAAACGCTTCTATATTGTCTCTATTTAAAAAATCACCCTGATCAAATAAAACTTTTGGGGTATCAAAATGATGGAGCGTCACAAAAGGAAGTACACCATGTTTCTCACAAGCTGCAAAGACCTTATGGTAAAATGCCACACCCTCTTCATTCACTTTCCCAGTTCCATCAGGAAAAATACGACTCCACGCAATGGATAAACGTAACCCATTCACACCAAACTTCTCACATAATTCAATATCTTTTTCATATTGATGATAGAAATCACTTGCCGGATCAGGACTGAATCTTCCTTGTTTCTCTAAAAACTCGTCCCAAGCAACTTCACCTTTTCCGCCTTCTTTTGTTGCGCCTTCTACTTGGTATGCCGCTGTTGCTCCGCCAAAAATAAAATCTTCTGGTAATTTCAGCATCTCTTCCCCTACCTTCTTGTCTACTAATTTATATAACAACACGAATTGTAATCGCATTCAAAACATTTGTCAACAAAAACAAACAAATTCAATCAATAAATTGCATTTATTTGAAATAAAAGGGGGGATTGTTTGTTTAGGTTGATTATTTTTGTTTGCATGTGTTTGTTTTTGTTGACCTCCATTCTATTATATGGTAGATTATTTGTGAATTGGGAGTGATTAGATGTTAAAAAGAGAGCGCTTACTAACAATTAGTGAGATGGTGAATAAAAAAGGGATTTTAACGGTCAGTGAGATCATCGAACAATTGAATGTCTCTGATATGACCGTTCGTCGAGATTTGGATGAGCTAGAAAAGTCAGGAAAATTATTGCGTATCCATGGTGGGGCCCAAAGTCTTACCTATACCCTCGACCAAGAATTATCACATACAGAAAAATCAGTCATGCAAATCAAAGAAAAGCAACAGATTGCGGCAACAGCTGCACAGTTGATCAATGAAGGTGATACAGTCTTTTTGGGTCCAGGAACGACGATCGAGTTATTAGCTTCTCACTTGATCCACAGAAAACTGCGGATCATTACGAATAATTATGCCGTTTTTGAAGTGTTAGCCCAAGCAGAAGTTCCCGAAATTTTGTTGATCGGTGGCGACTTTCGAAAAAACACTGGTGCATTTGTCGGCCCCATCACCAACGATAACCTCAGAAAACTGAAGTTCACCAAATCATTTATCAGCGCTAACGGTGTGCATAATGAAGCAATCTCAACCTATAGTACCGAAGAAGGTGAAGCTCAACAAATTGCCTTGAACCATTCGAAAAATAAATACTTATTAGTGGATCACCAAAAATTTAATCGCGATGACTTTTATATCTTTTATCAATTACATGATTTTGATTTACTGATTACTGATCCACACATCAAACCACATGTGAAAGATCATTATTCGCAATATGTCCAAATAAAATTAGCGGAATCGCTAGAAAATGAACTTTAGGAGTGAACGTATGAAAGGAATTATTTTTGATTTTAACGGGACGATGTTCCAAGACTCCCATTTACATGAAGCGGCTTGGGTCCAAATGATCCATCATTATTCTAAAAAAGAGCTTTCTGATGAAGACATTGTTAAAAATATCCATGGACGTACCAATAGTGAGATATTGAATTATTTTATCTCCCCTACTTTATCGAAAGAAGAAGTCGAGAAACTATCAAACGAGAAAGAGGCATATTATCGCACTCTTTGCTTAGAAAAACCGGATGATTTAATGCTGACGCAGGGATTGATCGGTACTTTGGACATATTAAAAGAGGAAAACATCCCGATCACGATCGCTACAGCTACAGTCAAAGATAACGTTGAATTTTATTTTGAGATTTTTGATTTAGTAAGATGGTTTGAATTTGATCAAGTCGTTTACGATGATAATACTTTCCCAGGTAAACCACAACCTGATAT
This sequence comes from Enterococcus sp. AZ084, assembly GCF_051714905.1. Taxonomy (NCBI): domain Bacteria; kingdom Bacillati; phylum Bacillota; class Bacilli; order Lactobacillales; family Enterococcaceae; genus Enterococcus; species Enterococcus sp. AZ084. The sequence goes on from NZ_JBIOSS010000001.1 coordinate 1,800,874, forward strand.
CTTTATCAAAGCCGCACAAAAATTAGCTCTTGAACCAAAAGATTGCTTGGTCATTGAAGATGCTTATTCTGGACTTTTAGCAGCCAAGCGTGCAAATATCGGTACGATCATCGCCATTGATCCATTTGGGAAAAATCGCCAGTTATTCTCCAATCAAGAACTAAGAAAAGATGGTGTGATAGAGAATTTTGATGATTTCTATCTCAATTTCTTCTCCACTGCAACTTCATCAAAAAAAAGATAGACGTATGATCGTCTATCTTTTTTGTATTTATTTACGTTTTTTTCCGCCAAACGCATCTTTTACTTTATCAAAAAAACCATCTTCTTGTTGCTCTTGAACATGCATGCCGCCTGCTTTAGCAAATGCGCGTAAAGCTTCACGCTGTTCTTCATTGAGGTTTTTAGGTGTAATCAATTTCACACGCACATGTTGGTCCCCTGTAGACCCACCACGTAAACGTGGCGCTCCTTTACCACGTAAACGGAAGTTCGTTCCCGTTTGCGTACCAGCAGGGATTTTCAATTTGACATCCCCATGAACGGTTGGCACTTGTACTTCATCACCCAGCGCTGCTTGCACGAAGCTTAATGGTAACTCATAATAGATCTCAGAACCATCGCGATCGAAGATATCACTTTCTTCTACTCGGAAGACCACATATAGATCTCCGAATGGACCACCATTCTCGCCTGCTTCACCTTGTCCTGCTAAGCGCATTTGTTGTCCTTCTTCCACACCGGCTGGTACATTCACTTTGACCGTATGTGCTTTCTTCTCATGACCAGAGCCATGACAAGTCGGACATGGTTCTTTGATTTCTTTCCCAGTGCCTCGACATACATCACAAGTTTGACGGCTCATCACACGACCAAGTGGTGTTTGACGTTCCACATTGATCGTTCCAGAACCATGACATTTATGACAAGTCGTCGGTTGTGTTCCTGGTTTTGCACCATTTCCGCTACACGTGTGACAAATTTCTTCACGATTGTATTTGATTTCTTTTTCTACCCCAAAGATTGCTTCTTCGAAGGATAAATTGACTGTATATTGTAGATCTGATCCTTGACGAGGGGCATTTGGATCAACAGATCTTCCACCACCGCCAAAAAACGAATCAAAAATATCTTCAAATCCACCAAAGCCAGCTCCACCACCGGAGAAGCCGCCAAAGCCACCAAAGCCGCCGCCACCAGCGCCATAATTAGGATCAGTTCCAGCATGTCCGTATTGATCGTAAGCCGCACGTTTTTGTGGATCACTTAAAATCTCATAAGCCTCGGAAACTTCTTTGAATTTTTCATCAGCATCAGGCTCTTTATTGATATCTGGATGGTATTTCTTTGATAACTTTCGATAAGCTTTTTTTATTTCGTCTTCTGAAGCTCCCTTTGACAGCCCCAAGACTTCGTAATAATCACGTTTTGTTGCCATAGGCTTTCCTCCTATTGGTTCTCTTCATTTCCACGTCGTTTGTTATCATATCACACTTTGATCGAAACAAAAACCGGAAATTTCGAAGTATCGACTAAAGAAGAAAAAATCGATCATTGATTTCTATGGCACAAAGAAAAGATAACATTTCTCTTCTTGATCCAAAGAAAAATCATAACTGATGACTTGTTACTTTACTCTAGTGATGCTTCTAAACTGCATAAAATAAAGTGATACAAGATTATTCCCTCGGAAATAAGCCGAAGAATCGCGAAAATATGAGAAGCTATTTTCGAATTCTTCGGCTTATTCTAAAGCGGGACTTGATCTCTTTAAGTGAAACTAAATGAACTGATTATTTTTTGTCGTCATCGACTTCTTCAAAATCAGCATCTACGACATCATCCGCTCCGCCTTGGGCAGCTTCAGGATTTTCTTGAGCTTGTTGTTGTGCCGCTTGTTCATATAATTTAACTGTCAAGTTTTGCACGATTTCGTTCAACGCATCACGTTTTGTTTTCATTTCTTCGATGTTGTTTGCTTCTACTGCAGCTTTCAATTCGTCACGAGCTGCCTCAGCTTTTTTCACTTCTTCTTCGTCAACTTTACCTTCTAATTCTTTCAAGGTTTTATCAACTGAGAATAGCAACGCATCGACATCATTACGTAGATCAACTTCTTCTTTACGTGCTTTATCTGCTTCTGCATTAGATTCAGCATCTTTCACCATACGTTCGATTTCTTCGTCTGTTAGACCTGAAGAAGATTTGATCGTGATTTTTTGTTCTTTTTGTGTACCTAGATCTTTGGCAGATACATTTACGATACCATTTTTATCAATATCGAATGTTACTTCGATTTGAGGGATACCGCGTGGTGCAGCTGGAATGTCTGTCAATTGGAAGCGACCTAATGTTTTATTGTCCGCAGCCATTGGACGTTCCCCTTGTAATACATGGATATCTACAGCAGGTTGGTTATCCGCAGCTGTTGAGAATACTTGTGATTTACTTGTTGGGATTGTTGTATTACGATCGATCAATTTTGTAAATACGCCACCCATCGTTTCGATACCCAATGATAATGGAGTTACGTCTAGTAAAACAACGTCTTTTACATCACCAGTGATCACGCCACCTTGGATTGCTGCACCCATCGCTACAACTTCATCTGGGTTTACTGATTTGTTTGGTTCTTTTCCTGTTTCTTTTCTTACAGCTTCAACAACCGCAGGAATACGAGTTGAACCACCGACTAAAATCACTTCATCGATTTCTGATTGTGACAAACCAGCATCTTTCAATGCTTGACGTACAGGAACTTTCGTACGTTCCACTAAGTCAGCTGTCAATTCATCAAATTTTGCACGAGTCAATGTCATTTCTAAGTGCAATGGACCAGCATCACCAGCTGTGATAAATGGCAAGCTGATTTGAGTGCTTGAAACACCTGAAAGGTCTTTTTTCGCTTTTTCAGCAGCGTCCTTCAAACGTTGTATAGCCATTTTATCTTGACCTAAGTCAATGCCATTTTCTTTTTTGAATTCAGCAACCATATGATCAATGATTTTGTTATCAAAGTCATCTCCACCTAAATGGTTGTCTCCAGCAGTAGATAATACGTCGAATACGCCATCGCCTAATTCAAGGATCGATACGTCGAATGTACCACCACCAAGGTCAAATACTAAGATTTTTTCATCGCGATCTGTTTTGTCTAAACCATAAGCTAGTGCTGCCGCAGTCGGTTCATTGACGATACGCTCTACTTCTAAACCTGCAATCTTACCAGCATCTTTAGTTGCTTGACGTTGTGCGTCATTGAAGTATGCAGGAACAGTGATAACTGCTTTTTCTACTTTTTCGCCTAAATAATCTTCTGCGAATCCTTTGATGTATTGTAAGATCATTGCAGAGATTTCTTGTGGTGTATATGATTTACCTTCAACATCCACTTTATAACCAGCTTCACCAATATGGCGTTTGATGGAAGAAATTGTATTAGGGTTTGTTACTGCTTGACGTTTTGCGACTTCCCCTACTTGGATCTCACCATTTTTAAATGACACAACAGAAGGTGTTGTACGGTTTCCTTCTGGGTTTGCAATGATTTTTGCTTCATTTCCTTCTAATACAGCTACTGCTGAGTTTGTAGTACCTAAGTCAATTCCGATAATTTTACTCATAATCAACGTCTCCTTATCTTATTACTAAGTTGTTGTTTCTATTCCATCATGACTTTATTGCGCAACGATAACCATTGTCGGTCTCAATACGCGGTCATGTAATTTATAGCCTTCTTGTAACACTTCAACGATCGTATCAGCAGGTAATTCATCTGTTGCTGGTACCGTCTGAACTGCTTGATGCAATGTCGGATCAAAAGGTTCACCTTTTGCAGGGATTTTTTCGATTCCTTCTTCCTTCAATGCATGTTTCAAACTTTCAAGAACCATCTCGACACCTTTTTTCAAACTTGCACCTTGCTCATCAGATACTTCTGTTGCTAAAGCACGTTCTAAGTTGTCGATCGAAGGTAATAATTTTTTGGCTAAATCTTGTGAACGATATTTTTGCAATTGCTCTCGTTCGTTTTTACCACGATTTGCCATATTAGCGATTTCTGCTCTCGCACGCAAAAACTTGTCTTCCATTTCATCAAATTCAGCTTGGAGATTTGCAAGTTCGTTTGCTTCTTCTTCCACTTCTGAAACTTCCACTTCTTCCGTTTCTGGATCTAGCTGCGTATCATTCAATTCCTGATCTAATTCTTCATGGTTTTCTTTCATGATGCAGTCTTCCTTTCATTATTCAGTCAGATGCTTGATCGCTCAAATCGAAAAAACGATCAGTCACTTTTGTGATTGTTCAAAAATCCGAGCGATCAAGTGTGCGATAATAATCAGCGAGTTTGTGCGCCAATTCTTTTCGATAGACATCGACAAGGCCTAACATTTTGGAATATGGCATACTAGTTGGTCCTAGCAATGCGATGGTTCCACGTCCATGGCCGACGATTTCATAACTCGCTTGGATCATACTCATATTTTGCAATAGGTCATTGCCTATTTCCGAACCGATTTTGATATGTATCTTGCTATCCATCGGTACGATCATCTGTGTCAGTTCATAGGAATCTGTCATAAATGAAAACATTGACTTGAACTGATCCACATCTTGCAACGGTTCATAATCCAATAAGTTCATTTGGCCACTCACATAAACTTTATCTTCAAACGCATGACTCAAAACCGTATCAAAGAGACTAGACATCCCTTCCGTTGTTTGAAAATATTTATGCAAGATCATCGGGATCTCCGTGCGTAATTTGTTGTATACCGTCACTAACGGATCTCCTACCAAACGGTCATTGACAATACGAACCATTTTTTCTAAGTCCTGACTACCTAAGTTTTCAGGAAGAGTAAAAACCTGACTTTCAACGTTCCCATTATCAGTCACCACGATCGCAATGACCTGACGACTATTCAATGGCACGATGCGAAAACCGGTCAAACGGCGATCTTTAATCTCGGGTCCTAACGAAAAAGTAGTGTAACTAGTCAACTCAGATAAAATCTCAGCTGATTGTTTGATGATTTCGTTGATTTCATGGAATTCCTTGTTTAAAGACTGTCGAATTTGGTGCAAATCATCATTTGCTACACGAGCAGGTCGTAACAGATGATCCACATAATAACGATAACCTAGCGCAGACGGTATACGTCCAGAAGAAGAATGTGTCTTTAAAAGTAGACCTTCATCCTCTAAAGCTTTCATATCATTACGGATCGTCGCTGGACTTGCCTCGACTCCTTCCGCCATTAACGTTTTGGAACCAACGGGCACCCCACTACTCGTATAGTTTTGGATGATCAGACGTAAAATATCACTTTGTCGCTGTGTTAACATCTTTCTCACCTCTCATTAGCACTCTTAGCTTCTAAGTGCTAACCCACTTATAAATATAGCAAGAAGACTAAAAAGTGTCAAGGAAAAGAACCCACTTTTTTAGCACTCTTACATCGAGAGTGCTAATCAATTGTCAACTTGCTTAAAATAGCGTCATATCAGGCATTTGATCATAAAAAACTTGATTAAAATCGTTTTTTTTATTTCGTTGTTATAAAAAATTTAAACAATCATTCAGTCGTTTACCAAGTCCTTATCCAATAAAAAACGTTCGAATACATTATTCCCCAAAAAAGTTCCTTTTTGTGTCAAATATACTCGGTCTTCTTCATTCACTAACAACTCTTCTGCTACTAACTCATCCAGGACAGATTGATACAACGATTCAATCGATTGACCATAACGCTGTAAAAAGTGTTGCTTCTCAATGCCCGCCTTTTTTCTTAAACCAAGAAACATCTCTTCCTCGATTTGATTCTTACGAGATAACTCTTCACGTTCTAATACTGGTAGCTCACCTTCACGTAACGGACGCAAATAATGTTGGATCGGTCCTTTATTTCGATATCGCGTATGATCCAGATAGCCACTTGCTCCTGCGCCAAAACCGAAATAGTGATCATTATTCCAATACATCAAATTGTGTTGGGATTCATGACCAGCTAAACCAAAGTTACTGATCTCATATTGATGACGTTGATGTTTTTCCATCGCCGCAATCGTTTCTTCAAACATCCGTGTCTCCGTCTCTTGATCTGGCAACTGCAATCTTCCTTGTCGAACCCAATTCATGAACATCGTTTTATTCTCTAAAATCAATGAATAAAGAGAATAATGAGGCAAGTCTAAGGCTAATGCCCGCTCTAACGTATCAAGATAGCCTTCTAATGTCTGTCCAGGTAATGCATAGATCAAATCAATGCTGACATTTGAAAAATTTTCCGCCTCTAAAAATCGCATCGTTTCATAGACATCTTCCGCCGTATGTTTTCGACCAATTTTCTTTAATAAGCGATTATCAAAGGTCTGGACCCCCATCGATAAACGATTGACCCCATAATTCTTCATTACTTGTAGCTTTTCCCTGGTCAAATCACCAGGATTCGCTTCCACTGTAAACTCTTTTCCTTCATTAAAAGGTAAGATCTCTCTGGCACCAGACAATAGTCGATCGAGCTGCTTAGCCGATAAAGAAGTCGGCGTTCCACCACCAACATACAGTGTCTCCAATTCATTCACCGGACGACGCTCCATCATGATCGCCATTTCCTTTAGTAGCATTTCGACATACTCATCCACTGGTTGACCTTCTAGAAACACTTTATTGAAGTCACAGTAATAACAGATATGTTCACAAAATGGAATATGGATATATGCAGAAACCTTATGTTCTGCGGATTTGTTTGTTTCTTTCATTTGATTTTCTTTCTCCTTACGTCAAAAAGTCGTACCGCTTTTCGACCACTCTTTAAACGGTGTTCAAGTGCCAACTCCTTGAAATAAGCCAGCAATTTTCAAAACATGAAAAGCTGTTTTAAAAATTGCTTTCTTATTGTCATCGGAGCTAACCGGCACTTTCACGACCTCTTATATACGCATACTATACGTATTTAACAAACAAATCCACTAAAAAATCCAAGAATCGATTTCTTGGATGAGTTTTTCTTTGGTTGTGGTGGAGACTTGGTTGTAAATTTCCAGTGTGGTTTTCATGTTGGCATGCCCTACACGTTCCATGATTGCCTTGAGCTGCATGAAAACAGGAATCAAGTGACTCGATTCCTGTTTTCATACTATTTTTGTTTTTTTTACTGTCCACTTGACAAGGGGCACTTCAAAGGATCAACCTCTGGATTCCCCCCCTAATTTTACTTCTCATACTATATTCATTTCCTCTCTGGCTAATATCTCCTTAACGAATGGACTATCTATTTAAACAGCAACGATGATTATATTTCCCATAAATTTTCAGTCTAGTTTAATAATATGCATAAATCGTTATTCGTATTATTTAGCTAATCCTACTAATTTACGTTGCCTTCTATATTCCTCATTCGCGCTATACATCATTACTGTATTAAGTTCTTTAGCAGTAGCATTTTCTGATAAGTAAGATATACTTTTGTTGTATTTATTTACAATTTTCCATACTTGTCCTTTTTCATCCATCTTCCTTCCCATCTATCTATTACTAACAGTTATCCAATTTTTAATATAAGAAGCATTATTGCTTCAAATACCTGTACTTAATTTTTCAATGTCATTTTCTAGTAATCTATAGGTGGTAACTTTTTATCTCTAAAAAAGCAAAAAACTTTGCATATCCCACTTTATTTATACTCAGCCCCTTTGCCACAAGCAAAGCTTCTATATCGCTTATATGTTCAACTCACTTCTAAGTTGTTGTTTGAACTGCTTACCAGTATACGTGCTATTTATAATCTTACTGATTATCTTCCCCCTATTTACAAGGGTCGCAAAACTTTTTTTGTCACTATTTTGTGAGGTGGGTGTTAAAACATTTTCTGTTGTTGTTTCTTTTGGCCTATCTTTTGGTATTTCTTTTAATGTAACCTTTTTTTCAAGATTTTCATAATTCCATAGATGCATCATTACTTGGAACATAAACATAAATCCGTTTCCTAATTTTGAATGATCGGCACTTCTTTTAAAACGTGGTCGTATGTCAAACTCATTTCCTTGTGCAATATCTCGAATAATGATCATTGCCATTTCTGCATCCATTAATTGAAAATTACTTCGTAACATAGAATCTACTTTTAGTGCTTCAACAACAGTATTTTTAGATAGATTCGGTTTGTTTTGTTCCAGAGCTAGTCTTTTAACAAACCTCTCAAATGTCTCCGACAGTACAAAGCTAGGATAATAACGTAGAAACTCATCTCTCAAGTCTTTTCCGCTTCTTCTTGTCCCTATTGTAGGTAAAGTATAGGCTATAATGTCATCTGTCGAAGATGCAAGATGTGTGGCTTCATGCATAATCGTTTCCTCTGGAGCTGTTTTTAACTGCTCTTCTGGAGAAATAGCTGGCTTTAAGTGAAAAGCATCTGCCATAATAATGATTCAACATTCGCCATCTTGTTTAAATACAAATGCATACGCATTTAAATATTCATTATATTGTGAATAATAGTTTTGTGTGATTTCATCTTGAACAAGGTCAGATGAGACAATCCACATGTTTTCAAATCCCCAATCCGCTGACTGTCGAAGAAATAACTCCCCTTTTTCTGCGATCGACAGGACTCTTTTGATGATTTCTCTTAAAACCTGTTCTTGGTTCGTTGCTTCTACTAAGTCAAACATTTGAATCAAATATTTCCCTACTTTTGTTTCAGCAATTGTAGATTGTTTTAATAATTTCGAACAAATTTCTTTGGCTTTGCTGAAATTTTCTACTGCTTTATAAAACTCTTGGGATAATTCTTCGATAAATGGTTTGAGAAAGTCAGGAACCTTTGTGGCATCAAAGCCCACAAATACTCGATAGTCAGCTCGAAAGTTTGTGGTACCTCCCTCCTCTACTTGACTAGTCAACTCGTTTTCTTTTACGAATTCAATTTCCCCTTCATTTGGATTACCGGGTTGTTCAGGTACCAGGTCAGGCGCTACTTCTTCAATATTTTGAGCAATAGAATCCTCTACCCATCCTTTCATAATCTCTAAATCTTCGTCTGTAAATAGAGGCTCTGGCGGTTGATTGAGCGTCACGTCTTCATTAGGAAATGATGTTTCTACCCATTCCTCTAATTCTGTTAAGTCACTAGTTGCCACAATAGGGACATTCGAAGGTCCCGCATCTAATAGATCATCAATTGCTTTTGATATTGCTTCACCTAGACCCTCTTCTTCAGGAATTACCTGATGTTGAGAAACTTTCTTAGTCAACAAATCGTTAATTGTACGAGACAATGCGCTTTCTACCAAAGCTTGATCGTTTATATAATAATTTTGTGGCTCCGAAATAAAGCTAGTTAACGGTGTAAGTGCCACATCGTTATCTTCATATCTTGGAAATTGGTAATCATTTGGAGTGACTACTGCTTGTCTGAATTTGTTCCAATCACTTATTTTCCCTGCCCCTGTAGGGATTGTATTATATGGTGGGAATATTCTATTTTTAGAGGTCTCTTCCTGTGATGTGCTCGCGATACCTACCTTTGAGGTACTAGCCTTCTCATGTTTCCCACCAGTTTTTGACACGGCACTCATATGATCAACAGAGACTCTTTCTAAATGAGTCTCAAAACGAAAATGTTGAATGCTAGAATCAAATCGTAATACAGTGAGCGGTTCTAGAATATTCTTTTTTACTAAATGGTATCGATTCTCTTCCATGTCCAACAAAATCAATGGAATGTACCGATGTGTGATTTTTATATACGTTCTTCCTGCTGCATCGCTCATCAACCCATACGCATCTGGAGCGGAAAGACCAGTTGGATCTAGTAACACTTCAAATCGGTTGATTTGACTCTCAACAACGGTTGTTACTTCTTTAGAGAGAAGGGGTGACGTCCCTGGCTCAAAATACCATTCCACCCCATTGAAATTGACTGGAAATATCTCATTTCCATCAATAACATCGTAACGTACCCCATGGCCTTTCACTGGCTCAATTCTGATAGGTATAATTTGGTCATTCATTTTTATACCATACGAGATGGATTTATCTTTATTTTGTATGGTATAAACTATCCCCTCCCCATATCCCTTTGGGTAAATATTCGCTTCTTCAACAAACGGAACGTCTTTATCTACTTTCTTTGTTAAGCGATCAATCAATGCTTTTTGTTCTGGCGTAAAAGATGCTGCCCCTTCAAATTCTCTTAGTTGATTGCCTCTCAAAGTAAAGTATTTACCAGAGACATCGCCATTTTTTAAATCTGTCACCTTCATATATAATTTATTTTTTACCCATTTCACTTGAACTTCTGGACCATTTCTTGGTAAATGTGTACGGATGTATATGTCAGACCAATCTGTTGTTTCTTTTTGTAACTTTTCTAGTTTTAACAAGATTTCTTTGATACTATGGTTTAAAAAATTTTGATTTTTTAATGTCACTAATCCTTTTATGACTAATTGACTCCCACCTACAACTAACTCAAAACCGGGATCAATATAGCGTGCCACACCTGCTATGAGAGCTCTCAGTTCTGCTGGATTAGGGATTACGTTCGCACTGCTCATTATTGCATTTCTTAACCCACCTCGTGCAATTGCTCTGGCTACGCCCACAACAAACTTCGTATTCAAAGCAGTAACCGTTCCAAACAAAGGAATCAGCAGAACAACATCAATTAGACAAGAAGACACGGCCTCACCCACTTGTCCATTTATACTACTTACCACACAATCGTAAAACGGAATAATATGCTTCACCATATCCCATATTTTTTCAGTTGTCGACTTGTCATTTCCTGACTCATACAGTTGTCGGTAGAATGCATCACGGTGCTTACTGCTGATATTCTCGACGAATGTCTCTACGTCAGTTCCACGAGATAATTCTTTATCGCGATGGACTTTAACAGTAAATGTATAGTGTTTTTTATTTATCAAGACCCCATCACGGTCTTTTTGAAAACCTTGATTCCAAATGTACTTCTGATCAAACAAACCATATTTAAGATATAATAATGGATCAGTATCGACACGATATAACATATACCCACTGTCTTCATCCAATGCTTTTAATGCGTATAAACGTTCTTCATTGTTGCAAATGGCAACGAACAGATTGGTATTTTCTAACTTAAGGATTGTATCGAGCCAATCCACGCGTTTTGTAAAGGAAACTGGTGGCATACCCGGCGCACCTGCACCTCCTCCGACATAAGGAGCTTCATTTTTCAACTGCGCCGAAGCTTCGTAAATTTTGGTATCAGCCGAAAATATAAAGCTAAGCTCCTCAGGAATTACTATTTTTAGTGCCAGTTCAATCAACTTCTTATTGAACGAGTGATAGGCATTCGAAACAGCTTTAGTTAGGTGTGTGTATTTCTCATTAATATTTGGCAAGTCCAAAAGTTTAGGACATGGATTTTTCCCCTTAAGATATATCTGATCAAACCCTCTGACATCTATTACTCCCTTTTGTCTACATTCTTCGGCTACTTCTTTTGCCAACGCTTGCTTACGACGCCACTCCCTGAATGCTTTTTCATACATTTGATAAGAAACATGTATCATTTTATGTAGCTCTAAAATTTTGAAATAACCTTTCTGTCGATAACCTATGAAAGTGCTTAAGGCAAACTCTTTATGGTTTCCTTTTTCTAATGCTTCACTTAATCCCTTCGGATCGAGTTGAGCAATGGCTAATAGTGCTGGTGTGATTAGATATTGCAACTGATTAAGTGAATCGACGCCTTGTTTACTGACTGTCTCACAAAAAAACTCGCCAAACGCTCGAATTTCCGTTTGGTTGAACTGTTTCAGATATCCTGCATCTTTTAATAACATCGAACCTGTTAACTGCATTAATGTATCATAATCAGAAATCGGTAAATCATCAGATAGATTACTTGCCTCTAAAAGATAATTTGGTAATACGCGATCGACTAGATGGATCCATAAACTCTTTAAATTCGCTTGATCCTCCTCTTGCTTTCGTGAATCAGCAAGTGTATGTGCTCGAGGTAGAGGATCGATCAAACCCGATTTTTTCAACTCCTCTAGCTCAAACAGCTTTCTGAGCTGTCCAATCGTATAGGATGATGGATCTGAAGATGCAAGTATACTTTTAGCTATGTATGCTTCGATTGAACTTTCTAATAAATTTTCAACAGCCCATTTGGAAACCGTAGCTTCTGCAAGATTATCGGAGATTTTTTCCTCTAATTCTCCACCATATAGATTTAACTCTTTAAGAATGATCATCGCGATTGCTTGTAAGTTTTCATGTATGATCACTCGTTTGTCACCACTTCGTATCAACCATTTTCCCATTACAACGAATAGATCTTCTTTCGTTGCTTCATTTGCTAATAGGCCTTTATTGTAAAAAAAACGTTTCACCTGTTCCATTACTCGTCCCTCACGCCACTGATCCCCGTCACTAGTTGTTTTTAAACTAATGATATTTCCTAAGATATCTTGTTTATCTTTAGGTATATCTGCAGGGGGTACAGATGAATTCGAACTAGTTGATTGTTCAAATATACTAGATGTTCTATTTTCATTTAAAGAAGTGACATCTTCAATCGTTTGAGAAAGCCAAACAATGAAAGTGATTTTTGCCTCCATGTCTGAGATTACTCCATCTTGTTCTTCACCAATAATCAATTGAGCGATTTCTTTCACTTTCACCATATCAATTGTTTCTTGAGTAGTATCTTCAAGTAATGTCCATTCTGACACCTTTTCAACTAACAAACGAAGATTAGAGATATCGCAAGGAATCCCTTTTGTAGTTAAAAAAGTGGCAATTCTTTGATTGATTTGTTCTTTTTGAGTAGAATCGATTCCATTTTCAAAATGGTTCTGTAATTCGTTGGTTACCTGTTTGGCTGGATCAATATGATTTTCATTCAGAAATGCTTCAATTTTTACCTTTGTCTCTTTCTCTCCTTCTATCTCTTCAGTGATCCCTCCAACAAAACGACGTTCACTTTCTCTGAATTCCTTATAGAAATATCCTTTCTGTGCGTTATTGTTTTCCCATTGGAGAAAAATCTTTCTTGCCTCATCAATGGTAATAAAAGTTTCTTTAATACCATAATTTTTAAGGAGGAGATTGGCTGCCTCTTTTTCTCTTTTGATAATCAAATCATATGTATCAGCTGATAAAGTCCACTCGCGCAATTTTCTGACTAATTCACTCGTAGATGAATTAATAAAATGGGCATTTTGCTCATGGAGGAACGTCCTGACCGCTTCGTTCACTTTAGAAGTTTGGGTGCGATTTTCAAAAAGAGCAAAGTGGTAACAGACAAGAATGATTGGTTGTGTATTAGGTATAGAAAGCGGTCGATCATTAATAAAGTCGGCATAAATTTGATCACTATGTTTTCTTTTCTCTAGGAAATGACTCATCACGGATGTTTCCGGCTGAGCTAGTTGATAAATGTGCGTTTGATTCGTTTGATTTTTGTATGTATTACCCTCTAAAATCGTATTTGTTTTCCATTGCATAAAAATTGCCTGTAATTGAGTCGCAGAAAGAATATCTCCCAACCTTACATTTTCTACGCCATACGCTTTGAGTAAAAAAAAAGCTAAGGTTGCTAACTTTTCTGATATAACTGATACTTCATTTTTTTCACTTATTCCTACCCTATCTTGAAGTCTCTTTATCAGTTCCGTGTCAGTGACAGAATCACTCAATAATCCTTGTTTGATGTACCAATCTTTTAGATGTTTATTTACCGTTTTTGTAGCGTTTCTTCTTAAAAAAAGAAGTTCGTTATAATAAAAAATCGGCAATGGTTGATCCTGATCGATTGTAGGAAAACGATTTGCCGCAATCGCTTCAGTCACTTTAGATATTAATGTTAATTCAGTCGCATTCATTGTAGCTTTATCTTGATTCATCTGGGTGTCCATTATGATTGTTTGGTTCTTCATCAAAGCAAAATTTTTATTTATTGAAAATGTAACGTTTTTAAAAATATTATTATTTCGCCATTGGAGAAATACTTCAATGGCTCTACTATCCGTCAGATGTTCTTCGGAAAGATCATAAGCTTTCAAAATGATTCGAGCAATTTGTTTTCTTTTATCCAAAATATCTTGATTCGTGTTCCCTCTATTTCCCCAGTATTGGATTGCAAGAAACAACTCTCTGAGCGATGATTCATTCGACAAACACAACTCCTTATCATGCTGGCACACACGCTCAATAATCACTTTATTAACCGTCTCCGTCTTATCACGCTTGCTAAAAACCGCTAAATCAAACCATACTGGCCTCAGTGATTCAACTATTTTTTCTGAAGTAAGTTCATTTTTCATATAAGACGAAATCGTAGACTCGATTTTTTTTAGTGTATGATCCGAAAAGTCTTCATATGATTTCAGTGGAATGTTCACACTTCTATCCAATGGGAATATTTTTTTTCTACCATCGGATAATTTGACAGGAATCGTTGCCGCTTCTGCAACTCTTACTTTTAATGGATCCAATATTTCAAGGAATCGGTCAACGCTTTCCGTTGCTTTCTCCATTAATGTCCATACCATATTAAATTGTTCTTTTACTATTGAGCTGTTATCTAGATGTTTAGTGAGTTGAAATAAGTTGGGGAAGAAATGTTGTATTGGATGTCTAATATTCTTTCTAACTTGGGTAGTTTCCGAATTTTTTGTTTCATAGTAGGGAGGAAAAGTTTGCTTGAAAAAGGGGAAAAAATAGTCAATTAAAAGGTATCCATTTGCATTTTCTTGTTTTTCTGTAAATATACTATTTAAAAATCCACTAAAATAAATGGGAAATAAATCAATCTTCTCTATCGGAAATTCTTCTACATTTGATACTGCTCCTTCAGTTGCATTTACTGAAAAATATTTATTTGTCAAAGAATATAAATCTTCCATGTGGAATTGAAAAACAGTTTTTAATGTTTCAGTCATATCCTTTCCAATAGAAAATGGCAAGTCGTTTTCTGTGCTAGTTTTTTTAAAGTGAAACTTTTTAATGTCTATTGGGCGGTATGTTTGTTGACCTAGCCTTTCTTGTGAATCGATGATGGCTCTCTGACAGATTGTTTTAAAGTGAGATTGTGTATGATTGGGAACTTGCCACATTCCCCAATGTAGTCGATAGTTAAACTCACTATTGGTTGTACAATTTTCAAGTTTCGAAATCCCGTGAACTACCTGATGAATATTGACACTCCATTGATGAGCTTTTTCAGCTAAGTACATCATCGGAGGATTATTAGAATTCCCTTCAATGATTGGTCCGACTATCGTATTGTTACCTGTTTCTGCCTGAAAATGCAACCGGTTAGAAGTAGAAGTTGAAACAAAAGATTGAACTGTGAGAAATTCTTCTTGATTACGCACTTCTATGAAGGTGTCTACTTCAAAAGCGGAAGAAGCTCCTTTACCTGTTTGTTGAAGATTTGGTGATACTTTATCGGATAATCGAAAATTCCCTAATACACTTAATAGATAAAGGAATCCTAGCGGACTGTGAAATCCCTTGGGGCTGAGCGTCTGTCCCATACTATTGGCTAAAGCGTTCAACCATCTTTGTTCTGCTTTTTGATTATATTTCTTTTGACATTGATAATAAAATTCACCATTTTTTTTCCTATAAACTTCTATTATCATTTTTTTCACTCCTTCATCTGTTTTAATAAAAAAAATTATGTAATAATCATATTTTTAATCATAGAGAGTGTTAAGCCTGGATACCGAAATAAAGGAAAAGCATATCGTCAATAGCAATTAAAAAAACTAAAAAAATTTTATTTTTATATACGTTAATTGTACAAAAAATATGACTATCCAATGTGACTTTATTTGAATGATTGATGAAAAAAATGGTCTAGTCATAGTGACGATAGATATACTCACTAAAGAAATATGGATAGAAGCAGAAAACTTATATCCTATAGATTTGTTTGCCTCTCCTTTTATTTTTCTTTAGTTGTTGTCGAAACTTAGTTACAAATTCCCATTGTAATTTTCATATAGAAACGTTCGACACACATCCGGTTAACCATGATGACATAGCTAATTTAACAAAGGATATGATTTATCTTTTCTGTTGTTACTGAATATAAAACTATCATAACAATGAAGTGCGCCCCCAAAGTTAGACCCAAAAATCTAACTTAGGGGGTATTTTAGTGACTAGATACGATTACGCATTTAAAAAACAGATAGTTGAAGCTTACCAAGAAAGTGAAGGTGTTTATAAAACATTGACGGATCGGTATAGTATTCCAGACTCCTATCCAGTTAAAACGGATAAAGACAGTTTAGACGCTCGAATTTAATGCTTTTCACAAGAAAAAAACGAAACAAAGTTACTCTTCTCAATTCAAACAAGATGTCACATACTATTAGTTGAATAGTGATAAATCTTATCTTGACATTACCCTGAAATACGGCTTGTCCTCCAACGCTTCAGGTTTTTCATTGGCATCAATCATCCCTCAAATAAGGCATGTAAAGTCTTTCACCGAAACCGAAAGGAAAATTTTCATGGAAAGCCAATCATCAAAAAATTATATCTTAGCACAATCCATTGGTTAGTGGATCGAGTATTAGAATCAGCTGCGCATCAAAACGAAACTCGGCTGCAGTCCTGTTCAATATCGTAAACGAATGGCAACACAAAAATACCGACAAGATTTCTCCAGTCGGTACTTGGCCTAACTATTGAGTCTCACTTCAACCTACTAAAAGGTTGGTTTCTTTTTTCTAACGTTATTAATCCAATCCTAATAATTCCCTCTGCTTACGATTCGCTTCGTCTGCTACATATTTCATGACCGTTTTAAACTCTTTAGCGGTGGCATTTTCTGATAAATCAGCAATGCTTTTATTTAACTGATTGATAAACTACTTAAGCAAAATAAAACTCAGTTGAACATCCTCCGTCTTTATACTATGTCTATAAAAAGAAGGAATGTTCAACCAACCTTGTTTTTTGGTGCGAAAAAATAGAAGAGATATAAGTAATTTCATGCATCTGTTCTTTTGTCGAAATCACCTATTTAGCAAAGCTCATTAACACCGCCTTTTCAATCGAAAATTAAGCGATAAAAACTTGGTATTTCTGATAAAATGACTACTTGTAAATCTTTATCGGGCGGAAATATTTCTAACTCTTTCGACTTTGGCTAGAAAATGATATGTCAAGAAGTTTCAACTGGTTTGAGGGACCGCTTGAACTTTTTAATTATTGAAACAGGACTGTCACATTTGCAACCACACGCACTGTTCGTCCATTTGGATATGAAAGCATTAGCTCTAGCTTATGTTGACCAACTTTTGATAGAACTTCAGGATTCAAAATAGTGATTTCAGGACGATCATTTTCTTCTATATGGGTCTGCTCAACAAAATCAAATGGATCATAAGGTTCTCCTAAAACAATCTCAACCCTCCGGCCAACAGGAAATGCATCTTGTATTGGTATTTGCGTTTCTTTATATTGATCATACAATGTAGAATCGATCAAACTTCTCCAATTCTTTGGCATTTTGTCATACTCTGCAGAGGTCCAATACTCAACATTTAATTGTCGATCAGATGTGTCATCACGTGTATTGCCAGAAACATACGTTGACTCTCCTTTAAAACCTTCAGAAGCTTGATTCATGATCAATAGCTCTCTCCGGCGGTTGGCTGGAATATTGTGATAATTGATAAATTGATTATCAATAAATACTCCATTATATACGTTGTCCTTTCCAGTATGCCGATTATACTCTATCCCAATCGCGTACTTATCCTGCCACTCTTTAAAATCAAACACGTTATTTGCTACTAGCCAATTCGATAACTCCGCTACTTGACCTTGATCAAAACTATCTCCTAATCCAAATTCTGGTGTTTCATACATAATAATACCGGTATTACGTAGATAATTATTCATGATTGTGATGTTACGTCCTGATTTGAATTTAAATCCACCATAAGGTCCATTGTGCAATCCACGAACGTGATTGCCTATAACCTGTACATTCTGTGATCCTCTTAGATAGATGGCATGATCACCTACCACACCATATCGATCCTCGTTCTCGTACATCTGCTGGAAGAAATTATCTTTTATCAAAACATTCTTCGAATTACTATATGAATTAACACCACAAGAAAGATAGTTTTGTTCGTTATGTTCAAGAGACATTTGCTCAGACTCCAACGCAGATTGTAGACGATTGATGGTTTTGATAATCTCAGGATTGCTAAAGCTCTTGATTGCCTCTAACTCATTGATCCGTAATCCAAATAGATTATCTGTAATCTGTACGTTTTCCATATACTCATATCTTCCAACCGTCGAAAAACCACCAATATAGATTGCCCGATTTTCTGTATCTGGCGTGGCATGTTCATGATCTCTCATAAATATATTATTTTGCATAGTTGCCCCATTGGATGTCTGTAGGTTGATCGGATACAAAGAGACAGGATGATAAAACACATTATCATTGATGGTAATGTTATTTGCTAAACGTGTAAAAATTCCTACTCCATCGAAAAACAATGAATGAATCTCAATATTGTGGCTTGTCTGGTAATTTTCATCTGACAAATAAACGTTTTGTCCTGTTTCATTTTTCAATATCGTTGGATTCTCTTCTTCTCCTTTGATCTTGAGACCGCTTCTTAACACCACATTTTTATTGATGATATACGTATCAGCTGGAATATATAACTGTTTTGTTAAAGAATTGGTGTGATCAATAATCGTTTGTAATTGATCTGACTGATCTTCTAAACTCTCACGTCGCAACGCGTGCTCCCCAAAAATCGTCTCATCTGTTGCATCTAACCATTCGGTGTGCTGAGCCGGAAAAGTTTTTTGGCCCTCTAACTCATTCGTTGCTTCTGCGTTTATATTTGCTGGTATGCTTATTACAAACAGAACCAGAAAACATAACATCATTTTTAGTTGTCGTTTGTTCATTTGTCTCTCCATTCTTTTTAGCTGTGATTGGCTATCGTTCTAAACAGGAAGTATTCTTTTATTTTTGGTGTTAGGTACCTTTTGTTTTAAGACACCATAAAATAACGAACGATATCCATTTGTAGATTAGCAGATAAATAAATAGTTTGGCACTCAATAATTTCATTCACAGGTGAAATTATTGAGTTCTTTCGCAAAAAAAATAGTTGAGCAACAGTTTTACCTAAAAAGACCCGACTAAATTTCTCTAGTCGGGTAACAGTCCTATTCGTTATAAATTATCACTTGAAACTTGATAATCCTTTTCTATTTTCTTTATCAATTATCTGGGTTATCTTAAACTCTTTTTCACCATACACTCGATGCATCGTCCACTGATCGATAAATGGTACTGTTAGATTCATGACAACAATCGCTACGCCGATCCCCCCTGGTAAATCTAAGACGATTCTTAAAACGGCACATAGTAAACCACAGCCGATAGCGAAATAATACTTCCCTTTATCGGTTGCAGGTGAAGTCGTATAGTCTGTTACCATGAAAACAGCTGCCATGATCAATGCTCCACTAAGCAAATGAGCTGTAGCAAAGCTAAAATTAAACCCACTATAAATTAAAATCGCTAGATAGAAAGAGCTTAGGGTCAACAGAGGAACGAATGGATGGATGATTTTTCGCACGATCAAATAGCCCCCTGCAATCAATAAGAGCAGTTTACTTGTTTCCCCCATTGGACCGCCTAGATCAATCCCTAAGAAAAGTTTCCACCATTCAGGTGTGGTCGCGCTGATTTCTCGAGAAAAATGACCAAGTGCCACAAGTGGCGTCACAGTTGTGATTACATCTGGTCCTGGTGCGATCCAATTAGTGATCCAAGGAGATAAAAAGAGCTTTAGAAGGACTCGTGCTGCTACTGCGGGATTGATCCAGTTCCTTCCTAACCCGCCTCCTAGATGCTTTACAAGGACGATAGCAATAAAGTCCCCGACAAGCACTGTCCATAATGGTGCACTAGTAGGTAATGTCAAAGCTAACAGCCAACCTGTGATCACAGCAGTCAAATCATTGACCGTGATCGGTTGTTTACTTGCTTTTTGGATAACCCCTTCAAGTAAGACACATGTGAGGATACTGGTAATGATCATCACTAACGAACGCCCACCAAAAAAGTAAGTCGCACCAATCGTTGGAAATATAAGGGCAATCAACACTTGTTTCATTTTCCATTGGCTTGTCCAATCATTACGGATATGCGGACCATTGATCGTTCCGTTTCCTAGATATTTCGTACTCATCCTTTTGCCTCCATGATCTGATTTTTTACTGCTCTGATATCTTTTAATAAGTCGATTTTTGAAGGACAGATAAATGAGCAAGCACCACATTCTAAACAATTCAACGCGCCTAACTGTTCGGCTGTCTGAAGATCCTGATGACGGTACGCTTGACTGATCAAGATCGGATGTAGACCGATCGGGCACGCATTCACACACTCGCTACATTTGATACACTTTTGTTCCTTGGGGATCATTGCCTCTGCTGCAGACAATGCTAAAATCAAATTAGTCGTTTTTGTGACTGGTTCATCTAATGATTGGATAAGTTTCCCCATCATCGGACCACCATTCAATACCTTAAGAGGTGACGACACAAATCCACCACACGCAGCAATCAATTCCTCTACTGGTGTGCCAATTCGTACTCGTAGATTTTTTCCTTCTTTGATCGGTGTACCTGAAACTGTTACTACCCGTTCGAAGGATGCGACCTGCTTCAACGCAGCACTAAAAATACTATGTATCGTCGCTACATTCAAGGTGATCACTCCGACATCAAAAGGGAGCTTGCCTTTAGGTATTTCTTGAGATAATACATGCTTGATCACTAATTTTTCCGCACCTTGAGGATATAGATCCCCTAGAATATGTAACTGGATTCTTGGATCAATCAGATGTTTATGTAAATGTTCAATCACTTGTACAGATGATTTTTCGATCGCAATCCTTGCTTTTGGGATTTGATAAGTATCCAGAATCATTTGTATACTCTTGATCATTTGTTCGGTATCTTCAATCAATAATCTTCTATCACTAGTAATGGATGGTTCACATTCTGCTGCGTTAATGATCAAGGTATGGATCTTTTGTTCTTCTTGAGGTAGTAGCTTTATGTCAGTTGGAAAACCAGCCCCTCCCATCCCTATGATTCCTGCATTCGCAACGATGCTATGTAAATCTTTATTTTTTGTATGTAATAATTCTATACGATCAGAAAAGTCATTTTCTATAATGACTACTTTAGTCAACTGATGATTGACCATGCGCTCCTCGATTTTTTTTACGACTCCTGCCACTGAACTATGTACATTGGCAGATATTCGTCCATCTTTTTCTCCGATGAGTGTCCCAATTGCCACTTTATCTCCTACTTCAACAACAACTTTAGCAGGTTTTCCAAGATGCATAGACATTGGTAAAATAATTTTCTTTGGTGGCGTTAGTTTCTCGATGGCTTGTTGTGCTGTATGTTTGTTTTTTTCAAGATAGACGCCATTCAACCTTTTTTTTACTATTAATTTCATTTTCATTCCCCTAACGATAGATAAAAAAGTAATAAATCAAACCGATTGCTACTAATACTAATTGCAAACCTAATCCGATCCATTCATATTTTTTTCGATAACTAATTTTTTTCATTTCTCCCCCTACGATAACAATGATTTTTTTATATGAAACAGTTGTTTTATTCCTTGTAAAACTTGATCAAAATAGCATATATCCGCCCATAATCCATTAAATAAAATGATTTTACAGTAAAATCGTTTGCTATTTCCGTTTATATTAAAGAAAATAAAATAACCATTTAACACAAATATAATAACACGATGCAAAGTAATATAAAAGATTAATTTATAAAAATTTTTATCTTATCTTTTTTACTAAATGACAATAACAAAAAAATTCTAACTCATGGGTTGCTTTGAGTTAGAATTTTTTATTGATTTGCTTGCGAGAAATAATTTGAAGGACTACCTTTTACCAAGTCCTGATTGCCAAAATTTTTTTGTGGAACGTAGCTGTCTATCCTGTAACAATATGCTTACTAATCGTTACTCCACCGCTTGCTTTTCCACATTTTGATGATAGAGACTCTGTTCAAACAACACTTTCCCATGTGAAAAATATAATTCAGCGTCTAAACATTGCCTGTCGTTAAGTAAATCAGTTATGACATTCGCTAATTTGATTACCGCAATTCGATCAAATGCGGTGATCATCGACTGTCCAATTGCTAAATTATCTAAAACAATACTTCTATAGTCGGATAAAGTCGGACAAAACGTTTCAACAAAAGATTCGATTGAACTCACTGAACGGTTCAATAAAAAATGCATAGGATGGCTATTCATATGTTTCAAAAGATATTTTTTATTATTCGTTAAATCAAGTTGATTAGCAATACAAACATCGATTTCATTTGTCAAAGATAGTTCTCTTGTGACTTTACCTGTGATGGTATCGTCAATTTGGATGAACGTTACTTTTTGATGAGAATGTCCAGTATCGACGATCCGATCAATCACTTTTGTTACGCCGTTGATAAATGTATCTGAACCTACTGTATAGTCACCACTTGGGTAATCAAGATAGTTAGATACTGGTACAGTGATTACTGAAAGCCCATGGCTACGTAGCTCATTTGCAAATACAACACTCGAAGTCCCACCTAATAATACGAAGGAGTCGTAATTTTCCTCTTTGATCAATTGAATAAATGGATAGTTAACATGGTTAGTTTCTGAACATAAATAGGAGCAATCAAATAAATGCCAATGATTTACATGTTGATCCAGCTTTGTTTGGATATATTGTTCTTCAGAAAAATTGATTGCGAATAATTCGATTTCTTGTTCAGGTATGGAAAGCACAAGCTGTTCCACCAACCGCTCTCCCCCTTTTACATAGCCTTCTATTGATAAAATGCCAACTTTTTTCGCCATATTCGTTTTCCCCTCACTGTATTCTTTCATTGAATTTCCATACTAAGTCAGTTCCAACAGCTATCTTCCTCAGACAGTAGTAATTTCTCATGCCGATCAAATAAATAGCAGACCCATGTAATCGGTATCATTTAATCGTAAAATTTTTTAGAAAAGTCACTTAATTTTGCGATTTTCATATGATAGACATAGTTTCCTTCAGCTATTTTCTATTTAAGTAAAATATACCATATTTATTCCAATATAGCATAGAGGTTTTTTTATTGGTAGAGAAAAGTATAGGAATACTAAAATAGTATCAATTGCGACAGAACAAATTCTAATAATTTTGTCTCACGGCAGCAGCTAGAAAGCGAGGAAGGCAAAGACATATCTTCTATTGGTGATCATTGAATCTGGCTTTAAATCTATTTTCAACAAAAAAATAGACCACAAGTTTGACTTGTAGTCTATTTATATCGTTCGATAACTCAAAATAAAACAGCTTTAAACTTATTGTACCTTCAGCTGTAACAGGTATATTTTATTGGTAGCAAACAATTAGAGCTGTTTGATGTTGAATGATCCAACATAGAGTGAGATAATGTGCTTTTCATTTAACAAACGATCGATCGCTTCGACAGATCAGTTAAAAAATTTTCAATAAATAAATCTGTTCCTTCTTTTGTCAGTTCATTCGCTTGACTAAACTTTTCTTTTACATTTATTTTGATTTCTTTGAGGGTCTGTTCCTTTGTCAGAAGATCGAAGATATATGTCGCTACTTCATTCTCCAATAGAAAGATGCCCTCATCTGATGACAAATAGATTGTGTTTCCTAATTTTTCATAAGCGATTGTTTTGTTTAACTTCATTTCTTTTCTTCCCTTCCTTTAACTCCATAACCAATAGTTCCACTATTGATCGTCTTCTTTTAACAGTCATTCTTCGAAATTGATGGTGTTCTGAATATTACTTCACATGGACTAACTTTTCAAAAGCATTAACCCTATTACTTGTTCTCATTCCTTATTCCAAAGATAAGAACCCCTTTATTCTTGGCGGGTGATTGATTCTTGCTTTTACTTTACATCGTAAAGTAATCAAATGCGAATAAGTAGTAGTTATCATCTCAAAACGTTATGTACACACATAATATTTCCTATATAAATAAGGGCTATCCGTCTTATCTGATCTTATTCATCGTTAACTTACAATTGATTATTGTGAGGCAAATCATTAACGAAATCATTTGCCTCACAATAAGGGGATTTTTAGGAAACTAAAGTTAGTCTATACAAAAAAGGGGAGTTTTTTAGTGTACTAACTTCGTTTCTACCATAAAAAAGAACGGTGTAAGCTTTGGTCCATTTGTTAAGCTACTAGAACAATTACATGACTTCACTTTAGTATACGGTCATCTAATATGCTTAGAAACTCTTCTCAGATCCTTTGAGCTAACTATCACTGTCCTCCTCTCTAGCATCTAGGAAAAAAATTCACTTTTTTTCCTAACATTAGTATAACGCGATTAATGTAAAAGTCAATATTTTTATTAGGAAAAGTTAGGAATAAGTTTTTTTATTAAACAGCTTATTCATACTATTTTCATGGATTGCAGGATTTTAGACACTGAATTAAGGAGTAACTAGCTACCCTATTATTGAAACACTCACAAATTTTAGGAAATGTTTTAGAAAAGGTTTAGGCGGATTGTTTACAGAATTGATATTTACCTTATCGATTTTTTTGCAAAAGTTTAAAAACATAACAATAATCTTCAAAAATTATGGTTTTAATGCTTTATATTGAGTATAATAATTTGAAAGATATCCTTATTTTTTCTCTATTTATTTATTATTTCACGCTATATTTATATAATTGATAGGCAAATCATAATAGCAAGAATCATTTATCTAACTCGTAAATGGTACTAGTTATTTGTTTCTATCATTCAAGAAAACGGAGGAAGGAAAACTGATGAAGAATTATTATTCAGTCAATGAACTTGCAGAGATTCTAGGAGTAACCACTCGTTCTGTACGAAATTATCTACGCGAGGGAAAACTACAGGGGATAAAGGTTGGAGGAAAATGGAAATTTTCAGAAGAAAATCTGTCAGAGTTTCTACAGTTCTCCCTTAAAAATAAACCAAGTTTCGTAGGAACTGACCAACCAATAAATAGTGCAGTAGTCCTAAAATTCTACCTTCAGTACGAAACGTTGGAGTCATTGCACCAATTTAGAGATTGTATGATCAAGTATCATCAAGATGTTTATTCAAATAAAGAAGATCGTTACTTTTTTTATAATGTCTTAGATGACACCTACGCGGAATTTATTATTAGCGGGAATTTTAACTATGTTCAAAGTTTTGGTACTTGGTTCAATGAAGCTGTTTTAAAACGAACGGATATCTCATTGACCGCACCAAAATAAAGCAGTGTAAGACATTTTTGTTAGTTGATGTCTTACATTGCTTTATTTTTTTAAATCAGCACAGTGATCATACTACCCCCGACAATCAAGGCTAACCCGATCAACGTGTATCTTAATTCTTTTTTGCTCTTCTTTTCGTGCAAAATAACCATACCACCTAAAGTTGAGATCACTACGTTCAGTTGCGTGATGATATAGGCAGTAGCTACTCCATTGGCATTAGCTGAAAATATATAAGCAAATGCTGCTAAACTAAAAATGACTCCGACGATCGTTGCTTTCCAACTTTTTCCATCTCCGTACGCTTTTGGTTGCTTCAAGACGACGTAAATAGCCGCTGCTAAGAAAACACCTAACATTTGTGGAAAGAAGATAGCTACACCGTCTGCATTGACTAATTTAGGTAATGCACTGTACACCCAATAACCAATACTCGTAGAAGCAAGAATCGAAATTCCTTTAGTTATCCCACCTTGTTTACTTCCCCCATCAGTTACTGCTGTTAGTGCAGAACCAATCACTAGCAAGACGATCGCTACTCCGCCAATCACTTTTCCTGTTGTTCCTGCCCATTCGCCAAAAGCAAAAACACCGATCAGTGACGTTCCAACAAGCTGCATCGCAGTGGAAATAGGCATTGTTTTTGATACGCCGATCAAATTGAACGTGGTGTATTGTCCGATTTGGCCAATGACCCAAAACGCCCCCGATAAAAGACTGATCAAAAATGTAGTAATCGAAATACCACCGGGTGACATGAACAATTGAACAACTAGACCAACGAGTAATGCGCCAATACCCGTACCTAATATTTCATTAGTGGGACGCCCACCGATTTTTTTCAAAACCAGTGGTTGAATCCCCCAGCCAATCGCTGGTATTAATGCAATTAAGATTCCCATCAATCAATACCTATCCTTTCCCACCTTGAAATGAAGGATAAAGCGTCATACCACCGTCTACAAACAACGTGATACCTGTAACGTAGCTTGATTCATCTGAAGCCAACCAAGCAGCTGCAGCGGCAACTTCACTTGGTTTTCCGATCCGTTCCATCGGAATCATGCTTTCTGTTGTCGCTTTTTGTTCTGGATCATCAAACTTTTCGGCATTGATCGGTGTTTTGATCGCTCCTGGTCCGATACTATTGATACGTATTCCTTCAGGCGCATACTCCATCGCAACACTTTGAGTGAATAGTTTTACCCCACCTTTTGAAGCGGCATAATGTGAGAAAGTCGGCCATGGGATTTGTTCATGGACAGAGGAAAGATTGATAATACTTCCTTTTACTTTGTGTTTTTTGAAATAATTGATCGCGGCTTTTGTTCCTAAGAACACGCCAGTAAGGTTGACTTGCATCACAGTTTCCCATTCTTCCAAGCTTAATTCGTGTGTAGGTTTTTGGTTCTCAGTGCCAGCATTGTTGACCCAAACATCCAACTGACCATAGGCTTTTATCGCTTGATCAATCAAAGTCTGCACGCCTTCTTCTGTCCCCACATCCGCTTTGACAGCTATTGCTTGGCCCCCAGCTTCTTCAATCGCTTTAACTGCTTCTTCGGCTCCATCAGCATCCGAATGGTAATTTACGACTACTTTCATCTTCTCTTCTCCAAAACGCTGAGAAATGGCTGTACCGATCCCTTTGGACCCACCAGTCACTACAGCTACTTTCTGTTCTAATTCTTTATACATAGGAGACACCCTTTCTTTTATCACATTAATAACAGATATTTTAAAACATTCGTTATTAGCTATAAAGACAGTGTACACTACGCAGTGTAGGTGAAAGCAAATCATACGCACTAAAAAATTCTTTCCAAAAAAAGAAAGCCCTTCAGTTATCCTGATTGGGCTTCTTCCTTATTCTCGAATACTACATTTGCTTATTCAACATGTTCAAAAAAATCAGCAGTTACTTGTTCGTCTGCTTTTAATTGCTCAATTAGAGCTTCTGCTCCATCAAACTTCACTTGATCTCGGATAAACTCGTGCCAACGAATGTAGACATGTTCACCATAGATATCTTGATCAAAATCTAGAATATACAGTTCGACTGTCAATTCACGTCCATCGCCAAATGTATCATTATGCCCGATTGATCCCATCGCTGGGTACCACGTCTCACCGATTTTGATTTCACAAACATAGACACCCACTTTTGGTAAATGAACGGTGCTTTTAACTTTGACATTGGCTGTCGGGAATCCTAATAAGCGACCACGTGCGTCCCCGTGGATGACCACACCGTCGATTTCATAAATATATCCTAGCAAATGGGCCACACTCGCGACATCCCCAGCATCCAAGTCTTGACGAATCCGTGAAGAACTGATTTTTTCCCCTTCTTGTTGCTCTTTTGGTACAGTGACTACTTCAAAACGACCTTTTGCATAACCAGGGAGATGAGGGACATCCGCAATTTCTTTTGGACCATACGTATAGTCAAAGCCAGAAACGGCATACTTAGCATTTAGTCCTACAATATATTGATCAACGAAATCTTGAGGGGCTAAGTGGGCAAATGCAGAAGTAAATTCAATTTCGTAAAGATAATCGATACCAAGTTCTGCCATTTTTTCTTCTTTTTGTTCTAACGTAGTCAAGTATTTGACGTTACTTGGATTGATTTTTTTAAAGACGATTGACGGATGTTGATTAAATGTCATCAATGCCAATTTCAGACCCTCTCTTTGAGCAATTTCTCGCCCCGTTTCAATCACTTTCTGATGTCCTAAATGAACTCCGTCAAAGAAACCTAAGATCAATACGACGTCTTCTTTCGGAATTTGAGAAACTTGATAAGGGTGTCTGATTTTGATGATTTCCATTTTTACATTAAACCTCATTTCTTAAAACTTTACTTGGTTTTAACTTATTTTTTTCTTTTGGATTTGGTTGGTAGATACTCACTACTTTTCCTTGATAAAAAAGAGCAATTTCTTCTGATGGCATCTCTGATAAACCAAATACTTGGTAATCTAAACGCATACCATTCTTGACTTTCTGCCAAACTGTTTCGTCGATATCGACCTGTTTGAACTTTGCTACACCCGTTTCAATGGGTAATAAATACTCTTCGATCGTACCATTCTCCATATATGATGCTACTTCAGCTAAAGTAATTGCTTGGGATTCATTCATGCCGGCACTCGCTGTTCTCGTCAAATCTGACATATGTGCAGGATAGCCCAACTTACTCCCCGTATCTACAGCCAATGTCCGGACATAGGTACCTTTCCCACATTCGACTTCAAACCGCCACGAAACGGTCCCTGCTTCTTTTGACCAGTGGATTTCACTCGTTCGTTCAAAACGATAGATCTGCGCCTTGCGAACAGGTCGTTCCACTGTTTCATTATTTCGAGCATATTCATATAAACGTCGACCATTGACTTTCACAGCCGAGTACATCGGAGGAATCTGTGTGATCTCACCGACAAAAGCAGCCATTGCTTCATCTATTTGGTCCTCTGTCAACACTTCGGTTACAGCCCGTTGTTCGACGATTTCTCCTGATTTGTCTTCAGTCGTCGTACTGTAGCCAAGGGTGATTTCTCCTTTGTAGGTCTTCCCCGAATCCGTCAGATATTCAATGACTTTAGTGGCTTTACCAATACAAATTGGAAGAACACCATCTACATCAGGATCTAATGTCCCACCATGTCCGATTTTCTTTGTATGTAAAATTTTTCGTAATTTGAATACACAATCGTGGCTAGTCATGCCGCGTTCTTTCCATAAAGGTAATAAGCCTTCCATCTTTTGTTCTCCATTCTTTTAAGTATTAACTGAATTATTATAACACATCGGATCAAAAACTGACGGGATTGATCCTTAAATGTACGATTATTTTGTTTTAGAAACATAAACGTAACAAAAGTTCACACTGTTGTAAATAGAAAGATGGTATTCTTTTTGTAAAGGAGGGAGCACCTATGGAAAATCTTTTCTTTGCACCTTTTGATTGGTTATACGGATGGTTATCTGGTAGATGATCGGATGATTCTTTGATCAGTCAATTCTTATATTTTGCTTTTATGATGAAACATGTTTTCCCCAAAAGCGGACAATTCAGCGATGATCATCTGCTACGAATACAACGAAAAAATTCGGAAATGGCTTCTTCTATTTTTGGATTCTTTCGTTGTATTTCGTTTGGCTCTCTAGTGTCGAATGAAAATAGACAAAAAAAACAGGGAGGATACAGTTATTGTATCCTCCCTGTTCGACCATTGATACGAACGAGTTAACTCGCTAGAACATTAGTCTTTGTTTAAATTACGCAATAATTCATCGATATGATTACCATATACAACTGATTCGTCTAGCTCAAACGTCAATTCAGGTGTTTTATAAATACTCATGTTATGTCCTAATTCACGACGAATCAGTCCACTTGCTTTATTCAACCCTTCTTGCGCTTTTTTCTTATCTGAAGCTAAGTCTGATAAAAGGCTATAATAAATCGTTGCTTGTTGCAGATCACCCGTGACATGCACATCTGTGATCGTTACGTTTTCCACACGTGGATCACGTACCTTTTTGCGTAAGATATCATTCACTTCTTTTAAAATTTCTTGACCGACTCTGCGGTCACGATAGTTAGCCATAATGAGCGGCCTCCTTTTTTTAAATTAGTCGACTTTGATTTCTTCCATGATAAAGCCTTCGATAACATCGTCTACTTTAAGATCATTGAATTTCTCTACCATTGCTCCACATTCAAAGCCCATTTTCACTTCTTTAACATCGTCTTTGAAGCGTTTCAAGCTTGCTAATTGTCCTTCGAAAATGACGATGCCATCACGAATGACACGCACACCGCTATCACGACGAATGTAACCATCAGTGACAAAGGCACCAGCGATCGTTCCAACTTTTGATACTTTGAAGGTTTCACGGACAGTCATTTGACCCGTGATTTTCTCTTCAAACTCAGGATCTAACATCCCTTTCATCGCAGTTTCAATTTCTTCGATGGCTTTGTAGATGATACGGTGAAGACGGATATCCACTTCTTCTGTATCTGCTTGGATTTTCGCTTGTGGTGTCGGACGAACATTGAAACCAATGATGATCGCATTACTTGCCGCAGCAAGCGTCACATCACTTTCATTGATTGCTCCAACAGCTGAATGGACGATCTTGACACGTACGCCTTCAACGTCGATCTTCTTCAATGAAGCAGCTAGTGCTTCTGCTGAACCTTGTACATCAGCCTTGATGATGACATTGACTTCTTTTAATTCGCCTTCTTTTAAGCTTTCAAACAAGTTGTCTAATGTCACACGACTAGTTGCTGCACGTTGTTCTAACATCGCACGTTTGCCACGTTCTTCACCCGCCGCACGAGCTGTCTTCTCGTCTTCAAAGACAACAAAACGATCGCCTGCTTGAGGTACATCATTCAATCCTGTGATTTCAACTGGTGTTGCTGGTCCAGCTGTTTTTTCACGGCGTCCTAAGTCGTTGACCATTACACGGACACGACCGTATGTGTTTCCGACAACGATTGGGTCTCCAACATTCAATGAACCTTGTTGAACAAGTAATGTTGTCACAGGACCTTTTCCTTTGTCTAATCGTGCTTCAATCACTGTACCGATCGCACGTTGTGTTGGATCAGCTTTCAAGTCTTCCACTTCAGCGACTAAAAGAATCATTTCTAATAGTTCTTCGATGTTTTGGCCGAATTTTGCTGAGATTTCTACAAAAATCGTTTCGCCACCCCATGCTTCAGGAATCAATTCATATTCACTTAATTCTTGCATCACATGTTGTGGGTTTGCACCTGGTTTATCGATTTTGTTGACTGCAACGATGATTGGTACACCAGCTGCTTTCGCATGGTTGATCGCTTCTACAGTCTGTGGCATTACGCCATCATCGGCGGCAACAACTAAAATCGTGATATCAGTGATACTTGCACCACGCGCACGCATACTTGTAAAGGCCGCATGTCCTGGTGTATCCAAGAATGTGATTGGTTTGCCATCAATATCGATTTGATACGCACCGATATGCTGTGTGATACCACCGGCTTCTCCGCTTGTTACGCGAGAATGACGTAAGGTATCGAGTAAAGTTGTTTTACCATGGTCAACGTGTCCCATGATCGTAACAACTGGTGGACGTGAGACTAATTTTTCTGGGTTCACTTCATCCGCTTCAAAGAATTTGTCAATATCCGCAATATCTACTTGGATTTTTTCTTGTGGTTCCATACCGTAGTCTGTTGCTAACAATTCGATCGTATCTTTATCTAATGCTTGGTTTTGATTGACCATCACGCCTAGCATAAATAATTTTTTAATGATCTCTGCTGGTTCGCGGTGGATTTTTTTCGCGATATCTGCAACATTCATACCTTCTGTATACTCTAATACTTCAGGTAACTCACGGAATTTACGTGGTGGGACTGCTGGCTTGTTTGACGTTTGTTGTTTGCCTTTTTTCCCTTTTTTGTTGAAACGATTGCGGTTGTTATTGTTGAATTTGCCGCGATTGTTATTATTGTTTCTATTTTGGCCGCCTTGGTTTGCTCCTTGACGGTTTTGGTTACTGCCCTGAGTGTTTCCTTGGGCAGTTCCCTGACGGTTTTGGTTGCTACCTTGGCTGTTTCCTTGGGTAGTTCCCTGACGGTTTTGGTTGCTTCCTTGGTTGTTACCTTGGGTAGTTCCCTGACGGTTTTGGTTGCTGCCTTGGTTGTTACCTTGGCGATTTTGATTATTGTTTTGAGTAGTTACTTGACGGTTTTGATTGTTTCCACCTGTCTGATTACTCTTATTCTGATTTGTTGATTGGTTTTTTCCTTGATTCACTTGACCGCTCCCTTGACCGCGATCTTGATAGTTGCGGTTACTTTTATTTTTTTGTTGGTTCGATGGTTCGTTTGTTTTCTTTTGGTTACTTGGCTGTTGTCCGGCTGGTTTTTGGTTTGCTTTTTGTACTGGTTGCTTTTTCTGCTGTGGTTGGTTGAACGCTTGTTGCAGTTTCTTTTCATCTTGTGTGCTGACCGCACCCATGTGATTTTTCACATCGATTCCAAGTTTCTGCGCTTTATCAACGACCTCTTTACTAGACTTGTTCCATTCTTTCGCTAGTTCATAAATTCGTTTATTGCCCATGCAATCACCTTCCTAACCTTCAATTAGCTCCTTGACCTTTTTTGCAAAGCCGGTGTCCGTGATTCCTATCACTTTCCGAGGTTTACCGATCATCTGCGTGATTTCTTCCTCAGAAAACAGCTCAAAGCAAGGAACTTCGTAGTACGAACTCTTATCTTTGATTTTTTTTCTGGTATTCTCACTGGCATCACTTGCGACGAAAACGATCTTGGCTTTTTGGCGACGGATGTCTCCGATCGTCAATTCTTCACCTGTGATCATTTTCCCTGCACGCATCGCTAGACCAATAAGATTCATGGCTTTTTGCCGATTCATTCCATTCATTCGCCAAATAGCTCTTTTCGGGCTTTTTGGTGAGTGACGTAATCTAATAGTTCTTGATAAAATTCATCTGTTAGCTTAGCTTCAAGTACACGATCCAAGAGATGTTTATCCCAAGCTTGTTGTACTTCCTCCGGCTCAAGTGAGACATACGCTCCTCGTCCAGGCATTTTTCCAGTAGGATCGATCGATACCACACCTTCTTTTGAACGTGTGACACGAATCATCTCTTTTTTTGGTTTCATTTCACCTGAAACCACAGATTTGCGTAAAGGGATCTTCCTTTGTTTCATCTCTTTGCCTCCTTCACTAGCAGTTAAATTTCTTCTTGTTCAGTTACTTCGGTTGTTTCGTCTTCAAATGCGATTGTTTGATATTCATCATCTGTCAAATCTGATTGGATGATTGCTTCATCGTGTAATTCTTCAGAGATCGCTGCTTCTGCCTGAGCTTTTTTCTCATAGAATTCAGTCATGTCTGACTCTGATTTGATGTCGATTTTGTGGTTCGTCAATTTGGCTGCTAGACGCGCATTTTGTCCGCGTTTACCGATTGCCAATGACAATTGATAATCCGGCACAACGACCGTACAAGCTTTTGGATTTTGTTCGTCAAAAATGACATCCACGACTTGTGAAGGATTCAATGCGTTCGCAATGAACACCGCAGGATCTTCATCCCACTCGACGATATCCATGTTTTCGCCCTTCAATTCATTCACGATTGCTTGGACACGTTGGCCTTTAGGACCGACACATGTGCCGACAGCATCGATATTCGGATCAGTTGAGCGAACAGCCACTTTTGAACGATCGCCTGCTTCTCTAGCAACGCTGACGATTTCAACAAGTCCATCATAAACTTCTGGTACTTCTTGTTCGAACAAGCGACGCAAAAGATCAGGATGACTACGGCTAACAAAGACTTGAGGGCCTTTTGATGTATTCTCAACACGTGATACATATACTTTGATACGATCATGTGGTTGATAAAATTCATTTGGCATTTGGTCTTGTTTTGATAGGACTGCTTCGATTTTACCTAAATTGACATAGATATAACGTTTGTCTTGACGTTCAACGATCCCTTGCATAATGTCTTTTTCATACGCACTGAATTCGTTATAGATGATTGTGCGTTCTGCTTCACGTACACGTTGCAAGATGACTTGCTTAGCTGTTTGGGCAGCGATACGACCGAAATCTTTTGGTGTGACTTCAAAACGGATCTTGTCACCGATCTCGTAAGCAGGATTGATCAACAAGGCGTCTTTCAAAGATACTTCTAATTGTGAGTCCATCACTTCTTCGGTGACTTCTTTCACTGCATAGACATGGATCTTGCCTTTTTTTTGTTCAAATTCTACTTCTACGTTTTGTGCTTGCCCATAATGGCGTTTGTATGCAGAAACTAACGCAGCTTCTAAAGCGTCGATCACGATTTCTTTTGAGATTCCTTTTTCAGCCTCTAAAGCATCTAACGCGTTCAACATTTCTTTACTCATTCTTCTGTTTCCTCTCCGTGATTAAAATTGGATTGCTAAGCGAGCTTTGGCAATATTCTTACGGTCAAAAACAATTTCTTTTTCCCGTGTCTTTATGCGTATCTTCAATGTAAGCTGTTCAGCATCAAATGATTGGAGAAAACCTTCGTATTGTTTTTCTCCGTCAACTGGTTGATATAAAGACACATGGATATACTCTCCTCGTGCTTTTTCATAATCTGCCTCTTTTTTCAAAGGGCGTTCTGCGCCTGGAGATGATACCTCTAGGAAATATGCTTGTGGTATCGGGTCTGGCTCTGTCGTATCAAGTTTCTCACTTAATTTTTCACTGACAAATGCGCATTCTTCAATGTCGATTCCGCCTTCTTTATCTATAAACACCCGTAAAAACCAGCTTTTTCCTTCTTTGACAAATTCTACTTCTACTAGCTCAAACTTTTGTTCATCTAAGATCGGTGTCACCATTTCTGTGACTGTTTCAACGACGCTACTCAAAGATTTCGCCTCCTTAAAATTAGATCCGTAATTCCATTAAAAAGAGTGAGCGAAAATTCCGCTCACTCACAGTTAGTATCATTACCTTAAATAACTATAACATAAATCACTCTAAATGACAAGCCATATCATTAGAACCAACTGGCAACCAGCTTTACTAATCTTTGCTTTCATTTTGATTCATTTTCATTTCTCACGTTGACTTTTATAACATATCAAATAACGATAATTGATTTTCATCAGGTAAATCTTTCAAGACACCATTTTCTGTCATATACTCGATCAATGTCTTCGAGACTTTCCCACGAGTTGCCAAGTCTTCTTTGGATAAGAAAGGACCATCTTTTCTCGCTTCGACGATTTGTTTCGCTACGTTGGCCCCTAAACTTGGTACCGCGCGGAATGGCGCAATCAGCGTGTCTCCTTCGATCACAAAGTTTACTGCATCGGATTTGTATAAATCGATCATTCCGAATTTCAAGCCACGTTCTAGCATCTCATTGGCTAACTCTAAAACTGTCAACTGATTCTTTTCTTTTACAGAAGCATCTAAGCCTTTATCCGTGATTTCCTTCATCGCTTCTTTCACTGCTTCTTTTCCTTTGCACATAGCGACAAGATTAAAGTCATCTGCACGAACAGAAAAATAGGCACAGTAATACAATATCGGAAAATAAACTTTGAAATAAGCAACCCGTAGCGCCATCAAGACATAAGCAGCCGCATGGGCTTTTGGGAACATGTATTTGATTTTCGAACAAGAATCGATGTACCAGTCAGGAACGTTATTTTCTTTCATTGCGGTCAAATACGTTTCACGTAATTCGTCAGGGATCTTATTCCATAATCCTTTACGCACCGTCTCCATGATTTTGAACGCCATCCCACTATCTAAGCCAGCATGGATCAAATAAACCATGATATCATCACGACAGCCGATTACTTCAGCCAGCGTCGCATCCCCACGTTTGATCAATTCCTCTGCGTTCCCTAACCAAACATCCGTACCATGAGAAAGACCAGAGATCTGCAATAATTCCGCAAAAGTCGTTGGGTGTGTTTCCTCTAGCATCCCACGAACGAAACGTGTCCCAAATTCCGGTATCCCTAATGTACCTGTTTTAGAATAAATCTGTTCTTGTGTGACACCCAAGACTTCGGGTCCAGAAAAGATCCGCATCACTTCCGGATCATCGGTTGGGATCGTTTGTGGATCAATCCCAGATAAATCTTGCAACATCCGGATCACCGTTGGATCATCGTGTCCCAGGATATCAAGTTTCAAGACATTGTCATGGATCGAGTGGAAATCAAAGTGGGTCGTTTTCCATTCTGAATTCTGATCGTCTGCCGGATATTGGATCGGCGTGAAATCATATACATCCATATAATCGGGGATAACAATGATCCCCCCTGGATGCTGTCCGGTCGTTCGTTTGACCCCAGTAGCACCTTTGGCTAAGCGGTCCACTTCGGCACTTCGGTAATGCAAATTGTGATCACGTTCAAACCCTTTAACGAATCCATACGCCGTCTTATCCGCAACAGTACCGATCGTTCCCGCACGATAGACATATTCTTCACCAAACAATACTTTCGTATAATGATGGGCTTCTGCTTGATAATCCCCTGAGAAATTCAAATCGATATCGGGTACTTTATCGCCATGGAAACCTAAGAATGTTTCAAACGGAATATCATGCCCATCTTTATTTAAACGAGTGCCGCATTTTGGACATTTTTTCTCAGGCATATCAAATCCTGAACCGTAAGTTCCATCTTCATAAAATTCCGAATACT
Source organism: Enterococcus sp. AZ084 (assembly GCF_051714905.1). Classification (NCBI taxonomy): domain Bacteria; kingdom Bacillati; phylum Bacillota; class Bacilli; order Lactobacillales; family Enterococcaceae; genus Enterococcus; species Enterococcus sp. AZ084. Next base: position 1,837,512 of record NZ_JBIOSS010000001.1, read on the forward strand.
GACAATCTGGGCAATAGTAATGGGGTGCCAATGGATTGACCTCTGTGATCCCGGTCATGGTAGCTACGAAACTAGAACCAACCGAGCCACGAGAACCAACTAAATAGCCATCTTCATTACTTTTATGCACTAACTTTTGTGAAATCAAATAAATCACTGAGAAGCCATTACCATTGATCGAATCCAGTTCTTTTTTCAGACGCTTTTCTACGATATCCGGTAATGGATCACCATACATTTGTTTTGCCTTCGTATAACTTAGATCTGTGATTTCATCTTCCGAACCAGGGATTTTAGGCGTATATAATTCATCTTTAACTGGCACGACTTCTTCACAGATATCTGCAATCTTATTGGTATTTTCAACTACGATTTCTTTTGCTAAATCTGTCCCTAAGAAGGTGAAAGCAGTCAGCATCTCATCCGTTGTTCTGAAATGCACTTCAGGCAAACTGTGACGATTCAATGGATTGGCTCCCCCCATCGAATTGACCAAGATTTTACGATAGATCGCATCTTCTTCATTCAGATAGTGGACATTTCCTGTCGCTACAACGATCTTATCTAATGATTTGCCGATTTCTACTAAGTTACGAATGATTTCTTCTAAATCATGTTCATTTTTGACAAGCTCTTGCTCCAGAAGTGGTGCATAGACAGCTTTAGGCATGACTTCGATATAGTCATAAAATTTCGCCCGATTACGTGCTTCTTCTACCCCTTTTTGCATCATAGCTTCAAAAATCTCACCTTTGTCACAGGCAGAGCCAACTAACAGATCTTGTCGGAATTTTTTCAGTTGTGATCGGGGGATTCGTGGCACACGTTCAAAATAATCGACGTTGGACATCGAGATCAATTTGAACAGGTCTTTTAATCCAGCTTGGTTTTTCGCCAGTAATGTGACATGGAAAGGTCGCGCCCGTTTGTAAGAATCACCCTCACCTACATGGGCATTCAACTGATCGTGGTAATACATTTCGTGATTTTCCATCGCTTCTTTGATAAATATCCAAGCCAGATGTCCGGTTGCTTCCGCATCATAAATCGCGCGGTGATGCTGTTCCAAGCTAACACCGAATTTTTTGGATAGTACACCTAAACCAAACCGTTTGAATTGTGGATATAAATAACGAGCTAGTTCTAAGGTATCTATAACTGGATTAGCTGCTTCAGGAATGTTGTATTTGGCATAACTTGTATTCAAAAATCCCATATCGAATGCCGCATTATGGGCAACTAGGATCGCATCTTTTGAGAATTCTAAGAATAAGCGTAAAACTTCTTCCTCAGATTTTGAACCGCGGACCATTTCATCTGTGATCCCTGTCAAATCAATGGTTGTTCGTGATAAGGGATGTCCAGGATCGATAAATTCATCAAAACTTTCAATGACATTTCCTTTATACATCTTAACAGCAGCTAACTCGATGATCGTATCATAAACAGCAGACAAACCTGTTGTCTCCACGTCAAACACGACATAAGTGGATTCACTCAATGAATCATGGGCGTCATTATACGCAATCGGCACTCCATCATCGACCACATTCGCTTCGACACCATACAAGATCTTCACACCAGCTTTTTTCCCTGCACTATGTGCCTCTGGAAATGCTTGTGCACCGCCATGGTCAGTGATTGCAATTGCTTTATGTCCCCACTTACCTGCTTGTGCCACAAGATCTGCAATATTGTTCGTCGCATCCATGGTACTCATATTACTATGAAGATGTAATTCGACACGCTTTTCCCCTTCAGGAGAATAATCTTTACGTGGTGCATGTTTGACTTCTAAAATGTCTTGGGCATTCATCACTAGGTCACGAACAAAGGTGTCTTCTTGGACACTCCCACGAACTTTCAACCAACTACCCGTACTGATTGCTTCAAAGATTTGTTCATCTTTTTCATTATTTGAAAACTTTTTGACGATAAATGAAGAAGTGTAATCTGTGATCTTCAATGTCAAAATCTTACGTTTTGAACGAAGCTCGCGTACTTCTTTGTCGAACACGTAACCTTCGATCGTTACCCGGCGTTCCTCTTCCAAGATATTGATCATCGGTGTGATAGGCTCATCATTCGGGATATTTCTACCTAGTTGGATCGGCCCGTCAAGCGCTGGTAATTGCTCTTTGCGCTCTTTTTTCTTTTGTTCATGAACAATCAAGCTTTCAGCCGCTTGTTTCATAAACGCCTCAGCCTGTTCTTGTCGTCTTTCTTCAAAAAGCTTTAGGACTCTTTCTGCTTGTTGCTCATCAACTTCTGGTTCGATCCGAAACTTAGGAAAGCCGTAACTAACAAATAACTGTTCTACTAATGGCAGATATTGTTGTTTAAGATAGCCGATCGCTCCCTCACCATCAACAGGCAAAATCACCTTATGATCTTTGATCGTTGGCACTTGCGTCTTTAATACCTTTTGTACTAAAGGCGTATCGCATTGCTGACTCTCCAGTGCTTGCGACCAATAATCCTGTAAGAGTTGTTCATCAAATGTTTGATCCGCTGCTTGAACTGTGATTTTCACCTCAGCAATTTCTTTGAATGCAAGTATGACATGTTGCACCAACGAGCGATAAAGCATCACAGGCAAAATAGCTGGAAAACGTAACGTAAACTCCCACAAACGAGATTTACGATGGACCACCACCTGTTCCATTTCACCAGCAGAAATAAGCGGATGCGCTTTTTCTGTTTCTTCTAATTGGATCTGCTCCAATAATTTCTCAAATAACTCTCGTTTTTCTGACAAAAATATACGCCCTTTCTGTCAAGACCAGAAATCATTCCATTTCCGACCCTTACTTTTCAATACTATCTAGTATAACCCTTTTTAGGGAAATTTTCATTAAGGTTGTGAAAGAAGCGGTCAGCACTGAGTAATAAGACAAGAAAATCGAAAATGGCTTTTTCATTTTTGATTTTTTTGGCTTATTATTGAAGTGTTGCTTCTTGAACACCGTTTATCAAGGTTGTGAGAAAGCCGGTTAGCTCCGAGTATTAAGGCAGAAATTGAGAAAATAGCTTCTCATATTTTTTGATTTTCCAGCTTAATGTTGAAGGTTAGCTTTTCGAACACCGTTTATCAGGTTGTGAAAGAAGCGGTCAGCACTGAGTAATAAGACAGAAAAATCGAAAATGGCTTTTTCATTTTTGATTTTTTGCCTTATTATTGAAGTGTTGCTTCTTGAACAACCTCTATCCCAATCACCAAAGGAAATGAAAAAGTCGCTTCCGTCTTTTAAAAGACTGATACGACTTTTCCACTCTTATTTATTCGCCTTGATTCAATAAAATCGGTAATGTATTTACAAGTTCTTCTTTCCGAACTTCGACCATTTCACCTGTTTTTTTGATTTTCACTTCGACGATGCCATCTACTGCTTTTTTACCGACGGTGATACGGATTGGACATCCGATCAAATCAGAATCAGCAAACTTAACACCTGCACGCTCATTGCGATCATCAACAAGTACTTGATAACCGGCTTCGTTCATTGCTTTTTCCACTTCATTCGTCAAGTTCGTTTGGAACTCATCTTTTAAGTTCATTTGTACGACATGCAAATCAAATGGTGCAATGCCTTTTGGCCAGTGAATACCGTTTTCGTCTGCATTTTGTTCAACGATTGCTGAAAGTAGACGGCTCACACCGATACCATAACAACCCATGATCACGTGTTTTTCACGACCATTTTCATCAAGAACAGTAGCACCCATTGATTCACTGTAACGTGTCCCTAGTTTGAAGATATGACCGATCTCGATTCCTCGAGTGAAGGCTAATACGCCATTATTATCTGGCGAAGGATCGCCTTCTTGGACAAAGCGTAAGTCTTCATATGCTAGAACATTGAAATCACGTTCTGGATTGACATTGATATAATGGTAGCCAGTTTCATTCGCTCCCGCAATCGCGTTTGCCAGATCTTGAACATGACGATCCGCATAGACTTTGACCTCTTCAGCTACACCGATTGGTCCAACTGATCCAAAATCAGCGCCTAAATAGTTTTTCGCTTCTTCTTCTGTTGCTTCTTCTAAGAAATCTGCACCTAAGAAGTTTTTCAATTTCACATCATTGACTTCATGATCGCCGCGAACTAAAACTAAAACAGGTTGCTCATCTGCTGTGAAAAGTACAGATTTGATGATTTTTTGTGGTTGAACGTCAAAGAAAGCTGCAACCTCTTCGATGGTTTTCACATCTGGTGTTTCTTTCTTTTCCATTTCCAATTGTGTTTCATGGGATTTTTTTGGCACATAGTAGCTCGTCGCCATCTCTAAATTTGCTGCATAGTCACTTTCTGTTGAATAACAAATCGTGTCTTCACCAATTTCTGAGATTGCCATAAATTCTTTTGAGTCTTTTCCGCCCATCGCGCCACCGTCACCGATGATTGCACGGAACTCTAGACCACAACGCTTAAAGATCTCTGTATAAGCTTTTTCGTAATCTTTGTATGTTTCATCCAAACTCTCTTGAGAAGCATGGAAAGAATACGCATCTTTCATGATAAATTCGCGTCCACGTAATAGTCCAAAACGAGGACGTTTTTCATCACGGTATTTTGCTTGGATCTGATAAAGATTCAAAGGTAATTTTTTGTATGAATTGACTTCATCACGGATCAATTCTGTAAATGTTTCTTCATGTGTTGGTCCTAAGATCATCTGACGATCGTTGCGATCATTCAAGCGATACAAGTTGGGACCGTATGTTTCATAACGACCAGATTCTTGCCATAACTCAGCAGGTAAAATCGCTGGCATCAACATTTCTACTGCGCCGATTTTTTCAAATTCTTCGCGCATGATCGTTTTTAATTTTTCTAATACACGATTTGCAAGTGGTAAATAAGAATAGATTCCAGCCGAAACCTGACGAATGTAACCGGCACGTAGTAAGATTTGATGACTTAATACTTCCGCATCATTTGGAACTTCTCTTAATGTTGGAATCAACATTTTTGATTGTCTCATTATATAAACTCCTTTATTCCTCAAATAATCTAACGCATGTCATTATACCCTACTTTTTCTAGAAAAAGAATCGTTGAATGTCATTCCATGTTACTAATACCATCAATAGCATCAGGAAGCCAAAACCAACGAGCGTCAAAACGCCTTCTTTTTCCTGACTAAGTGGTTTACCACGGACACCTTCAAAAATATTCAAGACTAGTTTTCCACCATCTAATGCTGGAATCGGTAATAAATTGACGATCCCTAAATTCATGGATAAGATCGCCATCAAACCAATGACTGTCATGATCCCTTGATTCGCTGCCTCAGAAGACAATTGGAACATCATCACCGGTCCACCTAATTTGTCCAAGCTAAAGCCGGTAAATAATGAACCTAATGCTTTGAATATTTCCAAAGAGCTACTAAATGCACGTTGTGTTCCACCGATGATCTTATCGAAGAAGCCAGTTTTCATTGGCGCTTGTATCCCAAGTTGACCAATTTTTTCACCATTCGACTCAATTGCTTTCGGTGTCACTTCAACAGAAGAAACCTGTCCATTTCGTTCAACTTCAAAATCAAGTGGTTTATCTGGATTTTCAGTAATGATCGCTGTCAGATCATTCCATGTTCGGATTGATTTTCCCTCTACCGAAAGAATTTCATCATTTTCTTTCAGTCCAGCTGCAGCCGCAGCTCCGTCTGGCGTAACAACACCGATTTGGTTGGTATTTGTGACAGTCACCCCGCCTTGCATGAACGCTAATACGATGAATAATAGAATTGCTAGAATAAAATTATTCATTGGACCCGCAAAGTTAGTCAACATTCGTTGCCATAATTTGGCTGATTGGAACTGCACATCTCTCGGTGCGATCCTCAATTCAGTCCCATCCGCCTCGATGATCGAAGCATCGTGATCCACTGCATACGTTACTTCTTGCGTTTCATCACCATTCACATAACCTGTGATCGTGAGTGCTTCATCAAGATCATAACGGATCAATTCCATGGGGATCGCATTGGTCAATTGGATCTTTTTGCTTAAATTGATTTTCTTTACGACATGATCTGAATCCATCAAGAGCGATAACGGCATTCCTGGGGCCATTTCCGTTTCGTCGTCCCCATTCCCAGCCATTCTCACATAGCCACCGATCGGTAACAAACGCAATGTATAAGTCGTGCCGTCTTTTGCTTGATGACCGTAGATTTTAGGTCCCATGCCAATCGCAAACTCGCGAACTAGGATTCCTGATCGTTTCGCAAAGAAGAAGTGGCCAAATTCATGTACGATCACTAAGATGCCAAAAACGATAATGAACGTGATAATTGTTCTCATCCTATTCTCCTTTACATTAATCATTATTTTTTATTCAGTTAAAATAAAACTACTTAATTTTACCATATTATCGACACTTCACCAAGCACCTATTAAAATGTAAAAAATAAAAATCCTGTAAAGAATCTCCTTACCGATCGTGTCTGATTGACGGACGAAAAACTTTTGGTTTCGGAAGCTTCTTTTACAGAATTTTTATTTAAATCAATCCAAATAAGTACATGACAGGAAAGACGAACAATAGACTATCGAATCGATCTAAGATCCCACCATGTCCAGGTAAAATGTTCCCTGAATCTTTGACCTCATAGTGGCGTTTAATTGCCGACTCGACTAGATCCCCAAATTGTCCTACGATCGATAGAATGATCGTTAGGAGTAACATGACGAATAAACCATGTCCAAACAATTCTTGTGGTGGATAAAGTAAGAAATACAGTAAGGCAACAACTAACGCACTACCTATTCCCCCTAATGCACCTTCAATCGTTTTGTTGGGTGAGATATCTGGCCATAGCTTACGCTTACCAAAACGTCTACCAACTAGATATGCGCCAATATCGGTTGCCCAAACGATGAACAAGCCAAAAAGCAATACGTTGATTCCTTCTGTACGCGCACTAACAAAGTTTTGAAAACCAAAACCGACATATAAACTAGTAACAACTGGAAAACCAGCTTCATCGATCGTATACATATTTTTTGAGAAGACAGCGGCACCCAAAAGGATCATCACAGTCAAATAAAACAACATAAATTCATTTGTTTGTTCAGGTAAAAAGAAAAACCAGCGCTCTTTCGGCAGGACAAGAAAAACTGCACCAATGGCAGAAAGAACTCCTTCAAAACTTAATAGTGTCAATCCTTTCATACGAAAAAGTTCATAGACACCAACTACTGCTAATAAAGCCGCTACTAGCTCAAGACCAATTCCTCCGATCCAAATGATCGGAATAAATAATGCCAATGCTACGACCGCAGTGATCACACGTTGCTTCATGATTGTTCTCCTTTATCTACACTTTTTACGCCACCAAAACGACGGTCTCGATGTTGATAAGAAGCGATTGCTTCCTCTAAATGGGCGCCGTCAAAATCTGGCCATAAGGCTTTTGAAAAATATAATTCACTATAAGCAATCTGCCACAATAAGAAATTACTGATCCGTTCTTCGCCACTTGTCCGGATGACTAACCCTGGATCGCGAAGTTCGGGAGGTAAGAAACCGGTCATCAAATGATCCGCGATCATGTCCTCGTCGATGTCTTCCGTAGAAAGATCGTTTTCTTTTACTTGTTCACTGATTGCTTTGACTGCAGAGATGATTTCTGCCCGACTACCATAATTCAGTGCGAAGTTTAAGATCATTCCCGTATTTTCTTTGGTTTGTTCAATAGCACGGCGTACTGCATCTTGCGTATGTTCCGGTAAGAGTTCTTCATAGCCCATCACTTGTACCTTGACATTTTCAGCAATCAACTCAGGGACGAACGTATCAAAAAAGTCTACAGGTAATTGCATCAAAAAATTGACTTCCTCTTTTGGACGTTTCCAATTTTCGGTTGAAAACGCATAGAGCGTTAACACCTTTACCCCAAGTCGAGAAGCTTTTTTTGTGACTTTCTTAACGGTTTCCATGCCTTCTTTGTGGCCAGCCACTCGTGGTAGACGACGGTTTTGTGCCCAACGACCATTCCCATCCATGATGATGGCAATATGTTTCGGGATATCTCTCTGCGCATCAAAATGGTACTCACTTTTTTCTTGAATATATTTGTTTTTTTGCGGAAAAAAACGTAACATTCTTTTTCCTCCCATACTAAAAAATTACAACTATCTTTACCATTATAGCAATATCTATCGTTATTTCCTATGGTATAGCCCTTTTTTTACGCAAATTCAAAAGATTTTTTAGTTTTTCTTAGTCAAAAAGCAAAAAACAGGAGACAGCACTTCTCACTGTCCACCTGTTTTTATTGATTCTTATACTTCAAGCAATTCTTTTTCTTTGTCTGCAGCAATATTATCCACTTCTTTGATACTGTTATCTGTCAAAGTTTGCACTTCTTTTTCTAAGTCGCGCAAATCATCTTCTGTGATATCGCCATTTTTTTGTTGTTTTTTGTATTCATCGATTGCATCGCGACGAATGTTACGAACAGCGATTTTCGCATTTTCAGCTTCTTTTTTCACGTCTTTTGCTAATTCTTTCCGACGTTCTTCTGTTAACTGAGGAATGACTAAGCGAATCACATTTCCGTCATTTGTCGGGCTGATACCGATGTCGCTTGCCATGATCGATTTTTCAATGTCTTGAAGCACACTTTTATCGAATGGTGTGATCATCAATACTCTTGCTTCTGGGATCTGGATCGATGCTAATTGGTTCAATGGTGTTGGTGCACCATAATAATTAACAGTGATACGATCTAATAAGCTCGCATTCGCACGGCCGGCACGGATCTGTCCAAGTTCACGTTGTAGATTTTGTGCTGCTTTTTGCATCTTGTCTTTTGCTTCTGTCATAATTGCATCTGCCATTGTTTATTTCCCCCTTACGGTTGTTCCGATATTTTCACCTAAGATTGCTCGGCGAATGTTTCCATGTTCATTAAGATTGAACACAAGTAACGGAATATCATTGTCCATACTCAATGAACTAGCAGTTGAATCCATTACTTGTAATCCTTTTGCAATGACTTCCATGTGTGTCAATTCATCGAATTTCACTGCTGTTGAATCGATTTTTGGATCGGCAGAATAAACACCGTCAACATTGTTCTTAGCCATTAAAATAACATCAGCGCCAATTTCAGCTGCACGTAATGCCGCAGTTGTATCTGTAGAAAAATAAGGGTTTCCAGTACCACCGGCAAAAATAACGATGCGCCCTTTCTCTAAATGACGCTCTGCTTTACGACGGATGTATGGTTCTGCGATTTGTCGCATTTCAATTGAGGTTTGGACGCGTGTAGGAACACCAACATTTTCTAATGTATCTTGTAATGCTAAAGCATTCATCACAGTTGCTAACATGCCCATGTAATCCGCTTGTGCACGTTCCATCCCCATTTGTGCGCCAATTTGACCGCGCCAGATATTTCCACCGCCGACAACAATTGCCATCTCTACGCCTAACTCGTGGACTTCTTTGATCTCTTGGATGATTTCTTTGATAACTGGTGGTTTGATTCCAAACCCTTCATCTCCAGCTAAAGCTTCTCCACTTAATTTTAAGACGACACGCTGATATTTTGGTGTGACCATGTTCATTCCTCCAATATTTTCTATTGACATTCTACCATATCCAGATAGTTTAGGCACGAAAATACCTATGCTCTTGATATCTCTTGCCCTAAAAAAAAGAGCTGTGACGAATGTCGCTGCTCCTCATTTCATTCAAATAAGCGATGGAACCGATGTGGTCACAAAGAAAATGCAGAATAATCTCTATTTTCTTTGGACCAAACATCGTACCATTAATCAAGTCCGTAAACCGGATTATTTTTTCACTTGGTTCATTACTTCTTCTACAAAGTTATCTTCGCGTTTTTCGATACCTTCGCCGACTTCAAAGCGGACAAATGATTTCACAGTTGCGCCTTTAGAAGCAACAAATTTTTCAACAGTCATATCAGGATCTTTAACGAATGGTTGGTCAACCAATGCGATTTCAGCTTTAAATTTGTTTAAGCGTCCTTCAACCATTTTTTCAACGATGTTCGCTGGTTTGCCTTCGTTCAATGCTTGTTCAGTCAAGACTGTACGTTCGTGATCTAATTCAGCTTCAGGGATTTGTGTTTCGTTTACATAACGAGGGTTGATCGCTGCTACGTGCATCGCTACGTCTCTAGCTACCGCTTCGTCAGTTGTACCTTCTAAAACAGCTAATACAGCAATACGTCCACCCATGTGTAGGTAACCGCCAAATGCAGCGTTGTCATCTTTTTCGATTACTTCAAAACGACGGAAGCTGATTTTTTCACCGATAACTTGTGTTGCTTCGATCAAGTCAGATTCAACTGTTCCTTTTGATGTTTTGATTTTCATTGCTGCGTCCATGTCAGCTGGTTTGTTTTCAGCGACTAGTTCAGCGATTTCTTTTACTAAGTCTTGGAACATTTCGTTTTTAGAAACGAAGTCTGTTTCTGAGTTAACTTCAACGATTGCTGCAGTATTACCTTTCACTGCAACTGAAGCAAGACCTTCAGCGGCGATACGATCGTTTTTCTTCGCAGCTTTAGCCATTCCTTTTTCACGTAAAAGATCTACCGCTTTTTCGATGTCACCTTCAACTTCAACCAATGCTTTTTTCGCATCCATCATACCTACGCCAGTCATGTCGCGTAGTTCTTTTACCATTTTAGCTGTAACGTCTGCCATTTTTACTTCCTCCTAGTTGTATGCTTTTTCTTTAAAAAAAGCTGTTTCAAAGGAGAGTGAGGCTTGTCGCCTAGCCTTTGAAACAGCTCCATCATTTAAAAATTATTCTGCTGAAGAGTTGTCGCCTTCAACAACATCAACGATTTCTTCGATTGAAGTCGCTGTGTTTTCTGCTGAAAAATCTTCTTCAACTACTTGATCTTCCCCTTGATTTCCTTCGATGAAAGCATCAGCCATTTTTGAAGTAATCAATTTAACGGCACGGATTGCGTCGTCGTTTGATGGGATAACTACGTCGATCTCATCTGGATCACAGTTTGTATCAACCATTGCTACGATTGGGATATTCAATTTGTGTGCTTCTTGAACGGCAATGCGTTCTTTACGTGGGTCAACGATGTACATTACATCTGGGATTCTTGGCATATCAGCGATACCACCTAAGAATTTTTCAAGACGTTCACGTTGTTTGTTCAAACCAGCAACTTCTTTTTTAGGTAGAACTGCAAAAGTTCCATCTTCTTCCATTGCATTGATTTGTTTCAAACGAGCGATACGTTTTTGGATCGTATCCCAGTTTGTCAATGTTCCACCTAACCAACGGTGGTTTACAAAGTATTGTCCAGCACGAGTAGCTTCATCTTTGATTGCTTCTTGTGCTTGTTTTTTCGTACCTACGAATAAAGCAACGCCGCCTTCTTCTGCTACGCTCTTCATATAATCGTAAGCTGCATCTACTAATTTAACTGTTTTTTGCAAGTCAATAATGTAGATTCCGTTTCTTTCTGTGAAGATGTATTTCTTCATTTTTGGGTTCCAGCGACGAGTTTGGTGACCAAAGTGTACGCCGGCTTCTAGTAATTGTTTCATTGAAATTACTGCCATGTTTGTTTCCTCCGATTTGGTTTTTATTTTCCCTCTTCTTGTCTTCCAACTCGCTAGCCAACTTTTTCAAGCACCGACCAACGATCCAACAAGAATGTGGATTTATTGAGTAGTGACGTAAGATACACCAAAGTGATCTTTTTCTGCTCAACATTCAATAGTTTAACTGAATTGGGCATAAATTTCAAGAAAAAAAATCAACTTACTTATTTTTTTGTGTCTTCTTTTTCTCCCTCTCATTTTTTTACTTTATTTCTTTGTTTTTTTATAAGCAATTCGTGAAAAAATAAACAGGTAAATGTAAAATAAAGATGGGCAATTCAACGTTTTTTTGTTATGATACTTGTGAAAAGTTTCGTTAAAGGAGAACTAAAATGCGAAAAACTGAGCGACACTTGTTGATTAAACAAATCATTGAAGATTATACGATCCGTACACAAGATGAAATGTTAGCTAAGCTGACTGAAATGGGTGTATCTGCGACTCAAGCGACGATTTCAAGAGATATACGTGACTTAAAAATCGTCAAGGCGCCTGATGAAAATGGTGTTTCCCATTTTGTCCTGTTCAAAGAAAAGGAGACAGCTGAATCAAAAAGCGAAGATGAAAAACGTTTGATCCAGATGATTGAAGATATCGTGTTAAAAGTGGAACGAGTTCATTTTTTGACTATCGTCCATACCTTACCAGACAACGCACCGTTGTTCGCAGCTGTCTTAGATGAAATCAAACCGCCTCATATCGTTAGTACGATTGCTGGCTTTGATACAACGATCATTATTTCGAAAGATGATGAAGATGCGCAGTTAGTTGAAAACTTCTTGCATCATCCCACTACAGCAACAATTTTTTAAATGCCATAACAGTTAGTAATTGTATATATATTTTTTGATGTTGGTGAAATTTGCCAGCATCTTTTTTTATTTAAATCAATACTGGAGAAGAACCATGAACCTCTCTCAAGTTGACTTAACCTTTCGTTGCTATGAAAGCCCATTATACCTCGCACTCAATGCCTCATAGAAACAATAATAGTAATGTTTTCCACTAGTAGAATAAATTCAAATATCATTGAGAAACACAACAAGCGCTAAAAATCATATAAAGCTTCGTTCACTTTGAATTAGGCAGGTATTGCTTGTTTCATTATAAATCCCCACTTTTTTCTGATCGACGAAAAAACAGTCCCCCACACTCCTTATTTACATGTCATACTTTAATTTAAAAAAACTTTTATAGTATAGAAAGGAAAAACGATTATGACCTTCTTCCCCTTTGTTGATCCCAACCGTCGTCCACAAGCAGAGATCAAAAAAATGACAGAAGAACTGACCCAAAAATTTCAAGCAATCGATCCAGATTTGACTTTGATACATAATGATAACTTTATTGATTACGGTCCAGAGGTATTTCCACAACTTTCTACTATCTACTGGGACCCTCGTGTACCGAATCATCCGATGGAACATTTTGTGTATTCGGAGTATCTACTTAGATATGGAGGTTACCCTCTTTACTGGTTTACGCCCTATGGTGAACAAATCTATGAATATTATAGAAGACCTGGAGGGAATGCAGACTCGCGAAGAAAAACTTTAAAAATGATTGAACAGACTCTCCTAAGAATCATTCATGACTATCAAGTTCATAACCTTCTCTATTGGAAAGATATATTTACTGAAAAACAATTGGAACAGGAGAAGTTAAAACCCTACAAGAGAGTATCGCAATCTATTGGACCTGGCGAATTAATTAGTTCACCAATTAGTTTCACTGACCCCAAGCACCGACCTTTGGCTGCTGTAGAAAAGAATACGGAATTTCTAGAAACTCAGTTAGATCAATTGGATTCTCGATTAACCGTGATTCGTGATGACTCATATATTGATTTTGGTCCAGATATCGGTCATTTTCTTGCGGAGTGCCCTTACGATCCAGAGGAAGACGAGCCAGATGATCCTAGACGTGATTTATCTCGTTACGAGTACGACATTTATTTTAATAAAACATTACTTTTCTCTCTCTCTCCTTATTGTAGTGGGACTGGATTTCATGGCGATTACTTTAATGGGGGAATACCGAATGTTACCTACCTTGGACTAAGCAAGAAGCTAGTTGATGCGATCAATGTGATTATGAGAAAATATATGCTTTACAACAAATACTACTGGCGGGAAACCTATACCCCAGAACAATTTCAAAGTAAAATAAGTGAAGATAAAGAATGGTGGACTTTATTTTAACAGTTTATTCAAAAAATAAAATCTTGAACAGAAAGGATAGTAACTATGACCTTCTTCCCCTTTGTCGATTCCAACCGTCGACCACAAGCAGAGATCAGAAAAATGACAGAAGAACTGACTCAAAAATTTCATGCAATCGATCCAGATTTGTCTTTGATACATAATGATAACTTTATTGATTATGGTCCAGAGGTCTTTCCACAACTTTCTACTATCTACTGGGACCCTCGTGTACCGAATCATCCGATGGAATATTTTGTGTATTCGGAGTATCTGCTTAGATATAGAGGCTATCCTCTTTACTGGTTTACGCCTTACGATGAACAAATTTACGAATATTATAGAAAACCGAGCGGGGCTTCAGATTCTTCTAGACAAGCAGTAAAAGTGATTGACCAAGCTATCTTAAAAGTCATTCATGAATATCAAGTGCATAACCTGTTCTATTGGAATGACTTATTTACAGAAAAACAATTGGAACAGGAAAGGTTAAAACCTTATAATCGTCCATCACAATACATTGGACCAGGAGAACTCGTTAGTTCGCCGATTAGTTTCACTGACCCCAAGCATCGACCTTTGGCTGCTGTAGAAAAGAATACGGAATTTCTAGAAACTCGATTAAATAAATTAGATTCTCGATTAACCGTGATTCGTGATGAATCATACATTGATTTTGATCCAGAAGTTGGGTTCTTTTTCGCTGAATTCCCTTATGATCCTGAAGAAGATGAACCTAATGATCCTAGACGTTATTTGTCTAATGAAGAGTATACAATTAGTTACGGCGGTATTTCTTTATTTGGTTGTTCCCCTTATCAATTAAGCTATGGAATACATGGGGATTTTTATAGCGAATGGATGTTTAATACGGACTACCTTGGTTTAAGCGAACAATTGAATAATTCAATTTTAGCTATCATCTATCAATATCAACAGAACAATTTATATTATTGGCGTAATGTATATACACCTGAAATGTTTCAAAAAAAAATTAATGAATATAAAGAAAGAGGTTTAAGCAGGCTTGGAAAAAAACTTTAAATAGATTCCTATAAATAAAAAGACCAATATCAAAGCTTAAAAAATAGTTTTGACATTAGTCTTTTTATAGTTAATTAATAAGTCCCACATCTGCGTTTCTTATTCACCCATGTCATTAGAAAATCTTTTACTTCAGAGTATATATTTATTTTAAAATGGGATATGCTGATACCACGGTTATTTTACCATTCATTTTAACATTTACATTTCCTTTTATCTCAAATCCAGCTGTACTCTCACCACTAAAAGTATGGTTTCCAGGAGAGTCAAAATTTTTTTGCCTTACAATTTGTTCTACTTCACTCGTAATTTTCTCTGCATCCCAGCTGTCTGGAAAAACAGTAGATTTTGTATTCTTATATTTCCCATCATACTTAACATCCGCCTCAAAAGGTCGTCCTTCCACCACCGCCCCAGTTGGTTCATAAACTACTCCACTGTCTGGGCTATAAAAATCAGGATGTCTCGAATGGGCACCTGTGATTTCAGGATTGCCACTTCTCCCCGGTCTCACCTCTCCTGCCACATGACGCAACGACTTGCGGTTATAAAATTCAGTGGTTGGTAATTTTTCCACCAAGGCTTCATTTGGACAACCTTTGGTGATCAGGGCTTTCTCGGCTTCTAGCACGCGAGCGGCTTCAGCTTCTTCGACTTCGATCGCTGTTACGAAGACTTCTTCGGATTCAACTGCTCGTAAGACAGAAAACATTTCAGACAACGGTAAGCACATAATGATAAGTAAGATGTCTGTTTTTTCGAGCTGGATTTGGGACTGTTTGATGACCCAGTCGGTATTTTCGTAATTTGGTAAATTCTTCAATACATTGCCACCGACTTCAGAAATCGCTGCAATGGTGGTTTCATCTAGACTTCTTGGTAAGGCATTCGTGCGTTCTTCATCAAACAAGCCATCGGCTAACGCATAGTAGTTGCAATAGATACCGAAAAAGCTTTGCACTTTGCGGATCGTATAGATGACTTCTTGGTTAAAGCCGATGTCGATTTGGTCTAAGGGAACAATTTCTTGCGTTCCCCGATACACAAACTCACCTTCCCGATCAATGACAACTTCTTTGTCATTGGCTTTCGCTGCAATCCGGAATAGATTGGTCTGAAACGTATCAGGTAATTGATCAATCAGCGCATCCCGCTCATCGATCATTTTACGAGTGATTTCTTTTCCGACTTCATTGACGGAATCGACATCTGTTGGGTCTACTGCCCCGAATTGGACCGAAGAATATTCTTTGACCAGTTCCAAGGCTTGTTCAGGTGTGGCGATTTCTGCTAAAAATGTATCAAAGTCCGTCTCCATGGGAATCGTGATGCCACGAACATCATATTGTGTATATAATTGTTGACGATGGTCATAGGCGGTATAGCTCATGGTCACATTGACATAGGGCGTTCCTGGACCATTATATGGAGAAAAATTGATTTGCTTGAGGGCGCCGATCCGCGGAGGTAATTTTTCATTTCCCGGTAAGTATTCATTCAGCGAACCATCTGGATAAACTAACAGACTTTGATTGTTCGTGCTTTTCGGCACGAATAATCTGCTCACACCGTCTGTGCCAGTTCGCATCTCATATCCAGATAAGTCGGGGGTCGTTTCTATGTATTCGAGAAACTGGTTTTGGACTGAAATCCAGCTAGCCAACTCGATTTTGGTGGTCGGATAAATCTCAACGGGGTCTTCTGGAGCATCAATGGCGTCACCAAGTAAACTGATCGATTGTCTTAAGATATTGGTGGAGGTCACACGATACAACTGACTGACAGCCGTCTCTTTGGACGATTCTTTTAAGTAGGGTCGGGTAAATTCAGCAAAGGCGGTAGCTTGGATGATCGGTGCAATTTTTGAACGAGCAAACCGTGCACTGAGGGGTAACGTACTTGGCCCTTCCATCATGTCTAAATAATCCGCTAGAACTAAATTATCAAATACGTTATGTTCGGCAGTCAGGGTATCCGTAAATCCTCGGAGTTTTGCCCATTCGTTCCATGTTTTTTCATCTTTTGCTGGCGAAGTGCCACTTAAATCAATCTCAACAGCTGGACGCGAGGTTGCTTCTTTGAAGGATCGATCACTCGCAAAGGCTAAGAGCGTCGGTTGGAAAACCGACGACAACAACATCACAACCATCAACAACGAGAACCATTTCTTTTTCACTTTCATTTTTCCACTCCTTTTCTTTTTTATTTACACCGAGAGTATATCGCAAGAAAAGAAAGCGCTTAACAAAAAGTGAAGATTCTCATGAAACGACTTTTTCTAAAATAAGAAAAGGAAATTCAATTATTTATTCATAAAAATTTTTGTATGTACAATTCAACATAAAACAACTATGAAAATGTATGCCGTACCAAAAATACGTCAAAAAAGCCGGGATTTTTTCAAATCCCGACTTGGCTCGTTTCTAAAAGAGAACCTTCTAGATAAAAATCAATTCAATTGTAAATATGCAATGGATTATTGACTGATAAATAACTTTTAGATTTCTCTTCAGAAAATCATTGAGCAATGAAACTTTTTACATTTTATCTGGTGCATGTAATCCTAATAGACGTAAGTCTTCTTTTAG
This sequence comes from Enterococcus sp. AZ084, assembly GCF_051714905.1. Taxonomy (NCBI): domain Bacteria; kingdom Bacillati; phylum Bacillota; class Bacilli; order Lactobacillales; family Enterococcaceae; genus Enterococcus; species Enterococcus sp. AZ084. The sequence continues at coordinate 1,854,971 of NZ_JBIOSS010000001.1, forward strand.
TAAAACAGTTACCGCATAAACTAACGCTAAGCGTGCTTCTTTTTGGTCATCGTCCGCTAAGATTTTTGTATGTGCATAGTATTTATTGAATGCTTGTGCCAGTTTGATCGCATGTTTTGCAATGATCGATGGCTCATATTTTTCACCCGCTTGAAGTACTGTTTCAGGGTATTTCTGTACAAGCTTCACGACTTCCCAACTATTTTCATCATTCAACGCATAAGCTTGATCTTCAGAAGGAACAAAACCTGCTTTGTCTAATAAACTCATCGCACGAGCATGAGTATATTGGACATAAGGACCAGTTTCCCCTTCAAAACGAACCACTTCTTCTAAATTGAAGTCAAAGGTATTCAAACGGTCATTTTTTAAATCGTGGAAAATAACAGCACCAACACCGACTTGTTTTGCGATGACATCTTTGTTTTCCAAATCAGGATTCTTTTCACTGATTTGTTGTTTCGCTGAGTCGATTGCTTCATTCAATACTTCTTCTAGTAAAACGATCTTTCCTTTACGTGTAGATAGTTTTTTACCACCTTGTGTGATCAAACCAAACGGGATATGGTGCATATCATCTGACCAGTCAAAGCCTAGTTCTTTCAAGACAGCTTTCAATTGTTTAAAGTGATAACTTTGTTCATTACCAACTACGTATAGTGATTGACTGAAATCATACGTACGTTTACGGTATAGTGCAGCTGCCAAGTCACGTGTGATATAAAGTGTCGCACCATCTGATTTTTTGATCAAGGCAGGATTTAGATCATAAGCAGATAAGTCAACGATTTCTGCACCTTTGTCTTCTTGTAAGAGATGTTTTTCTTCTAGTAATTCGACGATTTCATCCATCTTGTCATTATAGAAAGCTTCCCCGTTCAATGAATCAAAACGAACTTCTAACAAGTCATAGATCTTGTTGAATTCTTTCATTGATTCGTCACGGAACCATTGCCATAACTCCATCGCTTCTTCGTCGCCTTCTTCTAGACGCTTGAACCAAGAACGAGCTTCATCATTCAATTCAGGTTGTGTTTCAGCTTCTTCGTGGAATTGGACATATAGACGCAATAATTCATTGATTGGTTCAGCTTTTACAGATTCAGCAGATCCCCATTTTTTGTAGGCAACGATCAGTTTTCCAAATTGTGTGCCCCAGTCTCCTAAATGGTTGATACGTACTGGTTGGTAGCCTAATTTTTCCATGATAAAGCCAATTGAGTTTCCGATCACTGTCGAACGTAAGTGACCCATTGAAATTGGTTTTGCAATGTTTGGTGAAGACATATCGATAGGCACGCTTCCTTGGTTACCGATCGTGCTATCACCATAGTGTTCTTTTTCTTTTACTACTGTAGCTAACACTTGCTTACTAATGATCTCTTTGTTCATAAAGAAGTTCAAGTATGGTCCAACGACTTCGATTTTTTCAAAATTTGTTGCATCGATTTTCTCAGCAAGATCCGCTGCGATCTGTTGTGGTGCTTTACGGAAGATTTTTGCTAAAGAGAACGTGGGAAATGCGACATCTCCATGGTCCGCTGATTTTGGATTTTCAAGTAATTGTGCGACTTGCTCCAACGTCAAATCATCTTGTACTACTTCATATAGTGCTTTTGCAACAACATCTTTGTTATTCATTTATTTTCCTCCTACATATTGTTTGCTGTAAAACAAAAAAATCTCTAGCAAATCCATATTTCCTATGAATTTACTAGAGACGAGAATTCCCGCGGTACCACTCCAATTGTCCTAAAAAAGGACCTGCTCGATCTGATATCGGTAGACGACCGTCTGTCAAAGACAGAGTTCTCCAAGTGCGCTTCATTGGGATTTGTCCGTCCGGCTTCCACTCTACCCAGACTCGCTTTGAACGAAATGACACCAATTACTCTCTTGTTCAGCAAACGTTGCTCTTATTTAACTTGATTTGAATTATAGCAGATATCCAATCGACTGGCTAGAGTTTTCTTCATAAATAAACGGTGTTCGAAAAGCTGACCTTCAACAACAAGCTAAAAAATCAAAAAATATGAGATACTATTTTCTGATTTTCTATCTTATTGCTCAGGTCAAAGTGCTTTTCTCACAACCTAAAATGTCCAGGAGGTCTAAAGGAGATTAAAAACCAACTGGACATTTTATACACATGGTCATGGTAAAACGATAAAAAGTTTCTTACGCTTCATCAGCAACAATGATCGTTCCTTCTTCTGAAGCTAATAGATTCTCAATATTTTCTAAGGAAGTAATAATTGCTTTCCCAGTAGGACGAGCCTCAACAAAGGCAATCGCTGCTTCCACTTTTGGCAACATGCTTCCTGGAGCAAATTGGTTTTCAGCAATGTATTGTTTCATTTCTGAGACACCAACTGTTTCTAGTTTCTTTTGATCAGGTTTTTGATAATTCACATAGACATTATCGACACCCGTCAACACGATCAGTAGATCTGCTCCGATGATCTCTGCTAATTTTTCAGAAGCAAAATCTTTGTCGATCACGGCTTCTTTTCCTTCAAGACCTGTTGCAGTTTCCACTACTGGAATACCGCCACCACCTACAGAAATGGTGATCACGCCTTGTTCCACTAATGTTTGGATGACACGAGCTTCTTTGATTGAGATTGGTTTTGGAGAAGCAACGACCTTACGCCAACCACGTCCTGCATCTTCTTTGAATGTTACGGAAGAGTCTGCTTTCATCTGATCGTTCGCTTCTTCTTCTGTATAGAAAGGTCCAACTGGTTTGCTTGGATTTTTGAACGATGGATCATTTTCATCAACGATGACTTGTGTCACTAAAGAAACGACATCTTTATCGATTCCTTTTTCCTTCAACACTTCGCCCATCGCATTTTGCAACCAATAGCCAATTGAACCTTCCGTCATCGCCACGCATGTATCTAATGGCATTGCCGGTGTTTTTTCTGAATCAGCCGCTTGTTGTTGGATCAACAAATTTCCAACTTGAGGACCATTACCATGTGAGATGATCAATTCATCTCCTTGTTCAATAAATTTCACTAAGTATTTTGCTGTTTCCATCAATGCGTCTTGTTGTGCTTTTGCACTTGCATCTGTTGATAAAATCGCGTTTCCGCCTAATGCAACAACCACTTTTCTGTTTGCCATGTCTATCTCCCTTTCTTTCAGAACATTCTGAATTTTACCGATGACAAAACAAGCCAGCGTTCTTTCTGAACGATCCTCACGCTGACTCGTTTTGATTATTTACTTGTTAGTTGTTACACACGAGGAATGAATAAGTTTCCTAGTGTTGCTGCCATGATTGCTTTGATTGAGTGCATACGGTTTTCTGCTTGCTCAAATTGACGTGCATATTTACTGCGGAATACTTCGTCTGTTACTTCCATTTCAGTGATGCCGAAGCGTTCTTTCATTTGTTCACCGTAAACTGTCTTCGTATCATGGAAGGCTGGTAAGCAGTGTAAGAAGATCAAACGATCTGTATTGTTTGTTTTTTCGATCATATCCATATTGATTTGGTAAGGTTTCAATAATTTGATACGTTCTTCAAATTTATCTTCTTCACCCATTGATACCCAAACGTCTGAGTAAAGAACGTCTGCTCCGTCAACCCCTTTAGCAACATCGTCAGTGATCATTAATTGTGCACCTGATTTCGCTGCAAACTCTTCAGCCATTTTCACGATTTCTTCTTCAGGTTGTAATTCTTTTGGTGCAACGATACGCATGTTTGTTCCTAAGATCGCACCTGTTACTAACAATGAATTCGCCATGTTGTTACGTCCATCGCCACAATAAGCAACTGTGATGCCTTCCACTTTACCGAAGTTTTCTTGGATCGTTAAGAAGTCAGCGATCATTTGAGTTGGGTGCCATTCATCAGTTAAACCATTCCATACAGGTACGCCTGAGAATTCAGCTAATTCTTCCACCATTTTTTGGCTGAAACCACGGAACTCGATTCCGTCAAACATACTACCTAATACTTTGGCAGTATCTTCTGTAGATTCTTTTTTACCTAATTGGATGTCATTCGCACCTAGATATTCAGGATGCGCACCAAGATCGATTGCTGCAGTTGTAAATGCTGCACGAGTACGTGTTGATGTTTTTTCAAATAGTAATGCAATATTTTTTCCTTCTAAGTAATGATGTGGGATGCCACGTTTTTTCAAATCTTTCAAGTGTTGAGAAAAGTCGATCAAATATTGTAACTCTTCCTTTGTAAAATCTTTTTCTGCTAATAAACTTCTTCCTTGAAATACTGATTCTTTCATATGAACATTCTCCTTTAAAATTGTATTCTATTTGATAGTACATAAAGTACTTGGTATTAAGAGGAAATCTGATGGCAGCTGACAGTGACTGCCATCAGGAATAAACTATTTTAAATCTTCACGAACTAACGGTTGGCTCATGCAACGAGGGCCGCCACGACCGCGTGACAATTCACTTGAAGTGATTTCCAATACTTTGATGCCGTAGCTTCTCAATAATTCGTTTGATACATAGTTACGATTATAAGTAACTACCACCCCTGGAGCGATCGCTAATGTGTTTGAGCCATCATTCCATTGTTCACGAGGTGCAACGATCGCATCGCCATTACCTGTTGGGATCAATACAAGATCATCTAAACCTAGAACTGATTTCAATGACTCTTGTAAATCATCTGAATGAGAAATTTTGATATCATCGCCAGCTTGTTCGATTGTAAAGACGTCCATTTTTCCTTCTTTACTTTGGATCGCTGGGTGGATCGTGAATTTGTCATGGTCAACCATTGTAAATACTGTATCTAAATGCATCATCGCACGATTATTCGGAATCTTGATTGCCAAGACTTTTTCAAATCCTGCGTTTTTCGCAAATAAGTGACGTGCTAAACGCTCGATCGCTTTTGCATTTGTTCTTTGTGAGATACCAACAGCGACAACTGTGTCACTAAGGATCAATTCATCCCCACCTTCGATATGATCTGGATTTTCGCGATCCAACCATACGTCAACACCTTTATTTGCAAAACGTGGATGGTGGTTCAAAATGTATTCTGTGAACATTGACTCACGACGACGCGCTTCAAATGCCATTTTATTGATTGTCATCCCATTTCCCATTGATGCGGAAGGGTCTCTTGTAAAGTATAGGTTTGGCATTGGGTCCATGTAGAATGGATAGTCGTCATCAGATGATAAATCGTATAAACTACGTGATTTCACATCGATATCTTTTGTACGGACACCCGCCATGATCTTATCTACCATATCTTGAGTTTCCATTGATAGAAGGAACTCATGAAGACCATCTCTAACAGCATTAGATGCAATAAAAGATTCATCTAACATTTTATTTAAAAATTCCTCTTTGACATTACCTGCATCGATTGCTTCAGCCGCTAATTTCTCTAAATATAATGTTTCAGCGCCTTCACTTTGGAGCACTTGTGCAAATTCATCATGCTCAGCTTGTGCAATCGGTAGATACGGAATGTCGTCGAACAACAAACGATCCATAATATCAGGTGTTAGATTTTCCACTTCTTGACCAGGTCGTTTTAATAATACTGTCTTTAACTTTCCTATCTCAGAGAAAACGTGAATCGGTTTATCCATGTTGTGTTGCCTCCTTCGTTTTGATTACATACTTAGAATAAACTGCTTTTGTAATCACTTTCATGCTTTTCTCGCATTTTAAATGAGAAGAATCTCTCATTATTAAAGCTTAATTAAATAATTACACATTTTTGCATCTTTTATTAATAATTTCTCTTTTTTTTATACTGAAAACTCTATCAAAAAAATTTTTATTCATCAAAAAAATTTTTCTGTATATTTTTAAATCCCATTTAAATTAATGTTGTTAGCGTTTACTTTATGTATATTATTTGTTTTTTATACACTTTTATGATCACTCATCAAATTATATTCATCTGTTTTGTATAAATCCTACATAATAACAAACGCAATTGATTTTTTACAAAATATAGCTTTTCTCGGAATGTATTATGGCTTTACAAAAGAAATAAAAGAAGTCACAATAGAATTAAAGAATAATAGGAAGCAGGGATGTTCATGCGTGTAAATAAAATCGATTATCATTTTTCTAAACTCAGATATCAACCTGATTTTGAACACTTTACTGATGAGGAATTTGAAGAAATCAAAGAGCAGACTGTCCTACGTTCATATAAGAAAGGACAAGTGCTTTTTGATGAAGGAGATGAGCGGCAACGTTTCTATGTCTTAACAGAAGGATTGATCCGTTTAGAGCGTTATGACGAAAGTGCGACTTATTACTACTATGATTATGTCACAGCAAATAATCTCTTTCCAATGTCTGGTATTTTTGAAGAAGAACCTTATACGTATACAGCACAAGCCATGACAGATATCGAGACTTTTTATTTTCCTGTAGCTTGTTATGAAAAAATCGTCAAAAACAACCCCAATCAATTGATTTACATGATCCAAAAGTTAGGAAAAGTCGTTCAGATGCACGAACTACGCATTCAAATCGGCTTGACCTCCAGTGCATTTGACCGAGTGAAACAAAACTTATTTGTTTTAAAAGAAGAATTAGGAATCCCTACAGAAGACGGTCATATATCGATACCCTATCCGATCACGTTGAAAGAACTAGCAGTCAATAGCGGTACCACTCGTGAAACCGCCGGACAGGTGATCAAACAGCTGAAAGATTCAGGCTTGGTGAATTATGACAAGAAGCGGTTCACGTTTTGTAAGGAGGCAGTGACGCCGGGGTGGCGGGAGTGAAAAAATGAGCTCTATAATTTATGGGACTGATGAATCAAAATTGATTCTTCAGTCCCATTTTCATTTAAGTTATAAAAAAACATATCGTTCTCTAGTCCACAAAATAAACAACTGAGAGGACGATATGCTATATGAATGATTCTCTCAAAAAAATGCTGAGACTAATAGATAAAGATTTGATGATTACTGAGATCTCTTACGTGATCTTTCATAAGGAAAAGACATTGATCATTAATGCCATTCTCTCAGCTGATCCTCGTGCCTGTAGAAGTTGTGGTTCTACTGTGGTAGATGGAAATGGGAAAGCAAGTGTGGTGAGAAACGGGAAGAAGGAAATCATTGTCCGCTTTGAACAATACAATCATATGCCTATGCTTATGCGTTTAAAAAAAGCAACGCTATACCTGTAAAAACTGTCGAACCCATTGGACTGCTCAAAGCTATTTTGTACGCCCAAGACATTCAATTGCGGATCATGTCAGATATAAAATTGCTTCTTTACTGACTGAAAAAGTCTCTTTATCTTTTATTGCGAAAAGCTGTCAGGTATCTTTGACTACCGTTATTCGTACATTGAAAGAGTTTAAACGCTATTTACCAAAGCCCACTAAGAGGATTCTCCCCAAAGTATTGATGGTTGATGAATTTCGTTCGCACACTTCCATAGAATATAAAATGAGCTTTATTTGCGCAGATGGAGAAACAGGTAATTTAATTGATATCTTACCTACTCGTAAATTACCTCGATTAACAAACTATTTCTTTGGCTGCACCAATCCAGAAGAAGTAAAATTCTTAGTCACAGACATGAACGCCGCCTACTTCCAGCTCACCAAACGCGTTCTGCCAAATGCGAAAGTAGTGATTGATCGGTTTCATATTGTCAAACACATGAATCAAGCTTTCAATGAGTTGCGTATCCGTGAAATGAATGAACTGCGTAAAGCAGGACAGAAAAGCCATGCAGAAAAACTGAAAAAGAACTGGCGCTTTCTGCTAAAAAATCGTGCAAACATTAATCACTATGAGTATAAAACATGGAAAAGTTTCCGAGCACCTAAATACCCATTTCTTACTGAAGCAATGATGATTGATCGATTGCTTAGCTTTTCTAAGCCCCTAAAGGAGGCGTATCCCTTTTTCCATGAATTAGTTGAAGCTTTTCGAGACAAAGACCCTGACTTGTTTTTCTCCTTATTGGCAGAACTTCCCGAAACGTTAGATGACGGCTTTCGTGAGAAACTTCAAAACCTACTGACCTACGAAGAAGGCATCGCCAATGCGATGATTTATCCTTACTCCAATGGAAAAATAGAAGCAAAGAATACCCACATAAAAACGATGAAACGAGTATCCTACGGATTTAGATCATTTGAGAACATGAAAATTAGAATCTTTTTGACCAATCAATTAATCAAAGTGAGATAACAAAAAATCTGAGCCAGAATGAGGTTCATTCTGACCCAGATTTAATTTTTCGCAACTCATCAGTCCTTATTGACAAAGAGACTTTATTTCATGTAAAATCAAACTTTTATGCATATACTCATTCGCGATATTTCAAGATTCTCACGAGATAAAGCAAGTCAGTTTAAAAAAAAGCAAAGCTTTCTTTTCCAAAATAATAACGTCTTTTTCTTTTCATCCATAATTCTTCGGTAACCCTAGCTTTTATTCTTCAGGTTGAATGAGTTTGCGAATTCATGTGTACTTGACAAAGAATCTGAATTTGATCATCTTTATTTGATCTTTTATTTAATGCTATACTTTTCTTATAAATACCTTTTGGCTTATTCAAAATAAATAGAAAAGACTATCAGAATAATTTAAGTAATAACTGTCCTTAAAGTTTGTGACTAGAATTGCTAATGTTTGATGCTTATCCTATCAGGAGTATATTAAATACTCTTCACATAAATTTACATTTTTATCTCAATAATTGAAAATATATCAATATAAAAAAGAAGTAACATAAATGATAAAAATATTTATAAACTCCAATACCTAAAATTCTTATTAGTAACTTCTTCTTTATTAAATAAACTTTTTACGTCAATTAGAACATTCTGCTGCTTATTAGTAAATAACTTTTCATATTTTTTAAAGTCTTTTCTGTACTCTTCATGACCCACAGCAACAATTAAACAATCTAAATCACTTAAATCTTCATAATTTGTTAATTCTACACCATATTCCTTTTTCACTTCTTCTTTATCAGCATACGGATCCGAAATTAAAACATTCACATCATATTCTTTTAATTCTTTAAAAATATCTATTACTTTTGTATTTCTAATATCCGGACAATTTTCTTTAAATGTAAAACCTAAAATACCTATTTTTGCTTCTTTAACTTGTTTTCCTGTTTTTACTAATTCTTTAATTGTAGCACTAGCAATAAATTCTCCCATTGAATCATTTATCTTTCTACCTACAGATACAATTTGACTATGATAACCTAATTTTTCCGCTTCAGAAATAAAATAATATGGATCAACACCTATACAATGGCCTCCCACTAATCCAGGATAAAACTTTAAAGCATTCCATTTTGTATTCATAGCTTCTATAACATCTATAGAGCTAATGTTCATTTTATCAAAAACCATTGCTAGTTCATTCATAAAAGCAATATTGATATCACGTTGACTATTTTCCACTACTTTTGCTGCTTCAGCTACTTTTATTGAAGATGCTAAATGTACACCAGAAGAAATTACAATCTCGTAGACCTTAGCTATTTCATTTCTTGTTTCATTATCAATTCCTGAAACAATTTTAACTATCTTTTCTAAAGTATGAATTTTATCTCCCGGATTAATTCTTTCTGGAGAATAGCCCACCTTGAAATCAACCCCACATTTTAGTCCTGAGTATTTTTCTAAAATTGGTATACATACTTCTTCAGTGGCTCCAGGATAAACTGTAGATTCATAAACTACAATTGATCCTTTTGTGAGATTTTCACCTAATATTTTACTAGCTCCTTCTATTGGTGACAAATCAGGTGTTTTATCTTGATTTATAGGTGTAGGAACTGCAACTATATGAAATTTAGCCTGCTTTAATCTTGATGGTTCACTTGTAAAGTAAACATTACTGGAGGCTATAGCTTCATCTCCAATTTCTAAAGTTGGATCAACACCTTTTTTGTATAAATCAATTTTTTGTTTGTTAGTATCAAAACCTATTACTTTTACTTTTTTTGAAAATGCGACTGCGATAGGCATTCCTACATATCCTAGCCCAATTAATGATATATTTTCCTGATGATTAATCAGTTTTTCATATAATCCAAACATTTTACTCCTCCATATTTTTTATTAATTTTTTTAATTTTTTCAAAGAACTTGTAGAGTTTTTCAAAACAAATAGTTTTTTTTCTTTAATATTTCTATTAATACTATTACTTGCTGCATCTTCAGCATGAATTACGTGAATACTAGGTGAATAAAGTAGTTTTCTATCTTTTTTTTTCGATAAATAAAATAAAAAATCTTCTTCTCCATATAAAAAAGTCTCTGGGTAAAACGCAAACTCATTATGTTTAGTATAATTATTGGAGTATATCAGGCAAGACCCATGTAAAGGTACATCTACCTCATCTGAAAGGTCAGTTTTTCGTATTTTAGAGACTTTATTTTTATAAAAATTCAAAAAATAATATATATATCTGAATAAATTTAATATCAATGTCTTATTAATTTTATTTACAGAATCATGAACATATTCTATTGGATTCTGATCATTTCCGATTAAATCAGATATTTTAGGGCCTAAAATATCATAATGATTACTTACGTATAGTTGATGTACTTGAGTTAAAAAATCCAAACTCTGTATATAAACATCGCTATTCAATATAACAATGTAATCAGAGTTATACTTATATTTGGCTACCGTATATCCAATATTGTTTCCTTTTGCAAAACCTACATTATATTCCATACTTATTATCTCTATATTATCAGTATTAGAATACTTATTTAAAAGCTTTGATAAACTATCGTCAGTAGAACAATTATCGATAATTATAATTATGACAGTAGCAAAATCATTTTTTAACTTATTTATATTTTCAATACATTTTTTTGTCTCATTAAACGTATTATAATTTAGGATTACAAAACTAAATTTCATTTGTTTCCCTTCTCTCAACATAATTTGAAAAAATCGAAAAAATTATTGGGAAATAAAGGATTCTTTGCGGATCAAATAAGCTAAGCGATATTGACATACCTATAAAATAAATAAAAATTAGTTTATTTTCAAAATTAAATCTTATATTTTTTATAAAATAATTCATCAAAAATACTAACCATATTACTATTAAAATTCCGTATCTAAACATAAATCCCAATATTCCTATATCTGTAAAATTATAAATATTCTTAACATAATCACTAAATCCGAAACCATATATAATATTATCAAAAAAATGTTTCCGATAATGATTGATAACTTCAAATCTATATAGCACACTTGCCTGTTGCTGTCCTACTCCAATAAATTTTTCTAAAAAATCTAACCTAATCAAAACAATTATTGTAAAAAAAGCAACAATCATATGGGATAATATTTTTACATATATTCTTTCTTTTTTTAATAATGTTATATAAAAATAATATACAATCAAAACTAAAGAAAGTAATGAAATCATTCTGACATTTGACACTTCTAACAAAGCATACATACATACAATTATTAAAATTAATGAGATTCTTTCACTGTATATATTTAAACACGTACCAATTAAAATAAACAATACAGTACTTCCTATTATATCAGATGTTTGAGGGAACCTAATTTTATTATTTACTAATTGTACTAGAGTTAAATTATTTTGAATAACATAATCTTGAAAAAAATAATAGAAGATAATTGTACATAAAGTAAAAAGTAAACCGATATTTACATAGACTTTTATAAACCATATATAGTTAATTTTGTCTCTGAAAAAACTTTTAAGAGGAAAATACAATAACAGTATCAAATTATAATAAAAATTGCCTAATAATAGTTTATTTTCTTCTTTGGATGTAATCATTTGTATAAAAAGCAAACTACCCATAATTATTAACAAACTAATCACTAATAAGTCTGCTTTACCTAATTTTAAACCTTTTTCTCTAAATAACAACCAAAAAATAAATAAGGTGAGACTAAATAGAGTTATTAATATTTTATTATGATATGAGTTGATTTTGGTTAAAGATGTAAAAAAAATAGGTAGCATAAACATTTGTGCGTTTAGTATTAATATCGAGAGATAGATAAATTTAAAAAAAATATTTTTCTTTGATTTTTTTAACATTTCATTACCTCTCATATTTATTAGAAGTATCTAAAATATAACGAATTAAGCTTTTCGCTCTATAACTCCAAGATATACTATCTGGTATATCATATTGTTTCACTTTATTCTTATCATATTTCATTATTTCGTTAATCCATCTCTTATAGTCATTTGTAACCGTAACAATTTCTTTGAATTCTTCGACACCCAATATTCTTGTTGTTATTATTTTTTTACCAGTATTTAAGTATTGATATAGCTTTAGAGGGTCTCCTCCATTTTCATTTTTACCAACAGCATGAGGTATAATTAATATATCAAACAATTCTAGATATGAATATATATCATATGAGCTTATTGGTCCAAACTCTATGATATTATTATTATTATTAAAAATATCAATTAGTTTTTTATTTTTTTGTCCTTTTAGGTGTGGTCCAATATACGTGAATACAGTGCTAGGCAAACTCCGTGATAAGCTTTCAACCAATTTTTCATCAATTCTGGTTCCTAACTTCCCTATATATCCAACAGTCTTTTCATAATTATTGATTATTTTTTTCAATTCTTCTCTCTTCTTATTTTTTTCATTACTATATATAACAGGAAATACACCATTTTTGATTAATTTTGGAGTTACAGAAAAATTTTTTTTACAGAATTTTTGGGTTTCGACAGAATTACAACAATAAAAATCACTTATTTTAATAAGTTGGTTGTAGCCTTCGTATGCACATTCTTTTTCAAGTTTACTAAGGGACGGGTGAATTGCAAAATTATCCATCATATCAAAAATCACTTTTGCTCCTTTTTTTTTGCAATCCTGTATCAATTTATAAGCAAAAGGATTATTACTATATATATATGTGTCGCTATTTACAATATCTGATATTTTCTGAAAAGCATCATTATATCCTTTTACCCACCACCCTCTTTTTTTTGTGACAATATCCCACTTAAATAAATAATCAAGATCAATTATATGAGCAGTTTTAATGATTTCCATTATCTTATTTTCGATACTGCCTTGAGGAAAAATCCCTGTATCTACTCTAGATTTCTGTTTATCTAAAATTGTTCTAGGTTTTGAAATAGCATACAAGTCAAACATTTCAGTATCCATCATTAATTTTAGTAGAGCGTATTCTCTTGTCATAATCTGAAAATTTTTAAAGTAATTAACGTCATGATAAGGAATAAAAATTAATTTTTTCAAATTATTATACCTCCTTATTACTAATAAAAAGCTGACTATATAAACTTACTATTTTATCCCATGTAAAATTATCAGATATTATTGTATTCGATTCACAGGCAAAAAAAGAAATAATCTTATCATTATAAGTTTCAACTTCATTTATAGTATTACTTAGATTTCCGGTTTCTTTATTCCAATATTTTGCACCTTTCAATGCTACTTCTCTATTAAATCCAACATCTAACAATAAATTTAACTTAGTACTAGACAATGCTTCTAATAAAGAAGGATTTGTGCCACCTACTTCATGTCCATGTATATATGCGAAAGCATTTTCTCTTATATATTTTAATAAATCTTGATTATAAACTGTACCCACAAATTTTATACGAGAATCTTCATCAAAATGTGGTATTTGTTTTAGTTTTTCATAAAACTTATTTTTTTCTACATTAGTTATTAATACAAGATCTCTTTTAGTGGATGATTTCAAAAATTCCTGTATCATAATTTCGTAATTATTCTCTGGAACAAATCGTCCTACAATGAGATAATAATTTCCTTCTTTAATATTTTTTTTATCAAACCATTCTTTTACGATGCTATCATCTTTACTCAAATTTGAATACTCCAAATCTGTTCCATAAGCAATATAAGTTGTTTTTGGTGAATATTTTTTATATTGACTTTGAATATATTTTTCAATATTTTTACTATCACATATCAATAAATCCGAATTTTTAACCATTAATTTTTCCGAATATTTCCAGTACTTACGCACAGGATAACTCCATTTGGCTCTTAGCCATTCATGTCCATCAGGATTCACGTAAAGTTTACCATTCATCTTCTTTATCTTTTTTTTAAATTCCCAAACAAATGGTCCAATTCGACATGCTAAAACATAAAATATAGGTGAAATATCATTATTACTTTTAGATTTTTTTATTGCTATTTCTAAAGCTTTTATATCATAATAGATGGCTTTAGCTGGGCCAATATTTGGAACATCTACATTAAAACAATCAGCATTGTTATAGAAAAATTCTTTTTCAAAAATATCTGACTTCAAAGAATTTTCAGACATACAAGCTACGTGATATTTTATATTTTTATTTTCATTTTTCTTGGTGAGATTTTCTACAAATGATTCGAAACCACCATATTTAGCAGGTATTCCTTTAGACCCAATAATATATACATGTTGAATATTATTATCTTTCAATTTTTAAACTCCTCACTAATAAGCCCCATTAGGTTTAATAACGATTAAAATTGTTTTTAAAATTATTTTAAAATCGTTATATAATCCTTGATTAGTTATATATTGTAAATCCAAATCAATCATCGAATGGAAACTAACATCATTTCTTCCACTGACTTGCCACAAACCTGAACATCCTGGTTTTACATATAGACGTTGAAGATCATAACTGGTATATTCAGCTACTTCTCTTTCTAATGGTGGCCGTGGACCAATTAAGCTCATGTCTCCTTTCAAAACATTCCAAAGCTGTGGTAATTCATCGATACTTCTAGCACGAATAACTTTTCCTATATTGGTCACACGAGGATCTTCTTTTATTTTGAACATTGCACCTTCAATTTCATTTTGATCAAGTAATTCTTCTAATTGTTCCTCTGCACCCAAACACATAGAACGAAACTTATACATCTTAAATGTTTTCCCATTTTTACCAACACGTGTTTGACTGAAAATAATTGGACTTTTAGGCTCTTCTTTCCTAATTTGATATGCAACATAAATCATTAATGGTAATGTTAAAGTTAAACCAAAAATACTTCCCATAATATCAATTATTCTTTTAAAAAACAAATAAATATATCGGCCTTCTACTTTTTCTTTATCTAACCAAATCTGATTAGTATGCACTTCACTAATGTGAGCCAGTAAATCCTCACTTTCCATACTTTCAATTTCTTTCACTATTTCACTCTCCCCTCTTCCTTTTTGCTTTGAAATCAGGACCTAAAATAAACCAAATTTTTTCCTTTTTATCTCTTCATACACTGGATAACTAATTTCATCTCCATTGATCAGATCCTTTGCAACTTGCTTCATCTGCTCTACTTTTTCGTTTCCAAAATCTTTGACGATTTGCTCATAGCATTCTTTTAAATAAAAATTCCGTTTGGAAATGCCGTGGGCATCAGATGCAACCATCTGAACTAGATTATGTTTGACCATTATTTTGGCTGTTTTTTGGATATCTTTACCAAATACACCAACGTAACTGGGAGCCGTCAGTTGTGCGAGACACCCCATGTCAAGAAAAGGAAGAAGATGATTAGGATCTTTTCGAAAATGAGCATTGCGCTCGGGATGAACGATCACTGGTATTTTTCCTAATTCTAGCAGTTCAAAAAAAAGCTTCTCTGCATATAATGGCACAGCAAGTGTTGGAAATTCAATCAAAAGATACGTATCCTCCAAATCTGTAAATAAGATTTCATCTCGTTGAATGTCTTCAAGTAAATCTCCACTGATACGTACTTCTTGACCTTCCAGTAATATTAATGGTAATTGTCTTTTCTCCAGTTCTGCTTGCAAAGAAGCGACAAGAGAAATGACTTCCGTTTTTTCATTGCGATACTTCCCATTATTATGATGAGGAGTGCATAAAATATGAGTAATGCCTTGGCTAATTGCTTTTTCTGCCATAGCAATACTTGCATCTAAATTTTCTGCTCCATCATCGATTCCTGGTAAAATATGACAATGTAAATCAATCATTTTTTCTCACTTCCTCATCAATAGTAATAATAATTAAAATCTGCATTTTTCTTCGCACCGTTGTAAACAACACCTAAAATCGTTGCTTGTGCAATGGATAGCAGTTCTTTGGCTTTGATTAATTCTTGTTTCATTGTTTTACGTTCTCGGACGACTAACAGTGTCCCATCTGTTTTTGCGGCTAAGATCTGAGCATCAGTGACTGTTGCAATGGGTGGTAAATCAAAAATGATCAAATCAAACAATGCTTTTAGTTGTTCGATCACTTCTTCCATTCGTTTCGAATCAAGTAGTTCTGATGGATTAGGTGGTTTCGGTCCACTTGTCATGACCCACAGATTTTCGACGGAACTGGTATGGTAATATGATTCCGGTCTTCCTTCGCGATCACCTAAGAAATTACTTAACCCATTGACGTTTGGTAATTGAAAGGTCAATGCCACACTTGGTTTTCTCAAATCAGCATCGACTAGTAAGACTCTTTTGCCACTATTTGCAAATACGACAGCTAAGTTAGCAGCTGTTGTTGATTTTCCTTCACCTGGTCCAGATGAAGTCACGACCATTGTCTTCAACTCACGATCAACAGAAGCAAATTGGATATTTGAACGAATCGTCCGAAATTGTTCGGAAACCATGGCATTTTTATCGGTAATGCTGAGGAGTGAAACAGGTAAAATAGTGTTTTTCTTCATAAATACTTCTCCTTATACACGTTTTCGTGAACGACGGCTTTCTCTTTGTTCAGTTGTTTCAATCGTTTCGACTTTTGATGGTTGAAACATACGGCCGTTTTCAAGTTCTTTCTTCGTCATTTCATTGACGTCTCCAAGAATCGGCAATCCTAATTCTTCTGTTACAAAACGTTCGTCCTTGACTGTTTTATCTAGCAGTTCTAGAAGAAAGGCTAATCCGACTCCAATCATCAAGCCAAGCAACCCGCCGATAACTACGTTCAACATATTGTTTGGTGAAACAGGCGTAGGATTACTTTGCGCCGCAGAAGTGATCGTCACTTTATTGACATTCAATACGTCCGTGGCTTTTGATTGGAACACTTGTGCTGTTACATTTGCGATGTCAGTTGCATGATCTGGATTATCGACAGTTGCAACGATTTGGAACATTTGTGAGTTTTGTGATTGGTTGACACTGATCACCGATTTCAACTCACCCTTTGTAAGACTTTGTCCATAATTTTGTTCAAGTTCTCTTTGAACATCATTGATGACAACATCGCCTAAAATCATATCTTTGTAAGTATTGATCAACAATACGTTAGCATTGACATCTTGTAGATTCGTATTCGTATTTTCTGCTTTTGACTGAACGATCATCTCAGCTGATGAACTGTATTTAGGTGTGATCAAAAAGAACGTGACTCCAGCAGCTAATGCAAATCCGGCAAGCGTGGTCGCAAGAATCAGCAACCAACGCTTTCTTAAAATCTCAAATAATTCTCCTAGACTAATCGTTTCTTCCATGTTTTCTCCACTTTCTATCGTTAATATCTTTTCTTAACTTTTCGTCTTCTTAATAGTTCGCTCAACATCCAGATGATGAAACTACAAATAATGAGCACGATTCCCCATTGGATAAATGTTACAATAAAGTTGCTTAGATACGTAGTTAAAAAATGATAGAGCGACTTTGAATTGATGCCGATACGCTCGACCATTTTTGAAAGGTACACAAAAAGAGGTAACGCTAAAAGCATTAGACCAGCGCCACCCACTGCATAACTTAAATAGCGTAACGCACGATGGAAAAAACGTGTGTCGATTGCAATGATCGCAATCACTAATAATGCAGAAACTGTCATTGTAAAGAAGATCAATAAGGTCAGCGTTCTTTTATACCCCATCACTTGCTTCCCATAGGTCAAAAGATAAGGGATCTCAATATATTCACTATAGGTTTCGATGGCAGATTTTTTTAGATTATCAATCGATTGTTGTGTTTCTGCATTGATTTCATAATTGTTTTCTTTCGCATAGTCTTCGACTTTTTTCTGGATGATTTTGTCTACATCCTCTGTCCGTTCAATCAAAAAAGGAATGTCTGTATAAATGGTGCGTATATAGTGTTCAACATTCGATTGTACATAAGCTTGAGGAACAGTGTCTGCCAATACATCTGCAGGAATATTGCTTCCTCGACCTAGATCGCTGATTCTTTGATTGATCTCAGAGGTGATCGTTTCTGAATAATTGGCTTCTTCCATGGCTTTTTCCATAAACTGTTGGTTGAACAACGTTAGTCTCAATACAACTAACGTCATGCCGGCAAACAAACTCAAAGAACAAATAAAAGTAAGTAGCCAACGAGACCCTTTTTGCATGAATTTTTGCGTACTCATGATTTCCTCCTATTTATTAGGATTGATCAACGGACCTTCAACTAACTCACAGATAACAAAAAGTCGTTCATCCGTCATGCCTAAACTATCAACAGGATAGCATGTATAAAGAAGCAGTATTGGTTTATCTTTTTGACTGATCAATTCATTGATTTCCGGATCATCTTTATGACGAATCACCATTTCTTTTACTTGATAGCGGTAATTCGCATAGGTCGTCTTAGCTGTCACGATATCATTTGTTTGAATACCGCTTAGCTTACCAAACCCATCAACATTGTGCCCACCAACTAGTGACGTTCCAGTCTCACCTATGTAGACAGAACCCATATATTGTCCGGCACCTTTTCTTAATATCTCATCGGTATCTCCAAAATACAAAGGCACATTCAGATCTAAAGAATCCACCATGATGTCACCATAACGTTCGCCACCTCTAGGGTAAGCGATACTGCTAGATGCCAGTTCATTGTTCTCATCTTTAGCGACATCTTCTTCTTTTACAGCTTCAAAGCTTTGTTCTTGCGTTTCAAATGTTGGGACATCTGAAAGTAAAAACAAATTTAAAGAAGAAGTGGCAAAATGAATGACAGGTCTTCCTATGACGTACATTAGAGAATAACCAGCTGCCAAAAAAAAGACAGGGACAAAAAGCATTGCCCCTAGTCTCTTAAGCAGCTTGCGCTTTTTACGCAATCTTTGTCTTTCTTCCTACTACAACCGCACCTGCTGCGACTAATAGTAATGAAGCAATTGCCATTGCACTAGCGGTATAGCTACCACCTGTTTGTTTAATTGGAGAACTAGTACTAAAAGCTGGTGATGTTGTTCCATCAGCGTTTTTCACACCGATTTGGATATTACCACCATTCCAATTTAGTACAACTAACCCTAACGCGTCAGCAACTCTCGTTACCTCTTGTTGGATTTGCATGATGACATCCCGTGGTAAAGCACGGATCAAATCATCAAGCGTGTTGACTCCTGTCATATCTATTGTTACTGAACCTAACAGATTACGCACATTTTGAATACCTGTAACGGCAGTTTCTACTTGTGCATCCGTTAAATCATTTTGTTTCAAATGGTTTTCGGCTTGTGTAATGTAAGTATCAGGGACAGTGAATTCTTTTCCTTGAATACTTACTGGTGCTTTCAACAAGTCTAGGATCTGTTGCTCATTCGCAGAAATCGCGCCAGCGGCATCTACAGGGACAGTGAACAATAATGCAGTGAAAAATACAACTAAATATCCGACAAACTTTTTCATCCATTCGACCTCCTTTGCATTGAATTGTGAAGGCTTTCAGCCTTCGGTAAAACATTATAGAAAATAACATTATCCTTTTTATTTTCTACAATTCTTATACTATCACATAGAATTAACTGACACAATTTATATAACCTGAGTTAACTTAAGTTTTTTAACCTATCAGCCTTGTCAGTGCTAAGTCTATAGAAAAGGAGAAGCCTCTAATTCCATAACTACACTTATAATAACCTAGATTATATCCATATAATCTTTATTGTATTCAAATTTCTAAGATGAATGTCAGGTAAATTACCTGACATTTTCTATTGGTTCACCTAACACTAAACCTGGTTCTGCATTCAGTCGATAATCAGCAAGATGCCCTTTTCGCCATTCGACGGATGCAGCGGCACCGATCATTGCCGCATTGTCCCCACAAAGGCGTAATGGTGGTACGATCAGTTCCAATTCTGGTAATTCTGAGGCTAAACTTGCTTTCAAGCTTTCTCTTAGTCCTTGATTGGCAGCAACGCCACCTGCAAGGATCAATTGTTTCACCGGATAACTTTTGCAAGCACGTATCGTTTTTGTTACCAAGACTTCGACAACACTGGCTTGAAAACTTGCAGCAAGGTCTGCTCGATCCAATTCTTCCCCTCGTTGCTCCGCGTTGTGAACTAAATTGATAAATGCACTTTTTAAGCCACTGAAACTAAAATCATAATTATCTTCACGAAGCATTGCCCGAGGAAAGTGGTAGGCATCTTTACCTTGATGGGCTAATTCATCGATTTCTTTTCCACTTGGATAGCTCAATCCTAAAACACGTCCTACTTTGTCGTAGGCTTCTCCAGCGGCATCGTCTCTTGTTTCACCGATGATCTCATAAGCGCCATCTTCTTCCATATAAACTAACTCCGTGTGCCCTCCACTGACCAACAACGCCATCAATGGAAATTCATATGCTTTTTCGAAGCGGGCGGAGTAAATATGTCCTGCCATATGATTCACTGGGATCAATGGCAGATGATTTGCCCAAGCAAAAGCCTTTGCTGCTGAAATACCGATGAGTAATGCCCCTACAAGACCTGGTCCTTCTGTGACAGCAACCGCAGTAAGTTGTTCGGCAGTCACGCCTGCTTCTACCAACGCTTCTTCGAGACATAAAGTAATTTGCTCTACATGATGGCGACTGGCCACTTCAGGTACGATCCCGCCAAAGCGTTTATGGCTGTTGATTTGAGAGGCAACGATATTCGATAAGATTTCTTGTCCATCTTTCACGACCGCTACGCTTGTTTCATCACAGCTTGACTCGATTGCTAAAATCAATTCTGTTTGTTTATCATTCATGGTTTCATCACCTCTGTTTTTAGCTTTGTACACATGATGACCGCATCTTCGACCGGATCATGATAGTAGGCTTTTCGTTTACCTACTTGGCGGAATTTTTCTGATTCGTAAAGGTGTTGGGCAGCAATATTTGACTGTCGTACTTCTAAAAAAACACTATGCGCTTGGTTAGCTTTTTCTCGTTGCAGCATCTCTTGTAATAATTGTCTTGCTACACCTTTGTGTTGTTCAGCAGTCAGAACTGCAAGATTCGTCACTTCTACTTCATCAAGTACTTTGGCATATCCAATAAAGCCAATGATTTCATCTGCCTGATGAAGGACTAAATAATTGGTTTGCGGTTGTTGGATATCAGATAAAAATTGCTCTTTTGTCCAAGGTGATCCATTTAAAAAAGCATCGTCACTGACTTGCCAAAGCGCTTGAGCTAATTTTGTATCATTGAAAGCTGTTTTTTCTTCAATCACTTTATTTCACTCTTCTTTTAATAGTTTTACCATATCTAAGGCATCTTCATTCGTTTCTGTATAATACCCTTTTTTTACTTTTCTCGATTGGAAGCCTAGTTTTCTGTATAAGCGTTGGGCATTCTGATTACTGATCCGTACTTCTAATGACAGGGTCTCGCATTGATTCATCCGTGCAAATGTCTCGATCTCGTTGATTAAATAGGTGCCGACACGCTGCCGTTGGTAACTCGGACTGACCGCAATGTTCGTGAGATGGCAATCGAGTCCTAATACTCTAGATCCAACAAAGCCGAATAATTCTTCTCGATCGAATATCCCTAAATATAAAGTCATGAATGGGGAAGTCAGCTCTGAGATGAATGCACTTTTTGTCCAAGGTAATTCCCCTAAATAAACTTCCCGTTCGATACTTAATAACGCCTTGACATCCTCAACTGTCAGTTCCCGTATTTGAAATTGCTTTTCGCCTACAGTGATCGTTTTCTCTGGATAATCTGCTTTTTCTTGAAGCATGGTCCGTAGATAGGCTTTAAATTTTTTCAACATAGCTTTCTTCTCCTGGCGTATGTGTCTCCAACCATTTTTCTTCTGCTTCCACTCGTTTTAGGTAACGTGGTAAAAAGGCTTGGATATCGTTGACCGGATTACTTGAAGCCCCTAATTGCGCGACGACAACTCCACTAGGAATATCCCAAAGTGGCAAGGAGTTACGTTTAGCATCAGGTATTGATTCAGCGATTTCTGAGTTGAATTTGTGACAATCGCTACCGACAAAAGTGATCGATCCATCCATTTGTTTTAATTTTTCGGTTAATTCTACGAAAGAAATATGGGTGTCTTCTAGAACGTTTTCTAATGTTCCATGATGCCAGCGATAGGCACCAGCATAAACATTTTTTCTTCTCGCATCAAACATCGGTACAATGATTCCTTCGATTCCTACGCAATTTGCTGCAAGTACAGCAAGACTGGAAACACCAACCAATTCTTTCTTTAAAGTATATGCTAATGTCTTGGCAGTTGTGACACCGATTCTCAATCCTGTATAAGAGCCTGGACCACTTGACACAGCAATTCGATCGATTTGTTCTGGAGTGAGTTGGCAATCTGAGATCAATTGATCCAACGCTGGCATCAACGTCAGACTATGATTTTTCTTTCTATTGATTTGGATTTGACCTAACACTGTTTCGTCTTCCAATACGCCAACAGCTAAGGTTTGATTTGCTGTATCGATCCCTAATGTAATCATTTGACCGTTCCCTTCTGCTACTCTAATGTCGTTTATCATTGTAGCATACTTCGAGGTAAAAAAGGGGAGGAAAAATCAAGTTTGGCTCTCGCCGCTGTTGAAATTCCCACCCCTTTACTTAGGTTGATAATCGTCTATTTGATCGTAGCTTGTTTTGTTGATTCTCGTAAAATTAGTTCTGTCGCGATCGTGATTTTTCTTGCAACCGGTGCAGTACTATGGATTAACTGGGTCAATGTCTCAACTGCCAACTCCCCCATCCATTCGGTGTACACTTTGACTGTAGAGAGGGGTGGTGAGACATACTTTGCCACACTGATATCGTTGAAGCCAATCACTGAGATATCTTGCGGAATAGTCAATCCTGCTTCTTTGATTGCCTTCAATGCACCAATTGCTAACGCATCATTCGCAGCAAACAACGCATCCGGTAATTCCTTTTCTTGCAATAAAAAATCATGAACAGCTTGATATCCTGCCTCCACTGAAAAATCCGCTTCAATGATCGTTCCTGTGAGGTTCTTTTCTTCACTGATCAGTTTTTGAAAAATTGCCGTTCTAGGATCAGTCACCGGTGTTCGGTGTTGCTTCGTGTACTCTTTTCCGGCTAACATCACGAGTTGTTTGACTTCTTCTTGTAAGAAATGATCCATCACTAAGCGAAGACTCGACTCAAAATCAACAACTAAAGAATCGATGCCAAATCTTGTGCCATCTGAATCGACAAGTAAAAGGTTCTCTTGCGTACGTTTCAATTCTTTCAATTGCTCTTCGTCAAACTTTCCTAAAGCAATCGTTCCATCTGCAGATTGATCACTGATGGCATCCCAGGTTTCCTTGATCAGGCGAATATTCGCTTCCTCCGCTTTTTTTTCGATTCCTAAGCGTATAGAAAGATAATAAAGATCTTCTAATTCTTCTTGCGTGTCATACCATTGGATCAATTTGATCGTTTGTTTTTCAGAGGCTAGATTCTTATGATGTTTTTTATAATTCAAGTGTTCAGCTGCTTCAAAAATTTTTTGTTTCGTTTCCATTCCTACTGACAATTTCTCATCATAATTCAGCACTCTTGAGACAGTGGCAGGAGAAACTCCCGCCAACTGAGCAATATCTTTGATTGTGGCCATTCGTTTCCCCTCCTGTAAGTGACCGATGCTTATAATGTTTCAGTAAAGCGCAAGAACGCAGCTCTTCCTTGTTCGTCCCGTTTGAAGACACCGGCATCTTCTAACACTCTGGCGAAGACTTGCCCAACAGCATTTTGGATAACAACTGTCGCAGTCTCTTCAGTCAAATCAGGATTTGCTTGTTTTAGCTGTTCTGCCCATTCACGATGATAGTCCGCGACTTGGTTTTCTTCACCTAATAGATATTGCTTCACTTCTTCCAATTCTGGTTTTAAGCGTGGCGGCAACACAGCCAATCCCATAACTTCGATCAAGCCAATGTTTTCTTTTTTGATATGTTGGATATCACGATGAGGATGGAAAATCCCTTCAGGATGTTCTTCGGACACATTGTTGTCACGCAATACTAAGTCGATTTCAAAGTAATCCTCTCTGCGACGAGCAATTGGCGTGATCGTGTGATGTGGCGTACCATCTGCTGAATAGGCGATGACTGATACTGATTCATCTGAATAGTTCTGCCATTTGTTTAAGACCGCATCCGCTGCTTCTACTAATAAATCTTTATCGGGCGACTGTAACCGGATCACCGACATCGGCCATTTGACGATCCCTGCAATCACCTGCGGATACTCGCTTAGCTTGATCAATTTCTCCATCGGCGCTTTTGCCATCGGAAATTCGTGACGTCCAGCTTGATAATGGTCATGTGAAAGGATCGATCCACCAACGATCGGCAAATCAGCATTTGAACCTACGAAATAGTGTGGTAAGACTTCAGTGATTTTCAACAACCGAGCAAACGTTTCTTTTGTGATGCGCATTGGTCGATGTTCTTCTGATAAAATGATCGAGTGTTCATTGTAGTAGGCATAAGGCGAATACTGAAATCCCCAACTTTCTCCATCTAAGTTCATTCGGATGATTCGATGATTGGTTCGTGCTGGGTAATTCAATCTTCCTTTGTACCCTTCATTTTCCATACATAACATACACGATGGGTAATCGACGTGCACCGCTTTTCTTTCTGCAGCGATTTGTTTTGGATCTTTTTCAGGTTTAGATAGATTGATCGTGATTTCCAAGTCTCCGTATTCAGACGGATAAGTATACACGATATTTTTTGCGATGGCTCGTGTTTTGATATAGTCATTGTTGCGGCTCAACTGATAAAAATAATCCGTTGCTTCTTCTGGACTTTTTGAATAATGTTGAGCAAAAAAAGCATTGACAACAGAAGGTGGTGGCGTCAAGAAATCCATCAATTGTGCCTCAAACATTTCTCGGTCAGCTGTTACATCCGTCACCAAGCCATTTTCTTTTGCTTGTTCAACTAAACGATTCAATAGATCGACCGATTCTTCTTGCACTGGACGTACTTCAAAAGACTCGCCGACTTCTTCGCCAATAAGACCTAAAATACGATTTTGTAAGTAGATACGGTCCATTTCCATCCAACCGCCAGAAGCGATTGCTAGTGTGACAAAATCTGCAATTGTTTGACTAATCGTCATTTTCTTCCACCTACTTTTCATACCCGTTAGGATGGCTTTCATGCCATGCCCAAGCAGTTTTGATGATTTCTTTCACATCTGTATATTCAGGTGCCCAGCCAAGGATTGCTCTCGCTTTTTCACTTGAAGCTACTAAACGACTTGGATCACCTGCTCTTCGTGGTGCGATTTTCGCAGGAATATCACGGCCTGTGACTTCTCGTGCTGCTTCTAGCATCTCTGTGACTGAATAACCTTTGTTACTTCCCAAGTTGAAGAAGTTGCTTTCATTTCCAGCTTTTAAATATTCTAAAGCTAAAATATGCGCAGCAATCAGATCTTCCACTTGTACATAATCTCTGATACATGTTCCGTCTGGCGTATCATAATCATCCCCATAGATCGCTAATGACTCTCGTTGGCCTAAAGCTACTTGTAAAATGATCGGCACTAAATGAGTTTCAGGTGTATGATCTTCGCCGATCGACGCATCATTTTTAGCTCCTGCTACATTAAAATAGCGTAAAGCCACATAACGCATGCCATATGCTTCGTCACACCACTTCATCATTTTTTCCATCATCAACTTACTTTCGCCATAAGGATTTTTCGGATTCGTTGGTGACTCCTCTGTAATTGGCGATTCTTTTGGCTCACCGTAAGTCGCAGCTGTTGAAGAAAAGACAATCCGTTTCACATCAAACTCGTGCATTACTTCTAATAATACTTGCATGCCATAAACATTATTATTGAAGTAGACTAAGGGTTTTTCAACTGATTCACCGACTAACGAGCTCGCTGCAAAGTGCAAGACGCCTTCAATCGTTTCTTTTTGGAAAACTCCGCGTAAAAATTCTTTGTCACGAATATCGCCTTCATAAAAACGTGCATCAGTATGAACTGCTTGACGATGGCCTGTCAAAAGATTATCCACGACTGCTACATCATAGCCCTTTTCAATTAATTGATCGACGGCATGGGAACCAATATAGCCTGCTCCGCCTAATACTAAAATTGTCATGTTAAGACTCCTTTATCCATATAATTATATTCGTTATTTATTTTAACAAAAGTGATGACCAGAAAACAGGGACTTTTTTTGACAAAACCTTCTTTCATTTTATTTAGTAAATTTATAATAAAACATTTAGTAAATTTTTTCAAGAATTTATTGTAAAGGGTTTCAAATAAAAAAACGAAAGACTAGCGTTTTTCCTTGTTTTGCTTCATAATAGAAGTGTCAAATAGATAAATGAGGTGAATCATTATGAAAAAATTTGTATCAGGTATCTTAGTAGGTAGCTTGGCTACTGTAGCAGCTGTGGCTGGTTTAGTAACTTCTGTGAAGAAAACAGTCATCGACCCAATCGACGAAAAAGAAGCAATGATTGAAGAAAATCGTAAAAAAGCAATGAGAAAACGTGTATCACGATAAGAGCTAGTGATTGAAGCATTCAGCTTCAAAAACAAAAAACCCAAAATTGTTCTTCAATTTTTTGGGTTTTTTTGTTTCTACCGAGTTTTTTCTAAAACTCGCATTTTTAAGTTACGATAGAAATGGGAGCTGACAAATAGCACAGTTGTGTCTCCACTATCTCCCTCATGCTATTCAAAAAGAACGTTCTTTTTATGATTTTTCTGCTAAAATCAGTTGTGCGATACGATCAATTTGTCTAAGATTCCAAAAATCGACATGGGGTCTCGGAACGGAGGCTGTTAACCATTCTACCCCTTCAGTTGGGATGCCGATACAATACAAATTGTTTTGTACTTCTCCATGGGCATCGATCACACGTGAATTTTCTCGTTCGATTGCTACCGCACCAGAAACGAAATCGCCACTTGGATCATGCAACTGGAATGGCTGAAGGATCTGGGCATCACGTAGACTGATCAGGGCTGGATTTCTTGTTGTTCGTAAGTCATTTTTTGGTAATCGTGCCTCAATTAGATAGCTACTTGTAAGCCCTCCTGGTTCCAGGTGAAATCTCTTGTCCTTTCCTACAACAGTAAAAGGAGGTTCCACCAAATGGAAAATTCCTGCATCGATTAATGCTGCTAATTCCTGCGTTCTTCGTAAAGGCGGACCAATAGTAAAAAACGCATCAAACGTATTGAACCATTGCCACAATATTTCTTTATATTCTTTTGCAGAAAAAACTTCCCATAGCATCACTTGATGCACGATATTTCGCCAATCTTTCAATGCATCCAACGTCGCAATCAATGGACCGCTCACATTGCCTTTTAACGCTTCATTGATTTGATCTTCGATATACCTCCGACTCATTTGTTGATACGGCAACGTGTGGTCGGTCAAGTAATCCAGTAAGTCCCATGACCACAAGTGGCTTGATAATTCAGGATATTTTCGCAGCCATTCCTTTTCTGTAGCCCCAAGAAAGACTTCTTGAAATTCGCTGAGAGCAATCGACAACCCATGTTCCTCGATCACTTTTTTATAATAAAACAATTCGAGATCTTTTTTTAAGTCAGTAAAAAAATCCTCCCCAGTCAGTTTTTTAGTACGATAATACATATTTAATCGTTCTTGCGTCAGAATGACTGGTTGTGCCACTTCACCAACTTTTTTCTGGTTTCGTCCGTGGGGATAATAAGGTAAGCCTCGCCGAGAGCCGCAATAGACGACTGGCTCTTCTCCAGACGGACGATAAACTAATCGACCTTCCAATTCTTCAAAGCGACCGCCTCGTTGTTGTGTCAACAAACCGATATAATCAAAAAAGCATAGTCCTAACCCTCGAATAAATACCGACTCTTGGGCAGGGATCATCGATAAATCAACATCTGCTGGATTAGCTGGTCCTTGGTAAAATAAGTGATGCTCAGCCGCATACTTACTTAATTGGCTTTCTTCTGACGTTTGTTCATGTTCCCAATGACCCGTTGCTAAGATCAGTTGATCCACCACATAGGCTTCTTCTTTAGTTCGCAGAATGAATTGTTTCTCTTTCTTGGTGGCTTCGATGACTAATTCTTGTATATAATCGAAACGATCAGAAAATCGTTCTTGTAGACGCGCATAAAACCATTGGAGATAGACGCCAAAGAAGCGACGACTTGTTGGTTGGTTGTCTAATAAATTAGCTGCTTCACACAAAAACGCTTCTTTTTCTTTGATAGTTGTCTGACTAAGATAAGAAGGGGCAAATTCTTTCGCCCATTGATAAAGATTCACTCCGTTAGCGACCACGCCTCCAGTACTTAATGTCTCGTCCGTAAACATCGTCACTTGTGACGCCAATGAATTCATCAGTACTTCTTTTGGCTGATCGACTCGCCAAACCTTGCCACCGATCCCACTTGGATCAAATAGGAGGATCTCAATATCTTCTTGTTGTTGATTATAGAGTAAACGCTCTAACATGCTAAGTCCACGAGGTCCTGCCCCGATGATCCCAATTCTCATCTATCCACCTACCTATATGTATTTGCTTGATTGTCACGCATCTTTTCTCTTGATTCCACTCAATACACGCTACAATGATTTACTTGGCTAACTCACTAAGGAGCAACAGTTCTTCATGTTTTTCATTTTGTGACCAACTGATTTCCAAATAACATCCGTAAATCAAAAAAACGAATTTAGGAAAATACTTAGTGTTGACTACCTTTGTCATATCCTCTCATTCCATCATAGCATAATTTTTCTGCAATAAGAAAAAACAACAAGAAAAAAGAGCGAATAACCGCTCTTATTCTTGTTGCTACTAAGGTAACATAAGAAGTACAAGACTCCTCGTTAGATTTTTTTACTTTTGATTTTACCTGACCAACCATCATAGCCGCCTTTTAAGATATAGATATCTTGGTAGCCTGCTTTACGCAGTTGGTTAGCTGTACGAATACTCAAACTTTTCTTTTGATCATAAATATAAACCGGTTGGTCTTTACGAATCGAACCAAGTGAATTTTTTAGTACTGTATAAGGAATATTTCTAGCGCCTAAAATATGACCCGCATCAAAGACATCTTTTTCACGAACATCGATGACTTGTGCACGACGCATTCCTTCACGAAATTCTTCTTCTTCAAGCATTGTTGCAGAACGTTTAGCCATTACTCGTAAGTAAACTTCCCAAAATACGATAGCTAAGATGATCAGTAATAAAATGATGTTAATAATCCATAAAACCATGTCGTGCCTCCACTTTATTCAGCATATTTCAAGGCTAATGAGGCAGCACCGATAACGCCTGCTTCATTTCCTAATTCAGCTAATTTGATTTTTGTTGATTCTCTCACTTGTGGGAAGGTAAATTCTTTGAAGTATTTCTCCACACGACTGCGTAAAAATTCTCCCGCAGCTGATACGCCACCACCGATAACGATGCTTGATGGATTCAACGTGTTCCCTAAATTCCCACAAGCTAGTCCTAGATATAGACAGACACGATCGACCACCATCAAACCAAATGGATCATCTGCTTCTGCTAATTCAAAAACATCTTTACTTGTTACTTCTTCACCATTATCAAGCATTGCTTTCAATCTTGAATCGCCAGCGTATTCTTCTGCTAAATGACGGGCCACTCGAACGACACCTGTCGCACTTGAGACAGTTTCTAAACAGCCACGTTTGCCACAAGTACATTCGAATCCATTTGGATCGATCGTAATATGTCCTACTTCTCCAGCGGCTCCAGTCACACCATGAAGTAAATGACCATCCGCCACGATACCGCCACCAACACCTGTACCTAGAGTGATGAATACAACATCTGGATCATTTTCGCCTGCACCTTTCCAACGTTCGCCTAGTGCTGCGACATTGGCGTCATTATCAATGGCAAATTTGATGCCCGTTCCTTCTTCAATCATTTTTTTGACAAATTGAAGCTCGCGCCAGTTTAAATTGTACGCACCAATCACTGTTCCAGCTTCGCTGTCGACTGTTCCTGGTGTCCCCATACCGATACCGATGAAATCTTCCGCTTTCATACCGTATAAGTTCAGACGATGATTGATAGATTCAATGATTTCAGGAATAATGTGTTTGCCATCATCCAAAATATTGGTATCGATACTCCATTTCTGTTGAATTTCTCCGTCAGGTGTCAAGATCGCAAATTTTGCTGTTGTTCCACCTAAATCAATCCCAATAATTTTTTTGTCCATGATCAAATTCCTTTCTTTCTGCTCTCTTCGATTCGGTGTTCTCTTTTTAAGATGTGCCACGCAGTCATATATGTTTCGTGATCGATCAAATGATTATCATAAAGCTTACGTAATTCAATCGTCATCAATTCAATATCATAAATCCGTGCTCCCACATAAATAAAGATACCAAATCTCTTGAATAGCTGTTGTACGTCGTATAAGCTTTCCATTTAAAGCACTTCCTTCACATTATACAAGTATTCCATAATTTTTTAAACCCACTAAAACACATATTATAAAAAGAAAGAGAAAAACAATCGACGATATAATCCGATGATGGATAGAGTAATCATTGGATCGATTTGGTAATCCTAATAGATTCCCTATCAAGAAACCTCCGATCAAGCCACCAACATGTCCCCAAATATCCACTGAGGTATCTGATATACCGAATATAAAAGAAAAAACAATGAATATCATGTAACGGCGTACCAGCTGTTTCACCACATAATCATTTTTGTAATGAACACCTAGAACAAATAACGCGCCAAATAAACCAAAAAGCGATGTACTCGCCCCACCAGACAATACGTTCATTTCATTGAAGGCAAAACTGGTCACATTTCCCATGATACCACTTAGTAAATAAATCAAGAAAAAGCGCCAATGACCATATACCGTTTCGATTTGTGCACCCATAAAATACAAGACGACAGAGTTCAATACAAAATGCATCATCCCAAAATGAATAAATATTGGTGTGATCAAACGCCACCATTCATGTAAATAGGCAACATGCTGGCCAGACATACCTAGTTCAAAAGCCACGCTATTACCAGGTAATACCTCCATTGCGAAAAAGACGATTGTTTGGATCACTAAAAAAATCTGTGTTAAAAATGGCCCATCGAGCCAAGATTTTAATTTGAATTGTTGCTGCCGATTTACTTTCATATATACCCCCTTGTTTTTTTAGTCGTTCAATAAATGTTGGATTTTCTTATCAAATTCTTCTGGTTCCCAATCATTATGAATCATCTCTTTGAAAGTCAAGCTGCACGTTTGATGCGGATACTCTTGCAGATAACGATCATAGTACCCTCCGCCGAAGCCGATCCTGTATCCATCCGGATGAAAGATAATGCCGGGTACGATCAATAAATCAATTACTGTCGCCTCATAAAGATGATTAGAAACAGGCTCTAAAACGCCAAAATTTGACCGTTCCAATACGGTGTTCTCCGAGAACTCGTAAAATGCCATCTGACGTTTTGGCAATGTTTTGGGGATCACAACGATTTTCCCTGAGGCTCTCGCTTGTTCGATCAACGGTCGTGTATCTATTTCAAATTCATTTGAAAGTGTCAACCCGATGATCTGCGCGTTTTCCCAATAGTCTGTTGCAAACAATTGCTTATAGATTTTTTGTTCTTTTTCTTTTTTATAACCACTTGCAGCAATTTTTTTAAGTTCGTTAATGCCAAATTGACGGAGCTGTTCTTTTTTCTGCTTTTCGTGTCCCAAATAATCACCTGCCTACCTTCTGTTAAAATGGTAGCGGAAAACGGAGAAAATAGCAATTTAACTTTTTTAGATTTTTGGATTTGTTCTAACTTATTTTAGTTAGAATATCAACCTGTACCCATTTGATGTTAACAATCGTCAATCATTCATTCGTTAGATAACACTGAAAATCATTATAGTTTATGTGGAATCGATGAATTAAGTTTACTCTTTCTTGATGTAAACGACAGAAGAAAAATCATTCACAGACTAGATGAAAACTAGTGATGCGAATGATTTTTTATGATTGTGTTTGTTTTTCAATCTTTGACCTAATTTCCCATTATCTAGTTAAGAAATTCGTTATTTTGTTTACATCGTTCGCTACTATCTCTGTGTAAAAGGTCTCTAAGTTATTATATATATTCTGCAATTTCCACTTTTTTCACAGGAAATACTTTACCACCAGGCTCTTTATACTCGTTTCCATCAGTATCTTCTATCCAACCACACCCCGCACACTCTAAAAGAATTTTACTAGAGTTATCCTTATAGATTAATTTTATATATCTCAGTTCATCATTTTGTGTTATAGGGCAATCTTTCCCGGAATATATTGTTACCATATCCCATAAAGTATCTCGAATCGACATTGCAAGTGTATCAATGTCTTCATACTTACCTCTACTCAACCTTGTATTTTCCCTATCTAAAGATAGATCAGGAGATGAAACAATATAATCCTTACTATCGATCTTTATTAAAATGTCTAATCCCCATTTTTTTAAAATTAAATCGGTGAAATAAAATTCATTTTTAATTATAAACTTTACATACGCTTGATAGTATTTTTCATAGCTTTCTAAATTACTTTTACACCGAGAAATGTCACGAAACTCCTTAACTAGTTCTCTATCTAAAATATTTTTTTTCATCTAATATATTCTCCGAATGTCTTGATTGCCAATAAGCGTGGTTCGTGTGTCATTTTTAAGCGATATTGATTGTTGTAAAGGTGTGGTTGCACTGTTGATTTTAGAAGTGGACTGCTGAGCTTGTTGAGAATTGCTGCTAAATGTGCTCATCAAGGTGCTCATCAATTTCCTCCTCTATTCTATAGATTTGGGGGAACGCTTACACATTACATTATAACAATACATAACCTTTCAATGGATAAAAATTCAATTAGATAGGTCCCGTTACTTTATTTCTTATCTGTTGAATATATCCTTCAATGTAAAAAAACACTGAAGGTAGAAATTCCTCCAGTATTTTCCTATTCCAACCAACACCAATATTCTGGCTTTCTCTTATACGGATAGTTGTTTCTTTTGAATATGAAATAGTAAGTAAAGAAAGTACGGTGCGCCTAAGACAGCAATCAATATTCCCGTCGGTACTTCCCCATCAGGTAAAATGACTCGGGCAAGAATATCGGCAATATTGACAAAAAGCCCGCCGAACAACCCACTCAATAGGAACGCCCAATGATTTTCTTTACGTACGCTGATTTTTGCAGCATGAGGTGCGAGTAAACCAATAAAAGACAAACTACCTGCGACAGCAACACTGCCACAGGCTAAACCAACTGCAAGCAGTAATAAAACTGACTGACTTCGTGACACGTTCAACCCTAAGCTTTGCGCACGTTCTGGTCCAAAGGATAAAAGACCAATCCTGCGACTATAGAAAAACGCTAAAGGGATCAGAATAAGTACCCATGGCAAAAAGGCAGTGACATAAGGCCAACTAGCCCCCCAGATCGAACCTGCTAACCAAGCGTTCACAAAGCCATAATTTTCTTTTGAGATTTTTATCGTACTTAATAGCATTGCCGCAGAAAAGCCCGCATTCACAGCGATACCTGAAAGGAGCAAGCGATTCATCGCTACTTGTCCAGAACGCTGATAGGCAACAAAATAGACTAGACATGCAGCAAGCGTGCCGCCTAGAAAGGCAACGAAAAGCAACAAGAAAGGTGACGCATGGCTAGTAAAAAAACCTAAGTATAGCATCACAAAAAATCCTGCGCCGGAGTTGATGCCTAAAATACTTGAATCAGCTAATGGGTTTCTAGTTACTCCTTGCAAAAGATAGCCTGCGATTCCTAGACAGGTACCTGCGAATAAACTGATCAATAGGCGTGGCAAGCGAAATTCTGTCAGAACCAATTGTTGGACCTGTGTTCCTCTACCAAGTGCGACATCGATCAATTGATCAATATAAAGAAACGGTGTACCGATCATTAAACTGATTCCCGCAGTCACAAGCCATAAAAATAGTAACAGGCCAATCCCCCAATATATTTTTTTCACACGCGTTCCCTCCTAACTTGTACCAATAAAAAAGGGACACCAATCAAGGAAATGACTAAGCCAAAAGGTGTTTCAAATGGTGGATTGACCATGCGTGCCACAAAATCTGCTAACATGACTAAGATTCCCCCAGCGATAAATGAAGCTGGCAAGACATACCGATAATCCGTACCGACAAAGCCACGAACAACAGGTGGAACCATCAAACCAATAAAAGAGACGGGCCCAACTAAAGAAACAGCTAACGCTGCTAAGATCGAAACAAAGATGAAAACCAATACCCGTGTGCGCTGTGGATGTCCTCCTAAGGCGATCGCATGTGATTCACTCAAATGGATCAGGGAGATCGACTTCCCTAATAGAAAAGAGCCAATAACCGCCACTAGATAGATAGGTGAAAGAACGAGCAACTGTTGCCAAGTAATATTCGCCGCACCGCCAACAAACCAAAAAGTCAAATCTTGTTGTAGATTAAATAACTGGGTCAGTGCTTGGCTGATTGCGGTAAAAAAAGAACTGATTGCCACACCGGCTAAAATCATCTGCATAGTACTGAGTCCTATTTTTGAAAAACTGAAAAAACCTAGAACGATCATCGTCACGATCAACGAACCAAGTAATGAAAGCAGAAAAATTGAAAACGGCGAAGCTTTAGGTAAAAAAGCAAAGCTAAATGCCATGGCTAACGAGGCACCAGCATTGATCCCTAACAATCCTGAATCTGCCAAGTTGTTTCGCGTTACCCCTTGCATCAAAGCGCCGCTGAGGGCGAAACAGCTACCCACAATAAATGCTCCGATGACCCGAGGCAAACGGATATTACGAATGATTTGCTGGGCTTGATCAGTTGGATCGAACTGGAACAACGCCTGCCAGACTTCATTTCCTTTAACTTCAGAAGCACCATTATACAAAGCAAAAAAGAAGACAAGGATTGCCAATAACAGAAGCAGCCATAGGATATTTATTTTTTTCCCTTTCCTCATCATTTTCCCTCCGGTTTCTTGATGAGATCATATGTTAAAAAGACAGGTTTATTTGTTTCAGGTAATTGAACGATTTGTGCTTCGATCTCAAAAATCTCTCTCATCCATTCTTTCGTGATGACTTGTTCTGGGGTCCCGTTGACGATTAATCGCCCATCTTTCATTGCGACTAAATAATCGGAAAAGCGGGAGGCATGATTGATGTCATGGATCGACATCAAAATCGTTGTTTTTTTCATTCGGTTGATTTCTTTCAGCAGATCTAAGATTTCCAGTTGATGCGCCGGATCTAAAAAAGTTGTCGGTTCATCAAGGATCAAGATATCTGCTTCTTGAGCTAACGCCATCGCAATCCAGACTCGTTGGGCTTGACCTCCGGATAAACTCGCTAAGTCTCGATCTTTTAGCGAGATCAGATCGGTCGCTGTCAATGCCCACTCAATGGCTTGCAGATCTTGATCATCCATGCCACTGAATAGTTTTTGATAAGGATATCTACCGTAAGAAACGACTTCTTCGACTGTCATTCCTAATGGGTATTCACTCGTTTGGGCTAGTAAGGCAAGTTTCCGAGCTAGTTCTTTCGAATGATAGGTCGTCAAGTCACGATCGTTGACTAATATTTTACCGTTTTTTACAGGAAGTATGCGGGTAAAGCTTTTTAATAGTGTAGACTTTCCACTGCCGTTCGGGCCAATCAAACTGGTGATTTTCCCTTCTGGTATAGCGACAGACAAATTTTCAATTATCGTTTTGTTGGGGTAACCGGTAGTAATTTCAACTGCATTTAATCTAGACATATACTTCCCCCTCTCATTGAAAATCATTCTCAATTATGACGGTACTTCACAAATTCGTCAAGCACAAATTTCGTCGTTTACGTTAGTAAAAAGAGTTGACAGCGCCCTTTTCTTGGGGAATAATAGCAATTGAGAAACATTCTCAATTACGTTTGGAGGAAAGACATGAGACTTAAAAATAAACTATTCACAATCTCTAGTGCATTACTTTTGGTGGGATTACTGAGTGCTTGCTCGCCAGGCTCATCTACAACCGAAGAGACAACCGCCTCATCGACTACTGCCGATAATGGTACGCATACCTTGACAGATACATTAGGACATTCAGTTGAAATACCTAACCAACCGAAGCGGATCATCGGCAGTTATTTAGAGGATTATCTTGTTGCGTTAGGTGAAACCCCGGTTGCTCAATGGACAGTCGGCAGTGGTTCGATCCAAGATTATTTACAAGATGATCTGAAAGATGTCCCAACTATCTCCTATGATCTACCCTATGAAAATGTGTTAAGTTTTGAACCTGATTTATTATTGATTTCTTCTTCAGCCACTGTTGAAGGCGGCAAATACGAGCAATATAGTAAAATTGCTCCAACCTATGTTGTTAAAAATGGTACCGATGTCACATGGGAAGAACAGTTGCAAGACATTGGCAAAGTATTGAATAAAGAGGACAAAGCAGAGGAAATCATTCAAGATTATCAAGATTACGCGAAAGAAACACGAGAAGAATTGAGTGATCAGATCGATGGGAAAACAGCGGCCGTCTTATGGGTCACGAACAACTCTGCCTTTATGGTCAGCCAGAATCGTTCAAGTGGTCGCATCGTTTATGAAGATCTACAATTCGGTGTCCCACCTTTAGTGGAAGAAGTATCAAAAGAAGCAACCTCTGATTGGTCTGCTGTTTCATCAGAAAAATTAGCTGAATTAGATGCAGACTATATCATCTTAGTCAATAGTGATGAACAAGCAGCGATGTTCAACGAACCCACTTGGCAAAATCTGAAAGCAGTCAAAGCGGGTCAAGTGTTCGAATTTGGTCCAACTTCTAGCTGGTTATATAATGGACCAATCGCTAGTCGTCAAATGATCGATGATATCAAAGGCGAGCTAAAGTAAAAACGTGAAAACCACAATTTGGCTTGCGCTGTAAATAAAAGAAGTGTTCCATGTGCTAGCTGGTAAACAGCACATCGAAAAACGACAATCACCAAGAGGTAAAATTCTTCGGTGATTGTCGTTTTTTTCGATATTCAATTTGTTTGTCGCTTACTAAGAATTTCGGTAATCACGTAACCGATAGCCAACTCCGATCTCAGTGATCAAATATTCTGGACGAATGGTATTTTTCTCGATTTTTTTCCGAATGTTTGACATATTCACTCGCAACACTTGGGAATCTGTTCCATAAGGCCCCCAAACTTCTGATGTTAATACGCGATAAGTGACGACCTTTCCAAGGTGTTGGAATAATACGAGCAAAATGCGATATTCATTCTTAGTGAGATGGATCGGTTCTCCTGCTTTGGTTAACAGCTGGCTTTCTGTGTCCAAAGTCAATTCACCATTGGTGATGACTGAAGGTAATTCCTCTTGTTTACGATGACGAAAAGCGGTTCTGATCCTAGCAAGTAATTCATTCATCCCAAAAGGTTTAGTGACGTAATCATCAGCACCGAGATCGAGGGCTTTGACTTTTTCATGCTCGTTGTTTCGCGCTGAGATCACGATCAACGGTGTAGCCAGTCGTTTACGAATGATTTTTAATAATTCGATACCATCAATGTCTGGCAAACCTAAATCGAGCAAAATCAAGTCAAAGGAATCTTCTTGGAACACATGCAAAGCTTCCATGCCTGTTGTGGCAATCGTAACGTGATAATGTTCTTTTGCCATCACGACTTCCATAAAATCAGTGATCGTTGGGTCATCTTCAATCAATAGTACTTTCCTCATGTAACGTCACCTCCTCACTCTTGTTCAAATAGATACGAACCACTGTTTTCCCTTCTGATACAGCCATCTCTAATTTCCCATTATGGGCATGGATGATGGTTTTGACAATACTTAATCCAATGCCAAGACCATTTTTTGAATCGATTGGTACTTCTTCTTCATTGGATAGATTCATCTGGATTTTTTCATATTGCTTCAATGAGATTTCACCATCATTCTTCACTTCACAAATGACCTGTTGTCCCTCTTGAAACACGCTGACTTCTACTTGCCCTTGTGTCGATCCATGACGAAACGCATTTTCCACCAGATTGAACATCGCTTGCTCAATCAAGATAGGGTCAACTTCGACAAATAAAACCGCTGTCGGTAAATGAACCAATAGTTCCTTGTCAGGATAAACTTTTGTGACATGTTCATAGACTGCTTCGATGATTTCCTCAATCGGTTCTGTTGTTTTTTTCACTTGCATCGTGTCCATATTGATCCGTGTGATCGACAACAGATTCTCCACCATGCGAATCAACCATTGGGATTCTGTCTGGATATCGGTCAGCAATTTTTGGCGCGTTGCTTGTTTCAGCTCTTCATCTGTTTGCAAGAGTGTTTCT
Source organism: Enterococcus sp. AZ084 (assembly GCF_051714905.1). Taxonomy (NCBI): domain Bacteria; kingdom Bacillati; phylum Bacillota; class Bacilli; order Lactobacillales; family Enterococcaceae; genus Enterococcus; species Enterococcus sp. AZ084. The sequence continues at coordinate 1,893,585 of NZ_JBIOSS010000001.1, forward strand.
GCAATCCCAGAAATCGCAGTCAATGGCGTACGCAAATCATGGGAGATCGCACGTAATAAATTACTGCGAACTTTTTCACGTTCATTTTCTAACTCAATTTGTTCTTTTTCATTCTTAAGCTCTGTTTGCTCTAAGATAACAGCAAGCTGAGTCAACACTAATCGTAAATAGTTCAATTGGCTATCCTCTATTGGAAGCCCGCGGCTGCGACGAATCCCTAAAACAGCTAACGTCTTACCATTTGCGACAATCGGTAAATAAAAACCTTTTGCGCCACTTAATGTATCCGTTCCATAACCTGAGTCTTTTTGATTTTTAGCCGTCCAATAAGCTACTGCTGCTTCTTCTGGATGATCGAGTAAAAATGGGGCATCTTTTGGTGTATATTGGCTTAGCTTGATGGCATGTTTATCAAAGAAAATCACTTCCCGATCCAATAGTCTACCTAAATAAGTGGCAGATAATTCAACGATTTGTTGCTGGTCTTCTGCTAAAACAAACTGCTTGTTCAGTTCATACAGAATTTCCATCTGTTGTTCTTTTTCTCTGGCATGGACAGCCTGTTTTTTCAGACGAACCATCAAATTACTGATCATCAGTGCAACGATCAGCATGATGACTAAAGTAATCGGATAACCTTGTTTATATACGGTCAAGGAATACAGCGGCTCGACAAAAAACCAGTTGAAAGCTAAGACACTTAAAATAGAAGATAATGCGCTCCAAAAATAGCCAGAGGTCAAACGGGCAACAAGTAAGATAAAGAAAATGTACACCAACATCAAGTTTTGTTCTCCAAAGTGAAGATACTGCATCACTTCAGTCAAGAGCGTTGCTACGAACACACAGATCAATGAAATCGCAAAATCTTTTCCTCCCCCTTCCACTAGTTTCTTGGAATGGGAAAGGATGGTTAAACGTTTTTCTTTATAAGGAATCAAGTGAAGTTCAGTTTCTGGCAATCGTTTGAGCAGTCGTACATCCAGCTCTTCTGAAAACAATCGCTCCGTCCACGGTTTCGCCAAATTTTTACCGATGATCAAATCGGTTGCGCCGACCAGTTTAGCATATTCGACGATCGTTTCAAATGAATGATCCTCCTCGATCACCACGACTTCTGCGCCAAGTTTCTCCGCTAAGTCATTCGTCCCTTGTAAACGATCATCGGAACGAATGTATAGCACGATCCATTCTGCCCCCAAGCCTTGAGCTAACCGAGCAGTCCACCGAATACTTTTCTCAGCCATTTTAGGGAAAGCATCTTGAACGATCGTGATCAATTTACTTTGGACACCATTTGTTTTACCGATCACACGATTGATATGATCCGAAGCCCGTTGGATCGCTAGACCTCGTAACTGTTCCAATTTTTTAGGAATAAAGAAGTGCTGCAAGGCGCGTTTTGCATTTTCATCAGCATAGATTTTCCCTTGCGCTAAACGATCGATCAATTCATCTGGTTCCACATCGATGACCTTCAATGTCGCCTGTTGGAAAAACGTATCCGGAACCGTTTCTTTTACTTCGATCCCAGTCACTTCTTCAACGATATCATTCAAGCTTTCAATATGTTGGACGTTGATCGTCGTATGGACATTGATTCCTGCATTCAATAATTCTTCGATATCTTGATATCGCTTGCGATTTCTTGATCCTGGCGCATTACTATGGGCTAATTCATCGATCAAAACGATTTCTGGCTGACGTTTGATAATAGCATCGATATTAGGTTCACTCAAAGTCAGCCCCTTATACGTCACTTCTTTTAAAGGAATCTGTGGTAATCCTTCTAATAATTGGTTCGTATCCGGGCGATCATGAGGTTCGATGTAGCCTACCACAATGTCTTTACCTAGTACGCTCAGCTCTTGTGCTTCTGCCAGCATTGCATACGTCTTGCCGACTCCCGCCGCGAAACCAAAATACACCCGTAGACGACCTCGGCTTTTTTCACGCTGGTGTAACATTTCTGAAACATCCTGTCTTTCCATCTTTGTTTCTCCTAACCCCTCTGCCACCTACATGTTATCAAGTGACAGATTCAATTCAAGCACGTTGACAAACATTCGATCTGAAAACCAATCTTTTTGTGCTTTTTCCTGTATTATAGCACGAATCTTGGCAACGTCTTCTCCCCGCTCTTTAGCGATACGAGAGACTTGACTTTCTGCGGCTGCCACACTGATATGCGGATCAACACCGCTTGCAGAGTTTGTGACTAAATCGATTGGAATCTCCGTAGTTTGATTGCTTTGTTGTGTCAATTTCGTTTTATCTTCTACTAATTTCTTTTGCTCCGATGAGGTTGGTGAAAGTTGGGTCACGTCTTGCCCTCTTCCATTAAAATAAGCTGCCTGTTGAAAGGATTGTCCAATCAACGAAGAGCCGACCACCTTCCCTGAACCGACTTCCTGACTACCATTGGCTTGATGGGCAAAGAAAAGTTGACCGATACCAGTAACAGCGACGGTGTATAACCAACCAAGGAGTAGGATGCTGAGGAATAAAAAACTAAGCTGTGCTCTAAGGATCTTTTTCATAGGTGAATTCCTTCTTTCTGCAAAATGTCTTTCTTTTTATATTAAGAAAAAGCTCAAAGCGAGATCGATCAGTTTGATGAATATGAATGGGGCAATTAAACCACCTAATCCATAGACCAATAGATTATGCCGCAAAATCTGACTGGCAGGTTTTTCTGTATACTTGACTCCTTTTAACGCTAAAGGAATCAATGCGACAATAATCACTGCATTATAGATAACAGCCGATAAAATCGCCGTAAGAGGACTACCTAATGCCATGATATTCAATTGGGCCAATTCGGGATAGATCCCATAAAACAAGACTGGAATCACAGCAAAATATTTTGCGACGTCATTTGCAATACTAAACGTGGTCAAAGCACCTCTAGTCATCAATAATTGTTTACCGATACGTACGACCTTCAATAGCTTCGTTGGACTAGAATCTAAATCGATCATATTGCCCGCTTCTTTTGCTGCTTGTGTCCCTGTATTCATCGCCACTGCCACATCCGCTTGTGCTAATGCTGGCGCATCATTCGTTCCATCCCCTGTCATTGCTACAAGATGGCCTTTTTCTTGATAGTCACGAATAAGATCCATTTTATTTTCAGGTGTTGCTTCTGCAAGAAAGTCGTCGACCCCCGCCTCAGCCGCAATCGCCGCTGCTGTCAAAGGATTATCTCCTGTGATCATGATAGTTTTGATCCCCATTTTACGCATATCTGCGAAGTTTTCCTGTACGCCATTTTTTACAATATCTTTGAGATAAATGACCCCCATCACTTGATCATTTTTTACAACCACCAAAGGAGTTCCGCCAGCTTGGGCAACTTTTGCAACGATGTGATCACATTCTTCTGGATATTGTCCACCACGTGCCTGCACATATTTCTTGATCGTATCTGCGGCACCTTTACGAATCTGATCGCCACGATAATCCATGCCGCTCATGCGGGTTTGCGCACTAAAATCAATGAACTTCACTTCGGATTTTTCAAAAATACGTTCCCGCAAAGCAAATTTTTCTTTAGCTAAAATGACAATACTGCGGCCTTCTGCCGTCTCATCTGCCAAAGATGAAAGTTGTGCTGCATCCGCTAATTGTTGTTCTGTGACGCCATTGACCGGTAAAAACTCACTTGCCCGACGATTTCCTAAAGTAATCGTTCCTGTTTTATCTAACAGTAATACATCAACATCTCCCGCTGCTTCGATGGCACGACCACTCATTGCAATCACGTTTTCTTTCGTTAATCGACTCATTCCAGCAATTCCGATCGATGAAATCAATGCACCGATCGTCGTTGGCGCTAAACATACGAATAAAGCAATGACAACGATCGTCGCAATCGGCGCCCCTTTACCTGACAGCTGACTACTGAATTCGGTAAAAGGAACTAAACTAACAGAGACCGCTAAAAAGATGATCGTTAACGTGATCAAAAAGATTTGTAACCCGATCTCATTCGGGGTTTTCTTTCGTTGTGTCCCTTCCACCATTGAAATCATTTGATCTAAAAAGGAGTGTCCATTTTCGGATGTCACACGGATCACCAAGTAATCAGAAACCACCGTCGTCCCACCAGTAACGGCACTTCGATCGCCCCCTGATTCACGGATCACTGGCGCTGATTCCCCTGTAATGGCACTTTCGTCCACTGAAGCAGCTCCTTCGATTACATCACCATCCGCCGGAATTTGTTGACCCGATACTACGTAAATCAGATCCCCCTTTTTGAGATCAGAAGATTTGATCTCAATAAATTCTTGGTTTTCAATGTCTTCTAAGCGATTGATCTTATAAGTGACTACTTCTTTTTTTGCCTGCTTCAAGCTATTTGCCTGCGCTTTTCCGCGACCTTCTGCCACTGCTTCGGCAAAATTTGCAAACAACAAAGTGATCCATAACAAACAGGTGATCGTTATAGTAAACCATAAAGGCACCGTTGTTTGTTCAAAACAAAGAATCGTCGCTAAGATCGCTCCGATGTAGACCATGAACATCACTGGGTTTTTGATTTGTTGTCTTGGGTCTAATTTGACAAAGGCTTCTTTGATTGCCCATACATAAATAGTTTTCATTTGATTTTACTCCTTCTAACTTAAGGTAAAATGATCAGCGATCGGACCTAATGCCAACGCTGGTAAAAAGCTCAATGCTCCGACAACAAGGATAACGATCATCAACATGGAGATGAATGTGCCATTCGTTGTTGAAAGTGTTCCATCATTGATCGCGATCGTTTTCTTCCTTCCCATGTTTTCAGCCAAGAACAAAATAGCAACGATCGGAATGTAGCGAGAGCACAACATCAAGACACTTCCTAAAAGATTTAGAAACGGTGTATCTGCCGTCAACCCACCAAATGCACTCCCGTTATTATTTGCTAGAGAAGTCACATTATAAAGCAACTCACTAAATCCATGAGGCCCTTTATTGGTCAACCAAGTTAAAACAGCAGGATGCAGTGAAACTGCCATCGTACCAAACAACGTCAATAATACTGGCGTCAAAATCACTAAACTAGCCATCTTGATATCGAAAGCCTCGATTTTCTTGCCTAAATATTCTGGCGTACGCCCGACAAGTAGCCCAGCGATAAAAACCGTCAGTAGTAGAAATGCCAACATACCATATAATCCACTACCCACACCTCCAAAGATGATCTCCCCTAATTGCATCAAGAAAAGCGGAATACCACCACCGAGAGGCGTAAAACTGTCCAACATCGCATTGACTGATCCATTCGATGCCGCTGTTGTGCTAACAGCCCATAAACTTGACCAACCCACACCAAAACGTACTTCTTTTCCTTCCATATTCAGTGAACCCAGTACATCCGTAAAAGCGGGCCCATGATATTCACTAATTGCTACACCTACAAAAGCTGCAAAAAGAAAAACAAACGAAACGATCAAAATCGTTCGACCTTGTTTCCATTCTTTGACCCAATAGCCAAAAGCAAAAATCAATGCAGTAGGTATCAACAAGATGGCGAGATTCTCGATGAAATTAGAAAAGATCGTCGGATTCTCAAATGGATGCGCGGAATTTGCACCAAAAAATCCACCACCATTGGTTCCTAATTGTTTGATGGCTACTTGACTGGCCACAGGTCCTAGATACAACCATAAAGATTCTCCAGATAGACCAGTGTAAGACAGCCCATGACTAAACGTTTGAACCACGCCTTGGGAAATCAGAAGTACAGCAGTAATTAATGAAAGTGGTAAAAAAATGTAAAGCAAACTGCGTACTAGATCTTGCCAAAAATTGCCCAGTTGGCTTGATTTCCTTTGGATGATGCCGCGGATCAATGCACAAAGAACCGCTAAACCTACAGCTGCTGACAAGAAATTTTGAACAGTCAAGCCAAGCATTTGTGTCGTATTCGACAGTGTCACTTCTCCTGCGTAAGCTTGCCAGTTGGTATTTGTCACAAAACTAACAGCTGTATTCACGGCTAAATCAAATGACAGATTTTCCACGCCATTATTGCCAGGAAGCCAACCTTGGACCATCAATAATCCGGTTAAAAATAGCAAAGAACAGATTCCAACACCCAACACATGCGCTAAATAGCGCTTCGCCGTCATTTTCTTTTGACTCTCAGGACCAATCAATTGATAAAAAAAGCGTTCGATTGGTTGGATGAAACGTACATATTTTGGTGTTTCCCCTGTCATGATCAACTTGATGTACCACCCAAGAGGTGCGGCTAAAACAAGTAGAATAAAAAAGAAAAACAATCCTTGAAATACTGCACTCATCATTGCTCTTCCCCCTTAAATAAAAACCAGAATAGATAAGCTAACAACATAATACTGATACAACCTAAAAATAAGATCATTTTCTTCCTCTCCTTTGTTTTCATCATAGACAGAGGACTATAAAGATAGTGTTAATATTCAAGAAATTTCTTTATATGTTCTTTATACAACACAAAAAAACAGCTAAATCTTAAGGAGCAACCCTCGCTTGACTTAGCTGTTTCTCTATAAAAAAGACAAAAAAAAGATGCTCCCATGATCGGAAGTGCAACTATTTTTTGATACAAAATAAAAAGAGCAACTCAATTTGTTCCTTTCATTCGATAGTCAATTGGAGAATTATAGCCTAATTTGGCTAAAATTCGTTGATTGTTCCAAAAATAGATGTAATTTTCGACAATTTCGATTACTCTATTATTAGAGCCTATTGGTTCTTTTGAAATGTAGAACGTTTCAGACTTTAGTGAGGAATGAAACGATTCTATCGGAGCGTTATCTGAAGGTGTTCCTTTACGGGACATACTTTGGATAACGTTTTTTTGTTTAACAAGTTCGCAGAATACCTTCGAAGTGTAAGTTGATCCTTGGTCGCTATGCAAAATAGTTGTTTCTTTTAAATGTTTTAATTGATTAAATGTGTCTACGACTAACTGAGTATCCGCTTGTTCAGACAATTGATAAGCAACAATTTCACTATTGAAGGTGTCCATAATGGTAGAAAGATATAACATGGATTTGCCAAAGGGCAAGTAAGTAATATCTGTGGTTAGTTTTTCCATTGGTTGGTTTGTCGTCCAATTCTTTTGGATAAGGTTATCAAAGGTTTTGTGTATTTTCCCAGCATGTTTACGTTTTTTTACTTTAGCAAGGCAATTCCATCCGTATTTTTTCATAATTCGTGCAACCTTATTAATACCTACAAACATTTCTCGATTCAATAAAGCATGGATTTTTCGATAACCAAATAAGAAATGGTTTGCCACAACTAACTGATGAACACGTTTTTCAATTGAAGTGAGTGCAGAAAACTCTCGATTCCGATTGCGATAATAGGTACTTCTTGAGATACCAAATAACTCCGTCAAGCGTACAATTGACAATTCATTGGTATGCTGGTTAATAAAGTGAACGATGTTTTCTAATGTCACCACCTTTCCTGAGAGAAAAATTTTTTTAAGAGGGACAGTTCCTTGTTCTTTTCTTCTAGTTCTTGTAAGACTGTCAGTTGTTCTTTTCTAGGACGACCAGAAGAAGAATCAAGCCTTTTTAAATTATTAGTAAGATACCATTTTTTCCAAGTAAAAATGGTTCCAGTACTAGGGATATGGAACTCTGTTCGAAGCGCAGTAGCTGATTCACCTGCCAGCAAACGTTTAACAATCTGAATCTTTAATTCTTTGGGATAATAATTATGTTTTGTCATGATAAAAACACCTCCAAATTTATTTTACTAAATTTGAGGTGCTCTTTTTTAATTGTATCTTATTATAGTGTCACTTCCATCTTGAACATCTCTCTTTATTTCTTCCACTCATTCATTTTATACATCAATGATCAGAACTTACTTTCTTACCCATTTTTGGAAGCGATGCGCATAATGGTTTTCTTGATCCGTGATACCGATATGTTCTTCTGCTAGTTCAAAATCACTAAAGTCGATCTCTCCAATATACGTATCTCCATCAAACTCACCATCGATCAGTGTTCGCCAAATAATCCCAGTCTGGGGCAATAATTCTTGAAAGATCCGACTTCCACCAGAAACATAAATATCTTCTGAAACAGTCTCAGCAAAAGCCAATAATTCATCGATCGAATGCATGACTTCTGCATTTTCTTTGACCTCAAAATCTTCTTGGGTAGTCAACACGATGATGTGGCGATAAGGAAGAGATAGGTCGCCCATGCCTTCGTATGTTTTACGCCCCATCACTAATAAACGATCCACCGTATGTTCTCTGAAAAAACGCATATCATTTGGCAAACGCCAAGGCAATAACCCATCTTTACCGATCAATCCATTCTTGTCTTGGGCCCACATGGAAATAAACATTTTGACTCGCTCCTTTCATCTACTACTTGATTATACTAAAAATAAAAAAGCTTGGGTACAGACCCAAACTTTTTTAGACATATTATTTTGTTTCGCGGTGCAAAGTAACTTTACGTTCGCGTGGGCAATATTTTTGCTTTTCCAAACGATCAGGATTGTTACGTTTGTTTTTGTTAGTTAGGTAGTTACGTTCTTTACAAGAAGTACACTCTAAAGTAATGTTTACGCGCATGATTTTCCCTCCCATTTATACTAGAATCCTCTAAGATGACTCTCAGACTTGATTATCTTACCATGATTTTTATCAGATTGCTAGCCTTTTTGACGATTTTGTTAAGTAGTTCTACTTGACGAGCAAAAAACAAGCTCAGGAAAAATTGAAACAGATGATTTTTCTTTTTACCAAGTTGAGATTACACTTGTTATAGTAGTAAAATCAATTATTCTTTTAGGAGGAGTTAACTATGCCTTGGAATATGAAAGATTTCCCACCAGCCATGAAGAACTTGGAAGAGTTGACCAAAAAGAAAGCAATCGATATCGGCAATGCTCTTTTAGATGAAGGTTACCCTGATGATCGAGCAATCCCGATCGCAATCAGTCAAGCCAAAGAATGGGTGGAAAGTGCAGATGAGAAAGAGAAGAAAGCTTTCTCAAAAGAGAAAAATCCACAAAAAAATGACAAGCATGATAGCAATCCGCGAGCAGCTAAATTATTAGACGCCACAGTCGAAGTCAAATTCGAAGAAGATCATTGGATCGTTCGCTCTAAAGGCGCTGAAAAAGCAAGCAATCACTTCGATCATAAAGAAGATGCCATTGAAAAAGGAAAAGAAGTAGCTCGTAATAAAGAAACATCCTTAATGATCTATAAAAAAGATGGCACATTCGAGCGAGAAGTCCATTACTGATTGTATATTATCGTCTCTTTGAATAAAAAATCAACTCATTCCGATTTACGGCAAAAAAAAAAACGAAGAGTCTACCCATTATGGATCGGCACTCTTCGTTTTTGCGTTCAATAGAAACATCGTTGGATCGTCTAAACTGTTACATATTGGATCGGTTCAGCTTGAGGAATCGTTTCATCCACAAAATAAACTTTGTACCACGTCAAGAAACTGAAAATCGTCCAAATCTTACGTTGTTCTTCACTTCTACCTTCATGATGGTCATCAAGTAATTGGATGATTTTCGCTTGATCAAAGAACTCTTTCGCAAAATCAGCTTCAAATAATTCTTTTACTTGGTGATAGCCATGTTCTTCTTTCAGCCAAGCTTTGATCGGTACAGGGAAACCAAGTTTTACACGATTTGACCATTCTTCAGGCAGATGCTTGTTCGCAGCTTGTCTAAAGACATCTTTCGTATTGTTTTGATTCAATAAATACTTACTTGGGATTTGTTGCGCTAATTTCATTACTTCGATATCAAGAAGTGGTACCCGCACTTCCAGTGAACTTGCCATTGAAAGTTTATCGGCTTTTAACAAAATATCTTTTGGCATCCATTGGTGTAAGTCAACATATTGCATCTTGTTGATTTCGTCTTGGATTCCTTCCGTTTTCGCATAATGTTCTGCCATGATTTCTTTGACTGTTGGGGCTTGTTGAAATTCTGGCGTCAACAGGTTGGCCGCTTCGTTTTCTTCAAAGATCCGTGCATGTCCGATAAAATATTCTTTGGCAGGCGCTAATGATTCATATAGATGGATCCTACCATGGAAATTACGCATCTTACCGATTTTTCTACCTAAGTTATAGCGAGTGCCTTTCGGTAATTTTTTCAATCCTTGAGCAATCACTCGGATAAATTTTGAATTTGTGTGAAAGCCATATGATTGATAGCCAGCAAATAATTCATCTGCCCCTTCGCCAGATTGAACGACTCGTACACTTTGTGCCGCAAGATTCGCTAAGAAATACAACGGTACACAAGATGGATTAGAATCTGGTTCATCTAAATGGTATTGAATCAAAGGGAAAGCCTTAAAGGACATGTCTCCATCAATGACAGCTGCGGTATTATCCAAATCAAGCATTTCTGTTAATTTACGCGCCTCGATTGCTTCATTATAAGTTTTATCATCAAAGCCTATTGAGAATGAATGGTCTGGTTTCAAAACAGAAGTCACATAACTTGAATCGACCCCACTTGATAAGAACGAGCCAACTTCCACATCACTGATCGTGTGTGCTTCGATCGATGCTTTCACAGTTTCATCAATTTGATCAATCCATTCTTGACGGCTTTGTGTGCCTTTTTCTTCAAAGTTCGCATCCCAATACTGTTGGATATCCATGTGGCCATCTTTGTAAGTGAAATAATGACCTTCTGGTAAACGATAGACGCCTTTAAAGAATGTTTCCCCATTCAAAGGAGAATATTGGAACGTCATATATGGTTTCAATGCTTCCCGATTCAATTCTTTATTGAAATCTGGATGTGGTAAAAAACTCTTGATTTCAGAACCAAACATCAAAGTTCCGTTCATTTCAGCATAATAATATGGTTTGATCCCAAAATGGTCTCTTGCACCGAATAATTCTTTTTTCTCATTATCCCAAATCGCAAAAGCAAACATCCCACGTACTTTTTGCAATAACTCAGTTCCCCATTCTTCATAGCCATGTAATAAAACTTCTGTATCTGCATGGGTTTTGAAAATATGACCTGCATCGATCAATTCTTTTCTAAGTGGTTGATAGTTGTAGATTTCTCCATTAAAAATAATGATTTTTGTTTGGTCTTCATTGTAAATGGGCTGTGTGCCCCCTTCTAAGTCAATAATACTTAGACGTCTAAAACCCAAAGCTACATCACGATCAATGTATTCACCTGAACTATTCGGTCCGCGGTGAATGATGCGATCCATCATGTCATTGATGATTGCTTTTTTATTATCTTTGTTATTAACAAATCCTACGATTCCGCACATTTATTTCACATCCTACTAAAATTACTTTTCCATTATTATGTCCACATGAATCTTATCACAGGAAGGCATTCAGAATGAATGATTTTCACTCTTACAATTTCGTCACATGAAAACAAATAAAATGAAAAATCTCTATCTTTAAAAAAAGTAGACTCAACAATTAATTTAACATGTTTTATCCTAGGAAGCTACTGGATTCTCCTATAGTTTACAAATATTTCATGTTATTCATAAATAGGGAGATTTTTGTAGACATATATCTTCAAAATAACAAGCGATTTCATTTTTTATTTCAGTCTAAAATCTTCTTTGTTTGCGCTTTGATAGGAGACCTTTTATCCATCACTGTCTTTTACGTCGGCATGTAAGAAAATCATCATGCGAGAAAAAAAGTAAGATATTCTGTTTGGTAGAAGTGAGAATTACTCAGCACAATATATAAAAAAACTTTTTATTCACCTCTTATTTCATTTGAAAATAACTGAGTATCTCTTTGTACTACCTGCTTCACTTTGCAGAATAGGTAAATTTCAAGAAATAAAAATCAATATACAATAACTATAACCTGCTATCAAATCACTTGACGAAAAAACGAATTTCGGAGATGCTCAATTTAAGAACATATTTTATTTTAAAGTTAGGAAGGATGAACATGAAAATCGGAAAAGTACTATTAGGGATATTGTTAGGGGTAACAACTATCATTGGGGCATTTATATTAGGTATCATGCTATTCCCGTTATTTGCACCAGAAATCCAAAACACGACAATTCAAGAAGGCACGAATACTTCACAGACAAAAAGTACCGAACGTTCATTAACCACAACAGAAACAACAAGCCCAAATGATCAACAGCTGGTAAATCAAACACCTACACAAGGACAAACCCAAGATCCAATTTTGGAAAAGGCATTAAATACACCTGCTACACCATTGAGCGCCTTTAGCTCAGATCCTTATGATTGGGATTTAAATCAAGCGAATATCACGAACGGCACCGCTCAGTCTATCGGCTGGATTCAAGCAGAAGACGCAACTGGAAGAATAGAGGTAGAATATCACTGCTTCGCTTGCGACACGAATTGGAACGGTAGAAATTACGCCTATGAATGGAATGGCCAAACGACGACAACTAAAATAACTCCTTTTACAATCGTTGGAACACCTTGCGAACATCAAAAATCCTTAAAAAATCATGGCTATATTAGTTGATTTCAGATAAATAGAAAATCTATCTAAAATAGAGAACAGATTACTTGAATACAAGAAAACAAGCGCATAAACCAAAAAAGACTACACCGTCGTTTAGATTTCTGCGCTTATCTTCTTGTAAATAAAATTTTTTATTGCTCAGGATAGGAAGCTAATGATTGCCCCATTACTAGGAACAAACAGCAAGAACTTGAGATTCAATCATAAAAAAATCAAAATTGGCAATCACTATTTTTATAAGAATTTTTTTTACATCCTTTTTATTGCAAGAGTATTTTAAAACAACCTCTTCCATCATAGCGAAAAAATAATCCTCATGTTCATTCAACCTTCCCGTATAATTTAAGTATCAACGAGCAAGACGTTGAAATAAATCAGGATGGTAGATATAGATGGCAATTTATTATTTTAACAAAAAAACAGATGCGCGAGGAAATCACGAAGTCCACGTGATCTCATGTACGCATTGTCCAGAGGATGCACTTTTTATTGGCGTATTTTCTACATGTGAAGAAGCCCTACATAAAGCAAGCACAACCCACACATCCAAAAGTTTCGATGGATGTCGCTACTGTTGCAAAGACTGCCATAACGGTTGACTTTCAAGGGATAGCTAGGCTGTCCCTTGTTTCTTTTTATAGAGAAATTTCTTTATACATAAAATAGATCGTGTTTGTAAATTTACAAATCACATGAGATGAGTATGTAAATTTATAAAAGGAGTACCAAAAGGGGAGTCAAAAAATAATTTAAGATAAAAATACAACAAAAAAGACACGACCTAAATCGTGTCTAAACGTTGGTATATAAGGAAGGTACGGGATTTGAACCCGTGCACCACATTACTGCGGCTCGCCGGATTTCGAGTCCGGTGCATTACCACTCTGCCAACCTTCCATGCCTACTATTTTTAATCTTTTTTCTACAAATGTCAAGAGGTATTATGCACTCCAGTTCATCTTATTTGTTTTGTAAACTGGTCATTTAAATACCATAACTGTTATGTTTAAATTTGAAAACACTTTTCAAATTACAGGATTGGAATAAAATAGCTTACGGGACATTCGTCTTCTCGCACCACCAAAAAACGAAGAAACGGCGTTAACAGTAGAAGTAACCTCTTCGAAAAATAAGGCGCCATCCACAAAAATTTGAAGAACATTTTTCGTGGATGGCGTCTTATTTCTAGAGGCTAAACACTTCTGTCTCGACCTCATGCTGTTGTAATTAACGTATTTTTTCTGGGTTTTCAATTGCAAGTACAGAATCGACCGTCGTTTTGATGATCGAAATGATTTGCTCTTCTGTCGGATGCATAATACTAGAAGACATCAATGAAGCAATACCAGTGATGGTTACCCAAGTACCAGTATGAAGCGCATCAATATACTCTTCCGATAAATCTTTATAGCGGGCGTCCTCTTTTAATAACTTGCGGAAATAATTATAAGAAAAATCATGCATCTTTTGACCATTTCCATGCTCATCGATATATAAAGCCATATAAAGGCTATGGTTTTTCTTAGCGAAATAAATATAATTCAATCCTAAATCGATGATTTTATCGCCTGTACGCTCTACAGGAAACACTTCTTCTTCTAACTGTTGGAAGATGACATCTAATAGCGTATTTTTTAAATCTTCCATATTTTTGAACTCTAAATAAATCGGTTGGGTAGATATCCCCATCTTCTTCGCGATATTTCGTGCAGTGAAACCTTTAAATCCTTCTTTAGCAACAACTTCATATGCAGCTTTCAGAATTTGATCCTTCGTATAGACTTTTCTTCTCATAATAAACTCCCCCACTTCATGCTACAGTCTCTGTTCTTTTATTTTAACCGATATTGATCAATTTTTGCAAATAATATACCTAAATTGTTATATTTTAAAGCATATATGTGTTTTTTATTGATTTTCTCAATTTTCTAAATATTTTTTTGCGTAATTTGTTTCCCCTTACAATTTTTGATTTTGTGTTGAATTTAAGTTGACCTAAAGTTTTCTTTCAAGTTATAGTTAAATAAAAAGGAAAAGAAGGTGTGTAATGAAGAATAAAAGTGACGTTATTTATATTCATCCTAAAAAAAGAATCATTTCTCAAAGGAAAAACTATTTTTACCTTATTTTTACAGGCGTGTTTTTTTTGATTATTGGATTGCTTAGCGATTCTTTATCAAATAACCTCGTGGGATTAATGGTCATCATGACCTCCCCCAGTAATCTTTTGACCGACTATATTGCTTTAGGTGGATTTGGAAGCGCATTTATGAATGTAGGCTTACTTACACTCTCTTCTGTGTTACTCGCCTATCGCCATAAAGTCATGTTGAATGGTGCAATGTTTGCTTCCATATTGACTGTCGCAGGTTTTTCATTCTTTGGGAAAAATCTATACAATTCCATCTCCATCATCCTCGGTGTTTATTTATATGCCTATTTTATGCACAAACCGTTTTCTCAATATGTAATGATTGGCTTATTTGGTAGTGCACTCTCCCCTGTTGTCAGCTATATTACATTCGGGATGGGTTTACCAATCCTTCAAGGTGCTTTCCTAGGTAATTTAGCCGGTTTGATCGTTGGCTTTTTATTGCCGATCCTAGCTGTTCAGACTCTGACCTTTCATCGTGGTTTTACACTTTATAATATTGGATTTACTTCAGGTTTGATTGCTATGTTGGTGACAGGTATCCTTCGGCAATTTAGTTATTCGATCGAAGTGCATTCGATTCTTTCGACTGATTACCACCATGAATTGACTTGGATCATTTTTTTATTCTTTTTATCAACCGCTGTTTGTGGCTTCTTCTTTAATGCCTTCAAATTGAAAGGATTACGTGAAATCTTTGAGTCTTCTGGAAAACTTACAACAGATTTCATCGGCACATCAGGTATCGGCGCCACCTTGATCAATATGGGCTTGGTTGGCTTGTTATTGATGTCTTACGTCCTGCTGATCGGTGGTGTGCTAAATGGACCAGTGGTGGGAGGAATCATCTCAGTGGCTGGTTTCAGCTCATTTGGAAGTCATGTTAAAAATTGTTTTCCGATTTTGATTGGTATCTACATTGCCTCAATATTAGGGACGATGCATGATATGACCGAAACAACCATGCTCGTAGCTGCGATTTTCGGTACAGGGCTTGCCCCGATCAGTGGATTTTATGGCGGCGTTTATGGAGTGATTGCAGGCTTTTTACATATTACTCTTGTCCATAATCTCAGCACATTACACGGAGGATTGAATCTATATAATAGTGGGTTTTCAACGGGATTTATTGCTGGTATACTAGTGCCTATCCTAGAAAATTTTACGTTTACCGGGAAGGGAAAGAACGCACATGGAAATGGAAAAAGAACTATCAAAGAGGATCATTGATGAATTTCTCACGTATTTTTACGAACACGAGATCAATGAGATTCGTATTGGCTTAGAATATACAGATGAAGGACTATATATCGAATTTCAAGGAACAACGAAAAATCCGCCAAAAGATTTGAATACATTGGCCTCACTGTTGAATACAC
This sequence comes from Enterococcus sp. AZ084, assembly GCF_051714905.1. Lineage (NCBI taxonomy): Bacteria > Bacillati > Bacillota > Bacilli > Lactobacillales > Enterococcaceae > Enterococcus > Enterococcus sp. AZ084. Next base: position 1,909,616 of record NZ_JBIOSS010000001.1, read on the forward strand.
CTAGAGATCCTAGTATGGAGATCTATTACCACGAGTTGCTAGGTACCCCTTCTCATGGCCAAGAATCCTATCGATTACTTGGGAATCTGATCGATGATGTGGAAATCATGTATGATTCGCCAATTTTGAACATCAAGATCTTTCGCCGGATTTAAATGTGAACTAGCCATGATCCTTTTATAGATCATAAAATTAAGTAAATAAGACTCTAGATGGATGTTTTAATTTGTTTCATCCTCTATACTTGGTTTGAACTTACAAAATTGTTTGTTGTTTCTCACTTGAAATAGTGGCGCGCAGTTGCGCTTTTCAGGTAAAATACAATTATCAGATGAAAACCTCGAAGGAGTTGACTAGGGATGAACGTTGCAGTATCACGTAAATTAATGAATATTATATCGATCATCGGTATTGGTTTTTCAATTGCACTCACGATTTATTTTATTAATCTAGGCGTCTTTAAAGATTTGAACGCATTAAGAGGTCTTGTAGGTGATTCAATTATTTTAGGACCGATAATCTTTATCTTGATCCAAATACTGCAAGTCGTTATACCGATCATTCCTGGAGGGATCAGCACCGCAGCAGGTGTCCTGATTTTTGGTCCTTACGCTGGCTTTATCTATAATTATGTTGGTATTTTTATCGGTTCGATCATTATTTTCCTATTAGGTAGAAAATATGGAAAACCATTTATCCTGTCGATGATCAGTGATAAAACATATGACAAATATATTGGTTGGTTAGAAAACCAAAGTCGTTTTGAAAAGCTTTTCGCGCTAGCGATCTTCTTACCAGTAGCACCAGACGATGCCTTGTGTTTAATGGCTGGCTTGACAAATATCTCAGTCAAAAAATACACGTTGATTATTTTGATTGCTAAACCCTTATCGATCTTTTTGTACAGCATGGCATTGATTTATGGTGGTAACTTCCTGACTGGCTTGTTAGGATGATTTCTTAATAGATACACTGTGAGTACTGCAATGAAAGATTCCTGCAGTACTCCTTTTTTATGTTTTTTGCGCTATAATGTTAGGAGTAGGTGATAATAATGATCGTTTATTTAAAACGAAGTTTAGGAAATGCTTGGGACTTCCTGAAAGGAACACAAGCTTATTTTCGTGATGTAGTTCTGATGCATGGGTTTATTTTGTTTATTTGTTTGCCTTTGCTTGGTAGTATGACACGCTTGATTTTACAACGTGGGTCGATCGATTATCTTTCAACGGATAATATCCCCACACTGATTTCGCAACATCCAGGAGTTTTCTTCTCCTTGATCGCTGTCTTATTGTTGATTTTGCTCTTAGTCTATTTTGAGTTTACTTTTTTGCTAATGAGTGTTTATTTCATCAAAAAACAAGAACCAATTTCATTGAAGCAATTATTACAGTTGACCATCCGACAAATAAAAAAAGTTCGTCCGATGATTTTTTTATTTTTCTTAGCTTACTTTTTTTTGATTTTACCAATCAGCGGATTAAGTTTTAATTCGGACTTACTTTCTAAAATAAAAATTCCTGCATTTATTATGGATTTTATTTTCACTAACCGCTGGATCATCGTGAGTTCTTTTCTACTTGTCTATGTCTTCCTCGGTTATATCGGGATTCGTTTAATCTTTGCATTACCTGAAATGATTTTAAGAGATCGCCCTTTTCGTGAAGCGATCCGTGAGAGTTGGCGTTTGACCAAAGCACGTTTTTTTGCGATTTCAGGTCAATTTTTAGTGATCAGTGGTACGATTTTATTGATTTCAACAATCAGTTACTTGGCGATCTTGTCCGGTCAGATCTTTGTTGAGGAATATTTCTCCGATTACTCATTGATTAGTGCTGTTTTTGCCATGACACTCTTACAAGGCGTTCTTTTGTTCAATATTGTGATGTCTACCGTCGGAATTTTTTACGTCATTGTAGACTTTATGGATGATGAAGGTTTCTTACCAGATATACCCAGCTGGTTCTCTTCACAAGAAGTGCCCAAAAAACACACAGCTTTAAAAAATACTGCGTTTACTTTATTTGCTGTTTTCTTCGGTGTTGGTGTTTGTATTTACAATATGAATTACCTGACATCTGCTTCTGAAACAAAACCTCTAACGATTTCCCATCGTGGCGTTAGCTTAGGAAACAGCGCACAAAATACGATTGCTGCACTAGAAAAGACGAGCAAAGATTACCATCCAGATTATGTAGAAATGGACATCCAAGAAACCAAAGATGGTCAATTCGTGGTCATGCATGATTTCAATTTAAGAAATTTGACTGGAGTCAATAAAGCACCGCAAGACCTAACTCTAGCAGAACTGGAAAAATTGACTGTGACTGAAAATGGTGCCAAAGAGCCATTGGTTTCATTCGATACGTATTTAAACCGAGCAAATGAACTGAACCAAAAATTATTGATCGAAATCAAAACGACTCGAAAAGATTCGGATGATTTAGTTAAAAATTTTGTTAAAAAATACGAAGAAACTATTTTAACACATGGACATATTTTACAAAGTTTGACTTATCAAACAGTGTCAGATTTAAAAGCGGAAAACCCTAATTTTTACGTTGGCTACATTTTGCCTTTTAATCTAGTTGGTCCTCCAGTAACACCTGCCGATTTCTTGACCATGGAGTACAGTACGATCAATCGTAATTTCATTGATTCTGCCCATCAGGATGGCAAAAAAGTCTATGTATGGACACCCAATGAGTCAGACGATATGAGCCGGATGATGTTTTATGGTGTAGATGGTATCATCACAGATGATATGCAAGCGTTGAATGATACGATCAAAGATTCTGAAGGAGAAATTACTTACTCTGACAAGTTATTAAACTTTGTTCTTGGTGTTGGTTAATATAAAAACGTGTTGCTCACTATCCCACCGGATAAGTAAGCAACACGTTTTTTTTAGTTTATCTTTGCTTTGATTCCTTAATAGCTCGAACGACTGCTAAAACAGCAGGGATAGCAGATATAACTGCTAGAAAAATGCTTAGTTTACCAGAATTTTTTCTTTTTTGCATAGCGATTCGCCCCCTTTCTTTTATTATAATGAAGTTTGCGAAATATCTCAAAGCAAGTGTTTGCTCACCGCTTCCAATTTTCACTATTTTGATTCCTTCGTTACTATTATTTCAGTCATCCCAACCAAAAATATGACAATTTTGTTTGAACTTTATCCCCCACTGTTCGTGAGTCCAAGCTAAAAAAGAGCTACACTAGGGTCAAAGAGGTGAATAATGATGGTCTATATTCAAACTGGTATATTTATCTTATTAATGATTGGATTATTGATGGGAATCTCAGAGAATTAATTTCAAGTAAAATAGTAACAGCTATCTTATAGCACATTGATTGCCCAAATTTTAGAATGGTGCTAAACTTAAGGTGTATTCGGAAGTTTTATGAAAAATTTCATGAATGCACAAATACCAATGAAAGGAGAAATATCTATGACATTCACAAAAACAAGCATCAGCTATCGTGTAGCATTTGATAGTTCAACGAATCGCTTCATGGCAATCGATGCAATGAACGAACAACACATCGCTTATGGGATCACCATTGAGCAAGCAGTAAAAGCGCTACACGAATCTAACTAAGGAGTGTTCCCTTTTCATGTCAGCTGATAATTCTATAGAGAATTAAAAGACGTTTTTGGCTAAACGAGCCATAGAAACGTCTTTTTTGTTTACTCCAAATAAGAAGAATATCCTAGCAGCACTTTTAAGAAAATCCTATCGATCATTTTTGTACTTCCCCTGCTCCTCTGAGAAATCACGCCATTTTTTCAAACGTACTTTAACAAAATCAGGTACAGGTATTCCTAGTTTCCTTAGATTTTCAATAACGGACAAGCCATAGATCGCACAATACGAAAAAACCAAAGCAATACCAATTGCTTCAAAACCTGTAATTTTGAGATAGGGATAAGCAATCAAAACAATAAGTAAAATCAACAAATATTTGATTACATCTTTTACCACAGAACGTTTGAATCGTTTCTTTTTTCCTGTTTTCAGACAGATACCACTAATAAAATCAAGACATAGAATCAATACAAAAATCTGAATGTACACATTACTTACAAGATTTCTAAACTCATTCAATACCACAGCATTCTCTACAATCATTTTGCTCACCCTCCACTTTCTGGAATACCTAACCTTCGTTTGATCTTACCTATTCCAACAGACTACTTCAATTTGATTACAATTCAATGTTCATCATCTTTGACACAAAATAACTTTTAAGCTATTATAAAGTCAATAGAAATCATAAGAATACGCTTTATCTTAAGCATGCTTTATCTTAAGCATGCTCTATCGAAAGAACTTTTAAGTAACTGTATTCTTAACTTTTCGAACAATTGAATCAGTGTATAAGCAAACTATAATAGCTTAAAAGCTAATTGTCAACCATAATGACTTTTATGCTATTTGAATATCAAGAAAGGTGGTTCCTTATGACACTAGTTGCGCGAATCAAACAATTAGCAGAAGAAAAAAAAGTAACCTTTGCTGAAGTCGAACGTGCCGTAGGAATCTCTAATGGCCAGATCCGAAGATGGGATCGTGTTTCACCCAAGTCGGAAAATTTAAAAAAAGTAGCGGATTATTTTGGGGTAACAACTGATTTCTTATTGGGCAGCAACCAAGCGCCAAAATGGGCAAATAAAGATGATTTATTTGAGTTAGACAAAATGCTCAATTCAAATGTCAATATGGCGTATGGTGGAGAAACATTGACAGAACAAGAAAAGCAACGTGTGAAAGATGTATTGACAGGGCTTTTCTGGGAATTTCGAAAACGTGGCAAAGAGAAGTGAGCATATATGGAGATGGATATTATCAAACTAGTAAGCGAACTGAAGCGTACCTATGATACCGCCAATCCTTTTGTGATTGCTGAAAAATTAGGAATAGAAATCAGATATGTTTCTTTTCTCGATAATCCAAAAGGACAGTTTCAAGAACTATTAGGCTCCCCTATTATTTTATTGAACAACTCACTGAAAGAATCAGAAGAACGTTTTTACATTTGTGCCCATGAACTTGGACACGCTTTGTTCCATCGAGAAATATCTAGTTACTATGTATCCTCTAGAAATTCAAGAAGCAAATCTGAGAGCGAAGCTAACTGCTTTGCTTCGAACTTGATCGTTTCCTTGTACAAAGAAGATACGGAAACCTACCCAAGAGAAGTGGAAGAGCTGACAAGACTTTATGGCCTTCCAGAGAGTTGTTATCGGTTTTTGATTTAATACAGAATAAGCTACAGGTCTTTTTTCTAAAAGTCTTGTAGTTTTATATTTTTTTCTATAAAAGTCAAAATAATAAATTTTAGAAAAAGTAAAATTCGATATAATATGACTACCTTCGTAGGGACAAATCATTTTTATTAAAAACAGTAAGCGATTTTCTTACTGTTTTTTTCTTCATCACCAATTCTGCTTTTTTCTTTCATCAACAAAAAATATGCTACAATATCTGTATAAAATTTCAGGAGAATGTACTATGAATTTTCATCCTCAAAAAAGGATCATGCATAAATTGATTCAGTTACAAAAGCAAGATCATTCCATCGTTGCTGCTGTTGTAGACAACAAAAATATGATTATATCCATCGGAAAAACTACTGTCTTAGATGATCATGATCCCACTTCTCATGCTGAATTAAATGCCGTCAGAAGTGCGTGTAAGCAATTAAAAACACATATATTACCTGAGGGATATTGGTTATATAGCACTTTTGAACCATGTCCTTTGTGTAGCTCAGTGATTATTTGGGCGGGGATAGATGGAGTAGTCTATTCGAATAATCCAACTTACCGAGGTAAAGAAGAAAACTGGTCTTTCATTTCTTGCGAAGAGGTTCTTAAAAAAGGCTCTTACATTCACGATGTTTCATTGATCAAAGACTTTATGATTGATGATATTAAAGATTATTTTACTTAACTATTGTAGTTTAATAAATAGTTAAGTAAAATTTCGTCTCGGATTTATTCGTTTTAAATCTAAAAAAATAATAAAACCTTATGACAAGTTTTTATTATACTTTTCCTATTAAATTCTTTTCTAGCACCCGCATCAATCGCCCAAACCGATCATTTTCCTTTGTTATTTCCTGATATCCCCACTTTTCATATAGCCCTTCATGTTGTGTTGTTATATAAACTTTACTAAAACCTATTTCTCCTAATTTATGTTCGCCTATTTCCACTAGCTTCTGGCTAATATGATTTCCTCGATATGCTGGTGCGACAAAAACAGTGGCAATATTAGGGGTATATTCATTTGTGTCGATAATATCTTTTTTTACAAGAGTACAAAATCCCACTACTTTGTCGCTTTCTTTTGCGATAATCACTGATTCCCAATCTGTAAATTCTTCATTCTTCATTTTTTCCGCTGTATACTTTGCTGCTTTCCAATCAAATTGACTAATCTCGTTAGCTACTTTTAGCCAGTCGGAATGTCTATTTGTTAAATTCAAGTAGTCCATATAGTTTTCCTCTTTTCTATTTTCTAATAACAAAAAAACCATCTCACAAGGAGATGGTTCAAATTCGTCTATTGAATTATTTATTGATATTTACTGCTTGTGGTCCACGTTGACCATCTTCAATATCAAATGTAACTGCTTGACCTTCATCTAAAGTCTTAAAGCCTTCACCTTGGATAGCTGAAAAATGTGCAAATACATCTTGTCCATCTTCACCAGTGATAAATCCAAAACCTTTGTCTGAGTTAAACCATTTTACTGTACCGTTATTCATATATATTTCCTCCTATTACGTATATCATACGTGTTTTGTTGCAATTAATATTACTTGGTAAAAGGAGTTTTTATAGTGTGAATATATCGCTCAGATTACGTTTCAAATTAGATTACTTATATAATATAGCATGTATTACCTAAGAACACAAATATTAACACTTACTAACTGTAATTAGTGCTTATAATACCTGTCTCAAGTCGAAAAATTAAATGTAAGTTATTATTACTATGCTTATATCTTATTATGAATATTTTTTTCTGTGAATAATACCCTTAGTAAATCAAACTTTTTTATACCGATAACTTTAACAACCCAATTCAAGGTTATTAAGTTCATAACACTAATTTGGATGTCTAATCTTTTTACAATATACATATATGAAGTGTACGATAAATAAACAAATAATCTATATGGAGAAAATACAATGAAAAAAATTATTTATATTGGTATGCTAAATAGTCTTTTTTTACTTGCTGCTTGTGAGACAACTACTTCAAAAAGTACAGAGTCAGATACACAATCTAAAAGTTCAATGAGTAGCACTGAAATAACTACAACTTATAAAGAGATTTCGTCGGAAGAAAATTTATCAACTTTTCAAAGTTCACAAATTCAAGAAGCTATAAATTCTACTCAATCATCTGAGGTAACAACGGAATCAGCGGCTGCTTCTTCGCCCCTTGTAGGTAATGCAATAACCTCTCAGGAACGAGCAATGCAAGTACTTATCAGTGATTCTCCTGAATTACAAAATGAGGATATCGTGGTTACTTTCTATAAAATGATTGAATCAGACTATCTATTCCATGCACAAAGTAAATCAATTCTTGAACAAGGAGGATCAGGATCGGTAGGTTTTTATCGAGTTTCTAAGGAAGGAACGATCACAATAACTGATGCATACGGAAACGCAGTTTAATTATTTAACCAAAAATTTAGTAGGCTTTATTTGTCAATAAACCTTGATCAACCTATCCTACCTCCATAAATATATTTCTCACTCCATTTATACTCAGTTACAAAGAAGTATCTCCCCCCAGATATATGCTCACCTCTCTCTCCTTGTCAAAGAACGTGCTATAAGTAAATCAGATGATTTTTTAAACAATCCAGATAAGAAAGAAACTGGTCAACTGGTCCAATTTACATCAAAAAAAAGACAGCCAATAATCGGCTGTCTTTTCTGCATGTAGTACCACTAAAATAAAATGGTATCTACATGTTTAGTCGTTTGCATTACTAAGAATCTTCTCTAGCCCCTATCTTACAGGCGTTCGTTCAATTCTTTCGCAAGGTCTTCAAACCCTGGTTTGCCTAGTAAAGCAAACATGTTTTTCTTGTAAGCTTCTACTCCTGGTTGGTCGAATGGGTTAATACCATTCAAGTAACCTGAAATGCCGACAGCAATTTCAAAGAAGTACATTGTGTAACCTAATGTGTAAGCATCCATTGTAGGGATTTTAACTAATAGGTTTGGTACATCGCCGTCTGTGTGAGCTAATAATGTACCTTCAAAAGCTTTTGTATTTACAAAGTCGATTTCTTTTCCTTGTAAATAACCAAGTCCGTCCAAGTCTTCTGCTTGTTCTGGAATTGTAATCGATTTACGTGGTTTTTCAACTTTTACGATTGTTTCGAAGATATTGCGACGTCCTTCTTGGATGTATTGTCCAAGTGAGTGCAAGTCTGTTGAGAAGTTTGCACTTGAAGGGTAGATTCCTTTTTGGTCTTTACCTTCTGATTCGCCGAATAATTGTTTCCACCACTCAGAGAAGTATTGCATTCCTGGTTCGTAGTTGATCAATAATTCAGTAACTTTGCCTTTACGGTAAAGAATATTACGCATTGCTGCATATTGGTAAGCTTCGTTTTCTTCAAGTTTGTCGCTTGAATAAGCTTTGCTTGCATCGGCAGCACCTTGCATCAAGGCATCGATATCTGCTCCGCTTGCGGCGATTGGTAATAAACCAACTGCTGTTAATACAGAGAAACGTCCACCGACATCATCAGGAATCACAAATGTTTCCCATCCTTCTGCGTCTGCTTCTACTTTAACAGCCCCTTTTGCTTTGTCTGTTGTAGCGTAGATGCGTTTGTTTGCTTCTTCTTGACCATATTTTTTAACAAGTAATTCTTTGAATACACGGAATGCAATGGCTGGCTCAGTCGTTGTTCCTGATTTTGAAATGACATTTACTGAGAAGTCACGGTCGCCGATCACTTCGATCAAGTCAGCAAGATAAGTTGAGCTGATTGAGTTTCCAGCGAAGAAAATTTGTGGTGTTTGGCGTTTGTCGCTTCCCAACAAGTTGTAGAAGGTATGTTGTAAGAAATCGATTGCTGCACGAGCACCTAAATAAGAACCACCGATACCGATGACCACAAGGACTTCAGAATCAGATTGGATTTTCTTAGCAGCAGCTTTGATACGAGCAAATTCTTCTTTGTCGTAGTTCGTAGGTAGGTCGATCCATCCTCGGAAATCGCTACCTGCGCCAGTTCCTTCTCGTAATAATTTGTCTGCAGCAGTAACTTGACTCTGCATATAGCCTAACTCATGTTCATTGACAAATGGTGCAACTTTTGAATAGTCAAAATGAATGTGTGCCATTTTTGTTCCTCCTTAAAAGTTTCAATCTACAGATATACTTTACGTTTTTTTTTATTATTTTTCAAGCAAATATGCGAGAAGCTTCTAATATTTGCAAGAAACTTCCATTTTTTAGACTAAACCTTGCATAGCCATTACTTTTGCGACTTTTTCAAAACCTGCCACATTGGCACCAAGCAAAAGATTTTTTTCGTTGCCAAATTCTTTGGCAGTTTGACGACATGTTTGATAGATCGTTGCCATGATCTCATCAAGTTGCGCATCAACTTGGCTGCTTTCCCACACCAAACGTTGTGAATTTTGGCTCATTTCTAGCGCAGATACAGCTACACCACCAGCATTGGCAGCTTTTCCTGGACAATACCAGATGTCTGCTTTTTCATAGACTGAAACAGCATCTAATGTGGATGGCATGTTCGCACCTTCTGCGACGATCTTCACGCCATTTTCTACAAGGATCTCTGCCAATTGTCCGTCGATTTCATTTTGCGTTGCACAAGGTAAAGCAATATCAGCCGCTTGTTTCAAAGTCCAAACCGATTCATTTGCGTGGTATTCAGCCGATGAGCGTTCTTTGGCGTATTCTGTTAAGCGGGCTCTTTTGACTTCTTTCAATTCTTTTAATAGATCAAGATCGATACCTTCTGGGTCATAGATATAGCCACCTGAATCAGAACAAGTAACGACTTTCCCACCTAATTCATGGACTTTTTCGATTGCATAGATTGCCACATTCCCACTGCCTGAAACCATCACTGTTTTGTCAGCAAATGAATCTTGTTCTTCGTTCAATAGATGTTTTACATAATAAACTAAGCCATAACCTGTTGCTTCTGTTCGGATCTTACTTCCCCAGAAATCTAAAGGTTTCCCTGTCAAAACGCCTGCATCATATTGTTTCAATCGTTTATAGGCACCATACATATAGCCGATCTCACGAGCACCTACACCGATGTCGCCTGCCGGTACATCAATTGAAGGTCCGATATGTTTTGCCAGTTCCAACATGAAACTTTGACAAAAGCGCATGATTTCATGATCCGATTTTCCTTTTGGATCAAAATCACTTCCGCCTTTACCGCCACCGATTGGTAGGCCTGTCAGGCTGTTCTTGAAAATTTGTTCAAATGCTAAGAATTTTAAAATACTCAAATTGACACTTGGATGAAAACGTAAGCCACCTTTATATGGTCCGATGGCTGAATTGTATTGGATTCGGTACCCACGATTCACTTGCCAGTTTCCTTGATCATCTTGCCAAGGAACACGGAATTGGATCACTCGTTCTGGTTCTACTAAAATCCCTAGAATATTTTTTTCAATGTATTCTGGATTTTTTTCTAAAAATTGGATGACCGTAGGCATAAATTCATCGACCGCTTGCAGAAACTCGATTTGGCCGTCATCTTTTTGGTGAAGTTTTTCTTGTATCGCTTGTACGTATTCTTTTGCATTTGACATAGGTTCACGCTCCTTTATTCATCTGACTTTATTTTAGCTTATTTCAATCATAGGTCAAAACATTTTCTGCGAATCGTCTTCAAATATGCTACACTCTCTGTGAGGTGAGAAAATGGAAAAAACTTATGACGTGATTGTTGTTGGCGCAGGAACAAGTGGCATGATGGCTGCAATCAGTGCAGCCGAGTACGGTGCCAGTGTCTTGTTGATCGAAAAAAATAAAAAAGCAGGTAAAAAATTATTGATGACTGGTGGCGGTCGATGTAATGTCACAAATAATCGCCCTGTCGATGATTTGATTACGCATATCCCAGGAAATGGTAAATTTTTATATAGTACGTTTTCTCAATACAACAATTTTGACATCATGGAATTCTTTGAAACACAAGGGGTTCACTTAAAAGAAGAAGATCACGGACGGATGTTTCCAGTGACAAATAAATCAAAAACGATCATTGAAGCGTTGGTTCATCGTCTGAATGAATTGAACGTCACGATGTTTTTTGGTGAACGTGTAGAAAAATTGATCCATAAGGACAACCAAATCTATGGTGTGCGTACTGAATTTGATGAATTTAAAGCAAAATGCGTCATTTTGACGACTGGTGGACGCACCTATCCTTCTACTGGTGCAACGGGTGATGGGTATAAATTGGTCAAAAAAGTAGGCCACACGATCACACCACTTTATGCAACAGAGTCTCCTTTAATTTCTGAGGAGTCATTTATTGCGGATAAAGTGTTGCAAGGTCTTTCTTTACAAGATATCACGTTACGTGTCTTGAACCAAAAAGGAAAAGTGATCACGGAACACACGATGGATCTTTTATTTACCCATTTTGGGATCTCTGGACCAGCAGCTTTAAGGTGTTCCAGCTTCATCAACAATGAGCTACAAAAAACGCAGGCACCTGTAACTGTTTCTTTAGATTGCTTCCCGACGAAATCAGTCGAAGAACTGATACAGGAGTTAGTGGAACTAAGTAAGGAATCGAAAAAGAATTTGATCAATGCGTGGCGTGGTTTTCTACCTGAACGTCTACTCCAATTTTATCTTGAACGGCTAGAAATGACCGAACTAACTGGTAGCCAAACATCTGAAAAACAAATCCAAGAATTTGCTGAATTATGTAAAAACTTTGAGCTATTGATCCATAAGACATTTCCCATCGAGAAATCTTTTGTTACTGGTGGTGGCGTTTCATTAAAAGAAGTCAATCCAAAAACCATGGAAAGCAAAGTATTGAACGGACTGTTTTTTGGTGGAGAGTTACTTGATGTAAATGGGTATACAGGTGGTTTTAATATCACGGCAGCTTTTGCTACGGGACGTGTTTCAGGAATGCACGCAGCCATGCAAAGTCAATGGTAAGAGACAAAAAAGCAAAACATTGCTTGAATGAAACATCCATGAAAGGCAACGCGTGTCGTTCGCCTTTCATGGATGTTTCAGCATTTGTTTTGCTTTTTGTTTGTGGTTTTTAAATTTTGATATCGACAAATGTTGCATTGGTCAACTCAGCGATTGCTTCTGGAGCAAGTTCCATTTGCAGTCCGCGCTTTCCAGCAGAAATAATGATCTGGTCATATTCTTTTGCCTGTTCTTCAATAAATGTTGGGAATAATTTTTTCATACCAATTGGTGAACAGCCACCTCGAATATATCCGGTCGTTTTTTCCAAGTCCTTGAGATGGAGCATTTCTACTTTTTTATTGCCGGAGACTTTTGCTAGTTTTTTTAAATCAAGTTCAGTACTTCCAGGAATAACGGCAACGATCGGGCCTGTGTTATTCCCCACTGCTACTAATGTTTTAAAAATTCGTGATTCACTTCCTGGCAACTGAGCAGCAACGGATGAGGCACTGATATGTGCTTCATCCCAAGCATATTCATGTTCTATATAAGCAATCTTTTTTTGTTCTACCATACGTATAGCATTCGTTTTTACTGGTTTCTTCTTTGCCAAAATCTTCACCTTCGTCTAGCTTAATTTTCATTGAGTAAACTAATGATTTGTTTTAATTCTTTAACTGGTAATTGGCCAGGTGCAGAAGCTCGTGTCGCATCTAACGCACCGAAAGTGATGGCTGAACCTGTCACGTTGCCTGCAAGTCGAGAGACCATGCCAAGCTCACCCATTGACATAGTGACTAGAGGCATTGACACAAACGCATGTGCACGACGAGTCAATTCCATCATCCGTAATACATCACGTTCATTATTTGGCATCACAGCAATTTTGCCGATACTTGCACCAAAATGTTCCATCATATTCAAACGATACAGCAAGACCGGATCTGCTGGTGTTTCTTTAAAATCGTGACTACTGATGACCAGTGGGATCTGGCGGCGGTGGATATCATGGAGCAGATCCTTTTCCATACTTTCGATTTTGAACAACTCAATATCTAGCATTTCCACTAATTCTGTGTCGATCAAAAATTTATACAGATCGTGATAGTCTTTGATGGAAATATCTTGCGTTCCACCTTCTTCTAAGGTTCGAAAAGTCAAAAGCAATGGAAGTCTTTCTAACATTTCATAGATCAGTACTAACGTTTCTTTTAGTTGTTCTTTGTTGAAGACATCCTGATAACAATCAAGACGCCATTCAGCCAAATCAGCACCGGCTTCCCTCGCCAGGATTGCTTCTCTCAGAAGTTCTTCGCGAGTTGTACCAGTCAAGGGCGCACAGACTTTTGGACGTCCAGTACCAAATCTTACTCCTTTTACTTGAAACATTTACTTCACGCCCTCTCTATTTTTTTATTTCATAAACAAATACCTTTAAATAATTTCCTTCTGGGAAAGAATCAATGGTTTGAAAATCATCAGGCAAACGATAAACACCGCTGATTTGGTATTCATACTCAGCAGAAATTAGTTCATCTTCGATCATTGCTTGAAATTGATCAATCGACACATTGGCTGCATTTGTTGAGGCAATCAGGATTCCTTCATCGGCTAAGATTGACAAGCTATCTTTCACTAATTCACCATAATTTTTGGCTACACGAAAGACTTTTTTCTTGTTCCGAGCAAAACTTGGAGGGTCCAAAACGATTACATCATAAGAGAAACCTTTGCGTTGGGCATATTTAAAGTATTCAAAAACGTCCATGACGATGATTTTATGGGCATCCGGTGTCAACCCGTTGACCTCAAATTGTTCACGAGTTTTTTTCAAACTTCGTTTTGCTAGATCGACACTTGTCGTTTCTGTTGCCCCACCCATAGCAGCAGCTACAGAAAAAGCACCGGTATAGCTAAACATATTCAGTACTGATTTCCCTAAAGCTAAGCCATCGATCAATGCCCCTCTGACTTCTTTTTGGTCAAGGAAAATTCCTGTCATCAGACCTTCATTCAAATAAGTGGCATAAGTCACTCCATTTTCTTGGACAAGTAGTGGTTCTTTGGCCTCTTCTCCATTCACATGCTGGCTCTCCGGTAATCGTGTTGTTTCAAAGCGAATTTTTTCGTAGATTCCGACAATTTCAGGATAAGCAGCTTGAAAAGCTTTTAATAAAACTTCACGAGCCAAATATAAGGTTTCATTGTACCAAGAAAAGACAGCAAAGCTATCGTAGTAGTCAATGATCAAACCACCGATCCCATCTCCTTCTCCATTGAACAAACGAAAAGCTGTTGTCTGCTCATCATTAAAATAGCTTGTCCTTTTTTCTTTAGCTGTCAGAAATTTTAGTTCAAAAAATGATTGATCAAATGGTTCATCCTTTTGACTGAGTACCCAACCAATCCCTTTGTTTTGTTTTCCTAAATAGCCTTTTCCTAAAAATTTCCCTTGCTGATCAATTAATTCTACCCATTCTGTCGTTTTTTTCATTTGGACTAGATCTTCTTCTTGGATCAATGGATAGCCTTTTAAAAATTTCTTGACTGCTCTTTTTTTTATTGTTAGTTTCATTGGCTCACCTGCTTTTTCATTCTCCTTTTTAGTATAACAAAAAACACGCTTCTTGTCTTAGAGATTCCTTGTCTTATAGGTAGTTTCCTTTAGAAAAGAGCTAAAATAAAAACTCCTTATCTCCCACTAAAACGAAATGCACAGTGTTCTGAAAGTAGCTCCTTCAGAAAAAAATTTGAAAAAAAGACAATTTGAAGAATGATTTCCGATTTTCCATGATGATTGCTCAGTGCTGCGCACTTTTGTCCTCCCTATTCATGTGTAGATTTTTGTACAAAACTTAGCGATCTTAAAGAAAATCTTAATCTATCAAGCTTGATTTGTACTTTCAATTGACACTATTTTGGTCTACTAGTAAAATGGTTAGGAGTATGTGAGTCGTGAGTATGTTTCATGTCACTCTTTTTTTATGTAAGAGTGCAGAAAGGAAGATTAATTTGAAAATAAAAACACCCGCTTTTTTAAATAAAAGGCTCGGATTTTTTACTTTACTAGCAGTTTTGTTATGGGTCAAAACGATTGCTACTTATCTATTTGATTTCCATTTAGGGATCGAGAGTGGCATCCAATATTTTATCTTGTTCATCAACCCGATCGCAACGACTATCCTTCTTTTAGGGATTGCCTTATATGTTAGACGAACGAAAGCAGCGTATATCACGATGCTAGTCATCTATTTCTTGTTGACCTTGCTCTTATTTTCTAACATCATCTATTATCGTGAGTTCACTGATTTTATTACGATCAACGCGATCCTAGGCGCCGGAAAAGTCGCAAGTGGTTTAGGCGAAAGTGCCTTACGGTTATTCCGTCCTTATGATGTCCTTTATTGGATCGATATCATTTTGATCATTGCACTTTTAGCAACGAAAAAAATCAAAATGGACACACGTCCTGTACGGGCTCGAATGGCGTTTGCTTTTACTACATTAGCAGTGATGATCTTCTCTGGAAATCTATTTTTAGCTGAAGCAGATCGCCCAGAGTTATTGACACGTACATTCTCTCGTGATTATTTAGTTAAATATCTTGGACTGAACGCGTTCATGGTATACGACGGTATCCAAACTTACCAAACGAACCAAGTACGAGCTGAAGCAAGTCCAAATGATATGAAAGAAGTAGCAACTTACGTCAAAGAACATTATGCGCAACCAAACCAAGATCTCTATGGATTAGCTGAGGGTAAGAATGTTATCTATATCCATTTAGAAAGCTTACAACAGTTTGTGATCGATTATAAACTGAAAGACGAAAATGGCGTAGAACATGAAGTAACACCTTTCTTGAATAGTTTATTCCACAGTAATGAAACATTTAGTTTTGACAATTTCTTCCATCAAGTAAAAGCTGGAAAAACAAGTGATGCAGAGACATTGATGGAAAATTCATTATTCGGTTTGAACCAAGGATCGCTATTCACTCAACTTGGTGGTAAGAATACTTTCCAAGCAGCACCAAATATTTTAAAACAAACAAAAGGCTATACCAGTGCAGCATTCCATGGGAATGCTGGTACATTCTGGAACCGTAACGAAACTTATAAGAGTTTTGGGTATGATTACTTCTTTGATGCTTCATACTATGACGTGAATGACGATAACTCATTCCAATACGGTTTACATGACAAACCATTCTTTGAACAATCCGTCCAATATTTAGAACGGATGCAACAACCCTTCTACTCAAAATTCATTGCTGTATCGAATCACTTCCCTTATTCAAAATTCACGAATGAGGAAGCTGGATTCCCAGTAGCTAATACGAACGATGAAACAATCAATGGTTACTTTGCGACAGCTAACTATTTAGACACAGCGGTAGAAGAATTCTTCAACTATTTAAAAGCAAGTGGCTTGTATGAAAACTCAGTCATCGTCTTATACGGTGACCACTACGGGATCTCTAATACAAGAAACAAATCTTTAGCTGAATTAGTTGGTAAAACAAGTTCGACATGGACAAATTTTGACAATGCAGCGATGCAACGCGTGCCATATATGATCCATATCCCTGGACAAACAAAAGGCGGGATCAATCATACGTACGGTGGCCAAGTCGATGCTTTACCGACATTGCTTCATTTATTAGGTGTTGATTCAAAAAATTATATCCAATTAGGACAAGATCTTTTCTCACCTGATAATAACCAGTTAGTCGCTTTCCGTGATGGTGACTTCGTTTCACCTAAATACACCTATTATGGTGGAGCTGTCTATGATACCCAAACAGGTGCAGTCCTTTCCGATATGACTGAAGAACAACAAGCAGAAGTTACTGCCTTACGTGAAGCAGTCAGCAAGCAACTCGCCGTTTCAGACCAGATCAACAATGGCGATCTACTTCGATTTTATACAGAAAGTGGTTTAGAACCACTTGATACTTCTAAGTTTGATTACAAAAATGGCTTGCAACATCTAAGTGATGCCGAGCGTTCACTTGGTGACAAATCAACAAGCGTCTTCAGTGAGAACAACAATCAAACGACACAAAATCTTTACGAAACAAAAACTTTCCAAGATATCCATGGTATTCCTACCGAGGAACCTACGGATAGTGAAGATGCAGTAGAAAACAACGAATGAACAACGTGAGAACAAGTAGCGAATGTTATCACTCAACGAACAGCACTCGAAGAAATCCTTTCTTCGGGTGCTTTTTTTGATCTAATAACTAGAGATATAAATAGATTTGCTTATTTCTACTCAGTGATTTTTTTCTTACCCGCACGATTGAAAAGTGCAAAGAGATGCTACTAATCATATTCGATGCACCTCTGTCCCCTCATACATACTCTAAGTCTGAAACGAATAAGATCCCAGACAAATCATTTGATTCTTGGGGACTCATCGCTCGTTCATAAATCTTGAAATTGATACATTTTCCTATTAGTTTTTGCACTGGATCTCATAGTAGGACCAAAAGAATAGCGTCACTAAAGAAGTTTTTTATACGCCTCCAGGTTCCCTTTGCTTGTCCTACTTGATCAGCCTTCCTTTATTTCGGTTTTTCACTAAATGATTTTCATACTTTATTCATATTCATTTTTTATACTATTCTTGAGGTGAAAAGTATGAATATGATCCGTTATTCTACCGCACGATTACTTTATTACAAAAAACAAACATTTCTATATACTTTGTTTTCAAGCTTTTCTGCTTTTCTATTATTGATCAGCTTTAACTTATATAATCTACAAACCACTTTACACAAACAAATCCAAGATCGGGTGTTGATATTTGATGCTTCTGATGTCAAAGAGAACTTGCCTTCATCAGAAACACTTCAACAAGCCTATCTGGTTGTGATCAGTTGTATACTGGCACTGTTTGCCTTGTGTTTCTTTTTTTTCTTTTTACTCTCACTCTATCGTCATCGTATGGAAATCATCAATTGGCGATTAGCGGGTCTTTCCAAACCAAAAATGTTCTTCTTTGTTTTTTGGCAATCCTTGATTCCATTAGTTCTGAGTTGTCTTGGCGTGCTTTTGATCGTTTTTGCTTTCCAAAATGGCTATCAAGCTTTACTCCAAAAAATCAATTTGGCTCTGTTAGATTTCTTCGAACTACCGAACTTACCAAGTGTCTTTTCTTCTGGAAATGGTTTATCGATCTCGATTGACCAAAATAGTTTTTTTATGATCGATTTTTTTAGCGATAACTTTTTAGTAGATACCTTAAAAGGGATCGGACAGACGATCATTTGTTTAGTTAGTATTAGCACATTACTTAGTACCTGTCTTTTCATGATTTCAAATCGACTTTTAAAAAGAAAGAAGCTGATCATTGATGAACCAACATGATTCACTGATATCATTTAGCGGTTTTACTGTTCTGATCGGTTCGAAAGCCGAACAACAGGTGATTTTCACAGAGATCAAAGCACAACTCCTTGCTTCAGAACGAACTGATCTGATGATCGTTCAAAAAAATTGGCCGTTCTTCCCTTATCTTAATTTAAAAGAACAAGTCTTTTTGGACATCCCCGAAAAACAAAAAAAAGCCAAACAGGAACAAGCGCAAGATAAGCTAATGATAGATTCCTCGTTGCTTAAAAAATCAGTAAGTGAGTTGAGCACGTATGAAAGAATCAAATTGCAACTGATGCATGCGATCCTCGCCGATAAAAATAAACTGATCATCGAAGACCCTATCGATGATTTGTCGATTATCGAGATTCAAGATCTTTTGACAAATCTTTGCGATTTAGTCAATGATCATTCTTTTTCGATCTTATTGTTGACTCATGATCTTTCCATAGCCGAAAGCCCATATGTCACTGATTGTAAAGAAGCGAGTTGACTTGTGCTTGTTGATCTTCATAAAAAAACCGTTAAAACAAGAAAGAAGCCTTGTTTTAACGGTTTTTGATTTAGTTATCATTCGATTTCAACATCTGGTAATTTTACAGTAAATGTCGTTCCTTTTCCTAACTCACTTGTTACGTCGAGTTTTCCTTTATGCAATCGAACTAATTGTTGAACGATTGGTAACCCTAAGCCGGATTCGCCATATTTTGTATTTTTTCTAGATGGATCAACTTTGTAATAGCGATCCCATATGCTTTTCATTTGTTGTTCTGACATACCAATACCGGTATCGGTCACTTTGATGATCGTTTCAAGATAACCTTTTTCTAATGTGACTGTGATCGTTCCATTTTCAGTGAATTGGATCGCATTTTGAATAATGTTGACCATGATCTGTACAAACCGATCATAATCAGCGTATACGTCTAATTGTTCAGGTGCTTCTAAAATCAATTGATTACCCGCAGCTTCTGCTTTTGCTTCCAATTGAGCAACAATGTTTTTTAACGTTTCTGTCCCATCAAATTTTTTGATGACCATACTGATTTGATTCGTTCTGATTTTTTCATAATCTAAATTCTCATTGACTAGACGAATCAAACGTTCAGTTTCATTTTTCATTAATTTAATGGCATTTTCCCGTTGGTTTTCTGGGATGGCATTATACTCTAAGCCTTCTAACAAGCCATTGATGGTTGTTAAAGGGGTCCGCATTTCATGGGAAGCATCTGCCATGAATTGTCTGCGCCGATTCTCTTGTTCCTCGATTTCTGCTCGTGATTCTTTCAGTGAGTTGGTCATCTTATTGAAATCGTCTGCTAATTCATCAAATTCATCTTTGTCATTTACAGGTAATTGCACATCGAAGTTGCCATTCGTGACTTCTTTTGTAGCATTTCTCAAACGATTGATCCGTTTGACTTGGAAAGCCGCAAAGGCATAGCTTGCGATGATTGCTATAATACTTGAGAAGATAAAGCCTTTGAAGAGGTTCAAGGTGACTGATCGCACACTATTGTCGATATTTCTGGCTGGTTGGCTTACAACTAATCCCCCATAAAACTCATGATTCAAATTGAAAGGAACCAAAGCATAGGATGTGGCTTGATTCTCTCCTGAGATATTTTTATTTGAAGTAAACTTGACTTGGCGACCGCTTCTCAAACTTTCCCATTGATCTGCTGTAATCGTAAAATTCAAGTAAACCCCTGCCGTTGGATAGATCACTCGCTCATATTTATCAATAAAGATAAAATTGACATTTTGTTCAGTTAATACTTGTTCAGTCAGTTCCAACGCATTTTGGAATGCTTGATCTTGATTGAATTGAGGAAACGTATCCGCAAAGGTTTGGGTCGTTTTCTCCACCGACTCGGCATAACCAAAAAGTTGTTGGTAATTATTTTCTTCGATGGTTTGCTTGGTCAATTGCGTAAAAGAAATACCGACGATCAAGATGATCATCGCGATCATCCCACAAAATGCCAGTAATTGTTGGTATAAATAGCGCATCAGGCAACACCTGAATCATCAAATTTATAGCCTACTCCCCAAACGGTCTGGATCACTTGTGGGCCTACTTTCTCGATTTTTTGACGCAGTTTTTTGATATGGGCGTCGACGGTTCGTTCATCACCAAAATATTGATAATCCCAAACGAGTTCCAATAACTGTTCTCTTGAAAATACTTGTCTTGGTTTTTTTGCTAATGTAAATAAAAGATCAAATTCTTTTGGTGTCAATCCATCGATCGGTTGGTTATTCAAGTAGGCTTCACGCGTTTTCGTATTCATCTTGAAGTGATCGGTTTGGATGTCAAAATTTTGATCAGATAATGGATTTTCTTCTTTTGTTTCTACCAATTCGCTACGACGGTGTAATGCCTTCATACGTGCAATCAACGTCAAGGGACTAAAAGGTTTAGTGACATAGTCATCAGCTCCCATTTCCAAACCGATCACTTGATCACTTTCAGAATCTCGTGCGGTCAACATGATGATTGGTACCGTACTAGAAACTTTTCGGATTTCTCGTCCAACCATCATGCCATCCAATGTTGGAAGATTAAGATCCAACGTGACCATATCCCAATGTTGTGGATTCTCTAAAAACGCATCTAGTCCTTCTTTTCCGTCGTATTTGAAGGTTGCTTCCCATCCTTCATTCAAAAAAAACATCTGCATCATTTCAGATACGGATTGATTATCTTCAATCATTAAAATGTTCATGCTCGTCTCCTCCATTTATCAAATCGTAAGTTTGTAATTTTTTTTCTGTTAATATAAAAATCGGCATGATCGGAAACACTAAGACCAACATTTCAATAATAAAAAAATTGGTATGTTCGGTGATTTTTAATCCGTAGCCGATCAAGGTCATCAATAATCCGAAAATCAAGAAATATTTTCCGCTTGTTCGTTGGGCAATCCGCCAATGTTCGTCGGATCTAGTGGCACGTTCTGAATGATAACCATAGAAAGGTAAATTACCTTTAGAAGGCAAAATTAAAAATAAGAGCCCTATCAAGGTCAAAAAAAGACCAACTGTTAAAAAAATCATGATTTCACTCTCCAATCTCTGTCTATAGTATACTCTAAAATGGTTGCTGAACCAATAAGTTCAGTAATTCTTCACGAAACGTTTGTCTTTTGTTCATTCTTTGATAAGATAAAGATAGTCAAATGAAAAAGGAGTTTTATTTGTGACAAACTATCAAGCAATCACATTTTTCGATCTCGATGGGACTTTATTAGATGGACATTCTAAAATAACTCCTGAGATCGCCGCAGCAATCCAAGCATTAAAAGAGAATGATATCCTACCTGTTATCGCTACTGGACGGACAGAAATGGAAATCAAACAAATCATGCGTGATGCAGGTATTACTTCCGCTGTAACAATGAACGGTTCTTGTATTAGCGTAGAAGGAGAAGAAATTTATTCTGTACGCTTTTCTAAAGAAGAATGTCAAAAAATGCTTGACCATATCGAAGA
Organism: Enterococcus sp. AZ084; assembly: GCF_051714905.1. NCBI lineage: Bacteria > Bacillati > Bacillota > Bacilli > Lactobacillales > Enterococcaceae > Enterococcus > Enterococcus sp. AZ084. The sequence continues at coordinate 1,931,704 of NZ_JBIOSS010000001.1, forward strand.
GCAAGGTCATGCCCTTTGTTTTTATAATAGAGAGAACATTTGGAGTACTCATCACACAGAGACCATGAGAAAAGCTTATGGCTTTATCCATTCAGATGTGCCACCAATCGATCCTTCCGCTTTTCAGGATCATCCGATCAATATGTTGCTGATTCTTTCCGAATCAGGTGATGAATATTATCATGAACGTTTCCCAGACATGACTTTTTACCGCAATAGTCCCTATTCGATCGATACGGTCAGAAAGGGTATTTCAAAAGGTGCAGGGGTCAAACGCTTAAAAGAAACATTAAAATTAGAGAATGTCCCAACTTTTGGTTTTGGTGACGGGCCGAACGATTTTGCCTTACTTGAAGCTTGTGATCACAAAATCGCGATGGGCAATGCTTATGATGAGTTGAAAGAACTTGCAACCTTCATTACGAAGAAAAATACCGAAGGCGGGATCGTTCACGCATTGAAGCATTTTGAATTGATTTGATTGTGGAACTGCTTAAACATGACAAAACGAAATAGCCGTCACTTTAACAGAGGACGACTATTTCTACTATACCGAATGAAATTTTTGGCGCCTTTTTTAGCGGCGCTTTCCAAAGGGACTGTTCACGCAGTTCCTTTTTTATTGTTAATCTCGCCCAAGACTGAGGATTCAGACATCGCCCCTAAGTCCATGAGTAGGGAATTTTAACTACTCAACATCTCTAAAATGACATATATCCACCTTTATTTTACTATCTCTCAACCGCGGCTAAAAACCGAATCCTTGTTTTGATATCAGTCCATGTCGATCATCACTTCAACCGTTTGCAGTGGTACGTCATAAAAACGGTCTTCGCGACGCCCTAAGAAATCTTTGGCTTGTTGAGGGAATAAGGCATAGCTTAAAAGATCTTCTGGTGATTTTGCATACTCACTGATTTCTTTTTTGAGTAGCGGCAATTGAGGTGCTAGTAAATCTGCGGGTCGCTCTTGGATCACTTGTTCATCGCCAATGATTGTTTGTTGGATGGCTTCAGCGATTGGTGCTGGAGGACGGCCGTACAACCCTCGAACATATTCTTTGATCTCAGTAGGGACAAGCTTGTACCGCTCACCAGAGAGTACATTCATCAGCGCTTGCGTTCCTACCATTTGGGACAACGGAGTAACAAGTGGCGGAAACCCAAGATCTGCTCGAACTTTTGGCACTTCTGCTAATACTTCTTCATATCTGTCTTGTAATCCTTGTTCCGTCAACTGACTTAATAAATTAGATAACATACCGCCAGGCACTTGATAAATCAATGTTTTAGGTTCAATGTCCTTGACTTTAGGATTTAACATCCCTTCTTCGCGAAAACGATCCCTGATCGGATTGAAGTATTCTGCTATTTTTGTTACTTTTTTCATATCTAACCCTGTCTCATAGCCCATTTCTTCAAGCACCAAAGCCATTGATTCAGTTGCAGGTTGGCTCGTTCCACCCGCAAAAGAAGAGATAGCCGTATCGATGATGTCCGCTCCTGCTTCAACTGCTTTTAAATAGGTCATTTCAGCGATCCCACTTGTTGCATGAGTATGGACTTCTAAGGGTAATGGCACGGCATCTTTGATTCGACTGATCAGTTCGTAACCCGTTTTTGGAGTCAATACACCCGCCATATCTTTGATACATAACGAATCTGCTCCTGTATCCGCCATTTCTTTTGCTAACCTCACAAAATAATCGATCGTATGGATTTCACTCGTTGTATAAGAAATAGCTGTTTGGCAATGTCCACCAGCTTCTTTCGCTGTCACAATAGCAGTTTGTAAGTTACGGACATCATTCAATGCGTCAAACACACGAATAATATCAATACCGTTTTTGATCGATTTCTCGACAAATTCTTTGACTACGTCATCTGCATAATTTTTATAACCAAGGAGATTTTGTCCTCGAAGCAACATTTGTAGCTTTGTTTGTTTGACTTGTGAACGGATCAAGCGCAGGCGTTCCCATGGGTCTTCATTTAAGAAACGTAAGCACGCATCAAAAGTAGCGCCACCCCACATCTCTAATGAATGATAGCCTGCTTGATCCATTGTTTTCAGGATTGGCAACATGTCTGCTGTAGTCATTCTTGTGGCAATCAAGCTTTGTTGCCCATCACGCAAAACGGTTTCCATCATTTGGATTTTTTTTGCCATTTACTTTCTTCCTTTCTCAACAAGTTGCTGGATATGTGTGCGTATCATTTGCAGGGAATGTTTCTGTTCGCGACTACAAACTTTGGCTACTTCGTTACACACGTAACATGTCCGTTGGTTATATCCCAGCATCTCGCGACTCAACTGCTGCATCTTTCCTTCTTCCCAAAAAAGTACATCAAGATCAACTAATCGACCATAGGGGCATGTTTCTTCGAGTTCGATCATGCGCTTTTTTAGTAGCTCTTTTCTTAAAGGAAGAAGCAAAAAATACTCGTAACCTGTTTTTTTCTTACGGTACAATTGGACCAATGGAGTGACTTCTGAAACACATTCTTCTATAGCTTCGACCACTATATGAAAGACTTGTGCGATTTCTTCTGACGTTTTGACAGGACCTGGTATATTCATAGTTGCTGAAAGCAACACATGTTGTGGATTTGCTTCCAATAATTTTCTTTGTCTGTTAGCACGGGCCTCTCTTGCGATAAGGATCTCTTCATGCGTCACAATTGGTCCATCGAATAATTTGCTACACATTTTTGACCACATCGATCAGTGTGCCATCACGATATTCCACCAAGGCAACGATCTTTTCGCCATACTGGATGGCTGAAGGTTCGCCAACGATGGCATATGCTTTTTGTTTAAGCTCGTCAATCGTATATTGAGGTATATCTACACCCTTAAAATACTCGATCAGATCTTGACGTTCAGGATTGATGGCGATACCTACTTCCGTAACTAAGACATCAATGCTAGTTCCGGGAGTCACAACCGTATTGACATGATCAACAACAGTGGGTATCCGTCCACGAACGAGTGGCGTGATCACCAGGCTCATTTTACAACCCATGCTTGTATCTGGATGCCCGCCAACAGCTCCACGAATCACTCCATCTGAACCAGTCATGACATTGACATTGTAAGCTGTATCGATTTCTAGCGCAGACAAAATGGCTGTATCTAGCTGATTTACCATAGCACCTTTACTTGCTGGAGAAGCATACATACTTGCATCGATTTCATAATGTTGGTTGTTTTCGCCTAAAGAAATCGCAGATAAGTGATCAAAATCTTGAACATCGATGATCTTTTCTACTAGACCTTCCTCCAGTAATTCCACCATCGCATTCGTAATCCCACCTAATACAAAACTAGCTGTCATTTGGTCTTTCAACATTGCTTCCCGCAAAAAGCGAGTAACAGCCAGTGCAGCACCGCCTGTTCCAGTTTGAAAGGAGAATCCCTGCTGATAGTAAGGGGAATGAGTGATGACTTTTGCTGCATACTCTGCGATCAATAGTTCTTTAGGATTTTTAGTAAAGCGTGTCGCACCTTTGGCAATGCCCTCAGGATCACCTATCGCCTCCACTTCTACAACATAATCGACATCCGTCTGTGCAATACTGATTGGAGTATTGGGAAAGGAAACCAAATTATCTGTGAGGATAACGACTTGATCCGCATATTTTGCATCGACCATGGCATAACCTAGTGAGCCACAAATAGCTTTCCCAGCGGTTCCATTGGCATTTCCGTATTCATCCGAACTTGGCGCGCCTAAAAAAGCGACATCAATATGCAGGTCACCGGATGCGATCGCTCGCGCTCTTCCACCATGTGAACGAATGACTACTGGTTTTTCCATGATTCCTTCCGAAATCGCGGCACCTACTTTATCCCGCAAGCCGCTCGTTGTAATTCCAGTCACAACGCCATTTTTTATATGCTCGATCAATGGTTCATGGACATTTGCGATTGAACTTGGTGCAATCGTGATATTTTTGATTCCTAGAGATGCAATTTCTTCCATGACCATGTTTAGTACAAAGTCACCTTCACGGAAATGATGATGAAAAGAAATCGTCATCCCGTCTTTCAGTCCAGTTTTTTCAATGGCTTCTTTGAGACTTCCCACTATTTTTTTGTCATTCGGACGGACAGGATGGATGCTTCTACTGGCTTCTTTGTATGGTTCAATATGGTCCAACTCACCTTCGTACAGACGATGAGCAACTGTTGCTGTTTGTGGAATCTCTTTACCAACTTTATTTACAACCATTTCTAGATATCCTCCTCTCTGATCAACTTCGCCGCTTTTGCAAGAGCAATCACTCTTTCTGCTCGCTCGACGATTGGTTTATCCACCATCTTGCCATTCACAGAAATCACGCCTGAACCTTTTGCTTCTGCTTCTTGGATGCCCCAGATCACTTCTTTCGCTGCTTGGATCTCTTTTTCTGTTGGTTCATAAATGGCATGGACTAATGGAATCTGACGTGGGTTGATCACTGATTTCCCATCAAAGCCTAATTGTTTGATCAGACGGACTTCTGCTTGAAATCCCTCAAGATTTTCGACATCTGAATAGACAGTATCGATTGCTGCAACACCCGCAACTCTGGCTGAATGAAGAATCATATTTCGAGCAAAAGACAATTCTTGTCCATCGGGATATCGTTGGGTTTTCATATTGGTCACATAATCTTCGGCACCTAACGCGATGCCAACTAACCGTTTGGAAGCTTTAGCGATTTCTCTTGCATTCAATACCCCTTCTGCAGATTCGATCGCTGCCATCATTTTTGTGGTTCCCATTGGGATATGATAGGTTTCTTCCACTGAAGTGATGACCTGATCAACCTCGATGATGTCTTGTGCGGTTTCTGTTTTTGGCAAGCGAATGACATCGATCCCTGCTAATACCATTGCCTCAATGTCTTGGTCACCCCCAGCCGTCAATGCGTTGATTCGAACGACCGTTTCTACTTTGCTATAGTCAAATGTTTTTAATGCCATATGAACGAGCAAGCGTGCCGAATCTTTTTCTTTTAAAGATACGGCGTCTTCCAAATCAAACATGAGTGAATCTGCACCGTATAATGGCGCATCTCTCAGCATCGCTGCATTTGCACCAGGAACAAACATCATCGTTCTTCTTAAACGTTCCATGAATTGATCTCCTTCCAATCATAGCGCTCTTGCTTTCCAGCTCGATGGACTGCTGTAATCGTCCTTGCCTGGATCGTGCAATCAAGCGCACCTTTATCGACAGCTGTTACTTTGGCGGCTTCAATGCCTAACTGTTGAAGGGTGTCCATAATGACTTTTCTGATTTGGTGACCAAATTGTTTTTCGACATTGCTTGTCAAGGAAAGTTCAATGCCTTTTTCTATCTTTGGATCGATCGTGATCATGATATCACTGGATTCAATTGTTCCAGCCACTGCACTTTGATAAATTTTCACTTCCTGTCACCTCTATTACGTTTATGATTTTTGATATAGTTATAAGTCGAAGCAGGCAAATACGCTTGTAATGTCTGCACGTCATCTTCTTGTAAGGCTTTTCGGACTTTTGTTGCACTGATTGCTACTCTTTTGATACGTTTGCGTGGTAGGACGATCAAAGAAAGCGATTCTCCAAATACCTTTTTCAACGTTTCATTATAGATTTCAGTTACCTTAGAGTAGGGTTCTTCACCGACAAACCGACTTTCAATTGCAAGTATCGGTGCAATTTTTTCTTTAAAAAGTAGCGCATCCAAAGTACCTTGCACTTTTGCCGCTTCTTCTGTAGCATGTTCCTTTAAAAAATAGGCAGGAAATGTGGCGGAAGAAATCAGATAATCTTCTGTCGGCAAAATCGTGACATTTTTTACATGCGCGACCCCTTGCTTGACCATTTCGAACCGTTCGGAAAAGGAAAATTCTGAACGATCTTCTGAAAGGATAAAAAGGTAGACTTGGTCTGCTTGTTTGGCTGCGCACTCCACCAAGTACTGATGTCCTTTTGTAAAAGGATTGGCATTCATCACAATCCCACAGCCTGTACCTTTTTTCTTTTTTGCCTTCAACATGGCAAGATAATCTTGAAAGTCAGGTGTACCTTGTTCCATAAACAATATGGTTTCAGTGGCAATGATCTCTTTAAATCCCATAGCATGAAAAATCGGGTGATTACTAGGACTTGTGTAGACAAAGAAATGCCTTTTGTTTTCTTCGGATAAATGATCAATTAATTGCTGAACGATCTTCGTCAACAAATTTTCTGATTGGAAATCTTTCGCAACAGCCAAATATTTTAAAATATTGCGCTCATAAGAACCGGTGGCAATCAGCCGCTCTTCTTGATAGATCCCAAAGGTATAGTCTACCTTTTCATTCAATGTGAGACCGGATTTTTCGATCAGCTCCAGCCATTGTTGATAGACTTGAGCATCCTTTTCCAACCATAATCTTTTGATTGTATACATGTACAAGACCTTCTTTTTATTTTCTTACTGGAAACAAGCGACTCAATAGCATCGAAGCAAGATAAATGATCAAGATAACAACGAATACGCCACCCCATCCTAAAACTAGTAGTTCAAGAGATTTGATTAACTCTGCTGACATCGTTTTTCTCCTTTCTTATACCAATAAGGCGAGCAATAAGCCGCCGGCAATCACTGAAGCAATCTGACCAGATACATTGGCTCCAGCTGCGTGCATCAAAATAAAGTTCTGTGGGTCTTCTTCTGTTGCCATTTTCTGAATGACGCGGCTAGACATTGGAAAAGCAGAGATTCCTGCTGCTCCGATCATTGGATTGATTTTCTCTTTTCGGAATAAATTTAACAATTTAGCAAACAATACTCCACCGATCGAGTCCATAATGAAAGCAACCAGCCCTAGACCGATAACCATCAACGTATCGATCTGTAAAAATTCTTCATACTGCATTTTGACCGAAATGGCGATCCCTAATAATATGCTGATGAGATTGACTAACTCGTTCTGAGCAGTGATCGACAAACGATCCAATACCCCACATTCTCGTAACAAATTTCCAAACATCAAAAAACCAACAAGTGGCAGAGAAACAGGCGCAATCAAACCAGCGACGACTGAAATAACTAAAGGAAAGAGGATTTTTGCTGTTTGCGACACTTCACCTGCACGATAATTCATTCGAATACGTCGCTCTTTTTTAGTCGTCACAGCTTTGATCGCAACTGGCTGAATGATTGGCACGAGGGCCATATACGAGTAGGCAGCCACCATGATGGCCCCCATATATTTCGAATTCAACGTGTTCGCGACAAAAATGGAAGTTGGTCCATCCGCTGCTCCGATGATGCCAATAGAAGCTGCATCATTCAAATCAAAACCTAATAGGATCGCTACGATGATCGTAAAGAAAATCCCAAATTGTGCGGCGGCTCCAAAAAGTAATAAAAATGGATTTTGTAACAAGGGGCCGAAATCGATCATTGCACCAATACCAATGAATAATAAGAGCGGAAATAGCTCCGTCGTAATCCCCATATCAAACAAAATTTGGAATGCGCCGGCCTCACCACCGGCACTCAGCACACCTGAATTAGGGAAATTGACTAAGATCGTACCTAACCCCATCGGTACGAGTAACGTTGGTTCATATTCTTTTTTTATCCCAAGGTACATGAGGACTCCGCCAATCACCATCATCACGATGCGTCCCGGCTCTTGCCCCATGCCAATAACTCCTTCAATAAGTGTTTCCACACATGTCACTTCCTTTTACTTAATATTGAATACCAAGAGTCACCAAAATGACTCTACTCTCAAAGCGAACATTTAACTAATCGTGATAAGTGGATCACCAGGATTCACCATTTCTCCTTGACTGATATGGATTCCAGTCACTTGACCAGCTTTTCCAGCAACGATTTCATTTTCCATTTTCATCGCTTCTAAAATCATCAAAGGTTGATTGATTTCCACTACCTCCCCAACTGTAACTAATAAACGAGAAATCGTGCCTGGCATCGGCGAAGTCATCGCATCCGCTCCCGCTTCGACTGAGGATTTCGTTTCTGGTACAGTTGTTGAGACCTCTGATGGTACGACCGCTTCCACTGGTGTAGATCGTTCTGGTGTTGGAACTGGGTTCGTTTGCGGACTTCCACCGATTTCTTCCATTTCCACTAAATATTCTTTTCCATCAATTGAGATTTTGAATTTCCGCAACATTTTTTCTCCTCCAAAACATTTATTTTTTGGCTATTTTTCGTATAATAAACTGACTATTTGGATTGACTCCCGCTGCTACACCTGTAGCAATCAGTGAAACCAAAATTGCTTCCGGATTTCTCTGCTTGATTTTTTTGATAATGAATCGACTCTCCGGATCATATTCTGCTGCTAAACTTGCAGCTACCACACTGACAAGCTGAACATCAGCTGGCGCAGCATCAATATATGCAGGAACCGGTTTCATTTCATCCATCTTTTCATTGTCTCTTTCTACTATTGTGGGGCTGGGCTCCACTGCTGGTTGTTGCTTCTTTCTTCGTTTTGTAAACAGCCACATACTTCATGCTCCTTTCTTCTTTTCTGTCCTTATTTTTATTATAGAGTGATTCAACCAATTATGTTTTCCAAACTGATATAAGATTGTTTTTTTGTTGTTTCTTTTTCTTGAATCAGGCAAAAAAAGCAATACAAACATTGATATAAAAGCTTTTTCCAATGAATTAATGTTCTGTTAAGGTACTATTAAGCATTCGATAAGATTAGGTAGACCAAATTGTTTTTTTCATGTTCTTTTTTCTTACTTCACCTATCTTCCCTTTAAAATATTGCTTATCCTAGAGTCGTCAAGGAGGCGTCAATTTTAGTAAAATACAACTCTTTCTGTCCTAAGAATAATTTTCTACCCACCTAATTTTGACACCGCTTACAAATAATACAATCAGAAAAGGAGAAGCGTATGTTACTAACCGTTTTATCTTATGCAATGATCATTATCTTCATGTATGTCATCATGAAAAAGAAAATGTCCCCTTTTACTTCCCTTGTGGTTATTCCACTTTTATTTACCTTAGTTGCAATGATTTCTGGTGCTTCACAGAAAGGAAATATTGGCGATTTTGTATTAGAAGGTATCAAAACAACTTCAAATACAGGAATCATGCTATTATTTGCCATTTTATATTTTTCAATCATGTTGGACGCTGGTCTATTTGATCCAATCACTAAAAAAATGATTTATTTTGCCAAAGGCGATCCAATGAAAGTTTTAATGGCAACTGCGATCGTTGCCGCAACCGTTTCGCTGAATGGCGATGGGACAACGACTACGTTGATTTGCTGTTCCGCTTTTATTCCTATCTATAAAAAATTAAACATGAAAATGATGAACTTAGGGGTATTGATCATTCTTCAAAATACCATCATGAATCTATTACCTTGGGGTGGACCGACCGCTCGAGCGATGGCAGTATTGGAAGTCGATGCGGATATCTTGTCTTACCTAGCTCCTGGAATGATCTTGTCTTTGCTTTATGTCATTTTTTTCGTTGCACGCCGGATGGGAAAACAAGAACGTGACCGTTTAGGTATTACCCAATTATCAAATGAGGAAATTGAAGAAATCACTAAAATCACCGATCCTGAAACAGTCAAAATGCGCTGTCCTAAAAATTTTGTATTCAATGGTGTACTCACCATCGTGTTGATTGCCTGGTTAGTTGCCAGCTCATTTATCTCTTCGATTGCCTTGCCACCTCTTTTATTATTTTTAGTAGGAACATGCATTGCCTTAATGGTCAATTACCCTAATCTAAAAGATCAATCCGCCCGTATTGGTGCAAATGGTGGTGATGCGGTGCAAGTCGTGATTTTAGTTTTTGCAGCGGGAGTTTTTATGGGGCTTTTCCAAGGTTCAGGTATGGCTGAAGCACTCGCGAACAGCTTTACTTATCTCATTCCAAAACAATTAGCAGGATTCTGGGGATTAGTTATTGCGTTGATTTCAGCGCCCGGTACTTTCTTTATTTCAAATGACGGTTTTTATTTCGGTGTATTACCGGTTTTAGCAGAAGCCGGACATGCCTATGGTTTTACGAATATGCAAATGGCTCTTGCCTCTTTGATGGGTCAAGCCTTCCATTTGCTCAGCCCTTTAGTCGCTTTTATCTATCTTTTGTTACGTTTGACCGGATTGGATATGGGGAAATGGCAACGAGAAGCTGGAAAATATGCCTTGGGTATTTTTACTATTTTTGTCGTCACAATTATTCTTTTTGGACATATGCCATTTTACATCCCACAATAAAAACCAATCGTACCAACAAGAGTGACTAACTAAACGAACGGCTCCTTCATTATTGGAATACTAATTTTCACGTTCTGCCAAAGTGAAGGAGCCGTTTTAACTGCTATTGACATATTTTTGGGTTCGTTCTCTTGAGGGTTGGAAAGCATGATAAACTTAGAACAGAAACTGAATGTCTAAGTAGAAATGGGGAGAAAAAAATGAAACAAGTGGTTGAAGCATTACGAAAAAATTTGGATCTAACTCAAAATAAAACATTGAATGCACTTATTTATGAAGCGTTTCGTAAAACGATCATTCTTGGTGATATTCCTGCAAATACACGAATCAATGAAAAAGTCTTAGCGGAAGAATTGAATATCAGTCGCACACCCATTCGCTTAGCAATGAAGCAATTAGTCAATGAAAAATTAGTTGAACACGTGCCTAAGATCGGCATCGTCGTCAAAGGTATTCGCATAAAAGATGCTTACGAAATCTATGATATCCGTAAATCTTTAGATACACTTGCCACGATCAAAGCAATGAATCAGATGACAAAAGAAGATTTCATTGAGCTGAAAGAACTATTATTACGAGGCGAAAGCTATAATCAAGCAGATCAAACAGAAAAAGTCTTGCAAAATTTTTCAGACTTCAATACGTTTATTTACGAGAAAAGCCAAATGCTCCGTTTAAAATCTATTGTCTTAGAGTTACAAGCTTACCTCGTTTATTTTCGCGATATCGCCATTCGTTCATCCAGACGGAGAGATAAAGCGCTTGAAGAACATTGGCTGATCTATCGCGGAATGCAAACAAAAAACGCAGAACAAATCACCTTGATCACCCACGAGCATTTAGATCGTTCATTACAATTTATTTTAGCTGAAATGGAGCGTAGAAAAATTGACTGATCATACACTGATAGGTACGATCGCAGAAACTGCAACGTACGCTTTGCTTTATGAAGTAGCCTTGAGTCCAAAACCAGGACTAGTCGATCCTATTTCAAATGGCGCGCATAATGATATGGATTTTCAAACCTTTCAAATAAGTATCGAAACGTTAACACCTTTTTTCCAAAAATATATCGAAGCAGGTTTTACTCATAAAGGGAATACGAAATCATTATTTAAAAAACTAAGAAGCATGGGGTATCAAGCAGAACAAGCAATGCTTGTCGCAACGAATGATATCAATACACATAAAGGAGCGAATTTTTCGTTTGCAGTCATCTTAGGCGCTATCGGTTGGCACATGCAACAACGTTTTATCCAAAGACTTCCATTAAACGCTAAACAGACGGAGCAAATACTAGATTTTACAGGAGAACTGACACATGATTTGATCAAAGAGGATTTTCACGACTTAGCGCGGAAAACACACCGTACACATGGGGAAGAGCTTTTTTTGACACATGGTATTTCAGGTATTCGTGGCGAGGCTGCTCAGTGTTATCCCAGCCTTACTTCCATTCTTCTCCCTTACTTACGTTCAGCAAACTATCATGCGCCCGATGAAGTCTTTCTACGTGCCTTGGTTTTATTGATGAGCGAAATCGAAGACGGGAATATACTTCACCGAGGCGGTATTCAAGAGTGGCAAAAAGTACAACAAGAAACAAAAAAAATTCATCAAGCAAAGCTTCCATGGAAGCAGCTACTTGATGAATTAACAATCTATGATCAACGATTGACCAAACGCAATTTAAGCCCTGGTGGTGCAGCAGATTTACTTTCATTAGGTATTTTTTTCGCTCAATTAGAAGGATTACTTTCTTTACCAGAGGGTAAGAAAATATAACCAAGTCCTCTAACCGTTCTGAGGTACTGGACATTTTTTGGATCATCTTCGATTTTGTTTCGTAAGTGATTGATAAAAACCATAATGGTATTGGCATCCAGCTCACTGTCATTCCAAACACTTTGATAGATTTGTTCCTTTGAAAAAACCTGTTCGGGATTTTCTATAAAGAATTGCATCAGCTTGATTTTTTTTGAAGACAACTCAATGGATCTGCCTTTTTTATATAAACGATAGAGCGCTTTGTCAAAGCAAAAATCACCTATGATGATTTTATTTTCTTTACAGTTGGTGGTTTGTTCTTTAAGTACCTTGTGTCTATCCAAAATAGCCATGACTTGCGCCTTTAATAGTGTTGGATTGAATGGTTTAGTGATGTAATAATCTGCTCCCATCTCCAATCCAGTGATAATTTCAATTTCATTTTGTTGTTCAGTAAAAAAAACGATCGGTGAAAGATTGTCTTGCTCTCGAATCAGTTGCACAATATGGTAGCCATCTGTTTGATGAGCTAAACGAATATCTAAAAGATACAGATCAAAGGTCACTCTAGACATGATATCCAGTGTTTTTTCGACGGAATCACTTTGATAGATCAAAACGCCAGTTGGCTGTAATGCCTTCCAAATCATTCTTCTAAATGTTAGATCTTCATCAATCGCCAATATCTTTTCACTTCTCATTTTCTTTCCTCCTGCCCAGAACATCCATAGGTTAAAACTGTAATTTACTTATTCAATTAAAAAAAGCAATTGATCATAATATCACAATTTATTCTTCAGCTCTATTATACGCACAGAAACGATGATTTCTCGTCTCAAAAAAAAGAAAATACAATAAAAAAACATTTTTGACCTAGATTTTGACCTAGATAAAGTTTCAAAAAGCGAAATCAACCGAAAACTAAAAACGCTAAAATCCTTCATAAAAAGGATTCTAGCGTTCAGCTAAATCGTGTGATTTCTCCGAATGGAGACGGCGGGAGTCGAACCCGCGTCCAAACACATCGCCACTTAAAAATCTACGTTCATAGTCAACTCATTTAGAGGTTCGCTTTACAGCTTGCCGAGTGACAGGCATTCTGTATCGCTAGTCTGATGTTCTCTTTTTCAACTTACAGACGGAAAGTTGAAACGTATCCCACTAAAGTTAGGACCCTTACTCGAGCACATGGGCGATGCCGAGAGGATCTACGCTAACTGTTTTTAGGCAGCTAAAGCGTAAGAGTTGTTTTCGTTTTTAGCAGTTATATTTAACTGTAACGTTTTAGCGTAGACGTAACCTACGAAACGCAATTCAAGCTCGAACTGTGCCTGTCGAATCCGTAACGTCCCCTTAATAAAATGGGTTACGGTATTTTCAAGATACTTACATAATATACCATATATGTAGTTTTTTTTCAATATGGTTGTTTGCTTTTCGAGTAGATGCTTCACTTCTTGAGCGAAGCAAGAAAGGTCTTAGGGATGAATAGACATCAGACTTTTCTTGCTCCCTCTTAAAGTGGACGTTCTTTCTACTTTAGCTGCTTCGATCGCAAAAGAACGTGTCAGCAAATCCTTTTAAGCAAGTGTTTTTGCGACATTCAATTCTGTTTCTTTTTCTGCATATTCAGGCATGTTCTTGAACAATTGTTGCAACAATGGACTTTGGTTATGTCCTTCGATTGCTTGTTCGTCACGCCAGTTTTCAACCATCACAAAGACATTTACTTGTTCCGTTGACTCATACAATTGATAACTCAAGCAGCCATCTTCTTTTCTAGTCGCTTCGATCAGTTGTGTCGCTTCTTCTAAAAATTCAGCGCGTTTTGCTTCTTTGATGGTAAATTTTGCATTGATGATGATCATTCGTCCGTCTCCTTTTTCTTTCTATTTGAAAGAAGTGATTTTTTCTGAAGCTAAACGAACAGATTCGTAGCCTTGATCGACTGCTTTACCAACTGACAAGATCATTACAGGGACATAACGTTCTTTGTCCAAATCGAAAGCTTCTGCTAATTGGTCTGCTTCAAATCCGCCGATTGGATTTGTATCATATCCATGGCTACGTGCAGTTAACATAAATTGCATAGCTGCTAAGCTTGAATCGATTTTCACTACGTCATTCATTTGTTCACGTGTGAAATTTTTGTAATAAGGAATGATCGCTGCTAATTGTTCGTCACGAACTTCTGCTGGCATTTTGCCTTCTTCCACAGCTTGATCATAGATTTCTTCTCCGTATTCATAGCAATTCATATCACCAAAAATCAAGACCATGGCAGATGACGTATCATTTTGTTTTGTGTTGAAACGGATCAATGGTTTCAATTTCGCTTTTGCTTCTTCGCTTTCAACTACTACAAAGCGCCAAGGTTGTAGATTCACAGAAGATGGTGCTGTTGTTGCTTCTTGGATCATTTCCAACATTTCTTCATGAGGGATTTTCACATTTTCGTCGTACACACGGATTGATTTTCTGCCAAAGACGATATCAGAAAAATCATTGTTTGCTAGAGTTTTATTCATTACTTAACCGCTTCTTTCTTCGTTTTGATTTTTAGTATAATTTATCTAGTAATTTAGTCAGTTGATCGATTTCTTCATCTGATAGCGAAACACACAGGGAGTCATCTGATTCTTGATGTTTTTTTTCACACTCGGTCAATTCATTCACTGCTTTATCGGACAAAGAAACGAATACTTCACGATTATTGTTCTCATTTCTTTTTCTGATCACATATCCTTTTTGTTCTAATATCTTTAGATGACGTGAAATAGCTGCCAAATCGATTTTTAAATCGCTCTGTAACTTATTTTGCAAACATTCCCCGTTTTCTTGTAAGAACATCAAGATCTCGTACCTCGTTAAACTAAATCCAGTTTCTTTTTCAAATAAAGCTGTTCCTTCTTGACTGATGATTTTTATCTGATAAAGCAATTGACTTAACTTTCTCAGCTCCATAATGTTGCCTCCTACTATCGTTGACTAATCAATTATTGACTTGTCAATAATATAAATCATTTACTTCCTTTTGTAAAGTAAAAAGAAAAAGAAGCAAGTTAAAAGTTATTTTCCCTTTTAACTTGCTTCTTTTTCAACTGTCTGTATTCGAGTATTCTATTTCTTAACGATTATGTATGAATGTTCAATTGCTTCTATTATGTATGCAAATTAAAGGAAGTCTGATAATTAACAATAGCTTATTCAAATCAGACTTCCTGATAGGCGATAGGCGTATTCATCACTTTAAGATACCATTGCTTGTGTGTACAGCTTGGTTGGTGACTGAAAGACCTGTTCAACGGGACTCAACTCAAAGATATCTGTATATTTTGCGACAACTTTCCCACATTTCTCTAGAATATCTAAGTGATCTGTACGATCATATTCCTCTACACTCATAATCACACAGTTTTCTAATTTTCCGATTACTTCTCCAATTACTTTATTTTTGATGCCGATTGGATGACATACATATTTTTGTCCTAAAACGATTGTTTCGCTTGTCATAACTCATTCTCCTCTTGGTTCTTTAATATTTTATAAAATGATAATAACATTAAAATTAGATTATGAAAACAAAAATATTCAATAAACTAAAAAAAAGTTAAAAAAAAGTGATCAAACACTTTTTTTCAACTCTTTTTCACTTTATTTCATAACATTTACAGGAAAATCACCTAACAATAACTCAACATATTGTTCCAAAAATTCTTGATCTAAAGCATCGTAGCCCTCGGTCACACCACAATCGATATCAAGTACTCCGATCAATTGACCTTCTTTGATCATAGGTACTACGATTTCAGATTGTGCGGCTGAATCACATGAAATATAATTTTCATGGGTTTTCACATTCGCAACGATCAATGTTTTTTGTTTTTCTGCTGCTTCGCCACAAACACCTTTTCCCATTTTGATACGGGTACATGACACTCTACCTTGGAAGGGGCCTAAAATCAATTCTTGCCCATCATATAAATAATAGCCGGCAAAGACTGTTTGAGGTAATGTTTCATTCAATAATGCAGAGGAATTAGCTAAATTGGCCAACCAGTTGTCTTCTGCTTCTAAAAGTCCTTTTTGTTGGAGTAGCAAAATTTCATAAGCATCTCTTTTTTCTTTTTCTGTCCATAACATCCAAAATCACTCCTTCTATGCCCAAAATTATAGCCTAATTCAAGGAGCAACGCTATGATTTGTTTTTGATTCTTAATGACTAGATCATTCTGCTTGCTCGATTTCAGCAGCTAGATCTGCATAGTCGATTTCATTTTGGATAAAAGTCGGATCATTCGTGGGAAAATGTTGCACCAAAGATTCCATTTGACTGATTTCTACTGTTCCTTGCGACACAGTAAAATCGAGGATATGCCCTCCAAATGTTTTCTCTTCATCAATAAAATGTAAATGGAAGCCTGCAGCAGCCACCCCTTGAAATAATTCCGGTGTATAAAACCCAACAATTGTCCCTTGAATATCTGATCGATGAAACTCTGGCTGGGATTCTGAGATCTTCGCTAAGCGTCGATATGGTTTTTCTTGTTTTGGCATGATCCGGATATGCATATCTTTAAATATACCGCTGATCTTGACTGCTAAAAAGAGATTTTTTCCTGCTTCGTCCTTCAGGATTTGTTCTTTTAATGCTTCGCTAGATAGATGTTTGACTGCAAATGAACGATCCGCTGAAAATGCAGTGATTGCCGCATAAGGAGTGGACTCTTCTCCGGACAAATGGATCAATGCGCCATCTGATCTACCTTGATAGGCTTCACCGTCTAAAAATATCACTTCGCCGTCTAACCCATGTAGTGTTCCAAGACCTAGTGTACCGTACTTTAAGACCTCCGCGATGGAAGTTGTACCGTCCATCAGTCCCGCCATTAGCGCACCTAATGTACCATGTTGATATAATACTTTCTCTGTCATCTGAACATCCCCTTAGTAAAATTGGTCTGGTAAGATCGTTTCACCTAATTTTTCATTATCTCGATAGTCAATCGGGATATCGATGATGACTGGTCCTTCTGTAGCAAATCCTTCTTCTAAGGCAGAGACCAATTCTTCTGCATTGCTTACTCGCAGACCTTTAGCGCCAAAAGCTTCGGCATATTGAACAAAATCAACTGGACCAAAATCAACCCCTGATGCTCGATCATATTTCATGATTTCTTGAAACTCGACCATATTATAACGACCATCATTCCAAATCAAATGAATGATCTTCAATTTTTTACGCACAGCTGTTTCTAAGTCTTGGGCAGAAAATAAAAAGCCACCGTCTCCTGATACAGAGATTACTTGCGTATTTGGACGAACTAGTGCAGCAGAGATCGCCCAAGGTAGTGCAACGCCTAATGTCTGCATGCCATTACTGAATAGCAAATGACGCGCTTCATAACTTCTAAAGTGGCGGGCCATCCAAATATAATGACTACCGACATCAACCGTCACAGTCATGTCGTCCGTTACTTTCGATTGCAGTGTATTGATTACTTCTAACGGATGTAAGATCCCGTCTTCACTACTGGTTTCACAAATATCTCGTGCCTTCAACTTTTCTTGCAACGTATTTAAATATTCTTGCGCATCTGCCGATACTTGTGTTTCTTCTAATGACTCTGTCAGTAAATCTAATGTTGCAGAAATGTCCCCGATTAGTTCACGTTCTGGTTGCATGAAACTGTCGATTTCAGCTGGTGTTTCATCAATGACGATGATTCTAGCATCTTTTTCAGCATTCCAGTTTCTCGCTTCATATTCGATTGGATCATAACCAATCGCAATCACTAAATCACTCCGTTTTAACAGCATATCTCCTGGTTGATTGCGGAATAGACCTACTCGACCAAAAAAGTGGTCTTCTAATTGACGAGAAATGACTCCGGCTGCTTGGAAAGTTTCTACCACAGGCAATCCTGTTTTTTCAACAAGCTGACGAATGGCTGCTGTTTCATCTTTACTTGATCCACGCATTCCAACTAACAATACAGGTAACTTCGCTTCACGAATCCGTTCAACCAGATAGTCGATATCTCCTGAAGATGCTGAGCCTAATTTAGGATCTTGTAATGGTTTGATGACCTCACTTTTGACTGGTGCATCTACCACATCTTGAGGGATACTGATAAAACTAGCGCCTTTTTTCGAACTCTTTGCCATTCGATAGGCATTAGCGATAATTTCTGAAATTGTTTCAGGATCTTGGATCTCTGCACTATATTTTGTGATTGGTTCAAACAATGCAGCATTGTTCATGCTTTGATGTGTTAATTTTAATAAATCACTTCGTTTTACTTGCCCTGCGATTGCCAACACAGGATCACCTTCTGCTGTCGCTGTGACTAGTCCGGTTGCTAGATTACTCGCACCAGGCCCACTTGTCGCAATCACCACACCTGGTTCTCCAGTAATACGACCAATTGCTTGCGCCATAAAGGCAGCGTTTTGCTCATGACGCGTCACGATCAACTCTGGACCATGATCTTCTAATTCATTGAATACTCCATCGATTTTCGCTCCTGGAATACCGAATACGTAATCAACTTGATGATTGATTAAACTTTCTACTACAGTTGTTGAACCTTGTTTTTCTTTAATTACTTCTTCTGATACAGTTTCTACACCTTGTTTTTCCTTAAGCAACATGAGACATCTTCCTTTTCAACGCTATTTACATGATCATTACATTATAAATAGAAATAATATTAATACAGATATTCACACCTGTTTCATCTATTAGTCTAGCACTTAATGAGTCATTTGTGTAGTAAGAAGCAAAAAAAAAGACATACATTTTTGTCACATGGACAAAAAGTACATCTTTTTTATTGCTTTTGATATTTTTTTCCTAGAATGATCAGGTCATTTTCTTGATTGCCCATATTGGCAACTTTTGGCAAATGTCCCCAAACGGCGTATCCATTTTTGAGAAATAACTTTTTACTTGCCTGATTCACATCAAAAACAAATGCAAGCACTGTCTGGATTTTTAAACGACGCAGTTGAGTTTCCACAAAGTCAAGGGCGGCCTTACCTAAATGATGACCACGTGTCACTGGGTCTAGATAAATACTGATTTCCGCTGTCTGTTGATACGCAGGCCGACCATAAAAATCACTAAGGCTGATCCAACCGACGATATGATCGCCATGACGCATTACCCAAAGCGGTCTAGAATCAGCATGATGCGCCTCAAACCAAGGGACCCTCGAGTCAACCGTTATCGGTTCCAGATCCGCCGTTGCTTTTTTCGATGCGATAGACTGATTATAAATGTCAACAATTCGCGGTAGATCCTTGATCGTTGCATAGGTATACTTGATATCGATTGGTTTCGCCCCCTTTATTTTTGAATAGTATAACACGTTTTTTATCATCGTTATATAGCAAAAAAAGGAGTTATATTGAAACCATTGATATTACTACTATTAGTGTTTATTCTTCGATCTTTTTGATTGTTGGATGAGTTTGAGCGCACGTTTTCGTGTTTTTGATATTCGGGCTTTTCAATCGTCTATATGCGCTTGAAAGGTCTTGCTTCTCCATTTTATCCCCCCATTTTCTAGAACATTCATTTCACCTTATTTTACTTCTGTAAATAGCATTTTCTTTCTTAACTTTGGCGAATATTTCTTTAACGTTAATCGTTCCGGTGTATTTCTTTTGTTTTTACTCGTCAGATAGATTCGCTCACCCGTTTCTTTGCATTCTAATGTAATGTTTTGGCGCATGTTTTCTCCTTCTCTCACTCTTTTTTAGTCATTCAATCGTTGCCCTATTTTCAGCTTCGATCAAACCACTCAAGTTTCAAATAGTAATGATTACGATTTATAAAATATAATATACGCTAGTAGCGAATTACTGTCAATAAAAAAACGAATGAAAATACCTTCAAATGAATGGCCACTCATTTTAAACAATTAAAAATAACAAAAAAACTGATTTTCAACGGGCAACTACGTGCGCCATCGAATGACAGTTTTTTTGTTTTGACTATTGTTTTACAGTTGTTACTAGTAGTTCAAACAGATCGGCTAGTACAAACTCTGCTTGTGGCTCATCTGCCCAAACACCGACCATACTACCCATCACTGGTAATTCGGTATTGCTGACTACAGTGGATGTCGAAATTGTCGCTAGTGCGTTTTTTGCTGTATCAAAGGAGTAATGTCCTTGTTCGCTTGTTTTTCGACCGATGACCCAATACCAGTGATCGTTCGTATTCACCAGTTGATGCCCTTGATCAAGTAAAAATTCGGCAGAACTGACGTGATAGTTGTCCCACCCCGCTGTCCAATAGGCAATCACTAAGTCTTGATCGAATCGACCAAATTGTTCTTTTTCCTCGTAGTAGATGCCGTCGTTAAATACGATCGGAATCATCCCATAGGTTTTGACCAGTTCAGCCAATTGATTGGTATAAGTGACAAAATCGCGATACTTCCCAGACTGCTGGAGTCCTCGCCACCCGCCATCAGTTAAATCATTGGCAAATTCATCGCAACCTATATTGAAAGAATTAGTGATCGTTGAGAAGTAGCTCACATATTTTTCAAGTAGTGCTTTGGTGAAAGCGACCGCTTCTTGATTATCCAAATCAAGTGTTCGAATCGACGTTTGATAACAAGGGTGTTCGATGCCTAATTGTTGCATTCCTGTTAGAATCGCGTCCATATGGCCAGGGGTATTGATAAGCGGGATCACTTCCATGTTTTCTGCCTTAGCCACACTAGCTAACTCTGTCATTTCTGTTTCCGTCAAATAAGTACCATTAGGATCATCATAGTACTGTTTTGTTCCTGCAATCAATGCTTCTTTGACTGATTGACTGGAATAAGTTTTTCCTTTGACAGTCAGCGTCATGTCATCCAGTAAAAAACGTAATCCGTTATTTCCCAGCGCAAAAGAAATCGCCGTGTATCGACATTGACTTGCTTTTTTTATGCTCTGGATCAATTGTTCTTTCGAAAAATATTTACGTCCATTATCAATCAATAAAACCTTTTTCATCTTTACCTCCACAAAAAGAAATCGTTTACATATTATACAATAAAGGAGGCCCAACGAGAATACTCTTTTGCACTTAAATAAAAAAATCCCCTCTCAACCAGATTACTCGATCGTTAAGAAGGGAGGTTGCTTATTCAACTGAATCTACACAAAATGCCTTTTCTTTGGCTAAAAAGAACGGACGGAGATAACCGACAGTGTTTGATAAAGGCAGCAATTCTTCACTTAAATGAATCTTCAAGACGTCCGTTAAATATTGCTTACGTCTAACGATCCGCTCCCACATGTCTGGATATTGCTCCTTCAGTTCATTTCTTAATCCTTCATCTGCTAGTGCCACACATTCTTCTGCACTTACTCCAGTATATCCTGATACAGAAGGAATAATATCTAACTGGAAGATCATGCCACTCTTGATGATTTCTTGCGAATCAGAATAAATGGGCGAGGCTAACCATTCTTCATCCGCCGTCAAGTGTCCTGGATTCAAATGCCAGTGATAGGTCGCTTGCGGCAAGACTGTTTCAATCAATTGATAGAGATCAGCCCCTTTCATTCCGATATGGATAGCTTCTAGCCAGCTGACGATAGCTGCATAATAAGGTTTTGCTACTCGATCCAGATAATCAGCTTGTTCTACTGGCAGTTGAGCTTCTTCTTCGATCACAAATCCTGTACGACTGGATAAGCCACCTTTGAAGCCTGTCGTCAATGACAGCGGATCACCAAATTGGATCGTTTTTGCTGTCGGATAAAGATTCGCAAATTCAAAACGGCGTCCAGTTGCAGCAATCGTGATCACTGTATTCGCTTGTCCTTGTCCGTGCAACAACTCTCCGATCTCGGATTCTTTCACACCAAGCTCAATGGCATCTAATGCACGTAGCATGCAAGACGAAGCAAGATTTGCCCCATATTCGTAGTGTGCGATTTCATTTGCATTGTTCGTGACACGCGCCCCTTCCTCACCAATCAATAGATGAGTGCCATTGACGATAGCAGTTTCCGCAGTGATTGCTTGTTTTAGCGCATCTACGATAAAGAATGGTACATCGAACAATTGGCGATTGTTTTGTGTCATAGACGTAAACAACTTCCAACCGACTAACCCGATTTTCTTTCTATCCGCCACCTTTAATGATGCAAAAATAGCTGACAGGTTTTGTTCATGGTCCATTGGTTGATTCGGCAACGAAAATGCTGGATAATGGATCAAATCCGCAGTGATCCGCGCATGGGCATTCATTTTTAGATTCTCATTCCCAAGGATCATCGTGAATTTGCCCGATTGATCTAACACCAATAATCCTTCTTCAAATCGCGGGATAAAGCCTGTAAAATATTCAAAATTACCACCATGCTCTTTATCTGCATATATCACCAACAGATCTATCGCTTCGTCTTTCATGCGTTCGATCGTTTTGTTGATCCGTTCGGTGATTGTGTCCTCTGTCAAAAAGACAGGGGGAACATCTGGAAAAATCGCTGGTTTTGGTATAGTTGTTAACTGGATGTTTTCTTTTTTCATTCATTCTTCCTCGCTTCTATGAGTTCTACATGGTTCTCAGTCAGTGCCTTGGCTAATGCTTTTGGAGGCTTTTGATCCGTGATCAAATAATCAATCGCTGATAAGTCGCAGACTTTATAAAAACCAGTTTTATCTAGTTTTGTATGATCCGCTAGCGCGATCACCCTGCGTCCTTGTTGGATCATCTGACGTTTCACTAAGCCTTCTTCCTCTGTATGGATGAACAGTCCTTCGCTTGTCAACGCAAATACTCCAAGTAGTGTGTAGTCTGCTTGATAATTTTTCAACTGTTCCACTGTTTCCGTTCCAAATAAAAACAACTGTTCTTTGTGTAATCTACCGGGTAATAAGGAAATAACTGTTTTCGGATGATTAGCTAGTAATAAAGCGTGAGATAAAGAATTGGTGACCGCATGGATTTTTTTGTCCGGTAGTTCTCTAATCACCGCTTCCACTGTAGTCGAAGAATCAAAGATGATCGAGGAAGGATCTGCCATTATTTCAAGCGCCTGCTCAGCCATTTGTTTTTTCACATCATTTAGGATCGTTGATCGTTGCTCATAATCAAAGATCGTTGCTTCTTTTTGAATCGCTAAAGCACCGCCATGGGTCCGTTTGATTTGGCGCTGTTTTGCTAACTGGATCAAGTCCCGACGAATCGTATCTTTAGATACATCTAAGCGATCTGCTAAATCTTCGATCGAAGCACTTTTTTCTTGATCAATCATTGTTTTAATACGTTGGATGCGTTCTTCCTTCAACATGACGCTCACTCCTTTCATCTAAGATACGCTATTTTGCATTGTTTTGCAATATTCTGCTGTTTTTTTCGTAAAATAAGTGGGCCACTAATTCTTTACCACCTAAAACCGAATAGATGGCAGGAACAGAAGTAACCTCTTCGAAAAAAATAAGGCGCCAGCCACAAAAATTGGAAGAACAATTTTCGCGGCTAGCGCCTTATTTTTCAAGGCTAAACATTTCGGTCTCGACCTCTTGATGGTTGATTGATTCAATTCATAACAGCTTGCTTCTCTTCAATTGTTTCAATGAGTCTTGGCAAATCAGAAAACCGATCGATCACATGATCTGCGCCAGCTTCTAAAAATTCTTGCCGCACCCGTGCAAAAAGTTTTTCTTTTTCAGCAGCCGTCAATTGCTGATACGTGTCAAAGGAATAACCAGCTTGTGAACTTCCTTCAATTACGCCCACAGAAAGAACTCCCGCATTCTTCCCTTCGAGTATATCAGAGATCGTATCTCCTAGTTTTAACACTTCTTGTCTATTTTCCTGTTTAAAATAATTCAAGTTCGTTAATAACATCTCTGGAGAGGGACGCCCTTTGCCGTCTACTTCATCTGGCGTGACGATGTGATCTGGCTGATACCCTTGTTCTTTCGCCTTCGCAACAACGATTGCCATCATTTCACTCGTATAACCAGTCGTACTGCCGATTTTGGTTCCTCGCTTACGTAAAGTTGCGACGGTGTCAAGTACACCCGGTTTCACTTCTGCATGATTTGCCAATTGCTGGAACAATACTTCTTCAAATGTTTCATAGATTGCCTCGATATCAGTAGTTTCAGGCTGACGTCCGTGAGTTTCTAACCAACTTTCAGCAATACGAGGCATTTCTAGCATCATTTGGATATGCTCGATTTTTTTCATTCCCATCGGCTCTCTGATTTCTCGTTCAGTCACAGTGATCCCTTGATGTTTGAATGCTTCGCGAAACGCCGCCACCGGTGCCATACAACCAAAATCGACTGCTGTTCCTGCCCAATCTAAGATGACCACATTAATCATTTTTTCGTTCCTCCATATATTGCTGGATCAACCCAGCTACTTTTTCGATATCTTCCAGATAGATTTCACCAATATTCCCAATCCGGAAGCAATCAGTATCACTGATTTTCCCAGGATAGATCGCATAGCCATGCGCTTTTAAATAGTCATAAAATGCTTGGAATTCGAATTGGATATTCTCAGGATATTTGAATGACGTGATGAAAGGTCCCTGATTCTCACTAACATAGGCTTCAAACCCAATTTCTGCCATTCGTTCACGCAAACGCTCATTGTTCATCTGATATCTGTCATAGCGAGCATCGATACCACCTTCTTCCGCCAACTCTTCTAGCGCTTGCCAAAATGCGAGAACAGTATGGGTTGGTGAAGTGAAACGCCATTTCCCGTCTACATCCATCACACGAAATTGATCATACAGATCCATGCTCAACGTGCGTGCTTGTCCGGCACTTTTTTTTAGTAGCTCTTTTTGACAAATCACAAAGCCAAATCCAGGTACTCCTTGGATACATTTATTTGCACTTGAAACTAGAAAATCGATTCCTAACTCTCCAACAGGGATCGGGATGCCGCCAAAGCTTGACATCGCATCGACGATAAAACATAATTTGTGTTTCTTTGTCACTGCTGAAATCTCTTCTAAAGGATTCAAAATACCAGAAGTCGTTTCACTGTGGATCATTGCAAGTGCAGTAATACCAGGATGCAACGCTAATAGTTCCTCGATTTTTTCAGCTTGTGGTGTTTCATTTTCAGCCACTTGATAAATCACATGATCAATGCCATGGTATTGAGCCATTTGCACCATCCGTTCGCCATAAGCACCATTTGTACAGATCAGTAAACGATCGGTCGCGCCAACAACTGAACTTAACACAGATTCAACTGCAAAGCTGCCACTTCCTTGCATCAACACAGCTGTATAAGCTTCATTGGAGACACCAGCAAGATCAAGCAATCGTTGTCGAATCGCCTGAGTGATGACTTTAAAATCATCATCCCATGTACAATGATCGACAAGCATTGCTTCTTTCACTGTACGACTCGTGGTCAGAGGACCTGGTGTCAGTAATTTATAATTGATTTTACTGTGATTGATTTCTTTTTCATAATGTTCGATCACCTTTGTTTTTCCACTCATTTTCTTTCTCCTATTCAACTAGACTGGCATGTTTTTTTAGCAGATCTGGGGTTAATGCTTCCGGGAAAACTTTTTGATTTTTAGCGGTTTCAACCCCCGCTAGATCATCTGTTTCATAAAGTTTACTTGGGTAGAATTGTAATAAATCTGCCCGACCTTCTTTAAGGATCACATTCAACATTTCTTCGGCTAAAGGATTCGTCGCTTCACCTTTATCGATCACCGCGAGTGATTCTGTTAAAGCATATGTTCCTTCACTTGGTTCCACAAAATCGATCGGCAATCCTTCTTTTTTATCTTTGATTGCTTGATGACGTAACCCAAAACCCAACGCCACTTCACCGACGCGGACTTTTTTCAACGGACCCGAACCAGACGCTTCAATATGGTCGCCTGCATTGTCATAAATATCGGCTAAAATCGCTTGTGCTTTTGTCTCTCCATATTGATCAATCAATCCTTGGAACAATAACCAAGCTGTTGAGGAATGGTTGATATCAGAAATCGCTAGTTGCCCTTCATAGATTGGATCAGCTAAATCAGCTAAACTTGTCGGTACAGGCAAGTCTGCTTCTTCCATTGCTTGAGTATTGTAGAAAATGACCCCTTCTTGTGTCGTCATCGGTGCTTGGTAATTTGGCAGATCATCGATTGGTTGGACTTCTAATGCCAATTCTTTGAATATCGGTTCATTTTCTTGGACACCATCCAAATAGAACGTACTCATGGTCACTAGATCCGCTTCAATATCTGTGCCTTCCGCCCAAAGTTTTCCGCTCAATTCCGAAGTGCCGAAGGATTGTAGCAAGTATTGGTTTTCAAATCCATTCGAATCAAGAACATCTTTGATGATTTGAACCGGCTCTTCATCTGCATTCGTGTAGATGATGACTTTCTCTTCGTTACCGTTGGCATTCTCACTTGCGTTTGACGTACTACACGCCCCTAAAATTCCTAAAGCGCTGGCGAAGGACAGATAAATGAACCCTTTTTTGACTAATTTTTTCATTTGCTTCAAATCTCCTCATGATAGATTGCGCAAGTATTCTTGCGGTTAAATTGATCAACAATAATAAGATGGATAGGATAAAGATCTCAGTGAATCTGCCGAAATGTTGTAATTCTTTGATTTTGGTCGTGATCACCATCGTTCGGGCACTTGTCAAAAACACCACTGCACTGATCGTAACCATCGAATTTGTAAAATAGTAACAAGCCATTTCCACGATCGTCCGCTTTGAATTTGGAAGAATGATGCGAACCACTGTATCAAGCCAACTATCCCCCATCATCTTCGCTGTGTTTTCCCAGTTGGGATTCATTTTTAATAAGGCACTTTTCGCTAACTGATAAGGGGTTGCAAAATAATGCACCATGTTGGCAATCACCAAAATACTGATCGTACTTTGAAGAGTTGTTCCGCTAAACACCAGCAAATAGGCAATCCCTAAAACCATACCTGGAATCGAGTTCGTGACAGAAGCGAGACTATCGATCGTTTTTGTGATCACGCTTTGTTTTGTGGATCTAGCGGTGAAAATTGCTGCCAAATAAGCAATTACTGTTCCAAACAGCGCCGTCCATAGGGCAACGAAAATCCCTGTATTCAACGTTCTTCTTAAATCAGACGTTTGTAGGAACGCTTCGATATGGCGTGTGGTAAAAGTCATATCAAAGGGCCACCCTTCGACAAAAGGAAGAAGGAACATCACGAGGAAGACTCCGACAATAAACAGGCCACCAACTGTCAGTCCTACACCAAAGAAAAAATCTCTGACAGGGTTGCTTTTTACTGACGTATTTGTCCCGGGGGTTGCATGATCATTTTTTTGGATCTTACGCAAAAACAGAACACTAATGATCGAAGGAACTAACATGATCAGTGCAATGACGGCTCCGCGATTAAAGTCTGGAATCGACCCCATAAAATACTCATACAATAAAGTCGTGATAAAGGGTTCTCGACCACCTACCGCTACAGGTATACCAAAATCAGTAAACCCCATGAAAAAGGCTTGGACGAAAGCAACACCAAATGTTTTGCCCAACGGTTGCAGGATCGTGATTTTCAATCCTCTAAAAAATCCGTCTCCCATCAATCTGGATACCGTCAAATAGCGTTTATCCAAATAATTCATGGCGTCATTCATCAACAAGAAAGTCACTGGGATCGTATAGATCAGTAACCCTAAGATCACACCTGATTTTCCATAGATCGAAAACAACTCTTGACCGACTAGACGTGTCCACAATCCTTGACGGCCCAAAGAATAGATCAACACAAACCCGTATGTGATGGTCGGTAATAACATTGGCAACATAAAGCATTTCTCAATCACCCATTTGAACCCCTTGGGTAGATTCGTAAAGTGCATCCCGTAAGCAAACCAAAAGCCAAGAAAGGTGGCAAAAAGTGCTGTGAGCCCAGCAATGAGCAAACTATTACTTAACGCATTTAGCCAATCGAAGTTCCTTGCTAGTTCCCTGAACAACTCAAAGGAAAAGCCGCCTTCAACAGTCAACGCTTCTTTCAAAACATTCGCTAAGGGATAAAACAATACGAGGACAAAACCAAACAAGATGAACGCTGGCAGTAATGCTTCTATTTTCATCTTTCTCATGAGAAGCGAACCACTTTTTCATGAACTACGCCGGTTGCTTGAGTAAAGATCCGTTCAATATTACGTCGTTTGATTTTTAGCTGATCGACAATAAATGCCTGTACAAAGGGTTCCATCGTATTCGTCACGATTTCTTTTGGTGTACTGTATTGTGCGATTCGACCATCTTTCAAAACCATGATTTTATCAGAAAGGGTCAATGCCTCTTCTGGATCATGCGTGACGATGATCGTCGTTAAGTTCAGTTTTTTAGCAATCAATTGGATACGTTCTTTGATCGATTCTTTGATGACACCGTCCAATGCACTTAAGGGCTCATCTAGTAACAATACTTGGGGTTTCATCACCAGAGTCCGACCTAATGCCACCCGTTGTTTTTGCCCGCCAGATAGTTGGTGGATGCGTTTATCCAAATGATCATTCAAATCCAATAGATCGATCAATTCTTGCAATTCTTCTTTAGAAGTGATATTTTTTTGTTTTCGCAACCCGTACACCAAGTTTTCATAGGCACTTAGGTTAGGGAATAAAGCATAGTCCTGAAAGACAATATTAAATGGTCGTTTTTCCATGACCTGTTTTGTGATATCTTCGCCATCATAAAGTAGTTGACCATTTGTTGGTTGCTCCAATCCAAGGATGATATTCAATAAAGTTGTTTTTCCTGAACCCGAGGCACCGAGTATCGAAACGATCTCACCTTTAGCGATCGATACATTGATTTCTTTTAACACTTCATGATGATTAAACGTCTTACTAATACCATCTAGCTTTAACATGCGTTCACTCCTTTGTTCTTTCTATACTGCTAATTGTAGAAAATCACTTTTTACTTCTGATTAACTTTAAGTAAATTATTTGTAGGAATATATATTTTTTGTGTAAATTTTCTAATCATTTTCAGATAAGTATTTCTATAAAAAAACAGTGGCTTGCTTCAATGCGCTATCCTCAGCATTGAAAGCAGACCACTGTTTCAGTGATTACTTACTAGATCATTTTATTTATCTATTTGATGTAAATTTGGTTCAAGTGTAAGCTCGCTTCGGTCCAAAGCGCTCTCCATAAATAAGCACTTCTTCGACTTGATTATCGTTGCTCGACAAGCGTTTCTTTAATATTTTTCACGATATTCTCTACTGTCAGCCCATTTTCCGCTAATAGTTCCGATGCTTCATAGCGATCATGAAAAGCTTTATCTAAACCGTAAGTTTGTACACGAATCGCTGCATCCCCTAAATAGCCAGCGACCATTTGACCGTACCCACCTTCCAAGATACCATCTTCAAGTGTTACAACTATATCGTGCGTTTCTTTAAGTTCATCCAGTAATTCAGTATCTAAACCTGAAATGTAAGCTGGATTGATCACCGTCGCAGTTAGTTGGAGATGTTTCTTCAATTCAACAGCGACTTCTTCTGCCAAACCATAAAAATTACCTACACCCATGATTGCTACTTTTTCGCCTTTTTGGATGACTTTGTTCTTATATAACTGACTGTAATCTGTTCGATCTACTTCACCAGAAGAAGTGATTGGGCCGACTGGTACGCGGATTGCCACTAATCGATCCGTTTGATCGATCGACCATTCAAGCATCGCTAAGTATTCTTCTTTCGTAGTTGGGGCTAAGTAGACTAGATTTGGGATATGACTTAAAAATGGAATATCAAAGATCCCTAAATGACTTTCATCATTCATTCCGTTTACAGAAGCAAGTGTCACGAGGATCGTACCTGATAAACGATTCAACGCTAAGTCATGAGAAATTTGATCATAACTTCTTTGTAAAAATGGTGAATGGACTGCCCATACAGGTTTTACTCCGCCTTTAGCTAAACCAGCAGTCATCGTCGCCGCATGTTCTTCGGCAATCCCTACATCAACAAATTGTGCGCCGACTTGTTGACGTTGTTCCGGTGAAAATAAAATCATTGGTGTGCCTGCATTTACTGCCACAACTGTTGGATCTTCCGACATTTTGCGCAATAAGAAGTCTGTGGTTAGGCTGCTATAGGTTTCTGCTCCTTTCGATCGCAGATACTCACCCGTTTCGAGACTAAACGGTCCACCCGCATGGAATTTTTCGCGATTTTCTTCTGCAAAGGAGAAGCCTTTTCCTTTGACGGTATGGATATGCAACACAACTGGCTCTTCTTGATCTTTTACTTCTTCGAATAACTCGATCAAAGCAGCTAAATCATTACCTGCGTCAAGATAGCGATAATCAAGTCCTAATGCTTTAAAGAAATTGTTCGTCGCCTGACCATTCGTTTCCCTTAGCTCTTTGAGATTTTTGTAAAGTCCTCCATGATTTTCTGCGATCGACTGGTCATTATCATTGACGATAATGATCGTATTGGTGCCTAGTTCAGAAATATTATTCAAACCTTCATAGGCTAAACCTCCCGACAACGACCCATCGCCAATCACTGCAACGACATTATTTTTTTCGTTTTTTAAATCTCTCGCCTTAGCTAGACCATTTGCTAAAGACAATGAAGTCGATGTATGTCCGATCGTAAAGAGATCATGTTCACTTTCTAATGGGTTCGTGTAACCTGAGACTTCCTGGTAATGCGCTTGGTCCAAAAACGCTTGCGCTCTTCCTGTCAACATTTTATGCACATAGGTTTGGTGTGAGACATCAAAAACAAATTGATCTTTTGGTGAATCGAACACATAATGTAGCGCTACCGTCATTTCAACAACGCCTAGATTGGGGCCATTATGTCCACCATATTGGCTGATTTTTTGCAATAACGCGGCACGTGCTTCCTCTACCACTTGTTGAAGCTCTTCTTGCTTCAATTGCTTTAGATCTTGAGG
Organism: Enterococcus sp. AZ084; assembly: GCF_051714905.1. Taxonomy (NCBI): domain Bacteria; kingdom Bacillati; phylum Bacillota; class Bacilli; order Lactobacillales; family Enterococcaceae; genus Enterococcus; species Enterococcus sp. AZ084. The sequence goes on from NZ_JBIOSS010000001.1 coordinate 1,962,672, forward strand.
ACCTTTTATTTGTTTTAATAACATGAATTTCCCTCCTTTATTTCTGCTTAATCATACACCTTGAACCGAACTCTAAGTCAAGTGATTTTTTTAACAAATAATTCTAATTTGCGAAAATGTTGAACGTGCTGTTATAAAGCTATTTTTTTCATTAAAAAAGCCGTAGATCCTTCAATCTACGGCTTTTTATTTATTTCTTCGATGAATAGTTCACAATGATTTTACCCATTTTTTTTGGATTTCGTCGCTTGTCACGAATAATTTGATAACTAACAAGAACGATCAAAATCAAAATCACACCTGTCAAAACGTACAATATTTGTATTTGTTCTCCCAATGGTGGTAAAACGTTCTTTTTAGGCGGTGCGCTTGGTGTCACTGATTCTTTCGGATCATCGGTGTTCGGCTTTGTGGGACTTGTTTCTTGTGTCGCATTTGAATCAAACTCTAGTTCTCCAGTGACTTCAATGGTATTAGAACTAGCTTCTATGTGCGTTTGTGGCAATCCAACGATCAATAGACTTAAAGCCATGAACAAACAAAGAATTGTTTGTTTTTTTTGTTTCATCCAATCACCTCACAATTTGAACTATGGATAAGGATCTCCAGCTTCATCTAGCGCTTCAATATTCAATGTCAACGTACTTGCAATTGAGATTGATCCTTTATCCGTTGGAAAATCAAGAACATCAGTATCAACATCTCCTTCAAAAGTAAACGTCGCTGTGCTTGCTCCTGTTAAATCACCAGGACGTGCATTCGGTGAAGCTAAGGTCATCAAATTGCCTGATAAGTTTGAATTCACCAAACCATTTTCAATCAAAAGATTGCTGTCTCCTAAACTACCAACCAATGTTAACCGATCGATTGCTGAGATATCACCAGATGAAACTGCGTAATTTCCTAGAGTGATTTTTACTGGACGACCTGAATGATTGGTAATCGTATGCTCTCCACCTAGAATTGTCTTATAGTCTTCTGGTTCAGTGAAGAAGACCGCTTTTAAAGGTAACGTCACATTCAACCATTTATCTGGATTTTCTGGTTCTGGTGCCTCCGGATCTGTGTTATCAAAACCTAAAGTTCCATCGATCGCCACATCTGCAGTCTTATCGATCGATCCACCTAATGAATTATCGATCGTTTGATCATCTCCGTTGATGACAATATCAGCTTGAACACTTGCCCCTGCTGCTAAAATCGTGCCGAACATCAAACCTGTTGCTAGAATATTTTTTGCTTTCATTTTGTTTTCTCCTTTATTTATGTCTTTATATCCTAAAGCATGATTGCTTTATTCCCTCTTTATTGATTGACATTGATGGTCACGTCAACCGTCGTTTTACCCATAAGCTTTTTATTTTCTAAATCATAAAACTCTAATTCCACTACTCCTGGATGCGTGCCTGTCGTCAACTCTTTTGCTAATGTCAATTCGGTTACTTCATATCCAGGTTCCAATAAGCCTGTTTCATATAATGTTTCTTTAGAATCCTTCATAGACAATATGGCTTGTTGCCCATAGCGATTGGTCGGCAAGTTTTGGATCCAGATATTGCCCGTTTTCCCATCCGCATTGACACTGACTTCTGGATACACATTGATAGTTACATTACTGTCGTCTACCGCTTGATTGGCATATTTTTTCAATTGGTCGCCTGTCATTTTTTCCGCATGTTTGATTTCCGGGAAATCGTCCGACAAAATCTGCGTTGGTTGGATATTGACATACCAATACCAACCAATCGCAACGAACGCAAGCAATAATAAAAGAAGCGCCAGTAATCTTTTTTTCTTTTGTTGTTCATTTTTTTCAGTTATTTTCTGTGTTTCCTGTGTGATCATGTTCACCTTCTTGTGTGTGTTCAATTTATCTTCGCAGCAAGGTGTAAATTTAACTTGCCTGTTACTTTATTATTTTGTGTGGTATCACCAAAATATTTTCCTGTAAAACCAAGCGACATTCGGGAATCTGACGGCACTGATTCCGCCCATTGGGTACCAGCAAAAGTACTTGCTTGTCCAACTAACGGCTTGTCAGATGGTGCCGCACCGATTCGTTGTAAATATAAAAACATCGATTCGCTCGTCGTCTCTTGTTCTGATGAATCTAAAAAGACAATATCTGAAGTACTTGCTAATTCCACATCGTTTTTGGTATGGAAGGAAACTGTCAGTTCTGTCGTTGTCGAATGATTGACCACCTGGTAATCATCACTAGTCACTTGATCGTCTAAGACATCAAAAGCCATCCGAACCGGTAACGTTACATGGATCGCTGGATCACTTTCCACCACAAAAGGAACGGTATATTCCCATGTGGCTGTTTCGCCATTAACCAATGACTCGCTGACAACGATCTTGCCAATCGTCGCTCCTTCTTTTGATGTATCAGGATATTGAGTAAAACCTTCAATTTTCAAGGTTGGATATTGACTGACATCTAAATATCGCCCAACTTGACGATCCATATCTTCACGAGACATTCCTAACACTGTTTTTTGTTCCCTTGGATTTAAACGATCGATGTTTATTCGTTCAAACCCCTTCGCAGTGATTTGATAATGACTTCGATTATCCGATATCCTTGGCTGCACCGCATTATCTTGGAAGTTGTCCAGTCTGCCATTAGCTTCTGCATGGAAAATTTCCACGATATCGCCTTTCGCAACTGATAGTCTTCGATTTGTTCCGAAACCATTCAATGTATCTAACCTTTGATTGCCATTTACAGAAAAATCGAAATCTGGTGTTTGTGCATTCATTGGACCACTAGAAACAGTTGCTTGGTTATAGTGCCTGATTTGATAGTACATATCATCTCCAAAATAGGAATGAACCGAAGTTCCAGCTAATGCACTATTATAGGTCGCAACAATTTGTGTCTGATCACTGTTCAAGCTTAAAGTTGCTGCTCGTAGGTCTGTTCCTTGAAAACTAATGCCTCTTACATTTAGCGAATGACCAAACTGATAAGTGACAGGAACATCGATTGTAGCTAATACTGTGCCATTTTTTGAAACCTCTACACGTGCAGCTTGACCATTTAGTGAATCAGGGAAACTTACAAAACGTGCATCATAATCCTCTGTTTCAGTTTGATCTTTGAAGACTGTGACAAAGTCTTTTGCCTGATAATCCGTTTCTCCATATCCATAGTTCAAAACTTGGTTCTTTGGCTGGATATCTGTATAATTTCCGATACCAGTAAAACCAATGACGCCTTGTTCATTGATGACCCCGATTGAAAAGCGTTCGGCATTATTCCGATTGATCTGGAATGTACCTGATGTGATCTCTCCTGCCAAGTCCGCTTGATATGGATTGAATAAGCGAACAGGTTGTCCTGCAAGATCTAAAGTTACTGTTACTTGGTTGGTTGAGACAGCTGTATCTACTTCTGGTTGGATCGAGTGGAAGAACTCGGCTGTTTGTGCCCCATTCGTCTGCCACCTCAAGTACGGATAAGTTCGATTGGCATTGCTCCCCAAAGCAAAACCTGTGAACCACTTTTCACCAAACCCAAGTTCAGTTATCGTTCTATCGATCAATCCTGTAGTACTACGTGCTTCACCCACACCATTTGTCGTTGTTTTTCTTGTCGTGCTTGAATCAAAATAAACATTGCTTGCTGTGATTCCTGTGGTAGTATTCGAAATTGGTTCTCCAGCAGTAAATCCTGCGACGAATAAATTCGTAAGTTGAGCGGTAGCAGTCGAATCGATTGTTCCGATCACTCCATGCCCATTTGTTGAGCCAACACTATAATTATCCGTCAATGTTAAGCGACCATTTCCTTCAATCCTGCCAATGAAACCACCAGTGCCAGTTGCAACATTTCCAAGGATATAGCCACTGTGATAACTCTCATTGATGGTGACATTCCCTAACATGACACCTATGAATCCACCAATAGAACTATTTCCACTTCGGAGATCACTCGAATTGATACTTCGCTCAATCTGCACTTGACCATTTTCTGTCACATAGCCAATCAACCCTCCACGGTAGCTAGCAGTTGAAGAATTCACTGTCGAGCGAGTTTCACTCTGTGTATCGGTGATCGTTACTGTACCAGATACTTCACCGACCAGCCCGCCTAGATTCAAGGTATAATTATTACCACCAGTAAAATTCACTTTTGAACTAGAGTGACTCATGTTAAGCACGCCCGTCGTGCGACCGACGAGACCCCCTAATAGACCGTTCGAAGTATTCGAGTGAAGATTACTTGATACTTGGCTATTCGTAATCGTTAGTTGTCCATTGTTGGTTCCAACAAAAGCTCCGCTTCCATTTGACTGGTTTGAAACAATGCTACTGTTACTATCCATCTGGATATTCTCAAGTTCAACCATATTTCCTGTACCAATTTGAGCAATCACCCCTGCTGTATAGTTGGTATATGACTGTCCTCTAGTATTCGTCACCCTCAAGTTTTCAAATGTTAGATTCTCAATTCGTAAAGAAGCATTCCCGACTGAGCGAATAAAGGCTAAGTCTATTTCTCCACTAGTCAATGTCAAATTCTTGATGACCGCATGATTACCGATCAATTTCGCTCCGTATACTTGTCTGCCAGAAAAGGTACCTGCATTTGCCATATCGATTGCTATCCCATCTTCTGGTTCAATCGAATAGTTTTCATCGTCTTGATCAAAAGGTGCTTGACGATTCAAAAAGCGACTTAGATCTTCTGCTGTACGAATGACCGTTTGCACATAATTTGCTGTCACTGTTGCATCTTCTGTCCCCATCGTGAAAGTAGCTGTTCGATTTTTTTGATCAACATTTGTCACGGTACTTCCTGTGCCCGTCACGCTAAATCCAACAAAACGATACCCTGTATTTGCTTCAGCCGCCTGAATCGTTGTTGTTTCCCCTTCGATAAAATTCGTTTGGTCAGCGTTTGGATCAGCTGCACTCCCTGCCAAGGGATCACGGGCCAGTGTCAAACTCATTCGCCGTGCGGTAAAGCCAACAACTCCTTGCTGATTGATGACCCCAATTGATACGTTTGCGACATTGCCGCGATTGAAAACAAAGCTTCCTTCTGTGGCTTCAGTGGCTAACCCCGAGCTGTATGGATTAAATAATCGCAATGGCTCATTTTTCAAATCCAACGTTACCGTTACTTGGTTGCCCGTCACTTGACGATCGACCATTGGATCGATGCTATCAAAAAACATAGATGGTTGCGTATTTTGGGTCTGCCAACTCAGGTATGGATAGGTTTTATTCGTACGTTGAGCCACTGAAAAGTCGGTTCGCCAACGACTCCCGAAACCTAGTGCAGTGGTTGTTGATTCAATCAACTCTAGCGTAGTTTTCGCTTCACCTACTCCAGTCGTAGTAGATTTGTTCGTTGTACTGGAATCATAATACACATGGGTCGCAGTGATCCCCATCGTATCTGAGGTAATGGGTTGCCCCCCAGTAAAACCTGCAACAAATAGTTGGCTGAGTGTCACTCGATCCGTTAATTGATTGATCCCGATCACACCATTGCCATTGGATGAGCCAATGCTATAACTATCCACGATACCAAGGGCGCCACTGCCTTCGGTCATACCAATGAACGCAGCAGTTCCTAGACTTGTACTTCCTTGGACATGTCCATTGTGATAGCTTTCCTCGATGTTAGCAGTTCCTGACATCCTTCCGATAAATCCGCCCACATAACTGTTATTTCCTCGCATATCACCGGCATTGATACTTCGTTGGATCGTGACCTCCCCTGAGAAGGTCACTCGACCAATCATTCCACCTCGATATGTTCCGCTCAATGAATTGATTGCTGTTTGGCTTTCACTTACAGAATCAGTGATTGTTACTTCACTACTGGTTTCACCCACTAGTCCACCGATATTTAATGTATATGAACCACCACCAGTAAAAGTAACTCGAGAAAGACTACTCTCAATGATCAATGGACCGTCATTTTTACCAACAAGTCCACCCATTAGTCCATTAGCTGTGTTGGAGTGTAACGTTCCTGAAACCTCACTGTTTTTGATCGATGCTGAACCTTGGTTGTTCCCGATCAATCCGGCACTCCCATAGGGTTGACTAGCAGCAATTTGACTGTTTTCATCGATCATGATATTTTCAAGCTCAACTGACTTACCGCTTACTACTTGACCGATGATTCCAGCCACGTTAGATTGCGTCCTCGTATCATTGACGAGTAGTCCTTCTAACTTCAAGTTCTCGATTCGTGAAAGGTTGCCACCGTTTAACGTTTGGATCAATCCAAGAGAAACACCGGAAGCTACTAATGAAAGATTTTTGATGATCGTGCCATTTCCGATCAGATGACCAGAAAATTGACTACGTCCTGAAAAATCACCTTCTCCTGACATGTCGATCGTTTGATTTGTTTCTGGTTCGATCGTGTAAGTCTGGTCGTTTGCATCATAAGGAGACTCACTTCGTAAAAACTTTCCAAGATCATCGGCATTACGGATAATCGTTGAGGCGTATTCTGCTGTGATGACCGTGTTTTCAGTTCCAATCGTGACTGTCGCTGTTCGTGCGGTCAAATCGATGTTTGAAACTGAACTACCCGCACCGGTCACACTAAACCCAACAAAGCGATAGCCTTCGTTAGGTGCAGCTGCTTTGATTTGTGTCGTTTCACCTTCAAGAAAATCATTTTTTTCAATCTCTGGATCATGATCACTACCAGCGATTGGATTACGAGCGCTCGTCGCCGTCATTCGTCGGGCAGTAAAGCCAACGACGCCTTGCTGATTGATGACACCAATCGACACTCTTGCAATAGATCCACGATTGAAAGTGAAGGTTCCTGCTGTCGCTTCACCAGCTAAGCCAGAACTATATGGATTGAATAGTTTCAATGGCTCGTTTTGTAGATCTAACGTTACCGACACTTGATTACCTGTTACTTGACGATCGACCATTGGATCGATGCTGTCAAAAAACATCACCGGTTGCGTGTCTTGGGTCTGCCAACTCAGGTAAGGATAGGTTTTATTCGTTCGCTGAGCCACTGAAAAATCGGTCCGCCAACGATTCCCAAAACCTAACATATCGGTTGTCGATTCGATCATCTCCAAGGTTGTTTTTGCTTCACCTACACCTGACGTAGTTGTTTTATTCGTGGTACTTGAATCATAATAAACGTTCGTCACATTGATCCCTGACGTACTTGAAGTGATGGGTTGCCCCCCAGTAAAACCTGCGACAAAGAGTTGATTCAACGTAACATTACTTGCTAGTTGATTGACACCGATCACCCCATTACCATTGGAAGAGCCAATGCTATAACTATCCATGATGTCAAGAGCACCACTGCCTTCAGTCAAGCCGACAAAGCCTGCGGTTCCAAGGCTCGTACTTCCTTGGACATGCCCGCTGTGGTAACTTTCTTCAATTCTCGCAGTTCCAGACATTTGGCCGATAAACCCACCGACATAACTATTATTTCCACGCATATCACTGACGTTAGCACTTCGTTGGATCGTCGCATTTCCCGGAGAAATCACTCGACCAATAAATCCACCTCGATATGTTCCGCTCAATGAATTGATGGCTGCATGGCTCTCACTCCTTGAATCAGTGATCGTGACTGATCCACTGGTTACGCCTACTAGACCTCCTATACTTAGTGTATAAGATCCCCCTGAGGTAAATTCCACTTGTGAGAGACTCGTTTCAATGGTCAATTGACCTTCATTTTGTCCAACGATCCCCCCCATCAAACCATTGGCAGTGTTGGAATGCACAGTACCAGCGATGTCACTGTTTTTGATTGTTACTGACCCCTGATTGTTCCCGATCAGTCCCGCACTTCCATTCGGTTGATTCGCTGCGATTTGACTACTTTCATCAATCGTGATATTTTCAAGCGCAACTGACGTACCAGTAGCAACTTGACCGATGATTCCAGCTGAGTTAGACAATGTTCGTGTATTATTGAGTACCAAGCCAGCTAAGGTTAGATTTTCGATTCTAGAATCGTTGCCGCCGTTGAGTGTTTGGATCAATCCAAGAGAAGCATTTGACGCCACCAATGAAAGATTTTTGATGATCGTCCCATTTCCGATCAGGTTACCTGAAAATTGACTACGCCCTGAAAAGTTCCCTTGTCCAGACATATCGATTGTCTGATTGGCTTCTGGTTCGATCGTGTACGTCTGTTCATTGGAATCATAAGGAAATTCGCTTCTTAAAAATTTTCCAAGATCCTCTGCATTGCGGATGACCGTCGAAGCATACTCTGCTGTGACTGTCGCATTTTCAGTTCCCATAGTAAAGGTGGCTGTGCGATTGGTTAAATCAACATTTGTGATCGTACTGTTACCTGTCACATTGAATCCCGCTAAACGATAGCCAGGTGAAGGTGCCCCTGCGGTGACCGTCGTCGTTGCACCTACCACCAGAGTAGTCGTTGGTGCAGTTGGATTGCTTGCACTTCCGGCTTGTGGCGAACGTGCCAGAGTCAAGGTTCGATTACTCAACTCATAACGTGCGGTAACGGTCGCATTTTGTGATCCCATGGTAAACGTACCTGTGCGATTGGCTGTATTCACATTCGTGATCGAACTTCCTGTACCACTCACATCAAATCCTGCAAATTGATATCCCGTCGCTGGAGCCGCAGCGGTCACTGTCGTTGTTGCCCCTTGTGCCAGTGTAGTCATAGGCGCCGATGGATTTGCACTCGCTCCTTGCGATGGATTTCTAGCAAATGCTAATGTATGAGAGGGTAGTTCTGTGAAACTGCCACGGATTCCTTGAGAGGCAAATGCGACATAATTAGGATAGTACCCATAAAACCAACTAGATGGGATTTCAAAAAATGTATTGAATATCCAGCTGGTATCAATTGTCATTGTGTTGGTACGTTGACTCGTAATCGTGGCATCCTTCGTTCGTTCAATGGTAATGATGAATTCTTGAAAATCTGCTAATGTTCCTTCATTCGTATTGGATGGTGATAAAACAGCATTCTTTATTTGATAAGGTGTTCGCTCACGAATGGTTGCTGTAAAATCCCCTTGACTATGTTGCAAGACAATACTGCCAAATTGATAAGCGTTCCTGAGTGGCATGGAAGGAAAAGTCGGTATGCTTCCTCCTGCCATTAAATAATCACTACCATTACGAAATATAAACTGCCTTGGTAACGAAACTGTCCCTTCAATTCGACTTCCTGTTCGATTTCCTAGTTGACTACTGCCGGTCCATACTACTCTTGCCCGACTGTCGTTTGAAAAGAAATTACTGAATGTTGTTGGAAACTGTGTGCGAGTCCCACTCGCATTCCCTTTCAAAAAACGAGTTAGCCAAAAATGATCAAGATTAGTTATCTCCTGTAACGCTCTTGGTTCTCTATCCAGTAAAGGCTCATCGCCTACTACTTCTGGTACTACCGGTTCGCTCTCGTCCTCAGTCGGCTCCTCACCTTCTACCAATGTTTCTTCTATTGTTTCCTGTGATTCACCAACGTCTTCTACCTGTTCTTCTACGCTTGACTCGTTGATCGTCTCAGCGATAACACTGATAGTATTTCCTAATGACGAGAAAAGCAGCAAGATAATTACAATAATATGTAAACTTTGTTTCTTATAAAAATGAGTCATTTCCTCCTCCTACTCTACACGTATTACTTGACGTGACGTAATCTGCTGATTTTTTGGCAGAAAGTTATACTCAATGTATGGAATGTACTGATTTATAGTGATTCATTTTCTACTTAGTATCTTCTATTGCACGATTGATTCCCTAAACAACTGTTCTTTGTAATAGAACATGCCTACTTTTTTAGATATCGCTAGTTATATGTTCGACTAATTGAATAGCTGGCCCCCTTTCTTAACCCAGATGAAACTATGATATTAAATAACGATGTAACAAAACTATTATTTTTTCATCTTTTGATTATAATAACACTAATCTATTCTTTGTTTATTTTTATTTTTTTTCGAACAAAAAAAAATAAAGCACTGCCTTATTTCTATAAGTTCTGTAATTATAGTAATAGTCATTGGTTTCAATACATACACCCATAGTCAAAAACTATTTTTTTATTATTTAGAAAAAAATATCACACTATGCGCCTAAGAAATTTTTGTATACTTTTTATTGAAAAAACAAAATATCTTCACTTATAAAAAATAACAAAATTATTTAAAAAACAATTATTCGATAAAAAACACGGCAATCCCAACTATTTGTCCTTAATTTAAAACAGATTATTTTTAAATTATAATGATTTTTTATTTCAAACGTTTGTTTTTTTTGTATACTTATAATATGCACATCTTTCCCTGAGCCTATCTAACTATGTGTTTTAACTTTACAGAGAGACTATATTTCTTACATATTTATAGAAAAATAAAGATTGGAAGCCAGAATAATGGAAAATTTACCCATCACCTTACAACTTGATAATCAGTTTAAACGACAATATCAAATTTTAAATTTAGTACATAAAAATAAAACCAACCAGTTAACGCTCAATGATCTTTCTCTTAACTTAGAGAAGTCAAAACCAACACTAAAAAAAGACATCGAGGAAATCAACCATGCGCTGAACGAGCAGTGCGTTTCACTAAAGATTGATCACAAGGGACTACTATCGTTTCACTACAAAAAGGTAATGACAATCGATTCGATGATCACCTTATTAGCTAAAAGGACCATCACCTACCAGATCATGGATCTATTGCTTCATCATGTAACTTACTCAACCGATGAATTAGCTGATGCCTTGATGGTCTCTAGAAGTACAATTTTTAAAACGATCCGTCATATGAATAATATCTTGAAGGAATTCAGTGTAACGATCACCACTGGACCATTGACTTTATCAGGTAGAGAAGAAGATATTCGTTTTTGTTTTTTTGCCTTTTACTCAAGTTTTGGCGATAGTACGATCATTGATTCAGATAGTGAAATCGATGCACAGTATTTAGTCAACGAAGGCCATAAAAGAGATCATGCCTTTTTACATTTTAGCCATTTTCGTGCCGCTTTATGGCTGTCGATTGCAAAAGCACGGTGGAAGTGTAAAAAACTTTGCAACTTAAATCGAAGTATCAAAGTGTTGATCAAAAGCAGCAAAGGCTTCTCTTCACTTGAGCCATTATTACAGGATTACTATCTTTCACGCTCGAATGAAACGCTCTCATTAAATGAAACGATGTGGTTATACTTGGTCTCACTTCATTGTATTTCCTACACACGTCAAAGCAATTTGGACGATGGTCGCTCCTATGCATTTTATCGAGAAGAAAGCCCTGGTGTCATCGAAGCGATCCAACGTTTTCTAGCGACTGTTTTCCCGGAACACATGATCAAAGACGGGACACTAGAAAAAATGGAAGCTTACTTGGTCAATGCGCGTTTACTTTCTAAAATGAGCCATACTTATGAATTACATTCACCCACGATGGTGACGCAAATGAAGGCACGTTATTCTGAGCTCTACCAAGTATGGCTTGAAAAACTGACGATTCTAAAAAATAACCCATTATTTGGTTTTGTTCATATCGATTATCTTGCAGCTGCGTTGACAACGTTTCATGCTTCGCTGTTGATGAAGCAGTCGTATCGCCCTTTACGCATTTTGTTTACGATCCAAGGACCGCCATCTTTAGATGATTATATCCTGAATGAGATCGAGACACTTTTTATGCAACGGTCAACGGTCGAATTTCAAATTGAACATGCTGTCACAAAAGAATCGATCGAAACCTACCAAGCTGATCTCGTAGTTTGTAATTACGATCTTCATTTGATTGATGAACAGGTTTGTCGCATCCATCGAATCTCCAATGTGCCGACGATAGCGGATTGGCGTCTTTTAATGGAGACGATCACTTATTTGTCTTTGCCTGCTTATTCACAAACTAACTAAAGGAAAAACACTCCCTATCCTTTAGCCGTGATCTCAAAAAGAGGTCGAAACAGACGTGTTTAACCTCGAGAAATAAGGCGCCACCCACGAAATTTGTTCTCCAAGTTTTCGTGGGTGGCGCCTTATTTTGCGAAGAGTTTCCTTCTATTCTTGCCGTTCATTCGGTTTTAAGTGGTACAAGAGGACGAATATCACACTCTCTTTTGATTGTCTCAGCCCTCTAATGGAACATCGAAATTTAAAAATATTTTTTCTTTTTTCTTTTCTGCCTCTATCAATGCCTGACGATACTCAGAAATTGGATACATGGGAGCGGTAGTTAGTAGGTTCAATTGTCCCTCTTCAACCAAACGGAATAGTTGTTGAAATTGTTTCTGCCATTCTTCATTGGAAACCGAATCCGCCCAATGCCTTAGATGATAGACTTTGGCTTGGATCGGCAATGTTTGGATGAGCGACCAATCAACTTGTTGACCAGAGAGTAACCCGATCGCAACGAACTTCCCATACGGTTGAATCGCTCGCGCCATAGTTTCACCGCTTTTCCCACCTACTTGATCAATCGCCGCCCTTACGCCTTTCCCCTTTGTATGTGCTAAAATTTGCGGCAACGTTGTTTCTTCATCCCAAAGAACGACCAAATCTGCTCCTAGTTCAGTTAACTCTTCTTTATATTTTTCGTGGCGAACGATTGCAATGACTTTAAATGATAAAATTTTACTCAATTGGATAAAAATTCTACTAATGGAAGAATTTCCTGCATTGAGCAAAATATGATCTCCTTTATTGAGGTTCAATTCTTTTGTACAGATCAACCATGCGGTTACAGGATTGATGTACATCTGGGCAGCTGTTAATAGATCGACCGAAGAGGGAACAATTACTAATTCACTCTTGGGTACTGTGTGATAGGTTTGCCAAGTTCCTTCCCCTCGTAGGGGTAAAACGTACTGTCCTATCATTTGTTTATCCTGAGGATCAGTGACTTGGATCACTTTCCCGACACCTTCATACCCAGCAATTTGTGGCAAGTTGATGCGATGTGCATAGGCGCCGTGGATTGGAATCAAATCAGAAGGATTGATTGGAGCCACTAACATTTTGACCAAGACTTCTCCTTGTCTTAAAGTGAGTGGTTGCTCTTCTAGTTGCACAACCTCTTGTGGCAAACCAAATGCTCGGTAAATCAGACAGTGATTTTTCATTTTTTTCTCCTTTGATGATCGTTGGATTCTTTTCACAAGTGTAACATTTACCTGAAATAAAAAGAAGACTGTGCGCACCTTAGAAACGAATAAACGGCGGAAACAGAAGTACGATCTTCAAAAAAAGACGACGACCACAAAAATTTTAAGAAGCAATTTTCATGGTTGTCGCCTGATTTCTTGAGCTTAAACACTTCTGTTTCCATCTCTTGTGATATCCGTAAGATAATGAACCGGTACAGATCAATTAGTAATGACGTATCAGTTGACTGCTACGACTGTTACTTTGACAGTTTTTGCCCCAAAACCATACTGATTCGCCATCAGTACCACTTCATATTCGCCAGGAATAGGCAAAACATTGTTCTCTTTGATGACTGCACCTTTCACGACTTTGCCATCACTATAAACAGTTCGTGCATTTGTCGCTTTGATAATGGAGGCGTCATCTATTTCATCGGCCGTAATAACAGCATCTTCTGCTAAAAACGTATAGCCTTCTGTAAGATTTTCAGAACGAACGATCACTTCAACTGTTTTTTCAATATCGCCTTTATCGATACCGATCGTTACTTCATAGTAACCGACTTCGTCTTTGACTGTCGATGCTTTGATCACTGGTCGTGCGTCGACTGGTCGACCAGATAAATCTGTCACAGTGGCCCCGACTGCCGCTAAGATTGATTGGTCATCCGTCTGTCCGACAGTCACAGCAGCATCTGCTGCATTTAAAATGTACTCTTGTTGTGGAACTTGCTCCCCAACTACTGTGATTTTCACTGTTTTTTCCACACGTTCATCTTGTTCGATACCAATCGTCACTTCATATTCTCCTGGAGTATCTTTTACTGTGCTATGCTTGATGATCGGTACGACTTGTTTTCCTAATGTTTGATTGAACACATACGCATTGGTTGCTAACAAAAGGGAGTAATCATCTGTCTGTCCGACCTTGACTTCTGCATCTTCTGCAATCACGAAATAATCAAAGTTAGGGATTTCAGTTTCTTCTCCTTCAACAGTCACATTCACTGTTTTTTCAATCGTAGAGTCTTGACTGATTCCTAGCGTGACTTTGTAGACACCTGCTTTATCTTCTATCGTTGAGTTTTTAACGATAACAGCGATCATATTTCCATAGCTATCATAGGCCTGCGCATTGGTTACTTCAATGATTGAACGAGCATCTGTTCGACCAACTGTTGTGAAGCCATCATTGGCATAAAGTTCATAGGATAATTCAGGTTCAGTTGTCTCTTCACCAATGACTGTCACTTGGATCTTCTGTTCGATTGAAAGGTCTTTATCCACTGCAATCGTTGCTTCATAGACACCTGCTTTATTTTCAACGGTTGAGGATTTGATGATTGGTTTTGCTTCGTACGTCAAATACCCATCTTGATCCTTCACTTCAGCGCCACTAGCCCAGAGAATTGTCGCCTCATCGGTTTGCCCAACTTGTAAAGTGATATTCTTTTCCAAGACATTCAAATGATACTTAGGCTGGTCCTCTGGATTTTGTACCGTAATTTTCACTTTTTTTTCAATAGAATCATCTTGGATTACACCAAATGTCACGTCATACTCTCCCGGAGTATTTTGGACTGTTGACTGTTTGACAACGACTTGTCCCACTTTTCCTGTCGTTGCATCGATTGCATATGCCCCACTTGCCGCTATCAATGATTGTTCATCTGTTTGTCCAATAGAAACTATCGTATCTTCAGCAAGTAATTGATAATTGGGCTGACCTACTGTGTCCTCGTTTGCCTGCATCACGGTGACAGTGATTGTTTTTTCAATAGTCATATCTTGATCGACAGCGATTGTCGCTAGATAAATACCTGGAAAGTCTTGGACAGTGGATGACTTGATGACGGCTTTTGCGTCCACTGCTTCGCCACGCTGATTCGTGATCTCGACATTAGCAGCTGAGAGGATTGATGCCTCATCCGTTTGACCGACCATGACTGTCGCATCCTGGGCACTGAATACGTAGCTTTCTTTGTCTGAGACAGTGACTTTGATCGTTCGTTCCACACGAGGATCTTCCTTGATCCCTAAGGTCATTTCATACTCACCTAATTGATTTTCAACGTTTGAGCTTTTTACGATCACATCAAATAACTCGCCCTTTTCATTACGTGCATAGGCACCGGCAACTTTTAGAATGTAATCAGTAGCGGTTTGTCCTACTAGTACAGTCACGTCTTCTGCTAAAATCGTATATTTTGTTTCTTGTTTCTCATTTAAAACTGTTACTTTTACTGTTTTTTCCACACTGGCATCTTCTTTTAAGCCAACGGTCAGCTGATATTCCCCTGGCTTTGCTTCAACGGTTGTTGCTTTGACATAAGGCGTGAAACCACTTAGAGGTTCACCTTCTTCATCAACGACTTTCGCATCTGCAGCCACTAAGAGTGACTTAGAATCAATTTTTTCAGGCAAGACAGTTGCATCATAAGCGACTAACTCATACTTTTGATCTAAACGATTGATTTGTTCTTGGTCGGAAGTAATCGATCCTAGTAAAGACTGATTGAGTTGACTCGTCTGTAAAGAATCATTCTCCTTGCTCTTTTCTACTGACTGAATTGCTGCTGACACATGGGAAACTGGCACCATCATTGTCGACACAGTGAGACCGAGCAACATCAACTGACACATTGTTTTCCTTTTTTTCATAATGTAGATCATCCTCCTAAGGAAATTTTACCCACCAATTATCTATGGATAGATTCTTCACCCATTCATAGCCCCCTTTTATTGGCAGTTTTTTGTAAAGAAATAACAATCCACATCCTTTACACCAAGAATAATAACACCATTTATCAGCATTATCGTGCTTATTATTTCCTATTATAGAAATAAATTCACACCAATATCTTAGAAATATTCGCCATTGATTACTGCTATTAAAAGAACACTCAATTATTAGAAATCTCCCAGTATCATAATTTTTTCGGAAATAAAAAAAAGGAACATCAAAATATACCAGCTAAAATTTGATGGCTGCGCCATCATGGAACAGCCATTTGATGATATACTTGATTTGTGAAACCCTTACCAAATACTCACAATAAGCAATTGAAGGAGTCATGCTTTTATGGATGCAGCTTATCGATTAAAAATGAAAATAGATCAAAATGAACCGATTGAAGATCCCATGATCTATCTTGAGCAATCACAGATCGTCAAAAAATATGAACAACAAGAGAATCTATCCGCTTTAGGAAAAATTTTTGCTTTGGTTGGTTTAGCCGAAATCCCCTATGCCAGTCAATTACCAGTTACCCAGTCATTGATACAGTATGTAGAAAAAACGATTGCGACGTCAGACGGTTTTTCTTATACCGGAAAAGCAGAAGATATCGTTCCTTGCTACAATGCAATGTTACTGGAAGCCTATGTTCGTCTCGGTTTAGGGCAAAAACTTTCTGCACAGCGAGCACTCATGTGGATCAAAAATTATCAGCTCTTTGAACGGAATCAAACAACCTCATGGACAGGACGTGGTATTTGTCAACATGGCGGTTGCTTAAGAAAAACCCCTTGTTACATCGGCATTGGAAAAACTGTTCGTGCGTTGATCACTTATCAAAAAATGGTGGATCAAACTGACCCGCAAGTAAAAAAAATGATTGCTGATGGTGTGATGTATATGGAAAAGCATCAATGGTTCAAACGCTTATCGAATGGACAGCCCATTTCTGCACATATTACAGAAAATATGTTTCCACAAGGCTACGTTTTATCCTTGACCGATCTTATCTACATCGCTTCTCATACTCCAGATCTTGATCAAGAGACATTACGCCCATTGATCGAGTTATTGAAAATGAAGCAAACCAAAACAGAAGGTTGGAAAAATGAATATATCTATCGCTATAATGGTTACCAACCATTCAGTATGCGTCGCCAAGACTGTCCTTGGATCACTGAAATGATTTTACATTTCATCCGTACAAACTCGTTAAAATCATTTTAAAAAAATGGTCGATATATAACAAAGGAACCTAATTCCATTTTTTAAAATGTTATTAAAAAACGAACGTTCTACATGAACATATTTTCACAATTCTCTGCAAATCAAGCGTTTATATATAAAAACCACTTATTTTTATTTTAAAATCAAAAAAAATATTTTGTTATGATACTATTAATAGTTTTAAAAATAACACAAAAATGGTATTATTTGATTATGAAGATAATAGAGGAGTGAAGGATGTTGGTCCAATTAAGCAAGTTTTTATTTTGGTTTCCTTTAAGTATTGCCGTGCTAGCATTTTTTTATTTCTTTAAATTAACTAAGCGCACTTTTCTGGTGTTCCTAGCTGCATGTCCAGTGATTTATTTTATCACTAAAATCATGGCGTATTACTTTTATGATTCTCTGAGGGTGTTTGTATATTACGAAATCGGCCTTCTAATATCTGTGATTTTTTTCATCAGTGTGCTTTATTATTTCTATAAAAAACGCTAACTGACAGAAAGAGATTGTGATCCCTATGCTAAGACTCGTGTTAACATAAGGATCACAACCCCTTTTGGTTACTCTTCTTTTTTCTTCTTACGTATGAATAGAAAATAAATGATCAATAGAAGGATGATCCCAAGTAAGATACCCACAACTACATAGACCCAAGTCGGGATTGACTGCTGATTCACTTTAGAGATTGCTACCTTATTCACTTCTTTCGCATCACTCTCACTGATTGTAAAGTCGCGATCGAATACCCACTCGTTGTCTTTGGCATCTGAGATTGTCAAATGTAAGGAATAATCTCCCGCTTCCAGTCGTTCATTGTCCCAATCGATTGCAAATCGATACGTGGACAAGGGTGCCATTTGCATCTCTTTATCATAGGATACTTCTTTTATGACTTCCCCTGTGGCATCTTTCACCTCAGCTGCATATTTCAAATGACCGATCGCATCCATCGTTGGATTCTTCAAAGTTGCTACCACACTTGTTTTCCCAAATGAAATGGCTGGTTCGACGCCTTCCAATTCCACCTTTCTTTGCACTTCATTCGTATTATTCGTTAATTTCAATCCTAAGACATAGCCATAATTGTTAACGATTTGGCCCTCTTGTTCCGCTTGACCTACTTTCATGACATGGATGGCTGCCAAGATTTGTCCATCAAATTCTTTTTCCGGCATTGTGAGGTCAACGCTAACTTCTTGTGACTTCCCACCAGCTAAAATGATGCTTTCTGGGACTTTCGCAATGTTGTCGATTTGAAATTCCTCCGGTATATCTGGTTCATCAGTTGGTTGCGTGTAATCAATAAACCCTTGGTCATTCGTATAGGCTTGGTTTACTGCAACCTGATAAGTTGACTCTTCATTCGATGTATTTTCTATCAGGAACTTGATCGTTTGTTTTTGACCAGGTTCTAGTTGTAAATCAAAATAAGTTAATTTTTTATCGGATTGATTTTCTGGAATAATTGCTTTGATATGAAAGCCCACTTCACTCTCAGTCTCTGCCTCGGTGACTAAAGGGAAGCAAAAAGCAAACATGAAACAAATGGCTAAAATTATTTTCCGCATCACTACACCTCATTTATCGATTCATTTGGTTTTTCCCAGAGATTTGATCATGAACAAAAACTTATAGAAAGAATTGAAGCAATCGCTGAATGCGATTGCTCCAATCTTCTCAATTTGGGTACAGCCATTAAGAAGCATCTGCCGTATTGTACAATTGATAATTGATCGTACCGTTCAAGACATTATTTACTTGTAAGACATTGCTCGGATCGGTAAAACCAATTGCGATCGATGTTACCGGAGTGGTGATTTGACCGGTATTATTTCCGGCATCTGGTGTAGTCGCTGATCGAGCGACAATCCCAGTTGCGCCTGTACCAACTAATTGTGCACCATTGATTTGGAATGAATTCACATCAAATGTGGCTGGTGCAGCTGCTCGTGTCAATTGATTATTCGCAACAGTTGCTCTCACTGACCATGCTTGAGCGATACTATCATTTGAAACAACGATATTTCCTGGTGTACCGATCGTTCCAGTACTAAGTGAATACGTGCCATTTTCGATTTCCGTCTCAAACGCATAAGTCGCTGGAACGGCATCGAGTCTTAAATCTCCTGAAGTAGCATCGGTGATCGTTACAGTCGTTGGTGTACTTCCAGTTTGTCCTGGTACCTCTGCTGCGAATGCTGCTACTCCACCTATATTTACTAAAATCAACCCTGCGAATACTGCACTTAATGTTTTTGTTTTGTGGTTCATTTTTATTCCTCCTTGATTTTCAATTAATCTACATCGGCAACCACATTTACGAGGTTGACCGTCTGTATCGCTTTATAGGTACCACTTGGACTATTAGCAGGAACACTCAACTTAATACTTTCTTTCGGGATGATCAATCGAAAGTTTTGTTTCGTTCCTTGACTGACTTTGACGAGTTCTTGCGTTTCGCCATGACTGATATTTTCTATATCATTGACTTGATAGACAGTGGTTTTTTCTGTCGTCAACTGTCCATCTTTCATAGAAAGTTTTGCTGTATATTCCTGCTGATTTTTAAAAGCAGATAATGAATAATCGAGTTTCCACCCGTTTGTTCCAGAACGATTGTCAACCACTTCGATCACTAGATCTTGCTTTGCTTGTACTTCAATGTCCGTCTCAGGGACTGGGTAGCGATCAAAAGTTGGTGGTATTACTTTCTTTAAATAAATAGCAGGTTCGATGATTTGGACATTCACTGCTGATTTTTTCTCTTCACCAACAGAAGAAGCTCGGATCTTTGGAGGAGAAACAAACATCAGGAGCAAGATAAATAGTAGCAACCATTTGATTTTAGGCTTCATCGCTTCTGCCTCCTTGATCGATACATCAGTCCGACAAATCCAATCAGCAATGTACCGAGAAATGCAGACGTTCCATACAACAAACTACCTGTTTGCGGAAGCATCCCCTCCGCTTGCGGTTTGGTCGTTCCACTTTCACCCTTATCTATGGGACTCACTTCATCTTTTTCATATAATTCAAACTGGATTTCTTGCTGATCGGAAGCAATCACTTCGTCGGCAAACGTAGGAGCGACTCGCACAAAGCCAGTGAACAAAACAACACTAAGCAGGAACAAAAGATTCATAGTTATTCGCTTCATCTCATCGCCTCCTTATTCGATCGTAGCCGTGTTATATAGCTTCCAATTAGCTGTTGCTCGTCCACTATAATCACCTACAGGCAACAGTTTTGAGCTATTCAACAACACACCCGCATTTTCACTCATATTCAGCGTATAAACATAACCAGTCGGGGTCACACTCGCAGAATCAAACACTTTGATTGGTGAATTACCCAAATTTTGAACCGCACTCGTAGGACTTGTTTTCCAGACGAAAGAAAAAGGTGCGTTCGTTCCACTCGTGATCGAAAGTCCAACCGACCAATTTCTTGTTGTTCGTGGATCTCTCGAATCCCATACCTTTAATTCTAAGCTATTGCCCGCATCACGATCCAAGATCCCTTTACTTTGACGAACCTTTCGATTCGTCCATTTGAATGTACTTGGTGCCTGCTCAAGTCTTAATTCACCAGTGTAGGTTACCGTTAGATTCAATGATGCAGCCGGTTCTTCGGGTTTCGTCAATTTTCCAGAAGAGTACACTTCAATGACAAATTTATTTTCACCATAATCAAAATATTTTGTAGGAATCACTAACTGTGTATTTGCATTAAAACTTGTCGCCCCTGTTGTCGTGACATCAGAGAATGGAACATCAGTGAGATAAGTCGTTCCTTTTCTCACTTTGAAACTCAATCGATCGCCGACATCTAAATCTTTCCAATAAAATGTTCTTTTGTACCCAGGATCGCGATTCGCAGAGATATCCAACGTCTCACTAAAATTGGTCACCGTATTGACATTTTCCCATGACAGAGTGGTAAACTGATCCGTTTTTTTAACCCAGTAATACACGGTATCGCCATAGTAGGTGACGTTCGTTGTGTCGTTGGGGGTCGTTCCCACTGGATTTGCTAAGACTGAACTTCCGTAACTAGTTAGTGCATCCGCTGACAATGTTCTTGTTGGTGCTGAATAACTCAGTGTCGCTGAATCTCCGGGATTGAGATTGATCGCGTTATTGGCTATCGTCGTGACCACTGTGATCACGCCAGTCGTTGCGTTATTTGTCACGACTGTTGCTAAATTTGCTGGGGCAATCGTTGACGTCACCCCTGCGGCAGTCGTTTTCGTGATCGTCGGTGTGACTGTCGCATTTGTTGCCAAATTGATTGCTTTCGCATCAAGCACCGTCGTCCACCTCGTAGTATTCAAGGCGGCTTCGCCTGTATTTACCTTGATCGTTGATTGGATCTTAGCTGGCTGCTCACTCATCAAATATTTACTTTTACTTGTATCTGTACTTGGAACAGTCACAGATGTATTGGCGTTGTCCAATACATTACTCGTCACTGTCGCGCCTATCGGTATCGGCGGTTGTGTAAAAGCAAAACGAACTTGTCCTGATACGCTACCGTTGGCTGCAGTAAATCCCCAGTAGGCTCGATTGTTGTTGGTTGCTAACTGCAATTCCGAGTTCAGCTCTCCCCAAGGTATCGTTGTGTCAGCAGTTTTTGCTCCATTGACAGGATTTCTAAATGAATACGTAAAGTTCCGTGTGGTGCTATTAAAGCTATAATTGAACTCGTACCATGTTCCATCTTGGACATTGGTACTGACAGCTCCATTAAGTGGGATCAAGCTGTTGTGTTTGATCCGTCCGGGATTGGCGAGGGTCAAAGTGAACCAATCATTTGCTCCTAAATCACCATTCACTGCATTGATCGGTTGATACGTTCGGCTTAGGTTACCTGGAAAGGTATAAGCCATATGCGGCGTATTTCCAGCAGGAATCTGTGCATCATAGCGTGCTCTACCAGTTACTGCTTCATTAGCAAATAAATCAAATTCAACCGCAAATGAATTACGAATCGCGGTCGTTTCTGGCGTACGTGGTGATAATCCCTCATAGTATCCGCCAGTTGCTCCGTAGACGCCCAAGTTTTGTCCGTCTACACCGACTGCTCGAGAATTCGTGATCGCTGTTGTCTTTCTTGCATCATTATGCATGACAAACGCCACGCCATCTGCCTGCTGTGTGCCAAAATTGACGTAGACCCGTTGTGAAAATGATTTCGTGAAATCTAAGCGATACGCGTCATTTGACCAAATCGACGTCCAGTTATTACTCCCCGAAAGAGAGATTTGTGAAAATGGTTTTCCGCCATTGTCATTCGTATTCGTGACATTTGAAACGACAGCCCCACCATTTGGTGCAGCAAAAGCGCCACTGATAGGCATAGCTCCCGGCGGTACGTATTGAGAACCTGTACCTGTTGCAAAAGCTTGGATTGCTCGTGCCTGGGGTGGTTGATAGTCAGAAGACGTCGAGCTTTGTTCTTCCGCTACTTCCGCTTCACTGGTTGCTTGCTGTGTCTCAGTTGGTTCCTGATTTTCTCCAGTTTCGCTATTTTCTTCAATGGTACCGCTCGTTACTTCGGTTGGTTGACTCCCTGAAGTACCTGATTGATCATTATTTTCTGGTTCAACAAGTGGAAGAATTTCTCCTTCAGGTGGTGTCAGATCCGTCAGTGTTCCATTTGCGGACTTATACTTGACAAATAATCGAACAGGTTCAGTTGGTTTGGTAAAATGTAGGGTAGAAAATTGTTCTTCTGTCAATACCTGATTCTCAGCAATGGGTTGATCCTCTATCATAAGCGGGATTTTTTCACCCTTAGAATCAATCAAATTTACGGAAAATTGTAACGCTTCAGATGAATTTTTTTCTAGTTTAAATCGCACCCCTTTATTCGTGTCTTCGAGTGATAACGCCACTTCTCCATTATCGATCAACACATTCGTTGATTGCCTTTGATTGACATCAGCAAAAACAGAAGAGCAAACGCCTCCAATAAAGAACACCACAATAATAACGAACGTTATAAAAAACGGTCGCGTATTGGTTTGAATTCCATTCCTTATCCCCACAAACTTTACCTCCTTTGTCCAAACTATCGCAATTTGAATATAGAAGACTTTTAAAAAGTCGTTACTTTTATCATTTTTTCAAATAGCCTTTGAGATCAGGTCCATTTCTACTAGATTTCACTAGAAAATGAAAATTTATCAAAGACTATTATGTAAAAACAACGGAGAAACTAAGCGAGTTACCCAAAATAAAAAAATAAAACTATGTATAATTTAACTATTCTCTTACGATATCTCTCATCAAAAAAATAATAACATACTTTATTTTTTAAATGAATTTTTATGCTTATAACATTATATATTTAGAGAACGCTAACTACAATAAAATACTTTGACATCAGTAGTTGCAAACGAAATCATAAAACATTAATATTTATGAATAAATAATGAATATGATGCTCATTGTATGCACGACTCGCTTTTTTAATCCACTAATAGGTTGCTTTGATTTTTCCCACACTAAAATTCTGCAAAGCAACTAAATTTACGAGTGCTAAAAAAACACTAGTAAAGGCAGATAGATCCGCGTTTTACTAGTGTCATTCTTAGTTAATATTCCTTCACCCGAGCTAACTCCGCCCATTTCCAGTTTTCCACTACTGGCAGATCATGACCTTCTTTCCGAATATACTCTCGATGTTCTTTCAATTGTTGCGTCATTTCCTCAGAAAAAGCCGAAGCTTCTTCACCATACACAGTCATCGCTGCATGTTGCGCTAAGTGGAAACGATCCAACTCACTAAAGACACGCATATCAAACGGTGTAGTGATATCGCCATTTTCTCGATAGCCATGGACCATCAATTGGTGATTGTGTCGTAAAAAGAAAATATCCCGGATCATGCCTTCATAGCCATGGAAAGCAAACAGAATTGGTTTGTCTTTTGTAAAGAACGTGTCAAACACTTCATCACTTAGTCCTCTCTGATCAACAGATGGGTGTCTTAACTTCAAGATATCAACCACGTTGATAAAGCGGATTTTTAGTTGTGGAAATGCTTGATTCAATAGCGAGACTGCCGCAAGTGCTTCAAGGTTTGGTTCTGTCCCTGCTGCTGCGATTACTAGATCCGGTTCCTCATTCGCAGAAACGGTACTTGCCCAATCGATGATTTTCAAGCCCTCATTGGCTAGTTCTTCTGCTTCTGTTGCCGAATAAAATTGTGGACGTGGATGTTTACTTGAAATAATCAAGTTGATGACTTGCTCTTCTTGCAACGCACGATCCATCACAGCCATCAAACTATTCGCATCTGCCGGCAAGTATTCGCGAATAAACTCTGCTTTTTTCTCTGCTAAATGAGTCAACACACCAGGGTCTTGGTGGGTATAACCATTATGATCTTGTTGAAAAACAGTCGATGTGGCAATCAAGTTCAACGAAGGATAGTTTTTCCGCCAAGGCTGATCACTGGCTTTACGCATCCATTTGAAGTGTTGCGTCAACATCGAGTCAACAACACGTAAAAAGGATTCGTAACTAGCAAAGAATCCGTGCCGACCTGTCAAAACATAGCCTTCTAAAAAGCCTTCTGCTTGATGTTCCGACAATTGACCATCAATAACTCTTCCTACTGATGACTGCCACTCATCTGAAGCATCTTTAGGTTCCAACCATTGTCGATCAGTCACTTCAAATACTTTGTTCAAGCGATTGGATTTTGTTTCATCCGGACCAAAGATCCGAAAATTGGTTGGGTTCTCCGTGATTACATCTCTAGCTTGTTCCCCAAAGACCATCATATCTTGTGCAACGACAGCTCCTGGTGTTGAAGTATCCACGGCATAGTTTTTCCAATCAGGCATGACTAACGGTTTGGGATCGATTCCGCCATTTGTGATTGGGTTTGTCGACATCCGGCGATTGCCTTTCGGTGAAAGATCTTTGATTTCTTGGTTGATTCTTCCTTGTTCATCAAATAACTCTTCTGGGCGATAAGACTGCAACCAATCAACCAAATGATCGACGTGTTCCATATGCTCTGAATCAACTGGAATCGGTACTTGATGGGCACGAAACGTTCCTTCAACTTGTTCATTTTCCCACGTCTTTGGTCCAGTCCAGCCTTTTGGCGTCCGAAAAATAATGACTGGCCATCTTGGCATCGTAGCTGATTCCGCAGGTGCTTGTCTTGCTTCCTTTTGGATTTCTTTGATTTCTTCGATCACTGTGTCTAACGTTGAAGCTAGGATGTGATGAACAGCCTCTGGGTCTGTGCCTTCAACAAAATAAGGTTTCCAGCCCATTCCTTCAAAATACTTTCGAAGATCCTCATCACTCTTGCGGGCAAGGATGGTTGGATTTGAGATTTTCCCGCCATTCAAATTCAAAATCGGTAGCACCGCACCATCATTCACTGGGTTGATAAAGACATTTGAAAACCAACCGCCAGCTAATGGACCTGTTTCTGCTTCGCCATCGCCTACAACTGTCGCCGCGATGACATCCGGATGATCAAGGATCGCACCTGTCGCATGGGCCAGTGAATAGCCAAGTTCTCCACCTTCATGAATCGATCCTGGTGTTTCTGGCGCAGCATGGGATGCAATCCCGCCAGGATAAGAAAATACCCGACATAAATGTGCCAATCCGGCTTCATCTTCTGTAAATTCAGGATAGATCTCACTGTAACTGCCATCAATATAAGAATTGGATACCATCACTTGTCCACCATGACCAGGGCCCTCTATGTAAAACATATCCAAATCGTATTTATTGATGACACGATTTAGATGTGCATACACAAAATTTTGTCCAGCAATCGTTCCCCAATGCCCAATAGGATGTGTCTTTACATCGTCTTTAGTTAATGGACGGCGTAATAATGGATTATCTTTTAAATACATTTGAGCAACAGAAATATAATTTGCAGCCCGCCACCAAGCATCTAATTGTTCGAATTCTATTTGTTTGTCTACGTTTGTCATATCGAACACCCCTTTAATCATTGCTAGTCCTACGAAAGAACAAAAAATGAGTCTGGTCTTTACCAGAGTGTCCAGACTCATCTTCGTCGCTTCTTTCGACTGCTCGTATGTGCTATCCCTTAATCAGCTGATAACATTACGGTATTTATTTAACTTTAACTTGAATCTCTAAGAAATGACATCATAACGCTCTACTTCTTTGAAAAAGAGTGTTAGACGTAAGTTTTTCTAAAGTCCCAAAGTCCTTCAATTGATCATTTCACTTATTTGATGACGATATCTTCTAAATCAACCAAGCGCGCCCATGTTTGGATCTGCTCGGTAGTAAGATGTAATGACACAACGGTATGGTGTCCGCCACCTGTGCGGATCCAAGCACCTACCCCCTCATGGAAATTCGGTTTGACTTTCCAAAGTACGCGTGCCACTGGTAAATGTGGGGCTTCTTCTGTTGGTTCGAAGGCTTCCACTTCATTGATCAACAATTTGTAATGCGTGCCAAAATCTGCCATGGAAACCACGACACCATCGCCGGCTTTACCGTCAAACACCAAACGAGCCGGATCTTCTCGATCACCCATCGATAATGGCGAAACAACGATTTTTGGTCGATTGACCGCCAATGTCGGATCTACTTCCATCATGTGAGATTGTAAAATTGCTTCTTTTCCTGGCGTCAATTCATACGTGTAATCTTCCATAAAACCTGTGTCTTTGTTTTGTGCCATGATTTTTAACATCCGATCCAAAGCAGCTGTTTTCCAATCCCCCTCACCGGCAAATCCGTAGCCTTCTGCCATTAACCGTTGGACTGCCAAGCCAGGTAACTGTTGCATACCGTAAAGATCTTCAAAGTTTGTTGTGAAAGCATTATAATTGCCCGCTTCCAAGAAACGTCTGATCCCGATTTCTTGTTTTGCTTGTACTTTGACATGTGCTTCCCAAGTGTCATGGTCATAATCTGCATAATCAAAATCATAGAGTTGTTTATATTCTTCAAATAATGACGCTACCTCTTCCTCAGTGACTTCATCGATCACTTTGACTAAATCGCCGATCCCATAATAGTCGACCACCCAGCCAAACTGGATCTGTGCTTCTACTTTGTCTCCTTCGGTCACAGCCACATTACGCATATTGTCTCCAAACCGAGCAACCTTGATCGAGAAGCTTTCATTATAAGCCACAGCCACGTGCATCCAGTCTGAGATCTGACGTTGCACATCTTCGGATTGCCAATGACCTACCACGATTTCATTTTTCTTATTGAGTCGTGCATTGATAAAACCATATTCCCGATCCCCGTGGGCTGCTTGGTTCAAGTTCATAAAGTCCATGTCGATCGTTTCCCAAGGAATACTCTCATTAAATTGCGTAGCTAAATGCAACAAAGGCTTTTGTAATAACTGCGTGCCACGAATCCACATTTTTGCTGGGGAGAAAGTATGCATCCAAGTGATCACACCTGCTACTTGCTCTTGGTAATTCGCTTCTTTCATGATCGAAGTGATCGTATCAGCAGTCACTGCTAGTTCTTTTAGTACGATCGGATAAGGCAACGTTTGGTGATCATTTAGTGCTGTAACGATCGTCTCCGCATTCTTTTTGACCTGTGCTAAAGCTTCTTCTCCGTATAGATGTTGTGAACCTACGACGAACCAAAATTCTTTTTCACTGATTGCTAACATGTTTATAACTCCTCTTTTTTTTATTTTTTTTGGCCATAATACGCATCTTTACCATGCTTGCGTAAATAATGTTTATCCAATATTCGTTGTGGCAATGGTTCGGAAAAACTATTCAATTGGCGAGTAAATAAGTTCATTTTCGCCACTTCATCCAGTACAACGGCATTCATCACCGCTTGAGAAGCGTCTTTTCCCCAAGTAAACGGTCCATGACCATGTAACAACACTCCCGGGATCGCCATGATATCAATATTTCTATTTTGGAATGTCTCAATGATCACATTGCCGGTTTCGTGTTCATAACCAGCATCGATTTCTTCTTGTGATAAAAATCTTGCACAAGGAACGCTACCATAAAAAGTATCTGCATGAGTCGTACCCATGGCGGGTAAATCGAGACCCGCTTGCGCCCAAATCGTTGCCCACGTCGAATGCGTATGACAAATCCCGCCAATTTCCGGGAAATGTTTGTAGAGAACCGCATGTGTCGGTGTATCGGAGGATGGATTAAGCTTGCCTTCGATGACTTGATTATTCAAATCAACAACAACCATATCTTCTGCTTTCATTTCCTCATAGCTCACACCACTAGGTTTGATGACAAAATATCCTGTTTCTCGATCAAACGCACTGACATTCCCCCATGTATATTTGATCAAACCTTGTTTTGGTAAAGCTAAATTCGCTTGATAAACCGCTTCTTTCAGACTTTCTAACATTCTCTCACTCCTTCTTCCATTGATACGATCGCGGATGCTTCGATAGGCAACCCTTTTTCATACAGCTCAATAAATTTTTCGTAACCTTTTAAATCTGCCTCTTTAGGCTCGATCGTCAGACCTTCACTAGTTGAAAATACCTCTTTTGCTAAAAATTCTTCCAAAGTCATGCCATCTGCCGATCGGAGATAAGCAGCTAATAAGGCAATCCCCCAAGCGCCTCCTTCTCCGGCTGTTTCCATGACTGTGACAGGTGCTTCCATTGCTGAAGCTAGAATCGTTTGAGCAACTTTCGGCGTTTTAAAGATCCCGCCATGTGCCACTAAACGATCGATCGTGACTTGCTCAGATTTAAGAATCTCCATCCCTAGACGCATCGCCCCAAAAGCACTCGACAGGTGCATCCGCATAAAATTTGCTAAATCAAATGTGCTATCAGGCTGTCGCACGAATAATGGTCTGCCTTGTTCCATTTTTGTGATGTTTTCTCCTGAGTGATACCCATAGCTGAGTAATCCTCCACAGTCACCCTCTCCTTGTAGCGCTCTCAAAAATAAGGTTTCATAAATCTGCTGTGTATCGATCGTCACGCCAAGACTCTCACTGAACTCTTTGAAAATCTTGACCCATGCGTTGATTTCTGATGAGCAATTGTTTGTATGCACCATTGCTACAGGGCTTCCGTCAGGTGTTGTTACTTGGTCGATTTCTGGATGGATATTTACTAACTCTTTATCCAATACGATCATTGCAAAAGCCGATGTCCCAGCTGAAACATTCCCTGTGCGTAGCCCCACACTGTTCGTTGCGACCATGCCGGTGCCGGCATCCCCTTCTGGTGGGCAAACAGGAATCCCTGCAGATAAGTTACCGGATAGATCTAAGAGCTTGGCTCCCTTTTCAGTCAGCGTCCCTGCAACCTCACCAGCCAAACGAATTTCTGGAAGGAGCGTTTCTAAAGGTTGCATAAAACCTTCTGCTTGTGCCAATTGATCAAAAATAGCAATCTTTTGTGCATCATATCCCTTCGTTTGACGATCAATCGGAAACATTCCTGAAGCATCTCCAACTCCTAATACTTTTTGTCCGGTCAACTGCCAATGGATATACCCAGCTAATGTTGTAAAGTAACTAAGATCTTTTAGATGTGTTTCTTTATTTAAAATTGCTTGATATAGATGGGCAATGCTCCAACGCTGTGGAATCGTATAATGAAAGGCTTTGCTCAACTTTTCTTCTGCCTCTGCGGTAATGGCATTGCGCCACGTGCGAAAAGGAACAAGCAATTCATCGTGCTGATCAAATGCTAAATAACCGTGCATCATTGCGCTAAAGCCGATCGCTCCTATCGTAGTTAGTGTCGTGTCATACTCTTCAGAAACCACGTCGACTAATTGCTGATAACTCGATTGTAACCCCTTCCAAATCTCATCAAGTGAATAGGTCCAAATACCGTTTTCTAACTGGTTTTCCCAATCGTAACTTCCAGCTGCAATCGGCTCATAGTGTTGATCGATCAGCACTGCTTTGATTCTCGTCGAACCTAGCTCAATACCTAGTGCTGTTTGCCCTGTGCGAATCGCTTCTATTCGTTTCAGCCTAGTTTCTTTCGCTTCGATGTCAAACGCCTCCTTAGTTTCTCTTTATGATAGTTACAGTATAAAACTTTTTGTACGTACATGTCAACGCAAATATAGTTATTTGTTCGTACATAAATCCTTTTTCTTTTTCCTGATAAATTCACATTTATCATATAAAAAAGGCAAAGAGAGTAAATTCCTCCTCTTTACCTTTTTAAGAGCAAATAATCTTGCTAGACATTGACTAATGTTCATTAAATAAATTTTTATCGTATTTGGTACACTTATCGTTTTCCCTCAGCTACTCGGCATTCTTTGCTGCACTTACTGAATCTCTGATCACCAAACTAGGTTCATAGACGATATTTTCTCCTTGATTGCCCGTTTGGATCGTGTGAATGATCCATTCTGCTGCATCTTTCCCCATCCGCTCTTTTGGATGAGTTAAAGTGGTCAGTTTCACTGCGCCCATCTGACTCAACGAGGAATCATCATTTCCGATGATCGACAATTGCTGCGGTACTTGATAACCCTTTGCGATCACCTCATCAAGCAACTGGCTAGCAATTTGATCGTTGTAACAGATGATGCCGGTGCTTGCCGATTCCTTTAGCTGTAAGAGGACTTTTTCACCTAGTTTCCCACGTGAATCAGTCGTGTAGGTAATGATATCTTCCGGCGAAAATTGGATACCGTAGGCTTCGCACGCTTGAATAAATCCTTTCATCCGATATTTCCCTTGTAAATCATCGATTTTCGTGATGAACAGTAATCGCTGATGTCCTTGCTGGATCAAATACTCTGTCCCTTTAAAGCCAACTTTTACATCATCGACACAAATCGAGGCGACCGCTAATTCTTCATAGACAGCATTGATCATGACCATCGGAATCCCTTGTTCTCTCAATCGGACATAAAGCGCAAGGTTCGGATTGTATTCATTACTTTTTGTTGGCTCTACGATCAAGCCATCTACACCAAACTGCAGCATTTTTTCCAAACAGTTTTTTTCTTGTTGATGATCATTATTCGTACTCGCTAGCAATAACGAATAGCCTTGCTCACTCAACGTTTTTTCAATTCCTCGGATGATCGAGGGGAAAATATAATCCGATAAATACGTCGTGATCACGCCGATCGTCTTTTGGTTTTTTCTGCTTTCCGATGTTTTCTTATACGCATCATCAACATATGTTCCAGAGCCTTTCTCTTTACGTAGATACCCTTCATTGACTAACAATCCAATCGCTTGTCTTACCGTATGACGGCTTACTTGGTAGTCTTTTTGTAATTGGAGTTCAGGCGGTATCGGTTCATTTAGTTTGAAAATTTGGTCAATGATCTTATCCTTTATCTCATCTGCGATCATTTGATATTTTGTTTTCTCCATGGTTACTTTGCCAATCCTTTCACTCCGACGTAAGTTGTCCGAACAATTATTTTATATCATTGTAGCACAACTTGTTTTGGAAAGGATTATTAACACGAAAAAAACATCTGTGAGATTCGTTTTATTCGCGCTTTGTAAGGAACAACTGCTTTTTTTCAGCTTTTAGTTCAAGTGATTTCAAAAGAACTGTAAAATATCTGCTAAGACGGATTCCCCATCAAATGTTTCGTAATCTTCTTTACGAATCAATTTGTAAGGAACAGCTTTCACCGTTAGAAAATCTTTTAACCGTTCCACTTCATATTCAGATTGTGGACCGATCATCAGTCCATCAATATGCTGGTTTTGGATTGCCTGCTCTGCTACGATTGCCGGTGCAGAGTATACGTGAAGAGGCACACCTTTTTCATTTGCTGCATTTTGGATATTTTTCACTAATAGACCTGAAGTGATTCCAGCAGTGCAAATCAATAATATCCGTTTTTCCTCTGTCGTTTCCATCCACTCGCCACCTTAAGAAATTTTGCGTTTTTTATTGTAAATATCTAACACAACAGCAAGCAATAAAATCAAGCCTTTGATTGCCTGTTGCCAGTCTACTCCGACCCCCATGATCGACATCCCATTATTCAGCACACCCATGACTAAGCCACCGACGATTGCTCCAGTGATCGTTCCAATCCCTCCAGAAGTCGAAGCTCCTCCAAAGTACACAGAAGCCATCGCATCTAATTCAAGCGAAGTTCCCGCCTGAGGGGTAGCAGCGTTTAAACGTGCGGCTAAGATCAGTCCTGCTAAAGCAGCCATGACGCCCATATTCACAAATACCCAAAAAGTGATTTTCTTCGTCTTGATCCCAGATAATTGTGCTGCCTTCAAATTGCCACCTGTGGCATAAATTTGTCGTCCCGCAACTGTCCGATTGGTCAAAAATCCATATATCCCAACAATCACACCTAAAATGATCAATATTACTGGAAATCCTTGGTAGGAAGCAAAGATATAACTTAATCCTAAGACAAGAACGATCGTCAATGCCGCTTTGATCAAGAATGCGTTCATTGATGGAACTTCAAATAAATTTTCTTTTCTTCGCGCTCTCGCACGCCATTGAGCAAATACTAAACTAACAGCTAACACGACACCTAAAATCAACGTCAATAAGTGCATTCCAGGAACACCAAAGATATCTGGTAAATACCCCGTCGAGATTTTTTGGAAACCTCCAGGGAAAGGCGCTAAAGATTGCCCTCCTAATACAACCTGTGTCAAGCCACGAAACATCAATAGACCGGCAAGTGTCACGATGAACGCAGGAATCCCTACATAAGCGACCCAAAAGCCTTGCCATGCACCGATCACTCCACCAACTAATAAACATAAAGGGACTGCGAGCCATGGGCTGATGTTGTTATTGACCATCAACATACCCGCCATCGCTCCAACAAATGCCATGACTGAACCTACCGATAGATCCACGTAGCCTAAAAGCACGACCAACAACATTCCCGCAGCCAAAATCAAAATATGGCTGTTTTGTAACACAATATTCGTAATATTCAACGGTCTTAAAAAGATCCCGCCGGTCATTAGTTGAAAAGCAATCAATAAAGCGACCAAAATAATGACCATACTATATTTACTAAAGATATCTAATATCTTTTCTTTTACATTCCAAGCATTTTTTTCCTGACTTTTTTTTGTGACATTTTCCATCAGCCCACTGCCTCCTCTTCCTTTGTCATCAGGTTCATCAATAACTCCTGATTTGCCTCTTCTCTAAGCACTTCTCCTGTCATTTTCCCTTCATTCATGGTATAGATCCGATCACACATACCGATGATCTCAGGTAGTTCAGAGGAAATGATACAGACACACTTTCCTAAGGCAGCCATTTCTTCAATAATCGTGTAGATTTCATATTTTGCCCCGACATCGATACCGCGAGTCGGTTCGTCCAGAAATAAAATTTCCGGTTCAGTCATCAACCACTTAGCTAAAACGACTTTTTGTTGATTCCCACCACTCAAGCTACCGACGTTTTGGAACACATTAGTCGCTTTGGTCCTCATTTTTTTACGGAAGTTTTCTGCTTCGATCACTTCTTTTTCTTGATCTAAGATACCACTTCGACTAATTTTTTTGAGACTAGCAATCGTCGTATTTTCTCTGATGTCCATCAAAAGATTCAATCCAACCGACTTACGGTCTTCGGATACATACGCCAACCCATGATCAATGGCTTGAGAAACATCTTTGATCACTAATTCTTTTCCATCTTTAAAAATTTTGCCGCTGATATTGCTTCCATAAGATCGACCAAAAACACTCATGGCAAATTCAGTTCGTCCTGCCCCCATCAAGCCAGCGATACCGACAATTTCGCCTCGTCGAATCGAAAAATCGATATGATCATTGATGATTCGCTCGGTGGTCAATGGATGATGGACCGTCCAATCCTTGACTTCAAAATAAACCTCGCCGATATTAGGATGACGATCAGGGTAACGATTCGTTAAATCACGACCAACCATTCCTTTAATGATCCGCTCTTCACTGATTGCTGTATTTTCTAACGTTTCGATCGTTTGACCATCTCGTAAGATCGTGATCCGGTCAGCTACCGCAACGATTTCATTCAATTTATGCGAAATAATGATCGAAGTGATTCCTTGATTGCGAAACTCCTTGATCAACGCCAAAAGATTGGCACTTTCTTCTTCATTCAGCGCTGCTGTCGGTTCATCTAATATAAGTAATCGAACATTTTTAGAAAAAGCCTTCGCAATTTCCACCAACTGCTGATGCCCGACACCGATTTGTGAGACTAAGGTATTCGGATCGATTTTCAAGCCTACCGTTTTTAGTAGATTTTCTGTTTTTCGTTCAGTCAAATTCCAGTCGATCACGCCATGTTTTGTTTGTTCGTTCCCTAAAAAAATGTTTTCTTTGATCGACAGATAGGGACTCAATGCTAATTCCTGATGGATGATCACAATCCCTTTCGCTTCACTATCTCTGAGATTTTTGAATTGGCAAGCCTCCCCGTCATACATGATTTCGCCTGAATAACTGCCATAAGGGTACAAACCGCTCAACACATTCATCAACGTGGATTTTCCTGCACCATTCTCGCCACAAAGGGCGTGGATCTCTCCACGTTTGATGCGGAGATTGACATTGTTCAACGCACGAACACCAGAGAATTCTTTGATGATTTCTTTCATTTCTAAAATATAATCTGCCATTTTTCCACTTCCTAATCGAGGTTGTGACAGAAGTGCTCAACTCCGAGAAATAAGCGTGAAAAACCGAAAATCGTTCTTCAAATTCCTGGGATCTCACGCTTAATTCTGAAGGAACTACTTCTGGAACACTGTTTATCCGGTTATAAAAGGCATAAGACGACGAATGTCCCAAAACCCTTGTTACTTATTGTCCTAAATCACTTTCACTGTAATACTCAGTATCGATCAGCTCTTGTTTGTAATTTTCTTTATCTACAGAAACTGGGTTAGCTAGATAAGTCGGAATGACTTTCACACCATTATCGTAGGTTTCCTCATCATTGACCGGCACTTCTTTATCATTGTTGATTGCTTCGATCATCTCTACCGTATTATCAGCTAGCACCCGTGTATCTTTAAAAATCGTTTGTGTTTGCTCTCCTGCAATGATAGATTTCACTCCAGCAATCGTTGCATCCTGTCCTGTGATAACTGGAAGTGGTTTGTCGGCAGAGCCATACCCTACTCCTTTTAAGGAAGAAATGATCCCTAAACTAATTGGATCGTAAGGAGAAAGAACTGCATCTAGTTGGTCATCTGTATAGTTAGCACTTAATAAGTTATCCATACGTGCTTGTGCAGTTGAGCCATCCCAACGAAGCGTCGCGATTTGATTGAATTTCGTTTGACCTGATGAGACGTTCAATTGTTTGCTGTCGATATAAGGTTGAAGAATCGACATCACACCATTGTAATTGATCAATGCGTTGTTATCGTCAGGCGAACCGCCAAATAATTCGATCGTAAATGGGCCAGCACCATCTTTTAAGCCTAATTTATCTTCGATATAAGAAGCTTGTAAAACACCTACACCAAAATTATCAAATGTTGCATAATAATCGACATATTCAGAGTTCATCAATAAACGGTCATACGCAATGACTTTGATATCCGCCTGATGTGCTTTTTCTAAGACATCTGTCAATGCTGAACCGTCAATCGAAGCAATGACCAACGTATCCACTCCCTTTGTGATCATATTTTCGATTTGCGCCACTTGGTTTTCTACTTTGTCTTCTCCATATTGCAAATCCGTTTTGTAGCCTTTTTCTTCTAGTTGCTTGACCATATTGTCGCCATCTGCGATCCAACGCTCTGCAGATTTTGTTGGCATCGAAATCCCTACAAATCCTTTTTCATCTCCGGCTGCACTGCCATTGCTACAACCAGCAAATACTGTCACTGACATTAATAAAAAAACAATTGCTACCAACCAATTTTTCCCAACTCGTTTCATGTGTGTCCCTCCAAATACTTATTTGATGAATTCATCATAGTTGAAATATAAAACGCTTTCATTGATTATTTTTCTGTGTTTCTATAAATTCCGTCGCAAATTTATGTAAACTTTTGATTTTTCTTCATTTTCTTTTGACGATTCTTGATTTTCTTACGAAATTGACAAACATGCTAATATGAAATTTGAAAACGCTATATGATATAGATAAAAGGGGAGATTCATTATGAAGAACAAAAGTTTTTTTATTCTGGCAGCTTTTTGCCTGTTGTTGACTGGGTGTGCTTTCAACTCTACTGAGCCTACAAAAAATGAGTTGACTATTGGTTTTTCTCAAGCTGGCACCGAAAGTAATTGGCGCAAAGTTCAAAATCAGTCCATCAAAGAAGCACTGGAAAAACAAAATTTCCAAGTCCTTCACCGAAATAGTTACTCTGATCCAAAACAACAGATACAAGATGTGATGACATTTATTGCCTATCAAGTCGATATGATCGTGTTATCTCCTATCGAAGAAACTGGCTGGGATTCTGTTTTGGAAGAAGCCAAAGAAGCGAATATCCCAGTCATCATCGTTGATCGCAACATCACAACGGAAAAACAAGATCTCTATTTGACCCATATTGGTTCAAGTTTCAAAGCACAAGGCAGTCGAGCCGGCCTTTATGTCACCAATCTTTACCAGCAAAAAGCACAAGAATCGATCCAAGTATTTGAGATACGTGGTTCAGAAAATACATCTCCCACTCGCTTGCGATCAGACGGCTTTTTAGAAACCATCGGTCGCGACCCAAGAATCCATGTCAGGCAAGTGATCACCGGAGACTATATTCGCTTAAAAGCCAAAGAACAATTTTCAAAAGCCATTGATGAGGGAAAACTTGAGGGAATCGATGTCATTTATTCACACAATGATGAAATGACACTAGGTGCCTTAGATGCGATCAAGGAAAAAAAGCTCGAAAAGAATTTTGTGATTGTCAGCATTGATGCACAAAAAGAGATGATCGATCAATTAAAAAAAGGAATGGTCAACTGTGTGGTAGAATGCAATCCTTTTATGGGTGAACTAGTAGCCAATACAGTCAAACGCTACTTCGAAAAGAAAGCGATTCCACAAGACATCTACGTTTCTGATACGGTGTTCTCAGATCAAAATGATTTTTCAACGATCCCACCGCGGGGATATTAGGAGGAAAAATGAAAAAGAACGAAAGCATTAAAGTACTACTTCGACATACAAGTTGGCTCATGTTATCTTTAGCAATCACGCCTTTGATCATTAGCATTGCACTTTATACACATTATCTTTTTTCCTATGAAAAAAGTATCCATAATATCTCGATTGCTAATCAAATCGCCAGTAATGTAGAAGAAACAATCATCGAAGAAGCTCTTGGATTAACTTATGGACAGATCACACCTGAAGAATTCCAAAAGAGCAACCAGATCAATCGCATCAAAGAAGAAATCAGTGCGATCAAAGTCAGCACTCAAAACTCACAAGAATTAGCAACACTCAATATCGTTTTGCGCTCCCTTGATAATGTTTCTGACTATTTAGACAAAATCATTGCAAATATCCATCAAAAAGAAACATTCGCAGAGAATCAAGCATTGATGTTACATGTTGAATCTGCGGTCAAACTTGCCCATGATATTTTACAAGATTTTGTCAAAATCGAAATTGATACTGCTTCTGTAAAAAGTGAAGAAGTTCGCAGTTCCTTAGTCATTCTCTCCACCATTGAGGTCATTATCATCGCATTGATTTTTCTATTGACTAGAAAGTTCAACACGAAAATGATGTACCAAATCCAACAGCCTATGGATGAAATGATCAAAATGGCTGATGCTTTAGCAGAAGGTCATTTGAATCATCGGATCAAAACACAACAAAACAATGAGTTGAAAAAATTAAGTAATAGTATGAATGATATGGCTGATAACTTAGTGATTTTATTAGAAGAAAATGCGTTAAAGCAATATAATCTTGCGCAAAGTGAAGTCAGAACGCTACAAGCTCAGATCATTCCTCATTTTATTTATAATAGTTTAGACGCCATTTTGGTCTTGGCAGAAATGGGCGAAATCGAAAAAGTCAAAGAAATGACATATGCCTTATCTGACTTCTTCCGCATTTCATTAAGTCAAGGAAAAGACTGGATCCCAGTCGAACAAGAAATCAGACATTGTGTCAATTACTTGAAGATTTTGCAAATCCGTTATGGAGATCAATTATCTTATCAATTAACCATTGATCCAAAAGTCGATCATCATCCAATATTAAAAATGATTCTTCAACCATTGATTGAAAATGCGGTCTATCATGGAATAAAACTGGTGCGTAGGAAGGGAAAAATCATTGTAAAAGCGTATATAGATCAAGAAGAGTTTATCCATTTTTGGATCATTGACAATGGAAAAGGGATTACAGAAACCAAGTTAAAAGAGATCAACCAAGAACTCGCAGATGGTTTAGATACTAATTTTCATAAAGGATATGGACTCTTTAATGTCAACAAACGCTTGCTTTTATACTATGGAACTGATGCAAATATCACGATTACTAGCCGGATCGACCACGGTACGGTCGTCCATGTCGTTGTCCCTACAAAAAATATAGATAGGAATGAAGCAAATGTATAAAATTTTTATCGCAGAAGATGAACATTTGATTCGCGAATCATTGAAGAGGATGATCACTGAATTTTCAACCTTTCTACCATTAAGCTCCATTGAAGATGCCAGCGATGGCGAACTTGCTCTATCAATGATTGCGGAACAAAAACCAGATATCTTGGTGACGGATATTCGTATGCCTTTTATGAATGGTATTGAATTAGCAAATGAAGTAAAAAAACTCTTGCCTGATATCCAAATCATTTTTATTAGTGGATATGATGAATTTACGTATGCAAAAGCTGCGATTCAACTTCAAGTAGCCGAGTATCTGTTAAAACCGATCAAACCTAATGAACTACAAAAAAGCCTAGAACAAATCATTCAAAAACTAGAAGCTGCCTCCTTATTGAAACAGTCTAAAGAAACAAATGGCTATTCCTTAGAAGTACAAAAAAACTTCTACTTGAATGCCCTGTTCAATAATCAGTTACTACTTTCAGAAGCAATTGAAGAAGGTCGAAAACTTGAACGTGAAATCGCCGGAAATAAATATATGGTTCTTTTGATCGCAAATCATACAAATAAATTTTTTTCAGATTATGATATTTTTCATGAAAAGATGGCTGAGCTATTCGATCACGATAAACAAATACTTTTTTCTTCCCTTTCTTCACGATTTATCAAACTATTGATTTTTGATCCAAATGAAGATCTATTACAAAAAAAAGCAAATCAGGTTGCATTGCTTTCTCACAAAACATTAGGGCATACAACAGATGATTTAGTTATTGCAATCGGATATCCTGTGAAACGA
The DNA here is from genome assembly GCF_051714905.1 of Enterococcus sp. AZ084. NCBI lineage: Bacteria > Bacillati > Bacillota > Bacilli > Lactobacillales > Enterococcaceae > Enterococcus > Enterococcus sp. AZ084. The sequence goes on from NZ_JBIOSS010000001.1 coordinate 2,002,072, forward strand.
ATCAGCGAAATTCCACATAGTTATCAGACTGCTGTTCATTTGCTCAGTTACTTGAAGATCGATCCTAAAATAAAAATTCTTTCTTATTTAGATTATGAAAAAAAGCTTGGCAATTACGGACAATCTTTTGATCTAAAAGAATCCATTCGTTTACTAAGAAAAAGCGAAATTTCTTCGTTTGTTGAGAAGTTGGTCAAACAGACCAATCAACATGCCGATCCACTTCTCGTTAGGCATCTGATCATCAATGAGTTGAATGAATTAGTAACGATACGTCAAAACCAAACCAATCAAGTCGTTTCTTTTACCACTACAGAGGAAATTCCGAACATTCTGTCAGACACGCCTCTCTTCATCCAATACCTTGAACAAATGATTTACTTTTTAAAAGAAATGGTACTTGAGAATCACATGAATCAATATAAAGAAGTACTCGAACAATCCGTCACGTATATTGAAAACCACTATTTTGAACCAGAGCTTTCTCTTAAAGAAGTGGCTGATCATGTCCATTTGAGCAGCTCACATTTCAGTACGATTTTTTCTCAAGGAATAGGACAAACATTTATTGACTATCTTACTGAACAACGATTGAGCATGGCTAGGCGACTTTTGCGGGAAACCAATTCAAAACTATCTGTCATAGCCTCAGAAGTGGGATACAATGATCCAAATTATTTTAGTTCTATTTTTAAACGAAAAGAAAAAATCTCACCTAAAGAGTATCGAAAAATGAAACAAAATCGTGCACATTCTTTACAAGAAAATCATTATCTAGTCAACAAATAAGCAACAAACCCGCGGAATATTTTTTTCAGTTTAGTCTGAAAAAGTTGTTACTTTCTTAACTGGACTACTTGCTATAATTATAGAAATAGTGAAAAAAGAAAGGAATACGCGTGTGAAAGCAGAAATAAAAAAATTACCTGTGATTATTGTTGGAATCATTAGTATTACTGTGGGACTAAATATGTTTTTGCTTCCACATCAAATTGCTTCAGCAGGCGTAGGATCAATTGGTTTTCTTCTAGAAATGGTCTTGCTGATCGACCGGACATTGATTGTTTGGGCAATCAATCTAGCGATGCTTTGTTTAGCTTTTATCTTTCTGGAAAGAGCAGTTTTTTTTAAAACTCTGATAGGTAGTTTGATATTTCCGATTATTTTAGCATACACACCGGCTTTGGTAATCACCCAACATTTCCCAATCGCCTTAGTCGCTGGCAGTTTTCTATTTAGTCTTGGAATATTCATTCTTTATCAAATCGGCGCGTCAAACGGCGGGGTTACGGTTCCCCCATTGATTTTCAAAAAATATTTTGGGATCGAACATGCTCTAGGCGTTTTACTGACAAATACCGTGATCATCGCTCTAAACCTTGTGATTCTTGGGATAAGACAAGCGGTTATCTCTGCCATCTCTATTTATCTCATTTCATTTTTCATGAAAAAACTATTACAATTTCAAACTCAATTTTTAGCTATTAAGCCGATTGATTTAGTGAATGAGAGTTCGCCTATTCTAGATGAACAACCTAATAAAAATCTAGCAGAATAAGCATTGTAACTAATAGCTATTAGAAAACAACCCATGAAATCCAAAAATAGGAAACTATTTTCGGGGGTTCATGGGTTGTTTTCTATCGTTTTATTTTATCCATTCTTTAGTTGGAATGAGTTGAATCAAAATGACCACTTCAAAATAAAGTGTCTGGACATTAGTCCTATCACACACTTAAAACCGAATAAGCAGCGGAAACAAAAGTAACATCATTGGAAATAAGGCACCATCCACTAAAACAAATTTCGTGGATGGTGCCTTTTTTTCGAGGCTAAGCACTTATGTTTCGATTTCTTGCTTATCGAGGTAAAAGTACTCTATTGTATCTTATCTTCTACTTTTTATCCTTATTTTCCTCTTTATTTTCTTGTTCTTCATCTTCCTCTTTGATCACACGTTCGACACGATCTTCATCCTTTTGTAATTCACGACGTTTACGTTTGAATAGTCCAAAGAATCCCGCAAAAGCAACAAGTATCCCACCAACAAATTTTCCAAACATCCCTGAAGTTGAACCAGTCTTAGGTAATTGCTTACCTGAAACATCTTCAGAGTCACTTGTTCCTTGTGTGTTAGTCGTTTGGTCATTCGTTTGATTAATACTAGATAATCCATTGTTAGAGCTGTTATCACTTAGTACTTGGGTTCTTACAATTTGATTATCTGTATCGGTAGTCTCAGTTGTTGTGGTACTACTTAAATCAGTTCCTCCACCACTGGTTCTTGGATTTACCTCTGGTGTTGTCGTGCCTACCTCGGTTTCGCCGTCTCCTGTACCGGGATCGACTTCTGGTGTGCCTGTTCCTGGGTCAGTTTCGCCGCCTGTGCTTGGGTCTACTTCTGGTGTGCCTGTTCCGGGATCGGTTTCCCCGCTTGTACCGGGATCTACCCCTGGTGTACCGGTTTCGGGATCAATTTCCCCTCCTGTACCTGGATCTACTTCTGGCGTTCCTGTATCAGGATCAATTTCTCCACCCGTTCCTGGGTCTACCTCTGGTGTTCCGGTGCCGGGATCAGTGCCACTACCTGTGCCTTGGTCTACTTCTGGTGTGCCTGGGTCCGGATCAGTTTCGCCCCCTGTGCCTGGGTCTACCTCTGGCGTAGTTGTACTTGGATCAGTCTCGCCTCCACCTGTTCCGGGATCGACTTCCGGTGTTCCGGTGCCGGGATCTGTTTCTCCACCTGTGCCTGGGTCTACCTCTGGCGTGCCTGTCCCGGGATCAGTGTCACCACCTGTGCCTGGGTCTACTTCCGGTGTTGTCGTTCCGGGATCGGTTTCACCGCCTGTGCCTGGATCGACTTCCGGTGTGCCTGTTCCAGGTTCGGTCTCGCCTCCAGCACCTGGATCGACTTCTGGTGTGACCGTGCCGGGGTTAATAGGTATTAACGGATCAATTTCTGGCGTGACCGTGTTTAGACTTTTATCTGGTATTACGATATCTACACCTGGAATACTTGCTCCTGGTTGACTTGGTAAAACTGGATTGACAATTGGAATACCTGCATCTGGCTTATCTGGAATAGTTGGGTCTACCTCTGGTGTGCCGGTCTCAGGATCAGTTTCGCCACCTGTACCTGGTTCGACTTCCGGCGTTGTTGTACCTGGGTCAGTTTCCCCTCCTGTACCTGGTTCGACTTCCGGTGTGCCGGTTCCCGGGTCAGTTTCGCCGCCTGTGCCGGGGTCTACCTCTGGCGTTCCGGTGCCTGGATCAGTTTCGCCGCCCATTCCGGGATCTACCTCTGGCGTAGTTGTTCCGGGATCAGTTTCGCCACCTGTGCCTGGGTCTACCTCTGGCGTTGTTGTCCCTGGATCAGTCTCGCCTCCACCTGTGCCGGGATCGACTTCTGGTGTTGTTGTTCCCGGATCAGTTTCGCCGCCCGTTCCGGGATCTACCTCTGGCGTGCCGGTGCCTGGATCGGTTTCACCGCCTGTGCCGGGATCAGTTTCCCCTCCTGTGCTTGGATCTACCTCTGGCGTAGTTGTTCCTGGATCAGTCTCGCCTCCACCTGTTCCGGGATCGACTTCTGGTGTGCCTGTTCCTGGATCAGTTTCTCCACCTGTACCTGGATCGACTTCTGGTGTTGTCGTTCCGGGATCAGTTTCCCCTCCTGTACCTGGATCGACTTCTGGTGTGCCTGGGTCTGGATCAGTTTCCCCTCCTGTATCAGGATCAGTTTCGCCTCCTGTGTCTGGGTCGACTTCTGGCGTTGTCGTTCCTGGATCGGTTTCCCCACCTGTACCTGGGTCGACTTCTGGCGTTGTTGTCCCTGGGTCAGTTTCTCCACTTGTACCTGGGTCTACTTCCGGTGTTGTCGTTCCTGGATCGGTTTCACCGCCTGTACCTGGATCGACTTCTGGCGTTGTTGTCCCTGGGTCAGTTTCCCCTCCTGTACCTGGATCTACTTCTGGCGTGCCTGTTCCTGGATCAGTTTCGCCACCTGTGCCGGGGTCTACTTCTGGCGTTGTTGTCCCTGGATCAGTCTCGCCTCCTGTGTCTGGGTCGACTTCTGGCGTTGTCGTTCCTGGATCGGTTTCCCCACCTGTACCTGGGTCGACTTCCGGCGTTGTTGTCCCTGGGTCAGTTTCGCCTCCTGTACCTGGATCTACCTCTGGCGTTGTTGTCCCTGGATCAGTCTCGCCTCCACCTGTGCCGGGATCTACTTCTGGCGTGCCTGTGCCTGGATCAGTAGTTTCTCCGCCACCTGTGCCTGGATCGACCTCTGGCGTTGTTGTTCCTGGGTCAGTTTCGCCTCCTGTACCTGGATCTACCTCTGGCGTTGTTGTCCCTGGATCAGTCTCGCCTCCACCTGTGCCGGGGTCTACTTCTGGTGTGCCTGTCCCCGGATCAGTCTCGCCTCCGCCTGTGCCTGGATCGACTTCTGGCGTTCCTGTTCCCGAATCAGTTTCGCCGCCCGTTCCGGGATCTACTTCTGGCGTACCAGTTCCTGGATCAGTTTCGCCGCCACCGGCGCCTGGATCGACTTCTGGTGTGCCTGTGCCTGGGTCTACTTCCGGTGTTGTCGTTCCCGGGTCAGTTTCGCCCCCCGTTCCCGGATCTACCTCTGGCGTAGTTGTTCCTGGATCAGTCTCGCCTCCACCTGTGCCGGGGTCTACTTCTGGTGTTGTTGTCCCTGGGTCAGTTTCGCCACCTGTGCCTGGATCGACTTCCGGCGTTGTTGTCCCTGGGTCAGTTTCGCCTCCTGTACCTGGATCTACCTCTGGCGTTGTTGTCCCTGGATCAGTCTCGCCTCCACCTGTGCCGGGATCTACTTCTGGCGTGCCTGTGCCTGGATCAGTAGTTTCTCCGCCACCTGTGCCTGGATCGACCTCTGGCGTTGTTGTTCCTGGGTCAGTTTCGCCTCCTGTACCTGGATCTACCTCTGGCGTTGTTGTCCCTGGATCAGTCTCGCCTCCACCTGTGCCGGGATCTACTTCTGGCGTGCCTGTGCCTGGATCAGTAGTTTCTCCGCCACCTGTGCCTGGATCGACCTCTGGCGTTGTTGTTCCTGGATCAGTAGTTTCTCCACCACCTGTGCCTGGATCGACCTCTGGCGTAGTTGTTCCTGGATCAGTAGTTTCTCCGCCACCTGTGCCTGGATCGACTTCTGGTGTAGTTGTTCCTGGGGTCACTTGTGGGTTGGTTGCATCCGGTGTTGTTGCATCTGGTGAAGCCATATCCGTCATTGAGGAAGAAATATAAGCAAATTCTCCCCCGATTTGGTAGATATTAAAGTTCGTATCTTTCACAACGATCGTAAAATCACTGCCGCTTCCGTTTGCACCAGTTAAATAACCAGCATACTGAACCCCATTGACCATGATTGGTTGAGCAACAAACTGATTATAAGACACACCGTCTACTGTTATATTGACCGTACTTATAACTGAAGAAAAGTTTGTCTGAGAAACCTGTCCTGTTTTCACAGTTACTGCCGAATTCGCTGTAATCGTGTGTCCGCCATATCCACCACCAGAAAACGTCGCTGTCTGATTCCATCCTGCTAATCCAGCTGCGTCTTCTGCGAGATTACCATCAACTGCTCCCCCAGGACTAATACCTGATTGAGAACCACTATACGTTGGCATTGACATCTCATCTGCATATGCTGTAGTTGAATCAGTGGCTTTTTGCTCATCTAAACTAACGGTCACATATTCATATTTCAATGACTCGATCACTTGATCTTTTGCTTGGATTTCATAGTAAGTTGTATTTTCATCCGCTAATTGATCAACGAAATTTACTTTTACATTGATATTGGATTCATCTGTATTTAACCAAGAATCGGTGTTCTCAAAACTCCGTACACCGTGCAAGGATAAAGACGTTTTTAAGCTGTCAACTGTACTACCGAACTGAACAGGTGAGACCAAGTAATGACCATTGATCTCTAAAGGCAATCCATGTGTCGACGAAGAAAATGTGAAATAACCATCTGCTTGATTTTTACCATGGTCGGTAGAAATAGACTCATCATGATAAACTGCATAATAGGTACTACCTTCATAAGTGATGGAAAAATTCTTCTCCATTGCATCTTCAAAATCGCTTTTGATTTCATCTGTTAATTTTGCTTGACCATTTTCCGCTTTCACGTTCAAAGAAAAACCTGTATCGATTTTCATATTTCCTAATACTGCACCATCATCCGCGGTAAAGTTGGTGCTTTCAGGTTTCGTTTTAGATGAGAAACTTAAGGATTTTTCTCTCGTACTTGCAACTACTTTTGAATCTTTCCAGTTTGCAGAATCTTCATAAGCCTTTTCTTTGGATTCATATAAATGAGGAGAGACCGTTTTATAATTATCTTGTGAAGTTACCTTCACATTCGGATTTGCTTGGATCAATTGCCGATAGCTTGACATTTTCATTACTTGCGCATCACTTGTAGATAAAGTAGAAGTCTGGTAATAAACGTCCGCATCTTTGATTCCTAGAATTTGTTGGATATCATATGCCGTATGACTATCACTGACTTTGATCCCTTCTCCTTCATACATAGAAGAAAGTTTTTCTTTACTTGGTAGTTGATCCATTAACTTAGCTACAAAGCCAGTATTTGTCTTCACACTGCTACTTTGACCTTTTTGTAAGGATTGATTCAATTCATCCACAGAAGTATGTTCAATATCTTGGATGGTCTCATCTTCAACAAGTCGCTTTTCGGACAAAGAGGAACTGTCTGCAGAGGCAGAAAGATTTGGAATCGTGACGCCACCGATAAATGCACCAGCACCTACTGTCAACAGTGCGCCAGCTTCAATCATTCGCTTTTGTTTTTTTGACATCTCTTTGTCTGGTTTATTCAATTTCATTTGATCTTTCTTCTTTGCCATCACGACCACTCTCTCTTTCTTTTTCCCTAACTAAAGAGGCTAATATTTTTGTAAAACCTAGAGGATTCTTGTAGCCATGTTCATAAAAGAAATCCGTAAATTCAATTTCTGGCACGGTCACATTTTTTTGGATTGCTAAACTGATGATATTGACATATTGAGAAATATCAACTGTTCCTAGAACCTGCAATCCTAAGATTTTTTTTGTTTTCTTCTCATAAACTAGATAAATACTTGAATAATGATTCTTTCTGCCTTTTTCAATTGGTGAGTATTTGACAATCGATTCATGCACAAACTGTCCGCCACGCTCTAGATAACGATTCTGGTAGTGTACTTCTTCTGCATCATATCCGAATTTTCTTGCTTGATTCAATGTAATCCCAGTATTCGCAATGGTAAAGCCATCCATATTGAATTTATAAGTCCCTGTGGTCATTGCTACTTCTTGCTTTTTCTCGTGGATATTGACAGCAGCGATCAGTCCTTGACGAAAAGCATCGGAAGCATGAGGATTATAAATATTTTCTTTGGTCAAGTCCATATAAGTCGTAGAACAATCCCCTATCGCTAAAATCGAATCATCTGTTGTATACATGTACTTATCAACGACGATTGCTCCACGGTCACCGGTTTCAACTTGTCCAGCTAATAAGAACGAATTTGGTCGGAAGCCAACAGAAACAAAGACGCCATCTGCACGGATAGTCAAATCAGAAGAAGTTTCAACTTCGATTTTAGGTCGACTCCAGATTTTTTTATCAATTGTATGGTAGCTTGTCACTCTAGTACCTAGTAATAGTTGGATACCTTCTTCTTCTAGTTGCTTCTCTACTTCGATCGCGGCATTCTCATCCAAATATTTGTCAAGGATTCTTGCATTTGATTGGATCAAAGTGACTTTCATTTTTCGTTGGGCTAAGATACGAGCAATCTCTACACCGACCAGTCCAGCGCCAATCACTACCGCATGATGGGCTTCTGATATAAATTTTTCAATTGCTTCAGCATCCTTACGCTCTTTCAAAAGAAAAAGTGTCTCATTCAGTTTTCCGCCAGTTGGAGGAAGGTTGGGATACGAACCCGCAGCCATGATCAATCGGTCATAAGTTATTTCGTGCTCATGTTGACTTAACACATTTCTAAAATTCAACGTCTTCTTTTTCGCATCGATGTTGGTTACTTCTTTTTGAATGCGTAAATCCACTCCTTGAGCAATAATTTCATGCGGTGTTGCATAATTTGCTTGGGAGTGGATATCTTGATGTCCCATCAAAAATAATGGGATTGTTTGGGAGACAAATGTTATTTCATCTTTTTTTTCAAATACGATTACTTCATCGTCTGGATATTCCTCACGAATACGAAGTGCTGCGGCAATCCCCGCGTGGTTTCCTCCAACAATTATGATCCTCATCAACTGCCTCCTTCATTAATAAAAGCATGCTATAAAATATACATACGGTTATTTTTAATCTACTATTTATATAAATTATATCACTTAGAAAGACTAGTTGTCAGTTATAAAGGTCTAACCACTAAGACGCAATGAAGCAACTATTTCCTCTTCCACTTATTCAAATCGGTATATTAAAGAATATAATCATTCTTGCTTCAACGGATGAAATAAACCGTTCATTTTTTTAGTAAACATCCAGTCATAAAGTAGATATGCTCATTTATTGAATGTCATTAAAAAATTTATTTTTTACAATATCAACTATATGTAGATGGACATATGAAGTTTTCATTCCATTGTTGGTTTAACTACACGGTGACTATTTGATTATAGCTGAATATAATAAATATAACGTTATTTAAAAAGAGCCGCAGAACGGATCGATAACCATTCCATGACTCTTTATTCTTTTTTATTTAGTAGGACTTATCGCCCCTGTTGCTCCTAATGCTTTCACATCTTTGACACCGAATGTCTCTTCCCAATCTTTCCTAAAATCTGTCACTGCCTTATGAATGGAAGGCATACCGAATACTTGTGTAAAAATATCTGGTGACGCAGTAATACTGTGCGCCCCTTGGCGACAAGCATGATTGACTTGTGCAACATTTTTAAAACTCGCAGCTAAGATCTTGCTCTGAGATTGCGTTCGTTCGATTTCCATTGCTAATGCTTTGATAATAGCAACAGCATCGATATTCAGATTTTCCATACGGTTATAATAAGGTGCCACATAATCGGCACCTGCGGCAATTGCTAAGTATCCTTGCATTTCAGAGTAGATAGCGGTTGCAGTGACATGTACTCCTTTGGCTTTCAGTTGTTTGATGGCAGCCAGTCCTGGTTCGTTCACTGGTACTTTAATGAAGATATCCTTACCAAGGTGAGCCATGATTACTTGGGCATCAGTTAAGATTTCCTCCGTTGTTTCTCCAACTACTTGTACATGTAAACTTGCTTTTCCAATGAGCTGCTTGATTTCTTTCAAGTGAGCAAACAAATCAATCTTTCCTTCTTTTTTGATGATTGAAGGATTCGACGTTACTCCAGATAGCGGAAGGATCGATTGATAATAACTAATTTTCTCAATATTGATCGTATCTAACATAAATTCCATTTTATTCATCCTTTCAACAGATATGTTGCTCTGTATTTTACTGAATACTGATTGTAGTCTTGATACCAATCTCAACGATTTCTTTTCCTTCGACGTATAAAGTACCTGGAAGTTCAGGTGTTACCGCTCCATCAAATTTAATTGTGATATGTCCAAGCTCTTTTAGATTATCATTGACCAAACTTCCGACAGACGTGATGCGATAGCTTGTCTCATCGACGAAGAGCTGTTGTCCTACTTTGATCTCTCCGTGGATTGGCTGAAGTTCAATATGGTAACAATAGGCTGATAGCATATCGGGTGCATCTTTTCCAAATAGTATCACGAGCTTCTCTTCTTTAAAGAGCGTCGCTTCTGCGCCAATCGAAGTGACTTTTGTTGAATAAACTGACATTTTTTTCCTCCTAGATTCAACTATACATTCCAAAGCTTGCTATCCATGCGACTAACACCCTAGGTACACCGTTTAAAAAGCGTGAATACAAAACGGAAGGTACGCCAACCTCTACTGTTTCAGCCTCTGCCTCTTCTAAGCCTAATCCGACAGGGATGAAATCACAAGCATTTTGAGTATTGATGGCAAATAACGCAGGTAAAGCGAGCTGTGGCGGAATATTGCCTTTTCCGATCTCCACCCCGATCAGTGTCCCGATGACTTGGCTGATTACTGCTCCAGGTCCTAATAATGGAGATAGAAACGGTAAGGAACAGATAAAACCGATGATCATCAACCCCCAAATATTCCCTGCTAAAGGTGCCATAATATTGGCAAAGAAATTACCGATACCAGATCCTTGTATGATCCCGATCAACAAAGAAACAAATGCCATGAATGGAATGACCGTATTGATCATCGTCTGTACACCTTCGCGCGCGGACTGATTAAAAGTTGCCACTACTTTTCCTGCACCCATGCCGATTTTTGCAATAAAATTCTGCTGTTCAGCTTTTTGTTCAGTAATTTTTTTACTTGTATCGTATTTATATTCACGTGCTGCTACACGCTTATTTTCTATGTTAACAGATTGACCGACTGTGCCTTCTTCAGTAGTCAGTGTGATTTGATTGATCCCTACTGCAGAGACGTAAATGTCTTCTGTAATGTATTGTGCTAATGGTCCGCTTTTTCCTGTTGGTACGACATTGATCGTAGGTATTCCTTTTTTTGGATAGATCCCACAACGCAACGTTCCTCCGCAATCAACGATCGCTAGAGCGATTTCATTATCTGGGATAGAAGTTTTAAAGCCATTGACTGCTTCCATGCCTGTCAATTCAGCAATTTTATCGACGATCGCTGGCTTTTCTCCCCCACCCGTAATATAAATGAATTTGTGTTTTTCTTCTGTTGGTGTGATCACTAATGGCCCTCCGAACCCACCAGTTCCTCTTACAATTCGAATACTGTGATAGCTCATTTTCTCACTTCCTCCTTATTCTGTCGCTGTTTCTACTGTTTTACTCAGGGTAACCCCTTGTTGTTTACAAACATATGCGGTGGTAAAATCTGTCACCCAACCACCAATAAAATTCATAAGAATTCCGACAAACATATAACGTACAGCTAATTCCATTGAATTTAATCCTAAGGTTGTGATTCCTTGGGCGATTCCTAACCAAACAAATAATTCACCCGGATTGATGTGGGGAAAGACGCCATTGCTCGTATGACAAAATTGTGCTTGAGAAGCATAATAGCTTGGCTTGTAATATTCAGGCAAAAAGCGAGCCATTGTAAAAGACATCGGATTCCCCAACATAAAGGCAGATAAAAAAGGTAAGATCAAATATCTTGTGACGGGATTCTTCGTTGATAGTTTGGCAACTTTAGTTACTCGTTCTTCACCTAAGAAAGCAATCAGTGTATTCATTGCGACCATTAGGATCAACACTACAGGGACGATACCAGTCATCCAAGATATAAAAGTTTCCGCACCCGTTTCAAATAAACCGATGAAACCTTCCGCAAATTTTGTGATATATTCCATTATTCAACACTCCTTTTTCTTGATAGGTATTGTTTTTTCCATAAACTGAATTGAATGCCAAGCATCGTAAGTGGGGAAGGTATCGATTCTTCTTGATAATTGCCTAATTCTACCCGCAAATAGATTTCTCTGGCATTTGCCATTGCTTGTTGCACCAATTTATTTTCTGTTCGTACCAAAGGATGATAGTTGTCGATGTAGTGGATATCTGTTCCGATATATTGTGGCAATAGACGAAATTTTGCTAGAACAGTCACGCCCTGCATCTTTCGCGCATCAATAATGATTCCTTTTTGATCGACAGCAAACATGACGATCGTTCCTGCTTTGATTTTTCCAGAGCGACGACCGATAGCCACCTTCCCTTTTCTGCGCATTTCTAGATAGATTTGATTAAAATGCTTGATTTGTTTCATTCCAAATATTACTTGCAGTCCGTAAGCAACAAGTGCAAATGCGCCGAATATATATATGAAGTTCATGTTATGACTCCCTTTCGTATCATCCAATTTTGTAACTCAACTAAATCATCCAAACGACATAGTTCACTTCTAAATTCAGGATCGCCAATAACAGCAAAAAGCTGATCATACAGTTTTAGCAATTCTTTTTCTTTTTCCATTGTTAGATCTTGTGGAATGGCTAACAACAAGACGACTTGCACTTGTCCGTTGATCGTGGAGATTCCTTTCCTAAAGATACCCACTGATAAAATAATTTCAGCCGATTTTTTATTGATGGCATGAGGAAAAGCAATGCCATATTCAAAAATCGTACTCCTTAACTTTTCTCTAATAAACAATTGCTCCTTAAATTCTTGATCGACTAAGCCTTTGCTCTCAAGTGATTCAAGCATATGATCAAGATTTTGTTTGTAGGGTTTCTTTTCATTTAAAATCTCAAAATCTAATTTTAAGTGATGAACGTTTGCGGCTCTCAACTTTTCTGCTTTACGCCACTCTTCTTGCAACCAAGTTTCGTTGAATAGATTGATCAATCGAATGATTGGCGTATGTTTCTTTACATTTTTCAGCGGAATGGTTGTAAAAACAGCAAAATATTGATCTAAGTCTTCCTGTTGATACTCCTCCTCAGAAAAATGGACCATGCTGATTTGCGGACCCAAAACCCGTTCCAATTGACGGCGAATAATCAAGGCTGTTCCTTTTCCGGTATTACAGACGATTGCAATTTCTTTGTGTTCGTTGTTACTGGTTTGTTTCCTCAATGCAAGTTCAAAATAAAAGGCAATATAGCTGATTTCAACAGTCGGAACCACTCGTTGTAACTGCTCCCCGATCTGCTGTAGACCAATTTTTGCCAGTTCATAGGCTAGAGGATATTGGGATTCGATTTCACCATAGAACAGATCTTGAAGCTCTATTCGAAAAATCAAACGATTGAGCATGTAAATGAAGTGCTCTTTTATTTCATGGACTAAGAAGGTTTCATCAAATTCTACTAGTAAATTTTGATGAATTGTCTCTATCATTTGTTGAAATAACTGTTCGATTTTTTGCTCATCAATAGTAGACTTATCCATGCCAGCAATAGCACTTATATTAAGAGGAAAACTGAGAAAAGCTTGTTCTGTTTGGCTTAATGTGATGCTATATTCATATTCCAAATGATGGATCAATTCGACAAAAGCAGGATGACTCGTCATAAGGTCCATATATTCATTTGGCAAATCTACCAGTATATTTCCTTTAAGGAGTCGTTTCATTGTAATAGAAATCGTTTTTTTCAAAAGAAGGCCTTGATTTTTAGGTAAATTAAATTTTTGAACTAAGTGTTCTACGAAATCTTGTGTGCGTTCTGATAATGGACGTTCGGCAAAATATTCTTGTACATAATGAAGGTGTAACAGTCGTAGATCCAGTTCTTCTCCACGCATACGCAGTCCACGATTCGGCGTTCCAATCACTTCGACATTAAAAGAGGAAATCAGTTTTTTCATCACTCGTAGATCTTTAACAACAGTACTTCGGCTGACCCCTAATGCTTCTGACAGATCATCGATCAGCAAAAAATCTTTTTGCTCGATCAGCTTCTTGACGATAAAGAAAACTCTTTTACTGCAAGAATTAAAATCGCTCTTCCGCCTCAAACTGCCGTTCATTATCAAATCAAATTTTTCAAAATTTTCAATTTCGATATGAAAATCATTCTTATGTTGAACGATTTCTGCAATTCCAATCAATTCTTCGTTTAAAGATTCAATGCTGGTTTTCACCGTTTGCGTACTTGTATTCAGCTGTTGTTTCAAACTGCCGATCCTCATTTCTTTGTGGGTAACCAGTAATTGTAGAATTTGATACCATCTGTTCACCACCGTCATTTACTTCCCCCACTTTTTATCCTCTAGTTTTTCCTCCGGCCACATTTGTGGTTACTCCAGTGATATAACTCGAACGATCAGATAGATAGTAACTAACTAAGTCAGCGACTTCTTTTAATTTCCCGCTTCGACCTAATGGAATCGTGCTCGTTTTGGCATAACCTGCTCTAAGCTCTTCAATCGTGATGCCACGAGTATAGGCCAAGGCTTCTTCATAAGAAAGTGTGCGTAGTCCGGTTTCCTCCATGATTCCTGGGGCAATCCCTATTACCCGAACATTTGATTTTCCTAACTCTTTTGCCCAAGATCGAGTAAAGCTGTTGACAGCGGCTTTCGTTGCCGCATACGCACTTTGCCCCTCTGAACCTTCAAGTCCTGATTCAGAAGACATATTGATGATTACTCCTTCTCCTTTAGCAACTAAGATTCTACTTACTGCTTGAGTCATCAAATACAATCCTTTTTGATTGATTGCGATGATTTTGTCAAATACTTCCTCGGATAATTCATATCTCCCATGCGCTTGCTTTTTATCCACTAATAAGCGTGGAATGTTGATGCCTGCATTGTTGACCAAACCATCTATCGTACCAAAATGATCCTTTACTTTTGCAACTCCAGCTTCTACTTCTTGTCGTAATGTTATATTGGTTTTTACAAATAATAATCGTTGATGTTTAAGTGTCGAATCTTTAATATCAAAATTTGCTACATTGACATGTTGTTCCAATAGACTTTCGACGATACTTTTCCCGATACCAGAAGATCCTCCGGTTACGATAATCGTTTTCCCCTCAATGTTCAGCCAATTTGTCATAAGCTATCACCCCTTTTTTTGTTTACGCTTTCAGTATAGCTACGTAGAAGAAAATAATTAAGTCAGACTTTTTTTGAGTTTCCAAAAAAAATCTGACTTAATGTCTTTTTATGATTGAGTGATACTTCTTTTTATTTACTAGTTCTTTCCTCTATTATATTTCTTTACTCGAGCATTATGTTTCAGTTTTATCGCTTGTTAATGATTTTGAATGTTTCAACCAGTATATTCCTACTACGAAGACTATGATCATACCCAAGCCAACCAAGCTATTCGAATACATCGATTGTTCCGCCGTTTTTGGAAGATGTCTCACTTTTCTAGGTTGTTTTATGGGTGTAGTATACGCGACTTGTTCTTTCTTGATTACTTTTGTTATTGCTTTAGTTGTTTCAGTCGTTTTCACTGTTTCACTCACTTTGTTTACTTCTGGTTGTTGGGTCGGTGGTGTCACCGGTTCAATGATTTGCGGTGATTTTTCCCATTGTGCGGTATAAGTCATATCACCTTCCACAAACTCGCTGACAGTTGGCGTCCAACCGATGAATTTATAGCCTTCTCTTGATGGTGTTCCACTAAACACAGGGGTTGCTATGCATTTAGACAATTCTGAAAATACTTGGTTTTCAAAAATGGTTTGATTTGCAACACCGTCTGTATAGATTACTTGATAAGTGACAGTTTGTGGCATCACAGGTTCCCAAATGGCTGTATAAGTGACATCACCAGTCACTGTATCAGTTATTGCTTTATCCCATCCTTTAAATATATACCCAGCTCTTGTAGGTTGCCCATTGAATGTGGGTGTCGCAGAACCGGCGACTAAATCGGTAAAGACTTGATCTGCAAAAATCTCTTCATCTGGTACCCCGTCTGTATAGTTGACCTGATAAGTGGGAATTGGTTCCCATATTGCTGTATAGACCGCATCGGTAGTTACTGTCTCGCTGACAGTCGGGCTCCATCCAACAAATGTATAACCTTTTCTTATCGGTTCTGCACCAAAACTTGGTGTAGCAGCTCCAGGTTCAATACGTTTGAATGTTCTATCCTCAAATACAATTTCATTCTCTACACCATCTACATAACTCACTGTAAACGATTCAATTGGTGTGAATGAAGCATTTACAGTAATTGATGCTAGTCGAGAAGCATTTGACGCATCTACTGGTAGCGAGACATGAATTTCAAGTGTATTTATATCACCGACTTCACCTTCGATGGTAAATGGGACGCCGATCATACGAACACTTTGATCTAGATACGGGCTAGTATTACTGAATAGGTCGCCGACCTGATATTTTCCTAAGGAGGTCCCATTTAGAAAAACTTCCAGCTCCATCTCACTAGGATTTCTTCTTTCCGCATCAGTATTATCTAGTGTGCTTAGATCAACCATGACCATTGCTCTGCCACTTTGTTGGTTTTGAGATAACAATTTCACTTGTGTTGAAAATATCCCTGGAGAACTTCCAGGATTGATTTGCGCACCATTAAAGCGCCATGGGATCATTGCATCTTCCCCGACATCATAATAATCAATGCCATTTGCAGAATACGACACTTCTGAATTGATTCCTAGAGTTGCCGCAGAAATAGTTGGATTGAAACCTAAAAACACCAGTAAAACAATAAAACAAGCGACTATCTTTTTCATAATGATCCTCCATTCTGACATGAAGTCAAAAATCACATTACCTTTGCGTTTCAAATTGCTCAATACTGATCAATAAAAAACGAATATTTTCTAATTTACAAAATCCCCCTTTTTTGAAAAATTAATGACAGTAAATTCGATCACAAATTTAATCTCCTACCTTTCTATTTAGTTGTAATGTTTCATTCGCTTTTAATTTATTATTAATATTATAAAAATATAAAAGCCTGCGATCACATACCGAAATTGTTATATTTTTTTATCTATCAGCTATTTTTAGCGGTTTATAAAAATGAAACTTCACTTAATCTCAAGTAAATTATAACAAATTTAAAATTAAAATTGTATGAATTTTTACATACCAAATCCTCAGAATACTAGTAAACCAGTAATTAAATATGTTCTATTTTTTGTTTAAGTTCTCGTTTTTTTCAATTTCAATCAATTTCATCGCTTCTTCCTAACAATATATATTTCTGTTAAAAAGTTATAAAAAAACTTAATATTGTTATTAAATTCACAAGAAATTTTTTTTAATAATTTCGTATTTTCTATCTTCACCGATTATTTTGATCAGAAAAGTAAAACAAATGATTGCTTATCTATCGATAACAATGAACTTTTTTAAAAAAATTATACAAAAATAAGCAACGAAATACGGAACAAGCCACAATTTCCTGACTTCATTGCTTATTTATTTTAGATTAAGCTTCGATAGAATTGCTTTAACTTTTCTTTTTCCTCTTTTGTCAAAGCTTGCACAGGCTTGCCTTTTCTCGCTCCTTCGATTCCATATAGCATATGCAGACAAGCGCCACTGTCCACCTTTTGACGAATTTCAAAAAATATCTGTTCCGTTCCCTTTTCTTTAAATTGTTCTTCCGTTGTCACACCAATCTTTCGTAAATTTTCTTCTAGTACTATCCCTATATTCGGTAGATTACTTAATTCTGTCATAAGATTCCCTCCAAAAGTTTGGCTTTGATATATTGCATCGTACACTTAGAATATTCTATCGTTTTTCTTTAGTATACCATCTTGAGAAACGCACTAGCAATTCCTATAAGAACGCTACTTTGACAGAAAGTAAACTGTTGCTTTTAGCTACTCAGTGTAGGCTTGCTCCTGTAAAACTTGAATCTTCTGCTTTTTTCAGATATCATTGGTTCGTAACTAAATATGATTTTGTTTGCAGGGGGACGTTATCGCGTTGAGAAGGTTACACTATACGATTGTACATTAAATCATTTTTTGTATATAACATTATTTTGGGGCTTGTTCTAAGGTCCAAATAAGCGTTCCTTCATATTCTCCAACAAAATCTGTCGGAGAAATAATTACCCTAAGTTTACCTATATCTGATAGTTTGATATTTCCGCTACCTTCACAAATTATCTGATTTGTTGTGTTAATATTTTTTATCTCTTTTCCAACTAAAAATTCTATGTTGTTCGTAAATAATTTATTTTCTTTGTTCGTTAACTTTTTTTCTTCCTTTACTTTTACTGTCCAATTTTCTTCCTCTAGCATATTTTCATCTTTGATCTGGATTTCTTCTTGATTTATCGCTCCAATTGATTTGTCATAGCTTGGTATTTCTTGCGTGCCAAATGTGAGATTGGCGGGTAGGAAAAGTTGTACTCCCTTATCTAAAATCAAGTGACGCGTTTCAATATTCGATCGCTCACCTTTATCATTTTCCATGTAAAAGTCTACGTCTTTATCTAGCCAACTTTCAGAAAAATTAACTTGCAACTCGCTAGTGCCTTCTTTTTCAGCGTTTGGAAGATCTCCTAATGTTCGCCGCTCATCTCCGCATTGGGCTACCAAACGAATTGTTTCATCGGTATTGTGAGAAAAACGAATTTTCAACTTCCTTTGTTTTTTGAAATGAGATACTCTCAAAGGATTTTCTGCGTCGATTAAAGAAAACGTCAATAAGCTACCTTCTTTATAGAAATGGCTAACTTTTTTTGGCTCAGGTGTATAAATCCCCTGATTTTCATTCTCTTTGATAGGAAAATAACCAGTGATTTCAGGATACTTTTCTGAAAGATCATAGGGATCGGTGATCAAACCAGAAATAGTTTCTGGCGGTAGTAGCGTTTCTCCTGTCTCTTGCTTCAAATATTCAACTGTTACTTGTCCAAGATAATTGACAGATGTAAAGGCAGAACTGTTTGGTTTTTTCTCACTATCGACGGTTGATACAACTGAAAATGGTATTTTCAAGTAATTGTTCTCAATCGAATCTTTATCTACTGGATTATCTTTGCTTCCGATCCATTCTAGTACTACTTGATAGTTTAAAACTGTATCGTACAATCTATTATTGCCAGAATCCTTTGCCGTCAACTGATAGTCATGATTATTCAACGCCTTTCCTTCAAATAGATCAGACACATCTTCCCCGCTGAGTTTTGTGACTCTGAAATTTTTCACTTTATATTGAGGATGTTTCAGATTATTATCCAACAAGAAGTCCACTTTCAAATTCTTCATTTTCTGGCTTTGTAAAACACTCGGTACGGTTTGGACACCTTGTATGCCAACTTCTTTTTGAGGGTCATCAATGGTCGTGTTAGTAGCAGTTATACCAGAATATTCAGGCGTTGCCAGAAAGTCAGTTTCATACATTAGAGAAGAAGGGGTACTGTCTAAATTTTGAACGATCGTTTCAATTTCAGATACTTTTTTTGTACTCACTTGAAAAGCTTGAGTAGGGTGTCGCCACGTACGATGCTCGTTGTTCTTTAAATAAGTCCAACTATCCTCCCCTTGTTCTTCTGTATCATAAGTGATATCAGTTGGATCATTTGCAATCAAATATTGAGTTAACCCGAATATATTTTTATACCCAATACTTTTGTTTGCATTTAAGCCATTATAAGTAAATGTAGTTTCAACAGGCAGTTGTGTTCCTTCATTGTTTTCAAAAAAATAAGTAACACCCATTTGCCCCCGAATCGTGATGTCCAAGAAAGTAGATGGATTCCTAATGGATATTTTACCGCCATCATTTGTTCCAATTACTTGCAAAACAATTCTTACGTTAACAGCTGCTCCATTATAATAACCGACATTTTTTATCAACGCACTTGCGTTGGGACTTGATTGGCTAACATCCAACCACCCATTAGAATAGTTACCCTCTACTTCTTCAGTGGAACTGTTCTTGCCATAATGCATTTTGAATGTAGTTCCTGCTGGCGTTTTCATGCTATTTGCATAGTGGAAGTACGGTAAATTAGTAATACTACCTCCTGCATGGACATTACTCGGGTGGATAAATAAACAAAAAAACAGTACCCCTAAACATCCTACATATTTTTTTAGATCATTTTTCATGTTTGACTCTCCTTTTCAAAAGGATCGACAAATAACTAATCAAAGTTGTTATGCCGAGTAACTGAATTAACCAACTATTTTTTTCACTGGTCTTTGGCAAATAAGAAACTGATTGAACATTTTTTTCTTGGACCTCATTAACTGTTGAAGCCTCTATTTTTTTCATTGGGATCGTCTTATTTTCTGGTTGAACAAACCGAATACCGACTTGACTTGTTCCTTCCTCTATAGCAGACACGGGGGTTGTTGCCCCAATCAACAGCCCCACTAACCCGATCCAAATTATTTTTTTCATCTCTAAACTCCTTTCGTAAAAAAGTCGTTTGTTATTGATCAATCACTTCGTAAGTATCATTTTAGTTGACGGCGCAGCTTGTTTATATACCAAATCAAACTAAGAATGATCAACACAGCAAAACTAAACAAGCAATATATAAATAGATTTGAATCATCTATATCATTCACTTTAACTGCCTGATCATTCAATTTTTCATCTGTTCCTTTTATTTCAAATGTTTTTTTTAAGTGCCATGTCTTTCCGTCTTCATCTTTCAACTCCATAGCAAGTTCATAGGTTCCTTTTTTTAATGGTTCATTGTCCCAACTTAGTGGCAGTTTAAATTTTGTACGCGGCGTAAAAGACACTTTCTTTCGAAATTCCTTGATTGGTTTTTCTTCCCCTTTTTTTGTTACGATTGCATGAACGTCTAGTTGACTTTTTATGACTGGTGCAGCATTAGCTAAAGATGCAAAAATAGTCAAGTACCCATTTTCTAAACCTGGCGTCACCTCGTCTAATGAAAATTTCGGTTCGATTTCTTTGTCAGTGCAAGTCAATTTAGCACCTAAAGTGTATGCGAACTTATTTCTCAAACTAAATCCTTCATTTTTTTTATCTTCACTATCCGTATCTTCATAACAATAGAATCCGCCTAAGATCGTGCCGTCAAATCCTTGTTTCGGAATTGCTAAATGGAAAACCACTGATTTTTCTTCCTCAGGCGCCAACATGACCGTTTGCGATTCCGAAATCAGGTCTTCAAACGAAGGTCCTCCCAAAAGTTTTTCTCCATGGTTAGAATAATCGATAGCTCCATTCTTGTTGGTCAAAGCGTTATTTGCCTCAACTATCACTTTTATTTGGTTTGAACTTGTATTACGTACCTTGAGTATAAGATTTTGTTTTTCACCAGGTTTTACTTGCAAGTCATAGTAGCTAGCATCTGATTGCTGATTTTCAGGTAAGACAGCTTCCGCATCGAAAGAGACTTTATTCGACTCTGCATGAACATTTGTGGTGAGACAAAAAATAAAGAAGCAGATGATACTAATAAAAAAGAGAGGAGAGTATCGACTCTGCTCTCTCATAAAATCAAATCGGCGCATCATTCAACACCCAAGTGATATCTGCCGTATAGCTTTGAGCTTCTACACCCGCACGTGGTACATGGAGTTTGACATTTTTATTTGCTTTGTCTTCTCCTTTAAATGCAACAGCAAACGCCCCTGCTCCTTGCCCCTCTTTTGCTAACATGACTTCTTGACTTTGTCCATTTAAATCAATTGATTGTTGTGAGATGGTTGGTGGGGCAGATTGATTATTTTTTGTAATGACTTCACCACCAGAAAGTGTCATTTTTGCTCCTTTCAATTCCTCACCGTTTTCTCCTACAAATGGCGATATTTTTACACCTAAAGTCCAACCTTTTGCTCCTCCACGCGTATCATTTACTTGAACGTATGGACTTCTATTTAGCGCATAGTAATCCGCATCTCCTTGTTGGATCTCTTGTTTACCAAATGTGATGTTCGATGCAAAAGGAATGGACAACGCTCCAGTATTTCCTGTACTTGGATTATCATCGTGTGTGTCATCTGAAATAACAGGTTCGACGTTTGTTCCAGTTCCCGCTGTCAGTGTTACATTTGTCTTGTTTGTTGCTTCTTCAGCAAATGCGATTGTTCCATATGCACTTGCTGTTAACAAAGCTAACGTTGCTGTTGTCACTATTCTCTTCATTTTATAACTCCTCCTAAAAAATAATTATTCTAATCGAGCTATTGATTATTTTGTCATGAGCTCCATGATTTTTCTAGTTTAAAAAAACGTCTGATTTTAGAAAAAAAATAAAAGTATCGGAACATGATTATTCTATAACACACTAAAAAAGCTAGTTTGATTACTTACAAACCAGCTTTTTTATACGCAATTCTGAAAAGAATTTCACCCAATTGTCGCCAATTTCTATCGGAAGGAATATTTTTCATCAATAGTAAAGGTGTATTTTTCGTCTTTAAATAATAATTAGAAATTACTAAATCAACTTCTGATAATTCAGTTTGATAATCATAAAAAGCCAAAACATAAGCATTACCATAATACACTTGTATCTTATTCATCAACCACAAACGATGAGTATGATGCAGATCATCTTGGATCAGGATTTTGATTGGCGCCAAATTGTTCAAAAATAAATCATAATAATCCAAGACAAAATAATAGGACAAAAATAATTGTTCCCAATTTTCCAAAAGATCATTTACGTCACTATCCGATGTTTCTTTCAAGATTTTAGATAAATCTTCCATTATGACTGATTCTCGCAAATTCTCTTCTTGTATTTCCTTAATATATGAACGATTGAAAAACAGATCCGTATTCCCATAAAATAAAGAACTCCTTTCATGAAAAGCAACAAAATTGAAAATCAATTCCGGATCTTCTAAATCTAGTTTAAATTGAAAGGTTTGATTCAACGCATCCGCTAAATTTTGCACGGCTCGAAAGGAAGTCGTACAAAATTTTCTATGGGCGGCCGCATGGCTATTTTCATATTTTTTATGACCATCAATGATCCCAAACGAATAAATGATCTGATAAAGAAAGTATCGTTCATCTAATGACAGTCCCAGCTTCACTTGTTCTACCCACTGATTTAAATAGCTGAAATGAGCATCCTCATCAACGACTACTTGGTAAGAAGGATCGATTTTGATTTTTCTCGTTTTACTCCGCTCTAAATTGATGGTCAGCCAATATGAAAGAGTTCGTCTTTGTAATGGACTTAATGAAATTTGATAGATTGCTTCGAATGAATCAATGTAAGTTTCTATTGTCGATAGCGCTGTTTGGAATGGCCAAGCCCGTTCACTCTCTTTCGTGGAATGCCAATAAAAATAATAAAAGAAACTACGAATGTTTCTTTCTTCTGCATTCAACTCCAACTTAAAGGGTTGGAATTTCAAGCGGTAGCGTTTAAAGTAGGGAACCAATAATTTAGCATAGCGAAAAACCGTAGAAATACTAGTGAATTGAGCGTTCGCAAAGGTTTCCAAAGTCTCTTCAGGATGACGATACATAAAATCGATCAATTGGTAGTTATAAGAAGATTTGTAAAAATATAGATAAATCGTATAGATTGGGAAATCGTTCTTTTTATGTACCCAAAATTGTTTGTTATTCTCATTTTCAAGAAAGATATTTTCTCCATATTCAGCCAATAAAGTCGTTAATTCTTCGATATAATGGAGAACTGTTTTATCAGTTACCTGTAATAGCTGTTTCAGTTCTTCCATGGAGCACCAGTTATCTTTTTCCAATAAATAATCTAATAACACCACTTTTTTCTGTGATAATTTTGTTAAGAATGTTTCCATAGTATTCACCTCTGAATGTTTCGTTTGGAAATGCATCATTCTGCATTTTATCATGTGTGTAAAAGGAAATATACTTATAAAATTTCTGGAATTTGGAAATAATTTGACAGTAATCACAAATAAGCTCACTTGTCATTCACTACACATCAAGGCATTCTTGCTAGATACTCAAAAACTTGAATCTTCTGCTTTTTTTAGATATCATTGGTTCGTAACTAAATATGATTTTGTTTGCAGGGGGACGTTATCGCGTTGAGAAGGTAAAACCTGACCCTTTGAACCTGTTGGTTGATACCAGCGTAGGGAGCAAATGTCCTTTTTGTTGATGCGAAATCGAAACAATCAAGGCATTCTTCTATACTGGAAGAATGTCTTTTTTTCTATTTTAAGGAGGAATTTGATGAAAAAAGTACTAAGTATTGCTGGCTCAGACTGTAGCGGTGGCGCCGGTATCCAAGCCGATTTAAAAACATTTGCCGCTCATGGTGTTTATGGGATGTCTGTGATCACCTCAGTAGTCGCTGAAAATACCGCTCGTGTGATCTCATACCAAGATATCGCACCAACAATAATCAATGAACAAATGACAGCCGTCTTCGAGGATATCTATCCAGATGCAGTCAAAATCGGTATGTTGTCTTGCACAGATACCATGTTAGCTGTTGCAAACAGCCTACAAGAATGGCAACCTAAAAATATTGTACTAGATCCTGTGATGTATGCAAAAAATGGCGATGCCTTGATGGAGCCACAAGCAATCGACACATTGATCAAAAACGTCTTACCATTAGCTACTTTGATCACCCCCAATATTCCAGAAGCAGAAAAAATCGCAGATCGCTCGATTACTTCCCTGGAAGAAATGGAACGAGCAGCAAAAGCCATTTATGAAACATCTCACGCTGCAGTTTTGATCAAAGGAGGCCATCGCACAGGTGAAGCCACTGATATATTGTATGATGGGAAAAATATTTACTCCTATACGTCTGAACGAATCGTCACAAAAAACACCCATGGCACTGGTTGTACCTTCTCTTCAGCGATTGCCTCACAACTCGCTTTGGGCGTACCATTAGACCAAGCAATTTCCAAGGCTAAAAAATATATCACTACTGCAATCGCACATTCACTAGAATTAGGCGAAGGTCATGGCCCAACCAATCATTTCTATTCACTCTATCGCAATGGTCTTAAGGAGGAACAAAGTCAATGAATACATTTTTAAAAACAGCTGTAGAAACGGTCCGTATGAAAAAGCCTTTGGTCCACCATATCACGAACTATGTAACGGTCAATGATTGTGCGAATGTCACACTTGCGATCGGTGGTTCACCGATCATGGCTGATGATGCGTTAGAGGTAGCGGAAATCACAGCAATGTCACAGGCATTGGTACTAAACATGGGTACTTTGAATGAACGTACCGTAGCTTCGATGCTTTCAGCTGGGCAAACAGCCAATGAAAAAGGTATCCCGATCATTTTTGATCCAGTCGGTGCAGGGGCTTCACAGTTTCGTAATCAAACAGCGAAAACGATCATAGAAAACTTGAAATGTGCAGTGATTCGTGGCAATATTTCAGAAATCCGCTTTTTAGTGGGAATCGCAAGCACGACGAAAGGTGTCGATGCCTCGGCAGATGATGCAAGCTCCATTGAAGAAGCCCAACGGATTGCTGATCAATTAGCAACCGTTCACAAATGTATCGTAGTGATCACCGGTGCGACAGATGTAATTTCTGATGGGCGGCGTAAAATCTTAGTGCACAATGGTTGTCCTGAAATGAGTCGGATCACTGGCACTGGCTGTATGCTCACTTCATTGATTGCTAGCTTTTGTGGGGGTTCTCCTGAACATCTTTTCCATGCAACAACTACAGCTGTTCTTACCATGGGGATTGCTGGCGAGCTTGCGTTGGAACAAACGGCTGGTACGGGAAGTTTTCGGATCGCATTGATTGATGAAATCAGCCGTATTGATCGGGAAACATTACTACTGCGAGGAAACTACTTTGAAAAATGACATCAACTATTCCTTATACCTAGTGACAGACCAGTCACTGCTGAAAAAAAAGCCCCTCCAAGAAGCAGTGCAACAAGCTCTTGAAGGAGGTATCACCGTCTTACAGTTGAGAGAAAAAAAAGCCAATTCACGAGATTTTTATGAGGAAGCGATCGCATTGAAACGATTAGCTAAACCATACAATGTTCCATTGATCATCAACGATCGAGTAGACATTGCGTTAGCTTGTGACGCAGACGGTGTTCATGTCGGTCAAACAGATCTACCTGTGGCTGTGGTGAGAAAAATGATTGGCCCTGAAAAAATCATCGGCGCTTCCGTCCAAACACTCGAACAAGCAATTTCCGCTGAACAAGCTGGGGCAGATTATTTAGGTGTAGGGACGATGTTTCCAACCGCTACTAAAACAGATGCCATAATCGTATCAAAAAATGAACTCAAGAAGATTCTTCAACACGTTTCGATCCCTGTTGTTTTGATCGGTGGTCTCAACGAACACACGATTGCAGAATTCAAAACCTTCCCCGTCCAAGGCTTTGCTGTGGTTTCAGCGATCCTAGCAAAAGAAGAAATCAAAAAAGCGACTAAAGAACTTGCTGCACAAATCAATACGATTATCAAAAAACAGTAAATCAAAAAAGCGACCCATGTAAAGTCAAATGATCTTTACATGGGGCGCGTTTCATTTCATACCTCACTTCAAGCTTTTCAAATGATGTTCAACGATAAAAGCAGTTTCTTCAATCGATTTATCTGATACATCAATGACAACATTTCCATAGCGATCAAAAATCTCTTGGGAGTATGCCAATTCTTTGTGGATCGTTTCTAAATTGTTGTAGCTTGACGACTGATGCAAGCCTAAAGAATCTAAGCGATTGCTCCGGATTCTCACTAAATTCTCTGGATGACAGATCAAACCAACGATTTTATTCTTGTCTACTGCTTCTAATACTTTGGGTAATGGTACTTCAGGGATCAGTGGCAGATTCGACACTTTGTAGCCTTTATTTGCCAGATACATACTTAGAGGTGTTTTTGATGTTCGGGAAACGCCAAGAAGCACGACATCTGAATCTAAAAAACCTTTTGGATCTTTTCCATCATCATATTTTACAGCAAACTCGATAGCAGAGATCCGATTGAAATATTCTGTATCCAATTTGTGGACGGCCCCTGGTTCTTCAATCGGCTGCATCCCAGTTTTCGCATGAATGATCTCAAAAAGAGGGTGCATCAAGTCAATATAGAGTAATCCAGTTTTCCGACTAAAAGATTTTGCCACTTCCGACAGTTCATGATTCACGAGGGTACTAATCACAATTGCTTTATCACGTAAAGCATCTGCTAAAATCGACAACAGCTCATCCTTCTGATTCACAAAAGGAAATTTATAGTTATTATTGAACACTAAGTTAGGATATTGGACCATCACAGCGGATAATAATTTTTGAGACGTTTCACCTAGTGAATCTGAGATAGAATAAACAATGACTTCATTTTGCATGGATAAACTCCCCCTATCGATTTCGTTCAGCATTTCTCGCTTGCTGAGTGATAAAATTCAATACTTTTGATTTAGTGATCTTACCGATTACGTTTCGCTCATTTGCTGCATCCACCACTGGTAGAGAGTCAACTTCAAAATCTTGAAGGATCGTCGCTACTTCTAATATATCCATTTTTTTTGTACAAGTTTTGATATGTGGACTTCGAGTCATACAAAGAGCGACCGGCGTATGATCGATTTCGGTATTTAAGGAAGCTCTCAACAAATCTTTTCGAGATAACACGCCCACCAATTGTTTATCTCCATCAATCACATAAATCGACCCAACGTCATATACAAATAACGTCGTGATTGCATCACGGATCGAGGTATTCAAATCGATCAACAACGGTGGAACCATGATCTCACCCACTTTTACTGTGAATGTTTTAAAGAAAAAAAGCGTTTCTAAATCTGATCCTGTATAGGTATAGCCAATTTTAGGCGTTGCTTCAAGTATGCCTGCCATTGTCAAGAAGGATAGATCTGATCGTAATGTCGCTCTGGAGACGTCTAAGAGTTCAGAGATTTTTTCTCCACTGACAGGTTGCGTCTCTTTGACGATCTCGATGACTTTTTTTTGTCGTTCGCTCAGTTTCATCTATACTATTTCCTCCCTCCTTCGTTCTCATTACTTATTATACACATATATAAACCGATTTCACAATAAATTTGTGTTTAATTTTTCTGATTGACAGATATATATGAGTCATATTAAGATGTATTTATGTTAAACATGACTCACATTAAATCAATGGAGGCTTATCACATGGTAAAATGGATCTATGACTTTAACGAAGGCAGAAGCAAAGATAAAGCATTATTAGGTGGAAAAGGTGCAAATTTAGCGGAGATGACTCATTTAGGTTTGCCTGTTCCTTCTGGCTTTACCCTGACTACAGAAAGTTGTATGCGCTATCTTAAAGACGCTGCTTTCTTTGATCAACAATTGATAACAGAGATTCAAACAGCGATCGAACGGCTAGAGGTAAAAACAAACAAGTCATTTACGAATGATGATGATTTATTGCTAGTTTCTGTAAGGAGTGGTGCTGTTTTTTCTATGCCTGGTATGATGGATACGATTCTCAATCTAGGTCTAAATGATTCACGTGTCCATGCTTTAGCTGAGCAAACTAGTTTAGCTTTTGCTTACGATTGCTACCGTCGTTTATTGCAAATGTTTGGCGATGTCGTTTATGGTATCCACAAAGAGAACTTCAATCGTTTACTCATAGAAGCAGAAAAAGAAAACAATCAAACGGTTACTGATTTCAACGAAGAGCAACAATCCGCTTTGATCAAAAATTATAAAGAATTGTTTGCCAAACATAATAAAGTTTTCCCTCAACATCCTATGGATCAGTTGAAAGAAGCAATCCAAGCGGTCTTCCACTCTTGGAACAATCCACGAGCAAACGTTTATCGAGAGTTACATGGTATCTCTCATCATTTAGGCACGGCTGTCAATGTCCAAGAAATGGTTTTTGGAAATAGCGGAAATGAAAGCGGTACAGGGGTCGTCTTTACCCGAAATCCCGCTACAGGTGAGAATCAGCTTTTTGGTGAATTTTTGCTGGATGCACAAGGAGAAGACGTTGTCGCTGGCATTCGCACGCCTCAACCGATCCAAGAGCTTAGTGAGCGATTACCTAATGTCTACCAAGATTTCTTGCACTACGCACAAATGCTAGAACTCCATTACAAAGATATGCAAGATATCGAATTTACCGTTGAACAGGGGAAGCTATTTATTTTACAAACAAGAAATGGCAAGCGCACAGCTAAAGCTGCTTTAAAGATTGCGACTGACTTAGTAGACGAGAACGTTCTTTCAAAAGAAGAGGCTTTGCTGCGAGTAGAAGCAGAAATGATCGACCAGTTGATCCATCCGATTTTCAAACCTGAAGCTCTCGATCAAGCAACACCATTTGCTCAAGGCTTACCTGCAAGTCCCGGTGCTGCTACAGGTGAGATCGTCTTTACAGCCGAAAAAGCAAAAGAACGATACGGACAAGGAAAGAAAGTCATCTTGGTTCGCCAAGAAACCTCTCCAGAAGATATCGAAGGAATGATCGTTAGTGAAGCCATCGTCACTAGTCGTGGCGGGATGACTTCTCATGCCGCTGTCGTCGCTCGTGGGATGGGCACTTGTTGCGTGACTGGTACGGAAACCTTGACGATCGACGAAGAAGCAAAAACTGTAACCACAAATGACATTCGGCTAAAAGAAGGCGATATTCTCTCCGTTAATGGCAATACAGGCGAGATTTACTTAGGGGAACTTCCTACAGTTGTCGCTGAAAATAATCAAGACCTTACTTTATTTTTATCTTGGGCTGATGAACATGCGGACTTAGAAGTGCGCGCCAATGCTGAAACGTTGACTGATTTAACCACTGCTCTTGATTTTGGGGCTACAGGTATCGGATTAGCTAGGACCGAGCATATGTTTTTCGGAGAAGATCGTATTTTAGAAATGCGTCGCTTGATTTTAGCAGAAGATCACCGAGAAATGGAAACAGCTCTGACAAAATTGCTCGCATTTCAAGAAAATGATTTTTATCAGATGTTCCAAACGATCCAAGATAAACCTATGGTCATTCGCCTACTTGACCCACCGATGCACGAGTTTCTTCCCCATGAGGCACCAGACATTGCGAATTTAGCAGACAAACTGAACCGATCAGTCAATGAGCTGACAGCAAAGATCGAGTACTTGAAAGAAACCAATCCGATGTTAGGTCATCGTGGTTGTCGCTTAGGGATCACTACACCAGAAATCTATCAGATGCAAGTCAAAGCAATCATTCAAAGTGCGATTCGGCTAACACAAGAAGGAATACCAGTTGTTCCAGAAATCATGATCCCATTGATTGCTGAAAAAGAAGAACTAATGCACCTTAAAGCTTTATTGATCGAAACGATTGAAGCAACTTTCAACGCACAAAACATCATACCATTTCCTTACGAGATCGGTACGATGATCGAGTTACCTCGTGCTTGTTTGATTGCCGACCAATTAGCAGAACAAGCTGATTTCTTCAGTTTCGGTACAAATGATCTCACTCAAATGACCTATGGATTTTCTCGAGATGATATTGGAAAATTCATCAATCGCTACCAAGAAAAAACGATCATGACCCATGATCCATTTCAACATTTAGATCAACAAGGTGTTGGTCAATTGATCAAACTCGCTGTTTCTAATGCACGTCGAACCAAACCAACGATGACGATCGGCATTTGTGGTGAAGTCGGCGGAGATCCTCAATCGATTCCCTTCTTTCAAGCCATTGGAATCGACTATGTCTCCTGCTCTCCTTACCGGATTCCAGCTGCTCGATTAGCGGTGGCACAAGCAGCTATCCGTAACCGTCCGTCTTGATTATTTATTTGTTTGTATCTAGTTTTAAAAAAAAAGTACCCGCAGCCAACGTATGGAACGTTTTAGGCTGTGGGTACTTTTTTAGAGCAATATTATTTTACCGTGAGCTATTTTCTTTTTCTTTTATTCTTCAACTTCTCTTTTTCGCGGATTCTCTTTTCTTGAAAAATCAGTTCTTTCTGCAATTTCAAATAGTTCCTATACCGATTTTCTGATAGCTCTCCATTGTCGATCATATTGTCTAAGATCCAACCAACATATCCTGCTCGGTCTTTATCTAAATTCTATTTTTGGCTCCCTTTCTCTTTGTATCCTTTAAGAAAGACTGAGTTTTTTCATTCTCACATAAATACTTGTATCTAATACCGCTTTTGTCACCAACAGAACGATAAGTATTAAAGCGACGTTGGCAACAAAAGAGTGAAAGAAGAACATATTATCTCGACTCATCCATAACAACACTTTATCAATTTCAAATGTATTGATTGGGAAGAAATACATTATTTTATTCGGTATTCCCGACATAAAAATATGCGTCAGTGGTTGCGGAATGACAAAGACTCCTAGTGAAATAGCTAGCGCACTAAATGGTGAACTACTCAAACTGGAAATCAGCATAGTTACGCCAGCGATGAACAGCACTCCTATTAACTGAAAAACAACACCGAACATGTAAGATTGAAGCATATTCCATTCCAATGGAAAATCAAAGACCTTCCAATCCAAGTTGGCTTGAACGCTCACATCCCACCCACTAAATCCATAATAAATATAAAAGATTATCAAGATGATTAACTGAACGATTAGGAAGGAAGCTATTGCCATACCTGTTCCAACCAGAATTTTTGATTTTATCATTTTTGTTCTGCCGTACCTTGTAGACAACAACAAAGGAATAATATTTTTTGAAGTATCATTCGCAAAAAGAATCGAGCATATCAGAATGACAAACAGTGAAACTGGGATAAAAGCAATTGAAGTGACATTTAACAAATCCGTCCAAGTCTTAAAATTCCCTATTTTGATCGGAAAGTCCATTTTTTTATAGCCCACGTTTTTCATAGATAAAAGATTCACATCGTCAATGGTATATTTTTTACCGTCCCTAATGGCATCTATCATTTCAACATAAACATCTTGCTCCTCGTGATTTGTAAATGTATCGACCACTGACCATTGAAAGTAATCAAATATTTGAATGTTTTTTCTTTTTTTGTCCTGATAAATCTTCAAATAGTCAGATGTAATTTTTTTAACCTTATGATCAGTCAACTCGCCCTGGTACTCATTTGTAAAATCTAGATATCTTTCAATTGATTCCCTACCAGAAACACCAGTAATATTTTTAGCTCCCCTAAGTTGCGACTGAAAAAAGCCAATATAGACGATTGCAAAAAGACTCAATAACAGGACAAGCCCAGCTCCAATAATCGATTTGTTTTTCAGTATCTTTTCACTTTCAAATTTAAAAATCTGCATTCGTTTGATCCTCAGTTCTAAAATAGTATAAATACAAATCTTCTAAGTTCGCCTTCACATGGAGAGCATTGTCATTCGGTTTGACAGTCGAAATGATTCTTAAGATGACACGATCATCTACATACTTTTGATTGCTTACAGGATATTTTTGGTAATATAAATCAATCTCGTCAAGCGATGTTTCAACTTCCCACACACTGTTTTCGATATTATTCATTAATTCAGTTACTAATCCTCTATCTTGAACCACACCTTTATTTAAAACCAATACTTCATTCGAAATATATTCCACATCAGATACAATGTGAGTAGATAAAATAATGATTTTATTCTCTGATAGGGAGCTGATTAAGTTTCTGAACCTCACTCGCTCTTTTGGATCTAATCCAACTGTGGGTTCATCAAGTATCAAAATTTCAGGATCATTAATCAGTGTTTGAGCAATTCCTAAACGTTGTTTCATACCACCTGAATATTTCTTTATTTTTTTATTCTTTTGATCTGAGAGTCCAACTAATTCAAGCAATTCCAAACATCGTCTTGTTGCTAGTTTCCCTCTCAATCCTTTTAACGCTGAGATATAAAGCATAAACTTTATCCCTGTAAAATCTGGATAATAACTGAAATCTTGTGGTAAGAAGCCGAGAATAGATCTAAATGCTTCACTGTTTGCTGACACATCCTTATTGTTATATAAAATTTCTCCATCATCGGATTTGATCACTCCACAAATTAACCTAAAAAGAGTTGTCTTCCCTGAGCCATTGGCTCCAAGTAAGCCATAAACGCCTTTATTCAACGTCAGGGAAACATTATCTAAGGCTTTTAATCCATCGAATTTCTTAGTAATGTTCTTTATTTCCAGTTTCATATAAAATCACCAACCATGTTATGTTTCTTTAGCATTTGTCTTATCAATGCAAGAAGTCCAATGGAAGTAATCACATAAACAATCGTCCAATAAGAAAGTGGAAAACTATAAATGTTGAATATCTCTTCGGTAATAATCGATACTGCGACTAGTACTCCCGAACTAGTCCAAAGCAATAGGTTCGACAAGTTATTTCGTAGTAGAGTAAAAATTGAGAATAAAACAATACAGAAAACATTGAACGGAGCGAGAAGATACAACGCAAACCTTAAGAAAGACACAGGAAACATCTGCTTACCTACTACCGCAAGAATCACTATCAAAAGCAAATCAAATACACCAAAAACAAGCATTTTCATCGCTGTATGTTGCCGTAAATCGTATTTAAACGTCTGCTCTAGCTCCCACATATTATTCGTGAAGCTCTTAAACAGCTCATCTGTGAAAAATATCACTGAAAAAAGAACCATTCCTGTTATCCCTCTCAGAACATGTTCATAGCTCATTTCACCCTTTGAAAACATAAGAAACAAGGAGAATCCTAGAAGTGCAAATTGAATACTCCACAATTTCCATCCCACAAACTTAATTGAGGATAAAAACAAACTTAAATAAGATTTTCTTGAAATTTGGTTTTTAAGTATTTGCTTGGTTCCCAATTTCACTATTCTTTTTTTGGCTTCTTGGGTAGAAATATCATTTTTCGGATAATCTCTATTCAAAATAATAGTCCTCCTTTTTAAGTATTTGTTTCATTTTGTCTAGTCCTTGTTGAATCCTTGATTGTGCTGTTGGCACACTCGTTTTAGTTAACTGTGCTATTTCCTTAACCTTCATATCATAGAAAAATTTCAGTATGATCGCTTCTCTTTGATATTCTGGAAGTTGGTCTAACGCACGCTGAATGATCCTACTTTGTTCATTTACAAAGTTAACGTTATAATCCTGCTCATCTAACTCTTTATTGTAAGATTCATCAAATACTACTTCGTCAAAATCATTTTTCTTGCTGTAGCTATTACACGTGTTCACAGCGATGGTGAAAAGATAATTGAAAAAACTTCCTGAGAACTTATAAGAATCGATACTACTTATCACTTTCAAAAACGTTTCTTGGGTTAAATCTTCAGCTAATCTACTTTTTCCAAAAAACCTTCTTCTGCAATAATTGAAAATTTTGTCATAATATTTATCAATAAGTTTTTCCCAAGCGTCAACATCTCCTGACTTTATTTTCAGGATAATTAAATAGTCATTGATCTCTTTCACCTACCTCTCTTTCAATTCATCAAGGGATCAAAATCCGCCTGCATCTACTTTATTTTGGCAAGTCTTACTCTTGACACTGTTTTTCTTACCATGCCAAAACCCCAAACAATAATGAGTGGAATTACCACTCCCACCATCACACGAAATAAGCCATTAACGACAGTAATTTCGTTATGCCAGAAATTAAAAATTTGAATAGGTATCATATGTAGCAAAAAAACACTTTGACTATAGGGTTTTAACCTTTCAAATCCGCTTATCTTGTTTTTCGTAATAACTAATAATCCAAACAAACACACCGTAAATGGAATAGTGAAGTACATAAAATTCTTATCAATTCCTTGATTTTGATATACAATCATTCCCTCAAAAACTCCAACAAGACTAGCTAAGATCAATCCATAGAAAAGTGACTTGGAGTATTTTTTTAATTTATACTTATTATCTGCCAGAACAAACCCTATGAGAACAAATATCGGACTAAAGAATAAACCATTCCTTGTAGTCGCAAACACACTGAAATATTTTTCCACGCCTGAAACGAGCAACGGATTAGAAAAAAATGCTGAATATGTTTCAATAGAGCCAATCGAAAAGAGCAGGAAACAAATCAGCAACATCCATCTATAACCTAGTTTTTGAAGCATGTATCTCACAATAACTATCGAGAAGATTAAAGCAGGAAAATACCACAAATGATAGAAGCTTCCACTGTATAAGAAAGAGACAATAATTGCTATTGGTAGTAATCCTAAATGAACATGGACTGTCTGTTGTACCAACTGAATACCAAAAGGTATGTAAAGCATAAAAGTCGCTGCATAGAGATATACTATCTTTCTCAGCCACTTAAGCGAATGCCCTTCTCTTTTGCTGTTCAATCGAAAGAAGTACGCATTATTGATGAAGAAAAACGGGACAGCGATTCGACAAATTATGCTTTTAACTATAAAATGCAATGTCGGATCACTAACAATCGTTCCAGAGTGGACAACGACAACACAAACCGTTGCAATAAATTGTGCAATATATAGGTTCTGATTTTTGTTATTCATGGCTTCTCCTTATGATTTGGCTCTTACACTAATAATTAACTGTAAAAGTAAAAAAAACATTTAAAGATTAGCAAAATCTAATAAATATATGTAAATATCGAATGAAAGTTTTTTTAATAGTATTTTCTCATTCAGCAATTTCATTTTATATCTCAATTATATTCAACGTCTATTGAAATATTTACGCCTCCAGATTATCGCCATTTATCGTGAGCAACTGGCTTTTCTGACTAAATATAAAGAAAGGCTTCCAAACATCTTACAGTAACAAAGCATTGGAAGGGAAAAACATAAAATCAAGGTCCTCAAAAATTGAAAATAAAAAAAGAACCCTTGAAAATTCAAGGGTTCTTCCTCTGTCTGATAATGAGAAATTAACGACGGATTTCTTTGATACGAGCTGCTTTTCCGTGTAATGCACGTAGGTAGTACAATTTCGCACGACGTACTTTACCGTAACGGACAACTTCGATTTTTGCAACACGTGGTGTGTGCAATGGGAATGTACGCTCAACGCCTACACCGTTAGAAACTTTACGTACTGTATAAGTTTCGCTGATTCCAGCACCACGGCGTTTGATTACAACACCTTCAAATAACTGGATACGTTCACGAGTACCTTCGACAACTTTCGCATGAACACGTACAGTGTCACCAGGGCGGAAAGCTGGAATGTCAGAACGTAGTTGTTCTTTTGTTAATTCTTCGATTAATGGATTCATTGTTTTCTTCTCCTTATTCCAAACATTCTTATGAGTAATTTCTCACAGCGGAACATCGTAATAGTTAAGTGTTTTTACACTCACCATAGAATACTATCATATTCTATGGTGAGTGTAAAGAAAATTTTCATTTATTTGTTGCAACTCAAGCTTCTTCTTTTTTGATCTCCGCTAGCATTTTTTCCATTTGCGGTGTCATGTCTAATTTTTCTAACATGTCTGGACGTCGAAGATATGTCCGGCGTAAGGATTCTTTTAGTTGCCATTCTTCAATCAATTTATGGTTACCATTGGTCAATACTTCTGGTACCTTCATGTCTTTGAATTCTGCTGGTCTTGTATATTGAGGATGTTCCAACAAGCCAGTAGAATGCGAGTCTGTTTGGGCAGATGTTTGATTACCTAAAACATCTGGCAATAGCCGAACGGTCGCATCGATCATCACCATGGCGCCTAGCTCACCACCGGTCAATACATAATCTCCCAATGAGACTTCATCTGTTACGAGTGAACGGATGCGCTCATCATAGCCTTCATAGTGGCCACAAATAAAGATCAAATGCTCTTCTTCCGAAAATTCTTCTGCCATTTTTTGATTAAATGGTTTACCAGCTGGATCAAGCAAGATCACACGTTTCTTAGTCTCTGGATGTTTTTCTTCGATGGCTTTGATATTGTCATAGATAGGTTGGACTTTCAATAACATCCCTGCCCCACCACCATAAGGATAGTCATCGACTGTTTGGTGTTTGTTGTCCGAATACTCACGGAAATTAAAAACATTGATTTCTAACAATTCTTTTGCTACTGCTTTACCAATGATCGATTCCCCCATCGGACCTTCAAACATTCGCGGAAACAAAGTCAACACGTCAATCTTCATCATCGATCAATCCTTCTAATAATGTCACACGAACCAAGCCATTTTCAAGATCGACTTCTTGAACGACGGAATCGATATACGGGATCAGTGCATCTTTTTTCTTTGGTCGTTGGATGACCCAAACGTCATTTGCGCCTGGAGATAAAATCTCTTTGATCTTTCCTAGTTCTTTTTCGTTTTCGTCGATGACCTTCAAGCCAATGATTTCATGGTAGTAATATTCATTTTCTGTCAATTCAACTAAGTTTTCTTTTGATACACGTAAGATACCATCACGATATTTTTCAACGTCATTGATGGAAGGATGATTCTCAAAGCTGAGTAAATCAAAGTTTTTGTGTTTACGGTGACTCTTTACAGTCAATTCTACAGGAGCTTTTCCTTCTTGGAAGAGTGTCAAAACTTCACCTTTTTTGTAACGTTCTTCAGGGAAATCTGTGGTTGAGATGACACGGACTTCGCCTTTGATTCCTTGTGTATTGACAATCTTGCCAACGTTTAGATATTCAGTCAACTTTTGTCCTCATTTCTTTCATGATTCTTCTCACTCTGCTTGGTCACGATTTGCTTTTGGACTCAGAGTGTTCTATCGTTTCCTGTCTATTTTAGCATGTGGTTCTTGGCAATTCTAGTCTTCTTTTATTGTTGTTCCATGGAAACAGCCATTTTTAATGCATTCATCGTATCTTGATTCGTGATGGTATAGACAGTGGTTGGTTGTTGCCAAATGATTCGAGTATTTTGATTCGTGCCATCGGTCATATTGATTTCGATCGTTCCGACTTTTTCCGGTGCAGGTAAGCGGGCAGACTCCAAGTAAGTCACGATCTGTTTCGCCAAAGGTACAGGATCTTGTCCGTCAATATTGCTGGCACGTATTCGTAACCGCCAATTTCCTTCTTGCCATTCAAGAATCGAAGAACCAGCAGCACCTTGTTGATAACCGACAATGTTATAACCGAGATCGACTTGTCTTCCTCCAGTATCGACCGTAAATGGCTGAATCGTGTTCAGTGTTTCTTGGGAAGATGCAAAGTCATCTTGATAAAGGTAAGAAGCGATTGGTTCTGCTTGGTTCAATGAGGCGTCGTTTAGTGGTAGCGCTTGTTCTGATTGATAGTATAAGACAGAAAAGCCTTGTTTTGTCATCGTTGCTGCGATGTTCAAGTTAGATGACCCAACTGGGATCTCTTTGGGCATCGGTGTGTCTGGATACTCTTTTTGCAATTGCTCAAAGGCAGTTTGCGTCGAATTTTCTTGCGTACTCGTACTTGTTTCAGCTGATGAGACTGTCTCATTGCTACTTACGGAAGATGACCCTATCTCTTCTTTTGAAGTACTTGTTTCTGTCGTACGAACTGTTTCATTTGTCGTTTCTTGACTCGTTTCACTTGGTGATTGACAGGCACCGAGTAAAGCGACTGCGAATAAGCTGATCAACCCTATTTTTTTCATTCGAAACACTCCTCTCTTACTATTAAGGATACGCTTTGTACCTGTTTTTGCCAAATATGATCTCTAAAGAACACAAAAAAACTGTTTCGCGAAAACGAAACAGTTTATTCTTTATTGTCGATGATATTCAAACGCACTTTTTTCGGTGCATTGATTCGTACTCCGTAAACGATCGTGCGGATTGCTTTCGCAACGCGTCCTTGTTTACCGATGATACGACCGATATCTTCGGGAGCCACAGTTAGATTGTATTCGTAAAAATCTTCCGACTCAACGACTTCTAGCTGGACTTGATCAGGATAAGTAACTAACGGACGAACGATTGTTAAGACTAAGTCGCTTAAATCTTTCATATCCGGTCACCTTATTTCTTTGAGAATTTAGCTTCATGATGTTTTTTCATAACGCCTTCTTTTGAAAGGATGTTACGTACTGTATCTGAAGGTTGTGCACCTTTTGATAACCAGTCAAGTACTAAATCTTCTTTTAAAACTACTTCTGCAGGGTCTTTCAAAGGGTTGTAAGTACCTACAGTTTCGATGAAACGTCCATCACGAGGAGAACGTGAATCAGCTACGACGATACGGTAAAAAGGACTCTTTTTAGAACCCATACGTTTTAAACGGATTTTAACTGCCATTATATATTTCCACCTCCATTGTTTTATTCACAAGATGTAGTGTACCAGTTTTTTTTTACCCTGTAAAGCTTTTTTTCTTTACAGTCTGATTTTTTTCTATTTTTATTCTTTCTCTAAGTAGTTAGTGTCCTTTTCTACGGATTTCTTCTTACTTTTTTTGCATCATCAAGGTTGAACATAGGAAGCTTGTAAATCCCCTATCCATAAGCATTTCCTGTGTTTTCGATCACACATTAAAATAACCCAAGTGTTTTTATTTGCTCAGTTTACTTATTTTTTGTAAGATAAATATAGAAAGATTGAAGGAGGAATTGTTTTATGACAAAAAAAATTGGTTTTTTCATCGGAAGTTTAAGAAAAGATTCATACAATAAGAAAGTTGCAGAAACTTTTGCGGACTTATTACCGGAAGGATACGAGCCTGTATTTATAAAAATCGATGACCTTCCTTTTTATAACGAAGACATTGAAACACCTGAGCAAACACCTGCAGAATGGACACGTTTCCGTGAAGAGGTCAAAGACCTAGACGGCGTGAT
Organism: Enterococcus sp. AZ084; assembly: GCF_051714905.1. NCBI lineage: Bacteria > Bacillati > Bacillota > Bacilli > Lactobacillales > Enterococcaceae > Enterococcus > Enterococcus sp. AZ084. The sequence goes on from NZ_JBIOSS010000001.1 coordinate 2,041,227, forward strand.
ATTTGTTACTCCTGAATATAATCGTTCAGTACCAGCTGTATTGAAAAATGCCTTGGATGTTGGTTCACGTCCTTATGGTCAAAGTGTTTGGGATAAAAAACCTGGTTTAGTGGTCACTGCTTCTCCTGGTGGAGTTGGTGGTTTTGGCGCAAATCATCACTTACGTCAATCATTAGTCTTTTTAAATGTCCCAACATTACAACAACCAGAAGCGTATATCGGAAATATCACTAACTTACTTGATGAAGATGGCAACATTATCCAAGGAACCGTTGATTTCTTCCAAACGATTTTAGATGCGTATCTAGATTTCGCTGGAAAATTGAACGCTTGATGTCTTGCTAATTTTACAAAAAACCACGAAACAGCATGTTGTTTCGTGGTTTTTTGTATGACCTACTATTCTTTGTGCTCTTCTTTATGATAGTGTAGCTCAATAAACTCCCCAAAGCGTTTCGTGTCCACCAATTGATACCGCTGTACATAATCCCCTTCTTGAAAAAGACGAATCCCATTCCCAAGTAAAACCGGCGCAATTTGAATGTACCATTCATCGATCAGTTGCTGTTCAATGATTGGTTTGAGCAAACTGCCCCCACCAACTACCCAGATCCTTTGTTCACTTGATTCCTTCAACCCCTTGAGAAAGCTTACGGGATCTTCGTGAACGACCCTAGCATCCTCCAACTTCAATTTTTTGTCTGTTGAAAAGACATAATTGGTTTTTTCTGGATAGATCTTGGCTGTATCTAAATATTTTTTGGCTTCTTGGTACGTTTTTCTGCCCATGATCGTTGTATCGATGGTTTGATAAAACGCATCATAGGTTGTTTTTTCCCCAGTAGGCGTATCGAAGAGCCATTGTAAGTCATCATTAGTTGTTGCTAGATAGCCATCCATACTGATTGCTCCGTAAAAAATGATCTTAGACATATTATCCTTCTCCTTTAGCGTTTGACTTCTTGGTGGCGAAAACAAGTGATCAGGTGATCGTTGATGATCCCTACCGCTTCTAAAAAGGCATAAATGGTCGTACTTCCAATAAATTTGAAGCCGCGTTTTTTCAAGTCCTTTGAGATACGATCAGAGAGTTCACTAGTAGTTGGCACTTCACTTTGGTCTTGGTAGTTTCCGGTTACCACTTTGCCATCCACAAAAGACCAGAGATAATCCGAAAAACTGAGTCCAGTGGCTTGCATTGCCAAAACAGCTTGTGCGTTCGTTATTGCCGCTTCGATTTTTCGACGATTGCGAATGATCCCCTTGTTGTTCATCAATTCTTCGATTTTTTCTTCATCATACTTGGCAATTTTTTCGAGTTCAAACTGGTCATAAGCTTCATCAAAAGCTTGGCTCTTGTTCAAGATCGTTTGCCAGCTAAGACCTGCTTGATTGATATCAAGCATTAATTTACGGTACAGTCGTTGATCTTCATATTCAGGTCCCCCCCAAATCGTATCATGGTACTCACGCATCATTTCAGTTGATTCACTCCATGGACAGCGTTTCATCGACTCACTCCTTTTAGGATTTTCAAACAATGTATGAAAAAACTCCGAAGACAAAATTAAATACGTCTTCGAAGCTTTTTTGCACTTGATTACTGTTTATTTCTTTTTCTTCTTTTTCTTTTTGTTTTTCTTCATCATGCGATTCATCGCCATTTTTCCTAGCTTCCCTTTGACGCCAGTACCGAACATTTGGTCCATGCCAGGAATATTCATGTCCCCTTTAGACATTTGTTGCATCATCTTACGGGATTCTTTGAATTGTTTGATCATACGATTGACTTCCACTACGCTGTTCCCTGAACCAGCAGCAATTCTGCGTCGACGGCTAGGATTCAATAGGTCTGGATTTTCACGTTCTGCAGGTGTCATCGAATATACCATTGCTTTTTTACGCTCAACATCTTTCGGATCAACTTTGATATTTTCGATTCCTGGCATTTGATTCATCCCTGGGATCATTTTTAATAAGTCTTCGATTGGGCCCATACCCATGACTTGATCCAATTGCTCAATGAAATCATTGAAGTCAAATGAGTTTTCACGCATTTTTTGCGCAAGCTCTTCTGCTTTTTTCTCATCATAGTCTTGTTGCGCTTTTTCGATCAGCGTCAACATATCCCCCATACCAAGGATACGACTTGCCATACGATCTGGATGGAAGACTTCTAAGTCAGTCAGCTTTTCACCAGAACCGATGAACTTGATCGGTGCACCGGTCACTGAACGAATCGATAGCGCCGCTCCCCCACGTGTGTCTCCATCTAATTTTGTGATGACGACCCCGGTGATCCCTAATTGTTGATTGAAGCTATCCGCAACGTTGACGGCGTCTTGACCAGTCATCGCATCAACAACGAGTAAGATTTCGTTAGGTTGTGTCAAGTCTTTGATTTGTTTTAATTCATCCATCAATGTTTCATCAATGTGTAAACGACCGGCTGTATCGATCAATACGTAATCATTTTTCTTTTCTTTTGCGAGTTCCATCCCTTGACGAACGATTTCTACAGGACTCACATCTGTTCCCATATCAAAAACCGGAACATCCAATTGCTGTCCTAAAACTTTTAACTGGTCGATGGCAGCAGGACGGTACACGTCACCTGCAATCAACAAGGGACGAGCATTTTCATTTTTCTTTAAATAATTCGCTAATTTACCAGTAAACGTTGTTTTACCTGCCCCTTGCAACCCAGCCATCATGATGACAGTCGGGATTTTAGGAGATTTAGTCAATTCAACTGTTTCAGAACCCAGAGTGATCGTTAACTCTTCATCCACGATCTTTACGATTTGTTGTGCTGGAGAAAGACTATCAAGTACTTCTGCTCCAACTGCACGTTCGCGCACACGTTTCGTAAAATCTTTGACTACTTGTAAGTTGACATCGGCTTCTAATAGCGCAAGACGGATCTCGCGCATCATTTCCTTGACGTCAGCTTCAGAGACTTTTCCTTTTTTTCGTAACTTTGACATCGCCTGTTGTAGGCGTTCAGTTAAGCTTTCAAATGCCATATTTTATTCATTCCTTTTTGTTATTCTTCGATTTCTTGAATTTTTTTGATGTATCCTTGTAGCGTTTGATCTTCAGGATACTGTTCATTGATATAGTTCGTCAATTCTGTCAACAACTGTTCACGAACGACATAGTCAGAAAAAAGGTGGAGTTTTTTTTCGTAATTCTCCAAGATCTTGCTCGTTCGTTTGATATTATCATAAACTGCTTGGCGACTGACTTCATATTCTTCAGCGATTTCTCCAAGTGAGAAATCATCTGCATAATATAATTCCATATAATTCATTTGTTTCTCAGTCAACAGTGTCGAATAAAATTCAAAAAGAGCATTCATCCGATTGGTTTTCTCAATTTCCATTCAACTCACCTCGTTGATCCATCCACTCTTCTTCTGAGCAGACACTGATTTTTTGTTGGAGAAAATAGGCGGTAGCTACGCCAATGCCTTCTTTCAGACTACCAGTGAAACTACCATCATAGATAGTTGATGAGCCGCAGGAAGGACTATTTGCTTTTAAGATCAACGTTGAGATCTGCTTTTCCTTTAGCACTTGATAAGCATTGATCGCACCTTTTTTATAGGCTTCTGTGACATCTTTTCCAGAGATCGTCATGACCTTAGCCTGATGATCCCAGACATCAAACCCATCACCACCAACGATTTCTGCTGGTTCTCTTGGAATGGGCAAACCTCCTGCTACTTCTGGACAGATCACGATTGCTTGACCTTCTGTCACGAGTTTTTTTAAGGCAGGGATTGTTTGTTCCCGGCCATCATAGCGACATGACACGCCACCTAAACAAGCACTGATACCGATCATCGGACATTTTCTCCTTTAGCTGAGCAAATTGCTTTTATATTATACCATTTATTTAGCTGGTTAAATAGTCCTTGCCCCCGATTCTGTGCTAAAATAAAGGAGATGAAATTTATCAAAAGGAGAATTTATGAAAAAAGTACTAGTTGTTGATGACGAACCCTCAATTGTAACATTACTGACATTCAATCTTGAAAAAGAAGGATATAAAGTAACCAGTGCTGCAGATGGTCAAGAAGGTCTTGATCTTGCATTGGAACATTCATATGATTTCATTATTTTAGACGTGATGCTTCCTTCGATCGACGGAATCGCGATCACACAAAAACTCCGTCAAGAAAAAAATGACACACCTATATTGATCCTAACAGCTAAAGATGATCAAGTCGATCGAATCATTGGACTGGAGATCGGTGCGGATGATTATTTGACGAAACCCTTCAGCCCTCGGGAAGTCCTTGCACGGATGAAAGCCATCTTTCGTCGGATCGAACCCCGTAAAACTCAATCTGATGAGGCAGAACCAGAATACTTATCCATTGGACAAATCAAAGCTGACTTGACGAATTATCAAGTGACGATCGAGGACCAACCGATCGAACTTACGCCGAAAGAATTTGAGTTGCTTGTTTATTTCATGAAACGCAAAGATCGAGTGATCGACCGAGATACACTGTTGGATCGTATCTGGAATTTTGATTTTTCTGGACAAAGTCGTATTGTTGATGTCCACGTCAGTCATTTACGTGAAAAAATCGAGCGTGATCCGAAACATCCTAAATATTTACTGACTGTTCGGGGCTTTGGTTATAAATTCCAGGAACCAAAACGATGAAAAAACAATGGAAAAAATTCTCCGAGCGCTTATTTTTCCTCGTCTTGTTGCTTGGCTTATTTTTTGGCGGATGGCAGATCATCTCCCATTATTTCCAACAACAGATCATTGAACAGCAAGAAAGTTATTTGACTAAAAAAGCGCAGTTATTGGCTCGTCAACTAGATGTTGAGAATCCTGCTTCTGCTAGTAATAAAGCAGTTCTGGATGAATTTGTCCATCAATCCAATGAACGAGTGACGTTGATCGATCAAACTGGCACGATCATTTATGACACGGAAGAATCTTCTCTGCATGAACAAAGAAAAACACGTCCGGAAATCAAAGCGATCTTAGAAGGCAGTACGCTTGGCACTTCACTTCGTAAGAGTACGACATTGAACGAAGAATTACTTTATGTCGCCTTGCCTATCAAAGTCAATGGGAAATTAGTAGCGATCATTCGCATCGCTGAACCTACAAGTGGCTTTCTTCCTCGCACGGAAAGTTTTCGCCGTTGGGTATTTGGTTTCTTCTTAGTTTTCTTTCTTTTATTGACATTTATGATTTACTATCTGATTTACCAACGGAACCAACCACTCAAAACAGTGATTCCTGTTTTGAAAAAGATGGTCAAGAACCCGGAACAAACGGAGATCATTATGCAGACTTCTGATCAATGGGAAGAATTATACCAGACGATCAATGGCTTGAGTGAACAGATGACCAAAATGTATCGCGCCTATACGACGACGGAAGAGCAATTATACAGCTTGTTGAATGAATTGATGATCGGTGTCTTTCTGATTGACTCCAATGCGACACTGCGTCTGCTTAATCCAAAAATGCAAGTCCATCTAGGTGTGAAAGATTATCAAGAAAATCAACATTACACAGAAGTGATCCGCGAACCAAAATTGATCCAATTGATCCATCAAGTTTCTCCGACTGAACCGATCGTTCATCAAGAAGTCACGATTGCTGACGGTACGCAAACTCTTGATATCAGCTTGCGTTATTTCAATAGTTCAGAGGATACTGGCCAAATTTTAGGTGTTGCTTATGATCTGACAAAAGTCAGACATTTAGAAAAAATGCAAAAAGATTTTGTCGGCAATGTCTCACATGAATTAAAAACACCTGTCACTTCTTTGATCGGGTTTACTGAGACTTTACTGGACGGTGCAAAAGAAGACCCCGACACACTGACTGAATTTCTATTGATCATGCAAAAAGATGCGATTCGTTTAGATAAGCTGATCCGAGAAATTATTCAATTATCAAAAGACGAAGAGAGTTTACATGAAACCCAAACGATCTATATGGAGCCTTATTTCCAACAAGTGATCCAAAGCTATCAACCAATGATCCGGAAAAAACAGTTGACGATCAAATTGATTGGAGAAAATACTGCCTTTACGACACATCCTGATTTGCTTTACCCGATCATCAAAAACTTATTTGAAAATGCGATCCAATATTCAAAAGAAGAAAGTGAGATCATCATTCGCTACGAAAGCCACGATCAACTGATTTTCTCTGTACAAGATTTTGGTATTGGTATCGATCGCGAAGATCAAGAACGCATCTTTGAACGTTTTTATCGTGTAGATAAAGCGCGTAGTCGCCATTCAGGTGGTACAGGATTAGGATTGTCGATCGTGAAAGAATACGTGAATTTACTTCATGGAACGGTGGAAATCGAGAGTCACCCTGGTATCGGCTCTACCTTTATTGTGAAGATCCCTAAAATCAATTAATCGTGAACCTGATAGGTATAAATGAAAGAAGCGTCAACCTCCAAGAACATTTCTGTTTTAGGAGGTTGACGCTATCTCATTGTACCCAATAATTCTTCGCTCATTTCTTGAAAAATGGAAATACTTTTCTCCAACGTTTTTTCGTACGTGTCGTATCGATCTTATCTAAATGCAAATATTTTTCCACGAAAAAAGTCAACTGACGAAAGATGGATTCTGCTGCGAAAAAGAGCATGACCACCATTAAGATAGACACTGGCGAAATGGCTGATATTGAAAATAGTTTATGCAAGAAGACAACAGAAAAGACGATTCCACTTGCACAAAATAGCATGATCCGTGTTCGAAATTGATTCAATGGTTGACAGATTTTATAAAGGACTAAAAAGCCAACAACGATCAGCAACATGGTAGAGGCTGTCGACGTATCGGTTTTGTTCAGATTTAAAATTGAACCACCCACGACTAAAGCGCCTACCACCATCATATCGGTCAGACCACCCGGAATGGCTTTTTCCAAGACGTTCTCAATGAATCGGCCTTTGATTCGGTTTTCATTTTCTTCCAATGCTAATAAAAAGGAAGGTAACCCGATCGTGAATAAACTGATCAATGTGATTTGTGAAGGTTCTAATGGATAAGTGAATGCAAAAAGAACAGAAAAAACAGACAATAAGAATGAAAAAATATTTTTTACTAAGAAAAGACTGGCAGAACGTTCGATATTGTTTACGACACGCCGTCCTTCGCCAACGATCTCTGGCATTTTAGAAAAATCTGATTCTAATAAGACCACTTGTGCGGCCTGCATCGTCGCTTCATTTCCTGATGCCATCGCAATGCTACAATCGGCTTCTTTCATCGCCAAGATATCATTTACCCCATCCCCAGTCATCGCCACTGTATGCTTCTCTTTTAGTAAACGAACAAATTCCTTTTTTTGTTCTGGTTTGACACGGCCAAAGACGGTATATTTTTCCATGGCTTCTGGAAATTCTTCTTCCCTTAACGAGGAGACATCCACATATTGCTCCGCGTTTGAAATACCCGCTTGTGTGGCAACATGAGCAACTGTCGCTGGGTTATCACCAGAAATCACTTTGATAGCAACTTCTTGTTTCTTAAAGTAATTAAACGTTGCTTTCGCTTCTTGACGGATTGGATTGGCAATCAATAAATAACCTAACGGGATAACGGCTTCTTCCAAGTCTTCTTGTGACAGTACCCCTTGGTATTCACCGAAAACTAATACACGATAGCCTTGATCCGTATACGCGCTAAATTCAGAAGCATAACTCGTGAACGCTTCACGCAAGACCATTTCTGGTGCTCCAAGGACATACGTTTTATCCGTAAATGTCACGCTGCTATATTTTCTCACAGAAGAAAAGGGTAAACTTGCTGTTGCCTCCCTGTCAGAATGCTTCGTGAAGTAATTTTTGATTGCTTGCATCGTTTCATTGGCAGCTTCGATTGCCTGTGCGTAGTCACCAAGTAATTCATCCAACTGATCTGCTGTTTGTTTTGCTAAAGGATTTTCAGGAATCAGCACACGTTGAACGTCCATTGCATTTTCAGTGATTGTTCCTGTTTTATCGACACATAATACATCCACTCGTGCTAACGTCTCGATACTTTTCATGTCATGAAGCAACACTTGTTGTTTCGCTAAGCGTGTCGCACTCATTGCTAGAGCAATCGTCGTGAGTAGGTACAGCCCTTCAGGAATCATACCGATCAACGCAGCTTCCATCGAAACAATACTTTCCCTCAACGTATTGCCATTGTAAAAATAGCTTTGAGAAAATAAGGTCAATCCAATGGGGATAATGATGATCCCTACCCACTTGATGATCCTATCTAACGAAGCAATCATCTCTGATTGTTCTCCAGTACCCATTTCTTTTGCCTGCATCGTTAATTTGGCAATATAAGATTCATTGCCGACTCGTGTCAACTGAACCTTCGCTTTACCCGCGACGATGAAGCTTCCCGACATTAGTTCGTCGCCGATTTCCTTATTTATCTCATCCGCTTCACCAGTCAATAGCGCTTCATTCACTTGTAGATTGCCGTCTATGATCTTTCCATCTGCGGGGATCTGGTCTCCTGTTTTTAGAATGACGAGATCATCTAGCACTAACTCTTCGATAGTTATCTTCTGTTCTTGACCATTCCGTAATACTTTGACCGTTGCGGCGTGTAACATGCTCAACTGATCCAAGATTTTCTTGGAATGGATCTCTTGATAGATTGCGATGCCCGTATTTGCCAATATGACAGGTAAAAAAGTCAAATTTTTATAGGAATTGACGACACATAATAGAATCGCTAAGACTAAAAAAATCAGATTGAAATAAGTAAAGACATTCTCCATCACGATTTGCTTGTTCGTTTTAAATGTAGGACTCGTTGCTTGATTGACAGCGCCAACACGGATTCTTTCTTGTACCTGTGTGTCTGTCAGCCCTTCATTTTTGTTAGGATCAATGCGTTCTAATTGTGCCAACATTTGCTGCATCTGTTTTTCTCGCTGTTTTTCTTTTCTTCTCATAACTAATCCCTCAACTTTTTTTCTACTCTTTAACCATACGTCATTTCGTTCAATAAATCCTCAGATATAACTGATATTCTTCTTTCAAAACTGTCATATGGAAAAAAACGAAAACGTAGAGTGTGCAATAAACTAAAAAAGCTTAGATCCTCAACGAGGAACTAAGCTTAATGATCAATGGTAGTCGTTATGAATAAACATGTGATTGAAAGATGTATTCAATCTTATGATAAGTTACCTTCTGCGTCACGTTCAACTTTCATCATGCTGATCGGTAGGTAGCCTAAATCTTGTACTGGTCCTTCTTGAACGGCATCTGTCATCATGAAGTCTAAGAACTTCTTCACTTCTGGTTCAGGTTCGCCATTTGTATACATATGCTCATAAGACCAAATTTCCCAGCTGTTGTCTGAGACATTTTCAGGAGTTGGCTCTACGCCGTTGATTTTCAACGCTTGAGTAGAATCATCTAAATAAGAGAAAGCTAAATAGCTGATCGCACCTGGTGTTTGTGAAACGATTTGACGAACTGTTCCTGATGAATCTTGTTCTTGAGATTGTATTGGTACAGCGCCATCTAATGCCCAGTATTCAAAGGTTGCACGAGTGCCGCTTCCGTTGGCACGGTTGATGACGTTGATTTCTTGATCCGCTCCGCCTAGTTCACTCCAGTTAGTGATCTTACCAGTGAAGATGTCGATCAATTGTTCTTTTGTAATATCTTCAACGCCTGTATCTTTATTTACGATTGGTGCCATTCCAACAACTGCTACACGATGGTCTACTAATTTACTTGCGTCGATTCCATCTCTTTGTTCTGCAAATACATCAGAATTCCCGATTGTTACAGCGCCTGCTGCTACTTGACTAAGTCCTGTTCCACTTCCGCCACCTTGAACAGAAATCTGATAGTTGGGGTTATCTTGTGTAAACATTTCTTGTGCAGCATCAACTAAAGGTTGCAAAGCGGTTGAACCGACCGCTACGATTTTTACTTGATCATCTGAACTAGCCGAGTTGCTTGCTGATCCATCCGTACTTCCTGAACCAGAACCACATCCAGCTAAGATAAAACCTAATACTCCTAAAGAAAATAAAACTTTTTTCATTTATATGCCCCTTTCTTAGTTACAAATTGATTGTATCAGGGTACTGTAAATCCTAGATATTGAATATGTAAAGTTATTGTTAAGTTGTGTAAATATATCGTAAAACAAAAAAACGTCCGAAAATGGACGTCCTACAAAAAGCTATATCTTTTCTATAAGTAAAGATTGTTCACGGATCTCTGTATAATAGAATAGGCCGACTGCTAACGCAAAGGAAGCAATCGCTACATAAAAACAAGGTTTGATGGTCAAAAAATACATCGCAGAATAGCTTGTATCTTTTAGTCCACTTTCACTTAATCCATTCGGACCGATGATGATCCTCGGTAATATCGAGAAATAAGATGTAAAGACCAGCATAGAAGAAAACTGGATCAAATGCCAATTATACTTTTTTATAAATGTTTTTGAAACGATCAAATTCACACTGATCAAAAAATAAAAAAGGGTCAATGTTGGAAAATTTTTGGAAATAATAAAGCCACTTCCATTGATGATGCCAAGAATCTCGGCACCTTGTACCACTGCATTCACCCATGTAAAAGGCAAAAGAAAAATTGGGAAAAACCAAAGAAACAAATACAATTGTTCTAGTTTTATTCTCTTTTTCATACAAAACCTCCCAAAAGACACTCCATCTATCATACTATATTCTATTTCTCTAAAAAAACTGAGGGGAAAGACTAGTTTTTTAAGAATAAAGCAATGAGAGTTTATTCATTTTATTCAGAATATTTCTAAAAAGAATTGATTATTCATTGTTTGATTTTACAATTAAAACAAAGGAGAACTGACTTGGAGGAATGGACCTTTGCAATTATTCTACATAAAAAAAACAATCTACTTATTGATGTGTGTGCCTTATTTTTATCTTGCTCTACTTTTTGATTATTATTATCATTCAGTCATCCTATTTATACTATTGATATTTTGGGCTTTTTTCCTTGGTTTTACGTTGAGACGAGCCAATCGTTTAGGAACATTGGTTCTTGGCAATCTTTGTTCTGCGATCACCTCTTATTTATGTTTTGCTAAATGTACTGAATGGCATTTTTTATATCATCCTTTTTCCCCTGAAAAGATCATCTTATTACTCGCTGGTATTTACTTATTTCCACAGTTATTAGGGATCTTTTGGGGTAGTATATTTGCCTATTCGCATAAGCAAGTAAAATAAGCGTTCACTTTTTTAGATAGCAAAATAAAAGTAAAACCCCCAGAGACGGCTAGTGGTCATTAGAGGGCTTTACTTTTATTTTTATATTCTTTTTGGCCTAGGTTCAATGTTTAGCGAAGCAATCAAGGCAACACTTCGTAGTTTTTTATATTTCATGTAAATAGATTTTTTTTATGATCAGCTTATCGAATAGTTGGGATTGACTATCTTGTTCACCGATGATCTCTGCGATCACGATTTTACCATTTGGTTTTTTCCTTAATTGGTAATTGATTTTACCCGTTTCTGTTAATTCATTGAGCATATCAACAACCCCGCCAAAACCAGTTTTCTTCGTGATGAATCCCAATGCCACCATTCGTTCATCAAGATTTTTAGCAGAGATAGATACACCTGTAACTAAATATTGTTTTAAGGCGCTAACCAATTCATCTAACGATTCAGAAGTGGATACGATGGCCGTGCGATTTTTTGTGAATGGTTCGTTTGTCCCAGTTCCATTTGTTTTTGCCTCTTCTGTTTCTGTCGCAACGAGTTGGCGAAGCGTGGCTAATTCTTGCAACAACGTCTCATATTGCTCTTGGGTCAACATCACACCAGCAACTTTTTCACGATTAAAAATATATACGCCTGTTTCAGCTTTTCTAGCTTGGTCAAACACATCCATCGGCGATCTTTTCACTTCTGTAATCGAAGATGTAGGTACTTCTAGTTTCTTTAATTCCAATGGATTTTCCCCCTTTGTTTTTCCAGTCCATTATAGCATATTCTAGCGTTCGATGATTCGTTTACTCGTAAAAGTTATCTTTGTGTTGATCCAATAATCGATGTCTGATAATAGTTTTTCGATTCCAAGTGAGTCTTGATAAAAATAAGTTTTCTGATCATTAGTGAGACTAGCAGAAAAAAAGTGGTCTGTGATGACAAGTTGAGCATAACTAGGTGGCTTACTCCTGGTACATACGTGGATCGATGTGCGTTTGCGATGACGTAACGTTTTATCTAAAATTGCTGCAAGTCGTCTAGCTTCTTCATGGTCATAGCGAAAAAAGAACACGATTTTGACTTCCGGTGCATACATCTCCAGATAGCCTCGTTCATTTAATAATTTCAGCAACATCCTTGCCCAATCGGTTGTTGGCTGAAACAAAGCTTGTTGCAAAGCGATACGAAACTGGTTTGATTTTTCAATAAAATTAGGGATCGTGTCTGCTAATGCTTGGTAGGCAACAGCTTCTTCATGGATAAAGCGATCATGAAGACCAATTGAATATTTTAACCATTCTTGGAATAGTACTCTTGTTATTTTCTTTTTGTTGGAACTTTCAAAATCATTCGTCAACCAAAATAATGAATCTAATTTTTCAGTAACGATCGATAATTTTTGATAGACGGAGGTTTTTTCGATTCTTTCCCACCGCTTGTCTGTGATCAAATGGCTATTCAGTCGCAGGATAGCCCGATAATTCTTTTCTTTTGTCGGAAGCTTTTGTTCAGAGCGAAAGAGTAGTTCTGGAAAAATCTCATAGAAGAACAATTGATGATTTGTAAAAATCTCAATATCTGTATGTTTGGGACGTTGGTCTAGAAGTTGGATGAATAGTTCTGAAAATGTTTGATCATGGTCTTCTTTAAAAAAAGTTGGGAACTCTTTGAGAAAACAAAAAAGTAAATATCTGATTTTCCGTTCAGAACCATAGATTTGCCGCTTTTTGTAGGAAAAAGAAAGATGATAATCCCCTAGCCATTTTTTTAATCGTTCTTGTGCGGAACGATCGTATTCGAAGGAGTATTCTCTTTGTAAAATCAGATCCCGTAATAAACAAAACGAATCCGATCGGATCAAAAATTCAAACAAAAGAAATGGTTCATTGTATGCTTGGTGGTAAACCAGTTGGACTTCTTTTTTGTCATACGCTAGTTCTAAGGGATAATCCTCTGATTTCAATCGCTTCAAATAACGATCGATCGTTTTGACATCGACATCCATCCTTTTTGCTAAGTCGCTTTTCTTCCATCTCAGATCTTTCATTTGGTTGATCAGTAAAAAGATATTCTGTGCATTTTTTGTTAATAATGTTTGCCAATTCATTGCTTAACCTCACTCTATCAATAGTTTTTCCAGAGTGGTTCATCAATACTCTGAAAATGTCTCTTATATAAAGTACGCAAAGAAATATTTTTTATTTTTATTATTTTACTAATTTACAAAATTAACCAGAAATTAATCCAAAGTCTCTCGTTTGTGTAAATCATACCAACGACAAAAAAAGAAGTGGGCCCTTCGTTCTCTCCCACCACCTAAAACCGGATAAACGGCAGGAACAGAAGTAACTTCTTCGGAAATAAGACGCCAGCCACAAAAATTTGAAAAACAATTTTCGTGGCTGGCGCCTTATTTCTTGAGACTGAACACTTCTGTCCCGACCGCATTGACATAGTCATATTCACTCATTATTCAATAATTATTTACTAAAAATGATCATTCTTTGATCTTCAATGTCAACGCATTCAGTGCTACAACTACAGTACTCAATGACATCAAGACAGCTCCAATCGCTGGGCTTAACAAAATCCCGATCGGTGCAAGAATCCCTGCTGCCAAAGGAATGGCAAGAATGTTGTAACCAGCTCCCCACCATAGGTTTTGGATCATTTTCTTTCTCGTTTGTTTGGCTAGATCTAAAAAATGCAAGATATCTTTTGGATCACTGTTGATCAAAACCACATCCGCTGAGTCGATCGCAATATCGGTTCCTGCTCCAATCGCCATCCCGATCGTCGCACGTGCTAAACTTGGGGCGTCGTTGATTCCGTCACCGACCATGATGACTTTTTTCCCTTGTTCCTGATAACGTTTGACGATATCTTCCTTGTCATTTGGTAAAAGTCCGCCATAATACTCTTCGATACCTAAGTATTGTGCGACCACTTCTGCTGCATGTGGATTGTCACCAGTCAACATCACCGGAGTGATATTTCTTTCTTTGAGACTTTGAATAAAGGTTTTTGCTTCTGCTTTGATGATGTCGCCTAAAGCCACTAATCCCACTAAACGATCATCGATCAATAGAAAACTGACTGTATTCCCTTGTTCTTCGTAAGGAGTTAATCGTTCCTTCGCCATTTCAAGTCCTAAACGTTTGATTTCTTTTTCGTTGACTACTTTTACATTTTTATCTGCTACTGTGCCAGTTAAGCCAACCCCTGAAAGATTTTTTTGATTCTCTGCTTGATAAGGAGAAATATTTTGTTCTTTCAAATAACGCATGATCCCAATGGCCAAAGGATGATTGGCGTTTGCTTCTAAGGCACCTAGATATTTCAATAGTTCTTCTTGAGGATAATCATCATCTAAGCTTTCGATACCCGTGACGGTGAATTTCCCTTCCGTCAACGTACCTGTTTTATCCAGCATGATGACATCTAACTCATTGGCTTGTTCTAAGGCGCGACGACTTTTGAGCAACAATCCATTTTTAGCAGCAATCGACGTCGAACGTGCAACAACTAAAGGAATCGCCAAACCTAACGCATGAGGACAGGCAATAATGAAGACGGTGACCATCCGTTCTAAAGCAGTTGGTAAATCGGTTAAAAAGAGCCACACAACAAATGCCAATAGACCGGCGATCAATGCGACATAAAACAACCATTTGGCTACTTTGTCAGACAAAGATTCTAGTTTTGACTTTTCACCTTGTGCTTGACGGACCATATCCATGACTTTGGCTAAATAGCTATTTTCACCAGTTCCAGTCACTTCGATCTCAATAGTGCCGTCTCCATTGATCGAACCACCGATCACTGGATCAGATGTTTGCTTTTTGACCCCTTTGGATTCGCCAGTTACGGCAGATTCGTCCACGATCGTTTCACCTTTCAGGATCTTCCCATCCGTTGGCATTTTATCTCCTGCTCGAACGACTAAATGATCGCACTCTTTGACCTCTTTTAAAGAAACCGTCTCTTCTGTCCCATCTGTTCGTAATCGTTTGACCGTTTCCGGTAATAATTCTGCTAATTTCTGTAACGCATTACTTGCATTAGAAACGGCACTCATTTCGATCCAGTGCCCTAATAGCATGATGACGATCAACGTCGCCAATTCCCAGAAGAAGTCCATCACATGAGTATGGGGATTGATGAGATTTGCGATAAAAGAATAGACACTATAAACATAGGCGACACTGATCCCCATAGCAATCAAGGTCATCATTGCTGGACTTTTTTGTTTCAATTCCGTTTTAGCGCCACTTAAAAAAGGTTGTCCGCCATAGATGAACAAGATGGTCGCCAGGATCAAGACGAGCCAATCAGAGCCAGGGAAAGTCACTTGAAAGGGAAATTCCATGCCCATCATGGGAGAAAACAAGATGATCGGAATCGCTAGCAACAAGGACAACCAAAATTTTTGTTTAAAATTTCCCATGTGCATCGAATGATCCATCCCGCCGCTCATATGGTCATGATGATCCATTGAACTATGGTCCATTGAACTGTGGTCCATTGAACTGTGGTCCATTGAGTGATGCTCATGTGCCATGCTCTCGTGGTTCATTTTTGTATGGTCCATACTCGTATGATCTATTTTATGGTGTGTCATGTTCGTTTGTTGCTTCATTTCATCATGATGATGCTCGTGCATCGTTTGTTTTTTTTGCTCGTTCATTTTCATTCTGTCCTTTCCTTTGTTGAACCGTTTATTTCTTCATTTTTTGGTTTAGACTTAATGAATTGAGTAACACACTGATTGAGCTAAAGGCCATCGCTCCTCCGGCAATGATTGGATTCAATAAGCCAAACGCAGCAAATGGAATGCCGATCGTGTTATAAATAAATGCCCAAAATAAGTTTTGTTTGATTTTTTTCAAGGTCACACTTGAAAGTTCGATCGTTTGTCCAATCGACGAGAGTTGACTATTCATTAACGTTACATCTGCTGTTTCCATGGCGATATCGGTGCCATTCCCCATGGCGATACCGACATTTGCTAAAGCCAAGGCGGGGGCATCATTGATACCATCACCGACCATTCCCACTTGTTTTCCTTCTTTTTGCAATTTTTCGACATATCCTGCTTTTTCATCAGGTAATACTTCAGCAAAGATGTGTTCTTTTGGAATACCAACTTCTTGTCCAATCGTCGTTGCAACTGATTGATTGTCCCCTGTGACCATATAAACTGCCAATCCTTGGGCTTGTAATTG
This sequence comes from Enterococcus sp. AZ084, assembly GCF_051714905.1. Classification (NCBI taxonomy): domain Bacteria; kingdom Bacillati; phylum Bacillota; class Bacilli; order Lactobacillales; family Enterococcaceae; genus Enterococcus; species Enterococcus sp. AZ084. The sequence goes on from NZ_JBIOSS010000001.1 coordinate 2,057,696, forward strand.
TTGGATTGCTGATCGTGCGTGGTCTTTGATCTGATCAGCCACAGCGATCATACCCAATACTTGTCTATCATCCGCAAGAAACATCACGGTTTTTCCTTGTCGTTCTAATTGTAACGCTTGTTCTTGATACGCTTCAAATGAAACGTTCAGCTCCACTAGTCGTTTTCTCGTACCAATAAAATAAGATTTTCCATCGATTACCCCACTGATCCCAGCACCCGGATGTGCTTTTGCTTGAACCACAGGCAAAGTCGCGATCGCCTGTTCTTTTCCATAAGTCACAATGGCTTTGCCTAAAGGATGCTCTGAGCCTTGCTCTAATGTGGTGGCGATCGTTAACACTTCTTCGTCACCAATAACGTCTGTGACCACTGGTTTACCTTGTGTGATCGTACCAGTTTTATCTAAAAGGATCGTGTCTAGATGTGTTGCAGCTTCTAATGCCTCGCCGCCTTTGATCAAAATACCCTTTCGTGCGCCTAATCCTGTACCAACCATGATCGCAGTTGGTGTCGCTAGTCCTAACGCACAAGGACAAGCAATAACCAACACTGAAACACTATGGATCACTGCCAGTTCCCAGTTGCCACTGATGAGTCCAGTGACTATTAAGGTAAAGAAAGCAATGACTAAAACGATAGGTACAAAAATACCAGAAATCTTATCAGCAATTTTTTGGATCGGTGCTTTACTTCCTTGGGCATCTTCCACCATTTGGATGATTTGTGAGAGGACAGTTCCTTTTCCTACTTGGGTCACCGTCATTTCAAGAATCCCTGTGGAATTGATGGTTCCGCCGAAGAGTAGATCTCCCGTTTTTTTCTCAACTGGCACACTTTCTCCAGTCAACATTCCTTCATCGATCGCACTATCCCCTTTGATGACTTTCCCATCTGTTGGGATTTGTTCTCCCGGTCGGACGAGTAAAATATCCCCAATCTCTACTTCCTCGATTGGTATGGTCTTTTCTTCACCATTTTTTATGACCTGTGCTGTTTTTTTCTGAAGAGACATCAACTGCTTGATGGCATCGCCGGTTTTACTTTTGGCTGTGTGTTCCAAATATTTTCCTAACAAAATCAGTGTGATGATCATATTGCTACTTTCAAAATATAAGTCCGATGAATGTGTACTGAAAAAACCATTGTATACACTAAGCGCAAATGCGGCGGTCGTACCGATTGCCACTAATACATCCATATTGGGTGCGTTTGTTTTGATGGCATGATACGCTCCTTCATAAAAGCGCCAACCAATATAAAACTGGACAGGGATTGCTAAAATCAGTTGAACCCATGGATCATGGAAAAAATGGACAAGCGTTCCATGAAAGCCTGACATCATTGCAATCATCGCGATCATCATAGGAAGCGTCAAGATAGCACCTATGATGACATCTCGCTTCATCTTTGTTAAATAAGTTTGCTTTTCTTCTGCAATTTTTTGCTTATGTGCCTCATCATATAAAATCGCACCATAACCAATGGTTTCAACACTTTGGATCAGTTCTTCGATTGATACTTCCTGATAATTGACCGTCGCTTTTTCTGTTGCCAGATTAACAGTCGCAGATAATACACCGGGCTGTTCATTCAACTCTTTTTCGATTCGTGCAGCACAATTTGCACAAGTCATTCCAGTAATCACGAGTGTGTCTTTTTTAGCTGGATGCTCCATTTAAACCACCTCTGCTTGATAGCCTAAATCATTGATTGCTTGACATATCGTTGATGGTTGGATCACTGTTTCATCTAATGACACAGTTCCAATCTCTTTTTTTAAGTTGACATTGATTTTTTTAACACCCGGTAGTGCATTGACCGTTTCTTCCACTCGTGCAACGCAATGTTTACAGCTCATTCCTTTGATCGTTACTTTTGTTTTCATCGCTGGTTTCCTCCTAGTTGTTTTGATGGCAATGACATTGTCCTGGAATGCAATTGCACTGGATAGTTGTTACTGGCTCTTTTTTCTTTAATTCTGCCATGATTTGGTCGATATCTGCTTGTGTCAAAGTTGCTTCTGAAACAAGATCTGCAATCGTCTCGCCGATTTTCTTCGCACAAATATGTGAGAATAGATTCTCTGCGGCACTTTGCACGGTATCTGTTTCAGACACAGCTGGATGATAAATGAATTTTTTTCCTTCTTGTTCTGTCCAAATCGCTTCTTTTTTGACAAGTCGTCCTAATAATGTTTTGACTGTTGCTGCTTTCCAGCCCATTGATTCAGAAAGGATCTGTGTGATTTCTTGGGCAGTGGTGTCTCCTAATGTCCAGATGACACGCATGATCTCCCATTCTGAATCACTGATTTTGATTGGCTTTTTCACTTCTTCCATATGTATCACTCTCCTCTTCGTTTACAAACGTAAACTTAAATTCTAAATACAGATTACACTTGTAAACGAAAAGTGTCAACTACTTCTACTTCGCCATTGCTCTAAAAATTTTTTTTGCTGTCGCGGACCATTCAAAATGACTAATTTTCCTTCTGCTCCTTGTTCATAGATTTTTTTGATTGCTAAGGGTTCCCTATCTTTCTTGAAACGCCAAACAAAAAGTAAAAAGTCCAAATATTCTTTGTCGAATTTTTCTATAAATTCTTCTGGAACATCTGGACGGGTACTTTTATCTAATTTTCGTTTGATCGAACGTTTGACCACACGATACATCGCGATATGTCTCGGCAAGCGAAGTAACAGGATCAAGTCAGCTTGTTCAATTCGATCTTTTGCAATCGATAGATAATTTCCTTCGATGATCCAATCCTTGTTCTCAGCCATAAATTTTTCCTGTTCTTTTAACAACCACTGCTTGGCTGCTTTTCCATAGTCCGTTGTTAGCCATAAACGATCCAGTGCTAAAAGAGGGCTTCCTGACGTTGTTTGTAAGCTTCTTGCAAGTGTGGACTTACCTGCACCCGACTGTCCAATAATCATTATTTTCATTTTGTCCTCCTTCGAATGGTCATCTTTTTATTTTACCTCTTATTCTTAATAACGCAAAAAAAGACCGAACCAATCGTTGGACTGATTCGGTCAAATCTTATTTTAGAGTTGAGAAACTGGTTCTTTCAATGGATTTTTCTTATTATCACGACGCGCGATTGCTGGTAAGATCATACCTAGTAAAATCAAAATGATCGGTGTGACGATATTTGAGATCAATTGGAACCACCAAGCTTGTGGATCAGCAGCGTATTCCACTTTTGGTACCATTCCCAAAATACATGCAAACGCAGTGAAAGCAAAACACCAAGCACCAAAGATGAATCCAACTTTAGGATTTTTCACGAACTTATATTCTGACGTGAATTTTTTGTATGCTTTGTTCAACATCATATAGGCTAGGAATACCCATAAGTAACGCATTGGCATAACGACTGAATTTAAGTTCGTCAGCCATTTAACTAATTCATTCATATCTTTGATACCAATAATCGGTAATAGGATGATGATACCGACTAAGATACCAGTTAACATATAACCATTGACCAACGTTCCTTTACGGTTACGTCTACGTAACCAACTCGGCACAAATTCTGGATCTGCATCGGCTAACAAGATCTTCAATGGCGCATCAATAGAAAATGCCAAGGCAGAAATTTGACCGACCATATTCGTCAATGCATAGATGATCATCAATGCATTACCGATACCATAATAGTTACCTAAGATTTGGAAGGCACTGTACGCACCGTTTGCCATTAAATCTTTAGGAATATTATCACTTGCAAATAACATACCCATTGCCACAGAACCTAAAACAGCACAGATACCGACCATCGCTGCTAAAAAGATCATCCCTTTTGGAAATTCTTTTGCGGGATTACGTGTAGAATTAACATAAGGAGAGATTTTCTCAGCGCCTCCTACAGCAAAGACTAACATCGAAACAGTCGTAAAGTAACTAAAGTCAAACTTAGGAATATACGTTTTGACTTGGTTCATATTTGCTGTCGCAAATTCCATCGTTGGATTGATGAATGGCGCAGTAACAGCAAGTAAAATGAATAATAATGACATGACAAACATTGCTGTACCTGCTAAACCACCGATAACTTTTAACGTAGATAAACCTTTAGTTGATAAATACAAGAAAGCTAAGAAAATGATCAATGAGATAACTGCGACCATTTGGACGGACATCGTATTGACGATATCGCCATTTCCTTGGACTGCCCACCCAGCAGCAATCAAGATTGCTTGCGGTTTTTGTGCTAAATAAGGAATATGCACGACCCAGTAAGTCCAAGCAGCATAATAAGCTAAGCGTTTATTCGAAGTAGTATTTTCTACCCAAGAACTAACGCCCCCTTTACTATCTTTGAATGCTGATCCTAATTGACCGACGATCAGTGCATAGGGGATAAAATAAATAGCTAGGATCAATAACCATGAAGTGATTACTGAGATTCCTTGTTGCGCGTAGTTATTGACGACATTCCCCATACCCCAGACCATGTTGAATGCAATCAACGCTACTGTAAACCAGCGCAGTTGTTTTTCGTTCATCTGATTTCTCCTTTATAAATATTTAATAATTATTCATTGACTATCATATTCAATTTTCATAATGTTTACAACACTTCGTTATTTTATTTGTGGATTATTTTAGGTAAAACACATTGTTTTTACATTTATTTTTCATTTTATCCTCTAATACCTAATCTAAAGGCGCACAAACAAGAAGTATTTTCTAACTATTTTGGAATTTTCAGAACAATTAAAATCTTCCAGTTATTTTAATCACAGAAAAACCACAGTCCTCAAATAAATGATTTCTGTGGTTTAACGGTGCTTTTTTGACTGTTTATTTGACTTTTTTGACAGATAGCCCACGCATGGCGTTTAAAACTGCTATCAGGGTCACACCCACATCGGCAAAGACTGCATTTCCCATAGAAGCAAAGCCAATAGCTCCGAGAACCAATACGATTACTTTTACTCCAATAGCAAACGCAATATTTTGCTTGACGATTTTCAATGTTTTTCTTGAAATTTGAATCGCCTCCGCAAGTTTTGATGGCTCATCGTTCATGATGACGACATCGGCTGCTTCAATGGCTGCATCACTGCCTAAACCACCCATGGCGATTCCCACATCTGCTCGAGCTAATACCGGTGCATCATTGATCCCATCACCGACAAAGGCAGTTTTCTGAGTCGTTTCCCTCATCAATGCTTCTAATTTTTCTACCTTATCTTCTGGAAGCAGTTCACTATAGACTGTATCGACTCCGACCTCTTTTGCGACTTGTTCCGCAATCTTTTGGGCATCACCTGTCAACATCACTGTCTTTTTGACGCCGACTTTTTTCAATGTCTCGATAGCAAATGTTGCATCTGGTTTGATCGTATCCGCAATAACTAAATAGCCCATGAGCTGACTGTCGATCGCTAAATAGATCAATGTTCCTATTTCATGATTCTCTGGTTGCTCGACTCCATAGCGAGCCAATAATTTTTGATTTCCGACAAGTACCTCTTGTCCCTTGACCTGTGCGTTGATTCCTTCTCCAGCGATTTCTGCAGGTTCTTCAATTTCATATAAAGGGCCACTGTAGGTATCCATGACCGCCTTAGCGATTGGATGTGTCGATAGATTTTCTAAACTCGCAACATATTTCATAAATGCTTTCTCGTCGATGGTAGAAACAACTTTTTGTACGGCAAAATCACCCTTTGTCAGGGTACCTGTTTTGTCAAATACCACTGTTTCTGTACGAGCTAAAAGTTCTAGATAATTTCCACCTTTGACAAGTATCCCTTGTTTACTCGCTCCACCGATTCCTCCGAAAAAGCTAAGCGGAACAGAAATGACCAATGCACATGGACAAGAGATCACTAGAAATGTCAATGCTCGATAGATCCATTCAGAAAAATCTCCTCCATAAAGTAAGGGTGGGACAGTTGCTAAAAGAACAGCTAAAGCAACAACGATCGGCGTATAGTAACGAGCAAACTTAGTGATGAATTTTTCAGCAGGTGCCTTTTTACTGCTTGCTGTCTCCACTAGTTCTAATAATTTGCTGATGGTCGAATTTTCATAGTTCTTTTTTACTTCGATGGTTAAAGGATGGGTCTTATTGATAAAACCACTTAATACATTTTCCCCACTCATCACTTCTTTAGGCAATGATTCTCCTGTTAATGCAGATGTATCTACGAGGGATTGTCCCTTCAAAATCGTTCCATCCAAAGGAATTCTTTCACCTGGTTTGACCATGACCGACTCACCGATCTGCACCTCTTCTGGTAGCTTATTTACCAAGCCGCTTTCAGTGATCACATGAGCAACTTCCGGTCGGATCGCCATCAACTCACGAATGGACCGACGAGACTGATCGACCGCAAAATGTTGGAAATACTCCCCAATCTGATAAAATAACATGACTGCGACGGCTTCTGGATATTCACCGATCATCATTGCACCAATCGTTGCAATCGACATTAAAAAGTTTTCATCAAACACTTGTCCTTTACGAATATTGACAAACGCTTGCTTGATCACATCAAAGCCGATAAGAACAAAAATGGCGAAAAAAGTAACGAAACGAATTGGCTCAGCAGGCTTCCATAAAAACAATAAAAGTAAACTAAGTGACGCTATGATGATACGTAACAACGCTGTTTTATTTTCTTTTTCTGGTTCATGATTTTCACTTATCTGGTTTTTCACTTCGATTACTTTGACCTCTGGTTCTAATCGATGGATTTCTTCTGTTGCTTGCTTTTCAATCGCTTCAATGACCGCTTTGTCTGCATCGATCATCATTTTTCCAGTCGCAAAATTGACTGATGCTTCTTTTACGCCAGGTATTGCTTGTACTTTTTTTTCGATTTTCATCGCACAATTTGCGCAATCTAAACCTTCTAATTGATAACTTTTCATTTCAAGTCCCTCCTCACTAAACATATGACTATCTCTTCATAAGTTATTATACATGAATGATCGTTCATATGTCAAATCATAGTAATAACAGATCATGATTGAAGTATCGTTCGAGAGAATCATTATTTCTGCAAGGTGTAAAAGAAGGTGCTTATGTAAAAGTGACGAATGATAAACTTTTACAATAGAAAATAAAGGAGGTAATACATGATTGATTTCAACGATCAATACCATATACTAGCTATGGCTTTACGACTAGGAAAAGCTGCCAACTTCAAAGCAGTCGGAAAGAAAGGAAAAGAAAATTATCAATTTTTATTTTCAAAATTGATTAAAATGATCGAAAATGATCAAGACTCCTTTTTTATTGAAACAGATAAAAAAAATGACTTGATACACTCTTTTAAACAGACCATTGACTATTATGATGGAAAAAAAAGAAGAGATGTTCAGCACATCATTGAAAATTTAAGAGAGGATGACCCAACTAGCTTTGTCATCATCCCCTCTTACTCTACTACTACAAGATTATTTCATGATCACATATATAGCTTGATCATTCACAAAAATAAGGACTACATTGTTACTAAGATCAATAAATTAGAGTCAATGACTACGAACTTCCAGCTTAAAATTGATGAAAAAAATTTAAATATGCTTAGCGATATTCTTTATTATTCTAAGTTTGAGTATCGAAAGACGAGAATATCTGTTGATATATTTTCAACACTAAAAAAGATAGCTGTTGAAAAACCCTCTGCTTTACATGTGGAAATGCGTGGTTATCCAGGTGTTACAAATTGCCCGATACTTGAACCGTTAACAGCATTAAAATGGACTGTGTACAATTGCAATAAGCCAATTTCATCTGCCGAAATCAAGGAGAAGAAAGTGATCAATCCAAAACTATGGCCTTCAAAAGAGCTTCGGATGCGATTTTATCAAACGTTCTTAACCGATAATGAGCAACATAATCAACAATTTTCTATATTATGGCATTATTACATCATGCGAAAAGCAGAAACTCAATTAGTTGATAAAGAATACATAGGAAAGATCCGCTATCTTTCTATTAAATATTTAAATAAAGTCTTAAATGATCCAGCCGTTCCAATAGAATTTAAGAGAAATCAAACAAATGAAGCAAGTCAACAAAATTATAAAGTATTTCATTCAAGGTCAAAAAAATTGGAAACGTTACACACAAAAATTAGTCATATAACTAATAAAAAGAACATAGCAACTGATAGATCTCAACATAAAAACGCTGAGAATTCTCAAGATTTTACACTAAGTAATAGGATTGCTTCTACTTCATCAGCTAATGTTACCTACCTGAGTTTTCTCTCAAAAAAAGAGCGCCAAGTGTGTTCAATACAAAGGTAACTGTTTTCCTACGGAATTGAAATAAAGCGAAAAACAGTTGCCAAGTAAATTTATCCTATCCTTTCTATCGTGGGATCACTTCACAAAAATAAAAAATAAGGAGAGTTATTATGCTTGATTTTGATGGACAATACCACCAATTGGCACTTGCTTTAAGATTAGGAAATGCGGCGGAATTTGAAGTTGTCGGTTCAGGCGGAAGAAAAAATTATCAATTTTTATTTTCAAGATTTATCAAAATGATTGAAAATGATGTTGCTGGTACCTTGATCAATGAAAGTCAAAAAAATCAAGTGATCCAGTCTTTAAGAAATACGATCGTCTACTACGATATGAAAAAACCGGCTGAACTGGAAGAGAAAATCAGACATTTAAAAAAAGATGACCCAGCCAGTTTTATGATTTTTCCAGCTTATTCAGTGACCCCTGACTCTTATCATAATCATATTTATGGCTTAGTGATTTATAAGCAAGATAATGACTATCTTGTCGCGAAATTAGATAAATATGAGACAAATAAAGAGATGGGGAATCATTTGCTAAAAATCCCAGCGGATCAGTTGGGGAAATTAAGTAAAATACTATTTGCGACAAAGCTTGAACACCACAGTGAGTCTAAAATCAACCTCATCAATGAAATCACCAGACTCTCGGATAAGCCTGCAAAAAACCTTGATTTTGAAATGAGAGAGTATGCAATGATTCCCAACTGCCCGATTTTAGAACCGCTTGTCACTTTCCGAAGTGTTCTTTATAATTGTCAGAAAGCTATTTTTACTCCACCATTGACTGAAGATAAAGTGAAACCTAAATTCTGCTCATCGTTTGCGTTTCGTGAGCGGTTCTTTCAGACTTTTTTAGGTGAAAATTTAAAACACGATCAAAAATTTTTTCAATTATGGAAACATTACGAACAGCGAAAAAAAATCACTGGTTTAAAAGAAACTATCTCCAGAGATGAATTCGTTGATATTTCGGATGATTTCGTAAAGAAAGTCTACGAAGATCCTAAAACACCAAAAAAATTTGTCAAAAATCAATCCGTTGAGGTTGCACCTTATTATTATCATGTTTTTTATGATGATTCCAGGCGATTGAAACCATTGGATGCTCACATCGACGCAATCATCGATGGAACGGATCAACCATTAAAAGAAGGATTCCGCCAAAAAGTAAAAGTTAAGAGCCAGCGGTTTGGTGGAGCAGTGAAGACAGTCAAAGATAGGATTTTTTCTGATAGACAGACCTCTAAAAGTAACGTCACAGATGTGCCACTTCCAACTTCTCCAACACAAACGTCCTTTACACAAGCGAATTTTAATCATCGCGTAGTAGACGCAACCAACAAATCGAATTTTTTGAGTAAGCAAATACCTAAAAAACATACAGATATCACTCGCTAAGTGTAAAAAAAGTAACTCTTTGGACAGACAACCAACTGTGCAAGAGAGTTACTTTTATATTTAGTCACTATTTAAACGATTTCTGCCCCAAATGGCATCAACGCTAGGCGTGCTAGTTTGAAGGATTGCTTTGCGAAAGGAATACCAATGATCGTGATACAAAGTAAAATCCCACTGATGACATGTCCTAAAGCAATCGGCAAACCTGACACGATCAACCAAATGATATTGACGATCAACGATACGCCATTGTTTGTATAGATGACTTCTTTTCCAAATGGTGCAAACGACAAAGACGCTAGTTTAAAACATTGCAGCCCGACCGGAATACCAACAATTGTGATACACCATAATACACCTGCTACCGCCCAACTAAGTCCGCCGAGTAAACCACCAAAAATAAACCAAATAATGTTTCCAATACAACTCATTGTTTCTTTCTCCATTCTAACGAGAGTCTTACTTTAAAACCCATTGAAATCGACTCTCTTGATTTTACGTTTTTTTGCTTCTAGTAACCACTGTTCCATAAACTGGGCTGCTACTGTTCTTTCATGATCGACTGCTACAAAAATCGTTTGAACCAGTTCACCTGATTGCTGATCAGCTTCAGTCGTTTCGCTTTGTCTCGCTTGTCCAAAAGCGAAGATCATTGTTTTTTCTGTATCTTCCTGTTCCGCTACAATGGATATATTCAATGGATCTTTTATTTCTGTTAGCGTTAGTTCTTTCAAGAAGCGATTTTCTTGTTGCCTGATCAACGTATTGATCATTGGTAGATCTGCTTCGGTCGCTTGGCGAATGATCATTCAAACCACTCTTTTCTTTTTTTGACCGTTTCTATCCAAATATTGGCGATCGTTTCATGACCCAGTAGTGTCGGGTGTACACCATCATCCCCTGTATATTTCTCATAGCCATAAGAAATGCCTAAAGAATTCAACGTGCCATCTAACGGAACGAAGACTGCTTGATATTCTTTTGCTAACTGACGAATCAAATGGATCTTCGGATCAAGATCACTACGCCAACTTCTACGGTCGTCAGGCTCTGGCAAAACAAATGGTTCCATCAAGATGATTTTTTTGATGCCACTTTCCACTAAGCGATCAAGTAAATATCGATAATCGGCTTCAAAACGATCAAAAGATTCTTTTGTCGCAAAAGCTGCAGGTTCGCCTACATTGTGCCACGTATCATTGATACCGATCAAAATCGAGACGATATCAGGTTTCAAGTCGATGCAGTCTGCTTGCCAACGCTTCTTGAGGTCTGCCAACTTATTCCCGCCGATTCCGCGATTGAAGAATGTCCATGTTCTTTCTGGATCACTCGCAGCCAATTTTGCCGCTGTCAACAGTGCATAACCATGACCGAGATCGTCAGATCCTCTGCCCGCATCTGTAATACTATCCCCGATGAATAAAAGTCGCTGTTCCATCACACACCCTACTTTCTATGCCACTTTTAGGTTATTATCCCACACACGCTTAGCCAAAGAAAGAAGGAACTGGCACATTAGTAATTTTGTAAGAACTTTTTAAAAAACGCGCTCCACGAAAATTCGCAGAACGATTTTCGTGGAACGCGTCTTATTTCTTATGGGTAAATACGATTTAACAAACGTGGGAATGGAATTGCTTCACGTACATGATCGATCCCTGAGATCCAAGTCACTGTACGTTCTAAGCCTAAGCCGAAACCAGAATGTGGAACAGATCCGTATTTACGTAGATCTAGGTACCATGAGTATTCTTTTTCGTCTAAGCCATGGCTCTTGATTTGTTCAAGTAAGAAATCATAGTCAGTCGCACGTTCACTTCCGCCGATGATCTCGCCATATCCTTCAGGTGCGATCATATCTGCACAAATCACGACATCTTCTCTTGTTGGATGTGGTTTCATGTAGAATGGTTTGATCGCTTTTGGATAGTTCAAGATAAAGACTGGTTGTTCAAATGAGTTCGCAATGAACGTTTCGTGTGGTGAACCGAAATCGTCGCCCCACTCGATATCATCAAAGCCATTTTTCTTCAATAACTCGATGGCATCATCATACGTGATACGTGGGAAAGGTAATTTAGTATAAGTTTTCAATACTTCTTTATCACGTTCTAAGACGTCTAAAGCATACTCGCAGTTATCTAATACACTTTGAACTAAGAAAGCAACATATTGTTCTTGAACTTCTAAGCTTTCTTCTTGGTGTGTGAACGCCATTTCAGGTTCGATCATCCAAAACTCGATCAAATGACGACGTGTTTTTGATTTTTCCGCACGGAAAGTTGGTCCGAATGAGAATACTTTCCCAAATGCCATTGCAGCAGCTTCCATGTATAATTGACCACTTTGTGACAAATACGCTTTTTGATCAAAGTAGTTTGTCTCAAATAGATCTGTTGTCCCTTCTGGCGCAGAACCAGTCAAGATCGGTGGATCGATTTTAACGAATTGGTTGTTGTTGAAAAATTCGTAGGTTGCACGGATGATTTCATTTCGAATCTGCATCACTGCATGTTGGCGAGAAGAGCGTAACCATAAATGGCGATGATCCATCAAGAAATCTGTTCCATGTTCTTTTGGTGTGATTGGATAATCATGACTTTCACTCACTACTTCAATGTTCGTGATCCCGATCTCATAGCCAAATTTAGAACGGCTATCTTCACGAATCTCACCTGTCACAAGGATCGATGTTTCTTGAGAAAGATTTTTTGCCATTTGGAAAACTTCCTCAGGCACTTCGCTTTTTACGACAACTCCTTGGAAGAATGCTGTCCCATCTCGCAATTGTAAAAAGGCGATTTTCCCACTTGAACGCTTATTAGCGACCCAAGCACCGATCGTGACTGTTTCGCCTACATGTTTTTTTGAATCGATGATTTGAATTTGTTCCACGTAAAATTCTCCTTTGTCCTATAATAATTTCTATTCGTTTTGACTTTTACTCTCAATAAAACGTTGGATTCGTCGGATTCCTTCTTCTAACGTTGCTAGATTCGCCGCATAACTCAAACGAACATTTTCCGGTGCGCCGAAACCTTCACCTGTAACTAGAGCAACCCCTGCTTCTTCTAGTAGATCTTCGACCCACGGCGTCACTTGTTCATAGCCACATATCGCTAACGTTTCTTTCACATTCGGAAACAAGTAAAATGCGCCTTGTGGTCTTTTGACCGACACCCCAGGCAAATCAGCAACAAGCGGAAATACGATGTCTAGACGGTCTTCAAATGCTTTGCGCATCTCTTCAACGGTATCTTGTTCCCCTTGTAATGCTTCAACAGCCGCATATTGACTGACTGCAGTTGGGTTACTAGTTGATTGTGATGCAATCGCAATCATCCCATCAATGATTTTTTGATCGCCGACCGCGTATCCGATACGCCAACCTGTCATTGCATAGGTTTTTGATACACCGTTGATGATTATCGTCTGTTCACGTATTGCTTTTGAAATCGTTGCAATTGGAGTAAACTCATTGTCATTATAAACTAATCGGCCATAAATATCATCAGCAACTATTAAAATATCGTTTTTTACTGCCCATTCACCTATAACTTGTAGTTCTTCTTTTGTATAGATCATCCCTGTCGGATTAGAAGGAGAATTGATAATGACTGCTTTTGTCTTGGAAGAACGTGCTTGTTCCAATTGTTCGATGGTCACTTTGAAATCATTGACTTCTTGACCAGTGACAAAAATAGGGACACCTTCTGCTAACTTGACTTGTTCACCATAGCTCACCCAATAAGGTACTGGAATGATGACTTCATCTTTTGGATCTAGGATTGTTTGGAATAAGGCATAGAGGGCAAATTTCGCCCCGTCTGTCACAATCGTCTGAGAAGCATCGTAAGTCAAGCCATAATAGGTTTCCAGATACGAAACGATTGCCTGTCTTAATTCTGGAATACCCGCTGTTGGCGTATAATAGCTTGCTTTTCCATTCTTGATGGCTGCGATCGCTGCTTCTTGGATATTTTCAGGTGTAGCAAAATCAGGCTCTCCTACGGTCAAACTGATAATGTCTTTCCCTTGTGCTTTCAATGCCTTTGCTTTTGCTGCAGTTGCTAGTGTTACGGAAGGCTCTAAGCGTTCCACTCTTTTTGACTGTTTCATCCAATCTATCCTTTCATCCGTCTTTTCTATACCCCGCTAATGACTTTGACTTCCTCTCCCGTTTTAAAAGAAAGTAAATAATAATTCAACTGGTCATCTGACGTTTTGGTAATGACTTCCCATACCGGTTCATCTTTGTACATCCCTAAGGAAGCTTTTTCCACTTGTTGATCGGGATGTTGTTTGCTGATTTCTTGGCGGGCAGCTTCTTCGGTCAAGCCTGCTTTTTGTTCTAACACTTTCACACGCTCACCCGATTTAGGTATGATCACTGCAATATCTTGTCCTTTATCGTTTTGGCCTGTTAATGAAAAATAAGTGGCTTCCCGAGTAAACCAATAGAATTGGTCCACTTCCTCAAGATTTGCATATTGTTCAGCTAGTTTTGTCGCCTCTTGTTTCGCTTGCGTCATTGGGCGTGTCGCACGCAGATAAAAAATCGTACTGATCACGATTACTGCTAATAAAGCGATGATCAAGCCCAGCAAGATGCGATTGATCGTATGTTCTTTGTTTGTCTGATTCTTCAAGGACTGTCGCTCCTTCTTTTTTCATTGATGTCCATTATAACAGATTTCGAGGTGAAAATAGTCCTCGATTATGGCTTAATTTCTTCGTTTTTGTTTAAGAAATCATGGATATCCTCACAAATTTGTTCAAAAGGCGCCTCTTGGACAGGCATCTTTTTAGGCAAGGCATGAATGATCCTCGCGCCATATTTTGCGGTCACTAATCGTCGATCTAAAATCAGCAAGACACCTTTGTCCGTTTCCGAACGAATCAAACGACCTAAAGCTTGTCTGACCTTCAGTGCTGCCTTTGGTAAGGATTCTTGATAAAAAGGGTTGATGCCTTCCGATTCCAAATACGCATTTCTCGCTTTGACCATTGGACGTTGTGGATGATCGAATGGCAACCGCGTAATGACGACTAGTTGTAACGCATCTCCTGGCAGGTCGACGCCTTCCCAAAAACTATCTGCGCCGAATAGCACGCTCATATCAGAAAGAACAAAACGCTTCAATAGTTTCTCACGACTGCCACCGATTCCTTGAGCTAAAATCTCTCTTCCTTGTTCAAGCATTGTCAAATGCATTCGTTGATACACCTTTTGTAAAACATCATGAGAAGTAAACAAAACTAGGATCGGTCTTTTTTCTTGTCTGATCAACTGGTATAAGACATCCGTTAGATAGTCGACATACGCTGTACCACTTAATTGATTGATCTCTGGTGCTTCTTTTGGCACGAAGATCCGTGCTTGTTTTTCGTAATCATAAGGAGAGGCAATGACTTTCAGCGGAGTACCTTCAATTCCTAATCGTTTCGCCAAATATTGACGATCTGGGCCCACTTTCAATGTCCCTCCTATATATAAAATCCGTTCATAGTGCTGATACCAAACTGTATTGGGAATCAGTGCGGCAGTAAAATCGTGGAGATGGAACATCGTCTGCTGAGGGGTGGCACCCGGAACAAACCAATGGACTAAACTTTCTTGCCAATTCTCCAACCATTCTTCCATAAAACTTGCTTGTTGATCTAAACGATCAAACAAAGCATACAGACTTGCAAGATCGACACGCATTTGCTTCGTCCAACTTTCTTGAAGCACCTCTAAGCCTGAACGGATCCTGTACTGCAATTCCTTTATTTCTTGGTAAAAAAGATGAAGATGGTCAATGGCTGTACTTGCTTCAAAAGATAATTTATCTAAGTCCTCTTTCGTGATCATGACTTCTTCCGGGTAAGTTTGTCTTTTTTGTTGAGGTATGATCTCAAGTAACCCTTCAGCTAAACAAAGCTGTGCCTCACGAAGCGCAGACAACTCTTCTTTGTAGATATCAAGCCAGCGCTGCCCCTCATGATTGGCTGGCAGATAGCCTTTGAAACGATCGAACAAGCGGTCAGGTTCTTCGAATAATTGCACTTCCTTGTTAAAATAACTCAAACTGAATCGTTGATCATTGAC
Source organism: Enterococcus sp. AZ084 (assembly GCF_051714905.1). Lineage (NCBI taxonomy): Bacteria > Bacillati > Bacillota > Bacilli > Lactobacillales > Enterococcaceae > Enterococcus > Enterococcus sp. AZ084. The sequence goes on from NZ_JBIOSS010000001.1 coordinate 2,073,475, forward strand.
TTTTTCAGCAATCTCAGGCAAATGGTGCGCCTCATCGATCAATAAATAAGGACTTTCAGGCAACAACGGTGTTTTTCTTTGCGTTTCTTGGACTAAGAAAGCATGGTTGACGATCAAGAAATTGCTTTGCTTGATTTGTCGATGCAAAAATCGAATAAAATCTTGTTCATAGAACGCTTGTTTTTTCGCTAAAAAGTCAAGCCCGCGATGCGAAACATCTGTAAAAAAGGCATGATTCAAATTCGTTAGATGCAACTCATCTAAATCTCCTGTTTTCGTCTGTGTCAACCAGACAAGAACCGTCATTTGGTAGAGTGCATATTGTTTTTGCTCCTTTGGCTCAAGGAGTGTGGCTTTGAACCGTTGCAAATCGAGATAATGGCGGTAGCTTTTGATAATCGTCGCTTGGATCGGTTGGTCGAATAATTGATTCAACAAAGGAATATCTTTTTCCATGATCTGCTCTTGTAAAACAAGCGATACCGTACTGATCACTGCCGGCTTCTCCGGTGTAGCTAGATAGCTAAGAGGCAAGAGATAGCCAATCGTCTTGCCCATACCAGTCGCTGCTTCGATCATCAAATTTTTCGATTCATCTTTGGTAAAATGATCATACACAACATTCATCAAACGATTTTGTTCTTTACGATACATCAACGTTTTTCCAAATATTTTCTCTTTCGCTTGTTTTTTTCTTGGATAATCTTTATGACCATAGTAAACTTCTGAAAACAGTTCGACTTCTTTTTTTTGTAAGGCGATTCCCTCGATGATTTCCAGTTCATCTGATAAAGGTGGTGGCTGCTTTCTCAGTTCGTTGGTGATCTGTTCGATGAATAATCTGGTATCCATCCCTGTATGATTGCTCAGTTTCACGATCTGTTCAAGCGTCACTAAAGGTAACTGACGCATCCGTTCTTCAATCAGTAGAAGCAACTGTGCTGTCACTTCCGCATCGCTATCTGCCTGATGGGGATTATCGTGGATAAACCCCAGACTTTCTGACAAATCAGCTAACCGAAAGCTCGGTTCAGTCGGCAAAAATATCTGGGCCAACTCGACTGTATCGATTCCTGGAATCTTTAATTTAGGTACGCCACAGCGAGTCAATTCATGGTTCAAAAACTGATAATCAAAATAAATATTATGCGCCACGAAGATGGTATCCGCTAGAAGGTTGTAAATCGTTTGTGCTACATCTTCAAAATAGGGTGAACGATGGACACGTTGATTGGTGATCCCTGTCAAATGCTGGATCTGTTTTGAGATTTTTCGCCCAGGGTTGATATCCATCGAATAACGAGAGGTGATCCGCCCATCTTCGATCATGACACATCCAAATTGGATAATGCGATCTTCTTTTGGATTTGTCCCAGTCGTTTCAATATCGACGACTGCATAAGTTTTCGGTTTCAACATATCTTCCTCTTCTCTTCCCTCTAGTCTTCTTTTGAAATTATACTACAAATCACTTGAAAATTCTTAGGAAATCAACCTAAAGCATACGTCTGTTATTATCTTTGCTACTGAGAGAAACAGTAAGTTTACTTCTCCCCTTCTTTTTCTCGTTATCACTCATCCAACCATGTAAAGCGATGTTCTTAGGTGTAGAGAATCAAAGCATATGAAAAGAAAACACAAAAAAGCCCAGACCGCTAGGAACTAGCAGACTGAGCTTTTATTTAGTAGTGGGTTAATTAAGCTTTAACAACGTTAGTTGCTTGAGGGCCACGTTGACCTTCTTCAACATCGAAGTTTACTGTTTGGCCTTCTTCTAAAGTTTTGAATCCATCACCTTGGATAGCTGAGAAATGAACGAATACATCGTTGCCGTTTTCTGCTGTAATGAAACCGAAACCTTTTTCTGAGTTAAACCATTTCACTGTACCTGTTTCCATAATAAAAATCCTCCTTGTGTATCAAACACATATTTTGCAATTACTTGAATGGTGAATATCTGGAAGATGTTTATTTGAAACAAACTACCAAGATTACCGAACAAAAACTACATAGTTATTGTAGCACATTAATTACAGTTTAGCTAGTAAATTTTGAACTTTTTTTATTTTTTTTTCATTCTTTTGCTTATTTCTCCAAAAAAAACGAACGTTTTTAATTTACGCTTAAAAAAAATTCACTTTTCAACTTGATGATCTTCTGATCTTTCTCCCCTGAGAAATAAGAAAAAGCCACGAAATCAAATAAATGATCTACATGGCTTTTCCTTTCTTATAAAATGGATGATCAATCGGTTCTAGGTAATGTTCCTAGAGACTAATAACGCAATATCGCGGTCAAACTCTTTTCGTCAGGCGCATCTTTTTGATCCAAGATAAAGACTTGTCCGCCATTGGTGATCACATCATCAGCTAGTTGATTCAACACTTGTCGACGGTCGTACTCTGTTTCTGGGTCTTCACCAAATCCGTCAGCCAGATTAGAGGTTGCGATAAATAAGTGAGAAATCTTTCCCTCTTTCGCTGCTGGCACGATGTCCACTAGTTGATCCAAGAATTTTTTATCTAACAATTGATTGTAGCTACTTGCTTCCTTCGCTGCTAATTCTTCCGACAGTTTCTTTGCACCTGCTTCGATATCTTTTAAAGATAATTGGGCAGGTGAAGCTGAGATCGCTACATCTGAACGGTAATAAGGGTTTTTCGCCACTTTTTTGAACATTGTTTGATTTTCAGGCAAAGCATACAAGTACACAGGCCATTTTTCAGGATTATCCAAGCTGTCTTTAAGAAATTCATCGACCGCTTGATAATAATTGATCCAGTCAATTTCAACTTCTTCGTCTTTAGGATTCACCCCATGGAATGTTGAGCCTTCACTACCATTTGACGAGTAGTTGATACCTCCACCTGTCAACTCAGATCCTAAAGCTGTCACCACATCTGTAGGTGCTCCTTCGGGTAGATCAACTTCTTTTACTTGTTTGTTGCTTACTTCGTAAAGCTTCATTGAATCACGATTCAATCCCAGTAAATAATACGAGTAGTTAAAATGTCCATTTTTAATGATCGCTAATAAATAAGGTAGGTCACTTACATAATATTGATCATCTACTGCAATGCTCAAACGATGAACAATGGTACTTTCAGGAGACAAGATCACCGCGACACTCGCAGTGGCACTGCGCCAAAATGAAGCATCTTCTAGTAGTTGATCGATTTTTTTTTGAAAATTCGACCAATCATGCTCCGCATATTTCTTTTCAAAACGTTTTTTTGCTTCTTTTGCAAAGTTCTTGAATTTGATCTGATCTTTTTCCACATCTTGATGTGCAACGTGAGTGTTTAGCATAATAGTAATAAATGGTCCTTTGACACCTGCTGAAGTCAGTTGTGATAGTAACTCTCTATCCTTTTTCGCCATAAACGTACCCCTCCTAAAAAATCATTTCTTCAATACTACTAACTAAAGTCTACCACAACCATTTTTATCCATAAAACAAAATGGTCCCTAGACAAAAAATCGTTTACAATCCCATCTCTGACTAAGGATTGTTTTCTTCAACTATTCTTCAAAATTTCATCAATGATTCGTTACATTTCACAGCGAAATTATTCATACCTAACTGATAACATAGAGAAAAGTAGAAATCGAGGTGTTTATATGCAATTATTGATGATATTTAGTTTACTATGTATGACTGCTCTATTTGTATTCACTGCCTTTCGTCTAAATGAACCCGAGGCTCAACCTGTACGAGTCAAAAAGAATCAACGCTAACTATCCTCTTGTGTTCGTTTGGTTTATCTAAAGTTTTTTTCAGAAAGATTGAAACTACACACACTCTCTGATAAAATTTTAATTTGTAGCAAATCAAATTAGAAAACAAGGAGATTGGACATGGGCACTAAGAAAAAACATTTCGCTTTACTGTTGGCAACGCTTCTTTTGACGTTAGGATCATTCTTGCCAACTTTATCCGTACAGGCCGATGAAGCATTTTCTGTGAATTCCCAAGCAGCATTTGCTGTGGACGCAACAAGCGGAAAAATTTTATACGACCAAGACGGAGAAAAAACAATGGGGATCGCGTCAATCTCAAAAATCATCGGGTTGTACATCGTACTTGACCAAGTCAAAGAAGGAAAATTATCCTGGGATGATGAAGTGGCAATCTCCGATTATGCTGAAACCTTGAGTATCGCACCTAATTTATCGAATGTTCCCTTACATAAGGAGAATACCTATACTGTAAAAGAACTTTTTGACTCTGCTTTTATCCAATCAGCCAATGCATCAATGGTCGCTTTAGCTGAAAAGATCTCTGGTAGTGAAACAGCCTTTCTGACTGTCATGAATGACCAGTTAAAAGAATGGGGCATTGAAAATGCCACGATCGTCAATGTTTCTGGGTTGAACAATGTTTACCTCGGCGCAAATCGTCCAGAAGGTACTGGCGAAGCAGATGAAAATCAAATGTCCGCAAAAGACGTAGCGATCATCGCACGTCACCTGTTACTCGATTTTCCTGAGGTACTAGAAGTGACGAGTACTGCAACAAAAATGTTTGGTGAAAACACACAATCGCCGGTTGAAATGGTCAATTGGAATTGGATGCTTCCAGGTTTTATCAACTTCAAAGAAGGCGTTGATGGACTAAAAACTGGAACAACTGATTTTGCTGGGGCTTGTTTTGTCGGTACCATCGAACGAGACGGCAAACGCATCATTACAGTCATATTGAATGCGGAAGGTCATGAGCAAAACCCAAGCGTTCGGTTCACCGAAACGGCTCGCTTGATGGATTATTGCTATGATAACTGGTCAGTCAAAGAAATCGGTAAAGCAAATGCAAGCATTCCTTCACTCAAATCGATCGATGTGAAAAACGGAAAAGAAACTTCTGTCAATGTCGTACTAAAAAGCCCAGTCAGTGTCTGGGTCAGAAATGATATGGATACGGGTCAATTGACGATCACACCTAAGATCGATGAGACAAAAGTAAAGGATAACGAACTTGAAGCACCGATCGTTAGAGGCACAAAGGTTGGCACAGCCACTATCACTTTAGCTGATGATCAATTAGGTTACTTAGAAGATGGTGCCTCTCCAAGCACAGACATCATCACTGCTAGTTCGGTTGAAAAAGCGAATATCTTTGTGATTGGCTGGCGCAACGTCACTAATTTTTTCAGTAATCTATTCTAAATAAACATTCCAAAACGTTACATCAACTACTTACCCAAACAGTAAAAGCTGGCTCTTCTTCACGAATCGACGAAGCGCATTCAACCTTTACTGTTTGGGTATTTTTCTGCTTCTTACAGAAAATAAATGTATTTTCTATTTTTTCTTTTTTTATAACAGCATTTTTACAAATTTTTCGTTATACTGTATATGGTAGATTGTTACTTGTAGGGTTGGTCTATGAGGGGCGAGTAACACTATCAGTTCGTGTTGAATAATCATCACTAGTCTGCTAATCAGCTGTTTCCTTTTCATTCGCAGTGATGACTCCACGATTAGAAAAAGGAGTTGGTATTATGAATTTAACAAGAGATTTGATTTTTTCGATTCTCTATATCGTAGGGATGGTTGGGATCATCATCTGGCGCAGGAAACAAAAAGATCCCGCGTTATTCTTTTATTGTGGTACTTGGACATTCACATTGATGCTTACGTACTTCGTTGTATTAGAGATTTTTTATGCGAGTTTTTATTTCTTGATCCCTCTCGCTTTTTTCAGTATCTTTGCTTTTTTTTACTTCACCGAAAAAAGGCGACTACTGAATGGTTTGATTTTCAATTTATTTTTGATTAGTTTCGGCGCTTATTTATTACTCTTACTTTTTGAGACGCAGAATATCTTTATTGGTGGGATTTTTGCTTTGATTGCAGTACCAGCTTTATTGATTTTACTATTTGGCATATATATTTTGGTCGTCTTTCTCATTTGGAATGGCATCATCGTCTTAAAAAGAGAATCACGTTCATTAGCCAATCTTTTGACTTTACTGCTAGGGATTGCCTTAACGCTATATTTAATTGCCACTGTATTTTTAATCAACTACTTACCAGCGTGGATCAATGTTCTTCTTTCTGGTATAGCAGTCATCTTGATTTATCTGTTTATTGTCTTCTATAATTTTATGACTGTCTCTTTCTTATATCAGTTCAACCGACCACGTTATAACCAGAATTATATTATCGTGTTAGGCGCAGGCCTGATCAACGGGGAACATGTTTCTCCTCTTTTAGCCAAACGGATCGACAAAGCAATTGCTTTTTATTGGGCACAAAGTCATGCTACGCTCAATCCACCGATTCTTTTGATGTCTGGTGGTCAAGGTGCAGATGAAAAGTTACCAGAAGCAATTGCCATGAAAAACTATGCCTTAGAAAAAGGGATTCCGGAGCGGGACATTTTAGTTGAAACAAATTCAACAACCACTTTAGAAAATATGCGTTTCTCCAAAGAATTAATGGATCGTGAATCTGGTGGTGGCGCTTATCGTGCGATTTTCAGTTCAAATAATTACCACATTTTCCGTGCAGGACTCTTTGCGAAGCAAGCACAGTTAAAAGCCAATGGCATTGGTGCAAAAACAGCCTTTTATTATTTGCCGAATGCTTTTCTTAGAGAATATATCGCGATCTTGATGTTGCATAAAAAACGTCACATGATCGTATGTGGTATCATTCTTGGCCTGACTGCATTGTTAGCTTTGATCACACTTATTGCCTAAAAAAAAGAAGTTGCGTGTCATGCAACTTCTTTTTTTCTTTCAATCAGTAAACTATTCTCTCTGATCTTTATTCATTGGTAAAAATAAAATCCCTTTTTTGATCATTACTTTTTGTGCGGAATAGATTCCGTTATTTCCCGAACACATGAAACTGATCAAACAAATCATAAAAAAGAAACTAGCTGCTTCTCCTCCGAATAATTCGATGCCCATGACAAAACATGCAATGGGTGTATTCGTCGCTCCAGAAAACACACCGATAAATCCTAATGCAGCTAGAAAAGGAATCGAAACATGCAGGATGGGCGCTAAAGTTGCCCCTAGAGTTGCGCCAATCTCAAACAAAGGGGTCACTTCCCCACCTTGATAGCCAGCGCCTAAAGAAAGGACAGTAAATCCTAACTTACCGATAAAATCATAGGCATGTGCTTTTCCGGCAAACGCATCTTGCAATAAAGGCAAGCTAAGTCCTAAGTAGCGTTGTGTTTGTAAAATCAGTGCCACAACTACGACAATTCCTCCACCTATAAAATTTCTAGTGATTGGATGTTTGAACCATTTCAGATACCACTTTTTCAAAAAGACGATTGAACGACTAAAAACCCAACCAATAATCCCAAAAGCGATACCCGCCACCATCAGTTTGCCAAAGAGTGCTGGACTCCACCCTGGAATTTCCCCCATCTTATAATGGATATGTGTGACACCAATGCTTTCCGTTACGAAGTTAGCAAATAAAGCAGCAAAAAAACTGGGAAAGATCGCTTCTGTACGCATCTTTCCGATTGCTAGTACTTCAAGTCCAAACAATGTGCCTGCTAAAGGTGTCCCAAACACTGAACTAAATCCTGCACTGATCCCACTGATGACCAGCACCTCTCGCTCGATAGGACTCAATTTTAATCCCCTTGCTAGATTTTCAGCTAAAGCGCCACCCATTTGGACTGCTGTTCCTTCTCGACCGACAGAACCGCCAAAAAGATGCGTCGTGATCGTACCAAAAAGCGTTAAAGGAATCAATCGGAGCGGGATTTTTTCTTCCCCACCATTCCCTTGATCAATGACCAGATTATTCCCACGACTAGCATTCCCACCGTATCGTTGATAAAGAAACGCAAATAATGCCCCACTGACAGGTAATAGATACAATAACCAAGTATGTGCTTCTCGTAAATCCGTCACCACAGTTAAGCTATTTAGAAAAAAAGCGGAAAGTCCTCCCATTAGTACGCCTAAACAAGCAGTGATCACTAACCATTTCACCATATATGTCCCTATTTTGAATGGACTAAGTAACCGTTGATCCATTTTTCTATTCCTCCCCACAAAAAAAGCCTACTAAAAAAACGGATTCTCCGATTTTTAGTAGGCGTCATTAGTCATCTATCGATCGACATTTAAAGGCGAACACCATCACCTATTCATTTACAGAAAGTTTATCATACATTCTCAAGAAAAACAATGGCGCTATTTTTCTTTCTTCACGATGTCTGTAAATTCATAAAATGGTGCCAGCTTTACTAGTTGCTGATTGCACTGATCACTATCATGACAAATGTAATTTCCTTTTTTAGTATACGTGCCATCTGATCCTGATTTTGTCGTGGAAAGAAACATCGAAACACTCGAAGTCTTATGGCAAATCGCGCATACTCCTTTGATGATCGTCGGAGAAAGTGTGCCATGGACACCTTGTAGCCGCTCATCTGCATAATAAAGCAGATATTTCTTCTGTGTTCCTGGATCATTCCAGCCCACATAAGTATGCTCTTTAAGATCCAATGTTTGCCAATCTGGTTGTTTCAACTTTTTCACTTTTCGGAATATTTTTTCCACTTGGATTTTTGATGGTTGCTTGAATGGCGCAACATGTTCTTTTAAACGTTCGAGCAATTCTGTCGCTTTTTCTTTTTTCAAGTTTGTATCCATAACTTGCTTCACAAATGGTTCAAGTAAGGCAATTACTTGTGGATCATTTTCTACTACCTCATTGATTCGTTCTGTGGCTAATGCTTGAACGGTTGCGACAGTTTTTTTATCATTCACTGAATGATAGACATTTAACAGTTGCTCGATTTCTCGTTTGATAAAGAAATATTGATACGTTTTGATTGTTGTTTCCATGATTTTTTGAGTCCTTTCTTCTTTCAAAAGTAGCTACTTTGAAGAAAAAAGAGTCCTTCAACAAAGTTAGCTTAATAACTGAAGTCCTTGAACTCTGCTAAATAAGATACGTATGGCATCTTATCATCACCCCCTTTATGCTTTTTTCATCTATGTACATTCACCTAATAAAGAGTTAACCTTATAAATCTTATTTCGTCAACTACTTTCGCAAAAAAAAAAACAGTCAAAGGTTTCCCATGATCGGGACCTTCGACTGTTTCTGTTCGGCTGGTCAAATAGTTAGATCGACTGTTCTTTTCCAAAATATCGTTGCCATTTTTGTTTCATTGTATCCGTTACTGGTTGCGCCGCTTCTTTCACTGCACAATACTTGTCAACAAATGTCACAATATAGCTTTCTTTGTATTTTGGTGGAGCGATCGTTGCCCCCCACATATGTTTCAAGATGATGTCGCGCTCTAAATCAGAAAGTTCAGTAATCTTTTCTGCATTTTTCACAGCGATCCTAGGATGCACATACGCATGTGTGCCTTCATCAAATTTTGTTGTACGCCAGTCATAATAGAATAGGTCATGTAAAAGTCCTGCACGTGCAGTAGCTCTTGCATCTCCACCCCATTTTTTTGCTAATTTGTAACTGTAATAAGAAACACTGATCGAGTGTTCCAATCTTGTCGAATGTACATGTTGGATATAATCAGCTAATTTTTGTACTGCTTCTGTTTCTAATAGATCTTCGATATAAGACATGTATTCTTCGTCTTCACGCCATTTTTCTGTCATAATTTTCGATCTGCCACCTTTTTGAATTTCATTTATCGTTGAAATTGTACATAGTATATCATTCATGTTCGGAATATTCTAGTGAGGTTGATTAAAAATCCAAAAAGCTTAATAGTTCCTTAATCAAGAAGAAAGATGGTACAACAATATGCCGGTAGCTACGCCGACATTCAAAGACTCAGCATGGCCATTCATTGGGATATAGATATTTTTATCAGTTAGCGCCAATAATTCTGATCGCACCCCTTGCCCTTCATTTCCCATAATGATCGTATAATTTTTTGTTGGTACGACGGTTGGAAGAGAAACAGCTTCTTCATTGAGTTCTGTTCCGTATATCGCAAATCCTTTTTCTTTCAATTCAGGAATGAGCGCGTCTAACTCTTGTGAGATAACTGGTAAATGGTAATTGCTTCCCTGCATGCTTCTTAAAACTTTGGTGCTATAAATATCAGCTGAGCCTTTCCCTAAGATCACACCTGCTAAACCAAACGCATCTGCTGTTCGGATCATCGTTCCGACATTTCCAGGATCTTGGACATTGTCTAAAAGCAACCAGCCTCCTGTATCTATTGACACTTGGCTAACTTCTAGCGGCATCACTGCCACGATTCCTTGTGGTGTTGGTAGATCAGAGATCACCGCCATCACCTCATCAGTGACTAAAAAGCAATCCAATGCGTGTTGTTTGACCCATGTCCCCCATTCTGACCAGCCTCGTTCTGTCAGAAAGATCTCTTTAGGTATGACTTTGGCATTCACAGCTTCTTCGATCAAGTGAAACCCTTCAAGCAGGTACTCCTGTCCTTCTTCGCGGTGCTTTTTTTTATGTAATTTTTTTATTTCTTTGATTCTAGGATTTTTTGCTGATTGAATTTTTTTCACGTTTTCCACCTCACTTCATTATAGCATGGAATCAATCGTTGGGCTTGTTAGTTTTATAAAAAATCGTTATCATAAATTTATCAAATAGAGGAAAGAGTGGTGCTTCAAATGAAAAAAGTTAAAATGAATGTGCAAGGGCGTGTCCAAGGTGTAGGTTTTCGTTATATGACAAAAATAGTAGCTGATCAATTGGGCGTGACAGGAACAGTTAAAAACGAAGAAGATGGTTCGGTGACGATCGAAGCCGCTGGTGAGGAGGAAACCATCGATCAGTTCATCAAAGAAGTCAAGCAATCCCCTAGTCCCAGTGGCCGTGTCCAATATGTCGACTTGCAAGAACATCCGATGATGGAAGAACGAAAAAAATTTGATGTGATCGGCTAAATGTTTCTTCTTGAAAGCACATATGAAGAAAGTCGTTGTGGCCGTCTACTGGAAGATGATCGTTTCAATTCTCTGTTCTTTTATGTGCGCTTCCCTGTCCTTCCCATGATCGGCTAAACTTAAGGGAATTATTTGAATTTTCTATGAAGTTCATTGAATTATTCTCATATTTTTAGTATAGTTAAGCTTGTGTAAAAATTTTAAAAGAGGAAGTATTTTATGAATAAATGGAAAAATTGGTTACTAGGTTCTGGTCTTGTAACACTCTTACTTTTCTTATCTGGTTGTGTCAGAATGGATGCTGAAGGAAACCCTGATACATCTGGAATCGTCTATCGCGTATTAGTACAACCTATGGGACAAGCGATTACATATCTCGTGCAGAATTTCAACTGGTCATACGGTTGGGCTGTTATCTTGATGACTGTGATCGTACGAATCATCATTTTACCTTTAGGAATCAGTCAATCGAAAAAGACAATGATCCAATCTGAAAAAATGCAAGCATTGAAACCTCAAGTCAGTGCCGCCCAAGAAAAACTAAAAGCGGCAACGACCCGTGAAGAACAAATGGCTGCACAAGCAGAAATGCAACAAGTGTATCGCGAAAATGGGTTAAGTATGACAGGCGGAATCGGTTGTTTACCTTTATTGATCCAAATGCCGATCTTCTCAGCGCTGTACTTTACTGCTCGTTATACAGAGGGTATCCGTGAATCGACTTTTTATGGGATCGATCTAGGGAATCCAAGTTTGCTCTTAGTTGCGATTGCCGGGATTGCTTACCTGATCCAAGGGTATATCTCAACGATCGGTATTCCTGAAGAACAGAAAAAAACGATGCGCACTATGTTGATCGTTTCACCTGCGATGATCGTCTTCATGTCGATCAGTGCTCCTGCAGGAGTGACCCTTTACTGGGTAGTCGGTGGTATCTTTAGTTGTCTACAAACATTTATCACCAATGTGATCATGAAGCCACGCTTAAAAGCTCAAGTCGCAGAAGAATTAAAACAAAATCCACCGAAACAAGTCGTGACACCTCGCAAAGATGTGACACCTGAAGAAGCGACGAAACCAACGAAAAAAATCAATACACAAGCAACCAAGAAAAATGCTAACGGTCGAAATGCCGGTAAACAGCAACGTAAAAAATAAAAGGTTTGGGATGTTCGCATCCCAAACCTTTTTTTGTTTCAAGCTTTCACTTGATCCGTCTTATTTTGTAATGATTTGATCCAGACTAGCAATACTTAATGCCATGTCAGCAATTTGTTGCAACTGTGCTAAACGGTTGTTACGGACAGCTTCATCTTCGACCATGACCATCGTTTGATCAAAATACTGATCGATCACTGGTCTTAAGCTGACTAATTGCTCATAGTTCTCTTTAAGTGTACGTTCCGCAAACTGAGCTTTCACTTTCTCAACTGCTTCGTACAATGCTTGCTCTGCTTCATTTTCAAACAGGCTTGGATCAATCTCATTCGTTGTTCCTTCGGCTTTTTTCGCTAGATTCATCACACGCGTCAAAGCTTCCATCGATGGTTTGAAGTTTTCATCTTGCAAACGTTCCTTCAACAGACGTGCAGCGGCAAAAACGGTTGTCAAATTACTTTCCTTCGCATTCAAGACAGCATCGATCACATCGTGGCGAATGGCTTTTGTCATCAATCGTTGGCGCAAACGACCTTTGATAAAGTCGATTACATCAGTTCCTTGAACGAAAGCTAACCCGAAACGCTCTTGATTTTCATTGATTGCAGCATTCACTTCTTGTTGTAATTGTGCCAATGGGAAAGCCCATTGTTTTGCTTCAATGATCCGAACGATCCCATATGCTTGACGACGTAATGCGTAAGGGTCGTTTGAACCACTTGGCACCATTCCTACAGTAAAGAAAGAGAAAATACTATCTAATTTATCGGCAATGGCTAAGACTGCACCAATCGTCGTTTCTGGCAATTCACCTTCACTAGCGATCGGTAAATAATGTTCACGGATCGCTGTCGCAACCGCTGGATCTTCTCCATGCAACAACGCATATTTTTCACCCATGATTCCTTGAAGTTCTGGAAATTCTCCAACCATGTTCGTCACTAGGTCAAACTTATAGATTTCGCCGGCACGTTGTAATGCAGCTAGTTCTTCCTCCGATAAACCGACAGATTTACCGATAACAGATGCAATCACTTGCACACGTTGCATTTTTTCATAAATACTACCGATCTTTTCATGGAAAGTCACTGATTTCAACTTATTGACATAATGCTCGATTGGGAATTTTTTGTCTTCATTGTAAAAGAATTCCGCATCTTCTAAACGCGCAGTCAGTACTTTTTGGTTCCCACGAATAACGTTATCTAGCTTCACACGATCGCCATTTCGTACAGCGATAAAATGTGGTAAGAGTTGACCTTCGGCATTTCGAACATCAAAATAACGTTGGTGTTCCTTCATGGAAGTCACGAGTACTTCTTCCGGTACAGATAGATATTTTTCTTCAAAATCACCAGCAAAGACAGTTGGATACTCCACTAGATTATTGACTTCTTCAAGTAGGTCTTCATCAAAATCGATGTGCCAATCATTTTTTGTTGATAATTGAGTCGCTTGTTCCATGATCATTGCTCTTCTCTTTTGTGGCGAAGCAACTACAAATTGTTCAGATAGCTTTTCTTCATATTCTGCTGGATGAGCAAATGTCACATCTTCACCTAAGAAACGATGCCCACGAGAAGTACGTCCAGTTTTCACATCTAAAAATTCAAACGGGATCACTTCTTCTCCAAATAGTGCCACGATCCAATGAATCGGGCGAATATATTCAAAGTCAAAGGAAGACCAGTGCATTGTCACAGGGAATGTCATGCTTTTAATCACATCGATCAATCCTGTCAAGACTTCGATTGCCGGTTTACCTTGAGTATATTTCGTCACATAGACATATTCCACACCTTTGATTTCTCGGAAGGTGATATCGTCTGTCGTCAATCCTTGCCCACGAACAAATCCTTGAGCTGCTTTCGACCAGTTGCCTTCAGCATCTAATGCGATTTTTTTCGCTGGTCCCTTCACTTCTTCTTCACTGTCAGCCTGACGTTCTGGCACATTTGTTACTTTGATCGCCAAACGTCTCGGAGTCGAGAATGTCTCGATTGCATCGTAAGTCAATTGATTGTCCGTTAAAAACGCTGCTGTTTTTTCTTTTAATTGTTTCATGCTTGGTGTCACAACATGCGCTGGCATTTCTTCCAAGCCAATTTCTAATAATAAGTCCTTTGCCATCTTATTCACCTTCCTTAACAGTCGTTGGATTTTCTGATTGATTATTCAGCAATGGGAATCCAAGTTTTTCACGTTCTGCAACAAAGATTTTCGCCACAGATTTCGCCATGTTACGAATGCGAGCCAAGTAGCCAGCACGTTCAGTCACAGATACTGCACCACGAGCATCTAATAGATTGAAGGTGTGACTACATTTTAAAATGTAATCATATGCTGGATGGACCAGATTTTCTTCAATACAACGTTTCGCTTCTTTTTCAAAACGATCAAAATTACTTAATAATAATTCTTGATCACTCACTTCAAATGAATATTTTGAGTGTTCATATTCAGGCTGTTTGAAGATCTCGCCATATTTGACACCTGCTGACCATTCAAGATCATACACACTTTCCACTTCTTGGATATAAGAAGCTAAACGCTCTAACCCATAAGTGATTTCTGAAGTGACTGGTTTACATGGCAAACCGCCGACTTGTTGGAAGTACGTAAATTGCGTGATTTCCATGCCATCTAACCAGACTTCCCAACCAACACCGGCACACCCCATCGAAGGGTTCTCCCAGTTGTCCTCAACAAAGCGGATATCATGTTCTAACGGATCGATCCCTAACAAACGCAAGCTTTCCAAGTAAAGTTCTTGGATATTTTCTGGTGATGGCTTCATCACCACTTGGAATTGATGGTGTTGATATAACCGGTTAGGATTCTCACCATAACGACCATCAGCTGGTCGACGTGATGGCTCAACGTAAGCGGCATTCCAAGGTTCTGGACCGATTGCTCGTAAAAACGTGTAAGGGCTCATTGTACCTGCCCCTTTTTCTGTATCGTATGCTTGCATCAACATACAACCGTTCGATGACCAAAATTTTTGTAATGTCAAAATCATTTCTTGAACTGTTTGCTTCTTACTCATATAATTACCCCTTTCATCTTAACCAAGAATCAAAAATAGTAACAAAAAAAGTCCCTATGTTTGCGTAAACAAACATAGGGACGAATATCTTCGCGGTTCCACCCTACTTCCGAGCGAGTCGGCAGCTTCGTTGATCGTACTCACAAGTGCCTCTTCAAAAACCGTTAGCATTCGGCTCACACTCTCCCGAACTCGCTTGTGCCACTTGATTTTTTACTGATCTTGATCATCGTACGTATGTGATTATTGAATATCCTTCATAAATGACATTCGTCTATTGAAAAAACAATAGTTACTATCTAGGCTTTATAATAGACGTTAACCAAGTACTTTGTCAAATATTTTTGAAAAAAATCCATTGTTTCAAACAATTTTTCATTCTTCTGCAGGATTTTCTTTCGTTGCCTCATTGGTCGGTTTCATGATATGTTCCCAACTTTTCATTTGATCAATAAACTTTTTACTTTTCAAATGGATGCCTACGTATTCTTCGTATAACAGATCAATCAATTGGCGAATCTTTTGTTTGGTTTCTTCTTTGAGGTCGATCCCGCTGATGCGATCATACGAGATTGCTGAGAAGAGCCGTACGAAGTGAACTGCACGTGGGTCCGCGTGATACCGATGATGATCTAACTCCCAGTGATTTTCACATAAGACGCCACCATATTTGGATGAATAATCAAATTTTCCTTGCGTCTTTCCACACACTGCACAGTGGGTCCAAACTGGCGAGATCCCGAAACGTTGCAATAATTGGATCTCAAAAATATTCGTAATGATCTCTGGATCATCTCCTTGATCCATGCGTTGCAATGCTTGGTGTGTGAATTGAAATAGATTCGGATCATATTGCCGATCCTCGATCGCCGCATCCACTAAGTTCAACAAATAAGTCCCGTAACCGCTAAGAAAAATATCTTCTTGTATCTTACGAAACGAGTGGACATCTTTTACACTGTTTACAAAGGACAAGCCTTCATTATGAAAATGACCAATATAAATTGCTTCCGTAAAAGGCAACAATGCGGGTGCAATCGGTTGATTTTGACGATGGATCCCCTTGACATAAAACATCATTTTTCCTGCCGATTCTGTAAATATCTTGACTAATTTATCTTTTTCCTTGTAGTTGCGACTAGAAAGGATGATTCCTTTTGATTCTGCAAGCTGACTCATCGTCACCCCTCCTCTGACTTTAACGTAGATTGCTTTTTTAAATTGAAAAGAAGGAAAAAGTCATGCGAGCATACGTGAAGTCGAGATAAAAGTAACTATTACTTTTATTCCAGACTCTTAATTGCTTCCATGACTTAGTTGTCCTCTAACTTCTATAACTGGATAACCGGTGTTCAAGAAGCAGCACTTCAATAATAAGCCCATAAAATCAAAAAATATGAAAAGCTATTTTCTGATTTCCCAGCTTACTGCTCAGGTCATAGCACTTTTCTCACAACCTATGATAAACGGTGTTCGAAAGCCAGCTCCTTCAATAGTAAGGCGAAACGTGAAAAAATATGGAAAGCTATTTTCCCACGTTTCGCCTTACTATTCGGAGCTGACCGGCTTTCTCACAACCTTGTTTAATACTCGTCTTGACGATATCCAAAGTCTTGTAAATAGACTCGTTTATCTCGCCAGTCTTTTTGAACTTTGACCCAGAGCTCTAGAAAGACTTTGTCTCCTAATAGATTCTCAATGTCTCTTCGTGCTTTTGTTCCAATGTCTTTCAACATCTTACCGCCCTTACCGATAATGATTCCTTTTTGACTATCACGCTCGACGATGATCGTAGCTTGGATATGGATTTTATTATTCTCATTACGTTTCATCGTATCAATGACTACTGCGACTGAATGGGGTACTTCATCTCGTGTCAAAAACAAGACTTTTTCCCGAATCAATTCAGAAACGATAAAATACTCCGGATGGTCAGTGACTTGATCGTCTGGGAAATATTGCGGGCCTTCAGGCATTTCGTCCACTAAGACCTCCATCAAACGTTCGACATTGTTTCCTTCTGTCGCAGAGATCGGAACAACTTGGGCAAACTCCATTTGTGAGGAATAATCTTCAATGATCCCTAACAACTCATCTGGATGGACTTTGTCGATCTTATTGATCACTAAATATACCGGTGATTGGACATTTTTCAAGCGTTCGATGATGAAATCGTCGCCTTTTCCTCTTTTTTGATCGGCGCTGATCATGAACAATACCGCATCAACTTCACGTAAAGCACTATAAGCTGTTTCTACCATAAAATCGCCTAAGCGATGTTTGGGTTTATGGATTCCTGGTGTATCAATAAAGATCAATTGTGCTTCAGGAGTCGTATATACTCCTTGGATCTTATTTCTTGTCGTTTGCGCTTTATCACTCATGATCGCGATTTTTTGACCAACGATCCGATTGAGCAACGTCGATTTACCAACATTTGGTCGTCCGACGATTGCTACAAATCCAGATTTATGTTCTGACATAATTACTCTCCTTTTAATTAAAAAACAGTTGATAGATTTTTGGACCAAATAAGATGATCCCCACGATTACAGCGAAGCAAGCAGTCAATAACACTGCCCCAGCTGCCATATCTTTGATTTTTTTTCCAATGGGATGAAAATGGAAGTCTGTGAACATATCCACTACATTCTCAAAAACAGTGTTCATGATTTCGACGATCCATACGAGAAAGACTGAAAGGAGCAACCATAGCCACTCCATCCGATCCAATTGAAAGATGAACCCCATGATCAGAGCAATGATCCCAAGAGCCACATGTTTCTTCATATTTCGTTCTTCATCAAAAACGGTTTTGACTCCTTGTAAAGCAAACTCCACTGACATCAAAAAATGTTTGTTTTTATCTACTTTTTGTTCTTCTCTTTTATCTTTTAAGTCCATAAGCATCTAAAATCTCTTTCTGTAAGCCAAACATTTCCGCTTCATCTTCAGGTGTCATATGGTCGTAGCCGTTGATGTGTAAAAATCCATGGACGGCTAAGAAGCCTAGTTCGCGATCATAGGAGTGACCATATTCTTCAGCTTGTTCTTTTGCCCGATCGATTGAGATCATGATATCTCCCAATACACGAGGCATTGGCTCATCGTCCTCTTCAAAAATGACTGGGATCTCGTCTTCACCTTCATCTTCTAACGCAAAACTGATCACATCTGTTGGTGCGTCTTTGCCACGGTACGTACGATTGATTTCTTGGATAGACGGATTATCCATGAAGGTCACCGACATTTCCGTCTCATCTGATAAAGAAAGTTTTTTTGCCGCAAATTGAAGCAATTCTTCAATTTCTTTGATTTTCGTTTCAGATACAGTGTTTGTTTCATCGATAAATGTAATATCCATTAGTCATCGCTTCCTTCTTGCTATTCTTTTTCTTGTTTCATTTTTTCTGCTTCAGACTTCATCTTAGGGTATTTGATCCTTGAATGGAAGGTACTGCTCAATCCACTAACAAGAGATTTTTCAACTTTGCGGATTTCTTTGAGTGTCAATCCACTATCATCAAGCTGACCGTCAGAAATCCGTTCTTCAATCAAATTATGCACAAAAGCTTCGATTTTCTCACTGGTTGGATGATCCATTGCTCGCACAGCGGCTTCGCAACTATCCGCAATATTGACGATCCCAGCTTCCCGTGTTTGCGGTCTAGGGCCAGGGTAACGGAATTGTTCCTCTGTTACTTCGGGATTACGTTCTTTTGCTTTGATATAGAAATAACGCATCAAAGTCGTCCCATGATGTTGCTTGCAGATATCGATCACCATTTGTGGCATATCGTACTCTTCTAAAATCTTCGCACCGTCTGTCACATGCCCAAAAATAATTTGTTTACTATCTTCAGGAAGTAAAAAGTTATGGGGATTTTCCGCACCAGAAGGTAAGTTCTCTACGAAAAAGCTGGCATGTTTGATTTTGCCGATGTCATGGTAATAACAAGCCACACGTGTCAACAATGAACGCCCACCGATTTCAGCAACTGCATTCGCACTTAGATTCGCAACCATCATACTATGATGATACGTTCCCGGTGCTTCTTCTAGCAATTGCTTCAATAATGGATGGTTTGGGTTACTCAATTCATTTAGAACGATCACACTGTCGTCATTCACTAATAGCTCAATATAGGGGTGCAGACCAATCGTCAGTAAATACGACAGAAATGCGCCCATGAAGCCACATACAAGTGTTAACCAAGTGGTGCCATCACTGAAGCTCATGCCTTGATAAACCACTAAAACGACATCCATCAATAACGGAAAGACAACGACCCACATGATTGCTGGGAACCATTGTTCTGAAATACGTTGCCGTTTTAAAATTGCTGCTAAAAAGCCGGCAAATAGGTACGAGACCAAAATCACAGTCAAGAAATTCGTACCGATCGAATTGTAAAAAATGAATAGCGCTGAAACTGCTTGGAATAACGCAGCCATGATACCCGCTCTTCGATTCAAGAAAAAGTTTAAGACAAGCGGTACAAACGCTGCTGGGTAAAGTAACGGAATATACGTCGCTTGCTCTGTTTGAAAGACTTGGAAAAATTTCATCAATAAAATACTGATGGACATCGCTGTTACGTAGAAAAGAATATACTCTGTTCGTTTGAATAGATCTTTATACTGTAGTGAATTGTAGAATAACACACCAATTTGCAATAATACCGCTAGAATCATAGCGACAAGAGGAAAAATCGAAGTAGATTGACTCGTCAAACCTAACAACTCTAATTTTTTCATAGCAGCTGCATCGATTTGATTCCCTTCACGAACAATGATTTCCCCTTGGAAAATCATGACGGGTTGGATGGAGTCACGTGCCTCTTGCTTCAACTCTTCTGTTCGTTTTTCATTTAGCACATCATTCACAACAATGCCCTGATCGACTAAATAACGGATCATTTCTTGTTGTTCTGCCGAAACATTCAAATACTGGATCTTATCCTCTGCTTCTTGTTTGAAATTATCTAAATCGCTTTCTCGAACTTGCTTACTCATTTGTTCGTCAATCAATTTCAAGCTTTCATCACGAACCGTCGTAATCTCGCTTTCTGACATATTCATGATCGTTGAGTAAAAACTATTTGGTAATTTTTGGTAAAACGCGACATCATCCGCATTTGAACTTTCGAATATTCGTTTCAATGCGGCTATCCGTTCTTCTACTGTTGGCTTTGGAACATTTTCATCTTCTTTTGCCTTACTGACTTTTTCTTCGTATTGTTTGTCGATCGTGTCATTCGCACGATCGATCAAAACAAACAGTTGATTGATCCGACGATCTTGTTCCGAAGCTAGGTCACTTTGGTAGGTGTACTCAGGTGTCACTGCTTCAGCTGCTAATTTCCTTTTTTGTTCGGTTTCTTCCGTGTTCTCAATCGTTTTATTGGCACGGATACTTTCTTCCGCTACTTGTCCCTCTCTAAAATCATTGGGCTTTTGCTTCACGCTGCTAAACGTGATCCCACACATCAATAGAAAGAAAAGCAATAAGAGAAAAGGTGCTGCAGCTTTCCCTAATTTCGCTTGAAGCTGCTGCAATATTTTGTTCAACATGTGGTAATCCTCCTAAAAAAGCTATTCTTGATGAAGATCCGCTTTTTCATAAGCTTTGATGATTTCTGCCACGACAGGGTGACGAACGACATCACTAGCTTCAAAATTCACAAAATCGATTTTTTTGATTTGTTTGAGTGTTCGTTCTGCATGAATCAATCCACTCATTGTCCCTTTTGGTAAATCGATTTGGCTCGTGTCCCCATTGACGATCATTTTTGACTGATAGCCAAGCCGAGTCAAAAACATTTTCATTTGGGCGACTGTTGTGTTTTGCGCCTCATCCAAAATCACAAAGGCATCATCTAACGTTCTACCACGCATATATGCAAGTGGTGCAATCTCGATGATTCCTCGCTCCATCAAACGATTGGTATGATCCAAACCAAAAATCTGGTACAGTGCATCATAAACTGGTCGTAAATATGGATCGACTTTTTCCTTCAGATCTCCAGGTAAGAATCCAAGATTTTCACCTGCTTCGACGGCTGGACGAGTCAAGATGATTTTTTGGACTTCGCCTTTCTTTAAGGCAGCAATCGCTAATACGACAGCCAAAAATGTTTTCCCAGTACCAGCTGGTCCTACGCCAAAGACCACATCATGTTTGGCGACAGAATCGACGTATTTTTTTTGTCCGCTGTTTTTGACACGAATCGGTTTGCCATTGCGATCTTTGACGATCTCTTGTTCATACATCTCAACAAAATAATCCAATGTCCCTTTTTGGGCCATTTTTAGTGCAGTGACCACATCAGGCATGCTGATATGGATCCCTCGTTTGATCAATTCTTGTAACGTTCGGATCACGGAAGCAGCTAAAGAAATATCGGTTTCTTCTCCGATGATCTGGATTACTTCGCCTCTTGTGTGAATCGTCGTTTCAGTTGTTTCTTCGATCAGTTTGATATGTTTATCATGTGACCCTAAAAGCATACTGATATCATCAGTTGCTGTTAATCTAATATCCAAAGAACTAGACGCTTCTGTCAAAAATAGACATCTCCTTTATTTCAAATCGTTCTTACCTATTCTACCATAATCATGAAAAACTATATAGCGAATAAAATGAGACGACTTGAGAAAAAAGTTTTAATTTGGATTACTGAGACAAAACGTTCTTCAACTAAAACAACCTAATCATTTAGTAACTAGCAGAGATACCTGACTTTGAACATCAGTTGTCCGATTTATTTTAACTTAATTCAGGCAGAAGTCGCCCATCCTCTATAGGTGGGTGATGAATGCCGTTCAGTATGAGGGTTACCGTTGGTAACTCGAAAACCGACATATAAGGCATATTGCCTTTTTATTTTGTACTATGGTATAATCAGTCTATATAAGAAATGAGCTGATATAACAATGGAACTAGATACTAATAATCATTCAGTGTTTCTTCTCTATTATCATCTTGTACTGGTAACTAAATACCGTAGACAAGTGATTGATGATGAAATATCTGAATTTGCTAAAATAACTTTTGTACGAATTGCAGAGTCACATCACATCACTCTCGTTGAGTGGAATCATGAGAAAGATCATGTTCATATTATGTTCAAAGCACAGCCAAAAACAGAGCTGACGAAGTTCATCAACGCTTATAAAAGCGCTAGTTCACGCTTGATAAAGCGTGACTATCCTAGAGTAAAACAATATCTTTGGAAAGAAATGTTTTGGTCTAAAAGTTTCTGCCTGTTGACAACTGGTGGCGCACCAATTGATGTCATCAAAAAGTATATTCAGAATCAAGGTAATAACCACAAATAGAGAGTAGGTGAGTCTTATGGAGCGACTAAAAGCATATAAATTCAGAATTTATCCAACAGAAGAGCAGGAAATTTTCTTTGCTAAGTCTTTTGGTTGTGTCCGTAAGGTCTACAATCTAATGCTTGATGACCGAATGAAAAATTATGAAGAAACTAAAAATGATTCTTCTACAAAAATGAATTTTCCAACACCAGCTCAATATAAGAAAGAATTTCCGTTTTTGAAGGAAGTAGATAGCCTTGCTTTAGCGAATGCACAACTTAATTTAGATAAGGCATATAAGAATTTTTTTAGAGATAAATCCGTTGGGTTTCCTCGATTCAAAAGTAAGAAGAATCCTGTACAAAGCTATACTACTAACAACCAAAAAGGAACAGTAGCTTTGATTGATAATAAATTCATCAAAGTTCCTAAGTTGAAGTCTTTAGTCAAGATTAAACTCCATAGACAACCTAAAGGAATTATCAAATCTGCCACAATCTCACGTCATCCAAGTGGTAATTACCATATTTCTTTGTTGTGTAAAGAAGAAATAGTTGAACTTCCTAAAAACGATTCTTCTATTGGAATTGACCTTGGTATAACTGATTTTGCCATTCTTTCTGACGGTCAAAAGATTGATAATAATAAGTTCACGTCAAAAATGGAAAAGAAACTAAAGCGTGAACAACGTAAGTTGTCAAGACGTGCATTATTAGCTAAAAAGAAAGGTGTCAATCTCTTTGAAGCCAAAAACTATCAAAAACAAAAACGAAAAGTAGCGCGGCTACATGAAAAAGTAATGAATCAGCGCAACGACTTTCTAAACAAGTTAAGTACAGAGATTATCAAAAATCACGATACTATCTGTATTGAAGACTTAAATGCAAAAGATATGTTACGCAATCATAAATTAGCTAAAAGTATTTCTGATGTATCGTGGTCTAGTTTTGTAACTAAACTACAATACAAAGCTGACTGGTATGGATGTGAAATCATCAAAGTAGATAAATGGTTCCCATCTAGTCAACTCTGTTCGGCTTGTGGTCATCAAGATGGCAAGAAAACGCTCGAAATACGAGAATGGGCTTGTCCAGTTTGTCATGCTCATCATGACCGAGATATAAACGCAAGCATCAATATTCTCACCGAAGGTCTCCGAATAAAACAATTAGCTTAGATAAAATCAAGAACCGTAGGAACTACGGGTATAGCTTGGTAAATAAGAGACACCGCTGTTAGTAAAGAAATACACTATCAAGTATGCTCTATTCCCAAGAAGCTCCCACTTCAAGCGTTAAGAACCGTCAGGTTTAGCTAAGTGGTGAGTAGTTCACTCTATGAATCTTTTGCGAAGTAACAACAAATGTTTTTAAACAAAAAAATATTGATCAAAAAACTATTCTTTTAATGAACACAAAAAAACTACGGACACTTTCGCGTCCGTAGTTTCGTTTGCTAAGATTAAGACTGCAATAGTTCTTTTACGATAGCATTTACTTGATTTCCATCAGCTTTTCCTTTGACTTTAGGCATGATAACTCCCATGACTTTACCAAATTCTTTTGCTGATGAAGCACCTGTTTGCGTGATCGCATCTTGAACAAGTTGTCGAATTTCTTCTTCAGAAAGTTGCTCTGGCATATACTTTTCGACTATCACAATTTCACTTTTCACTTTTTCAGCTAAATCGTCACGTCCAGCTTCCTCGAATTCATGCAAAGAATCACGGCGTTGTTTCATTTCGCGAGACAACACTGTTAGTTCTTCTTCTTCTGTCAAGTCGTGACCTTCTTTAATTTGCTCGTTTTGTATAGATGACTTGATCATACGAATCACCTGTAAAGATTCTTTATCTTTAGCTTTCATCGCTGTCTTCATGTCATCGTTCAATCTACTTAGTAGTGACACACTACCAACTCCAATTCATCAAAGAACTAGAATTTTTTGCGTTTTCTAGCTGCTTCAGATTTTTTCTTACGCTTTACACTTGGTTTTTCGTAGAATTCACGTTTACGAGATTCTTGTAAAGTACCCGCTTTTGACACGGAACGTTTGAAGCGACGAAGAGCATCGTCAAGTGATTCGTTTTTGCGAACGACTGTTTTTGACATATTAATTCCCTCCCTCCGAGCTTAAAAAGTAACCGTAATTGTTATTGAAATGTTAATCTCAAGAAACAAGACTGTTCTATAAACATTATAGCTAAAGCAGTTTTGACCGTCAAGAGAATCTTATGATTTTTTTTAATAATCACCTGTTATTTTATTGAAAATTATTATTGACAGCTCTCACAGCGACCAAATATCTCAAAGCGATGTTCTTCAATGGTACACCCACTGAGTTGTTCTTCAAAATAATTCATTGGGCACATATGGATTTCTTTTGTCGTCCCACAAACGGTACATATGAAGTGGTGATGATGCCCAATCTCGCCTTGACAACAATGAAAACGGAATTTCATTTCTCCATTTAGATCCGTTTCTTCCAAAAGATCTAACTCTGAAAAGTCATGTAAATTACGATAGATCGTATCATAGCTGACTCCTTTAAATTCCTGACTCATATAGTCAAAGACTTCTTTTGCAGAGACGTAACGATTTCGTTTGATTAAATATGCGAGTAATGCTTCTCGCTTTTTCGTGTATTTGAACCCGTTATTTTTCAATGTTTCTAAAGATTGTTCGATCAATGTTTGTTTATTCATCATTATCCCCCAAATCAAAATGATTACGAAGTATGTACACTCGAGTATGGTATAATAAACCTAAAAAAAAAGCAAGCGAGGTTTTTTATTTATGACTGCCGAATCAAATGAAGTCGTCACCTTTTTTGTCATTTCAGACTCTGCAGGTGAAACAGCAACAAAATTAGCCCAAGCCACAATGGCGCAATATCCATCCATCGAATTTAGTTTATTTCGACGAACTTTTGTGACTGATCCAGAGACGTTGCAACGCGCACTAAATGATGCATTGTCAGAACAAGCATTAGTTCTCCATACATTGATCAACCAAGAATTGGTGGATTTAACAAATGACTTTTGTCAAAAAAACAAATTATACAGCTTTGATGTATTAACCCCGCCAATTGCAGAAATCGAGCGCTTGACTGGCATCAAACCGACACGTCAACCAGGGGCACTTCACTTATTGAATGAAAATTATTTCAAACGAATCAAAGCGATGGAGTTTGCGGTGAAATATGACGACGGAAAAGATCCTCGAGGTTTTTTGGAAGCCGATGTCGTCTTACTTGGTGTTTCCAGAACTTCTAAAACACCGTTAAGTTTGTTTTTAGCCAATAAAAATTTAAAAGTAGCAAATCTCCCACTGATACCTCAAGCACATATCCCTAAACAATTGTGGGAAATCGATCCGAAGAAGATTGTTGGATTAACAAATAACCCTGATATTTTAAATAACATTCGTAAAGAACGCATGCGTTCATATGGCCTGAATCCAGATACTGCGTACTCCGATATCGAAAAAATTCGTGCAGAATTGGAATTTGCCAATGAACTTTATGAAAAATTAGGGTGTGTCGTCATCAATGTTGCTTCTCTTTCCATTGAAGAAACAGCATCATTGATATTGAATGAGTTAGAGCTGGAAGACCATAGCTATTACGGCACAGAAACTTCGGAAGAGAAATAGCTTTTTATTATCTTTTTAAATGATAAAAATAGGAGTTGATCGAGGTCGTAACAGAAGTGTTCAACCTCGAGAAATAAGGCGCCATCCACGAAAATTGTTCTTCAAATTTTTGTGGATGGCGCCTTATTTCCGAAGTGGTTACTTCTGTTCCCGCCGTTTATTCGGTTTTAGGTGGTACAAGAGGACCGATGTCCCAGACACTTTCAAATCCTTTTTTAATGACTTTAGTTAGCTTTTTTGATGCTCTACATGCTTGATCGTTTGTTCTAAAATATCTAATACATGAAAGTCATCCAAACTGTAAAGGATCGTTTTTCCTTCACGTCGTGATTTCACCACGTGGTTTTCACGTAACAACCGTAATTGATGAGATACAGCCGATTGTTCCATTTGAACAGATTGACTGATCGACGTCACATTTTTTTCTCCATCTTTTAAATAAAGTAAAATATTCAAACGTGTCGGATCACTTAATACCTTGAATAATTGACTCACTTTTTCTACTTTAATGTTTTGATTCCCCGACAAACGATTCACCTCCAAAAAAAGACTGACTACTAAAGTGTACCACTTTTTTCGTCAGTCTCAACTGTTTATTCTTCTGTCATTGATTTGATGCTAGCTTCAAGTGCAGCAATTTTTTCTTGTGCTGCTTCGTTTGAATCACCTTTGACACCAATATAAAATTTGATTTTTGGTTCCGTTCCAGAAGGACGGATCGCGATCCAACCGTCTTCTTCTAGTGTATATTTCAATACATCTGAAGGTGGAGTCGTTAGTTTTTCTACATTTCCTTGAGCATCTGTTTTTGTCAGTGCCTTGAAATCTTCTGTTTGTAAAACTTTTTCTCCGGCAAATTCAGTTGGTGCATCTTTTCTGAATTTCTCCATCAGTGCAGCAATTTTCGCTGAACCTTCTTGACCACTCATTGTGACTGAAATTGTTTTTTCTGCATAATAGCCATACGTTTCAAAAATCGATTGTAACCCATCATAAAGGGTCTTACCTTGTTTTTTATAAAATGCAGCAACTTCTGCTAATAATAATAGTGCTTGAATCGCGTCTTTATCGCGAACGAATGGTTTGACTAAATAACCGTAGCTTTCTTCAAAACCAAACATGAATGTATGCGCCTTGGTTTCTTCGAATTGTTGGATTTTTTCAGCAATAAATTTGAAGCCAGTCAAAACGTTCATCATTTCTACACCATAATGTCTAGCGATTGCTGTCGGTAGTTCACTTGAAACGATTGATTTCAAGACCGCCGCATTTTCTGGTAGTGTTCCTTTTTCTTGGTGCGCTTCCAGGATATATTGGACAAGCAAAGCGCCGATTTGATTTCCTGTCAATACTTTGTATGAACCGTCTGGCAAGCGTACAGCTGCACCTAGACGATCGGCATCTGGATCCGTAGCAATCAATAGATCTGCGCCTTCTTTTTCGCCTAAACGGATTGCATATTCAAAAGCAGAGTGTTCTTCTGGATTTGGTGATTTGACTGTGGTGAAGTCTGGGTCAGCGACTGCTTGCTCAGGAACCAAGACAAATTGTTCAAATCCAGCTTGAGTCAACGCACGCTCGCCTAACATTTTGCCTGTTCCGTGTAACGGCGTGAAGACTAGCTTCAATTCTTTCCCTAATGTTTCTACTAATTCATGATTGATTGTCACTGCTTTGATTTCTTCCAAGTACGCTTGGTCGATTTCTTCGCCGATGATCGTGATCAAATCACTATTTTTTGCATGTTCTTCTGCTAAAACTTCTACTTTTAATGGATTGCTGATGTTTCGTACATATTTTGTCAATGCGTCTGCATCAGCAGGCGGCATTTGTCCACCATCTTCGCCATAGACTTTATAGCCATTATATGCCGCTGGATTATGAGAAGCTGTAACCATGATCCCAGCAAATGCGTTAAGATGACGAACCGCAAATGAAAGCTCCGGGGTTGGTCGTAAGCTTTCAAATACAAAAGATGGAATACCATGTTGCGCTAAAGTTTTTGCCGCTTCCATCGCAAATTCTGGCGATTGATGACGTGAATCATAAGCAATCGCTACCCCACGTTTTTTTGTTTCTGCTCCTTGTTCATCCATAAATTGTGCAAGCCCTTCTGTTGCTTGACGTACAGTATAGATGTTCATTCGATTGATTCCAGGTCCTAAGATCCCGCGCATTCCTGCTGTACCAAATTCCAAAGGTGCGTAGAACGCATCTTCTAATTTTTCAGGATTTTCACTTAATTCTTTTAATTGTTTTTTTAAATTTTCTTCTAATGATTCTTCAGTTGCCCATTGCTCGTAAACTTGTTTCCAAGACATGAAGCTGACACCTCTTTCTAAAAATATGTTCCTTTCTTAGTATAGCATTCTCTATTTAGATAGCAAAGCATAAGAAAAAGGACGATGACATTCCTCATCGTCCTTTTCTCTTTCCACATCATTAGTTATCCTTGAGCGTTTGGCGTTTCTTCTAAAGCTTCCAAGTATTTATACACTTGTTGTCCAGCAATCCCGCCATCGCCTACTGCTGTGGTGATTTGGCGTAAATCTTTTTCTCGTACATCGCCAATAGCAAACACACCAGGCATATTCGTACGCATATCTTGATCTGTTGGGATCCAGCCAGCAGCATTCGTGAGTCCAGCTTTGCGGAAAGGTTCAGTTAATGGATCTAGTCCAACGTAGATGAACACACCGTCAGCTGCTAATTCGATTTCTTCCCCTGTTTTTGCGTTGTGCCCTTTGACACCAGTAACGACCATATCATTTCCGATGATCTCATCAGTGATCGTATCCCAAACAAATGAGATTTTTTTGTTCGCAAATGCGCGATCTTGGATGATTTTTTGCGCTCTTAGCTCATCACGACGATGAACGATAACGACTTCTGAAGCAAATTGTGTCAAATACACAGCTTCTTCTACCGCAGAATCGCCACCACCGATCACGACTAAGCGTTTATTACGGAAAAATGCACCGTCACAAACCGCGCAATAAGAAACGCCACGTCCAGCATATTCTTCTTCGCCTAGTACTCCTAGTTTACGATGGATACAACCAGTTGCAATGATGACTGTTTTCGCTTCGTAACTTTTGTCTTCACAGATGACTTCTTTATAGTTGCCATGATCTTTGATATCTTGGACGATACCGTAGACATTTTCAGTTCCAAATCGTGAAACACCTTCATACATTTTATACGCAAGGTCTGGCCCCATGATCGAATCAAATCCAGGATAATTTTCTACTTCTGCGGTGTTGTTCATTTGCCCACCAGGTGCCCCTTGTTCGATCATCGCTACTGATAAGTTTGATCTTGAAGCATACAAAGCAGCGGTCATGCCAGCAGGTCCTGCACCAATTACGATTACATCATACATATGTAGATTCCTCCGTTTTAAAATCAAGTAAGCCTACTTTACAGCCAATCACACAAAAAGTCTATTGTTCTGCCTACGAGTTTCGAATAGATATATTATACTCGAAATCGATAGACAAAAACAATAGACATTCTTATTCTATCCTATTTGTTCGCTAGATTTTCACCATTCGAAGCAATCACTTGTTTATACCAATCAAATGATTTTTTCTTTGTTCGTTTCAATGTACCATTGCCTTCATTGTCACGATCAACGTAGATAAAACCATAGCGTTTCTTCATTTCACCAGTTCCAGCAGAAACTAGATCGATACATCCCCAAGTCGTATAACCTAAAAGATCAACACCATCTAATTCGACTGCATCTTTCATCGCTTGGATGTGTGAAGCAAGATATGAAATGCGATAGTCATCTTCCACATAGCCATTCTCATCCGGAGTATCTACCGCGCCCAAACCATTTTCGACAATAAACAATGGTTTTTGATAACGATCATAAATATCATTCAAGGTTACCCGTAAACCTAATGGGTCAATTTGCCAGCCCCATTCACTTGCTTCTAAATAAGGGTTTTTCGTTGATTCAAAGATATTTCCTGCGGTTTGTTCTAATAGTTTTGGATCGGTTGTTGAAACACGAGAAGAATAATAAGAGAATGAAATAAAATCAACAGTATGTTGTTTCAATAACTCTAAGTCTCCTGGTTCCATTTTGATCTCGATGCCTTGGCGTTCCATTTCTTTTAGTGCATATGCTGGGTATTCTCCTCTTGACTGCACATCGATAAAGAAGTAGTTTTCACGGTCTGCTTGGCGTGAAGCCCAGACATCTTCTGGTTTACATGAATAAGGATAATAAGCTCCCGCAGCTAACATACAGCCGACTTTATTCTCAGGGTCGACTTCATGCGCGATTTTTGTGGCAATCGCACTCGCTAGTAACTCATGATGAGCTGCTTGATATTTGACTTGCTCTACATTGTCGCCTTCTTCAAAATACAAGCCAGCCCCCATGAACGGTGCATGTAAAATCATGTTGATTTCATTAAAGGTCAACCAGTATTTTACTAATCCTTTGTAACGATTAAAGATCACGTGACAAAGGTTTTCATAAAATCCGACTAATTCACGCGAACGCCATGCCCCATATTCTTTGACTAGATGCATCGGGCAGTCAAAATGAGTGATCGTTACTAAGGGTTCGATCCCATACTTTTGACATTCTTTAAAGACATCTTCATAGAATTTCAACCCTTCTTCGTTTGGCTCTTTCTCATCACCTAATGGAAAAATACGGCTCCAGGCAATCGATAGACGGTAGGTTTTAAAGCCCATTTCTGCAAATAAGGCAATATCTTCTTTATAGTGATGGTACATATCGATCGCTTCTTTTGCTGGATAAAAATGTTCGTCATCAAACTCAAACATTTTTTGTTGACCGGTAATCACTGGAAAACGATCTGGACCAATCGGCACGACATCTACGTTGGCTAAGCCGCGCCCTCCTTCGTCGTATCCACCTTCACATTGATTGGCAGCTGTTGCGCCACCCCATAAAAAGTCTTTTCTAAATCCCATCGTTGTTATACTCCTTCCACTACACGTTTTTCTGACAATTCTCTTGCTAATTCATCTTGCACTTCGATGCCTTCTGCTGTTAAGCGATCGATGGCTTCTTTAAATTGTGGTAAATACTCTTGATGAGCAATAAATAATTCATCCATCATACGTTTTGCTGTTTTACCAGAACGAACTAATGGGTTGATCGTAAATGCTTGTAACGCCGTCCCGTAATCACCTGTGACAGCTGCTTCGATCGTCAACAACTCCATATTTTTCATCACTTGTAACCAGCCACGTTCTGCTGTAGGTAATGAACCAAAAGCAACACTTCTTGCTCCTTGCGCGCCTACATACGCTGTTACTTCAACGACACAGTCTGCTGGTAGATCAGGCACTGCCCCATTGTTTTTCGTTGAGACAACGATTTGAGTTTCTTTATTGCCATAGATCGAAGCAATCGTTTCACACGCAGCATCCGAATAATAGGCACCGCCTCGTTGTTGTAATTGTTCTGGTTTATGATCGAGTTGTGGATCTTTGTATAGCTCAAACAATTCCGCTTCTGTTTGTTTGACTTGTTGTGCTCGCGTTCCGATCGTGTGGTATTCTTCCAACGCATGCTCCAACATTTCTTCTTCACGATAGTAATAGCGGTGATAGCCACAAGGAATCATTTTCATCTGATCGAGTTGTTCTCTAAAGAATGGCACATCGAATATGTTTTTTGGCAACCCGTTATCTTCCGCATAAAGTTGTTCGATCAAATCTTCTGTACGATCATTTCCTTTTGCATCCGCTACTTTGTGCCAATGGAAATGGTTCAGCCCAGCAAATTTATAAATCAACTCTTCTTTCTTTTCACTGATCATGACTGGCTCTGTCATCATTGCCATTACTGGTACATTGCACAATCCAATCACTTTGTCCCATTTCCCATAACGAACGACTGCTTCAGTCACCATACCGCTTGGATTCGCGAAATTGATCAACCAAGCGTTCGGACAGAGGCGTTTCATGTCTTCAACTACTGCTAAAATGACTGGGATCGTACGAAATGCTTTGAACATTCCCCCAGCTCCATTGGTTTCTTGGCCTAACATGCCGTAGTACGCTGGAATGCGTTCGTCTTTAACACGAGCATCCAATTGACCGACCCGAAATTGTGTAGTGACAAAGTCCGCATCTTTCAATGCTTCTTCGCGATCTAAGGTGGCATAGATTTTCACGTCATATGGAGAAGCATCCCACATCCGTTGGGCCATTTCACTGACGATCGCTAGTTTTTCACGCCCAGCTTCGATATCGACTAACCAGATTTCACGAATCGGCAATTCATCGTAACGTTTGATGAATCCTTCCATTAGTTCCGGTGTGTAACTACTTCCGCCACCAATTGTCGCGATCTTGATTCCTTGATTCATACACTCACTCCTTCGTATTTTTTACAACTCTATTATCATTTTTGTAAATAAAAGTCACAATACTTTTTGATCAATTTGAATAACCATTTACAAAATGATCGATATTCTTGCATTTTTTTGTAAATTTATTGCGCATAACAAAAAGAAAAATAATGAGAAAGTCCAAATAAAACCTAATTTTTTAATCAAAATAAACGAGTAAAGGTATTACTTCTCTTTTTTTTGTTTCATTGACACACTAAATAATACCGTTTACAATTATTTTACATATTTTTAACTAAAAACGTAAAAAAGAGGAGCGAATTATGCTATTAAAGGAAAAGCTTAAACAAATCAACTTTTCACCTTCAGAAAGCGAAGTCATCCGTTTTCTCCAAGCCAATGAAACAACTCTGGCCGATCGAACGATTCAACAAATTGCTGAAACTTGCTATGTCCATCCTTCTACTTTGATTCGGATCGCCAAAAAAATGGGTTTTCACGGATGGGTGGATTTTAGAGATGCGTTCATTGCTGAAACAGAATATCTACAAGGAAACTTTCAAGAAGTGGACGCCAATCTCCCTTTTTCCGAAAATGAAGGCATCATGACGATCGCTAATCGGATTGCGGCACTTGAACGTATGACGATCCAAGATACGTTATCCTTGTTGATGCACGACGATCTCCAACAAGCAAAGCAACTTCTGCTGCGATCCAATAAAATCGTATTATTTTCGAGTGATACCAACACATTGATTGCTCAATCATTCAAATTGAAAATGAATCGGATCAAACAAGAAGTGACCATCGTGCCCACATCTGGCGAGTCCTATTACGATGCCTACAATTGTCAGCCTGAAAACTGTGCGATCTTGATCTCTTATACGGGAGAAAATCAGATGATGCTTCGGACTGCTGAAATTTTAAAAGAAAAAAATGTTCCGATTTTATCGTTGACGAGCATCGGTGAGTCCAGTTTGTCCACAGCGAGCGATGTGGTATTGCGCCTGACAACACGTGAACGATTGTACTCAAAAATCAGTAGTTTCACGATCAATACGTCGATCTCCTATTTGTTGGATGTGTTATATAGTTGTGTCTTTGCTGAACATTATCGTGAGAACCTCGATTATTTGATCGAAGTCGGGCAAAAAGTCGATACACGGCAGATCAGTTCATCCATTATGAAAGAAGAACTATTTACCGATTCAATCGAAGATGGCGATTAGTCTACTTTTATAGCGGGAACGATCAGAAAGATTCGTTCAGAACAAAGTTGCTCCTTGAAATTCATTCTCTAATTAAATAGCTGAACTTCTAAGAAAATAAGCCGTAACATCCAAAATATGAGAGGAAACCCTCGGATGTTACGACTTTTTTTGGAATCAGGTACTTAGAAACATTCTCCTGTGGAAAAATACTTTTTAACACTAAGCTAACTTTCTAAAACCTTGATCTAAAAGGCTTTGAACTCATCAAGTCAACGCTGTGATCAACTCATCCCCATTCGTCACGATCTTCGATTGATTCTCGACGATATCGAGGTAATCTGCTGAATTGGTAATAATGACAGGGGTTTCTACACTATAGCCTTCACTTTCGATCGCATTGATATCAAATCGCAATAAGACGTCTCCTTGTTTCACTTTATCCCCTTGTTTCACAAAAGACTCAAAATGTTTCCCTTCCAATTGTACAGTGTCTAACCCAACATGAATCAACAGTTCTAATCCACTTTCAGAAACTAAACCAATCGCATGTTTTGAAGGAAATAACGTCATCACTGTCCCATCGAATGGTGCAACGACTTCCCCTTTTTCTGGATAGATCAAGATTCCTCGTCCTAACGCGCCTTTAGCAAATGCTTGGTCTTTTGCTTCGCTTAAAGATGCAATACCACCTTGGATCGGTGTTTTGACGATTTCTTTGATTTTACTTTCTTTTTTCTCAGGTACTACTTCTTCGGTATCTTTCCAGAACAAGAAAGTCAAAGTAAAGCCAATCGTTGCTGCAATTGCGATACCGATAAAGGCATTGTACATGCCACTGGCATCGCTACCACTAATGAAGTTGACCACTCCGAAGATGCCCAAGCCACCCATTGTATAACTTGTCGTACCACTCATCATCAAATAGATACCAGAGATTGCCCCACCAATCATTGAATAAATGAACGGGGTCTTTTTAGGTAGAGTGATTCCATAGATGGCTGGTTCTGTCACACCAAAGATTCCTGAGATAAAGGCAGGCATACATAAGGCTTTCATTTTCTTGTCTTTAAACTTGAAGTACATTGCTAATACCACGGCGGTTTGTGCAAAACTTGCCCCAAAAACACCTACAAGCATTTGACTTGAGCCATTTTGTGCCAACTGCATGATCGCCAAAGGGATGATACTCCAATGTAGACCGAAGATAACTAATACTTGCCAGAAGAAGCCTAGAACCCCACCATATAATGCTGGTGAAAAATCCATCAATGCTTGGAAACCTGCACTCAACCACTCTGTTAACAAGCTAACGATTGGGCCAATCACCAAAAAGCCGATCGGTAGAGCAATCAATAAGACCATAAAAGGAACAACAAATGTTTGGACAACTGTTGGAACGATCTTCTTCGCAAATTTTTGGACTTGTCCGGCAAAAGCAATGATAAAGATGACAGGAATGACACTTGATGTATAAGAAGCTCCTACCCAGGGAATACCCAAGAAACTTTCATATGCGGGTAATCCTAAAAGGCTAAGCGGCGCTGCAGCACCTTGATTGGCTGCTTCAAAAGTACTTTGTAATGCGGGACCTTGCACGGTCGGATAGACAAGGGCTGCACCGATGACGATGCCGACCATTGGATTCAATTTGAATTTTTTAGCTGCTGTATACCCTAAAATAACTGGCATGAAATAAAAGATCGAATCACCGATCCCATTTAACATGATATAAGTTCCGGAAGTCTGCTCATAGAATCCTAAAAAGATAAATAATGCATTCAATCCTTTGACCATCCCGGCAGCTGCTAAAGCTCCTAAGAAGGGCTGGAAACAACCACTTAAAATATCGATCAAACGATTAAATATATTGCCTTTCGCAGGGGCTAATTCCGCATCTTCTGAAATCCCTGCTACACTCAAGACATCTGCATATACGTCTGGGACATGATTACCGATGACTACTTGGTATTGTCCACCGCTTTTCATGACGGTCACGACACCATCCATATTCTTCAGTGTCTCATCAGCTGCTTTACTTTCGTCTTTTAACCGAAAACGCAAGCGAGTCACACAGTGCGTCAAACTACTGATATTTTCTTTTCCGCCAACATATTTCACGATTTCTTTTGCTAAATCTTGGTATTTTCCCATGTTCTTTTCCTCCAATTGTTTGATTGAAGGTTTAGCCAACTCAATGTCACTATCCTTTGGTACCCATTCGTTGAACCCACGGCCCTCCTTTTAATGATTTTTTAAATGATTATTATCTGCCAAACGAGCCAGATGGATCGTTAAGTAGACAATTTCATCGTCTGACATATGATAATTAAATGTTTCCTGTAAGAATAAAGCGATTTTGTCCACGCAGCCAGAAGCCGTTTGGTATTTTCGCTGGATCATCTGGATCAATTCTTCCTCGACCTCACCTTCTTGGGTAAGGGACGTGTTCATCACACGGCTAAGAAAAAAACGAAGATGCGTGACAAATCGGAAAAAATAAATCGATTCTTCATCAAAGGGTGTTTGATAATAATAGCGAACGATATTCAAAATATCTTGAATGGTTTTCGTAAACTGGTACATATTGTTCATACTATCTTGTTCTGATTGTGCATTGACTAAATGAAGGGCAATGAATCCAGCTTCATTTTCGGATAAATCAAATCCATATTTATGATGGACTCTTTCAATCGTTTTTTTACCTATTTGGTATTCTCTCGGAAATAATTGCTTGATATCATATAATAAAACATTCGGTAACCCCACGCCGGTTTTATAACGTTTGATCGCATTGTACAAATGATCGGTCAAGGAAATATAAATGGATTCATTCAATGTCACATCCAATTTTTCTTTCGTATACTCGATGATCTCGTAGGAGAGTTCGAGGTATTCCATCGGGATATCCTCCGCTAATTTTTGAAAATGTTTAGACAGTCGATCATCCGTCAAGTGAAATTCCTTATCTACACCCGCTTCTAAAATGGCATCACCGATCTTTTTTTTGAACGCCAACCCTTTTCCCATAACGATCATTTCTCGATTTAATTTGTCCCTTGTGACAACGACATTATTATTTAGAATTTTTTCAATCCGCATAATATCCCCTTTCTATGATTGTCACTCCTAAAAAAACAAAAAAACCCAAAAAGTCAGCCATGGAATCGATTCATGGTGACTGATTAGGTTTAGCTTGCGTGATGCAATCACTATCCAACAGTATGTTCTTTTCTTCATAGTAGCGAAACAATTTTAAAATGTCAACGCTTTCTTTTGTATTATTCCTATATTTCTAAAAAAAATTCTTTCACGTTAACATGGAAACTACCACTCCCCTAGAACAGCCAGTAACCAGACAGTAAGAATAGCCGATTGACTTTTTTGATTTGAATCACACCGCTAGCAATCAAGTCATAAAAAAAAGCCTTGATCCCCAAAAGTTGGCACGTTTTTGGGGATTCAAGTCTTATGAGTTGAGGCTAACTATTTTTATCACGGCTTACGATACAAGTGTTTCAAAAACAGATGCCTTTATTCTTCCCTGTTACTCACTTTGTAATTTGTACATATCTGAATATAGCCCTTCTTCAGCTAAAAGTGTTTCATGATTCCCGCGCTCCACGATATGTCCTTTATCTAATACGAGGATCAACTCTGCATCACGGATCGTTGACAGACGATGGGCGATAGCAATCGTTGTCCGACCTTGACGCATCTTCGCAAGTCCTTCTTGGATCAACACTTCTGTTTCTGTGTCGATATTCGCCGTCGCCTCATCCAGAACTAAGATTTTAGGATCCGTTACAATCGTTCTGGCAAACGTGATCAATTGGCGTTGCCCACTTGAATAGCTTGCCCCTCTTTCAATTACTTTTGAATGATACCCTTTCGGCAATTCTTCGATGAACTGATTCGCTTGGACAAACTCAGCGGCTTCACGTATTTGTTCGTCTGTGATCTCTGGATTCATCATGCGGATGTTTCCAGCGATATCCCCATAAAATAAGAACGCATCCTGTAATACTAGACCCATTTTATTGCGTAATTCAGCGATTGGATATTCACGAATGTCATGGTCATCAATCAAGATCTGCCCTTCGTAAAACTCATAAAAACGCATCAACACATTGATGATCGAACTTTTCCCACTTCCTGTATGTCCGACTAATGCGACAGTTTCTCCTGGATTAGCAACAAATGAAATATTGTTCAATACATTATTTTTTCCATCATAAGAGAAACTGACATTACGAAATTCGATTTTTCCAGCAGTGATCGTTCGATCCGCTGCTTCCTTTTGCTGTGGTGCATATTCTTCCGTATCCATGATTTTCAAGATACGACTTCCTGCGACTGTTCCGTCCGTAAAGACACTCAAGAAGTCCATCATTTGCGACATCGGATTAAAGAATCCTTGAACATAGGTGGTGAAGGCAAAGATCAAACCGACTTCAACTGGTGAATGTAACGCATCGAGTCCGAACAACGTCAAAGTCAAGGCAATTGCTAAAGCATATAAAAAACTGATGATTGGACTCAAAAGAATCGAATTTGTCTTGATCATGGCATAGCGAGTCGCTAGATACTCTTCATTGACTTCCTCAAATTCTTTTGCTAAACGCGATTCTTGTCGAAATTGTTGGATGATCCGCATCCCAGAAATCGATTCATTTAGTTTTGTGTTCAATTGACTCAAGCGCTCACGCATATTTCGATAAATCCTTGAACTGAATTTTTGATAATACCAAATCACTACTCCTAAAATCGGTAAAAAGATCAGACACCATAGCGCGATTTTTTGATTGATTTGAAACATCGCAATAAATGAAGAAATCACGGCAAAAATTCCTGTTAAAACCATCAGAAAGACATACCAAAATTCAAACAGTGTTTCTGTGTCATTGGTCACACGAGAAACAGTCGATCCAGCTGGCGTTTGGTCAAAGTACCGCATTCCTAGTGTATGCAGTTTCTCAAACAACTTTACACGGATATGTTGGTAGGTCTTCAATGACGCCATCGAATATAGATACCATTGGAAAAACCAGATGATACTTTTGACAATGACCCCAAATAGATAAAGCCCTGCAAAGAAAAGGATGACTTGTGTCGTTGCTGACTGCTTCGCTAGATACTCATCCATGAATGTTTGGATGATCCTTGGCAATAGCACATTGATGACTGATAATACTAAAGCAAATAAAATCGCAATGATGAATGTCGAGCGAAAGGGTTTAGCAAATTGCATCAATCGTTTAATGATCGAAGCTTGTTCTTTATAGGTCATGGATTTTGACCATTCCGACTGATATTTATCTTCCATTATTCGCCACCGTTGCCAAAAATCTATAAATATCTCTAACCAACAATAAAAGTTGTCAGATTGATGTTTGTTTCCTGTTTCTCCGTGCCCGATTTTGCCCATTGCTCGCTACTCTCGTTTGTTCTAACACTCCACAGGCGTAAATTCGGAAACAACGAATCCTACTTATTCTATGTTTTTCGTTTCGGTAGAAGTTCGTAGATTACGCACAGTAACTAGCTAAATTCAAACTTGCATTATAATCTCTATCTGCTGTATATTGGCATTTATCACAATGATAAATACGATCTGATAATTTTAAGTTCACCTTCTTATGTCCGCACTTGTGACATAGTTTAGAACTCGGATAGAATTTATGTGCTTCTATTAGTTCAATCCCATAATCTTCACATTTATATTGAAGTTGACGTTTGAACTCATAGAACTTTTGTTGTGCAACTGATTTCGCTAAATGCTTATTTTTCATCATTCCTTTTACATTCAATGTCTCGACAACGATTTTCGATGGCTTGGTTTTCACGATCTCTGTCGTTGTTTGATGGATGTAGTTCTGACGAATATTCGCTAGTCTTCGATGTATATACCGAATTTCCTTTTCTAATTTATAGATGTTACACGTTTTGACAAATCGGTTTCCCTCCTTATTCAATTCGTATTTTCGAGAAACTGTACGCTGTAACCGACGTAGTCGTTTCTCAATCTTTTTCACTTTTTTTGTTTTATTAATATTTTTGTAGACTCTTCCATTAGAAACAGTTGCTAAGTCTTTGATACCGAGGTCAATTCCCAATATTTCGCCTGTTAAGTTCTGTTCCGGCTTCTCTTTTTCAATCCCCACTGAAACATACCAGTACTTTCCATCAAAACTAACTCGTGGATTAAAATACTTTGTATTCCTTGGGATTTGTTCGCTAGTTTTTACCCAGCCAATTTTTTCAAGTAAAACTGATTTTGACTTCACTTTCAGCTTAATGTTGTCATTATAAAAAGCTGGTTTCGTCTTCTTCCTTGACTTCAACCTTGGCTTTTCAGCCTTTAAACGACTTTTTCCTGTCCTACCACCAAACCATTTTTTGTAGGCATCGCAAGCATCTTTTACTGCCTGTTTCGCAATATTATTGGAAACATCGTTCAGCCAAGCATACTTAGGACGTTTTTTGATTTTAGTAATATACTTTCGTAAATCATTATTGGCGATAAATTTTCCGCCAAATCGATGATTCATTTCTTGTATCTTTAGTGTCCAGTTAAAAATCCAGCGAGCTGTTCCACTTGATTGCCACAACTGTTTTTCTTGTTCCTTAGTTGGTCGTAGTCTGACTTTCTTGGCTCGTATCATTTTCCATCAATTCCTTAATCATTTTTCTTCGCTTTGTTCGCTCTTTTACCTTATAATCGGCGATTGAAACGGTGATAATCTGAGTTAAGTTCAATTACGAGTACACATTGTGAGGCATGGACAGATTTTAACTCTCTTTTTTTATTCCAACTTCTCAACGTTTATGGGGTCACACCTAGTTGTTTTCTAAATTCTTCTATCGTACACATTGTCACAATCTTAACCTTGATAGGATTATACTGCATATCGATAGTATGAATAATGTATTTATAGATTTATATATATTTAACTCAACTGTTTTTCACCTCCTTCAATTTTTGCTTCTAATTGTTGTTTCTGCCACATTTGTTCGTACCAACCATCAAGAGCTAACAACTCGTGATGCGTGCCACGTTCAACGATCCGACCATGATCGATGACGATGATTTCATTGGCGTGCATGACACTACTTAAACGATGGGCAGCAATGATCGTTGTTTTGTTTTTCCGTTCTGCTTTAAGGTTACGTAAGATTGCTTCTTCTGTTTTTGCGTCGACAGCGGACAATGCGTCGTCTAAAATCAATAATTCAGGACTTTGGATCAATGCACGAGCAATCGACAACCGTTGCTTCTGTCCACCAGACAAGGAGACGCCACGCTCTCCGACCATCGTCTGGTATCCTTCCGGCAATCCTTTGATCTCTTTATTGATATACGCCAATTCCGCTGCTTCTTCCACTTCTTCTGGTGATTTCTGTGGATTGGAAAAGCGAATATTGTCTAGGATCGTCATCGAAAACAAGAAATGATCTTGCGGCACGTAACCAATCGAGCGCAATAAGGCATCCAATGAGTATTCCTTGATCGTTCGTCCACCAAACTTGATTTCTCCTTGGTAATGGTCATACTCACGCATCAATAATTTGATGATCGTCGTCTTACCGGCACCTGTTTTACCAACGATACCTAACGTATCACCTTCATTGATCGCAAATTTGATGTGTTCTAATGCTGGCTGTTCATCGTCTGGATAGGTAAATTGTGTGATTGCCACATTCAACTCACCTTTTGCTGGTGTCATTTCTGCTCCTACTTTTTCGACGATATGTGTTTTCTCATGCAATAGTTCATTGACACGATCATATGAAGCATTCCCTCTCTCTAGTACATTGAACAGACGTCCAATCGCAAACATCGGCCAGACAAGCATACCGATATAACTGATAAAGGAAACCATCTGCCCAATTGAGATCGTACCATCCAAGACATAACGTCCACCTAAAATAATTGTCGCCACATATGACAAGCCAATGATCAATGTGATGAATGGATCAAAAAGCGCATCTAAAAAGTTTACTCGCTTATTTTTCTCAATGGCATCATCGATCTTTTCTTGGAAATCTTCCAAGTCTTGTTTTTCTTGGCCAAATGTTTTGATGACTTTGATACCTGTGATACTTTCTTGTGTTTTATCGTTGATACTTGAAAAGGCTTCTTGTGAATCACGAAACGCATCATGTAATTTTGAGCCTAAGATCCTTGAAGTAACCGCTAATAATGGTAATGGGATCAATGCAATCAAAGTTAACCGCCAATCAACGAATAGAACCATCGCAATGATCGTCGTTCCTCCAGTGATCACTGAATCTGCAAATGTTAAAATTCCTGCACCAGCCACATTTTGAATCGCGTTCAAATCATTCGTTGCATGAGCCATCAAATCACCCGTCCGGTATTTTTGATAGAACAAACTATCCATTCGCGTAAAATGAGCAAATAGACGCTGGCGTAATTCTTTTTCAAGCCTAGCTGCACTGCCCCAAATGTTCATTCGCCAAATATAGCGAAAAAGATATTGCAAAAAAGCTGCAATGATCAATACACCTATCCACAATGCAATGATTTGCATCGAGATATTTTGATCGGCGATTTCATCGATAATGATCCCGATGACTTTAGGTGGGATCAACTGCACTATTGCCACCGCGAACAAAGAAAATACGCCAATCAAATAGTGCTTTTTCTCTTGTTTAAAAAACCAACCCAATTTTCTGAAAATCGACATATATTTCCTCCTTCTAACTCCTAAAAATTTCATTTATTTCCGAGGTTGAATTGCATCCTCAGATATCGTTGATCACAATCGAAAAAATATGATCGTCATACAATTTATAAAAAAATAATCATTGATCGGCATGAATGCGCTTTTCTCAAATTGAGAAAAAGAAAAAAGCGAGCTGAAATCAATCAGCCCGCTTTTTGATGTTGTCGAATAAGAACCTACTTCTTCCCTTGGTTCTTCATTTGTTGCATCATCTGACGAATTTTCTTTTCAGATGGTTTTTGCCCCATAGACATCATCATTGATCTTAACATTTCCTCATTAACGGGAGGATTTTTTTCTAAGTAATCTTTCATATATTTACGCGCAAGAAAGAATCCACCGACTGCGCCGATTAACAATGCAATAACTGCAATAAGTACAACGATTCCGTTTGATACCATGTAAATCTCTCCTTTCCTTTTCCTAATTGCTCTCAATGATTCATTTTACTAAAACTTACAAAAAAAAGAAAGGCGTTTTCTTAAGAATATGTAAAAAAAGTCATTTTTATTTCATGATTATACAAAAACACCCATTTAGAAAGTAAGCCACATTTAATTTTTAGGTTAGCCGAATTTTTTTCTTTTATTTTTTCGTCTCTGGGTGTAGAATGAATTCGAAAAGAAATAGAAGGGTGGTTTTCATTTGAATAATCACGAGAATAAACATAAATGGATTGAACACACTAATGGGTTATCCCTTTCAGAAGTAAACGGTACGGTCAAAGTACCAAAAGGAAAAAGTTTCTTCCGCACCTTACTTGCCTATTCCGGACCTGGTGCACTCGTAGCAGTCGGCTATATGGACCCAGGTAATTGGTCAACATCGATCACCGGTGGCCAAAATTTCCAATACTTATTGATGTCAGTTATTCTGATGTCCAGCTTGATTGCTATGTTACTACAATATATGGCTGCCAAGCTTGGGATCGTCAGCCAAATGGATCTGGCACAGGCGATTCGTGCTCGTACGAGTAAAACGCTAGGGGTCATTCTTTGGATCTTGACCGAATTAGCGATCATGGCGACAGATATCGCTGAAGTCATTGGTGCAGCGATCGCTCTATATTTATTATTTGATATTCCTTTGGCAATTGCTGTCTTTATTACCGTCTTGGATGTCTTTGTCTTGCTTCTTTTGACAAAGATCGGTTTTCGTAAAATCGAAGCGTTAGTCGTCTGTTTGATTTTCGTTATCCTATTTGTCTTTGTCTACCAAGTGGCGCTTTCAAACCCTGATTGGAGCAGTCTATTCAAAGGCTTTATTCCTAATAGCCAAACATTTGCTGAAGAACCAAAAATCGGTGGAGAGACCCCATTGACTGGAGCTTTAGGGATCATTGGTGCAACTGTGATGCCTCACAATCTCTATTTGCACTCTGCTGTTTCCCAAACCCGCGAGATCGATCGAAAAGATCCAGAAGATATTGCAAGAGCGGTGCGTTTCTCGACATGGGATTCCAATATTCAATTAACGATGGCTTTCGTTGTCAATGCACTTCTATTGATCATGGGGGTTGCCGTCTTTAAAACTGGTGCAGTTCAAGATCCCTCTTTCTTTGGTTTGTATGAAGCACTTTCCGATCCATCTGCGATGAGTAACGGCGTCTTGATCGCCGTAGCAAAATCAGGCATTTTATCAACCTTATTTGCAGTAGCACTGCTTGCTTCTGGTCAAAATTCAACGATTACCGGTACATTGACTGGACAAGTCATTAT
Organism: Enterococcus sp. AZ084; assembly: GCF_051714905.1. Taxonomy (NCBI): domain Bacteria; kingdom Bacillati; phylum Bacillota; class Bacilli; order Lactobacillales; family Enterococcaceae; genus Enterococcus; species Enterococcus sp. AZ084. Next base: position 2,117,564 of record NZ_JBIOSS010000001.1, read on the forward strand.
GGAAGGCTTCATCCATATGCGCATGCCGATCTGGTTACGCCGTTTAGTCACTCGACTATTGTCCGTCATTCCAGTACTACTTTGTGTCTTGTTCACTAGCTCCAAAGGCACGATCGAAGAACATACAGCACTTAATAATCTAATGAATGAGTCCCAAGTATTCTTAGCTTTTGCCTTGCCTTTTTCAATGATTCCTTTATTGATGATGACCAACAGCCAAGCAGAAATGGGTGCCCGTTTCAAAAATTCACTGATCGTCAAAATACTTGGTTGGTTTTCTGTCATCAGTTTGACGTATTTAAACTTGCGCGGACTCCCAGGACAAATCGAAGCTTTCTTTGGCGATCAAGCTTCCACTGCGTCAATCGTCCTTGCTGATCGGATCGCTTACATCATCATCGTTGCAGTTCTCGCCTTACTCGCTTGGACGATCGTTGATCTTTATAAGGGAAATAAACGCTATGAACAACGTTTACAAGAGTTGTCTTGATCAAAGGTTTTAAACTAAACAAAAAAAGCTTAGATGAACAAAAAATATTTTTACATATTTTTGTGATCTAGGCTTTTTTCTTTATCTAATAACCTTTACAGATTATTCAGGCTTCTACATCTACTAATAATTCTGGAAATACTTCTGGATCAAAGGTTTCAGCTTTGAACATCGCGATTTCTTTCCCATAAGGGGCATAAGCCAATTTTTTATCTTTTCCGACGTATGGTGTTTCAAGAATCTTTGAAACATCTTTGAACATTGGTTCATGGACGATTTTATTTAATGCATCAAAACCGATCGTACCAAAGCCGATATTGGCGTGGCGGTCTTTATGTGAACCTTGTGGATTTTTGGAATCATTGATGTGTAATACTTTCAAGCGATCTAAACCAATCACTTTATCAAACGTTTCAATGACGCCATAAAAATCATTCGCTACATCATAGCCGGCATCGTTCGTGTGGCACGTGTCAAAGGTCACTGATAGCTTTTCATTCAATCTTACCCCATCAATGATCTGTGCCAACTCTTCGAACGTTCTGCCGATCTCTGTACCTTTTCCTGCCATTGTCTCTAAGGCGATTTGTGCGGTCTGTTCTTTCGTCAAGACTTCATTTAGCCCTTCAATGATCCTTGCGATCCCTGCCTCTGCTCCAGCACCGACATGTGCGCCTGGGTGCAATGTGATCTGAGTTGCTCCTAATGCTTCCGCTCGAACGATTTCTTCTCTTAAAAACTGTACAGCAAAAGGAAACATTTCTGGTTTCGTTGTATTTCCTAAATTAATGATATACGGTGCATGGACCACTATATTTTTCAGTCCATTTTCTTCCATATATTGTTTTCCAGCTTCAATATTCATTTCTTCAATTGGTTTTCTACGGGTATTTTGTGGTGCGCCTGTATAGATCATAAAAGTAGAAGCACCATAGCTGGCTGCTTCTTCTGCTGCACCTAGTAACATCTTTTTACCGCTCATACTGACATGTGAACCTAATAACATCGTACTCCTCCTATAAAGCCCTCTCGGCTAGTCACTCAGTGAATGGATTTGTTCACTCTCCTTTTATCTTAACTGAAACGGATTTGAAAGAAAAGTTTGAAATCTGTCCAATGATCCGAGCAGATACAAAATAACTAGAAGAATTTTTAATGTTTTCTCAAAACCAAAGGTCAAATAAGACACAAAAAAAGCCATGTCTGTTTTTTTGTTCTATTATTTGCTATAATTAGCGAAATAAAACCATTAGTTGAGGTGAAACCTTTGCCACGTAATAATACACGAAGAAAACAAGCACGACGAACAAAAGAAAAGTGGTTTGTTCCTAAGGTCATTTTTCGCGTTTTTCAATCATTAACCGTTTTTATCATGGTTCTTATCATTCTATTCGCTGCATTAGGTGTGGGAGTCGGTGCCGGCTATTTTGCGTATCTAGTTGAAGATACAAAGCTACCTTCCAAATCTGAGTTACAATCTGAGTTAGGCAATATAACCGAAACATCAAAACTTGTTTATGCCGATAATACAGAGATCTCGACGATCCAAACTGATTTGATGCGGACAACCGTCCCTTCAGATCAAATGTCGCCTTATTTAAAATCTGCGATCATCAGCACAGAGGATGAATATTTTGAAGAACATAAAGGCTATGTTCCTAAAGCGGTGATCCGAGCACTTTTCTCTGAAGCAACTGGAATCGGCTCATCTGGAGGATCAACGCTGACACAGCAGTTAGTCAAGCAACAGATTTTGACCGATGAAACAACCTTTAAGCGTAAAGCAAATGAGATTTTATTAGCTGCTCAAGTCGAGAAACATTTTACAAAAGACGAAATCATCTCCACTTATTTAAATGTTTCGCCTTTCGGAAGAAACAATAAAGGCCAAAATATTGCCGGTGTCCAAGAAGCTGCGCAAGGGATCTTCGGTGTCAATGCGAGCGATTTATCCTTACCACAAGCGGCATTTATCGCAGGTTTGCCACAAAGTCCGATCACCTATAGCCCTTATACCAATACAGGTGCATTGAAAGAAGACCTTACTGCCGGCTTAGAAAGAAAAGACATCGTGCTATTTAGCATGTATCGTGAACACCAAATCACAAAAGAACAATATGAAGAAGCAAAAGCCTATGACTTAACAAAAGATTTCTTAGGTCAACAAGTGGCAGAACAAACTGACCGTGACTTCTTATATTACACGGTCATGAATGCCGCGACCGATATCATTGCTAGACAATTGGGAGAAAAAGATAACGCAGATCTATCCGATACAGACGTCTACAATGCCTACTATCAACGTGCAGAACAAACGATCCAAAATCAAGGCTACACGATTCATTCAACGATCGATAAAGGCATCTATGATGCGATGCAAGCAGGTGTTGCCAATTATGGTTACTTACTTGATGACGGGAAAGGCACGCCTGTTGAGACCGGTAATGTTCTGATGGATAATAAAACTGGGCGAGTTTATGGATTTGTAGGTGGTCGTAATTATGCGCTGAACCAAAATAATCATGCCTTTGATACTCAAAGACAAGCCGGTTCATCGATCAAGCCGATGTTGGTTTATGGCCCAGCGATCGATATGGGCTTAGTTGGTTCAGAATCACGTGTTTCTGACTATGCAACCACTTGGCAAGAAGGCTCAAATGCCGGAGAAGATATCGTCAATGCGACGAATAAAGGATCAAATACCTTCCAAACGGTTCGTGAATCATTGGAATGGTCGAACAATATCCCTGCTTACCATTTATATCAAGATGTTTTGAACAATGGCGGCTCAAAACAATACGCCTACGAAACGTATCTATCAAAAATGAACTATCCTGCAAATGCTAACTGGGGCGTTGAATCGGCACCACTGGGAACAGTCGATGTCACCACTCTTCAACAAACCAATGGCTTCCAGGCATTAGCAAATAATGGCGAATTCCAGCAAGCGTATATCATTGATGCAATCACTGACAACGAGGGGAATGTCATTTATCAACACGAAGTTAAACCAGTGCGCGTCTTTTCCGAAGCCGCAGCTTCGATCGTCAATGATATGTTGCGTAGCGTTATCAATGAAAAGATCACCACACCATTCAAAGATGATATCACTAGTCTCAATGGCAGCTTAGGTCAAGCGGACTGGATCGGTAAAACTGGTTCAACGAATGATTACCGAGATTCGTGGTTAGTTGTCTCCACACCCTCTGTCACGATCAGTAGTTGGGCAGGACACGATGATAATACCGGAATGGATGCCCAAGCAAGATTGCGTTCATCCAAATATTTAGCAAATTTAATCAATCAAGTGTATCAAGTAAACCCAACGATTTTTGGTACCGATCAGAAATTCACACTTGCTTCTGATGTGAAGAAAGAAGACGTTTCTGCCTTCACAGGACAATTACCTGGAAAAGTGACCGTTGACCGAAGATCGATCAATACACCTAGCAAAACTGTCGAGTCACTTTGGGCAAAAAATGGTCCTGAGAAAAGCACCTTCAAATTTGGTGTAGGTGGAACGGATGAAAATTACAAAGATTACTGGAATACTGTCGGAACATTCGAACGTGAAAATCCACAGAACAAAGAGGATGACAAAGACGACGATTAACAAAACAATCTGAGTCCACTACTCTTTCTCAAAAAAAAAATGAGTCAGATCTTGATAAATGATATCAAGATCCGGCTCATTTTTTATTCGTTTTTACTTATCTTTGGTGAAACTTTGCCCCTGTTATTTCCATAAAAAAGTAGCTGAAACGACGATTCTTTGTCATTTCAGCTACTTTTAGTTATCGTTTTATTTGATCAATCGCTTGATGTTTATCTCAATCGATTTATTTCGTTGAACCTTTTTCTTCAATTCCATAAGGTAAGATGATTGTTTTTTCTTCTACTTCTTCTTTGTTCATCATTTTTGTCAATAGACGCATTGATACCGCACCTAAGTCATATAATGGTTGCGTAATACTTGTCAAGCGTGGGCGAGCAACTTCAGTCAATAAAGAGTTATTACTTGTGATGATCTCAAATTCTTCTGGTACTTTGACACCACGGTCAATCAAGCCATCTAAAATACCGATTGCTAGTTCATCATCCGTTACATAAACAGCAGTTGCTCCACTATTGTGGATACGTTCTACTAATGACAAGCCATCTCTAAAATTATAGCTTGATTCAAAGATCAAACCTTCACTATAAGTCAGTCCGTTTTCTTTCAACGCTTCTTTGTAGCCTTTCAAACGGTTTTGGCCATTGATCGGGTCAATCAATGCACCACTTACAAAGGCAATTTTTTTATTGCCGTTTTTAGCTAATTTAGTCACTGCATCTTTTGTCGCTGAAGTATAGTCGATGTTGACACTTCCTACTTGTTCGTCTGGATCGATCGAACCAGCTAAAACAACTGGAGTTTTTGAACGTGAGAATTCGCCACGGATTTCATCTGTGATATGATGCCCCATGAAAATCACACCGTCAACTTGTTTGGCTAAAAGATTGTTCAGTACGTTGACTTCTTTTTGGTCATTTCCGTCTGAATTTGCCAAAATGATATTATATTTGTACATCGTTGCCACATCATCGATCCCACGTGCTAATGAAGCAAAGAACATATTGCTGACATCTGGGATGATGACCCCAACCGTCGTTGTTTTTTTACTTGCAAGACCACGAGCTACAGCATTTGGTCGATAATCTAAGCGGTCAATGACTTCCAATACTTTTTTTCTTGTAGCTGGTTTTACATTTGGATTCCCATTGACAACACGTGAAACAGTAGCCATCGAAACATTTGCCTCTCTCGCTACGTCATAAATAGTGATAGTTTGTTTTTCCATCGTTGTTCTCCTATTCTGTTTTTATATCTTTTCTGAAAATACGATTTACATTTCTAAAACAGGATATCAAAGATTGACAGAAATTGCAACCGTTTTACTAGCGTTTTCATGAAAAAAATCACCTTTTTCACTTTTAGTCAATTGGTCTTTTTTTACAAGAGTGGTACAATGAATTATCGAAACATGCCATAAATGCGAAAGAAGGATGTCCAAATGAATCTTGAAAAAATCAATGAATTACGCCAATGGATGGCTCAAAAAGAAATCGACCTTGCTTATATCAGTGATCCAGGTCATATCGCCTATTTTGCTGGTTATGAAAGTGAACCCCACGAACGTGTACTAGCTCTATTTCTTCCACTTGACCAAGATCCTTTCTTGTTTACACCAGCGTTAGAAGTAGAAGATGCACAAAATAGTTCTTGGGCCTATGATGTCCGAGGTTATCTTGATAGTGAAGATCCTTGGCTATTGATCGGGCAAGAGATCCGCACCCGTTATCCACAAATAAAAACGATCGGGATCGAAAAAAATGCGTTGACGGTTGATCGCTTTGACGCGTTATCGCAACAAATGACAAGCAGCGTCCGATTTGCTGACCTGACTCCAGTCATCCAACGTCTGCAATTGATCAAAACAACAAAAGAAAAAGAGCAATTGATTGCGGCAGGAAAATGGGCAGATGTAGCTTTTGAAATTGGTTTTCGCTCCATCAAAGAAGGCGTAACGGAACAAGCAATTATTGCTGAAATCGAATATCAACTAAAAAAACAAGGGGTATCTCAAATGTCTTTTGACACGCTGGTTTTAGCGGGGACAAATGCAGCAAGCCCTCATGGAACACCTGGAAGTACTACGATCCAACCAAATGAACTTGTCTTGTTCGATCTAGGCGTCGTATGGGATGGCTATTGTAGTGATGCGACACGAACAGTTGCCTTCCAAAAACCGACAGAATTTCAAGAGAAAATCTACCAAATCACGCTTGAAGCCCAATTAGCAGCTCAAGAAGCTGTTCGTCCAGGCGTCACAGCCGCTGAACTTGATCAAGTCGCACGTAACGTCATTGAAAGCTACGGCTACGGCGAATACTTCAATCATCGTCTAGGTCATGGTATTGGTACAACGGTTCATGAATATCCCTCACTAGTGGCAGGCAATGATCTAGTGATCGAAGAAGGCATGTGCTTCTCATTAGAACCAGGTATTTATATCCCTGATCAAGTAGGCGTAAGAATCGAAGATTGCGTCTATGTCACAAGTGACGGTTGTATCCCTTTTACAACAACACCAAAAGAATTATTAGTGGTGGAGTAAGGTTGTGAAAGAAGCGTTCAGCACTGAGTAATAAGACAGAACCATCGAAAATGGCTTTTTCATTTTTGATGGTTTTGGCTTATTATTGAAGTGTTGCTTCTTGAACACCGTTCATCGAGGTTGTGAGAAAGCCGTTCTGCTCCGAGTATTAAGGCAGAACTTGGGAAAATAGCTTCTCACATTTTTTCAAGTTTTGACTTAATATTGAAGGAGCTGGCTTTCGAACACCGTTTATCTAGGTTGTGAAAGAAGCGTTTTGACCTGAGCAGTAAGATGGGAAATCAGAAAATAGCTTTCCATATTTTTTGATTTCTCAGCTTAATGTTGAAGGTCAGCTTCTTGAACACCGTTTATCATAGGTTGTGAAAGAAGCGTTCAGCACTGAGTAATAAGACAGAACCATCGAAAATGGCTTTTTCATTTTTGATGGTTTTGGCTTATTATTGAAGTGTTGCTTCTTGAACACCGTTCATCGAGGTTGTGAGAAAGCCGTTCTGCTCCGAGTATTAAGGCAGAGCTTGGGAAAATAGCTTCTCATATTTTTTCAAGTTCTGACTTAATATTGAAGGAGCTGGCTTTTGAACACCGTTTATCATAAGTTGTGAAAGAAGCGTTTTGACCTGTAAATAAGCGATAACCCAAAAGTAGAAACTATTTTCGGGTGATCGCTTATTTTTTTAGTTGCTTTTTCTGATATCCGTTAGTTGTCGATACCTATTCATTTGCTATTTGTTGCTTTAAATAGAATTTTGTTGTGCCAACAAAAGGCATATTTTCCACCGAAGCAAACACCTCAAAGCCATGCCTTTCGTAGAACTCTCGAGCTTGATAATCTTGCGTATTGACGGTCATATACAAACACTGGTTTTCCAATGCTGTTTGTTGAACCGCTTCTATTAATTGCGATCCGATGCCTTCGTGACGGTACGATTGATCTACGCCGAGCAATGATAGATGCAGGGTATTTCCAAATAAAGATGCCACTGCGCCACCGATCCACTTCTCATTCTTAGATGCACTGATTGAAATGGTTTGAGTTGTTAAGTGTTCATTTGTAGAAAATGATTGCATATATTGTTCGTTCAGCAGACCAATGATTTTCTTTTCTGTTTCTTCGGAATCGCTTTTCTTGATCTCAATCATTTATAATATCCTCTCCACGTAAGATTAGAGAAAAAAGGACACGAATCAGGTTGTTTCCTGATCGTGCCTTTTCTTGCTCACTTTTTAGTGTTGCTTATTTAAATGTATCTTTTAGATCTTCTTTCGCAGTAGCTGTATCTTCTTTTGCCATCTCAGACAAGATTTTTGCATCTTCAGCTACTGGTTTAGCTTCGTCAATGCCTTCTTTTACAGTACTACCTGCTTGGTCTGCTGTATCTTTGATGTCGATCATGATGTCTTCTTTCGCAGCAGCTGCTGTGTCGCCTAAATCAGCAGCTGATTTTTTGAAACGATCAGATAAATCAGCTGATTGTTCTTTCAATGTCACTAAAATATCTTCTGATTCGTCTCCTGCGTCTGCTGTTGCGTCTGAGACTGTTTGTTTGACATTACCAGCTAAATCGCCTGCTTGTTGTGAAAGATCATGCGCTTTGTCTTTTGCGATACTTGTCAATTCAGTTGATTTTTCTTTTGCCATCTCTGTATAATCAGAAGCCATATCTAGAAAATCATCCGCTTGTGCTGCTAATTCATCACGTAATTCTTTACCTGATTTTGGTGCAAGTAGCAATGCTGCCACTGCTGCGGCTGTACCACCAATCACTGCACCTAGTAAAAATCCACCTTTTTTTGCCATGATTATTTTCCTCCTGTCGTATCTGTTGTTGGTTTTTTATGTTTAAAGAATTTCACTGCAGTCCCACCGACTTTGCTGGCAACAGTTGCTTTTGCTGTTGTTTTACCGATGCCACCAACTTTTGTAACGATGTGTTTGCTTGAAGAATTCAATTCTGATACACTCTCGCTCAAATCAGCGACAGCTGTAAATAAAGGATCGATCGTTGCTACTTTTCCGTTGATATCATTCAACAATTCGTTGCTTTTCACTAACAAGCCTTCGACTTGTCTCGATAAAAGATCAACATCTTTGGTAACGACTTCAATCGTTGTGTTTGCTTCTGTTACTGTTTGTTCTGCTTTTTCAATCGTTTTTGCTAATCGAATCAATACACGTACTAGAAAGACCACAAGTATTGCAAAAGCAATTGCTGCAATCAAGCCAGCAATTTCTCCAACTGTCATAATCAAGCCTCCTTCTCCTCTTCTTGCTATAAGGATAGCATTTTCATATTTTTTAAACAAATAAAAAATAGCAAAAAGCTTCAACTACCTACATTTTGATCAGCAGCTGAAGCATCTCGCTTGTTTACTTTTTGTTAGTTGGTTCAGAAGTTTCTGTTGATTGATTGAAAGATGAAGGCGTCTCTGCTGCTAAAGACTTGCCTAATGATAGAATGTATTCTCTTAATGGTCCACCCACTTCTGGATGTGTCAATCCATATTCGATGCTTGTTTTCATAAAACCAAATTTGTCGCCGACATCATAACGTTTACCCGTAAATTTACGTGCGAATACGCGTTGTGTCTTATTCAATGTATCGATTGCATCGGTCAATTGGATCTCATTACCTGCACCTGGTTTTTGCTCTGCTAACACATCAAAGATTTCGGGTGTCAATAAATAGCGTCCAATAATTGCTAAATCACTTGGTGCTTTACTTGGTTCAGGTTTTTCAACAAAATCTTTGACATTGAATAAGCCGTCTTCTAGTTCTTCTCCTGGATTGATGATCCCATATTTAGATGTATCTTTGTGTGGTACTTGCATCACGGCGATCGTTGAAGCATGTGTACGCTCATAATCGTCGATCAGTTGTTGTGTCAATGGGATTTCATCTTCCATGATGTCATCGCCTAACATGACAACAAACGGTTCATTTCCGATGAATGCTCTTGCTTGCAACACAGCATGTCCTAACCCTTTAGGATGCGATTGACGAATAAAATGAAGGTTTACATCCGTTGTTTCTTCCACTAATTTTAGCAATTCAGTTTTTCCTTTTTCGCCTAAGTTCGTTTCTAATTCGATATTTGAGTCAAAATGATCTTCAATTGGGCGTTTTGCTTTCCCTGTGACGATCAAAATATCTTCAATCCCTGATTTTAACGCTTCTTCTACGATAAATTGAATCGTTGGTTTATCAACGATCGGCAACATTTCTTTTGCCATCGCTTTTGTTGCAGGTAAAAATCTTGTTCCTAAACCTGCTGCTGGAATCACTGCTTTTTTTACTTTCATTTTTTTCTCTCCCTTAAAAATGTTAGTGAAATTCATTCTCTTTTTTGCCATCGCGCAACATGATCTCTGTCGCTGCTTCATTTATGTTCTTGTGCTCATATAGCACTTCATAAATCGTTTGAGTGATCGGCATCTCGATCCCCATGGTCTCAGCTAACTCTTTAGCAGCTCGTGTGGTCTGGACACCTTCCACGACCATGCCCATATTATCCAAGACTTCGCTTAATTCATGGCCTTGTCCAAGCAGATTACCGGTACGCCAATTTCTCGAGTGGATACTTGTACAAGTGACAATCAAATCACCGACACCGCTCAGTCCGATGAAGGTCAACGGATTTGCTCCCATAGCAACACCTAAGCGGCTGATTTCTGCTAATCCTCTTGTCATGATAGCTGCCTTTGCATTATCCCCAAAACCTAAGCCATGGATTGCACCTGCACCGATTGCGATAATGTTTTTTAAAGCGGCACCCATTTCGACCCCAATGACATCAGGATTCGTATAGATTCGGAAATAATGATTCAAAAATAGTGTTTGAACAAATTTAGCAGCATCTGCTTCCGTGCTTGCAGCAGTGATCGTCGTAATATCGTGACGAGCCACTTCTTCTGCATGACTTGGACCCGATAAAACAGCGATTGCTTGTCTCTTTTCTGCTGGGATCTCTTCTGCCAGGACTTCTGAGATCCGCTTGTGTGTTCCTTGTTCTAAGCCTTTACTTGCATGGATGATCACTGGTTTTGTTTGCAAGACCTCAACGAGTTCTTGACATACAGAACGAATCGCCTTAGTCGGTACAACGAACAAAACAGCATCTACATCAGAAACAGCCTTCGCCATGTCCGAGTATGCGATGATCGTTTTGGGCAATTGGTGTTTTGGTAAATAACGCTCATTGGTATGCTTTTGGTTGATTTCATTAACCTGTGAGGCACGGTGACTCCAGAGTCGAACGTCATGACCATTTTCAGCAAGCACTTGTGCTAATGCTGTTCCCCACGAGCCAGCACCTAAAACCGCTACCCTATATTTCATTTTACCACTCCTGCAAATTTTTTCATTTTTTTCGACTTGGACTTTAGATAATGAATTGATTTTTCCCTAAAGATCGGTCGTAATCTGGTAAGTTGCCTTTTTTCCGACGCCAGATGAATAGAACGATTGCTCCAATGAATAGCACAGCAGATAAAAGCTGTGACACACGGATCGTATCTAAAAAGTAAAGACTATCCGTTCTCATTCCTTCGATGAAGAAACGACCAAAACTATACCATATCAAGTAAAGCAGTGCGATTTCCCCTTTTTTCAAAAGATGCGTTTTCTTCCGTAGTAATAAGAGGATGATCACGCCAATAAGGCTCCATACTGATTCATAAAGGAAAGTTGGCTGTCGATAGATTCCATCGATATACATATTATCAATAATAAAATTCGGTAAATATAGACTTTCTAAGAAACTCCTTGTTGTATCTGGTCCAAATGCTTCATGGTTCATGAAATTTCCCCAGCGCCCAATTGCTTGTGCTAATAAAACACTAGGTGCAGCAATGTCCAAGAACGTCCAGACATCAATGAAGTGATATTTCGTGTAAAAATATAATGTGATACCGCCTGCAATCAGACCACCATAAATCGCTAGACCGCCTGAACGGATATTGAATATTTGAATCGGATTTGCAATATACTGTGGTAAATCGAACAAGATGTAATACAAGCGTGCGCCAATGATCGATAGCGGTAATCCCCATAACATAAAGTCAGTGACGTCTTCTGCTTTCATTCCTACCCTTACTGCTTCTCGACTGCTTAACCACATGGCGATGATAATGCCTGAAACAATGATCAATGCATACCAGTAAATAGGAACTCCTAAAAGGTCAAAAGCGACCCGATTGATTTGTGCAATCATACTTTCACTCCTAGCTATTGTCCGTTTGAATTTTCTTCGATCAAACGGCTCAATCTTTCTTCAAATGTCTTCGTTGCATCGAATCCCATCGTTTTCGCACGGAAATTCATCGCAGCAACTTCAATGATGATCGCGACATTTCGTCCAGTTTTCACAGGTATTTTGATTTGGGGAATACCTACTTCCGCAATTTCAACAGAAGTATCTTCAGACCCTAAACGATCGTATTTTTTCTCTTTTGCCCAAGCTTCTAAGTAGACAGCTAATTGGACTTGCATCGATCCTCTGACTGCACTGGCACCAAAAAGATTCATCACATCAATGATCCCGATTCCGCGAATCTCAATCAAATGTTCAAGGATTTTTGGTGGCTCTCCAATAACAGTTAGCTCATCTTGTTGATACACATCCACTCGATCATCTGCAATCAATCGATGGCCTCTTTTGATCAGTTCTAACGCTGTCTCACTCTTCCCAATACCACTATCTCCTTGGATCAAGACACCTAGTCCATAGACATCGACTAAGACGCCGTGAACACTTGTCCTAGGTGCTAATCGTCCATCTAAATAACTTGATAACTCACCAAGTAAACGTGAGGTTGAGATCGGCGAACGCAAAACGGCCATGCCATGTTCATTTGCTGCTTGAATCATTTCTTCTGGTGCAGCTAAACCTCTAGAGATGATAAAGGCTGGCATGTCTTCACTGCATAAACGACGCATGATCATCAAACGCTCTTCCGGCATCATCCGTTCTGCGAAGCTGATTTCTTTGCTCCCAAATAACTGTAGTCGATCATGCGAATAATAATTAAAATAACCGGTCAATTCCAGTCCAGGTCTGGAGATATCACCGGTTACGATGACACGATTTAAACTTTGCTCGTCACCAGTGACGATTTCTAATGATAGTTTTTCTACTAATTGGCTAACTTTTACCATTTCTGCCATTCGTATACCTCATTTCTATTAAACTGTTCTCTTTTATTTTATCATTCTATCGGTAAAAGTACTACCAATAAAAAAAACAAGGGATATCCTTTTCATTACACTCGTTTTTTTTGGCAAGCACCCATCAAGAAACCGCTATCATTTCTTTGGAAATAAGAAGAGGAAGCGACAATTGCCACTTCCTCTTTCCACTTATTTGATTGTGCTTTATTGTCCTTTGCATTGTTTTCTAACGATTCCTGTTCATATTACGATTGCTAACGATGATATTTACGAATGACATGATCACTGCAATCATTATAGCTGATCCAAATGACGAAAAGCTAAAATTAGCAGCTCCTACAAAGAAGGAGGTCATTTGTAAAATCAATGCGTTGATAACAAAAGTGAATAATCCAAACGTCAATAAGGTAAATGGAATCGAAAAAAACATAATGAACGGCTTGACGAATAGATTCAGCACAGAAAGAACAAAGCTAGCCACAACTGCGGTCCAAATACTATTTACAAATATCATATTTGGAAAAATAACTGCCAGAGAGATAAACGTCAGCGTACTAACAACAATACGTTGAAGATAAGACATTAAAAGTCACTCCATTCGTCATCGTTGATTTTCTCTGCCTCTTTTCGTTTATTCGTTTGTTCTCTGTAGTTATTTTTTTGATAATAGTCGTTGTCATGTCCATAACGACGTTGATTATTCTTTCCTGAAGGCACAAGCAAAGCCAACAGAATGTATAAAATAATTGGGCTTCCAAATGCAACTAAACTTAAGAAGACGTAAATGACACGAACAACTGTTGGATCAATCCCAAGATATTCAGCAATCCCGGCTAAAGTACCAGTCAATACAATATTTTTATTTGATTTTGTCAACTTTTTTTTCATTTTCTTTCACCTCTGTTCTCCTATTTTAATTGAAGAAAGATGCTAAAACAATCTTACTTCGGAAGATTTATTGAATAACAAACCGATTGTTTGTTTCTTATAAGTATGATTTTCGCTTCGCCTTCCTCTTTCAGAAGGTCGAAGCGAAAAAATTATTTATCTGTATCTTTTAAATAGATACTACCTGTTGTAGTAGACAATTCAATTTTCGCCATTTCATTTTCAGAAACGCGACGGAATTCTAACATTTGATTCGTGCGCTCTTTCTTTTCACGGATCACTTCATAATCAGACAGGCGGCTATTGATACTGCCGAGACTTGTTTTTGCATGACCGTCCATACCGATGGTTGTTGGCAATGCAACTTTGACGTTACCATTGACTGAGCTTGCTTCGATTTTCTTCAAACGATCTTCTTTCACTGTCAAACGAACATCCCCATTGACTAATGAAATCGCTAAGTTTTCTGGTGTTGCGCCAAAAGTAACTGTCCCGTTGACTGTTTCAATGATTGAATCTAAAATATCTCCATTACGGACATCGATATTCCCATTGACTCCACCAATCTCAAGCATCGTTGCAGCCATTTGCTCAACCAAAATATTACCGTTTGTTGATTTCATGTAAATATCTTTTACATCTAAATCTTCAACTACAATATTACCATTGAGTAATTTGATTGCTGTATGGTCATACATGCGTTTTGGTAAGTAGAAGACTAAATCGGCACGTACACGTTTGTTCGGGATTTGGAAAGAAATGTGTTCATCATTGACTTCGATTTGGCTGCGTTCAGCAAAAGCTTCATAAGGCTCTGCACCCATTTTTCCATAAAGCTTGATTTTCGCTTCGACTTTTACGTCTTCGCTATCCCAAGTTTTCAAGGTGACATTCCCATTAGCCGCTTTGATGTCGATAATACTTGCTTGTGGCGCGCTATAGTAAAATTCGTGTTCAAATTTAGTTGTAGCGATCCCAGGTACTCGTAAGCTGACATCTTTCCATTCCATATTGTCATTCACTGTTACGGAAACATTTTGGAAGGTTTTCTTTAAGAATTTACCTAGTTGACTCCCAGCTTCAGTCATTTTTTCGCCGACTTGGTTCAATGTGTCATTTGCTTGTTCTTTCCAATCCTCTGGCAAGTCAAATTTCTCAGCAAAGGTGTCTTTTTTCTCAGACCATTGGTTTTTACGGATATCTTTTAATTCAGCTTCAAGCTTGATCCGCTCTTCAGATAAGAGATCTCCGGCTGCTTCAAGTTCTTTGACTTCTTGCTCCAATTGCTGACGTTGTGTCAATTCTTCTTCTGTTAGTTGATCCAACTCTTCTTTTGTATTCAATTGCATCAATGTTTCCTGTTTTTCATTGCGTGCAATTTTATTTTCAAAAAGTTTTGCGTTGACTTCATCTAAGTGAGCAGAAGTTTTGTTCGCTTCAGTCGCCAATTCATCTAAGATTTTTTCTAGATTCTCTTTGTCTTCTTGTTCTTTTTGTCTTGGATCTGGTTCTACTGCTTCACGTTCAGCTTTGCCATTTTCAAGTTCATCGATCAAACGACTTGCTTCATCTTTTTCTTTACGATCAGCATGTACACGATCTGCCTCTTTTGCGATTTGCTTTTCATCTTTTTCAGTTGCCATACTCTCCAATAGGTCTAAACCTTCTTCAGTTGAAAGGATGCCTTTTTTAACTAATTCTAAAATACGTTCTCTTTCTTTCATGGAAATTGCCTCCTTATAGCAAAAATTGTTTGCAAGCTTTTCCTTACATACATATTATGCAATGATTTGAAGAAAAAGTCATAGGACTTAAGTTGTAACTTTCTCTCATTCTTAGGATGATTTTTTCTGTCGAGTAAATAAAATTGAAGAAATGACTGATGTTATCGGTAAAACAAGGATCGCTGCGCTTGTCGTGACTACTACAGTTACATACTCCAAAACGAACGTTTTTTCGTTGATCAACTGGCCAAAAGACAATTCTAGATCAATGAACCACAATATCAGGGCTAAACAATTTCCCATAAAAGCAAAAACCAAGGTCGTTACTGTTGTAGCTAAAATTTTTCTGCCGATCCGTATACTCGATTTTACTAATTCCCGATAGCTTTGTAATGGATCTCTCAGATATACTTCATACGTCGCACTAGCGATGGACACACTTGCATCTAATACGGCTCCACTCACACTGATCAATAAAATTGCTCGCGTCAATGCGAAAAAATCCAAGGGTACATGCAAATCGAACCCTGTCAGTTCATCTAATTCAATCCTTGTAAACCCTTGGATCGCTAATTCAGAAAGAAACGGCGTCACCACTAAGAAAACCACTAAAAAAAGTAATACACTAAGAAAAGCTGCTTTCATCTTGAGATTATAGCCATTAACAAAAAATAATGTGACACTAGTGATCAGTAAAAATATCACGATGGCACTTGGTAATATTGGCAACCGAAAATGATAGAGGATTAATAGAAGGAAAAACAACAGGACGTTGATGAACAGACCTAAGATCGTATAGAGCCCATTTTTCCCACCAACCAGTAAAATCAATAGCACTAAGAGAAGCGCTAAGAGCAAAAGTACATTCATTAAATCGCCCTCCGATACTTCAAATGGCCTAAATAGCATAAAAGTGTAATGGGAATCGAAAGGACAATGCCTAGACTTCCGCTGATCACACGTAGCAATTCCAACGAGAGATGTAGCTCAATCGCATCTCTCAAGGGCCAACCATTGTTAAAGTAAACAAGTAACATCGGGATCGTCCCACTGACGTATACGAATAGTAAGATATTCGTCATGGAGCCAATTACATCTTGTCCTACCATTTGACCAGACTGCCACAATCGTTTCATCGTTATTTTTGGTTGTTTACTCACCAACTCATCTAAAGTCGTCGTGACTGTGACGACTGTATCCAATACCCCACCTGTCATCCCTACTAATAAACTAGCTAAAAAAACGGAACGATACGGTCGAGTCAAGTAACTCATTTCCTCATAACGTAATCCTTGATCGTTCAAATAATCCATTGCGAACAAACAAATTAGAAAAGCTACACCTACACTCGTCATGGTTGCGACGATTTTTATCAGTCCACCTTGTTGCCAACCATCTAAGGCAAAAACGCAAATGACCGTTCCTAGAAAAACAAAAAGGACGCTCGTCATCACCAAAGATATCCCTTGGATCTGCGTGAAACCTTGAAGAAGTAAAATCAATAACAAGAGATTGAGCCCTACACTGATCAAAGTGAATATGCCTGCTTTTCCGCCTACGAATAAGAGCGCGCAGATAAATAAACTTGTAAAAAGGAATAACCATCCGTCATTCTTTTTGCTGAGTATCTGCCATTCATCCCCGATTTTTCGTACGAGATAAAGTTGATTCGTCTTAACTTTTGCATGTTCGATCTGATTTTCTTGGTGCGGAATAAACAGAGTGAGTTCTGTTCCTTTCGCTTGCGTATTCATCAATTCTCCTTTGATTACTTGTTGTTCATTTTCTAGCGATACTTGCTGTACTTGCATGATTGGGTCTTCGTACCATTCAGTGGCATGTTGGATTACCCATGCGGCCACAAAACAACTACAAAGAATCAAACATTTGATCAATAATCGATTTTTTTTGTACATACGCCTTCCTTTCAGAGGTTGTGAAAGAAGCGCTCAGCACTAAGGCAGAAGGCAGAAAAATCGAAAAATGGCTTTTTCATTTTTGATTTTTTGACTTATATCCGAAGTTTTGCTTCTTGAACACCGTCTATTCGTTTTTAGAAGGAACAGGATATCTAATGTACCCGATCCTTAAAATTTATGAAATGGATAACAACAAACAATTAATCATCACCAAATCTCGAATAATTGTCTTCTATATTAATAAAAAAGCCAACTTCCAAAAATATATCTCTCTTTTCGGAAGTTGGCGCTTATTTCTCAGAAATACTGATCAGCATTTGACAAAAATCAGCGAATGATTTTTATCTTTGATTAGTCTCTTCGTTATGATTTGTGTTCAACTCAGTGATTTTACCTGTAGCTAGATACACGATCCATTCACAGATATTTGTTACGTAATCACCGATCCGCTCTAAATAACTTGCTACGTTGACATAGTCCGTTCCACTGATAACAGTTTCGGGATTTGCTTGCATATTTTTGATCGTTGCATTGTAGATCCGATTGAAGGATTCATTGACACGATGATCCATGTTTGCAATCGTACGTGCGTCCTTTTCATCTGTTTTAACGTAAGCGACTAAGACATTATCTACCATTTTTTTGACATAATCAGACATATCAGAGATTTCTTTTTCGATTTCAGGAATTCTTGTTTCTCCTTTAAGACGAATCGTTGACTTGGCGATTGATACTGCGTGGTCAGCCATACGCTCTAAATCTGAACTTGCTTTCATGACTGTGATGATCGTTCGTAGATCAGTTGTCACCGGTTGTTGCAAAGCAATCATTTCAAAACTTTTTTTCTCTAATCGTGTTTCCATATCATTGATTGTAATGTCATTTTCAATTACTTCTTTTGCAAGAACTTTGTCGTGTTTTGTATAAGAGCGCACTGATTTATGCACGGCATTACTAACCATCATTCCCATTTCGTAAAATTGATTATGAAGGTTCAATAATTCTTCTTCAAATTGTGTTCGTAACATCCTCTTTCCTCCTTATCCGAATCGTCCTGAAATATAATCTTCCGTTTCTTTTTTATCAGGATTCATAAATATTTTTTTCGTATTGTTGAACTCGATCAAATTGCCATCTAAGAAGAAAGCTGTTTTGTCTGAGATACGTGATGCTTGTGACATATTGTGAGTCACAATGATCATCGTATAGCGTTCTCTTAACTCTAATAACATACTTTCTATTTTACCAGTAGAGACTGGATCTAAGGCACTAGTTGGCTCATCTAATAAAATAATTTCTGGATTGACAGCTAACACACGGGCAATACACACTCGCTGTTGTTGTCCACCTGATAAAGACAACGCACTTTTATGCAATTTATCTTTGACATCTTCCCAAACAGATGCTGCTTTCAAGCTCTCTTCTACTACTTGGTCTAACACTTTTTTGTCTTTTTCACCTTTGATTTTCAACCCATAAATGACATTTTCATAGATGGAAAATGGAAAAGGATTTGGTTGTTGGAACACCATACCGATTTCTTTACGTAGCCCAACGATATCCGTTTTAGGACTGTAGATATCATTGCCCTTGTAAACGACACTACCAGTGATCGTTACACCTGAGATCAAATCATTCATACGATTCAATGAACGTAAATAAGTAGATTTCCCACAACCAGATGGTCCGATCATTGCAGTGATCTCGCCTTTATTGAAACTTAGATCAATGCCTTTCAAGGCTTCTTTTTCCCCATAATACAGATGAAGATCTTTTGATGAGATAATTTCTTTTGTCATAGCAAGTCCTCCGTCTTAACCAAAATGACCGGACACATAGTCTTCAGTTGCCTGAATCTTAGGTCTAGTAAATATCTTATTCGTCTTGTCATACTCGATCACATTTCCAAGATAGAAGAACGCAGTATAATCGCTGATCCGGGCAGCTTGTTGCATATTGTGAGTCACAATAATAATCGTATAATCTTCTTTTAAGTTGACTAACGTTTCTTCAACAGTCCCAGTTGAAATCGGGTCTAACGCACTCGCTGGTTCATCAAGCAATAAAATATCTGGTTTCATCGCAATTGCACGAGCGATACAAAGACGTTGCTGTTGTCCACCTGATAACGCCAAAGCACTTTTATTCAAACTATCTTTGACTTGATCCCATAATGCCGCTTGCTTCAAACTAGTTTCGACGATCTCATCTAGTTTTTGTTTGTTTTTCTCACCATGCTGTTTCAAGGCAAACGTAATATTGTCATAGATTGATTTACTAAAAGGATTCGGACGTTGGAACACCATGCCGATTCGTTTGCGCATTTCGTAAACGTCGATTTGTGGTGCATTGACATCGACATCTTTATACATGATCTTTCCAGTGATCTTCGTGTTTGCGATCCCATCGTTCATTCGATTCAATGAACGTAGATAAGTGGACTTCCCACACCCTGATGGTCCGATCAATGCAGTGATTTTATTCTTTTCAAATTCAAGATTGACACCTTTAATGGCTTCGTTATCGCCATACCATACATGCAAATCATCTGTATATAGCGCGATCTCTTTTTCAGCGCCCATTTTGATGATGTTGGTTTCATTCATATTATATTCTTTCATTCTGCTTCTTCTCCTTAAGCTGAAGTCATTTTACGGTGCAGACGTTTTCCAATTGCTCGAGCACCAAAGTTGAATAGTAACACAGCGATGATCAATACTGCAGAAGCTCCTGCCGAAACGGAAACCCCATCGGGCATCGTTCCTTCTGTATTGATTTTCCAAATGTGGACAGCTAGTGTTTCAGCTTGTCGGAAGATACCGATCGGGCTGGAAATGCTAAATGGATTCCAGTTAGTGAAATCTAAGGCTGGCGCACTTTGACCAGCGGTATAGATCAACGCTGCGGCCTCACCGAAAATACGACCAGAACTCAAGATGACCCCCGTCAAAATACCTGGTGTCGCTTCAGGAACAACGACACGAAGCACTGTTTCCCAACGAGACAATCCTAGAGCTAAACCAGCTTCACGTTGTGTATAATGAACAGCTTGTAAAGATTCTTCGACTGTCCGAGTCAATAAAGGCAAGTTGAATACGGTTAATGCCAAGGCACCTGAAATGATCGAGAACCCATATTGGAATTGGATAACGAAAACCAAGAAACCAAAGAGACCGACAACGACAGAAGGCAATGAGCTAAGAATCTCAATGGATGTGCGGATGATATCTGTCAACCAGTTTTTACCTGCATACTCAGACAAGTAGATTCCTGCACCCAGTGAAATCGGAAAACTGATGATCATTGTGATGATCAGTAAATAGATAGAGTTGAATAATTGGATTCCAATTCCTCCGCCAGTTTGATACGCTTTTGACGGTTCAGTCAAAAATGCCCAAGAGATATGTGGAATACCGCGAACTAAGATATAAAGAAGCAACGCAGCGAGGATCAGGACGATGATGCCTGAAATCACATATAAGACACCTGTTGCTATTTTATCAGAACGTTTTGCATTCATTATTTCAATTCTCCCTTCTTACCAATCAAGCGGATAACGATATTAAAGAATAATGACATCAAGAGTAGGATCAAGGCTAGAGACCACAACACGTTGTTTTCAACGGTACCCATGATTGTATTTCCGATACCCATCGTCAAGATCGATGTCAGCGTTGCAGCTGGAGTAGTAAAGCTTGTTGGCATCAATGCCGCATTACCGATAACCATTTGGATCGCTAAGGCTTCACCAAAGGCACGAGCCATCCCAAAGACGATAGCTGTCAAGATTCCTGGAATTGCTGCGCGTAAGACTACTTTATATGTGGTTTGCCATCTCGTTGCTCCTAATGCAAGAGAAGCTTCACGATAGTGTCTTGGTACGGCTTTTAACGCATCGACTGTCATCGTCGTAACCGTTGGTAAGATCATTACGAACAACACAAATGTTCCGGCTAAAATACCAAAACCCGTTCCGCCAAAAATGCCGCGAATGAATGGAACGATGACGGATAGACCGATAAACCCATAAACAACTGAAGGAATACCTACAAGTAGTTCAATGACCGGTTGTAAAATCTTTGTTCCGTTTTTCGGAGAGATTTCTGTCATGAACACAGCTGCTCCGATGGCAAAAGGTGTTGCAATGATCGCAGATAAAAAAGTAACGATAAACGAACCCGCGATCATTGGTAGAGCTCCTACCATTGGTTTTCCATCCGGCCCGAGTGCGCTCGGATTCCAATTTGTTCCAAATAAGAAATCAAAAACATTGATTTTATCAACAAAAAAGGTCGCTAACCCTTTGCTGGCAACAAAATAAAATATTGCTAAAACAACCACTACAATCAATGCAATACATAAAAAGCTGATAAACTTTCCACGTTGTTCCATTTTCGAGCGCTTGGATTTAGTTACTAGTGCTTTTTTTACATCTTCCACAGATGATTCCTCCTTGGTCCTTTAACATACCTATACAGTCTACTAAGCGAATATCAATTTGATTTTAATAACATGTAAATTTTTTGCTAACTTTGTAAATTTTGTGTAAAGATGGTTAATTCACCACATTACCTTCCCAATCGCGTTCAACTTTCATACTCGACACTGGAATATAGCCTAAATCTCCAACAATATTTTTTTGCACTTCATCTGATAAGATATAAGCTAAAAAGTCTTTCGTTAATTGACTTGTCTCTTTTCGCGTATACATATGCTCATAAGCCCAAATCGTCCAATCATTTGTTGTGACATTCTTGTCTGTTGGCTCGACTCCGTCGATTTTCAGTGTATCCACATCTTTTGATACATAAGAGAATGCGACATAGCTGATTGCTCCTGGGGTATCCGCAACGATTTGACGGACCATTCCACTAGAATCTTGTTCTTGGGAACGAATCGCTGTTTCACCGTCTAAGACCCATTTTTCAAAAGTTGCTCTCGTTCCACTACCTGCTGCACGGTTCAAGATCACGATTGGCTGATCTTTCCCACCTAGTTGTTTCCAGTTCGTCAATTCTCCAGTAAATACTTTTTTCAAGTCTTCCATCGAAATGTTGTCGATGCCGACTTCTTTGTTGACAATTGGTGTAATGCCCACTACTGCTACTCGATGGTCGATCAGTGCGGACGCATCGATCCCTGATTTCTCCTCTGCGAACAAATCAGAATTACCGATCTCAACAGCGCCTGATTGGACTTGCGATAAACCAGTACCACTTCCGCCACCTTGTACATTGATAAATTTGCCGGGATTTTCTGATTGATATGTCTCAGCAACCGTTTCAACTAAAGGTTGTAAAGCGGATGATCCCACCGCTGTGATCGATTCACCTTGGTCGACCAGGTTTGAACACCCAGACATTGTTATAATTAGTGCTATCATTGGTAATAATAATCGTAATTTTTTCATTAGAAATCTCCTTCAATCCTAAAGTATTTCCATTTTAACATTTTCGCTATTACTTGAAAATCAATTGATTTTATTAAATAACAAATAATTTAATTTAATTAAAAAAAATACTATCTCAATAAATTTTTCTATGCTATACTGGCATTGAAATGTGTCTCTGTACCAAGCAAGCATTAACTTATTTCTTGCTTTCCCCAAAAAACAAGAAATACCCCAAAAGTTAATTCCCGCTCTTGCGAGACGCTTTCTCCATTTCTTGTAATAAAACTACAGAAATGGCCCCGATAGAAAAGGACATGAAAATCTGCTCTTATGAGTCTATTTCATGTCCTTTTTTGTTCAGTTTTTTACAAGAGTGGCGAAACAAGTCGAGCCAATCCCTCTTTTAGCTTGATCATCCAGCCCCGAGCCTCGTAACGTTCTTTTGTCAAACGCTCAGAAACTTTTGCATCTTCAAAAAATGCCCCTCGCACTTGAGTTGCGAGCCGTTCGTCATAGATCAGTGTATTGACCTCAAAATCTAAACGGAAAGAACGAACGTCGATGTTTGCTGAACCTACGGAAACGATTCCGCTATCGATGATCATTGTCTTCGCATGAATAAATCCATTTTCATAAGTTTCGATGACAGCACCATATTCGATCAATTCAGCAGCAAAAGAATACGTTGCCCAATAAACTAATGGGTGATCTGGTTTATTGGGGATCTGCAAATGGACCTTCACACCGGATAACAATGCCAATTTCAACGCTTCATGGATTGATTCATCTGGAATATAATAAGGCGTTTGGATCAAGATCTCCCGCTTGGCCAGTGAGATCATTTTAAGGTACGTCATTTTGATTTGTTCATGTTCTGAGTCTGGTCCACTCGTCACGACCTGTAAGGCAATCTCACCGGTTGATGCAATACTTGGGAAAAAGCGCGCCGCATAATGCACTTCTTTGGTATGTTGAGAATTCCAATCCATCAAAAAGCGATTTTGTAGCGCATAGACTCCTTCACCATAGATACGCAAATGATTATCTCGCCAATAACCAAATTTTTGCACGAGACCTAAATACTCATTTCCCACATTGAATCCACCTGTATAACCAATTTTCCCATCGATTACTACGATCTTTCGATGATTCCGATAATTGATTCGCGGGTTCAGATAAGGAACAAAAAGCGGAAAAAAGAAAGCAACTTCTCCACC
This sequence comes from Enterococcus sp. AZ084, assembly GCF_051714905.1. Taxonomy (NCBI): domain Bacteria; kingdom Bacillati; phylum Bacillota; class Bacilli; order Lactobacillales; family Enterococcaceae; genus Enterococcus; species Enterococcus sp. AZ084. Next base: position 2,141,522 of record NZ_JBIOSS010000001.1, read on the forward strand.
AGCTTCTTTTAACTCATGGAAAAACTTGGTTGAAACTTCCGTCGATCCCCACGCATCTAGTAAAACTCTTACTTGTACCCCTCTGCGAGCAGCAGAAGTTAATGCTTGGCAGACCTCGATCCCTAAGCTATCGCTGCGATAAATATAATATTGTAGATGGATGTGGTCAGTTGCCTGTTCAATATCCTCGATCAACCGGTCAAATTTTTCTCTGCCATCGGTGAACAGCGTCACATCATTGCTTGTGGTATACAGTGTGCTTTCTCCAACAGTTAACATATAAATCAACTGTTTGACATCCACTTGTCCAGTCGGAGGATGTGGGTATAATCCCCGCATCAATGCCTGTCGATCCTCTTCGATCTCTAAGTTCTTACCGATCTTTCCTTGAATCTTCAAATCAAATATCTTATCTTTTGAAATCCCACGTCCAAAGAAAATGTAAAGGAAAAAACCTAGTATTGGGATAAAAGTCAATACAAGTAACCATGCCCAAGTTTGAGCAGTTTCTTTTCTTTCGGTAAAAACGATCACTAAAGATAATAATGTGTTCGTAAGCAGTAAGATCGTCGAAAAATTGTCAAAAATAATATCCATTGCCTCACCTCTTATCCGGCTATCCTCCTTAGGATAGCGAAGTTGTTTTTTAAAGTAAAGAAAAACCACTGATTTGTCTACCAGAAAAACCGACTTCCTTAGAATACTATAGATAGACAGGAAAGAGTAAGTTTATTTTTCTATAAAATAGATTTTTCGAGAATGAAAATTTTTACAAAAAAAAACCAGCAGGATCGCTCCCACTGGTCTGCTTCATATCTTTGACTAAAATTTCAAGAATCTTCTCATTGAAATAATCGAACCTAATGAACCAATAATGACACCAATACCGGCCATCAATGCGTCGATTTTCCAAACGATATCCTGTGGCTGTATCAATGAGTAATTTGAACGCAACAAGGTTGGGTTGAACAATTTGTAGATTTCCTGATACCCAAATGTGAGAATCAAAACAGGAATAATGGCTCCAATCAAGCCGATCCAACCTCCTTCAAGGAAGAAAGGCCAACGGATATAGCCATTCTTGGCACCCACTAAACGCATGATCTGGATCTCTCTTTGACGTGAAATGATCGTGATACGAATCGTATTTGAGATCAAGAACATCGCGACAAATAATAGCAAGGCAGCTGCTGCTAATCCCCATGTACGTACTGCCGCAGCAATATCAAAGATTCGGTCAGACGAAGTGCCACCATAATCCGAACGGAAAACATTTTTCAACTTCGCGGCTTCTTCAGAAACTTCTTTAGTATAAGAAGGTTGTGTCGTTGTTACAACGTATACATCGTATAACGGATTGCCGTCTCCCTCAAACAAACTCCAAGAATCACCCATTTGATCTTGGATTTTCTTTAATTCTTGGTCTTTACTTGAAAATTCAACTTTGTTGACGTGTTCAAGTTCATTCAATTCTTTTTCGAGTGTTTTCATATCTTTCTCATTCGTCCCGATATCAACGAACACAGAAACATCTACGTTACCTTCGATGTCTTCGGCTAATTTAGTCGCATTCATGATGATTGCCATAAATACACCAACCAAAGTCAGTGTGATCGTCACCGCACTGATTGATGCGATGGTCATCCAACCGTTTCGTTTTAAACTTTTGATACTTTCTAATAAGTGGCGGAAAAAGGTTCTAATCATCGTATCCATATTCCCCTTCCGCTTGGTCACGAATAATCCGGCCATTTTCAATGGCGATTACGCGGTGACGAATTGTATTAACGATCGTACTGTTATGTGTAGCCATCACAACAGTCGTTCCTTGCGCATTGATCCGATCCAATAACTTCATGATTTCCCATGAGTTTTCCGGGTCTAAGTTTCCTGTCGGTTCATCTGCAATCAATACTTTTGGTGTATTCACGATTGCTCGAGCAATCGAAACACGTTGTTGTTCCCCACCTGATAATTCACTTGGGAAAACACGTACTTTATGTTTCAAGCCGACTAAGTCTAAAACTTCCATGACACGTTTTTTTATGTCACGAGGTTTTCTACCGATGACTTGCATCGCATATGCGACATTTTCATATACTGTTTTTCGAGGTAACAATTTATAGTCTTGGAAAACTACTCCGATTTCTCTACGTAAATAAGGTACTTCACGATCTTTGATATTTATCAGATCATGGCCAGCAACGTTCAACGTTCCTTTCGTTGCTTTTTCTTCTCGGTACATCAATTTGATGAATGTAGATTTACCAGCACCAGATGGTCCTACTACATAAACAAACTCTCCTTGGTCAATGACGATCGAGAGATTTCGGATAGCTGTGGTACCATTTGAGTACTTCTTCATTACATCCTTCATTTCAATCATGGCGTTCTCTCCATATCTTTTCAGTCTTTAGTCATTATAGCATGGGAATGTTTCAGCTTGCTTTCGAAATCTTACAATTTTATTTCAATTTACTACTAATCGTAAGCATACTATATATGCATTTTTAAATAGCCATCGATGAATGGGTCTAACTCGCCATCCATCACCGCTTGGACATTTCCAGTTTCCACATTGGTCCGATGATCTTTGACCATCGAATACGGATGGAAAACATAAGAACGGATCTGTGAGCCCCAGCCGATTTCCATTTGTTCCCCACGTAATGCAGCTGCTTCTTGTTCTTTCTTTTCAACTTCCAATTGATAAAGTTTTGCTTTCAGCATCCCCATCGCTTGTTCACGGTTTTTTAATTGTGAGCGTTGTGCCTGACTGGCAACGACCGTTCCTGTTGGCAAATGCGTGATCCGTACAGCAGATTCTGTTTTGTTGATATGCTGTCCACCCGCTCCACTTGCTCGGTAAGTGTCGATCTTCAAATCATCAGGATTGATCTCGATGTCGATCATGTCATCTAATTCTGGCATGACATCGACCGAACAGAATGACGTATGTCGACGTTTCGCCGAATCAAATGGCGAGATCCGAACCAGACGGTGAACGCCTTTTTCTGATTTCAAATAACCATAAGCATTATGCCCTTTGATCAATAATGTCACACTTTTGATTCCAGCTTCATCACCAGCCTGGTAATCTAACATTTCCACTTGGTAGTTGTGTTGCTCTGACCAACGGGTGTACATTCGTAACAACATACTTCCCCAGTCTTGAGATTCTGTTCCCCCAGCACCTGGATGCAGCTCGACGATGGCGTTATTGCGGTCATAAGGTCCGTCTAGTAACATGGCTAATTCGTAAGTCGTCATCTTTTCAGCTAACGCACTGATTCGCTCTTGTGCTTCTTCTTGCATTTGCGCATCTGGCTCTTCTTGTAACATTTCCACCATCAATTCTAGTTCTTCTAGCTCTTGTGCGAGTTCATTGAACTGATCATAGGTTTCTTTGTTTGCATTATTTTCATTGATCACTTTTTGTGCAGCTTCACTATCATCCCAAAAACCTGGTTCAGCCATTTTTGCTTCTGCTTCAGCAATATCTTCTTCCAGCTGATCTAAGTCAAAGAGACCCCCTAAAACTTGTGACTTTCTCTTGCATTTCGGTTAGGAGGTTTCGAATTTCAGAAATTTCCATTTCGATTTCCTTCTTTCTGTCTAATCTTCATTGTTTAGTCTACCAGAATCTTGAACGAACAGAAAGAATAAGATGCGACAAGCTTGCCACTTTCCCTTTTTCATTCCGTTCTTAATGGTAGTGTGTCCCAAAAGTAACCTCTTCGGAAATAAGGTGGAATCCACAAAAATTCAACGAACGATTTTTGCGGATTCCACCTTATTTCTTGAGGCTCAGTACTGTTTGACCTCAGGGAAGTCATAAAACAAAAAATAGTGCTTTAAGATTCCCTATCTATTTTAGTTTGTGAAAAGGAACGATCACTCTCATATGAGGGGAGTTCCTTTTCTGAATTGATCAAATCTTATTGTTCAGTATGAACGATTTCTTTCAATAGGAAAGATTACATTTCATTCTTGCCGTGACAATTTTTGAATTTTTTACCACTGCCACATGGACAAGGGTCATTACGACCAACTTTATTGACACTGACAGGCTGTGATTTCACATTCAATCGACTGTTTTCTTTCGCGCCGCCTTCTGTTGGTTGAACAGGCTGTCCTTGAGATACTTGTTCACGTTGGACGTTTTGACGGATCTCCGCTTTCATAAAGATACGTGTTACTTCGTATTCGATTGCACCAATCATGTCTTCAAACATTTTGTAGCCTTCTGTTTGATATTCGACAAGTGGATTGTTTTGTCCGTAAGCACGTAGTCCGATCGATTGACGTAATTGATCCATTGCATCGATGTGGTCTGTCCATTTTGAATCGACAACACGTAAGATCACGACTTTTTCAAACTCAAGTAATTGCTCAGGTCCATTTAGTTGTGAAGCTTTCGTATTAAAGATTTCTTGTGCTTTTTCATTTAAGAATTCTTTGATTTGTTGCGGTGTCTTGCCTTCTAGATCAGCCAATGAAATACTGTCTTCATGAACAAGTGTACTACCAGCAAAGTCAACGATCCCTTCAAGGTTCCAGTTTTCCTTTTCAAGTTGAGTATGTGCATCTACTACTCGACTGATCGTTCGTTTGACCATATTCATCAATGGTTCAGATAGACTTGTTTCTTCCATGATGACGTCTTGACGTTGTTTATAGATGACTTCACGTTGTTCACGCATCACGTCATCGTATTGAAGAACGTTTTTACGTGTGTCGTAGTTGTTTCCTTCTACACGTTTTTGCGCAGATTCAACTTGTTTCGACAACATCTTACTTTGGATCACTGCATCTTCTTCACCGATCTTCATGCGTTCCAAGAAAGCTTTGATTCGTTCTGAACCGAATCGTTTCATCAAGTCATCTTCAAGAGACAAGTAGAATTGTGACATCCCTGGATCTCCTTGACGACCGGCACGTCCACGTAACTGGTTATCGATACGTCTTGATTCGTGACGTTCTGTACCAATAACGGCTAATCCACCCAACTCACGAACACCTAGACCTAACTTGATATCCGTACCACGACCAGCCATGTTCGTTGCAATCGTAACTGCTCCTTTTTGACCAGCATTCATGATGATTTCGGCTTCTTTAAAGTGGTTTTTGGCATTTAGTACTTCATGAGGGACGCGTTCTCGGTTCAATAAATCAGAAAGCAATTCAGACGTTTCAACAGCGACAGTACCTACAAGAACAGGTTGTCCTTTGCGGTAACGATCTTTGATATCTTGAACGACTGCATTGAATTTGCTTGTCAATGTCGGATATAACAAATCTGGACGATCATCACGAATGACCGGACGATTTGTAGGGATTTGAATGACTTGGATGTTGTAGATTTCTCTAAACTCTTCTTCTTCTGTCTTCGCTGTCCCTGTCATACCAGATAATTTCTTATACATACGGAAATAGTTTTGGAATGTGATCGATGCCATCGTTTTTGTTTCATCTTCGATCTCCACGCCTTCTTTGGCTTCAATCGCTTGGTGTAAGCCATCAGAATAACGGCGTCCATCCATGATACGACCAGTAAATTGGTCAACGATCATTACTTTTCCATCTTGGACCACATAGTCGATATCTAAAATCATGATATAGTTTGCGCGTAATGATTGATCGATATGATGCGTTAAAGCAGAATTTTCAATATCATATAAGTTATCTAAACCGAAAGTTTCTTCGGCTTTTTCAATTCCCGCTTCAGTCAAGCTGATCGTTTTTGATTGAACATCGATTTTATAATCTTCTTCTTCTTTCAATCGTTTGACAAAGTTATCAGCACGCGTATATAACGCAGTTGACTTTTCTGCTTGTCCAGAAATGATCAATGGCGTTCTTGCTTCATCGATCAAGATCGAATCGACTTCATCGACGATCGCATAGTTCAATGGACGTTGTACCATTTGATGACGATAAACGACCATGTTGTCTCTCAAATAGTCAAACCCTAGCTCGTTGTTTGTACTATACGTAATATCACAATTGTAGGCTTCACGTTTTTCATCTGCTGATTTTGAATTGATATTCAAACCAACTGTCAAACCTAAGAAGTTGTATAACTCACCCATCTCATTGGAGTCACGGGTAGACAAGTATTCATTGACAGTAACTACGTGAACGCCTTCTCCTGTCAAAGCATTTAAATAAACAGGCATCGTAGCAGTCAAGGTTTTCCCTTCACCGGTACGCATCTCTGGAATATTTCCATCATGAAGGACGATCCCCCCCATCAACTGCACAGGGTAAGGGTACAATCCTAATACGCGTTTTGCTGCTTCACGAACGACTGCGAAAGCTTCTGGTAAAAGTTGATCTAATGTTTCCCCTTTTTTATATCTTTCCTTAAATTCGGTTGTCTTTGCTTTTAATTGTTCATCTGTTAATGCTGCCATATCATCAGCATGAGCTTCGATTTTTTTTACAATATTTTCTAAACGTTTTAGTTCTTTCTTATCATTTTCGATAATCGAACGAATAAAATTGGCCATGCGTTGTTTAATCTCCTTTTATATAATATCCAAACTATGTAGACTCTGTTTCTTATTTTATCATTAGTTGTGGATAAATGAAATAACTTAAGACAATTAAAGTGATATCTTCATAATTATTTCATATTCTTTTTTATCTATTCAATCCGAAAAAAAAGCTTGCAGTAGTCATTAGAGACCACTGCAAGTTTTTCTCATGTTATTATTTCGTTATTTCTCAATCAGTTTCGATCAATCCATATTTGCCATCTTTACGACGGTAAACAATGCTTGTACCATTCGTTTCTGCATCTTCAAAGATGAAAAAGTTATGGCCTAACATATTCATTTGTAAAACAGCTTCTTCGCTGTCCATTGGTTTCAATGACAGGCGTTTTGTACGCACGATATCTAATTCAGACTCATTTTCTTCTTCGTCTTCATTATTGAACATAACCGCCGCATTTGCTGTATTCAAACCAGTTTCACGAGATTTGCGATTGATTTTTGTTTTGAATTTGCGGATTTGACGTTCCAATTTATCAACAACCAAATCAATACTTGCATATAGATCTGGTGAAGTTTCTTCGGCACGTAATACGAGATAAGGTAATGGAATCGTAACTTCCACTTTTGCTGTTTTTTCAGTATAAACTTTTAAATTCACATGCGCCGTAGCATCGGGAGCATCGCTGAAATAACGTTCTAATTTTCCTACTTTTTTCTCTACGTAGTCACGAATCGCTTCAGTTACTTCGATATTTTCGCCGCGTACATTATATCTAAACATAAAAACTACCCCTTTCATCTACCACAATCAAGAAGGAGAAGGACCACTCTTTCCCTCTTCTTACTTCCATTATATCGAACTCGTAAGCATTTGCAAACTAAATCGCTGTCATTTTACTGCTGTTTCTACAAAAAGCTTATCTAGCAAGTGAGAACGTCTGTACTTTATTGGGTGACTGCGCCAATAGGCAGGTCGCTGCATGGAACATCGTCTGGCCAGTCGTATAAACATCATCGATCAGTAAGATATTTTCCCCTTTGATTTTCAGTGTAGATGGCTGATAAACAAATGGTTGTGATGTAGACAAACGTTGCGCTCTTGTTTTCTTGGCTTGTGGTGTATGATGTTTTCCTCTGATCAGCAATTCTTGAAAAGGAAGCCCTGCAGCTCTCAATAGTTCACTCACTTGGTTGAATCCTCTTTCGTTGATCCTTTCTGTAGACAATGGGATTGGACAAAAAACAAACGATTTGTACTGTTTTCGCAATTCTTGCAACTCTACGCTAAAGGTATGCGCCAACTGGATATCACCCATGAATTTATACTGTTTGAGCCAAGTTTGGAACGCTTGATCATAATGAAAGAACGCACGATGACAAAAAGGATAGTCAGGGTAACGCGTTTGCCAACTCAAACAATCTCGGCAATAGTCATGCTGATCGACAGCCTGTCTATTCACTACTTTTTGGCATCCCTCGCACTGATAGCTACTCTCCTGTTGTATTCGTTGGAATAAACATTGACACTCCTGGCAACATCTCGCGATTTTTTTCAGTCCAAGCAATTCGCCAATTGTTATATTTCTACTAAAGGTTTTCTTACAGTATACGCAATTCATCTCGTTGCTCTTTTCCTTTTTTATTCATTTGTTTGATTTCTTTACACGCTTTTGCGATGGCAGGTGTCTTTTCTTCATAGAAAAAATAGACCTGACTATTCGTGAATCCTCCCTTTCGATCGGCACGCCCTGCGATTTGGACTAGTGAAGATTTGCTGAAGACTGGATGGTCGGCGCCTAAAACAATGACGGAGATCCGTTCAAATGTTACCCCACGCTCTAAGATCATCGTGGTCAAAAAGACATCGTATTGTTGCTCTCTCATATTTTGGACTTTTCTACTACGTGCTTCATCTTTAGAAGAGGCGGATGTCATACGACAAGACAGTTGTTTTTTTAATTGTTTTTCCAATTGTTCCATTAAGGAGATACTCGGGCAAAATAATAGCACATGGTTTTCTTTGACTAGCTCTTGGATCAAGCGACACAATCGTTGATTCTTTTTTGGGTGCAAACAGCGATTTGCCCACTGATCCCAAAAAAGCAGTTTCGGTTCTGGCAATAATCGTTGATGAAAGCGTAAAGCCAACTGATGAACAGTCATAGCTGTTCGGCTTTTTTTCAATAACTGGTCATCGGGTGTCGCACTTAAATATATCAGTTGGCCATTTCTTTGTAGCGCGGTTTCCACTGCATAAGCTAACCCTTGATCCCCCACAAATGGATAAGCATCCACTTCATCTACTACTAAAAGAGCAAATGCTCGGTAAAAACGATACAACTGATGCGTCGTACAAATCACTAAAGAACCAGAACGATAAGGTTCTTCTGCTTTCCCATGAAGCAAGCGGATCGTTTCTTCTGGGAAGACCTTTCTTAGTCGTAGGTTTAATTCCTGACAAACATCGATCCTTGGTGAGGCGATAGCAACTCTCCCACCTTTAGCTAAGGTAGCGCGGATACTGGCGTAAAGCATCTCCGTCTTGCCTGAACCTGTAACTGCCCAAACCAAATGCTCACCCGATCGTTCACATAGATCATCCGAAATTTGCTGTTGTAATGTTGTCAGCTGACCTTCCCAACAGTCATTTATATGACGTTTTTTCCCATTTGGTTGTTCGAATAAGTAGAGCTGTTGTTGTGTATCGCAACGCCCTAATAACAAACAGTGGGGACAGTAATAGCTAGATTCATTGATTTTCGCTTCTTGCAATGGAGTTGTTTGACTGCAACGATTGCAATAAAGCTGCTTCTTTTTTATTGTGACTGCATCGACCATTTCATAGTTCAATTTTTTATAGTAATGTTCATTCCCAGATACTTCTCTAGTTAACAAGCGTCTCCCATAAAAATCCTCTGCTTGCATGTGCGCTTCTCTCCCTTCGTAAAATAGATACGCCAAAAAAGAAATCTTTCATGCAAAATAAATCGTATTTGATCAAATTAGAAAAATAGCCAGTAAACGAATCAGCCAGCTCTAAGATTTTAATGGAAAACAAAAAAAGTATGAAACTGAGTCAGCGTGCCATTTCTTTTACAGAAACTTCCGGACTCAGATCATACTGATATATGTAGCTAGAGCTAAATTTGGACTTGAATCGAGTGATCCGATCAACAGATGAAAAGTAGTTATTCGTCAAACAACCAACTGGATTTGACTAATTGATTGAATACGATAAATTCTTTTTCTAAATTGATGACCACTACTTCATAGCCAGCATTGATCCAGCCATAGGCTCCTTTTTCAGGATGTTTATAATCGTTCGCCCACCAATCCGTACTTTCTCGTGCAGAACGGGGCAAGGCACTACTTGGAAAAAGCAACTCATCGATTTGAGTAAATGTCAGCGTGATTTGAGAGCCACCATTTGTCTTTAAATAATGAGTGATGGCATCATACTTTTTGACTCGTTCTTTCATGTTACGCACCTCACTTTTCTTTATTATCCCATATTCCCTTCGTTAAGCAACTATTAACATAATTGTCATGCAGAAAAAAATTCTCTATACTTGAAAAGAGACGAGAACAAATAATGAAAGTAGTGAAACAGATGTTAGAACGTTATTACACGATCAAAGAAAATGGTCAAAGTGAGCTTGAAATAAAAAAATCACGTTTTATCTGCTCACTGAAGCGAGTTGAAACGGAAGAAGAAGCAAAACAATTTATCCAAGAAACAAAAAAAGAACATTGGAAAGCCAATCATAATTGTAGTGCGTTCGTGATTGGTGAAAAAAATGAGATTCAACGAAGTAGCGATGATGGTGAACCGAGTGGAACTGCTGGCGTGCCGATGCTAGAAGTCATCAAAAAAAATGAACTAATCAATGTTGCAGCTGTTGTGACTCGTTATTTCGGCGGGATCAAGTTAGGTGCAGGCGGCTTGATTCGTGCATATGCGCACTCAGTTTCCCACGCATTACAAGAAATTGGCATCGTTGAAGGGACATTGCAACAAGAACTATCGATTCATGTTACCTATCCCCAGCTAGGAAAAATAGAAAACTTCTTGGCACTCCAGCAGGTGAATGTGAAAGAAATCCGCTATACAGAAAAAGTCATCGTTGTTTGCATGATCAATGAAAAAGAGGTCTCTGCTTTCCAAGAAGCAATCATTGAACTTTTGAGCGGTCAAGTGACATTTACTGAAGGCGCTGTTTCTTATCATGAACAACTCATTCAAGCAAGAGAATGAGCCTGATCATAGAGAAAAAGACCAAAGAATAGAAGGCAGCTATGCCGATGACTATTCTCTGGTCTTTTTATTCAATATGAACGATCATCTTTCTAAATAAAACTCAAAGCGGTCGCCGACATATTGGGTACGTACGTATTCAAATGGCGTGCCATCTTCAAAGTAAGAAATCTGTCTTAAACGTAAAACGGCATCTCCTCGCTTGACCTCTAAATATTCAGCAATTTTTTCTGAAGCTAAGACTGCTGAAATTGTTTGTTTCGCCGCACCAATCTTGTTTCCTCTTTTTTCTTCGAGTGTTCGGTACAATGACTCCGTAATTTCTGCTTTGCTGTATCCGTCGATGATTTTTTGCGGAATACTCGCAATTTCAAAGCAAATCGGGATATCATCAGCAAAACGAATACGTTCCATTCGTAAGATAGTATCATCTTTTTTTAGTTGCAATTTCTCCATTTCACTCGAACTTGGTGACGTTAGAAAATAAGAAATCGTTCGACTGGATGGTACACGATTTTGTGATTCCATGATTTCGGTAAAACTGGTTGCACCAGACATCTTTTCTTGGACTTTTTCTCGTGCCACGTAGGTACCTGATCCAATTTTTCTTTCAAGGATTCCTTCATCGGCTAAGTTTTGGATTGCTTGTCTTAAAGTCATTCGACTAACATTGAACTTGATGGCTAATTCTCTTTCTGAAGGAAGACGATCTCCAATTTTCCAGACGCCTTGCTCGATTTCACTTTTGATTTGATCGTGAATTTGTATATATACCGGTAATTGATTCGACATAACATCTACCCGTCCTTTCATTTCTATTTTATTATAACTGGTATATACCTAATTCTCAACAAAAAAGAGCCCATCATGCGGTTCATTCCACTGCCTTGCCCTCCGACATAATAGCGTTTGGATAGAGAACTATGATCATTCACTCTTATTCAATAAGTAATTAAAGTAACAAGCCCTTACTATTCTTGCTCGGAAACGACAGAATCAAAAAAGGCTGGCTCAAGTTCACCCAACTAATCATTGATCCAATGTTTTCATGGCCGTTGCCATCATCAAACGGATTCGATTCAATTGATTGACTACGGAAGCACCTGGGTCATAATCGATTGCCGTAATGTTGGCTTTTGGGTAACGATGACGAAGCTCTTTGAATACCCCTTTGCCTACGACATGATTCGGTAGACAGCCAAATGGTTGCATACAAACGATATTAGGCACATCATTTTCCAACAATTCAATCATCTCACCGGTTAAAAACCAGCCTTCACCAGTCTGATTGCCAATTGATAAAATCTGGCTTGCTTCCTCTGCTAATTGATGAATTGGTGTTATTCCATCAAAGCGTTGTGATTTCCTTAATGCTTTATCCATTGGCTTTACAACATATTCAATCAAGCGGATAAGAAACTGCGCGACCCATTTGCTTTTTTTCGAATGACCTAAATGTTCATATTTCCAGATTTGGTTGTATATCGAATAATTCATAAAGCCCATGATATCAGGAACAACGACTTCGGCACCTTCCTCTTCTAATAAACGGACAATATCATTATTAGCTGTAGGTGAATACTTGACTAAAATCTCTCCAACAATACCTACTTTAGGTTTGGTTTGATTCGTTAGCGGGACCGTATCAAAATCATGGATGATTTTTGCCATATTTCGGTTGAAGTGTGTCAAAGATCCATTTTTGACATTGCGCTCCACTCGTTCAAGCCAGCGATGGTGCATTTCATCAATCATTCCTTTTTCTATCTCGTACGGTCGAGTGCGGTAAACGACTCGTTCAAAAAGATCGCCATATAAAAAAGCAACAGCTAAACGTTTCAACAAAGGCAATGTGAACGTAAAGCCAGGAGAAGATTCCACCCCTTGATTGCCGAAAGACACTGAAACTACGGGTATCTGTGGGAAGCCAGCTTCATCAAGCGCCTTGCGAAGTAATGGGATATAATTGGTCGCTCGGCACCCCCCTCCCGTTTGGGTCATCATCACACTGGTATGATTCAAGTCATATATTCCACTTTCTAACGCCTCGACTATTTGCCCAATCGAAATGATTGCCGGATAGCACGCGTCATTATTGACGTACTTCAACCCAACATCAACAGCACTGCCACTTTCACTTGGCAAACAAACGACTTGATATCCCGAGGATTTTAGAGCAACATCAACTAAACCAGATTGATGGATAGGACTTAACATCGGCAACAACAAGGTATGTGTTTTCTTCATTTCTTTGGTAAAGGTGATTTTTTCTGGTGTCAGAAATTGTTTTGTTGGTTGAAAATGTTGTTTGGTTCGTGCATTGACCGCAGCTTTTAATGAGCGCAAGCGTATCCTGATGGCACCTAAATTTGCGCCTTCATCAATTTTCAAAACTGTGTATAACTTGCCATATTGCGCCATGATCTCTTCTACCTGATCCGTCGTGACTGCATCGATCCCACACCCGAAAGAGTTCAGTTGTACCAGCTCCAACTCCTTAGATTTGGCAACGACTCGGGCGGCGGCATATAACCTTGATTGATAGACCCATTGATTCACTACTCGTAATTGCCCAACATCTCCTAGATGAGCGATGCTATCTTCTGTCAAGACATGGAAGCCCTCTTGTGTGATCAATTCTGCAATCCCATGGTTGATTTCCGGATCTAGATGGTAAGGTCGACCTGCGAGGACGATGCCACGTTCATTGTTCTGATGTAGCATCCTCAAGGTTTCTTCTCCTTTTTGCTGAATCTCTTTTTTAAAATCGGCTAATGCTTCATATCCTTGGTGTAAGGCTTCTTTTATTTGATCTTCTGAAAATCCATAATCAGAAAATGTTTGGTGTAACGTCTTTGCCACTGATGCTTCGTTCGCTAGATTCAAAAACGGCTGACGGTAATCGATCCGTCCTTCCCGAATCGCATCGACATTATTTTTGATGACATCTGGATAACTTTGAACGATGGGACAATTAAAATGATTGTCCGCTTGGTTGTTCTCCTTTTGCTCAAAGATCACGCCCGGATAAAAAATACAGGGAACACCAGCATCGATCAGTGACTGGATATGGCCATGCACCAGTTTTGCTGGATAGCAGACGGTATCACTGGAAATCGTGTCGATCCCTTGTTCGTAGATTTCCTTACTCGAACGAGGGGATAAGACTACTCGAAAGCCTAAAGTACGAAAGAAAGTCTGCCAAAGAGGAAAGTTTTCATACATATTCAATACTCTTGGAATCCCGATTTCCCCGTTGACCGCTTCTGTTTTTCTTAATGGACGGTAACGGAATAATTGCCGAGATTTTTCAGCCACTAAATTTATTTTCTTATCGGCTTTTTTGATTTTGATCTGTGCCCCACGTTCACAACGATTACCAGAAATCAATTTCCGACCATCAGAAAATAAAGTGACCGTCAATAGGCAATTGTTCTCACACAACCCACAGTGCGTCAATTCTTTTTCTGTCGTCAACTGAGACAATTCTTCGAATGAGAGTACTTCACTTATTTCCCCTTTTTGATATTCTTCCAAAGCAATCAAAGAAGCCCCATATGCACCCATCAATCCTGCGATAGAAGGACGAACAACTTCTCGTCCACTGATTGTTTCAAATGCTCGCAAGACTGCATCGTTGTAAAAGGTTCCACCTTGGCACACGATCTTATTGCCTAGATCTTCTGGTTTTCTGATTTTGATCACTTTGTAGATCGCATTTTTGATCACAGAATAAGATAGACCAGCCGAGATGTCTCCAACAGAAGCGCCTTCTTTTTGGACTTGCTTGACCTTTGAATTCATGAAGACCGTACATCTGGAACCTAAGTCCACAGGGTTCTTGGCTGAAATAGCAGCAACCGCAAAATCTTGGATTCCATAACCTAATGACTTAGCAAATGTTTCGATAAATGAACCACAACCTGAAGAACAGGCTTCGTTCAATTGAATCGAGGACAATGCACCGTCCTTGATCGTCATTGCCTTCATGTCTTGTCCGCCAATGTCTAAAATAAAATCGACACCTGGTTGAAAAAAATTCGCTGCTTTATAATGCGCCATCGTTTCAACTTCGCCAATATCGATTTTCAACGCACTCTTGATCAACGCTTCCCCATAGCCAGTTACTACCGCTTTACCGATAAAGCAGTCTTTAGGCATTTGCTGATACATATTTTTCAATACGTTGATGGTTGTTTCTAAAGGCTGTCCTTCATTGTTTCCATAAAATGAGAATAATAGCTCTCCTGATTGATTGATCAAGGTGACTTTCGTCGTTGTCGAACCAGCATCAATACCTAGAAAAGCCACCCCCTGATGGGTAGCTAGCGCACGTTCTTGCACCTTCGCTTTTTCGTGTCGGCTGCGAAAATCAGCTAACTCTTGATCGTTCTGAAACAATGGCGCTAAAGAACGAGATGGATGAAGCAACTCTTGCTCTTGGCTTTTCAATTTCTGGATTAATTCACTGAGTGTTTTTTCCTTTGAAGTTTTTGCGTGATAAGCTGCCCCTAATGCTACGAATAGTTGCGGATTTTCTGGAAAAATCACTTCTTCTGTCGATAGACCAAGCGTTTCAATAAAGCGTTGGCGCAATTCGGACATAAAGTAAAGTGGGCCACCTAAAAAGGCGACCTTTCCTTTGATCTTTCTGCCTGCTGCTAAACCAGCGATTGTTTGATTGACGACGGCTTGAAAAATACTAGCAGCGATATCGGCTTTCGCCGCTCCTTCGTTGATCAGTGGTTGTACATCCGTTTTAGCGAATACACCACAGCGAGAGGCAATTGGATAAAGCTGTTGGTACGCTTTAGCTAGTTCATTCAACCCATTTGCATCGGTTTTCAATAGTGCTGCCATCTGATCAATAAACGCGCCTGTCCCTCCCGCGCAGCTACCATTCATGCGTTGTTCTAAAGAAGAACCAAAAAAAGTAATTTTGGCATCTTCTCCCCCTAATTCAATTGCTACATCTGTTTCGGGAATCCTTTCTTCAATCGTTTTTGTACATGCAATCACTTCTTGGATAAAAGGTAATTGTAGATGTTCCGCTAATCCCATACCGCCAGAACCAGTGATGGCAAAAGCAATCCCCTGATCTTGTAAGGTTGTTTTGGCTTCTTCTAATATGTTGATGGTTGCTTTTCTGATATCTGCATAATGTCGTTCGTATTTAGCAAAAAGAGTTTCGCCATGGTTATCAAGAATCACTAATTTTACTGTCGTTGAACCTACATCGATACCTCCGTACATTTTCATCGTCTCGCCACCTTCTTAAAAAAACGCTTTGTTGAACATTGAACAAACCGTCTGTTATACTACATATATCTATTTTAAAACGATTTAGAGCGATTGCAATAAGCAATAATCGTCAGTTTGTGAGATAAACAACAATCGTGTGCGATTTGTCGACCAAAAGTGAGGAGATTTTTATGATGAAGAAAAACGATCTTCGAGTGAAACGTACCAACAAAATGATTATTGAAGCGTTCTTACGTTTACTAGAAACAAAAAGTATGGAGCGAATCACGATCCAAGAAATCGCCGATGAAGCAATGATCAATCGTGCGACTTTTTATGCTCATTTCAAAGATAAACAAGATCTCTATGAGCATTTATTCCATATCGCTATCCAGACATTTACCTCGATCTTAGATTTGGAACCCTTGATGGAAGGCAATAAATTGAAGCTGAAACGGGTCAACCGCGCCTTAACTCAAATTTACCAATTGGTGGCTGAGAACAAAGCCATATTTATTACGACTTTGGACGGCACTTCGATCGAGTTTTTCAGGAAAAAGTTGAAAATTTTCTTATCAGAAAAATATGCCACTATCTTTGATCGTCTAAAAATCACAGAGAACGAACTAGAAGTACCTATTGACTTTATCACAGAATACATAACTGCCATTTTTACTGGTACTTTACATTGGTGGGTCACTAGTGATACCGAGATGACACCACAGCAGTTAGCTACTTTAGTCATCAAATTAGTGGGAAATGGTCACTTGACCGTCTTAGGGATCGAGATTGAAAAATAACAAAAGCTCTGAAGAACACAAGATTATGTGAACTTCAGAGCTTTTGTTATTCTTAACGATTTTTAGACAACCATTTTTTGGTATGATTTGTTGGACGTTTCGCTTTGATTTGGACAAATTTTTCTGATTTTTTCGGTACATGGATCTCTACATTGTACTTCTCCGATTTGATCATATCGTAAATTTTTTCTGCTGTTTCATCTACTTTTTGTTTCCACTTCATTTGTGCCGCCTCCTTTTTTTCTTCTTATATCTACTCTAGCCTATAATAGCAAAATCAGCAAGAAACAAGGTGTTTTACACAAAAAAAAGAGTGATCTGCAACTGATCACTCTAGGAACTGGGGTAGCTGGATTCGAACCAACGCATGAGGGAGTCAAAGTCCCTTGCCTTACCGCTTGGCTATACCCCAATGAAATGGAGGAGAGTGGATTCGAACCACTGAACCCTAAGGAACGGATTTACAGTCCGTCGCGTTTAGCCACTTCGCTACTCCTCCGAAAGGTTTGTATCAACCTGACTTAGTTATAATACCTAATTTTCCAAGTGATTGCAACCCTTTATTGAAAATTTTTTTGATATTTTTTTATTCGTGTAAATTCCAATGACGAATTACTGTTTCTATCGCATTTTCAAGACTTTTTTCTTTGCCAAAGTCTTCTTCTCCCAAGAAAATCTCAAATTCTTTTGGGCCATACGCTAAAATTTCACCGATCATTTTTTTACCAATAAATAACTGCGTTACCTCATATGTGTTCCCTTTGATCGTTTTTTTGATCTCTTCGGTACGCACTTCAATATCTTTATTCTTTTTTGACATTATTTCCCACCTCCTCAATAGTTTATCACATTTAACGGCAGAAAACATTCACTGCGTGCCTTCTATTTGATAATTTATTTTCCTGCTTCTTGTTGCGCTAGATAATTTGCTGCTGCCCCTATCAGGTTCGCATCATTGCGATACTCACACAGGGTGATCAATGGATCAAAATCATTCAACCCAAAATGATTCGTCAATTTTTTCATCCGTTGATTGATTTCTGTCAGTAATCCCTCTTTTGCAGAAATTCCGCCACCCAATACGATCACTTCTGGATCAAAAGAAAATTGAATACTAAATAACCCTTTTGTTAAATAATCATAAAAAGATTCAACTTCTTCTTGTGCGAGAGGATCACCATTTTCTGCTAATTCAAAGACTTCTTTTCCACTAAAGGTATGTTTATCTAATCCTTTGCGTTCACAATACCGCCACGCCATTTGGACTGCCGTTCCTAATGTACTGAATGTATGCTCCCCATTAAGAAACATCAAGCCAAATTCTCCGCCATAAAGATGAGCGCCTTTATTCAATTCACCATTAGTGAACATCGCACCACCTACGCCTGTACCAATCACTACAAAAGCAACATTTTGATAGCCACGAGCAGCACCTTCATAAAACTCAGCCATTCCCGCGCAATTCGCATCATTTTCCATAGCAACTGGCAGACCAAACAATTCCTCTAATTCAGTATAAATATCAAACCCATGGATATAAGGGATCGCGCTGATACCTTCAATCACTTGTCGTTGGCTATTCACAACACCTGGTGCACTAAAGGCGACCCCACTGATTGCTACTTCTTGTGATAATTGTTGGAATACCAACAATAGTTGCGCTTTCATTTCTTTCCATGTAGCTGGTGTTGTGAACTGACCTTTATGTGTTAGTTTTTCTTGTTCCCAATAACCATATTTGACAGCTGAACCGCCAAAGTCGAATGCTAAAATCCCCATGTTTATTTGTTCCTCCTCAATAGTTTTTCATCATTAGTTTCACTATGAAACGCTTTCTTTTTATTCTATAATTCTTTGGCTAAAGTGACTTGATCTCTTAGAAGTATTCCTTCTTCATAGATTGGTTCTGGGTAGTTATTGATGAAGTAATCCTTTTCTCTTGATACTTCTTTAAAGCCTTTTTTCTGATAAAGATGTAACGCTGGATTCGTGATACTTCCTGTACGGATCAGTATTTTTGTTGGTTGTTTGCATTCTTTGCTCAACTGTTCGAGTGCATGGTCAATCAGCTTGCCACCGATTCCACTTCCTTGATGCGCATCAGCAACAGAAACATTCATGATTTCACATTCCGTTTCTCTGATTTCATAAACAAGCACACCAATCACTTCATCCTGCTCTTTCCAGATAAATCCATCGCCATTGGTCACATAAGCGATCACTTTGTTTTTATCAGGATCGGCTTCTAGTAGTAACGCCCATGGTAAGTCACTTTTGTTCAATTGTTGAAACATCGCTTTCTCCCATCTAATAAAAATCAATGACTCTATTTTTTGTATTTTTTATAGTCTGGCATCGATTGATCTTCTTTATTACGCGTCAAACGAAAGTTACGAGGCACATAATCGATACCGCCTTTCACAAATGGGTGGCAACGAAAGATGCGTGCTGTTCCCATTAGGGTTCCTTTGAGCGCACCATGTACTTGGATGGCTTGGATCATGTAATTGGAACAAGTTGGATAATACCGACAACTTGGTGGGAACGCAGGTGAAATAAAACGCTGATATCCTCGAACTAAATAAATTAAAATCTTTTTCATATTTTCATCTCCATAAAAAAGAGGATTGGTCATACATCCACTTACCATCCCCTATAACCGGATAAACGGTGTTCTAAAAGCAATTCCTACAGAAATAAGCGCCAAAACCCAAAAATATGAAAAGCTATTTTCGGATTTTGGCGCTTATTTCTCGGAGCTGTACGCTTTTGCCACAACCTCTTTTTATCTTATCTGTTACCTAGTGTACACACTTAACTAAAGAAATCAAAGATATGCAACCATAAGCTCGGTTGAAAGACCTTGAATGGACTTCCACCGCCAATCAAACCATATCCGATCATTGTTCCAATGATGAATAATAGGAGTACAAGTAAAATGACAGCTAAAATTTTTACCAAACTTATCAAAATATAGCGTGGACTCGTCATCTCTCGTCACATCCTTAAGCGATTGTTTGTGGTGTTTTTTCGACTGGTGTTTCTTCTACATTTACACGTTCCACATCTGCACCTAATTGTTGCAATTTAATATGGAAATTATAATAGCCACGATCTAAATATTTTAGGTTACGAACGCGTGTGATTCCATTTGCTTTCAAACCAGCTAATACGAGCGCTGCTGCTGCTCTTAGATCTGTTGCATAGACTTCAGCACCTTGTAATTCGTGATTACCATCCATGATTGCAATGTTGCCATCAATTTTTACATGTGCATTCATTCTGCGCATTTCTTCAAGATGTTGGAAACGGTTCTCAAAGACTGTTTCAGTCACAACACTTGTACCTTCTGCAACCAACTGGATAGCAGTCATTTGTGCTTGCATATCCGTTGGGAAACCAGGATGTGGCATTGTTTTTACATCTGTTGGTAAAATATGTTTTGGTCCGATGACACGAACGCCACCATCTTCTTCAGTGATCGTTGCACCCATTTCGATCAATTTAGAGATCAATGGACGATTATGCTCAGAAATCGCATCAGCGATCAATAGATTGCCTTCAGTCATTGCTGCTGCTACCATGAAAGTACCGGCTTCGATACGGTCTTGGACGATTGAATGGTTGACTGCATGCAAATGATCAACGCCTTCGATACGCATCGTTTCTGTACCAGCGCCATAAACATTCGCACCCATTTTATTTAAGATATTCGCTAAATCAACGATTTCAGGTTCACGTGCGACGTTTTCAATGATCGTCGTGCCTTTTGCTTTGACAGCAGCCATCATGATGTTTTGTGTCGCACCAACACTTGGAAAATCTAAATAGATCGTATTTCCGATCAGTTGATCGGCGATTGCTTCGATATAACCATTCTTTTGAATGATTTTTGCTCCCAAGGCTTGAAAACCTTTTAGGTGTAAATCGATCGGACGTTTTCCAATCGCACATCCACCAGGCATTGCAACTTTTGCATGACCATTTCTAGCCAATAATGGTCCCATCACAACGATTGACGCACGCATTTGGCTTACGTATTCATAAGGTGCTTCAATTTCTAATTCTCTCGATGCATCAAGTGTCACACGATTATTCTCTTCATCAAACGCTACATCTACGTTCAAATGACGGATCACTTGATTCATAGTGAACACGTCAGAAAGAATTGGCACATTATCTAAAACGGTCGTTCCTTCTTCAGCCAATAAACTTGCGGCTAAAATCGGCAATACCGCATTCTTTGCTCCTTCGATCTTTACTGTTCCTTTTAATTGATTGCCACCTTTTACGATGATCTCTTCCATGTTGTTCCCCCCAAAAAAATCCGTTGAGTATACATTCGCTCAAAATCTTTTTTATTATATCACTTCTTGTTTTAAAATAGTACCTTTTTTTAAAATTATAGGCTGACGAAAAGATTTCGACATAGCGCAATGATCTCTAAGAAAAAACTGCTCGCTGTATACCCTAAAAAAATTGAAAAAAGGACAATTGCCATTCTAATTTGTGTCGTATGCATTGAACGAAAAAAAGCGTCAACGCGTAAAGAACGCAAAGACCAAAAGGCTAAGTAAATAAATGCCAAATGACTAACGATCCGAATGATTGCATCAATACCATATACTTGCATCATTACGCCCTTTCTAACAAATGTTTTTGATAACTAACACACTGATGATACCATAAATTTTATAAAAGTAGAAATTATTGGTTGTAAAAATGATAAATCTCTGTAATTTTCTTGACAAACTCTGAAAAATGGATGAAAAATATCATTTCTTTACACTAAAAAAATAAATTTTATCCTAACAATGAATGTTAAAGAAAAGAAGAGATCGGGAAACACACGTGGCTGCATTAGCACCCATAAGTGTTTGTCCCGATCTCTTCTTTTGGGAGTTGTTCTCCCTCCATAATTCAATTACTTGTCAATTATAGTAATCACTTATGTTTTGATACATTGATACGGTTCACTGCGCGGTGTAACGCAACAGTTGCCCGTTTCAGTTCATTCTTATCTTCTTTTTGTTTGGCTTCTTCGATTTGGCGTTCAGCACGTTGTTTTGCGCGTTCTGCTCGAGTGACGTCGATATCTCGTTCACGTTCCGCACTATCTGCGACGATTGAAACTAAGTTATCGCGAACTTCCATGATGCCGCCGTTCACAGCAATCCAGTCAACGTGTGTATCTGAATCTGTCCGCTTCACACGAACTTCATCGATCGTTAAAGGCACGATGATGGGCGCATGCTGTGGTAAAATACCAAGTTCGCCAGCAGTAGTGCGTGCAACAACGATTGCCGCATGGTGATCATAAACTAAACCATCGGGAGTAACCACATTAACAGTTAAATATTGATCCATGGGGCACCCCTTTCTAGTAGCCTAGTTTTTTCGCTTTTTCGACAACGTCTTCGATTCGGCCGACACTGCGGAATGCTTCTTCAGGAAGGTCATCGTATTTACCTTCAAGAATCTCACGGAAGCCTTTGACAGTTTCTTCAACTGGTACATAAGAACCTGGAAGACCTGTGAATTGTTCAGCTACATTGAAGTTTTGTGATAAGAAGAATTGGATTCGACGAGCGCGTGAAACCAATATTTTTTCTTGATCTGATAATTCATCCATCCCTAAAATAGCGATGATGTCTTGCAATTCACGGTAACGTTGTAATACATGTTGTACTTCAGTCGCTACTTTGTAGTGTTCTTCTCCTACGATTTCAGGAGATAACGCACTTGATGAAGAAGCAAGTGGGTCAACGGCTGGATAGATCCCTTGTTCGGTCAATTTACGTTCCAAGTTTGTCGTTGCATCTAAATGGGCAAATGTCGTTGCTGGCGCTGGGTCAGTATAGTCATCCGCTGGCACGTAGATTGCTTGGATCGAAGTGATCGAACCTTTTTTCGTTGAAGTGATCCGTTCTTGGAGTTGTCCCATTTCAGTCGCTAAGGTTGGTTGATAACCAACCGCTGATGGCATACGTCCTAGTAAGGCAGATACTTCCGAACCTGCTTGGGTAAAACGGAAAATATTATCAATAAATAAGAGCACGTCTTGTCCTTCGACATCACGGAAATATTCCGCAATCGTCAATCCAGTTAGTGCGACACGCATACGAGCACCTGGTGGCTCATTCATTTGTCCAAACACCATCGCTGTTTTTTCGATTACGCCTGAATCTTTCATTTCGTAATACAGATCGTTTCCTTCACGGGTACGTTCACCAACACCGGTAAACACTGAGATTCCCCCATGTTCTTGGGCGATATTATGGATCAATTCTTGGATCAGTACGGTTTTACCAACACCGGCACCCCCAAACAATCCAACTTTCCCACCTTTTAAATAAGGTGCTAATAAGTCAATGACTTTGATCCCAGTTTCAAGAATCTCTGTACTTGTGCTTAATTCATCAAAATTTGGTGCTTTCTTGTGGATCTCGCTTCTTTGGGCATCCTCTGGAAATGGTGCTTCCAAATCGATTGTTTCACCTAACACGTTGAACACACGACCTAATGTTTCTGTTCCAACTGGTACAGAGATCGCTTTACTTGTGTCGATGACTTCCATTCCACGTTGTAGTCCATCCGTCGATTCCATTGCGATCGTACGGATCACACCGTCACCTAATTCTAATGCTGCTTCAAGAACAACTTTTGATTTTTGCTCATCATTTTTATAAACAACTAATGCGTTGTTGATATCTGGTAAGGATTGGTCTAAAGAAAATTCCACGTCGACAACGGGACCGATTACTTGAACAATCTTGCCTGAACTCATCTTTTTTCCTCCAATCTCCTTGCTATTCTAGTGCCGATGCTCCGGCAACAATTTCGGTAATTTCTTGGGTGATCGCCCCTTGTCTTGCACGGTTATAAGAAACCGTCAGATCATCGATGATGTTCGCAGCATTATCTGTTGCGGTTTTCATTGCAGTCATTCCCGCGGCATGTTCTGCCGTTTTCGCATCAACGATCGCACCATAAATCAAACTTTCGGCATATTGCGGCAACAGTTGAGTCAAGATTTCTTCTTTTGAAGGTTCAAAAATATATTCTTGCTCAAAGCTTTTCGCTTCTCCCGGATCTAAATCTGAAATAGGTAACATTTTTTCTACACGAAATTGACTAGTCAATGAATTGATATGATGGTTATAACATACATACAATTCGTCAAATACTTCATTTTGATACATGGTCGTTGCCATGTTCACGATTTTACGAACCTCATCAAAGCTAGGTTGATCAGACAAATTGCGCAGTTCATACGCTAAGTTGATGTCACGAGCTTTAAAGAAATCCGCTCCGGTACCACCAATGGCGATCATGACATATTCATCTGGTGATTGATGGTCTTCTTCCAAGATGGACATGGTTTGTTTCAATATGGAACTATTGTAGCCACCGACTAACCCACCATCAGCTGTGATCACGATATAACCGGTTTTTTTAACTGGTCGACTGATCAGCATACTATTATAATTGACATCTCCTCTTGGATTAGCCGAAGCAATGTCAGTTAATTGTGTTGCTGTTAAATGCGTAACGATTTCTCTCACCTTATTGGCATAAATCTGGAACTTCTGTGAAGAAGCTTCAGATTTTGTCAATTTAGAGGCTGAGACCATTTGCATGGCACGAGTGATTTGGCTCGTCTTTTTCGTTGACGCGATTCGTGTCTTGATTTCATTTAATGAAGCGCCCATTCATCTCACCTCACTATGCATTTTGAATGGATTTCAATTTGTCTTCTGTTGAAGAATTATTTCCTTTTGTTGCCATAAAGATATCTTTGTACTCTTGAATTGCTTGGTTCAACGCTTCTTCTTCAGGAAGATCTTTCGTTGTACGGATCGTTTCAAAGAGATCTGCATGATTTGTCTCAAGATATTCAAATAACTCATGTTCAAAATCTAAAATGCTATCTACAGGGATACTGTCTAAGTAACCGTGTGTCAATGCATATAAGATGACTACTTGTTTTTCCACTGCAAGAGGTGCATGTAATTTTTGCTTCAAGATTTCTACTGTACGACGACCACGATTCAATTTCGCTTGTGTCGCCGCATCTAAATCAGAACCAAATTGCGTAAATGCTTCTAATTCACGATAACTTGCTAAGTCTAGACGCAATGTTCCGGCAACTTTTTTCATTGCTTTGATCTGTGCTGAACCACCAACACGAGAAACTGATAACCCTGCATCTACGGCTGGACGAGTTCCTGCATAGAACAAATCACTTTCTAAGAAGATTTGTCCATCAGTGATCGAAATGACGTTTGTTGGAATATAAGCAGAGATATCTCCAGCTTGTGTTTCAACAAATGGTAAAGCAGTCATTGACCCTCCACCTAGATCATCACTTAATTTTGCTGCACGTTCTAACAAACGTGAGTGCAAGTAGAAAACATCCCCTGGATAGGCTTCGCGGCCTGGTGGTCGACGAAGTAATAAAGAAAGCTCACGATAGGCAACAGCTTGTTTAGATAGATCATCAAAAATGATCAATACATGTTTGCCGTTATACATGAATTCTTCACCCATAGCTGTTCCAGCATAAGGTGCGATGTATAGCAATGGTGCAGGTTGAGAAGCTCCCGCATTGACTACGATCGTATAATCCATTGCGCCATATTTTTTCAATGTTTCTACTTGTGTACGTACCGTTGAATCTTTTTGTCCAATGGCTACATAGATACAAATCATATCTTGACCTTTTTGGTTGATGATCGTATCGATTGCAATCGATGTTTTCCCTGTTTTACGGTCACCGATGACTAATTCACGTTGTCCACGTCCGATCGGTACTAACGCATCGATCGCTTTCAACCCTGTTTGCATTGGTTCGTTGACTGATTTACGTTGCATAACACCAGGTGCCATCGCTTCAACTGGACGTGTTTTGTCCGTCACGATTTCTCCTAGCCCATCAATGGGTTGTCCTAAAGGATTGACGACACGTCCGATCATTGCGTCCCCTACAGGTACTTCCATGATCTTTCCTGTGCGTTTTACTTTATCCCCTTCACGAATGGATTCAAAATCACCTAAGATAATGATTCCGACATCATTTGATTCCAAGTTTTGTGCCATACCATATGAACCGTTCGAAAATTCAAGTAGTTCACCACTCATGGCATTTTCAAGTCCATGCGCACGTGCGATTCCGTCACCAACATAAGTGACTGTACCGATTTCTTCGACTGAAAGCACGTTTTCATAATGTTCAATTTGTTCTTTAATCAAGGCACTAATTTCTTCTGCTTTGATAGCCATTCGATTCACCTACCTCTTTGTACTATCTATTTAATTGATTACGCAATTTTTCCAACTGCGTCCGAATGCTTCCGTCGATCACTTGATGATCTGCTTCTACAATTGCTCCACCAATGATCGTAGAATCAACTTGTTGTTTCAATTCGACCGTTTGGTAGTTCATTGTTTTAGCGACATTTTCTTCAAGTCTAGTCAATTGTTCCGCCGAAAGTGGGACTGCTGTAGTCACACTTCCTAGTAACAAACCATTATTTTCATTGTAACGATGTTCATATTCGTCGATCATCAAAGGTAGATCGTTCATCCGATTGTACATGAACACGACTTCTAAAAAGTTTTTTACGATTCCTTGATAACCACTGACTAATTTGTCCATGATCAATCGCTTTTCATGCGGTTCCAACCGAACATCACTAAGGATACTCCCTAATTCAGGAACATCAGCATAGATTTTACGTAGACTAAGAAGTTCTTGGTAAATTTCTTCTGTATTATTTGAATCGATCGCCAGTTCAAATAATGCTTTTCCGTAACGTCTACCTACTGTATATTTATCTAGTTTCATTTGACGAACCTAGACCTTCGATATATTGATTGATTAAAGATTCGTGCATTTCTGGAGATAATTCTTTATTCAAGATTTTTTCCGCGATTTGAAGAGAAAGTTCAGCTACATCGTCTTTGACTGAGTTCAATGCAGTATCACGTTCCATCGTGATATCCGCTTGCGCTTTATTTTTTAGACGAGCAACTTCTTCTTGCGTCTCCTTCAAAATATTTTGGCGGCTTAATTCTCCACTTTCTTTCGCATGTTTGATGATATCCGCAGCATCAGAGCGAGAAGCCAACAATTGTTGCTCACGTTCTTGTTCTAATTTTGCTGATTTGATGCGAGATTGTTCTGCAGAATCTAAATCATTGGCGATCTTATCTTCACGTTTTTTCAAAATATCGCTGATTGGTCCCCACGCAAAGTGTTTTAATAGGACCATTAATATCAAAAATGAGCCGCTGACAACGATGATATTACCTAACATCGGATTGCCAACTTCTGCAATTGCCAATTGATTCAGCATAGGTTAGCCTTCCTTTCTCTGAGAATCCAGTTTTCTTAGATTGCGTATTTAATAAAATAGTAGATAGCTTTTTTGACTATCGCGCAACCTCAGCATTTTTATTACACACCAAAAACTAGGATCAAGGCGATAACAACACCTAGAATAGGAACGGCTTCGACTAAGGCTACCCCGATGAACATCGTTGTACGTAATTGACCTGACATTTCAGGTTGGCGTGCCATTGATTCAATTGTTTTAGAAATTACTTGACCATTACCGTAACCAGCTCCGATAGCTGCCCCTAAGATTGCGATTGCTGCTGCGATATAATTCATAATTTACTTCCTCCTAAAATAGTTTAAATAGTAATTAAATCTAGTTGTTTTACTCTTCTACTTCGATTTTGTGACTCATATATACCATTGATAAAGTGACAAAGACAAATGCTTGGATGCTTCCGATAAATAGTGAGAACGCGATCCAAACCATCTCTAACGGAATTGCTAAAGGCAATGAGAACCAGCCTAAGCTTGTCATCATTTTTGCGATCAAAGTTAGCAATACTTCTCCCGCATAAATATTCCCATAAAGACGTAAAGCAAGTGTTAACAAGTTTGTGAACTCTTCGATCACCTTCATTGGAAACATAAAACTATAAGGTTTTAGGAACGAGTTGACAAAGTAACCTTTGAAACCGAGCTTCTTCACCCCGAATAGATGAGTAAGTGTGATCATAATAAATGCCAATGTTAAAGTTACAAACGGGTCTGCTGTCGGACTTTTCCAAAGTGTCGTTTCGCTAGGTAAGACGATTTTTGTTACTAAACCGATATTGTTCGCAACAAAAACAAAGAGAAACAAGGTAAATGCCAATAAATGAAAATTATTCAATTCTTTTCTAGGCACATTATCTGTAACGATCCCTCGTGTAAAATCAATGACCCATTCAAGTGCATTTTGCTTTCCAGTTGGCTTCATCTTTAAATTTCTTGTAAAGAAGTAAACTAAAAAGAAAACGATCAAACAAGTTAACAACACCATCAAACAAACAGTCCCATCAAACCAAACCGGTCCAATGTGGAACGTTAGCGAGCGTTCATCCAATCCATTTCACCTCTTTTCCCCGAATTTCACATAAAATCAATTTCATGTGTGTATCTGGTTTTTCTTTATCGGTTTCTAACCAAACGGTATCATACCACCATGAAATAGAAATTTCAAAGTATTTTCATGAAAATTAGACACTTTTTTATTTCAGTCTAAAAATCATCAAAAACATGGATGATATGATGCCTGGAAACTCAGAAAAAACCTGTGATAATCATGTTTCATCAGATTAAATGCTAACAAATTTTATCATTAAGTAAATCTAAAAGCACCGAATATGCGAAAAAGGATAATGAAATTATCTAGAGAAATTTTTTAATGTACGATCAATTTGTCGATCCACATCTTTTCGCTTCAGATCTTCTCGCTTATCATACGATTTTTTCCCTTTGGCCAATCCGATCAAGACTTTCGCATAGCCGTCTCGGATATAGACTTTCAAAGGAACAATCGTGATTCCGGTATTTTTTGTTTCATTCAATAAACGCGCAATTTGCTTTTTATGCAATAACAATTTTCTAGTTCTTAGTGGATCATGATTAAAGATATTCCCTTGTTCATAAGGGCTGACATGGACATTATGCAAAAAAGCTTCGCCGTTTCTCACACGAACAAATCCATCTTTTAAGTTGATACGACTATTGCGAATAGATTTGATCTCTGTACCTTGTAAAACCATTCCTGCTTCCATTGTGTCGATGATCGAATAATCATGGCGAGCTTTTTTATTTTGCGCAATCAGTTTTCCCTCGCCTTTTGGCATTGGACATTCCCCCAATTCATTTTCATTTTTTATTTATTTTTTCTTTTTCTTCTTGGTGACGCCTTTGTAAAAAGGTTTTTTCCCTTTTTTCCCTTTTTCTTTTTTTGGACCATATTTACTATCGGCTTTCTTCGGACGTTTATTCTTGTCCGTTTGCCGTCCATTTGAATGTTTTGAAGAACCTCTATTTGCTTCTTTTCTTCTTCCTTTTGGCGCTTCCAACGGTGCCAATTCCTCTGCGGAGACTAATTCGAAATCAACCGCTCGCTCCGTAGGATCAGCCTTGACTACTTTTACTCGGACTTTTTGTCCGATCTTGAAAGTTAATCCTGTCCGCTCACCAACGAGCGCTAGATGGTTTTCAATGTAGTGGAAGTAATCTTGTTTCAATTCATTGATATGGATCAAACCTTCTACTGTATTTGGAAGTTCGATGAATAACCCGAATTTCACCACAGAGCTGATGATCCCATCAAATTCTTCTCCCACTTTATCCATCATAAACTCGGCTTTCTTCATTGAGTCCACTTCACGTTCTGTTTCAACTGCACGTCGCTCCATTTTCGAGCTATGATCGGCAATATCAGGCAGTGCATTTTCCCAATGTGTTTGATTGCTTTCACTTGGATCTTGACCATATGAGCGAATCAAACGATGCACGATCAAGTCTGGATAACGACGGATCGGTGACGTGAAATGTGTATAGTACTCTGCTGCTAATCCGTAATGACCAAAATTATCCTCAGAATAGCGTGCTTGCTGCATACTTCTCAACAACATGGTATTGATTACTGCTGACTCAGGTTTTTCTTCCACATCTTCGATCACTTTTTGTAAGTCCTTAGGTGTGATCGTGCCCTTCGTTCCTTTGACTAAAATCCCTAAAGCAGATGCAAAATCAAAGAATCGTTGCATTTTCTCTTCTTTTGGTTGCTCATGGATACGATAAATAAAAGGGAAATTCGCACGTGAATAATGTTCTGCCACCGTTTCATTGGCTGCTAACATAAAGGATTCAATCAAACGTTCTCCTACACCACGACTCCGCAAGAGGATATCTTGAGGGTGACCGTCTGGATCAACCATGATTTTGGCTTCCCGATCTTCAAAAGAGATCGCACCACGACGAATACGCATCGTCTCTAAGATCTCATGCAACTCACCCATCGCTTGAAACATAGGAACCAATGATTCATAGCGAGCCATAGTTTCTTCGTCTTGCTCTTCTAAGATCTGATTGACTGCTGTATAAGTCATTCGCTCTGTTGTTTGGATCACACTTGGAAAAATCTCATGAGAAATGACTTTCCCTGTTGGGTCGATCTCCATTTCACAACTCATCGTTAAACGAGGAACCTTAGGATTCAACGAACAAATCCCATTTGATAAACGTTGCGGGATCATCGGAATCACACGATCAGTCAAATACACACTTGTTCCACGTTCATAGGCTTCACGATCTAATTGACTGCCTTCTGTCACATAGTATGAAACATCGGCAATGTGGACGCCTAAAAAGTAATTTCCATTATCTAATTTTCTAACTGTGACTGCATCATCTAAATCTTTGGCATCTTCGCCATCGATCGTCACGATCAATTGGTCACGTAAATCCCTGCGACCAATCAAATCTTTGTCACTGATACTATCTGGTACAGCATCTGCTTCGCTTAATACATCATCCGGAAACTGGGTCGGTATCCCATTGGCTACGACAATCGATAAAATATCCATGCCAGGATCATTTTTGTGTCCAATGACTTGTTTGATGATTCCTTCTAAACTCGTTGCATAGCTTTTTTCAGGATAATGGGTCAATTCGATCAAGACGATACTGCCATCTACTGGACGGACACCTTCTGCTGCGGCATACACTTTGAACTGATTCATTTTTTTATCTTTTGGAATCACTACTCCATAGAGATCCGTTTCTGCCATTTCATCTTCTGTATAGGCGATGAACTCTCCGGCAA
Source organism: Enterococcus sp. AZ084 (assembly GCF_051714905.1). Lineage (NCBI taxonomy): Bacteria > Bacillati > Bacillota > Bacilli > Lactobacillales > Enterococcaceae > Enterococcus > Enterococcus sp. AZ084. Next base: position 2,172,501 of record NZ_JBIOSS010000001.1, read on the forward strand.
TTTGTGTGGTTGCGCGTTGACGAATCTCAACGACCTTTCCTTCGGCTCCACGATCCGTAAAGGCATCCGCCGTTTTGACGATATCGATTGCGACAGTATCCCCGTCCATCGCATAACCAGTTGCTTCTTTCGGGATATACACATCATCTTCTTCGGGATCGATCGTAACAAACCCAAATCCTCGCTCATTTGCGCGGAACGTTCCTTCGATCAAAATGGGTTGGAGTGGCAGTTTGATTTTACCTTTTTTGGTAAAGACAATACTTTGTTCTCTTTCCATCTGTGCAATGGTTTGCACTAGTAATTTAAAATCTTCGCTTTTTTGAAAGCCAAGACCTTCAGCGATTTCTTCCATCGAAAAACTTTTCTTACGACTGCTTTCAATAAAGAAAATGATTTTTTCTTTTAATGTTTCTTTTGTCATTATTATTCCTCATTCCAAGGTAAGTTCTCTAGAAAATCCAATACATCCTTTTCAAACGCTTTTCTTGCTATTCCTACTGTGATCACATGCTTACTTTCTGGATACCAGTGTAAGGAAATGTCAGTTTGCGTAAGTTTTTTTGCTGTCTCGTAGACACCATAAGGATCAATCATTTCATCTTGACCCGCTTGAGCCATGAATACTGGTTTTTGGATATCTGATAACTTACTTTCTGTTATTGCTGCTTGCTCTTGAATATCTATTAATTGTTGCTGTACTCGTGGCCGAAAGCTTTCGACTTGTTGTTCGATCATCGACTCCGATTCACCGGCAATTTTCAAGACCTGGCGTACATAATTCTCAAAATTCTCCGGCACATGATTTTCTACTGGAGAAATTGGCGAACAAAAAAATCCGCCTCCTATCATCGGAAATTCTGATAATGCTCGAACGGCAAAAATGCCACCCATCGACAATCCTAATACGGCGATGTCAGAAAATCCTTCATCGTTGAGAAACTGGATCGCTTGTTTCGTGTCTTGCCACCACGTCTCAGCGTCCTGTTCTAAGATCTCATTTGGAGCAAGCGTGCCATGTCCTGTAAACATTGGGGCATAGACCGAATAGTTTGATTTCTCTAAAAAACGGGCTAACATCCGTACATCATTTGGACTACCTGAATACGCATGCAATAAGAGGATTGCACGCTTCCCATGTTTTTCATAAATAGGTTGTGGTAGACTTTTCATTTTATTCACCTCATTAGCCTTATTTTACCATAGTTAGCAAATACCTTCTTATATAACGGTTCTTTTTCTATTCAACAAAAAAGGTCTGGGAGCATTTCGTTTCCCAGACCTTCTATTTTTTTGAACAATCGATGAACCATCCGTATATCCTCAAAATCTGAATGAAGCAAATGATCACTTCTGATCATTGGTTTCGAACGATTTATTTAGAAGATAAAAATGCAAGTACGAACAACAGAATCATCCATACAGCGCCCATAACAGCTGTCGAGCGTTGCATTACTGCTTCAAATCCACGTGCTTTTTGCTTTCCGAATAATTGATCTGCGCCACCTGTAAATGCACTTGCTGCACTATTTTGTTTGCTTGGTTGCATCATGATTGCAATGACCATCATAATCGAGATGACAATGACGATCCCTAAAATAATATTATACATCAAACAGCCTCCTTTCTCAAAATATCGTCCTTCTAACTTTATCACATAACACGTCTTGTGACAACAGTGTTTCATAAGATGGGCGATGTTTTAAAGAACATTTCTAGGCTTTTTCACATCGATTTTTTTGCAGGTTCTGTGACAAACGATCCACCTGTATCCTCCTCTAAAATCAATGCTTTTTTGCTAACCATTAACGCTTATTTTCGCCAAACATCATGATATTCAGCTTTTCTCTCAAACTCCGCTTTTGCGTAGGGACATAACGGAATCACTTTTCTGCCAGTACGTCTGGCTACTTCTACTCCTGTAGCAACCAATTTTTCTGCTAATTTCTGTCCACGAAATGCAGGATCAACAAATGTATGATCAATGATCATAATATCAGGACCAGCATCAGACCACGTCATTTCTCCTATTTCATTTTGTTCATCGTCCAATAACACTAAGCGATTTTTTTCTTCTTTGATTTCCATCATTTCACTCTCCCAACCCTAAAATAACGAACAGTTTCTTTATTCAATTTGATTTTACCAGTCCTATTTTTTTCAAACAATCATTTGTACTTATAGACCCACTCTTTGCTCAATGAATGAAAAAATCACTGTCCAGTAGGTCTCTGGATCTTTACTGACTGCTTCTAAATGTTCTGCTCCAGGCACTAGCAGTAAGGCTTTATCTCCTGCCGTTGCATTTTGGATCGTATAAGCTGCTTCCATCGGAACAAAATGATCATGTTCACCATGGATGATCAGAACGGGTAAATGATTGCTCCCTAACTGTCTCGTTGCTGATGCCTGTTTCAAAGAATAGCCTGCATATTTTTGTGCGTAACGATTCGCATGTCGCATAATGATTTTTTTTGGAAAAACTGTCAATTTGCTTAACATATAACGAAATTCTGAATAAACGGATACAAAGCCACTATCAAGGATCAAGCCTTTGACAGCACTCGGCAACTTCTCGCCACTAGCCATCATGATCGTAGAAGCCCCCATTGAGCCTCCATGTAAGATGATCTTAGCCTCTGGCTCTCGTTGCAAGATCTCATTGATCCAGAGTATCAGATCTAATCGATCCAACCACCCCATCCCAATGATCTCCCCTTCACTTTCCCCATGGGCACGCAAATCAGGGATCAAGACATTGAAGCCTTTTTCTGCATACTTTTTCCCGATATAAGACATGTCTTTTTTTCCTGTGCTGCGATAGTCATGGACACAGACTACCCATTTACCTTTGTTCGAATAAGTAGAGAATATCCTCCCCTTCAATTTTAACCCCTCTTGACTTTTGGTCATAATGGGTTCTCCTTGTTGCCAAAAATCTTCTGCTAGATCTTCTAAACGTTGGCGTTGCTCTTCGACTGTCGTCAAAGAGGCAGGGTCCATGAGTTGATGACCTGTCTCTTCATACCAAGCATAACCACGTTGTAATCCAGTTTTGATCAACTTCTTTGCGTACAGATAAGCAATAAAATGATAACTACCGATCATTAATAACATAATTAATAAACTATAAAAAACAATCACTTGCATCCCACACTTTCTACTTGGTGATTGAAACAAAAATTCAAGTATGCTAAATGGTGCTCTAGCTTTCTCCTACGTATTTCAACGTTCATTTCTATTGTACCACGTTCTACCAAAGAGGCAGACAGTGAACCATTGACCAGCTGTAATTTTAAACACCTTATTCCTTACAAACGATCTTCTCTTCCTACTTCTAACACTCATAAGAGATAATGAATTGTTTGCATAACATTTACATTCTTCATAAAAATAAGTATACTAATGCCGTGCATTGGAATCAAGGGTTGACCCCTTGGACTGGTTCGGAAACTTCCCAGGATAAAAAACTAAGTGTCTCTAAAGAAAGGAGATTGGAAATAATGCGAAAAGTTATTATTGATTGCGATCCCGGTATCGATGATACATTAGCGCTATTGTTTGCATTAAAATCACCAGAAATCGAAGTTGTCGCAATCACCACCGTTTGTGGGAACGTCCCCGTACATTTGGGAACTGAAAATGTGATCCGTTGTTTGGAACGTTGTGACCGTTTAGACATCCCTGTCTATCAAGGTTCTGCAACACCACTCAACACGCCATTTATCAGCGCTCAAGATACTCACGGCATGGACGGTCTAGGGGAAACGAACTTCCCATTAGTAACAGACAAGCAAGCCGAAACGATCCACGCTGTTGATTTTTTAGCGAGTTATTTTGCTGAACAAAAAGATACTTCAGTGATTGCGTTAGGGCCGCTAACAAATGTCGCTTCTGCTTTACAAAAGAATCCACAACTAGGAAAGCACATGGATCGATTTGTTTCGATGGGCGGCACGTATAAAAGCCACGGCAATTGTTCACCAGTAGCAGAATACAATTACTGGTGTGACCCTGATGCCGCAGCTTATGTATTTGAACATCTTGGTCAAATGATCGAGATGGTCGGTTTAGACGTGACACGAGAAATCGTCTTTACACCAACGATCCTAGAATATTGTTGCCAACTTGCACCTCAAGAAGGCAACTATTTAAAAGCAATCACACGCTTTTACTTTGACTTTCACTGGCAGCAAGAACGCATCCTTGGTTGTGTCATCAATGATCCTTTAGCAGTTGCTTATTTCATCGATGAACAACTGTGCCAAGGATTCACTAGCTATACTGCTGTTGAAACACAAGGCATCAGCCGCGGACAAACCTTGGTTGATCGTTATGATTTTTGGCAGAAAAAACCAAACAGTCTAATCATGACAGATGTCGACACCTCTCTTTTTTTCCGGAAGTTTTTAGCCGTTCTTTTACATGCACAAGAAGAATTGATAAAAAATGATCTGGAAAGATTAAAGATAGGATGAAAAAAGATGACACAAAAGAAAATCACGACAAGAATGATCACAATCATGGCACTAAGTATCGGAATCAACTTTCTCGGTGGAACGATTGCTTTATGGCTCCGTTTACCGATTTATCTTGATTCGATCGGCACGATTTTTGCCGGTGCCTTACTCGGACCAATTCCTGGTGTTTTGACAGGATTGAGTAGTAGTTTGCTTAGTGGCGTGACAATGGACATGTTCTCTTTGTATTATTCACCCATACAAATCGTCACTGGACTATTAGCAGGGTTGATTTTACCACAGAAATTACAGGCACACGGTTTGAAGAGTAGACTTTCATTATTGGCGTGGACATTTGTCCTTTCAGCGCCTGGAACCATACTATCCTCGATCATCACGATCCAATTATTTGGCGGTATCACCTCATCAGGTTCAAGTGCCATCGTCCAACTTCTTTACGGATTAGGACTAAACCAAGCTGTAAGTGTCACGATCGTTCAAGCAGCGACAGATTATTTAGATCGGCTGCTATCGGTCCTTGTCGTTTCACTCGTTGTGTTGAAATTACCAAACCAAGTAGTGGCAAAGACAAGAAATCGTTGATGCGTATTTGTACTATAGCTAATCACTAAATGCAAAAACCCGAACGTCGAATCAATTTCTCTCATCTCTATGAGAAGGAATGATCCATCGTTCGGGTATTGTTTGTTATCCAAAAGTTTTTGTCTCTTGTTTGACTGAAAGAGACTTTCCTGAATCCAGTATGCTATCGTTCCATCAACAAGGCACTATCTTGGACTTTAATATTTTTTTCTCGATCTTTATACGTAATCGGTCGGATCACTTTACATGGATTCCCCGCAGCAATCACATTTTCTGGTATATCTTTTGTTACGACACTTCCTGCCCCAATGATGCTATTTGCACCAATCGTCACCCCTTGAAGAACATGGACTCCCGCTCCTAACCAAACTTTATCGCCAATATGGATCGGCTTCGCATAAACGACATGATCAGCACGTTCAAATGGATCTTCTGCATGATTGGCTGCATACAAACCAACTCTCGGCCCTACATAAACGTCATTTCCGATCGTCACCTCATGACAATCAAGAATGATCATATCATGGTTCAAATAAACATTATTTCCTATAGAAATGTTGAATCCAAACTCACATTGAAAATTCGACTCGATATAGACATTCTCACCCATTGAAGCGAATAGCGCCCGTAAAATGGGGTATTTATAATGATTTTCTGAATTCACGAGAAAATTGTATCTCCTGCATTGTCTCAAGGCATGATTTCGTGCGTGTACTACTTTAGAGTCCATATCATCGTATGGCAACCCTGTATTGGTTATCTGTTTCACATCATCTTCGCTCATCTTTCTCCCCCTATTATCTTATTTGCTTACATGTATTATAACAGAGAGTCTATTTTCTATAAGGAAGAGAGATTTGTGAAAGATCGTGACACTTTTTTTCTAGTAATTGGTTTCGTGAATTCGCTCTATCTCTTTTCGATAGGATCTTGTTAATTCTTGCTCTTTTTCTTCTAATTGTCGTGCATAGTTTTGAGCCGTATGGATCAGGTTACGATCTATTGCCTCCATTTGATGATAGAATTGTCGGCTATCCCAATGATCATTCTTCGTCAAATACATGATTTTTTGTACCAATTGACCTGTTTCTTTCCTAAAGTTTACTAACTGATGATCGATTTCTTCTTGTTGACGGTGTATCTGACGTTTGTTTTGATAGAATTGCTCCTCTAAATCTTGTAGTTTCCGTTGTTTCTCTACTGTCCCCATTCTTTACCCCCTTTTCACAGGTGTGACCAACGTTGGTTGTTTCATTTGTTTGACATACTGTTCTGCTCCAACGGCACTTTCCCCTTCTAAAGCGCCTTTCAAAGTAGATGGTAAGACACTATTCGTTTGTTGATACATTCCTTCTGAGATCTCTTTTAGGGATTCGATCGAAGTTAACTTGGCCTGAGCGATGCGACTTTCCTTTGCCAGAATCAGCGCTTGTATGGCTACTCGTTCCCGTTCCTTTTGTTCTTGTCCAAGTCTTTCTAAAAATTCTTGTAATTCTCTATCTTCCATGGATAAACTCCTTTCACTTGTTTTTGAACAAAATATTTCCTGCCTGTCTGTCATACTCTGTAAGATGATTTGCTACTACCGCCAGTTTATTACTAAATTCCTCCAGCTTCTCTTTATATTGTTTCACTTGATTCGTATTTAATGAGGCTTGTCCGCTGTCCCATAAATTATTTATTCCATACGGGGAAACCATCTCTTGTACTTCCCAATAAGTCAAATAGTTTTTGATTGCTCCCGCACCAGCCAATATTTCTTTCGATATTGCCGTAATCTCATCTTCAAATTCTTTTTGGGCATTTTTAAAGATGATCTCGTACTCTTCGCCTATATTTTTCGCCTTTTGGATGATCGATTGAACTAACTCCGATTGTAAAGTGATTTTTTTAGAACCTGAAGCATTAGAAATTCTTTTATGTAATTCGTTGACCGTCTCGTTCCATTCACTAGCAACTTTTGCCTCTGCAATAATCTTGGCATATTCTTTTTCAAAATCTTTATATTCTCCAGATAGCAATAATTTTATGACTTCGGTAAAAGATAACCCACCTTCTGGTTTTTCTTTTACTACACGATTCAAATATTTATCTATCAATTGGGAAACCTTTACCCCCGCAGCAAAAATGTAGCCATGTTCCTTTAAATTAGCTTCCTGAAGTGTGCCATCAGGATTTATTTGAAACTGTCCAAAATCATGACTCGAGCCGTCTTTATCTTCCATATCAAACGTGGTGTTAAACGATTTAGGTAATAAATAGCGGACATTACCAATCTCATCTACCCCAGGCTTATTTCTATTTAACATCGAAACAATATCAAAAGCGTTGACATAATAGTCGATTTTTCCTTGCTCTTCCAACATTTGGATATTTTTTTGTGCCTGTTCAGACATTTTATTAATACTTTCACGTGCATCAGGTCCTTGAAACAAAACAACCTTGTCGATTTTGGCAATATCTTTTTCAGGGAGATTCGCTACAGCTTGAATCGATACCATCGTTCCCAAAGAATGACCTGTGACAGCCATTGTAGCATTGGGTGCTTCTGTAGCCATTTCCGTTATCTTCTGGTGCATGGCTTGATTTGCTAATTTTGCTTGCGGAATATAGGCATTTTTTGTTGTAAATGCCTGGTTATTATGCCACCAGTCATTAAGATTCAAATTGCTTGAAGAAATACCATCACTGCCTCTAGTAACAAAATAAGTATGCTTAGTCTCGATAGACAGCTTAGGGGTATCCGTCACATAATAAGCATTGAATCCAGCTTTTTCATCCGTCAAGAGTCCTTGCTTATATGTGTTTTTCACATAACTTTGTACTTCATAGCCTCCGTTTACTTTCGGGACTCGGATGTTTCCTAACTCCTTGACTGTTTTTACGGTGGTGTCGGGTTGGAGGTAGACAGTGCTTAAATCATTTCCATGAGCATCTTTTGCATTTGGGAAGTTGAATTTAACAGAATTATTATTGTCTAGTTTCTTTTTTTTACTAAAGCTAAGCTCTTCATAAGGAAAGTTAATCTCACGACCTGTATAAGATCTTTGTGCAAAATTAGCATATATATTATTTGTATTTTCTAAATCAGACATGATGTTCTCCCTCATAATTTATTTTTTGACCATAATGTAAAGTTGACATATCAGGTATATTGTTTCTATTTAATTTTATATCAAGCCTGAAATCCATATTTGGCTTATTATTTACGAATCCAAAAATTTGAATTTTTTTACCTGCACCACTAGGAAGACCATTTCCGATAACCACTTGATTAACATTGTTCCAATCATAATCAATCGCTGTTACTTTTTTACCTTCAGATTGGTTAATATATTCTGTCATTTTACTTTCATGCTCTTTCAAAAAAGCAATTTGGTTCTCTTTTTCTGTTGGTTGGCTCATTCTATTCACTCCTATCGTTAACAAAAGCACTAATAATACACCTATACTTACTGAAATCAACCACTTTTTCTTCTTTCCCAATTGATTATCCCCTCATTCCTTGTTCTTCTAATTTATGTCTATGTTCTGACAAACTCTCGAAACTTTACCGAAACAGGCCCTTAAAACAAAACAACTTTGTCGATTTTAGAAATATCGTTTATTCGTGTACATTTATTGGTATGTACTTTATTTCCTCTGATTACTTTTGGACCACGTATTTCCCTAACTCTTTGACTGTTTTTATGGTAGCATCTTATCGTTATTGGGTAGCTTTGCTTCCTCATTAGTTGCATTCCTATATTAAACAATCTCTTTAATAGCATAATCAAATTCCACTTAATTCATACTATTTCAATATTTTTAAATTGAATTAGGCGAACTATTATAGCTGCTTCCGGCTAAATTGGTATAAATATTGTTGATATTCTCTACATTTCTCATAGAAGCATTCCCCCAATTCTAAAAGAATTAAAAGCAGTCATGCTTTCTATCACTGGCATTCTATTTGTTTTTTCAAGACTGAATTGTAAATAAAAACTGGAGTCAGGAATATGGTTGAATTTTCCTTCAATTGTGAGTGCTTCCCCTGCCCCAAAAGGAAGTCCATTTCCAATCGTAATAACTTCTACACTTCCCCAGATATATTGAACGCTTGTGATTTTATCATTTTGTGACTTTACATATATGGTCATTTCTTTTTCATGTTCTTTCAAAAAAGCGATTTGTTTTTCTTTTTCCGTCGGTTCCATTATTTTTTTCATTCCTAGCGCGCCTATAAGGATTAAGATGATAGTCAAACTTACTACAATAATTTTCTTCTTTTTCCCCACATATTTTTCTCCTTTATATTTTTATCTTTATGTAATCAATAGTTACAAGCATACGTTATGTTTTTGATCTCAGTTTCTCTTTTTGATGTTCGATTAAGTGGCTGTCTATACAAAATTTAATCTTCATTTGTATTTCACCTTATTCAAAGCTTTTAATTTTAGTAGGATTTGAAATATTATCGGGATAAATATATATTTCAAATCCATCAATCTTTTTATCTGTTTCATCAAAAAGACTGATATTGACAGTTATGGACTTAGGACTAAACGCCATGCCCTGTACAACTCGAACTGTTTCCCAATCATACTCAATATTTTTAATTTGATAATTTTTTGAAATTACGTAATCGTTTCTTTCTATAACATATGCTGTAATTTTTTTCTCGTGCTCTTTCAAAAAAGTTATTTGTCTTTCTTTTTCTGTTGGTTCACTCATTTTATTCACTCCTATCATTGTTAAAATGACTAATAATATACCTATACTTACTGAAATCAACCATTGCTTCTTTCCCAATTGATTATCCCTCATCCCTTGGTCTTCCAATTTTTAACTATTTTCATACATAAGTATCGGGTTAAAGTAGACTGTGCTTACAGGTTTTTCATAACTATCTTTTGCATTTGTAAAAATGGAAAAATTTTTATGAATCATCTAAGTTCACCACTAGTTAACTCTTCCATTGCTTCTTCAAAATTATCGGTCGCTATCTCTTCTATCTTAGTAGGTTTTATTAAGTTATTTGGTAAAACTTGAATTGCTCCACCATCTATTTCATTTTTATCAATGTCATATAACTCAATATCAACTATGTACATTTTTTGGGTAAAAGCTCCGCTATCCTCTATCCTAAATGATTCCCAATCATATTTAATAATAGCTATATTGATTTGTGAATTTTTCTCTATAATGTACTTGGTTAATTCTTCTTCATGTTCTTTCAAAAAAGCAAGCTGTTTTTCTTTTTCTGTTGGCTCATTCATTTTATTCACATCTATTGTTGTAAAAAGGGCTAATAGTAAACTTACGATTACTAGAATCAGCCATTTTTTCTTTTTCCCCAATGGATTATCCCTCATTTTTTTCAAAGATTCATAAGCAAAACTATTTAGTTTTACTTTGTGCGGTCTTTGAAATCAAATTATATAAACATTTAAATTGATTTTGAGATTAGTCATTTATCTACATCATTCAAGGTCTTTATTCTAGAATATCATTCGTAGTCCACATATCATTTATAGCAGAATACTCTTTATTTACATCAATGACTAAAGTATTTCCTTTATTATAGTAGTTTTCTGCACTACTTTTTTTCTTATCAATAACATCAAATTTGATTGCCAAGGTTGGTCTTGAGAATGCCATCATTTGACTGCGTTCTACAGATTTCCAATCATATTTGATTTCGATTTCTGAATGACTTTCTTGTTTTATATACTTAGACAATTTCTCTTCATGTTCTTTTAAAAAAGCAATTTGTTTTTCTTTTTCCGTCGGTTCCATTATTTTTTTCATTCCTAGCGTGCCTAATAGAACTAAGGTAATAGTCAAACCAACTACAATAATTATCTTCTTTTTCCTCACAAGGCTTTCTCCCTTCTGTGGCTGCAACTATAGTAATCATAGTTAGCATTGATCGTATACATTTTTTCTATCTTCTTAGGCCTATTAACATCATCTGGATTTATAGCGAAACCAAATGAGTTTATTTCCTTGTTATTCTGATCAATAATTTGTATTCGAATAATAAAAACCTCACCGGCACCTTGCGGAAGTCCATTCCCCACTATCTCTTGCTCTAGTGAATCCCAATCAAACACAACTTTATTAACGATTTCATTTTGCTGCTTTACAAATTCCGTCATTTTTCTTTCGTGGGCTTGTAAAAAGACTATTTGTCTTTCTCTTTTTGTTGGCTCGTTTATATTCTTTATTCCTATCGTTGCTAAAAGGACTGCTACCATACTTATACTTACTAGAATCAACCATTTTTTCTTTCCCAATTGATTATTCCCCATTCCTCGATCTTCCAAGTTTTGGATATGTTTTTGTATATGTTCAGTCAATCTATCAATACTCTCATCTGTATTAGGGATTTTTTAACAAAACTGCGTTTTTGATTTTAGCAATATTTTTATTAGAGATTCTTTTTGGTATACGCATGCAAAATCAGCATATAGCTTGATTCTCTATATCAGTTATTAAGTTCCTCATTATTTATTTGTTGTCCATAATGTAAAGTTGAAATATCAGGCATATTATTTTGATTCAATTCTATATCCAATCTGAAATCCATATATGGCTTATTATTTACAAATCCAAAAATTTGAATTTTTTTGCCAGCTCCACTAGGAAGACCATTTCCGATAACTACTTGGTTAACATTATTCCAATCATAATTAATCGCTGTTACTTTTTCACCTTCGGATTGATTAATATACTCCGTCATTTCCTTTTCATGTGCTTTTAAAAAGTTTATCTGTTTTTCTTTTTCTGTAGGTTCACTTATATCCTTTACTGCTATCACTGTAAAAACCATGACTAACATCCCTATACTTATTGGAATCAACCATTTTTTCTTTTCCAATTGCTTATCACCTCACTTCTTATCCTTTCAATTATGAATATCTTTTGTGTATGTTCTGACAGTCTATTGATATTTTTACGTGTCTCACTTTTTTAACGAAATGACTTTTTTGATTCAGCAATATTTTTATTTGGGGCTATTTTTGGTATGTACTTTCACGTAACTTTTTATTTTATGTCTTTCTTTACTTTCGATACTCGTATTGTTTTATAAGCTTTGACTGTTTTTAGGGTAATAATGGCTTGGAAGTAGATTTTACTATTATTGATAACTTGTAAAAGGATTGGGACAGTTACTATAAGAACTTTCTGCTAAGTTAGCGTAAATCTTGTCAGAATTCTCTATATTACTCATAGATTCTCCCACCTACATACAAAGAGCTTAATAGCCCGATAGTATCAAGTTCAGGCATTTTTTTATCATCCACTCCAAAACTTAGTATGAAGTTTGACTCTTCGATATCATTGAATCCTCCATTAATGGTCAATAATTTTCCAGCGCCCATAGGTGTCCCATTTCCTATATCATCAACTTTTACACTATCCCATTCATACTTAACACTTTGAATCTTTGCATTTTGAGATTTTACATACTCTGTCATTTCTTCTTCATATGCCTTTAAAAAAGCTACTTGTTTTTCTCTTTCTGTTGGTTCGCTCATCTTCTTCACTTCTATCGTTGCTACAAGCATGAATAATATACCTAAACTTATTGGAATCAACCATTTCATCTTTCCCAATTGATTATCCTCACATTCTTAGTTCTTTCAAATTAGAATATCTTTTGAGTATATTTTTATGAGCCATATGTAAATCTTTTTAGATGTCCTACATGCGCGTCTTTCGCTATATCGACATATAGATTAAAGTTCTCTTCAAAATCAGTCATCTCTATCATCCTGAATATTAGAATAAATAGGGTCATTTAAGATCATCAATTCACTTATTTTATTTAATTTTTTTACATCAGTTTTTACCCTAAGTACATAACCTCGATTGTTATACTCTAATTTTGAACTGTCGCTAATATCAAATTTGACAATCAATACAGGTTTGGAAAATGCAATACCTGTATTTACTGCTGTTGTCTCCCAATTAAACGTAATGTGGCCATCTTGCGAACTATAATTTTTTATATACTCCGTCATCTCCTTTTCATGTGCTTTTAAAAAGGTTATCTGTTTGTCTTTTTCTGTAGGTTTCAATATGTTTCTTATTCCTAAAATACTCACCAATGTTAAAAACATAGTTATGCATACCACAATTATTTTTTTTCACTGTTAACTCTCTAACCTCTACTTTCATTCATCTCAAAAATCGAGCTTATCTTTCTATATATGTACGCAAACCGTGTTAGCTATTTTTTATTTATGCCCCTATTTGACCATCCATTATAACGCTTCCAGAAACATTATAACAAACTATAATCTATCCTTGGATAAAAACCTGATTAGATAGATTATGTTACTTAATTTTTAGAGTCAACTGATTATCTACGAAATATGTCATATATCAATAAATAGATATAAAAAAATGAAGGCAGAGACTGATACAGTCTTGGCTTCATTTTCTAGTTAAATTTATTTAACAAATATGTATACTGAAACGGCTATATTGCTACTATCCATAGAACAAAAAAATTAAAAATAATAAATAAGTTTATGATTTTTTTAATCAAAGAGCTATTTTCTTTTTTTATTTTTCTTTTTCAAAGATTTTTCCGCTTGGAGATACTTTGTATAGTCATCATGCCTTATTTTTTGCCACTTTCCATTGGGTAATCTTTCATATTCAATGATTTTTGAACATTTATATACATTTCTAAAAGAAGGATTATTTTGTGCTTCATTATCTTTTTTTAAATTAAGACAAGTGCGAGGTACTGAAAATTCAGGATTGTCATGATATAGCCCTAATCCCAAAAACGTTCTATGTATACTTAATGTGTTAGTCATTGGTATAGTTCTAAGTATCCCATATTTTCCAACTCTAACATTATCAGTTTTAATGTCCTTGATATATTTAAGAACTGACATTTTATCTTTTACTTTAGCTAAACTTTCAACCCAGCATTTTGAAAAGTCCAATTTATTAGATTCAAAATCACGATAAAAATTTAAAGCAAAACTTGGCTGATTATATAAATGTACAGTATGTCTCTCATGCAAGGCATAGTAATTAATTCCAAATAAATGCATAATGCTTTCTTTAGGTACGCATAAAGAGATTTTTTGCTGTCTCTCTTTTGTTCCCGTTTTAAAAAAGTAATCTATTTTTCGATGTACAAATTCCTCTTGAAAAACTGTAAGTAAAGAAATCATAGTCTGGCAAAACAAATGAAATTCATTGCTCTCGGTGAATAACTTAGATAATTGATAGGTTTTCACAAATTTTTTTGAATATTCCATTGTAAGCTCTCTTTCTTTTCTATTTAAATTGTAATTAGTAAAAAAAGCGAACATGCATACTGCACATTCGCTTTCCCAGTTCTCTTTTAAGGGTGCTTGTTTTTGATAACTGTGTATCAAGGCTTCTCCTAAGCCTATGTTTAAATACGTGATATCGTAAGTAAACACTTCATTCATTCGTAACAAAATTACCTTCGCTACAAAATAAGGATTACATTTAAGTCAGCACCCAATGACTTTGAAAGTAAGATTTTGATGAATGGCTCTTTCATCACGTCAGATAACTGATACCCTTTCAGGCAAGAAAATACATTCTTCAAGAATTCCAATTAAGCCCAAGAATTCTCGACTTCTTTCAAAAATATAGTACCACAATTTAATTGCCTCTACAAGTGAGTTATAAATATTAGTCTGGTACGTCTGTAATAGATCGAGTAAACATTAGGCTATAAGTTACCTTAAATGTCTTGGTATTGTCTTTTTGATATAGATATATTCTTTAATTCGCATCCTTCTTGTTTGATATATTACATAATAAAGTAAATAGGCTATAATGAACTTGACCACCTCTTTTTAACAATACATAGGAAAGCTCACTATATTCATTACCCAAACATCATTCGGAGGTGACTCGTCATGAAGAACCAACTTGCTTTTAAATCTTTACCCAAGTTATGGACTTCTATTTTGTATCTTGTAGTGATTGCTGTTGGATCTTTTATGTATTTATCAAAACATTGGGATATAACGATTTTTACCTCGATCTATTCGGATTTTTATTTTCATATTTCAAACTTTTCCATTAGTTTGATTTTAGGTTTGATTCCTTATTTTTGGTTATTGATGGGTTCAAAGTTCAATTATATCATCATTTTTTCTTTACTTTTACTTGTAGCAAATGCGCTATGTGAAACTGTACTCGGGTTTATAAACACGCCGGATATCATTGATATGTATTATGGCTTTGCTGGTACCGGAATTTCTTTTCTCACATTATTGATCATTTATAAATTTGGCCTTTCGCCTAATAGCGAAAAACGAGAATCGCAGCCTTAGCTGTTGATTCTCGTTTTCTTATATTGTTGTTGTCTTTAGACCAAGTTGAGCTCGCAAAGCGAGTGAAACAGAAAACCACCTGCTATGCGGGTGGGGAATAAAAGGTTCTACCAAAAAGCCCTTCCTATCGTTAAAATATGATTGTTCAGGTCATATTGATAACGAAAGGAAGGGAAAAGAAATGGCTAATAAAGCAAATAGTTTAGCCCATACAAAGTGGTTGTGCAAATACCACATTGTATTCACACCAAAGTATAGAAGAAAAATCATCTATAATCAATATCGAGCAAGTATTCAAGAAATTATCAAACGACTATGCAAGTACAAGGGAGTAGAAATCTTGGAGGGACATATGATGCCAGATCACGTCCATCTGTTATTGAGTATCCCGCCAAAAATAAGTGTGTCAAGTTTTATGGGTTATCTTAAAGGAAAGAGTGCATTGATGATTTTTGATAAGCATGCAAATTTAAAATATAAATTTGGCAATCGACATTTTTGGGCAGAAGGATATTATGTAAGCACTGTGGGATTGAATGAAGCGACCATAAGGAAATACATTCAAGAACAGGAGAAACATGATATAGCGCTAGATAAATTGAGCGTTCGAGAATATGAAGACCCTTTTAAGGGTTAAAGAGTAGAACAAACACCTTTTTAAAGGTAGGCAAAAGTGACAAAGGCAATATGGCTTGAACATGAAATGAGAAAGCCAGCGTCTTTAGGCGCTGGCCGGTGTTAAGGGCTTATAGCCCTAGAGCAAACCACCCTTTTGAAGGGTGGTTATGATTTAAGATAAAGTATTACACTTATGACAATCAATAGAGTAGAAAAAATGATTAATAAACCAATCACCCATATATTGTTGGTTTGATTGACAACAACATGATTCGAGCCGTTTGTTTGTTCAATCAATTGTTCAAGCGCCTCTTTTGTATAGCTAAATCTAGTTATTTTCTCCTTGCCATCAACAGTTATGATGAATTGATATTCCCCAGATACCAATTCTGCATCCCTAACTAAGGGCAGATTCAGCTTTGTTTTAGTCATTGGCGTCAATGCAATTGAGCTTTCTTCAATTTCTCCTTCAGAAATGATATCCCCGTTTGGATTGATTACTTTGTATGAGCCGCTTTCCGCAAAAGTTACTGCAGGATCATTGTTGGCTATATAGTAATCAAGCCTTATCGCATCCTGTGAGCTCACAAACTCAAACTCATCATAAGTTTGTTCTTTTTCAGCCTCTATTTCATCCATCTTGAGATGAAATAGGATCACTTTCTCATAGACATGAACGATATCTACAGCATCTTCATGACTTTCTTCACTTAATGTCTGAGAGAAATTCACCCCACCTAAAACTTCTCCATTAAGTTCCTCAGTCACATTGATCAAAATTGCTATCGTTTCACTTTGTTTCGCTTCAACTTTGATTTTCCCGTCTTCTAGTTCGCCATTAGCATCAGTTATCTTCACGTATTTACTAAAGTCATACTTTTCATCTAAAAGATTTTCTGTATTTTCAACATAAGTGACACTTCCCATCGTTGATATAGCAACCGATGGATAGACAGTAACATCTAAGTCTTTGTCACCTATATTTGTAATCGTAGCAGTGAACTCATAGTTCTTATTAAGTTCTGGAGTAAACTGCAGATAGCTATCTCTGATCTCATATTCTTTGGGTTGCACATCCACTAGGATCGATGCAGTATCTTCCTCGGACGCCTCTACTGGTTGTATGTAAAAAAAACATCCCATCAATAAAACGAAAATAAGCGAACAGAAGTCAACTAACTTGTATTCTTTGGCTTGGCTATTTTTTGTCATTATTTCTCCTATTCATTTTCCTATCAAGTATCTTAAATCTCTATATTTTTTCTTGATCATTCTTATTCCTCTTTTTCACAACAGTAGTTATCCTATCATCATACTTTGTATTTTGATTCATCAGAATGTTTCACTTTTCCCTGATCAAATTGAAAAGAATAAGTTTCCTTCGAGATTTTTTTATTATCTATATTTATTAAATTCATTACTCTAACTTTAAGATAATTCTTGCTTGGACAATCGCGTTTAAATTGTCCCAATGATCCTTATTGTGAATGTCTCTAAAAAAAGCAAAATCTTGGGACTCTTCGTGGTACACAATCCCATCAGACACCAAAATATCTGCATCAGTAAAGTCAGAAGTGAAATGAATGATTTTTTTATTAAATATCGTTAGTAATTTACTTTCGATAACTGGTACATATTCCGGATGATGCAACATCGATATAGCAATAGTCACTCTTTCATTGTTTTGGATAGGCAAATAATACGAAAGGATATGTGCTAACTTGTTCGCAAATATTTGTCTATCACCAACTTGAAAATTCCTGTTTTTGACTATTTCCAATAGTAGCTGCTTCATTTCATGGATTCTACTATTGGGACTATTTTGATTAGCCACTCCCTTTAAATTCTCGAAATAAATATTTTTGTATGCCCAACTATTGATGACACTTTCATATAAAATCACATGTTCCACATCGGAATTTATCTTATATTTTTCTGATAATGTTTCGACGACATTCATAGAAAAATCAACGATTTCGTTCTGTCTATGCTCTTTGAATTTTTTACCTAAGACTATCTTGTCCTGCTTGCTTGTCGTTTCAGGGATGAGAAGTTGTCTACAAAAATAAAAGAATGCAACTTCTTTTTCTCTATCTTCCATGTTTCGCGTTGGTATCAACTTTGTTAGCGAGTCCTCTTCATACAGTTCTTTCATATCAGCGAATAGTTCTATCGCTGTTTTGTCCAAATCTTGTATGATATACCCACGTGACACAGCATTTTCAAGTATCGAGAATAGAATGTCATGCTTTGCTTTTGTTGTCTTCAACCTCTCATAGTGTCCACCTACTAGGTCAATATTCACTCTTGTTTGGCTATCTGCGAAAACATTATATGCCATGATTTGTACCAGGTAATGATATGTTCTGATAGACATCTCATTGCCTTCCAAAGAAATTGATTCAAAATTACTATTAATAGTTATTGGTATTTTTTGATAATGAAAGATATCTTTCAGCCGACTGATCAATTTATAACTATAAGACTTACTAAACATCAACTTTTCGGAAATATCGACTACACGAGTTTTTCGGTGTTTCAAGAGATAGAGCAATAATTGAAAATAAGGTGATTCATTAAAAAACTTTTTTTTCAAATTAACAAATACTTGAAGCAACAGTTCCTGATTAACACCTTCGATTAAACCAATCGTCCCCTTTTCTAGTAAAAAGAAAGATGAAAATGTAAAATTCAATTGTTCGAAGTTTTCTTCGAGTTCAACCAGTAATATTTTCGTTTGATACATCGTTAAGTTTAACCGCTCACTTAATTTATTCAATGACAAATATTTTTCTGTCACTAGAACCGTAAACAGTTGCAACATTTCGTTTTGCTTTTTTGTTAAGTAACGGCTACTAAACGTATCCATTATATATTCCATTTCTTCTACCAACCTTCATTTTTAGAGGATTCTATACTAAGAAGAATTCATTTAGTCAGAATGTTTCATTTTTT
Source organism: Enterococcus sp. AZ084 (assembly GCF_051714905.1). Taxonomy (NCBI): domain Bacteria; kingdom Bacillati; phylum Bacillota; class Bacilli; order Lactobacillales; family Enterococcaceae; genus Enterococcus; species Enterococcus sp. AZ084. The sequence continues at coordinate 2,191,462 of NZ_JBIOSS010000001.1, forward strand.
ATTTTCAGCGAACTATACCGATGTCTCCTAGTTCAACTTGCATGGCTGTTGTATTGGTCTTGCCTGTACATTTTGACTTGATTACTAAGGTAGTGAAGCTTTGATCATGTATATTTGTCTTTCTACGGAATTATTATCTAAACACCTTCACTTATTTCTAATAAATTTCTATTGATTAAAATTTTCTCTGTTTGTATTACTAGATTCATAACTCTGATGGACCAACCAGCGACAGTAGAAGCTTGCAACTACACGAAAGAATAAAAGAAGGAACACTGATCAGGCAATCAACAAGAGTAGTTTTCATTGATTGGATCAGCATTTCTTCTTTGAATATTCTATAGGACAGACGGATAGATCTACGTATTCTATATTATGATCCATCGTATTCTGTCAATCTTCGCACACTTAACTCTTTTTATCTGGCAAGCCTTTCACAACTGAAAATAACTATTTTTTAGTCCGGAGTATTATCCCCAAGGATTATTTACTTCTTGTGCTGTCAAGATGATTTTGGCGCTATCATCTCTGTTTGATCGCCATACGTAATCATTTGCATCTAAAATGACATCGAAATCTTTTTCGATCTGTACCGAACTCATTCGCATTACCTGTTGTGCTTGAAGATGTGGGTTTGAAGGTTGAATGTCTAGTCCATTTCCATATTGGTCAAGTTTTGCAAAAATATTCACAAAAACATCCTGTGATTTTGTATTATTTACTGTAGCAGTTGCTTTCAAGACCTTCGTTTGTTTACGCATATCTGAGTTTAAGTCAAAATCAGATAATTTGAAATCGACTTTGTTTGTTGTTCCTTCATTGAAAGTGATATCTAGTTTTCCATCTTGGACTTCAATCGGTATTTGTTTTTCACTGACTGCCTCGGATGCGTTTACTAAGCTTGGGTTACTACCTACTAACAACAAAGTTGATAGCATAACTGTTGTGGATACCTTTTTTTTCATTGTTGGATAGCCTCCGGAATTTAATATTTTTTTCACAAAATCAGTTTACATTAAATTTCCTTATAGGGTTTATCCGAACATTCAACTCTTTTTTTAAAAACAGGATAATCTTTCACTACGTTCTTTGCTACATGATAGAAACTTGTCCGGAAAGATGGACTAGGCTCACTCCTTACCTCTATAAAAGCTCCCTATTTGTCCTTTGATCAGAGTTATTAGACCTTTTAGGCGTGATATTTCGACCAAATCCGTATCCGGTTATCAAAAAAATTTCCATGAGAACTTATTCTCTTACATTCATCAAAAATCAACTTATTTATATTGGAACCGAACACTATGCGGGTTTTGTTTATATGGCAACATATGATGATGACGTCAAAAGACTTGGTGGTTAGGTTGAGGAAGTAAGAGAAGCAAATGATAAAGAAGAAATTCTTCGGAATCGTTCGTTGTTTAGATAATCAATAGACTATAACACACTATATAATAAAAAGAAACCCCACATAGTTGTCGATCTTCAAGTTTATAGGAGGTACAAACTTGTTCTCAATCGTCTCGTTTTCATCATCCATGATAAAGACGCGATGAATTAAGAACAGCTTGGTTAAAGCTAATTAATCTATTTTGTGCCTAATAAAATATGAGGAATGATGATCTTTATTTATATTCATAAGAATCTATGATTTGTTTCTATCATTCGTTTCTTTAAGTACTAAAAATATTTTTTCTGATTAATCGTCTGCCTAAAAAAATACCCCTCTCATGTCATACGACACAAGAAGGGCATTCTTACAATCATTTGATTATTTGTTTTTTAAGTTGTAGAAAGATTTCAAACCTTTGTACTCTGCAACTTCACCAAGTTGGTCTTCGATACGTAATAATTGGTTGTATTTCGCAACACGGTCAGTACGTGAAAGAGAACCTGTTTTGATTTGGCCAGCGTTTGTTGCAACTGCGATATCAGAGATTGTTGAATCTTCTGTTTCACCAGAACGGTGAGAAACTACTGCAGTGTAACCAGCTTCTTTAGCCATTTCGATTGCTTCGAAAGTTTCTGTCAAAGTACCGATTTGGTTAACTTTGATAAGGATTGAGTTAGCAATTCCTTTTTCGATACCTTCAGCAAGTTTTTCAGTGTTTGTTACGAACAAGTCGTCACCCACTAATTGAACTTTGTCGCCTAGAACTTCTGTCAATTTCTTGAATCCATCCCAGTCGTTTTCGTCTAATCCATCTTCAATAGAGATGATTGGGTATTTAGATACTAATTCTTCGTAGAATTTGATCATTTCGTCAGTTGTTTTTTCGCCTTCGCCTGAATCAGCTAATACGTAAACACCTTTTTCTTTGTCGTAGAATTCTGAAGAAGCAGCGTCCATTGCAAGAACAACGTCTTTACCAGGAACATAGCCAGCTTTTTCGATTGCTTCGATGATTACTTCGAAACCTTCTTCGTTTGAACCAAGGTTAGGAGCGAATCCACCTTCGTCACCAACTGAAGTTGCTAATCCACGAGATTTCAAGATTGCAGCTAATGCATGGAATACTTCCGCACCCATACGTAGTGCTTCTTTGAATGTTGGCGCGCCAACAGGCATGATCATGAATTCTTGGAAGTCGATTGAGTTATCCGCATGTGATCCACCGTTGATGATGTTCATCATTGGAGTTGGTAATACTTTTGTGTTGAATCCGCCTAGGTAGTGGTATAAAGGTACTTCTAGGTAGTCAGCAGCTGCACGAGCAACAGCGATTGAAACACCAAGAATAGCGTTCGCACCTAATTTACCTTTGTTAGGAGTTCCGTCTAAAGCGATCATTGCTTTGTCGATAGCCATTTGGTCACGTACATCGTAGCCAATGATTGCTTCAGCAATGATGTTGTTTACGTTGTCAACAGCTTTGATTACACCTTTACCGCCATAACGAGATTTGTCTCCGTCACGTAATTCAACTGCTTCGTATTCACCAGTTGAAGCACCTGAAGGAACCATTCCACGGCCGAAAGCACCGCTTTCTGTGTATACTTCTACTTCGATTGTTGGGTTACCGCGTGAGTCTAGAATCTCGCGAGCGTAAACATCAGTAATAATTGACATGTTTTGTCTCTCCTTTGAGTTTGGTTTTTTCCTAAGGGATTTCCCTCATATACGATTTTAGTTAATTTTGTGTCTTTGTGCAAACATTTCTTGCATTTTTCACAAATTTTCAATAATTATTTTACAGCATCAAGTAATGCTAAGAATGAATCCGCTTCTAAGCTAGCTCCGCCAACTAATGCGCCATCCACATTTTCTTTTGCCATATACTCAGCAATGTTCTCAGGTTTTACAGAACCACCATATTGGATACGAACTGCTTCTGATACTTCTTTGCCGTAAAGTTTTTCAACTGTTTGACGTACCACGCCACAGATTTCGTCAGCGATTTCAGCATCTGCTGATTTACCTGTACCGATTGCCCAGATTGGTTCGTAAGCAATAACTAGATTACTTACTTGACCTTCTGTTAAGCCTTCAAGACCAGCAGTGATTTGTCCTTCGATCCACTCAGCAGTTTTGCCTGCTTCATATGTTTCTAATGACTCACCACAGCAAAGAATTGGGATCATACCGTTTGCGAAGATTGCTTTCGCTTTTTTGTTGATATCTTCGTCAGTTTCGTGGAAGTATTCACGACGCTCAGAGTGACCGATGATCACATATTGTACACCTAGATCAGCTAAAGCTGCTGGTGATGTTTCACCAGTGAATGCACCTGAGTTTTCCCAGTAAGAGTTTTGTGCAGCGATTTTCAATTCTGTACCTTCAGCTGAAGCCATTAATTCTTGTAAGAATAATGCAGGAGATCCAATCACTGAATCTACTTTATCATTTGAAGGGATCTTGTTTTTTACTGCTTCTGCAAAATCTTTTGCTTCAGATGCAGTTTTGTTCATTTTCCAGTTACCAGCGATAATTGGTTTACGCATGATATGCACTCCTATTCAGAATGTAAGAGGACTACAGATTTGAGCAATCTGTAGATGGTCCTCTCACCATTTTATTTATTCGTTGATTTTATGCTTATTTGTCGTTGATTGCAGCTAGTCCAGGTAATTCTTTCCCTTCAAGCAACTCTAAGCTTGCACCGCCACCTGTTGAGATGTGAGTGAATTTGTCTGCAAAACCTAATTGTTCCGCAGCAGCTGCAGAGTCACCGCCACCGATGATCGTTGTAGCATCTTCAAGGTTAGCGATTGCTTCACAAACACCGATCGTACCTTTAGCGAAGTTACTCATTTCGAATACACCCATTGGTCCGTTCCATACAACTGTTTTCGCACCTTGTAATGTATCAGCAAATAATTTAACTGAAGCAGGACCGATGTCTAATGCCATCAAGCCTTCAGGAATATCTCCTTCGATGACTTGTGTTTCTACATCATTTGAAAATTCAGGGGCACAAACGTTGTCGATTGGTAAAACTAATTTGTCGCCTGCTTTTTCGATCAATTCTTTTGCTAAAGCTACTTTATCTGCTTCAACTAAAGAGTTACCGATCTTGATGCCTTTTGCTTCGTAGAATGTGTAAGTCATTCCGCCGCCGATCAAGATTTTGTCTGCTTTAGGAATCAAGTTTTCGATGACACCGATTTTATCTGAAACTTTCGCTCCACCTAAGATCGCGATCATCGGACGTTTTGGTTCTTCAACAGCTTCGCCGATGAACTTGATTTCTTTATCCATCAAGAATCCAGCAACTGTTGGGATACCTGTTGAAGCGATCCCTACGTTAGAAGCATGGGCACGGTGAGCTGTACCAAACGCATCATTGACAAATACATCGCCTAAAGAAGCCCAGTATTTACCTAATTCAGCATCATTTTTGCTTTCTTTTTTGCCGTCGATGTCTTCAAAACGAGTGTTTTCAAAAACAACTACGTCTCCGTCTTTCATGTCAGCAATTGCTGTTTCTAATTCTGAACCACGAGTTTCAGGAACGAAAGTTACTTCTTTACCTAGCAATTCGCCTAAACGTTTTGCAACTGGTGCCAAAGATTTTCCTTCTTTGTCTTCTTCTGTTTTCACACGTCCAAGGTGAGAGAAAAGAATCGCTTTTCCGCCTTGCTCCAACACATAATTGATTGTTGGTAACGCAGCTTTGATACGTGTATCATCAGTGATGACGCCGTCTTTCAAAGGAACGTTGAAGTCAACACGGACAAGGACTTTTTTATCTTTTAAATCAATATCTTTGACTGTTTTCTTAGCCATTTGATTTCCTCCTAAAATAAACATCTTATCAAAAAAAGCGGAGAAGCGCGATTGCTTCCCCGCTTTTAAGTGTACATGGATATAGGTTACACTTGTACGATTTATCTTATAAGTTAGCGAAGTATTCTAAAGTACGTACTAATTGTGCAGTGTATGACATTTCGTTGTCGTACCAAGCAACAGTTTTAACTAATTGTTTGTCGCCAACAGTCATTACTTTTGTTTGAGTAGCATCAAATAATGAACCGTAAGTCATACCAACGATATCTGAAGAAACGATTTCGTCTGTGTTGTAACCGTAAGATTCGTTAGCTGCTTCTTCCATTGCAGCATTTACTTCATCAACTGTTACGTTTTTATCAAGAACTGTAACTAATTCTGTTAATGAACCAGTTGCGATTGGTACACGTTGAGCAGCTCCGTCTAATTTACCGTTCAATTCAGGGATTACTAAACCGATTGCTTTAGCAGCACCTGTTGAGTTAGGAACGATGTTTGCAGCAGCAGCGCGTGCACGGCGGAAGTCACCTTTAGGATGAGGTCCGTCAAGAGTCATTTGGTCACCTGTGTAAGCGTGGATAGTTGTCATTAATCCTTCAACAACACCAAATTTGTCGTTCAATGTTTTAGCCATAGGAGCTAAACAGTTAGTTGTACATGAAGCACCAGAGATAACTGTTTCTTTACCAGTTAATGTTTCATGGTTTGTGTTGTAAACGATTGTTGGTACATCGTCTCCACCAGGAGCTGAGATAACAACACGTTTAGCACCAGCTGTTAAATGTTTTTCAGCAGCTGATTTTGAAGTGAAGAAACCAGTACATTCTAGAACGATGTCTACGCCTAGTTCGCCCCAAGGTAATTCTTCAGGGTTACGGTTAGCTAATACTTTAACTTCTTTTCCGTTTACGTTGAATGAACCTTCGTGAACTTCAACTGTTCCGTTGAAACGTCCTTGAGTTGTATCGTATTTTAACAAGTGTGCCAACATTTTAGCATCTGTCAAATCGTTGATTGCTACTACTTCGATTCCATCTACATCTTGGATACGACGGAACGCTAGACGTCCAATACGTCCAAAACCATTAATACCTACTTTAACTGTCATTTAAGATTTCCTCCTTATGAAAATCAAAAAAATATTTATTTTAAAGGGATACCCCTTTTAAAATCTCATTAGCAGCGGCTTCATCTGTGATGAGCCACGTTTGTTTTGGTGCATTATTCATATACGCTCGAATTGCTTTGGCTTTGGCTTTCCCTCCTGCAACCGCAAGAATGATCGGGACTTTAGCTAAGTCTTTTAATTCGATGCCGATTCGTGGGACTTTATAAACGACTTCTCCTTTTTCATTGAAGAAATAGCCAAAAGATTCCGCAACGGCATTGGCTTGTTTCAACATCAGCAATTCTTCTTCATTCATCTTTCGTCGCGCTGCCATATGCAACGCCCGTCCAATACTATGAATAACACAATTCGCCTGACTTATCAAGTTTAAAACTTCTTGTATAGACGGCTCATTGAGTAATGAATTGTAAGTAGCCAAGCTTAATTGTTCCGGCACATATAGTGCTCGGTGTTTTCCATTTGCCTTTGTAGCCATTCTAGCACTGACTGAGTTCGCTTGTACAGTAATCGCCTCGCCGATCCCACCTCGCGCAGGAACAAACAAGTTATGGCGCTTGCTATTTTCTAAGCTAGTCAGTTGCTCTGCAACGATCGCCATCGTCGTTCCTCCCATGACTGCGATGATATTATCACCTTCAGGAAGTAGTAGATTCAGTGATTCGTCTAAGGCTTCGCCAAAAGCATCTGCTACTTTTGGTTGTTGTTCACTGTTTCCAGAAACAACGATACAGCGCTGGTTTCCAAAATACTCAGATAGTTTCATTTCAATCTGATGCATTCCTAAAAGTTGGTCCATAAAGCCTTCGAGGCTTTGATAGACTTCCTCTCCTTTTTTCGTCAGCGTCATACCACTTTTAGAGGCGTTGATCAGTTCAAGTTGTTTGAGCAGATCCGTTTCTGTTCGTAAGACACGTTCGGTCATGCCCATGCTTTCCGATAAACTACGACGACCAATTGGCTGCATCCAGTAAATATTGCGCAAAATCTTATAGCGTTCTTGCAAAACATCCATGATGTCTGGCGCAACAGCTTCAATCAGTTTCAATTCATCTAACATAGCGATCTCCTTAGTTGGACATTTTTCGTCCAATGTAGACTCAAAACGACCCATGTGATCTAAAAAAATAAATCGGACTTTCCAACTTGCACGTTTTCTACTAGGAAAATCTCAACCTCACATGACATAGTCTAACAGTTTTGTCCGTATTTATCAACAAAAAAAGACTAGAAAAATGTTTAAGATTCTTCCAGTCTTTCATTCAATTATTTATCATACCGTTTTCTTTTCGATGAACTAGGGATTCCTAACAAGTCACGATATTTGGCGACTGTTCGTCGAGAAATCGAAATTTTGTCATTTTTCAGTAGTTCTACTAATTTTTGATCAGATAATGGTTTGCTTTTATCTTCTGCATCCACTAGTTCTTGGACTTTTTTCTTTGCGGTATCTGCTGATAGGTCTTCAGTACTCTCTGCATTTGTAGGTTGGAGTCTCGTCGTAAAGAACTTTTTCAATTCGAAGACACCAAAATCGGTTTCAAGATACTTGCCATTGACTGCTCGACTGACCGTTGATTCGTGGACGTCGATTTCTTCTGCGACTTCTTTTAAGGTCAATGGGCGGATCGGTCGTGCGACATTTGTAAAGAATTCTTTTTGCCGAGAAACAATGATTTGCGCCACACGCATGATCGTATCACCGCGTTGCAAAATCGTTTTTTGTAGCCATTCAAATTCTTGTTTTCGTTCTTTCAAATAGGCTTGAGTCTCTTTATCTGCTTTTTTTTGCATCTGTTGAAAATAGGCTTCTTGAAAACGTACATTCGGCTGGTTGCCTCGATTTGAGATGACTTGGACTTTTTCACCTATTACGACAACTTTGACATCGGGAATGATATACAAACCGCTACTATGGTCAAAGACTCGTCCAGGACTTGGACTAAGGGTTTGGATATAGTCAAAGATCCGTTGTACATCGCTTAATGGAATCGCAAAATGTTGGGCGATCTCTTTCCATTTGCGTTCGACTAATTGATCAAACCATTCTTCCAAGACGATGTAAGCCAATTCGGGCGCATAATCGTCTCTTTCGGTTTGTAACATCAAACATTCTTGTAAACTTCGCGCCCCAACACCTGCTGGCTCTAACTGCTGGATCAGCGTCAATGCGTCAAGCATTTGGATTGGTGTCGCATTCGTTTGTTGGATGGCGTCTTCTAAAGAAATAGTCAAAAAACCATTCAGGTCGATATATTCGATCAAATATAAAATCAACTTACGTAAGAAAGTATCTCGGTAATTCAAATGGACTTGTTCGATCAATGATTCAAAAAGTGAGCCTGTTGTATCAGGAATTTGATTCAAGTAGCTCGTCTCTTCTCCCTCATAACTGGCATTACGTTTTTGGTAATCGGGTTGCCAATCCGGTTCGATCACTTCTACTAAGGGGTTTTCCAACGCCTGATTTTCAACAAAAGCCAGTAGCTCTTCGCTGTTATACTGCAAGACTTGGATGGACTGTTGGAGCTGTTGTGTCATGGCAAGTTTTTGTGTTTGTTGTTGTTTTTGTGAAAAATTTTGTTCAAATTTCATTTTTTTGTCCATTCCCCTTGTAATTTATTTTTGATTTCGATACAATTGTTGCAGTGCTTGCGTCCTTAGTGTAGTGGATATCACGTAAGATTCCGGTTCTTGAGACGGGGGTTCGATTCCCTCAGGACGCGTCTATTGTTATCTTAGCATATTTGTGAAGATTTTGCTTTCAAATTTCTAAGAAAAAAAGCGGTTTTCCTATCTAGGAAAACTGCTTTTTTTGATTTCTTCATGGGATTTCAAAAAGTAAACCAATCTTCTATGTAACTATAGTAGAAATGATTCGTTAAAGGTCCCGGAGTATAACGCTCTGTCACACCCTCACCTTGACGAAGCGTTAAACCGTTTCTTAAAGCGGCTGTTTTTTGATCATAAAAATCACCATTGATGAGATAAAATATTCGGTTAGGGTCCTCTAAATAAGCAAATACATCTCCTGTAAAATGTTTTTCCAATCCTTGATCAGCGGATTTCAACTGAACGGATAAAATCGACTTGATTGCTCGGAAATTTCCACTTTCACTCGTTTCACAGTATAACAATAAATTTGGTTGGTATACTCTGTTGACAGTTATGTTTTGAGAAAAGATACGGTAGATTGCCCCATTATGTATTGCGCTTTGCACCATTTGCTCAGTATAGCCGAGCTGTTTTTTAGCTTCTTCTTCGGTTAGTTGATATTCTCTCGAAATGACACGAAGCAGTTGCTGAAAGTCCAACTTACTGGACATTGTACGATATGTATTTTCTTCATTTTTCGTTGAAAGATTCAAAGAGGTTTGCTCTTTTGGTGATGAATGGACCAAGAGAAACAACCCAAATAAAATCACAAGAAAACCGATTACTTTTATTCGTATTGACTTTTTCATTGATTACTCCTATTTATTTGTTATTCTTCTGTCTATAATCATAATCGGAAATAGCCAATGAAGCAAAGAGTTTTTATAAAAAACAATCGTTTTTTATTTTCCGACTTGATTCTATAACCTGTTTCCTCAAGAAGTCACTACAGCAGTGTTTAGCCTCAAAAAATAAGGCGCCATCCACGAAAATTATTTTTCAAATTTTGGTGGACGGCGTCTTATTTTTCGAAGAGTTACTTCTATTTCCGCCGTTTATTCGATTTTAAATGGTGCGAGAGGATTATTGCCCCACTCTCTTTCATTTTTTATCAATCATAAGGAACATAATCTTCGTAACTTTCTTCGTTGTTCAATGCTTCATTTTCAATAAAATAGTTCATACCGCCCATCAATTCCGAACTCATTGGTCCGTTTAAAGATAAATCATGACGTTCAATCATTTCCCGGTATTCATCTGCACTGATCACCGCACCGGTTTTCAAGCTTTTGTATTGCTTCGGTGTTTCCTCCACTTCTTGATCCAACTTTGAAAAATCTGTTTCTTTGTATGTCACGAAATAGCCATGAGAAAGTTTCCGTTCGACTACTTCATTGCATTCAGGACAGCGGATCGGCATTTCTTTTTCTCGATGCTTCACAATGTGACGTACTTCATTATAATAGAATTTGGTCTGACAATTGGGACATTTTAATTGATCATCTAACATATCGATCGTCTCCTTTTATATTTGATTGTCATGTCTCAGTTTCACTTTCATCATACTCTTTTTTACAACAAATGAAAAAAGATTCGCTGATATCACCTAATGCTTTTCTCTGAAACATTTCTATAAATCACAGAAATATGCCTTCATCCTTAAGGAGAAACACTTTTGGTTTCTAGTTGACGTTCTGCCTTACTCTCTAGGACTTTTTCTTTTATTCTAATACAAAAAACTGCAAGGCTACTTTTACAAGTAACTTGCAGTTTTTTGTGATTTCTCTTACTTATTCTTCTGGGAAATCTTCGTCTTCAAATTCTTCGTCTTCTTCGTCATCGTCTTCGATAATGCTTAGATCTTCTTCGATGTTTCCTGGGATTTCTTCTTCGTCGTCTCCAGTATCTGCACCAATTTCTTGTAAGTCTGAATTGTATGCAGCGATTTCTTCATCATCGTCATCTTCATCTTCAAAAAGATCATCATCGTCTTCGTCAGACAGATCAGTATCTTCTGGGTCATCATCGTTATAATCGATGGCATCTTCGTCATCATTGATAAAGGCATTGACTTTTTTGCGTTTACGACGACGTGGTGTATCCTCGTCTTCTTCGTCGATTCCATGGTTGACTTCTTCATCGATCGAATCGATGGCATACCATGAACGCAAGCCCCAACGATTGTCGCCTAATGAAATAAAGCTACCGTCGATATTTAAGTCAGTATAAAATTGTGCGAGTGAATCACGAATGTCACTATCTGATTTGCCAAGATATGTTTGAATCTCATTTGCTAAATCAGAAAAGTCCATCACATCACCACGCTGCTCTAAGATCGCGTGTGCGACTTCGATCATTGATAATTCGTTTTTGTTTGCACCTTCAAATACACTAATTTCCAATCAGGACACGTCCTTTCACAGTCTACTCCTTATCATACAAAATCACAGGTAAAAAATCAAACGTTTCTTTGCTATTTTATGCAGTAAAATCTAAGACCATCTCATATTCACCTATTTTTTCTATTCCCATGAATAAATCGTACTCGATCATGACTTTGCCAGCGGTTGGTCGATCTTTTAGACTGACGTGTAATTCCTTCGTGAATGTGTCGACTTGGATCATTCCGTAAGGGGTCCGATAATGAGTCTCCAAGCGTTCACGATAGGCAAATTTCAAACGCATACGCATTTCACCAGCACGGATCAATTGCACGTGACCATCTGGCATGATCTTGATCGTGACAGGAATTTCTTCTTGTCCTTCTTGGATCTCTTTATAACGTATGTATAAGGTATCGCCAATTTTGACCATTTGTCCTTTCAGATCAAAATAAAAATCTTGTTGCTCTCCTTGTTGTTTCACTTTTGTACGTAATTGTATCGAAATCGGTAATCCAGATCGTTCCATTTGACATTCTCCTTTTCTCATAGCTACATTGTTCCCACTTTCCACTGATTTGTCAACCGACAGGTATAGAGAACAGATAACTTTTTTCATCTCTTCTTTCTTATTTTGGAGTATAATGAAGAAAGAAGGAGTGATACTCCTGTATATTAGAATGAGTTGAGGTTGTAACAATCGCTGCTCAAGCAGATTTAAATAGGAGTTGAGTACATGACGTCCATCATTTTGGATCAAGAAGTCTACCAAACAAATGATTTTTCTCCGTTTGCTTTAACGGATATTTTAACAGAGAATTCGAAAAAAAAGCAACAAACTTTTCTACATTTTTGGCAATATCAACAGACAGTTATTCTTGGTATGAAAGATACTCGGACACCCTTTTTAGCTGATGGGATAAAGGTTATCCAACATGCGGGATTTACCCCAGTGATCCGTAATGCCGGTGGACTTGGCATCATTTCCGATCAAGGAATCTTGAATATCTCATTGATTTTCCCGCAAGAGGATGAGAATAGGATCTCGATCGATGAAGGCTACGAAAAGATGCTCGCTCTGACTCGCCAAGCTTTTCCTGTTTACGCCGACAAAATAGAAGCCTATGAAATCAAAGAGTCCTACTGTCCAGGTACGTATGACCTTAGTATCGATGGTAAAAAATTTGCCGGGATTGCCCAACGTCGCATTAAAAACGGGATTTCAGTCATGATGTACCTTAGCGTGAATGGGGATCAAGAAAAACGTGGCGGACTGATGCGACAGTTTTATCAACAAGCATTGAAAGAACAATTCGGTACAAACGGCTATCCTGCGGTGGCACCCACAAGCATGGCAACACTAGAACAGTTATTCGACACACCGTTGACCGTTGCTCAAGTAAAAGATTTACTTATCGACGCTTTCACTACATTCTATCCAACAAGTATTTCGATGGGCTCTGACACTTGGCGTGAAGCCAATGTTTCACCAGATGAATGGCACGCACAAATTGAGCGTATGACCCAACGAAATGCACTAAAGGAGCTGGCTTATGACAACACCTTATAAATACAGACTGTTACCAATGGAAAAAGTTTTTAGAGATCCTGTGCATAACTACATCCACGTGCAACATCAAGTGATTTTAGACTTGATCAATTCGAAAGAAGTCCAGCGATTGCGACGGATCAAGCAACTCGGCACTTCGTCATTTACTTTCCATGGCGCAGAACATAGCCGTTTCACCCATTCACTTGGTGTATACGAAATCTCCCGACGCATCTGTGACATTTTTTCAAGAAATTTCTCCATTGAAAAAATCGGCCCTTCTGGTTGGGATGATCGGGAACGTCTCGTGACTTTATGTGCCGCCTTACTCCATGATATTGGCCATGGGCCTTATTCACATACCTTTGAACATATTTTCCAGACCAATCATGAAGCAATCACTGTAGAGATCATTACTTCGCCAGAAACGGAAGTCTATCAGATTTTGAATCGTGTCGAAGAAGGTTTTCCTGAGAAAGTGGCTAGTGTGATCCAAAAAACGTATCCAAATCCACAAGTCGTCCAAATGATCTCTAGCCAAATCGATGCCGATCGTATGGATTACCTTTTACGTGATGCCTACTTTACAGGTACAGAATATGGAACGTTCGATCTGACAAGGATTTTGCGTGTGATTCGCCCCTATCAAGGTGGAATCGCCTTTTCCATGAATGGGATGCACGCAGTAGAGGATTATATCGTCAGTCGCTATCAGATGTATGTTCAAGTATACTTTCATCCAGTTTCTCGGGGAATGGAAGTCGTCTTGGAGCATCTGCTGCATCGTGCCCATGAACTTTATCACCAAGATGATGATAGTTTTGCACGTCATTCACAGTTACTGTTGCCATTTTTAGATGGCACATTTAGTTTAGATGAGTACTTAAAGCTGGATGATGGCGTCTTGAATACGTGTTTCAGTCAATGGACGGATTCATCTGATCCAATCCTTAGTGACTTAGCCAAACGCTTCTTAAATCGTAAACCATTGAAATCAGCGATGTTTTCCGGGGATCGTCAGTCGCCACTGATTGCTGAATTGACCTCTTTGGTCGAAAAAGTGGGCTACAATCCAAACTATTATACAGCCATCAATTCAAGCTATGACCTGCCTTATGATTTTTACCGTCCAGAAGAAGGCAGACATCGCACACAAATTGAAATCTTGCGAAATGACGGAACTTTGGTAGAATTATCAGAGGTCAGTCAATTAGTTGCTGCACTCGCAGGGCAAGAACAAGGAGATGAACGCTTCTTCTTTCCGAAAGAAATGGTCGATCCTACCTTGCGTAATCACTATGATCTTTTTGATGAAACCTACCAAGAATTTGCGCGTCATATCCATAATGGCGCATTGATTGAAGAAATAAACTAACTAAGGAGAATGTTATGTCTATCAAATTAGTCGCTATCGATATCGATGGCACCCTTTTAAACGAAAAAAGAGAAATCACACAAGAAGTAAAAGAAGCAATTGCAAGCGCTGTGGAAAAAAATGTGGCAATCGTACTATGTACAGGTCGTCCGCTTCCAGGTGTCAAAAACCAATTGAATGAATTGGGATTATACCAAGACAACGATTATGTGATCACTTATAACGGTGCGTTAGTCCAGCAAACAAAATCCGGCAAGATCATTGCTCGTCATGGCTTGACTTATGAAGATTTCTTGGAGATCGAAGTCATGGCCAGACGTGTGGGGAGTCATTTGCATTCGATCGATGATCAAACGATCTATACAACGAATCGTGATATCAGTCCCTATACTGTCCATGAAGCTTTTTTAGTCAACATGCCATTGAAATATCGGACAGCTGATGAAATGACACCTGATATGAGTATCGTGAAGATGATGATGATCGATGAACCAGCGATCCTAGATGCTGCCATCGCTCGTTTACCACAAACTTTCCGCGAAAAATATACGACTGTCAAGAGTTCACCTTTCTACTTTGAAATCTTGAACAAAGAAGCTAGTAAAGGCGCTGCTGTTGCTAACTTAGCCCAACATCTAGGAATCAAACAAGAGGAAATCATGGCAATCGGTGACAACGAAAATGATTTGTCGATGATCGAATACGCTGGATTAGGCGTGGCGATGGGAAATGCCGTTCCGTTGATAAAAGAAGCGGCTAATGTGGTCACTGCAACCAACGATGAACACGGTGTGGCCGAAGCAATCAAAAAATATGTCTTATAAAAGTAATGAATAAAAACAGCTCATTTTAAAGACCGAAGTATCGGCTCTTTCTTATGAGCTGTTTTTTTGTTCAATTTTGCTTCATCGCTAACCATTTTTCCACTGCCCAACGATGACTTCCTCGTTTTAATTTTTCTAAGGCAGTTTCAGGAGTGACCCACCAGATCGATTGGTCTTTTTCGGTTGGTTCCCCTACCTTTTGCCAACTCTTTGCTACATAAAAATAGCCAGGATTGTGGAAGTAAGTTTTTCGATGGTTTGAGTAAAAATATTCCGCTGCTTCCCCTAGATAACAAGCAATCTCTGCGCTGATCCCCATTTCCTCCAGTAATTCACGAGAAATCGCTTCTTCATTTGTTTCCTGTCCCTCTTTTTCACCGCCTGGCAAAAAAAATGCACCATTTGGCGCTTCGATCATTGCGATTTTCCCATGTGTTTCGACAATGATATACGCTGCGTAACGGTCTTGGTAATTTGCAGACTCGTCTTTTTCGCCAAACATTGGGTTTTCCATAGGTATTGTCCCTTCATCTTTTTCTTTCTATTCTACATGAGAGTTTTCTCATAAACAAGCACAAACCCATAGCGTACTTGAAATTTTTGATATGATAATGTAGAAAAGGTAAAAAAGAAAGGAAGATATACTTATGAAAATGGCTCACACTTGCGTCCGCGTTAAAGATCTTGACGCTTCTTTAAAATTCTATCAAACAGCATTCGGCTTTGAAGAAAGTCGTCGTCGCGATTTTCCAGAAAACAAGTTCACGCTGGTTTACTTGACTTTACCAGGAGATGATTACGAATTAGAGTTGACTTACAACTATGATCATGAAGGCTATGATTTAGGAAACGGCTACGGTCATATCGCTATTTCAGTTGAAGACTTAGAAGCACTTCATGAAAAACATCAAGCAGCAGGCTTCAACGTGACTGACTTGAAAGGACTGCCAGGAACAGCTCCGTCTTATTACTTCGTTGTTGATCCTGATGGTTACAAAATCGAAGTCATTCGTACAAAATAACTAGCGCAACACTAAAAAACAGAGGAAGTACACACCACCGTGTATACTTCCCCTGTTTTTTCTGTTTTTAAACCCACTTACTGCTAACCGATCAATACGCTCTCTTCTGGATATTTGTACTTCGTCCCTACTTGATTTCCTTTTACAAGAATAGAGAAAAAGACGGTTAAAATCCCTACACGTCCGATATACATCAATGACATGATGATCAGTTTCCCGACTTCTGTCAAATCTGGCGTCAACCCCATTGTCAACCCAACTGTTCCAAAAGCTGAGAACACTTCAAAAGCAATATATTCGATGCCTGAAGTTTCTGGGATCGTCTCAGTCACAGACAAGACCATGATCGCCAACATACATAAAGACAATGTAACGAAAAACAATGTCAGTGCGCGAAGTACTGCTGCTGGGCGAATAGTTCGTCCGAAAGCTTCAGCTCTGGTTTTCCCATTAAATGTCGCATGCATTTGAATCAATAGGATGCCCAAAGTAGTGGTCTTTAACCCACCAGCTGTTGAACCGGATGTTCCACCGATATACATCAAGATCATTGTCAACATCAAGCCGGCATGACTCATTTGTAAATAGTCGATGGAGTAGTAACCAGCTGTTCTTGGTGTGACACTCATGAAGAACGTATTTGCTAAACGTTCAAGATAAGTTCCTTCAACTAGATGGATCGCATTTTGTTCGGTAAAGAAAAAGACGATAAAACCGCCCACCAATAAGCCACCAGTGACAATCAATGCAATTTTTGAGTGGAGAGTGATTTTCTTTACTTTATGATAACTAAGTAGATCCCGCCAAACAATGAAACCTAAACCACCAGCAATGATCAGCGCAGAGACCACCATTAAGAGATAGATGTTTGGCTGATCATTTGCTAAGCTATCCCCTAACAAATCAAACCCAGCATTACAAAAACTTGATACAGCATGGAAGATGCTGTACCAAATCCCTTTTGTCCATCCGTAAGTCGGCACAAATGTAAAACTCAAGGCAAGTGCTCCCAGCCCTTGGATGACCATTGCGAATTTCAAGATATAGAGCATCAAACTCATAACACCTGACATGATTTCAAGATTCAATGCTTCTTTTAGTAAGATCCGCATACTAAAGCTGACTTTTTTCTTCGCTACTGCAAAGAAAATAATGGGGATCATCATAAAACCTAAACCACCGATCTCGATCAAAACCATGATCAGAAACTGACCGGCTTCATTCCAATGCGCCGCAGTGTTCAATGTAGTCAAGCCAGTGACACAGACGGCTGAAGTTGCAGTAAATAATGCATCAATATAATTCGTCGGTTCGCCACTTTTACTAAAGAAAGGCAAAGTAAGTAAACTGCCACCAACTAAGATCAAAAGAAAAAAGCCAACAGCAATCAATTGAACTGGTGACAGTTGTTTTGTTATCCTCTGTTTCATTCGAATCACTCCTCTAAGACCGTTAGCTACCTTCGCAACGAACAAATGAAGTAGCTATTGCTCTCACGGATGTAAAAGTAAGTCCGCCAAACGCTCGCTCTCTTTTCATCCCTTATCTTACCCTGTTTTTCTTCTTCCAGCAAAGAATTTGAGTCTTTTTTCTCCCTTATACCTGTTCGTTTGATACACCTGCTTTCGAACAAACAATAGGAACGCTCAAATGGTATCTAAAAAAAGAAAAAACTCCTGATAATAAGCCATAGACGTCCGAAAATAGTTAAAAATATTTTTCGACATTTACGGCTTATTCTTCGGAGCTTAGAACTGTAGCTCGGATGAACGAATAACTTTACTAATTCACTTGGACAACCTAGCTAATCATTGTTTCCCATATTTTTCACTTTGATCAAGCGAGTAACTTCCGCACGTTCATTTTCTTCTAACTTCATCTTGATATAGTAGATCGTTTCTTCTAGTTGTGGGATCGTCATGTACTCTAACGCATTCACTCTACGACGTGTTTTTTCGATCTCACCCGCCATCAGTTGACAGGTTTTCTCGATCTCTGTCAACTCAAGGAGCTTAGGAAGAAATGAGGTAAAACGATCGATCGAACGGTCTAATTCTGCATTGGAATTCAAATAGCCATAATCCACTGGTGCTTCGCCTAGCTGTTCGTCATATTCAAAATTCATGATTGGTACTTTAACGCTCATGATGTTTTTTTCGATAACAGCTAACTCGACATTTTCAGCTGGTAGAACAAACAATTCATCAATGAAGGCTTCCGGCAATGAAGCTTTCGCAAGGACAAAATCACTCATAGCCGCTGTCATTTCTTTTTCCACTATTTGGCGCAACTCATTGTTCTTACGGATAAGCAAAATGAATTGACGCATCAATTCATCCTGTTTATCCTTCAACAGTTTGTGTCCTCTTGTTGCAGTCGTCAATTGTTTTTTGAGTCGTGTCAATTCCATTCGTGTCGGATTAACATTTAATCGAACCATCAGACACTCACTCCCCTTCTGGCAGGTACTGGTCAAGCAGATCGTCTTTGATCCGTTTTAATTCCGTTCGTGGAAGCATGGCTAAAAGTTCCCATCCTAGATCCAGCGTTTCAGTGATCGAGCGGTTGGTATAAAATCCTTGATTGACATATTCTTTTTCAAAACGTTCCGCAAACTTAGCATAGATTTTATCCACATCTGACAACGCCGACTCCCCTAAGACAACAGCTAATTCTTTGGCTTGTTTGCCTTGAGCATACGCCGCAAACAATTGGTTCATCGTTGCTGCATGATCTTTTCTAGTTTTCCCTTCACCTGTCCCTTTATCTTTCAAACGTGAAAGTGAAGGCAAGACATCGATCGGTGGTTGGATGCCGCTCTTGTACAATTCCCTCGTCAAAATGATTTGTCCTTCTGTGATATAGCCGGTCAAATCAGGGATAGGATGGGTCTTATCGTCTTCTGGCATAGTCAAGATCGGGATCTGTGTCACAGAACCCTTCAACCCACGGATTCGACCAGCTCGTTCATATAAAGTTGCTAAGTTCGTATAAAGATACCCTGGATAGCCACGACGACCAGGCACTTCACGACGGGCAGCAGAGATTTCGCGTAATGCTTCGGCGTAGTTGGTCATATCTGTCATGATGACTAACACGTGCATCCCTTTTTCATAGGCGAGATATTCAGCCGCAGTCAATGCCATGCGAGGCGTTGCGATCCGTTCAATGGCTGGGTCATTTGCTAAGTTCATGAACATCACCGAACGATCGATTGCTCCCGTCTGGCGGAAGTCTTCCATAAAGAATTCTGCTTCTTCAAAGGTGATTCCAATGGCAGCAAAAACAACTGCAAAATCATCAGAAGAGTCTAATACCGTCGCTTGTCTCGCAATTTGAGCAGCTAATTCTTTGTGTGGCAAACCAGAGCCGGAAAATACCGGCAATTTTTGTCCTCTGACCAAAGTGTTCAGGTGATCGATTGCTGAGATACCTGTTTGGATAAACTCATCAGGATAATCACGAGCCACCGGGTTGATGACTTCTCCATTGATGTCCAAGTATTTTTCTGGCAGGATTTCTGGCCCATTGTCTTTTGGACGACCTAACCCGTCAAATACACGACCGATCATGTCTTCAGAAACCCCAAACTCTAATGGATGCCCTAAAAAGCGGACCGTTGAATCTCTAAGATTGATCCCACTAGTTCCTTCAAAAATTTGGACCATCGCTTTGTCTTCTTGTACTTCAAGCACTTGTCCACGACGAATCTCGCCATTTTGCATACGAACTTCAATCAACTCTTCATATTTCACCCCAGCGACTTTCTCGACCGCCATCAAAGGTCCGACCACTTCTCCAATTGTTCGATATTCTTTAATCATCGGTCATTCCTCCTTCTGAAACAATTGCTTGGATCGTTGGTTTGATATTCGCTTGGATTTCATCTAATTTCTCTAATTCTGTTTCTGGCACGAATTTACTACGACCGATTCGTTCTCTCAATCCCACAGTTCCTTTCATGATCTCACTGAGATAAGCACCTAATGAAATCGCCTGACGTGCTTCTTCACCAAAAGATAGGATCAATTTCAACATCTTGAATTGCTTTTCTCTAGAAGTAAATGTATCCACGTCATCAAACGCATTTTGTTGTAAGTAATCTTCACGAATGGATTTTGCTACTTCAAGCGTCAAGCGATCATTATCTGAAAGTGAGTCGACACCAACAAGACGCACGATTTCATTCAATTGCTCTTCTTGTTGCAAGATACGCATTCCTTCTGCCACCATCTCTGCCCAATTCGCTTGTAGGATCTGATCCATATAACGTCCCACTTCTGACGAATAAAGAGAATAGCTTTGAATCCAATTGATGGATGGAAAATGACGCTTCTGCGCCAGACTGGAATCTAATCCCCAGAATACTTTCACGACGCGCAACGTATTTTGCGTCACTGGTTCAGAAACATCTCCACCAGATGGTGAGACCGCACTGATCGCTGTAATGCTTCCTTCACGTTCTTCACTACCTAAAGCAATGACACGTCCAGAGCGTTCATAGTATTCTGCTAAACGAGAACCTAAATATGCAGGATAGCCTTCATCGCCAGGCATTTCTTCTAAACGTCCACTCATTTCTCGCAATGCCTCTGCCCAACGAGAGGTCGAATCTGCCATGATTGCCACGTCATATCCCATATCACGGAAATATTCCGCAATAGTGATCCCTGTATAGATCGATGCTTCCCGTGCAGCTACTGGCATATTTGATGTATTGGCAATCAATACGGTACGTTCCATCAATGATTCACCTGTATTAGGATCGATCAATTCTGGAAACTCATTCAGTACGTCCGTCATCTCATTACCACGTTCACCACAACCAACATAAACGACCATATCGACATCTGCCCATTTAGCAATTTGGTGCTGAACAACTGTTTTACCAGCACCAAAAGGGCCAGGTACAGCGGCAGCTCCGCCTTTTGTCACTGGGAAAAAGGTATCGATAACACGTTGCCCCGTGATCATTGGCGCGTCCGGATTCAATTTTGCTTTGATCGGACGACTACGTCTAACAGGCCATTTTTGCAACATCGTCAATTCTCGCAAACCGTCTTCTGTTTCAATGACACAAACCACTTCATCGATCGTAAATGATCCCGCTTCGATTTTTTTGATTTTTCCTTTGACGCCATGAGGTACCATGATTTTGTGTTGGATGATCTTTGTTTCATCCACCACACCTAGAACATCTCCGGTACTGACTTCTTGCCCGACTTCAGCAGTTGCTTCAAACCACCATTTTTTTTCATGGTCTAACGCTGGTAATTGGACACCACGACTTAAAAAGTTGCTTTGCGTGATCGCCATGAACGTATCCAATGGCCGTTGGATCCCATCAAACATTTGTGAAATGATCCCAGGCGCCAACTCAACAGACAACGCTTCACCTGTTGAACGAACGGGTTCACCAGGGCCGATCCCTGAAGTTTCTTCGTATACTTGTATCGATGCGACATCTCCGCGCATCTCAATGATTTCGCCGATGACTCCTAGCTCTCCCACTAAGCACATATCTTGGATACTTGCATCTGACATATTTTTTGCCATCACGAGAGGGCCGGAGACTTTTATGATTTTTCCAATTTGCAATGCACTATCTCCTTTACATTCTATAAGATATTTTGTCCAACTGCTTTTTCCACACTCTTTTGGATCTCTGCTACGCCGATCCCCATCGTTCCTTGATGGCTAGGGATTAGGACAATTGCTGGTGTCATCGATTCTTTGTAGCGTTCAATCGTCTCAGGCGTCATTGCCGCAGATTGTTCTGTGACATAGATCACTCCATAGGCGCTTTTTGCCATTTGTTCGATTGCGCGCCTCACTTCTTGTGGCTCTGTCGCATAGTGCACATCAAACCCAAATAATTTAAATGGTAAAACAGAATCTTTGTCGCCAACGACACCGATTTTATGCGTCATAGACTTGTCTCACCCTTTCTCTGATCGTTTCATTGTCAAGCTGATTTTTCTTACCGATCACTAATAACCGAAGATTTTTGCTCTCGATTTCTTTTGCATTCAAGAAAGCAAGTAAGGGCAACGGGCCAAAAGCCTGCGTTTGTGCGGCTTCATACAGCGAAGATAAGTAATCGTCTTTGATTTGTTCTAATCGAACAAAATCCAGTTCTCCTTCATGGATTGCAGGTTCGATCAATTGACGATAATCCGTTGTTTGCAGAAAGTTCAAATAGGTATCCAGCTCACTTTTAACAAAAGTCAAAAACGTTTCTTTAGGGATACTGCCAGAACCTGATAGTACTGCGGTCATAAATCCACTCGATCGTTGTTGCAAGATGCCGCGTGCCATCGTCGTGATATTGGTCAAATCAATAAACGCAATGATTTCTTCCAGTAATTCCGGATAACCAAGTTTCTCTCCAAGACGGCGTTGCTCTGTCAAGAAATAGCGATCATAGATGACATCGATTCCTTGTAACACAGAGGATTCTTCACAATATTCATGGACTTCACGAATACTATCCATCAACTGCGATGGCAACTCTGTAGAGGCTTGTGTATGGATCGCTTGCTTTAACGTTTCACAAGAATAAAACCCATCGTTACGATATAGATGATCGAGATTTTTGCCCGTCATCTCAGCTTTTGTCAATACTTTTAAATTATGGAACGTATAACGCATCGTATAGACCCAAACGACTTCGGGTTCTGGTGCTGATTCTTTCAACCAAGTAAATAGTTTGCCCGATTCAGCCAACAGATTTTCCTCAAAGTCCCGTTCAAAACCTTCGTAGATATAAGGATGGTAAATCGTTGTTTTTAACATTTCGCCTAATGCGTCCAATGATTTCGTCTGGATCATGCGATCAAAGTCTTCTTTTGATAAAAGTTCTAACTCTCTTCCACGAATCAAGGGATTTAATTCATGATAATCCATTCACCGATCCCTCCTTACTCGAATAGTTGTTTCGCAATTTCAAAGCGCATTTGTTCTTGCACTTCTTGTACTAGATCACTATAGACAAAGTTGTATTGTACGCCTTGGTCATCAATCAAAAATCCTGCTTCTTTGGCAATCCTTCGTTCGCTTAGATGCAAGGTAAAAGGCAACTGTTGATTCCACTTTGTCACTACTTCATTGGTTAAAATAGCAGCAGATTTTTCTCCGGCTAATAAAGTAACCTCACCAGATAAGGATAATGTCTGCACCATATTGAACATCAATGAAAGTTGATCTTCTGCCGGCCAACTTTCTAATTCTTGGCGTGCTTCAGCAAACAACCGATGTAAAAATTCTTGTTTTTCATTGAGTGTTGCTTGACGCACTTCCACCTGTTGGCGATTTCTTAATTGTCGGTAACTCTTTTCAATTTCTTCAAGCTCTTTAGATTTTTGCTTTTCATAATCTGTTTCTAAACGCGCACGCTCGATTTTGAACTGCTGATCGATTTTTTCACGTTCTGCTTTTTCAAACGCCGCTCGTTCTGCTTCAGCTGTTTCATTCATTTGACGAATGATATTATCAATGGCGTTCATTGTTTTTCCTCCTTGTTTAAGCATTCAATACTAATAAGAAAGAAATAACGAAGCCTAAGATTGCGTATGTTTCAACCATTGCGGCAAAGATAATTCCTTTAGTTGCATGTTCTGGTTTTTTCGCTAAGATCTGGATACCTGCAGCAGATACTTTCCCCTGAGCAATCCCAGAAAACAATCCAGTAAAGGCAATCGGTAATGAAGCGCCTAAAAAATTCAATCCTTGGACAACTGACATATCTGCATTTAAATTGATAAAGATCAAGAAGGCGATTACGAATCCATAAAGTCCCTGTGTTCCAGGAAGCAATTGTAAAATCAACGCTTGTCCGAATTTTTCCGGTTGACTCGTCGTCAATGCTGCTGCGGCTTCACCGGTCATCCCCACACCTTTCGCTGATCCGATCCCTGAAAAGATCGTTGCTGTTGCCATTGCTAATACCGCAAATACCATTCCACCATTTTGAGCAATTAAGTAATCCATCATTTTTTAAAATTCCTCCAATTTTTTTCTACTTTTTCTTATGATTGATATTGACATATTTTTCCGCTGTTTTCAGCGGATCGAAGGCCCGTCCGCCTCCGGTATAAAATTTGCCGAAAAATTCGACATATTGCAATCTCGCTCCATGCACGTAGGCACTAAGCAAGGTCAAGAACATATTCAACGCATGTAAAGCAATGATCAATAAGATCCCGACACTAAAACGTGCGGCTGGCGGCATGAAAGCAACCAACATATTGAAGGCAGCGCCGATACTCCCACCAGATATACCCAATGCCATCAAACGTGTATAACTCACTAGATCACCGATATAACCAGTCAATCCATACAAATTATACGCCCCTTTTGCGGCACCTTTGACTTTGGAAGAAGATTGAAAAATCGGAATGATCAAAATACATAGCGCTGATAAAATCGCTAATCCTGCACCTAGGTATACAAAGATCGGGTTTTTAAGAATCATACTACCAAGCAATAAAAGGACGACTCCTACTAAAATCCCTTGCCAGGCAAATCCATCATTGATCGCATCCACGTAATCTTTACGCTTGATATGCTCTTTTGCTGCGAGAAACAAACCGACTAAAATCTGGATAAGTCCAAAGACGACCGATAAGACTAAGATCGTATTGACATCATCTGTTGTAGACAACAATGGGAATGGCAAGTGGATACCTAACACTTCGGTCGGTAACGCTTGTCCGAAAAATGAACTGTAAATAAATCCCCAGATGATCGACGGAATGGCTAAGATCTCGAAAAACTTAGCAAATCGTTGCATCCCTCGAGGCAATACCAACAATTTTTGTGCAATGATTGCGCCTATAAGCATGAGTAAGCCATAACCAATATCAGCCACCATCATCCCGAAAAAGACAAGATAAAATGGCGTCATCCATGGTGTCGGATCGATTTCATGATACTTAGGTAAACTATACATTTCCGTCAGCATCTCAAATGGCGCAACAATTGGATGATTCTTCAATTTCGTCGGTACTTCTTCATTGATCTCTTCTTCTGTTGGTTCTTCGAAGCTGAGAAAGACTTCATCAGCAGACAACACATTTTCTACCTGCTGGATCAATTCTTGCTTTTCTTCCTCACCGACCCAACCTTGGACAACGATCAGGTAAGGTGCCCAGACAAAGCGATCCTTCACTGCTTCTCGTTCTACCATTGCTAATAGGATTTCTTCTGCCCATTCTAATTCTTGGATGTAACTACTACAATGACCGATTTTGATCGCTAATTTTTTTTGCGCTTCATAACAGGCTTGCAACTCTTGTTTGATTTTCTGTAGCTGTTCTTTTGGCGTGACATCATAAGGATATGCTTCTTTTACAAAACCATAACGAGTAGCGATTTCATCGACAGCGGAGGCTGAAGTTTTGAGCACCACATAAGTCAAATAAGCGAAATGATCCGTTTCACTGATTTCTTCCACATAGACTTCTGGTACTTTTGCTAATGTTTCTCTAAATTCTGTCGCATTAGCAACACTGATCGTTCCCATCACAACTGTTGTTTGTTGGCTGCTAAAGCTTTGTGGAATAAAATCTAGATTTGACCAATGCGTCAACCAGTCTTCTTGCTCTGTCAATTGTTCTCGTTGTTCTGCCAGTGTTTCCCATTGTTTCTTTAAGCCTAATATTTCAGTTAATCGCTTCGTAAATTCTTCTTCCGAATAATTTGCTTCTAGTTCCTGCAAAGTCAGTTCTCTTCGTTTGAGGTGTTGCTTCTTTTGTTGCTTGTCCCCGTGGTGATCAATGAATTGAACTGCTTCTCTTGTTTGCATGATCCGACTAGAGAGCGCATTGACGATCGGTTCTTTTTCAAAAATCGCTGCTTTAGGAAAGTAAGTATCGACCCATTGATTATTTGTCGTTTCTTGAAAAAGATCTCGGATCTCCACATTTTGGATGCCTTGGATCGTTTTTAACAGGACATCCTCATGGCGCTTATCGGAAATAAGAGTGACTTTCTCCATCTTAGTGACGGCCATAAGTTTCTTTCACCCTTTCAATGATTGCGTCAACCGCTTGCTTCCGTTGCTTTTCATATTGTTCTTGTACGGTGGATTGCAATCGTTTAGCATCTTCGTTCAATTTATTTTTTTCAGCAGTAGCTTGATGTTGTTCTGCTTGTTTTTTTTCTTCAAGCAACTGTTCTAAAAGTTTCCGCTGGTCTATACGAAATTGATTCAACTCTGCTTCTTTGATTTGTTTGTACTCTCTCAATTCCTGATGAAGTTTTTGCATGGTTTGTTCATTTGCTTTTTCAGCTTGTTGGATTTTTTCTAACGCTTCTAACACATTTCCCACATCCTTTCTCTAAAAAAAAGAGGGACATCCTTTCTTTTTTCATTGAAAGTATGTCCCTCTAAAAATAACTTCAGATAATCTAGGCACTTCCAAAAAAATGTTCTTCTCACCCCTTGAAGAACTAGATCCTTGAAGCTTGCGCCCAACCATTTATATATTTCTTACTTACAAGTATAACAAATTCAGGTGAAATTTCAACTATCTGATATGTTTTTCCTCTCAGAAAGCTCATAACTGACAGTAAATGAGCAAGTTTAGATAAATATTCTACCTATTATATAATTACGTACGTTTTCCAAAACAAATATTTTAATTTTTTTTTAACTATTGTTAAAATAGAAGTAGTTAATGAATGGAGGAAATCGTATGCATCAAAAAATTGGTATCGTAGCCAATCAATTACTGCGGGTCACAGAAACATTTCAAGGAAATCGAGTCACTTATACCCCGCAAGGCTTTGTTAATGCGGTACAGCAAGCAGGGGGCTTACCTTTGCTCTTACCTATTTCTTCCACAGAAAGCGCTCGTGACTACATTCAGTTAGTCGATAAGCTACTCCTTGCTGGTGGTCAGGATGTCAGCCCTTCACTCTATAACGAAGCGCCTCACCCTAAATTGACAGAAACAAACCTCGATCGAGATTTGTTTGAACAAGCGTTGATCAATGAAGCATTGAAACAAAATAAACCGATCTTAGCTGTGTGTCGTGGGATGCAATTATTGAATGTAGCGTTAGGTGGTAACCTTTATCAAGACCTCACTTTATATCCAAATTGGTCGGTCAAACATGAACAACAACCAACCCCACCGCAATTTGCTACGCATGAAATCACAGTCGAACCAGATAGTTTGCTCCATGAGTTATTACCTACTTCGTATTTTGTGAATTCTTATCATCACCAAGCAATCAGGGATCTTGCTCCGTCGCTAAAAGCGACAGCTTACTCTCCCGATGGATTGGTGGAAGCTGTTGAAAGTAAAGAATCCGACCAACGAATACTTGGCGTACAATGGCATCCTGAACTCATCCATCAGAAGAATCCGCTCGACCAAAAATTATTTGATTATTTTGTTCAATCGTTATGATCGTTACAAATAAAATGAAAAGCCTGACTTGCCGAAACATACTGTTTCAGCAAATCGGGCTTTTATTTATTTCATGCAACGAACCTTGATCAGCAGTTAACTTCTACGATACTCAAGTAACTTGTTTAATTCCTGGATTTGTCGCTGCAATTCGCTTCCTTTTGTCGTATCTCGATTTAGTTTTCGCGGCAACTGTTGATCAATGACCTTTTTGACTTCTGCCAAACCATTGGCTGTTTCAAATTGTTCCTCGATGCCTAAAAATGGATAGTGGGTCACGATTTGAAAGCCATAAGAATTACATAGCAACGAATAACCTGCAATGCCTGTTGTTCGTTGATACGCCTTTGATAAACCACCGTCAATCACGAAAACCGTTCCGTCCGCTTTGATCGGTGACTCCCCTTTTTTCACTTTGACTGGTGTATGACCATTGATGATCACTGAACCATAAACAGGGACACCGAACTCACGCCTTACTTTTTGACTCAACCATTCTTTATCTCTTAATCGGTAGTAAGCATTGCTGACTTCCACATGCGTTTCTTTTTCCGCTAAATGATAACGCTCAAACGTAGCCATCTTACTTTTACCAAACAATGGCGAATAAGGGCCACTCCATGCGTACCAAATCAAATCAGTCGCTAAGTCTTCTTTTTTCTTCAGTGATTTGGCACTTTCACGAATCTGTTCTTCAAAGAATGTCATCAATCGCTTCCCTTGATATGTCTCACTCCCAAGTTTAAAACTCAGAAAATCACCATGTTCATCTACTGGCATACAACCATGGAACAAGACACTCTGGTTCGTGACGAGATACATCCCCCCTTTTTCTAAAAGAAAATCCATATGTTTTTGCATACGGAGTGAATGTTGAAAAGAATACAACAACATATCGATCACTCGCCGCTCGTCTTCCGTTAAACGATCCGGTTCCTGCGTATAAATCGTCTGGAAACATGGGTGATGGATCGTATACTTTTGACCATCTAAAAATAACTCATTTTTTTCATAGTCGATATTTGCTAAGATATCCTGATCTGCCATCTCAAATTCCGGTCGTCGTTTCAGTAATTGGGATTCTAGTTTGAATTGCATGATTGCGAGCGCTTGATGGATCTTTTCCATTTCTTCTCTTTCGCGTTCCGTCGCGTCTTGACTATTCTTCGGCGTAAACAAAGGGTTTGTCTGATAAGTTTCTGTAGCAAATGAACAAAGGGAACGAAGATTCAACGCGTACTCTTTTTCTAACTCGAATAAATAATTATACCGCGCAGCGATACGCAGTAAGGTCAACAAACAAGTTTCCGAGCCACAATAAGCACCAAGCCATAAAATATCATGATTGCCCCATTGGATATCGATTGAATGGATCTCCATCAAGCGGTCCATCACTTTGGCGGCTTGCGTCCCCCGATCAAAGATATCTCCGACTACGTGGACATGATCGATCACCATTCGTTGGATCGTATGCGCTAACTTTTTTAAAAAGCGCCCTTCTTCATTCATCTCAATCAACTGATCGATGATTTT
Organism: Enterococcus sp. AZ084; assembly: GCF_051714905.1. Taxonomy (NCBI): domain Bacteria; kingdom Bacillati; phylum Bacillota; class Bacilli; order Lactobacillales; family Enterococcaceae; genus Enterococcus; species Enterococcus sp. AZ084. The sequence continues at coordinate 2,220,568 of NZ_JBIOSS010000001.1, forward strand.
ACTCACATAAGATTTTTTTCCTTGCACACGATCATCGACGTACAATAATTCCTCAATGATATAACTATACTCTTTAGGCAAGCCTTTTCTTACTTTTGACCTCGTGTACTTAACAGAAGTGAATCGTAGTAACTCGATCAATTGATGGATCAACGTTGTTTTGTCTTGTTTTTTATACCAGTCAGTCGCTAATGCGTATTCCGGATATGCAACAAAAATCGTTAAACGTTTCATCTCTTCTTCACTTAAACACTCTTGAAACAAATCTTTAATTTTTTCTCCTAGATTTCCTGAACCATTTCTCAATATATGATCAAATGCTGGAAATTCTCCATGAATGTCACTTAAAAATAATTCGGTTCCTTTTGGTAATTGTAAAATTGCTTCTAAATTGATGATTTCAGTAATGACTTCTTCTTTTGTTGGGAATTTTTCTGACAATAATTCTAAATATTGATCCATCCAAACGCCTCCAAAATTGGTATACCTAAAATTATAGGATAAATAATGGATATTTACAACAAAATTACTTAACCAAAATATAAATAGGTACATATACAATCGTGGATTTTTCAAATCAAACAAGAGCGCTTAAGGCATCCGCCCAAAAGCCACTCTTACAAAAAAAGCCGAAACGCCCAAAATTTGAAGAACAATTTTCGGGTGTCTCGGCTTATTTCTCAGAGTTGAACATTACTGTTACAACTTCAACATTTATTTCTTTTTACGTTCATTTCTCATGATTGAAATCGATTGTTTCAATGACGTCCAAATACCACCTTCACTGTAAACAAGGACGTTCGATTTGTACATATTTGCGGACATGAACATCAATGCGAATGTGATGATCACTAGGACGACCAAAGAAATCAATACGCCACTGATTTCAACCGTTTCATTTGCCAAACGGATCGGCATGATATACGAAGATAGGAACGGTATATATGAAGTGATGCGGATCACGATATTATTCGGATCAGATGCACCAAGGATCAATCCTAACATATAACCACCTAAAGAAAGGTACGTCACTGGTAAGATCGCTTTTGCTGTATCTTCGGCTTTGTTGACCAGTGAGCCACATAAGGCAGCTAACACGGCGTAGATCAAGATACCAAAGAACATGAATAGTAAAGAGTACCATAAGAATGGACCGAAAATACTATCTAAAGAAATCCCATCCAATACACTTTTAACGATTTCCATATCTTTGAACTGATTGAATCCTACAGCAAAGATGATGCCGTATAAAGCCATCTGAGTGACTGCCACTAGCAGTACTCCTGTTAATTTTCCATAAAAATGTTTTTGTGCAGTGGTACTAGATAAGATCACTTCCATGATTCTTGTGCCTTTTTCTGAAGCAATCTCTTGAGCGATGATCTGTGCATACGTCAAGATGATGATGAATAGAATAATCGTTGCAACATAACTGACTGCATATTGAACAGCTGAGTTATCTTCTCCTATCGTCATTTCACCATTGGCATCAAAACTGACTTTTTGTCTTGAAAATGCAGCGGGTTGACTTAATGCAGCTACTTCTTCTGGAGAAATCCCTAAACTACTTGCCCGCATCATCGACTGTAAGCCAGTCAACTGCTGTTGGATCAATAGTTGGGTCGCTTGTCCTAAAGAATTTTCACTAAATAATTCCCCAGTCACTTCTCCATTATCTGTAGTGACTACCATGTAAGCATCGATTTTTTCATCAGATAGCTCACTTTTGGCTTCATCTTCTGATGAGATAGCTTCAAAATGAAAGTCCCCCATATCAGATTGACTCAAATAATCAGTGATTTGTTGATCTTCAGCAATGACACCGATTTTATCTGTTTCACTGTTTTGCTGAGCAAAATTACCTGCTAAGTAAATCACACCCATCAAAACAAACGGCACTAGTATCATGATAATAAAAGAAATCGATTTGACATTTTTCAAATAGACATCTTTCGTGATGATCCAAAATTTACTCATTTAGCTCACCTGCTTTCATCTTGAAGATTTCTTCTAAAGTAGGCGGTTGTTGATTGAACATTGGAATATAGCCAAATTGCGTCGCGCGGGTAAAGATCTCTTTCCCTACATCTGGATGATCCAACGTGATTTCCAACGATTGATCTTCACGAAGAATCACTTTTTGGACCCCATCAATTTCTTCTATTTCTTGTTGTGATAATCCAGACTCCAAAAATAGCTTTGTTCTGCCAAATGCTTCTCGAATCTCGTGGACTTTCCCATCTAGTACCATCTCACCATTTCGAAGCATGATCAAGTGGTCACAAATCTTTTCAACGTTATCCATATTGTGACTAGAAAAAATGACACAAGAGCCATTTTTCTTCAATTCGATGATCCCGTCTTTAAGTAGCTCAGCATTCACTGGGTCCAAACCACTAAAAGGCTCATCTAAAATAATCAACTTAGGTTCGTGGATCAGTGTTGCAATCAGTTGTACCTTTTGTTGATTTCCTTTTGATAAAGACTTAACTTTATCTGTTTTTTTTCCTTTTACTTGAAATTTTTCCATCCAAAAATCGATCTTAGGTTCAATTTCTTTTTTCGTTTTTCCACGTAATGCGGCAAAATAGATCAACTGTTCTTGGATCGATACCTTGGGATAAAGCCCTCGTTCTTCAGGTAAATACCCAATGATATCATAATCTTTTTCACTCAAATGATGGCCGTTCCATAGTACTTCTCCTTGATCTTGCGTCAAAAAATCTAAAATCAAACGAAAAGTCGTTGTTTTTCCTGCACCGTTTTGCCCAATCAATCCCATGATTTTCCCATCAGGTATTTGAAAAGAAACATGATCAACAGCTGTATAACTGCCAAATGTCTTAACCAAATCCTTTACTTCTAGCATTTTCTCACTCCTTCATCCTAAATTCCTCTATCCTTTACTGTACGATATAAAAATAACTCCTATAAAAAGACTTATGTTATTGTTTTTTATTGTACATATGAAAATGATAGGACACTTTACATGTTTTGTAAAGCGCCCCCAGTTCAATTTTTATGCAGTTTATCGAAAACATTTTGTGCGACATTTTTTGGTAGACCAATTTCTTGCAACTCCTCAATTGACGCAGCAGTGATGTTCTTTAACGATTTGAACTCTTTCAACAACATTTTTTTTCGTTTTGGTCCTAATCCTTCAATTTCATCTAAGCGCGACGCAAAACTATTTTTACTACGTAATTGGCGATGAAATGTGATTGCAAAGCGATGGACTTCGTCTTGGATACGTTGCAATAAAAAGAACTCAGGCGAATTTCGTTCGAGCGGAACCACTTTTAATTCATTCCCAAATAACAACTCATTGGTTTTATGTTTGTCATTCTTAGCCATCCCTGCGACAGGGATATCGATTCCCAATTGATTCTCCAATACATCCTTCGCTACATCGACTTGCCCTTTCCCCCCATCGATCAAAATCAGATCAGGTAAAGGCAGCTCTTCTCGTATCACACGCGCATAACGCCGGTAGATGACTTCTCGCATCGAAGCGTAGTCATCCGGTCCAACGACCGTTTTGATTTTATATTTACGGTATTCTTTTTTAGCTGGCTTTCCATCGATGAATACCACCATCGCTGCTACTGGATCAGTCCCCATGATATTAGAGTTATCAAAAGACTCGATCCGGACAGGTGCTGGGATATTCATGGCATTACCTAGGCGCTCGATCGCTCCGATCGTTCGTTCTTGTTTCCTCACGATCAAATCAAACCGTTCATTCAATGCCACCCTTGCATTTTTATTGGCTAGTTCGACTAATTTTTTCTTCTCACCACGTTTGGGCTGGATGACTTTTGTTGATAACAACGCCTCAACACTCGGTTGATCGATCGTATCAGGGATCACCACTTCTTTTGGAATGAAATGCTCATTTTCCTGATAAAATTGTCCGATATAGGTTAAGAAATCCTCTTCTGCTTCATTATAAAAAGGAATGATCGATACATCTCGTTCAATCAGTTTTCCTTGACGTACAAAGAATACTTGGACACACATCCATCCTTTGTCGATAGCATAGCCAAACACATCTCGATCGATCAAATCAGTGTTTGTCATTTTTTGTCTTGTCATGATCGTTTCGATGGCTCTGATTTGATCACGATACTCTGCTGCTTTTTCAAATTCCATATTTTCTGCGGCCTTGGCCATTTTCTCTTGGATCTCAGCTTCGATCGACTCATGACCACCATTCAAAAAGCGTTTGACTTCATTCACGATGCTTGTATATTCCGCTGGATCTACATCAAAATAATAGGGACATAAACATTGACCTAAATGGTAGTAAAGACAAGGTTCTTTTGTCTGACTTGGTTTACATTTCCGTAAAGGGAATAGACGATCTAAAATCTTTTTTGTTTCGTTCGCAGCCCCAACATCCGGATAAGGACCAAAGTAAAAGGCTTTGTCTTTTAATACTTTACGAGTGATCACTAAACGAGGATATTTTTCATTCGTGATTTTTAAAAAAGGATAGGTTTTATCATCCTTCAACATGATATTGTATTTTGGATCATTCTTTTTGATGAGATTGATTTCCAGAAGCAACGCTTCAATGTTTGATTCTGTCACAATGTATTCAAAGTCTTCGATCTCACTGACTAATCGTTCCGTTTTTGTGTTATGACTTCCAGTAAAGTAGGAACGCACGCGGTTCTTCAAGACTTTGGCTTTTCCTACATAAATGATCGTGCCGTTTTTGTCTTTCATCAAATAGCAGCCAGGCTGATCAGGAAGTAATGCAAGTTTATTTTTTATTCGTTCATTCATGGTGACTGCTCCTTTACATTTCCGATATCGCTATTATAACAGAGGTTGAGATAGAAGTATCATGCAAAGAGAAATAACAAAGAATCTACAGTGCTGACTCTTCCATTTTTTTGTATCCGAATCGCTTATCCAGAAATTGATTCTAATCTTTTGAGCCTAGTTTGCTCTTCTATGCTCCGTTCATTTTTCAGTCGCAAAAAAACCGAGACAGCAATCTCAATGATTGTTGTCTCAGTCTGATGTGTTAGTTACTTAATCTTATAAGTGTTGGGCAATCATTTGACGTAATTGATCTTTTGATTGAACACCGATTGCTTTTTCTACTACTTCGCCGTCTTTTTTCAAAAGTAATGTTGGAATACTCATGATCCCGAATTGTTGTGGTGTTTCAGGATTTTCATCAACATCCATCTTCACGATTCTAAATTCGTCTTCGTCGTATTCTTCTTCTAATTGGTCTAGAATTGGCGCTTGCATTCGACAAGGTCCACACCAAGTTGCCCAAAAGTCGATCAAAACTAATCCTTTATCTGTTTCTTCGTTAAATGTTGCATCTGTAATTACTTGAGCCATATCAAAGACCTCCATTTATTAGTCTACTCTAAGTATAGCACTAATGTAGTCTAGATTCGAGCTATTTGCTTACCTTTAGTAAGCTTTATTTAAATTTAACAATTGTCGCCCCGTTGCCCCCTTGATTCCCTGGAGCAAAATCGAAGCTCTTGACACTACGATGATTTTTCAAATAATCGGTGATCCCTGTTCTTAGTGCGCCTGTGCCTTTTCCATGTACGATCGTCACTTGAGGGTAGCCAGCCAAGATTGCGGCATCTAAATATAAATCGACTTCATTTAGCGCTTCTTCATAACGTTTGCCTCGAAGATCAAGTTGATTGGAGACCGTCGAATGCGCATCTGAGCGCACCGTATGGATCACTCGTTGTTGTGGTTCTTTTTGCGGAGCAATCGGTGTCAATTCACTTTCTGAAACGTTCATCTTCAAGATACCGATCTCCACTTGCCATTGGTTGCCATTTTTACGTAACAACGTTCCCCGTTGGCCGTAAGTCGTGACGAGGACTTCGTCGCCCGGTTTCAATGTTTTCTGTTCTTTCGCTTTTTTCAAGACTTTGTTTTTCTTCAGTTGTTCTTCTTGATGCAAGTTGGCTAACTGTGATTTCGCATCGATCAATTGATGCTCTTTGACCGTGCCTTGCCCCACTTGTTTTTGTAAGTTACGAATATCTGCGATGATTTTTTCTGCCTTTTCTTCTGCTTCAGAAACGAGCGCATTGGCTTTTTGTTTGGCTTTCGCCATTTCTTGTTCGCGCTCTTCAAAGAAGTAGCTGTAAGCTTCTTTCAAATCATTGTACAGACGTTGCGCTTCATCGACGTAATGACGCATCTCTAAATATTCTGTTTCTGCCATTTTCCGACGATTCTCTAAATCAGTGATCATTTCATTCAAGTCTTGACTTTCATCGTTCATCAATTGTTTGGCTTCATCAATGACTTGGCTGTCTAATCCTAAACGGCTAGAAATCTCAAAGGCATTACTTCTACCCGGCACGCCGATCAACAAGCGGTAAGTCGGGCTAAGGGTGTCAACGTTGAACTCCATGCTTGCATTGATAGTATTCGAGCGATTGTAGCCGTAGACTTTCAATTCAGGATAATGTGTTGTTGCCATCACATAGGCAGATTTCTTTCCTAGATCATCTAAAATAGCAATTGCTAGCGCTGCTCCTTCTTGTGGGTCCGTGCCCGCACCAAGTTCATCAAACAAAACTAAGCTTTTTTCATTGACTTTAGAAAGGATATCCACAGTATTCGTCATATGCGAGGAGAAGGTCGATAAACTCTGCTCAATCGATTGTTCATCTCCGATATCAGCAAAAATATCTTCAAAGATCCCGATCTGACTTTCTTCATCCGCTGGGATCGGTAAACCTGCTTGCCCCATCAATTGCAATAAACCTAGTGTTTTCAACGTGATGGTTTTCCCACCAGTATTTGGTCCAGTAATGACGATTGCTTGATAGTTTTCCCCAATCGAAATATCATTTGGCACGACTTTTTCTTGATCGATCAATGGGTGTCTGGCTTGCTTCAAATCAACGATGTTTTCTGTACTGATCGTCGGTACGATTGCCTTTAGTTCTTTCCCAAAGCGTGCTTTCGCATTCATCAAGTCCATTTTTCCAATGACATACGCATTGTGGATGATTTCTTGACGATGAGGAACTAACTCCGCCGACAACTCGCTTAGAATCCGTTGGATCTCATTGCGTTCGGCAATTTGATACTGACGCAAACGATTGTTCAACTCAACGACTTGTTTTGGTTCAACGAATAGTGTTTGTCCCGAAGAACTTTGATCATGGACGACTCCGCCAAACACACCACGATATTCTTGTTTTACTGGAATGACATAGCGGTCGTTTCGCATCGTAATAATGGCATCGCTTAGGTATTTGGCATTTTTCCCACGAACGATCCCATCTAATTGTTCTCTGACTGCTTGTTCACTTCTACGGATATTATGGCGGATCGTCTTCAACTCTGGAGAGGCATCATCCGTTACTCGTCCGTCATCGTCGATTGCTTCTTTCAAACGACGACTCAAGGATGGGATAGCGACTAATTGATCTGTCCAAAAGTAAAGACGCGCAAACTCGATCTCGCTATCTGCTAAATCATCAATAAAACGTCGCAACTCACTAGTAGTAGATAAGACACGAGAAACTTGTGCTAACTCTACCCCATTAAGATCCGCACCGATTTCGATCCGTTTCATATGTGGACGGATATTCTCTAATTTGGGGATCGGGATGCCGCCACGCAGTCGTTGGACCTTTAGTCCATCTTCCGTTTCTTCTAACCAATATCTGATCGTCTCTGCTTCATTCACTGGCACAAGCTGGGCTAATTCTTCTTGCCCTTGTGCTGTGATCACAAACTGTCGTACTTGTTGTTTTACTTTTTCAAACTCTAATGTTTCAAGAATTCGTTTATTCATTTTTTTCACCTTACTTTCGCTAAAAAAGAGGCCGATAGATGGCTAAATAGTCCTCAAGACTAACCAACATCTTCATAGCCTCTGTCATTGACAAGAAATAATCTCTTACTTAGTTAATTACTTGTGTTACCCATAGATCATATATTTTATTTGCTAAAATAGGTGTTCGTTCAACCATAAATGTTGCAAGATTATTGCCATTAAACTGGTTCTGGATAAATCCCACCGGAATAAACGTCAATAAACGTAAAACTAAAAACAACGAAATATAGGTGATGATCACGGATAAAATTCCTCCAGCCACCCAGTCTAATTGCTTTAGTACAGGAATAAACGTCAACCCATGCGCGAATACCCCAATGAATCGTGTGACTAGCCAACCAATAAATAAAATGATCAGGAAAGCCACTCCGGCATAAAACGCCTCATCTAATTTGAATGAAAAAGCTTGATCAAAAAAAACTAGGTTAGAATTGGCTGTTACCGCTGGATAAGGAATATATAATTGCAGATGACTGGCTAATGTTTTGTAATAGGTTTGTGCTGCTAGAAATGAGACAAAATAGCCAATCAGATAAATTCCCTGTAGCGCAAAGCCGCGACTTGCCCCAGAAAAAAATGCAATCAGCAAAATAAATAAAATCAAAAGACTAAGCATACATTCTTCCTTTCTCTTCTATAATAATATCAATTCGAAGATCTTTGTTTGATTTGACCTTTTCTTTTTTCATTTAGGATCTGTTGTGCTTCCACATGATTTTTGATCTCATGGTCGCTTCCACTTTCTTTTAATACTGCTCGCGCTTCGTTTTCAATTGCTTCGATTCGTTTGATGCGATTTTCCATTTCTGTGAATCTCACCATTTTTTGTTTTAGTTCTGTGACTTCTTTTATTAAATTCAAATTTTTTTCCTGTCTTTTCAATTGATCTGAAAATGCATTGACTGCTAATAAAATAGCTGCTTGTTCATTGTCTAATTGAGGGGACAATTCTTTCAGTTCAGCTAGTTGTTCATTGATTAATTTTGTGACCATATCCATATGCTGTTTTGATTCTTGCCCGATAATAGTATACGTTTGATCCGCAATCACCGCTTTATAGCGTGTTTTTTCATGTGCCATATGAATCTGTCTCCTCCTATTGCCAAAAATATTAACTAGTGTACCATATAGTTAAGCAATTAACCGTACACGAAAAACTTCATTATAAATACTTTACTATTATATGATAAACTTTGCAAAAATGCTATGTGTGCATTGATTTCAAATCAGCTGGATCTAGTCAAATGTAACTTTTCGTTCGACTTGATCGCAACAGGAGGAAAACATGAGTAACATTATCTTAAAAGTAACAACAAATCAAATGAACATGATGAAAGAGGCATATCGCCCATTTTTAGTACAAAAGCCGATTCCATATACGCATTTTTCCGCTAAAAAAAATGGCACGACGATCACCGCGTATACTTCTGGAAAAGTGATGTTTCAAGGTAATGGCGCCGAACAAGAAGCTGCGAAATGGGGAGACCCACTGACACCTAAAAAAACAACACAAGTTAGTACTTCTTCCTTACCCAAAGATCTACAAACACTATCTGTTTTAGGGAGTGACGAAGTCGGCAACGGCAGTTACTTTGGGCCACTGACTGTCTGTGCTGCCTATGTCGATCAAACACAATTGAAGGAATTACGCTCGTTAGGCGTCAAGGATTCAAAAGAATTAAAGGACTCACAAATTATCCAATTAGCCAAAGTATTGAAGGAAACGATCCCTTATCAATTGTTGGTTTTGCCACCAAAAAAATACAATGAGATCCAACCTACGTATAATGCAGTGAGAATGAAGGTCGCTTTACACAATCAAGCTATCCACTTATTGTTACAAAAAATAGCACCCGTCAAGCCGGATGCTATTTTGATCGACCAGTTCACACCGGAAGCCAACTTTAAAAAATACGCGCGTTTAGAAAAAAATCAAATCACCGAAAAACTCTACTTTGTTACCAAAGGTGAACAATATCATCTAGCTGTTGCTGCGGCTTCGATCATTAGTCGCGCAAGCTTTTTAGAAGAGTTGGACAAAGCATCTGCTGAACTTGGTCTCACGCTTCCTTCTGGTGCAGGTACCAAATCCGACCAAGTCGCTGCAACGATTTTAAAAAAAGGTGGCGAAGCCTTGTTAGCAAACTATGCAAAATTGCATTTTGCGAACACGGAAAAAGCCAAAAAGTTAGTCAACTAGCTTTCAGTTTTAGCTCGTTTCATTTTCTTTAAGTTCGATTTAAGTTTTGTTGTTTATCCTCATGTTCAAGAGGTGAAAACGATGAAAAAAATGCGAGTAATTATTTTTATATGTATGATCGGGATCATTGCCCTTTTCAAATTTGGTCTTAGCAATCAAGACACAGATGCGAGACAACAGACAAGTAACAGTGTCTCTAGCATCATACAAACAACTGATTCTTCTTCAGAGGCTCTCATAAAAATCGGAAAAGAAGATGCCACATTGTATGCAGACGAATCATTAAGTGAACCGCTTATTTCCGTCAATGCTGGTGAACTGGCTACGCTTCTTTCAACTACAGCCAACGCCTACAAAATTACCACGAATGATGGTGAAACAGGTTATATATCGCTTACGGACGGCTCATCAGTGACTCGCTCGACACAAGAAACACCGAGTGACCTATCAGAAGCCGTGATCGTACTAGATCCCGGACACGGAGGTGACGATACAGGCGCACTTAGCACGGATGGAAATACAGAAGAAAAGACAGTGACACTCGCTGCCGCAAAACAATTACAAACGAGTTTAGAAGCCGCTGGCGCAACGGTTTATTTGACTCATGAAACAGATGACTACATTTCATTAGATGACATTTGTGCATTTAGTGAAGAAAAAGCAGCGGACCTTTTTATCAGCTTACATGCTGATTCGACTGAATCGGCCAATGAAGCAACTGGTACCACCACTTATTATTATTACAATAGTGAGCAACGTCTAGCGGAAACTGTTTCTGATGAACTGGCGGATCTGCCCATTACTTCTCGTGGAACTGCTACAGGGAACTATCAGGTGTTAAGAGAAAACCTTCAGCCATCCCTCTTGATCGAAATGGGCTATATGAACAATGAGGAAGATCTAGCAACACTGACTACTGTTAACTATCAACAACAACTGGCACAATCGATCACACAAGCGCTACGCACTTATTTCAATCAATGATTTTTTTCCAAACGTAAGAACCTCGCTAGGCATTGATGTTTCATCAAGCCCAACGAGGTATTTCGATTCCATCAGCAACCAGTTGTCAGTGAATGGTTACTCCTGAATCTGCTAATATTTAAACGATCTAATTGATCAATTCCCATGGTCCCCATTGTTGAGTGCCAGGTTCATCGCCCTGTGTCCACCATTTTGCCTGATACGTATTTCCTAAATGAGTGACTCTATCACCCAAAAGATAGACTGTTGATGCATCCCATGCGGCATATCCAGGTACACTGTCTTCCAAGGTTTGAACGATCACTGGTTGACTAGCTGCCGAAACATTGTTTGAGGCATCAAATGCTTTTATAGTATACGTATACTGTGTATCAGGTGTTAATCCCGTATCTGTAAACGATGGCGTTCTTGGTTGTCCGACCAATTGACCATCACGGTAAACAAAGTAACCTGCTACTCGCTGATTATCGGTTGAAGCCGTCCAGCTCAACGTCACTTCTGTAGCATTGATCGTTGTCGCTGCCACATTTGTTGGAATTGACGGTGCCACAACATCTGAAGGGTCTGGCGCTTCTGCACCAAAGATCACTTGGCGATTGATCTCAATACCGTCAGTCCCAATTCGTTGACTTAAAGTGATCGCATCAATATGATCAACCGAAACCTGTGACGTATCAGATTGTAATCGGAAATCATAAGAAGCTCCTGGAGCAAGTTCTCTGCCATCATAAACGGTGGCTAGATCAACAGTTACCGTGCCGTTAGTGGTAGTCACAGCCCCTGCCTTGAAGTTACCAGAAGTTAATGTTTCATTACTATTCAACTCCAGCATAAGTTTAGGCAATTTGACTGTTTTCTGAGCAGCTTCCACAGCGCTTAGTACAGTAGACGTTTCTGTCAATGTTTCATTATTTGTCAAAGTGATTTCGTACCCGCTTACATTATTCTCTGTATATGGGGTGATATCCACAGAAATGTCTAATGGTGTACTAACGATTTCGTGCTGTGGTAATGGTGTGTTTCCAAATAAGCCTTCTTTGATCGCGTTCGTCAGTTCATCACGTTTTGTACTTGTCGTTTCTTTGTCTTGTGATTGCATCCAAGAAATCACACCGCCTAGTTGTTCTTCCTGTACATATTGTGTTTTATAACCGATCGAGCGTACGTTATCAAAACTGAAAAACTCACCAGTTTCTGTACTATACATGTAAGGTGCTTTCGCTACATCATCCCAGTATTCAGTCAATCCACTCGTTGCACTGATCAAATCTGGAATATTTCGATATGGCCAGACACCACCGGCTCTACCACCATCCCCTACAACTAACGGACTTTTATTTTTCGCACCGTATGTTGCCGATAGGTCAGCATTTCGATTACTCTGTTCAGCCGTTTGGAACAATCCAGGTAGTAACGGATCATTGCCTTCTGCCACTTCATGCCAACCACGAGTATAAAATGCTGCCCCAATCACGATTTTTTCAGCTGGCGCACCTTCATCTCGTAAAAACTGGACCGTCTGATCCACCGAAAGTCCTTGGTCATAATTAGGATCAGCAGGATTCCCATAGAGCGCTGTATGATGTCCACTGCGGTCACCCCAACCACCGTTCATATCATAGGTCATGATATTTGCAAAATCAACAACTTCAAATAGACCGTCAATATCTATCCCTGAAGATAATCTTCCTTGGGATGCAGGTAGTGCAACTGATAATTCATAAGTTTTACCTAGTTCTTCACCTTGTTCATCGATCGATTCGCGAATCTCATTTAGTAAAATGATGTAATTTTCTTTATCTTCAGGTACAGCATTCGGCGTTCCTTCATCGTTGACATTGTCTACCAAGTCAGGTTGTCGAACATCTGCAGGGTACTCCCAATCGACATCAACAAAATCCATATTCGTATATCTGATAAATCGTGTGACGTTCTCTACTAGGTTCTGTCTTTTGACTGGATCAGCCGCTACTTCAGAAAAATCACCTGATTTCGACCAGCCACCCAAAGAGACACCAATTTTCATATTAGGATTTTTCCCACGCAGATCTTGGATCGCATTCAAGATACCCGAACTTGCAGAATTCCATTGGACTCCTGTTTGTCCTACAGGCGCACCTACAGCAGCATCCGTATCTGTAAATTCTAAATCGCCATTACTATCAAAATCTAAAAAGGCAAAATTCAAATGAGTGATTTGATCAGCTGGAATATCTTTAGGATAGAAATTCCCTTCTCCACCCCAAATCGACCAATCGCCATAGTACATGACATTGCGATAAGGCGCTACCTGAGTTTCTCGCACCTCTTCAGCATGAACCTCTGGCGACTCATTAAATGCTGGTAAAGTCATGGCAACAATCGAAGAAAATAACAAAGCAACTAAACTAATACTCTTAATTCTTTTCATATCAATCTCATCTCCTTTTTTTCTCAGTTTTTTTACGGAAAAACAAGCGCGCCAAAATCACAGGTTAAAAGTTATTTTATCACTCCTCGAAAATTAGAAATTAACTAAATTTTAATTAGAAACATCTTACAAATATGAATTTAACATTTATTTATTTTTAATGCAACTAATTGCAACCGATTACATCTTTCGCGTTTCAAGTTATTTTTAAGCCATATGATTTTGTTTATTTTTTAACTAACATGTTTTTTTCGGTAAATTTGAGTAAACAAGATAAATAACAACGACAGAATAACATTATAAAAAAAAGAACAAGGCAAACTGCCCTGTTCTTTTTGTATCTAAATTAACCAATTAGTTCCCATGGACCCCATTGTTCAGTTCCTGGCTCATCACCTTGTGTCCACCATTTCGCACGGTAAGTATTTCCTTTATGAGTTACTACATCACCTAAATCATAGACTTTGTTAGCATCCCACTCACCTTCAGCTGGAGGAGTTGTCTCTTCTAAAGTTGTGACAACTAATGCTTTGCTTTCTTCTGAAACATTTCCTGCTGCATCAAATGCTTTTACTGTATATGAGTATTCTGTATTTGGTGTTAACCCAGCATCAGCAAATGAAGTTGTTGCTGATTGGCCTACTTGTTTGCCATCACGGAAAACATAGTAACCTGCTACTGCAACATTGTCAGTAGAACGAGTCCAAGACAATGAGACATTTTTCTCACCGATCGTTGAAGCTTTCAAGTCTAATGGAATTGAAGGTGCTTCTGTATCTACTGGTGCTTTTTCTAACGTTTTAACAACTAATGCTTTACTTTCTTCTGAAACATTTCCAGCACGGTCAAATGCTTTTACTGTATATGAATATTCTGTTTCTGCAGTTAATCCAGCGTCAGTAAATGAAGTTGTTGCTGATTGACCAACTTGTTTGCCATCACGGAAAACGTAGTAACCTGCGACCCCTTTGTCGTCAGTTGATTTTGTCCATGATAGAGAAACATTTGTTTCACCGATTGTTGAAGCTGTAAGTCCTGTTGGTACTGAAGGTGCTTCTGTATCCGGAGTTCCTGGTTCAGTCGTTGAACCTTCACCAAAGATCACTTGTTTATTGATTTCGATACCTTCGTCACCAATTCTTTGGCTTAATGTGATGGAATCGATATTGTCAACAGCGACATCTGCTTCAGCAGCATTTGAACTCAATCTGAACTCATAAGATGCACCTGGTGCGATTTCTTTGCCATCATATACAGAAGACAAATCAACGATTGCAGCGCCATCAACATTTGTTACAGTACCTGCTTTGTAATCACCAGCGCCAAGCTTTTCATTTGTCGCCATTGGAATCACTAGTTTAGGTAATTTGATTGTTTCTTGTGAAAATTCAACTAATTTCAATACAGAAGAAGTTTCTTCCATTTTTTCATTGTTTGTAATTTTTACGTCGTAGCCACTAACGCCATATTGTGTATAAGTTGAGATCTCAACATCCACATTCAGTGGTGTGCTCATGATCTCAAATTCTGGAAGTTTCTCACTACCTAACAATCCTTCTTTGATTGCATTGGTCAACTTATCACGTTTTGTACCAGTTGTTTCTTTATCTTGTGATTGTTGCCATGAAATGATTCCACCCAGTTGGTTTTCTTTTACATATTCAGCTTTATAAGTCACTGATTTTTCATTTTCGTAAGTAAAGAATTCACCAGTTGTTTCGCTGTACATAAATGGTGCTTTCGCAACATCATCCCAATACTCTTTCAATCCAGATGTATCACCAAGTAACGTTTCGATATCACGGTATGGCCATACACCACTAGCTCGTCCACCGTCACCTACTTTTAATGGGTTTTTGTTTTTCGCTCCGTAACTTGGTGTTTGATCGGCATCTTGACTTGATAATTCTGCTTTTTGGAATAATCCCGGTGCTTCTGCATTATCCCCTTTTGCCACTTCGTTCCATCCACGAGTATAGAATGCTGCTCCAATAACGATTTTTTCTGAAGCTGCACCTTTTCCACGTAGGTATTCTACTGTTTGATCTACTGAGAAGCCTTCATCATAATTAGGATCAGCAGGATTCCCGTAAAGTGCAGAATGGTGACCACTTGTATCTGACCATGCGCCATTTAAGTCATAGGTCATGATGTTTGCGAAATCGACAACATCAAATAATCGTTTCACGTCAATACCTGAATCTAATTTGCCTTGAGCTGCTGGTAATGCAACAGACAGTTCATATGTTTTGCCTAATTCTTCGCCTTGTTTATCAATTGTTTCGCGAATTTCATCTAATAATTTTATGTAATTTTCTTTATCTTCAGGTTTTGCATTTGGTGTTCCTTCGTCATTTACGTTATCCACTAGATCTGGTTGACGTACGTCTGCCGGGAATTCCCAGTCAACATCGACAAAGTCCATATTTGTATATTTAATAAATTTTGCTACATTATCTACAAGGTTCTTACGTTTCGTAGGATTTGCTGCTACTTCAGAGAAATCTCCTGATTTAGACCAACCACCTAATGAAACACCAATTTTCATGTTTGGATTTTTTCCACGTAAATCTTGAATCGCATTTAAGATACCAGAACTAGCAGAGTTCCATTGTACGCCCGGTAATCCTACAGGTGCGCCTGTCGCTGCGTCTGCATCAGTAAAGACTAGTTCGCCATTACTATCAAAATCTAAAAAGGCAAAATTCAAGTGAGTCAATTGATCTGCTGGGATATCTTTTGGATAAAAGTTACCTTCGCCTCCCCAAATCGACCAGTCACCATAGTACATTACGTTTCTATAACTTGCTTGCTGTTCTTTTTGTTGGATTTCTTCAGCATTGACGATAGACAATTCCCCAATTGTCGGAAGCGTCGTTGAAACAACAGAAGAAAATAACATTGCTGCCAACCCAATTTTTTTAACATTTTTCATTTTTTTAATTCTCCCCTTTTTACACTATTCACTTTTCAAAAAACAATTATGTAACAAAATAAACACCAAAATATGTTATTCATTCCCCCTCTATTTATTTAAAATAGTGAGATAAACTCAGTGAAACTTTTGTTGCTAACAGAATATTATCACCTGAAAATAGCTTTTTCAACCGTTTTCTTAAAATTATTTAAAAAACAAATTAAAATACCTCGGTTATTTATCTAATTTATAATCGTTATTATTAAAAATCTTTATATCACTTGCTTTTCACCTCTTTTTCTCAATTGCCAGAAAAATTAAATATCCCTCATTATTTTAATTAAAAAATAACAATCAGAGAAAATATAATAACAAAAAAGTGTAAAGAACAAGAAATTAAATTCATTTTTGTTTCTAATCTTAAAAATCAAATAAACGATGTTCCAGAAGTGACTCCTTCATAAAAAGCCGAGAAACCCAAAATTTGAAAAACAATTTTTGGGTTTCTCGGCTTTTTTCTCAGATCTGGATACTTCTGTCACAACCGCATTTAATCAGCTACCACACCATGAAGGTATAAATCGATCAGTCGTTCCACACTAAATGGATTTTCAAGTGAGTTCGAAGATTCGGTGATATATGGTGCTAACAAAAGAAAAAAGTGCTTTGCCGCAATTTCTGTCGTGACATGTTCGCGCATCAAAGATTGATTTTTCGAAAAAATCACTTCAAATGGTTCACGATAACTTTTTTTCCACAAGGTAAAAAGATGATTTCGTGTCTCTGCCGAAAGGTTTGATTTTAAATCATGGTGCATCATAAATAGGTCTAAAAGATGGGTATCGATCAAATACTTCGTCATTTTAGTCAAAGATTGTTTAAAATCAAGTTTGTTCTCTTCCAGAATAGCTCTTAAGTCTGTGCCTACAGTACTCAAATGCTCTTCTAAAACAGCACAATATAATTTTTCTTTATCACTAAAGTAATGATAAAGATTTGGTTGTGTGATTCCAGCATTTTTAGCAATTTCACGTGTTGAAGTTCCTTGATAACCTTTTGACATAAATAAACGATTTGCTTCTTTTAAAATTTTCTCTTGTGTATCCTTATTGTATCGATGGACCAACTTTTACACCCTCTGACTTATTTTTTTTCTTGAAAGACACCATCTTCTATCATAAATACTTTATCACATCTGTCAATAAGTCGGGTATCATGAGTGACCATAATGATTGCTTTATTTTTCTCTTTGGATTCTTTCGCTAAAATGTCTACGACTTCCACTGCTTTTTCTGAATCCAAACTAGCTGTTGGCTCATCTGCCAAAATAATCGAAGGATCGTTATATAGTGCTCGAGCAATTGCCACTCTTTGTCGCTCACCACCCGAAAGATCTTCTGGATACTTATTAAGGAGTTTATCCACACCAAGTTGTTGGAATAATTCCTTCGCCTCCTCTTGTCGATTTTCATGCTTGATCTTATCAACCAACACTAATTGTTTTTTGACAGTCAAAAACGGAACTAGATTGGAAGCTTGAAGAATAAATCCGATTTCCTTGAAGCGTAATTTTACTCGCTTTTTCTCCGGCTGTTCACTGAAATCTTCTCCATTGATTCTCACGGTCCCTTTATTTGGTGTCTGTAAACCGCCCGCAATCGTTAAGAAAGTACTCTTTCCAGAACCAGATGGTCCAATGATTGCGACAAACTCCCCTTTATCGACACAGACATTTGTTTTTTTCAATGCTTGGATGGTTTGATCACCATCTTTAAAACTTTTTTCAACATCTATAAATTCAATTGCTTTCATTACCCATTCTCCTTTCTATCCGATTGCTTTTAATGGATCGATTTTTACGATCGTTCTAACAGAGAAGAGTGCCCCTAAAATAGCGACAATCAACATCATCACACTAATCACACCGAAAAACAACCAGTTACTTTGGAATGGCACAGCATCTGGTAGAACCAGTGAAGTGACGAACGTTCCAAACAATCCAAGAGCAACACCGAAAAATGAAAGTAAGAACGTTTGGGCAACTACTGAACGTGCAATAAATCCACCAGTAACGCCTTGCGCTTTCAGTACACCAAAAATATTGATTTTTTGCATGGTCAATACATAAATGAAAATACCGATTACGATTGCTGCAATCACGATCAAAAAGCCAATCATGAAACCAAACGTCAACACTTGTGCATTGTATCCTGGTAATTCATTGATAAATGTCGAAATACTGATTTTCTCTAGATCATCCGGTAAGCTATCCACATCTCCTCGCACGACCACTGCATTAATACGAGCATTATCAGTTGCATCTTGTTTCTCAAATCGTATCTCTTGATACGCATTGATCGTTGTATAGACGACAGGAGAGACATTGAATTTGGCATTCTCAGTAAATCCAGTCAATTTAAATGTCTTGTCGCTTCCTGATAATTTGATCGTATCTCCAACGTCCAGACCATATTCTTCTTTTAAACTGATATCACCGACTGCTTCATCGTTTGACTGGAATTCTTCTCCTTCCACGATATTCGGCATGATGAATTGGTTTTGGTCAATCCCAAAAAAACTTACATTGACTTTATCCGCATCGGGACGATCTGGACTCGTGACTACTCCAGGTGTCTGAGCTAAGTAAGCCACTTGATCTCCCTTCACTTCTTCTGCCATCTTTTTCGTGATCATCGACATCCCTAAGTTTGTATTGGCATCCTTGGATAAGACAATGGTATCTGCCTCCCATTTATCTACAGCAGTTCGATTGTCTTGTGCCAACCCGTAGGCTAATCCTGTCAAAAAAAAGACAAGGTACGCAATTAGAAACATGACGCCAGTCACTAAGGCGTAGCGTAATTTTGAATGAATGATTTCATTTAATGCTAAAAACATAAAATTCCCCCTAAAAATTTATCAACTGATAAATATATATTATCACTTGATAAATTTTTAGAGGAATAATCTGCTCAGGATAATCAATAAAAGAATAAATAATTGAGTTGATCATATTCAATAAGGAATATATCAATCGTTTATTTCCAAGTTTCACCAAAAAAGTGAGGTTAAAATCCCGATTCTTTTAACATTGGTAATAGATATTCTTTCGCTTTTAAAATCTGACTTTCATAATCACTATCCTGACCACTCCACATTTCAATCAAGAAAGGTCCTTCGTAATTTACCCGTTTCAATGTTTTGAATACACCAAAAAAATCAACACAACCTTGTCCAAAAGGAACGTCTCTGAACTTACCTTTACTATTTGCGGTTACTGGTTGCGTGTCTTTCAGATGGATCGAAGTAATGTATTCGATGCCTTGTTCAATTTCAATAGCTACATTATTTTCTGGCCAAGCAGATAGATTTCCTAAGTCAGGATACACTTGTAAATAAGGAGAAGGAATTTGTTTTTTTATCTCCATGAACTTACGAATCGAATTCATAAATGGGTCATCCATGACTTCAATCGACAAAATTATCCCATATTGTGCCGCCTCTTTGATACTGGCACGCATCCCTCTGATAAACGCTTCTCTTGTCTCTATTGATTTTTCTTCGTAGTAAACATCATATCCCGCTACTTGTATGATCCTAATACCTAACCGATACGCAAGTTGTATCGCCTTTTTCATCATACATAAGGCTTTTTCCTGTTTTTTGATATCCGCTGAACCGAATGGGAAACGCCGATGCCCACTCAGACAAAGGGAGTGGATAGAAATACCTGAAGACTCGATTGCTAACTTTAACTCAGCGATTTGCTCATTTGTCCATTCTAAACGAGCCAATCGTTCCTCGCTTTCGTCAATCGATATTTCCAGAAAATCAAACCCCAATTCTTTTACTGCATCTAACCGCTCTTGCCACGACCATCCGCTAGGCAACGCCTTTTCGTAAAGTCCCATTCTCGCCATCTCATTCTCCCCACAGTCGCTTGATCTCGTTTTGGAATGCTTGTGCTTGCGTGATAGGATCTGCACAAGCCGTCAATCCTCGACCGACAATAAAATGAAAGATCGGCATCCCTTGGAACAAGGCTAACGTTGAAATTGACAGCCCACCAGTTACTGATACTTGAAAACCTAAATCGATCAATTGTTGGACGAGCTTCAGATCCTTTTCTCCCCAAACTTCCCCAGCTAACAAGGCATCTCTGCTTTGATGATAGACGACCTGAGAAATCCCAATTTCTCGCCATTGTTTTGCTTGTTCCATTGTCCACTCTCCATATAACTCTACTTGGAGTGCTTTGACTTTCTTTTGTGCGGCTCGCATGGTGGCAAGAGATGCACAGCAGATCACGGTCATGAAATCAGCACCAGCCTTCGCTACGTTCTCAGCTACAGTTTCGCCTGCGTCGGCACATTTTGTATCCGCAACGAGCGTTTTTTCTGGAAACATTTGTCTCATACATTCGATTGCCTTATTTCCTTCTTGGAGACAAAGGATGGTACCTACTTCGATCACATCGACGATTTCTCCAATTTTCTTCACATCTGCTAATGCATATGCTAACGTGTTATGATCCAAAGCAATTTGTAGTTTTGGTCGTTTCATCTAATTCTCCTTTGATTTCAATTCTTTGTACAATGTTGTTTCTTTGAATTTCTCACAGATCTCAGTAGGTGACATCACATTTTTGATTCCAACGACCGTCACACCTCGCTCGATTGCTTTCATGAACATTGGCATAAAATTAAGTGGTGTAAACACGACATCATACTGACTAGCAGAACTTTTACCTTCAGATATCGGACAATGATGGATTTTGCTTACTGTAATATTCAATTCTCTCATTGCCTTTTCCACACTACGCATCATCATTAAACTTGTACCAGAACCATTCGCACACGAAACTAAAATTCTCATTTGCTTTCCCTCCAATTAATTATTTTCTCCAAATTTCTCTTTATATTTTTGATAATCCTCAACGATCAAGAAATACCCTTCTGGATTTTTTCGATATTGCAATTGGGGAATGAGTAATAGACCTATGACGACTAATACGACACCTGCATATCCTAAAAATTTCATCATTACTGTAAAAGCTGGCCAAGCACTCGCCCAATCAAACATACCGATGTATCCTCCGTAACGAGACAATCCGATCCACGTTGCAAAGAGTGCAGAACCACCGACTTGGATCAGCCCTGATAAGAACGGGAACAAGCATGCCGCTTTGAACCCGCCACGATTATTAGAGAAAACAGCGATGACCGCATTATCAAAAAATAGCGGGATGAATCCAGCAATCACGATCGTTGGTGATCGGAAGACGATCAATAAGATGATCATCAAGAATTGTCCTAATGCACCAAATAAAAATCCGATCGTTACAGCATTTGGTGAACCGAAACCGAAAGTTGCAGCCACGTCGATCCCCGGCACAGCCCCTGGTAAAATAGTATTTGAGATTCCTTGGAAAGATTGTGTCAACTCATCCACAAAGGTCCGGACACCAAGTTGTAAAATGGCTAAATACACTGCAAAGTTCAAGGAAGTTGTCAGTATGTAGAAAACGAAACTTTGTCCTGGTGCCATAAACTCCGACTCGATCAAATACTCTTGTCCTAGTACCAACAATATGATGCCAAAGAAGAACAACATCAATAAAGAAGTTGCCACCATATTCTCGTTGAAGATGGATAAGAAACCTGGAAGTTCCATATCTTCAAGCTTCTTATCAGCTTTTCTATTCCCACTTTTTTTACGACTGTTTTTTTGCCACCACTTCGCTAAGGTGGAAAATAGGTATACCCCAAACATCTGTTGGTGAGCAATCGCAAAACCAGCACCTTCCGTCAGTTCTTGTGTCACACCAACAGTCAAATTAGAAGCAACTGCCCAGTAACACCCTAAAATAATCCCCATAAACACTAATACTTCTACTCTTCCTAACTCAGGAAAACAGAAAAGTAAAATCCAAAAAGCTGTAGCTGCTTGCTGGATCTGGACATTACCTGTCGTAAAAACAGCTCGGAGTTTCGTATATTTTTGGAAACGAACTAACAGGATATTCAACACGAATGCAATCAATAATAAAATCATCACATCACTGAATGTTCGCCCAAACGTCTCCATCAACCCTGCATCTACAGCATTTTGACCAAAGTAGGGATCAGTCACCATCGCCTCAAGATCAAAACGATCCTTTAAACCGACTAAGATCGGCCGGAAATTGTTCACTAATCCGCCTGAACCTACAGCTAAAATCAAATAACCTACAGTTGCTTTCAAAAAACCAGCTAGACATTCATATAATGGTCGACCAAGGAGTACATACCCTAATAAAACGATCGAACCGATCAAGTAGGCTGGTTGAGTTAAAATATTTGTCGCAAAATACGTCCATATCTCCATCAAGATCTCTCCCATATTTTTCCGTTACCAAAAAACCAGAATAAATCATCAAACGATGCTAGATGTTATGGTTTTCGTGTAGACGGTCTCCCTCCCTTACATCGTATTTTTTAGTTGAAAATTTATCTTTTATGTCCATTTGCTTTCCGTCTAATGTTCCTCATCAACCAAACTTATCAAGTAACAGGCTATATCTTCCTATGTTGGCTCGTATTTCTCCATGATTACTTGATAATCTTCGATCGTTTCTGTCGCAAGTAGCGCTTCGATCAAACCATCTTGCATCAGTAATTCTGATAATGATTGAATGTTTTTCAAGTGTTGGTCCGGCTCTTTGGCTGCTAAGGTGAAGAAAAGACTGGCAGACTGTCCCCCTTCTTCAAAAAGAACGGGAACTTTCATTTTAGTAAAGGAAATCGCTGTTCCAAAAACATTTGAGCCACCTTGCATGGCATGAGGCATAGCAACGTGGGGAGCAATCAGGATATATGCGCCATGTTCTTCGATACTGCGAATCATTTCTTCTACGTATACATGATCGATGATTCTTTTTTCTAATAAATGGCGACTACTCTCCTCAATTGCCATTCGCCAATCAGCGATCGTAGTTTCTACATAATTGACTAAGCCATTCTCATAAAAATATCTCAACATATTTACAAACAGCATCAAGCAATCATTCGTTCGACAACGGCGTATTCTTATCAAGAGACGACTTTATCTTACGTTCACTTGCTTTGATACGTTCTTCCTCCTCGCTTTTACTTTCACTTACAAAAAATCTCGGTTCAGCTGATTTTTTGTCATCTATCTCTTGTTCTCCTATAAAAATGATGGAAATGGCGTATCATTTTCTTGGGTGAAGACATCATGGAAGCCACGATCAAAATTGAAGGCTAAGTCTTGTCTGTTATCTGGATACGTATATTTACCACCTACTTGCCAAATATAAGGAGAAAACTGATAAGCCAAACGGTCTTTTTTCATACGCCATAATTGAGTGATCTCGCTAGGATCAGCCATGAAATTTGACCAAATATCATAATGGACTGGGATCACTACTTGAGCTCTTAGCGATTCTGCCATTCTCAACAAATCACTAGCGGTCATCTTATCAGTGATACCACGCGGATTTTCACCATATGCACCTAGACAAACATCGATTTGATGTTCATTGCCATGTTTGGCAAAGAGGTTGGAATAATGGGAATCCCCTGCGTGGTAGATCGTCCCTCCCGATGTTTTGAAAAGATAATTGACAGCGATCGTATCCATTTCTTGAGGCAACTGATCTTTTAATTGCACATTAGGATCATCATGCGTGATCAATGCCGTACGATCAAAGGCTTCCAACGCAACGATCTCTAGTTCATTGATCAAAGCGATATCACCCGGTTTGACCACCTGAGTCTTTTCTTTAGGTATCCCCCAAGATAGCCATGTTTCTACTACTGCTTTGGGGCCAATAAATAAAGCCTCTGGACAATTTTGATGAACAGCTGCGGCAGTGTGGATATCCAGATGATCGGAATGGATATGTGTTACCACTAATGCATCCACATTTTTGATCGCAAATGGGTCGATCACAAAAGGTTGTGTACGTAAATTCGGTTGCATCTTTTCTGTACCGCTCATACGCATCATCTGATGCCCTTTTTTCATCTGTCCGTTCCCGTGGGTCCGTTTACCTGTCCCACACCATAAGTCACAGAGGATATTTGTGCCTTCATGAGTCTTCAGCCAAATCCCTGTACACCCTAACCACCATATAGATACGCTTTTTTCTTTTACTTGTTCCATTTCGATTTCTTCGTTCAGATAGGTTCCCCATTCTGGAAAAGTCGAACGCAACCAATCTTCTTTTGTTACTTCTGATACATTCATGCGCCATTGCCCCCTTTTTACTTTAGGTATACATAAATAATAGAGCGCTATCATAACGATTGGAATAGCTTTATATGACTGTTATTACTTTATGTGATTGTTTACATTTTTTTTATGCTCGTATAGCTATAATCAGTCATATAGAGAAAAAAATTAATAGAAAAGGAAGGATAACAATGAAAAATTCTCTGTCGGCGATTGAAAAAAGACGTAATAAAATACTTGATCTATTACAAGGGCGCAATCAAATGACCACGATCGAACTGTCTGAAAAGCTTCATGTCTCCCTTAGTACGATTCGTCGTGATCTGACATTATTAGAAGAAAAAAATGAGATTATTCGTGAACACGGCTATTGCCTCTTCAACTATGACAATCAGACAAATTTTGATCTATCTGGACCAACGTGGATCAAGCATCAAATCGCTCGTTTTGCTAGTCAATATATTGGAGATTATGACACAGTATTTATCAATTCAAGTTCCACTGCCTTGGCTACACTTGATTATTTAGAATCGGATCACGTCACCGTCGTAACGAATAATTTAAAGGTCGTTTCTTGCGTCAGACCAGGAAACTATACTTATATCCTCACTGGTGGCGAATTACGTGTACCTAAAGAAATTTTGGTTGGAGACATTGCCGCTCGGACATTAGCAGATATGAATGCAGATGTTTGTATCATCGGATGTAGCGGAGTAGATTTGGATAATGGTGTGACGACAAAAATTTTAAATGAATCTAAAATCAACGAATGGATGATCAAAAAGAGTAGTAAATGTCGTATCCTTGTTGCAGATCATCGCAAGATTGGCCGGACTTCACAATTTAAGATCGCTGATGTCTCTGCCTTTGACTATTTGATCACCGATCAGCATTGTTCACCTAAACTTGCAAAAAAAATCGAACAACTAGGTGTCACTGTTATTCGAGTGAGTTTGTAAAAAAAGAAAAATTTTACCAAAGTTGCTAACAGATAAAAAACAGATATCAATATATCCACTTTTTGGATTCAAGCATCCTGAGCATACTTCCCCTCTCTCATAGCAGTGTTTCTTCGTTCAGTTAAATAAAATAAAACAGATTATTTGCCTGTTTTAAAAACAAGGCGTAGTATAAAAATGTAAACGCTGACAAAAAAACGATATTATTTATTGATCGATACTAAGAAAGAAGGATTGTTTTATGGAAATGATTTATCAAGCTGGCTCACAAGAAGGGCAAATCAGTTTTATCAATACAGAAGATTTAGAAATGGCAGCAGCTCAAGTGATTCCTACTGGCGGATACGGTTATATCAGTAGTGGTGCCGGAGATCTCTTTACGTATCAAGAAAACGTGCAATCATTCAATCATCAATTGATTATTCCTCATGTTTTAAAAGATGTAGAAATTCCAGATACAACGACTTACTTTGACCAAGAAACATTGTCTGCCCCAATCATCATGGCGCCTATTGCAGCTCATGGTTTAGCGCATACAAATGCAGAAAAAGCTTCAGCTAAAGGAGTCGCTGATTTTCATACGATCTATACAGCGAGTTCTTACGCTTCATGTACATTAGAAGAAATCCGCGAAGCCGGTGGTCCAGACGCACCACAATGGTTCCAGTTTTACATGAGTAAAGACAACGGCATCAATTTAGATATTCTAGAGATGGCCAAACGTAATGGCGCAAAAGCAATCGTTTTGACAGCTGATGCAACTGTTGGTGGTAATCGAGAAACCGACCTTCGCAATGGCTTCACCTTTCCTTTGCCAATGCCGATCGTTCAAGCCTATCAATCAGGAGTCGGACAAACGATGGACGCAGTTTATAAGTCCTCAAAACAAAAATTAAGTCCAAAAGATGTGGAATTTATTGCCGCTCATTCTGACTTACCCGTTTATGTAAAAGGTGTGCAATCAGAAGACGATGTCTATCGTTCATTAGATGCGGGCGCAAATGGCATCTGGGTATCTAATCACGGCGGTCGTCAGTTAGATGGTGGTCCAGCAGCATTTGATTCCTTGAAATATGTAGCAGAAGCCGTAGATAAACGTGTGCCTATCGTCTTCGACAGCGGCGTTCGTCGTGGTCAGCATGTCTTTAAAGCAATTGCTTCTGGTGCCGATCTAGTCGCAATCGGTCGCCCTGCCATCTACGGTTTAGCTCTTGGTGGAAGTACCGGCATCCACCAAGTATTCGACTTCTTCAAAAAAGAACTAGAAATGGTGATGCAACTAGCTGGAACGCAAACCGTCGAAGATATCAAAAATGTGACATTACGGGAAAATCGTTTCTATTAAACTAAGGAATCTTTAGAATAAGAACGAGAGAGCTATTACCTTAGCCATCTCACACGCTTGAAACTGAATACACCGTCAGCAAAAAGACCGCCTTCAAAATAAGCCAGAAGGAGGTCGAGACAGAAGTATTTAGCCTCGAGAAATAAGGTGCCATCCACGAAAATTGTTTTTCAAATTTTTGTGGATGGCGCCTTGTTTTTCGAAGAGGTTACTTCTGGCTGATTTAGCGGTATTGAATACTGTTATCATACCCTCTACTTTTATAGAAACTACATACATATATCAGCTATATATAGTGTTATATGAGTTATCCTAAATATACGCTTCACCTTTTGCAAACAAAGTTGTCTCTCCACTGATCATCACGCGATCTCCTAACCACTGACAAGTCAAGAACCCACCTCTAGGAGAAAGTTGTTGAGCAACTAGGTCATTCTTTCCTAGCGTTTGCGCCCAATAAGGAATCAAATTCGCATGTGCCGAACCACACACTGGATCTTCATTGATCGTTAGTTTTGGAAAAAAGGTTCTGGAAACAAAATCTTCGTTCTTTCCTTTAGCTGTAACGATTACCCCGACACCTTCTTTTAATTGCGTCATTGCCGTATAGTCAGGCGTCAGATTTGCCACTATCTCTTCATCTTCTAAAACAAAAAACAAGTCCCTTGCCAGATAAGCTTCTTTTATGTTGGCACCAAGCACTTGCTCGTATTCTGGTAATATAGCGACCGGTTCCGGTAAGATACTTGGAAAATCCATCGCATATTTTTGCTCTTTTTGTGTGACATATAGATTACCACTTTGCGTTGAAAATGAAATCGTGGATTCACTGATGCCATAGAAATGGAACAATACAAATGCAGTGGCTAAAGTCGCATGACCACATAAATCGATTTCACGCTCTGGAGTGAACCAACGTAACTCATAGCCCTTCTCTTTTCTAACGGTAAAGGCGGTTTCCGATAGATTGTTTTCGATGGCGATTTTTTGCATGACATCATCAGGTAGCCATTCGTCTAATACAAAGACCGCCGCAGGATTTCCTTTGAACACTTCATTGGTGAAGGCGTCAACTACATAATAGGGTAAATTCATTTATAAACTACTCCTTTACTTTTTGATAAATATATTCGGCGCAACATAAATCTTCCACTGCTAAGCCAACAGCATCGAAGATCGTGATCGCTTGTTCGTCTGTTCTCCCTGTCTTCTGCCCGGTGACTAATTCACCTAGAGAACCGATAATGCTTTTCTGGTCAATCTTCCCTTCTGTCAGCGGAATCAAATAGTCGCCACTTTCCGTTTTGACCGCTTGATAATCATCCACATACAATTGTCCAGATGCTATCAAATCACTCGTTAATTCACGGGTATCTGGTGTAAATGTGCCGATCGCATTGATGTGTGTACCAGGTTGAACATCGTTTTTTGATAAAAAAGCATGTCTACTAGGTGTTAAAGTACAGATAATATCTGCTTCTATGTTCGCTTCAGTCAACGTGGAACAATCAATAAAGCACAGTTCAGGATATTTATTTTGCTGTTCTAGGATAAATTGTTTTCTTCGTGCTTCATCTAAGTCATAGACAAACACCCGATGAATCTTTCGGACACAGGTAATTGCAGCTAGATGCGAAGCCGCTTGTTGCCCTGATCCAATCAATGTGAGTGTATCTGCCGATGACTTTGCTAAGTAGTTCGTGGCTAATGCTGAAACTGCTGCTGTTCGTATCCAAGTGACTGCACTCGCATCGATCATCGCGACAGGTTGCCCATTTTTTGAATCGAAAAGTATGATTTCACCTAAATGTGAAGGTAGCTTTTGTTTGTGATTGTTTGGAAATGCCGTAATGATCTTAGAACCAAAGTAACGATCACTTCCTAGATAAGCAGGCATCATCGCAAAGATATTTTGGTCTTCTCCATCTGGCAATTGTTGGACCATTCGCTTCTCTTGAGAAATCTTTCCGACTTGAAAATCTTTAAAACACTGTTCCATTACTTTGATTGCTTCTGCAAAACTAAAATGAGTGATTACTTCATGACTATCGATGATTTGCATATTTCCCCTCCTTTTTTTCTATCCTAGCGTTCGGAAACAATACATTCAATGATATAATTGTATGGAATACAATTTTGAAAGAAGGAACGAGTATGTCAATCAACTCTTATGAGAACTATCCATTGACTTGGCGTCCAGATAGAAAAAAGTTACATCGCCCAATCTATCAATCCCTTATCAAGCAACTAGAAGCTGATATTTTATCCAATAAATTACAAAAAAATACAAGGTTGCCTTCCCAAAGAGAATTAGCTGATTTCTTAGACATCAATTTCACAACGGTTGGTCAAGCTTATAAGTTGGGCCTAGAAAAAGGGTTGCTCTATACAAGTATCGGGAGTGGTACGTTTGTTTCGCCAAATGCGTTTACCTCCATCACTATTTCCTCTGATCAAGTACCTGATCATATCATTGATTTTGGGTTAGTCAGTTCATTTGATGAATGCAACGAAATGATTGCGCCTTTTATTCAAGCCGTCGCCCAAAATCATGCGACAAGCGGACTTCTTAGTTACCGTGAACCTTTAGGGACAAACTATCAATTGACGATTGCCAAAAATTGGTTGGAAACACAAGGTGTCTATACTTCAAATGACCAGATCGCTATTGTTTCAGGAGTTCAAAATGGCTTGGCAGTCACTTTGGCTGCTCTGTTTTCTCCAGGAGATCGTTTGGCAGTTGATCGCTATACTTATTCAAATTTCATTGAACTTGCTCACCTTTATCATATGGAAATCGTACCGATTGATTTTGATGCGGAGGGTATGCTTCCTGAATTGCTTGAACAAGAATGTCGAAAAAAAGAAATCCACGGTATTTTTCTGATGCCTTCTTGCAACAATCCCATTGGTTTTCAACTATCTGCAGAACGGAGGCAACAGCTAAAAGAAGTCATTGCAAAGGAACAATTGATCGTGATCGAAGACGACATCCATTCTTTTTTAACTACCTATAATCAAAAGACGCCACTCCCTTCATTCCAACAGTTACTTCCTGAACAAACGATCTATCTTGCTGGAATGACCAAGTTTATCTGTGCAGGCATGCGTGTTGCTTTTCTAGTATTTCCCGAAAAGTACAAACAAAAGATCCAACAGGCAATTTTCAATATTAATGTCAAAACCTCGAGTTTAGATACTGAGATCGTCACGCAAATCTTATGTTCTAAAACCGCACAGAATATACTAGAAACAAAAACCAAATATACAAAACAAGCAAATGAACGATTCGATACACTTTTCAACTTGCCACGACCGACCAATCCACTTCCTTTTTATCGACATATCGCTGTTCGAAATGACCTGTCTCCAGAAACAATCGAACAAGCTTTTTTAAATAAAGGGATTCGTATCTATCATTCGCATCGTTTTACAACACAACCGCAACATGATCCTTTTATTCGAATTGCTTTATCCTCTAATCCTTTGGAAGTTTTAACAAGAGGGCTTGAGATCGTCAAAAAAGAAATCGTTCACTTTCAACGATGATTTACCCCATAAAATCAAAACGATCCAACTGGTTCTTTTTGTTTTTAACTGATCGAAACCACAGCGAAGAAGAGGTCGGGACAGAAGTGTTCAGCCTCGAGAAATAAGGCGCCATCCACGAAAATTGTTCTTCAAATTTTTGTGGATGGCGCCTTATTTCCGAAGAGGTTACTTCTGTTCCCGCCGTTTATTCGTTTTAGGTGGTAGGAGAGAACCAATGTCCCACTCTCCTCTTTTTTTCTTTTGTCATATAAAAAAAATTTATCATAACTACCTCTTTTGACTATAGTCGCGAGTGAATCCTATACTTCGTATGTATTAAAACTTAGGAGGAATCACTCATGCTAACAGGGTTAAACTTATTAAATAATCCATTTTTAAATAAAGGAACTGCTTTTACAAAAGAAGAACGTCAAAAATACGGGATTGCCGGAATGCTTCCTAGCACAGTCCAAACATTAGAACAACAATCTGTGCAAGCATATGGCCAATACCTAAGCAAACAAACTGATTTGGAAAAACGTATTTTCTTAATGAACTTATTCAATACAAACCGTACACTTTTCTATAAATTGATGGGGCAACATTTAGTAGAATTTATGCCGGTAGTATATGATCCAGTGGTCGCAGATGCAATCGAACAATACAATGAAATTTTCTTAAAACCACAAGATGCTGCATTTCTTTCGATCGATGAACCAGAATTGATCAAAGAAAGCTTGAAAAATACCGCAGCTGGTCGTGATATTCGTTTGATCGTTGTTACAGATGCAGAAGGAATCCTTGGTATGGGTGACTGGGGCGTCAATGGTGTTGACATCGCAATCGGAAAATTAATGGTTTATACCGCAGCTGCTGGTATCAATCCAGCGCAAGTATTACCTGTATCGATCGATGCTGGTACCAACAATGAAGAGTTATTGAATAATCCGTTATATCTAGGAAACAAACATGCGCGTGTCGAAGGTGATTCTTACTATGAATTCATCGACCAATTTGTTTCATCTGCTACAGAGCTGTTTCCTGAATTATTGTTACACTGGGAAGACTTTGGTCGTGGCAATGCCGCAACGATCTTAGAAAAATATGAAGACAAAATCA
Source organism: Enterococcus sp. AZ084 (assembly GCF_051714905.1). Taxonomy (NCBI): domain Bacteria; kingdom Bacillati; phylum Bacillota; class Bacilli; order Lactobacillales; family Enterococcaceae; genus Enterococcus; species Enterococcus sp. AZ084. The sequence continues at coordinate 2,252,120 of NZ_JBIOSS010000001.1, forward strand.
CGACATTCAATGATGACATCCAAGGAACAGGGATCGTCGTACTAGCTGGTGTACTTGGCGGATTGAATATTTCTGGTGAAGCCTTAAAGGATCAAACAATCCTAACATTTGGAGCTGGAACAGCTGGAGTCGGTATCGCTAATATCTTATTAGATGAAATGATTCGTCAAGGTGTGCCAGAAGAAGAAGCACGCAAACACTTCTATCAAGTGGATAAACAAGGTTTATTATTTGAAGATACTGAAGGCTTGACTCCTGGACAAATTCCTTTTGCACGTAAACGTTCAGAATTTGCTAATAGTGAAGAATTGACTAATTTAGAAGCAGTTGTCAAAGCGATCCACCCAACGATCATGATCGGTACATCTACTCAACCAGGGGCATTCACAGAAGAAATCGTTAAAGACATGGCAAGTCATACACCACGACCAATCATCATGCCTTTGTCTAATCCAACAAAACTGGCAGAAGCAAAAGCAAAAGATTTGATTGAATGGACAGATGGAAAAGCATTAGTCGGAACAGGTATCCCTGCGGATGATGTGGAGTACAATGGCGTGACTTATCAAATCGGACAAGCAAATAATGCATTGATGTATCCAGGATTAGGACTTGGTTTGATTGCTTCAACAGCTACTCGTGTGAATGCTGAGATCATCTCACAAGCAAGTCGTGCATTAGGTGGGATCGTTGATGTTACAAAACCAGGGGCAGCTATTTTACCACCAGTTGCAAGAATCACTGAATTCTCACAAACGATTGCTGAAACAGTGGCTCAATCAGTCGTCGATCAACAATTGAACCGTGAAGAAATCACTGACATCAAAGCAGCTGTCGAAGCAGCCAAATGGGTACCCGAATATCAAGATCTAGAAGCGTAACTAGCTCACCACGCTAATTACTCTTTCACACTATTTGGTACTCGATCACCTTTGAACAGATAGAAATTTGAACTAAAAAAAAACGCATGACAAACATCAGTTCCTTGGATCCTTCAGGCTTGGAGAAATAGGAAAAACAACTATTTTTCAATGAATCGATCCAAGGGGTGTTTTCTGCCGTTAAAAATTGGAGTTGATTGAGGAACAGAATGGACTGTTTTCCAGTTAATTCGCAACTCCTCTTACGTTAATCAAAGAAAGGATCTGTAAGAATGTTACATCAAGAACAAACGACTTCTACAGTCGAAAAGGCAAAAAAAGAGGGGTTTTGGGAAACAAAAATCAGCGGTGTTAGCTTACCTATTTATTTGATCATGGTTCTCGTCCTCATCGTTGCAATGGCATTAGGAAAATTACCAACAAATATGATTGGCCCAATCGCTATCCTCGTCATTTTTGGGAATCTTTTCCATTTTATCGGTACAAAAATCCCAATCGTCAAAAGTTATTTAGGTGGTGGCTCTGTTTTTGCGATCTTCGCTTCCGCAGCTATCGCAACCTTTGGCATTTTACCTGATTATGTCGTGAAATCAACTGAAAACTTTGTCAACAACATGGGCTTTTTAGACTTTTATATCGCTGCTTTGATTACCGGAAGTATTCTAGGAATGAACCGTAAATTATTGATGAAAGCTTCCGTTCGTTTTATCCCTGTTGCACTTATTTCTATGGTTGTCTCATTTTTTGCGGTTGGACTAGTGGGAATGTTGATTGGTAATGGCTTCGCTAATTCCGTATTATACATCTCTTTACCTGCTATGGCTGGTGGTGTAGGTGCTGGTGCTGTTCCACTATCAACTATTTACGCAAACGTCTTAGGAACAGACGCTTCTGCTATTATTTCACGTTTGATCCCTGCAACCGCAATGACAAATGTCCTTGCCATTATCGGTGCTGCTTTAGTGGCTCGTGCTGGACAATCCATGCCAAAATTGAATGGTAATGGGAAACTGATGGAAAAAGGCGATCTAGGCGACGGCAAACCACGCAATGTGAAACCTTCTATCCCTCAATTAGGTGTTGGTTTGATGGTTTCGATCACCTTCTTTATTCTTGGCCAAATCGGTAATTACTTTGTACCGAAAGTTCATGCGTATGCTTTTATGATCATTATCGTAGTCATTTGTAAAATCACCAATATTCTTCCTGAATATTATGAAGATGCAGCGATCATGTTCAATAACTTGATTGTTAAAAACTTAACAGCAGCTGTTTTAGCAGGTATCGGGATTGCCTTATTGAACTTGAATGTTTTAGCCTCTGCTTTAACATGGCAATTCGTCGTACTTTGCTTGACCAGTGTCATCGTCATCTCTCTTGTATCTGCTTTTGTCGGTCGTCTATTCGGACTTTATCCGATCGAATCAACGATCACAGCAGGACTATGTAACAACTCTATGGGTGGTACAGGAAATGTTGCCGTCTTATCCGCAGCAAACCGTATGGAATTGATTGCTTTTGCTCAAATGGGCAATCGTTTAGGCGGAGCGATCGTCTTGATCATTTCAGGATTTTTGATGCAACTATTCTCTTAATTCGAATGAATCATAACCACCCTTCAAAAGGGTGGTTTGCTCTAGGGCTATAAGCCCTTAACACCGGCCAGCGCCTAAAGACGCTGGCTTTCTCATTTCATGTTCAAGCCATATTGCCTTTGTCACTTTTGCCTACCTTTAAAAAGGTGTTTGTTCTACTCTTTAACCCTTAAAAGGGTCTTCATATTCTCGAACGCTCAATTTATCTAGCGCTATATCATGTTTCTCCTGTTCTTGAATGTATTTCCTTATGGTCGCTTCATTCAATCCCACAGTGCTTACATAATATCCTTCTGCCCAAAAATGTCGATTGCCAAATTTATATTTTAAATTTGCATGCTTATCAAAAATCATCAATGCACTCTTTCCTTTAAGATAACCCATAAAACTTGACACACTTATTTTTGGCGGGATACTCAATAACAGATGGACGTGATCTGGCATCATATGTCCCTCCAAGATTTCTACTCCCTTGTACTTGCATAGTCGTTTGATAATTTCTTGAATACTTGCTCGATATTGATTATAGATGATTTTTCTTCTATACTTTGGTGTGAATACAATGTGGTATTTGCACAACCACTTTGTATGGGCTAAACTATTTGCTTTATTAGCCATTTCTTTTCCCTTCCTTTCGTTATCAATATGACCTGAACAATCATATTTTAACGATAGGAAGGGCTTTTTGGTAGAACCTTTTATTCCCCACCCGCATAGCAGGTGGTTTTCTGTTTCACTCGCTTTGCGAGCTCAACTTGGTCTAAAGACAACAATGTAAAAAAACTTCTCGATTCTTATTCGAGAAGTTTTTTTGTACGATGATATTCATGATTCCTTTAGAAATAGTTTTTGCCATTTTGTTGAATGATAGCCGATACGTTCATAAAAACGATGTGCCTCGTTGCGATGTTCGCCAGAGTTTAGTCGAACACCAAAGTAGCCACGTTCTTTTCCTTGCTTCTCAACACTCTCCATCAATCGTCTGCCAATTCCTTGATGTTGCGCTTTTGAAGAAACTGCTAATGCTAAAATATTGAACAACGTTGGACTTAACAATGTTGCATACTTTTGGGCATGGACATATCCTAATACTTTCCTCGTCCCTTCTTCCTCATAAACATCAATGACATAGATCTCTGGCTGTGCCAAGATACATTTTAATTGCTTCGTTGTTTCCGAAAGTGGCATCTCATACCCTAATTCTTCCTTATTTAGCTTGTTTATGGTTTCTGCATCCTCCACACGAGCAGTTCTGATCATTTTGTTCTTCCTTTCTTCTCTAAGGTTAAGTACTATGCTAAAGATAGTATGGATTTTTCTATCGAAATAAACCATGGTCAATTCCTTGATCAAAAGAATGATAAAAAAAGAGAAACCTTGTCATTTCAAGGTTTCTCCACTATTTTAATACTATTCTTCTTCTTCAGCCATGAATGTATTGAAGACCTCTTCGATCATATCCCATTCAGCATCTGTTTCGATTTGTTCTAATTCGCCTTCTGTTCCGTCTTCGTTTTCAACGTAGGCATAGGCTTGTAATTCTACATCTTCATCTTCCGGTACGCCGGCTGGATAAAGCAATACGTAGTTACGACCAAATTCTTCTTGTCCATCGACTGTTAACAAGATTTCGTATAATGTTTCATTTCCTTGATCATCGACCAATGTGATATGTTCATGTCCTTCATGATCATGTGTATGATTGTGTTCTGCCATTAGAACCCCTCTTTTCATTTTTTAAAATAGTTGTTTTCCCGAACCATCTAAATAATTTTGTAAAATCATCACCGCAGCAAGCTTATCGATGACTTTTTTTCTTTTTGCTCTTGACGTATTTGCCTGTTCGACCAACATGCGTTCTGCTTGGACGGTAGTCAGTCGTTCATCTTGATAGTCGACTGGTAGAGAAAACATTTCTTTGATCTTTTCTCCGTAAGCCATTGAGCTTTCTGCTCTCGGACCGATTGAATTATTCATGTTTTTCGGCAAGCCTACAACAAAACGATCTACTTCGTACTGTTTGACCAGTTCTGCCAATCGTTCAAATCCAAATTCTTCTTTATCTTCATCGATACGAATGATCTCTACGCCTTGTGCAGTCCAGCCAAAAGGATCACTAACAGCGACACCTACAGTCTTTGAGCCGACATCCAAGCCCATCACTCTCATAGATTCACTCCATGATTTGAGAGATAGTCTTTGACGATCACTTCCATGATTTCATCGCGTTCATGACGACGGATCAGATTCCTTGCATCACGATAACGAGGAATGTAGGCCGGGTCTCCAGAAAGCAAGTAGCCCACAATCTGGTTGATTGGATTGTAGCCTTTTTCTTCCAAAGCCCGATAAACGATCGCTAATGTTTCGCTGACTTCTTTTTTACGACTATCATCAAAACCAAAACGTACGGTTTCATCTGTAAAACCCATGATTCTACACCTCTTTCCGCAGGGTAGTCAAATTACCCTCTACACCCTTTATTTTACTCGAAATGTGGTAAAACTACAAATAAATATTCCAACTTCGCTGGAAATATAAAAATAATAATGATTTCTTATTTGATTGTATCGATTCCAACATTTATGAGTACACTTTCTTACAGTATACGTGATATTTAATCAAAAATAAGTCTTTTCTCTGTTTTTTCAAAAAATTCACAAAATATTCAAATAACGAACGCCTATGGATCATGTTTTCTTAGCTTGCCCCGTTTGATAGTTGATCGTATAACCGTCTTGCACATTATAGATAAACACATTGAACGAGATTTGGTTATCTTCAATGCTTTGGGCTTCTAACTGAACACCTCGTGCTACTAGTTCTTCTCCTTCAAAATGTGGTGTTACCCGATAGCGAACGTGATGATTGGTTTCTTTGATGTATGCGGCAATATCATTTTCATGTGCCAGCATATGAGGGGTATTCAACGAACGAGTCCCTGTCATCAAATTTTTGATGTTATTGTTTTGACCAGTTAGCTGAAAACCTATCAAGTGGCTTCGATTGTAAAGCCATTGTCCGTCACTCAATTTTTTTTGTTTCCAACCTGTAGGATCGATATAAAGAGACTCACGTTTTTCTTTAGGGAACATCTCTTTTCCTAACATGGCATTGGCTTGACCTACACGATTCAGTCGATCGATATCAGAATAACTTTCCCACGTTCCTTTTTCTAAGCTCAGTTCTTCTTTTGTAAAGGTCGGCTTATTTTGATTGATGTCGATTTCTTGGTGCGTGCCGTCATATTCAGGAACATTCGCCACTTGTGAGACTTGAGGTTTTGAATCGAATAAACCTGTTAGCTGTTGAATGAGATCAGAGTCTTTTTGCGTCGTTGAAATCCCTAGTGCACCAGCTAAAAGAGCAACTGCGACTCCTATGATTGTTTTGGTTGTTTTTTTGTTCATGTATCTACTCCTTTATTCAGTCGAACTTCATAAATCTTAACATACGTTCCCCTTTTTTTAATAAAGAAGTGTTTAAATTCTTTCAACAATTCCTTCTTCAAAAATTATATACGCATGTTTAGTCTATTTCCTAAAATAAACAACCTAAATTTCCACGTGAAAGGAAATCTAGGTTGTTACTAAAACTTCATCACTCGATTCGATTGATCTTCTTATCTATTCTATCACCAAGTGAATACGTTTTTTGATAGGACAATTAGGCGCTCAACATCTATTCCTATTTCAAATTTCTTTTACAAAACTTGCTTTGTTCATTGCCTGTTCAATCATCGCGACTGTTGCTTCTGGGTCTTCTACTCCAATGATGAGACGATTGAATTCTTCATCTTTTAGTGTGATAACGACTGCGTTTTCTTTTCTTTTGAGGTCATAAAATACCTTGTTTGAATCTTGGACGAATGTTCCGGCAAAATAATATCCATAGGCATCAACGCCCATTCTTTTTTCGCCAAATTTCGGTGTATCTTCCCAGACATCGGCATCCACAGTTGCGCCTAATACATTGGATAATGGTGTGGATATTTCATTTTTCAATGCCCACAGTTTTCGTACGCCCTCCATACTGATGATCAATCGATCATTTTGGATTTCAACTTTAGCCATTTTCTACTTCCTCCTGTCCGTAAGATTCGCTCGACGCATGATTCGATCAGCAATGATCGTTTCAATCGAACCTTCGTTTTTCTCTTCCAAAGCGGTGATTACCTTCTGTGCGACTTTCTTTACTTCGTTGTCATCTGCCGTACGTTCTAATAATGCGATGATCAATAAATCAATCAATAACCCATTATCAGTCACTCCATCTTCAGCTATATAGTTAAAGCAAGTCGTAAATAAACAAGCTTTACTATAATAAGCAGAGTATAAACTTCCTCGAAGCAAGCCAGTCGCCTTTACCAATTGACTGATCGACGTCCCTGCATACCCATTTTTGGCAAATATTTTTGCCGATTCTAGTAAAACTTTCTCTTCATTAAATTCTCTCGTTCTTCCCATAACTTAATTATGTCACATTATTGAACGATTGGTCAACAATTAACCAAAAAGCTTGATTTATCCTAACTGTTGACTTAACACTTGGCTCTCTTCAGCATTGCTCTCACTTGGCTCTTATTTTCCCTTTCACTGCTGATTTTTGAGATTCAAGTTTTCTTTTTATACGTTTTCCAATTTGTTTGTAGTAAAATAAATACAAGAAAACAACTATTGGAGAAAATGCCATGCCAGAAAGAGATTTAGATTTATTGCTTAATACCTGTTTATTGGCGGGAAAAATAATGACGGAAAGTAATGCAGAGATGTACCGTGTAGAAGATACGATGAGTCGGATCGCTTCTGCTTCTGGAAATTATCGTTTAGTTAGCTACGTGACCCAAACAGGACTATTTATCGGATTTGATCGGACTTCGACGATCCGCATGGAACAAATCACCAATCGAACGATCAATTTAGAAAGAGTAGTCAAGGTCAATAACCTTTCAAGAAAATATGTTGCCAATGAATTGACTTTGGAAGAACTATATAGCGCATTACAAGAAGTCGAGAAAGATCGACGGATGTTCCCAGTATGGCTACAAATCATCAGCGCTGCTATCATTAGCGGGACGATCATGATTTTATTTGGTGGCGAATTGAAAGATTTACCGATCACATTGTCGATTGGGGGAGTGGGCTACATTGTTTATCTTTGCAGTTTGCGTTTTTTTAGAATCAAGTTTTTAGCTGAATTCCTTTCCTCTTTGATTATCGGCATTGCCGCTATTTTAAGTGTGCGTTTAGGAATCGGTCTCAATCAGGATTTGATCATCATTGGTTGTGTCATGCCGTTGGTTCCTGGTGTTCAAATCACCAACGCGATTCGTGATCTATTAGCGGGGCACTACGTTTCTGGTGTTTCTCGTGGAGCAGAAGCGATGATGACTGCGGCGATGATTGGTTTTGCAATCGCCTTTATCTTTCAAATCTTCTACTAAGAAAGGACTTTAGCCATGTGGCATGTATTGATTCAATTTTCTTTTAGCTTTTTAGCGACCGCTGCCTTTGCAATCATCACTAATGTGCCAAGGAAAGCCTTAGTTTGGTGTGGTTTAGCTGGTGCCGTAGGTTGGATGATCTATTGGTTGTGTCTAGCTATGGGTGGCGGTGCAGCTTTAGGTTCATTACTAGGTTCATTAGGCGTTGCTTTTGCTAGTGATCTTTTTTCTAAACAACTAAAAATGCCCGTCACGATTTTCAATATCCCCGGTATGGTACCACTGGTTCCTGGAGGCTTAGCCTATCAAGCTGTTCGCAGTTTAGTGACAGGCGCTTATCAAGATGCGGCATTTTTCACGGTTCAAGCGATCATGATTGCTGGAGCGATTGCCTTAGGTCTAGTGATATCAGAAGTATTCAACCACAATATCCGTAGTTTTAAACTGAAACGTGAAGCGATTGTATTGAAGAGAAGAAAGAAAAAATGAGCGTTTCTCGCTTTAATCTTTTTTGTACAGAGCAATCATACTGTGGGATTCTTGCAAGCTTTAATAAAAAAAGTGATAAGAGATGAAATTCTTACGAGTTTCATCTCTTATTACTTTTTTATTTGTGTTGTACATGACTACAACTTTATTTCGTTCATTTAAAATGCACGATATACATATTGATTTTCAGGAGCAGTGATTTTTTCTACTTTCGTCACTACGACTGAAGGAATCTCTCGCTTGAAAGGTTGATAAAAATCGGTTTGGATCGTTCCTTCGACTTTGTACCAGTCATCATTTTTCACAGTCATTCCTTCTGGCAGATGCGTCAACAATCCAAAGACCCCGGAATCAGCAACACAGTGGATGATCCCAAATCGAAAGAGAAAGGTATCAGTAGCCTTGTCATTTTTCGACTGGTAGATAAAGCCTTCATAAGAGACTTTCTTACCAATGAATTCGCTTGGGTAGTTGTAGATCAATTCCATGATCTCTAAATAATTATCGTCTGTGATCGCAATCGTTTGTTCATCTTCGTATTTATCTTTTAACTCATTCATTTGATCTTGATAGTCGGATTTATTGAAATAAATACTCGTATCTGGTTTCAAATATTGCGTTTGCACTTGTGGATCACCGACAGATTCTTTGCTTAGTGGAAAGTTGAACCCTTTCGCTTCCACGATCGTTGTGTTTAAACTAACTGTCGGAAACAGTGTTCCTACAACGATCGGCAAGGCTAATAAGAGATAAGCAATCCAACGCTGATACGGTTTTGATAATCCGTGATCGTGAGAATCATGGGACTCATGGACTCCTTTTTTCCCATCTGCTTTTACCCAAAGATACAACTGAACTAAGGCTAGTAAGGCAGATAAAATCATGGATAATACTGCCAAATAACGATAATGGACATTGATGTATTGATCTAAACGCCCTGAAACTTGAAGATACATCATCATTTCAAAATAACCAGATAAAATCAAAAATCGCAGCATGATTCTCCTCCTAAATAAATAGTGTAAAGCCGATAACACTTAAGGCAATCAGCCCGATCAACGAAACGATGAAGCGTGTGTTGAAGTAACGTTTCATCATCAATAGGTTTTTGATATCCACCATTGGTCCAAAAACTAAGAAAGCAACAACTGGCGCTGTTCCAAAAAGACTTAACAAAGAGGAACCAATAAACGCATCCGCCTCGGAACAAAGAGACATCGTGAATGCCAATACTAGCATGATCAAAATGGCTAATAGCTTTGTCGAACCTAACGTCAACATCACTCTCGTAGGTAAATAGGTTTGCATCCCTGCAGCAATCAAACCACCAATGATCAAATAACGGCCCGTATCGAAGAACTCATCAATCGAGTGAGTCAAGACATGGAGGATTCGATGTCCCCATTTCTGTGGTGCGATTGCTTCCACTTCCTCATGCTCATGTGTATGGGAGTTAGGCTCAACCATCGCTGAATCAATTGAAGACTTCAAGATTGTGCCTTTTTGGATATAGGCCAACCAGACACCTACGATCAGTGCGACAATAAAACTTCCTAACATACGCAGTCCCGCCATTTTCCAAGTATTGCCAAATGCAATAAAAGTTGAAAAGATCACGACTGGATTAATGATTGGCGCAGTGAGCATAAACGCAAATGCTGTGTGAACAGGAACCCCTTTTTTTACAAACTGATGAACGATTGGGACGATCCCACATTCACATGAAGGAAAGAAAAAACCTAAAATAGACCCAACAATAATCGATAAAAAGCGATTTTTAGGTAACCACCGTTTGACACGTTCGGGGGTCAAAAATACTTGTAAAGCACCTGAGATGATACATCCCAATAAAACAAACGGCAAGGCTTCGATAACGATCGATAAAAAAATCGTTCCCATCTGCAATACCGAATTTGGAATAAACGAAAACATATAATTTCTCCTTGTCATTTGAACTTCATTCGCCCATCAATATACGCTTTTCTTCAATAAAATACAAGAAAGCTTAAATTTTTTTCATAAGTTTAAGAAATCAAAAAAAGCTTTTTTATTGACATCTCCGTCATAAGGATTTACTTTTAGCACAGCTAAGATGAAGATTCAGGTAAAAAGAAGAGAGTCATTTGCCTATTTTCTATTTGTATACGACTGAATACTTTTTCACCATCGAATTAGCGATGTGCTAAAAGCAACCTTAAGGAGTTATCACCATGAAAGAAACCCATGATTTAACTGAAGTCTTAAAAACTATCCAAGAAGAACCGACTGTCGTGCTTGCGATTTCTACACCCAATTGTAGTGTTTGTCATGCAGTAGTGCCAAAATTGGAACAATTATTGACTCATTATACTTTCCCAGCGTATCATTTAGATGCCTTCGAGATGCCGGAAGTAGCTGGCACATTCCAAGCATTTACTGCACCAGTGATCTTGCTCTTCCATTTTGGAAAAGAAGTCGAGCGACAAGCCCGCTTTATTCAATTTGAACAACTGACAAAACGTTTAGATCAATTAAATGAATCAAGCAATCAAGTCAGCTACGATACTTTATTCGATCAATAAAAAAGAAGTACCAGTCATTTCTGCAAACAAATGACTGGTACTTCTTTTTAGTTAAACACCCGTTAAATAATGAGCGGTGATCGACTGTTCACAAGTACTGATTTTTTCTGGTATTCCTTCGTAAAGGATCTCGCCACCACGAATCCCGCCATCGATCCCCACATCGATCAACCAATCTGCCGCCTTCATGATTTCCAGGTTATGTTCAATGACGATGACCGTATTGCCTTTATTGACCAACCGCTCGATGATTTCTAAGATACTCTTGATATCTGCCATGTGTAAACCGGTTGTTGGTTCGTCCATAATGTAGATATTGCCTTTTTTACTTAATTCTTTCGCCAGTTTCAACCGTTGACATTCTCCTCCTGACAATGTATTTAACGGTTGTCCCAACGTCATATATCCTAGCCCTACTTCTAAAATTTGTTTCAGTTTTCGTTGAATCGATTTTTCTTCAAAAAATGCCACCGCTTCAGTCACACTCATCGCTAATACTTCATCGATCGATTTCTCTTTTAATTTGTATTGGTAAACTTCTTCTTTGAATCGTTTACCACCACAGGCTTGGCAAAGGACCTCTACAGAATCCATAAAAGATAATTCCATTTTGATATGACCATGTCCTTTACACGTTTCACATGCCCCTTCTGAATTATAAGAGAACAGTCCGGCAGAAACATTATTTTCCAACGAGAAGACCTTGCGGATATCGTTCATGATCCCTGAATAAGTCGCTGGGTTGGAACGAATATTCCCTGCAACAGCAGACTGATCGATATTGATTGCTTCCGGATACTCTTTGGCAAATACGCCGTTAACTAAACTACTTTTTCCTGAGCCAGCTACTCCGGTCACCACTGTAAAAACACCTAATGGTACTCTGAGAGAAGTATTTTTAAGGTTATGCAACGTCGATTTTGAGGTTTCAATAAACTTGTCTGTTTTTCTTGGTTCCTGTTTGAAATCTGTCATTTGTCCAAAGGCTTTTCCAGTTAATGTATCTGAAACTAGTAACCCTTCGTAACTACCTTCATAAGTGATGTATCCACCATTTTTTCCAGCTTTTGGTCCAACATCAATAATATGATCTGCTACTTTGATGACATCTGGATCATGTTCTACAACAATGACCGTGTTTCCTTTATCACGCAATTTGATCAATAGTTCATTTAACCGATGAACATCTCGTGGATGCAACCCAATACTAGGCTCATCGAAGATATAAATGACGTCATTCAAACTAGAAGATAAGTGCTTGACCATTTTCACTCGTTGGCTTTCTCCTCCAGATAAAGTCGCTGTCTCGCGATCTAAAGAAACGTAATCTAACCCAATATTGATCAGATCTTGTAGTCGTGATTGGAGATTTTTCAACACTGGTTGGATCATTTCATCTGTGATCCTCGGTAAGATTTCTAATAGTTCATCCAGTTGCATCCCTAAGAAATCTGCGATTGAATATCCGTTGATCTTGCAGCCCAAAACCTTTTGATTGAATCGTTTTCCCTGACATTCTGGACATCTTTGTTCATCCATGAACGCTGCGATTTTTTTCTGGGTCGCGGCAGAGCTCTCATTGCCCCCTTTGATATTGGAACGATTGAAACGTGCCACTAATCCCTCATAGGTCGAACTCATCCCTTCCATATACAACGAATCGATTTTTTCTCCTGAAGCATACAAGAACTTTTCCATTTCTTCTGTTGAATAATCCTTTAATGGCTTATCATTGTCAAAAAAACCTGTGTTCGTGAAAGACTTCAATAACCAAGATCCGACTTTGTAGCCTGGAAGTAAAATCGCTCCTTCATTCAACGATTTTTCTAAATCTAACGCTTTGTCTAGATTTAATCCAACGATCCGACCAATCCCTTCACACGCTGGGCACATGCCGTGAGGATCATTGAATGAGAAATTCCAAGCGGGGCCTAAATGGGGAATGCCAATACGAGAGAAAAGCAAGCGGATCAGTGGGTTGATATCTGTGATCGTTCCTAGTGTTGAACGTGAATTCCCACCTAAACGGCTTTGATCTACAACGACAGCCATAGATAAATTGTCGATGGCATCTGCTTCTGGCTGACTATACTTAGGTAAGAAATTCTGCACAAATTTAGAGAAATTTTCATTGAGTTGTCTTCCCGCTTCTTGGGCAATCGTATCAAAAACGATGGAAGATTTTCCCGAACCGGAGACACCTGTAAAAATCGTGATCTTTCTTTTTGGGATTTGTAAATCAAACCCTTTTAGATTGTTCTGTCTGGCATTATGTATCCTGATATATTCCTGCATTGCTGATCCTCCCGTATTCCCTCGATTTTTTTATTGAAGTATTATTATAACACAGAAACAATGTATCACTATAATAAATTTCGAAGCTTTCAGTTGTTCACCTATCAGCCTCCTAATTGAATAGACGCCAATGAAGGAAAATATTACTTATTTTTATCTATTCCTAAAAAAGATCATAAAAAAACAAACTATTTTTTCTAGTGAATAGAAAAATAGTTTGTCATTGATCGTTTAACTTTTCTTTATTTCTGCTTATTCGTTGTCGTCATGCTCATGCAAGGACGCATCGGAATGCAAGAAGTAAATCAACGTTTGTAGCTCGTTCGTCAAATCGACATTTTGGATCAATACTTCGGATGGTGCATTTAGTCGAGCAGATGTAAAGTTCAATATCCCTTTGACACCAGCTTCTGTCAAACGATTCACGACTTCTTGTGCTTTTTCGGCAGGTATCGTTAAGATTGCCACTTCGATTTGTTGGATCTTGATTTGTTCGATCATGTCATCCATTGGATAAACGGGGATACCATCAACGATCCGACCCACGATTTCTGGATTTACGTCAAAAGCGCAGCTGACACGGATACTATTACTTTGGTGAAACTTATATTTCAACAAGGCACTTCCTAGATTACCGACCCCGATCAATGCAACGTTCGTCAATTGGTCATCATTCAAGGTTTTTGCAAAGAAATGCATCAAGTCCTCTACATCATAACCGTAACCACGTTTTCCTAGTTCGCCGAAATAGGAAAAATCACGACGGATCGTCGCACTATCTACTTGGACTGCTTCACTTAGTTCAGTTGATGAAACTTTTTTCTTACCGGCGTTATTCAAGATTCTTAAATAACGATAATATAAAGGCAGGCGTTTTGCGGTTGCCTTTGGAATTACATGGTCTTTCACTTCATTACCTCCACTGTATTTCTTCTCGATTTATACATCATATCAGTACTTACACAAAAAAATCAATTTCGTTGCTTGTATATTGTGAATTTTTATTCTTATTCTCATTTTCCTAGCTTCTCAGAACCTCGCAGTAACTATGAATTTGTGGTAGACTACAATAGAAAAAGTCCATGAAATTCTAGGATAATTCACAAAGTAGAAAAGAGGATTCGATGATACTATTACAAGCCAATCAAATCGCTCGCCATTTTGGCGCTGAGATTTTATTTGAAAATATCCACTTAGAGATCCAAACGGGCGCACGTATCGCTTTAGTCGGACGTAACGGCGCCGGTAAATCGACATTATTAAAAATCATTGCTGGCATCGAAGCTCCAGATGTAGGTAATATCGCAAAAAATAAAACAGCTACCCTTGGTTATTTGGCCCAAGATACAGGATTAGATTCCACTGAAACCGTCTGGAATGAGATGCTAAAAGCATTTGAAGAAGTGCGCTTGATGGAACAGCGGATGCGTGACCTTGAAGTTTTTATCAGTGAAGGCACCCCTGACACGCCGGCTTATCAATCCTTCTTGAAAGAATATGATAAATTGCAGCATGATTTTTCTAATAAGAACGGCTATAGTTATGAAAATGAAATTCGCTCTGTATTGCATGGATTCAAATTTGATCCGTCGTTTTACGAGCAAAGAATCGATACGTTATCTGGTGGTCAAAAAACAAGATTAGCTTTAGCGAGGATGCTTTTACAACATCCAGATATCTTGATCCTGGATGAGCCAACGAACCACTTGGACATCGAAACACTCGCTTGGTTGGAAAACTATTTGCAAAGTTATACTGGTGCCCTTCTGATTGTCTCCCATGACCGTTATTTCTTGGATAAAGTGGCGACTGAGGTTTATGAACTGAGTCGGAAAAAGATGCGTCACTATAAAGGAAATTATTCCAAATATTTAGATATGAAAGCTGAACAATTAGCTTCTGATTGGAAAGCCTATGAAAAACAACAGACAGAAATCAATAAACTCGAAGATTTTGTTGCCAGAAATCTTGTCCGTGCGTCAACGACAAAACGTGCCCAAAGTCGTCGAAAGGCATTAGAAAAAATGGAACGGTTAGACCGTCCACAAGGAGATGAGAAACAAGCGCATTTTCTCTTCAACGTGGCGAAACCTTCGGGAAACGTTGTGTTGCAAGTAGAAGATGCCGCTATTGGCTATGACGGCACCATCTTATCTGAACCAATCAACTTGGATATCCGTCGTCAAGAAGCAATCGCATTAGTGGGCCCAAATGGCATCGGCAAATCCACTTTACTAAAATCGATCATCCAACAGCTGCCTTTCATCCGTGGAAAAGAAACACTTGGTACGAATGTCAGCATTGGTTATTACGACCAAGGACAAGCGGAACTGCACACTAATAAAACGATTCTAGCTGAATTGTGGGATGAACATCCAACCGTTCCAGAAAAAGATATCCGTTCGATTTTAGGCGCTTTTTTGTTTTCTGGTGAAGATGTTGAAAAAACGATTCCTCTTTTAAGTGGTGGGGAAAAAGCACGTGTCGCGTTAGCTAAGCTAGCAATGAATCAAGAGAACTTTTTGATTTTAGATGAGCCAACCAACCACTTAGATATCGACAATAAAGAAGTGTTGGAAAACGCATTGATCGACTATGAAGGGACACTACTCTTTGTCTCTCATGACCGCTACTTCATCAATCGTATCGCCACTAAAGTCATTGAACTCTCAGAAAGCGGAAGCAAAGTCTACTTGGGGGACTATGATTATTATTTAGAAAAGAAAAAAGAGGAAGAAGAAATTGCGGAACTGTTAGCAGCTGAACAACCTGAGGTCAGCACGCCTTCAACAAACAAATCCACTTACTTCCAAAGCAAAGAGCAACAAAAGATCATGCGGAGCTTGCAACGTAAAATCACGCAAATCGAAGAAGATATGGCTCAACTAGAAGAAACAGTGGATGAACTCGAACAACAGATGGTTTCTCCTGCTGTATTAGATGATCATGTCAAATTGAATGAATTAAATCAAGCGCTTGATGAAGCACATCAACTACAAGAAGAAAAGTTGTCTGAATGGGAAAACTTGAGTCTTGAGTTAGAAGAAATCGAAAATAATCAATAGACTCGCTCCTGTCATCCTTTTTAAGTAAAACCGCTGAAAGCTGGCTTTATATCCTGCTTTCAGCGGTTTTACTTTAGACTTGTTGATATAAATCGAAAACATGTTTCAATTCGACAGTTACTGGAGAATGGTCTGGATTTGTTTCCATCAGATCTTCCATGAACACCCACCACTTTTGATTGATTGCTGTTTCTGGTACATGGCGCCATTTTTCTTCATCTTCAATCTCTAGATACCCAAAGAGAGTATTTGTTTCTGGATCAAGAAAAATCGAATAAGAGCGCGCACCATGTTCAGCCAACATGTCACGCATCTCCGGCCACAATTCATTGTGTCTTTTGAGGTACTCTGCTTCGTATCCTGGGTACAACTTCATTTTTACTGCTTTTTTGATCATTTTTATTCCCCTT
This sequence comes from Enterococcus sp. AZ084, assembly GCF_051714905.1. NCBI lineage: Bacteria > Bacillati > Bacillota > Bacilli > Lactobacillales > Enterococcaceae > Enterococcus > Enterococcus sp. AZ084. Next base: position 2,268,859 of record NZ_JBIOSS010000001.1, read on the forward strand.
TCACTGATTGTTCGATCTGCTCGACCCTAGCAATTATCTGTTGGTTCTTACTTCTTTATTTTCCAATTTAAAGCAAGCGTTTACAATAGCAAAAAATAAGGATAACGGTGGCAGATTCACAGGAATTCATCATAGAACAAAAAAGCGACCGCGGTGGGTGGCCGCGGTCTAGGAGTTTATTTTTACTTGAGGAGTAAAAATGAAAAAGTATAGGGTTGTTGGTTGGTATGTATATAGAATAGAAGAAAAGTTTGAAGAATTTTCACTATAATATTTGTCTTTTGTTAGGATAATTCATTAAGAAAAAGTAAAATGCCAAGTACTTTAGTTACTTACTAATAAAATAATCATTTCATAGGATAAACTTTACACCTTGTTTTCCCCTTATCTAAGGTAGTTAAAGTAATCGGTTCGTCTACTTCTTACTTTCTTGCTTGCCTTTGCTTGTTGCTTTAAGAAACTTATTTTTTTTCGGTTTCTGAAATTAAGTTTTCTTAGTTGGTTCCGAATAAAGACGAATCTTCTTCTATGATTCATTGATTTTTGTTTCTTTTGATAAATGGTTACTTTCCTATTCGCGATGATAATAGCCTTCTTATTTTTTTGTCTGGCGCTATTCTTGCTCGCATCTAGCACTGATGATAACTGTTTTTTTTGACTCTGATCATTTTTTGATGACGCTGTTCCTAATTCTTGGGGCTCTTTGTTTTTTTCTAGGATGGTCATTTTTCTATTTTGAACCATCACCGTTTCCAATACACCCACTCGTCTAGCATCCTGTTCTTGTTTCAGATGATCATTTTTTTCTAATACGCTCTCTGATGACAGGTTAGTCAATGAATCTTCTTGAACATTCGTTGATGGAATAGCGGCTTCTTGCTTGTCCATGTCTTTCAAATATTCTTGAATCATCGGATCAAGCATAAAAAAGCTAGGTTTCGCTCGGTGGCTCACTTCTTCTCTTACCTCATCCTTCAGCAGTCGATTGTACTTTGGGTTCTTTAAGCAGAACTGGAGGATTCCCTTTCGTATATCAACGGTTTCTTCTAATGACTGAACTAATTTCGTAAGTACACTAGCATCGACGTTTGCATCGATTGTTCGATTTTTCTGTTGTTTAAATTGCTCAAGTTTTTCTTTATCGATACTTAACCATAAATGTATATAATCCGATACATAGAATTTTTTATCGTAATACTTAGTTATTTGATTAGTCAACTCATTTTGTCCACTGTCTTTGCAGTTGATTGCAATTTTTTCTGCTTGTTGGAGGCGAATGATGGCAGCTTCCTTACTTGACCAATCCCCGTCAGGTATCTGGTGTTTTAGAATTTTCTCTACTTCTTCTTTGACCGTTTTGTCAAATTCATTAAAAGAAGTTTGTTGATTTTCAATCGTCAAGGTTGATTCCTGATTTTGACTAAAGATATTCCTGATACGTTGGCTGATTCCCATAATATTCCTCCTTGTTTCTGTTGATAAAATGAGTATACAGTTTGTAAATCGATTCGTTCGCCTTTCTTTTCTTATACATGCAAAAAAAAGACTTGACGTTTTTATTGAACTTAACCTCTTCAAAAACAAGGCGCCATCCACAAAAATTTGAAACACAAATTCCGTGGATGACGCCTTATTTTTCGAGGTTAAATACTTCTGTACCGGTCTCTTTTTTTCTTTTAATTTGGTGTATCCATCATGAATTGCTTCACGCTTTTTTGCTCAGCTATATACTTCTTGCCTCGTTCTTCTCGTATATCCATATATCGCCAAACTTAGAAAGAATAGAATATAAATGACCAAGATGAGCACTTCCCTGCTGTTAGCTCCCCATGTTTGTCCGGATTGAAGGTTTTTGATAATCGTCAAGACCCAATATTGCGGAGTAATCATCGACACGTTCTGCATCAATTCTGGCATCACCTCATGGGGGATCAAAGCACCCGATAGTAAACTTGTGACGGTGATCAAAATACTTTGTAGAGCTGCTGCCACACTTGTACTTGGGGCAAGCACACCAATCGCGATCGACCAACCTACCGCTAGTAAACTAAATAGACTTAGTAGGCCCATCAAGTCAAAAGCACTTAACCCAGGGTCGATGTTGAATAGACTTGTCATGACGACAACAGCTAAAATCACTTGGATCAGCATAGCCAATGTCGCAAAGATCGTTGTCCCGATAAAATATGTGCTTTTAGCTACCGAAGTCGTCATCAAACGTGTATAAATTTTATTTCGTCGTTCTTGTTGAATCGTCGTTGTTCCAAAATTACCTGCTTGGAAAAGAAACATCATCAACAAAAAGCCAACGATTTGCACCGACATTCGTTCGGTCGTTGTGCTTTGATCTACTTGATTGATCTCGATTTCTGTCGATTCTTTCAAGCGTTCAAGCGGTTCGTTCTCCCCTCCAGCTTCTGCTAACAAATGGATACTAGAAACTTCTGCTAACGCACGTTGGATCAACCGGTCGACATTCTCCAACAACTCTCCTTTTTGGAATGTCCGGAGAGAAATTTTCGTATTTTCAGAAACATTTTCTTGGTAGCCTTTAGGGATCGTGATAACTGCCACCGCATTTTGCCGTGAAAGAACTTGATCGATTTCTTCTACTGAACCAATTTCCTGAACGCTGACTCGTTTTGCCAAACTTTCAATAAGCAATTCACTATAGGATGAGCGATCTTGATCGACTACCCCTACCGTCAGTAGATTCGTTTCTTGATCTCCATAAGCAAAAAGATAAAGGACGACACTCAAGAAAGGAATTCCTAAAAGAAACAAGATTTGCAATGGTCGATTTTTCCAAAGAACCAACCGTTCTCTAACGATCCAAACGATATCTCTCATTAGAATACCTCCCTTTTATCTAAAATGACGACTGACGACATGAGTAAAACAAACAATAACCCAAAATTCCCATAGATACCTAACCATTGCAAGGGATTGTCGGTCCACAAACTTTCTCTGACAGATGCTAAGACCCAACCTAATGGTGAGAACCCCATCATTGTTTCATTCGTTGGAAAATAGGCACCACCTAAAAATCCAGTGAGTTGAATAAATATCTGGGTAATGCCAGAACCAATTCTTTTTTCATCACGATCGCCAATGGTTTCTAAAAATAAACCGAGTGCGAGAAAACTGCCCATAAGTGCGATTAAGTTGAGATAAGAAAAGCCAAACCTTAAATACCAAGGAACATCAAATAAAAATTGAGAGATGAGCATCAAGATCAACACCACAAGCATCCCAAAGAAGAAGTGACCGAAAAATGTCGAAAAAATGATTGTTTTACGGCCAAGTGGTGTGATTAATTCTCTTTGCACGGTTCCATGTTGTCGTGCCTCTCGAAACATACTCAGACCAATTTCAGAAAAATATAAAACAAATAGACTGGTCATGGCAATCGCATAGTATTGGTAGGAAGATGCGGTTTCTCGTTGATTTTCTTGATCGACGACGATCGCATCTGTAAACTGCTCTGCTGAAACTAGGCCAGTAGTTGGTGGCAAGTGCTGTTCCATAATGAAACTTTGTCGTTTGATTTCCTGTACGATTTCTACTAGATAGCTTTGTAGGATTGTTTTTTCTACATTGGACAATTCCCGACTCTGCACCTCGACATGATCTGAAAAGTGCAAGTAAGCGTCCGCTTCTTGTTGTCTTATATTCGCTAATCCTTCTTTTTCGTTTGCCACTTCTTCAAAATGAATAGCACCTTCAGTAAAAGAAGTCACTTGCTGGAATATCTCACGAACTTCTTGATCTTCTACTTGATATTGCACCGTCAATGGCTCCATATCAGAGGTTATATCATTATTGAATACACCTTGGAGGACTGCCCCTAGAATAAACATCAACGTGATCGGAAAAGCAAGATAATAAATGTAATTGGATTTCTCACGAAAGTTTTGTATCAGGGTACGGATAATTATTTTTTCATTCATACTCACTCCTCCTAATCACGTAGATTACGTCCAGTCAAACTAAGAAAAACGGTTTCTAAATCTGGAGCTTGTTGCAGTACATCGACTACTCTAACTTCTTGCTTGATCAGTATCATTAATATTTGATTCAATAATTTGCTTTCAAGCACCGTCACGATCTGTACTTGTTGTTTGTCGAGTGAAACATTGATGACTCCATTGATAGTATTGATTTCTTCTATATCCAATGCCTCTGGATTCTCTACAGTGATTTGGAGATTGATTTTATCCGTGACGAGATTCACTAATTCTTCCTCACTACCGATAGCAATCACTTGTCCTTTATCAATAATGACGATTTCATCTGCCAAACGTGCGACTTCTTCCATATAGTGACTCGTATAGATGATCGTTGTACCATTTTCTTTCATATTTTCAATTGCATCTAAAATATAATTTCTAGATTGTGGATCGATCCCTACCGTAGGTTCATCCATGATCAGTAAAGCAGGCCGATGGGCAATCGCCATTGCAATATTCAATCGTCGTTGCATCCCACCAGAAAACGCACTCGGGCGCTCTTTTCTTCGTTCGTACAAATCAACCGTTTTCAATGCATCTTCCACATTCTTTTTTAGTTCTTCTCCCCTGATTCCATAAAGCCCGCAAAAAAAGCGGACATTTTCTTCAGCAGACAAATCATAATAAATCGCTAACTCTTGCGGAACTACCCCTAAATTTCGCCTAAGCTCTCTTTTTCCCTCGGTCATCTCTTCTGAAAACAACTGAACCGTTCCAGATGTCTTATTCAATAAACCAGTAATCATATTGATAACGGTTGACTTTCCTGCGCCATTTGGTCCTAACAACCCTAAAATCGTTCCTTCAGGTACTTCAAATGACACACCGTCCACAGCAATTTTCTGCCCAAATTTTTTAGTCAATTTTTGCACGCTCAGTATATTCATTTAATCACTCCTTTCCTTTATTTTATAAAAAAAAGAGAAGCTGCAATAGTACAGTTTCTCATGACTTACGAATTAGAAATCTCATGTTCTTCATCAAAAGGTAAAATCGTGGTGACGTGAAATCCATTCGTTCCATCGATCAACAATTTACCATTCAACATTGCCGTTCGCTCTTCCATTCCTACGATCCCAAGACCTTTACGATAGTCCAATGCCCTTTTTCCATTGTTCTTCGATTCAAATCGTAAAAATTTTTGATACACATGTAGGCGCACCGTCACCGTAGAAGCTTCACTATATTTCAGCGTATTCGTCAAGAATTCTTTCAAATTCGCCGCCAATACCTGCCAATGAAAGCGACTGATTTTATCTAAAGAACCGCTATATTGGAAATCCACAATAATCTGGTGAGCCTCGGAGAAACGTTGGAGTTCTGCCTTTACTTTATTGATATTCAAGGTTTCATTCTTTGGTTGCTCGTCATGTAACACATTTCGGACTTCGTTGATCGACTTTCTTAAACGATCAGCAGATTGGCTCAATAATTGATGCGCTTGTTCCGGTTGTTCTCGATTGATGACCTTCGCCGCTTCAATTTGGATCAAACTACTCGTTAAGTCGTGTCCAAGATGGTCATGGATTTCATGGATGATACGTTGTCTTTCTACTAATGTTGCTTCTTTTTGCATCGCTTCAGCATTCAAAGTGCTTTGTGAAAAGAGTTTTGATAACTTGTTTCGTTCTATCCGTAAATAATCGGAAGAAGCAGTTAATTCTTCTTGCTGTTTCATCATTTTTTCCGCAGCCCAAACGATACTGATCATCCCACTGACCCATAGTACAAAGAGAAAATAAAGTGAGGAAGAGAGAAAAAAGCTGCCAACACTATAACTGACTAAGGCTACAAATAAAAGTATCCATGACTTTTGCAAGCAAAAATAACCTTGCATCAAGGAAAGTGGCAATAGAAAAATTGCTTGTTCGACAAAAATCAAACTCAATAGAACAATAATCAATTGCAAAGTAACAAACCACGGTCGATATTTTTGAAAACTTTCTCCTAAGAAAAAAAAGGTCAACCACAACATGCTTAAACTAATGATAACCATCAAAATGATGGAAGATGTTTGATAGACCACCAGTCCGATCAAACCAATGATCGATAGTAAGTTGATCGATAATTTGATTGCTTGCATCTACGTCATGACCTCACCCGTGAGAACATAGATCGCTAATTGAGTACGATGATCCAAGTTCAGTTTTTTTAAAATCATTGAAAGATTGTTATGGACAGTTCCTTCACTTAAAAATAGTGTTTGTGCAATCACTTTATTCGTCATTCCTTTTGCGACTAAGTAGGCAATTTCTTGCTCTCGCTCCGTCAATAAGGAGAGATCTGCTTCTTGCTGATTCTTGTTATCTGATTGTTGCGTTGCCTTCACAAGGACTTCTTTCGAAAGAATCGTTTGTCCTTGTAACACACTTTTGATTGCTTGAATCACCGCTTCAGGAGGAGTCGTTTTCAGCAGATAACCACTCGCACCATTACGTATCCCTTCTTCTATGTAACGATCTTCATCAAACGTAGTTAAAATGATGACAGGTATCTGGTATTCTTCCGTAATCTGTTTCGTAGCGGTGACGCCATCCATCCCTGGCATTCGGACATCCATCAATACGATATCTACTTGATTTTTTTCGCAAAAATCAATGGCTGTGCGCCCATCATGACAAATACCCACTACTTGAAAATCTATTGTACTTTCTAAAATAATTTTTAAGCCGCTTGTGATCAGTGCACTATCATCTACTAATAAAATATTTGTCATAGTGATTCTCCATTTTTTTATTTTAAGCAAATAGGAGTAACAAGCAAACAAATCAAAAAGTGTTGGCTGCTACTTACGAAAGTAGCCTGCGCATTTGTTATCTTTTTGATGAGTTCGTTTCTTTTGACTCTCATACTTGATCTTTCTTTATAGTATACTCGAAAGAATCAGCAAATAGAAGTTTGAGTCCGTAGTCGGCGTTTGTCTGTAGGATGACTACTCACTGATCTTCCCTATCCATTTTTAATCAACGGAAAAAAGATTGAGACAATCATGTTAGTTCTCAGAAATAGTCCAAAACCTAAAAATCCGAAAAATAAATTCTAGGTTCATAGAAATATTTCTTGACGCTATACACAATTAGCTCAATCTTTATGTCATCGCTTAATTATTTTTTTTACGTTTCAGCCAGCTAGCTAAAGCTGTGCCTATCGCTCCAAAACCAAGTAATGCGAATGCACTAGCTACTTCGCCAGTTTTAGGTAGATTGCTGTCTCTGCCATTATTTCTTGTTGATGCAACATTTGTCGCCACACTGCCACTACCACTTCCACCAATTGGAGTCGTGCCGGTTTGATTGTTTCCTAACTGATTGTTGCCAGAAGGAGCGCTGATGTTATTCCCACCATTTCCAGTATTCCCAGTGCCCCCCGTGTTTCCACCGGTATCTCCGCCATTACCTCCCGACTGCGCTGTAGTAAGCATAATGGGTTCAGACTCTTCCCCTTGTAAAAAGTTGGTACTCTCGTCTGAAATCGCAGTGATCCAATACGTTGTGTTTGCACTCAATCCCAAAAATACGCCATCTACTGCTGGTACACCATCTGCGTATGCAACGACTCGCGCAAGCGGATTGGCTTGTGGATCTGTGTCGTAAATCAGGTAGGTCACATCTTGCAGCAATTCTTCCGCATGGTCATGGTACCAGTGTTCGCCTGGTGTATCTGGGGTATCGTCATGATGGAGAAGCGCAGTACCCGCAATCGTGATCACTTCATGGGTATTATTTTGTTTTGCTAATTCCTCATCTATTCTCAGAAATGCACCGGCTGCTTTGGTGATTGCTTCGACATCAAAGATATCTGTGACCAGATACTCATGATTTCCAATAGTCGGTAAGCCGGTAACCTCATAGTTGGAAAGGTTAACCGTGCCCCAATCAATGGTCCAGTTCGCTCCTTCGATCGTATTCGTTCCAGCAGCACTATTCGTATATTGGAAACTTGATTCTTGCCAAATCACCTCATCTCCAGGTGCCAACCCAGTTAACGTCGGCATATCGAAATGATCAATTTCAGTCGTTCCATTGAATGAACGAGCAAAAACTGTCCCTTTTTCTAGAATGATCTCAGCCGGAGTCACTTCAATCATCGCTTTATTCCAATTCTGTCCAGGTTCTAATGTAGTGATACGACTGATTGGTGTAGCAGTCACTTCATAAATCCCAACACTAGAAATTTCCAAAATCAAATCCATACCATCGGCTGAAATGCTTACCCCATCCGCATTTGTCTCAAAAAGATAATCATCTGGGTTTCCACCACGTCCGAATAAAGAAAAGACATCAGTAAGTGGAATCTTTGTTTCTGCTCCACCATATGGCACTTGAAGCGTTTCTCCTAACGCATTGATCGGTAAAGTATCCATCTCGTTACCTAGTCCTAGCTTCGGATAATTTGTCGCAGTATCCCACACCCAAGTACTACCGAAATCCCAACCATTTGATTCATAAGTCGCTTGCGTGCGCAATTCAATGACATCTAAAGGTTCAATGACATCTTCGATCACTTGACCGCCAACTGGAACCCCGCCGTATAAAGCTTCAGAGTTATTATAGTAGTAATTATTGATATTCGTTCCACCTAAACCGAAATGATCGACATCGGATTCTCCAGTGACATCCCCCATCCCATAACTGTTTTTGATTGTTAGAGAGCCGGCATTACCGACAAAACCGCCAACAGCTTCAATGCCAGTTACATGTCCTGTACTATAGTTGCGTGCTACTTCAATCGCATAAGGATGAATGGCCCCGATAAATCCTCCGACGTTCGTTCTCCCAATGACATCGCCTGTCGCATAGGAATCGACTACTGTACTGTAGAAGTCGTGTCCACCAATCAACCCTCCCACGTTTTCACTTTCCGGGCTGTCAATATTCCCAGTAGCATACGAGCGACTGACTTTACCCCAGCTATTCAGACCAATTAGTCCTCCAGTATTGGTGGTATTCGCTGTGACATTTCCTGTGGCATAACTATCTACAACTGTATTTCCATTTACTCCGATCAGCCCCCCAACAGCTTGAGGATACATGTAAGGATTGGCATTAACTGTTATCGTTGCTGAAGAAGATGAGCGCGCAATCGTAGTACCTGCGACAGTATTCGCCATATAACCAACTAGTCCACCAATGTTATTCCCACTTGCTTCAATACTTCCACCAATAACAGTAGAATCAGTGACGGTCGTTGGTCCTTTAGATAGGTCATTGATTTGACCAATCAATCCCCCAACGTTATTTCCGTAGAGCCCTCCCACAACCCGAGGATTTTCTAATGTGATCCCAGAAATCTTTGCACCATCTGTCACACCGAAGAATCCACGATTATGCAGATCCCCAAGTTGTACCCCAGCATTCACTATCATATTACGGATCACTGTTCCAGGTTCAGCTGTAAAACTTCCAGTAAATTTTGTTGCTAAAGTTGTCCCATATCCAACAGGTATCCAATCTGAAGTGAGTGTAATATCATTCATCAATTGGTAATGCGCCGCGAGATCATTTCGCATTTCATTCAATTCAGCTTCAGTGGTGATTTGGAAGGGCGAGGTGAGAGAACCATCACCTGCTCCAGAAAAGTACGATTCAACGATTGTTTCGTTTTGCTCTTCCATTTCTTCCATCACTGTCTGTTGCGCTTCAACCAGTTGATCGGTTGTCTCGAGTGTTACATGGTCGTCTTCTTCAGTTACCACCACATGACGATCATCCTCCAGAACCACGACTTCCTCGGAAGACACTTTTTCATTTATGATTTCATCATCAAAGCTTTCTTTTTCTTCGTCTATTGGCTCTTCTTCAATCACTGTATGTCTTACTGGATCAATATCTTCTAAAACGTTTGCAAAAGTCGGTACTGTTTGCGTTAACACCATTGAACTTAAAAGTATATTTGCAATAAGTTTTTTCTTGTTCAGTTTAATCATAAATATGTCCGCCCTTCATTCTCTAACCATATTTTAATTTATGTACAAATTATCTCATAAAAAATTTGATAAATGAACTTTTTTACTATCTAAGAAGCACCTATAATTAGAGAACTCTAATTATATTATAACTAAATGTTTTTTTATTTATGATATGAAAGTTCATGTTTACTTCATGAAACTTCTTGTTATTACTTTTTTACCAATAAGGAAACACAAGATATTAAAACATTGTTATGTAAAAAAAATCTTTTTTATTTTCCACTAAAATAAAAGTATGTCCCTCTCTGAATCGAGAGAACTTTCAACATCTTCTTAACGGCTTCCAGTTTAATTACTAATTTGTCGATCTCTTACTTCGTTTCATAGAATGATAATTATAATGTTTCCTAAAAATAGAAAAAACAACCGCCAACTTGCACATTGTAAATTTTACTCCTCATAAAATGATAAGGTTAATCATTGTTAACTCAGGCAATCAAAAGCGAAGGTGTCCGATAACCACCATGAATGATGATTCGATCAATCATAAAACAAACAATTTTATTTTGTTATTTTATTTTGATAGTATTTTCGGATCTTTTAACTGACAAAAATAAGAAAAAAAGAAAAACCACCAGAAAATACACGGATGTATTTTCTGATTGCTTTCTTTTTCTTAGCAATTGATTTACGCAGATACAGATAAACAACTAACTATTTTTAGATATTCAAAATATGAGCCCATTGAAAAGGACGTAATCGCTTAAATTGATAGTGTCATTTTTCTAATTCTAAGTAACTGACCTTTTTGTCTGGATATGAAACAATCCAAACAATGATAGCTTTCGGTATGTTTACCCTTGCTTTAGTTGGCTTAGTTGTTACGATGCTAAAAAATGACAAAAAGAAATAGCCGTCACTTTAGCGAGGGTCGGCTATTTCTACAAAAAATATCTAATTCTTGTCACTAGCTTTTAGCGGTGCTGTCAAAAGGGAGCTGTTGACGCAGTTCCTTTTTTCGTTTTTATTATAGCACAGTTCAAGCTTCTTCTTCAATTCTGATTTCTGATTTCTGATTAAGTGTATTTTAAGTGAACATACAAATTTTCCAAAAAAACATCCGTGTTTATCTAAAGTTCAAGGACTCTATCTAGGGCGATATGCTATACTTTTTTAGACAGTAAAGTTGAATGACGGTGGCGACTTCGAAAAAGGTGGTGGTTCTTATGGAGATAAGTACTGAAATCGAAGAAAGGAGAAGCCTTTTGTCCGCATATGAAATAATGCAAACAATTATAGCTTTCGGTATGTTTACCGTTGCTTTAGTTGGTTTGGTTGTTACAATGCTGAAAAATGACAAAGAGAAGTAACCGTCACTTTAGCGAGCCGATGGTTTACTTCTCTTTGAGTTAACTATTACACTTGCCACTAGCTTTTAGCGGTGCTGTCAAAAGGGAACTGTTGACGCAGTTCCTTTTTTCGTTTTTATTATAGCACAGCTTCGGCTTCTTCTTCAATTCTGATTGATATATAAGAAGGATTTATGGAGACAACTAATTGGCTGGACCAATAGATTCCGACTTAAAAAACGATTACTCAAAATTTATGACAAGCTTTTTATCCAATCCTTGTGCTAGTTCGATCACTAACTCAATACTAGGATTCATTTCACCTGTTTCAACTCGTGAAATGGTTGATTGAGGTTTCCCAATTTTTTGCGCTAATTGTTTTTGTGTTAATCCAGCACTTTTCCTTAATTCTGCTAGTTTTAACGCAACATCTAATTTAGCTTCTTCAATTTCCATTAGATGCACAAATTCTTCACTTTTTTCCGCTCTTTTTTTTATATAATTTTGTACTTGACTCATCATATCCACCTCTCGTTCTTACTTAAAAAATTGTCTCGCAACTTTCTACCTTTTTCTAACTCTCGTCTGGAAAGCTTATTTGCTTTCTTTCGAAACCCATGAGTAATAAAATATTCATTCCCTTTTCTTTGAAAATGTATCCCTCTTAAAGCATTACTACTTATACTTGCTCGCACTTCATATAAATTGCTCTCCAGTTTTTTTACCCACTCTTGCCGCATAGCTGTATGTAAATCTGTTTTTTCAATTTTATCAATGATTGATAAAATTTTTGCAGCCTCCTTGTCACTCAATGAATCAAGGAATCAAGGAATCTTTCAAATTCATCGTCCCACTTAAATTTAGGATGATTCAACTTATTTCCTCCTAATCATACCATTATATAGCGAATTAGCTATATTTTTCTACTATTTGTTAAAAACTTTTTTCATTAGGCAAATCAAAATTTCATGTTTATTTTTCCCTTCTTTTCATGGTTGATTTATCCTTTACACAATCAATTACGCTAATTAAAGACTATTATATTAATCTATATTGCTATCCTTAAAGCAAAACGCAAAAAAGCGCCTAAAAAGGCGCTTTTGGTAGAAATTTGGAAAACTGAGCTTTCAAAAGTACGTAAACAAAGGCTTTTGTTCCTTGAGTTTTCCCCAGTTTTATTGAGTTTTAACATTATTTCCGATACATCTTAAACTCTAAGAATAAATCGTTATAGATTCCTAAGTATTCTGAACCGAGATTTTCATAAACTTCAAGATGCGAAATCGTTTCATCAGATGGATAAAATTGTTCATCTTCGGAGATTTCCTTTGGTAACAATGCTTTGGCAGCTTTATTTGGTGTGGAGTAGCCGATATATTCTGCATTTTGAGCGGCGTTTTCCGGATCGAGCATGAAGTTGATGAAATCATAGGCGCCTTCTTGGTTTTTAGCTGTTTTTGGCATGACGATGTTATCAAACCAAAGATTTGAGCCTTCTGTTGGGATCACATAATGTAAATGTTCATTTTCATACATCATATCTGCTGCTTCACCTGAGAAAGTCACAGCAGCTGATGCCTCTTCGTTGATCATATACATTTTGATCTCATCTGCAACGATTGCTTTGATATTTGGCGTCATTTTATTCAATTTTTGAGCTGCTTCGTTCAGTTCGGTCATGTCTTTGCTATTCAAAGAATACCCTAAACTATTCAAAGATAAGCCCATCACTTCTCTTGCTCCATCAATCAACATCAAGCTGTCTTTCAATTCTGGTTTCCAAAGGTCATCCCAATGCTTGATTTCTTCTTCGTCGAATACTTTATCGTTATACACGATACCCAGAGTTCCCCAGAAATAAGGAATCGAATATTTATTATCAGGATCGAAATCCAAATCCAAGAAGCGATCATCGATATTGTTCAGGCCTTTGATCTTACTATGATCTAAAGGCATGACAAGTTTTTCTTCAATCATTTTTTGGATCATGTATTCACTAGGAATAGCAATATCATAATTGGTTCCGCCCTGTTGAATCTTGGTAAACATGGCTTCATTCGAGTCAAATGTTTCGTAATTGACTTTATAACCGGATTCTTGTTCAAACTTCGTGATCAAACTAGGATCGATGTAGTCTCCCCAGTTATAAATGGTCACGATTTTCGCTCCACTCATTCCGCTCGCTTTTTCTAATTGTCTAACACTGACAAGCAATACACCAATGATCAAGATAATACCGATCAGCAAAGATTGTAATTTTTTCATCGTAAACGAGCCACCTCCTCACGGTTGCGGCGATTTTTTTTCAATCGTTTTGGTCGGTTTTCTTTACTGATAAAGTAGTAACCGATCACTAACACCATCGAGAACAGGAAGACAAGTGCGCTCAACGCATTGATTTCTAAGCTGATTCCTTGCCGCGCTCTTGAATAGATCTCAACAGATAAAGTAGTAAAGCCGTTTCCTGTTACAAAGAAAGTGACCGCAAAATCATCCAAAGAGTATGTGAACGCCATGAAATAACCGGCAATGATTCCTGGAGATAAAAACGGTAAAATGATATTTTTTACGACTTGGAAATTATTCGCCCCTAAATCTCTCGCAGCATCCACCATCGAATCATTCATTTCTTGCAATTTTGGTAAGACCATTAAAACAACGATAGGGATACTAAAAGCGATATGGGAAAGCAAGACACTTTGAAAGCCTAACCCAAAGCCGATTAGCGTAAAGAAAATCAAAAAACTCGCACCGATGATCACATCGGGAGAAACAAGTAAAATATTGTTCATGCTCAATAGCGCCGTTCGTGCTTGACGTTTTTTCGTGTAATAGATCCCCATCGCGCCAAATGTCCCGATGATCGTTGCAATCAAAGCCGATAAGAACGCCAGCATAAATGTATTCAATACGATGATGATGAGTCGTGTATCCTCAAATACCGCTTGATAATTCTCCCAAGTAAAGCCGGTAAAGCTGTTCATCGTTCCGCCTTCATTGAAGGAATAAAAAATCAAATAAAAAATCGGTAAATACAATAATAGAAAAACAACCGCTAAATAGAGATACGACCATTTGAATTTTTTTCTCATGAGCGACCTCCTTTTTTCTTCTCACCAGTTAGTAACATCACAACGAACATAGCGATGATCAAAATCACGCCGATCGTTGAACCCATACCCCAATTTTGTGTCACTAAGAAATGCTGCTCGATTGCTGTACCTAGCGTGATCACTCGATTTCCACCAATCAAACGTGTCAACATGAAAAGGGATAGTGAAGGAATAAAAACTGCCTGTACCCCACTTTTTACACCATTCAATGACAAGGGGAAGATCACCCGGCGAAACGTTTCAAAGTTACTTGCTCCTAGATCTTTACTGGCACTCAATAATGAAGGATTCATTTCTTCCAATGCGTTAAAAATCGGCATGATCATGAAAGGAATCTCGATATATGTCGCTACGAATAAGAAGCTAAAATCAGTAAATAAAATCTGTTGCGGGCCAATGCCGACAAACTCGAAAAAGTGGTTGACACTTCCATGAATACTGAAAATCCCGATAAAGGCATACGCCTTCAACAACAAATTGACCCATGTCGGTAAAATGATCAACATCAACCATAATTGCTTATGTTTCAATTTCGTTAAAAAGTAAGCAGTCGGATAGCTGATCAACAAGGTGAATAATGTAATCAAGAACGCATACCATACCGAATTGATCGTCATGGCGATATAAGTCCCTGAAGTAAAGTACGCAGCATAATTACTTAATGTAAACTGACCACTCATATCGAAAAAAGATTGATAGATGATCATCAAAACAGGCGCGATCACAAATAATCCAAGCCACAAAACATAAGGGATGGAATAGATCCTACGCATTGTTCTCATATTCTCTCCCCCTATTCTTCGTAGCTTTCCAAACGTGCGTCGAAGTCTTCTTCTGACTCATTGAAACGCATGACATGGATGTCTTCTGGTTCAAAAGATAAGCCAACTTGACTACCTTCGCGAGCTTTTTTCGTTGAGTGGACCATCCATTCATTTTGTTGCTCATCATAGCAAATGATTTCATAGTGGACGCCACGGAATAGTTGAGTATCAACTGTCACGACTAATTTCCCTTTATCTGGTGTA
This sequence comes from Enterococcus sp. AZ084, assembly GCF_051714905.1. Classification (NCBI taxonomy): domain Bacteria; kingdom Bacillati; phylum Bacillota; class Bacilli; order Lactobacillales; family Enterococcaceae; genus Enterococcus; species Enterococcus sp. AZ084. The sequence continues at coordinate 2,284,267 of NZ_JBIOSS010000001.1, forward strand.
GTGATGGTTAGATCTTCTGGACGAAGCACGACTTCAACTGGTTCGTTGACGCGCATCCCACCATCGACACACTCAAATTGTTTACCAACAAACTCAACTAAGTTATCTTCGATCATCACGCCATTGACGATATTACTTTCACCAACAAAATCTGCCACGAAATGGTTGATCGGTTCATCATAAATATCTACAGGGGTGCCGCTTTGGACGATTTTCCCTTTGTTCATCACAAAAATCTCATCACTCATTGCTAACGCTTCTTCTTGATCATGCGTCACAAAAATAAAGGTGATCCCTAAACGTTGTTGTAGTTCACGCAACTCATATTGCATATCTGTCCGTAACTTTAGATCCAAGGCTGATAACGGTTCATCCAACAACAAGACTTTCGGCTCATTGACGATGGCTCGCGCAATGGCTACCCGTTGGCGTTGTCCCCCTGACATCTCGCTGATCTCCCGCGTTTCATATCCAGGTAATTGCACCATACGTAATGCGTCTTTGACCTTTTTTTCGATTTCTGATTTAGGCATTTTTTTGATTTTCAATCCAAATGCCACATTATCAAATACATTCATATGAGGAAATAAGGCGTAATCTTGGAAAACCGTGTTGACTTGGCGTTTATTCGCCGGCAGATCGTTTAGTCGCTTTCCTTCAAAATAGATATCTCCTTCCGTTGCTTCTGTAAATCCAGCAATGATTCGTAAAATCGTTGTTTTCCCACAACCAGAAGGCCCTAACAATGTATAAAATTTCCCTTGCTCGATCTCAAAACTGACATTCTTTAAAATTGTTTCATCATCATAGCTTTTTACGACTTGATCGAATGATATGATTGGTTTTCCCACTTTTTCTGCCCCCTATATTACAAGTATGATTCGGTTGCGACGATCAATACCTTAGTTTGTTTATTTTGATGATTGCGTAACTGATGCTGTGTCGTTGCCTGATAGTACATCGATTGACCTTTTTTTGCTACATACTCTCGTTCACCCAAGCTTAGCGCAATCTCCCCTTCCAGAACAAAAATAAATGTCTCTGAAAGTGAAGGTTCAAAGGTTTTATATTCACCAGCTGTATCAAATGTCAATAAAACTGGTTCCATTTCTTTTTCGTTGGAATCTGTCACTAACCATTCCAGTTCGTACCCATTCTCTTCATCGTAATAAACGGTACGATCTTCTTTCGTATAAACGATTTGAAGGTTGGGTGTTTCTTGATGAAAAAATGCTTCTGGGGTAACTCCTAAGACTTCAAGAATAGAGAAAAATGTTTCCATCGATGGCGAACTTAGATCCCGCTCAAGCTGTGAGATATAGCCCTTTGATAAATCTGTCCGCTCCCCTAATTCTTCTTGTGTCAAATTTTTTTGGATACGCAGATTTCGTAACTTCTCACCAATTTCCATTTATCTCTGTCCCCCTACGTAAAGTTTCCTAATAGTAAACTCCAAGTTTACTACCACCTGTATTAGTATACAAATTTCCGCTGAAAAAACAACCCTTTTGCTTGAATTTTCTTTGTACTTTTTCGGCTGTCTCAAACTTTTTTTAGAAGAAATTAATCAGCAAACTACTAGAAAATGAAACGCTTTATGGTATGATTAAGGAAAATTTTGAAAGGAGTACCTTCTATCTAATGAACACATTCAAACAGTTTCAAGTAAACAACGAGCCTACTTTTCATACAAGCATCGTTGACAAAGAATTTCCTGAGCTGACTAATAATGAAGTTTGGGTAAAAATCGCATACTCAGATGTCAATTATAAAGATGCGTTAGCTTGTAGTGAACATGGACAAGTGATCCGTCACTATCCAATGACTCCCGGAATTGATTTTTCTGGTGTCGTCATGAAAAGCTTGGACAAACGATTTCAACCAGGAGATCAAGTTCTAGCAACCGGCTATGGACTAGGTGTTAGCCAACCTGGTGGCTATAGCGATTACCAAAAAGTATCTGGAGATTGGCTTGTCCCTCTTCCAGAAACGATGACTCTACGTCAAGCAATGGTTCTAGGCACCGCTGGTTTGACTGCTGCACTTTGCGTGAATGCTTTACTTACCCAAGGAATGAAAGCAGAGGACAAAGTGATCGTCACTGGTGCCTCTGGCGGAGTTGGTAGTGTGGCAATTGCCATGTTGCATAAAATGGGCTTTCAGCAAATCACCGCATTTTCTCGTAAAGAAGAAGCAAAGACTTGGCTACAGAAACTAGGAGCGACTCAAGTTGTTCATCCAGAAGCCTTTCTACCAGAAAAAAATAAACCGTTAGATAAACAACAAGTCGATTATGTGATCGATACTGTTGGGGGCGAACAGCTCACACGATTATTGCCTTTGATTGCTTATGATGGCGCAGCTGCTCTCTGCGGCAATGCGGGTGGCATCAAATTGACAACAACAGTGTTACCTTTTATTTTACGTAATATCCAGTTGATCGGGATTGATTCAGTCAATGTCCCACATGAGAAACGCTTGAATATCTGGCAACAACTAGCAGACCTATCTGTAACTGATCATTTAGTCGTCAACGAGATCACCTTAGATCAATTGGAAGAAACAACCACAAAAATCCTTGATGGGACACACCAAGGAAGAACACTTGTCACTGTAGGTGAAACAATATGAAGGTATTGATCACAGCCGGTGGCACAAGCGAACGAATCGACCAAGTCCGCTCGATCACGAATCATTCGACTGGACGTTTAGGTCAAGCCATCGCAGAAGCCTTTCTTGTTCACGAGACTGTGACGATCGACTATGTGACAACACGATCTGCTCTAAAACCTACTGCTTCTAAACTTTTGACGATCCATCTCATTGATTCTACACAAGACTTACTGGATACGTTAGAACGATTGATGCAAGATAATACCTATCATGCTATTATCCATAGCATGGCGGTCAGTGATTTTACACCGGCTTTCAGTCTTTCTGAACAACAGTTTGCTGAGCGCTTGAGTAAAGAGGCATTGACTCCTGATTCACTGCCGTCATGGCTGGCAGAAACAGAACAAACCGCTAGTAAAGAAGCCAAGATTTCATCTGATACGGACTATCTCTTTTTGACCTTGAAGAAAACACCAAAGATTATTCGTTCGTTACGCCAATGGCAACCAAATGCTGTCATCGTTGGTTTTAAATTATTAGTCGATGTCTCAAAAGAACACTTATTGGACATAGCTAAAAAAAGTTTGATCACCAATCAAACCGATTATATTTTGGCCAACGACTTGACTCAAGTCAGTGAAACACACCACCATGGCTATTTATTATCTAAAAATGGAGAAGTCGTAGAAGCCGATACCAAGCAAGAGATTGCAAAATGTATCGTCACTGCGATTTTAAAATAAGGAGGAATTCACGATGAAAAAAATCCTATTAGGCGTATCTGGCAGTATCTCTGCTTATAAAAGTGCAGATATCACAAATCAACTAGTCAAACTCGGTTATCAAGTCGATGTCATCATGACAAAAAGTAGTACCAAATTTATTACACCTTTAACATTGCAATCCCTTTCAAAACGTGCTGTCCATACAGACGTTATGCAAGAAAACGATCCTTCAGTGATCAACCATATCGAGCTAGCCAAACAAGCAGACTTGTTTTTGATTGCACCAGCCACTGCAAATATTATCGGCAAGTTAGCGAATGGTCTAGCGGATGATCTCTTATCGACTGTTGCCATGGCACTTTTACCGGAAACACCAAAATTGATTGCACCGGCGATGAATACTAATATGTACCAACATCCGATCAATCAAAGAAATTTAACGACGCTAAAAGAAATCGGTTATCAAGAGATTGAACCTAGAGAATCCCTCTTAGCTTGTGGCGATTACGGAAAAGGTGCTTTAGCGGATAACCAAATCATTATCGACCAAGTCACACTTCTGCTGAATCAGAGGTCGGTCTAGTATTTAAGGAGTTATGATGAAAAATACCAAAAACTTTACTTTAACTGCTATGTTTTTAGCAATTATGATCTTACTCGCTGTCACGCCTCTCGGATTTATTCCGATTGGGCCGATCAACGCAACAACGATGCATATCCCTGTCATCGTCGCTTCAATTATTTTAGGTCCTCGGCTAGGTGCCTTTCTCGGTGGCACATTTGGTTTGATCAGTCTGATTCGCAGTACGTTCATACCAACACCGTTGTCTTTTGTTTTCTCACCGTTTATTCCGGTGATCGGCACAGATCAAGGAAGCTGGAAAGCCTTGATCATTGCCTTGATACCTAGAATCCTGATCGGTGTTGTTCCTTATTTCGTTTATAAAGGAATACAACGATTGACAAAAAACAAAGTTAGTCCGCTCTCACTGTTTCTCGCAGGGATCGCTGGTTCTCTGACCAATACGATCTTAGTGATGAACTTGATCTATTTTCTATTCCAACAAGATTATGCACAGGTTCTTGGGACAAATATCAATGCAGTCTATTCAGCAGTTTTAGCGGTCATCTTTACTAGTGGCGTACCAGAAGCAATCGTCGCTGGTTTAGTCACAGCTGCGGTATCTACCGTTTTACTACGAATGATTCGTTAATGATCGGATTAAAAAACCAAAAAAGAGTGATGCGGTATGTTAGCTCTTTTTTGGTTTTTTTGTCGATAAGTGTTTAGTCCTGAATTTTTTATCTTTTGGTGTTACCATGATTGATACAGATATGTAGCGAAAGGATGAAGAAAATGAATATTTTTGTAGTAGGAGCAAACGGACAAATTGGGCGTCATTTGATCCAAAAACTCGGAACAACCGAACATCAAGTTTACGCGGGTGTACGAGATGTTGCCAACCAAGCGATTTATGATGAAGAAAATATCGCCTATGTTCCCTTTGATTTAACTTGGTCTTCAGAAAAAATGGCGGAAGCCTTTCAAGAGAGTGAACTCGTCATCTTTGCTGCTGGTTCTCAAGGAAAAAATCTTTTACAAGTTGATTTAGACGGCGCAATCAAAACAATGATTGCAGCAGAGCAAGCAAATATCTCTCGTTATTTGATGATCAGTGCAGCTTTTGCGGATAACCGTGAAAAATGGCCTGAGTCAATGACTGATTATTATATTACTAAATATTATGCAGACGAATGGTTGAAAAATCAGACATCATTAGATTATGTCATACTACAACCTGTAGCTTTGACGAACGACGAGGAGGTCACTTCGATCCAATTGACCAAACCAGACGAAAAACCAGCTCAATCGATTACAAGAAAAACGGTAGCAGAAGTTTTAGCAGCGTTAGTGGATCAACCAAACATTTCAAAAACAACTGTTGTTCTATCTGAAGGATCAGCTACAGTATCGGATGCCATCAAACAACTTGTTGAGGAGGCTTGATCATGCGTGGAATCTCTATGAAACATCCCGGTTCAGCAGATGTTTTGACTGAAGTGGATGTCCCTAGACCTATTCCAAAAGCTGGGGAGTTATTGTTAAAAGTCCACACCGCTGCGGTCAATCGTACGGATATCATGCGTCGCGAAAATACTGCACTTCAAGCGCCTTACCCGATCTTAGGTGTAGAGGTTGCTGGTGAAGTCATTGAAAACGCAAGTGACCGTTCTGAGTTTTCAACTGGAACGAGAGTCTATGGTCTAGTGAATTTAGGTGGCTATGCAGAATATGCCGTTATCCCAGCAGATCGAGCAATCCTCTTGCCCGATTCCCTTGACTACGTATCAGCCGCTGGTATCGCTGAAGTTTTCTTGACTGCCTATCAAACCTTGTATTGGTTAGGAAAACTCCAAAAAAATGAGACTGTCTTGATCCATGCTGGTGCAAGTGGTGTTGGTACTGCAGCGATCCAATTAGCCAAACAATATTCGCAAGCACGCATCATCGTTACCGCAGGTTCAGCTGAAAAGTTAGCCTTTTGCCAAGAATTAGGCGCAGATGAAGTAATCAACTATAAAACGCAAGATTTCGCGGAGGAAGTAAAAAAGATGACTGATGGGCATGGCGTTGATGTCATCTTAGATTTCATCGGTGCTTCCTATTGGGAAAAAAATCTGTCATCGATTGCTGTGGATGGCCGCTGGGTCTTGATTGGCACACTAGGAGGCACAACAGTCGAGTCTCTTGATTTAAGCGTTTTGCTACAAAAAAGAATCCAATTGATTGGTACGCTATTGACACCAAGAAGTGATGAATACAAAGCAAAACTGACTCAAGAGTTTATGAAAAACATCGATCCTTATTTTGAAACCGGAGCGATCCGTCCAATCATTGATCGAACCTTTCCATTATCAGAAGTAAAAGAAGCCCATGAATATATGGAAGCTAACAAAAACGTTGGAAAAATCATTTTGACAGTCAGTGAATCTTAAAAAAGAGAACCCAAGGCATGTGCGCCTTAGGTTCTCTTTTTATATCATTTCTATTATTGTGCAGAGACAAATTTTGATGCTTGTTGTCCTGCTTGACGTCCAAAAATAATGATTTCCGCTACAGAGTTTCCGCCGATGCGGTTTTCACCGTGTAAGCCACCAGTGACTTCACCTGCTGCGTAAAGTCCAGTGATCGGTTGTCCGTCTTTGTCCACAACTTCTGTGTTCGTATTGATTTTGATTCCACCCATCGTATAGTGGATACCAGGTGCGATTTTGATCGCATAGTAGTTTGGTTTAGACAGATCATGCTCCATGGCTGTCGTACGACCAAATGCTGTATCGTCTTGATTGGCAACTTCTTCGTTCCAAGTTGTTACTGTTTGTGCTAATGTTTCTGCTGGTAAGTTGATTTTCTCTGCCAATTCTTCAATCGTCTCACCTGCAGTTACATAACCTTTTTCATCATAAAACTCAATGGCTGTTGCGCGATCTCGTACCCCTTGGTCAAAAATCAAATAAGCAGATTTTTCTGGCAATGCAGTAATTGCAGCTGATACTTTGTCCCGTGTATTCATTTCGTTGACGAAACGCTCGCCATCTTGATCGACTAAGATCGCTCCTTCACCACGTACCACTTCCCCGATCAAGAATCCTTCGTCTTGTTGAACCGTTGGATGGATCTGGATCTTATCCATATCGACCGTTTGACCGCCTAATTTTTCAATCATCTTGATACCATCGCCTGTTGATCCCACTTGATTCGTCGTTACATATCCTTCCAGATCTGGACGGTAAGTTTGGATGTATTCCTCACTCGCACCGAATCCACCAGTTGTAACAACTACAGCCTTACCAGTGATTTCTTTTGGTTCTTCCCCTTGGACTTGGACTGTTACTTGGTTGACTGTATCTCCCGTTTTTTGGATATCTGTCACTTCAGTATTTACAAAAATCGGGATTTGGCGTTCGTGGACATTTCGTAATAACCCATCGACTAAATAGCCACCAATAGCAGAACCATCAGAAGGGCGATGTGTTCGTCTTTCGCTCATTCCACCAGTGATCGTCAAGTTATCTAATTTAATGCCATTTTCATCTAACCACTCGATTGCAGCAGCCGAATGATCGACAAAATAGCGTAACATTTCTTTATCATTTGTGCCGTTCGCACCTGCTAATGTTTCTTCATAAAAGGCGTCGTTCGAATCAGTGATGCCTTCTTCTTCTTGGAATTTTGTTTCAGATGCGTTCATTCCACTTGAAGACTTTAATGTATTTCCACCAGCAACTGGCATTTTTTCAAAAATGACTGGATTCAAGCCTGCATCTTTTGCTTCGATTGCAGCTGCCATACCAGCACCTCCTCCGCCGACGATGATCAAATCATATTCTTCTTTCATATCAGCTGGATTTGTGTAAGTTTGAGCAGACGCTCCGGATGATACTTCTGTTGATTCTTTTGTGGAAGAGCTACTGGATGCAGATTCTTTTTCATCAGGCGTACAGGCACCTAAGGCAAAAATTGCTGTAACTGTCAGTAACCCTTTAATTGTTTTCTTCATAGTTGTCCTCCTAAAATTTAACACTTATCCCATCATAAGTGATAGCATTCACAAATTCAACCAACAATTTACATTTTCCGTACTACTGGTATCTCCTTCTTTTATAAATAACCATTAATATTCCAAATTTTTCAAGTTTTCGTTAGTAACTATCGAAAAACAGTCGAGTTTCTTGAATAAATAGTCACGCAAAAAAAATTTATTTTTTTGATCCAAACAGAAGATTTGGGCTTTTTTCATTAGACAAGTATAATCGATATGAAACACGAAGGAGTTCATTTATGAAATTTATCAAACATTTTTTTTCAAAAGGGAGTAAGTCTGCTGGGAAGGTCACTCATGCGATTTACATCATTTTACGTATCATTGTGGTGGTCATGCTCGTCGACCAATTGATCGACCGGAACATGGGGAATATCATGCTCTTATTATTAACTTTATTATTGTTTGAAATCCCCTATTTACTAGAAAAATTACTAAAGATTCAAATCCCTAACACACTGGAAATCATCATCTTATCCTTTATTTTCAGTGCCACTGTCTTGGGTGAATTAAGTGACTTTTATGGCTACTTTTCACTATGGGACACAGCGTTACACGCACTAAGCGGCTTCCTAGCAGGTGGTGTCGGTTTTTCTCTTGTCTATCTTTTGAACAAAAACACGAAAACAATGAATCTGACGCCATTACTAGTCGCTCTAGTCTCTTTCTGTTTTTCCATGACCGTGGGGGTTTTTTGGGAATTTATCGAATTCTCTGCGGATCAAGTCTTGCAGATGGACATGCAAAAAGATAACTATGTTGATCAGATCAACAGTGTCAAATTAAGTGAGGATGGCAACACCGTATATAAAATCAAAGATATCCAACAAACAACCGTGACATATAAAGATGAGCATGGCAAAACCAAAGAGTATGTCATGACAGATGGTTACTTGGACATCGGGATCTTAGATACGATGAAAGATTTATTCGTCAATTTTATCGGAGCCCTTGTCTTCAGCGTTTTCGGCTATCTTTATACACGAAACGATTATCGGAAATTTACGTTCATCCGGAACTTCATCCCTAGAAAAAAAGGTGTGACCACACGGATGGATACTGCTGGAAACAAAAAAGAGTAGCTGGAGAAAAAGTAAAATTGATTTTTGTTTTTGACCTCAAGCCCAAATAAACGGCTGAACCATAAGTGATAATAGTCAGAAATAAGGTGAAATCCACAAAAATTACTCATTGAATTTTTGTGGATTCCACCTTATTTCTCGAGAACAAACACTTCTATCCATTTTTTCCTACTACACAAATTGCTTGTTAAAGTTGTAAAACTAATTTTGGCTGATGTTTCTTTTCCTGTCGGCTGCTCCTCTCTGAATTGACCCTGCCACTTTTTTCTGTACTAGTGACAGCAAGATTTAGGAAACTTCGCTTCATCGACGAGGAGACTGATTCTATGCCTGTTCGTTCATTTGGAACAGTCTGATGTTTCACTTCCTGTTGATTGCTCCTCTCTGAATTGACCATGGTACTTTTTTCTGTACTACTGACAACAAGATTTAGGAAACTTCGCTTCATTGATGGCGGGGCTGATTCCATACCTGTCCGCTCATTTGAATCATTTGAAACCGATCGCTTTACACGATTAGGCTCTTCTATAGTAGATTCAATACTTGAGAGAGCTCTCTTTGATTGACCTCTCGTAAAGAAGTCTGGTTGATCTATCTCTCTTTTCTTTCTAAGGTTTGTTAATTGATGATCGCTTACTTTAGCTGTTACATTCGTTTGACTAGGAATGGTGGTGGTGTGTTCTTGGATCATCGTCTGATTCAATTGGATATATTTGTCAAAGTAGCCATGATCTTGTACATATTCCAGTGCTAAAAACGTTGATAACAAACCGTTACCTAGTGTCACATCATCGAGGCCTCTAGCAACACGAACTACACCATCGAAGTCTCTTCCCTCCGCCGCGTCTCTTAGGATCATTGCAATCATATCGGCATCCGATATTTGGACATTCACACGTAATACATTATTTTTTTTTAGCTCATTCCACACTGTCTCTTTTGTTAATCCAGGTTTGTTTTGAAATTCAGCGATTTCTTCCACAAGACTTGTGAAACCTTCTGAGTTCAAAATACTCTCAAAATTTTTCACATATTCATCCACCATCATTTTCCCAGTTTTTACCACACCTAGCTTCGTTGTTGCATATGCCATGAGATCTACTGTTCCTGAACTAAGATGACTAGTCTCATGAAGTAATGCTCTCACTTTGTTTACCCCTATTTCTTTCCCTTTCGCAAGACTCGGATCTAAGTGAAAAGCATCTGCGAAAATGACCATTCGACATTCTGGGTCATAAGAAAACACCTCAGCCTTCGTTTCTATATATTCCTTATATAATGTACGAAATTCTTGTGAGTCCCCTTGGCGAACTAAATCAGTGGAGACGACCAAAATATTTTCATAATCCCAATCCGCTGTTTGTTGGAGAAATTGTCTTCCTTTTTGTACGACAGAGATCAATCTATTCAAACTTTCCAATAAGATTGGCTCTTGATTGGGTACGCTCTCCAGCTGAAAAAATTTGACCAGATAAGTTCCTATTTTCGACTCTGCGATTCTATCTTTTGTCAATGCTTCCGCAAACACTTCGATTGCTTTGTCATAATAATCGATCGATTTATCAATGTCTTTACGCAAGTCAATCAAAAATTGCTGAAGAAACTCAGGACTCTTACTCGCGTCAAGACCGGAATATATTCGAACGCCAATGGCCGGTTCCTTTGGCAATTCTTCAATAATCGTTTTCAGAATAAAGTCTCTATTCCATTTTTGATTGTTGTAAACAACTGGTTTCGGCTCAGGAATAAAAGTAGAGATGGGATTTAGAATATTATCATTGATACGATCGATTTTCTTTTTTGTATCTGGCTTCTTATACTTTGTTTCCGCAGGTATCGTATTTCTCAATTCGTTCCAGTATTGACCTTTCCCTGGTGACTTTGGCATTTTTTTAAACGGTGGCAGTTTCTGATTGCCAAATTTTGGAAAGGTGACTTTCCAACTTCTACTTTTTAATCGATTGTCCGAGATTACCTTCTCTTCAATTGTTTCTAGCCGAAATGTTCCTGTATCCGGCGTATAAGACAAAACTGTCTTCCACTGGTTGACATCTTTTTTCAATAAGTAATACCTATTCTCTCCTTGAGGTATTGATATCAAGGGAATGTAATGATCATTAATTTTGATGTAAGATTTCCCCCACCGATTCCATCTCAGACCTTTTTCATCTGGAGCAGAAATAAAACTTGGATCCTTGATCGAATCAAATTCATCGATTTTTTTCATCACATCCTCTGCCAATTCTTTCGGAATGGAAGGAGAAGTCGTTTCCTCAAAATACCATTTTTTCCCCTTACAGTTCACAGGATAAATATTCTCTCCATCAATCACATCATACCGTACTTTGTGATTTTCAACTGATCGAACCCTTACAGGAACGGTCTGCCCATTCATATCAATGAAATACTTAGTTTCTTGTCCACGACCTGGGATCGTCAATACTGTGCCACTACCATACGCACTAGGATTTAAATTTGGTTCTTCTAAAAAAACATGGTCTGGATTAATGTCTTTCGACAAACGGGTAATCAGTGCTTTTTGTTCCTGCGTAAATGACACAGGATCAGCAATCACTTCCAATTGATTACCTCTCAAATTAAACGCATTTCCGTATACATCACCCGTTGTTAGATCCGTCACAATCCTATATATATCATCTTTCATGTGTTTTACAGGAACTTCTAAACCATCCTCTGGCAAACGAGCGATGCTCACGTCTTTAGGAAACACGGGAGGTTGTATATTCAAATTTGATGCTTTTTCTAGCATTTTTTTTACGTCACTTGCAACCCAAATTTCATTTTTTAGTGCCACTAACTCTTTGAGAATAAATTTTCCTCCATCAATTATTGGTTCAACTCCTGGATCAATGTACCGTATTAGATGAGCTAGCAGCAACTTAGATTCAGAAAAGTTTGGAATAAACTGCCCACCTACACGAATCGCCTGTCTGATCCCTCCGGTCGCAATTGCTTTTGCCATCCCTAAAGCAAATTTCATGTTAAGAGAAGTGACTTGTCCTAAGAAAGGAATCAACAGAAGGGCATCAAGCACGCAAGCAGGAACTGCCACTGAAGCATCTTGATTGCTGATCCCTATCACACAATCGTAAAACGGGATAATGGACTGAAGCACCTCCAATACCTGATCACTGATGGCACGATCATTTCCTGATTGATACAAATTTTGGTATAGATTGTCCCGATGTTTACTAGCTAATCCCTCAATGAAAGACTGTGTTTCTTTTCCCTGAGATAGTCGTTTATCACGATTGATAGATTTATAAAACAAAAATTCACGTTTTCCAATCTGAACGCCGTTTTCTATCTCTTTGTAGCCTCCACGCAAATGCTCTTTCTGGTTAAACAACCCGTTTATGAGGTATAACATAGGTTTGTCATCTACTCGATAGAAGACATAACCTCCAGATTTATCTAATTTCTTCAAGCCATAGCAACGTTCTTCCTTTCCGTTCACTGCCACAAACAGGTCGGTGTTCTCTAATTCAAGTTCAATGATCAAGTCAGGTGGAAGACGATATCCACTGGGAATCGTTGAAACCTCCATGACATGTTTTAATTTGGCAGTTGCCTCATAAATCTGTGTTTCAGGCGAGAACATAAACTCTTGCTCTTTTTCGTTAAACTTTAACAGAGCAAAATCTATCAGTTTTTGATCGAATGGATAATAGGCATCTGACACGGCTTTCGTCAATCGCGTATACCACTCTTCTAGATTCGGGGGCGTATAGTTACGGCATGCAGTCAGTGCTCCAGAGAGATAGTCTTGTTCTATCGCATAAGAAGTATATAGTTTTGCTCGATCTTTGTCATATTGCGCGCATAACTGTGCTACTTCTTTGGCTAAAACCTGTTTTCGACGCCAATTGATTGCTTCTTTTTGATATGCGCCATAAGCTTCATAAAGTGATTCCAAACTTTCTGTAAGAATAAAATAACTATTTTTCCAATAATTCAAGAAAGTGTTCACAGCAACTTCTTGATAATTTCCTTCTTCCAAGGCTTTGAGTAATAGATCTGGATTTAACTGGGCAACCGCTAACATAGCGGGCGTGACAATATAACGCAATTCGTCCACCCTTTTCACACCAGTTTTACTGATTTTTTCCCAATATAGACTACCAAATTTTTGAATTTCTTCTTGCGTGAACGATGTGCGAATTCCTGCATCTTCTAATAACCTCGTTCCTGTAAGCTGCATCAAGGAATTATAATTAGAGATAGGGGTCTCATCTGGTAACATACTTACATCCAGTAAATAATTAGGCAACACTTCTTTGAGAAAAAGTACCCATAATTTTTTAACAACTGTGAGTTCCTCTTCAGGGATTTCCAAAATCTTAGTCTCTGCATTCAATTCGTCAATTTCAAATAACTTTCTGAGACTGCCCATAGTAAATTGGGATGGATCGGGTGAATCGAGGATTTTCTTGAGCATATATACCTCAACCGAGCTATCTAGTACATTTTCAAACACCCAATTCATAATGGTCGATCGCGCAGCTCTATCCGAAATTTTTTCTCCTTGTCCACCGCCGTAAAGTTTTAATTGGTTTAAAATCACTTTAGAAAATTTTTGTAGTTTGTCATAACTGAGAACCATCCCTGTTCCGTCTTGTGTAAACCAGGTTCCCATTGCAAAGAGGATGTTGGCTTGGGTTGCATCCCCTTTTAATACCCCTTCTTGACGGAAAAACTGTGCTACTTGGACCTTCAAATTAGGATCACGCCAATTAGGTGCTACATACTTTGGCCTTTGGTTCTCATTAATGTTGGAGGATTGCGTACTCGTTGCTATTTTGGATGTTGTTGTTGCGGGTGTTACTGTTATTGTGGAGGTTTTCTCCTCTTTTGGTGGTTCAGCAGGCGTTACAGAGAGGCCACTAGCCATATCATATAACCAGTTTTTAAAGGTCACTTCTGCCTTTTCATCTGCAATCTCTGCACCTGCATTTTTTCCAAGAATAAGATTTGCCAACATGTTCACTTTAGTGCTATTGATTTTCACTTCATCGTTCACTTTTATCGTTGCCCATTCTGCTGTTTTTAAAATTAGCTCATTCGGCTTAGTGATGTCCACCTCGATATCTCTCGCAGCTAAAAAAGAAACGATTTTTTTCTGTATGGTCTCTTTTTGTTGCTCTGTCAGTTCCAGTATGCTCTCCCCTTGGTCTTCGATAGCAATATCTGTTATTAGAACTGCATTATTTTCACGAGTAAACGCGTCAATCTTTTCTTGTTGCACAACAGTTGCTTCAATCTCACTGATATCGATCGCATCCCATTCCTTGTTCTCTTTATAGGTATAGTCGATTTGTGCATTATTATTCTCCCATTGAAGTATAATATAGCGAGCGTCTGTTGCTGTTACCTCTTCTTCACTGCTCCCATATTCCGCTTGTATGATCCTTGCAATTTGTATTTCTCTTTCGATAATCGCTTCGTACGTGGGTCCTTCAAGAAGCCACACTTGTAATTGTCGAACTAATTCACTTGTAGTAGGATGTTTGAAAGAAATCCCACGATCCTGCAAAAATTTTTTAACAACTTCATTCACCTCAGGCGTTTTTCCTCGTTGATCGAAAATCAACTGATGATGATAGAATTTACTGATTGGTTGCGTTTTAGAAATAGTTGGCGAGCGATCATTGATGAAATCACTAAAGATTTGCTTACTTTCTTTATTTTGTAAATTTAATCGTACGACGTTCGGATGTTCTATTTTCCCTAATTGATAATGAATCGTCTCAGGACTCATTTCTTTGAAAGTATAGCCTTCCAGTAATGTATTACTCTTCCATTGATTAAAAATCTCCTGTGTTTTTATAGAGGACCAAAATTCCCCAAATCGAATGTCCGTTAGACCATATGCTTTTGCGATAAAATAGGCCAAAAACTGTTCTCTTTCAGAGGTATTATTGCTTTCACTTGTTCCCCCTTTTTCAATCCATTGAAATTGTGCTTTTTCTAACTCATTGCTCGTGGTGTCTTTGATCTCGATTCCTGCTTTAGAAAAAAATTCCTTCAATTTTTGATTCACCATGTTTGTTTCATCTCGTCTTAAAAAAAGGCCAAAATGAAAATAGAGAATTGGTAACGGCTCGGAATAATGGGTCACAGGAGTGACATTCTTGACAATATCGACAACGATTGTATGCACTAATGCTAAATCAGAATCTTCCATAGTGGACGGTATCACTTTCATCTCACTGGTTTCTGTCACTTTTCCCTTCTCTACTGGCAGCTTAAGCTCAATAAATTGGTAATTATTTAACATATTGTTGGTTTTCCATTGGAAATAAATGTTTGTTTCCTCGACAGCAGTTAGGTTTTGTCGCACCATTCCGTGTCCCTCAAGAATGTTCGAAACAAGTTGTTTTTGCCTTTCTAAAATCTTTGAATCTACCTGCCCATCATTTATCCATTCATGTGCGGCCAGAACGATTCCCTGTGGCGATCGATCATCATTAAAAAACTGTTGACTATAGAGAAATTTCTGCACGAATTGATTGGCGTTCTTTGTTTTTTCCCGATCTTGAAACAGTTCATAGTCGTACCATAAGGGAATAAGCGGTTCCTCTATCGAAATGGGTAAAGGCAATTTCTTCATATAAGCGACATGCATGTTGTTCACCGTTGTCACGATATCCACAGGAAGTGAGCCATAGGTATTCGGCCGAACAGAAGTGATGATTCCAATTAGATCATTGTTTAAGATTTCTACTTCCTCATGTCCGTTGGCTGGAAAAAAAGTGTAGTCTCTAAAAATATTATTGTTTCGCCATTGCAATATGATAGCGGTCGCACGAGTATCCGCTATCGTTTGACCTGTTAGTCCCGAAGAATTAAGGATGATTTCAGCAACCTGTTTGTTTCTACTTAATTCAACCTCTTTTCCGTCTCTTCTTAGAAACTCTTGTGTGGCAAGAATTAACTGCAGGGGAGATAAATTCTCACAGGGGACTTTTTGTTCACATAGAAATTTTTTGATTGCATCATTGACATTTTGCGTTAGATTGATCTTATTGAATATCTCCTGTTCATACCACATAGGTGCTAATTTCTCAGAAGTTGGTACAGGAGAAGGTTTCCCCTCAAAAAATGCAACAATTATACTATTCACTTTATTTAATCGTTCTCCAAAAGCTTTTTCATCAAATTCCGAATTTTCTTTTGTCGTAGATGTTCCCTTTTTCTTTTGGCGCTTAGCATCGTTTATTACGACTGGTTGTGTTGTTGGTACTGTCAACTGAGGGAGAATTGCGCCATCTCCTTTTTTTGATATTCTCGTAGGTGTAGTTAACATGGATTGACTAGTATTGAATATTGGTATTTCCGTATGTGCTTTTTCTAAAGATTTAAATTGATAATTTTTAAAAAGATTATTATTTCGCCATTGCATCAAAATGCTAGCTACAGTCTCATCGGTCAATTTGCGAGGAGGTAATCCTGAAACACGCAGAATAATCTCTGCAACTTGTTTTCTTTTACTTCTCTCCGTTTCCACATCATCTACTCTTTCCCAATGTTGTACTTCAAGAAGCAATTCTTGCCCGGACATAGTTGAGCACCGTCGTTTTTTTTGACAGATAAAAACATTCACTGAATCATTCACTTTGTCAATTGCATCACGCCTTTCAAAAAGCGCACGATCATACCACAAAGGTGGTAAATTTTCTGGTATCTGCCCCTTCAACATCCCATCAAGCATTTGACCATACATATATTTCGTAAAAACCATTTGTAATTTTATTCGTGTCTCTAGAGGTATTTCTTCAGTTGATTGTAATTGTGGATCAAGCACTACTGGTGGTAAAGAAGTAGTTGTTTTTATTGGAGGGTTCGTTGCTTCATGATTGTCTTCTTCTTTTACAGTTAATTTTGGTTTCAATGCAAACGTGTAATCTTTAAAAATATTATTATTTCTCCATTGAATAATAATCTCTTCGCCTCTTTTATCGGATAACCCTCGACTGGGTAATCCCAGAGTCTTCAAAATCAATTGTGCAACTTGTAGTTTTCTAGCTAATTTATTTTTTTCTCCCGCTTTACTTATCCAATTCTTTAATGCATTAAATAGTTGAAGTGTAGACAGCCCTTCACAAGGGATACTTTGCTCACATAAGAATTGCGTCAGCGCTTGATTAACTTTTTCTATTTCGCCTCGCTTTTCATAGACCTCATAATCATACCAGAACGGTTCAAGTTGGGTAGCTGTAGATTCTGGTGAGGGTGAATTATCAAGATAAGCCATAATGATGTAATTTAATTTCATTAATGTCTCCCTAGACAATACTTGATAAGACTTCATCTCTGGATCGTTGGAAACAGGATGATCGCTTTGCATTTGTCGATCAGTAGGAATGGGTTTAGCTTCGGCTGCTAAAAATTGAAGTCCTACCGTTTTCTGGACAAATCTATCTGCCCTTCCTAAAAAGTCACTTGCCAACTGATATATCTGTGCCAAAACACGCCTTTCTTCTGATTTCAATACAGATTGTGTTTCTGATTTTAGGTTTGATGCTTTTTCCTGATAGCTCTCTCCTTGTTTTTTCTGACTTACTTTCTTTATGGAAGTCTTATGTGAAAGGACATTATTATTGGGATGAGTTTTCATTGAAAGGTTCATATTCTTTCGTGTTTGAGGCTCATCTGGACCATGTTTCCCATAGTCCACAGAAAAAGTACGCAACAACAAGTCAATAAAATGAGCCATCACCGATCCACCATTTGCTCCTACCTGTTCTTTCGTATAATTCGTATGTTCGTATTCACGGAAAAACTGAGAAAACGTCTCGGTTAATCCAGCCAAAAAATAGTCTGTTTCATTACTCATTTTATCTGTTGATTGACTTTTTTTGTCAGTTGTCTTCCCATGTTGACTCTGCTTATTTTCAACGGCAGCTTGAAAGATCTCTCTTAACTTTTCAAGCTTTTCATTTGCTTTAAATTGATTAGTCTCTGGAGTGGAGTTATTTGGCATGCGGTGAAAAGAAAAATGTTGGTATTGACTTCTTTGCCTTGGTCTTTCTCCATTCTCTTTCTTTGCTTTTGCGACGGCTACTTTACAAACCGTTCTTAACTGTGTTTGTTCAATATCTTCTCCCCAGAAAATCCATTTTTTCATTTGCGTGGCTCTTTTCGTGAGCGTACAATTCATTAGTTCTTCAATATCATGCGCGATTTTGTGAATAGAAAGGCTAAATTCATGAGCCACTTCCGCAATATCGGGTTTTAGTTCTAAATTTTGGTGCGGATAAAAAGGGCGGATTTGAGTAGAAGAATTATTTGTAGGATTGATGGTCGGTTCTATCTGTGGATCAGCTAGGAAACTGGAGGAGATATTCTCTATCAAGGGGACTTGGCTTCGGTGGTGGATTAGGTTAGGATTGACAGTTGAACTTGAATGAAAGGAATGGATCCTTGTCTGATTACCTTCACTTCTCAGATCAATACGGGTGTCTGCTTCGAAAGCTGTAGTAGGAGAACTTCTTTGATTGAGACGATCAACTGGTGGAACGATCGCACCCAAGGTCATCCATGTATACAACCATCCCACTGGGTGTCGGATTCCTTGCTCTGTTAAGGTATGTCCAGAATTTGATGCGATAAAATTTAAAACTTGTTGCGCGTGCTTTTCATTCATTTCGTCATTGCGTTTGTTGTTGAACAGACCGTTTTCTCTTCTAAAATCATCTTGTGGCATTTTGATCACTCCTTCGCTAAAATGATATAGCTAGCTAACTATGTAAACGTGGTTGAGATAGAAGTGTTCAACACCTAGAAATAAGCGACAAAAAACAGATAATAATTCCCTATTTTCAGCTCCTTGTTGTCAATAAATTTTGCTTATGGAATAGTATGTTTATCAACTTTAGGTGTTTTGAAATGACTAATACCACAGCCCCGATTATTTTAGGTCATAACAAACGAAAACAATGGGTTTATCTTTCTCTATTATTCATGTCACATCCTGACTAATTACCGATTTCCCCGCTATGAAACACGTATCTAATTATCAAATAGGACAGATAAATCTAAGTATTACGAGTTTTTTAACGGTTTGTTTTCAAATTTCCAAGATAGATTTGACAACTCAACTTTCATTTTTTCTAGAAGAAAAAAATAAATACGGGTGATTCAACTATCTCGGGTATCTAATTGACTCTTATTACTAAATCATCTGGAGGATTTGTTGTCTTTTCTATTAACATGATTATACACACAAACCTATTTCTAAGTTGACCCATTATTTCTTGATATTTAAATAACATTGGTATATGAACTAATAACTTTAATATCTTAGTGAAGGATTTCCCACTTAGCGATCAACCTAATAATTCTCTAACATTGAAGCAATTTGAAGCGTTTGGAAAAAAATGAAATTCCTTTTTGTTTCTATCCTTAAAATCGTGTATACGGTATTCGCAAGCCAACTCCGTCAAAAATAAGCCGTGAAACCCAAAAATTTGAAGAACAATTTTCGGGTTTCACGGCTTATTTCTCGGAGCTGAATACTTCTGTCATCACCTATTTTTTAGGTGCCTTTTTTAATTTTCGATGATAAAATATCTATCACCATTTCATAATCTGGATTTTCGCTACCATCAAATTTCTCAGGGATGAACGTGAAACCTAAACTTTGATAAAGTTTGATTGCTGGATGACTCCATGTCTGTGTGTGTAAATAGATTGGACTTTGTGTCGTTATTTGCTGAAAACAACGGAGCACTTCGATCGTCAAACTTCTGGCGATCCCTTTTCCTTGATGTTCTGGCTTTACCGCTAACCAATGAAAAAGCGGATATTCTTTCTCACGAAGCTTCCACCAAGCAGTGCATGTGGCAATGCGTTCACCTTGTTCGTTGACCACAAAATACATACGCTTTGCCAGCTCTTCTGGATAAGGGGCAAAAGCTTGGTCAAAGTAAGCCAGTGCTTCCTCCACAGAGTCAAATTCACCGACTGCTGTTTCAATGATTGCCCAATCCTGCTCTGCGCTTGGTTGATACTTTTCAAAGCGATACTGCTGATTCAAGGGATAAGAAGGCAATTCTTCATTGAGTGGGCGTGTCATCCAAATCTCTGCATGGGGCAATTGCTTATCTAACATCACGCCACCTACTTTCCTTTAGCTTCTTTTTTCACCAATGATCCGTACTTCTGTTTCTAATGTGACATCAAACTTCTCTTTGATCACCCCTTGGATATGGGCAATCAACTCTGTATAATCAGTTGCTGTTGCATGGTCGATATTGACGATAAAGCCGGCATGTTTTTCTGAAATCTGTGCGCCGCCCCATTTCAAGCCTTGTAAGCCTGCTTCTTGGATCAGTTGTCCTGTGAAGTGTCCTTCAGGTCGTTTGAAGACACTACCGCATGAAGGGTATTCCAATGGTTGTTTTGCCTCACGCAATTCCGTCAATTCGTCCATCCGACCTTTGATCATCTCATGATCACCAGGTGTTAATTGGAAACGAGCTTCTAAGACGATGGCCTCCATCTTCTGTAATTCACTATGGCGATAAGAAAAGGCCATTTCTTCATTTGACAGAGTTTGGATCGTCCCATCACTTAATAATAAGTCGACTTCTGCAAACACGTCTTTGATCTCCCCACCGTAAGCTCCTGCATTCATGTAGACTGCACCGCCGATACTTCCAGGAATCCCACAGGCAAATTCGAATCCTGTCAAAGATTCTGCTAAGGCTGCATACGTCGTATCGATCAGTTTCGCACCTGCTTCTGCAATCACCATCGTGCCTTCAACGCTGATCTGATTCAACTCTGTCAACATGATGACCACGCCACGTATCCCACCATCTTGGACAATCAAGTTACTTGCATTTCCCAATACCAACCATGGCACTTGGTTTTCTCGACAATAGTCAACTAACTGTTTGACTTCTGATTTGGTTTTGGGAAAAGCTAAAACATCTACCGGTCCACCGGTTTTGGTAAATGTATAATGACTTAACGGTTCATCAAGCAACAGATTCAACTCTGGATTTTTTTTAACGATATCTTCTTTATTCACTGAGGACTTTCCTTTCTTTTCAAACGTCCCCATCATTCTATCACGCTTAAAACAATCTTGCCAGTTTTGCTCAAAGCTGATGACGATAAAGATTATTCAACATCTCCTCACAAAGTGCATGGCTCTCATAAATGTTGGTTTGTTTTAACTTTTCATTATTTGGCGTCGGTTGTTGGATTTCTTCAAAAAATCGTTCAACCATTGGCACAAAACCACGTTTGCTCAGGGTGGTTTCCCAATCACCAAATTTCTTTATTTCCACCGTATCTGGTTTACGGATGACTAATTCTGTCAGATCACTCAATTCATAGGTTCCTTGTTTGCTCGTCACTTGATAGGTTTCAGTATTCGCACCACTTCCAAGATCCATCGTCACAATTGCCATTTGGTTCGCAGTTTCAAGTTGCAATATCGCTACTTCCATAAATCCTTCCTTTTCTCGGATATGAGAAGTTGTTTTGATCACTGGTTCGTCTAATAAATAAACAGCCGTGTCCACCAGATGCAAGAACAGATCGTAAATGACAAAAGCAGTTGTTTCTTTTGCCGCAATGCGATTTTTTTGTAACTGGATCAACCGTTTTTCTGGAATCGCTTTTAATTCTTCGACCATTGGGGCGAATCGCCGGTTGAAGCCCACCATTAAAATCACTTGGTGTTGTTCTGCCAATTCTTGTAACTCTTGGATTTCTTTCAGGTCGACACTTAAAGGCTTGTCGATATAAACATGGATATTATGTTCCAAACATTTTTTCGCCAATTGAAAATGGACGCTTGTTGCCGCATGGATCATACATGCTTCGATTTCCTCTTCAATTAAGTCATCCAGTGACTCATACAAATGAGTAAATCCATAGGTTTTCTTCAGACGATCTTTCGTTACCTGATTACGTGTCGCAAAATAAAAATCAAACATTCCTTGTTTCTCTGCATATGTGGGTAAATATGCTTTTTCGGCAATATTACCAACCCCTACTACGCCAATTTTCATCGTTTCCCTCCTGCTATCTGTTATTACTCTTATCTTACACTATTTTTAATAAAAATGAGGTACAATATAATCGCACAGACTTGATAGAAAAAGGAGCGTGTTTTTTTGAAACTGATTTCGTGGAATGTCAATGGTCTTAGAGCCATCGTCAACAAAAATTTTCTAGAAACATTTAAGGAATTTGATGCAGATTTCTTCTGTCTTCAAGAAACAAAGCTACAAGAAGATCAAATCGACTTGGATTTACCAGGTTACCATCAATATTGGAATTATGCAGTCAAAAAAGGCTATTCAGGTACAGCGATCTTCGCCAAAGAACCTGCATTGAACGTTTCTTATGGAATGGGCATTGATGTCCATGATCAAGAAGGCCGATTGATCACGTTAGAATATCCTGAATTTTACTTAGTCACTTGCTATACACCAAATTCACAAAATGAATTGAAACGTCTCGATTACCGTTTAGAATGGGAATCTGCTTTTTATGATTATTTAGAAGAGTTGAAAAAACAAAAACCGGTGATCGTTTGCGGGGATCTAAATGTTGCCCATGAGAACATCGATTTGAAAAATTGGAAAACGAATCAAAAAAGTGCTGGTTTCTCGATCGAAGAACGAAACGCATTGTCTCATTTACTTGATAATGGTTTTGTAGATACTTTCCGTTACTTCTACCCAGAGTTAGAAGGTGTCTATTCTTGGTGGAGTTATCGTTTCAATGCTCGAAAAAACAATGCAGGTTGGCGTATCGATTATTTCTTGACGAGTGAAGAGTTGACACCTCGTTTGGTTGATGCAAAAATCCATACATCGATTCTAGGTAGTGATCACTGCCCTGTCGAATTAATTATCGAATAGTTAGGATAGCAACGGAAGAAATTCGGTTGTCCCGATTTTCTTCCTTTGATCCTTCACTGGCACCATATTTACTTGATACATAGTCTGAAAAAGCTATTTCTTTTCATACAAATCTATGTTATGGTTTATTTTTTAAAGGAGGCTTATTTGAAAATGAATTTTATCGCGATGGACTTTGAAACTGCGAACCACCAATCTCATAGTGCGTGTTCCTTAGCCCTTGTCAAAGTGGAGAACAGTCAGATTGTCGATGAATTTTATACCTTGATCCAACCGGAAACGCCATTTTTCTGGCGGAACATCCAGATCCATGGTATCCGACCCGAAGATGTCCAACAGGCACCTAAATTTCCAGATGTTTGGCAGAAAATCGAAAAGTATTTCCAAAAAAACCGATTAGTCGTTGCGCATAACGCCGCATTTGATACAAAAGTATTGGCTGGTTGTTTAGATTATTATCAGTTGCCTCAACCGAACTATCTCTCATTGTGTACCGTCAAAACAAGTCGCCGCTTGTTTCCAGAAATGCCAAATCATCGCTTGAATACAGTTTGTGAAAATTTGGATATCACGTTGAAAAATCACCATGATGCGTTAGAAGATAGTCGAGCATGTGCGGAAATCTTGTTATATCAGGAAAAATATTTTGGGACAGACCCATTGAAAAAATTAGTCACAGTGAAATAGTTCAACTAGCAAAAATAAGCTACTTCTTCATTTCTATTGGTTGATTCCCTCGTACGAAAGAATCAACGATGATGATAAATAAAGAACCTGAAAAGTGGACAACTACTTTTCAGGTTCTTTGTTTTTGAAATCAGTTTATTTCATGCTCAATCGTTCGTTTCATCTTGATTATCGCTAATGATTGACCTTGTCTTCCCGAAGAGTCAACACTTTGGGTTTCCTCTTGAAATCCCATTTTTTGATAAAGATGGATGGCTCGTTGATTGGCCGCCAGTACGTCAAGAACCAACGTACTAAATCGTGCATTTTCTGTAGCCCAAATGATTGCCTCTTCTAAAAGAATCGTACCTAACCCCATTCCCCAATATTCTTTCAAGATACTGATCCCTATTTCGCCATGTCGGGGCAAGTCAGGTTTGGGAGCAACAGAAACAACACCTACCACCTGTTTTTTGACACAGGCTAAAAATAATAAGTGTTCTGCACTTTCTTTTATTCGAGACAATTCAGTTGCAAGTACCTCTTTACTCATACCAAGTGAACGCTCCTCAACAACAAAATAATCCGTTTCTTGTCTCGCTTGGCGTAGCATCATTAACAATCCTTGAGCATCTGATTTCTCCGCTTCTTTTAACGTCAGTTCAACATCATTAGCCATGAGAAGCCGCCCATGCTTCATAGATACGTTTTTCAAACTCTTGACTATTCGGCCCGTATGATTGGAATTTCACATACCTTTTTTCTAATTCTGTATCACTTTTCTCAATAATCAGTTCCAAATAATCTTCAGGTAAAGCATCTTCTAATAGATTTCCCCACTCAATGACTGAAAGTCCATCACCTTCAAAATATTCATCTAATCCTAAATCAGCACCGCTAGCAGCGACACGATAGATATCCAAATGGTACAAAGGCATTTTTCCTTGTGTATATTCCCGAATGATCGTATAGGTCGGACTCTTGATCATTTGAACGATGCCTAATCCTTTTGCAATTCCTTTTGTCAAAGTCGTTTTACCAGCACCTAGATCGCCAGTCAACACTAGATTATCTCCCGGATGAGCGACTTTTCCAATGATTTCTGCTAATTGGTCTGTCATCGCCACACTTGTTAATTCAATCATCATCATTTCTCCTCATTCTTTTTTGTCAGTATAACGTGTAATCCAACAAAAAAAAAGAAAAGAGTCAGGAATCCTCAGCTCCCTAGCCCTTTTCTTTTAGATCTACTGTTCGATTAATCTAATAATGTTTGTGCACCTGTAATGATTGCTAATTTGTAGACATCTTCTTCATTAGCACCACGAGAAAGGTCACTTACTGGTTTGTTCAATCCTTGTAAGATTGGTCCGATTGCTTCAAAGTTACCAAAACGTTGAGCGATCTTGTAGCCAATGTTTCCTGATTGTAATTCAGGGAAGACAAAGACTGTTGCTTGACCTGCCACTTTAGAATCAGGGGCTTTTAATTGTGCGACTGCTGGAACGTAAGAAGCATCAAATTGTAATTCGCCATCGATCGTATATTGAGGCGCTAATTCTTTCGCGATTCTTGTTGCTTCAACCACTTTATCTACTTCAGGAGCTGCTGCAGAACCTTTTGTTGAAAAGCTCATCAATGCGATTTTTGGATCGATATCGAATAGTTCAGCTGTTTTTGCTGATTCCACAGCAATTTCAGCTAATTCTTGTGCGTTTGGATTCACGTTGATCGCACAGTCAGAAAAGACATATTTTTCTTGATCTCTACCGCGAACCATGATCATAGCACCACTTGTACGACTTACACCTGGTTTTGTTTTGATGATTTGTAGTGCTGGACGTACTGTATCTCCGGTTGAATGGATCGCTCCAGAAACCATACCATCAGCAATGCCCATATATGTAAGCATTGTTCCAAAGTAATTGACATCTTTTAAGATTTTTTCTGCTTGTTCTTTTGTTGCTTTTCCATTACGGCGTTCAACAAAAGCTTCGACCATTTCATCCCATTTTTCATAATCATTTGGATTGATGATCGTGAAGTTAGATGTTTGGATACCACGTGCATTTGCTGCTGCTTCAATTTCTTCTTTGCTGCCGATCAAAATCGGTTCAACTAATTCTTCTGCTTTTAAACGTGCTGCTGCTCCTAAAATTCTTGCATCCGTTGCTTCTGGAAACACGATTTTGATGCCGCGACGTACAATTTTAAATCTTAAACTATCAAACAATTCCACAAGATGACCCCCAGTTATTTTTATTAACTACCATGATACACTATTATCAAAAAAAAGAACAGTTTTAAATTTCTGTATCAGTCAAATAATGGATAATAATTAAGTTTTTCACATAATCCGGAAAAACTGCACTATAACAGGAAAGCGCTGTATCATTACACTGTTTTAGGCAGTTGCCAATCAATCGGTGTTTCACCCAGAGCAAGCAATGCATCATTCGTTTTTGAGAATGGTTTTGAACCAAAAAAGCCACGATGCGCCGATAATGGGCTTGGATGTGGGGCTGTTATTATAATGTGTCGACTTTTATCGATCATTTTCATTTTTTCTTGTGCAGGTTTCCCCCAAAGAATAAATACGATCGGTTTGTCTCGTTCATTCAGCTTTTCAATGATCGCATCGGTCAATTGTTCCCAGCCTTTTCCGCGATGAGAATAAGCTTGCCCTTCTCTGACAGTTAGTACAGTATTCAACAGCAGCACACCTTGTTTGGCCCAAGTCACTAAATTCCCATGAGAAACTGGTTCGATCCCTAAGTCATTCTTCAATTCCTTGTAGATGTTGACCAGAGACGGTGGTGTTTTTACTCCAGGTTGTACGGAAAAAGAAAGACCATGCGCTTGATTTACTCCATGATAAGGGTCTTGTCCTAGAATCACGACTTTGACTTCTTCATAGGGAGTCAGCTCTAACGCTTCATAAACATGATACATATCCGGATGGATTTTTCGAGTTGCGTACTCATTTTTTAAAAATATTCTCAACTGCTGATAGTAATCTTTTTCAAATTCATCAGCTAATACTTCTTGCCAACTATTGTGGATGATTTTCTTCAAATTTCCCACCTCCTATTTTCCAGAATAACTCACAAATTATTTGTTAACAAGTCAAAATCTTCCATCTTATCTCGCATTAGTATGTTAAACTAGGAGGGAGAAAAGGAAAGGAACGGTAATCACATGATCAAATTAATTGCCTCTGATATGGACGGCACTTTACTCGATGCACATATGAGTATCTCAACAGAAAATACTGAAGCAATCCGCATGGCAAATGAGCTGGGTATTGAATTTATGGTCGCTACTGGACGTAACGCACAAGAAGCACGAGCAGCCTTAGATGAAGCAGGAATCGATTGTGCGATGATCACTTTGAATGGCGCGCAAGTTTTTGACAGATCCGGTAAGTCGCTTTTTACAGTACCAATTCCAAGTCCCCAAGCTATGACAGTCATGGATATTTTAGATGCAAATGGTATTTATTATGAGGTAGCGACAAACCAAGGATTGTATTCGGAAAGCCAACCAAAAAGAATCGAAAGCTTTGCTTCTTCGATTGCGACCCATATGCCCCATTTGACATACAAAATGGCGATCGCCATGGCTTCAGCTAATCTTGAACTCTTACACATCACTTATGTTGACAGCATTCGCGAATTACTACTTGATGATAAACTTGAAGTCCTAAAAATCATCTGTTTCCATACTGAAGGTCCACGTATTTTAGGCCCTGTAGGGAAAGAAATCAGTAATTTAGGCGAACTGGCAGTGACCTCTTCTGGTCAAAATAATCTTGAAGTCAACCATAAAAATGCTCAAAAAGGAATCGCAGTTGCTCATGTCGCTCATGAACGAGGGATTACTTTAGATGAAGTCATGACGATCGGTGATAATTTCAATGATGTCAGCATGTTGCAAACCGCCGGCGTTAGTTTCGCTATGGGAAATGCAGAGATCGAAGTCAAAGATTACGCTAAATACTTAACAGACACGAACCTTGAATCGGGTGTTGGCAAAGCCATCTTACGCGCAATCAACGAAAATCTATAGTTGTTTGAAGAAAGAGGGGAACAAACATGTCAGAATTTTTCATTCAGGAAAAACAGCTGAGTCGTGCGACCCGGACAATCGTCAAAGACGAAAAAGGCAAATCACTTTTTTTGATGGTCGGCCGCTGGGGAACGAAAGGAGATGCTTTATCTCTTTATGCCATGAATGGAGATCTAGTCGCTCATATCAAACAAATCAGTCTGACATTTGGGACACGCTTTGAACTTTACAAAGATTTCGAAAAAGTCGGTACGATGCAAAAGATTTTCAATTGGCCAGGAGATTTTTATTATATTCGGCGATTACATTGGACTGTTCAAGGAGATATCTATAACCATCGTTATCAGATCCAGCATTTCAATGAACCAATCATGGAAATGGACAAAGCAACCCTCTTTACCGGTGATTATTATGTCCTTGATATCCCTTGTGAAGAAAATGCGCCTATCTGTATCTGTATCGCTGCTGTCCTTGATTACTGGCTCTATCGAAAAAACAAAGACAAAGAAACACCTCTTTCTTATCGCTTTGATGTCAACTAAAAACAAGGTTGTGACAGAAGTGTCCAACTCCGAGAAATAAGCCAGAAAACTCCGAAAATTGTCTTTCAAATTTTTGGAGTTTTTCTGGCTTATTTTTAAAGGAGTTACTTCTGGAACACCGTTTATTCAGGTTTAAAGGGATCAGACAATCGATGTCACAGCTTCGTTTTTTCTTTTACACCTGTTTTCTTCTATAGAAAAGAAGTGTCACTACATAGATAAGCACTGCACCTACCATGATCCACAAATTATTTCTTTCCCCATTTGTTTGAGGGAAAAGCTGTTGATTTTGTGATTGTACATTCTTAGTCGAAGGATCATCATTATTGGTATTTGATTCAACAGCTAGCGCTACTTTATTTTCACGTCTATCGTTCATTTGCATCGTACCTGATCCATCGCTTTCAACTGTTCCTTCTCCACTGATAACAGGCTCGTCAAACTCGTTTGTTGATGAAACACTACTAGCACTACTTGTTGTGGTATTGGTTGTGGTACTTGGTTCTGTACTGCTTTCGCTCGTACTTGACTCTGTATTACTTTCGCTCGTACTTGGCTCTGTACTGCTTTCACTCGTACTTGGTTCTGTACTGCTTTCGCTCGTACTTGGCTCTGTACTGCTTTCACTCGTACTTGGTTCTGTACTGCTTTCACTCGTACTTGGTTCTGTACTACTTTCACTCGTACTTGGCTCTGTACTGCTTTCACTTGTGCTTGGTTCTGTACTGCTTTCACTCGTACTTGGTTCTGTACTGCTTTCACTCGTACTTGGTTCTGTACTGCTTTCACTCGTACTTGACTCTGTATTACTTTCGCTCGTACTTGGCTCTGTACTGCTTTCACTCGTACTTGGTTCTGTACTGCTTTCGCTCGTACTTGGCTCTGTACTGCTTTCACTCGTACTTGGTTCTGTACTGCTTTCACTCGTACTTGGTTCTGTACTACTTTCACTCGTACTTGGCTCTGTACTGCTTTCACTTGTGCTTGGTTCTGTACTGCTTTCACTCGTACTTGGTTCTGTACTGCTTTCACTCGTACTTGGTTCTGTACTGCTTTCACTCGTACTTGACTCTGTATTACTTTCGCTCGTACTTGGCTCTGTACTGCTTTCACTCGTACTTGGTTCTGTACTGCTTTCGCTCGTACTTGGCTCTGTACTGCTTTCGCTCGTACTTGGTTCTGTACTGCTTTCACTCGTACTTGGTTCTGTACTGCTTTCACTCGTACTTGGCTCTGTACTACTTTCACTCGTACTTGGTTCTGTACTGCTACTTGTTGTATCTGTCGTGTCATCATGCGTATTTGGTACAGCAAAAATTTCATTTGGGTCCCAACGATTTGTTGTAGCATTCAAGATCACATTTTTTCCTATGATCGTTCCATCTTGACTTTGATTGACTGTAATATCCGCACAAGGTGCAATAATCGTTCCTTGGAAAGGCGCATTGATTTCTAATTTTTCTGTTAAATTACCAAAATTCCAAGAAATATTAGCATCAGAAAAATCTTCTGTTTGATGATTGGAACGGTTGTTATACTGAATTTGGGATTGTACAGAAAAACTAGTTGGTGCATCTACAACATTCATTATAAGTACTTTTCCCTCAGGATTGTTGATTTGTAAAGTGTTGATTTGTAAAGGGGTGTTCTTTGCCAGAACAGAAGCAGCAACATTGATGACATAGGGCTGATCCCCAACCAGATCTGTACAGTCAATCACACGATTATTCATATCAGGGAAATCATCTGGCGTATATGTTTTTAATGGATCTAATGACATCAACATATTTGATCTCAGCATTAAATTTTCAAACTCTTTGTTGAAATCAATATATTGAGCATCTTCTCGATCTTGATAGAACTCATCCACTGATAAATGATCCAATCTTGTTCCATTGACAACTATTTTATCGTTTTCCGTCGTGATCACATTATTTGATCCCACAATAAATTTATTCGATCGTTTAACAGAAGCCGCAGTTTCTGTTGAGCTAATGATTGTCTCAACGGATTGTGCATAATTGATCTCTTTATTTAAATCCCCTGTACTGATCGATGTCCCGAAGTTATTCGTTGCTGATAGGACACCAGTTGCTACATTACCCTCTGTATGCGCATTGATGGTCGTTTTTTCTTTTGCGAACACATGGAACTGAGAAGCAATCCCTAATACCCCATAATCACCAGTCAAATCATCATAAACACTTCCTGGATCTTGTGGAAGAAATGTTTCGGCAATTACTTGGATTGGAAAAAATAAATGGAGAAGCAAAACAGACATTAGGGAAAGATTCACAACTTTATTTTTGAACATCTTTTCATCTCTTTTCGTAAATATATGAAATTTTATAACATAAAAACATTTGCTATTATAGTCCTAAAAAATAATTAAATAAACAAATTTTCTGAAATTTTCCTAAAAACATAAAATTCATTCAGATATTATTTATTGTATATTCTCGATTCCTCACTCTTTTCATCTGTTTTTTATTTAGTATAAAAGGCTAAGTCCAGTATTTTTTGGGTATAATATAGTCATGTATATTCTTTTTTACAAATAGCAAAAACGAGTGTAGCTTTGACATGACTTGTCAAAGCTACACTCGTTCATCATTTACTATTAAAATAGGGATATTTTTTTAACTTTTAAATATTTTTTTCATCATTTTTGAGAATACATCTATCATTTTTCAGACAATAAAAAGTTTTTTGTCTTGTAATGTATATATTTCATCGCAAATATTCGCTACAGAAACATCGTGTGTTACCATAATAAAACTAGTTCTAGTTAATTCAATTTTTTGAAAAATATTCAAAACCATAGCTTCGGTTTCCGTATCTAAAGAACCTGTAGGCTCATCTGCTAAGATAAGCTTAGGTTCAGTAATAAGCGCTCGAGCAATGCCAACTCTTTGCTTTTCTCCTCCAGATAGATAAATCGGATTCTCTAGTAATATATCATCAACAGCTAGACTTTTAGAAATAACACGGACTTTTTGATTGATGATTTTCTTTTCGATTCCTAAATATTTTAAGGGTAAAGCAATATTATCAAATACATTTTTACTCTCAATCATAGGATTATTCTGAAAAATAAAGCCAATATTATTTAATCGATTGGCACTCATTTCGTTAGCGCTCATTTCTCTCAGGTTCTTATCTTCAAAGAATATATTTCCTGTGTCCGGTTTGATGAGTCCAGCAATCAATTTTAGTAAAGTCGTTTTACCGCTACCACTTTTACCCATGATCGCTATTTTTTGTCCCTCGTTTATATTCAAATTCAGATGTTGAAATAATTCTTTCTTATTCCGACCATCTCTTATTTTAAGGGAAATATCCTGTATACTAATCATTTGTAATTCTCCATTTCCTAAGAATGATAGTTGATATTAAAAAGAATAGAAAAATTAAGACTAAAGACAAGTAAAGTAAACGAATAAAGAGAACAAGTGTAATTTCTCCTAAATAGTTGGTTAACGTCAGACTCACACATAGAACAAAGGATAAAAGCAATGTTTTTTCTACCATGATATAATTACGGATTTCTTTTTTTGTCGCCCCAAACAGCAAATGTAATTGATATATTTTTTTATCACGATACATTTCTAAACAACAAAAAACAATTGTCATTAATACTAAAATAATCATTGAAAAAGAGACAACTAATTTTAGCAATTCATTGTTTTTAGTAATCATGAATAATAGTGCTGATAAATGAAATCCTGATTCACCTATTAAATCGACTGTTCCCAATTCATATGTCGAAGAAATTTCATTTACTAACTTGTAAACTTTTTCTTGTGAAAAAGATTCTGGAACTTGAAAGTAGCCATTGACCCCATTTAGAAAGTGTTTTTGAAAAAAAGAAAATTCTTCTTCACTGATTTTTTGAGGAGCATTTTCTATAAATGGTAAAATAATATAATGATCTAGCACATAGTCTTCGTATTCGTTAAAAGTGACCCTTTCACCTTTTTCAACAAAACCAATGACTTCTGCTTCAAACTGTTTGAAAAGATAAGATAGCTGTATTTTGTCTCCTATGGTGTAATAGTCTGAGTAACTATTCCCTAAGATAACTGGAATTTTATCTCTATTATATTGATAATCACTAGGAGAAAAGGATTGTCCACTTGCTATTCTAAGATTGAAGCGTTCCAATGCATGATCGTTCATTTGTAATGATTTAAAAGGAATCTCTTCTTTAGTCCAGCTACTAACAGAACCTGCAATCTGCTCATAATGTTCGATAAACTCAGTTGGTAAATCCTTTTCTTGTAAATAGTTGATGCTTTGACTATTTACTACCTGGTATTCCCCTTTTTGGCTATCTGATAATTCTTTGTACATGGCATTGAGGTAACTGACACTTTGAAGATTCCTCAAAAAAACTTCCTCTTTTTCCCCAATAAGCGTGTCTACAAGTTTATATGTTTTTGTATTACCAACTGACACCCTATGTTCTTCATTACTATTCTCTTGCAACATGACATCTGAAACCGAAAGTGTCAAAAATGAAAACA
This sequence comes from Enterococcus sp. AZ084, assembly GCF_051714905.1. Taxonomy (NCBI): domain Bacteria; kingdom Bacillati; phylum Bacillota; class Bacilli; order Lactobacillales; family Enterococcaceae; genus Enterococcus; species Enterococcus sp. AZ084. Next base: position 2,317,000 of record NZ_JBIOSS010000001.1, read on the forward strand.
ACAAGAACAGTGTATAAAAGATTAGTAAATATTTTTTCCTTTTTAAAGATTCGAAAATCTCTACTGTTAGATTACTTATTTTCATCAATGTTCCTCCAATTTCTAAAAAAAAGAAAACTAAACAGAGTAACAGAACACCCAAGTATAAAACTTTGACTGGTAATATAACTAACAGTAAAATCAGTCACCGAATCAAAAATGGAATGTTTGAAGGGGAGATATACTACACCAAGAACAAGAATACTCTCAAATAACCAAAAAAAGAATAAGTGTTTCACTTCTTCTAGAAGAACCGTATTTCTCGATATTCCTATCGTTTTTTTTAAATACCTTGTCGATTGAGTTAAGGTTAGATAGAACAAGATACACATGCCAATAGCTAACAAACATAGTACTTGAAATGAATACCTTAACAATTGGTTATTGTTTTCTAAATTTTGTGCATTATATGCTTTTGTATCATCGGAATAAGTAATAGCTGTTATATCATTAATCAACTCACTTTTTAACTTTTCCATCGTTGCTTTGTTTGAATTTACTTGGTAGACACCATTGGTTTGATTTTCTTCTAATGAGTTTATGTTTATCAAAGCCATTTTTGATGAATTTTTTGCATAACGGCTATCTAATATACCAATTATTTTGTAGTTTTTTTCTTCAATACGTATAGTATCTGTATGTGTTTTCGCTAATTCTTCACCAATAATTGCTCTATTTTCCCCATCATAAAAATCGTCACGTGCAAAGTTTCTTCCTTCAACAAGCGGAAGATACCAATCATAATTTGTGTATATAGCTTTAAAATAAAAGTTACTTTCTAGATTTTTCACAACCAAAATATTCTTTTGATCTCCTAATAATTCTCCCCAATTTTCAGAATCTATATTATGATTTGCGATAAGGCGTACTGTGTCTTTGGAAGAAAAATTGTTCGATACAAAATCTAGATTACTTTGATTATAAATATAAAAAAGAGAGAAAGCATTTGTCAAAGTAGCAATCAAAAATATTAGATTTATCATAAAAAAAAGTATTTTTTTCAATAAATTTTCCTCTTCTCAAAAAACTTGATATGTAGAAATATTAAACATAAATAAATTACCCAACTAAATAAATTGGGTAATTTAAAATCATGCGATACTTCTTAAATAAGTATTAGCTTCCCCTTACTAGATCTCTTACACCAGTTGCTTCTTCATCAGAGTATAAATTTGAATACCTTCTTTCCGAATCTACTACAGCATCTTTAAATACAAACGTCCTTATTTAGAGTCACGAATAACAGTACACATGGCACTATTATATTTCCGCACAGCCAGTTTTCTGACGTATTGTAGTATTTTTGATTACCATCTCTATGATAAAAATTAGAAGATCTAAGCATACCTAAAACATTATCATCAGCTAGTTGATTTTCAAATTATCCTTCACCTTCAATCTAACTACCTGAAAATTCGGAAACTGTTTTAGTCGCTGTTATAACTTCTGTTTGATAAGAAAATATATCTAAAGATACAACATCTATTAAAAATAACGTTTAACATCAATTTTCCATCATATAACATTCTTCTAGTAAAAAGATATTGATTATAAGAATTAAGTTAACACATAATCGAAATAAGTAATCATATCAATCGCTAAAAGTTGTTTTAGGATCATAATCGTTCACACTATGTATTAATGCTAGTTTTTCAAATCAAAGAGAGATATCCTATAAAAGAACACCACCCAATAAAAAAAAGCTGTTTACGGATTTCGTATCAGCTTTTCTTTTCTAAATATCCATTTTTCTCAAAACAAAACTCACTAGACGATTTTCTTTTGCATATGATCATACAGATGTCCACTGATCGTTCGTTCCCCGATTACTTTGAACCCATGGCGCTCGTACAATTTTCTGGCTTGCGGGTTTTGCTTATCGCAACTTAGTCCAATGACATCGCGGTTTTGTTTTTTGACGATTGGTGGCAATGCTTCTAACAAAGAGGAACCGATGCCTTGTCCTCTAAATTCTTCTGAAACACAGATAGAATCTAAATACCATTCATCAGGGAATGTTTCTCTATCCGTAAACATTTTTACTTGCTCATAAATGCCATGCTTTTGTAAGATTTTTTCTAACGGCTGGTCGATGATTGGTTCTTCTTCATCTGTATAACCGTAAACGATTCCTGCTACCTTGCCTTCTCGCTCATCAACGATCCCTCTTGTATAGCTGTAACGATAGTCTGGGTCTGTAATGGCTTCTTCCAAGACTTCTAATGTTTTTTCTTCACCGTACTTTAAAAGAAACGGTAAGTCCATATCTTTCAATATAACTAAAATAAGCGGAGCGATAGCTGCCGCATCTTCTTTTTTTGCATTACGAATCATTTCTGACACTCCTTTTTTTCATTTTACCATAATGAAATCTCAGAGCAAAACAGCTAATTCAAATAATCTTCAATTTTTTGTGTCACGAAATAACCATTTGAAACGATTGTTTTTGCTTCAAAACGACAGTAGGGGCAAACAATCGGCATCTCTTTTTTTACGTGTTCGACGATATGATTTACTTCTTCATAAGTGAATTTTTTCCCACAGTTTGGACAAACCATTTTTTGCATGATTCCCTCAATCCCTTCTTTGTTTTACACTTTTAGATTACTCTTATCTATAAAAAAAGAGAAGTGAAACCACTTCTCTTTCAAGCACTGATCAATACATCTTCTAAATGATTCGTTCCATCGACGGCTACAGAATAATACAATTGACCACTTTTTGTCGTGATTTCCCAACTTTTTGCTTTCCCGTGATGTTTTCCGACTTTATGGACTGCTTCTTTCATTGCTGCCTGTGGATGTTTCACTTGATGGATCGTTTTCAAGTGAAAGAATTGCCCTGGTTCGTTTCGGCTTTCATCAACAACCATCGTCTTTCCTGAGATTGGATTCACTGTGATCACTCGATTGGGAGTATAAAAAATATATTCATACATCTTTTTATTACTTTGTTCTTCGTCTAATTGGTTGAACTGGATACGACTAACTTTCTCTTCATGGTACTCATCTCGCAAAATAGACACTGCCTTTTGCAATGAGATTTGATATTCTTGGTCACTGATGTCATCAAAAGAAAAGTTTGCATCCAATAGTCCTAACGAAGCCGCTAAGCTAACAATGATAGCAATCGATGCTGCAATGATTATTTTTTTCATTCCACTCTCTCCCCGTTTTTTTCTAGAATAACAAGAAATAGGAAAGAAAAAAATCGAATGAACGGAAGAAAAAGTGACAAATTTGTTACCTTTATTCGTGTAACTCCAACGGCAATCCGTCCGGATCAAAAAAGAAAGTCATTTTTTCGCCTGTAAAGGTATCGATACGGACTGGTTCAGTTTCAATCCCCAATCCTTGTAGTTCCGCGACTGTTTCTTCGATATGTTCCACTTTGAATGCTAAGTGCCTCAAACCACAAGCTTCTGGATAGCTCGGTCTTTTAGGTGCGTCTTTGATGCCGAAAATCTCAAGCTCCATATCTCCTAGTTTTAAATCTAGCTTATAATCGCCACGGTCTTCTCGATAATTTTCACGAATAACTTCAAAACCTAGCAAATCAACATAAAAAGCACGTGACTTTTGATAATCTGACACAATGATCGCAACATGGTGAACGGTTGTTAAATTCATTCTAACACTTCCAATCTTTTTGTTTCCTTTATCTTATCAATACTTTTAGACATAGCATAGATTTTTCTCCCGCCGCACAAAAAAAGAGAGACCATATCAAATGGCCTCCTACTTTTCATCGTTTGAAAGTAAATGTTTCTCAGAAAACAATCAAATCGGATAATAACATATATTTTTTTAAAATGAAAGACTAGAAATAAATTTTAAAAGGAATACAATAATTTGTGTCTCTAAAAATAATCGAACACTATATATTGTGTTTAAAGGAGTTTTATTTATGCGTAATTATTTCAGATTTTTGTTCCATCAATTAAAAGGCTGGCCTCAACAAAATTATTATCTATTCTATTTTAGTTTAGGCTGCCAAGTCATGACTCTTGTGAATCAGCCAATCACTTGGTTGTCGATCATTACCTTTATCGGGACAAATCTAGGGGTGTTGTGCATTTTATCAATCAATGCCGCCAAATCAGTCAACGGTATTCTAGGAATTCTCTCTGCTATTTGTTTTATCGTCGTTGGCTTTTCTGCCAAAAACTATTTAAGTATCGGCGAACAAATTGCTTATATGGTCACATTGGATATCCCAGTTTTATTAAGTAAAGAATGGAATCATAATATGGCTTCTAAAATTCGAGAATTTAGTGGAAAAAGTTGGTTGATTGCATTAACCGGGACTGTGTTCGTTTACTTGATTTCAGGTTATTTGATTGGTACGTATACAGACGACCCTCGTCCTTGGATCGATGCCATTGCTTTTTCGATCAGTCTTTCTGCCGGCATCATTAGCTTCCTTCGCTACAACAATCAGTATTATTGGTGGCTTGCTTCTGGTCTTGCACAAATGGTCTTATGGTATGTTTCCTATACTCATGGGTCTGCTAGTTTAGCTATGTTTATCAATAGCTCTGTTTACTTGATCAATGACTTATTAGCCTTTACTGTCTCTCCTTGGTACAACAAAAAAGAAAGAGCGCGCATGCAGCGCATGGAGGCAGAATATTTTTCGCACCATGTTTCTTGATGGAAAACATTAAATAAACTTGTACTAGAAATTGGTTTGTTTTTCAAACCTCTTACTAAAGCGAGAAAGTCAGCCAAAATAGGATGGAACTTTTCTCGCTTATTTCTAGGTATCGTCATACCAAGATTCTGTCAGCGGTTCGAGTCAACTAAATCAAATCCTTGAGCAACATTCTAATGTCTTCATCCATCGTTTGTATCACTGATTCCAATTCTTGGAACTTTTTTAATGCAAGCTGTTGTTCTGAAGTAAATACATAGTCTGCTTGTTCATATTCTTGGATCAAAGAGGCGACTGATTGCTTTTTGATTTTCTTTGCAAGTTCTTGCCATTCAATTTCTGTCACAGTTTTTGTTGTAGCTTGCTGTTTTTCTTCGCGTTCTTTGCGTAAAATCTTTAGAAAACCATTTCTCATCACCCGAGGGATACTATCGAAAAAACCAGTTGTAAATCCATAACGCTGATATTGTTGCCAAACAAAATAATAAATTTGCGGTTGGATAAAACGCTGTTCTTTTGCTAATCGATCGACGTCTACAGCTTCATTCTTCGATCCTTCTCGCAGATTAGCGATAAACTCTGCAAAAAAAGCGACAGATGGTTGGCTTGTCTCAGCCATTGAAACAGATGACCAATCTTTTCGAAGGAATAGTTGATAATTAGTCAAGAACGCTTCAACCTCTTTAGTCAGATCTTCTGAAAAATCCTCAAATAATGATTTTTTTTCAAGGATTTTTTTCGGCTTTTCTTTTGCCTGATAGCTCACTTGTTGGATGTACTTTTCCATTGCTTGATAGTCTGCCAGATAAATCGGTAACTGGGCATGACGAAATTCAGTGAGTCGTTTAGTCAGCTTTTTATCTGGTAAAATCGGTTGTTTCAGCCGGCGATTATGATACAACATTAGACAATATTCTTGCCAGAGTCGTTCAGGAAAGGCAATATTTTGTTGTTTCAGCCAGAGGATCTCATCCAGCGCTAGATCCACTTTAGTCATTCCCTGATTGATCGACGCTGCAACTGTTGGACTAATGTGCAAGTGTTCTGCAAAATGATTGATGCCTAGTTTTAATTCCTTGCCCGTTTTAGGGGAACGAACGATATATTGGACTTTCAGTTCACGGCCACATTCACAATAAAGTTTCTGTTGCCTACGTGATGTGCGATAAAATGGATTGATCTTAAAGTCAGAAAAAATCCAATCCGTTGCTGCTAAATAGTTTTCTTCCAAAAACTGTGAGTGGATCAAATATCGACGATGTTGATCCATGACAATTCGTTGTTGTTTCGTCAATCGTTCATAGATTTCCCATCGTTGGCTACTTGTATATTGTTTGGAGATTTTTATTGGGTAGCGTTGCTTGATTTCTTTCGGGAACCATTCGTCAAAAATTGCTTGCCAACTTTCATTCATACCTTTCACCTGCCTTTCTAAATTAAGAGAGTAAAAATAAATATGTTCAAAGAGCAACAAAAAAGCCGAAAATAATGTGAGCTATTTTCGGCTTTTCGCTTTTTTCATACGTGAAGCTGAGGTTGTGACAGTAGTGTCTTGCACTTGCTTCGCTTCAGCTATCTATCAGTGAGTTGTTCCTGCGTTACCTGAAATATCTTCTTTGTTGTTGACTGCTGCTTCTACCGCATAAGTCAATGAAGCCGCAATATCATCAAGTGACATTGCCGGTGTCCCTACAGGGCGATCGATGACTTGATCTGGTGAGAATGGCACATGGATAAAGCCTCCACGAATTGTTGGGAACTCTGTTTCGATCAAGTGTAACAATCGATACATGATGTCGTTGCAAACAAACGTACCAGCTGTATAAGAAATATAGGCTGGTAATCCATGTTCTTGGACATTTTTTGTCATTGCTTTGATTGGTAATGAAGTAAAGTAAGCAGCTGGGCCGTCTGCTTCTAACGGCGTATCAAATGGCTGGTTACCTTCATTATCTGCAATACGTGCTTCAGCTAGATTGATTGCTACACGTTCAAAAGAAATCGCTGAACGTCCACCTGCTTGACCAACACAAATCACGATTTCAGGTTGATGCTCTTGGATTGCTTCTTTTACGACTTGACCACTTTTACCAAAAACAGTGGGAACTTCTAATTTGATGATTTCTGCACCGGCAATCTCAGACGGCATTTTTTTGACTGCTTCATAGGCAGGATTTACTTTATCTCCACCAAATGGATCAAAACCAGTTACGAGTACTTTCATTTTTCATTCCTCCATTATTCTATAAAATGATGCGTTCAATTCATCCTTCAAAGATTTATCTAAACATTAAAATTTGATTGTTTCTCACTCGTGTATTTAGTACTTTCAGTGAGTCATTCCTATTCGAAGGACTCAGTGTCTATCTATTTTAACAAAAAATAGTCAATAATGAAATGTTAGCTGTTCAGAAAAAGAATCAATCTTCTCCATATTTTATGGAAATCATTGATTCTTTTTCGCTCAAGATACTATTTAAATAAAATCATATAGACGATTTGGAAAACCAGCATGAATACAGCAACAAATAATTGATTCTTGATCACGCCGTATTTATCTTTCATTTCTAACATCGCCACTGGTACTACGTTGAAGTTAGCAGCCATCGGTGTCAACAACGTTCCACAGAAACCGCATGTCAACGCGACCATACCGATCAATGCTGGATTAGCCCCTTGACTAAAGACAAAAGGCGCACCGATTCCGACTGTCATGACGGTGATTGCCGCAAAAGCATTCCCCATGATCACTGTAAATAGAACCATTCCTAGCGCATAGATGATGATACCAATATTGACATTTCCTTCTGGAACGATCGTACCGACTGCACTGGAAATCACGGTACCAACACCTGCACTCGTGAAGACCGCACCTAATGAAGCTAAGAGCATCGGTAACATACTTAAAGGACCGACTGTACCTAACATGTCTGAAGCATCATCCAAGAAAGTCGTTGGGCGATTATCTCTTGAAAAGAACATCAAGATCAACATCGCTACAAATACCCCCACACCAACACCGACTAAAGCACCTAAATCAGTGAATAGTGCGAATAAAATGGCAAAGATCCCGATACTCAATGCGGGAATAAAGATTTTCATGCCTAACTTGTCTGACATCTTTTCCATATATTCTTTTGATGGCAAACGACTTGCACCCTTGCTCACCCTTTTCGTGATAGCTGGGATCGTCATCGCGAAAATCAATACCCCATTGGCAATTGGCGATATCCAACGACCAGCAGCAATCACGACACCCAAAACTGTCCAGAAAAAGGCAGAACCAAATCGATGAGGGTTACTTTTATCAAAAGCATTACGAAGACCTGTATAGATCAAAACTAGCCCCATCAAGATATATAAGATTTCTAATAATTTTTCACTTAGTAATACTTCAGAATTTGTAAAAAAGTCTAAAAAACCCATCTTATTTCTCCTTTCCTGGATAGTATTTCTTCGCTAATTTCTTTTCTTTTAAATAGAAATAGACACTCGCTACGATCAGCGCAGTGATTGCGACTGGTATTTGCACCAGTGCCAACTGACCAAGAGTTACCTCGTAGCCTAAGTCTTTTAATGTGGATTGTACTAACAAAGCACCGGCCCCACCGATAAATAGTACTTGACCAAAGAACCAACAAATATTTTCCATCGCTGAAGACATTCCTTTTAATTCCTCTTCATGTTCGGGATTGACGGTTAATCCTTTTGATTCAACGGTACCTAACGCCATTGGCATGATGATTGGACGTACAAAGCCGGCCACCCCACCAAAGCTGACATTGAAAGCTGCAAAGATCATTCGGAAAACACCATAAATATCGATGATCATTCCAGCGGATACCTTCTTGAAACGTTTGATCAACGTTGCAGCAGACTCCTTCAGACCATTGCGTTCTAACGTACCAGTTGCTAACATAATAATAATAAAAATTGCCATTCCTCGGTTATTTACAAAACTTGTACCTAAAGTTTCCAGCATACCTTCAAGTCCTAATCCACCAGTAAATGCGGTCACGACTAACGCAACCATAACGATCAAGATCGAATCTAACTTGAAAGCAAAACCAAGAATAACAATCAGTACGCCTAACAGGCTAAGATAATTTTCCATCTGTTTTCCTCCTAAAAATTACATGATATTTTCTCATTATAAAATAAAATTGATTGAAAATATAGAGAATTCTTACAAAAAAAATAATATATTTTAAAAATTCTGTCAATTCCATAACAACAAATGACTTGAAGCCTTATTTATACTGCCGATTTTCTTGAACTACATAACATTTCTTTACATCAAACTAAGGGATCAAAACTGTAATGTTTGAAACTACTCATAAAAACAAATGAGACGTTTCTGAGACATTAGTCCTCTCTCCCCTAAAACCGAATAAACGACAAGAACAGAAGTAACCTCTTCGAAAAAACAAGACGCCATCCACAAGAATTTGAAGAACAATTTTTGTGGATGGTGCCTTATTTCTTGAGGCTGAACACTTCTGTCCAGACCTAGCCTCATTTGTTTCTTAATGAATAAAAGAAAAAATCAAATAAATGATCCATAGATGTAACGGATAAAACAAGTAAAAAAAGTATTTGTCGAATGCGCGTCCGGTTCCACCTAGTTTTCCATTATAAAGAATGATAAATGGGATAACGGTGACAATCATAAATTCATTATCAAACGTTAAAAATTGATACAATGATTGATAATCAGGCATTTGTGTATAGGATAAAATTGCTAGACAAAATAAGATCAGCGTATACACAAAAATACCTAGAACCAATTTCCCTCGTTCTTTTTTCTCGCGGAAGAAATACATCAGCAACAACATTGGAACTAAATACAGACCACCTTCTGAAAAAGCAATCATGATCATGACCAATAAAAGTGCTACTGCTACGAGCATTCCTTTTCTCCAAAGTGTTTTTCCTTTTATTATAGAAAGAAGCCACATCAAGCAAAACAGCAAAAATAATGTCAAAAAGATATTATGTGGACCTAAAAATAAATAATAGTTTGGCTGATGATTATATTCACTGATGTAATTTCCTGTTAATAAATGATAGATGATATTTCCAATCGCTACTACGAATGCAGCTATTCCTAATCGTTTCGCATACTGATATTTACTATGCGTATACTTGAAACCTTCAACTAATAAAAATACAAATAATGGCGCAACAAAACGTCCCAACCACGAGACCCAACTTGGTAACCCTAATTGCATCCCGAAATAACTGTTGATATGATCAACGACCATAAAAACAATTGCTATCCATTTCAATTGATAGCTCGTCAACCCTTTCACTCTCATATATTCCCTCCATTTTTTTATGCCTCAAGGAATAAGTATAGGCAATCACTACCTATTTCGACCATCTTTCTCTCAACTTTTTCTCTTACAAAATTGTTTGTTTGGATCATCATTAAAACAATATCTGCCTCAATGTGTCAAAATGTGACAACGTAACCATTCCTCTTCACTGAAATGAAACGAACAATCGCGGAAAAACGTTGTGAGAAAGTCACGTATCGTTTTTACTAAACAATCAGTGAATAGGCAGCATGAAAAAACACCTAAGAAATGACCTGAATCGGGTCGATCTCTTAGATGCTTTTTGAGTGATACAAAAGAATGGGTTTCAACTTTTGTGCGTTTTATAAATGCAATACTCCAGTTGCAAATAATGCCAATGCCACTACTCCAAAAATCGAGACTAACGAAAGCAATAAATAATCAAGTTTTGTCTGTGGAACAGCTTGCTGTTTTTCTTTTCTTGCTTTGAGATAAAATAAGATACCTGGTAAAAATAATACAAGAACGAGCATCACTTCATTGAAAGCAACAAATAGCATTGCCCAAATTTGAAAAGCACTTGCTAATGAGCCAACCAAGAATTGGACCCATTCTTTTCTTTGATAAGATAGCTTCATTTGATACAATCCTAAGAATAACCACGTAAAGAAGATCGCTGCTGTTCCGAGGGTATAAGCAAAGTTATAGGCACTATCTGTAAACAGTAGCGAAAGCAAAAAGACATTTGTACATAAAGTCGTTAATACGATCGCATATGTCGGTGCGCCCTTTTTATTGACTTTTCCCCAACGCGCTGGCAATAAGCCGTCATCCGCCATATTGCGCATCGTTTCAATGGGTAAAATCGTCCAAGATAACCATACACCGACCAAGGAAATGATCAGTCCACCATTGATCACGACAGCTCCCCATTTACCAACCATCATCTCAAACACATAGCCCATTGCTGGTTGCGTTTGGATTGTTTGGAGTTCTTCCATCGTCATCGTACCGTAAGGCAACATCGAAACTAAAACATAGATCACGATCAATCCAAAAATTCCTAAGATCGTGGCTTTTCCGACATCTGATTTTTTCTTCGCTCGTGAACCCACCACAGATGCACCTTCAATTCCAACAAATACCCAAAGCATCACCATGATACAACTTAGGATTTGACTTGAGAAAGGAATCGGCTGTCCATTGGCATTCAAGATGATATCACTTGAAAAATTATTGATGAATTGTTGCAATGAGAACGTGCTGATAGCAACAATGATAAATAAAAATAGCGGAACTAATTTACAAATTGTCACGATTGCATTGACGTAACTGGCATTTTCGACTCCTCGATTGACGAGCCAAGCATATCCCCACAAAAATATAGTACTGACGATGACCGAGGCGACATTTTGACCCCCATCGAATACTGGAAAGAAATAGCCCAACGCACTCATCAATAGCGTAGCAAATGCCACGTTTCCTAACCAGCAGGTCAGCCAATAGCCCCACCCACTGATGAATCCCGAAAATCGACCAAAGCCAGCTTCGGCATAGCTAAAAATACCACCTTCTAATTCTGGACGTTTCTTATTGATATTATTGATTGACAAAGAGAGCATCATCATGGACGTCCCAACTAATACCCAGCTGAACAATGCTGGGCCACCAGCCGATCCTGAGATGTCGGTCATAATACCGAAAACGCCACCTCCAATCGCTGACCCAATCACTAAGGCCGCTAGTGGGATCAATCCAATACCTTTTTTCTGTTGCTCTGTGTCCATGTACGCATCCTCCAAAATAAACCGCTTTTATGCAAAGTATAGCAAAACTTCGTTTCATTTATTTTTTTCTAAAAAATTCTAATTGAAATTTAATTGTAACTATTTTTTTCTAATTATACAAGGAAAGCGACCGCTTCTCTTCCTCTTCTTATCTACCCAAAAAACAAAAAAATGCTATACTGGATAAGAATGATTGGAGGACGATATCATGAATATCTTATATATCTCAATTTCTGGTAACACCCGAGGATTCGTCAAAAAATTAGCAGCATTTGCTGTGGAACAACATGAAAAAGATGCTTCACTTCCCTTAGTCCACCTGAAAGAGATCCATGAAAATAGCGACTTTGAAAAAGAAACTAAACCTTTCTTTGTGTTTGTGCCAACCTATCTAGAAGGAGGCAATGGCATTGACAGTGGTGACCAAGAGATTTTGACAGAAACCATGCGAGAATACTTGGAATATCAAGAAAATCATGCGCTTTGTCTTGGTGTTGTCGGTAGCGGAAATAAAAATTTTAACTATCAATATTGTTTGACAGCGAAACAATATGCTGAACAATTCGGCTTTCCTATGATAGAAGATTATGAATTACGTGGTACACCAATAGATGTTGAAAGAATCTACCATGCCTTAGTTCAACGATATGGAGCTTAATAAAAAGCGCAAAATCCTTTGATTTTGCGCTTTTTATTATTTTACACTTTCCACATCCATCACAGGTGTTTTTGCTGTTACTTCACCTGTATGTGTTAAAACAAACGTTAGGACATGTTCCATATTTGTCAGGAGAACCATCATAGCGGTTTCTTTTCCTGCCTCTTTGATCGCAGCTAGATCCACGTCCGCTATCATCGTATCTTTTGTGACAGCTTGTCCTTCACTCACTTTTATATCAAATGGCGTTCCACCTAGTTCCACAGTATTGACTCCCATGTGGATCAATAGCTCTAACCCATCAGCTGTTGTTAATCCGATGGCATGTTTCGTTGGGAAAATAGAGCTGATGATCCCAGAAGTTGGCGCATAGATATGACCATTCGTCGGTTCAACAAAATACCCTTCTCCCATCATCTTTTGAGCAAATACAGGATCACTCGCTTGTTCGATTGATTGCACTGTACCATCTGCTACTGCACATAATTGAACGGCTTGTGTTTGATTTGTTGAGTCAGTACTTGATGCTGTATAAACAGGTGCTTCTTCTGCTAATTCTTCTTTCGCTAATTGTTCTTTAGGAATCCCGAAAAAGAAAGTAGCTAAGAATCCGCCCGCATAAGCAGCTAATAATCCAAGGACGTAGCCAAACCATTTGCCATCTGAAATCAAAGGAATCAACGCTGCGCCAGAAGGACCAATAGCAATGGCACCAATATTCCCGATCAAGCCAATCACCGCACCACCGATACCGCCTCCAATACAAGCAGTAATGAATGGACGACCTAAAGGCAATGTAACACCATAGATCAATGGTTCACCAATCCCTAAAATCCCTACAGGTAACGCACCTTTGATCATTTCAGTCAATTCTTTGTCTTTCTTACAACGTACCCATAAAGCAAGCGCAGCACCAACTTGTCCAGCTCCTGCCATTGCTAAAATAGGCAATAATAATGTACGTCCTGTTTCATCGATCATTTGTACATGGATCGGAGTCAATATTTGATGCAAACCAAACATGACCATCGGTAAGAATAATGTACCTAATACAAATCCTGAGAAAGCACCACCCACACTAAGTACCCAATTGATCCCTCCTACCATACCATCTGAGATAAAACCAGCTAATGGCATAATCAAGAAAATCTCGATCAGCCCGATGACAATCAATGAAAGTGTTGGTGTCACAATGATGTCTACTGCATCAGGAACGATTTTGTGTAATTTCTTTTCAACGATCGAAAGCAACCAGACCGCAAAAATCACTCCGATGATCCCACCTTGTCCGGCAGCAAGTGGCGTTCCAGTAAACAGGTTCGTCAAAGGAGCTTCTGGATTCATCCCTGTCAACATGACAACCGCACCTATTACTCCACCAAGTGTTGGCGTTGCGCCAAATACTTGAGCGGCATTGATCCCAGTATAGATGACAAGATAACTAAACATCCCATTTTTAAGAATGTTCATGATGTCGATGTACTGTTGCCATGATGCACCATCGATGGTTCCGGCTGTCACAAGGTTTGTCAATACTGCGGCAATCCCTGCAACGATCCCTGTACCAACAAAAGCTGGAATCATTGGGACAAATATATTCGAGATATCTTTTAAAATTGATTTGATTTTTGACGGTTTTTGTTTTGATTTTTGTACGTTCTTCATCTCTTGGGCACGTTCGTTGACCTTGTCTTTCCCTGATAAACCAGTTGTAACATTAGGGTTTCCAGGAATTTTTTCACCTAGTTTGACTCCTGCTTGGTCAACCATTTCTTGTGCGACTTTGTTTACTTTCCCTGGTCCGATGATGACTTGTAACTGTTCATCCTCAACTACCCCTAACACGCCCGGTATCGCTTTCAATTTCGCTACGTCGACCAACGATTCATCAATGACCTTCATCCGAACCCGTGTCATGCAATGGACAACGCTGTCTACATTGCCCATGCCACCAGCCCCAGCATAAATTTGTTTTGCCAGCTCTGTCAAAGTCAATTCATTTTTTGCCATTTCCTTTTCCCCCTTACAACGTTCGTTTTACAAAGCCGTCTGCCTCAGCTAGTTTTCTTTTTGCTGTCTCTTTGTCACTATTCGTCAATAACATAACGATCGCTAGTTTAACATTTTGTTCCGCTTCATAAAAGTATTTTTCTGCTGTTTCATAATCCACTTCTGTTGCTTCCATGATGATTCGCTTTGAACGTTCGACTAATTTGTCATTTGTTGGCTTGACATCGACCATTAGATTATTGAATACTTTTCCGATACCGATCATACTGATTGTAGAAATCATATTTAAAATCAATTTCTGTGCAGTTCCAGATTTTAAACGTGTCGAACCTGTTAAAAATTCTGGTCCGGCATCTACCTCAATAGGAAAATCAGCATGTTGACTGATTTCAGCTTCTTTATTACAAGAAATCGTTGCCGTCTTTGCGCCGATTGAACGAGCATAGTCTAAGCCACCAATCACATAAGGCGTGCGACCGCTAGCCGCGATACCTACGACCAAATCATTTTCCGTCAAGTTCAACTGGATCAAATCTTCTCTCCCTAACTCAAGTGAATCCTCTGCACCTTCAACTGCGACAGTCATAGCCGCTTCACCACCTGCAATCAAACCAATGACCATTTCAGGCTCTACACCAAATGTAGGAACACACTCGGCTGCATCCAGTACACCCAATCGTCCACTTGTGCCAGCGCCCATGTAGATCAAGCGTCCATTTTTTTTGAAAGAAACAATCGCGGCTTCAATCACTGGTTCAATACTTGGTAGTTCTTTTGCGACAGCTGCCGCCACTTCATGATCTTCTTGATTCATCAAGCGAGCGGCTTCAGAAACACTCATCTCATCCAAACCAAATGTCTTTTGATTTCTACGTTCCGTTGTTAATTTATCTAAATCGATCGTCATTTCTCAATTCCTTCTTTACATTTAAATTTATAAATCATTCCTGCATGGATTTGTTGGATCAATGGCAAATCAGCCGAGATCACTCGTGCCACACAATTGACTTTTTCATCTGCTGGTAAATCTTCTTTCATTAGTTGGATTTCACCCATATAGCGAAGATACGCTTCATTATCTAACGTGACCGTACCTGTTTTCCGTTCATCTGTTAGTCGAGCAGGAATAGGAGGGATTTCTCTAAATCGTGCATCTGCACTACGTACCACAGCTTTAGCTTCATCTTGTCGATTCGTATGTGTACCTAAAATGATTGGACCAAATGTTGGGTCCAACAATGTCACATGCAATAAGATACCACCTGTTTCTTTATAATACGAAAATTGTTCCTGTGTGGTCAGCGATAGCCCACCGTCACCAATATAGATCAGATCCGTTCCACATGAAGCTAAGTCTAGCGCTGCTGCCAAAGGATGTTGGTAACGATGTTCTTCCAATGTTGGAAGTCCTTTGTATAAAGGCCCTCTCAACACTTCATCTCCTGGTACAAATCCTTGAATCGTAAATCCTTGTTCTGCTAACCATTGATTTTTTCTTTGGTACCACGATTTGTCTAACCCTGTTTCCGGACGGGGATAATAATTGTGCCAAGCTTCCATCTGAGTAAAATCAGCACCTGCTTCTTTTAATTCTTGCACATCTTGTTCAGTGATCGTGCTTGCATTCAAACTGATTTTCAATTGATGAGACCACTTCGCGATCTGCTCATTCTCTAGATGATAATCCATCCGCAGACCTGTTACACCAATCTTTTTTAGTGGCTCAAGATTTTCTAAGGAAAATCCTGCCAACTCTAATGCCTTACCTGAGATATCGACCATCAATTCTAATCCGTGTGATTTCGCTTCTTGCCCAAGTTCCGTCAACCGTCTTTTATAAGCTGAAGCATCATCCTCTGGAATATGCATGGATGTGAAGATGCCAATAAACCCCTTCTCCGCCATATCACGGATATACGTTTTCGTTTCTTCGGACAACTCTTGATTCATAAATACAGAAAAACCAAACATGTACTCTCCCCCTTACCATGTATCCGCATTCATTTATAAATTGATTATACTTCGTATGAAATAATTTTTCAACATAAATATAAAATATATTAAATTTCATTTCTTTATAGTGTAAAAAAAACGAATCAATGAATTCATCTAAGCAACTAATCCAAAAAAACCGAAAATAGTTTAACCTATTTTCGGCTTTTATAGATTATTCAGTTGATTAGTTCTGACAGAATCCTTTAATCAATTTATGTAAGAATAGTTTTTTTGTGTTTCTTTGACTAACCTTTGTCTAAGGCTTTTTCTTGTTCGTCTAAAGCTAGCGACACTTTGTTGCCAAATTGCCCTTTGAGGGTCTCCTTCAATCCTGTACCTGCTGAAGAAATCGTGCGTTTTGCTCTATTTGTCTCATTCTTCCCAGATTGATTTGTCGTTCTTATTTTCAATCCCTTCTCACTTTTCAGCGCGATTCCAAGTGAACGAGTTAAGCATTTCTCCATATCTTTCTGATATTTCTCCCACCATTGATCAATCGTTTCAATCATTTCAAACATCTCAAAACCTCCAATCTTTTTAATCCAATTGTGCCAGTTTCTTACGATAGACCTGCTCGTTATCTTCTAGGTCAAGCTGGATTTTCTTTCGTTGATGGCGCAATTCCGTCGACAGATCCTCTTCTAAACGATAAATCATGATACGTCCATAGTCAAAAGCCTCTTGTGGTTCAGAAAAAGAGCGCAAAATCAATCGGAGATCTTTGTAAGTTGCTTCCGCTAGCTCATGGACTTTTCTTTCTGTTGCAATCAATGCTTCTTCTTGCTCTGATAACCCTCGTTTCGTTGCTTGATATGTTTCATAAAGCTGTATTTCCTGACTCAATTTTCCTCTCCTCCTTTTATACGCCAAACAATTGATTCGCTAATTCTTTATCACGTGCCACCATCTCATTGATTTTTTGGGTAATTTCATCAGCAAGTGATTGAAACTTTTCCGACATCTGATCGATTTGGCGGATCTTATCTCTAAATTCCTGTGTCGGTTCATCAACGATCTCCCACTTTGTACAATCCACTTCGGCTAATGTTTCAATCACTTCGTTATAGGTCAAATGTGGCGTATAATTACGTATTCTTCCTAACCAGTCATTCCATAAGTCTTCCAATTCTGTGATTCCGTTTTGGTAAATCACGCGAACATTGCTCATCGCCTCATCAAATTTACTTGCTACGGTCTGTACTACAGCTAATGCTTGGCTATCTTCTAAATAAATTCTTTCTGACCGAGAAAGTCCGCCACCACTTGCAGTCAGCTTCTGCTGCAACTCTTTTAAGGTCAAGAATTCTTTGATTTGAATCTTGAGCCACTCATTTTCTTCTTTCAAACGCTTGATTTCATCTAGCGTATGCTCGCCACTGACTGCTAGTAGTTTGATCATTGCTTCGTTTTCCAAAAGTGTTTGTTGCCACAAAGTTGGGGCTAACAAGATCCCCCCATTGCCATCGACGTATACGATGATCTGTCCATGCTTATCGATATAATTTCCCTCTTCATCTGTTCTGAATTGATCCAGCGAATGTCCAAATGTTTCCCAGCCCGAATTATCGATTCCAAAACTATTGATTGGAAGCATCCCTTTCCCACCAGTGAAAAGCCCACTCGTGACGACATCCGAAGTGTCGTAGATATTGATTAGCGTACCGGGATGATTATCAAACAATGCTTGTGCAAGCCCTGGTCCCGCCGCGCCGTACGTCACACTGTCATAACCATTGAGCCCTGCGACAAAAAGTGCTTTAGCGCCACCTAACGAGTGCCCAGTCGTTGAGATCGTATAGCCATCTGATTTGGGATACTGCTTTTCAATTTCACGGGCATAGTTCAAAGCGGAGACAAATGCGCCATCTGGATGTTTATTACTTCGACCAATTTCCTCAAGGTTAGTATGCCAATCTTTGAGCGAAGTCGTGCCAGCATAGGCAATCGTCAGGTTTTTGGTGATGACGGAGTCGGGGAAGCCATTGACTTTCTTTAGCTCTTCGGTATCAAATGTCTTATACCGATCCTTAAGTTCAGCTACAACCATTGCCTGTGTACTGTTTTTCTTTGGTTTAGATTCATTACCTATTTTATCTTTGTTGGTATCTAGGGTATTTATAACAATATAGTTTTTATTTCTTTTTATCCTATCACCTACGACTAGATTACCATTTTCAACTTGATATACTTCATCTGAGAATCTTCTATTTTGATCCATTGAATTATATCCCTCCATTGTAAAATACAATCTTTATTTCGCTTAGTTGATTACGATTGGGATATTCTAGCTCTTCTAAATAGTATTTATTACCGGGTTTACTTTTACCTGAATCGATATCATAAATCCATTTATCAGTTTCAGCAGATTTGACACCTAATGTAGCAATTTGCTTATTTGAATCATTTATCAAAAAATGCACTTTTAAAAAATTCATTGGACTTACTGTATATCCAGTAAATTCTATTTTCTCAATATCTGTATACTCTCTGATACTCAACATTCTTTCTAAGTATTCTTCGGTTGTTATTCCTCCTTCTTTTTGGTATTCCTCTACGATTTCCTCTTGTTTCTTAGGATCTCTCTTGTAGAGCCGATAATTGTTATACATATAATTCGCCAAATCTTTCTGTATTTCCAGCAATTCTTGAAGATCTTCTTCCCTTTTATCCATATGCATTTTTCCTCCGATTCCTCCTAAAATAATTACCACTAATACACCTAACCAAAATCGTTTCTTCATACATCCTCCTTTCAGACTTCTTTTAGTTTTATATATGATCAGAATAAGCTCTTTACTTACTCTGGAATTTTTTATATAAGATATAACTCTTTTTATAGTTATGTATGGCCACGATAAAAAATTAATTATTTCAGTAGATACTTTGTCATTGTCTTTGATTGCTGCGGCAAGAAGTGTACTTTAGCTCCACCTAACGAGTGTCCTGTCGTTGAGATCGTATAGCCATCTGATTTGGGATACTGCTTTTCAATTTCACGGGCATAGTTCAAGGCAGAAGCAAATGCACCATTTGAGTGTTTATTGTTTCCTCAAATTTCAACGAAGTTTGTATGCCAATCTTTGACCGAAGTCGTGCCAGCATAGGTAATCGTAAGGTTTTTGGTGATGACGGAGTCGGGAAAGCCTTTGACTTTCTTTAGATCTTCATTATCAAATGTCTTATAACGATCCTTAAGTTCAGCAACAACCATTGCCTGTGTACTGTTTTTCTTTGGTTTAGATTCATTACCAATTGTATCTTTATTGGTATCTATGGTATGTATAACTAAATAATCTTGTTTTTCTCCAATTTTAGTGTTCAGTTCAATTTCTCCATGCTCAACTTTATAAACCTCATTAGAAAAATCTCTATTTTGATCCATAATTATACACCTCCGTAATAATATTCAATTATTTCAGTAGGTATTTCTATTTCATTAGGAACCTCTCTTACTTCTATAAAATACTTGTCTTCTGTTTTTTTTCTACCTATATCGACATTATAGCGCCATTTATTTGTTTCTGCGGATTTTACTCCCAAAGTTGCGATATGCTTGTTAGAGTTATTCAAATTAAAATGTACTTCTAAAAAATTCATTGGACTTACTGTATATCCAGTAAATTCTATTTTCTCAATATCTGTATACTCTCTGATACTCAACATTCTTTCTAAGTATTCTTCGGTTGTTATTCCTCCATCTTTTTGGTATTCCTCTACAATTTCCTCTTGTTTCTTTGGATCTTTCTTGTAGAGCCGATAATTGTTATACACATAGTTCGCCAAATCTTTCTGTATTTCCAGCAATTCTTGGCGATCTTCTTGTCTCTTATCCATATACATTTTTCCTCCGATTCCTCCTAAGATAATGATCACTAACACACCTAGCCAATACCGTTTCTTCATATATCCTCCTTTCAGACTTCTTTTAGTTTTATATATAATCAGAATAAGCTTCTTACTTATTCTGGAATTTTTTATGTTAGATACAATCTTTTTTATTGAACGCTCTGATTTTGATAGTTATGTATGTCCACGATAAAAATTAATTATTTCAGTAAGTACTTTGTCATTGCCTTTGATTATTGCGACAAGAAGTTTGCTTTAGCTCCACCTACTGAGTACCCTGTCGATGAAATCGTATAACCCTCTGACTTTGGGTAATGTTTTTCAATTTCACGGGCATAGTTCAAAGCGGAGAGAAATGCTCCATTTTAGTGTTTATTGTTTCCTCAAATTTCAACGAAGTTTGTATGCCAATCTTTGACCGAAGTCGTGCCAGCATAGGTAATCGTAAGATTTTTGGTGATGACGGAGTCGGGGAAACCAGGTACTTTTCTTAATTGCTGTTCATTATAACCAAGATATTCCTCTTTTATTTTAGCAACTACCATTGCTTGCATACTATTTTTCTTTGGCTTAGATTCATTGCCGATTTTGTCTTTATTTGTATCTATTGTATCTATAACGATAAATTGAGTCCCTTTTACTAGTTTACCGATTTTTACTAGACCGTTTTCGATGCGATATACAAATTTAGATATCTTTCTATTTTGGTCCATTAGTCTATCCCTCCCCTATAGTATATAATTTGATCATCAGGGAGTATAAGTTGAGTTTTTGCTTCTTTTTCAGTGATATAATAGGGACCCTCACCTGTACTATTTGTTATTGTATAAATGAACTTGTCTGTTTCTGCTGACCTTGTATCTAACCATACTTCTTCTTGATAGACATCATTAACTGTGAAATAGATAATTAATAAATTCATTGGATCAATGGAATATCCAGTAAATTCAATTTTAGTTATCTCCTCATATTCTCTGACCTCCAACAATGCTTTCAAATATTCTTCCGTTGTCATTTCACCTTGTCCGCGGTCATACTTTCTGAAAATTTCTTCTTCTTTCTCCCGATTGTTTACATAGAGACGATAATTATTATATACATAATTCGCCAAATCTTTCTGTATTTCCAACAGTTCTTGACGATCTCCTTCTCTTTTATCCATATACATTTTTCCTCCAATTCCTCCTAAGATAATGATCAGTAACACACCTAGCAAAAGCCGTTTTTTCATATTTCCTCCTTTATCTATGAATGTCTTTTACTCCATATTATTTTCTATCATAAGGTTAGTCTCTTTTTAGTTATATACGTTTTTCCCGCTCAATTGTTTTTATGTAAAACTTCTCACTATGCCTATGGTCGTATTACTAAGGATTGATATCGGATGTTTTTTAATGAAAAAAGACATCTAAAACAGAAGGATTTCTGCTTTAGATGTCTTTATGACTATAAGATTATTCGCTAACTGTTACGTCGCCTGTTACTGATGCGTCGTTTTCGTCAAGTTTTGCTGAATCTTGGTATTCTTGTTTTTCAAATGTTACGTTACCCTCTACTTTTGCTCCGTCTAATACAAAGCCATTCGCTTTTACAAGTACGTCACCTTTGATTGTTCCGTGAACGATATTTGTGTTTTCTGATTCAACGATCAATGTTGGAACAGTGATTGTGTATTCAGCAGTTACGTTACGGTCATCGTCTTGTGAGTACAAAGCAATTTTACGGTAGATGTCTGCACTTGCATCATCTTTGTCATGGAATTCGCCTGCGATAGTTACATCATTTGAGAATGTCACATCACCTGTTGCTGCAACGATCCAGTTACCGTCAGCTGACATTGCTTTTTCTAAAACAGCTGGATCATCACTGATTGAAGCTGTTGATACAACATCTGCTGAACTTTCTGTTGTACTTACTTCTGTTGTTGATGAAGCTGAACTAGAATTAGATGAATCATTGTTGTCAGCACCACAAGCTCCTAAAGCCAAAAGTGCTGTTGCTGTTAAACCTAATAAAGATAATTTTTTTGATAACATTAAATTTCTTCCTCTCTTTTTGTATTCCTATGAAATTATACCATGAAAGCGTACTTATGTGAAATAATCTTCATGAAAAGAAAAAATATTTTATATAGTAGAAAATTTACGATAACATCCTCTAGTTATTCTTGTTACGCCAAGAATAAAAACAGCTAGTCAAAGGTAACTAATTCCGTATTTTCAACAAAAAAGTCAAAGAATGTGTCATTTGGCATCGGATGAAAGTAGGCATTGATGATTCGGATCAGTGCATTATGGCAAACAAGCAAGTAGACATTGTCCTCATCTTCTAAGCACTCTTTCAATAAAGGAGTGATCCGTGCATACACATCTAAAACCGATTCCCCATTTGGAAAACGGACCGCAAAATTTTGGCGTGCTTGTTGAAAGCCCTCGTCTTCGCTAGGACGACCATCGTAATCCCCAAAGTCCATCTCGATCAGGCGTTCATCCATTGTCATAGGTAAGTTGACCTTTGTTGCTACCGCTTGTGCCGTATCACGCGCGCGTTGCAAAGGAGAATGGATGATCTTGGTGATCGGTATTTCCAAGTTTGCAACTTTTTCAGCGAGTTTTTCTGCTTGTTCTTTACCTTTTTCTGTTAATTCGATGTCTGCATGGCCACAAACTAAGCCTTGAGCATTCCAAGTCGTTTCGCCATGTCTAGTAATATATAACATTAGATAACTCTCCTTTATTTTATGCTCTTTCAATTTTATCATACAATTTCAGTCCAAATGGATCATCTGCTTGGAATCGACGACGTTCGATTAGCCTTAGTGATTCAAATGTGTGTTTCTCTTCTTCTCAAGTCGATTCTTTTCGTTGCGACTTTTTCTAAGAATCGCTGGTCATGGTCGACGATCAACATCGCTGGTTTGACTTGTACTAAAAGCTGTTCGATTTGTTCTTGATTGAACACGTCCAGATAATTCAATGGCTCATCCCAGATATAAAGATCTGCGGATTGTGCAAATGATTTGGCTAATTCCACTTTTTTTCTTTGCCCCATACTCATGTTTTCAATGGAGGTATGAAACACGTCTCTTTCCATTCCTAATTTACGAAGATTATTTAAAAAGAGTTCCAAGTCTAGCTGATTCTTTTGCGCAAAATCTGTTAATGTTCCGGTGTTATCTTCATAGTTTTGGCGAACATAACTGATGCTGATTGTTGCCGGACGTGTGACATCCCCCTTGGATTGACCAGTAAATTCCCCAAGTAAATACTGGATGATCGATGATTTACCACTACCATTTGGTCCAGTTATTGCCACACACTGTTGTTGCTCGATGCTAAAGCTGATAGGATCGAATAACATCTCTTCATAGCCTAATTGTAGATTTTCTACTGTCAATAAGCGTTTATGATGCGACTGATTTGGGCACATGTTCAATGAATCGATCGACTCTAGATCTTTCAATAATTTCTCTTTCTCACTAATTTGAGTTTCCATCCGATTGACGATCGCTTTTGAACGTTTCATTGTACGAGCAGCATCCGCTCCAATTGCGCCACGATTGACACGCCGTGCTTCGGTATCAATAAAGCCAACACGTTTTTTTGTTTTGTCTCCTTCTCGAGAGTTAGCCCACTCCGCTTTTTCAGCTGCGGTTTTTTTCAAACGTCCGACTTCTTTTTTGATTTTTTGGTTTTGTGCTAACTCAAACTCATCTTTTCTACGCTTTTGTTCTTCGTAGACGGAATAATTTCCTTGATAGATCACTAATTGACTTTTTTCGATGACCAAAAGATGGTCAACGACTTCATCAATAAACTGACGATCATGACTGACAACAATAAACCCTTGTTTTTTCTTATTCAGGTATTCAGCTACTTGCTGACGCCCAATCACATCTAAGTGATTTGTTGGTTCGTCAATCAGTGGAAAATGCAGCTCATCGGTAAATAAGAGAGCCAGCAATACTTTTGTTTTTTCTCCGCCGGAAAGGGAATCGTATGGGCGCCAGAGAATTTCCGGATCTGCTTGCATCAACATCAGCTCACGCTCGATCTCCCATAACTCACAATCTGAAACTTCTAACAACACATCATAGGTTAGTCGATTCGTTTCCCTGACCTGTTGTGGAAAATAGACAAATTCTTGTTGATGGGTCACTTGTCCTTGATAAGGTAGTTTGTTTTGCAAAATAGTTAATAACGTCGTTTTGCCACGACCATTTCGACCAATCAGTCCTAATTTCCATGTGGAATCAATATTTAAGTTTGCTTGATCGAATAACAGATTGTCTTGGCTGTCATAGCCAAACGTCAATTGTTTGATTTCGATTTTAGACATTTATCTTCACCTCGTTATAAAAAAGACCAGTCCTATTTTCAGAACTGGTCAAAGAAGATGAGTACAAAAAGAGACCCACTCATTGAAAGTAGCCAATTCTGAAAATCTGCATACTATCCCCTTGAACGAACAAGGTATAGTTAAAATGCAGCTTCAACAAATTGACTTACTTTTTCAATGCGCGGATCCCTCACTTTGTCTTTATTTGCCACTAGGTTACCATAGGTGTTTTAGGACTGTCAACCAATAAATTATTGAAACAAGCCACTGATTGCCTGTGAAAGCAGTCTGACGTTCTCAAGTGTTTCTTGATGATCCAATGCCTTATCAAGAGAAGTTGGGCCAGTTTGGATACTAAATACACTAGGAAGAATCGTCGTTAATTCACCTAAATCTTTTTCCCGACTCCCACAGAACGCTACAACTTTTTTGTTGTGTTTTTTTGCCAAAGAAGCCACACCATAAGGCACTTTCCCATGAATTGTCTGTTGATCGATCCGTCCTTCTCCTGTAATCACGATATCGGCTGATTTGATTTTATCTTCTAAGTCTACTAACTCAGAGACAGTCATAAAACCTGCTTTCATCGTAGCCCCGACAATGGCTAGAGCGCCTCCGATTCCACCAGCTGCGCCACTGCCAGCGAGTTTATTCAAATCAATTGCTGTGCTTTCCTTGATTTGTTCAACGACCTTTTCTGCTTGGGCTTCCAAAAATGCTAGAGTTTCTGGTGAACCACCTTTTTGTTTCCCAAATAGTTGAGTCGCCCCCTGTTTGCCAGTGTAAGGACTCGTAACGTCCGCTGCGATCGTCAATCGTTGCTCGATTCGCTCTAATTGAGAGACGTCGATTGTCTCGATAGATAACAAAGGATTCCCTTCTGTAACGCCATTTAGTTTCGCCCCTAATGACTGCAATAAACCTAAGCCTCCATCAGAACAACCGCTACCACCTAATGTTACGATAACTTCGTCTACTTGCTGATCCAAAGCATCTTTGATCAACTCTCCTAAACCAAAACTTGAAGCTAACCGGATCGTTTGATCTGTCGGTTCGGTCAACAAGTCCAATCCAATGACTTCCGTCGATTCAATGATGGCTAACTGACGGTTCTTTTTTTGTGTCAGTAAATAACGACATGCTTTTTTCCGAAAGAGCAAATCCGGACAAAAAAGTGTTCGCCATTCCCAGCCTAAAGTAGCGTAAATCACTTCAGTAGTTCCTTCGCCACCATCTGCGATGGGTTGATTGACTGTTTGTTCCGCCTCCCCCCAGCCTTGCAATGCTGCTTGGTTGAGTTCAATAGACGATGCGCTACCTTTAAACGAATCGATTGCTGCAAGTAATTTCATTCTGAGACTCCTTTTTCTGCGATGATTGAACAACGTGTTTTTCTTTAACTATATCATATCTAACGTGCTTCAATACCGCTATATTCATAGATAGAAAATACTTTAGGATCATAATCGATAAACCGCTGTGACCAATTTTCTACATCAAAAAATTCGATGATCTCACGATCGACGGTTTGATAAGGGCTATTTAAGAATGCAGGAAGTTCCTCCAAATTCCTTTCTTCCAACAAGAAAATATTTTGTGGATTGTAGAAACGATACCCGGAAATTGCTTTGTTATCAGTGACTAATTTTTTTTGGAAGAAAATAGATTCAAATGTTCGTAAAGTCACACCACTTTGACCTTCTCGCAACAATTCCAAAATACCGGTCGAACCATTCGTCTTTTGCAAATATTCTGTATAGGTCAGATACCCTTCTTGATCATTTCCACGACTTGGTAAAATATAAAAGTTTGTTGAAATACCTAACTGTTCAAATGCGGCTTGATAATCATCTGCTCGTTGTTTTCTGCCGTTATCAGTTGCTCCAAAGAACAGATCAGTCGTGACTTCAGCTTTTGGTAATTCCATCTCTTTTGAATAAAAAGAACTATTGTGTTTAATCCCTAACTCTTTTGCTTCTAAAATATCAAAATGGTAAATGTCATCAATTGCTGGTTCTGCTTCTGCTTTCTTCAATAATTGAAGGTGTTCTTCTTTAAAATGGTTCCAAAAGAAGAGGATGATCTTCGCATTTGTGTACGGTCGAATACGAGAAGCAAATGCCACATCAAATCCATAATCTAAAAAAATAATTAGTTTATATTGATCGAGTTGCTGTTGGAACGATGACATAAAGGAATCATCCATCAAATCTTTTGCTGAGATGACGTCCATTGTTTGTACGTATGGGAAAAAATATAACGCCTTATTTTTCGCTACAAGCAATCGTTCGTGTTGGCTCATAGTTATCAACTCCTTATTTTTACTTACTCAAAACAAACCTATTAATTATGGGTTTCCTCTTATAATAGCGCTGCATGAAAGGAAAAAGCGAATGAAACGCTTTCGTTTCAAGTTGTTTTTTATAGAAATATAACAATAATTATCAAAACAGATAAGAGTTCTATGATTGTTTCATTAAAAATTACAAAAAAGTTTTCAGAATAGTTGTAATTATCAGACAATTTGTTATTATAGAGAATATTATTTTATAACCTATTTGTTTTTTCATTCATGTTTTTAGAAAAGAGGGTTTTTGATGGAACGTACAGAACAAACAAAATTAAAAAAACAGCTAAGCTCCAGACACATCACGATGCTTGCTTTGGGTGGTGCAATTGGTGCTGGTTTATTCAAAGGAAGTGGTGAAGCCATTGGGATCGCTGGTCCTGCGGTCTTGCTTGCTTTTTTGATCGGTGGTGGTATTTTATTTATTGTTATGAGTGGTCTGGGTAAGTTAGTTTTAGACGGTGGGGATACACAACATGGATTATCTGGCTTGATTCGCCCTTATTTAGGTAATCATTCTGCGGACTTCGTCGACTGGGTCTATTATTCCATGTGGATGATCAATATCATCGCTGAGGCTGTAGCAGCAGCTTCCTTCTTACAATTATGGTTTCCGCATGTACCTGCATGGTGTTTCATCTTGCTTTTAGCTATTTTAACGACTCTGATCAATCTTTATTCTGTCCGCTTGTTTGCTGAAACCGAATATTGGTTGGCTTTTGCGAAGATCAGTGTCATTATCTTGATGATTCTTTTCGGGTTATATCTCGTCGGACAACAAATGTTAGGAACTGGAATTTTCCCTACATTAAGTCAATTGACTGATCACGGTGGCTTTACTCCCCATGGATTAAAAGGGGTCGTTAGTTCATTACTTGTCGTTATCTATTCATATGGCGGGTCAGAATTGATTGCAATTACTGTCAGTGAAGCGGACGAGCCTAAAAAAGCCATACCAAAAGCGATAAAAGGGGTCATGGGCCGAATTGTTTCCTTCTATATTATTCCGCTTTTCTTATTGCTGATTCTTTTCCCTTGGAATACTTTAGCTGGTTCTGCGGTTAGCCCGTTCGTCTTGGTGTTTGAACAGATGAATATCCCTTTTGCTAGTGATATCGTGAACTTCGTCATTGTCTTGGCACTCTTTTCATCGATCAATTCTGGCGTTTATGCTTCTTCTCGTCTCTTGTTTTTCCGTTTGAAAGACAAAAAAGGCACCGCCAAGAAACTGGCAAAGTTGAACAAACATTATGTGCCACAACGTGCTGTATTATTTTGTACCAGCGTGCTATATCTAGGGGTCATCCTTTCCTATTTCGTAGGTGACAAACTTTTCGGTTACTTAGCCGGTTCTCTTTCTTATACGGTACTCGTGATTTGGCTAATGATCAGCGCTGCCGCTTTTCGTTTAGCATTGAAGAAAGGCACTTGGCAAGCCAAAAGTTTTAATTTATTTGCTTTGATCGCGTTAAGCTTGATCTTGATTGGGATACTCATGACAAATTCAATTGGTGTAACGGTCTTGACAGCTTTGTTATATGCGGTGATTTTCTTTAGCTATCAAAAGAAAAAAGATGTCTTTGCGATAAAAAATGAGCCTTTTTCTTCGATTTGATTGGTGATAAAGATAGATAACTAAAACTTCCCCATGAACCAGCTAGAAAATACGAGATCACTTGATGGATCTTTGAGCTTTCTAGCTGGTTTTTATTAGTCTTTTTAGAGAACTTTGAGCCTGAATGAACCATTCGTCCAAAAAGATCACCCTCGTTTTTTTGCAACGACACTTGAACAGATGTTGTTTCACTTCATCGATACGTTCACTTGATGAGTCAATCCATTGATTATCTAAAAAAATAGCCCCCCGCTGATTGGGTGACTATTTTTTTGAATTTATATCGTTTCCTTCACAACGTTCAATTGTTCCTGCTTTTCTTTATTTTTTGCAATACCTAAACCAGTAATGGCACTGACCATCGAAAAGACGGGAGAAAGCAAACTGAAAAATACAAATGGTAAGTAGGTCATCGTTGGTATTCCAAACGTGCTGGCAACAAAACTACCGGCAATCCCCCAAGGAATAAGGTAATTGATGACTGTCCCTCCATCTTCTAAGGTACGACTCAAAACAGTTGGATCAAGTCCTGCTTTTTTGTATGTTTCTTTGAACGCATTTCCTGGTAAGATCACAGATAAGAACTGTTCACCGATAAACAGATTGACACCAATACTTGTCATTAATGTCGTAAAAATCAGTTTAGGTGTCGTCGTCATTTTCTTCGATACCACTTCCATAACTGTAGAGATCAACTCAAATTCGATCAATAAACCGCCTAATGAAAGCGTCAGAATAATCAAGGAAACTGTAGGCATCATACTTTCAATCCCACCGCGGCTAAGTAACGCATCGATTTGCGTGTTTCCTGTTTCAGATAGAAAACCAGATTCGAGGACTGTCGCTAGTCCTGAGAAGGAAGTGCTTGGATCTTGGATAAAAATCATTCCAACTGCTACGGCAATATTCAATAGGATCGTTAAGATCGCTGGAACTTTTTTCCAAGCACAAACCAACATCAAGAATAAAGGGATTAGAGACCAGATCGAAATCGTAAAGTTGTTTTCTAAAATAGTTGTTACATTTTGGATTTCTGTCAAGCTGGCACCTTTATCTGTATGTCCTAAAAATGCAAACAAAATCAAAGAAACAATAAATGCCGGAAGTGTTGACCACATCATATGTTTGATATGTTTAAATAGATCCGCATCAACAATGGCTGCTGCCAGATTTGTCGATTCAGATAATGGCGACATCTTATCTCCAAAAACTGCCCCAGAAACAATGGCACCGACAACTAATGCGGGGTTCAATCCCAACGTTGTGCCGATACCGAAAAAGGCGATACCGATGGTTGACATGACAGTAAAGGCACTACCGACTGCACTGCCGACAATGGCACACACAACGAAAACTGAAGGCACAAACCAGGGGACACTAATGATGTTAAAGCCATAGACCATCAACGTTGGAATGATACCAGCTTGGATCCAGACCGCAATCAATGCGCCGACTAAAATAAAGATAAAGATCGGGATGATTCCCGGTTTGAGACCATTGATGATTCCTTCATGTAATCGATCGGTTGGCTGTTTCTTCACTACTGCGTAGACCATGACCATACCAATAGCAATCAAAATCGCGATATTCGGTAAAATCTTAAAGCCAACTACTCCGGCTGCTATCGTTGCAACGATAATTATTAATACACTCACTGCTTCTATAAAACTAGGTTTTTTTATTTTTTCCATATCCATTCTCCTTTTTTAAGTTTGTTACGTCTTAAAAAAGCTTCGATATCGAATGACTCCGCCACAATTCATCTGCGTTTCCTCCCTAAAAAAAGACAAAAAGATCTGTTTTCAACTAAGGACGAATTTCTCCGCGGTACCACCTTAATTAAAAACAGATCTGTTTTTCACTTTGATTTGAATGATTTAATTGTTAAAACTTTTCCTGTAATTCATAGAATTGGCTTGGTCGGTTCGCAGCAACCACCGACTTTCTGAACAAAACACCAAAACTACTACTGGGTGAAAAGTGAACTTTCATGAAGTTTACCTGCATCTGTCCAATTTGTCAATCTAAATGTATTTTTTCTGAAAACAAATGTTTTGATTCATAACGATCTAGTCCTTTCACCCATCCATCATTTTCCGTTATTTTTTTGCAAGTATTGCTTGATGCTCCTGCTTTATTTTATCTAGAAGTTCTGGCTTTTCAAATAGATCTAATGCAGTATTTGCCAATAGTTCAGCAGCAATGGCAATCGAAGCTAGTCCTTTTTCACTACGAGCAGCTGCTTTAAATTCTTCCGAATGACCGGCGATATATTCATCCGCAATCGAGACAGTTGGTTGGATCGTCGGAATCACATGACTCACGTTACCAACGTCAGAAGAACCTAGACTTGTTTGTTCTTTTGTTTCGATTTCTTCCTCAGGTACACCTGCTGCATTCGCATGGCTGAAGAACAGCGCATCAAATGAAGGTGTCACGATCACATCATCGACAGAATTTTGGAACAATCCAAATTCATAACTTGTTCCCGTACTCAAAGCCGCACCTTTCACAATATTCTCGACTTTTTGATACACCTCATTCAATGTCTGACGATTTTTTGCTCGCAAGTAAAATCGACCCGCTGCATATTCGGGAATCACATTCGCAGCGACTCCCCCATCCGTGATGATGCCATGGATATTGACGTCTTTTGGCAATTGCAGGCGCAATGCATTGATCCCATTAAACACTTGAATCAACGCTTCTAAGGCATTCACTCCTTTTTCTGGTGCGGCTGCCGCATGGGAAGCAACGCCATGAAACTTGATATCTACTGGATCATTGGCTAACGATTCTGTCGTTTTACCGTAGCGGTATGCGGGATGGACACAAAGTGCCGCATCCACATCTTCAAAAAAACCTTCCCGTACAAAACTTCCTTTAGCTGATCCGTTTTCGCCACC
Source organism: Enterococcus sp. AZ084 (assembly GCF_051714905.1). Lineage (NCBI taxonomy): Bacteria > Bacillati > Bacillota > Bacilli > Lactobacillales > Enterococcaceae > Enterococcus > Enterococcus sp. AZ084. Next base: position 2,348,494 of record NZ_JBIOSS010000001.1, read on the forward strand.
TTCTTCTCCAGGTGTGCCATATACGCGGATTTCTCCACCAATCTCAGCAATTCGTTCACGCAAGACACTGGCAGCTAAGACAGAATACGTACCAAACAAGTTGTGTCCACAAGCATGACCGATCCCTGGTAAAGCGTCAAATTCTGCTAAAAAAGCAATCGTTGGTCCTGGTTTTCCTGAAGCGTAACGAGCGTCAAATCCTGTTCGATGACCGGCTACATCTTTTGTGACAGAAAATCCTTCTTTTTCTAATTGTTTGATCAAGGCATCTGAGGAATAAAACTCATAATTACTTACCTCAGGATGGTCATGGATATCTAGTGCTAATGCTTGATATTCAGCTAATCGTTGCTGGATTGCTTCCTTAAAAGAATGTGTTGTTAAAGTAGATGTTGTCATATTGGCTTCCTCCAGTTTGCTTTTTATTTTTTACCAAATGTTTCCCAGGCAGGTACGCTTGATCCTTTTGATGTTTCTTCGATCACTTTTGCTGTTTCTTCCGTTTGATAGGTGTCAACGATCTTTTGATAGATTTCGTTATTTTCATCTTCTTTTCTTGCTACAATGATGTTGACATATGGTCTGGCGCTGTCATCGACAGGTTCTAAAAAGATCGCATCACTCGTTGGGTTCAATCCTGCATCAACTGCCACACCACTGTTGATCACTGAAAGATCCACGTCATTCAATGCACGAGCTGTTTGTGAGGCATCCAGTTCAGAAATGTCTAGTTTTTTTGTATTTTCAGTGATATCTGAAGTAGTCGGCGTTTGGCCTTTCGCTGGATCAACTTTGATCAAACCAGCTGTTTGTAGCAATAGCAACGCCCGTCCGCCATTTGTGACGTCGTTAGGAATAGCTACTTTTGCGCCATCCTTGATATCATCAATAGATTGAATCGTATTGGAATAGATCCCTAAAGGTGCATTCACTGTGTTGCCGATCGAGACTAGATCCGTTCCGTGTTCCGTATTGTAATTGTCTAAAAAGAATTGATGTTGAAAAGCATTGAGGTCGATCGAGCCATCCGCTAATGCAGCATTCGGTTGATTATAGTCGGTAAATTTCACGTATTCTAAGTCAATATCTTCTTTTGCTAAACGTGCTTTGACATCATCCCAAACGTCAGTGTCCTCTCCAATGATCCCAAGTTTTACTGTCGTTTGTTTGTTTGTGTCTGTTTCGGCATTGCCTTGGCTACAGCCAGCCAACCAAATAAGTGCAACAAAAGCAAGTACTGTATAACGAATGAGTTTTTTCATGATGATTCCTCCAGTTTAATGTGATATTTTTTTGATCAATAAATTGCTGATCCATTGACTTAAGAACACAAGGATCAAGATCAACAAAGTGGCGACGATCGTCACGTCTGTTTGAAAACGATTATACCCACGAGAAATAGCTAGGTTTCCTAATCCTCCTGCCCCAACTGCTCCTGCCATAGCAGTCAAGCCAATGACATTGATGATCGTCAATGCAGAGACACGAATGATCCCTGGCAAGCCTTCGATCAAATAGACTCTAAAAACGATCCCTAATGGACTGGTTCCCATTGATTCGGCCGCTTCAATCACTCCAGGATCTACTTCTAACAACGCATTTTCCACTTGTCGAGCGAAAAATGGCACAACACCAAAGATCAAAGGGACTAAAGCAGCTTTCGCACCGATCGTAGTACCGACTAAAAAGCGAGTCGTCAGTGCCAGTAAAGAAAGTAAGATGATAAAGGGAATCGAGCGGACAACATTGATGACTTTGTCTAGCACCTCATAAAGCAAGCGATTTTCAAGCAATCCTTGGGGCCGTGTCACAACCAATACGATCCCAAAACCAAGACCGATCGCACCTCCGATCAATGCGGTCCAAAAAGACATATACAACGTTTGTTTCGTCGCTTCAATAAATTCATCGGGTATCAAATAGACATTGGGTAAATAGTTTTCTAAGAAATGGGTCATATCAGCGTCCTCCTTGAATCACTTTCATTTCCTTACTTGCGCCATTTTTTTGTAAAATCGTTGCTTGTACACCGGATTCAATAAGATAAGCCAAGGCTTTTTCTCGTTGATGGATCTCTCCTGATAAAGTAACGATCAATCGTCCTAATGGGGTTTCTTGTAATAGTTCTACATTGCCGTATAAAATATTCGCACTGACTTGGTATTTGCTATAAAGTTGTGCGATCAACGGTTCATTCGTTTGTGTGCCCACATAACTCAATTCCACTAACCATTTATTGGTCAACTGATCTGCGAAAGCACGATGCGAGCGGATCGTTTCTAATGCTTGGTCAACGTGGGTGGCTGTTCGGATAAACTCTTGCGTCAAAACTTCTTTTGGTGCACTGAAAATCTGAACGCTACTTCCCTGTTCGATCACTTCCCCGTTTTCCATCACAGCTACTTTGTTGCAGATTTCTTTAACGACTTGCATCTCATGTGTGATCAAAACGATCGTCAATCCTAATTGCTGGTTCAGTTTTTTCAATAAAGCTAAAATCTGATGGGTCGTTTTTGGATCTAAGGCACTCGTTGCCTCATCACAAAGTAATACTTGCGGATCACTGGCTAATGCACGAGCGATAGCAACTCTTTGCTTTTGTCCTCCTGAAAGTTGTTTTGGATACGCAGTAGCTTTTTCTTCTAACCCGACTAATGTTAGAAGCTCATTAACTTTTTGACGACGCTCCTGTTTCGATTTTTTCGTATATTTCAACGAGAAATCGACGTTGTCAAAAATCGTGCGACTTTCCATTAGGTGAAAATGTTGAAAAATCATCCCGATCGATTTTCGTTCTTTTCGTAATTCTTTCGGGGATAGTTTTCCTAGCTCTGTTCCATTGATGATGACTTTGCCACTTGTTGGTTTTTGTAACAGGTTCATGACACGAACCAGCGTACTTTTCCCAGCACCTGAATAACCTACGATCCCGTAAACATCCCCTTTAGCAATCGAAAGATCCACCTGTTTCACTGCCTGGATCGTCTTTTCTTTTTGTTGGAAAGAAACATTTATTGCTTGTAATTCAATCATTTTTACTCCTCCTTCGGTTTGACGATAAAAAAAGGCATCCTCAAGAAAATGACTCATCACTTTCTTGAGGACGCCTTTTTGCGTGTTACCACCTCATGTTCAAGTTACACTTACATGTAACTCCTCTTCGAGTACAATCATACTCTAGCAAGCTAACGGTTGCGACCGTCACCGTCTCACAATTTTGCTCGGGGTGAATTGCTCAATAGCCATTTTCCAAACATGCCGCCTTGCTTCTTCTCAGCTACCGAAGCTCTCTGTTAAAGGTTTTTGTATTTGTACTTACTATTTCAACGCAAAAAATATAAAAAAAATCCTTTTATCAGCATAAATCTACTGATAAAAGGACGACGTATCGTGGTACCACCTTTATTCGGAAGTTTCCTTCCCTCGATCCAACATCTCTTGACGAGAGATTGGTTGTCCGTTTTAACGGTCAGACATTTCCGAACTTGCCTACTTATCGACAAGTTATTCTCCAAGGCCATTTTTCAACTTTTCTTACTTGACTCTTTCCACCAACCAGAGCCTCTCTTTGAAGTTTCCAAGTTTACTTTCCTTATCAACGAATCCATATTTTGTTGTTGAGAACACTTTATCTAAGTGAAAACAAAAAGTCAAGCAAGAAATTTAAAAAAATATGCACTCAGTCGATTGATCAATAAAAAAATCGTTGGTGGCACTGGATTTCCAGCCGCTTATTTTTTTCCTTTTTGTTTTTCTAACATCTCCAACACGATCAAAAGATCGGTACCTTCTGCTAAGATCGATAAATCTGCTTTTTCTCTTTCGGTATAAGCCCGATCAAAGCTTGAATCTGGAATCAAAACAACACCCATTCCTGCTCGTGATGCGGCGGTCGCACCAACCAAAGAATCTTCCACTGCAAAGGCTTCTGACGCTGTCAACCCTGATCGCTCTAGCGCAGTTAGATAAGGAATTGGTGAAGGTTTATTTTCAGACACTTCATCCCCAAAGGTATATGTATGAAAATAAGGCTTCAAAGAAAATTGATCCAAAATATTGGTTGCTCGTTTTGTTACCGTCGTCGTTGCGAGACCAAGAATGAGTTTTTGATCATTCAATTCTTTCAATACTTCTTTTGCATGAGGTTTTAATTGGATAGCGCCACTATGCAGTTGTTGATAAAAATATTCTTCTCGTTTTTCGCGAACCTTTTGTACCATTTCCGGTGTTCCCGCCATTTTGATCAACAAAGCATAGCTTTGTTTCCAATTTTTTCCACCCCATGTATCAACGATTTCTTGAGGTATTTCGATATCAAATTGCTTGAATCCCCATAGCCAACCGTCACGATAAGTTCTTTCTGTATCAACTAATAGTCCATCTAAGTCAAATATTGCACCCTTCATATCCACTGATCCTTTCAAAAAAACAATATCTGTAGTGTATCATGTTTTTTCATTCAAACCAATGGGATCTCAAGCATTTTTGTTATGAGTGGTAATTACATTCACCCTCCGTACTCAATTATTCGGATTCATTTTAGTTATTTTATTTCTACGAATCTTTAATAATTGATTCGTAAAATTAGCCCAATCGACTGCCCTTGGAGGAACTAACCATATGATTTGGAACAAGTCTCCAAAAGAACAGATTTCTTTATCTGTCAAAAGTAGATCTGTTTCATCATCTGCCTTCGTTTGGTAGATGATATTCAAGTCAGAGATTTTCTGGATATTATTTTTGATCAACGCATTAAATTGCGGACCAAAGGAAAAATCAATACAAATACGAAGAGGTTTCAATTGTTGATCGATCGGTAAGGTATCCATCATCACTAACACATAATGAAAAAATAAAAATTCTTTTGCGAGCCAAATTTGCTTGTTCTTTTTTTGTTTTTTGATGTAATCTCTGCAAAACAAAAAATATTCTGGATACATTTCATAAAAATAAGTGACATCCAGGTTATTATTGTCATCAATATTTTCTTCTTTGAAATATTTGATCTTCAAATGCAAGACCGTCAGCTGTCTTCTGATTTCTTTTAGCTGATTCTCTGAGAGAATAAATGCTTGCCCAAGTTCTTCAAGAAATAAGTCATTCAAGGCAAGTATTTCCTTTAGTGTCACTCCCTCAATAAGTTCCGGCTCATTGATTGCGCCTTCGACAACAAGATAAGCAAAAATCTGTTGCGCTTCGCTATATAGCTCTTTTTCCGTATCGATCTTTGCCTCTTTTTCAAGCCAAGAAAATATGCTTCGAAAGAAATCATTAGTTTCTAACATTTTTTTATTGAATGTCAATTGACTTTTTTTATTCTCGGACATTCGCCAACCTTGCTTTATTCGAATCAAGCTGACTGAAAGAAAATGTTGGAGTTTTGTTTCACTAAAACCTGTAAAAGAAGCAGCGAATTTCGGTTCAAGCAACCGAATCAATTCTTCCACTGGTTTCGTGATCTCTGTTGGATAAACCGAATAAGCCCGTCCGTATAATTTGGTGAAATAAAACGTCACCAATCCACGTACAGAGCCTTCTTCCCCACTTAATAAGAATTTTTTTGTGACTGTAAGTTCTTTGTCTGCTAATCTCGTACGCATATCTTTCAGCTTTTGGTAGACAAGGGGATGACTGATATAATTCTTGATCGCATAGTCATTGACAGATTCGAACGTTTCAAAAAATATTTCTTGTAACATCAAAAAACCAAAGGAATGGCGGACATACATTTCACCTAAAATTGTCGAATTCCCTCGACCACTCTCAATCAGTCGGACGTTATTTCCTTCGAAAAACAGTTGAAATTCATCCGTTAGCCCATAGTCCACAAAATCATGTGACAATTCTTCCATTGACTTATTCAGCAAAAAATAAGAGATATCCAATTCTTCCAGCACTTTTTCATGATTTTCAATTAAAAGTGGCTTTGTTTCCAAATAACGTAGCAACTCTAACTTTCGTTGCGCTGGCTTATCTAAAAATAGTTTGAACATTTTGATTTCCTCTACCTTCTGGTTTTTCTCCATAGAGTATCGTACCTGAAAATAAGTAGCTCATTGCTGCCATCTGACTATTATCTGAACTAGCAGAACCAGAACCACTCGACTGTGGCAACATCACTTGGTTATGAGAGTGATCATCAGAAAAAAATTGATCATCTAAGGTTATTTTACGTGATGTACTAGCAATCTGCCTAATAATATCGCTCTGGTTATCTAATAATTTTGTTTTGTTTGGTCGCTTTTTTTTAGGAATTGAAGAATCTTGATACGGTAATTCGGCTGGTGGTTGTTCTTCAACTTTCCGCTTTTCGTTATTTATAATTGCAGTATCTTGTGATTGTTCGGTGTGTTCAACCTCTGCTTCTTTCTCATCCGTTACAGGACGTTGGGGAGTAACTGGTTGAATTTGGATTTCTTCTGTTGGATTCAACGGATCATAAATGATCGTTTCTGCATATATATAGTTGGAAGATTCAAAATAGACTGCCGCGAACAAAAGTGTTCCTAATATGGCGATTTTTTGTCTTTTCACTTTTCTCCCCCTTTTTTGATTAGACATTTTAAGTAAGTGAAACCATACGTTTCCAAGCAAAAATTGTCTGACTGATCTTATTTATTTGATCAGTCAGACGTTTTTTTATCAGGGATTGATATTATTTATTTTCAGATTCGTCTTCATCTTTTTGTTTTTTTCTTTTCCAAAAAATAAATAGAAGTAAAAGAATCAATAATAATAGGATACCGAATAATAGATAGATCCAAGTATTGTCTTGTTCGATCGTCACATCTTTTTCGTTTAATTCCCTAGCAACTTCGCCTTTGATTTCAAAGTCTTTTTCAAATTCCCATTTATATTTATAGGTTTCCTCAGAGCCATTAGAAGTTTTGACTTTGTATTCTCCATCTTCAGCTTTTTCGCCGTAAGCAGTCATCTTCATCGTATACTTCCCTGCTTCCAACTTTTCACCATTTAAAGAAATGGGGTAAGCAAAGTGAGAATTTGGCGCCATTTGCATACTTTCGGCTTGGCTTTCGTACAGCACTTCAGCTGATCCTTTTTTCGTGATCGTTGTTGCTACATTCAATTGATTCAAGTAAACCGCGTGAGGGTTTTGCAAATGTACATTGATCACATTTCTCGCATTGACTTGTGCGGGTTCCACTTTCGTTGCTTTGAGATCAGGCTTGATCGCTGTCATATTTTGACGGATCAATAATGCAACCACATAAGAATACTCATTTTTGATGGCTAACCCTTTATCTTCTGAAGAAGAACTCTGGGTGTCATCCGTTTTTTCTTTAAAAGTGATCCCGCCTGCCATGACACCATCAAATTTTTCTGCTGGCATCGTGACTGTGATTGGCACTGTCACTTCCGAATGTTTTGGTAACGTCACTTCTGGCTCTGCTTTCGCATAATCTTTTAAATTGTAAACCAAACTATTATCGGGTTCAATTTTATTTTCACCATACTCCACCACACCATTCAAATTAGTTGTTGCACTGTTGATCGTGGTTTCGATCGTGATGTCGTTGTCTGTGTCATTGCGTAATTGGACTTCGATTGTTTGTTGTTTGTCAGGTTCCATCAATAGATCGAAATATGTTTTTTCTTTATCGATTTGATTTTCAGGAATCACTGGGGTAACCGCAAAATTAAATTCTGATGCAAAAGTTGATTGGACTGGAACCATACTTAGCATGGCAACAATGAGGCTGACAATAAGGATAAATCTTTTTTTCATAATATTTTTAACTCCCTGATAAATTAGATGTTGGCGAGGCTATGACAGAAGCGTTCTATCCCTTCAAAGGTAACTAATATCACTGCGTTGCACCAATTTTTTTGAGGTCAAGACAAAAAGTTCTTTCACTTTTGCCTTGACCAGATTGTATTCGATTAGTTTCCTGGCGCATCTGTTAACGTCCAAGTGAACGTTGTTTGATAAGCTTTTGCGTATTTTGTCGTTGAACCTGGTACTTCTAGTGCAATACTATTTTTCGCAGTATCCACTGAATTTCCCCAATCCATCAAATACGTTCCAGCACCTTCACCATTTTTCGCACTCATCACTAATGATTCACTACCACTTGGATCTATGCTGAAAGTTGCAACGCCTGTTGGTTTTGCTGATTGTGAACCAGTCACGACATTACCATTTGATAATGTGATTTTTGCACCTGTCAATTCTTGGTCTTCCGCTGTTTTGAATTGTGCATTTTGTTTTACTTTCAATGTCCAACCTGTTTCAGTTCCGCGGTTGTCAGATACTTGAACAAAGTTTGGTCCTTCTTTTTCAACATCACTTGCATCTTTATATTTTTGTGCTGCAGCATAGTATGTTTGCGTTTTAGACGTGATTTTTTGTTCACCGAAGACTAGACTTGAAGCAAAGTCGATCGACAATGGTCCATTTGTACCTGGATTTGGCTTACCATCAGGATTTGTTGGATCAACTGGCGTCACTGGTTGTTCTGGATCAAGTGGATCAACTGGATCAGTCGTCTCTGTATTTGGCACATAATTGATGACACCATTTGAAGTATACTCTCCACCATCAGCTGCTGCTACGCTAACTGTGCTGAATACTCCGCCTAATAACATTGTTGATAATAAGATCATTTGTGATTTTTTCATTTTTATTTTCTCCATTCTTAATTTCCTGGTGTATCAGATAGATTCCAAGTTAATGTTGTTGAGTACGTGACTGCATCTTTCGGCGTTTTACCCGGGATGGTCAATGAAACACTTTTTGTAACCATTGAGGATACGTCTTTATTTTTTTGGTCTTTCATTGTGATTGTCTCCACTTTATCCCCCCACGCTTCGATCCACGTACCAGAACCTGCATCTTGTCCTGCACTTAGAACAATCGATTCTGCACCGTTTGGATCTAAGGCGATTTCAGTGGTCGCAGTCGGTGCAGCCACACCCTCTGCATTTGATTTGACTACCGGATCTTGCAATTCGATTACCGCGCCAGTCAACGTGTTGTTTAATGTGTCATCGTTCTTAAATTGACCGTTTTGACATACTTTCAATGTCCAACCAGCATTATTTCCTCGGTGATCAGACACTTGGACATAATCTGGTGTGACTAGATCCGAAAATGTGCCATCGTCATTTACATAAGTCTGTGCTTTGGCATAATAGGTTTCTGTTTTATTCGATATCTTATTCATGCCGAAATCAAAACTTGAAGCAAAGTCGATCGATAGTGGGCCTTTTGTTCCTGGTTCTGGGTCCGTTACATCTGGATTAGTTGGATGAACCGGTTTGTCTGGATCAGGGTCGATTGGATTGACTGGATCGGTTGGTTCCGTATCAGGTATAAAATTGACCGTACCGTTACTTGTATACTTTGCTTGATCGACTGCTTGGACGGTAACCGTAACTCCTGTCAAAAGACTAATGATCATTAAACCACTTACTGTTTTTTTCATACGATCCCCCAAAGTGATTCATTTTCTGCCTTTTTCTTTTATGGTGCTGGAGTAGATTTAAGGCTCCATGTCAATGTGGTGCTATACTCTTTCGCTAATTTGACCGTTTTACCTGGTACGTTAAGTTTTACAGCAGTTGCGCCTTGTGTGGCATCCGTACCAAATTTGTAGATCCAAGTTCCCATGCCTTTACCCGCGTCAGCAGTCATCAAGACTGATTCGCTTCCAGGAGTCAATGTGTTTTGTGTTACTAGATCTGGTTTGTATTGATCATCCATGATCGATGCACTTGCACCGTTACTTAAGGATAGTACTGCACCAGATAACTCTTCATCAGCAGCAGTTTTGAATTGACTGTCTTGCTTGACAGATAAGCTCCATCCTTCTTGTGTTCCACGTTTGTCTGTTACTTGGACGTAGTTTGGTCCGTCTGTTCCATCTTTGAATGTTTGGATCTGTGCATAGTAGTCTTTTGTGACAGTAGTGATTTTTTGTTTCCCAAATTGGAAGCTTGAAGCAAAATCAATTGATAATGGTCCGTTTGTCCCTGGATTTGGTCCATTTGGATCAGTTGGATCTACTGGTTCTACCGGACTTGTTGGATCAGTTGGATCAACCGGGTTTGTTGGATCGGTATCTGCTTCAAATGCGATCACTCCATTTGTCTCATAGCTTGCAGTTTCATCCGCAGCAAATACTGTGCTTGTTCCTACTAGTGTACTAAATAAAATAATTCCAGCTGTTAACAACGTTGTCTTTTTCATTTTTCTCTTCTTCTCCTTTTTATAACAATAATTATCAACACGATCAAAAGAAGGAAACTTCCAATAATCGTAAATTGTTTACTTCTGTATTCTCCAGTTTTTGGTAACTGTTTGCTATCCCCTTGTATCGCCTCTTGCTGTTCCACAGTTGCTCCATTTTTTTCAGAGGACGTTTGATCCTCTTGAGTAGAGCTGGGGGAAGTTTGCTCACCCACCCCTTCTTCGGAACTGCTACTTCCTGCTTCAGGATATTCATAGGTGCCATAAAATCCTGTAACACCCTCACTTTTGAACGATTGCTCTTCATCGGCTAGACCAATTGGCGTTTGAGTAAAAAGAAGTCCTAACAACACAAGGATCTTCCACCTTTTTTTCTTCATCTTTCCCACCTATTCTCTATCGTCGTGTTTTCTATGGGTTACCAGGGGCTGCAACCAATGACCATGATAATGTTCCTTGATAACTTCCGACTTTTTGTTTTTCCGGAGGAACAGTTAACTTGATTCCTTTGTTGTTCGTTTGTCCCCACTCTTGATTGACAAGATATTCACCATTTGTCGTCAGTGTCTTCTCTTCCACGATCACTGCATTGGGGCCGAGTACGGTATTCTTTGTACCGTCTGTAAATGAAAGTGTATTAGAAAGTTGGGTTGTCCCCGAAGTCAAAGGTTGTTTTTCAGTGACTGTCAATTGCCAGCTATCCCGTTCAGAACCTCTTGTATCTTTCACGATCAAATCACCTTCGATCAATGGCCAATACGTTTGAGTCGTTGTCTTAACTTTTTGTGTCTCGAAATTCATCGTATTTGGTACTTCTTTAAGCTCTAATGTACCTGTAATTGCTACATTGATTGTTTTTTCAGTTGTTATTCCATTTAGTTGATAGCTATACGTCGTTGAAACATTTTTTAAAACTTCCGCTTCTGTCGCATTCTTGATTGCTGAAAACGTTGCGTCTGTCAACGTTGGTACTTGATTCGCACTGCCATCAGCTAAGATCACTTGTGCCAATGTTCGTTGATTCAACTCTTGTTGAGACGTCAATCCATTGGCATCAGATAAACTCATCCGAACATCTTTTGCATAGACGGCAAAACTGCGATCCGTCGAAATCGTTGCTTCATTTTTTACAACAATCAAGTTTGCTTGTTGTTCCTTTTCATTCCCTGTCGTACCGACTTTGTAATCAATGACATGTTTTCTGGAAACTTCATCTGCTGCTAGTGGTTGCTTGATCTCGTTCATCACATCAGCGGTGATCGAATCCGTAAAGAATGGACGTCCCTTCGCCTCCATCAATGTTAAAATCGATTGTTTATCGACTAAATCTTGTGCTTCTTTTTCAGAAATGATCACATTTTTAGCAGAAAGCTCAGCTGCATTCGAATACTTCACTTTGACTTCATAACTGTATTCGCTATCTGGCGATTGCCAATCGATCGTTGAAGAATCCTTTTGTTCAGCAATCGTTGTTGAGGTATCTCCTTTTTTTGAACTGATGATTTCTGCTTGGTACAACCATGAACCAGTTGTTTGTGTTTCTGGTTCAAAGCTTAATTTTGGTGTGATACCTTTTCCTGATGGAATCACCAAGCGTCCTTTTTGAACTTTTGTACCTGCAGTTTCTGTGCCCCATGCATTCAAGACTAATGGCGCATTTCCTTCTTTCACTTCACTGACGTTATGAAAAATACTTCCTTTGCCTTGAGCGATCCCAGGATTTTCTACTTCATAATCGATAACTGAACCAGGTATGGCGATACCATAACCACTACCGGATTTTGAGACATCGTTATCTCCGATGAAGCTTTTCCCAGTTGCTTTTTCAGTTCCTCTGAAATTCAAAGGTGTTAGCTTTGTTGCATTGGCAATCGTTGGATTGATTGTCAAAACTTGATAGGCTTTATTTGCACCGAACCATGTACCGGTACTATCTACTTGTGTTGCTGAATCTCCAGTAGTTGACTTGATCCAGACTAATTCATCTTTTGCAGGATCAGGAAACTCGACATCTGAAATATTGACTTTTCCTGTTCCAGGAATCGTTTCTAAAGTGGCTTCATCCTCTATAGTTAACTTAGCTGCTGAAATTAAGTTACTAGAAGTTGAAACGCCGATCCCAGCATTTTTTGACAGATGGATGTTTCCAAATGAATGATAGGTTGTTGCATGATTGGCAGCAGTCGCAGATAAACCATTTTTGATATTTCCGCCATTTGCCATTAATTTCAATCCGTTTGTTACATTTAATTCGGTGAAATTGACGATGCCTAGTCCAGTAAGATTGATTGGATCAGTTTGATAGTTGTTTGTACCATCGACATTTTCACCAAAATTGAACACGACTTTGTTGGTACTAGCACTAGCGATCGTATTCGTAAAGTTATCACTGGCTGCACCACCGGATAAACCGTTGATGCTGACCGCTCCTTGAACATTAGCAGTAACATTACGCAAAATTTTCCCACTGCTGATATTGGAATACTGTGTAGCATACAGATTACCAATACTAGAACCCTCCGCTTGGATATTCATCTGGATCGAGCCATTTTTGGTGTACGCAGCATTACTACCACCATCCCCATAAATGCTCGCACCATTTAATGAATCCACACCTGGTTTGGTAAAGATATTCAACGTAATCGTATTGTCTGCAGATGTCCCCAAATTCGTGTTTTGTCCATATGGTCGTCCACCTGTGATATACGTATTACCCGGCAACTTGAATTCACCGTCATAGTTTCGTAAATCGATGAGTAAACTAGCATTTCCAAGTAGTGACCCATAGTTTGTGATACCACCAGAAAAGCCATTAGAACCAGTTCGTGGAGTACCAGAGAAGTTCCCACCATAGATGCGATTATCTGAATTTCCAGTGACAGTATGTCCACCACTTGCACCATAGGATGCACCCATTGAAGCATTAATGACGCCTTCATAAACGGTCACTCCTACGTTTCCGACAATTTTTTTGTCATCCCATCCGCCACCAGATAAGAACCAGTCTACTTGACCATCATTGACGATGGTTTGTCCGTTACCATACACACGTGTACCTGCATAGCCTGTACCTTCTAACGTATCAGCGATTCCACCATTTAATATGTTTGAACTATTTCCTTCAATAACCCCTGAATAAGAACCACCATAAGTCCATCGCGCTACAGTATTATTTAATATTGTTTGTGTATCTCCTTTAATATAGATGTCCCATGTATCATTTGAAGCAGGATAACCACCTCCACCTACAACGTCCCAACCAGAAGCTTCCCCCCGATTTTTCTTCGTGGTCGAATAGGCTAAATCGGTTGGCATTGATCCGGAATAGGCAAAGCCAGTTCCGCCGATTGAACCATCCGCATTAGCCGTTCCAACTTCAATCGTTGTGTTACCTTCGATGTAGCCACCGCGACCTGCTGCTGTTGTCCAAATTGCACCATTATTGAATGAACCACTGACTAATTTTGAGGTGATGTTACCGAAGACTTTGAACTCTGCCGCAGCTTTGGCTAAATCCGCTCTTTGTTGTGGTGTATACGCATCATAGGTTGTTTCATTTGATGCCCCAATCCCACTTTTATTGAATTTAACCACGTTATTGCCGGCGCCCCCATTGAAGTCATTGATTCCACCGGCAGATGGGGTTCCTGCTTTGACCGTATTCGTGATATTCCCAGTGACCGTACCGGTATAACGATTGCCGCCTTCAAATTCTGCCCGTCCAGCACTGTATAAACTACTATCCAAATTTGTTTCGATTCCGTCAGTTGAACGATTGGTTCCGATATTTCCTCGAGAGGACCCACCGATGAATCGTTCCCCTGCGCCGTACCAACGACCATAACCTGAGATGTTATTGGTTACTTTTCCACCAATATTCCCGTAGATGACACCACCATAAAAGGTACTTAATTGAAACCCTGTTGCACTATTGGTAATCCCGATAGTTGTAGATACAGTACCCGTAACATTTGCTGTATTGGTCGCACTGGTTCCATTTCCACCACCGTACAAATTTGTGATTCGTCCACCCGCATTATTGATAATCGTAGAGACGTTTCCATCAACGGTACCAATATTAGCTCCTCCTGCTAATGTATTGATTCCCCCATTATTCGTATTGTTGATAACGATACTCGTATTCCCTTTCAGCGTACCGCCATTTTGATTACCACCAAAGATATTCCATGTATAAGAACCTGTCGTATTGATAGTGATTACCGGATTCCCTACGACATCTCCTGAATTGGTTCCACCATAGATTGAAATACCATTACCGTTTGCTCCCCCATTCAAATTCAAGCTGTGTCCATTCATATAGAAGTAAGAGCCGGTATAGCTAATATTTCGTAAAGTAATCGTTGAACCAAAGTAAGCATTCGCAGTAAAAGCAAGTGTTTTTGCACCAGATGGTACCGTTAAATCTTGTGTGATTGGATCATCTGAATGGCCAGTGATCACTAGTTTATTTACTTTATCTTTTAATGAGGCAAACGTAGCGTTAGTTGCATCGACCGTACTTGGAATATTGTTAGCGACTGTTGCAGCTGTTAATGTGACGTTTGATCCCATATACATGACGTAATCTTGCATATTGCCCGCATGATACAAATCATTTAATGCCGCTTTTACTCCGGTATCTGATGCAGCATATGTCTGGTAAGCTTGCGTACTATCTGTAGGATTTGGTACAACAAGTACTTTCGTCTTATCCGCGGTAGCAATCGTATCTTTGATCGAAGCATCTGTACTTCTCAAAGAGCGGAATGCCTGTTGTTTAAATACTGCTTTTAGTTGTAGATCCTTCGTCACTGTTAATTGGCTGATTTCTTCATTCGTATAGAGTTTGCCTTCAACTTCCCAACCGTTCAATGGTTGATCATCCGCAAAACTCGGGATATCATTACTTGCTAATTTTTCGTTTTCCTTCACTGTCAGTTCTTTAACTTCCGCTCCTGATTCGAATAAATGAGTGCTATCTGTCATAAAAGTTAAAGTAAAGTGTTTTTCTTCAGTCGTCGATTCTTGTGTCTGCGCCTCTGACTGTTTCACCTCCTCTTTTACTGATTCTGTTGTCTGTGTGACTGTCTCTTCACTTTGCATGGTTTGATCAATCGACTCTTCTGTTTGAGTTGTGGGTGATAGAGTGACTGAGTCATTTTCAGCATCCACTGCCTGCACGACGGTTGACAATGGAGAAGTTATTCCTGAAAAAAGAAGCATTGCGGCAACACACATAACAATATTTTTTTTCATCTTATCTTCCCTTCTGCTTCATACAACAAAATTAACTTATTGATAATTATTATTGCTTGCTTGATTCTTTTTGTATTGTATAATGTTAAATTCAGTTATTTTTAAAAAAAATTTCTTTATTACTGAAAAACGATTAATTTTTTTCAGAGCATATTATTTGACTTTTAAAAATAACAAGTGATTTTAAAAATTCAATTGAAAGTAAAAAAAGCTGTTATATCAACGTTAATCATGTGTCGCTAATTCGCTTTATCACCCATTTTCTGCTTATTTAATTTTCTACCATGAAAAACGAATGAAATTTTCATGAATTATAATATAGTAAAGAACCAGTCATTTTTTTAAACGGCTATTTTTCTGAGTGCGTTTTGTTGTTTTTTTATTTCGAGTTTTGCATTATAATCTTTTTTTTGTTTATACTCATCGAATGACCATGCGTAATCCCTTCAAAAATGAATACATTCTATTCCCAAACACCATTTTTCATAAATAAGCCATCATTCATAAAAATTTGTAAAATACAATTTTTCATGGATGATGGCTTATTTGTTTGAACACTTATGTTCCGACCTTAAAGGATCAATTTTAGACTCCACTATTTTCGACTCAAACCTCTGTAACAAAAATTTTATCTACCTGTCTCAACATTATTAGCTACCGATCTAAACAAACAGCTATTTTTATAAACGATAGCTCAACTATTCGTGACCGTAACCCCAACTACACTCACTTATCATTAGTTATTCGCTTAAATCTACTTAGAGTAACTACGACAATATATCATTCCCGCTTCTATTGAAGCCACGATTCCCAGCATACTCTTATGATCGTATTTCCCAAGAGTATTTCCCCGTCGGATTGCTTCAATTGATCCATTCTTCGCCCCCTTATCCCGTTGCGAGTCAAGAAGTGAGACAAATGATCCATTTGATTCAATGTTTGATCGAACTGCTATATCAATGGTTTATCGTTATCTAGTTTTTCTAAAAATCAAGCATTTTGAGTCTTACTTGAATCATAGATTTTCTTTATCCAACATAACAATAGCTGGCAACGGGTAATAATAGATTGCTTTTAAACAATCGCTCGAACACATTGTATAACGCTTGTTTCCGTTATATTTAAATATAATTTATTCTTTTTTGAAAAATTATTTAAATATAACTTACGCGAGTACTTGACTTTTTTAGTAGCGCAGAAAAAAAATAGATTAGGTATTTAAAATACCTAATCTATCAGCGTTTTACTATTGATGGAACGATGCAGCGATTCACTAAAATTTTATAGAATAAGCGAACCATTTAAATGAAGTTTATTTTTTTATTGAAATCTTACCTGAAGGATGCTCAAATTCCTCGTACGAAAGTGCAGAAAAGATTTTCTTTTACAATAGTTCTCCAAATTTATTGATATAGATTTTTTTCATGAATGTAACTAATCCTAAATAAGCGATAACAGTCACGATCAACCAAATCCAATAGTTAGCTGGTAATGGTAACAATCCTAGTCCTTCACCAAAATTAGTAAAAGGAAGAACAGAACCTACTAGAATACCTAATGTTGTAATTGAAAACATAATAAAAGTGGCATTACTTTGCAAGAAAGGCACTTTAGGTGTCCGTAACGCGTGTAACACTAAGGTTTGCGTCCATAAAGATTCAACAAACCAACCAGCATGGAACAATGCGATAAATAGAACTTGTTGTGAGCCAGTCAATGTATGGTAACTTCCACCAACCACTGCTGGACAAATCACAAAGTACATCAATAGATAGGTCGTGATGTCAAAAACGGAACTCGTTGGTCCGAAGTACACCATAAATTTGCCAATACTTGATGCTTCCCATTTTTTTGGTTCATGCAAATATTCTTTATCCATTCTATCCCATGGCAAAGAGATACAAGATACATCATAAATCAAATTTAAGAATAAAATTTGTAACGGTAGCATAGGTAAAAATGGAAGGAATGTACTAGCTACTAAGACAGAAAACATGTTGCCAAAGTTTGAACTAGCTGTCGCTTTGATGTATTTCATAATATTGCCGAAAGTCTCTCTACCTGACAATAATCCTTTTTCTAAAATCATCAAATCTTTTTCTAACAAGATAACATCCGCTGATTCTTTTGCAATATCTACTGCTGTATCTACTGAAATACCGATATCTGCGACTTTCATTGCTGGTGCGTCGTTGATACCATCGCCTAAAAAACCTACTGTGTGACCATTGTTACGTAAGGCAGTGGTTAATCGTGCTTTTTGTTGCGGATTCAATTTGACAAAGACATCATGTGCCTCAGCAACTTTTCCTAATTCCTTATCAGACATCTCAGCGATTTTCTCGCCAGTGATCAATTCATTGATTTGTAAGCCTACTTGTCGACAAACAGAACGTGTGACCAACTCGTTGTCACCAGTCAATACTTTTACAGCAACACCATGATCTTTCAAAGCTTTCAAGGCTTGTTTGGTTGTTTCTTTTGGTGGATCAAGGAAAGCTAGATAGCCAATCAAGACCATTTCTGACTCATCTTTCACTGAAAATTCTCCAACCACACTTGGATTCGTTTTTTGCGCGACACCGATCACACGCAACCCATCTTCATTCAAGTCCTTCACTTTCGCCAAAACTGTTGCTCTTTGTTCAGCAGTCAATGGTTTGACTTCACCACCAAGGTCGATGTATGAAGAGATACTTAACATTTCTTCGATCGCACCCTTTGTGATCATTTGCGTTTTTCCAGCTGGGTCAGCCACCACGACACTCATTCTTCTACGTTCAAAATCAAAGGGGATTTCATCTACTTTTTGATAACGAATCTTCTCTGTATCTAACGTCTCAACTGCTTCATCGATAATGGCAACATCTAAAAGATTCTTTAATCCAGTTTGGTAGTAACTATTCAAGTAGGCGTGGCGCAGTACTCGGTCATTTTCATTTCCTTCACAATCCATGTGGTATTCTAAAATAATTTTATCTTGAGTCAATGTACCTGTTTTATCTGTACAAAGGACATCGATCGCACCAAAATTTTGAATGGCATTTAGATTTTTGATGACTGTTCCTTTTTTCGCCATAGCACTGGCACCTTTGACCAGATTTGTCGTAACGATCATCGGTAGCATTTCTGGTGTTAACCCAACAGCGACTGATAAACCAAACAAGAATGCTTCTAACCAGTCTCCTTTTGTAAATCCATTGATCACGATCACAGTTGGTGCCATCAATGCCATGAATTTGATCAACAACATGGATGTTTTTTGGATGCCTAATTCAAAGCTTGTTTTTATCGGTTTTTGTGATAAGTTTTGTGCCACATGTCCAAACATCGTGTCGTTCCCAACAGAGATGATGATACCTTCTGCACTACCACTGATCACATTGCTTCCCATGAATGCAATATTTTCATAACTCGTTTCGCTTTGTGTTCTTCCAGAGCACACAGTCGCATGTTTCTCAACGGGATAGCTTTCACCCGTTAATGCCGCTTGTGAGATAAATAAATCTTTGGCAGAAAGCAACCGCATGTCTGCTGGGATCATATCTCCGGCTGACAAACGAACTTGATCGCCACAAACAATTTCCTCCATAGGAATTTCTTTGTATTCACCATCTCGTTTTACGGCAGCTGTTACTTTCACCAATGATTTCAACTTTTCAGCAGCTTGGTTCGAACGTACGGATTGGATCAAGGTCATCGTGCCACTGACTAACACCATGGCAAAAATGATGATTACACCAAACAAATCTTTATCTGCTGGAGCAGCTAATAGATACTCGGTGATAAAAGAAATAATTCCTAAAGCAATCAATACTAATGTGAAAGGGGTGATAAACGCCTTGATCACTTCTACAATAAACGGCGTTTTCTTTCCATATGAAATACTATTATTTCCATAAGTTTCTCTTAAATTTTCTACTTGTTCTGAAGACAAGCCTTTTTGTGTTGTTTGAAATAAGTCAAATAACTGTTGCTTATTTTTACTAGCAAAACCAGCGTAGACTTTTTTTGTTTCTTTCTTTTTTTCCATCTCGTGTTCCTCCTTTGATCTTATCAAGCACACACTGATATCTGTTGTGCGCTTGATCGTTTATCTAATCAACGGAGACAGAGTGTTCTAAAGGCGCTGAGAACAGATAGATAATAGTCTCAACATACCAACGCTTTGTCTCCTTGTACACCGGACTTTCATCCATTTGTTCTCATCTCCTTTCGTTTACTTAAATTACTTTCTTGGCCGACTACTGGATACTTCAACTTCCCAACTTGATCACCCTCTAACACCTTTTTATTTGAAAAAACAGATTGGTGAGAAACAAAAAACCTTTCGCCAAAACTCAGCGAAAGGTCAAAAAAGTGCACAAAAAAAAGCATGGATGATCTACTCGTTGAGTTTTGGCACTATACAACGTAAAAAGCAAAAGAGCTTTTAGCTACCTTATGAAAAGCCTTATCTCGACAATTCCTGTTCTACCCATTGGCGTCTCTCGACATTTTTGGGCAGTAGCCTATGTTTGTATAGGAGCCTCACCTAACAAATCTTATTCAGTTTTTCCTCACCTAATGTAACAACTATTGGCTGGAATGTCAAACACATTTTCAAAAAAGTTGAAACTCTAAGGGATTCGTTTGTCATGTTTTCTTTCTCTAGGTATAATGAACCTATCACAACAGATCGGAGTGAAGGATATGGAACGTACAATTGTTATTATCAAACCTGATGGGGTAAGACGTCATTTGATTGGCCGAATCATCCAGCGTTTTGAAGAAAAAGGATTCGCAATCGCTGAAATGAAATTCGCGACGATGACTGAAAAACTAGCAAAAGAACACTATCAACATCTATCTAATCGAAGCTTTTTCGATGACTTGATCGACTATATGACTTCTGGTCCAGTCGTCTATCTGGTATTAACAGGTGAAGATGTGATCGATCTCGTACGCAAAATGGTCGGTGCAACAAAAGCAGCGGATGCCGTTCCTGGGACGATCAGAGGCGATTTTGCCTTACCTGGTACAGAAAATATCATTCACGCTTCGGATTCACGAGATGCAGCCAATACTGAGATCACACGTTTCTTTCCGCCATTCGATACAAAGAAAGTAGAAGATGCGAAAAAATAAATTTTTTGCTCACTGACTTTTTGAGTGCATCAATTTTTGATCATCTTATTGATATGCCAGTCCTTCTGTTAGAGGTCATGCTCCACACGTTTAGTGAGAGGATTGACTCAATACTAGAGGGACTGGTTTTCCTTTTGTATTAAGTCAAATGCCCACTAAATAGCCGCTTTCAGCAAATCTCTAGCGTTGTGCTTGGATAGACAATAGTTTTTCTTCTAATTCATCTCGCTCTTCTTTGCCTAAGGTATACTCGATCACTGCAAATAATGACTCAAACTCCTCTTTTTTGATTGGTTCCCCTAATGCGGTGGCGATCAATCGACGATAATAATCGGACATCAAACTCTCGTAAATGACAGCTGTCTTTGATTTCAAACCTAAACAACGATACATATCTTCATTGATACTTCGTGCTTTTTTATATCTTTTTTTGTCGATATAATAGACAGTTAAATTCTTTAAAAAAAGAAACAAACACTGATCATAACCTGACTTCATTGCTTTACGCATTCTTTTTTTAATTTTCAAATAATTGTTTTCGATAAAGGAATCGCTGAAAATAAAGGGGAACTCTGCTAATAAGTCTAGTTCATATCGACCAAATTCTTTCAGTTTCATAAAGTAATCTTCGATCATTCGTATCTCATATCCCAAAAATTCCAATTGGATATCTGGCTTCACACTTGATTTCCAATACATATGTATATTCAGTACGAGATAGTAAAGATCAGCCGTTCGCTTAAATTGCTTGCGATTGTCGGCGATTTCTTTGTAGGGATCAAAATCATCCTCCTGAACTTTATTCAAAAGATTACGTGTTTTTCTCGTTTTCCGTGGTTCTTCCACTTGATTTCGTAACGATTCGTATTCAGTAAGTGTGATATTCAACCGATCAAGAAATGCCATCAGTGTTAAAAAAGAAATTTTTTTGATCGTACGATTCTCGATCCCCACAAGCGAAGTTTTTGAACAGATCCCTTCTGCCAATTGTGACTGTGTCAACTTGCGACTTACCCGTAATTTTTTGATCAATTCTCCATCGTGCATAATATGCCTCCTTTAGTGTGTGCATTTTCCAATAAGATCCTCTTCGTCAGAACAACAACCGAAAAAGAGAAATAACTATCGAAATATTTATTGCATTCACTAATTAAGTACGCATAAATAAAAAAATATTTGAAGAACAATAAAAAAACTTCTAAAAAGTGAAATTACAACTTTTTGGAAGTTTTGTAAGGTTGTGAAAGAAGCGTTCAGCACTGAATAATAAGGCAGAAAAAGCAAAAATGGCTTTTTCATTTTAGGTTTTTTTGACTTATTACTGAAGTGTTGCTGATTGAACACCGTTGATCCAGGTTGTGAGAAAGCCGTTCAGCTCCGAATATTAAGATGAAACTTGAGGAAATAGCTTTCTATATTTTTTCAAGTTTTGACTTAATATTGAAGGAGCTGGCTTTCGAACACCGTTTATCATAGGTTGTGAAAGAAGCGCTTTGACCTGAACAGTAAGATGAAAAGGCAGAAAATAGTTCCTCATATTTTTTGATTTTTCAGTTTAGTGTTGAAGGTCAGCTACTTGAACACCGTTGATCCAGGTTGTGAAAGAAGCCTTAAGATAGCTTGCTCCTTCACCGACATCTAGCCATGTCTATGGTTTGTCCGCCGATCCATCCTCTGCAGGGTATAGATTGGTTGTTGTTTGATCATGATTTTTAGAATAGACACTTGTTGAGGCTGCACCTTTTTCTTTTTCAATTTGTTGGTTCCGTTGCACTTGATTCTTATAGTCATACTTTGCAGGATCGATCGTCGTAAATCCATTTGGCACATAGAATCGCAAAAGATTTTCTTGATTGAGTTTATCAGAAAGACTCAAAGCTGTTTTTACCTGATTTTGTTCTTGTGCGACTTTTTGTTCCGCTGCTTGGTTTTCTTCAAGTAATGCCCCTGTTTTCGTATCATAGATTTTTCCACCTAATACGGTGTAATCCGGCGCGACAAAATTCCCATTTCTGAATGCCACGACTTGGTCATGTTGAGGTGAAAGTAAATCTGTACCAAAATGGATATAATTTTTGTCCTCGATTCCTAATAAATGGAGTAAAGTTGGTAAAACATCGATTTCACCACCATACTCATGTTTGACTGTTCCTTTTGTATAACCTGGAATATGGAACATCAGTGGTACTCTTTGCATCTGCGCATTATCAAAATCGCCCCATGTTTCTGGATCTTTTCCTAGTGCTGAAGCAAGGTCTTTATTGTCCGTATTTGAGATACCAAAATGATCCCCGTAAATCACGAACATCGAATGGTCATAAATCCCAGAAGCTTTCAAATAAGTAAAGAACTGTTTGAGAGACTGATCTAAATAATGGGCCGTCCGCACATAATTATCAACGGTACTATTTCCTGTATTTAACGAAGGAAAATCAAAGTTTTTGTCATCTGTATAATAAGGGGTGTGATTCGTGACAGAAAGAAACTTCGCATAAAATGGTTGTTGCAAATGTTCAAGATAGTTTGCGGATTCTCGAAATAGATTTTTATCTAAAATACCATAGCCAAGCATCTCATCTGAATCAGCGAAATATGAGCGATCAAAGAAATTATCATACCCTAGATTTTTGTATACATGATCACGATTCCAGAAACTACCGACATTCCCATGAAAAACCGCACTGGTATAGCCTTGTGTCTGATCCAAGATGGCTGGAGCAGCTTGGAACACATTATCTGAACCTAATTCTGTAAACAACGAACCTTGAGGCAACCCAAACGTCCCGGTTTCCAACATGTTCTCCGCATCACTGGTTTTCCCTTGTCCAACTTCATGGAAAAAGTTATCAAAACTGATTGTTCCCTGATCGGTAAAGAGACTATTTAAAAAAGGAGTGACCTCCTGTCCATCTACTTTCATATTGATCAAAAATTGTTGAAAACTTTCCAAATGCAATACGATCACATTTCTTCCTTTTGCAAGTCCAAACATCTCTGGATCAGGAGCAGCGTAGTGAGATTTGGTGTAATCGAGAACTTCATCTAAGCCATTGCTGCTTGCATGCGCTCTGACACTGCTAGTGATCCCTGTTTTTATCCCATCATAGATCGTATAGGCATCAAGTCCAAGATATTTAACAATATAAGAACGATCGAATGTCCGTTGCAATAATTGAGGGCGATTCGCTTCACTCATTGCCAGATTGCCAGAAAAGATCAACGCAGACAAACAAGTCACCGCAACCGCCACTGGCTTACGCACAGGGAGTGCTTTCAATGGTACTTTTTTTATAAATACGCGAATCAGCAGAAAAGCAAAGACGGCGATATCGATCCAATAAAGGATATCATGAGGCTTCATCAAAGAAAAAGAGCTACCAGACAATCCTTGGGAAACCTTGGAGAAACCTAGTGCTGATTTAACGGTAATGAAATCTGTGAACTCACGATAGAAAATAATATTCAAATATAGCAATAACGTGTTTAAAAAATCGATGATAAATAAAACGATCAAACTTGTTCTGACTTTCTTAAAATACAAAGAAATCCCAAAAAACAATAGCGTTGTCGCTATTGGATTGATCCATAAAATAAACGTTTGGATGCTTCCTTCTACGCCTAAAGAAAAATCAGTATAGTAGGCAAAAATCGTTTTCATCCAAAAGAAAAAGCCAGCAATCAAAACGATGAGTACTTGATGTTGGCCAATTTTTTTTAGTTGTGTCAAAGTCACCACTTCTCTCTAAATTATTGTTCCTGTCTATTTTGCTCCTAAACATTTAGTTTTTGCTAAAAAAATCTGTTTTTTTACTCTTTTTTATAAATTAATAACTGGTGTTCTATCGTTGCTTTTCTGCTTTCCGGAAAGTAACTGCTTCGAAAATAAGGCGGAATCTAGGCAAATTGTCTTAATTTGCCTAGATTCCGCCTTATTGATCAGAGCTGAACATTTCTTGCCCCAACTCTTCCACTAGCAGATCTCAATATTTTTATGTTAGAAAATTTGAACTTTTTTCACTTGTTTATGCGCTTGTTGCTGTTACGGTCCAGTTACTACACTAGAATTAGTCGTATTGGACGTCTCTTCGGATGAAGAGGTGGTGGTTTCAGTTATTTCTTGGATTTCTTCTGTCGTCTTCCGCCATTCAGTCAAGCGTTGATTGACCATGTCTGGGTCTACTTTTTCAGAATAACTAGAAGATACCTTTCCATTTTTTAACCGTGCGACTTTCTGTTTATCTTCGGTCAAAAGCAGCACACTCAAGTGCTTGTCTCCGTGTTGGACTTGCCTGATTGAAAGGGCACTTAATACATCATTGACATTGATGAATTGATTTTTTTCCTTGTCTTTTGGCAGATAAATCTCTAATTCTCCCTTTTCATAGTTCGCTACAACTTCGTAGTCCGCCCACCAATAGGTTGAAAATTCTTTTTTGAATTCATCTACTGAAGCTTTATTTGCAATGGTTGTTTCTGGTTCTTTGTGCGCAAGATCAGCGGTCATTTTACCAGAAAATACTGCGGATAACATAAGTATTATAAAAAAGCCAATTAACCAAAAGAGAAGAAAAGGCCTTTTTTTTCGCATACCTTCTTCCACTCCCATTCAAATTTACCTAATCTATTATATACAAAAAATGAAACTTTAAGCGAAGAAATTAAAGAAAAAGATAAAAAATAACGCATATCGATGATGTATGAAAGTGAAAATCCCGAGATCATCGTGAATCTCGGGATCATTTTTTAAATTAAAAAATTTCAAAAAAGAACAAATTTCTAATCAAACAGAAAAACTATTTGTATCAGCTACTTCTTTGAACCAGTAGCCAGATTTTTTGATCGTCCGTTTGCCATCAGCTAGATCGACTGAAATAAAGCCATAGCGATTTTTATACGCATTCGTCCATGACCAGTTATCCATACACGTCCACATGTGATAGCCTAAGCAGTTCGCACCTTCTTCGATTGCTTGATGCACATATTTTAAGTGTTCTTGGACAAATTCGATGCGATAATCATCATGGATCATTCCGTCAGCTTCAATAAAGCGGGCTTCATTTTCAACACCCATACCGTTTTCTGAGATAAAACAGTCGATGTTGCCGTAGTTGTCTCGAACATTGATCAAGATATCGTAAATACCTTTTTCATAAATCTCCCACCCGCGATAAGGATTCATTTTACGTCCCGGCATTTCATAGTTATCAAAGTAATCTTCGGGCATTGGGCCATTTGTTGTATCGATTGCTGTTTCTTTAGCTTTGATACGGCGTGGCTGATAATAATTGATTCCTAAAAGATCCACCGTATTATTTTTGATAATTGCTAGATCTTCTTCCTGCATGTCCGGAAGAAGATCTAGCTCAGTTACGATCTCGATCAATTCTTGTGGAAATTCTCCTTTAACAGCGGGATCTAAAAATGAGCGATTGAAAAAGGCATCGGCGATTTGCGCAGCTTTCACATCGGCAGGATCGTTCTCATTTCTTGGATAACTAGGTGTTAAATTTAAGATGATCCCGATTTTACCGTCTTGTTTTGTTTCATGATAGGCTTTGATAGCTAACGCAGAAGATAATGCCTCGTGATAGCCAACTTGAACTGCTTTTTTCATATCCGACTCTTCAGGGTAATGCCAACGATATAAATAACCAGCTTCGACAGGAACGATTGGTTCATTATGCGTGAACCATTTTTTTACCTTCGTTCCAAATAATTCAAAACAAGTTTTGGCATACGTTTCATAAGCTTCGACAGTTTCACGAGCTAACCACCCACCTTTTTCTTGAAGGTACATTGGCATATCGAAATGATACAAGTTAACAAATGGCTCAATACCTTGTGCAATCAGTTCATCAAAATAACTATTATAAAATGCGACTGCTTGGGGATTGACTTCACCTGTTTCATCTGGAATCAAGCGACTCCATTGAATAGATGTTCGAAATGAATTATGTCCGGTTTGTTTCATCAACTGGACATCTTCTTTATATTTTGTATAGACTTGCGACGCTTTTTCCGGACCGACTTGATCAAAGAATTTTTCTGGCTCTTTGGAAAACCAATAATCAAAAATATTGTCTCCTTTATGATCGCCAGGTATACGACCTTCTGTTTGTGGTCCACTTGCTGCAGAACCCCACCAAAATTTTTCTGGAAATTGATATGTTGTCATTTTTGCACCTCGTTGTTTCTTTTCATTTATGTTTTTTTATGTCGCACATCCACAATATAGCAAACGTTTTCTCCGCTTACAATCATTATTATAAACCGTTTTCCATAAAAAGACTAGACCAATTAGGACAAATAATAAAATCGGGCTAAGGATACTCAAAAAATGATGACTTTACTCCCCGGCAATCTTCCCATAGCGCCAATCTAAAACACCAATGGCTTCAAAAACTTACTTTTTGTAGCCATTTATTTCATGTTGCTGGATTCAATGGTATAATCACTTTATCCAATCTACTGGGGGCATTATTTTGAAAAAAACATTGATTTACTTTACATTGATTTTTGCCTTACTTACTTTTTCTGGCTGTAATCAATCAAATCACTCAACGGAAGAAACAACGAATACGACCACTTTTCAGGCGGATACATCTGATATAACAAATAGCACCTATACACTGAAGGTCCGAAAAAACATGGACCTTGCCAATGCAGAGATCAAATTTAAAGATGACACGATGGAATGGACACGAACATATGCTGAGTCTGAAACTGATACAGCAAGCACGTCTCCAGAGAAAATCGTGTTAACCGATGTCAAGATCACAACTGAAAATGAGGAGTATACGATCGTTGGTAAAAAAGACGGTTCGACTCAGACTTTTCATTTTAGAAAAATCGGTAATTTTCGTATAGAAGATGATGAAGGTAATATCTATACGTTATAGTTTGAGTGCATAACATAAAAGCAGCAGTCGAGACAGAAATGTTTCATCTCGAAAAATAAGGCGCCATCTACGAAAATTGTTTTCCTAATTTTTGTGGATGGTGCCTTATTTTTCGAAGCGGTTACTGCTATTTCGACGTTTATTCAGTTTTAGAATATGCTTTCCCACTCATGTTTCTTTTCATTAGATCGTGCATCTTTTAGCCGTTTTTCACTATGAAAGCTCACAATGATGCGTCAATTTTCTGATACATGTTCATCGCTAAAAATTCTAAGTTTTCTTAATTAATTTTGTTTCTATCCTGTGTTTCTGCTATAGTAAAGAAGCACTTGATATACTAAGGAGAAAGAATATGCAGACAGCAAATACTCAAGATTACTGTACCTGTACGACGAATCAAAATGTACACACAGAGATCAACGACCAAGGAAGAGCCAATTTTTGTGACCATTGCCATAAAATGATCGAGGGTTCGAATCAACCTTTTGAGTTTTTTACAAGCCGAGAAGAGTCGAACAAAGAAACAAATAGTTAAAAATACAAAAAAAGAGCGCGGAACAGAAATGTTTAGTCTCTAAAAATAAGGCGACAACTACAAAAATCATTCTTCCACTTTTTGTAGTTGTTGCCTTATTTTTTTAAGAGAGAACTTCTATCTCCATCGTTTATTCACTTACAGGTTGAAAATAAAAGCGGATTTTACTTTTGTCTCGCCTTACATAGTACCTGACGAATCTAATTGCTGCCCTTTAGCATGTTGATTGTCGGTATAATAACTTCCAGACTGCTGTTCTTCTAATTCAGCCAATTTTGCTTGGATCTGCTCTATCACGACTTGTGCATCTTCAGGTCTTTCAACAAAATCAAAGGCATCACCATCTATTTGGATTTTTGGACAAACATCAAAGTCTTCGTACCATTGATCATACCGTTCATTTAATGAGCGGTAATACTGATAAAGCGTTTCATCACTATCCAATTGTTCATAGTCTCGTCCACGTTTCTTGATTCGTGCCAACATCGTATCAAGAGAGACTTTGATATGCACGAGTAGATCGGGTCTTTTTTTAGGTGCAACATCATCTAATTCATGAAGCATCGTATCTAAGAGGTTATCGTATTGTTGGACTTCAATATCTGACACACGACCTAAATCAGCATTTAGATGAAACAATAAACTGTCTTCATAAATCGAACGGTCCAATACGTTATCATCATGGTTCAGTGCATTTTTCATAGCTAAAAATCGTTTATTCAAAAAGAAGATTTGTAATAAAAACGCATATTGCTCTGGATTAGAGTAAAACAAAGGTAGTACCTCGTTGTCCTCTACATTTTCATAAAATGGTGTTGAATCAATCTTTTTGGCAAGCATATCGGTCAAACTACTCTTTCCTGCGCCAATTGTTCCTGAAATCAATATCACTGACATCTAATCCCTTCTCATTCTATAAATATTCGCCTTTATAAGCACTTTTGGGTAACATCTTAAAATCATATGCTTGGATCGCTTCGAACGTTTTTACATATGAATGTAAACTTTGGGTGATCATCAAATTAGTAGGTACCGTTTCTTCTTGAAAAATGATGATCGGTTTGTCCATCATCGTGGCGACGCCTAATTCATAGGCAGTGCCAGGATCGATCGTCTGATGTTCAAAGTCTAGGATTGCTACGACCAAGTCTGCCGAGGCAAGTTCTTTCATGTCTCTCTCGTAGACTTCTTGCGCCCATCCGCTACTAAACATCTCATAATTACTGTGTTGATGGTGTCTTGGCGAGTAGAAACTATCCACCGTTGGATTGGCAGTCAATGCCGTTTCAACCTGAGCAATCCGCTCGATTTGTTCATCTGAAAAAAAAGGTCCTGCTAAATAAATATAACTCATTATTTAATCTCCTGCATCATTGATTTCGTTTGTTTTTCTGTTGCACATAATTGATCGATCAGCTCAAAAGGATCATTTGAAAAATAAAGATGGTTGAGCCATTTCTCAGCCATAAATCCTTCTCTTGCAAAATTCCTAATCAATTCTTTCAATCCTGAATAATACCCATGAACATCAAGGATACCCATTGGTTTTTCTGGTACCAAGCTGATCGCCATCCAGGAGAGTAGCTGCGAAAATTCTTCAAGTGTACCTAGTCCTCCAGGAAAAACCAGCACTGCTTCCTCTTTTTCGAATAATAGTTCCTTACGTTTATCGATCGTTTCTGTTGGTATAAACGTGGTCACATCTGTTTTTGGTAATTCTTCAGAAAACAGCCCGACTGGATAGATTCCTGTTACTTGTCCGCCATTTTGTAAGATCGTGCGACTAAAAACACCCATGATACCCGAATCTGAGCCACCATAAACCAATTCAATTTGTTTTTCTGCCATATATTTTCCAATCGTTTCAGCTAACAGAATATACTTCTGATCTTGCCCAAAACGTGAACCACAAAAAATAGTCAACTTCAAAAAAAACACATCCTTACTAATCGATCTACCTTTATTCTACTCTTGTTTTTTTAAAATAAAAGACTAGATTTAGTTGCATTTTAGTGTTATACAAAACAAAAAACACTATATATAGTGTTTAGTCTTTGGATAGCATTTAATTAGATTATGTTTCAACATCAATTTTTAAATAACTAAAAAATACAAAAATACAGGGTCTAACTTTGTGATATTCTCTTTCTTTCGACTTTCTTGCGAATAACATTTGACTTCTGTTGAAGAAAGAAATCCATTTTATTTCTTTTGTTATTTTTATTTGTATCGATCAGCAAATTCTCAATGGCTGATCCGTTAGAAGATAGAAAACAGTCAAAGCATGGCTGAGGTCAGTACGCATGACTTGCCTTGATCATTGATAAGGGTTCGGAAAAAGCGATAAACGATGTTGTGGATCATTACTTATTCTTTCGATCTTACTTCTGATCAATCGTCCTTGGGTATACGTGTTGGACAAAAAAAGAAGAGGGAACGATTGTCCCTCCTCTTTTTGGCACAGTAAATAAAAGCCCATACATTTTATTCATTTAATCGACAAAAAAGCTAGCAATCTCTTTTAAGATTCGATACAATGAACTCGGTCGATGGTTTCCATTGACTATGGCAAACTTGATTGGTCAATGCGTTGACTACTCAAGCCCTCAATTTTTAGCTGCCACTAAAAATTGGGGGGCCTTTTTTATTTGACTGTTTCTATCTGCCATTTATGATACTGATTCCCAGATAGAGAGTCAAGCGAATCTGAAAAGCTACGAAAAACTGTACCATTTTTCGCCCATTTTTTTGTATAACTTATTTTATCGATTTAAATCAATCGTTGGATGCGTCAATAATTGGTCCACTTGCTTTCTGGTCGTCAGTGGCACATCCCCTTGGATCGTGTGGGCTAAGCGTGAATTACCTAATGCAAATTGAACGGTTCGATCCAATGACCAATCCTCACTATAGCCTAATAAAATCCCCGCAGCAAAGGCATCACCTGCTCCGATACGATCTAAACTATCCAGTGGATACGCTTCTGTTTCGATCCATTCTGTCGAAGTCATCAGATAACCACTTAGTTGTTTCTTTTCACTGGTTGATTGCCGTGTCGTACCAGCAAACCAGTCAATTTGGTAATCACTTAAAAATTTTTGGAACGAACGAATCTTGGCAGAAGGACTGGAAAGGTCGATCGGCCTCTCTAATAATTCAGACAAATCACGAACAGAACCAAAGATGACTGTGCAATAGGGCAGTATTTCTTGATAACGTTCCTTCATCACTCTTTTTTTATCTGGCTCTTGGTTTAGACTCGGACGAAAATTAAAATCAAAACAAACTTTTTTTCCTTTCCTATGCGCTGTTTTTGCTACAGCAAGCGCCACTTCCGCTGAATGCTCATTCAAACTCAAACTTATGCCACAGATGTGGACTAAATCAACTGTTTCGATAAAGTCCTCGATGGCATAATCAGCCACTGTAGCTAAGCCAAAAGAACTGTTTTTACGATTTTGATAGGTGATTTCTGTTGGTCTGACCCCATAGCCCATCTCAGCAAAATAAGTACCGATATGTTGTTCTTTTTGAATGACATAGGAGGTATTGATACCTAAACTCTTCAAATTAGCTAACGCTGCATCTCCCAAACGATTGTCTGGTAACGCCGTCAACAAGTAACTTTCCACCCCGAAATGCGCTAGATTACCGACTAGATTCACACCTGTTCCTGTATAAGCCATACGCAAAGTGTGCGTCTGTTCCAACATCAGGAATTCTGGAGGTGTCAGCCTCAACATCACTTCACCAAATGCACCGATTTTCATGGTCACTCACCTGTTTTCACTAATTTTTTCATCATTTCCAACAACTGACGGACTTCCTGTGGTCGAGTGTCACCTGTCTCTGGATCAATGATCGAACTATAGACGTGGGGGATGATTTTTTTGACTCCTGCATCTAATGCGATCTGAACGATTTCTTCAAAATTCGTCAAATCGATTCCACCTGTTGGCTCTAAATAAAAATCAAACGCTGCACAAGCTGCTGCAACAGCTTCATATTCTTTCTTATGCGCCAATCCCTTCATCGGAAAATATTTGATCGAGCTTCCACCCATATCCTGTAACAAACGAATGGCTGTTTCGATCGGTACCATTGCAGCAGGGCCTTGGCTACTTAAAGGACCAGTGGCAAGATTGACGTATCCTTCTTTTCCAGTTGGAGAAACTAAACCATTGACGATCGTGTCTGACTGTCCTAAGACCGCACGAGAAGCGCCAACACCTGTGAAAACTTGGTTGACATGTTGGGGTTGTAATACTTTCGCCAAGCGAGTCACCATCTGGCTTTGCTTTGGATCGCCGGCACCTAAGCCGATTGATAAGGCATTATTTGTTGCTTCTTGGTATTTTTTCATGTCTGTGATAGCTGCATCATCACTCGGATAATTTTTAGATAAAACACCTAGTAGGATATGCCCTTCGGCTGCTTCATAACATTCTTTTGCATTTTCGACAGAATTGGCTAGCACATTCAAACAGATTCTATCTTCAAGATAATTTGGGGTCAATGACATCATGATTACTCCTTTGGTTGTAAGATTTCATTTAAACGTTGGATGATCTGTTCCATCTCTTTTTGCGTCACTGAGCGAATATCAAACTCAATGATCCCGTTGTTCGCTTGGTACTCTCTGGTATAAATGACTGGGGCTTTTGCTTTTAGCTGCTCGATGATCGTTCTGGCAGAGCCTGTAACGACTTGGATGCTGGCACGATAGATTTCTCGCCCAGCTGGATCTTGGACGACTTTAGCCTTGATACCTGGCAACTTTTCCAGTGCTTCGACAAATGGCTGAACTCTTTTTTTCATCGATTCACCTGATTCACTACCATGTATCAAATAATCATCGACTGCTTGGACAAAGCCTAAAACATTTTCTTTGCCGATCTTCATCGATCGACCAATGCCTTGTGATTGCAGACGAACCCAAGAAACAAACGGATCTTTACCAATCACCATCCCTGCACTTGGACCTTCAATCGCTTTGGCACCTGAATAGATCACTAGATCAGCGCCTAATGCGGTATATTTAAGTAAGTCTTCTTCGGCTGCTGCATCAACGATCAAAGGCAGTTCGTAGTGATTAGCCACTTTTACCGCTTCTGCCACATCCAACATACTTTTCTGTACGGTATGATGACTTTTGATGTACAAAATACCTGCTGTTTGCTCGGTGATCATCGCCTCGATGTGGTCAGGTGTACATTGGTTGGCATACCCTGCCTCAATGACATGCCCACCTCCTTGTTGGATCATTAGTTCCACTGGCACACCATAATCGACATTGTGGCCTTTGGGTAAAATGATTTCTCTGCGTTTGATCGTTTCGTCATAAGGGTGATGTACATGATACATCGATCCTTGACCGATCACCGCAGCAACGGATTGAGCGATTCCAGCAGATGCGGAAGAAACGATTTGAACATCGTCTACTTCTAATTGTTTTGCCAAGTATGCACCGGTTTTCTTCATCAATTCAGCCATTTCAAAAAAATGTTCGCCCCCAAAACGCTGGGCTTCTAACACCGATTCGCTCAAAGTGGACACGCCTAAGATCGTCATTCGACCAGAAGCATTGATCACTTCATTCAAGCCAAATTTCTCATGATTCACAGTCATAACTGACACCTCCAATAATAACGCTTACAGGGATAATTTGCTGTGTGGTCGTTCGTGTATTGCCATTCGAATCCGTCAATTGTTTTTCTTGATCGTGAAACTTATAAATCGTAAAGTCTGCATCAAAGCCTTCTTTGATGTTGCCTTTTGTCGCTAGGTTGAACTGTCTCGCTGGTGCGCTGGTCACTTTTTCAAGGATTTCTTGCCAAGAATAACCGACAACGTAGAGTTTCTCCATCGTCGTTGCTAAATCATATACCGGACCATTTTTACGATTTCTGATATAGATATCTGTGCTGATCGAATCGGCTTTGATTCCCGCATGGAGCGCAGTTTCTGCCACATCAAAATTGAAACTATCAGTCCCATGTCCGATGTCGAACACCACACCATCAGCAATGGCTTTTTTGACGAAGGATTTGATTTCATTGGTCGCTGGATCAATGATGCCATTAGGCTTTCCATTGAAACAATGGGTCATCACATCATTCTTTCCCATATGCGCTAAAATTTCATCTAAACGTGGAGGCGCAGAACCGATATGGACCATTAATGGTAATCCAGCATTTTGCTTTTGGATTTCTTTTGCTAACTTTAAAGGCGTAATCCCATTTTTCCCCACGACTGTTTTACTCATCCGAGCTTTTAGCCCTACAATAAAATCAGGCAATTCTGTTATTTTTTGATGAACCAGATCTGTTTGGATTTTTGATAAATCTGCCAACTCATCTTGTTCCACAATCCCCCATCTTGAAATATTCAATAAAGCAAAAACATTTGTCTTTGCTTGCTTTGCATGTTCATAAAATGTATGGATGTTCTCCGCACCTGTCGTTCCAGCATCAATGACCGTGGTTACCCCTTTATCCACACCGATTTCATCGGGATAGTCGTAATATAATGTCATTTCTTCAAAACAATGGACATGATCATCGATCCACCCTGCGGAGAGATACTGTTCGTCTGAAAGTGTCAGTTCTTGTTTTGCCGTTTCTTCGATGTATTTACTGATCAAGGCGATCTTGCCGTTCTTCACACCGATATCAACAGGGTCTTTACCTAACTCCTTGCCATTTCTTATAATTAAATCAAACAT
Organism: Enterococcus sp. AZ084; assembly: GCF_051714905.1. Classification (NCBI taxonomy): domain Bacteria; kingdom Bacillati; phylum Bacillota; class Bacilli; order Lactobacillales; family Enterococcaceae; genus Enterococcus; species Enterococcus sp. AZ084. The sequence continues at coordinate 2,383,245 of NZ_JBIOSS010000001.1, forward strand.
GACAAACGCCTACTTTTCTTTAAATTTGAATTTTGACCAAGGGTGGACGAAGGATAGTAGCAGTTGTTCATCCGCCACAATGGCACCTACTTTATTTTTTCTTGGATCGTGATGTGGCGTTAAGACGATCTGTAACTCATTCTTGTATTTCCCAAAGGAATCATTTCCAATGACGACATCACCCACTTGAAACGTTTCTTCATTGTCATGAGGAGGATTAGCATCTGCTTGATACGTTTTTCTCACTTCTGTTGAACGGATCACTTGCGACGTGATATCTCCTCTGCGAACGTGTTGTTCGTTCAAAACGATTCCTCGTTCGACTTCATGGGTCTGAGGAAGAAACTCAATAGCAAAAACAGTTTGGTATCGATCAACTGCACCTAACGCTTGCAACTCTTCTTCTGAAGCATACGCATTGCCGATAATGACATCATCGATAAGATTAGTCGCAAATAAATGTTTAGCCGCTGGAACGACACCTAACTGGCGATGCATTTCCAATGTTGGTAAGCCATCGTTTACATCCCAAGGGCCGATTGTTCCCGTTTGAGAGGTAATAAAAGCGGCAGTACGGATGCCTTGACGTTTAAACCGGCGACTGCATGTTTCAAAAAATTCATAAGGAAGTCCAGTTCCTGCTTGAGGATAAAAATTATGACACCCGTATAAAAACGGGGTATTCGCTTGATGGCTCAAAATATTTTCTAAATAAGCCACATCATTACTCATATTCAATTCAATTGCTAACTGGTAAGGATTGTAAGTCAGTAGCGCTTCTTTTCTGCCATCAAAGCCTAAATCTAAACGAATCCCCTCTGCACCTAGTTCATGAAAAAAACTCATGTCATCATAAGAAATATTCAACTGTTCGAAAATCGATGGTGCGACATCTAAAATCGTTTCAAACCCAAGTGATGCAGCATATTCGATCAATTGTTGAAATTTCTGTTTGACTTGTTCTGTTTCCTCAGTCACTTCTAACATGCTCATAAAAATTCGAGTAAATCCATATTTATGTGCCATTTCGAGATAGGCACGATCTTCTTGCGGATTGCTGTGATCAGGATAAAGAGAGATTCCTAGTGAACGTTTCATATTAACGCCTGCTTTCTTTTCTATTTACTCGTTCGTGATACCATCGGTGATCTGGACAGAGGCTTGTTCTGCTTGTTCTGCTTCTTTTTCCTGTGCCAGCTGTTGTTTCTCAAATACTTTGAAGAATGGATAATAGATCGCCAAAGTGATAAAGAAGTTGAACACGACTAAGACACCCGCAGCGACACTCCAATTGGTACTCATCCAAGCCGCAAATGGCGCTGGTATCGCGAAAGGCAACCGTGCGACCATCATTGGCACTAAACCACTTACCGTAAGGACATAAGAAATCGTTGTCGTTACTAAGGGTGCGACAATAAATGGGATGCCTAATACTGGGTTCATGACGATCGGTGCCCCAAAAATCATTGGTTCATTGATATTGAATAAACCGGGAAGGATCGATAGACGTCCTAAGCTTTTCAGATACTTGGATTTGGAAAACATGAACAGTACGACTAATGCAAGGGTCGTACCTGCCCCACCGATCCAGACAAACCATTGTAAAAATTGTTCTGTAAAGATATTTGGCATATCATGTGCATTGGTTCCTGCATTGAATGCGTCGATATTTTCAGCAATCGAGATATCCCAAAACGGACGAATCACCGGTCCCATGATAGCTGGTCCATGAATCCCTAATACCCAGAAGAAACAAATCAAGAAAACTGTAAGTAGTCCACCAAATAAACTATTCCCTGCTAACACGCCTTTAAGTGGCATCAACAATTGACTCAAGAAACCATTCAAGTCAAAGCCAAGCAAATGACGGATGACCCAAAAGAAAATCAAGATCACTGCTCCTGGGATCAATGCAACAAATGAATTCGTCACTTCTGGTGGTACACCATCTGGCATTTTTATCGTGATTTTCTTTTCAATAAAGAAACGATAGATCTCTACAGTCAAAATCGCTGTTACGATTGCCCCAAATAAAGAACCTGAACCAAGATTTGCAATATTGATATAGCGTCCAGCGGTTATCCCTTCAAGATCTTCCAACACTTGAGTTGGTGGCGCAGCTACGATCAGAAAGGACATCAAAGCTAAAATACCAGCAGTTAATGAATCTAAACGATAGCTCTTTGCTAATGAAGAGGCAATCCCAAATGTGGCATATAAAGCTAAGATCCCCACTGTATATCGAAATGGGATATCTAAAATTGCCCGATATGGTTCAATGACTGCTGCGACCGACGCAATCGGGATGTTCAATAATATCGTAAAAAATGAACCAACGATCGTTAATGGCATTGTCGCAATGATTCCTTTTCGAATCGCTGTCATGTGACGCTGTGTACCAATCCGATTCGCAACAGGCATGATTTTTTGTTCGATCAACCCTACAAATTTATCCATTTGTTACTCCCCCTTATCTAAACATTATAATGTTTAAATAAAAGATAACATATTAATGATATAATGTAAACATTTTCATTATAATATATGATTATTCTGACAAAAAGAGACTGAGACAACCAGCCTCTCCCACCTCCTGAAACCGACAAACGGCGGGAACAGAAGTAACCTCTTCGAGAAATAAGGCGCCATCCACAAAAATTTGAAGAACAATTTTCATGGATGACGCCTTATTTCTCGAGGCTACACACTTCTGCCCCGACCTCATTGCGATTGTCTATGTTTCGTAGTTGATATGATAAGGATGTAGATCCGTATGATAAATTGCCTCTGAATACTCGACCACTTCTCGATCTTCCGTCGTTGATCGACGTACACGCTTGATTCCGATTTCTGAAGTCGTCTTTAATAGTGCTTTTTCTTCATCTGTTAAAAACGTGGCAGAAAAGTCATCTGAAAAAGAGTCGATAATGTGATTATTCTGTGTGAGCAATCGGTACAAAGATTCTTTATCAAATTCTTTTTGTTTCATTTTATTCATGTCTTTTGGTAAATAGTGAACAAAATAGATATATGGTTGGTCATTTAAATAGTACAAACGCTTGAAGCATACCGCAGCTGAACCAAACATCGAATATAATGGATGATCTTTTTTGATACTGATTTTTTCTAAACCAATCGTTTCTTTGCGAACCTCATATTGGGAATCTTTTAAGATCTGAGTAAAACTTTCGGCTTTAGATAAACGATTGTAAGGACGATTGCTTAATACTGTCGTTCCCCGACCACTTTTCTTTTCGACATATTCATCTGTAGCTAATAACTCGATGGCTTTTCGCACAGTGATTTTACTCACTTGGAACAATTCTTCTAACTCATTTTCAGTTGGTAACATACTCCCCACCGGATACTTTCCTGAAAAAATATCCTCTTTGATCTTGTCTGCTACTTCTAAATATAATACACGCGTTCTTTTCATAGCTTCACCTTTCACCTTTATGTTAGTAAAAGAATAACATAAATAAACAAAAAAAAGAATAGAAATATTGATAATTGGTCTACCTATGTACAAATAATAAGCTTAGACATAACAAAACGTCTAAGCTTATTACCCTACTTTTTTCGTACCTTTGTTATATCCTTGTTTTAATAACATAATTGCCGATTATAAAAACAAGGAGAATTTTATCAGAAATTTCAAACAATCATTAAATTTGTAAGGACTTTTGTGGTGAAAGGCCTTTCTATAAAAATGGCCCAGTCGTTATTTATCCTAATTCTTCACCGTTCGTTTTAATGACTGCCTTGTACCAGTCAAAAGATTTTTTCTTGGTACGTGCTAACGTCCCATTTCCTTCATCATCAAGGTCGACATAAATAAATCCATAGCGTTTACTCATTTCCCCTGTAGATGCACTAACTAAATCGATACAGCCCCATGGTGTGTAGCCCATCAAATCGACCCCATCAGCAACTGCCTCAGCCATTGCTTCGATATGACGACGCAAGTAATCGATACGATAATCATCATTGATTGAGCCATCTTCTTCCACTTTATCGATCGCACCCAAGCCATTTTCAACAATAAACAGTGGTTTTTCATAGCGGTTATATAATTCATTCAACGCCACGCGCAATCCTTCTGGGTCGATTTGCCAGCCCCACTCACTTGCTTCAAGGAATGGATTCTTCACGCCGCCTAGTAGGTTTCCATTCGATGTATCGGCATCTGGATTGGTTTCATCGATAGCTGATGACATATAGTAACTAAACCCGATATAATCCACTGGATACTCTTTTAATAATTGGAAATCTTCTTCTGTTTGTTCTAGTTTTGCGGCGTCAACTCCATATTTCTTATACGTACGTGCTGTATAGGCTGGATATTCGCCACGAACTTGCACATCTGTACAGAAGAAGTTGAACTCTTGATTTTGGATCAATGTAGCCACTTGATTGATCGGATTTGCATCAATACTATAGGTCGTTGCATAAATTATCATACAGCCTACTTGGATATCCGAACGCAACTCATGTGCGATCTTCACCGCTTTACTGCTAGCGACAAACTGATTATGCCATGCTTGGAAAATATTTTGGTAGTCACTTGCGCCATTGCTTTTGACCAATCCTTGACTCAATGCTGGGAAATGGAAAGCTGAATTGATTTCATTGAATGTCATCCAATATTTCACTTTGCTGCTGTAACGTTCTAACACTGTACGAGCAAAACGTTCATAAAACTCAATCAACTGACGGTTTTTCCACCCACCATATTCTTTTGCTAAGTGTAATGGCATTTCATAATGAGAAATCGTAATGACTGGCTCGATATCATAGCTCAAGCACGTATCGATCAATTCATCATAGAAAGCTAAACCAGCTTCATTCGGTGTTTGCTCATCTCCTTGAGGGAAAATTCGTGTCCAAGCAATGGAGAAACGATAACTTTTAAAGCCCATTTCTGCAAATAAAGCAATATCTTCTTTGAAGTGATCGTAATGTTCGATTCCACGATGATTGGGATAAAGGTATTTCTCCTCATCGATCGTCCAATCAAATTCTTCACTCCCGATGATTGCAAAACGTTGTTTACCACCAGGCATTGCATCGGCGACAGATAAGCCTTTCCCATCGCGGTCGAAAGCACCTTCTAATTGATTGGCGGCTGTTGCGCCACCCCATAAAAAGTCTTTTTTGAATCGTGCTGTCATGTTTGTTTTCCTCCTTTTATTTTACAATTGCCAGAAAATCTTCATTAGCAATAATTTCTTGTTGATCAAGTTCTAACACATCTGCAAAGTGATCGGTATTCGTTACGACCACAGGGGTGATCACGCTATAGCCTGCTGCTTTTATTTTCTCAATATCAAAGCGGACAAGCAAGTCCCCTGCTTTTACTTTGTCTCCTTGTTTGACAAATGTTGCAAATCCTTCACCATTTAATTCGACAGTATCCATCCCGATATGCATCAAAATCTCTACACCATCTGTGGTTGTCAAACCAACTGCATGACCTGTTGGGAAAATCGTCGTGATTTCGCCATCTGCCGGAGCAACTAATTCCCCCTTCTCAGGATCAATCGCAATCCCTTTTCCCATTGCCCCAGAAGAGAAGACTTTATCTGGTACTTCTGTCAGTGGTAAGACTTTTCCAGTCAATGGACTTTTCAAATTGTGACGTGCTGTGCTGATCGTATCCCCTGTTGTGGTTTCTGTTGCTTCTAATTTTTCATCTTGCACTTCTTCATCAAAACCGATCAAGTAAGTACCGACAAACCCAAGAACAAAAGCAACTGCTGTACCGATGATCGCCATAGTTACACTTGATTCAAGCGCTGGATCGGTACTAATAAATGTTGGGATGGTCAGTAAACTGATCAAACCACTAGAGAATGCTTTTACGCCAGCAAACCCGATGATTCCTCCACCGATCCCACCGGAAATACAGGCAACGATAAATGGTTTTTTCAAAGGTAAAGTCACACCGTAAACAGTCGGTTCAGTGATTCCAAAGAACGAAGTGATCATTGAAGAGATCCCTAATGAGCGTAATTTTGAATCTTTCGTACGTAAAGCCACACCTAATGCCGCACCACCTTGTGCCAAAATTGCTGGTAAAAGCATTGGCATCAAAACATCAAAGCCATATTGTTCGATATTCAAGAAGATGATTGGCACAAAGCCCCAGTGCATCCCAAACATTACCAATACTTGCCACATGCTACCCATGATGACCCCAGCAACTAATGGACTAAAGCTATAAATTGAATTGAACAACCCACCTAAGGCATTACCGATAACGGTTCCAATTGGCCCTAATACTAAGAAAGTCAAAGGCACCATGACTAACAAGACGATCATTGGCACAAAAATCATTTGTAAAAATTGTGGAATAACTTTCTTCACAAGTGGCTCAAACTTACTTTGTACCCAAACCGCTAAGATGATTGGAATAACAGAAGAAGTATAGCCTGATTGAGACAAGATCACTGGAAGACCAAAGAAATCAACTGCAACACCTGATCCTGCTAATTGCGTGATTGTTGGATAAACTAATGCCATCGCGATTGCTACGGACAAAAATTGATTGGTCTTGAATTTCTTTGCGGCTGTAAAGGCCAACATCACTGGTAGGAAAGTAAAGACTCCATCTGCTGCTGCAAACAAGATTTGGTAAGTGCCACTATCTGCTGCCAACCAACCGAGAACTGTCGCCAGTGATAAGAAACCTTTCAATATCCCAGCAGCTGCCATAGCACCTAAGAACGGGGTGAAAATACTTGAAATAATATCGATCAAGCGATTCAAAGGATTTTTACTTGTATCCTCACTTTCTGAACTTGCCCCTTCGCCCAAGCCTTGTTCATCCACAATTGCTTGATAGACATCAGACACGTTACTTCCGATCACGACTTGATATTGCCCACCACTTTGAACGACTTGGATGACATCTGGATCATTTTTTAATTTCTGAGTGTCGGCAATCGATTCATCTTTCAATTTGAAACGTAATCTTGTCGCACAATGTACTAAACTATTGACATTTTTTTCTCCACCTACGGCTTCCCAGACTCTCCGTCCTACTGCTTGATTATCCATATTCTTTCCTTCTTTCTTTTTGATAAAAATAAAAAACCTAGATTGAAAAAACGGTCACGTGATGAGACGTGTCCATATTTTCAATCTAGGTTTTGCCTGCTTGATCCAGTAACAATCCTTATGATTGGGTTTGTTTTTCAGTTACTACACGTTGGATGTGGATCGTCAGGTAGATTTGCTCTCCTGACCCCATCTCTTTTTGTTGTGTTTGTATCAGGTATTCATTGATCCGTTCCACACAGCGAAACGCTTTTGGATATTTTCCTTGGACAAGCGCATAAAGAAATTCATCTTTCTCATCCGAAGCTTCATCTTTTAAGTATCGTTGTGTGAAAAATTGTAAATGTGTGATGATCCGTTGATAATTCAAGGAATCTTCGTCAAAGGCGATGCCGAAAAATTTACTGATGATACTTAGGATATCTCGCACCATTTTCGTTGCCGTCATGGTTACTTGCATGTCGCCATTTCCTTGTTCACTATTGACGAAATGAAAGGCTATGAAGCCTGCTTCATCCATTGGTAAAGTCACACCGAGCTTTTCTTCAACAAGTTGAAGGGCTTGTTTGGCTGCTCGATATTCTTTAGGATAAAACTTTTTTGTTTCAAATAATAAAGGATTCGGTAATTCGATGTTTTCCTTTGCTCGACTGATCGCATAATGGATATGATCGGTCAGTGTCAAATAGATGTTTGGCGATAATTGTATTTTTAGTTGTTCTTCGGCGAGATCCACGATCTGCTTGACCAGTTCGACCTCTTCTAATGGGACATCTGCCATCAATTGTTGGAACTGATGCGTAGTAAAAGAATCTTTTAGCACAAATTCTTTTTGGATCGATTCTTCAGAGATCGTATCGCCTGGTTTTTTTTGAAAAGCAAGACCTTTTCCCATGCAGATGATTTCTTCGCCTAATTCATTTTTTGAAATGACGACATTATTATTCAAGACTTTTTCTATGACCATCTACATCGCCCTCCCAACTAAAAAATAAAAAAAACCTAGAATCCGCCCGTAAGTACTAGCTGAATTCTGGTTTTGCCTGCCGAACAGTAACAATCCATCGATTAACTATGTTTACTATACCACTATTACGTTTGTTATGCAACCCTTTTCATAGTATTTATTTTTTGAAAAAGAGAATAACTTTTAGCATCTTATAACACTGAATCCAATATACATGCGATTAGAATACCGAAAAAAGGATAAAAATGAACGAGTCATTTCTATCCTTTTTTCTCTATTGTAATGTTGCTGATCAGAATATGAAAAGTTTTGTTCTATCATACTACTCATATCAGGACGGCTTTTTCACAACCTCTTCTAAAACGTTCTCGTTGGCATGTCAAAGGCGTTTTTCATTTCTTGGGTGGCTTCTTTCATTGGTGTGATACTTTCGAGTTCTCCTTGGACGACTAGGCGTGTAATGGCATCCATATCACCACAAGTGATCAAAGTAATCAATTCTTTTCCTTCTTCGATGTTCAATAATTCTGTTGCTGAAGGGTCGACTTTTTCTTTGAATGTCGCTTTGTACGTGTAGACGTTTTCCAAATCGACGATATAGATTTTATCCCCTAAGTTTAGATTTTCTAACGGGGTAAAAAGTAATTCTGGGTTGTTGGCACGGTGACTTGCTAAGGCGTAGTTGCCTTTCCCCATTTGTTGATCAGGGTCTAATGTTCCGGCACCGTATAACAAGTTTGCATTATCTAACCCTCTAAAAATCGGCAAATTGATCGAGACGGATGGGACGGCGATACTTCCAATGACTGGTAGATCTGGTCGATTCAATTGGGCTCTTAACACCGCTTCTGAACTCATTGATTCAACTGAATCAAAGTCAAAGTTTGCCTCTTTTTGATTATTTTTGACAATATCATCACGAGTCACATTAGAAATAGCGTACGCATCTCCTGTATTTTTAACAAAAAAATCTTTGATCTGTTCATTAAAAATCAAGGCTAATCCTACTAATAATAGTAGAAACAATAGGAAATTGACCAGCCACTTTTTGACTCTTCCTTTTTTTTTCATGTATCTTCCACCTTCCACGCTTATCTTCCTATGATAATTCTGTATATTTTTCTTTGTTGTTTTTACTTTTTTCTACTGGGTATTTCTGATTGTTTTTTTCTAATTTTTCTTCAATGATCGTATCGATATCTAAATTTAGATTGTCGGCCATCATATAAGAGTATATCAACACATCTGCTAGTTCTTCTTTGATTCGTTCAAGCTGAGTGGTGGTGACTTCTTCTGGTTGCTTCCATTGGAATAACTCTAATAATTCTGAGGCTTCTAAAGAAATCGAAATTGCTAAATCTTTTTCATTATGAAATTGCCGCCAATTGCGATCATCTCTAAATTGATTGATTTTTTCCATGCTTTTTTCCATTGATCTTCTCCTAATTTTAAATCAAGTTACATTAATCATACCATGTTTAACGAAAAAATAGTTTAGACTTATTTTAATAATCTGTTCTATTTTTCAAAAAAAAGAAATATCTTATCGCCGGTTTTAAATCAAGGAAAAGGATCATTTACGTCTTATCCACGCCAAGTTCGCCGTTTGGATTGGTTGGTCGGTGCTTTATGTAAAACTGGGGCTGTGACATTCGTCTTCTCCTACTTAGAACAAACGCTTCTGTCACAGCCTCGATTTAATCATATGTTAGAATATCGCTTTGATCCATTTACTATTGTTGTAAACTTGTTTTCAGATCTCTTACTCCTGATAAAGTCATCAACACGAGTAAACTGATTAAATAAATTCCACTCAGAAATAGAATAACAGCCGTCAAACTATAATGGTCCATTAGAAAGCCAATCACGATCGATGAAAAACCGCCTACTGCTCGTCCTAGGTTCATGATAAAGTTATTCGCCGTGGCACGGATCTCTGTTGGATACAAACTACTGATGATCGCTCCATAACCACCATACATTCCGTTGATGAAGTAACCTACGACTACTGCTGCTGCAACTAAACTCCATTGACTGTGTGCAAGTACGAGTAAAAAGACAGACAAAGAGGAACAAATCAGAAACAAGCCAAATGCGAGGGTTGGACCAACTTTATCCATGATGATCCCAAACGTCATCATCCCTAATGACATCCCCAAAATCGTGCTGATCATCCATAAAGAGGAACCCGAAACTGATAGACCTAATTGTGCTTGCATGATTGAAGGCAACCAATTCATCAAGCCGAAATAACCAGCAATCTGTACAGTAACCATCAGACTAAGACCTGTCGTTTGCCATGCCATGTGTTTCGTTTGGAACAAATGACTAAGCTTTGTCTTTTTCCCAGTTTCTTTTGTTTCTTCAAATGCCTCTGGTTCTTTTAGCCCTCTTCGAATAAACAAAACCATCAAGACCGGCAAGACACCGATGACATAAAGCATTTTCCAGCCAAACAAAGGAATGATCACTGCTGCTAAGATGGCGGCTAAAGCTGCACCAACTTGTGCGCCGATTGCAGCGACAGAAGAAGCACGACCAATTTGTTTCTTTGAGAAGCTTTCAGAAATCAAAGACATGCATGCACCGTATTCCCCGCCAGCACCGATTCCTGCGATAAAACGAAACAGATAGACAAGATAGATATTCGATGCAAAATACATGAGTAAAGAAGCAATCGAGAACAAAATGACGGTTTGCGAAAATACTTTGACTCTCCCATATTTATCCGCCATCAATCCAAAAAAAATACCTCCAACGAGCATCCCTAAATTAGTGATCGTTGCAATCAATCCTGCTTGCGTTCCACTAATATTAAAAGTTGCAATCATTGAAGATAATGAAAAAGCTAAAAACATAATATCCATATTTTCTAAAGCAATACCCGCCGATGTTGATAATAATACCTTTCGTTGATACTTCGTCATTTTTCTTCCCCTTTTCTTTAAATAACCCTAAATTGTTAAAATCATATCCAAAATCCAAGAAAAAATCAAGAACTTTTTCAGTATATGCGAAAAAAGTTTGACACTTCTTTTGTAAACGAATGATTTTTCCAATGGAAGATGCGGTGAATAAAGCCCTTTCTCTTTACACTCATGAAAGCGGATGCTATATTTCTTGGTAGAAATGGCTTACTATTGGTTTCAGATTGGAGTTTTGACAAATGGACAAACAAGAATTTTTAGAACAAATCAGTCATGGATTGATTGTTTCTTGCCAAGCATTACCTGGCGAAGTTTTTTATTCAGAAGAAGGTGGCTTAATGCCTTATTTTGCACTAGCTGCAAAGAAAGCTGGCGCAGTTGGTATTCGGGCAAATTCAGTCAGAGATATTTTAGAGATCAAAGAAAAAGTTGATTTACCGATGATTGGTATCATCAAACGAGATTATCCACCTGAGAAACCGTTTATTACTGCAACGATGAAAGAAGTGGATGAATTAGTCGCCACTGGCGTAGAAGTGATTGCACTTGATTGTACCCTGCGTAAACGACATGATGGCTTATCGATCAACGCATTCATTGAACAAATCAAAACGAAATATCCTCATCAATTATTCATGGCAGATATTGCGACATTTGAAGAAGGAATCAATGCTTATAAAGCCGGGATCGATTTTGTTGGGACGACATTAAGCGGTTATACCGAAGAAAGTGAAGAGACAGAAGGGCCTGATGTGCAGTTGATCAAGCGACTTCTTGAAGCAGATGTGTGCGTGATTGCAGAAGGAAAGATCCACACACCACAGCAAGCCAAGGAAATCCAAGCGTTAGGTGTAGCTGGTATCGTGGTTGGCGGCGCCATTACCCGCCCACAAGAGATCACGCAACGATTTGTTGCTGCGTTAGATTGACAACACTTGAAAACAAAAAACCACTATCTTGAAGTAACGGTTCACACTGATCAGGGAATGGGACATTCGTTCACCTCCCCCACCTATAACCGAATAAACGGCGGGAATAGAAGTACCCTCTTATTATTAAAGTGCCCCTTCTTGAACTCCGTTTATTCCATTCTAGACAATAATGGCGTACTAGATACTTTTTACCTACACAAAAAACGGTCTTTCAACACGTGCAAGGATGATCGCACAAATGGAAAGACCGTTTTTTCAGCCGGGGGGCTAAATAAAATATAGGATAAAAAAAGAAAAAATTTAGTTGGCTTTCATATGTGCATCGAGTAATAACTCGTCAGGAAATTCACGAACATTAGCCATGGCACACTCACCAAAATAATCTGGTCCGTTCTTTCCTTTAAAATCAGATCCTCCAAAACAGTGGATATTGAAACGATCAACTAATTCCTGTACTTTTCGCTGATCTTTCAAACTATGTTCTGGATGATATTTTTCGATACCATCAATACCAAACGAAGCCAGTTCAGGGATCAACTCGAAACTGTCGAGCTTTCCCGGGTGGGCAACGACAGACATCCCACCGCCGAGCTTGATTGCTTGGATCACTTCGTAGACATCGATCATCTCTGCCTCTTCTTGACCAAAATCATTATATTTGAATAATTTACGGTAAAGATGTCCATCAATCGATGTATCGTAGCCTGCTTTGATCAACGCAGACATGATGTGTTGTTTGTAGAGAGCGGTCGCCTGTTTCGCAAACTGTCTTACTTGCTCTTCTTTGATACGAAATCCTTCAGTTTGGATACGTCTCAACTGACGTAAGGTATTTCTTGTTCGCGCCGCACGCAACGGTTCACATAACTGTTCGATATACTGATAATTCAGTAAATTATACCCCAAGATATGTACCTGTTGCCGGCGTTTGAAATCATAAGCGGTCACTTCGATGCCTTCAATAAAATTGATTGGGGAAGGAGCGAAGACCTGTCTTATGTGAGCTAATCCCGCCGAGGTATCTTGATCTACGACGGACAGGATATTCATGTGATGCTTCAATGCTAATTTGAGTAGTTCTTCTGGTGAACTGCTACCATCTGAAAAGTAACTATGGACATGCAAATCTGCTTTCACTCGACGTTCTCCTCTCCTTTTTTCCAGTCAATTTCATCTCAATCAAGCGTGAATGATATATTTTTTTCGTAGTCTGATCGCCACGACTTCTAAGATCGCAACTACTGCTAAAATCATATACACTAATACGCCGATCTCATGAAAATCAAAATAAAAACTACTTGTCATCGCAAGTTGGAACCCTAAACCACCCGCTCCTGCGGCGGCACCTACGGCAATCGCATTGGTAAAGTTGATCTCAAAACGGATAAACAACCAAGAAAGCAAAGCGGTCATACAAGAAGGTAAAATTGCTTGGAACACCACCTGCCACCAACTTGCCCCACACGCACGCAATGCTTCGATCACACCAGAGTCGATTTCTTCAATACTCTCAGAAAAGACCTTTGTAAGATAAGCAATCGTGTGAAAAGACATGCCAATGATTGCCGCATTCGCACCCAATCCAATCAAGATCGAGAAAATCATGACCCACAAGATCGTTGGCACCGCACGGATGAAGGACATCACTGTTCGGATCGCGTTTGATAGGCCTGAATGGCTGATATTTCTTGCTGTAAATAACGCCATCAAGAAGGCTGTCACACCTCCAAGCAATGTGGTGATCACCGCCAAACCTACCGTCATACCTAAAGCTTGGAGCAATGTCTCAAAAGAAAAACGTCCAGAGAGTCTTGGCTGGAGAAAAATCCGTTGCAAGTCTGTAAAAAATTGTCGCGTCGCATCCAGCAATACAACCTCGCCATAATCCATCGTGAATAAGGTGTAGATCGATATACTAGTCAGTAGCGTAAACAAGACCCAAGGGACGATCCGATAGGTTTTCCACACGCGAATACGGATTTTCTTTTTAGCATTTCTTCTGATTTTTGTCGGTTGGGCTAAGACGGTTTCTGTCACCGCTAATTCAAGTTCACTTTGTCGTTGGACCATATCAATGAATCATCCTCCTAATTTTATTGGACGAAAGTTCCAGTGCGATCACGATGATGACGATCGTCAAGATGACCATTCCTGCCATATCGTAACGAAATTTCTTATAATAGAGGTCAAACAGAAAACCGATTCCCGTTCCGGTCAATATGCCGACTAATGTTGCATCACGGATGTTGTTTTCGATCATGAACAAGATCCAACTGATCAGCTGACCAAAGACCATCGGTAAGACGCCTTGAAAAATGATCGCAAAGTAAGAAGCACCAGTCGCCGTCATCGCTTCTGTGATACTTCCTGCCACTTCATCGATCGTTTCCATAAACGAGCGCGTCAAGTAACCGTACGTTGTAAAAGTGATGGCTAAATAGCCAGTAAATTCATTTTGTTTGAAACTCAACAGTAGGACCATTGCCCAAACCACGATCGGGATATTTCTAAAAAAACTAGCAAAGACCCGCGCCACTGTTTTTGTTCCCTTGTTCAGACCAGTTGTCTCTGAACCAATGATTGCCGTGATCAATGAAAATACTGTGGCAGTCATCGTTGCTGTGATCGACAACAAAACCGTCTCAAGTAATTTAGATAAAATCAATGGCAAGGATTGGATCGAATTTTCCGTTGGGATAAAATTGGTGAACAACCAAACAAAACTCTGGGGAATCGCCGCAATAGCTGCACCAAATTGAAAGCCAACAAATTGTGAAAAGGCAACGTACACGACAACAAAGCTAAAGAGTGTCACAAATAAAAACTGCTTCTTTTTACGAAAGAGATCTTGATTCAGTGTTTTATCCATCCAAGCCCTCCCTATACTAACAATTCATCAGACTGATAAATCTGATTGATTTGATTTGTTGTCAGTTCATCTGGGTTCCCAGAGAACACGACATTGCCACTGTTTACGCCAATGATCCGATCGGAATAATCGATCGCAACCTCTACTTGGTGAAGATTCACTAAACAAGCAATATCTAATTCTTTCGTCACTTGCCGTAAATAATCCATAACGACTTTCGAAGATTTGGGGTCTAAGGATGCAATCGGTTCGTCACATAAGATCAACGCAGGACGTTGCATCAACGCTCGAGCAATCCCGACACGTTGTTTTTGTCCACCACTCAATTCATCACAACGTGTGTAAGCAAACTCTGATAATCCGACTTTTTCTAACAAATCGAAGGCTTCCTGTTTTTCCTCTTCATTGTAGACACCAATCGAGCCTTTCACGGCAGACTTGTATCCAAGTCTACCGTGAAGGACATTCTCAACAGCTGTGAGGCGACTGACTAAATTATAATGCTGGAAAATCATACCGATTCTTCTTCTTTTTAAGCGCAAAGACTTCTTCTTTAGACGTTGCATGTCCTCATCTTCAAAGAAGACAGCCCCTTCATTGGCAGAAATCAACTGATTGATACAACGTAGAATCGTGGATTTTCCTGCGCCAGATGGTCCGATGATCGAAACAAATTCTCCTTTTTCTAGTTGAAAGGAAATGTCCTTTAACGCTTGTTTCCCGTTACTATAGTTTTTTGAAATCGAGTCTACTTGTAATAGCATGGCTCGTCCTTTCTACTTCGAGCGAAGTGGGTCATAGAAACTATCAGTGACTTCTACAAATTGTTCATCGGCTTCTTTCTGATATAGACCCACAGATTCTGAGTCTTTTGGTGAAAAGATCGCTTCATTATTCGTCACTTCTTCACTCATCATGGCTTGAGTGATTTTATCGACTGTTTCTTCATCCAGATTATCTCTGTTGACAACAAATGGTCCATTTAACACTGGAATCGAATGGATCACACGCACTTTTTCGCCTCTGACTGTATCAAATGGTGCCTCTGCATCGGCTTTTACTTGGTAAACGACACCAGCTTTGTTTTCTTCCCCCTCCACGACATCAAAATATTGAGCCATGTTCATAAATGCTGCTGCATCCGCATCTCCCTTAAGCAAGTTGACGGCAGAGCCTTGATGGGAACCCCCGAAAAGTACTTTGTTGAAAAAATCGCCATCGATGATCAATTCATCCGAACTACCAAGTCCAAACTGATCAACGATTGCTTGACTTGGTACTCTAAACCCAGAAGTCGAAGAATTAGAGACAAAGGAAAACGTTTTGCCTTCGATCGGTGCCAACGTATAGCCATCACCCTCTTGATACTCTGCTGTATCTTCTTCATTGACGACAATAAAACTGTAATAGACGGCATCTTCCAGAGTGCCACTTGCACCCGAATTTGTTAAAATCGCTTGAACATTTTCGTTTTTTCTATTTGCTTCAATATAACCATCAGGCCCCATATACGCCAAATCTACTTGTCCGTTGGCAATGGATTCGATCACGATATTATAGTCCGTACTTATGACGATTTCGACGTCTCTACCTGTTGCTTCTGATACGATCGATTGGATTTCATTTCTTGATTGTTCAAATTCACTTGCAGATTCATTGGGATAAAAAGCAATCTTGATTGGCTCAGAAGAATGTTGACTTTCGCCATCCGCTTGAGCATTGGAATTACACCCAGCTAATAAAAATAAGCCGGTCATGAAAAACATTGCACTAATAAGTTTCAATCGTCTTTTATTCCAAAACATGTGTGGTAAGCTCCCTTGTTTTTTATTTGGTACATCTTTCATTTTATGGACTCAATGTAAATTTCTAATGGACTTCACGATAGGAGTAGATGAAGATTGTAAATCATTTGTAAAACAAGGGTTCTTTTCTTTGATCAACCAACACCTTGGTACATCTGCGTCTTTTTTTGAAATAAATGAAAACCATAAAAAATCCTCTTAACAAATTCATCCAATGTTTACAAAAAAACGCAAAAAATAAAGGGTGACTCGACAGATTTGTTTCCTCACCGAGTCACCCTTTTCTATTTTCATTCTTTCTCTTCGCTGTTTCAAGTAGTTGGTCTAGTTGATTTTGCTTAATTTGATTCTAACAATAAACGGATAGATGAGACGGTAATACTTGGATCGTTACTGGAAGTTTTGTTCCTTCATCTCCATCGATATTTGTTGCCAGTTCTTCTTCGTCCACTAAAGAAATCACTAATTTTTCTGCGGTCTGATACGCAAGATTCTCCGTTGTCGCATCGACCCCTTTGATCAAATCAGGCACTGCTTTTAAGGTATCAAAAAATGAGCGGTCTTTTAAATATACAAAATGAAGCTTGCCATCATTGATTTCTGCCTCTGGTAAGAGTGTTTCAAAACCACCGACCGAGTTCGTCAAACCGATCAACAGTGTACTACTTTCGATTTCTTCCTCTACGCCGTCGGCTTCCACCCGGAACGTATAGGACTGGGTATTCGTCAGTTGTTTGAAGCCAGAAATAAAATAAGCCATCTTTCCTAGTTTGGTTTTCTTTTCAGGATCAACGTCATTGATTGCTTCTGGAATCGTTCCGATCGCAACAACGTTCATAAAATATTGATCATTGATCTTGCCGATATCTAAAGGTTTCGTGTGTTCGATCGAGAATTGTTGGATGGCTTCCTCTGGATCAATCGGCATATTCAATGCTCGTGCTAGATCATTCACCGTTCCTAAAGGGAAGAAGCCAAAATTTGGACGATGCGCTTGTTCTGCCAAGCCGCTGATAGCTTCATTCACCGTACCATCACCGCCCATCGCAAAGACACTATCGACTTTTTCCAGCGCCCCTTCACGAGCAAAATTCGTCGCATCGCCACTTTTTTCAGTGTGCAAGACTTGAACTTCATCAAAAAGGGTACGCAATTTATTTTCTGCCATTTCTTCATATTCTTTTGCTTTTTCTCCTCCAGAACTAGGGTTAACGATCAACAACGCTTTTTTCATCCGATTTCTTCCTTTCTTGTTTGTTCTTTCTCTTACAATAACATAAAACCAGAAAATTCTAAGGAATGATGCTATGGGGATAGCACGAACAAAAACTATTCCAGAAATGTAACAAAATTTTTAAAACTGCATGGAATTATTTACTATTATAGGAATATCTCCTACTTTAAGTATGTCACATGAATTCTCCACTATTTTCTCTCTATTAAAATGATTCTCCTCATTTACCTCTCCTCCATAAAAAAAGCCTAAAAAAGCAGAAAAAGCTCTACTTTTTTAGGCGTTATTGCCGTATTCATACGCACACATCGTTGTGTGCTTCTTTTCACCAGTGTAATCGCTTCTCTCAAGTTTGTCAAAATAAATCTTGCTCTATAATAACGAAAAACAATGAAAAATACATCATATCATGTACATAAATTTAAAGTTAACTTCTAATTTACGATAAAAAAACTTTATTTTGAAGTTAACTTCAAATTTGTTGAAAATAATGATTTTTTTGAAGTTAACTTCAAAAATGGTATACTTACACCAACAATAGGATATTGGAGGAGGGATAACTTTGTTTCAACGACCTGATTATTTAAATCAATTGATCGATTTACAGAACACTGATTTCATCAAAATCATTACTGGCGTTAGACGGTCTGGTAAATCTGTGTTACTTATGCTCTACCAACGCTATTTATTGGAACAGGGTGTGGAACCAAATCATATTATTTATATCAATTTTGAATCATTCAATTATCAAGTAGTCACAGATGCAGAGAAATTTAGGGACGTGTTAGCACCATTGATTCCTCAAGATGAAGAAAAAGTATATTTTTTATTCGATGAGATCCAGCTTGTCGATGGATGGCAACGGGTCGTTAATGGCATAAAAACTAGCTTTAATTGCGAGTTAATCATCACTGGTTCAAATGCGAATATGTTATCTGGAGAACTTGCTACATTACTTAGTGGCCGTTACATCGAGATTCCTATATATCCCTTATCCTTCGATGAGTTTTTAACTGTTAAGGACATTGCAAAAGACTCTCGGTTTGTTGATCAAGCTTATCAAGAATATGAAAAATACGGAGGTTTCCCCAGTGTAGTCTTGGCAGATGAAAGAATCAAAGATACGATTTTATCAGGGATCTTTGATACGATCGTCCTGAATGATGTTGCCTTGCGTGCCGGTGTAAAAGATGCAACAGTGTTAAAAGCACTGATTCGTTTTTTATCAGACAATGTTGGACAACTCGTCAATGCGTCAAGAATTGCGAACACATTAAAAAGTGAAGGAATCACAACAAGCACGCATACCATCAATCGCTACTTAGATCTATTAGAACATGGTTATCTCTTTTATCGCGCGCAACAGTATGATATTAGAGGCCGAGAATATTTAAGAACGAATGGAAAATATTTCATTATCGATTCTGGACTTCGCAGAAACGCGGTAGGAAGAAAAGACGGTAATTATATTAATCGTCTAGAAAATATTGTTTACGTCGAGTTGCTAAGACGAGGTTATTTAGTAGATGTTGGCCGTCTGGACAATCAGGAAATCGATTTTGTTGCAAAAAAACTAGATGAAACACTCTATATCCAAGTGACTTATGAGCTTCCCAACAATAATCGTGAAACTGACAATTTACTTCACATCAAAGATAATCATAAAAAGATAGTGATTACCGGTAAATATTATGAGATCAATCAAGTAGATGGTATTCCCATTCAATACATCGTGGATTGGTTACTTGATAAATAAATGCTTTTCAAGTAAGTGATAACTGGTTCAATCCGATTCTCACCTACTCTTATCCTGTAACTGTATATTTGAAACTAAAAAGAAAAACATATTAAAATCTGTACACTAGAACAACCGATTGGATGCTTCTAGGTACAGATTTTAATATGTTTATTCAGCTATTCTTTGTCTTGATAGGAAGCTTACTCTGCAAATAAAATGGTTGCTGGATCAATCAATTGCGCTTGAGATAAGCTGTTGTCACGACTGATCTCAAAATGCAGATGGCTGCCTGTACTATTACCAGTAGAACCGACAAACCCAATGATTTGTCCTTGTTCAACTTCATCATCAACTTTCACGACGTATTCTTGTTGATGAGCATAAAGCGCTGTTGTGCCATCTTCATGTTCAATTGCTACATAGTTCCCCCATGAAGGATGGAATTCTGCTTTGATCACAGTACCCGCTTTACTAGCATAGATTGGCTCCCCTTGAGGTGCCGCAAAATCTAATCCACGGTGGAATTCACCACCACGAGGACCAAATGGGCTAGAAATCGTATAATTTCTTAATGGCACGATATATCCTTCTTTATTCACTTCAGGTCCGGCAACTTCTTTGTCATATTGTTCTAAATCATAAGTTTCGATCAGACCATTTAGTTTTTCGTTATATCTTGTATCTGTTGCGTAACGACCTGTTAAAAATTCTGTTGCTTCTTTATAAGTTTCTGCATTGGATTTCCAAGCACCTGAATAGAACTCACTATTTCCAGTCAAGCCTTCAGTCATTAATTTAGCATAGTCTTCAAGACTTTCTTCATAGTTGGCATATTTTCTGAATGTGGCTTGGATCGTATACAATGTACCATCACCAGCATCTTCTTGTGTGGCAAAAGTCACACCATTGCCCTCGTGTGTACCTTTGATCCCAAAAAGATTGTAGTTAGGGGCTTGCGCCAACTGGCTTTGTCCACTAGCTGATTCTAAAATCGCTTGGGCGATCATCACTGATGCGTATAAATCATGTTCTTGCCCGATTTCTCGAGAAGATTCACCGATTTTGCGAATGAAGCTCTCAACTGATTCATCTTTTTCAAAATGGATCGATCCTTCATCCGTTTCTTGACTTGATGGTACAAGATCTTGGATCGGTGTAGTTGCAGAAGGTTGACGTACCTCTTGAGCAACTGGCGCTGCAGGAGCAGGCGTTGGTGCCACAGGTGCAGCTGGTGGTGTCACTGGTTGTGTCGGCTGACTCGGCTGTGGTGTAGTTGGTTGTGTTTCTCCAGTAGAACCGCCAGTTGATGGTGGCGTTGGTTTTTGTGGCTGACTGGGCTGTGTTGGCTCTGTCGGCTTCGTCGGTTCTGTTGGTTTTGTCGGCTCCGTTGGTTTTGTTTCCTCCGGTGTGCTTGGCTCTGTCGGTTCTGAAGTATCAGGTGTGGTTGGTTCACTTGAATCACCAGTAGACGGTGGCGTTGATTCTTCTGTACCATCTGTTGTTGTATCTGTTGTGTTATCTTCACCTGTGGTATCAGACGAATCCGTCGTTGTTTCTGTTTGGGCTTCCGCTGTTACTGGTTGGTCCGCAGAAAAAACTTGTTCATCTGCTAATACTTGTAAAGGCGTAGTTAGTAACATTTGTGAAAGAAATACAAATGAAACTAATTTATACGTAGACTTTTTTTTCAATTTTCTTACATCCTTTTCTTTAGTTATTTTTAAGATACATGTTAGTTATGAATTTTTTGTTAAAAAAATAATAATTTTTATAAAGTAATAACAATTATTTATCTCATATTTATGCTTCGTTCCACTACTAATAACAAACGTTAAGTGAAAATATCTAACGAACACTGAGATAATACGACAGACTTTTACTTTATTATAATTCATTTTAACAGGAATAAGAAGGATTAAGCAGTCCATATTTTTTCATCATTAAGTGCAAAATTTGAACTTGACATTAATTTTTCCCCATTTTTTTAAACCGACTAGTATCAAATAATCTATAAAAACAGCCCTCCAAATATTGCTATTCACTTATTTGGAGGACGGTTTCTGCTAAATTTGCTATCGAAAAAAGATAGAGTAACCAATCATCTGAATTAAGGTTGCTACAAATTAAAGACAGTTCAGTTATTCAGTTTTTTACGTTCTGACGAATCATTGTTTTCTTTTCTTGACTGCCACGACCATTACGATTACTACGAGGATACCACCTAGAGCAATCAGCGTATAAGAGATTTCTTCGCCTGTTTTAGGAAGAAATGACTTTCTTGCTTCCTTTTCCTTTTCCTTTGGAGCAGGTTTTCTAGGCTCTGGTCGGTTAGGCACTTCTTTTCCTGGTACAACTGGTACGTCTGGCTTATTCGGTTGATCTGGGTCTTCAGGAACCACTGGTACTTCCGGTTTATCGGGTGGTGTCACATGGTCATCCACTGTAGCAATATTCAAGATTTCTTTTCCTGATACAGCTTCTTCATTCACTTTCACTTTAAAAATGATCGAGCGGACTTTTGTATCATTGATTTTGCCATATTCGGCAGTGATCGTACCATCTTTGTAAGTTAAATTTGTCGGCTGTGGTTCGTCGCCTTCACTTGTCAAGCTACCTTCAATATATGTCAGACCTTTCGGTAACTTGTCGGTGACAGTCACTTGATTTAACACACCGTTTTCTACCGTATTGTGGAAACTGATACGATATTCGATTTCTTCACCAATTTTTACAGTTTTCTGATTGACTGTTTTCTCACTTACTAATTTACCATCCGAAACTTTGGGTTGATCTGGGTCTTCAGGAACCACTGGTACTTCTGGTTCATCTGGCGGTGTCACATGGTCATCCACTGTAGCAATGTTCAAGATTTCTTTTCCTGATACGGCGTCTTTGTTCACTTTCACTTTAAAGATGATTGAGCGAGCTTTTGTATCGCTGATCTTGCCATATTCGGCAGTGATCGTACCGTCTTTGTAGGTTAGACTTGTTGGTTCCGGTTGGTCTCCCTCGCTTGTCAGACTACCTTCGACATAGGTTAAGCCTTTAGGCAAGTTATCCGTCACTGTCACTTGGTTCAAGACACCATTCGTCACTTTATTGCGGAAAGTAATTCGGTATTCGAGTTCCTCACCGACTTTTGTTTTTTGCTTATTGACCGTTTTTGTACTTTCTAATTTTCCCGGTGTTTCTTCTGGGATCACGGGTACTTCTGGTTCGTCTGGCGGATTGATATGGTCATCAATGTTCGCTTTATTGACGATCGTTTCGCCGACTTTTACTTCTTCGTTGACTTTGACTTTAAAGACAATCGAGCGTAATTTTGTATCGCTGATCTTGCCATATTCGGCAGTGATCGTACCGTCTTTGTAGGTTAGACTTGTTGGTTCCGGTTGGTCTCCCTCGCTTGTCAGACTACCTTCGACATAGGTTAAGCCTCTAGGCAAGTTATCCGTTACTGTCACTTGGTTCAACACACCATTCGTCACTTGATTGCGGAAAGTAATTCGGTATTCGAGTTCCTCACCGACTTTTGTTTTTTGCTTATTGACCGTTTTGGTACTTTCTAATTTCCCTGGTTTTTCTTCTGGAATCACGGGTACTTCTGGTTCGTCTGGCGGATTGATATGGTCATCGATGTTCGCTTTGTTGATGATTTGTTCGCCGACTGTTGCTTCTTCGTTGACTTTGACTTTAAAGATAATTGAACGAACTTTTGTATCATTAATTTTGCCATATTCGGCGGTGATCGTACCATCTTTGTAAGTTAGACTTGTTGGTTCCGGCTGCTCACCCTCACTTGTCAAACTACCTTCGACGAACGTCAAGCCTTTAGGCAAGTTATCCGTTACTGTCACTTGGTTCAAGACACCATTCGTCACTTTATTACGGAACGTAATGCGGTATTCGATTTCTTCCCCAAGTTTCGGTGATTGGTTATTCACTGTTTTCGTTGTTTCCAGTTCGCCCCGTGTTTCTTCTGGAGTTACTGGAATCTCTGGTTCGTCTGGCGGATTCGTGCCATCATCGATGATTGCTTTATTGACGATCGTTCCACCAACTTTTGCTTCTTCGTTGACTTTGACTTTAAAGACAATCGAACGGACTTTTGTATCGCTGATCTTGCCATATTCGGCAGTGATCGTACCGTCTTTGTAATCTAAACTTGTCGGTTGTGGGTCATCCCCTTCACTCGTCAAACTACCTTCGACATAGGTCAAGCCCTTAGGCAAGTTATCCGTGACTGTCACTTGGTTCAAGACACCATTCGTCACTTTATTACGGAACGTAATGCGGTATTCGATTTCTTCCCCAAGTT
Source organism: Enterococcus sp. AZ084 (assembly GCF_051714905.1). NCBI lineage: Bacteria > Bacillati > Bacillota > Bacilli > Lactobacillales > Enterococcaceae > Enterococcus > Enterococcus sp. AZ084. Next base: position 2,407,094 of record NZ_JBIOSS010000001.1, read on the forward strand.
TCGGTGATTGGTTATTCACTGTTTTCGTTGTTTCCAGTTCGCCCGGTGTTTCTTCTGGAGTTACTGGAATCTCTGGTTCGTCTGGCGGATTTGTACCATCATCGATGGTTGCTTTATTGACGATCGTTTCGCCGACTTTCGCTTCTTCGTTGACTTTGACTTTAAAGACAATCGAGCGGACTTTCGTATCGGCAATTCCTGTGTATTCAGCAACCATTTTGCCATTTTCCATAGTCAAGCTTGTCGGTTGTGGGTCATCCCCTTCACTCATCAAGCTACCTTCGACATAGGTCAAGCCTCTAGGCAAATTATCCGTTACTGTCACTTGGTTCAAGACACCATTCGTCACTTTGTTGCGGAAACTGATACGGTATTCGATTTCTTCGCCCAGCTTCGGCGATTGATCATTCACTACTTTTGTACTTTCTAATACACCTGGAGTTTCCACTGGGGTCACTGGTGTTTCTGGTTCATCTGGCGGATTCGTGCCATCATCAATGGTTGCTTTATTGACGATCGTTTCACCTGTTTTTGCTTCTTCGTTGACTTTGACTTTAAAGACAATCGAGCGGACTTTCGTATCGGCAATTCCTGTGTATTCAGCAACCATTTTGCCATTTTCCATAGTCAAGCTTGTCGGTTGTGGGTCATCCCCTTCACTCATCAAGCTACCTTCGACATAGGTCAAGCCTCTAGGCAAATTATCCGTTACTGTCACTTGGTTCAAGACACCATTCGTCACTTTGTTGCGGAAACTGATACGGTATTCGATTTCTTCGCCCAGCTTCGGCGATTGATCATTCACTACTTTTGTACTTTCTAATACACCTGGAGTTTCCACTGGGGTCACTGGTGTTTCTGGTTCATCTGGCGGATTCGTGCCATCATCAATGGTTGCTTTATTGACGATCGTTTCACCTGTTTTTGCTTCTTCATTGACTTTCACTTTAAAGACGATCGAGCGGACTTTTGTATCATTGATCTTGCCATATTCTGCGAGGATCGTTCCATCTTTTGCTGTCAGATTTATTGGCTGTGGATCGTCCCCTTCGCTTGTCAAACTACCATCCACATAAGTTAAACCTTTAGGCAACTTGTCAGTTACTGTCACTTGATTTAATACGCCATTAGTGACTTTATTGCGGAAGTTGATACGATACTCGATTTCCTCACCGATTTTTGGTGATTGATGATTGACCGATTTCGTACTTTCTAGCTCTCCCGGTGTCTCCACTGGTGTCACTGGTGTTTCTGGTTCGTCTGGCGGATTGATATGGTCATCGATGGTTGCTTTATTGACGATTGGCTCGCCCACTTTCGCTTCTTCATTGACTTTGACTCTAAAGACAAGCGAACGCACAGACGTATCGGTGATCTTACTATATTCAGCAGTTATTTTTCCATTTTCTATGCCTAAGCTAGTTGGTTGCGGATCAGCGCCTTCATTCGTCAAACTGCCTTCTACATACGTCAAGCCTTTAGGCAACGTATCAGTAATCGTTACTTTGTCGATGATTCCATTAGTGACTTTATTACGGAAGCTGATACGGTATTCGATTTCGTCACCGATTTTTGGTGATTGATGGTTAACTGTTTTCGTTACTTCTAATTGCCCAGGTGTCACTACTGGTGTGACTGGCGTTTCTGGTTCGTCAGGTGGGTTCGTGCCATCGTCGATTGTTGCTTTATTGACGATTGTTTCACCCGCTTTTGCTTCTTGGTTGACGGTTACTTTAAAGACAATCGAACGAGTACTGGTATCAGTGATTGCGCCATACTCGGCAGTCAACTTTCCATTTTCCATTATTAATTTGGTCGGTTGTGGCTCGTTTCCTTCACTTTTCAAGCTACCTTCGACATATGTCAACCCTTTAGGCAAGTTGTCGGTCACCGTTACTTGCTTCAAGACACCATTTTGGATCTTATTGCGGAACATGATGCGGTACTCGATCTCATCCCCGATTTTTGGTGATTGATTGTTGACCATTTTCGTACTTTCTAACTCTCCTGGTGTCTCTTCAGGTGTGACAGGTATTTCCGGTTCATCTGGTGGGTTCGTGCCATCATCGATCGTTGCTTTATTGATGATTTGTTCACCAACTTTTGCTTCTTCATTCACTTTTACTTTGAACATGATCGTACGGGATTTCGTATCAGAAATCGTCCCATACTCGGCAGTCAATTTCCCATTTTCCATCACTAACTTCGTCGGTTTGGGATCGTCGCCTTCACTAGTTAAACTATCTTCTACATACGTCAAGCCCTTAGGCAAGTTGTCGGTGACCGTTACTTTTTTCAAGACACCATTTTGGATCTTGTTACGGAACGTGATCCGGTATTCGATTTCATCACCGATTCTTGGTGATTGATGATTCACTGTTTTTGTACTTTCTAATACTCCTGGTGTTTCTTCTGGTGTCACTGGTGTTTCCGGTTCATCTGGCGGATTCGTCCCATCATCGATGGTCGCTTTATTGACAATCGTTTCGCCGACCTTCGCTTCTTCATTGACTTTCACTTTAAACACGATCGTGCGAGTTTTCGTATCACTGATCTTGCCATATTCAGCGGTGATCGTATCGTCTTTGTAACTTAGATTGGTCGGTTGGGGATCATCCCCTTCGCTGCTCAAACTACCTTCCACATAGGTCAAACCTTTTGGCAAGGTATCTTTGATCGTTACTTGTTTCAAGACACCATTTGTGATCTTATTGCGAAACGTAATGCGATATTCGATCTCGTCTCCTAGTTTCGGTGATTGATCATTCACCGATTTATTGCTTTCCAATACTCCTGGTGTTTCTTCCGGTGTCACTGGCGTTTCCGGTTCATCTGGCGGATTCGTCCCATCATCGATGGTTGCTTTATTGATGATCGTTTCGCCGACCTTCGCTTCTTCATTGACTTTCACTTTAAACACGATCGTACGAGTTTTCGTATCACTGATTTTGCCATATTCGGCCGTGATCGTGCCATCTTGAGCAGTCAGAGTTGTCGGTTGTGGATCGTCCCCTTCGCTACTCAAACTGCCTTCCACATAGGTCAAGCCTTTTGGTAAGGTATCTGTTACTGTCACTTTACTTAAAACACCATTAGTGACTTTATTACGGAAAGTGATACGATATTCAATTTCCTCACCAATTTTTGGTGATTGGTGATTCACTGTTTTTGTACTTTCTAATTCTCCAGGTGTTTCAACAGGCGTCACAGGAACTTCGGGCTCAATGGGTGGGTTCACACCATCGTCGACGATTGCTTGATTGATGATTGCTTGTCCTGGGATCGCTTCCTCATTGATACGGACTTTAAAAGTAATGGATCGTGTGGCTGTATCAGTGATTTTTGGATATACAGCAGTTACTTTTCCATTCACTACAGTCATTGACGTTGGTTTAGGATCATTGCCACTACTTGCGATACTATTTTCGACATACGTCAAGCCTTTAGGCAAGCTATCCGTGATCGTCACTTGATTCAGTACACCATTTTCTACCGTATTGTTAAAGTTGATCGTATAGTCGATTTCCTCACCGATTTTAGGCGATTGGTTATTGACCGTTTTCGTGCTTTCAATCTTTCCTGCTAACTCTTCTTTTTCTACTTTTACTTCAACCACATTCGATTGATTTTCAAGTGCTGTGTTAGTTGCTACATCTGTCCCTTGAACAGTTGCACGATTGGGGATCAATTGCTCGGCTATGGCTGTACCATTGATTTTCGCTTGGAATTCATACACTGTTTCAGCCGTCGTTCCTTTATAACTGCCTCCTGTTGTAGCATTTGCACCTTCACCGACACGAACCGTCATCGTCCGGTTAGCTGCTGTGTATTCTGCTTGATCATCGCCAGAAGCATCAGTTTTTTTCCCAGCATTGGGACCACTCACGACTGATAAAGAGCCAGGAACATAATCCAAACGGCTATCTAAAACATCCTTAGACAACGTATTCACGGCTTCTGAATTTTCTTTTGTATTTTTCACATGCACCCGATAGGTGACTGTCTCTCCGATCTTGTACGTCTCTTTAGGATTCACGATTTCTTTATTGATCTCTAGCTCAGGAATCTCAGCATTCACAGAGAAACCGACAGCATTCGTGGAGAAGTCATCCCCCACACTAGTCGTTCGGAAACTGATTTGATTTTGGCCATTTTTGATCAGTCCTTCGGGTAGAGAAAGCCGATCGATATCGATATCTAAAAAGTTCGGATGTCCTGGATTGAATTGACCGGGATACTTGTCAACCATATGCTTATCATTATCCGACACTGTGGCATTCATGACATTTCCTACTGGATTGATTGTGTTGATGATATTGATATAGTCACCTGCGCTGTTTTTGATTTGCGCATTGTCACCAGTAAAAAATTTATCCCCTTGTACAGTGAACCAGGTGACAATAGGGTCTAGTTTTCCTTGTTTGGCTGTAATAAAGTCTTTCATGACAAACTCATTATTGGTATTCGCTTTATTTCCTCTAGCACCGTAGTATACATTGAATGCTCGAGAATGTTTTGCTTGATCTTTTGTTACGACGAATAGACTCCAACCACTGAAATTGTAGTATTGAGATTTCTGGTTTAGGGCTTTTGTCATAGGGATATCAGCTAAGGTATAGCCACCAGTTCCACTGCCATCGCCTTGAATAATCGATGTGACATCTGCATAATTCGAAAAGCCTGTATTGTTATAGCCAAAGTATTGTCCAGGATCAGTTTTATCTTGGTCAATTCGATGATAATACTGGGGGGCAACTCTTTGTGATGTGCCATTTGGCGTAGTAAATTTGACTGGGGCACTGATTTCTTCATCCGAAAGATTGGTGCCAAATGCAGGGCCTTTATAACGAGAAGAACTCCAAAATAACCCCGCCCAAGCAATCTCTTTCGCACCATCTAGATCGATATATGCGCGACTAGAATTATAAGTTGTCGGGTCGCCATCTACATCAGCAAATTCTAAAACAAAGTTATTGATCGCATAGCCACTGCTAGGCGCTTTAGTATTCAAAAAAATATTAGCCCGATACTCTTTTTCATCAAGTATTTTTAGATTAGTATTTCCTGTAGAAAAAAGCTCGCCTTTGTGCACGCTATTATAGATTGGTTTATCGAAGCCTCGTCCTGGTGTTGGCGCAATTCTAGGGCCTTGAGGCATAGCTGCCTGAGGTAATCCAGGATTGAGGTCCTCTGCTTCTTCACTTGTTGACTGTGATTCTTCTGTTTGTGTTTCTTCTGTTTGCACAGTCGATTCTCTTTCTGCCGTTGTTTCTTTGGTTGGCTCTTTGATTGGTTGACTGGGTATCGATGGTTCTTGTTGTGCGGTAGATTCTTGTACAGGTGATGAGGTAGTGCTAGTTGGTGCAAGTTCTTTTTTGGGAAAGTTGAGCTTGAGCTCCCCTAATTGTTTTTCTGACTGTTTGATTTCAACTGCTAATTGATCCACGGATCGATTCGTTTGTTCCCCGGTGATGGAAAGTTTTCTTGTTTCTTTTGGTTGAAGGCTAGCAATCCGTAATTGGGTTCCCTCTGCTTTTTCCATCTTTTCAAACGAAACGATTGGATCGGTTGATTCGACTAACTTCTGATTATTTTTTAGTGTTTGCTCATCAAATTTAACAGGTGTATCGTTTTCATTTTTTTGATGGATGATCAACTGATGGATGGGTGCCTCACTTTTGTTCGTCACTTCATACGTCACATCCACAAATTGTTGGTTCTCCGTATTCGCTTCAGCATCTGCTTTGATCGATAAACTTTGAGAGTCGAATACATTCTCATTCGGTGGTGCCACCCCTTCAGCAAACACACTTGTAACAGGCAACAGATTCGCTACCAACAACATAACAACAGCTAAATAATTGAATGGAACTCTATACACTTTTTTCATTTTTAAAATAACCTCCTTCACCCCACTATATAATCGATGTTTCAATAACACAAAGAAAACGGGTTGGTAGATGAGTTTTTTCTCATATATAAAATTACACGACTTATATATACGCCTATAATACGAGTATTTTAGTGAAAAAAAGAAAAAAATCAATAACTAAGATGCTATTTTATTGTCTAAAAAAGGAAATTTCTTCCTATATATGTGTATAAAAAAACTACAAATCAAACTGCCTATTAAGCGAATCATTTCCCGTTGATACCAATTTTTTTTAGTAAAAGAAAGTGTGCAATGATTTACGTCAGGAAAGAAAAAGTCAGAAATTTCAAAATATAAAATGATTAAAAACGCCTATTTTAAAGGTAGAATGTTGTAATCCTTCCTATTTAACCACCCGAATCTGCAATTCATCTACCTCATAACGTTATGAATAAAACGATAGATTGTTATGTCAATCAAAACTAAGAATTAGATGCGCGTTGCTTTTAGACAAATCGAATCATCTGTCTAGCTGAAGTTATTATATACGTTATTAATAATATAATTATCCACAAACCGCACCCATCTGTATTACTATTCAAAAAATTGTTTATATCATTGAATACAAAAGATAAAAAAACAAATATATACATATTCATTTCGGATTTATAATAACAAACCAAAAAAAGAAAAGGCAATAAATGTCTAGTCATTAGATAACATTTTATAATCAATAAGAAAACTTTTCCCTTCTCTAATTATCCATTAATTTTATATATGTTAGGTTTCTATACTAACAACGTTATGTTTGAATATTTTAAGTCACTTAATTCTTTCTACAAAAAAACCAAGCAACTCTTCCGTTCAGAAGTCTAGCTTGGCTTTTCGTATTGTTTATAAATGATCCAATAGTTCCTGAAATCCCTTCTGCAAGCGAAGCAATTTCGCTTGTGCAGAAGGTTGAGATTTATCCTTCACTGAATAATAAATCTTAAACTTCGGTTCTGTACCTGATGGTCGTAGACAGAACCATGAACCATCTGTGAATATATACTTCAAGACATTGGAAGTGGGTAGGTCAATCGTAGATGATTGTTGATTTGGCGTCGTTCTTAGTGAAGTAGCGTAATCTTCTGTACAGGAAAGGACAAACTCTCCTAAATGCGAAAATGATTGTTCTCTCAGACGATCCAGTCGTTGGTTCATTTGGATGATTCCATCTTTCCCAGAAAAAATCTGCGTTTCCAAATGTTCTTCATAGTAGCCGTATTCTTCATAAAGTTCATGTAAGCGATCAATCAAATCCTGCCCTGATAAATGGCGATCTAACGTAGCTTCTGCTAATAATACCGCCGCTTGGATCGCATCTTTATCTCTAACAAAAGGGGCAATCAGATAGCCATAACTTTCTTCGTACCCAAACAAAAATTCTTTCCCTTTTTGTTCTTCTGCTTGTTGGATTTGTTCCCCGATAAATTTGAACCCAGTCAACGTATTTCTTGTTTCGATCCCATGTGCTTGAGCAATTCTTGCACCTAGTTCCGATGTGACGATTGTTTTCGCTATAAAGTAATTTGTCAGCGCTTGTTGGGTTTGTTGTTTGCTTCGAATCAAGTAGTCCAGCAATAGGGCGCCGATTTGATTCCCTGTAAGAAATACTGGTTCTCCGTTTTTCAAAACCACGACACCTAAACGATCTGCATCTGGGTCCGTTGCTAATATCAACTGTGCATCCTGTTTTTTTGCTTCAGTGAGTGCCAACGCAAACGCCTCTTTATCTTCTGGATTAGGTGAAACTACTGTTGAAAAATCTGGATCAGGCAACGCTTGCTCTTTTATGACGTGGAAATTAGCAAATCCTAGTTGCTCAAATGCTTTTTGCATAAGAATATTTCCAGCTCCATGTAATGGCGTGTAGATCATGTTAAGCTGCGAGCCAAATCGTCGGATGTTTTCTTTATTTTGAATGACTGCCGTCAACTGTTCTAAATAAAGAGTGTCGACTTCTTCACCAAAAAGATGAATCAGCTGAGCCTCTCTATAAATAGCCAACGCGTCTGCTTCAATCGCCAACTCATTAGGTCCATCCGCTAAAAGTTCTGTCAGTCTCTCTGCTGTTTCTAAAGTAATCTGCCCACCGTCTGGTCCATAAACTTTAAATCCGTTGTATTCTTTTGGATTGTGACTAGCCGTGATCATCACTCCGGCATACGCTTGATAATGGCGAACAAGAAACGATAATTGCGGTGTTGGACGTAAACAATCAGATAAATAAACCTTGACCCCTTGACTGGCTAATACTCGCGCCGTCCATTCAGCGAATTCCTTTGAGCCATGACGGTTATCAAATGCGATCACTACGCCTTGTTGGCTTGCATTTTCTTCACGAATATAAGTAGCTAAACCAAAAGCAACTCGTTTGATCGTATAACTGTTCAACCGATTCGTACCGACTCCGAGTTCCCCGCGCATCCCACCTGTGCCAAAGGACAAATACTGATAAAAGCGATCTTCGATTTCTTGCGAGTCAGAAAGAGCTGTTAATTGCTCTTTCATCGCTTCTTCTAAAGATCCTTCATTTAGCCATTCTTGATATTTTTGTTGCCAGCTCATGGGCGTTCTTCTTTCATTTGATCTAAAATTTCATTGATCGAAAGGGTACAGCCAGCCATTGATGTATCCGCTACACCGTAATACATCGTCAACTGATCCCCATCAAGTAATCCCCCACAGCCAAAGACAACATCCCCAAAGAAACCATTCTTTTCATAATCCGCTTCTGGCTCCATGATTGGCTGATGACTGCGCGCGATCACTTTGGTTGGATCTTCTAAATCTAAAAGTGCGGCACCCATACAATAGCGATGTTCTGCGGTCGCGCCATGATAGATGATCAACCAACCTTGATCCGTTTTGATAGGCACTAGCCCGCCACCAATCCGACCGCTATCCCATGTATTTTCTCGAACACCTAACAAATGATGGTGATTTCCCCAACTCACTAAATCTGGCGAAGAAGCAAGCCAAATATCATAATTTCCGATACTTTTTAGCGATGGTCGATGCAACGCGTAGTACTTCCCATTGATTTGTTCTGGAAAAATCAACACATCTTTATTTTCTGGCGCAAATATGTTGCCAAGATCTTGATAAGACTTGAAGTCTTTCGTTGAAACTAAAGAATCACAGACCCCCATCGGTGAGACAGAACTAAAATTGACGTAGTAGGTATCGCCAATTTGCGTACAACGCGCATCTTCTATGCCGTACGTTTGGTATTCATTAAACGGGTACAAGAACGCATCTTCGTCGATCGTAAAATGATGTCCATCTTTACTCCGGGCAATCCGAATATAAGACAAAGAAGTTAAATATTCAAAACGATCTAACTGATCTTTTTTACGGATCATTCGTGGATCTTCAAAATCATAACTTTCATCCTCACGATCAAAAGATAAGATTTCCATCGTTTGCGTGGCTGGATCATAAACTGGCGCTTTGATCACCTTTGGATCTTCCGAGATCGGTCGCTCTGCGATTCTCAATAATAGTAAGACTTCTCCTTGATAGTACGCAACACCCCCATTGAATGCACCAATCACTTCATATCCGTCGTGTAACGGTTTGATATCTTCCGGTGTAATCAATGGATTTTCATTAAAACGGTCTATTTTCATCTTTATTTACCTCTACTTAAATGGATTTTCGATTTTTAATTTTTGCGCGCCTGCATCACTGATCCCGGCATATAAAACACCATGCTCAGAAGATAGGTCCAATCCTCCGCTAAAGACCACATCCACAAGATCAGGGCGTTTCGTCGGTCCTTTAGCAAAATCTTTTCTTTCCGCAAGGATGCGCACATCCTTCATTGCATGGTTTCTGCGATCAAAAGAAAAACGCATCGCATAATAATGGCGATCACCTTGCTCATCAAAATTCGCAATATGGCCTAAAACCCAAATCACTCCATCAATCTCAAAAATTTCATTGGCGCCGCCCCATTCTTCCTCAGAAAATTGATTTGCTAACAATGGCGCTTCTTCGATTTTTTGGATCGATAGATCAGCCAACTGATCGATCAGACAAGCACCAATCTTGCCACGACCGCCTTTTTCTCCTTGTGGACGTGTCATGACTAAAATTTCACCAGTTGACAATTGCTTCAACCGTAAGTCTTTCATTCCCCATGGTCCTTCAAATAAGTGGTGGGCAGTTGCTGTATCTTCTAAGTGATAAAAAATGGTCCGCCATTGCGCCTGACCTTCTGGCAAGAAAACAACCTCCACACCACCTAAAATCACTTGCCCATCAATCACCGTATAAAAAGGGTCTTGTAGCGGCAATTCGATGCCATCAGAAATCTTTGCCCATGTATTTTTAGCTGTTTCTCTAAACAAGTGAACAGTTGAATCCTCGCTCTCTCTAGCTTCTACACGCCCAGCTAGCACCACTTCTCCTGCTAACTCAAATGGAGCGGTAATGTTGTAGACATCCTTCGTCCCCACACCTGTAAATGTCAAAAATTCCGCTTTTTTCATTTGTTCAGGCTTATTTTTTCGATAGTTTTCAATTAAATTTTTTATTTTGATCATTGCTATTCCTTTCCAATCCAACAGCTTTTTGATGGCACGTTGACCCATTTACGATCCTCACTAAGCATCCCTTTGCCATAAATCGTTTGAACGTTTTCTGAGATATTCTGTTCTACAGACGACTCACTAAAATTCAGCACTACAGATAAATGCTCTACTTGATAGCGTATAGATCCTTTTTCCAATTGAATATTCGTGACTTCTTGAAAAGGCCCCTCCGCTTCACGCAAACGAATCAATTCTTGATAGACAGAAGAAATCAGTTCCCCTTCTGGATTTTTCGGGCTCGTCCCGATCCATCCAGGTCGTTGACTTTCTCCCCAAGGAATCATCCCCCGGGAACGGTCGCGATTCACTTCATTGGCGGCCGAAAGTGCCTGTCGTGTTTCCACAAAGAGGCATTGTTCATGGTATTTATTCTTCGCTTGGATGTCGCGAATCTCTGAAAGATGGGTCGGATAAAAATCACTTACCCCTTGCTCTTCCCCTTGAAATAAGAAAGGCACACCACGATTGATCAACATAAAGACAGACAACAATTCATACGTCCCACGATCTTCTTGTGCCAACCGGTTCCACGAACGACTCATATCGTGACTATTAAAGAATAAGGTTGGAAGATGTTCACGTGCATTCATCTCTTGAAATTCGTGGGTCAATGTCGTTAGATCCAACGTTTCAATACTTCCTAAATTAAAGTTGAACGCCGTATCGAATCCTGCTTCTTCCACATAACTTGAAATCACCGATAACTGATCCGAACTGATCTCAGCCACTGTAAAAATATTTGGATCAACTGTTTTGAGCCATTGATTCATTTCTTTAAGAACTGGCATCACTCCAGGCTGATTGACATCATAAAGATGCACCTGTTTCCCCTCTTCATCCCTAGGATTATCTGTAAAAGTATCACTCACCGTTAGATTATTGATCACATCAAAACGAAACCCATCCACACCCATGTCCAGCCAAAAAGACAAGACATCATAGATCGCCTGCTTCACTTCAGGATTCTGCCAGTTCAGATCTGCCTGTTCTTCTGCAAAACTGTGATAATAATACTGATTGGTTCGGTGATCCAGCTTCCAAGCACTGCCACCAAAAAAGCTTTCCCAATTATTCGACTGATCTCGCCAAATATACCAATCACGTTTTGCACTCGCTTGGCTCGCACTAGATTCAATAAACCACGGATGTGCCGTTGACGTGTGATTCAAAACTACATCAATAATGACTTTTATCGATAATGCATGTGCCTCTTCCAAAAGCGATCGAAAGTTTTCCAAAGTCCCATATTGCGGATCAACCGCACAATAATCCGAAACATCATACCCATTATCGACTCTTGGCGAAGGATAAAATGGCGTGAGCCATAAGGCATCGATGCCACATTCTTTGAGGTAAGGCAACTTTTCTCTAATGCCATCGATATCGCCAATCCCGTCGCTATTACTATCTGCAAAAGAAGCGAGATAGATTTCATAAAAAACTGCATTTTTCCACCACATCATTTTGCCCTCTTACTTCAATGTAAATTGCATACCATCTTGGAATCGTTTGGAGAAAATCAAAAACAAAACGATCAATGGTAACGTCAACAATACTGACGCCGCATACATCGGTCCTGGAAACGTGCCATATGGGCCGAACATTTGTGAAATCAAGACATTCAACGTCACTGTACTATCACTTTTCGACACGATCATATCCCACAATAAATTCGTCCAACGATCCGTAAACAAGAACAAGAAAATCACCGTCGTAATCGATTTAGACATCGGCAAAACGACTTTGAACAAGACTTGCATCTCCGTGGCACCATCTAGCTTCGCCGCTTCAATCAATGTATTGGGAATCGCTTTGAAAAAGTTCGTATACATAAAAATCGCCCATAAACTGATCGCTGTAGGAATGATCATTCCTGCATATGAATCCAGTAACCCCACTCTCGTCACCATCAAAAACTGAGGGATCAGTAAAATGATTGCTGGGAAAAACATTTGGAAAATAATAAAATTGTTTACTAATTTTTTCCCTTTAAACTCGATCTTTGCCAACGCATAACCGACCATCAAAGCAAACAACATCATTAAAACAGTGGCTACCGTCGCCACGATCGTCGTATTGACAAAAGCCCCCAACCACGGAACATCCGCAGAAGTCGGTGAACCTCCGAAAAGCCACGTCCAAGAACGTAAACTAAAATTTGTCGGGATAATGCGACGATCCACTTGATCCCAAACTGCAAAAGAATGCATGACTAAGTACACAAAAGGAAACGTCATGATCAGCATTACGAGGGTCGTTACAAGATAAAGAATCGTATTTTTGCCTTTTGTCCGTTTATGACCAACCATTTTTCTCCCCCCATTTTTCTAATAGTTTACGAATCACACCAATCGAAGCAAACGTCACCACAGAAGCCATTAACGCGACTGCTGAAGCATACCCCGAGCGAAGATTGACAAACGCTTGATTATAGATCTCCATTTGCCACGTATTCGTAGCAAAATTCGGCCCGCCACCCGTCAATTGATACACTTCCGTAAAGATCCCAAAACTAATCCCCACAGCAAGCACCGTCACCGTGAAAAACGCCGGATAAAGCATCGGGAATGTGATCTTCCAAAAACGCGTCCACGCACTTGCTCCATCAATCGCCGCAGCCTCATAGACCTCTTTATTGATATTTCCCAAACCAGAAATCAAAATCAACCCATAATAACCGGACATCTTCCAAGCAATCATCAGTGAAACGATAAAAATCGACGTCTGAGGATTACCCAACCAATCAATATCCCAGCCCATTCTCGTACGTAAAAACGTATTGAAAGGACCATTGTAAGAAAGCAAACCTTTCACGATCAACGAAGTCACGACCCCACTTGAAAGATAAGGTAAAAAGAAGGCAACCATATACAAGCCTTTAAACTTAGGCAAACTATTCACTAGCAACGCAATCGTCATCGATAAAATCAAAGCCATCGGAACAAAGACCAGTAGAAATTTATAGGTCACCACAAATGCTGCTCGAATCGCCGGACTATGAAACGCATCAATAAAATTTTTGAAACCAACAAATTCAACCGTTGGTGAAATCATATTCCAACTTGTCAGCGCTAACCAAAACGACCATAAAAGCGGTAATAAAAAGAAGATGACAGTAAAAATCAGGTATGGGCTGGTAAATAACCAGCCCAACTTTGTATTTTTGTTCATTATTGAAGCGCCCCTTCAACCGCTGATTTGGCATCTGCTGTTGCAGTTTTCGCATCCTTTTCTCCACGAATCACTGGCACCCACGCTTGTTCACCAAACGCTTGTTGAATCTCATTGAATTTTTCATTATCCATTGCCGGTACAGCAAATGGTACATTTTCTGCGTATACTTTCATCGCTGGATTCTCCTCAAAGTATGCAGCAAAAATTTCATTTTCTTTCGCATCGTCTCTCGCAGGGATCAATGACGTCATTTCTAATAACTTCATGTCATGCTCATCATCTGAATAAACAAATTCCAAGAACGCCATTGCTGCTGCCTGTTCTTCTTCTGTTGCTTGGGCGTACATCACAATCCCTTTCGCATCTGCGTAAGTCGAAACTTCTTCCACATCTGCTAAAGCATCAGGTACAACAGGTGTCGTCACTGTGTAGTTTTCACCAAACGTCAACTCAGGATATTTTTCGTCCCAATTCGGGAATGTCCATGGACCAAGATCAGTCATGATACTATCCCCATTTTCAAACGGATCAGTCGCTTCACCTGTTCGCAAAACATTCGCATCTGCTAATTGACTCATCAAATCAAATACATCCGTCATTGCAGCCTCATCCACAGAAAACTTCTCATCTTCTACAAAACTGCCACCTTCACTCGCCGCATTGTACAACGGGAAGAAATCAAACCAACGCATCCAAGCTGTTGGGTCAGACAAGTCTCTTTTCGCCCACAAAGCTTTATCTGTTTCCTGAACCTTTTCTACAACCTCTAACAATTCAGAGTACGTTTTTGGAACCTCAGAAAAGCCAAGTTCTTCTAATAAATCGATTCGCCAACCAAATAAAATCGGGTTTGAATACACTGGTAATACATATTGACTATCGTCAGAAAATTTCCAGCTTTCAATCGTTTGATTCATGTGTCTTGCTTCCACGATCGAATCAAACCCATTTTGTTGATTCAATGGTAAAATCGCTTCACTAGCCGCCAATTGTGCCGCAAAACTACGGTTCACATTTTCAGACAACGTCGGTGCTGTATTCGATGCAATCGCACTTTGGATCGTCGCTTCAGAAGATGGACTTTCTTTCATTTGAGTCACTTCGACTGTGATCTCATCATTTTGTGCTTCGAATTCTGTCGCCATTTCTTGCCAATATCTCAATTGCGTCGGATTAGGTGCCGCCCAAAAAGTGATTTTCGTTTTTCCATCATCTGAGCCGGAATCCCCACTCGTTGATTGATTGCCACAGCCCGCAAGTAAAACAGTTCCTGCTAATACAGTCGTAAGTCCCAAAAATATTTTCTTCATCTTCATGAATCTTCCTCCTTGGTTTGTAAACGGTTTCTTATAACTGCGACAATCATACCATCCGTAATTACGTTTGTCAACATTACGTAATCAACATTACAAAGTTACATTTGTAATCTTTTTAGGTGATTATTTTAGATGTACTATGTTATAATCAATATAAACATTACGAGAAATTAGGTGAACTTATGAAAAAAGCTTCGATGCAAGACATCGCTGATGCACTAGGAATCTCTAAAAATTCCGTTTCGCAAGCACTACGAAACAAACCAGGCGTCAGCCAACAAACCAAACAATTAGTAAAAAATAAAGCCGATGAATTAGGCTATCGTTACCAAACCGTCACAGAAGACACCACCATGAGCTTTCTTTTGATGGCAACTGAATTTGCCTTTTCCCAAACAAGTTTCTTCGGCGAAATCGTGAAAAGCGCAGAATCTGCCGCACAACGCGCACATATCAAATTAGACACGTATACCTTAACCGATGAAACACTACAACAAATGATCCTGCCAGAATACATCAATGAATATGACGGTATTTTAGTACTTTCTCATAGTAACAATGACTACATAAAACAAGTGATTGCTACAGGAATCCCCGTAACATTGATCGATCATCACGATCCAGAATTACTCGCGGATGCCATTTTGTCCAAAAATACCGACGGCACTTTCCAAGCCATTTCATTACTCATTGCGAACGGCATGAAACGAATCGGCTTCATCGGCGACACCTCCTTTTCGCCAAGCTACCTCGAACGCCAACGCGGCTATCATCGCGCCTTAGCAGAACACGGCATCTCGCAAGAACCAGAAATCGAGATCACCGAAATCGAAGAATCCCAAGGCGCTTTGTTCAGTCGCCTAAAAAGCATCGAGCAAATGCCCGATGCTTGGTTTTGTGTCAATTCCGGATTAGCCTTTATGCTCAACAGCTATCTCCAATCCGCTGGCTATACAATACCAGATGACATCAGTATCATTTGTTTTGACGAAACAGAATTCACACGCATGGCGATCCCACGATTGACCAACGTTGCCACCAACTTGGAATTCATGGGCCAACTCGCCATCCGAACCTTGTTACACCGCATCAATCATCCAGACGAACCAATCATCCATCAACAGATCGTACCGGAGTTGAATATTTGGGGGTCGGTGAGGATAGTGGATAAATGAAGGAACCGCTGGACAGCTAGAGTGAAGGGGGCTGTTCAGCGGTTTTTTGTATTCATATTTCTGAAAATTCCGTTACAGTAATTCATCGTCTATTCAAGATAATACCTGCAAACTTTTTCTACAAATGAATGTATCTCTTTTTTATATACGCATTTTTTTCTAACTTCATTTTCTACTTGCTCTATATCTAATTCTCCAAAAATATCTAAAGGTTTATTTCGAAGCATACGTATAGTTTCACTTAGTAAAGAGGTAAACTTTGCTAGAGTAATTCTTTGAGGTAAAGTTTTTTGTAGTTCGATTATTTGTTCTGGTGAAAGTTCCAAATCAGTAGATTCACTATTCCTTAATTGATTTTCCACATTCTTAAAGACAGGTTTTTGTAACTTACAGTAAAACGTTTGACTCTCTTCATTTCTTAATACAAAGACTTCTATATTTTTCTGCGACCTGAGAGGGTATTTATCTACAACTGTTAGACTGTCAAAAGGCCCTAGCTTTACAGACTTTTTCTTTCTATCATTTCCATGTAGTTCTTTTATCAAATTTTTTGATTCAGAAAAATTCCACATATCTCTTCTTTCGGGAATCGTTGCTTCCGGTATCGTTTTAGCCAACTGAGTGATATACTCAGCGTCTTGAACACTCCACCATTCTGATTTGATCCATCGTGTACCATGGATTGCTCCTAATAAACCACCTGTTGCTGCCGCATTTGTATCCGTATCACTACCTTCAAAAAAAGCGATTTCTAACAATCCATTCTGTGGATCTACAGAGAATTTAGATACGATATAGATTGCTGCCAAACAAGTAACAACTCCCGAACCCTTAACTTTCGGATTATTGCAATCTAATTTTGATAATGTCTCAGATGTTTGATCAAATAATCCATTTGCTAACGCTTCTTTTATTAATGATAATCCATCAAATAACTCTTCTCCCGTCTGTTCCCACAGTTTTTGATAATTTATACCTATAGAAAATGAAGCATTCAACCATTCATTGATATTATTAGGTACAGGAAACTTAGACCATTCTTCTTTTTTATTAATGAGATAGTCAACTAATTCCCCATATTTCATTTGTTTGTTGTTGGTAATCAAATACTCCGCAGCTTTTCCATACACTAACGCACTCAAAATAGCTCTAGGATGTCCATGGGTAGATATTCCATTCAAAAATATTTTTTGATTCATTTCTTCACTACTTATATTTTTCTCATAAGCATGCGAAATGATCCTCATGACTACACCATTTCCACCCGCTTCAAAATAGGATTGGATGGCACTCTTATTCTGCTTCCACGGTGGTTTGCCATTCGACCATGAACGAGCAGCGCGCTTCGTAGCTCCTCCTCCTCCACGTTCATAAAGCAACCACGAAGGTAATTCGCTTCTTCCAAAATAAGATAGAAAATTACGATAGTTTAACGCCCTCGCAGTCGCTAGCGTCAGTTGGGTATCATCACTGTAACTTCCTTTTTGTATGATTTCTTCTGTATAGGTGTGACCATAACCCGAACGTCTTACCCATTTTTGGAAATCTGTACTCCTAGCCAATTTATTTTTTGTTTGACTTCTTTCTTGTGGCCATCCAATAGCATCACCGATCGCAACCCCTAATAAAGATCCCAGATATTTATCTTCTATTGAGTTCATCCTCTCACTCCTATTCCATATAAAGACTTTCTTCAGGAATATCACCGGCTCTTAATTTATTCGCCAAATTTTTGTCATACATATCTGCACAGGTAAAAATTTTAATTGTGGATAGATCACATTGAGCAATTTCAAGACGATTCAATTCTTTCTTCGCTTGTACTTGGTCTCTAAATACAATTCCTTTAATATTTGTCTTTGAGATCGAATGTCTTATTAGCACCTCCGCTTGATTATCAGTAGGTGAGCAGATCAACATATTCTTTGTTCTGTTCAATTCCATCTTCCCTACTGATCTAGACTTATACAGACTCTTGAAACTCGATAGACCACTCTTTATAAGTTTCCCACTATCTGTAGCAGCATTGCATGGACAAAAAAGGGTTTGATCATTAATAATGCTAGGAGAAATCAACAAAATAGAGAATTCTTTAAATAAATCAAGTCTATTCCTCTGCTCTAACTCATATAAATAATAGACATTAGGATATTCAATTGAACAACAAATATAATCTTCTTTACCATCAACTCTATTTAGATCATTTTTTTCCAGATCTTCTTTGATAAAGTTGTTCGCAAGAATCTTACCATCCCTATCCAATATCTTGGGCAAATTTTTGGACTTAGTGAAATGGCACAAACGAGTAATTTTTCTCTCACTAATATATGATTCATACTCATTCATAACCGTTCCTCAAATCATATAAACTTGTATCCTCTGGTAATAATTCAGTTAATTTATCCACATACGTGATTATTACTCCAGATTTTGCCCGTGTCACACTTACATAAATCAACTTGACAAATTTTACTAGCGCTTCTTGCTTGCTACCGTATTTAGCTATTTCCTCTTCTGTAGGCATATATCGATCACTCATAAATGGTAAGAAAACTAAATCAAATTCTAATCCTTTAGCAGAATGATAAGTTCCAATGTGCAAGTTGTCAGTATTCTTCCATTTACCCATGTCTTTTTTTAATATCGTATACTCAATTCCTTTTTCAGCAAAAATAGACGCTATTAAATTGACATCTTCTCTCGTTTTAACTAGCACTGCTTTGGTTCTTGATACATCCGAGTTGTCTACTAAACCAATCAAAGATTCTACTTCCTCTTTTTTGTCTCTACATTTTATTACAAGAGGATTTGGGCCAACCACCTCTGGAACAATGGAGTCGATTTTATCATTCTCATCAATTTCAAAAAAGGGTAATTCCGAAATTGCTTTCGCTAACTTTCCGACTCCTGATTTGTTTCGATAGTTTTTTTCCAATTTCCAAATCTTGACATTATTTAGTCCCGCAGAACGCCATGAAATCCTACTTCCATAAATTTGTTGATTCTCATCACCAAAGAAATTGATACTACCATCTTTCGATACTAGCATACTCAAAGACTTTAACATCATAGGCGAAAAGTCTTGACCTTCGTCAACAAGTATATATTTATATCTCTTTTCCGTATCATCTCTTTGAGCTTCTTCAAACACCGCTGTGGCTATACTATCCCAATCATATAAATAACCTCTTTTATTCCTTAGATCTACGTATTGTTGATAGACTTCGTAAAAATAGATTCTGTTTTTCCTTAAAATCCGAGCATCCCGTCTTCCAGTTCGTTCAATTTTAATATACGTCTCTTGCTCCATGATTCCCATTTTCTGTATCCATTCAATTTCATCAATAAAAATATCCAGATGTCGTTCTAACGTATTCTCATCAGGATATTTATTTTTCACTTTATCTAGTGCCTCTGCAATAAGCTTATTTTTTGATTGTAAGATGGCGTTTATCTCCATTTTACCTCTTGAATTCAGATACCCTCGTGCCAACTTATGATAGTTTTCAATCAATAAATTTTTTGGGAAATCTTCTAATATAAACTCCATATATTTAATTAGTGTCCTATTATATGTAAGTAAAAGGACTTTATCATCAGGGTGATTTTTTACCATATTTACCGCCCTTAATAAAGCAATAGTTGTCTTCCCACTTCCTGCCGTACCTAGAACAACAATATTATCTTCATCAGAAAGATATAGTACATCCACTTGTTTTCCTTCAGGTTTTGGTAATCCCATAAAATAACCTCCACTATTTTATTTATCCAGATATCTCCCCCACGAAGAAAAGCGCTTACAAAAATTTGTTGATTTGTCCCAGAACCTCCTTTATCAATTATTTTATATTATCATTATATACACTGAATTGTTAAACCGTAAAGTTATAATCTATTTTTAAAATAACTGTTATTTTAAAATAAAAAGAAAGCATATGTCGAAATATTATCATATGCTTTCGGATTTGTATATTTTAAACATCAATTCGATTTATATACAAAATTTTTCAATAAACTCTTGTGTTAAAATACTATTTCTTTTTAAAATTGATTCCTTAGTCCATTCTTTACTTTGTTTGTCAATACTATCATTAAGATGAAGGTTTAGATTCAGTCCAACCAAATTGCCTTTATCTTCATAATTTAGTTTCTCTTCAAAAGTACTATTTCCAAGACCTGAATTATATGGAGTAAGTGTTAAATTACCTAATAAATGAACAACATCATCTTTTAGGCTATCTCCTTTAGCCATATCATCCGGCGAGATCATTTTTCTCCATTCATTTGTTAAGGATTGTGGGAGAATATGCTCAATTTCCCAAATTCTTTTATTGGAATTCTCGTTAAATTTATCCAAACTATCTGGATTACCCTTATGAAAATACGTTGTTTTCTCACGTTCGAGATTGATCAAAATAAATCTTGTCGTTTTTTTGTTAACGTCATATACTCCTTCAGACAAAGCATTCTCAATTTGTGAGTCACTAGGAGCTAGTTCTTGTACATACTGATGTACAATTTTAACTAGATCCGTTCCTTTTGAATTTTCATTATATATCTTATTTTTTAATTCAAATAAGTGTTGACGTACATTTGAAGCCTTTGGAACTAGTGCTACATTTCGGCGTACGTAAAAATTAATTAATAATCTTATAATTTCATCGATATCATTCTGATCTAATTGATGTAACTCTTTATTTTTTAAAATATACATCAAAAATGGATAAGCAGTTGTCGTATCTAGCTGATTTAATCCTGAGAAAGAATAATCATATTTTTTATAGTCAGAATTTGTGATTTCAATAAAAACTTTAGCATTATCAATTAATTCATCAATGTAAGAAGGATTTTTAAATATATCGGTATAACTTTTTACAAGCTTTCCTTTAGTTATACTAGCTGTTGTCTTCATATTATGAAAAGCATCATAGTTATTTAAGACAAATTGGGTCATTTTAGAGTCATCAAATTCATCATCAACTGTAAATAGACTCCTTAGTTCATTCCATTTATTAACATTTCCATCCTTACTCAAGAAAATGTTTTTTATTAAATCAAGAGGAGTTAATGGTAATCCTTTAGAGTTTAAACTAGCAAAAACTTGGTATGCATCGCTAAGGTCAGCTACAGAAATTTGTAATAGTTCAATATTTATCAGCTTATCATAATATTTTAGAATTTCGTCACCATCTTTAAAATCACTCATTAGTCGCTCTTTTATATAATTATAACGTTTGTAAAAAGAATATTTACCCCATTTTCCCGGCTCTTTATTATTTAAAATAGATTGACTTAAATCCATCCATATATCATTATCTCTATCAAGTAACGTCAACCGACACAAACCCGAGTCCTTTAATAACAGTTGCCGTTTTATGTCATTTTTTGCTTCATATAGTCTATCCGTATAGGCCTGATTACTCCTATCGTCATCTTTTGTAAACTCAATTAATTTTTCATAAATAGCTAACAAGATTAAAGATAATGTTGTTAGCCTTTGTTGACCATCGATAATATTTTTTTCATCATTTTCTACCGTAATTAACAAATTTCCTACATAGTACCCAATATCTTCTTCCTTAATATCGTTAAATAGCGTTTCTATTTGTTCTTCTCTCCACGAATAATTTCGCTGATAAATAGGTATATTGTAGGATATACTAGAGCCTATTTGAAAAATTGCAGCTAATGTTTTTGTTTCTGGTGTGATTTTCATTAAGCGATCTCCTTAATTAATATTATTATCATTTATATTTTACACAAACTTGTTATAATATTGAAATATAAAAACCATAACAATATGATAAACAACCTCTCATATATTGACAAAAATATACTAGATAGCGATACATATAAATAACAATCATGTCAATCGATAAACTATATAAATGTATTATAGTTATATTTTAAATAATGAAATTCATTTTTAAAATCACGAAATTAATTTAATTGCTTATTACAACCAATATTAACTAAACTAAATCTTCTACCTCAATTCATTCTCTAACGGAATCAACTGTTCATCCAACACCTCACGCCATGCGCGTTTCATTTCCTGCGGATACTTGAAAGGTTTTGCGTTTGGATGTTGTTCTTTATACTTATCAAAATTTTTACTGTTGATGATTGCTTTCATATTCGGAATTGGGTCCTCTCCTATGAGGTACTGCATATTTGAGGAATGTAATTCCTGCACTGATACAAACCATTCATTAGAAAATTGATAAATGATTTGATCTATCGCTTGGGTGAAAAATTGCCGTTTAATCACAAAGATGTCTTCGTTGCTATCGATTTCCCCCTCATCGAAGGCATTCAATATTCGTCGATAAACTTCTTTTACACACTCCGTTTTATTCAGCTTTTTCAACGCTTTTTCTATTTCATCACGTACATCTGAACTATTCGCTGAATAAGTTCCTAATAATTGATCAATATACTTAGAATCAATATCATAGAGTTTCACAGAATTTTCTCCGTAAAATTCGATCTTCGAAAAATCTTTATTATCACCAGAAGGAGTTTCTTCAACTAAAGAACCCTTGATTGTCTCGTACACACCAACTTGTTCTTCTAGTATATTGATTTGCTCATTTAAGGTATTCGATTTTTCCATGTCATCATTATAATCGTCGTATGTGACAAGGGCTTCGTATGCTCGAGTCAACTCTTGGAATACTTTGACATATTCCACGCGAGTTTCCAATGGGGTATGTTCATCCATCGATTCAATCGAAGAAAAATCTTTTATCTTACTATAGGCTTGTTTAAATCTTTTTTTTGATTCTTGATAACTTGGGTAAATCAAGCCAGATTCTTCTTTTGATTCTGAATATAGTTTTGTTGCATCAGCGACATTCTTTTCCATTGTCGCCGGCTTGCGGAAAGTAACAATCAATCCTTTGGTTTTTTCGGGATACGTACGGTTCGTTCTTGAAAAAGCTTGGATCAATCCAGCATACTCCAGATTACGATCTACAAATAGGGTTTGGATTGTAGGGGCATCAAAACCTGTTAATAGACGATCCACTACAATCACTAAATCGATTTGTTTCCCAAATTGTTTGAATTCCGCTCTTTTTCTTGCTAAACGGTTATTGATATCTCCATTGTAACGTTCAATATCTGCTAATGACCACGCAGTATTGTAATACTGATTATATTCTTCGATGATTTCTTGCATTGCTTTTTGTTGGATACTAGAATCTTGATTGTTCTCTTCTAAGGAGTAGGTAATAGCGATTCGTGGGAAATCAGTATCTTCCATTGTTCGACCTTCACGGATTGGATGTTTTGGAAATTCTTTTGTTAACCAGTCAGGTTCTTTAGTCATTTCTTTAATTGCTCGATAATATTTTTTAGCCATCTCAATGGAGCTTGTCGTTAAAATTGCAGATTTCGTCGGCCGACCATTTCGAAAATCAAATTTAGTATATGCATTATCTGGACGGAATATCTTATGGATAACTTTTTGAATATGTTCATTGTTTTCAAAAGTAGCTGGCCCTAAATAGCTTTCTTTTTTCACAGGGTCCATTTGATCAATGATGTGATTTAGTTCTTCAGCTGAGTAATCCGCATATTTTTCTACTTGTTTCAGATTATGATAAATTTTATTATCCAGCGATGTCGTTTCAACGGTACTTTCATGTTCTACTTGAAATCCTAATACCGAACCATCTTCTAAGGCATTCTTGATGGTATAGGTGTGTAACACTTCTCCATACTGGTCATGGGTTGTACGTGCCAATTGGCCTTTTGCTTGTTTACGATTCTCAGGGAAAATCGGTGTACCTGTAAATCCAAACCAAGTGGAATTTGGGAACATTTTTTTGATTTCTTCCATATTTTCAGCGCTTAATGCGCGATGACACTCATCTACCACAAAAACAATGTGTTGGCCCATTAATTTTTGGAAGCGATTGGTTCCTTTTTTTTCTTCCTGTTTTTTCGCATATTTCAATGCGGCATCTAATTTTTGACGTGTTGTAATAATCACGACATTGGCATTAGCATCGGCTAAAAGAGTTGCACTTAATTCTTTTGCACTTCCTGTTCCGACAATCAAACTATTCGCTTTGGCATTACCTGAAGAAATTCCCGTATTAAACTCCGAAGCAAATTTCGTAAACTCTGTCGTCGTTTGATTATCTAAATCTTTTCGGTCTACTAACATAATCGTCCGATCAATGCCCGATTTTCGCGCCAGTAGCTTAGTAGACACAAAACTAGTTAACGTCTTTCCTGAACCAGTGGCGTGCCAAACATAACCCGATTGATGTTTGTTCGCCGCAACAAACAAAGCCTGGATAGCATGGATTTGATAAGGATGGAGGACCATCAGTGTTTTGTTGTCTTGATCTTCACTGACAATCGTATAATCCGCAATCAAACGATGAGCATCTGGAATATTTAGTACTTGCTTACAAAACTCATATAAATTCTCTACTTTTTTATTATCTTTTGTTCGCCAGCTAAATAAAAACTTGCGATGCAAGTCTTTTGGTAATGCATTCGCAAAGTAGCGAGTTGTTTGCTCGTTTGAAACAACAAACAACTGTAAAGTCGAAAAGATATTGTTTCTGAACATTCCTTCTTCTGCATACTTTTTGATTTGGTTAAACGCTTGATAAAACCCATCTTTTGCAGTTACTTGTTTCAACTCGATTTGGACAATCGGTAAGCCATTGATCAGTAATGTGACATCAAATCGCCGATCTCGTGCATCGGCACTACTTCCTTGTTTCGCAATCTGATGCACCACTTCATAAGTAGAGATACCTCCACCAATATCTTGATTTGAATAGAGAATCAATGAAACAGAACCTAAATGCGGATCTTCTCGGTCAATCGTAATCCGCGCCATGCCATTCTCACCCTTCAGCCATTTTGCAGCATCAAAAGGTGTTTGCGTTCGTAATAATAATTCCGTTTTGATTGTCTCAAATTCCTTATCAGTCAAGGGAACATCATCTAGTTCTGAACGATTATTAAAAATAATTTTTTCTCGAAGATTTCCCCAAAGATCCGCTTCTGATTTAAATTCAGGACGATACGTCCACTGATTATGCCCTTCCCCGAGGACACGGATCAACTGTTCTTCTACTTCCGCTTCCTCTCGATGGCTAATTTTCATATTTCTTCCCTCCTTAGACAAACATCTTTTGTAAGAATCCTTTTTTCGTTTCTTTTAGTACATCTAATTCGCGTTGGTGAAGGGTGATGGTGTCGTCGAGTTGTTTGAAGAATGCGCCGATTTTTTGTTGTTCTTCAAAATCTATAGGAATAGTCACTCTTTTTCCCAGTAAATCAGATTTTGTAATTCCTTTTATAGAAGTTCCTTGCGTCTTATTTAATTCATTTTGGAGCATTTGATAAAATGAGTAAACTCCAAAATAGGAGTCTATTTTTAAATTTGCTAAAGATAAAAAATCTTGACTGGTAGTAAATTCATATGGCATAAAAGCTAATTTACCAACTCCAACACGTGTAACTATAGCAATTGAATTAGCTGGTACAATTTTAGTTGCAGAATTTTCAACAGCGTTTTCTGTAATATATTTTTTTGGCGCTACATTAAATAATCGATCCATAGATAAGTCACTACTCTGTATCCATGGTATCTCTCCATTCCAATATTCAGAACTATTTGTTTTTGGAGTACCTCCACCATAAATATCAGACGATAGATTTAAGACTTCACATTCCTCCCATTCCTCCTTAAACACAGGAAAGCGTATTTCTGGCACTTTTGCTCCGTTTTTAGGGAACATTTTTTGTAAAAAGCCTTTTTTCGTTTGCTTTAGTAGGTCTAATTCGCGCTGATGAATGTTGATAGCAGTGTCTAATTTTTTAAACAATGAGCCGATTTTTGTTTCTTCTTCAATTGTTGGAAAGAAAATTTTATAGTTTCCAAGTTGCGGAGCTGTCAATTGAGGTATACCTGTTGATTCTACAAGGACCTTATGGTTGTTGATAGAATTCTCTAAAAAATCAACATCATGTTTTGACTTTACTGAAAGCAATCGTACAACTGGCGTAAAATTAACCCTTCTAGCTTGGGCATAGCCAACATCGCCCCGACCAGTTACCGTAACTGCGGGTGCTTTAATACGAAAATCATCGTCATAGTAACCAACAATCCCATCATTCGTAAGCGCATTGGCAAGTACTGGATATTTTCCATTTTCTTTCAGCTTAGTTTTATCAACGTCTCCTCCAGCTAGAATTTTTGTTTCATCCCCCAACTTCCGCTGTTCCCAATCATCCGTAAATCCTGGAAAACGGATTTCTGGTCGTGCATCATTGCTCATGTTTGAACACCTCCAGCGCACCTTGCAACCACGCTTCATTTTCAGGTGTTGTTTGCAGGGAAGAGATAGCTTCTAAAAGTTCTTTTTCTAGCACTTGCTGTTCTTGTCGTATCTTCTTGATGTCATTTCCGACATGAACCATATCAATTGGTTCTTCTTCTTCGAAAGTATCTACATAGCGTGGGATATTTAAGTTATAGTCATTTTCTTTGATTTCATCAAAGGTTGCCAAATGAGCGTATTTCTCGACATCTTTTCTTCCAGCGTAGGTTTCGAGGATTTTTTGAATGTTTTCTTCCGATAATTTATTCTGATTTTTTCCTTTGACAAATTCTCGACTAGCGTCAATGAATAATACATCTCGAGTTTGACGATTCTTCTTCAATACAATCACCGTCGTTGGAATCGATGTCCCAAAGAATAAGTTCGCAGGCATACCGATTACGGCATAGATACTGCCGTCTTCCAATAATTTTTGTCGAATAGTCCCTTCTGCGGCTCCTCGGAATAAAACTCCATGTGGTAAGACGATGGCCATGGTTCCTGTTTCTTTCAAATGGTAAAAGCCATGCAATAAAAATGCAAAATCTGCTTTTGATTTTGGTGCTAATTTCCCATAACGATTAAATCGGGAATCATCTAAAAACGTCGCATCTGCTGACCATTTTGCTGAATAAGGAGGATTCATCACGACTGCATCAAACGTATAAGGTTCATCTGTCGGCCAGTCTTTATTTAACGTATCTCCATTTCGCAGGTTCATGTCCTCTCCATCAACCCCGTGCAGAATCAAGTTCATTTTTGCTAAATTATAAGTCGTTGTATTCATTTCTTGCCCATGATATTTGACATTATCTGGATATTTCAAATATTTACGTACATTTAACATTAAAGAACCTGACCCCATTGTTGGATCAAAAACACTGAATAATTGCCGTTCTTTTTGATCAGTAGTGACAATTTGCGCCATCATATCAGAAACCATTTTTGGCGTGTAAAACTCGCCAGCTTTTTTTCCTGCCTCAGAAGCAAATTGACTGATCAAGAATTCATATGCATCCCCAATGACATCACCTTCATGACCTAAAACATCCACATCATTCAATTTTTTGATGACTTCAGTAATCGTCACATTACGTTGTTGGTCATCTGAACCTAATTTCTTAGACTGTAAATCCACATCATCAAATAACCCATTGAATTGCGCAAATTTTGAAGACAAGTCAGTAAATGCTTTATTCAAATCATTCAATTGAAAAACATTTCGTTTTGCCTGCTCTGCTAAAACATTAAATAAATAGTTTGGTGCAATATCATAACCTAACATATCGATAATCGTCGCAATCAAATCGTCTTTCGAGTCTTCATCTGACAGCAACTCACGATATAGTTTTGTTTGTTGCTCTACTGTTTCGTATTCTTCTAAAGATTCGTCTGCTAACAACACTACTTGTTGTAATAATTTATCAGAAAGGTACTTATAAAAAATCAAGCCTAAAAGATAGTTTTTATATTCTGAAGCGTCCATTTTACTGCGAAGATTATCCGCTGCGCTAAACAGGCGTTGATTTAATTCTGCTCCCATTAATTACACTCTCCTATATACATTTATTCCTTCCAATTGTATCATTAAAAGTACTAAAAATAGAAGAAAGATTATAAATATATCTTATAATTTGCACTATCTATTTATAAATCCAACACAGCAATTTTGATGTCACTATGTACTAAAAATAAATGATTTATGAGTTCTAGAATCTTTTTTTATTCTGCCAGTTCACATTTTAAAACAACTAATACAATTCCCCGTCTATCACTTTAGATAACTATCGTTTTATTTATTACTTTGAAACTTCCCTCTAAGATTTACTTTTTTAGGAAATAACATAAAAAATTCAGATAGGTTGTTTTTCTAACATTAAGAGCCATTCCCATTTTTTCTCAACCTCATGGGGCTTTCTTACTATCACAAGTACCTCTCCGCTACTTTCTATCTTTTCCTTAAATAGGATGTTCAAGTATTTAGAACATTACTTTTTTAAACTTGTAAATTAGTTTCTAACTTTCACTAAACTTTTTTAATTATGTCAATACACACAAAAAAAGGCAGAAGAATCCTTCTGTCCATAAATAAAAAACCAGAAAAACCTATATAGAGGTAGATCTGGTTTACGCCATACTATTTATCTTTACAAATTCAATCATTAAAAAACACCAACCACATTGATTACTATAATATAACTATTACTTCTAGTTGACAGTTATTAAAGTATTTATTTCTTCAAATTTCCATATTTTCAACTATTCCATTTCTCCCCTAATTTTCATCATTTCTTTGTCAAAATCAGAAACGATTTTTTGATGCTTATTGAACTCCTTATACTCATCAATTGCTTTTTTCTTGGCTGTACTACTATTGATTTGTCCATTCCCTTCAAGGATCTGATAACGATTGACGGTTAAAAATTCATCAATACTTTTGGCAAAATCTTCCATGCTAAGTAATATCTCATCTTCTAAGAGACGTTCTACGTAATCAAAGTAAGAAGAAACATTTCGCTCCAAACTACGAATTTGTTTTTCAGTCAAATAGTTTTTTGCGATTGCGACATCCGATTGTAATATCCGTCCATCTGGTGAATGTTTCCAAGTGGTAAGCCTCATATTTTCTTTCGTTTTATCTGCTTTATCATAAACGATTTCTGCGGCTGTTCTTCCTGTAATCGCATAGTGGAATTTGTTTTGTACAGTTGCATAAAATTGCTTTGTTACCTCTGCATTTTTATCATAATCATAAGAAATTTCTGCAAAAACATCAGTGATTTGTTGCCAGATACGGCGCTCACTTGCACGAATTGAACGAACTGTTTCGAGTAGCTCTCGGAAGTAGTCTTTACTAAATGCATGTTCACCTTGTTTCATTCGTTCGACATCAATTTTAAATCCTTTTCGAATATAGTCTTTTAAGACGTCCGTTGCCCAAATACGAAATTTCGTTGCTTTTTGCGAGTTGACTCGATAGCCAATAGAAATAATGACATCAAGATTATAAAATGTGGTCGCCCTTTTTACTGACCGTCCACCCTCATTTTGAACTATTTCCATTTTGGAAATAGTTCGATCCTCTATCAATTCACCAGAATCAAATATATTTTTCAGATGTTTACTAATTGCTGGGATACCAACATCAAAAAGCTTCGAAATCGTTTTTTGAGTTGCCCAAATGGTTTCATCTTGCACCACTACTTCCACTTTCTCACTGTCTTCATACATCAAAAATTGGATTTCATTCAACTTGATTATTCTCCTTTCTTGATTCACCTGTACTTTATAAAAATAGTTGCTAAATTTGTCACGATACTTGATTCAGGTCATATGTAACTCGAACGAACATTTTTCTTACTTGGCAACTCCAAAAAAATATAATCTTCAACTGATTTATTTGTATTATAGCAAAAAATCGTGTCACTTATATATACGCTAAATAATGCGATAAAACGATTATGTATAAAAAAAACTAAGACTTCGCTCAAAGTCTTAGTTTTTTACATATCAACTTTTGTACTTTTTCTTTACCCTTCCCCCAACTTCTCCCAAATCTCACTCTGCTCCTGAAAATGCTTCACTAGATCCACATCAAAGATATCTTTAAGTAGTTTCCTTGAAGCTGTTTCCAGAAATGAGCCTTGTTTGATCACTTGGCCTGCTTTCATGAATAGGACTTGATCGCTTAATGACAGGGCTAAGCGGATGTCGTGGAAGACACCAATAATTGTTTTGTCTTGGTTCTTGCCCCAGTCTTTTAAATAGCCGATGAGTTCGAGTTGGTGTTTGATATCTAGATGATTATTGGGTTCATCTAATAATAGGATATCTGGGTCTTGGGCTAATACTTTGGCTAGGAAGACGCGTTGCTTTTGGCCACCGGAAAGTTGGTTGACGGGATGGTCTTTCAGCTCTAATAAATTAGTCAGTGCTAGGCACTCCATGACTTTTTCTCTGTCTTCTGCTGTCGTGACTGACCATAGTCCTTGTTTGATGTGCGTATATCGGCCCATCATGACGGTTTCATAGACGGTGTAGTCAAAGGCAATGGTTGAAAACTGGCTGAGTAAGGCGACTTTGCGTGCGGCTTCTTTGCGTTTCATTGTACGGACTTCTTTTCCATCGATCGTGATCGATCCTTCGTAGGAAAGGATGCCCGCAATTGATTTCAATACGGTCGTCTTGCCACAGCCGTTAGGTCCCAGGATACATAGGTTCTCGCCTTTGTTCAGCTCGAAGGAGACTTCTTTGATGATTTTTACTGAGCCATAGCCAGCTGTGACTTGCGATAGCTTCAAGGTCATCACTTTTCCTCCTTTAGCGGTAATTTCTGCTGACAAAAGGAATTTCTGTTACGTCGTCTTCTCGGTTGAATTTCATCGCAATCATGAAGAAGTAACCAGACAACAAATTGAAAAAGTCTAGCAAACCTGAATCGACTTTTTTGCCTTGATAAAGATGGCGATACAGCAAACGAACGATTACTTTACAATCGACACGTAAAATATGAGCTAATGCCCCTCGTTCACTTCCTTGAGGTAAGAAAAATGGTCCGCTTTGGTTTGTTCTTTCTGCATTCAATTCATCGACACGACTCTTTAACCAGTCGATTTCTTCTTGCGTGATCGTCATTTTTGTACGCACGCACGCATTGGCATGGTATACCAATTCACCGATTTTCTCTAACTCTTCGTAAAAAGGAGAGTTTGCACATTTTGCGCGCAACAATCCGATTTCTGAAGATAAGCGATCGGTGTGTAATTCATAATCGCAACGTAAGTCATCTGCATCGTCTGCTAAAAATGGATAAGCCTCATAAGGGCTTCGATAAATATCTTTCATAGTTGTAAAACACTCACTTTCTTTTGAAATAAACATAGGCAAAAAATGGCGCACCAATCAATGCGGTGACTGCGCCGATCGGGATTTCTTGGGGAGATAATAGCGTTCGAGAAATCGTATCGCCGACGACCATCATACTGCCACCTAACAGTGCTGCTCCTGGAATGACCCAACGATGGCTGGCACCGAAATAGCGGCGGATGACGTGAGGGGCAATCAAGTCAACAAATCCGATCACGCCGACAAATGAAACGGCACTTCCTGCAAGCAAAGCCGCAAGAACCATGACCCATAGCTTGATCGTTCGAACATCTACACCAGAAATCATTGCTTCTTCTTCACCTAAAGATAACACATCTAAGCTACTCGCAGAGAACCAGAGAGCGATTGTTCCAATCAGTAAAATGGGTAAAAAGATTTGGATTTTTGCCCAAGTGCTTCCTGAAAAGCTCCCCATTTGCCAGAAGACTAATTGTTGTAAATGATCTTTGAACAATGCCGTGACGATCGTCAACATCGCGCCCACAAATAAGGTCATGACCATCCCCACTAAAATAACTGTTTGGTTCGATAATTGCTGATCCAATCTTTGACTCATCATCAAGACAATAAAAACAGTTGCCAAGCCAAAAATAAAGCCTGTCAGAGGTAATGTAAAATTTGGGAACAACGGTAAAGTGATCCCTGAGACAATGATCAACGCAGCGCCAAGTGATGCCCCTGATGACACACCTAGCGTATAGGCAGAAGCCAATGGATTACCTAAAAGGGATTGCATGACTGTTCCACTCACAGCCAACGCAGCACCTACAAGAAACGCCAAAACCACTCTCGGCAGGCGAACCTGCCAAAGAATGGTGACGATCGTTGCATCTAGCTGTTTGTCTCCTCTTGAAAATAATGCTTGGATCAAGGTATCAAAAGGAATGGACACACTTCCGATTTTGATCCCAAAGAATACTACGATGATACTTAAGACAACTGCTATCAGCAACCGGCTTTGTTTATTCATTTTCCAACGATTTGTATTCATCAGGGTAGATTGCTAATGCCATTTCTTTCAAGGCTTTTGTCATATGGTGGTTTGGTAAAGAGCTCGCAGCGTTATCGATATAGAATACCGCTTCATTTTTCACCGCTGGCACGTCTTTCCAGCTTGCACGATCTAAGATTTCTTGTACTGCATCATCCAAGTAATTCACGTTTGTCAAAATCACGTCTGGTTTGCTAGCAATCGCAGCTTCTTCTGTTACTGGAATCCAGCTTTCTTGATCTGCAAATACATTTTCTGCACCTACTAGTTCGATCATTTCATTCAAGTACACGCCTTTACCAAAGCTGTAGATTTCAGGTAATGCGCTAATTTCAAATAATACTTTTTTCTTATCTGTAATCGATTCCCCAATTTCTTTGATCTCATCGATCTCTTTGTTCATTGTATCGACTAATTCTTGTCCTTTTTCATGCTCTTGTAAAGTATCCGCGATAAATTGAACATCTAAAGCAATATCTTCAATGGTATTACTTGTTGGAATATTTACGACAGTAATTCCTGCATCTTTTACTTGTGACCAGACGTTTTCAGAGCCATGCATACTGATATCTGAAACATAAATGACTTGTGGGTTCAATGAAATCAATGTTTCTGCATCCACAGCCATCATATCGATTTGTGGCAACTCATCAATCTCTTCCGTCATTGCTGGGCTTTGTGTGTCGACTGCTACTAATTGATCTTTACGACCTAGATCATCGATCACTTGTGTGACTGATGGAACTAAAGAAACCATCTTATCCACTTCTTCAGGAATTTCGATTTCTTCACCACCGCGGTCTTTTGTTGGTAGAGCAAATTCTGAAGCTGTCGTTGTTTCTGCTGTTTCACTTGTTCCGTTGTCATTATTTGAACAAGCACTCAACCCAAAGACTACGCTCAATCCCAACACAGCAACTAATTTCGATAATTTTTTCATCATCTATTCCCACTTTCTTTAACTCATTTTTACTTTCCCTAGTGATTACTTTGTTAGGATAGCCCTTACATTTCCATACCCTGACTTATCAGATTCTTTTTAAAAGAAATAAAAAACTGCCTTTCCTTTTACAGGATAAGACAGTTTGATCGATCACACAAAAAAACTTTTGGTCTTTCTCCTACAAAAGAACATCATTGCCGTTAAACCGGTCTCCTGACTTGGTTTCGTTTTACTCCCAACCCTTCCAGAATAATCTGTGGTCATGTTGGTTTCATCCACCTTACAGTAGGTAGGTCTGTAGAGGACTTTCACCTCTTTCCCTGACATCTAATCGGCTATTTATTTTTCAGTTTACTTTTACTCTATTATTTATCTTTTTGGAAATTTCAGCTCTATCAACAAAAGTATCTCCGCCAATACTTTAACATATGGATTTCATAAAAGATATACGAAAATCAAGCGAAAAAGGCAACGAAACGCCTTACTTTCAACAAAAATATATTATTCTCTGTTTTTTTAAATGGCATTCATTCATAGTATAAAAAACTGACGACACTATAACATTCGTTGATTTATCTAACGTTTTTTATTTTAATAAAACAAAGCTCATGATAGGCATTCCTATCATGTAAGTGTAAGGTAAAAGGACAAAAATTTGTTAAAAATCATGCAAAAATTTCATATGTTATTCATTAGAATAAGAAAAGATTTATCAGATTAAGGCGATTCATTTTAATATTCAATCCAAAATTTACATTTTGATAGACGTTGAGACACAAGATTTTTGGCTAGTTCTTCTCTTTTATTTCTTTGGCTGTTCCTTTGATATGCTTGTTGAAATACTTCTCTCCGTACCATTCTAACTGCCCTTTCCCTTCCCACTCACGATACTCTTCTTGAAACTTATTTTTATAGTATCCATACAATAAATACGGAAAGGAAATATGCACCTCTGCTGCAGTAAAACTGATATTTACAATCATCCACATTATTACGGTACTTGAGATAGTAGTAATATCCGAGGAATCATTTAGTCCACTAGGAAAAATAAAATTTAAAAGTAGTATTATTGCCCAAAAGATTCCACCGAGTTTATAGCTAAAGGTGACTATTCTTTCAATAAATTTTGAAAATTGATTTTTTGACTCGTGGTTACCGAATAATTGTTTAGCAAGACCATACAATTTTTTCTCAAAAATGATATAACCACTTAAAATCTGAAACAAAATTAAAATAAGTATTCCAGAAATCGTAAGTGGTTCGATAAAGAATGTAATGAAGAACAAATTTATGCTTAGCATCAGCCAAATCATGTAGATGTTTAAATTAATAAAAATAAAGTAAAATCTCGTTCCATCATTCATCTTAGTGATCATAAAAATACTAATTATTGAAAATATCAACAAACCAAACCAAAAAATAGGCATTGAAACAAAATTAATTTTTGGTTCCTTAAATAATTGATGTAACACTTCATTTTCCATCCAAGAATTAATTAAGTAGTAAAATCCGTAGATAAGTAAAATCATAAGTATATAAATAATTAATTGAAATAGAGGATGAAGGTTTTTTTTCTCTTGCTCTTGTATCTTAATACCAGCATACAAATCTTTAACAAAACGATCATCTTCTAAATGTAAACTTTCCTCAAAAGTAGCTGAAAAAAATCTTTTGATATTCATTGTGCTACTCCTCTATAACTAGGTATATATACAGAATTCATTTTTTTACCAAAAGGTTTTCCAGAAGCACTAACATTCCAGTTTGTACTTCTTAACTTTAAATTATCCAACTCTAATTTATTGTTACTTTTTTTATTATCTTCTTTTTGGTAAACTGAATTCTTCCATTTATCATATCTGTCGGGCCATATTGACTGTACAATTGAATTTCCTAAACCAAAAAGCCCTCCAACAACACAGCCTACAAAAGCGCCAGTAGCATTACCTGCTCCTGGTACAATAGTCCCCACAACCCCACCGATTTTAGCGCCTATAGTCATCCCCTCCAACGGTCCTATACTTTTAACCATATCAATCCCTCCGCCCTTTACTGCTTTTCCTACACTACCTGTTTTTCCATACTCATTTACTGCACTTGAAACAAATGTCACACCTAATTGTGCATAAGTAGCTACTTGGCCTGCCGTTCCTATTCCTTTGGCGATACCCCATTTTTTAGCTCCTTGTATCAAGTGGGAGTTCTTCAAGCCTTCGCTGACGTAGGTTTTTACGGGCGAGGTAAACTTAGTAAAATTTTGATAGGCCTTACCTATCGTATCGATTTTAGGAATCCATTTTCCTTGAGCAACAGTTTTACCTAACATTTCGTATTTTGTAAGAAAACTAAATAATCTAGTTTTCATACCCGAAGGTAGATAATTGGTAAGCATCCAAAATTCATCGTTGGATGCCAGCTTGTTTACTAATGCATCAGGATAATTTCTGAGCAACATTTCAAGTCGTTTGATTGCATCGGTTTTCCCTTCTTTTAGAGGTTGAACTAATTTTTCAATCTCCGCATACAGTTCTAAGAAGGCATTAGTTGAAGATTCTTCCAGCAATGTCTGTCCGTTTGGTTTGTACTTCTCAAACCAACTTCCATCCACCCCTTTCGGCAATATATAACTTCCATCTGCCTTTACGGTAGTTTGATTCAGAACTAAGACACTTTGCATGGCGAGTTTTAATTCCAGTAGACTGTTGTTGAACAGTCCACTGTTTTGAGAGTTAAAGGCATTGAGTTTTTGCTGTTTGCGTTGCAACTTGTAGATGTCTTCTTGTAAGCTGTCTGACATTCTCATCAGGTTGCGATGGAAGTCGGTCAGCATTTCTGTGATGCCTGGTAAGATGCTTATATTAGCGATGTGTCTGATCGTCTGCGCATGGTTTTCAATCGATTGTTTAGCAAATGATTTAGCCCGAATCTGTCCGCTTAAATTCTCTTCGTCCAAGTATCCTTCACTAGAAACGATTTGATGCGCGGCGGAGTAAAGATTCAGATCTGATTGAATTCCTTGTACCGCATTGTTTACCCGATTGACTGTAGGAATGATCAATTCAGAAAACAGTCCTTTACCGGCTTGATAAGCTGCTCCGGAGAGTGTTTTTCCGTCAACTGCTTGAACAATTTGTTGGCTACCTGTTCGTAATTGGTCGATCGTTGTACGAGCAAGTGATAAATTAGTGGTCATATTACTTATTAAGTTAGAAGATTCGGTGGCTGAATAGATTAATCCCATAATTTTTGTCCTTTCAATTAGATAAGTGATGGCTGTCTATTATTAATGTAATACTTGATAGTATTTTCTCTCTGTACTTCTATTTATTTACCCCCATCTACTTCATTCATTATTACTATACGTAATTTTTTCCTATTTAAATTAAAATCGTTTGGATAAGAATCATCTACGTCGTATACGAACACTTTCAGTCTTATACGCACACAAAAACAGCCCTAATATACTGGCATTCAATAAGTATTTAGGACTGTACTTTACTTATTATTCATTTTTTATAAATCTTTTCTACGTGTCACAATTATTATTTAGTACCAACTGGCTTCATCTTGTATCATTTACTAGTTTATCATTACTCATTTGACTCCTAAAATAAGTCTACAGGCTGATGGCTAGCGTATCCTTCTATGAGATGATTAACTTTACTAATTACTCATTAACTTAAGGAAAGAGGGCGGAAAATATGACGCAACAAATTGGGTTCTGGGAATCTATCGTAGATATTTTGACATTAAAACCTGTATTCTTGATAGGTCTGCTTATTGTGGCAAGTTTTTTATTCTGGGTCTCTAGAAAGGATAAAGAGTCCTTTAAATTGGTAAACATTCTATCAGCACTTCTATTATTTTATTATATGAGTATCACATTCTTCAACGTATTCGGTGTTCCTTCGCTTCGTGAGTTGAATAGGATCAGTGGGTTCGGCGAAAATATTTTCAATCCGAATATCAATCTTGTTCCTTTCATCGATGGAATAAATACAGGGTATATTCTCAATGTTATTTGTTTTATACCAATCGGATTCTTATGTCCTTTAATTAGTCCCACGTATAGAAAATTCAGCTATTCTCTTTTATTTGGCTTTTGCACTTCTTTAGTGATTGAACTGAGTCAACTGTTTACGGTAGCTAGAGCAACAGATATCGATGATTTAACTTCAAATGTACTAGGGATGATTTTAGGTTATTGCCTAATTCAAGTAATTTTAAAAATGTTCAACCATTCCTCAAATAAAATCCTTGATAAAACGTCTGATTTTTCATGGTCAATACCTGTATTGGTCGTTTTTATCGCTTTCGTTAATACATTTTTTAGTTAATGATTA
Source organism: Enterococcus sp. AZ084 (assembly GCF_051714905.1). Lineage (NCBI taxonomy): Bacteria > Bacillati > Bacillota > Bacilli > Lactobacillales > Enterococcaceae > Enterococcus > Enterococcus sp. AZ084. The sequence goes on from NZ_JBIOSS010000001.1 coordinate 2,444,793, forward strand.
AAGCTTAATATCTTAGAAACAACTTCTCTATAAAAAGATAAGAACCCCAAAAATTGTTCTTCCAATTTTTGGGGTTCTTGCTTTTTATCATGCTATTCCGTTAGTTTCAATCACTCTTTTATACCAGTCAAACGATTTCTTTTTGTATCTGTTGCCACTGCCCTTTCCTTCATCATCCAAGTCAACATAAATGAATCCATACCGTTTCGACATCTCCCCTGTTGAGGCACTGACTAGGTCGATTGGTCCCCAAGAGAGATAACCAAGACATTCTACATAATCTTCGGTGATTGCCTTTTTCATTTCTGAAATGTGGCGATTTAGATAATCGATACGGTAATCATCATTAATGATATTACCAGGTTCTAACACATCTTCAGCGCCTAACCCGTTTTCAGTGATCATTAGCGGCAATTGGTATCTTCTGTACAACCAGTTCAGTGTATAGCGTAATCCAACAGAATCTATAGCCCAGCCCCAGTCAGAAAGTTCCAGATACGGATTTTGGATGCCTCCAAAGAACGCTTCATTCTCTTTTTGTTCATTCGGAGTGACACTGGACATATAATAATTCAAACCAATATAGTCGATCGTTCCTTGTTGAAAATCTTTCGCATCCGTTTCTTGTTGCTCGATCATGATGCCTTGTGCTGAAAATTCCTTCAATTTGTATTGTGGAAATTTGCCACGACACATCACATCCATTTGATACAATTCTTTTTCGTTTTCCAACAAGTTGTTTAACATCGTTTCTGGTTTACAAGTTTCCGGATATTGCGGATTGATACCGAAGACACACCCAATTTTAAACTCGGGATTGATTTGATGTCCCAACTTAACGACTTTCGCGCTAGCAAGTGCCGTATTGTACGCAATTTGTGCGATCGCTTGTTTTGGATTTTCAAGTTCTTCAAATTTAAGACCAGAAATGTAGTACGTAAAAAATTCTGCCGCTTTCGAGTTTGGGTCTAAATGATTGATTTCATTAAATGTCGCCCAATAACTCACTTTACCATTCAGACGTTCAAACAATGTTTCAGCATACTTTTCAAATAAATCGACTAGTTTGCGACTCGTCCAACCTTGATATTTTACAATCAAGTTAGCTGGTAATTCAAAATGAAAGAACGTGATGATCGGCTCAATCCCATGTGCGAGCAATGTATCTACTACTTCTTCATAAAAGTTCAATCCTTGTTCATTTGGTTCTGGATCATCACCGTTTGGAAAAATCCGTGTCCAATCGATCGAGATCCTTAGTGCTGTAAAACCCATTTCCGCAAATAATTTGATATCCTCTTTGTAACGATGATAAAAATCAATCCCTGTATGAGAAGGATAAATGAATCCTTCTTTCAGTTCTTTGTGGATTTCTCGTGGTATGTCACGAGTGCCTTTCGTCACGAGATCCATATTGGAAATTCCTTTTCCGCCTTGATCCCATCCACCTTCGCTTTGATGGGCTGCGATACTACCGCCCCATAAAAAATCTGTTTTCATCCTTTTGCCTCCTAAATAATCACTGCTAACACTTGATTCGTACTTTCATCAGCCAACGGTACGACATCTAAAAAGTCTGCGCTATTCGTGACAACGACCATCACTGTTGGATCAAAACCAGCTGCTTGGATGGCAGAAAAATCAACTGTTGCCAACACATCGCCAGTCTTTACCTGATCGCCGACTTTTACATAACTAGTAAATCCTTTACCTTCAAGGTTCACTGTATCGACGCCCACATGGATCAATACTTCTACTCCATCTTCTGTCTTGATTCCATACGCATGTTTTGTGGGGAAAACTACGGTGACTTCTCCTGCGATCGGTGCAAAAATTTCGCCATTTTCTTCATCTGGAATCACTGCAAACCCCTTACCTAAAGCCCCTGAAGCAAACGCACTGTCTGAAACTTGACTCAACTGGATGACCTCACCTGAACTAACATTTTCCAGTGCGATTTGACCAGCTTTCTTCAGCGATTTTTCTTTTTCAGTTGCTTTATCTTCTTGTGGCATCCCCAGCCCATAAGCAACAGCTCCAGCTAGAAGAAATGCTGTGACACATGAAATGATCATCCAAACAAAGTTTGCTGTTCCACCAATCAAGAAAGCGGGCAATCCTGCTAGCCCCCAAGCCATGGTCCACGCTTTGACACCGGCTAACCCTGCAATCAAACCGCCAATTCCACCACCAACAATCACGGCGATAAACGGACGGCGATATTTCAAGAAAACACCAAAAATAGCTGGTTCTGTGATTCCCATGACCGCTGAAAAACCAATCGTTCCAAATGTCGCTTTTTCTTTCTCTTTTTTCGTCTTCAAGAAATAACCAATCATCGCTCCAGCAACGGCAATATCTGAAATCGTGGCAGCTCCAGTAATCACCGGATCGTAGCCTAATTCAGCAAAGAAAGTCAATCCGATCGGGAATAGGAAATTCGCAGCCCCTAAGACGATCAAGAACGGTTGGAAAGCTGCATAAAGCATCACTACGATCCAATAACCAATATTTTCAGACAACATCGTGAAGACCCAAGAGATCCCAGAACCGATCCACATACCAACTGGACCAAAAACGGTTAAGAGAACGGGTAATACGATCATCAAGGAAACTGCTGGAACAAAAAACAGCTGAATCGCTTTCGGTACTACTTTTTCTAACTGAGTAGTCACAAATTTCAACAAGGCGATCGCTAATAAAATCGGAATGAATGTGTGGGAATAATCAATCACAGGTAATTGATAGCCGAACAAACTTAATCCTTCCGCACCCGTAATGTTTGAAGACATCACCGTTGTGGCTAAAACAGTCGCGACATACGGATTGACATTCAATCTTCTAGCTGATGAAAAAGCAAAAAAGATCGGTAAGAAGGTAAAAATCGACGTTTGTAATGTCTGGAAGATTTGATACGTTGGACTTTCCGCTGAAACGATTCCGGTCAAAGAAAGCAAACTCAAAATCCCAGCAATCATCCCTGCCGCAATCAACACTTCAATAATTGAAGTCATTGATTCAGAAACCACCGATAATACTGCTGTCGGGATTTTCTTCCATGATAATTTTTCTTTCTCCGAAGTAGCCTCACTCCCACCCCCTAAGCCTGTTAATGACATGAAATCATTATAGACTTCAGTGACATGCGTACCAATAATGACCTGATACGCCACGTCATTAGAGACGACGTCAATCACTCCGTCTAGTTCTTTTATTTCTTCTGTTTTTGCTAAGTCGCGATTATTTAGCGTCAAACGTAAACGTGTGACACAATGGGCCGCAGCTACAATATTTTCTTTTCCGCCAACTAATTCAATAATTGCTTTATTTAACTTTTCATATTTCATCTGTTTTTTCAATCCTTTCTGTTAATCGATTGATGTGCATCATCAAATACGTCTCTTCATTCATGGAAAGATCTGCTTTAAATTGATGCTTGATATAAATTTTGATTTTTTGGACCGCTTTGAAAGCCTCGGGATATAACTGACTGATTTGTTGATACAATAAAGAGATACTTCCTTCTGACTGTGCCAACTCACTTTTAATGATCCGCTGGATAAAGTATTGCAAATGAGTTGAGAACCGCATAAAGTTCGTCGAAGATTCATCGATTTTAAATGTGTAGTGTTTTTCAATAATAGAGACAATATCACTCAATGTCTGCATTTCCAGTAACCGGTCAGATTTCTTATTGTCCCAAAAGTTGATGAAATGCAAAGCGATAGAAGCCGCTTCATCACTTGGAATACTGAGATTTTTTTCTTTCTCGATCATCTGAAGACTCTCCAGTGCAAGCTCAAAATGACGAGGATAAAACCTGCGAATATCCCAAATCAATGGACTTGCAATAAACTGGCTCTTTTCAGCCCGTTCTAAAAGAAACTCTAAATGATCCAGTAATGTTAGGGTTAAATAATCACTCACTTTGATGCCAAGTTTCCCCTCTGCATTTTCAATGATCCGACTAATCAAAAGAATGTCATTTGAATCCGACTTTGAAAGTAAGTAGCTAAAATGCTCCAACATTTCATACGAATCCAAAATATACATTTTCTCAATCTCGTCTTCTGAAACCTGTTGGCCCTTTTTCTTTCGAAAGCCGATTCCCTTGGAAACAATAAAGACTTCATGTCCGCCCTTCTTGATCAATGCCACATTGTTGTTGATTATCTGTATTATTTTCACTTGCCCTATTCTCCTTTCCTAAAAAAAAGAACTCAAAAAAGATTTAAGGCCTGTGCCTTAAAATCTTTTTTGAGTTCTGCCTGCATTGCAGTAACATACTCGCATTTAATACTGCCGCGTATTAAATGGGTTCTTCTTTTTATTGATGATATATAATTAATGATAAATGTGTTTTACGAAAATGTCAACGCTTTCTTTACTGGTACATAACAAAAAGGAATGATTATCAGCCAATTTTTTCTATTACACCATTGGTTGTTTGATCTATCTATTATTTGATTTATTTCATTAAAACAACTGTAGCAAGATCTCATCTGTAAGAAATTCCATCAGGATTTTGCTCTTTTTTTATGACAATGTATAGTTTCATTTCCTCTACATCGTACTTCTTTGGCTCTCATCCTTCAATCCTATTTATGCTTATGGCGTACCAAACTCCTTTAAAATCTTTTTGGGAATCAAATTGTACACCCATGATTATTAAGTTTGTTTTATTTACATTTAAAGCCATTCCACATACATCCTTTATGCAGTAGTTAATTATTATTATACTAGAAGTTAGATAGAATTTTAGTAAATTCATCTGACAAAGCTGACAGATTCTACAAGAACAATATCTGAGAAAAGTACCTATTTTTTATTCTACGATAGTAAAAATGAGTCGGTACTTTATTAGCAACCCTATTTAGATATGATTTCATCTATTCGAATTAGACACTTTTCAATACTGACAGATAATCAACTGTATTGATAAAATAGAAAGAGAGGCCTACATTTGTTTTCGTTTCGACACTTATTACTGTTCTTTTTGAAAGGTCGGTTGTTTTCTTCTTTTTCTTTTTTCTTCACTATCTTCCAGAGAAGAAACGGATTTTTGTATTTTCTCTGTTTCTTTTAAAGTTCTTTGGATTTGTAAAGTTTGGTCTTCTTCAGGTAAATCAACATTATTTAAAATTTCACTATCATGATAAAAGTTTGGTAAATTTATAAATTCTGGCATATATCTCTCCCATCCTCTCCTTTACTAACTGCCTTAGACAATGATTCATGTGCTTCTTTTAGCCATGGATGAACAACTTTGACGCCTTGATCCAATAGATATTTAATATAATACAATGCAGCACTTTCTAAAGAACATTCAAGTGCTGATAATAAACTGTCTAGATACGGAGGAATTCCATCTTGATCCCAACTTATTTTATCTGCAACGAACACAACTAAGTCCAGTTGAGTATACCTCCCCCTTAAAGTTGTATGACACTCAATTGCGGATAAAATCTCGTTGTCAGTGATGTCAAAAATCTTTTCTGCCATTTTTTTTGAGATCTTCTGGTGAATGATCATTGGAAATACCAACTCTTCTTGATTTAGTTCTATCCCCATTTCTTTTGCTATAGTAATTCTACAATTGTTTGGATAAATTGCGGATATATCGTGTAAATAACCCGCTATTTTGGCTTTTTCTCCATTGATATTGTAATTTACAGCAAGTTTCTCCGCACAATCGCCGACTGCTATACAATGTTCATAAGTTTTTATATGATCATGTTCTTCAAGAAAACGATAAACATCATCTCTTAATGCCAAACTATTCACTATTGTCATTTTTCCTCCATTTACTTACTATGTGTATTTTCAAATGAATTATTTACTACTTATGGTTATTAGAAAAATCGAGCCTTACATAGAAGAAATATACATAGAGAATTAGATATTTTATACTCTACTTTTAAATATATTCTTAATTTTTCTTCTGATTTAACAATTATCTCGGTCTTGCCTAAATACTGGATTTCTTTGCCAAAGATTTGTTTTATGTAATTTAATTCCACTTCATCACTTTTCTTGATAAGTGTGTAATAACTTCATATGTAGAAAAAGAAACGATAAATTTGAATCGCTTCTTTTTGTTATTAACTATTGACGACTTGATTGCTCTAGGTGGTATATTTACTGGTCAAAACTTTACTATTTAATTTTAATTAGGAGTAAAGTGCTGTTTCATCTTTCATTAATTTTTTCATTTTCTGAATCTAAGAATTGATGGAATCTTTCTATCAATTCTTTTTTTGTAGTAGGAACTTCTTGAGGCATATAATTTATGAAGCTAACCATATCTTCTGGATACCCATTGTTATTATAGAATCCTGCAATTCCATTTAACAACTCATCTTCATCATTCATAGCATCATTTAGTTTAGATAAATAAATAAATCTAAGTTTTTGTTCTTCAAATTTGTAATCATTACCGCCTTCATCCACATTAGGAAAGTACTTTCTTTTCAATTCAAATAACACTGATTGTAATTCGTCAGGTTTTATTCCCCATGCAAGTTCATTAATAAAATCATCATCATTCCCCTGATCCATTAGCTCTATCGCATAGTCAGAAATTACTTTTAGATCGAAAAATTTTTGAATTACTCCAACATAGATAGTTTTCCAACTATAGTTCACATCTTTTTCTTTAAAACATGCTAAATTCATTATTTTCTCCTTTTATTTTTTAGGAACTTGATTTGGTTTTCCAGTCAACGCACCACCATTTATAAATCTTCTATGGCTTATATTCCCATTAGGTTCGACAATCCATTCAAAAACACCTATTTTTCCATTGTTGCTTCCTTCAATTTGAAAAAATCTTCTGCTAATTCCATCTCCACCAACTAAAGAATACTCATTTGCAACAGTTGGATAATTGTCAACAATGTTGCTAAATCCATGTTCTTTTGGAACATGTGGAAATTCCTTATCTATAATTGGTTTGCCTAAAGGATCTTTTCCCCAAATTGGCTTTATATCATCAACTGTTGTTCCACCACCGACTCGCTTGCCATCTAACACAGGACTCTTAAATTCAGAAATAACTTTCTGAGTAGCCCCACCAGTACTCTCACTATTAGAATTTTTCTTGACACTACCAACATCATCCATGCCATCTAATCTCGAAGCACCTTTATTTCCATAATATGCGCCCATCACTGTATCGCCAATATTTGTAAGCGTTCCTGACCATGCAGCATATTTGAATTTATTCGCTTCTTCTTGGCTGATTTTCTTTCCTGTGTAGGGATTGATTCTTATATTCGCACAAGCAAGTGTTTTGCGATTGATCTCTTCTAGACTATCTGTTTCTTTGATTAACTCAATCTCTTGATCGCCTGATTCGATAACCAAAGCTACATCTTTTTTTATTTTCTCAAAATAACTTTTATTTGTACCTTTTGGTAATGAGTATGAGCCATCACTTTTGATTGTCGTATTATTTAATATCAATACGCCTTGCATCGCTATTTTCAACTCATTTAGACTATTAGCAAATAAACCACTTGTGTCGCTCATCATAGTTCAATTAGTGATTAATTATCGTTGATCACCAAATTAAGATGGTCAAAATCTGGTCAATTTTGATGTCTTATTGGGAGCAATTTAAGGAGCTAATATTTTAATTAGCTCCTTAAATGTATATATAAATTAAGCTTATTATAACTATAGTGAAAATAAATAAAGTGATCCAATATATTTTCTTTCCTTTTATTAAAGCAGGCTTATCTAGAAAACTCTCAAAATCTTGTTTAGAAAATGCAAATTTATTTAAATATATATTTCTTAATGAATCATAGTAATTCTTTCTCTCGATAAAGTTAACTATAAAAACAAATGTAAAAAATAATATTGCAACTAACGCAAAAATAAAAATCACTGCTAGCCCTTTGTTTTTACTAGTAAAAACAAATTGTTTAACTAAAATTACTTTGCTGTAATACGCTACCCCAACGGTTGTAATTAATCCTAGCAAACTCTTCATTAAGGTATTATTTGCTTCCATTTCCATTTTCTTGTATAAAATAAGCTCATCTTTCAACTTATTTTGCTGTTCAAAATATTCTTTGGTTTCGTTTATTATTATTCTATTCAATATAGAATCTAAACTTGCTGTTAAATCTTCTACTTTTTTTAGATTACTTACATTTTCAAAATATTGCCTCACAACTTTTAAAAGAGTCGATGTCTTGAAACTTTCTATACTCCTATCTAGAATCCATTGATAACACTTATAAAATGCATCATTGGTGAAATATGCCCAATCTCTCCAAGACACCTTTAATATATGATCATCTTTCTTTTCACAAAAAATAGTAAATTCAAAATAGGTATCTTCAGTCTCAATAGATATTTTACTTTTGTCTGCAATAATAAATAAAGAAAATAACTCTGATAAGTAATTCAATGGTTCTCTACTTTCTTCTTCATGAAGCTCATACATTTTATTGAGCTCATAGAAAAAACTAGGTGGTATCGATATTCTGTTTTCAATAATGCCATCTGTGACAATATTATTTCCTTCAATAATGCTATTGTAGTTTTGTTTATCTGTAATAATTTTTTCAGGCATTTTAAAAAGCGATGATTTTTTTTTAGAGAAAAATTTTAAATTTAAATAATCTTTTTCAACATATTTCTTTAGTAAGTCTTCAAATTCTAAATGTGTTGACTCGATAAACTGCTCTTCTAAAAATAAAATATGTTTATTATTATAAATTTCCAGTTCACTATTGTCATAATCGTAATCTGAATCCGATAAATTTAAAATATTAATTAATTCATCTTTACTTTCTGTATCTAGTTTTAAAACAGCCGACGTTCCTAGCCAATGATGGTTACTTAATTTCATCTCATTCACGTTCCATTTCAGACTCTAACATATCTTTAACATTTTTTTTATACTCTCCATCTATCGTCAATATCAACTTATTTCCTTTCATCTCAATTCTACCTCGCATTATCTCTTTATATAAATTATCCACCATAAGTTTTGAGGATTTTGAAATTCTGATTGTTCTTTTGTATTTTTCTATAATTGCTTCTTTACTTAAATCAAAATCTGCGTCTAATTCACTAAATAATGTCTTTTCAAATAAATCATTGGAATCGATTGGATATTTTTTATGATCAAAATTCAATGAAGAAAAAACATCATCTTTATCAAAGTTTTTACTTTCAAAAATATAATCTCGTATTTGCTGTTTAACATCTTGATATTCTGCACCTGTAAAACCAATATTAGTACTAATTAATTCATCTTGTTCTAGAGAAGCAATTAAGTCAATCGTATTTACATAAGCATCTCGTTGTCTTTCTAATTCCAAAAAACCAGATGCCCAATACTTTGCTATTACTTTATTTCTATCAACTACTGTTATATTTTTATAGCTATTTTTTTTAATTACTACTATCTTGTAGTATTGCTTATCAATGCTGAGCCCTTCAATAGGTTTGAATGTTGCTTTATCCATAATTTTAATTTCTTCAAATTTCAATAAAATTAATTCTTCGGGAGTATGTTTAGCAAATAACAACCCCTCTTTTATTTTTTTATTTCTACGTCTGCTACCATCCTTTTCTTCAACTTGTTCTTCGAATAATAATTTACCAGCTAAACAATCAAGTTCTTCATTAATACACTTTAAGCTAGGTTTTCTTTTATTAAACACTTTTTTATTGTATCTAATTACTGGATGTACACCATCCGAAATTCTTTGTTCAGGCACTTGATAGTATATTTTATTTGTTGGTAAACCTTCAAGAACTAATTTTACAACAATCTCGATATTTTCAATTTGCTCTTGAGTTAAGTCAGGTCTTGCTGAAAAACCTTCAGTAATATCATATGCTTTATAAACCATCATATCATTTTTTCCTTCCGAGAGTAATTCATTAATTTATTTAAATTATTTAACAGGTAATTTATATAAGCGATTACATATTAATCATTATAAACTTATTGCATAAAATACTAGAATTTTAAAAAAAAAGAACACTTACTCAGTAGATGTCTTTTTCTACTAGATTGACAAAGAGCCTCTTTTCTTAGATATCTCCTCTTAGAATAACTTCATTCATTATTCTGAACGCTACTATTAATCATACATTCCTTTAAAAATATTCTTGTTTTTCTCTCAATATTCCCCTCGATTGTCTTCAATCTAAGCAAAGAAATACCAGCTTTTTCTAAAATATTATTTTTAAGTGTATCATGTTCTCGCTGAACTTGATTATCATGCTTCCCACCATCAACTTCAATCACACCTATCGGATATTTACCAACCTTATAGTAAAGTACAAAATCACAACTCGCTTTTTGATTCATAAATTCTATTTCTCTTTCAGTAAAGGTGTTGTTTTTAATCGAAACAAGTTGACTCAAATTAATCTGTCTATGAGGTATCAAAGAAGTAAATTCACTTTCTTTAAGTAAATCCCTTAATATAGCAGCCATTATTTGCTCAGACTTAAAATTTGAATCTTTTAAATTCAATCGGTTATTTAATTTCTCTAGAGAACGATCGTATTCGTTATACAATAAATCAAATGCTGAAATTACTGGACTTTCATAGAAATATTCATCAGAGGCATAGTACTTCATATATCTAATTAAAGCTGCCAAGCTACTATTATTGCTTGTAAACACCTCATTTCCAGTAACTAAAGTAAACTTATTTATTGCCCTTGAAACAGCCACATTCACCAAGTGGGGATCCTCGACAAATTCTATAAATTTCTGATTCTTTATTTTCTTGTCTAGTACTGTTGAAAAAATAACTTCTTTACATTCTCTACCCTGAAATTTATGGATAGTTGCTCTGGCAAACTCAGTTGGTAAATATTTTCCAGCTAAATCAACTTGGTCGTTATAGGGAGTAATAAATCCTATATCTTTTTCATCAGACCAACCAATCTCCACTAAAGATTCAATTTCTCGCAAATTAGCAAAATTACGTGTGTGATTTCCTTTTGAAGTAATAATCAGCGAAATCGAAGCTTCTCCCTTATCTACCGTCATGGGAATTAATTGATTATTATAAAATTGTTGATTACAGAACTGGATAACCTTAGGATGACAACGATAATGTTCTTTCAATAAGGTTATAGGAACTTCTTTCTTAAACAATTGAATAAATGAATCTAGTAAACTATATTTACTACAATCATAATATTGTGCTGGGCAAACAATCTCCGTTTTTGCAGGAATATGCGGAAGTTGCTTGCGATCTCCCACAACGATAATATTTTTTGCACAGCCTAAACTTAAAATTCCCGGAACTATATCTTGCTGTGAGGCCTCGTCAATAATGATATAGTCCAATATAGCTCCCTCTGCTATCGAGTTGATAATTGAATGGCTACTACTTCCAATAATAGGAAATCGTTTAATAAATTTACTGAAATTTTTTCTATAATTATCCATAGTAAAATTTGAACTCATTGGAATTGATTTTGACAATTGTTGTTTGAGGTACTGCATTGATTTATTCGTTAAATCGTCTAATAATTGCTTAAAATGATCTTTTTTCAATTCATTCTTATATTTTTGTAATTGTTGTTCTTTTTCATGTAGCATTTTTTCATAATAGTAGAACTGTAAGGAGTATGTAAAATTTACTCGTTCAGAGGAAGTTTCGATAAATTTCGTTCTAAAGATCCTAAATTCTAGCAATAAACGAAATCTTTCTTTAAAAGAGAATTTTTTTTGAGAAAGGTAATTCATATAAGCAAGTAAATCAGAACTCTTTTCTGGACTTAATTTGTATTTCTGAACATCAACTAAATCGACATGTACATTTTCTTCATGCCATTCTTCAAGGTATTTTTTTTCAATAAGTAGCTCGCTGATTTCTGCAGTCAACTGTGCTACTTTATTTTGTACAACTAGACTTTTTTTTACTTTTGCTAATATAGTCGCAATTTCCTTCACAGAAACACTTTCTGAATTCAAATCAAAAGATGGTACATCTGTCATTTCTTCAAAGAACTCTACTTTGTTTGTGGATCTTCCTAATTTTGCAATCAGATAATCCAGATCTTTTTTCGCTAACTTTTCATAAACATTTTCAACAGCTGTATTATTATTTGAAACAATTGCAACTGATTTTTTATTTATTAAAATATTCGCAATGATATTCAAAATTGTTTGCGTTTTTCCTGTACCGGGAGGACCTTCAATCACACTAATTTGAGAAGAAAATGCATTTTCAATGGCTTCCAACTGGCTCTCATTGATTCCAAACGGGAAAATATATTTCTCCAAAGATTCCCTAACCTCGTTCTTACCATAACAATAAGCATGCAAAGCTGTTCCTTTATAGGGTGTAATTTTATTCAATTGTCTCTCGATATTTTCATACATAAGCAGGTCGTCTGAACTTGCAAGGCGAACACGCTCTTTTACAATATCAGTAAAATAAGAAAATATATTTTCATTTTTTAAATCAGAACGCTCAATAATACTTACATTATCCAACTTCATAATATATTTTTTTTGATCATTCGGATAGTTTACAACCACATATTTCCCACCATATGTAGTAGCGTGATCTATTGTTTGGTAAACATCTTTTTCTCTAGATAAAAGTCCTGATTGGATTTCCTTTATAGGGGTGATTTTACATGTATCTAAAGGTTTTGTAAAAGACTTCCCTGATGGAAAATCCACAGTTACCATCAATTTATTCCCTTTATTCCATAATCTCCAGTCTGTTATTTGATTCGTTTTGTCTTGCCCGTTCATGTATATTGAAAACATTCTATACCGCCTCAATTTTAATTTATATATTATCGAATAAAAAGAACGATAGATAATAAAATTCACTTTCTCTGTAATATCGTGATAATTGCGAAAAATTTGATTATACCAATCTATTTATGTGTAAATCTAAAATGAAAATAAGCACTAGATTCTATACTTAAAAATATAAGATACATTAAATTTTACATTTATCACTATTCATCCTTATACAAAACAATTTCTTTATCAAAGTTTATCAGAAGTACCAAACAATATATTAATAACATCATAAAATATAGTTTTGATATCATAATCGTTTAATTCCTTGTATTTGTTCTTTTAAATACAAGATAAAAAAATCCGGAATAGAATTTTTCTTCTTCTTCCGGTTTTCAATTGATTGTACTCATCCATCCTTATTGACAAAAAGCCAAAATGTTGGGATAGCTCTTATGTAAAAAAATGCAAAAGAAAAAGGCTTACGCCCTTTACCAAAAAACTATGCGGAGTGTCTCTCTCTACGCCATGCGATTGCAATGTTGTTCAGTCACACATTCTACAATACCGTACCAGTCGGAGCGACCGCTGGCATATTGCAGCTTTACGAGATGTGGTCAGGCATGACAGCCTACAAATTCCACAGGGGCATTCGGTATATTTTGATTATGATAGTATCAACATATACCGCCTTCTGCTACTCTCACGCGTTTCTTGTCTTATAGATTATTTCTAATCACTTCACGGCGAAGGACTTCTTTGGATGTTTCCATCAGTGTGAAATGCCAATCCCTTAGCAAATCTCTTCACGGAGAGGCTAAGTCTTATCAACTTAGCTTTCTATTGTCGTCCCGACAAGTTCGCTACCTTACATTTGGTCACACTTTGCACACGTTCTTTGCGTTCCAATGCTTTTACACTGGCTTTCTTCTTGTCACCAAGAATACTCACTTGATACGCAACAGTATCCCATTACGACATCAACAACGACTTATTCCCAAACGTTCCTTGACGAGTTGCTTAAACTCTTATACACAAGGTTCTGCATTAGTTTTTTGACAAAAAGAATAAACCTTTTAACATTTTTAAAATGATCATTATTTCATATATTTAACTGACATCAACGATATCATTCTTTCTCAACTTTACCATGGGTTTACAAAATTCCCGTTCCTTAAATTTAAAAAAACGAAAAAAAGTGGGACAGTCATCAGATATTTTCTGATGATTGTCCCACACTCTTTATTTGATTGAACTCATCAGCAGTTCTTATTGACAAAGAGCCATAGTTATTACCCCACTGGCTCTTCCACTTAGAGTCTCTGGTATCATTATGTGGTTTTTACTGTCATACTAATAAAAAGAAATAGTTATCAAGTACAGTTTCTTCAATTAAAATCACATATTATAAGTGTTTTCGGTGTATATTTCGGTGTAAAAAATGGAGCATATAGGAAGCGAAATTAAAGTTCATTATTGCTTTAAACGAAAATAAATCACCATTAAGAAATTAGACATTATTATTCACTAAATCCAAAACATATTTTACTGGAATAACTTGGTTTGGAACTATTTCATCCTTAGTAAATCCTTTTGCAGCAATTCCGATAACTTTATTAGATTTATCAATTATTGGCCACCGCAATTTCCACTATGGATTTTAGCAAGTATTAATTCAAATGCTGTTAATCTTTTCCCCTCTCTTTTACCACCAACTTTTCCTTCTTCTCCTCGAATTGTATTTCCAAGTCTATATTCAGGAAATCCAAGTAATTTGACTCCATCATTCTTAGAATAGCTTTCACTATAATGAAAACCAATTTCTGGGTTTTCTTCAGGTATTAGGATTGCTACATCCATATCATAATTCATTATTCCAATCTTTGCTTTCAAAATATCACTATATTTTCTCTGCAAAGTAATATAGTACTCTTTTTCAAAAAGCAAATTATCAATTCCATAGGCAGTTATTTCATTTTTCATATTTTGTATTTCAAAACCATTTTCGTTTATTATTTGCTCAAGAGCAGTAGCAATTTCCACAAGATCGGAGCTCTTTTTAGCAATTTGGTGAGGAATCTTCAAATAGTGATATGAAATTGAAATATCGTCAGCATATCGAGTATAAACACATTTATATTTTCGGCAAAAACGATTTATTTGTTGATCCATTTTATGACAAATTATGTTTGAAATAATCGGTGACACTGGACTTCCTTGAGGTAACTCCCCATTAGGATGGCAGCAAATACTTGCTAATGTAGTGGCATCATTAGTATTAAATTTAAAATAGGTTTAAACATCGCGCGAACTCGTGCAAAATTAATACTTGGAAAGAAATTTTTTAAATCGATAGATAACACTGATTTCTGATTTAAGTGAAACTCGGCACCCATAACTAGATTACGTTTTTTAACAAATCCCATAGCCATGGGATACACGCGATAAGTCTCATTGAGAATATCAGCCAGTATCCGTTGAATCCTTTTTAGAACTGGTTTAGGAGAGTAATTTATTCGGGTCGTACCATCCTTTTTCGGAATCTCAAACTGTTCATATTGATTTGGCATTTGGTTTATGAATAAATCCCATAGAGATACTTCTGGAATACTGAACAAATTGGCGATACTCTCGAAACCATTTAAACTTTAAATTTTTTTACTTTGCTATTTTCAGTCATAATAAACCTCAATCAATATATGTGTGCCAAACTCTACCTGTCTTATCTCTTCTGCCAACGGCCTCTTTCTACTTGGAGCCGCTCAACAATACTTCTTTATTGTGAAGTCATAAATATAAACATAACAAAAGTTACTACCTAGGCGATTGCACCTAGAAAATTTCAGTTTGGCACACACATAATTTTATATCAGCTGTTATATAATGTGAATCCTTTTTCTGTTTATGTTTAAAATGTCCACTATAAAACTATCAAATTAACTTGTCGCCATCAAATACACTATCTTCTCCAAACAATTCTATTGCCTTGCTAATAATATCACTGTTCTGAGTTGGCATAAAAACAACTAAGTTCCTTTTTGCTCTTGTGCAGCAAACATAAAACAATTTTGCACTTCTTTGCTTTACAGATTCATTTGTACTACCGGCATTAAAGAGTGTACGAAAATCATACTTATTCCATTTTCCATTATCTAAAACAACCAGAACATTATCGTATTCACTCCCTTTAACACTATGCTGTGTTCCAAAAGGTAAAAATTCCTTTTGGTACATAATTGAGTTTGTATACTCTTCAAATGGTAAATTTTTAATTCGATTCCACTGATAATGTCCTTTTCCATTAATAAAATTATTGAATATCTCATCTCTGATGGGCAAAAAATCATCTGCTGTTAGAATTACATCACCAATTGTCCTTTTTGCAGACTCAGATAATTCATTCATTTTCTTATTTAAAAGTACTTTTTGATCATGTTTTTCAATACTAATTTTTGCTGTTCTCAAAAATGAATTATACTTTTTAGCATGATATAACTCCAATAATTCATAAACTATATCAAGTTTTCTTAGTATAATATCTCTTTTGGATCCGACTTCAAACTGTCCTGTTAATCCATTATATTTGTACGAAAGCAAAGAATCTTTGTCAATATAAATTTCAACTACTTGTTCCCATGAACGTGATGCTAATGAAGAATAAAGGTTGCTATATACTTTATGCATTCTAATTACTTCTAATAGTAAAACACCTCTCCCTTTTGGAATCTGTGCTTCACTAGCTATCATTTCAAAAGTTTTGAAATCTGGATCAATATTTCCATTATTTACTTTCTTATTAATTTTAGTTATTAACTCAAAAATCAGATCAGAATCGTAAAGTTCATACAGATTCTGAAATCCCGCTTTTTCAGCATTTAATTTGTGAGTTAGCCATAATTCCTTTACAGTTTTACCATCTTTAAAATCCCAATTCGAAAAGAAAGTATTATGCCTCATTTCCTCAAGTGTATCTAGTGTTTCTCCAAAAACAAATTTCGTAGTACCTTCTATTACCCTCCCGAATTTCATATTGGGAGCACTAATATCATTAGACGGTACCTGTTCAATCTCATCTGTTCTCAACTTATTGGTTAAAGTAATAACAGTTTGTGGATTTCTTCTATTTTGAACTTTAGAAATTCTTCTCACCGATTCATCCTCAATTGAACCAACACCAGTATCATAGATTGCTTGCATGGAATCCCCAAAAAAACCAACTACAAAATCTTTTTTACTATTTTTTCTTACATGAGTTAATAAAATCTCTTTTATCAGGGGGCTTGTATCTTGATACTCATCAACAAAAATGTAATTAAAGCTATCTTTCAATATGTCGGATAACTTTCGATATTTTTTAAACATTCTTTCTGCTAGAACAAGAATATGATCATGACTTATTTTGCTCTCTTTATCGGAATTTAAATTATAATACTCGTCATAAATAATTTTGTTTCTTTTAAAGTAATTAACGTCAATCTCATCAGATTCATCAAACTCTCGAGGTTTTTTAAACATTTTTCTTTCATCACTCGAATCATTTATAAGCTCCACTAAAGTTTCTTTTATTTCTTTTTGAAACCGACAAATCATATTCCAAATAAATTCATGGATTGTTGATACCCACAATTTATCATTAGTGATTCTTGAGCGAATCTCACCAACAGCATTATTCGTATAGGTAATACACGCCATAGACTTTTGAGGATAGATTAATCCAATCTGTTCAATTAGTGAAATTAATGAGTATGTTTTACCACTGCCTGCACCTCCAGTTAAAATAAAATTCTCTTTATTTTCAATACAATTCAAAGCTGATTCAACTTCAACTTCTAACGATTTTTCAACCATATCAGCCCCTCCTTAATGTATTCGGGAACTTTCCACTCTATCTCATCTGTAACTCCATCAAAATAAAGAATCTCTGTGGCAAATGCTGATTTTTTATTTATACAATCCTTAGCAATAAGGTAATAGTCTTGATTTCCATTATTAATTTTCGTACAATTTTTTAAACCTTGCTCAAAGTTAACCTTGTTGGCAATAACAAAATCTAGATTAGTGCAAATAAATGCATCTTCAAAACTATTAGCCTGATAGTCATTCTCGCAAGTCTGGTATACAACGCAGTATTGATTATTAAAAATTTTTTTGGAGAGATCATTTGATCTGAGGTTATTAAACTGTTCAGGATCATCATCTAAGTTAAAAAAATCTTTTAGTGAAGCATTGGTCGTATGTGTAGCATCACAAGGTGAACAACCTTCCAATCTATTGTTTTTATTCTTTTTGGCAGCATCTATATCAGTAATAATTAGTACCGTTATGCCGAGAAAATCTATTAGGTGTTTAAATTTATGTGCGTAAGCCCCTGCCTCAATTATTGAGATATTTTGTGACGAAAGTGGGAGATAGTTATTCTCAACCCCTTCATCATCCTCCTTTGCCCCATTTTCATGTATCACTTCATCAATTTTTTTCATCATAAAAGGTAATAAAATTCTTTCTGTATCACCTTCAATGAAGATCGCTTTATCCGCGAAGAATAATTCAGACCGACTTAATGTAAGATATTGTTTCACGAATTTAAAAGCTTGTGTATCTCCTTCGTATTTTTTTTTCAAAATTTCGAAATTTTTTGACTCAATCCCATTAGAACCAAGCTTCAAATATCGAATATCGTCGAAATCACACTCAGAAACAATATGCGAAGAATGTGTACTCAAAACTGTTTGCAAAACTAATTTTATTTTCTTGTCTTCCATGCATCTTGTTTTAATTAGTTTTTTTATGTTCTTTATAAAAATGTATTGAAGTTGGGGATGAGTATGCGCCTCAGGTTCTTCAATGAATAATATATTGATATCCGAAACGCCGTTATCCTCATTCCCTAATTCAGATATTATTGTTTCTATTTCAAAAATCATACCAATTAGATTCAAATATCCCAATCCATTATAACTTTCCGGCAGATGTTTACCTGAATGTTCATAGTACAGCGTTGTATTTTCTTTTAAGAGCTCCTTATCTCCAATCGAAGATTGTATAGTAATTTTTGTTTCTTTGGATTGCCCACCGAAATCATTAACACTTTTTATGATGTCCGAGAAAATCCCTTGTTTGCTGTTATCTCCGTTATAAACTCTATTAAGTTGATCATCCATTTCCATAATTACTTCTTGAAATTCATCTACAACTAAAGTATCTGGATCATTCTTTAATTTGTAATATTTTGCTGATAAATTTGATAAAGAATGATCGTTAGCCTTGTTTGTAGCATCTCTATTAGCTTTAATATGCTTAAATTTAATAAGTTTATTTATTTCATTCATTCTAATTTCCTCAGATATCTCATCTGTAAGTTCTTTGGTTGAGCAATTATATCCTCTCGAATATCTTTGCATAGTGAAGTATTCCGAAGAATGCTTTTTCATAAACTTAGTAAATTTTATTTGATCATTTTCAGTGTTTGATATATTGATCATCTCTAAATCATTTTGTAGTTGTTGAATCTTATCTTCCTTACAAGAATAGTAAAACTCTAATACAACATAATTATTATCTTCTTCCAGATCCATCATAAAATTTTTAATATTCAGAAATGAGTCTTTCTCATTATAATTTATAAAGATAGTCATCTTTATCCCACCAAAATCTTGGATTCCATCTTCTCTTTTCACGAACTTGAAAATTTTTTGCCTAAAAGATTCTTGAAATTCTAAATTGAAGTCTTCCCATTTGAAAACACTATTATTGCAATTGAGTAAATTATCCATGATTGTCAATACAGAAGTCTTACCACAATTGTTTTTACCTACTACTAATGAAAGACCTTCTTTCAAATCAATTTCAAAATCCTTAAGTAATCTGAAGTTTTCCACCCTAACTTTTTCAATAATCATTTTTTTGCTCCTTAACTTTTTAGTTTAAATGCCTAAATTTAAGTCGTTGATTCCTTCCTTTTTTCGTATTCCCCAAAATTTTACCATCTCATTTAATTCTTCTTTACCTCCATTTATCTCATATTTCATTTTTACTTCAGTAACAGCAATCTTTATCTCTTCAAAAACTCTAGTTATTTTATCCATCCTGTCTTTTTGCCTAGGAGCAAGTATGGACGTTTCAAAATATCTTTCATTTCTACCAACAAGAAAACTTGCTTCTCTGGTCGTTATACCATTCGAATATAGGTAGTTGCTGATTTCCTTTTGCAAAAATGACCTGTTTATGTACCTAAAATCATGGTTAATCAATTCTAGATGATTTTTCCTATTGTGTTTCCAAAAGTTTTCCACATATTTCTCTATCTTAGGAATATCTAAATTTGTCATTTTTAATAAGTACTTTCCCGGACGCATTAATGCATCAGCAAATTTCTTTTTAGCGGAACTTTTCTTACTTCAGCAGAACGAACTACTGAAGCCGAAACATTAAAAAGTACAGAAAGTTCATTATTCTTAATCTTGTATAACTTCTTTATTACTTTTATTGGATTAAGCTCAACTTTCTCACCAGATTCATCGATATCAATAAGTTGTATAGTTTCTTCGATACTCAAACCTTCTTTGTACATATCTAGGATATACCCAGGTATTCTATCATTTATTTTAAAAAAGCAATTGTAGCTTATTGTCCATTTCTCACAAAAGTAAGATTTATCAGATAATATCTTGTCATATTCATTTCCTGAACAAACACTATCAAAATTGAACTTACAATTCCAACAAGTTTTATTAATTCTCATTTAACTGACCTTCTTTCAAAATAGAACAAATCCAAGTTCATTTTATCACAAGTATTATTAGTAATTACTATTCTAATAATTTTTCAATACATAAATATCTGAGTTATTTATGTGTTCTTTAAATAATCGGTTCTATAATAAAGTGGACTGATGAATCAACGATGATTCGTCAGCCCACTTTTTCTTTTTGGATATTAAAAAACATATCGTTCTCTAGTCTGATTAAATCACCACAAAATAAACAACTGAGAGGACGATATGCTCTATGGAAAATTCTATCAAAAAAATGCTCCGATTAACAGATAAATATTTAACCATTCAAGGTGTTTCTTATGAAATGTTCCATCAAACCAATACTTTAGTCATTAAGGCGGAACTAGCCCCACCACTTTCTGCTTGTTTGACTTGTGGTTCTACCGCGAGAGATTCGGAGGGGAAAATGGTCATTGTCAAAAATGGCAAGAAAATGACCTGTATTCGTTTCGATCAATTCAACCATTTACCGATGATCATGCGACTGAAGAAACAACGTTATCACTGTAGAATGGTCAATGAATTTCGTTCCCATGTGTCCGCAGAAGACAAGATGAGTTTTATTTGTGCCGATGGCGAAACTGGGCAATTAGTTAATATCTTACCCACTCGAAAATTGTCTAGGTTGACCACTTATTTCCAGACATGTGTGAACCCCACTGACGTCAACTATCTAGTCACCGATATGAATACGGCGTATTTTCAACTAACAAAAAAAGTATTTCCTCATGCCAAAATGGTCATTGTTCATTTTCATGTGGTCAAACACATGAATCAAGCGTTCCAAGATTTTCGTGTCCGTGAAATGAAACGCCTGATGGCCTTGGGCAATCAGACAATGCAAGAAAGCTAAAAAGCCATTGGCGCTTACTCACCAAAAATCGGAAGAATATCAACCACACAGAATATAAAACTTGGCGTAGCTTTCGTGCCCCAAAGTATCCTTATCTGACAGAAGCCATGGTGCTTGATCGCTTATTAGGTGCTTCTACAGCCTTAAAAGCCGTTTATAACATTTTCCATGATCTAGCGGATACTTTTCGTGACAAAGAGCACGAGTCTTTTTTCACTCTCTTGTATCAGTTACCAGAAACATTAGATGAAGAATTTCGGCTAAAACTACAAAATCTTCTAAACTATGAAGAAGGCATCCGTCATTCCTTGATCTATCCTTACTCTAATGGAAAAATCGAAGCAAAGAACACCCATATCAAAACACTCAAACGAGTGTCTTATGGCTTTAAATCATTTGAGAACATGCGCATCCGAATCTTTTTGACGAATCAAGTTATTCACGTAAAATAACGAAGAAAATCCCGAAAAGAAGTGTTCACTTCCTCTTCCGGATTTCACTTGATTGAACTCATAAGTCCTTATTGACAAAGAGCCAAAATAAAAAAGCCAGAAGCACCTTAAAATAGGCATTTCCAGCTTAATCAATTCAATTACCCCACAGACCCTTCCATCTCATAACTAATCAACCGGTTCAACTCTACCGCGTATTCCATCGGTAGTTCTTTCGTGAATGGTTCGACGAAGCCCATGACGATCATTTCTGTGGCTTCGGATTCGGTCAAGCCGCGGCTCATGAGGTAGTAGAGTTGTTCTTCTGAGATTTTGGAGACTTTTGCTTCGTGTTCTAACGAGACTTGGCTGTTGTGGATCTCGTTGAATGGGATGGTATCAGATTTGGACCATTCGTCCATGATGATGGTATCGCATTCGATGTGAGAGATCGAGCCGGCACTGTCTTTTGCAAAGGTGACTTGGCCTCGATAGTTTACTTCGCCGCCGTCTTTTGAAATTGATTTTGAGACGATCGAGCTTGAAGTGTTTGGTGCATTATGGATCATTTTTGCGCCTGTGTCTTGGATTTGGTTGGCTCCGGCAAATGCAATGGATAGCATGGTCCCTCGTGCGCCTCGTCCGTCTAAGTAGACACTTGGGTATTTCATGGTCGTTTTGGCTCCTAAGTTGCCGTCGATCCATTCAACGGTTGCGCCTTCGTAGGCTTTTGCTCGTTTAGTTACGAGGTTATAGACGTTGTCGGACCAGTTTTGGATGGTTGTATAGCGGCAGTAGCCGTCTTTACGGGTAAAGATTTCCACGATGGCTGCGTGTAGGCTGTTGGTTGAATAGGTTGGTGCAGTACAGCCTTCGACATAGTGGATGCTGGCGCCTTCGTCTACGATGATCAACGTACGTTCGAATTGGCCGGTGTTTTCGGCGTTGATTCGGAAGTAGGTTTGTAATGGGACATCGACTTTGACGCCTTTTGGTACATAGATAAACGTACCCCCAGACCAAACGGCTGAGTTTAGTGCGGCTAGTTTGTTGTCTGTTGGTGGCACGAGTTTTGAAAAGTATTCTTTGAATAGTTCAGGATACTCTTTCAATGCAGAATCTGTGTCGGTAAAGACGATGCCTAGTTTTTCGAATTCGTCTTTCATGTTGTGGTATACGACTTCTGATTCGTATTGGGCAGAAGCACCGGCTAAGTACGCACGTTCGGCTTCTGGGATACCGATTCGTTCAAAGGTTTCTTTGATTTTTTCTGGTACGTCATCCCAATCACGGGCAGGTCGGTCACTTGGTTTTTGATAATATTTGATGGCATTGAAATCAATGTCAGATAAATCTGGTCCCCAGTCTTGCATGGGCATTTTGTTGAATGCTTCCAGGGATTTCAAACGAAACTCTAACATCCATTCTGGTTCTTCTTTGATTCGTGACATTTCCCGAACGACTTCTTCGGTCAAGCCTTCTCCTGTACTAAAAACGGGTTCCACGTCGTCGTGGAAGCCAAATTTATATTCTTCTAATTCTGGTACGCCCATTTGCTCACTCCTTTTCCTTGTGCTCATGATGGACGGTTGCAGTACCGTCTTCTTCCATTGCTTTGCCTAGTGCTTTCCAGGCAAGTGTTGCGCATTTGATACGCGCGGGGAATTTTGCGACACCACTTAACATGGCAGCGTCCCCTAGTGGTTCAAGGTCTGCGACTTCTTTTCCTTGGACAAGTAGTAAAAAGTCGTCCGTCAATTGCTCTGCTTCTGCAATTGTTTTGCCAATGACAGCGTCGGTCATCATTGAGGCACTGGCTGTACTGATAGAGCAACCACTGCCGTCAAAGGCGATATTGATGATTTTGCCGTCTTTGATCTCGACTTGTAATTCAATGACATCCCCACAGGTGGGATTGTTCATTTCAATCTTATTCGTTGATTCCGTCAACGTGCCACGATGATGTGGATGTGATGAGTGGTCCAAGATCACGTGACGGTAAAGATTGTCTAACTTAGATAGTGCCATTTTGGAAAAACTCCTTTGTTGCGAGAATTGCTTGGACTAAACGATCGGCATCTGCTTTTGTGTTATAAATGTAAAAGCTGGCACGAGCTGTCGCAGCAACCCCTAGATACTTCAATAATGGTTGGGCACAATGATGTCCAGCACGAACGGCGACGCCTTCCATATCAAGGGCTGTCGCTACATCATGGGGATGTAGATTTTCTAAATTAAAGGAAATCACACCTGTTCGATGCGCTGGGTCTTTGGGTCCATAAATCGTCAAGCCTTCGATCGCTTGTAGTTTTGGTAAGACATAGCCAACTAGTTCGGCTTCATATTGATGGATGCCTGCTAACCCAATGGATTCAAGATAATCGATGGCAGCACCGAGTGCGATTACACCGGCGATGTTTGGTGTGCCTGCTTCAAATTTCCATGGAAGTTCTTTCCATGTGCTGTCTTGTAGGCCCACAAAGTCGATCATTTCTCCACCGAATTCAACGGGTTCCATTTGTTCCAACCATTTCCGTTTTCCATATAATACACCTGTTCCGGTCGTTGCGCACATCTTATGTCCGCTAAAGGCAAAGAAATCACAATCTAGGGATTGGACATCGATTTTGATGTGTGGGGCAGATTGTGCACCATCTACCACCAAAATACCGCCTTTTTCATGAACGATCGTCGCCAACTCTTGGATCGGATTGATGACACCTAATACATTAGAGGCATGGGCAACCGACACGATCTTGGTTTTTTCTGTAATGATCGAAGTGGCATGTTCTAGATCAAGAAAGCCTTCTTCGGTCAATTCGATGTATTTCAAAGTAGCGCCGGTTCGTTTTGCCAACTGTTGCCAGGGGATGATGTTGGAATGATGCTCCATATAAGAAATCACGATTTCATCACCGGCTTTAACAAAGGCGTCACCATAGCTTTGCGCTACCCAGTTCAAACTGGTGGTCGTTCCACGTGTGAAAATGATCTCGGCAGTCTCTTGGGCATTCAAAAAACGGCGAACTTTTTCTCTGGCAGCTTCATAATCATGGGTTGCTCGTTCGGCTAACGTATGCACGCCTCGATGGACGTTGGCATTGTTTGCGGAATAATAATGCGTCATCGTCGCTAACACTTGTTTGGGTTTTTGCGTAGTCGCTGCATTGTCTAAATACACCAGGGGTTCGTCATTGACTTCCTGAAATAAGATCGGGAAATCTTGACGGATTTTTTCTGGAGAAATCATACATTTAACTTCCCTTCAATAACTGCCACTAGTTCTTTGCGCACCGCTTCAACTGGGATCGCAGTTAAGACAGACCCTAAGAAGCCACGAATGACTAAACGTTCTGCTTCTTCTTTTCGTAAACCTCGACTCATCAAATAATACATTTCTTCCGGATCGACACGTCCAACACTTGCGGCATGTCCTGCTGTAACTTCGTGTTCATCGATCAATAAGATCGGATTGGCATCGCCTCGTGCTTTATCTGAAAGCATCAAGACACGACTTTCTTGTTGGGCATCTGCACCTTTGGCTTTTTTCAAGATGTGTCCGATACCGTTGAATGTCAATGTACCACGTTCTCGGATCACGCCATGTTGCAAGATATGTCCGATCGTGTGTGGAGCTTTATTTGTCACCCGGGTATCGATTCCTTGGGTTTGTTTTCCTGAGCTGATTGCCACGATCTTGACTTCCGCATGTCCGCCTTCACCGACTAGATCTGAATCAAAATCAGCGACGATATTCCCATCGTTCATCACTCCGATTGCCCAGTCCACAAAAGCATCCCGTAAGATATGTCCACGACGGTTCATATATGCTGTGACATTTTCTCCTAACTGGTCGACTGCTGCGTATTTGACTTTGGCACCGGCTTTGGCGATGACTTCCACAATGATATTCCCAGAGACTTTTTGTAATTCTTCTCCAGTTGTTTGGAATCGTTCCAAGTAAGAAAATTCACTGTGTTCATCTGCGACGATCAAGACGTGTTTGAAGAAGTGTTGCGAAAATGCTCCTTCTTGGATAAACAGGGATTCGATCGGTTCTTTGATGACTACGTTTTTTGGTACATATAAGAACAAGCCACTATTCATGAATGCGGCATGAAGCGCAGTCAATTGGTCTTCGTCCATTTCAACAGCTTTCGTCATGTAATATTCTTGGACTAATTCAGGGTATTCTTGCATTGCAGTAAATAGATCTGTAAAGATCACTCCTTGTTCTGCAAGGTCTGCGGATAATTGCTCAAAGACAGTCAAGGTGCCTTGTTGCACGACTAATGGATTGTCTTTCATCGCATCAAATGCCGCAACATTTCCAGATTCAGGTGTCTGATCAGTCAACTCATTGATTGAAAACAATGGCCAACGACGGAATTTCACACGTTCGATATGGGGCAATGGTAGTTCATCTGCTTTTTTCAGCGCCTCTTGACGAAGCGTCGTCATCCATTCCGGTTCACCTTTACTGAATGAAAAATCTGTAACAGCGTCAAGATGATCGAGCCATTTAATGTCTTTCATAGATGTGCTCCTCCTTACGCTTCTTCTTCTTTGTAGTCGATTCCTAATTCTTTACTGATGCCTGCATATCCTTCGGCTTCTAGGCGTTTTGCTAGATCTGCACTGCCAGTCATCACGACACGACCTTCCATCATGATGTGGACTACGTCAGGTGTGATGTAGTTTAACAAGCGTTGGTAGTGAGTGATGATCAAGGCACCAAAGTTGTCGCCACGCATTTCGTTCACGCCTTTTGCCACGACTTTCAGTGCATCGATATCTAATCCAGAATCGATTTCATCTAAAATCGCAAAAGTTGGTTCTAACATCAAGAGTTGTAAGATCTCATTACGTTTTTTCTCTCCACCAGAAAAGCCTTCGTTCAAATAACGTTCAGCCATTTCTTCTGGCATATTCAAGAGTGCCATCTTTTCATCTAACTTTTTCAAGAATGACATGACAGAAATCTTGTCATCTTCCGGACGTGTCGCATTGATCGCTGCACGCATAAATTCGGCATTCGTGATACCTGGAATCTCACTTGGGTATTGCATGGCTAAAAACAGACCTAAACGCGCACGTTCATCTACTTCTAGCTCTAAGACATTTTGCCCATCAAAAAGGATTTCTCCTTCAGTTACTTCGTAATTCGGATTTCCCATAATTGCAGCAGACAAGGTCGATTTACCTGTTCCGTTTGGTCCCATGATGGCATGGATTTCTCCTGTTTTCATTGTTAAATTCACGCCTTTAAGGATTTTCTTGTCCTCAATCGACACATGTAGGTTTTTTATTTCTAAGACAGACATGTAGTTCCCCTCCATATTCTGATTCGTTCTCACTTATTTTAGACTAATTGAGAATGAAGCGCAACGCCTCAACCAGTTAAAAATGTCATAATTTTGATTTATTGCAAATAAAACATCATTTTCAATTGATAATCTTTATAAACTGAATAAAATAATTTTTGTTCGTTTTTTCTCAAAAAAAGCCTGGGAATCATTCCCAGACTTTACAGGTTTTATTTTGCATCCGCATCGACAGATTTTACGGAGCCTTCCCATTGTTCTTCGATCCATTGACGAACATCTTCTTGATGTAAGACTTCGATCAATTTTTTGATCTTGTCGCTGTCTTCGTCACCTTTACGTGTCGCAATGATGTTGACATATGGTGAGTTATCTTTTTCTAGTAATACCGCATCTTCTAACGGATTCAATCCAGCGCCGTAAGCAAAGTTGGCGTTGATAGCCACTAGATCGCCTTCGTCATTTTGGTAAGTAGAAGCCAATAATGCTGGATCGATCGTGTGATTGAATTTCAAGTTTTTAGGATTTTCATCGATATCATCAAATGTGGCTGTTTCTAAATCAACGCCATCTTTGACTGTGACTAATCCAGCGTCTTTCAAGATCGTGATGATCCGTCCCCAGTCAGATTCTGAGTTTGAAGTAATGATCGTTGCGCCATCTTCTAATTCAGAGATGTCTTTGATTTTTTGTGAATACAAGCCCATTGGTTCGATGTGGACAGCACCGGCATTGACAAAATCATAGCCTTTTTCGTCGATTTCTTTGTTCAAGTAAGGGATGTGTTGGAAATAGTTCGCATCAATGTCGCCTTCTGATAATGCTTGGTTTGGCAAAACATAGTCGTCAAATTTGACGATTTCCAAATCAATGCCTTCGTCTTTCAAGAGCGGCTTCACATGTTCTAAGATTTCCGCATGTGGTGTTGGTGATGCGCCGATTTTCAAGGTTGTATCGTCTGATGCATTTGATGAGTCACTACTGCTTCCGCCGTTTCCACATGCGGCTAATCCAACTGTCAGTAAAAGCGTTGCTGCAAATCCAAAAATTTTCTTTTTCATATCCTATATCCTCCTATTTCCTACTATCTTTTATCTGTTTTCTTCGTTAAGAAATCCCCGATTCCTTGAACAATAAATACAATGACTAAAATAATCAAGGTAGCGACAAAAGTCACTGTTAAATTACCACGTTGGTAGCCTTCTTGCCAAGCCAAGCCACCTAGACCGCCGGCACCGATTGCACCTGCCATGGCAGTAAAACCGATCATTGAGATCGTCGTTACAGTCAAACCCGAGATCAAAGCTGGGACACTTTCAGGTATCAAGACTTTCCAAATGATTTCCCAATAGCTCGCCCCCATCGCATCTGCGGCTTCTAAGACCCCAGGACTGACTTCGCGAAACGCGATTTCTACAAGTCGAGCGTAAAAAGGAGCAGCGGACAACACGAGAGCTGGAATCGCTGCTTGTGCGCCTAACATCGTTCCCACGATTGCTTTGGTAAAAGGAATGATCAAGACCATCAAGATCATGAATGGTGTCGATCGGAATATATTACTAATGATCGAAACGATGCCGTAAATGACCCGCGCATACGGTTTATTTTTGCGACCGATCGAGTAAAGAATCAAACCAAGGATCAAACCGATGATGGTTACTAAGACCATGGAGATCAACGTCATGTATAACGTGTCCATGATGGCTTGTTGCATCGTCTCCATGTTGATTTGGCTGAAATCAAGGTAGGTTTCTGTGAAGCTTTTATCCATGATGGATCACCTCCACTCCAACGCCTTGCTCTTTAATAAAGTTTTCTGCTTGATCCAATTCGTTTTCCTCTCCGATCATCAAGGTAGTCAGCGAACCAAACGAGCCTTCTTTGGTTTGCTTGATTTTCCCATATACGACATTGATATCGACATTGTAACGACGAATGGCTTGAGAAATCACTGGTTCGTTGGCATTCGTTTCGTTGAAGGTCAATGTCACTAAGCGACCGTCTGGATTTTCTTTAATCAACTCTGCCAATAATTCAGTGGATTCAGCTTCTGGTTCGATATCTTGTTGGACGAAACGTTTCGTGACTTCTTGTTGTGGATTGCGAAAAACGGTCAACGCATCGCCTTCTTCCACGACTTGCCCACGTTCCATCACCGCTACTTTGTTACAGATTTTACGGATAACGTTCATTTCATGAGTGATCAAAACGATCGTCAAGTTCAATTTTTTGTTGATTGCCAATAATAGATCTAAGACCTCTTCCGTCGTTTGTGGGTCCAATGCACTTGTCGCTTCATCGCAAAGGAGGATTTCTGGCTCATTGGCTAACGCACGAGCAATCCCGACTCTTTGCTTTTGTCCACCAGATAATTGGGACGGATAAGCTTGTCCTCGTCCTTCCAAACCGACTAAACGGAGCAATTCTTCTGCTCTTTCTTTCCGTTGTTGTTTCGGTACACCGGCTAATTCCAAAGGGAACTGGATATTTTCTAGTACGGTACGTGACCACAATAGATTGAAATGTTGAAAAATCATGCCGATTTTTTTACGAAAAACGCGTAATTCTTTATTCTTTAACTTAGTAATGTCTTGGTCGTTGACAATTACTTGACCATCCGTAGGTAATTCCAAGCCATTCAATAAACGGACTAAGGTACTCTTACCCGCACCGGAATAACCGACGATACCGTAAATGTCGCCTTGTTCCACTTGTAGTGAAACGTCGTTGATAGCGTGGATCGTCCCATGTTTCCCGCCAAATGTTTTCTTGACATTCGTCAATTGGATCAATGACATAT
This sequence comes from Enterococcus sp. AZ084, assembly GCF_051714905.1. NCBI lineage: Bacteria > Bacillati > Bacillota > Bacilli > Lactobacillales > Enterococcaceae > Enterococcus > Enterococcus sp. AZ084. The sequence continues at coordinate 2,474,726 of NZ_JBIOSS010000001.1, forward strand.
CGTTCACATCTTTCTTTACTTATTTTCTCTTAGACAACAAAAAAACTTTCGTCCTTTGCGTTTAGCAAAAGGACGAAAGTTTAGACTTCCGTGTGACCACCTTGATTCGCTGCTATTTCACAATAACAACCTCGTTCAGTACTTGACGCTAGTCGCATACTGCTGTGCTATAACGGGCACGCCCGTAGTCAGTTTGCTTGCGCTCACTCACTCTGCTCTAAGACCATCTTCCATCTCATTTCCGTTACCCTTTCACAGCAAACCGGGCTCTCTTGAAACATCTGTGACATGTACTCTTCTTATCAAAGCTTTCGTTATGATTGTTTATGATTATAGCAGTTACAAGAATCGGTGTCAAACGTTTATTTGAACACTTTCGTTCTTATAATGCGTCGAATTCTGCTGCATCGACATCTTTAAAACTCAATAACCACGCAGTCATTTCATCTTCATCGTTCAAAACAGCGATATTCTCACTGATTTTTTCATTCACAGATGAGACTGTTCCAGATAATGGACTTGCAAATTCAGTGACTGCTTTTTCTGCTTCTACTTCAACTAGTGCATCGCCTGCTTGATACGCTTTACCGATTTTTGGTAAGTTGGCAAACGTGATCTCACCTAGATCTTCTTGCGCTTCTTTTGTCAAACCTACACAGTATTCTTTTCCATTAAATAAAATCCAAAGGTTATCTTTCTTCTTTAAGTGTTTCCCAGCCATTTTAATTGAATGCTCCTTCGTATATTTTTTCATTAAAACCGATTGTGACCAGTTGATTGTCTTTGACGATCAATGGTCGTTTGATCAACATGCCGTCCGTAGATAACAGCTGACTTGCTTCTGTGAGGGATAATTCATCGATTTGATCTTTTAGACCAAGTTCACGATATTTCATCCCGCTTGTATTAAAGACACGGCGAAGCGGCACATCTGAATGCTTCAACCATGATTCGATCGTTTCTGCCGTAGGCGTATCTTTGACCATATCGACCGCTTGATACGTTACTTGATGATTGTCGAGCCAAGCCTTGGCTTTTCGACAAGTGGAACACTTTGGGTACTCATAAAAAGTAAACAACTTGCGTTACCTCCTAGAATTTTTTACCGGTGCTTCATTTTGATAACGCATAGATAAGATCAATCCGATCCCAATCATATTCCCTAAGATCGATGAACCCCCTTGACTGATAAACGGCAATGGAATCCCAGTTAATGGAAGTAAGCCGATATTTGCGCCAATGTTTTCAAAGACATGGAATAAGAGCATCATGATTAATCCACTTGCGATATAGGCATAAAACTCATTGTTCGTATCGAAGCAGACACGTATCATACGATAAATCAATACAAAATACAAGAAAATGACAAATGCGCCACCAATAAAGCCAAAATTCTCGCCAATGACAGTGAATATCATATCCGATTCTCGGACTGGCACGTAAATGTTGCTGACGTTAAAACCTTTTCCGAACATGCCACCTGTTCCGATTGCTAAAATCCCTTGGGCGGGTTGGAAGCTAAAGCCCGACGTATCATGAAATGGATCGAGCCAAGAATCGATTCGGGCAAATTGGTAAGATTTGAACCCAACAGTATACAGGAATTCTCTTCCTGATTCTGTGGTCACAAGGAAAATCGTTCCGGCACCCACAATAAATGCTAAAGCAAAGATCGGGCCAATGATTTTCCAAGAAATCCCTGACATCAAAAAGACGCCACCAAAGATCGCCAGAAAGACGAGCATCGTCCCAAAGTCTTTTTGCGCCATGACTAACGCAATCACAGGAATCGAAATGATCAACATCTTTGCAATCAGCCAAAAATCAGATTTGATTGTTCGAACTTTGACTTGCGTATTGTGCTTCGTTACGATCAACGCCAGCATCAAAATATAAGCGATCTTCATCAGCTCGGCTGGTTGAAATGTGACACTTCCAAAGCGGAACCAGTTTTTTGAACCGGTACTTGCCGCCAGATTCTGGTCGTAAAATCGTAAGAGCAACCCCATAACAAGCAATCCTAGTCCATAGAGATAAGGTGTCAATTTCCAGATCCATTTTGAATTGATCCGCATGACGATTGCAATCGCTACTGCTCCCACAAGGTACCAAATGATTTGCATCCCGACACCTCTTGTCACAGAGGGACCATTTGGATCATGTGTCAATGCGACGTATAAGGATAAAATCCCAATCAAACATAATAAAAATACTGGTAGAATGACTCCGTAATCGATGCGGTTATCATTCGAAGTTTTTATTTTTTTTTCCATTTTTCATCCCTTTTCCTAAAAACCATACTGCCCTATATTATAGCTGTCTCCTTCTATAAATGAAAGCCAAAGCAAATGAGATTTGCGAAAAATTAATCTTATTCATTTCTCTTTATCCTTTCTTAAGATAAAAACGAAAAAAACGCTTATTCAAGGGAGAAGTTCTATTGATTCTGTCTGATATTTTTCACTTTTTCTTTTACTTTTTATAGAAATCCAAGATCTCATTTCCTACTTCTAATAACCGTTCAGAGGTCAAATGGGTCCGTTGGATCAAATAGAACTGACGAGATTCAGCTAAAGGTTCAACGTGTATCCCTTTTGGTACTGCTCGTTTGGATAATATGGATCGGCCGATTCCTTCTTTCAACATCGCCACAATGACCTCATTACTTTTTACAAGCATTTTCTTCCCTTGGATATTCTTTTCTTCAAAATAACGTTGCGTGTAATGGAACACGCCTGAAGAAGATTCCCTGACTAGCCATAGTTCACTTTTAGGATCACCTGCAACGACCAACGCATCTTCAAGTAAAGAAAAGCGTTGTACGCCGGTTGTTTCTAAAGGTTTTTCGATAAAACCAAAATCAGCTTCATGTTTTGCCACTTGCTCCAAACTTTCATGAGAATTCGCAAAAGCAATCGAAAACTTGATTTTTGGAAAACGCACGATCAACTCTTTCATCAATTGAGGCAATAAATACACAGCAAATGTATGGGAAGCGACGATTCGGCACACTTCTTCTTCATTTTTTTCATCCGCTAATTGTTGTTGTGTTGTTTCCCATTCTTCCAATAAAACCAATGTTCGTTCATAAAGTAAATCCGCTTGTTTTGTCGGCTTCATCTCTTGTCGTCCATTGCGTTGGAAAAGTTCCACCCCAAGATCCCGCTCCAATTGTTTGATTTGATTGGACACCGCAGGTTGAGACAAATAGAGTAATTCAGCGGTTCGCGAAAAATTTCTTGTTTCATAAACGACACGAAAGGTTGTTAATAACTTAAACATCTAACCACTTCCATTATCTTTTTTTATAGTAACTATAATAACTATTTGATTTAAATATATCAAAAAGACTTTATAATGAAAAGTGTAAGGAACAGGTTGTGGACCTTCAGTTACACACACCTCACAACCTTCCAGACAGCTTACTGCAACGATAAGGAGAAGCATCCATGCGATTTGTTTTTTCCCATTGAAAAACTTTACTATTCTTCGTAACAAGCAGTTTTCATCGTTGGCTACTTATCGTTGCAACGAGTCTGTCCTTGATTATCAATAAAAAAGGAGAGTAATGTATGAAGCATTTCTTGAAGATTGTTCCGATCCCGATTTGTGGGTTGATCCTTGGATTGACTTCTTTAGGGAATCTTTTAAAAGACTATCATTTGACACATTTAGGAAATTTTGTAGGCGCGATCGGTATGCTTTTGATGCTGTTGATCATCGGCAAACTGATCCTTTTATTTGAACACACGAAGCAACATCTATATGATCCAATCGTCGCTTCCGTCTCGCCGACCTTTACGATGTCTTTGATGGTCATCTGTACGTATTTTGTTTCTTTCAAATCAATTGCGCCAATCGTCAAATTGATTTGGTTAGCCGCAGTGATCTTCCAAATCATCTTGGTTCTGTACTTTAATTACCATCATGTAGTTAAAGCAGACTTGTCAATAGAAGCAATTTTTCCAAGCTGGTTTATCGTGTATGTTGGTTTTGGTGTCATCACAGTAACTGCCGGAAACTTTTCTCCGATTCTTGGAAAGATCTTCTTCTGGCTTTCGTTAGCTTGTTATGTAGTATTACTGCCAATCATCATCCATCGAATTTTCTTTGTCAAAAATATGGCGCAACCAACCTTGCCATTGATTGCGATTCTTGCAGCACCTGGTTCTTTGTGCCTGACAGGGTACTTAAAAAACTTTGAAGACCCAAATTTGGCCTTAGTCATGACGTTGTTCCTTGTTTCGCAAGTACTTTACTTTATCGTTTTAGCCATGTTACCACGTCTGTTATTGCTTGATTTTTATCCAAGCTTTGCAGCCTTTACTTTCCCATTGGTGATCTCTGCTACAGCAATCTCTACTGCCACTGCTTATTTCCATCAACTAGGGTTTGCTACAGGGATCTTAGATGGATTGAAAGTCATCGAGTGTTTGATTGCCTGTGGCATGATCGCTTACGTCTTAGGACACTATGCCATCTACTTGATTAAAGAACACAGTCAACATAAACATCACCTTTCAAAGGGATTGATAGAATAGACTTCACCTTCTGTCTTTTTCACTTAGTAAAAAGGCAGAAGGTTTTTTTGTATTCACGAAGAAACAAATAAATGATACTATATTTTAGAAAAACTTTTTCTTAAATGAAAGGAAAGAATCAGATGAATGCTTTATTCACTTATATAAAAACGCTGAAAAAATTTGGTGGCCGAAAAATCTTACCCGGACTACTACTCGCCTTTTCCGTCGCAGTCATTAGTCGGCTATTGGGGCCCTTTGTCCCACAACTCGGTGCAGGAACGATTGCGATTTTACTTGGCATCGTCTTAGGAAACACCTTGTTTAAGCAACCTGAACTTGCGGTGGGTACCAAATTTGCCGAAAGTAAACTATTAGAATGTTCCGTTTTCTTGCTTGGTGCAACTGTGACGATCCAAACGATTGCACAGATTGGTATCAAAGGTGTAACTTTCGTGTTACTCCAAATGACTGTCACGATTCTTGGTGCCTATTTCATCGAAAAAAAACTGTTGTTCAGCGATACCTTTGCCTTGATGATGGCAGGTGGAAACGCCATTTGCGGTTCTTCAGCCATTGCTTCGATTGCTCCAGTGATCCATGCAGATGAAGAAGAAAAGGGCCAAGTCATTACCTTGGTCAATCTTTTAGGAACAGTGATGATGTTGACACTTCCCTTTTTAGGTCTCCAACTCTTTGGTGATCAACTGATCGAAAAAAGTGCACTTATAGGTGGTACTTTACAATCCGTTGGACAAGTGGTTGCTGGAGCAAGTCTATTAGATGCTTCAGTCGTGCAATTTGCGATGCTGTTTAAAATCATGCGGATCATGATGCTTGTGGTCGTGGTATTCCTCTTTGAAAAATTTATGACAAAAAAACAGCCGGCCGTCTCGTCTACGTATACGCCAAAAAACCACAAACGAAAAATGCCACTTCCTTGGTACGTTTTAGGCTTCTTGATCGTGTGTTTAATCAACAGCTTCTTCACCATTCCCCATGTGATCGATCAAAGCGCTAGTTTTATTAGTGGTTGGTTTGAGGTCACTGCATTAGCCGCGATTGGCTTACGTTTGGATTTTGCAAAGTTCATGAAAGAAGGAAAACGATTCTTGACGTATGGATTGACTGTGGGACTTTTACAAACGATCATGGCTTTATTCTTTATTTGGTTGATCAAACTATAAGTAAAATAAGCACCAACATCTCGGAAAGATCTTCTATTTCGAGGTGTTGGTGCTTATTTATCTGTATTGTCAGCTAGTAGTACAGCCTAATGAGCTAAAATATTTTCAAGCACTAATAGTTGCCGTTTGATCACTAATCCATTTTCAGCTTTCCCCATATACCCAGTCAATTGTCCATTTTGCCCAATCACTCGGTGACAAGGAATAACGATTGGTAGAGGATTCAAACGATTGGCTTGACCAATCGCACGAGCTGCCTTTGGTTGTCCGATTGCCTGTGCCACTTGTTTATATGTGCGACTTTGTCCATAAGGGATTCTTGTGAGCACTCGCCAAACCTTTTGTTGAAAGGCTGTTCCTCTTTGGAAAGATAAAGGTACATCAAAAACGTGTCTTTCACCTGAAAAATATTCTTCCAGCTGTTGTTTTGCCAAGGATAAAATCTGAGCATTTGCTTCTTCATTTTCAGAAATTCGTTCAAAAGAGACAGCTGTTAATCCTTTTTGATCGGCATCAAGCCATAAAGGACCGATCGGTGTTTCAATTTTCATTTTTGTCCGCCTTCCTCATCACTTATTTTATTTATCATCTATGATTCTTAGAAAAAAATCAACCTAAAAGTTTATTTAATGACATAGAGATGGTACACTGTATACGGCCCTTATAATAAAGATAATCATCTTATATCATTGTTATTTAAACATACTTTTATTTACACTAGTTATAGGAGAAAACATGGTTGAAAGGAACGAAAACATGAAAATATCAATTGTTATCCCTTGTTTTAATGAAGAAAAAACTGTCCCACTTTTTTTTGATGAAGTCGAAAAATTTCGTGGCGATTACGAGTTCGAGTATCTTTTTATCGATGATGGGTCCAGTGATGGTACATTAGCTGCCATCAAAAAATTAGCGAATGTACATGAATCCGTTCGTTTTGTCGCTTTTTCACGAAATTTTGGAAAAGAAGCCGCACTATATGCCGGCCTGCAAGCCTCTACAGGAGACCTTGTCACTGTCATGGACGTCGATTTACAAGATCCGCCTGAATTATTACCAGTGATGATCGATAAAGTCATCAACTCCGATATCGATTGTATCGGTACACGCCGTTCTACTCGTGAAGGTGAACCAGCTATCCGTAGTTTCTTTGCGAAGAAATTTTACCAATTGATCAATAAAATCAGTGATACTGAAATGGTTGACGGTGCAAGAGATTATCGCATGATGACTCGCCAAATGGTGGATGCGGTCTTAGAATTAGCGGAATACAATCGCTTTTCAAAAGGACTATTCAGTTGGGTAGGATTCAAAACAGAGTATCTCTCATTTGAAAATCGCGAACGCGTTGCCGGTGAAACGTCTTGGTCATTTTGGAAATTATTCAACTATTCAATTGATGGGATCGTCAATTTTTCTGACACGCCATTGAACATCGCCTCATTTGTTGGCGCATTATCATGTATCGGTTCAGGAATCGCCATCTTATTTATTATTTTACGTGCGTTATTATTTGGTGATCCAACATCCGGCTGGCCTTCACTCGTTTCAATCGTCCTATTCATCGGCGGAATCCAACTCCTTTGTCTTGGCATCATTGGGAAATATATCGGAAAAATCTTCCTAGAAACGAAAAAACGCCCAGTCTATATCGTTCGAGAAACAGAAAAACAAAAAGCCCACCAAATTGGTGAACAAACAGACAAATAATCAATGAATAAAGCTATCCTTTAAAATTAGAGGGTAGCTTTTTCTTTATGATAGCCAGTTAAAATAACTCTCATTATAAATAGTTGTTTTAACTGATTGCGTTTTATCTATCCATTCATTGCGTATACTTATAGATGATAATGTTTCTATCTGTTAATTATAGCTGATAGCATTTTTTATGTTTGATTTTTGACTAATCAGCAAGAATGGAGTTGTTACATGGATAATTTTTTAGTAATAGTTGCTTACTTTTTTCTCTTTCTTCTTTATATATTTTTATTCTCATCGGCTTTTTTTGTTTTGAAAATGGAAAAATATCGTAAACAAATCTTCGAGAATAAATACTTATTACCAGATATTGAATACACAAAAGAGTATTATTTGATTACGAAAAGAAGCAATCTATTTGTTTTTACTGGCTTAACTTCTTGTATCATAGCTGGTATATTTTTGCTAAATAACAATTATTACTTAGCTTTAGGCGGTGCCTTATTTGCTGTACTCTGCTTACACTTATCTCTAGACAAATGGCGATACTTTAAAAGAACAATCTCTCTAGGTTACCTGGTAACCTACAGAAAAAAACTATATTCTATCTATTTTTTTACAGAACCAGAAGAGCAACAAAAGATTCTTTCTAGGCAAAGAATCATGCTTGTACTCGCATATCTAGGAGCTTTTTCAGCTATTATAATTGTAAGTTGTATTATTTGTTCTAAAATTTTTGATTTGTAAGAATGTTTAAGTAAATTTCCCCTGTAAGGCACTATGCAGAAAGTTATTCAAGAAGGTTTACATATTTATGAAAGAGGAGAAACAGCATGCATAATTTCTTGGTTATGACCAGTTATTTTTTTTTATTACTTATGTTAATTACATTAGTATTCTTGAGCTACATAAACACTAAGATAGAAGTGTTCAAAAAGACAGTAATTAAACGTAATATTCTGAGTTTCAGTACAGCTGAAGCAAATGAATATATTCCGATTCTTAGAAAAAGTAATCGTTTTATACTTTTCTCATTAATTTCTTGTATTTTGTCAATTTTTTTTATAACCGAGAATAACATACCTTTCTCCATACTATTTATTATCCTAGGTATAATTTTTTGTCTTGTAGCTTTACAAAAATGGCGATATTTAAAAAAAACAATTTTAGCAGGATATTTAATCATTACTAAAAAAAAGAATCATTTTACTTATTTTTTCACTAATTTAGAAGAGAAACAAAAAGTCCTATCCTGGCAAAGCAAAATGATCTACTCGGTTTACTTGATATTTATTTTTGGTTCCTTGTCACTGTTTATTGGTTTAATGACTAAACTGTAAAAAAGATAGTACTGCAGCCTGTTTTATCTTGCTTGTCAATATCCAATAGATTGTCCGTATATCTATATTAGAATAGGACTAATCTAACAATTCAATCCGTAATACATCAGTTTTATCTACTACTATATCCTATTGAGTTGAAAAAAAGGGGGCAATACCATGTATCATTACTTAGATATACTTAACTTCGGTATTCTAGGTCTTATGTTAATCTCACTTGTATCTTTGATATTAATCAGTAATCGAATAGAATTATTTAAACAATACATATATTCAAAAAAAATTTTCTCTGCAGCTTCTGATGAAACAGAAATATATATTCGTATGTTAAAAAAAAGTAATCAATACATTTTTTTGACTTCAATTTCGTTTATCCTTTCAAATGTGCTAGTTTCAAAGAACATCTTGAATCTTTCTACCTTTTTTTTAATTTTAGGAATCTTCTTCTTGTTGTTGAGTTTAACTACATGTTTCTACTCTAAAGAGAGCATTAGCCAAGGATATCTGGTTATAGCTAAAAATAAATCATATTTGATATACTACTTTAAGAATCAAAAACAGCAAAACCTCATTTTATCTTGGCAAAATAAAATGATTTCTTCACTTTATCTCACTTTATTCTTTTATATGTTACTCTTGATCTCAACTTTACTGATGAAAACAATATAGTAATATTTCTTTTATTGATGGCTCTGGCGTTTTTTTACGATAGATATCATTTTTTTACTTATAGTTACTTTGTACTTTGACCTTAAAGCAGCACACTACAGCCTAAGAATCGAATCCGTGATACATAAGCACAAGCTTTATGTACTGCTGTTTAAATAATTTATCTTAGTCTTGAATGAGCAACATTATTGGATACTAGTTTTATCCAGACCTACATTTTAAAATTAAATTCTATTCCTATATCAGTGATTTGAAAAGAAGGGAGCATGAATATGCACAAATTACTCGGAATACTTAACTTTGGTATTTTAGGTCTTATGATAATATCACTTATATCTTTAGTTTTCTTTAATAATCGAATGGAAACATTCAAACAACAAATCTACTCAAAGAAAATCATTTCTCCTGCTCTTGATAAAGCAGAACTATATAATCGTATAGTGAGAAAAAGCAATATATATATTCTTTTTGGTTCAGTTTCATCTGGTATTTCGGCCTTCCTACTTTTGAAAAACATCTTAACTATCTCTACTCTTTTACTACTTTTAGGAATCGTCTTCTTATTTTTAAGTTTAAATAAATGGTACTACTTTAAAGAGAACATTAGCCACGGATATCTGATTATAGCTAAAAAAAAATCATATTGGATATACTACTTTAACGATCAAAAAGAGAAAGATATGATTTTATCTTGGCAAAATAAAATGATTTGTTCAGTTTATCTCACTTTTTTCTTTTATATGTTACTTTTGATCTCAACTTTACTGATGAAAATAATATAGTAATATTTCCTTTATTGATGGTTCTAGCGTTTTTTTACGATAGATATCATTTTTTTATAGCATATAAAACCAAACTTAGAATAAAAATTATGTTTGATTCTTACATAACAATTTTACTTATAGCTACTTCGTACTTTGACTTTTATTTATACATTCTTTCCCGAAAAACATTAACAAGAAAGGTTCTGTTCCTATGCATAATTTACTTGTAGTTTTTGCTTCCTTTTTTCTATTTTTAACCTACATCTCTTTTGTTTCTTTAGGTTTTTTTGTTTATAAGATGGAGAAATTCAAAAAAACAATATTCAAAAAAGATTTGCCTTCCCCTGAGTACAGAGCCTTAGAACACTATAAACGTATATTAAAATACACCAACTTTTGTATCTTTTTAGGATTAACAATAGGGATTGTAACAGTATATTTTTTATATAGCGGACAGCTACTGTATTCCTTTTTTTCCGTACTATCTCAATTAACCATATGTCTTCTTGGTCTAAAAAAATGGTACTACATAAAAGAAATGATACTTAATAACTACCTAATTCTTAATAAAAATAATAAATTCAAAACATATTCTCTTACTGACTTAAAAGAACAATCCAAAGTTTTAAGTTGGCAGATTAAAATGATTTATTTAGTCTACATAACAATTTGTTTTGCCATTATTGCATTGATTACTGGATATTTGACAAAGTTGATATGATTGAATAAAATACAAAAAATTAGAGAGAAAGATAGTTTAACGAATATCTTCCCCACTATGCTTATCCTTAGATCTACTAATTTAAATAACTCTCCTCATCCAATCGATTAAACTTCCAATCCATCCAATGAAAAATTGCTTATACTTATTCGTTTCCTAACCAATAAGTATAAACGATTGAGACTTATACCCATAAAAAACAGTTGCTTATGGAACTATTTTTTTCATAGGATACATAATAACTTGATGTTCTTTCACTTCCTCGCTGAATAAAAACAATTTATCTGCTTCGATCCTGTACTTATGATCTTTGATCACATTCGCATAGTTCACACTTGCTGGATCTGGTTCTAAATAGAAGTTATCTTGATTAACTGAATATATTCCAGCATACTCTATCTGCCCAGACAGATTGATTCGCTGTACTTCACCTGATTCATTGAAGATCAAGATACCTCCACCCTCCAGTTTCCAAGAATACTTGATCAAGAGATCTTGTAACTGGTCGTGGGAGATATCACTTTTTATTTTTAATTTCTGATAGGCTTCATCAACTTGTCCAGGATCAGGAAAGGCTTTTTTATATTCCTCGAATGTCAACTGGTCTGAATCAGTTATTTCCTGTAAAGAAGTACTTTCTATTGTTTCCTCCATGCTGTCTCTTGTTTGCGATTGTCCTGTACTTGATTCGTTACTACAACCAGTAATTAGTAATACAAACAACAAGATAGATACTATCCGTTTCTTCATTCTAGTTTATTCACTCTCCTATCTTTCAAAAAAAATAAAAAGGATTACCACATGATTTGTTGAACATACGCGAATAATTGGTATGTCCACCATTTCATAAAAGTATCAGACTTGACTATCGCTACTCACATATCTTTCTTCCCGTAAAATATAGATGCATTTGAAATCCAATTGAAGCCTTCATTAGTGACTGTTCCTTGACCGGTTAAATGGTCATTATCAAGAACAAATAAATCAATCAGTGGTTGCTCAGCTAAATTAGGTTTTTTTACACTAATTAAAGTTCCATCTCCGGAATACTGTTTTTCTATTGGAAATTTATATTCATCTAAATTATCTTTTTTTATTTCCTCTATGTTTCTGATTGTTACTTCTGAATCAAAGTCGATCGTATCCACGATCAAATAATTGGTCATGATGGAATCAGCGAAACCTTCAAACTTAAGAATAATTCCTGTTGCTTCATCGATCCATGCTTTAAAAGTTTGAGCGTTTACTTTTGACCCAAATTCCTCTGGATACTCTCCTTCAAGCAAAACAACATCCCTTCCCAGTAGCTTTTCTGTCTGAATGATTTCCCAATGATTATAGAGAGAAAAAAGTTGGGCACCATAAAGTTGTGAAAAGACAGCATCTGCTGACATAGATAGCGGTAAAACAGAATCTCGTTGATTCAAAACCGTTTCTCCTAAACCATTTTTTGTTAATCGGCTTTCAATTGATTTCCCCTTATTGGCTCGATCAATAGCAACAGTATATTGACTTACAAAGTAATCGTTTTCTTTAAAATTTACATCAACTAAATTTTTATTCTTAGACTTATCATAGATGATTGCTTTTTGCTCACCTGTTGTTTCATTTTCAAATACCTCAACGAATTCTTCATCCAAAATCCCTTTAGAAAAGTCCATTTTTGCTTGTACTTGATACTCCCTGTCAGATAAATTTCCATATTTTTCCCGAAAGGATATACTTACCTTATCGTAAAAATCGACTGAATTAACTACCTTATTTGCAATTTCCCTTTCTCGCTCGCTCAATGGATTGATTTCGTGTGCAGAGACGACATCACCTAATGTTACTATTCCAAACACCCCAACGAAAAATAGAATTTTTTTCATTTTGATTTTCTCCTTAATCTAGACTTATGATGCATTGCCTAGCATGTTTATATTTTTTATTTCAGAGGATAGCTTCATCAATAGAATAGAGTATCCAAATGTAATCTAACTTCTTATTGGGCATATTTATATAAATAAAAATATGTAATGTTAGTTATTTAAAATTTATCTGTTCTCCGTTCATTTTCGCTCATTTATTTTACTTTTATGTAAACACCCTACCTAGTACCAGTATAAAAAAATATTGGCTTTTGATACTGCTATAGAAATTTCTCGCTCATATTTCCTAAATCAAAAAAAGCCAATGGTTTTCGAAGTTTTTATCACTTTAACTTGCGAATCATGATACGGCACAGAAAAGGATTTTTAATGAAATGAAAAAGAGCTCACTTCTGTTTCTGTCATTTATTCGGCTTTAAGGTGAAAGACAAAAGTTAATTTTGCTTTTGTTTCAGATCAACCAATCATTCTAAGATTTCTCTTTACATCGTTTGACAAAGAACCCAACTTATTTATACAACTAACGTTAAAAAGACTATAAACAAAACTCTAGCTTTAAGAGTTTGTCTACAGTCTAAGACTCATTCTAGATCATATAAAGACAAATTAGTATGAACCAAATGAGTGTCACCAATCGTTGTTAGTTGGAAGAATTTCTCAATATTCTTTATTTTACGATTTCTAAACGATCAATACTCAGGGTATCAACCCCCATTTCGGACGAAATCATGATTTCCTGCTCTCCCTTTGGTAATTTCATGCGGACTTGTAGCGGTTGATAATATTCGGAAGGATACACATCCACCAACTGACTTGCTTGTTTCGTTTCGATCTTGACCCGGATCGGTTCATTCATGATAAGAGGATCGTTCGTTTTGACATAGACAATCACTAGAGATTCAGTTGCTTTCTCGATCTGCGGGGTAAAAATGATTTTGTCAGTAATTGACTCAAATCCTTGTACGACTTTCTTAGAGAGTGCCGCATCATCCTCGACAATCGCTAAATCACCTTCAAGCAACGCACGACTGGCGGTTAATCTCATCCGATTCGGCTCAGCTTTTGGCAACGATTGAACGCGCCATTCATCCAAGGGAGGTTCCAGCAGGATCTTATCTTCTTGATCCCAACCAAACTTTTGCAAGCGGATCGAACGTTCCCAACCGGAATGATCCCATCGAGCAGCGTGATAAATCAACCAGTCTTCAGAGCCATCTTTTGATTTAGCAAATCCATTATGCCCGGGTCCATAGACAGTGTTCGTCTGTTGGAAAATTGGCTCTGGTTTCTTTTGCCAATTGGCTTTTTCTAGCGGATCATCAGCTACATCTAGGGTCATAAGACCTAGCGCATAATCGTTGTCCCAGCTCCCACTCGCAGAATATACTAAATTGACTGTCTTATCTTTGATGATCACTTGAGGGGCTTCATTGATCAATGGCGTTTGACGCATTTCCCATTCATATTCTGGTTTTGAGATAAGCCGTTTTTCACCAACTACTTCCGTAGGAGAAACCATTTCCGCTAAATAAAGATTTTGAGCAATATTTTCATATCCTTCCCAACCAGACCAAAGAAAATAGCGTTTGTCACTTATCTCTAAGACGGTGCCATCAATCGCAAATTTATCATCCATCCCTTTGATCTCTTCCAATTGCCACTCCCCCATGTATGGGTCTGTTTGATGATTAACTAACGCAAACATTCGGTGAGTTTCTGAAGGGCGATTCGCTGCAAAATACATCACCCAACGGTCATCTAAGTAATGAAGCTCCGGTGCCCAGATGCTTTCAAATTCTTCTGGCATTTCCCAGATGATCTTTTTTTCACCGGTTGCCACGAGAGAGAGGTTTTCAGCACGCCATAGCGTTAAATTATTCCCAGTCGTTTTGGTATAATAAAAGTAAGACTCCGTTTGCAAGATCCAAGGATCCGCTCCATCATTATCGATAATAGAAGTAAAATCGGACACTTCTTCCCCCGTGTCAGTTCCAGCCCCACAACCTGTTATCACAAACGCAGCAAACAGGACACTTACACTACTGAGCCAAGCCACTGATCTTCCCATCAGGCATCGCCCCTTTCCACAACAATCGGATTATTCCACCTGCGTTGGGTGGAACTGATCATTGATTTCTTTAATAGCTGCTAAATCAACTTTCGGTTGTCGGTCATAAGTCAGTAGCCCATTGATTTCTTGCTCGACATCTGTCAATTGGGTATAGCAATAACCCCAAAGCCCAACAGAATCATAAACAGCCGTCATTATTCGTTGATAATCCTTCAAGAAATCTTGTTTATTCTCCACTGAGGTATAACCCCAACCTGGTTGCCCAGAAACATCAAAGCCAATACCGCCAAACTCGGTTAATAAAATAGGCTGATCCTGATAAGAAAATCCTCCAGCGAAAATCGGCCATGGTGTTGATACTCGATTCACCAATTTTTCTCTCGTGCTGAGACTGTCTTTAAAATACAGATACTTTTGCCGTTCGGATTCTTGGCCATGAGCATAATTATGGATCGCACAAATATCTGTCTCCGTCATCGCCCAACCATCATTTGAAATAACCAATCGTTGCTGGTCTAGTGAATGGATAAAGTGATACATTGCTTGAGAAAAATGCTGTTGTTGGCGATCAAAAGAGATTTTTGGTACACCCCAGCTCTCGTTGATCGGTACCCAAGTGACGATCGAAGGATGGCTATAGTCACGAGTAATGATCTCTGCCCACTCCTGCATCAAGCGCGTCACAGAAAGGTCGGTATAGATCGCCGGTGCTGCACACTCGCCCCAAACCAGAAATCCCAATTTATCTGCCCAGTATAAAAAGCGCGGGTCTTCTGTTTTTTGGTGTTTACGACAACCGTTAAATCCCATTTCTTTTGCCAATAAGATATCTTGTTTAAAAGCCTCATCCGTTGGGGCAGTCAATAAGCCATTAGGCCAATAGCCTTGATCGAGAACCAACTTCTGATAGTAAGGTTTGTTATTTAAGTAGATCATGCCATTTTCTGTCTGTATTTTACGCATACCAAAATAACTTTTTAATTGATCGATCGCATTTCCTGCTTCTGTAAGAGTAAATTCCACATCGAATAATTGCGGATTTTCGGGCGTCCAAGACCAGCCCTCATGATGAAAATTGGTCCGAAAAATTTGTTGTTGAAAAATATCGACTGCAAAACTTAACTTAGAAGTCACAAACTCTGCAGCCCCACTGATGACTAAAGCACCTTTAAAATAGATTTGATACTCTAACACTAATTGTGGCTTTAACTGGTTCAATTCAACATCGATCATCACGGCACCAGCATCAAAATCACTAGTAAATTTCACATGTTGCAAGTGGGTCGCAGCAACTACTTCTAGCCAGACCGGCTGCCAGATCCCCGTTGAGTTTGTGTACCAGATCCCTGCTGATTCTTCTTCCCAAAATTGTTTCCCACGTGGAATGCTTTCATCAAAATGCGGATCGAATGCTCGCACACTTAGTATCTGTTCTTCTCCCACCACAAGAGCATCCGTAATGTCGATATCAAAAGAGGTGTGCCCTCCGCAATGATTTTTCACATGATGTCCATTGACAAATACATCTGCCTCATAGTCCACTGCACCAAAATGCAAAAGGACACGGCTTTCTTCAGGAACCTGTACATTGAATGTCCGATAATACCAGACAATATCATGAACTTCTCGCTGATCAATGCCACTTAATGCACTTTGATAGACAAAAGGAACATTGATCTTGTAAGCATAATTTGCTTCATTTGTGTACCACTTTTCTTTCAAACCAAGATTTTGGTCATCAAAGGCAAATTGCCATTCACCATTTAGGCTTAACCAATTCCCTCTCTCAAATTGCGGTCTCGGGTATTCTTCTCTAATCATATTTCCTCCAAAAAAACAAATTATTTTATACCACTTTGCAACGACATCGACGCCATAAAGCTCTTTTGCGCCACCAAATACAATAAAAAGGTAGGGATCAACGCCAAGATTGCACCAGCAGTTCCAATTCCTGGATAGGTCATGTATTGTCCTTGCAGCAATTGCAGCCCCGGTGTGATCGGTAATTTATCAATATCGTTGATCACGATCGATGGCCACAAGAAGTCATTCCATGAGCCAGTAAAACTAAACAATGCAACCACAGTCAATACAGGTTTGATCAGCGGTAAAATGATATAATAAAAAATTTGAAACTCATTTGCCCCATCGATCACAGCCGATTCATCCAATTCTTTGGGAATTCCTAAAATGAACTGTCGAACGAGGAAAATGTTATAAACACCTGCTGCTCCAGGTACGATGACTGCTAGAAATGTATTTGTCCAACCTAGAGTATCAACGATTTTGAAGTTCGGGATCAAATTGACCACTCCGGGAAACATCATGGTTCCTAACAATAAAGCAAAAATAATATCTCTTCCCTTAAAGGTGAGTCGTGTATAGCCATAGGCCGCAAACGAGACGATCACCATAACTAATAGGGTATGTGAAGTTGAAATAATCATGGAATTCACAAACCAGCGGAACACAGGAGAAGAATCATTGCCCTGTAACAAGCTCAAAAAGTTAGCAAGTGTCCAATCTTGTGGAATCAAACTGAACCCAACCTTTTGAATCTCTGCCTCTGATTTAAATGAGGTGAAAATCGCCCATATCAAAGGAAAGATCCAAATGACGCACACGATTGCTAGTAAAATAAAGGCAATCCTTTTCCCTAGTTTGTTTTCTCGCATCTTCTTCCCTCCTATCTTTCCATTTTTTTGATGACCAGAAATTGCACAATCGAAACTGCCATGATCACAAAACCTAATAGAATGGCCATCGCTGAAGAAATGCCTGCAACCGAGGTGCTACTACCAAAGGCATTTTCTTGGATATACATCATCAACACCCGAGTGGAATTATTGGGTCCGCCTCCTGTCAACATTAGTGGCTGACCATAGATATTAAACTGAGCGATGGTCGTCATGACCGTTGTAAAGATGAGTTGATTGCGAATACTAGGTAAAGAAATACGGAAAAATTTAGTAACACTATTCGCACCATCTAATTCCGCTGCTTCTAACTGTTCTTTTGAGACACCATTTAATGCAGCCACATAAATAATCAGATTCCCACCTAATGTCCACCAAATCGTCACGATCAAAATAGCGATCCAAGCCCATGGTTGAGTGCCCACAAAATTGATATCGATGCCGAATACTTCTTTGATTGGTCCGAATGATTTACTCAAAAGAAATCCCCAAATGATCATGACCGCAGAGATTGCAAATAATGTAGGCAAATAAAGAATCGATTGAAAAAAACGCATCAATTTTGGTTTAGTAGACAACGCAACTGCTAACAATAAAGGGATCGCGATACATAGTGGGACTGAGATTGCCGCAAAAAACAGCGTATTTTTCATTCCATTAAAAAATTGCGTATGATATAACGAGTCTTGATCAAATAAAATCGTTTTAAAATTATCAAATCCGATAAAAATCGGCGTACTGAACAAATCCCATTCAGTAAAAGAAACATAAATCCCAATAACTGCAGGAACTAAAAAGAATAAAAGAAAAAGGAGCATATGCGGACCAATAAAAACGACTGGCCAGGCATTTAATCTTTTTTTCATCAATACACATCCTTCTCTGTATTTCTAGTCAACCCTTCAACAAGAAACGACTGTGACAGCAATTTAGCCTACCCATCAGAATTCCTAGCCATCAAAAAACCGACTGAATTCTTTTTACGGTCACTCTTCCTTCTGCCACAGTCTCCAAGTGAGAATATTATTTCATCTTTTCTTCTACGACTTTTTGGATCTCACCAAAAGTTGTTTGGATATCTGCTTTTCCTGTGATCATATCCCATGAACGATTATCATATTCACTAAAAATGTAAGATAAGCCATCAACCGTGTTGACAGAAATTGCCGCTTGTCCTTTTTCTGTTTTCAACAAGAATGATTGTGGCATCTCCACATATTCTTCATTGTCTAGCATTGCTAAGGAAGTTGGATTTGCGCCAGATTTGACCCACTCTAGTTGGTTTGCTTGTAACCAAGTGAGAAAGTCGATCATACCACTTTTCTTTTCATCCGAACGTTCTTGGCTCGTTTTAAGCATCGCAAACTGATCGACGCCTGAACCTTGAACGATATGCCCAGCATCCCATTGCGGGGTAAATGTCTGACCCCAAGTGAAGTCACTTATTCCTTCCATATTACTTAACATCCATGTTCCTTCTGGAAGAAAAATCAGCTGTTGGTTTGCAAAAAGTTTGTTTGCATCTTCGCCATCTGGGACCATATAGCCGGCATCATATAGCGTTTTAAACTCTTGAACGGCATTGTAAGAAATATCATTATCGATAGCGATGTTTCCTTGTGCATCTTGCCATTCTCCACCCATTTGCTGGTAAAGATTAGAATAATTTTGCATGCCCCATGTATAGCCAAAACTATAAATACCATCTGCTTTTGCTTTTTCCCCAGCCTGTCTGATTTCTTTATATGTCACTACGCCATCATCCAATGCTCCTGGAACATATTTATCCACCAAATCTTGGTTGTAATACATCACCCACGAACCCATCGTTGCTGGAATCCCGTATTGACTATCCTCCACCACACCAGTATCCCAAGCAGCTTCTACATAATTTCCACGTGTCAATTCAGTTCCTTCAATCATGTCATCCCAAGTCTCAAGCATCTCTTGGTTCTTATACGTGGGTAAAGCTTCCGATGCAATCAAAGCTAAATCTGGGACGCCTTTGCCAGATTTTCCAGCAGTCGTCAACTTCGAAGTAAAGGTGTCACCTTGCATACTAACTAACTTTACTTTAAAGTCTGGATTTGTTTTATTGTATTGATCAACCGTTTTTTGGATTTTTTCACCGTCCGGTCCCGTCGTCGAAGACCAAAGCAAAATTTCCGAATCATTGCTTGAACTATTACTTCCACCACAAGCAGCTAACAACACCGTACATAATAAGCTTGTTCCAACTAAAACAATTAATTTTTTTACTTTCAATTTCCACACCCCTTTTATTTAACTAAAAAGTAAAATGATACCTGATTATCAATAAACATAATTGTTAGACTAACGTCCACCAATGTTTACACCGTAAAGTTACTATAAAAATAAAGCGCTGTCAATATTATTTTAACAAGCTTATTACGGTAAATTCCATCATTTTACAATTTTGTAAATCCAAAAGCATGTGATATAATTAATCCATCTTTTCATTAAACTAATTAGTATAACGAGGTGATAGCTATGGAATTGGATTTAACGAAAGCATCTTTACCGATCTACGAAGCACTCGCAAATGAAACTCGCTTAGCGATTTTAAGAGAATTAGGAGATAGTAAGAAAAGCATCAGTGAAATTGGGCAAAAATTAGCGATCAGCAATGCCTTGATGACAAAGCACATCCGAAAACTTGAACAAGCACAGTTGATCAAAACAGAAAAAGGATCGGGGCAAGACTGGAAGAAAAAATACTTATCTCTAAAAACTGATTTCATCAATATCAATTTCCCCGCAAAAGTGTTTCCGCAAATGAATTTAACCTCCCAATCAGTGAAAATAGGTCACTTTACCGATTTTGAAGCTAAGCCTTCCTGCGGTATGGCGACGAAAGATCGATTGATTGGCGCATTAGACGACCCTAAGTCTTTTCTTGACCAAGATCGTGTTGATGCGAGCATCATCTGGCTAAATAATGGGTTTCTAGAATACAAAATTCCAAATCCTTTGAAAACTGGTGAAAAAATCGAGTTATTGGAAATCAGCATGGAAATCGCTTCTGAGTTCCCAATCTCTAATAACTATTGGCCAAGTGATCTTTCATTTTACTTAAACAACCACTGCATTGGTAAATACACCATTCCAGGGAACTTTTCAGATGTTAGAGGTTCCTTGACTCCGAAATGGTGGATCGATGAATTTAGTCAATATGGATTACTTAAGCATTTACGCATCAATCGCTATGACACTTCCCTCGACGGAGAGAAATTAACAGATCACAACCTGAATGAAATCGACTTAGATCATAGTGACTTCTTCACCTTTAAAATCGCTGCGCCTGCTACTGCTGAAAATGCTGGTGGTTTGACTATTTTCGGCGATCGCTGGGGGAACTATCCTCAAGATTTATTGTTTAATTTTTACGTATCTGAATGACCTATTTTTTCTTTATCCAACAAAAAAAGGACTCAGCAAAGTGATCAGAACTGACCTAACAAGCCGAGATAAAACAAAAAAATATCTACTTATTAAATGTATATTAACGATGAAACGTGTCTGGGACATTTGTCCTCTTGCACCACCTAAACCGAATAAACGGTTAATTAAAAAAATGTAAATGATCTCTCCTAGCCAATTCTATTGCTTGAAACGACCAATGCTTGGCAAGCCCTTCATTTATGTTCTTTTAAGAATAGAAACAGGACTTCTCGTTTGGGTTCAAGAAGTCCTGAATTTTTTTATAAATCTAGTTCCTCTGATAGGTAACGACTTCCTTGTTCTAGTTTCTTTATTTCATCATGGATGCCAAAAAGTGCGCTCCTTTTTTCAGGAAACGCACTTTCTCCATATTTTTCAACTTCTTGAACCTATACATATAAGCTATTCGCGTGAACTTCTAAACATAAGCCAGATACCCGCTTACCTTTAACTTTTTATCTCGTTTATTATACTAAGTTCCATTTATTTGTATTTGTTACTATCCTATCTACCCCAAACTCTCCGTCAATCGCCGCAATCCTTCTTCCAATTTCTTCCGTGGACATCCCACATTCAAACGTAAAAAATTGCGACTGGTTTCTCCATACACTTCGCCAGACATGATCGCCACCTTTCCACGTTCGATCATGCGTTGTTGAAGCTGTTCCATACTGAATGGTACTTGCGAACAATCGAGCCACATCAAGTAGGTGGCTTCGCTTTTTGTTACGATGATTTCTGGATGATGTTGTTTGAGGTACGCAGTGACAAAAACAATATTATCATCAATGTACTGGTTGAGTTCAGTGACCCAGTTGCTTTCTTTTTCATACGCCGAAATCGTAGCAACTAATCCAAAAACACTCGTGGAACCGAGGCCATCAGCTTCTTTCATCTGTTGTAAAAACCGCTGGCGCAAGGACGAATCTGGAATCAATCCGTAAGAAAAAATCAATCCAGGAAAATTAAATGTTTTACTTCCTGATGTGACGACTGCGACATTTTTTTGGATCAATTCCGTCAGTGGTCGATGCTGTTGTCCTTTTCTTAGAATATCCATGTGGATCTCATCCGAAATAATGAACACTTCGTTTTTTTGGGCAAGCTCGATGATGTTTACTAATTCTTTTTTGGTCCACACTCTACCTGTTGGATTGTGGGGACTACACAATAACAAAATTTTATTCTCGGGTTGCTCAAATTGACGCCTCAAGTCCTCAAAATCCAATTGATAGGCACCTTCTTGATAAATCAATTCATTGATTACTAGCTTACGTCCATTTCCAGCAATCAGTTTATAAAAGGCATCATAAGCAGGCGTCTGGATAATCACACCTTCTTCGGGTTCACTTAATAAACAAATCAGTTGCTTGATGCTATAGATGACGGAAGGACTGTAAACCAACCAGTCCTCGTCGATCTGGTGTCCAAAACGTTCTTTGTACCAGTGAGTGACTGCTGATTTGAAATCCGTGTGATTCCAACGAGTATAGCCAAAAATTGGATGTCTTAACCTTTCTTGGAGCGCAGCTTCGACGCCTGTTGGTACTTTAAAATCTGTATCAGAAATCGTAAATGGCAAGAGATCACTTTTACCAAAGCGGTCTTCAATATAATCCCATTGCGTACAATATGTCCCTTTACGATCGATTTGTTCATTGAAAGACATCTTCTACACTCTCCCGATTTCAGAACGACAAGATGTCATCCAGTTGATTTCTAACAGTCGTCACTTTTGTTCCTATAATGACTTGAACATTCGTATCATCCAAATGGACCACGCCTAATGCACCTAATTTTTTCAGTCGGTCATCATCAACGATCGATCCGTCATTCACTACTAACCTTAGACGCGTGATGCAATTATCTAAAGAAGTGATATTTTCAGCACCGCCTAAAGCAGCCAAGATTCCTCGTGCATCAACTGTACCTTTTCCTTTATATGTTACTTCTTCGTCTGTATATTCTGTCTCAGCAGTCATTTCTTCACGTCCAGGGGTCTTTAAGTTTTTGCGTAAAATCACCGTTTTAAATGTAAAGTAATAGATACCAAACCAACAGGCACCCACAAGTAAAACCAACCACCATTTAGTATAAGTCCCTTGCATGACCCCGAAAATAATAAAATCTAAGATACCGCCATCGGTATTCCCGATCGTTACGCCCAACAAACTCATGACCATAAATCCGGCACCAGTCATCAACACATGGAATCCCCATAAGAGAGGACTGACAAATAAGAAGAGAAATTCGATTGGTTCAGTGATCCCTGTTACAAAAGTCGCAATCACACCTGAAATCAATAATCCTTTGATTTTTGCACGATTCTCTGGCTTTGCGGTTTGATACATCGCTAAAGCCGCTGCGGGAAGGCCAAACATGAATGTCGGCATTTTTCCTTGTGAAAGAAAAGCAGTGGCGCTAGGTGAAATCGCCAATCCTTGTTGCAATTCATTATAAAAAATATTTAGTGCGCCAAAGACTTCTTGCCCATTGATGACCTGACTTCCTCCAGCTTCTGTAAACCGGATCATCGATACTAAAATATGATGTAAGCCAAATGGCAATAAGAGTCGTTCTCCAGAACCGAATAAGAATGGCCCAAATGCCCCAGAGCGTTGGATCAAATTTCCGATCCCAGTGATCAACATGGCAAAAAGTGGCCAAACCATCGGAATCAACACGCCAACAATTGCTAAAGTTACTGAAGTAATGATGGGTACAAAACGTGTCCCTGAAAAAAAGGCAAAACTATCTGGTAATTGGAATTGATAGAATCGCGTATGGAGCTGATAAACGATCAGCCCGACAATGATCCCTCCCAGAACACCCATAGATAATGTTTGGATACCAAAAACCATTTCTTGACCAGCTTCACGTAATTGTTCACTTGCTGCCAATTGATTCGTTTCTTGCAAATAAAAATTGATCGATAATTGCATCACTACATACCCAACAAATCCTGAAAAAGCAGCCACGCCTTTTTCTTTACGTGCTAAGCCTAAAGGTATCGCCATGGCAAACATCACTGGTAAATAGCTAAAAGCAAAGCCACCAATCGTCGACATAAAGCGAAACATCACCTGTAACCAAGCAGCACCTAAAAATGGAAAAGCAGTAATTGCGGATTCAGCGGAGAACGCACTCCCAATCCCTAAGAAAAATCCCATGAAAGCTAACAGTGCGACTGGTAACATGAACGTTTTGCCTAACCCTTGAAAAATCTCCATCCAACTTGCTTTCTTCCCTTTTTGCATCCCTTTTCCCCCTTACTCTATTTCTTACCCTTAAAATGTAAGCGATGACAAAGGCGGTTGCAATACTTCCTGTCCATGTAGAATGGGCATTCATAAATTAGAATCTCCATTCTGAGAAGTGACTTGTTTCGCATAATGGATCATCAAAATATCTAACAAGATATCCATTGAAACTCTTGGACTCAAATCAATATTCTGATGATAGATCGTCAACATTTCTGCAATAAATGCGACCGTCGACAATTCTTCTAAAGAACTTGCCGGTTGACCAATAAAAGACAGCAGAGGAACATTTCGCTCCTTTAGTCGTTTAGCATAATCGAGCATTCCTAATGTTTCCCCACTATGACTAATAAAAATAGCAAGATCTCCTTCTCCTAGTTGTTTACTCACTGCTAGCAATTCGTCCCAATCGGTTGAATGCCCCACATTTTTACCAAGAAAATGCAATTTTCGATTCAGGGAAACAGCGACCGGGATACTTTGCCCTACAGCAAACAGTTCAATACGTTGTGCTTCTTTAATCATATTGACTGCGCGATCGATTTGTTTCGGCTCGATTTTTTCTAACGTCTCTGTAAACTGACGAAGGATTTCATTGATCAATGGTTTGAATTCATCCGACACATCAGTAGAATCACTCGTTTCTTCTAATGACCGGTAGCTTTTAAGGGCAAACTTAAATTCTTGAAATCCTTTAAAGCCAAGCTTTTTTGCCATTCGAGTAATAGTCGATTGGCTGGTAAATGTTTCACTCGCTAATTCTTCGGCTGTCATGGAGGAAACTTTTCTTGATTGATGCAAACAATAATCTAAGATATTTTTTTCCACTTGATTTAATTCAGAAAATTTATATTGGATTCTCTTATAAAACTGATTCATCTCTTTCTCCTATTCTGGCAGTTTTTCGCCAATGAACAATATGGTTTGTTTTCTTATCTATTCTACCGGAGAATACGATGGAAAACGAGTCTACAGATAAATTCAGAAATGCAAAAAAATCCACAAAAATCAGTAATATGATTTTCGTGGATTCTGTGTTGTTCTTTGAAACAATCCATTGATATGACTATTTATTTTAATAACTTTGCAGCTGCTTCATCTAAAATCACTGTGATATCGGGATGAGTCATCAAGATCGATGCAGGAATCTGCTCTGTTACTGGTCCTTCGATCACTTGTTTGATGATCTCTGCTTTATGCTCCCCGTTAACGATCAATACTAACTGTTTCGCTGCCATGACCGTCTTTGGCCCAAATGTCACAAAGTAATCACCAGGTTCTTCTCCCAGATGTTCTTTTAACGATTTATACATCTGATCTCCTGGAATGACTGGAATGCTATAAGTCTCCTTACTAAAGTCCGTATATCCAGGCATGTTTCCACAAAAATGACCATCTTCCCCAAGCCCCATCAAAACTAGATCCAGACCACCCGCTTGCGCCATTCGTTTATCCACAACTTGATAATTATCAATAGTCAGTTCATGGATATTCTCAGCAGCGACCCCTATAGGATCATAAAGGGCTTCTTTCAGTCCTGACATAGTCAAACCATACTGCTTGTCCTTCAACGCCACCTCATCAAAATTATAATAATGGATCATCGATGTATCCATCTGTAATTTACTAAGCGTCTCCACTAAAATCTCGTAGGTCATCTTAGGCGAATTTCCTGTCGTCAAAGACAAATTCACACGTTTTTTCTTCAACATTTTTCCCAAGACGATCCCCGCCGTCACTTTACTAAGCGTTTCATAATCCTTCGCAATCACTAAATCCATTGCTGTCCACTTCCTTTCAATCAATCATTTAGTTAAAGTGTAACAGTGTGACGGTGTTTTTGATAGCGTTTTCTGACGTGCCAAAAAAATTTTGAAATAAATCAATAAAAATACTAGTTACTCTTCAACCATCCTCAGTGACTCCAATGATTTATCTTCCTCATATATCACAAAAGAGTCTATCAGATAAATGACAGACTCTTTTGGTTAGCCGCACAGCAGCTCTTCTTAATGATTATCTAAATTTTAGTACTAAAAAAAATCTACTGTCAATAAGTAGCCGTTCATTAATGATTCTATTCAAATTGCACAAAAAAAGCCAATATCTCATTGTAAACCTTGTTATCACGAGAATTATTTAGTATGACAATTTCAATAAATAGACACTTCTTTATGTTTTACTGCGCAAGTAAATATATATAAAAAATAGGAACAAGCCCAGCTGAATGAATATTTATGTACGTCAGAAAATATTTTGGCACATCTTTCGGGAACTTGGATTCTTATTATTTGATACAATAAAAACTATAAAGGGGGAGATTGTATCTTACACCATATAGAAATTAATGTTAGCAACTTAAAGAAATCCAAAGATTTTTACGACTTACTTTTAATAAAACTAGGCTATCAAGTATTTCAAGAATGGGAAAATGGCTTCAGTTATATCTATGAGGATTGCTATATTGTATTTGTTCAAACTCGTGAAAAATATCAACATCATCAATTTACTAGAATGGCAACTGGATTGAATCATCTTGCCTTCTCTATTTCAAGCGAATCTGAAGTAGATTCATTACGGAGTGAATTGTTGAAATCAGGTGTTACCGAATTATATCCTGAGTTATATCCTCATGCCGGCGGAGCCAATCACTACGCCTTCTTTTTTGAAGATCCAGACCGTATTAAGCTAGAAATAGTAGCAAAAAACTAATGTTTCTAATGGTGGATCACTTCTATCATTTTTAACAGAAAACTTTATTTGATCAAAAATTTATAAAAAGTTAACCTCGGTTAGACCTATAAGACTTTTTGAATCTTAATCTAATATATTCAAGCCAGTTGTAAGGATCGAAGCTCTGACCTACGCTTGACGAATTTACTCTTTAAAATCAAATTGATGGTTTTCTTTGAGATTAAAACAGTAAATTAAAGATTGACTTATTTCATGTTTCTGCCCACATGTCTGCCCACAAACTCCAACAAAAGCAAAAAAACACCGTCAATATCTCGGTATAAACCTTGATATGACGGTGTTTATCTAGTATGCCAGCTATAGGGATCGAACCTACGACCTACGCGTTACGAGTGCGTTGCTCTACCAACTGAGCTAAGCTGGCGTTTCCAAGAAAAATTATAGTCGTTATGTTAAGAAATGTAAAGGGGTAATGTGGAAGATTTTTCTTCTTTCATGATTTTTTTCAAAAAATGTGCTATAATTATAAATGAAAGGCAGGTTTTATGAAAATGGCAACTTTTGGAAAATTTGAAACAAAGGTCGAACCGTCAGAATTTGGAGAAAAATTTACCACTGATACACATGTTACCTTTATGATTCACGGAAAAACGCAAACCGGAACGATTTCCAAGCAATTGAAAAACTCTGCTGTTGTTGCAATTGATGAAACTAATGAGAATGCCGATTTGATGACCCAAAGTAAAGGCGTCGTCATTATCAATTACAAAGATATGAGTAAGATTTAGTTTTTTCAACCATCCATCAAGTGGATGGTTTTTATTTTGACTGAATGAAATAAAAAAAATCTGGGAAGACCCCAGATTTTTTTGTATAGCTGATTTTTCCTATTTAGTACCAAATAAACGGTCGCCGGCATCGCCTAGACCAGGAACGATATAGCCTTTGTCATTTAATTTTTCATCTAATGAAGCAGTATAGATATCAATATCTGGATGTGCTTCTTGTAAGGCTTTAACACCTTCTGGAGCTGCAACAAGGCAAACAAATTTAATGTTTGAAGCGCCACGTGCTTTCAGAGCATCGATCGCCATGATCGCTGAGCCACCTGTCGCTAACATTGGATCAACTACGAATAATTGACGTGCGTCGATATCTTCCGGTAATTTAACGAAATACTCGTGCGGTGCCAATGTTTCTTCATCTCTGTATAATCCGATGTGGCCAACTTTAGCTGCTGGGATCAATTCTAAGATTCCGTCAACCATTCCAATACCTGCGCGCAAGATTGGGATAATGGCTACTTTTTTACCAGACAATGTTTTTTGTGTTGTTTCTGTGATCGGTGTTTCGATGACAATGTCTTCAAGTGGCATATCACGTGATACTTCATATGCCATCAGCATAGCGATTTCATCAACAACCTCACGGAAAACTTTTGTACCACAATTTTTGTCGCGAATAATCGTTAATTTGTGTTGGATCAATGGATGGTCGATTACTTGAAATTTGCCCATTTTTTTGTCTCCTTTTTCTCTCGTTTCTTTTTAATTGTAAAACAAAATCACTGACTTGACTAGTCTAACCCGTCATTTTCCTAAAGAAAATCAAAGAAATAAAAAAACAAAGCGGTGTTCTTTTTAAAATCAGCAAAAAATAACAAAAACGCCTGAAAATCAGACGTTTTTTGTTATTTTTCTACTTTATTGATGGATAAAGATGACAAAAAACAACTAGTTTTTTAGCCATTCTGTGGAAAGAGTCATTGCTGCTCGTGTCGCATTGGTTTGGTCCATCGCATTTACCATGACGAAATCATGGATGATCCCTTGGAAACGTACTTGCGTAACTTCCACACCAGCTTCACGAAGTTTTCTAGCATATGCTTCTCCTTCATCTCTTAACACGTCTGCTTCACCAGTCAAGACCATTGCAGGGGGTAAACCTGTCAATTCTTCTTCACTTGCACGCAAAGGTGAGGCAGTGATTTCTGCTCGTTTCTTTTCCTCTGTCGTATACTGATCCCAGAACCATTGCATCCCTTCTTTTGTTAAGAAGTAATTCTCTGCAAATTGGTTATAAGAATCTGTATCGAAATTTGCATCAGTTACAGGATAATATAGTAATTGTTTTTTGATTGGTAATCCTTGACGTTGCTTTGTAAGAATCGTCATCACCGTTGCCATGTTCCCACCTACGGAATCCCCTGCGACTGTCAAGTTCTCAAGATCCAAGCCTTTCGACTCAGAAAGCTCCGCAAGTTTTTGCAAAATCGCGTAGTTTTGCTCGATGGCAGTAGGATATTTTGCTTCTGGCGAACGACTATACTCAGGAAAAATCACGATCGAATTTGTACGAACAGCCAATTCTCGAATCAATTTGTCATGTGTTTTGGCACTACCAAATACCCAACCAGCACCATGTATATAAAATATGACAGGTAATTTTTCTACATTTCCTTCAGGACGGATAAAACGCACATTGATTTGTCCCCAATCATTGGTATCCATTTTCAAATCCTCGATATCCACAGGTAATTTTTCCACAGAAGAACTTTGAACTTCTTCTAGAAGATCACGCCCTTCTTCCGGAGGTAATTCATAGATACGCGGGTGTGGTGCATTAGCATCACTAAACTCAATTGCTTCTTTTTCTAATGAAATTCGATCAGTCATACGGATTCCTCCCTAAATTGAATGCAACAAATAAAATTACACCTCATATACTAGAGAGCAACCAGACAAAAGTCAAAAAATCAGATTGAAAGAGGTTGTGAGCAAGCCGTTCAGCTCCAAGTATTAAGGCAGAAATTGAGAAAATAGCTTTTCATATTTTTTCAATTGTTGTCTTAATATTGAAGGAGCTGACTTGCGAACACCGTTTATCCAAGTTGTGAAAGAAGCGCTTTGACCTGAGCAGTAAGATGAAAAATCAGAAAATAGCTTCTCATATTTTTTGAGTTTCCAGATAGCCATCTAACACTTCAACAATCAGAAAAAAGGTGAGACAACCAAACGGCTACATGCCTGGTTGTCTCACCTTTTTTATTCTCTTACCTTCTTATTGCTGACTCTTAGTTATAAAATTTTTATTTTTTATATAATGGAAATTGCTCTGTTAATTCACGGACGCCTGCACGCACTTCTTCTAATTGAGCTTCGTCATCTTTTGCTTGTAGGGCTTTGACGATCAGTTCAGCGACTTTTGCTGCATCTTCTTCACGGAAGCCACGGGTCGTGATTGCTGGTGTCCCGATACGGATACCGCTTGTTTTGAATGGGCTTAGTGTTTCAAAAGGAATCGAGTTTTTATTGACGGTGATATGAACACTGTCCAAAATCGCTTCTGCTTCTTTTCCGTTCAATTCTAAGTCACGTACATCGATCAAAATCAAATGGTTATCTGTGGCACCTGAAATCACTCGGGTACCAATCGATTGATTGAATACTTTTGCCATGGCTTTTGCATTGGCAATGACTTGTTCGCTATATTCCTTAAATTCAGGAGTCAATGCTTCTTTAAATGCAGCAGCTTTTCCGGCAATCACATGCTCCAAGGGGCCACCTTGGATGCCTGGGAAGACTGCGCTATTGATTTTTTTCGCCAGCTCTTCATTGTTCGTTAAGATCATCCCACCACGAGGTCCTCGTAATGTTTTGTGAGTAGTAGTTGTTGTGATATCGGCATAAGGGATTGGGCTTGGATGGACACCCGCTGCAACTAAACCAGCAATGTGTGCCATATCGACCATCAATTTTGCCCCAACTTCGTCTGCGATTTCTCTGAATTTTGCAAAGTCGATCGTCCGACCATAGGCACTTGCTCCTGCTACGATCAATTTTGGTTGATGTTTTCTCGCTAAGATGCGTACGACATTATAATCAATGACTTCTGTTGACGGATCTACACCATAAGCAACGAAGTGATACGTTTTTCCACTAAAATTGACTGGAGAGCCATGTGTCAAATGTCCGCCAGCAGAAAGATCCATTCCTAAGATCGTATCCCCCGGTTCAACTAACGCAAGATATGCAGCTGTATTGGCTTGTGATCCAGAGTGTGGTTGAACATTGACAAAATCGGCACCAAATAATTCTTTGGCACGATCGATCGCCAGATTTTCAACGATATCCACAAATTCACACCCACCATAATAGCGACGTCCTGGATACCCTTCTGCGTACTTATTCGTTAAAATACTTCCTTGTGCCGCCATCACAGCTTCAGAGACAAAGTTTTCAGAAGCGATCAGCTCCAGATTGTTTTCTTGTCTTTCCTCTTCTTTTGCGATTGCTGCCCATAAATCAGGGTCAAACGTTTTGTAGTCTACCACAAACAACAACTCCTTATTTATTTATGTGTCAACTTCTTTAAATTTCAAATGATTGTTCCGTTTATTTGTCTTTTTTTGATGTTGACCAAACATTACTAGCTAAGAATACGAACATTATTTCATAAATAGCTATTTTAGTTTGTTTCCTAGATTGTATCACAGAATGATTTTGCAGCAATCACTTCTGGATCATTTTTTATAATAATTTTGTCCTGCAGCTTTTTTCAACCGATTCATATAAGCAATACCTAGACCTTCTTCAGGTGCGACTTGCACTAAAATCAAATCAAGCGCTAACCGCTCATCATCTAAGCCACGTAATCCTGCAAATAGTCCTTTTGTGGCAGCTTCTATCGAATCATCGTAATACATGTAAATTGCTGCGACATCCTTACGTACCTGATCAGCAATTGTTGGTCCAGCTAAAACACCGGTACGTAGTTTTTGCTCTTTTGTCCAGATGATCGCCTCTGGCCAATCCGTTTTTTCAACCATTAGTACTCGAGTATCAGGTGAGTAATGTTTGTATTTCATCCCCGGAGATTTCGGTGTTTCAGATTCTTTGACCAAATGGCGGTCTGTCGCCACTGGACTTTCAATGACAGCTTCTAGTTGCTCTTTCGTGATTGCCCCTGGTCGTAAGATCATCGGCGGTGCAGATGGGTCACTCAAATCAAGTACCGTTGATTCTACACCGATCCTCGTCGCCCCATCGTCAATGATTCCTGTGATTTTTCCATTTAGATCATGAAAGACATGGTCTGCTGTTGTTGGACTTGGTTTACCTGAAGTGTTGGCACTTGGCCCGACAAGTGGTACACCTGCTAATTGGATTAATTCTAACGTTTTCTTGTTATCTGGCATGCGAAAAGCAGCTGTGGATAACCCACCAGTGACAGTCCCCGGTAAACTACCTTTTTTGATATGAAAAATCAAAGTCAGTGGTCCTGGCCAAAAGTTTTTCACAATTTGTTCTGTTAGTGGGTGAAAGTTGTCCACATACTCTTTTACTTGTTCGAAGGAGGCGACATGGACGATCAATGGGTTGTCTTGTGGTCGACCTTTCACTGTAAAGACTTGTTTGACAGCCTCCGGTAAAAGGGCATTAGCTCCTAATCCATAGACAGTTTCCGTTGGAAAAGCCACTAGATTTCCTACTGCTAATTCCTTCGCAGCTTCATTCAATTGTGTTTCATCATATTTAATTGTTTCCACAGTCTATCCACATCCTCTTTTTTCAAAATCCTTGGTTTATTCCGTTTTTTCAGGTAGTTATACACAAATTGTTGATAACTAGTTTGTCAATAGTGGATAAGTATGTTGATAACTAAAATATTCGTTTTCATCCTTATCAAATCAGTGTTTTTTTATTATAAAAAAACAGAAAAAAATTTTTTCATCCACAAACTAATTGGTAACAAAAATCATTCGATCATTGCCTGCCATATCTTTTTTGATCCGTACTTTTTTTGTCGGAAAGGCTTGCTCCATGATTGCTTTGACAGCTGCTCCTTGTTGGAAACCAATCTCTAAAAAAAGTTGTCCATCGCTAGCTAATAGTTGTGAAGCTTCCTTTGCGATTTTCTGATAGATCGCTAAACCATCTTCTTCAGCAAACAAAGCCATCTTCGGCTCATAGGTCCGTACGCTTTGATCCATCACCGACCATTCTGCTCGACTGATATAAGGGGGATTAGAAATAATGACATCAAAAGTTTGATCCATGACAGGTTCCAACGTATCTCCATGATAAAAGTTGATCGTCGTTTGTTCATATTCTGCATTTTCCCTAGCAACAGCTAGTGCTTCTAAAGATAAATCAATTGCTGAGACCCGCCAATTTTTTCTAGCGGCTTTCAAGCTGATGGCGATTGCCCCTGTTCCTGTACCAATATCCACGACATTTAAGGTTTCTTCGCTTGTTTCTGCCAAACATAGTGCGACTAATTCTTCGGTTTCTGGCCGAGGAATCAAGGTTGCTTCTGTGACTTTCAAGCGGTGATCAAAAAATTCAGCGTAACCTAATAAATAATGGGGCGGATAATGTTGTACTAGTCGTTGCATATCTGCATCGATCATGGCTTGATCCTCGGCGGTGATAGGTTCATTCATTCGCATGAGCCAATCCAATTTCGTCCACTGCTTTCGTTCAAGAAAGACAAACTGGATATTATACCCTTCTACTCCTTGTTCTTCTAAAAAAGAAGAAGCCCGTGTGAGGACTTCTCGATAGGTTTTATCCATTTTGCATCTCTTCCAACTTAGATGTTTGGTCGTACACGATCAATGCGTCGACGATCTCATCTAGTTTTCCTGCTAGAATCTGATCCAATTTTTGGATCGTCAAGCCAATACGGTGGTCGGTCACGCGATTTTGAGGGAAGTTATACGTACGGATACGCTCTGAACGATCCCCAGTCCCTACCGCAGATTTACGGTTCGCATCATATTCGCTTTGTGCTTCTTGTTGGATCTTGTCGTAGACGCGCGCACGTAAGACTTTCATCGCTTTCTCACGGTTTTTCAATTGTGAACGTTCATCTTGCATCGCCACCACGATTCCAGTGGGTAAGTGAGTCAAACGTACCGCAGATGCTGTCTTATTGACATGCTGTCCACCGGCTCCAGAAGCATGGTAGATATCGACACGGATATCTTTGTCGGCTAAATCGATTTCTACTTCTTCTGCTTCAGGCATGACAACGACGGTTGCTGTTGAAGTATGGATACGCCCTTGAGATTCTGTTGAAGGGACACGTTGGACCCGATGTGCGCCACTTTCATATTTTAATTTAGAATAGACATTTTCACCTGAGATCATCATGATGACTTCTTTATAGCCACCGATCCCTGTCACACTTGCTTCCAAGACTTCTGTTTTCCAGCCTTGACCTTCTGCATATCGTTGATACATCGAGAACAGATCTCCCGCAAAAAGTGCAGCTTCGTCGCCACCAGCGGCTCCGCGAATTTCCATGATGATGTTTTTGTCATCGTTTGGATCTTTAGGAAGCAATAAAATCTTGATTTTTTCTTCTAGTTCTTCTTTTTCTTTTTTCAAATCAGCTAATTCTTC
Organism: Enterococcus sp. AZ084; assembly: GCF_051714905.1. Classification (NCBI taxonomy): domain Bacteria; kingdom Bacillati; phylum Bacillota; class Bacilli; order Lactobacillales; family Enterococcaceae; genus Enterococcus; species Enterococcus sp. AZ084. The sequence goes on from NZ_JBIOSS010000001.1 coordinate 2,509,088, forward strand.
TTTGGCCATCTCTGCCATTTCGTCGTCTAACTTTTCGCCGAGTAATTCTTCTGTATCTTTGATTCCTTGAACGACTTCCTTGTAACGACGATAAACTTCGACCGTTTCACGTGTACTTGCTTCTTCTTTTGAAAGCTGCATGAAACGTTTCGTATCTGAAATCACTTCTGGGTCACTCAGTAGTTCCCCAAGCTCTTCGTAACGGTCTTCGATTGATTGTAATTGATCGTACATGCTTAATCTCCTTCTGTGATCATCAATGGATGAAAATAGTGTTTTCGACATACGGGATAATAGGCTTCATTGCCGCCAATTTGGACTTGATCTCCTTCGTACACCGGTGTTCCGTCTATATAATGTAAATTCATCATTGCTTTCTTATGGCAGAACCAACAGATCGTTTTCATTTCTTCGATTTTGTCTGCATAAAGCAATAAATATTTCGATCCTTCAAATAATTCATTTCTAAAATCATTTTTTAATCCGAATGCCATCACCGGAATATTGAGTTCATCAACGATTCTCGTGAATGCTAAGACATGTTCTTTTGTTAAGAACTGCGCTTCATCGATCAATACACAGTATGGTGGATGTTCCATCTGCTGGATGACTTCAAATACATCGGTCGTTTCAAAAATGGGAATTGCTTCACGTTTCAGCCCGATTCTGCTTGAAACTACGCCAACGCCATCTCTTGTATCGATTCCGCTGGTCATCAAAACAACCGGTTTGTTTTGTTCTTCATAATTATGTGCGACTTTTAAAATCTCGATTGTCTTGCCGCTGTTCATTGCGCCGTACTTAAAAAATAGTTGTGCCATGTCCTCATTCACCTTCCAGTTTGTTCCTATGGTATTATACTTGATTTTCAATCATTTTTACAGTGAGAATTTTCGAAGCGAGATTTCCTTAGTGAAAATGTTGCTATTTTTGTTACAAAACAATAAACTACCCGCGCTTCTTTTGGTATAATCGAATGAAAAATAAAGGAGGGCGCTTATGTCCGAAATATTCCACCAAATGGCGAATCATTATGATACCCCCGACCGAATCCAATTAGCTACCACGATTCGTTCAGCTGTTGAGAAAGAATTGTCCGAACAGACTTATGACCAGAAATTGATCGATTACGGTGGGGGAACTGGTCTCGTCACGTTACCCCTCGCCTCACGTTTTAAAGAACTGATCATCATGGATTCAGCCGCAGGAATGCTGGCGATGGCTGATAAAAAAATCAAAGAAGCAAAACAAGCAAATGTACGAACGGTAGAAGTGGATGCCACAATGGCGTTGCCAGAAGAGAAAGCCGATATCATTCTACTATCTTTAGTCTTGTTGCATATTCCAGAAACGAAAGTCATTTTAAAACAACTTTCGCAAATGCTTCATCCAAGTGGAAAACTTTATATCGTTGACTTCGATAAGAACGAAAACATCCAGCATCCAAAAGTCCATAATGGTTTTGACCACGAGGAGCTAAGAGAACAATTGAAGCTTGCTGGATTTAAACCACTTTCAATTGAAACATTCCATCACGGAAAAAACTTGTTTATGAAACAAGATGCTTCTTTGTTTTTGGCTATAGCAAGCAAAGAATAAGCATTTTCTATTTCTATAAAAAAACCTTTCATGAATACGCAAAACCCGAAAATAAAATAATTATTCTCGGGTTTTTGCTAATTTTAATTGAGTTTGAATTTGATTAGAACGCTCACTACACTTAGAGTCGCTAAAATATAATTGTTTCTGTGTTTAGTTCCTCCATTGATCAACTAGTTTGAACTATCTGTCGAAGTGTTTGTTGAAGCGTCAGTTGAAGCATCGGTCGAACTTTCACTTGTCGATGGTTCCGTCATCAAGCCACTTAATACGTTTTTGAAATCTTCATCTTTGATTTTTACATTTGCTTTTTTCAATTCATTACGCACAGCTTCTTGTTGGAATGTTGGATCTGCTATTTTTGTCTCTGTTGCTATTTTTTCTAATTCATCTTTATATTTCGACATATCATTGCCTTTTTCTTGTTGTTTGACCATTTTCACAAGATAATATTCCGTGGCGTTCGTAGAGGAATTAGTCGCTGTGATAACATCAGATACTTCCTCATTTTTAAGCTTGAACGCTGCTTGTTTGACTTCTGCTGGCACACTTGTAGATTGCGAGTCAAAGGTGATTTCTCCACCCTTTTCTTTTGTCGCTTCATCGGTCGATTTTTCTTTGGCGATTTTAGCAAAGTCGCCCCCTTCATCGAGTGACTTTTTGATTTCCTTGGCTTCATCTTCGCTACTTACTTTGATCAATTGTGCCTCTACTTCTGGATGGAAGTTTTCCCACGCTGTTTTAAGATCTTCATCCGTCAATTCGACATTCGCTCGTAAACCTGCTTTGTAAGCTAACCCTCTTTTTATTTCTTCTTTGTAGGATTCAGTCGTATAGCCCGCTAATTTCAGTTGCGAATCGAAAGAATCACCGAGTGCTTCTTTGCTAGCGTTGTATTCTTTATCTACATCTTCAGCCGTAATTTTGTCGCCGTAATTTTCTTCAAAAATCTGGAAGATGATCAAATCTTGGACAGCGGTCTCCGCGCCCTTGATTTTTTTCAAGTGGTCCACTAGTTCCTGCTCTGAGATGGTACCGCCTTTATACGTCACTGCAGCTTGATCTGACGGATTTGTTGAACATGCAGAAAACAAAACCAGTCCTGATGATACAGCTAATATTGAGATGAATTTTTTCATGCTGTCACTCCTATATATTTTAATAGTTATTTATATCTATGTGTCTTTCACTTTAGCCTTACTTTATGAACAAACTTTGAAAATAACGTGATTTTATAAAAAAATTATACTTGATCACTTGTTGTTGTAGTTTATATAACAAAAAAACCTCGAACATTCCAAACGAATGTTGAGGTTTTTTCAGGGTATATCTTTACTGTTTAGAGTTATATCGCTATCGCATTACGTATCATCGATTAAATGATATTGATCTTATTCAACGGCCAATAGCGGAAAACGACTTTGCCTTGGATCAAATCTTCATCGACTAAACCAAACATGCGGCTGTCTTTTGAGATCAAACGATTGTCGCCCAGTACCAAGTATTGTCCCTCCGGAACAGTGAATTCAAAATCACTGGTGAACGTTTCAGCATTTTCAGCTTGCGATTGGAAGGCTGAATTATAAGAATATTCCTCTTGTAGTTTGTCTTCTGAAAATTCTTTTTTGTACTCATCTAAGTAAGGTTCATCTTGCTTTTCCCCATTGATGTATAGTTGATCATCTTCCATTTTGACAGTATCCCCTGGCATCCCAATGATTCGTTTCACGATCATCCGTTCTTCGTCCCCAGGTTCTTTTGTTGTAATGATATCCCAGCGGTCAAAATCTGAGATTTTAGATGAAATCAAACGTTGCCCATCATGTAACGAAGGGTCCATGGAATGACCACTGACTGTGACCGGTGTAAATACATAGACTCTTGCCAAAATGATGGCGGCTAAAACAACGATCAAGATTCCCCAATTTTTCAAAAAGTTTTTCACTTTATACCTCCTATTAACCAAACATTTTTATGTTATTTTTTATTTATTTGTTAGCTATTCTTTATTTTACATTTTTTATCAATTAAAAGAAAGAATAAGTGTCGGATCGTGTTGGGAATAATCCGTTTTTTTTAGAAATGTTTTTTTGAACTTCATGTATCTTTCATATTAGAGCGAAATAAATACTTGATGGAGAAGATTTATCCTACACTTTTGATTTTTTTCTTCGTTGGCTTCGACTGTATGTCACTTCACCTTCTTGTTCTTTTGGTTGATTTTTCTTGATGATCAACTTCAAACGATAGGGTTCATGGTATCTAAGACCATCTTTGACAAAATCACCGCCTGCAAGGAATAAGCCTACGGGTTCAATGTGATCTTCTGGCGAGTCGACCTTGATGATTCCTACTTTTTCCATGCTGGAATAATTACGGCCGATACTTAATTGATAAGTTTTGTCGGAGACTTTTTTCACATAATAGTAGGGATAAAGTGTATTTCGATCAATCAAGAAACCGTCCATTCGACCAAGTTCATTGACCTTGATTTCCCCTTTTTCAATCAAATAACGCATATTCTCTGCTAGTTTCAATTGGTAGTCTTCATCGAATAGAACATTGGCTTTTTCTGTATTGACTTTGTCGATATTTCCGTTGTTCCCGCGAACCGTTTCTCCTTCAATATTGAATGCTTCATCAGGTAGATATTTCACGATCACTTGGGTCACATCGGCTTTTGAATTTTTATCAAAAAAGTAATAAAACACATTTAGAACAGTGAAATATAAAAGAACTAAAAATCCTAATCCGTATAAAAAGAACTGCAAATAGTTTTGATTTTGCCATAACCCATAAACAATCCGTAAAAGGTAAACGGTCGGAATCACACTTAATATAGTATAGCCTCGGTTCAAATATTTAGGACTGATATCTAAATATCCTAAAAACTTGTGTATCCCATTGATGATATCTAATATAAATGTCATTCTTCATCACCTGCCTGTTGATTATACATCTGTGTTTCAGCGGATTGCTCTGTAGGTGTATTATTTTCATTTAGATTGCCTTCACTTGGCGTAGAAGTACTTGGCGTTGTATTAGGCGTCGTACTGCTTGGTGTAGTGGCACTTGGCGTCGTACTTGAACCGCTGTCGTCCCCTTGATTTTGACTAGTCGAATCGGTCGTATATCCTGTATTTCCTTCATCCACGGAACTTTCTGGTATTGAGTTTTGGTTGTATGTAGAATTGGTTGTGTCTTGTTCTACAGTCGTCGGTGTTGTTTCTACCGTGTCATTCGTTTGCCCTGTTCCTTCATTGGTAGAAGTCGTCGTAGTCTCTGTGGAACGACTTGGTGCACGATAGCTAGAACTATTAACAATGCCTGTTGTGGTAGCAACAATCGTCGAAATCGTCAATACAGCGATTGGCTTTAATATAGGTGCTACTTTTCGCATATTCTCTCATCCTTTTCCTTGTTGCCGCTTGAAGTCTTGATCCGTTTGGCAAAAATTGGTTTTTCTCACACGTATTCTTTAGTTTTACCATAAATTTCTTATTTTTTTCTTATTTTTTCATGAAACTTTTGTGTAGATTTACTCGAATGTTGTTTTAGTCGTAATCAGACAGTCTATGACTGGTTGTTACACTTCATTTTATCATGGATCTCCCTCCAAGTTCTTTCGTAAAATCATCTTTATTATAAGACACTTTTCCAATAACTAAAATCCTAGTAAATTTTAGTTTTATTATTTCTTTGTGTATTTATTTTATTGTCGGTATACTGGAAGAAACATCTAACAAGGAGGATCGAATTTGTGCAATTGAATCTTTTTTTCCGGAAATGGCGAAGGCGTAGTGCAAGATATGCTTCTAGTCACTTTTCTTCTATTCAAATTATTGTATTTTATTATATTTTAATGACTATGATTTCTTTGGGCTTGTTTTACATCCCATTTTTCCGAAATCCGGGTAGTCATGCTTCATTTATTGACATGCTTTTTATGGCTATCAGTACGATCAGTGTCACTGGTCTTTCGACATTTGACATCCACGCAATTTTTAATAACAATGGCATTATTTTACTCGAAGTGTTGTTTCAAGTGGGTGGTTTAGGGATCATGATGATCTCAACGGCATTTATTATCTTTTCTAAGCGACGGATCACCTTACGTCAAAGACAATTGATCATGACAGATATGAACCAACCACGTTTATCTGGTATCGTTCGTTTGATTCGGATCACTTTTGTCATATTGCTCTGGTTCCAATTGCTATTTGGTGCTTTGTTCTCCGTTTATTTTTATATTCGCGGCTATTTCGATCATTGGCACGAAGCCGTTTTTCATGGATTTTATCAAGCTATTTCCGCGGTCACAAATTCGGGATTCGATATTACTGGTGAGTCGATCAAGCCATTTGAACATGACTATCCTTTTTTATTTATGATCATGTTCCTGATTTTCATTGGTGGAATCGGTTTTCCGGTATTGATGGAGTTTCGAGAATGGCGCTTGTATCGAAAAACGAAAGCCAAGATTCCTTTTCGGTTCTCTTTGTTTACCAAACTAGCCGTCCTCGCTTTTGTCATTTTATTTGTCAGCGGGACTGTCTTGATTTTTTTACTTGAAAAAAATCACTTGTTCAAAGATCTCCATCCTAGTGTCCAGTGGATCAATTCAATGTTTTATTCTATGACAACTCGTAATGCGGGTTTACAGATCCATGATCTAGGAGATTTTCAAATCACCACCTTGATCGTCTTTTCCTTATTGATGTTCATTGGTTGTAGTCCCAGTTCTGTCGGCGGGGGTATACGGACCACGACTGTGGCGATCATTGGCCTTTATCTTTATTCGTTTTTGAAAAGTGAAGATAACATTAATATTTTTGGTCGTCGAATTGATGAAGATGATGTCCGAAAATCAGTGGTCGTTTTTATGCTCTCCTTAGGGATGTGCTTCTTCTGTATTCTTTTTTTATCTGCCACGGAGAAACAACCGCTGATCTCAATCATCGTGGAAGTGACTTCTGCTTTTGGTACAACGGGGTTATCGCTAGGAATTACCGGTGATCTATCAACAGTCGGTAAAATCACGATCGGTGCGTTGATGTTTATTGGACGTATCGGGATGTTGTATACATTAATGTTATTTGTGCCAAAAGAAACACGAGATTTAGGTTATGAATATCCTACTGAGAAAATCATTATCGGGTAAGCTAGTCTATCGTTACCATAAAAAACCGATATGTAAGAAGCAAGGAAGCGATCGTTTTTCGTTTTCTTGCTTCTTTCATTTTTGTTTTGCGAACAGTATAAACTTTTGTAAAATAAGACAAAGCAATTTAACCTTTTTTTCAACATATGGTATGATTAGTTGAATTTATTTGTAATTATGACGTTTTGGAGGTTACATAATGGGAATACGCAGTCAATTTGCGATTGCAGTTGGTAAAACCGCACAATGGGGACTAAAAACCTTTTTTAAAGGAGGATCAAGTTTACCAGGTAAACTTGCTTTATCGATCGATCCTCATATTTTAGATACATTAGCAAAAGACTATCAAGTCGTCGTCGTAACTGGAACAAATGGAAAAACATTGACGACCGCTTTGACCGTCAATATCTTACGAAAACAATTTGATGAAGTCTTGACGAACCCTACTGGCGCCAACATGGTCCAAGGAATCGTTTCGACTTTTTTACAAGCAAAAGCCGGAAAAGGGCAAAAGAAATTTGCGGTGTTAGAAATCGATGAAGCCAGTCTAAGTAGAGTGACTGAATACATCAAACCTGAACTATTTTTGTTTACAAACATTTTCCGTGACCAAATGGACCGTTACGGTGAAATCTATACCACGTATAAAATGATCGTTGACGGTGCCGCAAAATCGCCAGATGCTACAATCATCAGTAATGGCGATTCACCGATCTTCAATTCAGTTGAGACCGTCAACCCTAGAAGATATTATGGATTTGATCACGAAGAAGACCATGAACAGATGGCCCACTACAATACAGATGGTGTGTTGTGTCCGAAATGTCATCACATCTTGCACTACAAAATGATCACTTATGCAAACTTAGGTAAATACTATTGTCCAAATTGTGACTTTAAACGTCCAGAACTGGATTATCGTTTGACAGAAATGAAACGAATGGACAACAAATCAGCTGATTTCGTCATTGATGGCAATGAATATGGCATCGAAGTTGGTGGCATGTACAATGTCTATAATGCTTTAGCAGCTACTGCGGTGGCTGAATATTATGGTGTTGTTCCTGAAAAAATCAGACAAGGCTTAGGGTATGACGAAAAAGTATTTGGTCGTCAAGAAGTCATCGAAATCGATGGCAAGTCCTGTACCTTAGTCCTAGTCAAAAATCCTGTAGGGATCAACCAAGTCATCGACATGATGGGACATGCACCGTATCCATTTTCACTAGTTGCCCTCTTGAATGCGAACTACGCAGATGGCATCGATGTGAGTTGGATCTGGGACGGAGAATTTGAACGCTTTGCAGATATGGAGATCCCTGCTGTGATTGCTGGTGGCGATCGCCACACAGATATGGCACTACGTTTGAAAGTAGCGGGTATCGCTGAAGATAAATTGACTCAATCAAAAGAATTGACTGATGTCATTGAGAAAATCAAGCAACTACCGACAGATCATGTCTATATTTTAGCGACCTATACAGCTGTCTTACAATTACGAAAAGAATTAGCGAGTCAAGGCTTTATCAAAGGAGGCATGAATCGTGGCTAACTACGAATTACGCATTGCCCATCTCTATGGGAATCTGATGAATACTTATGGTGACAATGGCAATCTCTTGATGCTCCAATATATCGCCAAAAAAATGGGGGTCACTTCTCATACTGAGATCGTCAGCATCCATGAACCCTTTGAGGCAGATAAATATGACTTAGTTTTCTTTGGAGGTGGTCAAGATTTTGAACAAATGATCATTTCAAAAGACATTCAAGAAAAGAAAGAATCATTGACTCATTATATTGAAAATGATGGTGTCGTACTTGCGATTTGTGGCGGTTACCAACTACTTGGTCATTATTATATGGGCGCAAACGGTGAAAAAATCCAAGGAATCGGTGCGTTGGATCATTACACCTTAAGCCAAGAGAATAATCGCTTCATCGGTGACATCGTGATCCACAACGAAGAGTTCAACGAAACCTATTATGGATTTGAAAATCATAATGGTCGCACATTTCTTGGCGAAGGCGAACGCCCGCTGGGAAAAATCGTTAAAGGTCAAGGAAACAATGGGGAAGATCAATCAGAAGGTGTCATTTACCGCAACGTTTACGGCTCCTATTTCCATGGTCCGATCTTAGCACGTAATGAACATTTAGCGGAGCGTCTCGTTCGCTTAGCATTAGAGAAACGTTATGGAAAAGAACTTGATCTACCAACAGTTGCCGCAGCTCCAATCAAGTAAACAGCGAAAAACCTCTAAAAATATCTTAGATATTTTTAGAGGTTTTTTTACAATCCACTTCTTTATTCCATTGATCATATCAAGAATCAAGCCACTTGTTTCGCATAACGCATCACGTTTTGCTTGATGTTACTGATGGTTGTCGGATCATGGATACCTGTGACTTCTTGGATCAACTGATCCATATTTTCTCGCACTTTCATCTCTTGCAGTTCACGACTTTGCTCATCTTCAGGATCATAATAGTTGAAAATGATCCCCATCGTAGCTGTCAAATGTGGACAAGTCAAATTGTATTCTTGCAATTCCCGAACCGGACGAGTAAAGCGTTCTTGATAGCCTAACTTACGTAAAGGCGTTCGAGCTACCCGAGTGATGGCATCTGAGATATATTTATTTTGGAAACGTTGGATGATTTTCTCAATATAGGCTTCATGTTGTTTATTATCAAAGCCCCATTTTGCTTCCAGTAAGCTTCCTGTTTCTTGTAGCACTGATTTTAGTTGGGCAACGACTAACGAATCTTGCATTGCCTCATCGATCGTTGCATATCCTAATAATGCACCGGTGTAAGCTACAGTCGCATGTCCTGTGTTCACACTAAATAATTTTCGTTCAATATATGGTTCCAAATCTTTGACGTATAGTACGCCATTTAACGAAATCTCTTTATTTTTTCGTTGCGTATCATCAATGACCCATTCTTTAAAAGGTTCCACTTGCACAAACAAAGGATCTTCATGTTGTTGCATCGGCACGATACGATCCACCGCTGCATTCGGAAATCCGATCGATTGATCTGCAAAGCGAGTATCTGACAGATATTTATAGACTTCCATTTTTAGATGCTCAGAGCCACCAATCATATTTTCACAAGCGATGATATCTAGTGGTTGCTGATTGCCCTCTTGTTCTCTTTGCTCGATCCCTTTTGCAATCAGTTCAGCAATAAATGGTAAAATATTGGGACCAATCGCTGTGGTCACAAGATCTGCTTGTGCTATTTCTTTGATCACTTGTTCAGGCTGTTTTTGGTTGTTCAATCCGCGAACGCGTTCAACGATAAGTTGTTTTTTCGATTCGTCAGCTAGTTCGATCGTATAACGTCCTTTTTCATTTAATGAATCGATGATCTGTTCGTTGACATCAACAAAAGTGATGTCAAACCCATTCTCAGCTAAAACTTCTCCAATAAATCCTCTGCCGATATTTCCGGCACCAAAGTGTACTGCTCTCATTCGTCTTCTCTCCTTAGGCAATTGCTAGATTGTGTGTGACTTCTTCTTTACTTAGTGCATCTGCTAACTGGACAACATTGTCCATGTCGCTACAATAAAGAGCGATTTGTTGCACTAATTGCAAATGTTCTTCACCTACGCCAGCGATACCAAACAAGACTGTCGCAATCTTCTCTTCTTGTTCAGTGCCGAAATTGACACCATCTGGCACTTGGATCACACAGATCCCTGATTTTTTTACGAATGCTTTGGCTTCATCTGTTCCATGAGGGATCGCGATAAAATTCCCCATATAAACGGATAACATCGCATCACGTTCCACCATTGCGTCAATGTAGGGTTCTTCGACACAACCGGCTTCCACTAATTTTCTTCCACAGTATCGGATGGCCTCTTCCTTTGTGGCAAAAGCCTTATTCAACTCGATCATATCAAATGCTAATTCAGACATTTTATTTCCTCCTTACGCTACTTTTTTCAAATAGTGAGCAATCGTTTCATATTTTTGTGGACTGACCATCGTCGCCACTGAAAAATGAAGTGAATGCGGTGCCACTGAACGTGCTTCCTCAGACAAGGATTCTCTTGAAACGATCAGTGTATTCGGTTGCTCCGTCAACTCATCAATATTGATTTTTTTCAGAGGGATCTCCAGTTGATTTTTCTTCAAAATATCTTTCAATAAGGACAATCCCATTGTCGCTGATCCTGCACGATCGTCATGAACAAGTAAAATCTCTTTGATATCTTTTAATTCAGATAAATCCAAATCATCTGTTGGAGTAGTAGAGACTGGTTGGCTCAGCTGTGTTTCTTCCTTACTTCCTAATGCTTGGATGATCTCATCATACTTTGGTGAATTTAAGAAGTTTTCTACTGCAACAAAATGAGCATGTGGCGCTTTTTGTTTTGCTCGTTCCTGCAACTCAACTTGAGTCACGATCAATACGTCTGCTTCATCAGATAATTGACTAATGGCTTGATTCGTCACGAGTTGAGGTAAGTGATGCTCTTGGACTTTTTTTCTTAACAAGGAAGCACCCATCGCACTTGAGCCCATTCCAGCATCACAGGCGAAAATGATTTTTTTGATCGCTGATAAGGCTGGTTGTCCTTGACTAGTTGTTCCAGTTCCTTTCGCTTGTTGTTTTGCTTGACGAGTCGCTTCGACTGATTGTTCAAAATCTTCACTGGTTTCTTTCGCATCAGCTTTTAGAATGACTGCAGAGATCCCGAAAGAAACGGCTGTTGCAGCGACGATCCCTAAAATAACTGGTAAGTAAGCACTCAATGGTGCCATTGCTAAAATGGCAATGATCGAACCCGGTGAAGCTGGCGCACGTAAGCCTGCATCCATCAATTGGAAAACGAAACTACCCGTCATCCCACCAAAAATCACTGATAAGAATAATAACGGTTTCATCATTACGTATGGGAAATAGATTTCATGGATTCCACCTAAGAAATGGATGATCATTGCACCCGGTGCAGATGATTTTGCCGCGCCTTTGCCAAATAGTGTGAAAGCTAACAATACACCTAGACCTGGTCCAGGATTGGCTTCCAACAAGAACAGGATCGATTGACCGGCTGTAGCCACTTGTTCTGTTCCTAAAGGAGTCAAAATGCCATGGTTGATTGCATTATTCAAAAACAAGATTTTCGCTGGTTCGATAAAAATACTCGTCAATGGAATCAAATTTGCATTTAAAATTGCTTCAACGCCTGTTGCCATTGCTTGCGTCAGTGTATCCACCACTGGACCAATTGCAGAAAAGCCGATCAATGCTAACGCAAAACCGATCAATCCTGCAGAAAAATTGTTGACCAACATCTCAAACCCTGATTTGATATGTTTTTGAAACACTTGATCGAATTTCTTGATGGCAAAGCCACCTAATGGACCCATGATCATGGCACCTAACATCATCGGAATATCTGTCCCAACGATCACACCCATCGTCGCAATTGCTCCGACGACTGAACCACGATCACCACCGATGACTTTCCCTCCGGTGTAGCCAATCAATAAAGGAATTAAATACGTCAACATTGGGCCGACCATCGTAGCAAACGCTTCGTTTGGTAAATAGCCATCTGGAATAAATAATGCTGTCAAAACACCCCAAGCAATCAACGCACCGATATTCGGCATCACCATACTAGATAAGGTACTTCCTAACTTTTGCACTTTTGCTTTGAATGAAATTTTATTTTTTGGTATCGTCTCTTCCACTTCAATCGCTCCTTTATCTCTTTCTTTAACCAAATTGTATCCGCTTACGAACGAGATAAATAGTCGGACTTTGTCACGATCATTTGTGCCAAAACATGGAGGTTTGAAAAGGGGTGTAGTGATGCAAGGTATTTGACATTTCTTAAAGACGTAGAAACAATAGCTCTTTTTCTATCTTTGGATATTTTGGAAAAACCTCATCCAACAGACTGTAGCATTATTGTGCTGTCGGGCATTCTTCTCATTCTACTGATTCCCCCAAACGAGCCAATCGCTCTTCCCAAATTTTTACACTGTCAGAAGGGTCAGAAGAATCCTCATAGAAGCGAATAAAATCTAAGATAATAGCTGCTTGCTCGATGTAAGCTGCCATCACCGCTTTTAATTCTTCCGTTTGAATACGTTCATATTCTTCTTTCGCTTTGTCCATTTCTTTTTCTTTCAACCAATCAAGACTTTCTTCAAAATAAAACTGATCCAAGGCTAGTGTGATCTCTGGATGTTTCAAGTGGCGATTCAACACAATGGCTTCTTGTACTTGTTCAAGCTCCAAATAAGCAATTGCCAACTTGACTTGGCGTTGTTCTGTTAATTGTTCCACGTGGGTCACAATCACTGTTTCCCAATCTTTTTGATAAAAAGCTAGATCGAACGTCGAATCTCCTGTCGGCCTTTGTTCGTTCAGCTTCTCAACCCAAGAAAATTCCTGTTGTTCCACTAAATGATCGAGCAATTGTTGATACAAAGCAGGATACGCTTCAGCTGCTTCTTCATATGCCCCTGCTTCGATCAATGATTGCCATGAAATGTGCTGAGATTCTTCTATTACCTTTGGTTTGTCACTTGGACTTTTTCCGCCAAATATACGGGCACCTTGTATAACAACAAAAACGATTACTCCACTGAGAAGTAATCGCTTGATGATCTTTTTCCAATCAATTCGTGCAAACTGATACTTTTTCCACCTATTACTTGGATTAGTGAAAAGCATCTTCTTTTCTGTTTTATTTGTTTCTTTGACTTGCTCCCAGTCTGAATCTAATACTTCTTCGATCTCCTCAGTTAATGGAAATTGTAGAATCTTCTCCAGCAAAAGTACTCCCTTACGATCATAAATACGTAGGCGACAATGTCCTTGTATGTTTGCCATCAAGACGCGGCGGTTTTCAGTTTCTAAATATTCCAAAGCCTGAAACAAATCTAATTGGGTTTCTTCCACTTGTAAGTGATGGATCTGGTCGATGATTGCAGTTTCTTTCGCCATGCTCTGCCCTCCCTTATTCATTTTGTTTCTTCCATCGGACATCGTGTCCATTATTCAACTGTCACGTCATCTTGAAATAAAACCAACTGCTCAAGATCATCTAATAAAAAGCGATGATCGCTAGCCTCATAAAGATACGTTAGTTTTACGCCCACACGATGGTGGATCTCTTTTTTTACAACATCCCCTTCTTCATTCAATAAAGAGGTCGTAAAATCAACCAGACACAGGACTTCGATTACTTCATCATTTGTTTTTTTGAAATAATTCTCGCTCGTCAGCCATCGACTAAATCCAAAACGTTGCGGGATATGCGCTTTTTTAAGCTGTTCTGCTTTTGCCTTTTCCTGCATGTTATTCGATAAAAAATCAACGTATGTGGTGTAATTCTCCCCGACTGTTTCAAACGTATAATATGCTTGCAAAAATTCTTTCACTTGTGCTTCTGAAAGTTGACCGGCTTTCTGTTCAGATTCTTGCCTTTTTTCTTGTGAGCGAGAACCGACAGACCAGCCAATGCTAAAAGTAATCCCCCCTATCAGTAAAAGAACAAGAACAAAAGAACGGAAACTGGATGTTAGGTTCATTGGATTTCTCCCATCAATCGATAGAAATAAACAGGCGCCAATTGGAAGTCACCTGCATATCCTTCAAATGGTGTGATGACGATATCTCCTTCTTGACCATAGCCGCGAGAAGTAGCAGGAGTACAATGAAGGATCGTTTTACCTCCTTCATCTAAAAATATGCCTGTATGACCATAACTGCCTAAAGAGTGTCCTTTCTTTCCCCAAACAAACAAATCACCCGCTCTTACATCTTCACGACTGATTGGCATTAGGAGCGTTCCTTCTAAAGAATATAATGTCTCAGTGCTACCAAGTTGAACAGGCAGACCTACGCCTCTCATCGCCCAGAAAACAAATGAGGAGCAATCATAATAGGGAAATGTGCCTCGTTCAAATCCTTGCGAGTATTGAACATTTTTACGATACAAAGTTCTTGCTTGCGCCAACACCTGTTGACCAAGCGTGTGAGCCGCTTGCCAGAGTAAGCTCATATCTTTACTGCCGCCTAGTTGCACAAATAATTCTTTGATCGCTGGTACCCAATATTGGTTTAAGCCAAGAGGATCATTACTTGCACCTACAGGACAGTAGACACTTCCAAGTTGCTCTACTGTCAGCAGTCTTTGAACGACGATCAATTGATTCAGCGTTCGGACAGTGGCCGCGATCCCTTCTTCAAGTGTGTGATAGGAAAGCAACTCATTTTCTCGCATCAAGCCCCCTGGATTGTTCTTTTCACGAATCCCTTCACTCGTCCCCCAAGCAGTTTCGTGGATCATGATCGCAGCTAAAACGATTGGTGAAATCCCATTTATTTTAGCTGCTTGGATGATCGTCTCTGCCTGATCGCTAAATGCGTGACAATGAAGTAAAATCACTTCTCGAAATTTCTGTTCATTGAAGGTAGGCTCTGTACTACTTGAATCGAACAGCCCCAGATCGTTATCGATTACGTTGGGGAAATAAAACGCTGGATTGACTGTGTCACCTTTTTTATGATAAGACAAGTGCAATTCATCTTGTTTCACGCGTCCGATTTCTTCACCCACCGAGACAGTTTGTCCCTCAGTTGCTGTAATTACAACATCGTGATAAGTAATTTTCTGGTGATTTGTTATGATTGTTATATTCTCTTGATCTCTTGTAATATCTCCTGCAATTGCAGCGACTAAGATCTCGTTTGGTTCTGTCTGGATAACTATCCCCTCAAATAGTCGCTTTCCCCGATCCGTTGCATAATAGCCAAAACGTTGTATTATACGCAATGAATCTTCCTCTTTCAATGGATTACTCAATTCAGTCAAACTGGCATAAAGACCAATTTCCGCTAACAACTGCCTCCGTTCCTGCCACTCTGGCGTCCAAGTGATCACTTGAGATAATGGTCGTGACGTTAGTTTTACATGTTCCTCCTTGCTATCTATTTGCCACAACTGTTGATGTAGCTCTTTGATCGTTTCTTTGAGTCCATCTGGTGTGTCCAATCGGTAATCCCCATAAGCCAAATCTAAATATACTAACACCTCATCTATATCAGTTCTTATCACAACTTCATTTGAAGATACCACTCGATCATTCACTAAAATCGGTTTCTCTGTTGTTTTTAATTCCAATGTCAATTCAGCGTCTAATTCGGTTAAGTATTTCCAGACATGTGTCAACTCAAACTCATTAGTTTTGACGGTGGCAGACGAAACAAACCCGATCATGCTGAAGAAAATAAAAAATATTAGACTGCTTGCACCAATAAATATATAAGGAGTGACTTTATTGATGCGTAGGCTTTTATTTTCCACCAAAGAAAAGTCAGCTGTTTTTTGATGGGAACCACTCATCCCTCTTATAGGATCGCCAATTTTTCTACGCAGAAAATGACTGATATTCCTTCGTTGATTTCTTTCTCTCTTGTCCGCTTCTATTGTTATCTTAGATTGAGTCATGGCGATACTTCCTGTCGTAATTTGTGACGTTCAACAGGATCGGTGGTGATCAATTCATAAAGTTTTGTTGTTGCGTCCACAGTATTTGAGAAAGGAACGATCGCATTCCCTGCACGTATCAGTCCGGCTCCTTTAATTGGATTGATCAATTGTTTTTGTTGCTGATAAGAAAGACTGAATAAAGTAGACAGCTCATCTAAATCACTTTTCGCTTGTTTTAGCATGATGATAAATTCCGTATTACTTAACATCCGGCGGGCTTTATCTGACAATAATAGTGTTTCGACATTTTGAGTAATGCCGGTAGCGATCGCACCCCATTTTCGGATTCGACTCCAGAGTTCAAAAAAATAATTTTCACAGTAAGGATCATTTAATAGTAGTTGCATTTCATCGATATAGATCCAAGTAGTGATGCCTCGGTCACGATTACGAACAACCCGATTCCATACTTGTTCCAAAATAACCATCATCCCAAATGTTTTCAATTGGCTTCCTAGTTGTTTCGTATTGTAGATCACAAAACGTTTATTCAAAGAAACGTTAGTTGTTTGAGAAAAAATCGACAATGAACCTTCGATGTACAACTCTAGATCTAACGCCAGTGTTTGCGCCTCTGATTCTGGTTGTTCTTTTAAAAGTGGAAACCAATCTTCTGAGAGTGTCGGCGCTGTCTTTTCTATAGTTGGTTGGAAATTGAAATACGTCAAGCGAGTGACCCGATCGATGATTGAACGTTGCGCTGAATTTAACCCAGTGGGGCCACCAATCAATGCTTCACAAGCAGTCAACAAAAAATCAGATTTCAATTTGATCGGATCAGCCTCTCCCTTTAAGTCTTCTGAACTATCTAATAAGTTGATGAATGTATCTGTATTTGGAGCGATATTGATGATTTGAGCATCAAAATCATTGCCAATGACCGTATCTTCGTCTTCCGGATCAATCGAAATGACCTCATCTTCTGGATTTTTAAGTAACGTCGTAATTACTTCATATTTTTTGGCTACACCTTTCCCTGAACCAGAACTACCTAAAATCATGCCACTCGGCGTGTTTAGCAATTTACGATTGATTCTGACACTATTCTTGGTTGTTTGATTTTGCCCATAGTATTTCCCATCGCTATGGTCGAGATCTTGTGCGGAAAAAGGGATAAAGATTGCTGTACTTTCTGTCGTCAGCGTTCTTTGCTGCTCGATCCAATTCTTGCCTAAAGGTAAAACTGAATTGAATCCTTCATCTTGTAGATAGTCCAACGCACTGAAAGTGCAACGATTTTTACGTCCGATATGTTGTACTTGTTCCGCAATATCAGCAAGTTGTTCTTTTGACTGAGCGCGAAAATAAACTAAGAAGGTGACAAAATATAATTTTTGTCCTGTTTTGACTAAGTCATCTAATAAAGCTTCAGCTTCCTTGATACTATTGGTCAATTCATA
The DNA here is from genome assembly GCF_051714905.1 of Enterococcus sp. AZ084. Classification (NCBI taxonomy): domain Bacteria; kingdom Bacillati; phylum Bacillota; class Bacilli; order Lactobacillales; family Enterococcaceae; genus Enterococcus; species Enterococcus sp. AZ084. The sequence continues at coordinate 2,526,783 of NZ_JBIOSS010000001.1, forward strand.
GGGAATGCTCGAATAAGGATCATACCCTTTTTGTGTTGCTCTTCTTTCCGCAGCCGTTTTATCCCCTTCCATGTACGCTTTTTTTATTTGGATCAGTTGATTCGCTTTTTCGGAATCCACTGGATCAATGTGGATCGATAAACATAACTCTTCACCAATATCCATCAATTCTAAAATCAGCTTATCAGAAAGCTTAGTGGGATACTCTTTCAAATAAAGTACTTGGGCGTATTCTGACCCGACTTCGAAATAGTCTTTTGCTTTAAAGTTAAAACTTGATGGCGTAACAACTGCTTTTGTGGATAAACGGCTATAAACCAAATCTATATAATTGAATTGGAATAATTCATTAGGTTTGATCAATTCATGGAGAAGCTTCAACCGTTCTTTTCCAGCAAGAGGTTGACTACTCGACTCGATTTCTGACAGGCTATTGCTGAGTTGTTGTTCGATACGCTCAAGTGAACGTTTGGCTTGAGCATAATCAGTGGCTTGTGTGCTGAATGTTACTATATTCTGTTTACTAAAGTTCCTGCCGCCTTCTGTCATTGTTTGCCGAAGCATTTCATTCAATTCCCGCCGATAGATATCCTGTCTTTCCCCTGTTTCTTCATAAAACAATTGCTTTTCCAGGTCCTTTTGTTCGATGCGCTTCTTTCGCAAGGTGATCGTTAGGTGCGTTCGCTCATCACAACTATCTAGCAAGGTACAATACCTTTGAAAAATAGCTTGTTGTTCTTCTTTCGGTGCAATTTGATAATTGACATCAGAAAACTGGATACTTTTGGAGTAGTAGCCAGAAGGAAGTTCACAAATCCCACTTTCATACATTTTTTCATAACGGATCTTCCCCTGTGCATGTTTGGGAGGTGCTGATTTCCGCTCTTTTTTTCCTCTTTTTTTCTTTTGCTTGTGTAATAATTTGGCTAATGAAGATTTCTTAGTTCCCTTGTTCACTTCGCTGTTTCTCTGTTTTACTGTTTTTCCTCGTTGAAATCCCCTCATGTTCTTCCTCCAAACGAGTATTTTGATAAGGATAGTGCTTTGTTGCGATAAAATGACGCCAACGAACAAAGAGATATTTTTCCAAAGGTAACTGATTTTTTTGATCCAACCAACAGATAGAATCGGACTGGTAAAAAACATCAATACAAAGCCCAGATCATCGATAGAATATCCCCAAACAAAATGATTGAGCAGACCGATCGGCAAAATCACTACTAGTGTTAAAGCGATCACGATGATCTGCCTTAGTGAGAAACCAAAAAAGATTTTTTCTTGGTATTCTTTGATTTCTTTTCTAATTACTACTTCTACTGCCATAATTCCACGCCTTTCTTCACTCATGCTGCAACGATGATCGCTTTAGACCATTTCAATGTATAGAACAAACACATAGATAGTGCCAGGCAATTGCCAACGATTGCGCTGATCACGGCAATCATTCCTTGCTTCTCATCAAATGAAAAAACAGTACTCACTAGAAGCGGATAGATGTTCAACACGATAAATAGCAATACCCCTTGTAAAGATGCCGCGCCAAAAAGCTTTAAAAAATTCTTTCCGACATGGCCGATTTCTGTGTTTACTAAAGCAACGATCGGTAAAGGTGAAATACTCAAATAAAGATACATTTCCAAAAAGCGTAAAAAGATCAACACTTGCGCAAGGACGCTGACAATGATCGATAGAACTAGAGGAACGAGCAAAATCATCAGCAGCGTCATTTTCTCAAAAAAACCTAACTGATCGATTTGCTCCATCACACCGACAATCTCCATTGTTTGATCCGTAACACCTGGGATTTCCAATTGATTGATGCCTTGGCTAACAAAGATCCCCACATCCATAATGGCATTGAGAAAAACCATCAAATGTCGTAAAAGCAATACGGTCAAGCCGATTTTGATGAATAATGGTAAAAACAGATCCAACCCACCAAACTCTGACTGCTTGCCGTATAGCCGATGTGTGAGTTGTTGAAATTCGATCAGCAGTAGAAAACCTAATAATGAATAAGCGATAGGTTTGACGACACTTTCCATGATCGTCACACTGTAACGGTAGATTTCCGGCAAATAATGTTCTAGGTTTTGCAACAGAGTGTTTTTATGATTCGTCGATAAACTCAATTGTTCCGCAATCGTTTGTAGTAAAAATTCGATCGCACCGTCCATCCAGCTTCACCCTCTCACATCGAAATGTTCGTGATCCACGCACCAGCAGCTAAAATCACTGCTCCGCCTACGATTTGAAAAATGGCATGTTGCATGCCTGGTCCATTATGTTCCTTGATAGCAACGCCTAATTGGATGATGCCCCAGACAGTCAGTAAACTGCCTGCGGTAATGATTCCATTAGAAAATAGTGCCATTGCTTGATTGAAATAATCCATTCTCTTCTCCTTATTCGCTTAGTATCTCTGGCATTTCTGGATTCTTTTCTACTACGCTGACATGAAAAGACATTCGCGTTTCTGTAAACGAATCTTTGATCGACAAATAAACAGGATAGCTTCCAGGTGTGTCCCAAGTGATTTCTTCTATGACTTCAACATCTGCTATGCTTAATTTCTCTTCACGATCAGTCACAGAGATTCCTGCTAATAAATCTAATTTCTCTTCGCCTACAAGGAATCTCTTATCCTCTATCCCAGAAAATACAGGGGGCTCATTGACTACGTGGACGCTCCCAAAAGTTCGAGTGATTTTTCCATGTGTATCTTGGACTTGAAGAGGAAAACGATAGATATTTAATCGGGAAGTGTCGATTTTCTCCCAAAAAGGCAGATCGATTGCCACATGTAATTGATCAACCGGATCTTCACGATCTGCAAGAACTAGTTTTGCCAGATAGCTTTCTTTATTCAGTTCACTAAATACAGGAAGAGTCATATGCGTATTTGTAACAGTCGGCGCTTCATTCGTTAGGTGAACATAAATCGTACGCTCTGCCGCTCGTTTGCCATAACGGTCACTGACATTCCCAATTCTTACGAAGTAGTTTCCTGGTACATAGGGGACAAGATCGGATGCCAAAATGTTTTCTGAAGTAAGATTGATCGCACCATCTTCTTGATCATTTGCAGAGAAATAATCAAATAAAGAGAATGATTGATCAACAGGTAAAACGAGCTGGTTCGGCCCCGCGATTATTGGTGCTTCATTGGTGATCGTCATATTAGTTACTAGCTTGGCACTTGCTCCAAATTGATCAGTCACAGAATAAATCACTTCATAACTTCCTTCTTTTTCTGTCTGGAGTGTGGTTTTCACTTGAATCTCTGCGGTCAATTCACCATCTTCTTCATCGTGAGCGGAAATGCCAGCCAACAAGTCAATACTTGAACCGATCGTGGCGTGATGACTTTGTCTTGCTTGTTGAATGGTCGGGGAGTGATTAAACAGAAAGGTGACCGTCGCAACACTCACTTTTCCTTTTGAATCAGTTGCTGTGATCTGCATGTCTTGATAGCCAGATTCGTTAGGATCGACGGGCGTATAGTGGATCACTGGAACGGGATCACTTCCTTGAACTATAGTAAAATAGGCAAAAGGATCAATCGCTGTTCCTCTGGGTAAGATCTGCAAAGGGTCGTTTACATGCACGTAGGGACCTTGCCATTGATTGTCGCTCTCTGGAATTGCTACAACATCCGATAGCGTAACTTTTTGTTCGTCTTCTGCGAAGCGATGTGTGAGATTGCTTCTTGATATTGAATTTTCGAGACTTTGAGGTACTGTTACTGTTGTTGCTTCAAGGTAAGCGATCCTCAGCTGGTTGGTTTCATCCTTGATCATTGCTTCAGTGGGGAGAGCCAATGGTTTTCGAAATTGAGAAGCAAACTCAAACAATTGAGAAGAGTTCTCTTCTTTTTTCAGATGACTCTCCTCTGGTGTTTTCACTTTGATTGACTGTTTCGTTTTGTTTGAAGCGGGCCTAACTGTTTGTGGAACTTCTGTTTGTTGCGGTTTACAGCCGCTAACTAATAAAACAACTGAACAACTGAATATGAACAAGCCAAATCTCATGTATTTTTTCTTTTTAGCCATTCAACCCACTCCTTTTTTGTTGATAGATCAAAACGCCGCTCACTCCTAGAAATAAACTACCTAGCCCTACTAGAGAGGCAGAAGTACGACTATTCGTTTTAGGTAAATTCCGAGTATTTTCTTGCTTTTTCGTTTCTTCTTTTTGCCCTTCTTTTGGTGTATTGAAATGAACAGTCTGTTCTTGATTCGTCAAATCATCTTCACGTGCTACCTCATTTTCTTGCTCAGACTCGTAGTATAAAATGTGAGTGGCAGTCAACTGTTCCTTGTCTTTTAGCGTATTGGCTTTCAGCTCAAGAAAAACTTCAAATTGATCTTCTTTACTCTTTGCTGTATAGGTTGAGATTGCTTCGTTGATGAGTTCTCCGGTGTCACCTTTTCGGTACTGCGTCACTACGGTATACACATGACCGATCTCGATTGCTGCTCCTTTGATCCAAACTACATCTTTCAATTGATTGTCTTTGGTTGGATCAAGCTCCTTACTTCCGTCGATTGCTGTGAACAAACTCGTCAATGTTAATTTTTCTCGTTCGTTATAGGCTTCTAATACGATCAACTCACCGTCTTTTTCAACAGTTACTGAAAAATCTAAAGGTTCTTCTAATGGTAAATACCCTTCTAAAGGCTTTCCTTCGATAAATTGATAGGTGCCATAAGGCAAATCGCTTACTTCGATTCGTCCCTCATCATCCGTGAGATATTCTTCAATAAATTGAAGGTTCTGCTCGCCATTTTCTGCTTTTTCTACCTGATATAAGCCAAATGGTACTTGTGCTAAAGGTTGTTCATTCAACCGATCTCGTTTGATCAATTCAATGGATTGTCTTGCTAAACGGTTAGGGACTTCTAAGCGAATCAATGCACTATGATTTTCCGCTGTTACACTGAAAATCAATGGTTCTTCTAACGGGAGATAGCCTTCTGGCGCTTTGACTTCATGAAGCTCATAGCGATCCACACCCCAAGGTAAGCTCTCTGTTGTCACTAATTCCCCTTTTTGATTCGTTTCAAAAATCTCAGTTTTTTCTGTATCATTCGGACGGGTCATTGCTACAAATGCTCCTTGTCCATCATTCGCCCAAGTATCAAAAATCTTGAATTGGGCACCAGCGTAAGGAATTTGTTGTCCTGTTTCTTGATCGATCTTGATGAGATGTACGCGTGATTCGATGATTTCATCTTCTAATAAAAAGAAATGTGTGTAGCCTTCCTCACTGATCGTCACTTCAAATGGTTCAATGATCAAATAGCCATCCGTTCCTTTTGTTTCAGCAATCGTATATGTGTCATAGGGTAAATCTATAAATTTAAAGTAGCCGTTTTTTTCAGTGACATGGACATATTCTTTTCCTGTGTTATGAGCGGTGGCTGTTAGTTCGATTCCTTCGAGTGGTGGTTTATAGTTCGTTGAATCTGTCGTTAACGCGTGTAAAACTTCGAAGATAGAAGTGGGAACAAGAGGTTTTGAACCAAATTTATACCCTTCGACATGACCTTTGATAACGCGATCAGTGACTGTTTTGCTATGGATAGCCACCGTTTCATTTTGTCCTGCATAGGTCAAATGTATAGGGTAGATCGTTGGATCTAAGTTATACCCTTTCGGTGGAATGATTTCTTGTAAATAATAGGTTCCTAGTTTTAACCCTTTTAGCTCAGCTGATACTCTTCCATCCACCTCTTCCATCGTCAATTCCGCAACTGTTTCTCCGTCTTTGTCCGTTAATTGATACACAGCTCCGATCAATTGGGCACCTCCTTGAGGCTGATTGCCTGTTTCTGCATCTTCTTTGATGACAATCAAATCAGCTGTCTGTTCTTGATTAGCTAATGTGATACTCGTCAATTCATTCACTTTGACAGTGACAGTCTGGGGCGTTGGATTTAAAACATAGCCATCTGGCGCTTTGATTTCTTGAATCGTAACGACCGTATCAACGAGTAGATCATGCCAAATAGCAACACCATCAGAATCTGTCGTCAACTCTTTTACCTGTCCATCCGTAGTCGTGAAACGAAAAACGGCGCCTACTAATGGTTGTTTTGTTTGTTGATCGACTTTGCGGATACCTGCATGTCCATATTTTTGCACGCGTAACTGAAATAAGGTTCTTGTCAGCTGCGGTACTCTACCGACTACCATATTTTGTGTATAAGGATGTTGGTACACGACGATTGCTCCTTGATAGCTACTGGGGATATGATAATCAAATGCGATCTCACTTGTCGCTGGCGCCTCTTTCGATGCAGTGACAGTTACTTGATTCCCTTGCTTTTCAATGGTTATTCCATTGATTTGTTGAACAGGTGATGAGCCATAATTTGAAAATGCTCCTGTTGTGTCGGTCAATGTTTGGCTTTCGCCGACTTTTAGATCCATTATTTGTCCATGAAAACTCGGTTGGGTATAGAACCGTTCCACTTGTTCCATCACTGTTCGTTTGAATATTTGGTAATCGTTCATTGTCAAAACACCAGAAATACTGGTGGGGATGATTCCTTGTTGCTCCCAAGCAAGGAGTTGCGTCATCAATTCTTTTTCCATCGTGTAGTTTGTCGCAATCACCCCATAGTATTTGATCAAAGAGATTTTCTTTAGTAATTCTGTGTTTTGAATGCTTGAAGTATAGCCGTTATTTTCTCCGATATTCAGCGCTACTCCTTGTTCCAGACATAGTGCAATCTCACCCTTCACTCGCTTGCCATACCAGCCAAATTCTCTGCCACCATTGGATAGATGGATATCGATATTAGGGATATGGATCGCTGGATCAACGACCACACTTTCATTCGCAAACGGGTCAGGCAATTTGGGCGATTGCTCATGGATCGCCGCGTCAACATAATTCGTCGAGCCGATAGTAGACAATTTTCCGTTGCGGTCTTGGATCAATTGGTAGTTTTTTTTGAAGTTCGCCCAACTATTTTCTTGTAAGATTGATTGTTCGGTCGTGTGGATCATTTGATTGGAGACAGATGTAGTGATTTGTTGGTACGAGGGTAGGTTGGTCAATGTTTCTGCCGAGACTGGTCTTACTTTCATTTGAAAAAAAATCGTAATTAAAATAATGATCGGTAGAATCAAAAATAGTGATTCAGAGGATTTCTTCATTCTTTGACTCCTTTCATTCGTGGAATAAATCAACTGGGAACATGTGCCCTTCTCGTCGCACCTCCTTCACTATATAATTACGATTTTGTCGGAATTCTCTTAAAAAAAATAAAAAAAAAACGACCAATCAATTGATTGGTCGCTGCGTATTTTACGTCAAAACTCCTCAGCTTGTTTTAAGATTTGTTGGATTTCCTCTACTGTTTGGGCATCGCTCAATGCCATCACTTGATCGACATCGGAACAAAAAAAGGCGAGTTCTTGTAAACTTGTTAATTGTTGGTTTTCTCGCATGATTACTGCAAATAAAATCGTTGCGATTTTCTTTTCTCCATCCATCCCAAAGTCAACGCCATCAGGTACTTGGAACAAAAAAATACCTTCTTCAACAATCTGTTCATCTTTTGCTTTTCCATGTGGAAGTGCCACAAAGTTGCCAATATAAACACTTGCTGCTTCTTGGCGAGCAACCATCGCATCGATATATTCCTTTTGGATGACTCCTTTTTCAAGTAGTTGCTCACCAATCTGGTTAATGGCTTCTTCCCAGCTACCAAACTGTTGGTTCAACCAAATATGTTCAGATGAGATCTCAAGCATCAATAGAGCCTCCTTTATTTTTTTATTTCATCGATCAAAATTTTAGATAACAACTGATAGATGATTGCTTCATTTCCTGAACGAAATATCTCAGTATTCAAATCATTCATGATCAAGGCACCACTTATTTTCCCAAGCAATTTCCCGGTTGCTTCGTCAATAGGGGAAGGTGCTAGCATCACTAACATTCTTGATAAATCGACTTTCGTCTTGTCCATTCCTTCGATCTCCAATACTTGCTTCAATTGAAAAATACAGAATAAAGGTTCCGTGATCTCAGAACTAGAGGTATGGAAAAGTCCCATGTTGGTATGAGGCAACCCGATCGGCGCTTGTTGATATCTTTTCATTAAACGATGATAGACTTTTTCTTTATCTTGGACCAACCCTGTAGGTAAATAGTCGAAAATATCCTTCAATGTAGCTTCTACTGTCGCTGGATTGTCTAATTCTTGAATGAAGAAATACTGGAGTAACTGATTGATTTTACTCATCATCAACACCGTTTCTTCATAAGTATCTTCGATAACGGAGGGCTGATCGCCTAAACGGATATGTTCCGTTCGATGTGCTGTCAAACGAGCAAATTCTGCTTTTAATTGTTTGATTTCTTCTTCAAGAAGTAACGGTGAAACTAACAGATATTTCCCTTCATAGCCACTTAAGATCGAAGTAGAAATGACGAGATCATACTCTTCTTCTAAATTGATTTTCTTTAGATCAGCGATTCGATAAAAATGGATATGTTGAATGAATGGGAAATACCTTTTTAGTTTTAATTCAAGCATACTTGTCGAAGCTAAGCCACTAGGGGAAAACCCGGCGATCTTGATCGTGCTGTCCTTTGGTGTTTTTTCTAATGAGTTCGCAAAGTGTAGAACCATATAAGCAATTTCTTCTTCGGATAGTTTCTTTTCTTGAAAAATCTGCTCGATTCCTTGCCGGATGGCTTGGGCGATCTCTCGATACTGGACCATGATTTTTTCCAAGATTGGATTAGTCAATTGTTCTTCTTGAAGTACCGCTCGAGAAAATACTCCTGATAAATGGGTCAACAACATTTTGTAGAGTGTTTCATCTTGGTAGAATGGATTATTTGTTGCTTCACTGACTACTTGGATCAATTGTTTCACAAGATAAGCGAGTTGCGTATCAAATGTTTCTTCAAAGAAATCCTGATCAAAGGAATTCGAGAAATCATTTAATAGACTAGCAAAAAAGACGATTTCATTGACGGGATAAAGTTGTTGCGTTTCCTTAGCGATTTTAGAAAATAAAGCTTTGGCGATACGTAATAACTCTTTATTCACTAGTCCAGTGTAGGTTTCATTCGTCAGCACTTGATTTTTTTTGACACGGTCGATCGTAATGCTGAGTATCAAAACTAAATGTTCCAGTTTCCGGTCACTTAATTCTTTCTTTTGCTGGATCAATTCTTCTCGTACCACTTGACGCGCCAGTAATAAACTATCTGTCGTGATAAATTGAAAAAAGGAATTCGTTGTCGTATCAAATTCCAGCAAGTGAAATATTTCATACGCATTGATCTCCAACTCTAAGATATTCGCGATCAGCAATCTGCGGTATTTTTCCGGTCCAGTGATTTCATAGCCACGGTTACGCGTGATCGACAATGGCAGTTGTTTCATACTGGTTTCAAGTTGCTTGATATCAGCATAAAAAGTCGTATTACTAATCAAATACTTTTCTAAAAAATAACTTAAAGACAACGGTTCTTTCGTAAGTAATAGTTCTAATAAAATCGCATGTTGCCTTTCGGTTGTCGATAGTTCCATCTCTTTTTCGTTCAATAGTTGGCGCAATTGTGTCATTGTTTCAGGTGTTGCTTCAATCGTAAATGACCCTCGGGCTATTTTTTTCAGCGAAGCATTTACTTCCTCGAGCGATCGTTCTAATTGCTCCAACTCGCGGTATACAGTCCGTTTGCTGACACGTAAAACATTGACCATTTTTTGTATAGATACAGGTGCTGGACTATTGATGAGTTCTGTCAATAATTCTTTTTCCCTTGGTGACAAATACATCTTAGTCCACTTCCTTTACTAATGATAGATAGGCTTTGGTACTGACAAAATGATCAATGATCAACAAATGCTCCACTTGTTGTTCCAGTTGATACGCCTTTGCCATACTTTCATTCGCAAGATATACCACTTCTTTTTCGGGTACTAGGTCTTCGACGGCTGCTTTTTCTACAGATAGATCGACCTGATATTCCTTGGCTAGATTCATTAAAATCGTCATTCCCATCGTTTGTGAGCCTCGTCGATTTCCTTGGTATAAAAACACAACTCTGGTTCTAGGTTGTTCAACTTCTTGTTGCTTTTTGATTTGGGGTTCAATTTTTCTTTCATGAAGTTGCTGCTTGATCAATGGCAGATACGACTCAACTTCTAAAAAATGTTCAACAGCGATGATCTGACTCTCTTTGGCTTTTTCTTGCGCCAAAGATTGAAAGGCGCTTTGCACGATCACCAATTGTTTCTTGTGATTCGGCAGATCGTAAATCGATGTATAGCTGACAGGTATGGTTATCCCTTGTGCGTTCAGCTTTTTCTTCAAAATGGCTGCACCCATTGCACTAGAACCCATCCCAGCATCGCATGCAAAGATGATTTGGTTGACTACTTCTTGATTCATCAGTTGGCTCCTTTCTGGGAGGATCGATTCCACAGGTTTCGTTTTTCTCAATAACAGTATGGCACAAATAAACGTAGTAAGCGCACTGAGAAGAATGCCTAAAATGACACCTACTAATTGTGAAGGTTTTGTATTCCCTAAAATAATCACCAATGAACCTGGGGAAACCGGAGCATTCAACCCACTATCAAACAGTTGGAACACAAACGTTCCTGTTGCTCCTCCAATCATAACTGCAAAAAAAAGAGCAGGCTGCATCAAGACAAAAGGAAAATAAATCTCATGGATTCCTCCGACAGCTTGGATCATCAATGCTCCACCTGCTTTGACACTTTTTTCTCGATCGGCAGCAAACAAGAACGCACTTAAAATCCCTATTCCTGGCCCAGGATTGGCTTCCATCAAAAATAAGATCGAATGCCCCGCATGTTGTGCCATCTCCATTCCTAAAGGTGTCAAGATGCCGTGATTGATGACATTGTTCAAAAATAAGACCTTTAACGGTTCCAACACTAAACTGACCACTGGTAACAAATGTTGTTCAATGAGCCAATAAACAAAGCGTCCAACATAAGACAAACTACCTTCAACAAGTGGCTGTATGACCAGTATGCCTAACAGACAGACAAAGCCACCGATTAGACCGATCATCAAGTTATTCAGCAACATCTCATAGCCAGGCTTGATTTTCGGCGCCAACCAACGATCTACCCAATGAAAAATACCTCCCGTGATCAAACCGATGATCATCGCTCCGAATAGTTGTGGAAGATCAGAAACTACTATCATACCGATGACAGCAATCCCACCTGCTACAGCTGCTTTTTGATCAAAAATCTTTGCTCCAGAGTAACTGATCAAAATAGGCAATAACAGATAAATCAGCCAGTCATTGACATGTACAAGCGTTTGGCGCAAATCACCTGATACGATATTTGATACAATCGATAACAAACCCCAAGCAATAAAAATACTTAGATTTGGCATGATCATTTGTTTGAAATAATGTAGTAATTGACGAAACCAGGTTAATTTCGCCACTGCATTAGCAGGAAGCGCATTCAAATTTTCCCCCACGTTGATCACCTGCCCTTTCTACTTCAGCAGACTGCGCTTATGCTTTTTTTCAGATAGCTCTATTCTAACAGTTACCGTTATCTATTTTCCACAAAAAAAATTGGGCAAGTAACCGCAGTTACTTCCCAATTCTTTAAAAATAACACTTATATCAAAACAGTCATCGTTGCAGCCGCTAAGATTAGGACCAACCCAACGATCGTGACAGTCATTTCTTTTTTCGTTTTCTTTTGTCCTAAGAACCAGATTCCAGTCAAGGTTGCTAGAACAACAGACGTTTGCGATAAGATGAAGCCAGTTGCCAAACCATTCATATTTGGTTGCGCAGAAATCAAATAGGTCAATGCAGCAAAGGCAAAAAAGAAGCCAGAAAAAATTTGTTTATAAGAAACAACTTCCGTAAATGCTGATTTTTCATGCCCTTTCATACTTAATACAGCGGTATAGATGATCGCCACTAAAACCATCCCCATTGCTTGTGGCAAGAAAGCGTGCATCCCGTCGATGGATGTTGCTTGAGGTGCTGCTGAATATGCCCAATAACCAATCTCTCCGACTGCTAATAATAAAACCGCTTTTTTCAGTAAACTGCTATTTTCTTTGGTTTTTTTCTCAGTCCAAACAGTCATCCATGCACCTAAAATAATCAAGATCAATGCTAATCCACCAAGAATCTTCGCTGTGGTTCCTGGCCAGTTACCTAGCGCAAAAACGCCCCATAATGAAGCCCCAAGTAATTGGAAAGCTGTGGTGATGGGCATCGCACGCGATGAGCCAATTAGTGTGAAGGATTGAAAAGTAATGATTTGAGCAGTTGCCCAACCCACACCGGAAAGAATAGAAAAGACAAGATCCATTCCAGATGGCAGTCCCATACCATTGATCAGGGCAAAAATAAGTGCGAATATCAAAGTTCCTATTGTTGATCCTAAAATCTGGTTAACAGGACGTCCACCGATCTTCGAAGCAATCGTTGGATAAAGCCCCCAACCTAGTAATGGTCCTAATCCGATCAATAATGCTGTTGCATTCATTTATTACATCTCCTTTTTTAGAATACGACGCCACTTTCTAACAAGATATTCGCATAAGGAGTCATCTCACCTGTGCGAATAAATGCGTGACAATTGTTCAACTCGGTTTTCATTTCACTATGCGGAATAAACGTGATCGGTGTATCCGGCATTTCTTTTTGGATTTCTAGAAGAATGTCAGGATTCTCTTTTTTGATTTCTTCTGCTAAATAAATACGTTGTACCTCTAATTCTGACAACACATTGCGTAAGACTTCCATAAAGCTAGGAACCCCTTGTGTAACTGCTAAATCAATTTTTTCAGTGGTCATAGGTACAGGCATTCCTGCATCTCCAATACTTAATTTATCAAAATGTCCCATTTGTGCAATCACTCGTGAGATATCTGAATTGATTACTTTCGTTTTTTTCATTATCTGTTCATCCTTTCCTCAATCAAATTAATTCATGTTTATATGGAATAGACGGTTGAGCACCAAATCGTTGAACGGTCACAGAAGAGGCTTTATTTCCATAACGGATTGCTTCTTCTAGGTTGCTGAAGTCTTTGGCTAATACACTGCTCATCGCACCAATAAAGGTATCCCCAGCAGCCGTTGTATCTACTGCATGGACTTTAAAAGCTGGTACGATCCCACTAGCGCCGTCAGCAATATCATAATAAGCGCCTTTACTTCCGACCGTGATGATCACCGCTTCAATACCTAATCCATGAAAGACTTGTGCCGCCTCTTTTAGACTTTTTTCATCGGTAATAGTAATGCCTGTTAAGATCTCCGTTTCTGTTTCATTTGGAATGATCATGTCTGTCACTGCTAATAACTCGTCCGGAACATTTTCTAGCGCCGGTGCCGGATTCAAGATCGTTTTTACGCCAGCTTCTCGAGCGATTTGGAATGCTTCGATTGTCGGTTCTATAGCGCTTTCAAACTGAGCAATAATAAAATCACTTTTTTGGATGATGGTTTTGTTTTCTTGCACTTGTGCTACGGTAAACGCATTGTTTGCACCGGCATGGATCATGATACTATTTTCACCTTGGTCATCAACAATGATATAGGCTTGTCCAGTCGCTTGATTCTCTAATGTCGCTACACCAGATAAATCGATTTCTTCTTGTTCAAGTAATTCTGACATTGTTTTTCCTGCTTCGTCTTTACCCACACCACCAATAAAGTAAGTTTTTGCGTCCGAACGTCTAGCAGCAACCGCTTGGTTGGCTCCCTTGCCTCCACCAGCTGAAAAAGTTTCTTTCGTATGGATCGTTTCTCCGGGTTTTGGCATATAGGTCACACGGATTGTCCGATCTAAATTGATACTTCCGATAACTGTAACAGTATTCATCGTTTTCCCTCTCCTTTAACAAGAAAATCATTTTAACGTTCTATTAAAACGTTTTAACTCTACGAGAAGAATATAACATATTTTGTAAGTGATTTCAACAAGCAACTTTTCAACTATAAAATAAGCGGAAATTTGTTTTATCTTTGCTCTTATAAATTAGCCAAGTGGTAGCCGATCACGCATCCTAAAAAAGCGCACCAACCAAAAATAGAGAGTCCATTTTCGGCTGGTACGCTTTATTGTTTTAGCTGAACCTATCAGCAACAGTTTATCTTAATTATTTAACTCCTGGCTCAGACGCGATGATCGAAAGTTCTCCTTGAACTTTCCACTCCGTGATATCGCTTGGTAAGATCGCACTTGTTCCTTTTTCTAATGGGTACGTTTGGTTGTCTATCACCAATTCTCCCGCACCATCAATGACTGTCATCAATGTATAAGGTGCTTGTTTTTTAAAGGATGTGATTCCTTTGATGTCCCATTCGTAGACGTTGAAAAACTCCGTTTCTAGATAAGTGACGATCGAAGAATTTCCTTGACGGATCTCTTTGATCTGTAATTCAGGAGCTTTTGCTGGGACTGTTGTTACATCGATCGATTGTTGGATGTGTAATTCTCGTGCGTTTCCTTGATCGTCTTTACGATCATAATCATAGACACGATAAGTCGTATCTGAACTTTGTTGTGTTTCTAAAATCATGATCCCTTTACCGATTGCATGGATCGTTCCACTTGGTACGTAGAAAAAATCACCTTTTTTGACAGGAACTTTTTTCAATAAATCATCCCAGCGACTATCTTTGATCATTTCGGCTAACTCTTCACGTGTTTTTGCATGATGACCATAGATGATCTCTGCCCCTGGTTCGGCATCAATGATGTACCAGCATTCTGTTTTACCTAGTTCTCCTTCATGTGCCATACCATAAGCATCATCCGGATGAACTTGGACAGATAGATCATCTTCTGCATCTAAGATTTTGATCAATAGCGGAAAAACTGGTTCTGATGGATGACCGAATAATTCTTTATGTTCTTTCCATAGATCATCTAGTTTCCAACCTTTGAATGGACCATTTTCAACGACACTCACGCCATGAGGATGCGCACTGATCGCCCAATCTTCGCCAATTTTATCATTAGGGATATCAAAGCCAAACACACTACGTAAGCGACTGCCTCCCCAGATTTTTTCTTGAAAAACAGGTTTTAAAAATAATGGTTCTTGCATACGTCAAACTCCTCTCGATTTTCAATTGCTATTATAGCATTATTTTCAGTGTAACGCTTTCTCTTGTAAATAAATTTCAATGATTTCATCACGACATTTTAGATATTCTTCACGATGATCGTTTGGATGTAGGCGATTGGACAGAAAAATGAACGCTTCTTGATCGATTGGGTCGATCAATAGAAATGTCCCTGTATAGCCTGTATGGAATAGTAATGGATGCCCGTCCTTTTTATCTTGTTTTAAATCCCATCCGAGTGAGCGACCACCTTTACCAGTTGGCGTATGATCAGCCAATAAGGAACGAATGGTTGTTTCTTCCAAAAAATGACCAGAATCCAGCTTTCCATATTGAAGATACATCTGAACAAATTTCTCACAATCCGCAAGATCAATAAATAGACCAGCATTACCTGCATGTTCTGCTAACACTCGTGCTTTTGGATCATGGGTCAAGCCATGGATCACCTCACCAGAAGGGAGTTGTTCAGTCGGAACGATCCGTTCTGAAGGATATGGTAAGAACAAGCTATTCATCATCCCTAACGGTGCTAGTACTTGCTCTTCAAAAAGCTCGACTGCCTCTTCTTGGAAAACCTCCTCTAGCATCAATCCTAAGAGAATCGTGCCTGCATCCGTATAGCGAACTTCGATTCCCAATTGATCGCCTGGTTGAAGTTTCAAATAAGCTTCAATCAACTCTGTTTGTGATAGACGATCTCGATCAGGAATAAATGTCTGGATGTCTGAGGTATGTGTCAACAAATGGCGAATCGTGATCGTTTGATTCTCAAAAGCCGGCAAGTACGTATGCAAAGGTTCATCTAAATCCACTTTCCCGTCTTCGATCAATCGCAAGACAAGGCTTGTCGTTGCAATCACTTTTGTCAGGGAGGCTGCATCAAAGAGCAGATCTTCTGTCATTGGTCTAATCGTTGGAACGATCTGCGCATCACCTGCGACCACTTTTTCAATCTGATCCCCTTTCATAAAAGCAGCGACGATCCCTGGGTAATACCCCTCATTCATTTTTTTTAGTATATGTTCTTTCGTTTTAGCGTACATAGTTTCTCCTTATTTATCTTTGGATGTGCCTGTTTGCTCCCCAAGCATAATTCTTTCTTCCATAAGAATCAATTATTTTTCTCATTTACGCCACTATTTAATAGCTGACATAAAAAAGCAGGAAACACTCAGCGTCAGCTGAACTTTTCCTGCTTTTTCCAACGGTCGAGTAATCGACAAATCCTAGCCACTGTTCATTGGACAACATTTGTTGCTTTTGTTTCGTCCACAAACCACCATTCGATGCCAATCGCATCATACAACGTCAAAACTTTCTGTTTTTTGTCAATGTAAAAATCGATCGCTTCTGTGTTCAAATGTGTGATCAGACGTTGCATACTCTCTGGATCAACAACAAATTTCAAAAAGTCTAATCCTAAGATTTCATCCGTCGGTAAGGCAATCACTGGACTCTCTGATTGAGTCAGTCCTACATGAAAATCACCTTTGTTCAAGATAAATTCTTTCTCTTCCTCTTTATGCACAGTCAAGCCTAAAAGCTCTGATAAAAATTCTCGTTCCTTTTCCATATCTAGTACATTTAGATGGACTTTTTGGAAATAAGTACCCGCGGATAATTTCGTAAAGCGTTCATTTGATTCTCTTAATAGTGCTTCTTGGTCTAATTGTTCCACCGCTTGTTGCTGAGAAGTATGAGCCGCTTCATGATAGATCTCTAACATATTGCCTTCTGGATCTTTTAATAAAATACCGATTCTTCCATCACTTTCTAGTGCTTCTTCGATCGTTTGGTTCGTTTGGCGAATACGATAAAGCACATCAGCCATTTCTTCTAACGTTGGAATGATCAAAGAAAAGCGATTGAGCTTTTTGATTTCCCCAAAGTGATCATTTGCTCGTGGACTTTCCTCTAATAATAACATCTCGCTGTCATTTTCTACTGTACCGAAAATCGCTAATTCATTTTCTTCTCTCTTTAAATCGAAACCGATCGTGTCTTTATAAAATTCGATCATTTTGTCACGGTCTTTTACACGTATTGCAATACTTTTCAAATAAGTAGTAGACCCCAAATCAAAAACTTTCATAATTTCTTGCTCCCCTCTACGTTAAGCTTTATTTTAACGATGCTTCTCTTTTCTTTCAAGCAATATCTTAGTTTTTGTTGAATTAATTCTCAGATTGTCTTATTTTTTAGCTAATTATCATAATGAGAAGGGAAATTCATTCTATATGTAAAAAAAGCGGCGAGTCTTTGATAAACCATTTTTATCTTTTAAACGCCGCTTTCAAATAATCCAATAAAGATTATTATAACTTATTTTATCTTATCATGAAGCTTCTTCTGTAAACTGACTATTATATAGATCAGCATAAAATCCATCTTTTTCCATCAGTGTATCATGGTTTCCTGTTTCAACGATCGATCCTTGGTTCATCACGATAATATTATCCGCATCACGAATTGTTGATAAGCGATGAGCAACTACAAAACTTGTACGATTTTTCAATAAACGATTCATCGCTTTTTGGATCAAGATCTCCGTACGAGTATCGACACTTGAGGTTGCTTCATCCAAGATCAAGACATCTGGATTTGCTAAGAATGCTCGGGCAATCGTGATCAATTGACGTTGACCTTGTGAGATATTACTTGCATCTTCATTTAAGATCGTATCATACCCATCAGGTAATTTGCGGACAAATTCATCGACATGGGCAGCTTTCGCAGCTTCGATCACTTGTTCATCCGTTGCGTCATCATTTCCATACTTGATATTGTCATAGATCGTTCCAGTAAATAACCATGTATCTTGAAGTACCATTGAAAATTGTGCACGTAATACATCACGAGAAACATCTCTCGTATCAACACCGTCATAGCGAATGCTCCCGCCTGAAACATCATAAAAACGCTCCAATAGATTGATCAAAGTCGTTTTCCCAGCCCCAGTCGGACCAACAATAGCGACCATTTCACCTGGCTTCACATCCAAATTGAAATCTTTCAT
This sequence comes from Enterococcus sp. AZ084, assembly GCF_051714905.1. Taxonomy (NCBI): domain Bacteria; kingdom Bacillati; phylum Bacillota; class Bacilli; order Lactobacillales; family Enterococcaceae; genus Enterococcus; species Enterococcus sp. AZ084. The sequence continues at coordinate 2,544,935 of NZ_JBIOSS010000001.1, forward strand.
CAATAAGTGATCTGGCGTATAACCAAACTGCACATTTTCAAAACGAACTTTGTACGGTGTATTTTCTTCGACTGGTAAACCAGATTTTTCATTTGTCATCTCTTCTTCGTCCAAGACTTCAAAGACACGTTCAGCCGAAGCGACTGTTGATTGGATCGTATTCATCAAGCTTGCCAATTGTGTGATCGGTTGAGAAAATTGTGTCGTATATTGCAAGAATGCTTGTACATCCCCTAATGCCATATTCCCATTGGCTACTTTGATCCCACCAAGCACAGCCACAAAGACGTACCCTAGATTTTTGACGAAATTCATCAATGGCATGATGATTGCAGAAATAAACTGTGCTTTCCAACCAGAGGCATATAAATTTTGGTTTTCAATCTCAAAAACTGCTTGGTCTTTTGCTGTATGGTTGAACGTTTGGACGATCGTATGTCCAGCATAGGTTTCTTCGACTTGGTTGTTCAATAATCCTAAACTCTTTTGTTGATCCGCAAAGAACACTTGTGATTTCGGTGCAATGATCATCACGATGATCAAGCTTAATGGAATCATCAACAACGCCACTAATGTCAGTTGCCAGCTGATGGATAGCATCATAACGATGACCCCGATCAGTGTGACCGCACTTGTGACAAATTGAGTCAAGTTTTGTTGTAACGTGCTGGCGATATTATCCATATCGTTGATTGCTCGAGACATGATATCCCCATTCGTATGTGTATCATAATAAGAGATCGGCACACGATTCATTTTTGTCTCTAAATCATGTCTTAACTCATATACCGTACGTTGCGATACGCGAGTCATAATGAACTGTTGCAAGAAGTTGAACACCGCAGAAATCAAGTACATGACAATCACTGTCGCAATGATTTGACCAATTTTGTCAAAATCGATTGGGAATTTCGTGACTTGTTGCCCTTCTTGCATTTGTCTTGCGCCAAGCATCACACCGTTAAAAATTTCTGTGGTTGCTTTCCCTAATACTTTTGGTGTCTGGATTTGGAAGACGACAGCTGCAATCGCTAAGACAAATACAGCAATGATCGCTACTAAACGCTTAGACATATAGCCGAATAACCGGCGAACAGTGCCCCAAAAGTTTTTTGGTTTTTCTCCTTTAGCACCAATGTTACGTCCTGGTCCCCCACCCATTGGTCCTTGAGGAGGTCGATTGTTTCCTTTACTCATGCTAAATCCTCCTCTCTCAATTGTGAGTTGACGATTTCCTTGTATGTTTCATTTGTTGCTAGTAATTCTTTATGCGTTCCTTTTCCAACAAGTTTTCCTTCATCTAATACTAAGATCGTATCTGCGTCCATGACGGTACTTACTCGTTGCGCCACTAAAACGGTGATACTTTCTGTCATATTTTCTTTTAGTGCTTGACGGAGTTTCGCATCTGTTTTAAAGTCTAGTGCTGAGAATGAATCATCAAAGACATAGATGTCGGCTTCTTTTACTAAGGCACGCGCAATGGCTAATCGCTGTCTTTGTCCACCAGAGAAATTTCCGCCGCCTTGTTCGACATGACTATCTAACCCATCTTCCATTTCAGAAACAAAGTCTTTTGCTTGGGCGATCTCTAATGCTTTCCAAATCATCTCATCTGTTGCGTCTTCTTTCCCATATTGCATATTCTCACGAATCGTTCCAGAAAAAAGGACAGCTTTTTGGGGAACAAATCCCATCAATTCACGCAAGTTATATTGCGTCATATCAGTGATGCTCGTTCCATTGATCGCGATCTCACCCGATTCAATATCATACAAACGTGGGATCAGATTCACTAAAGTCGTTTTTCCTGAACCAGTACCACCAATGATAGCTACGATATCGCCGGATGACGCTTCAAAGTTGATATCTTCCAACGCTAGTTTTTCTGCGCCGTGGTAACGGTAATTCACCTGTTTGAATGACAAACTTGCGTCTTTTCCAGCTAAAGCAACCGTTTCTGGTTGTTCTGGATCAACGATACCCGCGTCTTCTTCTAGTACTTCATTGATCCGATCAGCCGAAGCTTGGGCACGAGGAACCATGATAAAGATTGCTGATAGCATCATGAAACTAATCAAAATTTGCATCGCATAAGTCATGAAGGCAATCAGATTTCCGACCTCTAATGTCATATCCGCTATGTAGTGCCCACCAAACCATGTGATCGCTACGTTCGTCCCACTCATGATCAACGTCATCAATGGCATCATCAATGCAACAATCGTGTTGACTTTGATTGCCGTATTTGTATAATCCTTATTCGCTAAATCAAAACGATTTTCTTCAAAACGTGTTTTGTCAAACGCTCTGATGACACGTACACCGGTTAATCCTTCACGAAAAACAAGGTTTAAGCGGTCTGTTTTCTTTTGCATGCTCTTGAATAGTGGAACAGCAAAATACATAATACCACCGATCAAAATGATCATGACAGGAATCACGACTAAGAAAATTCTTGTCAGTTGATGGTCCTTTTGATAAGCAAGGATACTTGCCCCAACAAGAGTGATCGGTGCATTGATCATCATCCGTAAAAACATTTGCATCACCAATTGGATCTGCGTCACATCATTCGTTGTACGAGTGATCAATGAAGCTGTTCCATACTTGTCGAATTTGTCTTTCGTCAAATTTTCGGCTTTTTGATAGACTTCTGTTCGTAATTGTTTTCCTAACTTTTGAGATTCTCGTGTAGCAAAAAACGTATTGGCAATGGCGGCTAAAATACTGATCAAAGAAAATCCGATCATGACAAATCCCGTCTGCCAAATATAGTCGACGTCACCTTTTGCTACGCCTTTGTCAATAATATTAGATGTTAACGTTGGCAAATACAGATCTGCTAACACTTGAATAATCATAAAGACCGTTGCAGCAATTGCTGAGGTCAATGAAATTCGTTTGACAATTTTTAGCATTCGTTCCCCTTCTTTCTATTTATAAGCGCCATCTTTTATCCATGACAGTTTTAGATTGAATTCTGCAATGGCTTGTTCAACAGAATACTCCTCAGAGGTTGAAAATGATTTATAGGCATGAGCAATCGTTGTAAATAGTGTACTCATGACTAACTGAAACAATAATTCCATTTCATGGTCATCTTTTACTCTAAGATTGGAACGATCAATCAAACCAATCAACTCTTTGGACGCTTTTTTATGATTTTTATGTGGTGATGGACGATGTCCTTGTGGATGCGGCACGACTTTTCGTGAGGCACGGTAATCCATATGCATAAAAAGATGTTTATAAAACGCGGCATTTTCACCTTCTAGAATATCTCGAATCATTTTCCCAAAATAAAGTTCAAAACCGATAAATAAGTCTCCATTCGATTCTTTGATTAGTTGGATCATATTTTTTGTACTATCGCTACGAACGGTTTCAAAATAATAAAAATAAAGATCTTCTTTATCTTCAAAATATTGATAAAAACTACCTCTAGAGATTCCCGCAAGTTTCACGATTTGTGCAATCGAAGCTTCATTCAATGGTACTCTTGAAAATTCGACCCTGGCAGCTTCTAAAAGTCTTTGCTGTTTTTCTTCAGGTAGATGAAAAAAAGTCTGTGTCGGCATCGTTGATTCCTCCCCACATAAAAATGACACACTGTCATATGACACCTTGTCATTATAACACCATCTGATTGTTTTGCAAGTCATTTACATTCTTTTTTCATAATTATTAAAAAAAGAATAAATCGAGTTAAAAGATTTGTTTCTACTATTCTATGCATCTAAAATAGGATCATTATATAAAAAGGAAGAATGCCATGAACAAATCAATCACCGTCCACGAACTCTATTTCGTCTATCAAAAAAAGGATATAGTGATTTTAGATGTCCGTAAAACGAACGAGTATATAAAAAAACATTTAAGTCATTCAATATCCATTCCTATTGCCAGTTTATCCGCACAATTAAATAATCTGGATACAAAAAAACAGTATTATATTGTTGGGGCAGCGAATCATTTAGCACAAGAAGTTACTAGTTATCTAATAGAAAATGGTCTGCAAGCGACTTATGTGATCGACAACATGAAGTTATTTGAAAGTCGTGAATTAACTAGTCCTCTTTGATCGTACTGGAAAATAACTTACTTTTTATCAGTAAAAATACTTGATAGCCTTTTCTGTTTCAAGTAAACTGGTATTGTTAGCAGTAAAGTTAACAATTACGACTAAAGGAGAGAGATTATGGCATCAGTATTAGTAATCAAAGGACATCCATTAACTGCACAAGAATCACGTTCAGTTAACGCATTAACTAGTTTTTTAACTAGCTACAAAGAAAATCATCCAAACGACGAGGTAACTGTTTTAGACCTTTATCGTGATGATATCCCAGAAATTGATGAAGAATTGCTTTCTGGATGGGAAGCGCTTCGTGCAGGTGCAGATTTCTCTAGTCTATCTGAAAACCAACAACAAAAAATTGCTCGTTTCAACGAATTGACAGAGCAATTTCTAGCAGCAGATAAAATCGTTATTGCCAATGCTTTATGGAATTTGAACATTCCTACAAAATTAAAAGCTTGGTTTGATACTGTCAATGTTGCTGGTAAAACTTTCAAGTATACTGAAAACGGTCCTGTTGGCTTAGTTACTGGTAAGAAAGCACTACACATCCAATCAAACGGCGGAATCTACAATGGTCAAGATTTTGCTTCTCAATATGTAAAAGCAATCTTGAATTTTGTCGGTATTGAACAAGTCGACCAATTATTTATCGAAGGTATCGACTATACACCTGATCGTGCAGAAGAATTGATGCAAGCTGCCTTAGATAAAGCAACTGCATTCGGTAAAGACTTCTAGTCGTGATCGATTAACTGTTTCTCTTGAACTTGTGGAGAAAAAAAGACTTCATGAACATTCATTGCGAATGTTCATGAAGTCCTTTTTTATTGGTTAGATAGAGTTGATTGATCTAAAAAACGATTAACCGTATCTAATATTTGATATAGAGATCAGTTCCTGTAGCTTTTTAGAATAAGCTTCATCTAAAGATACGCCATCTTTTTTTATTGCATTCGCTATTTCTACATTCATACGGCTTAGTAGCAATAGCACTGACGCTCCTTCATTTTGTAGATTTCTTAGATTGGATTTTAGTACCACTCTAAGCGATTGGTTTTCCGAATCTACCTCTAAGTCACCGATTAATTCCGTTATTAACGCTTCTGCTTTTTTGCGTCGATCGTCTCCACCAGAAAACCAGCTTAGATTACTCATTTACTTATGCTCCTTATCTAACTTTTTCAAGGAAGAATATCGTAATTTTTGATACTTAAAATAAAGTGTTTCTAACAGAACTAATTCTTTTTGCTATTCCTTCTTGAACCAAGTAAATAGGCAATGGAGAAACCTATGAACATACCTAAAGTAATCCACCATTTGAATGGTCTATCAAACAGATAAGCTAGCCCAAAGTTTAAGAGCAGCGTTAAAAGAAAAGCGCAAAAAATCATTTTCCACTCTTTCATATGCCCTCCAGTTTTATAATATACGGTCAGGTTGGTTCAAGATAAGAAAAAAACACTTTCTTTTAAACTATATTTGCCTCTTTAATTCTCAACATTACGAACATAGTCATCAAAATACTGGATCAAATCATTTTTGATCTTTTGGTATTCTTCTTCACTATACTCTTTGTCTTCTATTTTTCCTTGAAAAAACGGAATCTCTAATTCTTCACGTAAACGGTCTAATACTTCTTCTTTATTCATGTCACTACTCCTTAATCAAAGTAAACACAAACACACTCAGGTGCATAGATGTCTTTTTGGATCAATGTCAATTCTCCAGTTGTAGCATCACGTTTGTACAAGGTAAGATTATCCGTATTCTGGTTGGCACATACCACGTAATCATTTTCTGGATCTAAGGCGAAATCTCTTGGGAAATCTCCTTCAGTTGAGATCGTCTGTACATGTTCTAAATGTGAACCTTCTTCATTCACAGCGAATACAGCAATCGAATTATGTCCCCGATTTGATGCGTAGACAAAACGTCCATCGTTTGAAATACGGATGGCAGCCCCACCATTTTCTTCGGTGAATCCTTCAGGCAATGTGCTGATTTTTTGCACTTCTTTGAATTCGCCTGTTGTTTCATCATAGGAAAGAACACGAACTGTACTATCTAACTCACCAAACAAATAGGCGAATTGATTATTAGGATGAAAAACTAAATGACGTGGGCCGGTTCCTGGCTCTACTTCTAATACAGCTTTTACAGCTAATTTCCCATTTTCATCTACATCATATGTGTACACACGATCAGTTCCTAGATCACAGACAGCTAATCGTTGGTCAGGTGTTAAGTCTGTGTAATGGACATGGGCATGATCTTGGTTTTTGTGTGGACCAGTCGGTTCTTGATGAAAGACTGCGTCTGTCGCCTCTAAACTACCGTCTTCAGTGATACGATAAACATTGACTTCTCCTTTATGATAATTTGCGCCATAAACCAGTTGGCGTTGCTCATCGACTGTCACGTAACACAAAGGTGCTCCGGCTTCTGTTACCGCATTCAAAAAATTATATGAATGATCGTATGCACCGACTCCACCTAACCCATCGACACTTGTTACTGTGTAAAGATTACCTGCATCGCTTTTTGCCACATACGTTGGGCTATTTTCTTTTGTTACTAACGTTAGATTCTCTAAAGTGCTTTTATCTGTATCTAATTCGATTTGATAAATCCCTTCACTTTTTCGTCTTGTATATGTTCCTAGAATGATTTTTTTTATCATTTTGATCCTCCTCAAATTAAGAATTCTAATTTATTCTATCATACATCCATTCATGACGTTAATCAAAGAGAATATGTTATACTGTTTTTGTAACCATAGAATCATTGATTTTTTTAGGAGTAAAGGAGAGAAATGAGATGACTCAAGCAACGATAACAGAAATTGGTAGGTCAGCAATCAATCCAGAGGAACCTTTGCTGATTTTATTCGATCAGTCGGCAACATCAGCGTTGCGTGACTATACGATCATTCAAGAATTTAGTACAAAAGAGAATTTTTCACTTCAACAAGGTGATCAAATTTCTTTTGATCAGCAAGAATATACTATCGAACATGTTGGTCCGTTGGCCAATGAAAACTTGACTACGGTTGGTCATGTGACTCTGGTTTTTGAAGAACCGCCAGCAGGTGACAAAATCGTCAATGGAATCTATTTGTCCCCCTATCAACTACCAGAAATCACTGTCGGCACGACCATCGACTATAAGCAGGTGAACTAATGGAAGAGGATAAAAAGAGAAAAATCAAACCTGTTTCTTGGTTTTGGCGTTGGTTCTTGAACAATCAAGTAGTGACGGCTTTATTAGTCGTTCTTTTGGTCTTACTGATCGTTTTCTTATTTACGAAAGTTTCTTATCTTTTTGAACCAATTTGGCAGTTTCTAGCAATCGTTGGTTTACCGATCATTCTATCAGGTATTCTGTATTACCTGATGAATCCTGTTGTAGACTATCTTGAAAAGAGAAAGGTCCCAAGGCTCTACAGCATCATCGGTTTATTTATACTAGTAGTCGCTTTGATCGTCTGGGGAAGTGTGGTGATCATTCCGAAAATCCAAGAGCAAACCGTCAGCTTTGTCAGCAATTTTCCACAATACGTCGAGACTATCGATGACAAATTAACCGAGATTTTTCGTGATCCACTATTCAGTCAATTTAGAGAGCAACTGGAAAATACAGGCGATCAGTTTATGAATTCTGCTGGCGATATTTTACAGAATCTATCAAAAAGCACCGTTCAAAGCTTAGGGAGTTTTGTTGGCGCTGTAGCTACGATCGTTGTTGCCGTATTGACGATGCCGTTTATTTTATTTTATCTGTTGAAAGATGGAAAACAATTAGCACCTTATTTGGTCAAGTTCTTACCCACTCGTATGAGAGTGCCTACGTTAAAAGTCTTAGGTGAGATGAACAGCCAAGTCTCTTCTTATATTCGTGGACAGCTGACTGTGGCTTTCGCAGTTGCGGTGATGTTCATGATCGGATTTGCAATCATCGGGTTAGATTATGCTGTCACTTTAGGAATCATTGCCGGTTTCTTGAACTTGATCCCTTACTTAGGTTCATTTTTAGCGATGATCCCTGCGGTATTTTTAGCCATCGTTGCAGGACCAATCATGTTGGTCAAAGTATTGATCGTTTTCGCCTTAGAGCAAACCATCGAAGGCCGTTTGATCTCGCCACTTGTACTTGGCAATCAGTTGTCGATCCATCCAGTGACGATTTTACTTGTCCTATTAACATCCGGAAAATTATTTGGTGTGGTCGGTGTGATTTTAGGGATACCTGTCTATGCCGCAGCGAAAGTATTGATTTCTCACATTTTTGAATGGTACACTACGATTTCTTCCCTTTATGAAGAAAAGCAACAAGAATAAATGAAAAGCCGAGATGATCGAGAATAGGAACCCTATTTTCAGTCGTCTCGGCTTTTTGATTATTTCATCAATAAGTTAGTCATTTTTTGGATCGCTGCGGAAATATCATCTGTCGCTTGGTCTTGTTTTGCTTCTGACGCATCGAATTGTTCAGCATCGATGCCTTTTTCTGGTTGAATACTTTGAGTCATTTCTTCACAACCAGCTACATAATTTTTGTAGGCTTTTTCAAAGTTCTTATGGATACCCATTACTTTGGCTGGTGGACGCAACGTACTGATTTTCTTTAGCATATTGCGATATTTTTCAGTACCTTGGTCAAATAGCTCAACCGTCTCAACAAGCTCGGCTTGCGTTAGTTCAGCTGTTTTCTTTTGATCGATTGCTTCTCTGATTTTTTCATATTTTGGGTGCATCGTTTCGCCGATTGCTTCTGTTTCTTTCACGATTTTATCGACTGTCTGCACGTAATAACCGAGATTCGGTAACATAGGTTTTCCTACTTTCTTCTTTTTCTTTCTCTATTTTACCTGTTTATTCTAGTAGAAAACAAGTCATTACATCAATAAAATGTTATTTTTATCGTTTATTTTTCATAAAATCCTGCATCCAAACTATATTGTTCTCCTGAAACTAGATCATATTGGATCAAGCGATACGCCTCGTAAACTTCCTCTTGCGCCTGATTCAACTGAGCTTCTTTTCCCCATTGGCCATTTTGAAAATACAGTTCTCGTTCGAACGCGGGAATAGCCGACTCCATTTCAAGCAGTAATTGATAAAAACCAGTGGTCTTTTGATTCGTTTGTTCTAAAAGATTCGCTGCAAAATAAAAAGGGCTAGTGACAGCATCATTGGTTTCACGTTTCTCTAACTCACCTGCTGTATCGAACATGAGAAACTCTGTCTGATGTAAGGCTTGTTTCTCATTTTTATTTTTGATCTCGTCCGAATAGATCCCCGGTAAATGATCTCCCCAAAAAACGACTAGCGTTCTTCTTGGCGTATCTTTCAGCGCTTCAGTGAATGCTTTCAATGCTTGACTACTATAAGCAATATCTTGTAAATAGTTGTCGAGTGTATCCGTTCCATTGTTATCTTCTGTTGTAGCAGAAAAATCCAATTGCGAATACTTCCCTGCATAAGGCATATGGGTCTGCATCGTGACTAGATGGACAAACTGAGGCGTTTCCTCATCTTTTAATAAGTCTAAAATTTCTTTATAGGCAGACTCATCTGAAATATATGGATTATTATCAATGGTATCGGTGTAAGTCATATTTCCCTCGCTGATAAACGAATCAAACCCTAGCGTCTGATAGACATCTTCACGTTTATACATCGATGTATTATAAGGATGGATCGCCGTTGTTCGATAGTTTTGTGCATTAAGTGTGGAAACAAGCGATGGTAATTGATCCAGCTTTGGAACGAGCATCGTATATGGTGTGGTCATTTGACCATTGAATAGTGCCATGGATAGACCCGTTAAGGCTTCAAACTCAATATTTGCTGTTCCACCACCATAATTTTGCGAAAGCATTCGGCCACTATAGGTTTGATTTGCCACTTCACGATAGTCAGCTAAGGGATCACCGGTCACCGTGACACCATTTAGATGACTTGGATCAGAAAAGCTTTCACTCATCACATAAATGATATTTGGCTGCTCATCACTTGCCGTTTGATTTTTTTTGTCTGCGATTGCTTGATATTTTTCAGTGATTTCATTGATTTTTTCTTTTGAATAACCTTCTGGCCGTTCCATCGGTTCAACTTTTAGATTGTACAAAAAGCCACCAATGAATCCTGTATTATAATAATTCATTTTTTGACTATAAGGAATCCACAAAGCCGTTTGATTATAAGCTTTACGCAACAAATTATTGGGATTATTGAAGTTACTGAAATAACCCATCATTGCAACGGTCATCACTAAAGTCAAGATACGATAGATTTGGAATGTTCGATCTTTTTTGAAACTACGGACAATTGCCCAGACCACTCCACCAAAGGCAAGGATCGCTAGTAGCATCAACCCAATAAAAATCGGTGTTCCGGTCATGTCTTTGAGTAAATTAAACTCTGTGATCATCTTTAAGTCATCTGGATAGATTGGTTCTTGACGATAGCTCATTTTCAAGTAATTCGCAAAACCTAATATTCCGATACTTACGAGATAAAAAAGCAGACCGAACAAATAGGAACCTGCAAAAGCGACCATAAATAAAAAGACAGTAAGTAATACGAAACAAGCAAGTAAAAATTTTTCTGTGTGCCAAGAAAAAGCAAATTTCAAGGCCAAGTCAACCGAAAGATTATTCTGGCACCATTGCAAAAATAAGTTACTTAAAAGAATCACTACTATGGTTCCCACCACGAGAGTAGTGATCCGTAAAATTTGTTGTTGTTTTGCTGAAAGCTTATCTAAGTATCTTTTCAAGAGAGCGCTCCTTCATTTTTTCTAAACTTCTTTAAAGCTTATTTTATTCTAGTCGCTCTTTAAATGAAAGTAAAGTTCAAAAAACAAGTCATTTCAGCTACCAATTTTATAAAAAAATAAATAGAAAACAAAAGAAATGGAACTGCGTCTTAGCCTCTCCCACCCTCAAAGAATAAACGGTAATAGCTCAAAATTTGAAGAACAAATTTTAGCTATTACCGTTTATTTCCTGAAAGGATTTATATCACTTTACTTGAAATGACGCTCAAACATCAGCCGAATACGCAACTGGTTCTCCAAAAACCGGGAACCCTTCTGGGTCCCACGAAAATACTTGTGCGTTGGCATGACGATTGGGATTGTTCAGAGGATCGATTCCTTCATTTTTTTCTGGTCGTGCATGGTAAACTAAGACATCTTCTTTGCCATCTTCTGAGAGAGTAAAGGAGTTATGTCCTGGTCCAAACTGCTTATTTTTCTCCGAAGAGACAAAGACAGGTTCAGGATTTTTATGCCAAGAATAACCGTCAAGTAAATCCGCTGACTCTTCTGCCCACAGCAAACCCATCGCATAATTTTCATCCGTGGCACTCCCTGAGTAAGTGATGAATATTTTCCCGTTACGAACCAGTACGGCTGGTCCTTCATTGACTGCAAAACCTTGCTTTTCCCAAGAAAATTCTGGGATGGCTAATAATAGTTGTTTTCCGGTCAGTGTCCAAGGATTTGCCATTTCTGATAAATAGAGATTGGAGTTTCCCGGAATACGCGGGTCTAATTGCGCCCAAACGTAATACAACTTTCCTTGATGTATAAAAGTCGTGCCGTCTAAACTAAACGTGTCTGTAGCAGTGATGATTTGCCCTTTTTCTTCCCAATCAGTATTCATTGGGTCAATGGACGTGTTTTCAAGAACGAACATCCGATGGTGATGATCCCGATCACGAATCTCTGCATGATCACTGGCTGCAAAATAGATATACCACTTTCCTTGGATATAATGGATTTCTGGTGCCCAGATCAACTGACTCATGGGTCCAGTTTTAGGTGCATGCCAAACCAGTAACTTTTCTGCATGCTTCAAGCCATCGATCGTTTTCGCACGTCTTAATTCGATGGACTGATAACCAGGTAGAGAACCCGTAAAATAATAGTAGCCGTCCGTATGTTTGTAGATCCAAGGATCGGCTCGTTCAAGGACGATTGGATTAGCATAAGTTGTTTTTTTCATAAAGGTTCCTCACATTTTTTTAGTCTGATGACATTCCAAGAATATGCTTCAAGCACCATATGGATCTTGTTCTTTTCATTTACATCGATTACTTGTTCTATCGGCTGGATCGTATTCGGAGCGTCTTTCGTATTTTTATCTAGTAAATGATCACTTTTTACGACTAGTTGGACTGCTTTAGTCTCCAGCTCAAAATCATGCGTTGTCGTAATGGACACTTTCTCTTCTGTACGATTCACTAGAAACAGTACGATTTCTTGCTCATTTTCGACAACTACGCTATCAATGATCGGCACTTCTTTTCCAGTATCACAGTCATAAGTGGGACAAAACGTTTGTTGATCTAATACAGTGCCTTTCGCATATTTTGCCAGATGTTGCATCACATAATAGGTCGGATTTACCCATGCGATCCCATTTTTCTCTGTTAGGATAAGCGGGATGGTATTGACTAAAAGCGATTGGCAAGCAATTTTCACACGATCTGCATGCCGTAAAATCGCAAGACCCAATGTGCCGAACAACAATGTATCTTCCATAGTGAACTGGCACCAGTCAATTGGTGACCCCTCTTGGAATTTTTGATAGGTTTGTTCTGGTTGGCTATGAACATTCCATTCATCAAAAGCTAAGTACATCGTCTTGTCACTGCGTAGATAGCCTTTCACATAGTCACACGTCGCAATGATCTCTTCGATTTGTCGATCAAACCGTTCCGCTTTAGCTAAGTAAGTTTTGGTATCTGCTCGCTCATTTTTTGGAGGTTTAGTCAAATCTTCTTCGTCATATTTATCGATGTAATTATGCAAAGCGATATAATCTACGTTTTCATATGCTTCTTCTAAGGCGATTCGGTCCCATTCAGGATAAGACGCTAAGCGTGGCGTCGAACTACCGACTAAAATCGTTTCGATCGATTCATCGACTAATTTCATCGCTTTGGCAGATTCATTGGCTAACCTGCCATACTCATAGGCACTTTTTGCGCCAATTTGCCAAGGACCGTCTAACTCATTTCCTAAGCACCAAAGTTTCACGTTAAAAGGTTGCTCTTGTCCGTTTTGTTTGCGTAACTCACTCCAAGAGGTTCCTTCAGGAAAATTACAATACTCTACTAGATTACGCGCATCATCGATTCCTTTTGTGCCTAGATTCACCGTCATGATTGGCTCCGCTTCTACCATGTCTAACCATTTGAAAAATTCATGTAGCCCGAATGTATTTGGTTCGATTCCTTGCCATGCAAGATCGATTTTTTTTGGACGCTCGGTGACTGGACCAATCGTATCTTGCCAGTCATATCCTGAAGTGAAATTCCCTCCAGGATAACGGATCACCCCTAAAGACAGTTCTTTTACATAAGAAAGCACGTCCTGTCGAAAGCCATTCTTATCCGCGGTCGGATGTCCTGGTTCAAATATTCCGTTATACACGACACTTCCCATATGTTCAACAAAAGAACCGAAGAGTCGTGGACTGATAGCTCCTTTAGAAAATCCTTGACGTACCTTTAATTCAACTTTTTTCATTGCCACACTCCTTTCCTATTTATGTTTCCCACTAAATGATTGATCAACCACCAAACCCCACCTGCTAATACAAAAATAATCGGCGGAAACATAAACACAAGCACAAGAAAAACTAATAATATGCCACAACATACAAGATTCTTCAAAAAGTTGGTCAACACCCACAACGTACTTTCTTGAAAAAGTTCCTTTCCGGAAAGAGCGTCATTTTGGGCAAGAGAACTACACCAAGAAAGTAAAAACATCGTAAAAACCAACATTGTTACATACCCACAAATCACTAACCAAATAGCAGATTCTTGCAAAATAAGATTCATCGCAAAATAACTGATGATGGTCACGCAACTCATCACTAATTGAAGGAAAAACTTACGCTTAAAGCCCTGCAAAAAGGAATAGCAAACATGCCCTGATTCGCCATTCTCCCATTTATTCAACGCTGTAAAGACCCCTGTTGTGGCTGGTACTACTGTGACTAAAGGCAAAGAAACGACGACCCATAAAATCCCTAATAAGATATGATCGGAAATTTGGATCAATTGACCATACCATTTTGTTTCGACTAATTTCATCTTCTCACTCTTTCATGCCAGACATTGCAGTTCCTTGTACAAAGTATTTTTGAGCAAAAATATAAATGATCAACAATGGCAACATCGAAATAACTGTTCCTGCCATCACCGGTCCATAAAATGATATATTTTGTCCGGTGAATAAAGCTAATCCTGCAGGTAACGTCCGCATTTTCGAACTTGTTGTCAAAATCAGTGGATACAATAAATCATTCCAACTGTTCATCAACGTAAAGATTGCTAGTGATAGAAGTGTTGGCTTGCTCAAAGGCAACATGATCTTCAAGAAAATCTTGAACTCACCTAACCCGTCAATACGTGCGGCTTCTTCCAATGAATCTGGTAAAGTTACAAAAAACGACCGCATCATAAATATCCCAAAAGCAGTAGTCATCCGAGGAATGATCAATCCGGCATACGTATCTAACATGCCTAAAAAGTTTGCTTGGATGAACAGTGGGATCATGAAGACTTGAAATGGGATCATCATCGTTAACAAAACAAAGTAAAACAACACCGATTTCCCTTTGAAGCGCATCCGAGCAAAAGCATACCCTGCAAGAGAATCAAAAAAAACAGAAGTGATCACTGTCCCACCTGCAAAGATTACTGTGTTTTTGATGTAATCTAACAACGGAATAGTCGTCCAAACCTTGATATAATTCTCAAAGGTATATTCATCTGCAAAAATTCTCGGGGGAAAAGAAATAATGTCTTTTTCATATTTGAATGAGGAAATGATCAACCATAGAAAAGGAAAAGCGATAATCAATAATACGAGTAACATTCCGACGACACGCAACCATTTCTTTCCATCAAACTTTTTCCGACGATTCGTTGAAACTGCTGTATAACTTTCCGAAAGCATATTATTACTCCCCCCTATTTCATTTGTTTTTCTTTTCTTGACATATATAAATTGGTCGAAATTGCCAGCACAGCTACAATGACAAACAGTACTGAAGATAATGCGGAAGCATAGCCTAACTCATATGGAGCGGTGAAGCCGCGACTATAAATGTATTGGACAGCTGTTTCCGTTTTGAATTGTGGTCCGCCGTTCGTTGCCACATATACTTGGTCAAACACTTGCATGGAACCAATCAAGTTGGTCAAGATACAAAAACCAAGAGAAGGGACGATCTGCGGTAACGTGATATTAAAGAATTGTTGACGATTGGTTGCTCCATCCATTTGCGCTGATTCGTAAAGCGAAGGGGAGATTCCTTGAATCGCAGTGATCAGGATCGTCATCGTGACACCGAAATTTTTCCAAACCGTCATCAGCGCAACTGTTGGCATTGCTAATGTTGGATCACGGAAAAATTGTGGAATCGGCAAACCTACTTGTGAAAAAAGGTAAGGGATAGCCCCAACGTTTGGGTCAAGCAACATTGAAAAGATGATTGCAATGGATGTTAAGGAACAAATAACAGGGATATAAAAAGTTGAGCGACAAAAGCGATTGAAACGAGTATTCTTTGACAAGATCACCGCAGCTAATAAACCAACGATAATCTGTGTTGGTGTTTCAAGTAAGGTAAAATACAACGTATGGAAAAGTGAATTGACCGCACGTTCATCCCCAAAGATCCGCAAAAAGTTATCCATGCCTACGAACTCTCTTGAAGTAAAAAAGATGTTCAAATCAGTAAAACTGATCGCAAATGTACCAATCAGTGGCACCACTGTGAATAACAGTAGAATCAAAAAGGATGGCACTAAAAACAAATAAGCCGCTCGATTCGGTCGGTTCCAGTATCTGGTGAATGCTTTCATTTCGTCTATTTCCCCTCTTTCTTATTCGATGGATTCCTTGATGAACAGTTCAAGCGATGAAAAATCAGCCCAAGAAAGGAAAGAAGTTTTTCTCGAAAAAGGAAAGCGAAAGCAATAAATATGTTTTTGCAATTTATAGTACTTTCGCCTTATCTTCTACGAGATTCCTTCTATTTCCTTCGTTGTTTTGATTTCATTATGAACTGTTACTCGATTATTCCTTCAATAGATCATTGATCTGATCATCTGCATCTTTCATGAGTTGCTCTGGATCTTCACCAGCCAACAATTTTTCGATCAATGGATTGATGATATCATTATTGATTGCTGCGATTTTCGTGAATCCTGGTAGATAAGGTTCAGCATATTCCATTTGTTTGGATAGTTCCGATACGATAGGATCATTCTTCACTTCTTCATCTTCTGCGACAGATGATAAATAGGCAGGGAAGCCATTTTCAATACTCCATTTTTTACCGATTTCACTTGTGTTCCAGTATTTTAGGAATTCATAGATTGCCTCTTTTTTGTCACTATCTGTACTTGCTGGGATGGCATAACCAACACCATCTAAAATCGCTGTTTTTTCACCGTCCGTACTTGCTTGCGGTAATGTCGTTACACCATAATCGATTTCGTTTGCTTTCAAGCCGTTATTCAACCACGGTCCGTTGATGATGATCGATAATTGCCCAGCGTTCATCAAGTTATCCATCTCTGCTCCTGAAATCGATTCTGGTCCTGCTTTATCGACATGGATCATTTTTTGGATGGCTGTTAGTGTTTCAAGATTTTCTGGTGAAGCGAACTCAGATTTTGTATAATCATCGCTGACAAGTTTTCCTCCATTTGCCTTCATCCAGTTATAAAGTGGCGCAGTACCGTCTTTATTGAAGACAAAACCTGAGACATTTTTACTACTATCGGTCAGTTGCGGAGCCATCTCTGTTAATTCTGTCCAAGTAGTTGGTGGTGTTGTTTCATCCAAGCCAGCTTGTTTGAATAATTCTTTGTTCCAATACATATACATCCCTTGTACTTGCATCGGAATAAAATATTGCTGATCATCCACCATTCCTAGATCTACCGCAGTATCTTTGAAATCTCCTTTATCCACACCGTCGTAGTCCCAGAAATCATCTACAGGCTGCACAGCCCCATTCTCCACATATTGAGCAAAATCAGCATAGTTCAGTGCAACAAAATCTGGCGCTTTTCTTGAAGAAATAGCCGTTGGTAATTTTTCATTCAAATTAGCCCATGTCATCACATCCATCTCAATCGTGATGTTTTTGTCATTATTCTTATTAAAATCGTTGACAATCTCTTGTAAGATTTCCCCGTCAGAAGCTGTAAACCCATTCCAAAAAGAGAGTGTGACTTCTCCGTCATTTTTACTTTGAGAAGAAGCACCACCGCCACAAGCACCTAATATTCCAGTCGCAGCTAACAACAATGAACCAATAATCAATTTTTTTCCTCGCATCTCTATCTCCTCCTTATTTGTTCGGGGTCATGCTTGTACGGATCACATTCCAAGATAACGGTTTCAACTTGCAATTCAACTGATTTTCTTTATGTTCGTAGGCTTTTGAAGACACAGGTTTGATTTGCTCATTTCCTGCTTGATTGACCGCTTTGATTTCATAGCCAGACATCTCTGAAAAATCAATGACTTGCTCAATCTTTAAGTCAGAAAATTGTAGATCTAAACTCATCTCTTCTTCTCCACGATTCACTGCAAAGATCACCAACTCATTTATTTCTTCATTGAGCACCGCGATACTTTCTAAATATGGAACTGTATCAAATTCACTCGTTGCATACGTATCAACAGTGATTTCAGGTCGTAAAGCAATACCTTGTCCTAAAGTCGCGACTTGCATAAATGGATAATAGATTGTTTGACGCCATGCTTCACCGTCTTTTTCTGTCATGATCGGCGCAATCACGTTGACTAGCTGCGCCAGACAAGCAATTTTTACTCGATCAGAATGTTTTAACAAAGTGATCAATAAACAGCCCAATACTAAAGCATCCTCAAAATTATAGTGATCTTCTAATAAAGGTGGGGCAACTTGCCATGGCTTGACTGTTTGATCATGTTCTGTCGAATGATACCAAATATTCCATTCATCAAAAGATAGATTGATTTGTTTCTTGCTGTGTTTTTTCGCCTTGATTGCATCACACATCGCAACAACACCAGAGATGAACTGATCCATATCGACTGAACGAGCTAAATAATTTTTCAAATCATTTGTTTGATTGCCATAATACTGATGCAATGAAAGATAATCGATTTGTTCATAGGCTTGATCCAATACAGTCAATTCCCACTCACCGAATGTTGGCATTTGACTATTCGAGCTGCCACATAAAACGACTTCGATCGATTCATCGACAAGTTTCATTGCTTTCGCTGTTTCTTCTGCCAGCCGTCCGTACTCCGCTGCTGTCTTATGACCGATTTGCCAAGGACCATCCATTTCATTGCCTAAACACCACGTCTTGATCGCAAAAGGTTCAGTTTGTCCATTTGCTATTCTTTGCTCACTCCAATAAGTACCACTAGGATAATTGCAATATTCTACTAGATTTCTTGCAGCATCTAAGCCACGTGTTCCAAGATTGACCGCCATATTGATCTCAGCGCCCACTTCTTGACACCACGCAGCAAATTCATGCACACCCACTTGATTTGTTTCTAAAGATCGCCAAGCAAGGTCTAATCTTTTCGGCCGCTCCGCTATAGGCCCCACGCTATCTTCCCAATTGAACCCAGAAACAAAATTCCCACCTGGATACCGGATCAATGGTACCGATAATTCTTTGACTAGCTCCATAACGTCTTGGCGAAATCCCTTATCATTTGCAGTCGGATGATCCGGTTGATAGATCCCTCCATACACTGCACGTCCCATATGCTCAATAAACGAGCCATACAAACGACGATCGATTTCCCCTATCTTTTGCACACGACTAACTGACATTACAGCTTCCATGATTCCCCTCCTTTAATTTATACATGAATCATATCTTTATTTGAAAGCGTTGTCAATAATAATATTATTAAATATAAAAATATTTTTAAGTTATAATTAACATAAACATTAATTACATATATTAGTTTTATGATATTAACCTATAAATTAATATTTATGTTAATATATAGTTAAACAAAAACCTAAATAAGAGGTGAAAAATCATGCAACTCCAAATCAATGAAGAATCATTACCTGTTTATGAAGCTTTAGCTAGTAAAACAAGGATAAAAATCATCCAGTTACTTTCAAAAAACAAAATGAATATCAAAGAGCTTGCTCAAGCACTCGGTATCAGTAGTGCGATTACAACAATGCATGTAAAAAAACTTGAAGAAGCAAATATCATCAAATCTGAAAAAATAGGCCAAAAAAAAATTTCCAGCTTACGTGTCGATAAAATCAACATCACGTTTCCAGAAAAAATCTTCAATGCCTTTGATACGAAAGAAACATCGATCCCTATCGGTCATTATACCCGCTATTCGATCGAGCCGACATGCGGTATGGCAACGATCCATGATTTTATCGGCAAAGTCGATGAACCACGTTACTTTGCCGATCCACGACGAATGGATGCACGGATTCTGTGGTTTACAAGCGGATTTGTTGAATATCAAACACCAAACTTCCTAAACGAAGAAGATACTTTGGAAATGTTGGAATTGTCTGTTGAACTGTCTTCCGAGTTTCCCTTTTCGAACGACAATTGGCCATCGGATATCACTTTCAGCCTAAACGGTGTGGAATTAGGGAACTGGACAAGCCCAGGAGATTTCGCAGACATTCGTGGAAAACATACCCCAGACTGGTATCCAGATAATCTAAACCAATACGGACTATTGAAAACGATCCGTATCACTAAACATTTGACCAATATCAACGGCGAACCATTATCTGAAGTTACGATCAATGACATCCCAAGAAACGAAGACGTCTGGACCTTCCGCATCGAAGTCAAAGAAGACGCCAAAAACGTCGGTGGCTGCACCCTATTCGGCAAAGGCTTCGGCAACTACGACCAAGATATCAAGATGAAGGTGTATTATAGTTAAGGTTGTGAAAGAAGCGTTCAGCACTGAGTAATAAGACAGAACCATCGAAAATGGCTTTCTCATTTTTGATGGTTTTGGCTTATTATTGAAGTGTTGCTTCTTGAACACCGTTTATCTAGGTTGTGAAAAAAGCGGTTTGACCTGAGCAGTAAGATGGAAAATCAGAAAATAGCTTTCCATATTTTTTGATTTTTCAGCTTAATGTTGAAGGTTAGCTTTTTGAACACCGTTTATCTAGGTTGTGAGAAAGCCGTTTAGCTCCAAGTAGTAAGGCAGAACTTGAGAAAATAGCTTCTCATATTTTTTCAAGTTTTGACTTACTATTGAAGGAGCTGGCTTTAGAACACCGTTTATCATAGGTTGTGAAAAAAGCGGTTTGACCTGAGCAGTAAGATGGGAAATCAGAAAATAGCTTTCCATATTTTTTGATTTTTCAGCTTAATGTTGAAGATCAGCTTTTTGAACACCGTTTATCATAGGTTGTGAAAAAAGCGGTCAGCACTGAGTAATAAGACAGAATCATCGAAAATGGCTTTTTCATTTTTGATGGTTTTGACTTATTATTGAAGTGTTGCTTCTTGAACACCGTTTATCTAGGTTATGAAAGAAGCGTTCATCACTGCATAATAATATCAATGAAAAGGAGTAATTTTATGGCTATCTATTCAAATAGTGTTATGACAGATTCACCTTTATTATTTATTTCCGGACAGACACCTCAAAAAGAGGATTACATTCCCGATGGTATCAATGAGCAAATACAAATCGTTGTTGAAAAAATAAATTCCATCATTATGGATAACGAAGCGAGTACCCAAAATATTGTCAAAATGAACGTGTATTTAACTGATGCTTCCTTTTTAGGATCACTTAGGACGACACTTATAAAACTATATGGAGAAAATAAACCAGCAATGACAGTAGTAATAGTAGCCGGATTGATTGATCCAAGATTCAAAGTAGAAATAGATGCTATTGTCGCTATCAAATGATTTTCTTAAGGAACATCGATTTGTTTCAGACTGTCAAAGAGTGCCCATTAATTATAGCCGATCCTATTTTGTTTCTTTCCATGCTGACTCTTCCAATGTGGACAACTTGTTTTTTAAGCCTTCTTTTCTATGAGAATGAAGCACAGCAATAAAAATCTTCACCTTAGAAATACACTGGAGAGCAAAAAACGAATACAAACAAAAATAAACCGTTAATCCCTTGATCAACAAAGGATTAACGGTTTATTTGATTCGTTTATTCACTTTATTTATTTCCAAAAATCATCAAAGATCGAAATTGGCAAATGACGTTTATGCTGTGTTTTATTCCACCATTGCTCGATTTTTTGTTGTGCATCGACTGGAATGTCTTTCCCTTCCAAATAGTCGTCGATCTCATCATATGTGACACCTAATGCGACTTCATCGGCAATCATCGGCTTGCCTTCTTCAAGGTCAGCTGTTGGCACTTTGGTATAGAGATGTTCTGGCGCGTCTAAAGCCTTCAACAATGCTTTTCCTTGGCGTTTATTCAAGCGGAACAATGGTAAAATATCTGCCCCACCGTCACCATATTTCGTAAAGAAGCCAGTAATATTTTCAGCTGCGTGGTCGGTACCGATCACAGCCCCTGCGCGTTGTCCTGCAACCGCATATTGTGTGATCATTCGTTGGCGCGCTTTGATATTTCCTTTATTGAAATCACTGATTTCTACACCTGCATCAATCAACGCTTGCGTTTGCGCATCGACTGCAGGTTTGATATTGACACGTAATTGGACGTCTGGTTGGATAAAATCTAACGCAGCTTTAGCATCTTCTTCATCTGCCTGTTCTCCATATGGCAAACGTACACCGATGAACTGGTAACTGTCATCTTTCGTTTCTTCCCGCATTTCCTCCATCGCCAATTGTGCTAAACGTCCGGCTAAAGTAGAATCTTGTCCTCCACTGATACCTAAGACCAAGGTTTTTAAGAAGGGATTCTTTTTCAAATATTCTTTCATGAAATCGATACTCACACGAATTTCATTTTGAGGATCGATGACTGATTTCACGCCTAATTCTTCGATGATTGCTTGTTGTAAATGATTCATCTTCCATTCCTCCTATAGTTCACTCGTTAATTGTGTGACGCTTTTTTTCATTCGTTCCATGATTGCCATCTTATGATTCCAGCAATCTGTTGATAGATCCACAGGATATTTTTGCGGATTCAAATCACGTTTGTATTCTTCCCAAAGAGAATCTAAGTTTCCTCTGGTATACTCTTTGATTTCTTCTAATGTTGGTAAGTCATAGACTCTCGTTCCTTCAACAAAAATATCTTGTAAAATTGGCCGAGCTGTAAAATCACGAACGGTTTTATTGATAAAGGTATGTGTCGGGTGGAACATGAAGATCTCTTCTTCTTGTCGAGGATCTTCGTCCCATAGTGTCACATAATCGCCTTCTGATTTCCCATCAAAGTTACGAGTGATACGCCATACTTGTTTTTTACCTGGTGTAGTAACTTTTTCTGCATTACTAGACAATTTGATCGTATCGATCATTTCACCTTGTTCATTTTCGATGGATACCAGTTTGAAGACTGCACCTAAAGCCGGTTGGTCATAGGCGGTGATCAACTTTGTCCCAACGCCCCAAACATCGATTTTTGCTTTTTGCATTTTTAAGTTTAAAATCGTCGCTTCATCTAAATCATTTGAGGCATAGATTTTCGCTTCTGTAAAACCAGCGGAATCTAATTGTTCTCTGACCCGTTTCGAAATATACGCCATATCACCACTATCGATACGTACGCCTTGGAAATTGATCTTGTTGCCAAGTTCTTTTGCCACACGGATCGCACTAGGAACACCCGATTTCAAGGTATCGTAAGTATCCACTAGAAAAACACAATCTTTATGTGTCTTTGCATACGCCATAAATGCTTCATAGTCATTCCCATAACTTTGAACAAGAGAATGAGCGTGAGTACCGCTTGCTGGAATCCCGAAAATTTTCCCTGCACGAACATTGCTCGTTGCATCTGCTCCACCAATATAAGCAGCACGAGTACCCCAAACCGCAGCATCCAATTCTTGTGCACGGCGTGTACCAAACTCCAATAATGGATCGTCACCGATCACTGATTTGATACGAGCCGCTTTCGTCGCGATCAACGTTTGAAAGTTCACCATATTCAATAAGGCTGTTTCTACTAATTGACAATGGGCTAATGGGCCTTCCACTTGGATCAATGGCTCATTCGCAAAAACAAGTTCTCCTTCACGAGCGGAACGGACAGTCGCTTTGAATTTGAATTCACGTAAATACGTCAAAAAGCCTTCCGGATAAACAGCCATCTCGCGAAGATACGCAATATCTGTATCAGTAAATGTCAAGTTTTCTAAATAATCCACTAATCGTTCTAAACCTGCAAAAACAGCATAACCATGATTGAATGGCATCTCTCGAAAGTAACATTCAAAAACTGCATGTTTATCTGCTCTATCTAATTCCCAGTAAGTCTGCATCATATTGATCTGGTAAAGATCCGTATGTAGCGTCAAACTGTCATCTGAGTAAGTTGTCGTCATCTTTTTTATTGCTCCTCTTAGCCAATTTTCATTTCTTATCCATTATAACAAAAAAATACCCTAGTAAAAGAAATCTTGTTTTATTTTGTACAAAGTGAAGAAATAAGATAGGAGGTTGTGAGAAAAGCGTTTTGACCTGA
Source organism: Enterococcus sp. AZ084 (assembly GCF_051714905.1). Lineage (NCBI taxonomy): Bacteria > Bacillati > Bacillota > Bacilli > Lactobacillales > Enterococcaceae > Enterococcus > Enterococcus sp. AZ084. Next base: position 2,568,723 of record NZ_JBIOSS010000001.1, read on the forward strand.
GCAGTAAGATGAGAAATCAGAAAATAGTTTTTCATATTTTTTGATTTTTCAGCTTAATGTTGAAGGTCAGCTTTTTGAACACCGTTTATCTAGGTTGTAAAAGAAGCGCTCAGCACTGAGTAATAAGACAGGAAAATCAAAAATGGCTTTTTCATTTTGGGTTTTCTTGGCTTATTATTGAAGTGTTGCTTCTTGAACACCGTTTATCGAGGTTGTAAAAAAACGCCTAAATCCCAAAGATCAAACTATCTTGGAATTTAGGCGCTTTACTTCCTATCGCTTATTCAATTTAGGATCATCCATAACTTTCTTGCTGTATTGATCGAGCTATGCAATCGTTGCAATGGCTTGTTCTACAATGACGATGTCCTTATTCGGCCGTTTGAACTGAACACCCGCTTCTTCTAATTCTTGCTTGACACCTACATGGATATTGACCGCTGATCGTTCTGTTTTCAACACTTTTTTGATTGCATAATCAATTTCCTGTTTAGTGATTTTCTTTTTTGTATTGATCATCACTAATTGGACTTGATTATAGGTATCGATCAACAAAATCTGTGTACGATCTAAAGAAAATAGTTTATAAAATCGAATAGCAGAATTTCTAAAAAAGAAATCAACGATTTTTGGATAAAAAGTTTTGATATTCAAGTTGCTCGTAATCGGGGTTTCAATCAGTTTCATACTTTTCCTCTTTTCTTAATTTTTTCAACCAATAAAATAAATCGCTTTCATAAAGACGATAAAAAAACAATTTGATTTCCCTCTCTTCGTTTAATAGTATAACATATAATCAATTAGATAAAAAAGATGATTTTTCACTTGACCTTCTCGTTACGTCAAGGATTATGCTAGTTTTGTCAGGAGGGAAAACAATGGAATACACAATTAAGAAAATGGCACAGCTCTCAGGAGTAAGTAGTCGTACACTACGTTTTTACGATGAAATTGATTTACTCAAACCCAAACGGATCAATTCAGCTGGTTATCGTATCTATGGTTCTCAAGAAATCGATCGTCTACAACAAATTTTATTTTATCGATCCTTAGATTTTCCACTGAACCAAATTCGCGAATTATTAGATGATCCTACCTTTGATCATCAACATGCACTCATCGAACACCAGAGAAAACTATTAGAGAAACGAGCAGAAATTGATACTCTCCTGGCAACCGTCCAACAAACATTAGCACAATTCAAAGGAGGAAAAAAGATGACTGACCAAGAAAAATTTGAAGGATTTAAAAAACAAAAAATAACTGAAAATGAAACAAACTATGGCACAGAGATCCGTGAAAAATACGGAGAAGAAACCATTGATAAAGCAAACGAACAATGGCAAAACCTGTCTCAAGAAAAGTATCAAGAGATGCAAGAAGTAGAGCAACGACTACTAACGAACTTAAAGACGTATTTGTCTGACCAATCAAATCAAGTACTTGCAAAAGAAATTTTTGATGCACATAAAAAATGGCTATTATTTAGTTGGCCCACGTATCAAGCAGAAGCCCACAAAGGATTAGGTATGCTTTATATCTCTGATGAACGCTTCACTGAATACTATGATTCTCGCAGTGGCAAAGGCGCCGCTGTAGCATTGAATGAGATCATCCAAGCCCATGCATAAATAAATAAAGACAAATCCACAAAAAGGATTTGTCTTTTTTATTTCACGGACGTTGAATAAAAGTATACGGAATCTTTACTTGTTCGACTGTATCATTCAAAAACAAACGAAAAGCGGTTTCACCACATTGTTTCAGATGGTGATCAATTGTTGAAAAATTTAATATTTCACTGATCAGCATATTTTCCCTACCAACGATTGGTATTTTTTGTTTTTTGTAGCTTTGCAGGATTCCCGCTGCTACTGTGTCTGAATTCGTGAAAATGCCATCAATTCCTCGTTCCTTAAAAAATTTCCCAGCCAATTTCCCATGTTCGGTATCAATACACTGCCAATAGACATCAGCTGCATTAAATTCAGGAAAAATCTCTTTACACAGTTTTAATGTGATTTTCGAATTGTAACTCATTCGACCGGTTCTTCCTAAGGTGACACCTAAACGTTTGACACCTTGATCTTTTAAAAAGGATAAGCCATCAGTAATCGATTGTTTGCGATCAATATAGACACTCGTTACTTCCAAGTCTTCGATCTTTTCGCAAAAGACGATAGGGCCATAGCGTTGATAATCAAGCAACAACTCTAAGGGATTTGCTCTTGATGTAATGATCAATCCGTCAAATGCTTTCGCCGCAAACTCTTCTAAATATTGTTGTTCCCGTTTTATTTGGTAGTTTGTTGGCAACAACGTCACTTTATAGCCCTCACTAAAAGCGACTTCAATGATTCCACTGAGCAACTGATCAAAATATGGGTGATTTGTGTAAGGTAAAATGACACCAATATTTTTAGTTTTTCCAGAACTTAGTTGTCTGGCATTGGCATTCGGTACATAATTTAATTCTTTGATCACTTTCAAGATCTCTGTTCGTTTCGCTTCATCGACATAAGGATGTTGATTGATGACACGGGATACTGTCGAAACAGAATATCCTGTTCGTTTGGCTATATCTCGGATGTTTGCCATGACTACTGTTCGCCACCTATACAAAAAGATTTTCTTGTAGATAGTCTACCACAGCAGGTCCACATTCGAAAAATTGATACAATGTTCCTTGGTCATAGAAACTGATTCGTTGACCACCCCAATAATTATCCTTGGTCAAACCAGAAATATCTGCTAAATTGATTTTTTTGATCACCGATCGATTAAGGCCTTGAAAACTAGACAACACGAGCATGGAATCTTTAAACTCAACAAATGCGTAAAAACATTGATTCTTGGTGCCTTGCGTTGCTTTGATATAGGTATTCATAAGAAGCCCTCCTTTATTTATGCTTTGAGTATACGGTATGAAACGCGTCTCATAGCAAGGAGTTTGCTTCTTTTATTCTTCTGGTTCACCTAGATTAGGATCTAAACGGTTTGCAGCCAAGATAAATGGTGCCCAAATCAAAGCAGCGACTAAGAGATTGACGATCGTCAAGACAATGGCACGCCAGTCACCTGCGGTTGCTAAGAACCCACTGATAATCGTTGGCATGACCCAAATCACATTTACCACCACTGGGCGAACAAGGCCTGCCATTGTCGCAAAGTAAGCAATGGTTGCCGTTACAAGTGGTGCGACGATGAATGGGATCATCAACAATGGATTCAATACGACTGGTAGACCAAACATCACTGGTTCATTGATATTGAACAAACCAGGAGCAATCCCCAGCTTACCGACTGTTTTATAATCGGCACGTTTTGATAAAAATAAAATCATGACGATCAATACCAACGTTACACCAGCACCACCAGGCCATACGAATGCTTCAAATGAACCTGCTACCCATTTGAAGGGGATTGGTTCATTATTTTGAAAAGCATTGGTATTTTCGACCATCGCTGTACCATAAAGCGTCTGTAACACTGGTGACATGATGTTTGTTCCGTGTAATCCAAAGAACCAAAGCACATGAACAAGTAATACGATAATAAATACTGCGCCATACCCTTGCGATAAATTCATCAAAGGTTTTTGAATCGCTTCAGAGATCCAGTCAATCAATGGTACTCCTGCTGTTTGTCGGAAGATATAATTGATCGTTCCCACAACATATAAAGAAACAACTGCAGGAATGATTGCGGCAAAAGCACGTGCAACTGCTGGTGGCACTGATTCTGGCATTCTGATAATAATTTTTTTACGCATCAATAGTGCAAAAATGATAACAGAAATAAAACCAAAGATCATAGCTGTAAAAAGACCAGAACCGCCCATGTATTTCCCAAAGTTGAAATAACCCCATGCGCCCATCGAAAGCGTCTGTCCACCATCAGTTCCATCAGCAATCACGCCGCCTGCGGTAGTGATCATGTCCATAGCATCTTGTGACAATTTTTCTGGCAACGTCAGAACAGCTGTGGCAGCATCAGGTAATCCAATAATAAATGCAACTAAAGATACAATACTTCCTGATACAGGGTCCACTTCATATGCCTTTGCCAAATTTGCGCCTAGTGACAATGCGAATACGACTGCCATAATCGCTAGCGTCCCATTCCAAATCAGGCCATTGACACCAATTACTGGTGTAAAGAAAGTTGTAATGGCATTCCCTTCACCTAGATACGTGTTAGGAAAATCACGCATAAACGCATTCAATAGCACCGCAATTGCCCCAGCCATCGTTGCCGGCATGGTTCCAATAAACGCATCACGTAAAGCAACCAGATGCTTTTCCGAACCAATCTTCGTGGCAACTGGCAAAATATATCTCTCCATCCATTCCATCAATTTATTCATTTTCATCCTCCTACAATTCGATCTTCCATCATCATGAATGCGTATACATTATAATGATATCACAAATATAGCATAACTTTGTGAACTTCGCTAGCGAAAGAGTGAAAGAAATGTTAAAGGAAATAAATTTTCTATCATAGATTAAATCGATGAAATAATAATACAACGATTTGATGATTGACTTGTCAATTTAGTGACTTGCCTATTTTTTATTTACAATATAAATGCACAATCTCATTACGTCACACTCGATTTTACCCTATTTATGCTTTTTTCTAAGAAGACAAAAAAAAGAAGAACCTTGATTGAACAAGGTTCTTCTGGAGTTATTACATCATGCCGCCCATCATTGATGGGTCCATAGCTGGTGCAGCAGGCGCTGCTGGTTCTGGTTTGTCTGCAACTACTGCTTCAGTTGTTAATAGTAATGCAGAAACAGATGCTGCATTTTGTAATGCTGAACGAGTTACTTTTGTTGGGTCAACGATTCCGGCTTCCACCATGTTTACCCATTCACCAGTTGCTGCATTGAATCCTGTTCCTAAATCAACATTTTTCAATTTATCAACAATAACTGATCCTTCGTATCCAGCATTTTCAGCAATTTGACGAATTGGTTCTTCTAACGCACGAGTAACGATCTTGATACCTGTTGCTACGTCGCCTTCTGCTTCGATCATCGCTACTTTGTTGATCACGTTCACTAATGCTGTACCACCACCAGAGACCATGCCTTCTTCAACAGCGGCACGAGTAGCGTTCAATGCATCTTCAATACGTAGTTTCAATTCTTTTAATTCTGTTTCAGTTGCTGCTCCGACTTTTACGACAGCTACTCCGCCAGCAAGTTTCGCTAAGCGTTCTTGTAATTTTTCACGGTCAAAGTCTGAAGTTGTTTCAGCGATTTGGTTTTTGATCAATTGAACACGTGCATCAATGGCTGTTTTATCGCCTGAACCTTCAACGATTGTTGTGTTATCTTTATCCACAACAACTTTTGAAGCATTCCCTAAGTTTTCGATTGTTGCATCTTTCAATTCTAATCCTAAGTCATCTGTGATCACTGTTCCACCAGTCAAGACAGCAATATCTTCTAACATTGCTTTACGACGGTCGCCGAAACCTGGTGCTTTTACAGCAACAACATTGAATGTTCCACGGATTTTATTCAATACCAATGTTGGTAATGCTTCGCCATCCACATCATCTGCAATGATCAATAAAGGACGTGATTGTTGTAAGATTTGTTCTAATAAAGGTAAGATATCTTGGATATTTGAAATTTTCTTGTCAGTGATCAACAAGTATGGATTTTCCAAAACAGCTTCCATTTTGTCGTTGTCTGTTACCATATATTGTGACAAGTAACCACGGTCAAATTGCATACCTTCTACGACATCTAATTCTGTTTCAATCCCTTTAGATTCTTCAATTGTGATGACACCGTCATTGCCGACTTTTTCCATTGCATCCGCAATCAAACGGCCCACTTGTTCTGAACCAGAAGAAACAGCCGCAACTTGTGCAATAGCCTCTTTTGAGTCAACAACAGTTGAGATGTTGTGTAATTCTTCCACTGCTGTTTTAGTGGCTAATTCGATCCCACGACGAATACCTAATGGGTTCGCACCAGCTGTTACGTTTTTCAAGCCTTCACGAACGATTGCTTGTGTCAATACAGTCGCTGTCGTTGTACCATCTCCAGCGATATCATTAGTTTTAGATGCAACTTCTGAAACTAATTTTGCACCCATGTTTTCAAAATGATCTTCTAATTCGATTTCTTTTGCAATCGTCACACCGTCATTTGTGATCAATGGAGAACCATATGATTTTTCTAAAACAACATTACGGCCTTTTGGTCCTAATGTCACTTTTACTGTATCTGCTAATTTATCTACACCACGTAACATTGCTGCACGTGCATCTTCTGCAAATTTCAATTCTTTTGCCATTTTTTCGTCACCTCATCAATTATTTTTGTTTTGTACTTACTCAACAATCGCCATGATATCTTTTCCAGAGACGATCAAATATTCTGTTCCTTCAAATTTCACTTCTGTACCGGCATATTTTTCAAACATTACTTGGTCGCCTACTTTAATAGCTGCAGGAACTTTTTCGCCGTTTTCTAGCAAACGTCCCTCACCCACTGCTACAACTGTTCCAGTTTGAGGTTTCTCTTTCGCTGATGAAGCTAAAACGATTCCTCCAACAGTTTTTTCTTCTTCTTGCGCGACTTCAATGATGACGCGATCACCTAATGGTTTTAACACGATAAATCCCTCCGATAACTCTTTTTTTGAATCCATTAGCACTCTATCACATCGAGTGCTAACCTACATTTTTAATAATACTCATTCTCCTATTCTTTTGCAAGCTTTTTAAATCATAGAAAAAAATTTTTTAAAGAAGGTTGTGAAAGAAGCGCTCAACACTGAGTAATAAGACAAGAAAATCAAAAATGGCTTTTTCATTTTGGATTTTTTTGACTTATTACTGAAGTGTTGCTTCTTGAACACCGTTTATTAGGTTGTGAAAAAGCCGATCAGCTCCAAGTATTAAGACAAAATTTGAGATAATAGCTTCTCATATTTTTTCAAGTTTTGACTTAATATTGAAGGAGCTGGCTTTTGAACACCGTTTATCATAGGTTGTGAAAGAAGCGCTTTGACCTGAGCAGTAAGATGGAAAATCAGAAAATAGCTCCTCCTATTTTTTGATTTTCTAGCTTAATGTTGAAGGTCAGCTTCTTAAACACCGTTTATCTAGGTTGTGAAAGAAGCGCTCAGCACTGAGTAATAAGACAGAAAAATCAAAAATGGCTTTTTCATTTTGGATTTTTTTGACTTATTATTGAAGTGTTGCTTCTTGAACACCGTTTATTAGGTTGTGAAAAATCCGATCAATACTAACTGATCAGAGAAACATCTTGATATGGTATAATGAATAATGGATAGTGTTTAGTAACACAGAAGTTGATTAAGCTACTAAGTTTCTTCACTTAACGTTCAACGAAAGGTTTCTTTTCCTATATTATTAGAGCAAGAAAGAAAGTTATACTTGGCTTTTCACTTAGCTCAAGGAGGTTTCATATGTCATTAAAAAAATATAGCTTTTTTAGCATTTTTTGTTACGGGCTAGTATTTGTCTCGCCTTTACTTCTGACATCTGTCGGACTTGTAAATTCAACGTCAGGTTTGATTAATGCGACAACAGTTGCGTATATCTTAGGTGCAATCATTCTGTGGTTCTTGTACTTCAAACATAAAGAACCAATCGAAATCGAAGCAAACGTACCGGTTGCTTCTCGCTCGAAAATCATTTTATACGGAGTCGTTGGTATCTTTATCGCTCTGATTTTACAAAGTATTGCGGTTATGATCGAGAGTTTCTTTTTTGGAGAAGTCTCTCCATCTGAAAATACGCAAAATATTATCCAACTGATTTTAGATACTCCTGCTTTTATTATTGCTACAACTATTGCCGGACCAATCATGGAAGAATTTGTATTTCGTCGGAGTATTCTTGGCATCGTTGGTCACTATACCAACTTTTGGGTAGGTGCAAGTGTTAGTTCCTTGCTCTTTGCATTAGCACACAATGATGGGCATTTACTCGTCTACTTCTTTTTAGGATTTTTCTTTAGTTTACTATACCGATCCACTGGGCGGATCTGGGCACCAATGATCACCCATATTGGTATGAACACTCTAGTTGTCATTGTACAATTGGCATTGCAACAAGGTTTACTGTAATATAATAAAAAAGCCTGTGACTTTCATCATCAGGCACTCCCTATAATAAAATAAATAGCATTCAGGAGGTAACTCCTTACGAAAAAAGCGGTAAAGCCCAAAAATTCCTTCAAATTTTCGGACTTTACTGCTTATTTTTATGAGCCAATCACTTCCGTCACAACTGATTGATCAAATTGAAAATAATTCTGTTGCAGCATCCGGGTCAGTGTCGTACACATTGAAATCATATCCCACACCTAGATCTTTTTCCTTAAGAATATTTTCCATAGTCAAATGGGCCAATTCTTTCATATTGTTTTCTTTACTTAAATGGCCTAAATAGATTCGTTTTGTACGATCGCCAATTACATCAGTCATCACTAACGCACCATCTTCATTCGATAAATGACCACGATCGCCTAAAATACGTTGTTTCAAATTCCAAGGATAAGGCCCCATACGCAACATCTCTAGATCATGATTGCTTTCCATCAAGTACCCATCAGCATTTTCAATGATCCCTCGCATATGATCACTACAATAACCTGTATCCGTCAGCATGACAAATGAACGATTCTCTTTGTGGAAACGATAAAACTGTGGTGCAGCTGCATCATGAGAAACACCAAAACTCTCGATATCTAAATCGCCAAACGTTTGGACTTTCCCCATCTGAAATAAATGTTTTTGTTCAATTGGGACATTTCCGATCATCGGAGCCATTGCTTCCCATGTTTTTTCATTTGCATAGATATCTAAATGGTACTTACGCGCCAAAACACCGACCCCATGAATGTGATCTCGATGTTCATGTGTCACAAGAATACCGTCTAATTGATCGGGCGTCCGACCGATTTGTGCCATTAAGGAAGTAATTTTTTTCCCACTCAGTCCTGCATCTACCAGAAGTCGCTTTTTGTCACTCTCGATATATAATGAGTTTCCTGAACTCCCACTTGCAAGGATACTGATTTTAAAAGCTGTATTTCCTTCAGCCATTTTACTACTACTTCCCTTCTTACTTTGTAAACTTTTTTCATTATACCTACTTTTTTAATGATCTTCCACCTTTGGGATCGAATTATTTGTAATAATCGTATTACTAAATGCGTTGACCGTTTCGATCTGATAAGTCTTATCCGGCGTTTCAATTGCGACATACCACACTGGTACATACACATTTTTCTCTCGTACTTTCAAAATACGAGAATAAGCCAGCTGACGCCAAAGGATATTGGATCCTCGAGAGATTTTATTATTTACATACAATGTATTAATAGCTTCTTCTTCCGTATGCAATTCTGTTTTTTCTCGCAACTGTTCAATATTCGTTAAATGGGTTTGAGTATACTTCAAAATGCGATACTCATCCCCCTTTTTTTCGAGGGAGAAAATAAGTTTAGCTGTATCATCATAGAATGGCAATCCTTCATACGTTTGGCTCGCTGTGATTTCAGGAGAATCACCTTCTAATACAGAGAAATTTTTCATATAGATATACTCATTACCAAATAAAACATCTTCCTCGTTATCCAAAAAGTCATTGAGTGAACTTGCTATACGATTTGGATCAAGGACTTTGCTTTCAGATTCAGAGTCCGATAACGTTTTAGTCAATATATTATCATTGATGGAAACTCCACTCTCTAATAAACCACGTCGATTATTATCTTGGCGATACTTGAACAACGTTTGACTCAGTTCCGTTTCTTCCGCACTTAAATAGTAGCCTTGCTTACTTTCAGAAGAGAAATCACCCGTATAAGTAATATCATCATTTGCTAACCGTTTTTTGATTGATTCTGTCTGATCTGAGCGTATTACCGTATGCTCTTGGTTGATCGATTCATGATAACTACTAAATAAAAAAACATTCAATCCTAGAAAGGCGACGAAGAAAATCCATTCAATTTTTTTGAAATCCATAGTTACTCCGCCTCCTTCTCAGGTAGTTTGGTCAATAATTCATTTGCAGAATACCATTCTCCTTGATATTTCACATACCACTCTGGGAATAGATCAACCACCCGATTCGTTTCTTCGATGTTTTGCCATGTATAGCCAACAATAATCAACTCGATTTTCGATTCTTCTGCCCCATTATCTACTAATTCCTGATATACATCGTCGGTGCTAGGCAACTCAACTTCTTCATCTGAAGGAATCGGAACTTGGATAGTATTTAAACTCGTTTGGATACTTACTTGATTATTCACTTGCTCATTACCGATTTCGATTCCAACTTTTCCTTTACTGTCTGAACCAAATACGGGAAATCCTTCTACAAAAATACGATAATCGATTGTATTCTTATTACGATCAAAATATCGAACATTGCCTAACGCGCCACCTAGTTTGCTGACATAAGGAAAACTGTCCGTAAAAATATTGTTTGGTTCATCAATCGTCGGTAAATCTCCTCTAAAATCGACGATCTGATTTTCTGAATGGATCGTCATTGTTTCATTGCCATCATAAAAAATCAATTCCGTACTTTCATCATTGTTTTTAACCGCATCTGGCTGGGAAAAAAAAGCATTCCGAAAGACGGTGTATGGTTGCTGAGATAAGATATAACTGTATTTTTTTAGTTTCATTGGTTCTTTGATACTGTGCTGTGTTTCAATACTTTCTGGCGTTCTGAATACAGGTGTCCAGTTGACATCTGAAGAATTCAAATCATGTTCTATTTCTTTCCAATCCATCGATAGACTGGCTTCGTAAATCGTCCGCTGATCATAATCAATAAAACTAACTTTTTCGTCTTTTAGATTAAATTGGACACTCGTAAAATAGACATCTTCATTTTGGACTGAACCTAGATCAATATTCAAACCAAATGCTTTCACATAGCCACTGAGTAGATAAGGTGCGTTATAAGAGAATTCGATTCCTTCATTGAGAGACTTCTTTTGATTGAACTTCTCTTGGTCTGCTTCCACGACTTCTGTCAGCTTGCCAAAACGAGCACCTTCGATCAACCCATGTATTTGAGAAATCAGGTTCTCACTATTCGTTTCTTTCACTGTATCGGTTTGAAACCATGTGAGGTGTAAAGGCAAATAAATTTCTGATGCTTTACGATAGCTTTGTGATTCAATCACTTGTGAATTGCTCTCTTCTAAGTTGATTGAAGTTTTCCCTGCTGGACTCAACCAAATTGCATAAGAGAAGTACAGGCTTAATGCAACCATCAAGATCAAACCAATTCGTATAAATTTTTCAGAAATCTTCATTCCCACCATTCCTCCTCATACGGTTCATAAGGTAAAGAAATATAGAAGGTTGAACCTTGTCCCTCCTTACTTTCTGCCCAGATTGCGCCACGATGTGCTTTCACTACTTCGCGAGAGATTGCTAAGCCTAATCCTGTTCCACCTTGCGCTCTAGCTCTTGCTTTATCCACTCGATAAAAACGTTCAAATACACGATTCAAATCTTTTTTAGGGATACCTAGCCCTTGGTCTGTAATACTTAAAATCACATTGTTATGTGTTTCAAGCAACCGGCAGGTGATTGCTCCCCCATCGGGTGAATATTTGATTGCATTGTTCATGATATTGTCAATAACTTGGATGATTTTATCTGTGTCGATCTCGACCCACAGATCTCGTTGCGTAAATTCTCGACGGATCGTATAATTTTTTTCTTGATTACCAACCATCATATCAAAACGATCTAACACAAAATTAACGAGTTCATTAAAATTGACATATTCTAATTGTAATTGAGTATTCCCCGTATCCATGCGAGATAGGTTCAGTAGATCATTGATCATGCGGATCATACGATCGGTCTCATCTAAGGTCACTTTTAGAAAGTTCGGTGCGACTTCCTCGTCCTTCCAAGCACCCTCACTCAGTGCTTCGATATAGCTACGCATACTTGTTAACGGCGTACGCAACTCATGGGAAACGTTCGATACGAACTCACGACGTTCCCGTTCTGTTTTCTCTTGTTCCGTTACATCATGTAAAACTGCAACCAACCCACTGATAAAGCCAGATTCTCGACGAATCATCGAAAAATCGACGCGTAAAATCATCTGGTCAGCTTCTCTCGCTCCAGTGGATCGATCTAAAATCATTTCATTCGGATCTTCTAACAGTTTTCGTAACGTGTATTCTTCTTCAATTGCTAAAAGAGTCAAGATTGACTGTCCGATTGCTTCTTCTTTTTTCAAGTCTAATAATGAGACAGCCATATCATTGATCGTAATGATCTTCCCACGACGATCGGTTGCAATAACACCATCTGTCATATGTGACAAGACGCTGTCTAACCGATTTCGTTCAGCTTCCATCGTATCTTGCGCTTCCTCGATCCGTTCTGCTAGTTGGTTGAACGTTTCAGCCAACTGACCTAATTCATCTTGACCATGGACCTTTACTTTACGGCTATAATCACCACGCGCAATGCGGATCGCTTGCTCACGCATCTCACCGATCGGTTGCGTAATGGAACGTGCGACCAGAACAGACACAACCATTGAGATAAATGCTGCAATTAACGAAGCCGTAAAGAAAATCAGTGCTGTATTATTGATTTCTGAATATTTTTGTTCGATATCACTTTTGACGTAAAGAGCCCCGATGACGGCGTCGCCGGTCGGGGACAAAATCGGTTGAATATTGATATTTACTCGTTTTCCGTCATCATCTAATGCGACATATCGTTTGGTTGTAAAATCATTCATATCGACGTAATCATTCTTTTTGCCGACTGAACCTTGTTCGCTTACCTCTGTCGTTGCTCGAATGATGCCTTTTTCATCCACGACACGGATCTCAATGATATCACTTGAAGCACTGGTCTCAATAAAACGCTTGATATTCCCATTGACATCATCGATAGTCGCACTTTCATTGCCTTTCCCATTCAGTTCTGGACTGATCGTTGTCGCTAATGTTTCGACTGTTTGGTTCATATCTTTGATAAAGGTATTGATCGTTGAACGTTCCAATCCTCTAATAAAATATGCACCTATAATTTCAATTGAGATCAGTAAAATCAAAATAAATGTAATCGCTATTTTGAAGTTTACTGATCGAAAAAAACGGACTTTTCCTTTCATCCAATTACTCCTGTTCTTGATTACGCAAGTAATACCCTACGCCTCGGCGTGTAACTAAATAGCTAGGATGACTTGGATTATCCTCGATTTTTTCACGCAAACGACGAACGGTCACGTCTACTGTACGAACATCACCAAAATAATCATAGCCCCAAACGGTTTGTAACAAATGTTCCCGTGTCATGACTTGACCAATGTGTTTTGCTAAATAAAAGAGCAGTTCAAACTCACGGTGAGTCAATTCAATCGTTTCGCCACGTTTCGTCACCATATACGCATCTGGATGGATCGTTAAGTCCCCAATGATCAGTTCAGAAGGTGTGACTTCTTCCACTTCTTTGGTAGCAGAAGCGCCACGTCGAAGATTTGCTTTCACACGTGCCACTAATTCACGATTAGAGAACGGTTTGGTCACATAATCATCTGCTCCCAGTTCCAAGCCTAACACTTTATCGATTTCAGAATCCTTAGCTGTCACCATGATGATCGGCATATCAAACGTTTTTCGTACTTCACGAGCCACTTCTAAGCCATCCATTTTTGGTAACATCAAATCTAGTAAAATCAAATCAGGTTCCACTTCGGCTACTTTTGCTAAAGCTTCTTCCCCATCATATGCTGTATAGACGTCATAGCCTTCTTTTGCTAAGTTAAATTTGACGATATCCGAAATCGGTTTTTCGTCGTCGACAACTAGTATTTTTTTCATAAAGAGCCACCTCTTAGTTAGTATTGTCATTCTGTTCTATTATACCGCATTTCTTATCAGGTTTCATCTTTCTTAAAAAATAGCACGTTATTAATAAAAATCTCCTTACAGGAAACACTGATATAGATAAAAATAAACCGCTAACTCGTCAAAGTTCCAGCGGTTTATCTTTGTTTCGTTTATCCATGATCCACATCAGATAAATCTGAATAATTGTTTTACCCGAGAAAAAACACTACTTCAATTATTGAGAGTCACCAGAAAACATGCCAGTGATCGAATCCCATATGCCACTAAAGAACCCTTTGATATTTTCCCAAAGCCCTTTTGATTTTTCTTGAATTTGCTTGCTCGCCTCAGTCAAGTCTAATTCTTTCACGAAGTCTTCAAAAATATTTTTATCTTTCATTTCACTCATCAACGAAGTTATTTCTGTGACTTGATCGCTTGTCATTACATCTTCTAGTCCATTATCCTTTAGAGCTTTTTCTACTGTCGTTTGAATATCCGCTTGTGTCAGTTCTTTGCCGTCAGCAGTCTTAGCTGCTAACTCTTCTTTCGCTTGCTCCTGAGCTTTATTTAATGCTTCATCGGAATAGCCATCTTTGTCTTTGTTTTCTTCTGTGATAGAGGATAACACATCCATTTCATTTTGAGCGACTGATACTCTATCCTGATTGATGATTCCACCAGATTCTTCAACGATTTTGTACACACCAGCTAAAGCACCTGAACCATCGATTGGTACTGCAGATGCGACCGTCAATTTTGCATCGGTGATCCCAGCTGTTAACGCTGCATTTTGATATTGAGCGGCTGTGATTCGTGTGATATTTTCTGGTGTCGCGATATCAACAGTGATCCCTTCGCCTTCAGCGAGCGTCTGCATACGTACAGAACTGTAAACTGCCCAGTCTTTGGTAAATCCACCGTCAGGAATATAGGACATCAAGTCTGTACCGGACGTTTTATAGATCGGTGTTTCTCCTTTGATCCCTAATTTATCTAATGTATAAGTTTCTTGTTCTTTCGTTAACGCATTACCGATTGCTACTGCATTGATCTGTAATCGTTCACTAGAGCTGGTTGTCGTTGTTGAATCGGAAGAATCCGTAGCAACTGTCGAGTCGACCGTTCCTGAAATTGGGACAATACTTTGCGTTGTTGCTGTCTCGTCTGCTAATACGATTGGTGTTGCTAGTAAAACTTGGCTTGAGACCAAGAGAGTGGCAATAAGTTTTGTTTTCTTCATACATAACCTCCATGTAGCTGTTTTCTGTTTTAAACATTGTACTATAAGGTCTATAAGATAACCTACGCCTCAAGGCTGATTTGAAAAGAATCTTATACTATCTTTTAAGATTACGAGTGTTTTCTTAGCTATTCCAAACTTTTTAGACTTTATCTTTCATCAAAAAGCCCAACCTCCGAATGTATCCGAGTGTTGGGCTATCTCCTTATTCTTCTAAGTTTCCTAGTTTCCCATTTGTATGAATCGATTTTTAATAGCGTAATTGTAATAGGATCGGCGATTGATTTTCTAATACTTCTGTTTCGGCAAAGATAACTTCTCCTCCGTAACGCATGACTTCATAAATGATTTCATTGACGATATCTTCGACGTAGCCTTCGTCACTCGGTGAGATATCTACTAATTTGACTTGATGATCTCTAATCACCGCCTCTTGATAGTAAGCGTGACCCACAATCAATTTTTGCCCTTTTCCTTTAATTACTTGTCTGTAGATGTTGGCTACATCACGCTCTATACGCCCTTGGTTTTCCATTCCTACTATAGTGTGTAGTATCGTCTCTTTTTGATGACGAATGTATTCGTGAATCACCTGATTTGCTTGCTCTCCTATTGCCAACTCATTTTCGCCACTATCAACTGTAAAGTTCCCATAGATTTCTCCAACAATCCGTTCATCTTTATGTGAAATCTGTTTATATGTCGCAATATTTTCTGTTGTTCCAGCTAAAATGATCGGGTGTGGATGACGATTCAAATAAGGTTGTAACTCAGAATCAATCCATTTGAAGAACTCTTTTTTGTAATTCGTTTGAACACTTCCCATTGAATTCAATACGCGGTCTTTTGTCCAGTAGCCTTTATTCCTGATTGGGAAATGTGCGTCTTTCACTTCTTGTATCAGCGTATCATCTACATATTCTAGTAGACGTGAACAATCCATCCCAATCGTTAACACATAATAATGGTTCATTTTACTTTCACTTCGTAAGATTTCTTTTGTATGGAAATACGCATCAATAACAAATTGACTCTCCAACACAAATGGTACTTCGATTTGTTCATTGACGCTTGGCGAAATAAAATAGACAATGCTTCCTCTTTTATGCGTAGGTTGAAAGTCTTTTAACACTTGATCGATTTTACGAATCATTGTTTTCGCCGCTGTTCCTTCCCTTTTTTCCAACTCTAAAATAATCTGTTTTACTAGATTTTTTAACACTAGTTTATATTTTTCAGCACTTTTTTCGTCATTTGGCATCCCTAACATGATCGTTACCGCTGGATTTTCTCTGTGGGCACTTAATTCTAAATAATTCATTTTTAAACTCCTTCTTTCTACCTAAAAATAAACTGGCATAGTGATCAATCGATATGGTCCGCATTTCTATGCCTACTTTAATGATATTGGTTAGAGCGATTCTAAGGTCAACCTAATTTTTTATACCAAATCAAAAATGCCGGAATAGTGTTTTTTCTTCTCCAAAAACTCTTGAAGCATGTTCCATTAAATTCAAAAATTAAATTTCCCCATAAAAAATCCCGCCCCAGAGAAGTCAGACGAATATCTAACTTCTAAAGAGCGGAATTCTATTTGCAATTCTTTTAGTGTCCACTATTTTTTTCTAATTATTTTAGATAAAAAATAATGCTGTTCTTTGATGATCACTTCGCTTCGATCATATTATGCTTCAAGTATTTGCACACCGATCCCTAATAAACCTGGGCCAGTATGGACAACCAATGCCGGTGAGATTTGTCCAAAATAAATCTCTTGGACATTAGGGAATTCACGTTCAAAACGAGCCTTCATTTCAATTGCTTCTTCTTCCGCCGCACCATGTGCGACTGCCAAGTTGAAGACTTTTGCATCCCCGACAGCTTCTTTCACATAGGACATTGTCTTGTCTAAACTTTTCTTTCTGCCTCGTGCTTTACCTACTGTATAATAGATGCCCTCTTCATTACAAGAGATGATAGGATTCAATTTTAAGGCATTTCCTAAAATTGAGGCAACTAGACCGATACGTCCGCCTTTTTGCAGGTATTCAAGTGTTGCTACATTGAAAAAGACTTTCGTGCGTTCAGCTAATGCAACTAATTCATCGATCAGCGTGTCCCATTCCATGCCATCTTCGATCCATTTTGCGGCTTGGATTGCTGTAAAACCGGCGCCAATACCAATATTTTTAGTATCTAATACATGTGTTTGGATTCCTTCTTGTTCTTGTGCGACAAGACGAACCACATTATTCGTCCCGCTCAAACCACTTGAAATAGTGATTGCTAGAACTTTATCATAGCCATCATTTTTGATTTGATCAAAAATCTTAGTGATTGATTCTCCATCAGGTAACGAGGTACCCGGAATTTCCTCAGGTAAACGCTTATAAATCTCTTCAGGAGTAATATCGACTTTATCTGTATATTCTCTATCTTTATAAATGATTTTCAAAGGGATCACATAAATATTGTACATATCGATGATTTCTTGTGGCACATCTGTTCCTGAGTCTACTAAAATCGCAATCTTATTCTTCATTTTCTTTCTCCTTTTTTGCCTCTTGTAAATATTCGCTTTCTAAACTGATCGTTTTTTCTGCTAGTAGCTTCATTGCAAAAGAAATCGTCGCTGAACGTACAGCAACATATTCTAATGGAAGTTCTTGATTCAATAATTGTTCATGTTGTTTTCCTTGGGCTAATTGACTGACCATTCGTACCGCATTTTCTTGTTCATCACAAAAAAGATTGTATGCTTCACGGATGCCCACTGTTTTTCCTTGAAACAAAATTCCTTCTTTGATTTCAGGAATCGTCAACACTTGTTTAAGCGTTGTGATAGCAATCAGAAATGCCACATGTTGTTTGTTGTATCGCTTTTTGATTGGCGCCGGTACTAAACCTAGTTTCACATAATTATTAACCATTGAAGAAGTTAACAAAGGATGTTTTTCTCCTTGGATAACTGGTGATAAATGACGATCTACTAGTGTCTTGACTTGATCCATGTATAGCTCCAAGTCTGGAAGTTCTTCCCAATGTGGTAAACGAAACGTTTCGATACTGACAGCCCAATCAATTAATTGCTGGCGCATTTTTTCCATTATGAAAGCTCCTTTAATGTTCTCATTAATATCTTATCAAAGTTTTCAAAAACATTCAATCTAGTTACTCAAACTAGATAAATTAATAACAAAATCAAACACCAATAACAAGTGTTTAAATGCGGTTTGTTCTAGATTCTTCTGGGAATAAAAAAAGACCCGCCATTTTCATGACGGGAAAAGGAGTAAAAAAATGAAAAAGTGTTATGGGTTGTTCTTTTGCAAGAACTTTGTTGGTTGGGATACATTTATCATAACGGTCATTTATGAATAAACTATGAATGAATTTCTAGGAAGTAGTAAAGTTTTCGTAGATTTTTTATTGTACGTGCCTTGCATTTTAAAATGCTTAGTGCTACTATAATAAAGTACTTTTTCATATGGGCCGTTAGCTCAGTTGGTAGAGCAGCTGACTCTTAATCAGCGGGTCGCGGGTTCGAGCCCCTCACGGCCCATTGGGTGCCAAACCCACGTCACCAGTACACTCTTGGCTACTTCGGTAGTTTGGAAAAGAGTGTGCGTGGTGGCATTTTTTTGTGCTTGGAAAACTTCAAGCCTTCAAAAGTACTAACAAAATAGTTCTATAACTATTGTTTATAATCATTCGTGTCTTCTTTTACGAACCCTCCAACATTGTCAGATCATTTCTTTGCTCTTTTTTCCTTTTAAATGATTTATATAAATCAATAGAAGCCCTACAGCTATAAATGCTGAACTAACAAGAAACATATTTTGTAAGGATAACGACCTCATTAATATTTTATTAATTAATAAAATGCTAATCACACCAATCTCTGTTACAAAAGAAATCGTTGCTAAAATAGAAGATTTTTTTTCTTCATAAGTGATGATCTCGCTTTCCAACGTAAGTATCGAGCTACTAACAATTCCAATACATACCTCAACAAGAGCAAAAAGCACGATAGAAAGCCAACGGTTTTCAAGAATACCCATTCCAAACAAGGAGAATGATAAGATGTACAGTGTACCAATCAGTATCCTATTATTTGATTTAATACTTTTCGTTAATTGTGAATAGATCTCACTTCCCAAGACGACAGAAATCATACTTAATGTGAATACTGTGGATAGGTTGAAATTCAGACTATTAACATAAAAGATCGACCAATAAACTAAAACAAATTGTGTTGCCCCTTCAAAACATAACGAAATAAATATCGCGTATAAAACATTTTTCTTGAGTAAAAAAGAAATATCTATGGATTTAAGTTTACGTTTTTTATGTATTCTGGGATTTAAATTAGAAAAATCATTATATTTGATCCAGCCATAAATAAACAGCGGATAGCAAAGCAAGCCTATAATGGAGAAATATAAGGGAAATTGATTATCGATTTGAAAAAGCGAAGTACCGATGTTCCCTCCCGCTAGAGTTGCAATATTTTGCAATGCCGTTCTTCTCCCCATTACTTTCTTCTCAAGTCTGATATTATAATGATTCTCCAAGTCATTTGTATATGCTAGTACTGCCCCTGAGTTCATAGCTAATCCTATACCATAAAGAAATTCAGCTAATGAAAATCCAATAAGATCGTTTGAAAATAAAATAATACAAAAACTAGATGCAATCACTACTGAAGAAATAATAATGATTTTTACTCTTCCAATTTTATCTGCCAAATATCCTGCTGGTAATAAACCCAGTAAAATCCCTATATTTTGAAAACTCTTTATAAGACTGATATTGTTATCTATCACACCAAAATTTGAGTAATAGAGAGAAAAAATCCCTGACATTGAGCTTCTAAACAGGGTAAAAAACAGCGTGAAAACAATGAATGTAATGGCTATTCTCTTTTTATTCTCCATGCGTCAACTCTCCATATTCATGCTCACTAGCACACCGATAACTAAACTCGCCATTATAGTAAGGGATAGATTTAAGTAGTCACTGGATTGATTTAAATAAACTTCACTATCATTTATGTCTTCCATACCACAAGCTCCTTTCAATTTTAAACAAAAAACCGGCCTAATATTAGCCAGATGTCATCTCCTAAAATTAGATAAACATCAAACAATGTGAGAAAACCTTTTGGATCTGTCGTTTGTTCTTTGAAACTGCCCCCTTTCTTCGTGATCTATCCAATCAATTAACTATGGCAGCATCTCAAATTGAATAAATACATTATAACGTAAGATTTTATATATTTTGCAGCTTTCTTCCAACACTTTTATTTTTATAGCTGAACAAAAATCTTTATCCGCTAACAGGTGGTCATATCTGTCAGTAGTGATACAATGATTGTATCTACCCTATTTTCTCAATTTACCTCTTATCGGTTGATTTAGTAAAATTTGTATATTTTAATGAGTACATAGCAAAGGAGCGATTTTATGAATTGGTTTGAACAATATAAACAAGACTTTGGGTTTAAAAGCAACTACCAATTGAGTAAGAAAACTGGGATCACCGCTAGTAGCTTTACACGTCTAAATCAATCAGATGACTGGAACAGTGTAAAATTTGGCACAATGATCTTATTAGCTCATGCAGCTGATTTATCACTTGATGGATTCGTTGATTATTTACAAACAAAAAAAGAGTCTTCTGCCAATTAAATGGTTGAAGGCTCTTTCTCTGACATCAACTCACTGGGTTTTCATGCTTGTAAAGCAATCATTTTTTTGATGGTATGGAGCACCGCATCTTCATCATTCGACTTTGTCACAAATTGTGCAACTTCTTTGATTTGCTCAAAGGCATTGCTCATCGCAAAGCTGTAAGCGGTACATTCTAATAATTCGACATCATTTAGACCATCGCCAAATGCCATGGTTTCTTCTGGTGTGACGTGGAGGATTCTTTGCAATTCTGTCACTGTTGTTCCTTTATGGACATTAAGATTTGAGATATCGATCCAAGCGACTTCTGAAGCAACGATATAGGCTTGGTTTTTTAAATTTTTCCAATTGTTTGACATGTTCAAAACAGTTTTATTTGCGGATCAAACACGGTGATAAAAAAAAATGACTTTACCGAAACAGTTTTTGTTTCAGTAAAGTCGATTTTTTTTATTTATTTAGTTTTTCCAACTAGCAACTTTTTCTTGGTTCTTATCGATCCATTCTCTTGCTGCTTGTTGTGGGTCTTTGCCGCTGTTGATTTCCAACATGACTTCTTCCATGTCTTTTTCTGTCCAATTGAATTTGTCCAACACAGCGTATGCTTCTGGTTGATCTTCTTTTAAGCCTTGGCGGACGATCGTGTGGATCTCTTCCGCATCTCCCATCGCATTTTTTGGATCTTCTAGATATTTCAAGTCATACTTCGCAAACATCCAGTGTGGCGTCCAACCAGTAAAGACGATTGGTTCTTGATTTTTGATTGCTTGTCCTAATGCAACCGTCATCGCACCTGAAGAAGAGGTCTCAACTGTCCAACCCTCAAGATTTGGATATTGGGCAATCGTATTTTCTGCGGCATTCACCACACCTGCACCAGGTTCGATACCGGTGATTTTTTTGCCTGCTTCATCGGTTAGATCCGCGATCGAATTAACATCCATGTATGTTGGAACAGCTAACCCGACTTTGGCACCTTTCAAGTTTGCACCTAGATCATCGACTTGATCTTTGTATTGTTCATATTGAGAACCATGAGTCTTAGGTAACCAAGCAGCCACCATTCCATCTGATTCTCCTTTTGCAACGGATTCCCACATGATCGAATTATCAAGAGGCGTCACTTTCACATCATAGCCCATCTCTTTTAAGACTTCTGCTACGACATTTGTTGAAGCAACTTCTGTATCCCATTCCACATAAGAAAGATTGATCGTGTTTGTTTCTTTTGTTGAAGAACTAAAACTTCCAACACCGATCGCACCTAATAAAACAACGACTACTGCACCAATGATCACTCCTTGGCGCTTTTTATTTTTTTGTTTCGCAGTACCTGCTGCTTTTTGATCATTTGGTTGATTCAAGTGTTGCGTAAAACGGTCAATGATAATGGCTAAGATCACCAATGCTACCCCATTGACAAAACCATTTCCGACTTGTGCACGTTGTAAAGCAGAAAGGACACCACGACCTAAACCAGGCGCTCCGATCATTGAGGCAATCACGACCATTGAAAGAGAAAGCATAGTTGTCTGATTGATCCCTGCCATGATCGTTCCTTTTGCTAGTGGTAATTCAAGTTTCACTAGTTTTTGCCAACTCGTACTACCAAATGAATCAGACGCTTCTACTAACTCTTTCGGTACTTGGCGAATACCTAGGTTCGTAAAGCGAACAGTTGGTGGTAAGGCAAAAATCACTGAGGCAAACACCCCTGGAACCATACCAATTCCGAAAAAGGCAACCGCTGGAATCAAATAAACAAAACCAGGCATTGTTTGCATAAAGTCAAGGATCGGTTTAATGATTCCTTGCGCTTTATCATTTTTTGCCATGAGAATACCAAGAGGTACACCAATGATGATCGAGATCACACTCGATAGTAAAACCAATGTGACAGTATTCATCAAATCTGTCCATAGCCCTTGATTATAAATGAACCATAAGCCAATCAACGTAAATAATGTCAATCCGGGACGTTTTTTTGAAATAAAGAACGCTGCAACTGCCATTAAAAGAATAAATAGTGGTGCTGGTATCACTAATAAAAGATTCGTGATAGCTGTCATCACTGCTTGACCAATCGTTTGAAGGAATGAGAACAGTCCTGCGAACGTTGTTGTCAACCAATCAGTGATCGTTTCGACCCAGTCAGCGACGGGTATTTGATAGTTCAATAGATTATTCATGTTCGCTCACCTCACTTGTTGCTGCTAATGCTTCGATTACGCTACCTCGGATAATAACGCCTTTTAATTTCCCGTTATCAACCACGGCTAATGGAGTCGGCGAATCATAAATAATATTGAAAATATCACTAACTAACATATCTTTACCGATCACGGTAACATTTTCATCAAGGAAATCGATCAATGGACGTTTTTGACGTCTTGCTTCTAATGCTTGATCTGCTGTAATGATCCCTTTTAAGTTACGTTTTCTATCAACAGCCATCAACATGCTGACTTCTTCATTACGCATACGTGTCAATGCAACGTTTGGACCATCTGATTCGATGTTTGTTGTTAGTGCAGGAACCATGATGTTTTGCGCCGTCAAGACTTTCGAGCGATCGACTTCTTCAACGAATTCTCTCACGTAATCATTGGCTGGATTAGTCAAGATTTCTTCCCCAGTACCGATTTGCATGATTTCTCCGTCTTTCATCAATGCAATGCGATCCCCGATACGCAATGCTTCATTTAAATCATGTGTGATGAAGATGATCGTTTTTTGCACATTGGATTGTAGTTCCAATAATTCATCTTGCATTTCACGACGAATCAATGGATCAAGTGCTGAGAAAGCCTCATCCATCAATAGGATCTCTGGATCATTTGCCAATGCTCGGGCTAACCCTACACGTTGTTGCATCCCACCAGATAATTGACTAGGATATTGATCTTTAAAGGATAACAAGCTTGAGTTCTCTAACGCTTTTTCTGCTTTCGCTTGACGTTCTTCTTTAGGAACACCGCGAACTTCAAGACCGTATTCTGTATTTTCTAAAATCGTACGATGTGGGAATAGACCGAAGTTTTGGAACACCATGTTGATTTTGTGACGACGAACTTCGCGAAGTTCTTCTTTGCTAAGTGTTGAGATGTCTTCTCCATCAATCAAGATATTGCCAGATGTTGGTTCAATCAAACGATTCAATAGACGGATCAAGGTTGATTTCCCACTCCCCGAAAGTCCCATGATCACGAAGATCTCACCTTCTTGTACATCAAAACTCGCTTCATATACACCGACAGTTGCGCCGGTTTTTTGTAAAATCTCTGTTTTCGATTGGTGCTTTTTCATCATTTCCAAAGCAGTTTGTGTTCGTTTACCAAATATTTTCGTTAAGTTTTTTACTTCTACTTTTACCAAACAAATTCTCCTTTGTATGTAAATTCATTTTTCTTTCTGAAAAAAGTGACCACACTACGATAACATCATGTAGTCACTTTGTCAAAATCCAAGTATCTGTATTATTAGGGAAACTACACAAAAAAATGGTCAATCCCTTATCAGTATAGGGATTGACCAAAATTAGAATTAAATGAGATTTTTCTTATCCGCTCGTTCACTGTCCATCTGGATAAAAAAAGTTTGTCATTCGTTGCAGCGTATACTCGTTCCCAATAAAGTGGACAGTATCCCCCGCTGAAAATTTAGCATACGGACCAGGCGAGACCAACAGTTCTTGATCGTGGGAAATTGCAATCACTGTTGCACCAGTGGCTTGCCAAATATTCAATTCGCTGATGGATTGGTTTAAGTGAGCCGCTTCCTCTGTCAAAGCAAGTTCAAAAGGCAGAAGTGGGTTCATCTTATGTATTCGTTTCGTTTGACTCACCAGTTGATCCAATAGTTGTGAAAAATGGTTCAATTCTTCTTGTTGTTTTTTCACGCTTTCCATGATTTCTGCTTTTGTTTCTTGGATCGATTGCACATCTTGGTATTGTAAAAGGAAATCCTTTGCTTTTTCTTTAGATGCTACAAACGCACCACTGCCATGACGGACTTCCATGATCCCCAGATCGACCAAAACATTGATTGCTTTACGAGTCGTCTCTGGCGAAGCGTTATACGTGCTTGCTAAAGTGGATCTTGCATGGATCTTCTCGCCGATTTGATAACGATTTTCTACGATTCGTTCAGCCAAATCAACAGCGATCTGTTGATAACGTGGGCGAACCAGTTTGGTTTTTTCACTCATTTTATTCTTCCTCTTTCATCTACTTGTCAGCTAACATCTTACTATGGACGCTTCAAAGAAGCAAAAGTAAACTGGTTTTATTTTTTTCTTCTATACAAGAAATCCGGTAGTTATCAGTTGATTTCCCAAACTAAACAGTTCGTATCACTCACTTCGAGAATAAAGCGACAACCACGAAAATCAAAAAATTTTCGTGGTTGTCTTTTTGTTTCTTGCGCTAAAAAACAAATTTCATTTAACTTGTAAATTTTTTCAAATAGTCACTACTTACATCAAAATGACGGCTAGGAAATTCTGGGAAATAAAGATCACTTGCCCACTGCCAAGCTGCTGTATCTGTATGCAAAGGATTTTTATCAGAAGGATCGTAGGGCCACTGTGCAACCCAACAATTTTCTTTTCCTAGACGTGTCATATCCAATTTGTTTTCGGTGAACCAAGAAGCACTCGAATAATGGACGACGTTTTGATAGCCCCCCTGTTGGATCGCTTTTTGGAAAACCAATGCATTATCTGTCACTTTGTCCACGTTCATCTTTGGATTTTCGCTATCGTTGACAACAACAGTTGACGATGGCAGGTTCAACTCTTTCATATAATCCAATAAAAACTGAGCTTCCCCTTTTGTGTCAGCTTCTTCATTGAACCACGCATAATGATAGACACTTACTTTTAGGCCTGCCGCAACGGCTGAAGCAATCTGTTCAGGAGCAAGCGGATTTTTATACGAGTCTCCTTCAGTCAATTTTATGACTACCCCTTTAATGCCGTAGTTTTTCATCGTTTGAAATTCTTCACTCGATATCTTGCCATTATTGGAAGATATGTCAATAAAATCTTTAGCTGGTCTGCCTGGTTCTGCAGCGGAGATTCCTGAATCGTCTGTCAGACTTCGAGTGAATGACTCTGAGAATTGGCTGCTGCTACCTAACACATGTTGATTTTTTTCAGTAATCGTAGGTTTGATTGGAATCGAAGTTGCCTGTACTGTTCCTCCAACGTAAACTAGTAAAGTAAAACAAATAACACCTACCCATTTGACCATTGTACGCATCCTGGATCGCTTCCTTTTATTGAATTTTCAAAGCATCAACAAGACGTCCTGTTGGCTCTATTTAAACAAAAATCTAGGAATAAAAAAACAGATAACATGACAATTAACCAATTTTTAAACATAACATTGTTATTAAAAATTTAAAAAATATTGTTAGTTCAATTTTTACAACATTTATCATCTTACTACTATATATAGTGAGCACTCTTTTGACTTTTGCTATTTTGATTCGGGTTTCTCTTTTCGATGATCCTTAGACACTTCATGATCATTTTTCGTTTTGTGAAAAAATTTCTATCTCTAAATGTATAAATACCTTTTTCTTCTGGTTTTGATCTGCATTTATTTCTCTTCTTCTTTCCATCATTTTGCATACCTTTTTCGTTTGTGATTTTTCGATCGAACATTCATTTATTGGCAAGCAAAGGTTAAAAAAATATTTTTTAACGGAGTTTTCCACAAGCATTTCTGTATTAATACAAGCGAATCTGCACGAGATACTTGTTTTCATTGTTTTTCAAAAACCACAAAACATAGTATTCCACAATTTCCACAACACAAGATGTAGTGTTTGTTGATTGACTTTTTTACTAATAGATTTATACTATTGATTATAGAGAAAACACACGAGCAAGGAGGCAAATAATAATGAACGTAAAAATCTTTTCAAAAAATAATTGTATGCAATGTAAAATGGTGAAACGCTTTTTAGCTGAAAATAAAATCGAGTTTGAAGAAGTAAATATCGACGAGCAACCTGAAGCAATCTCATGGTTAAAAGACCAAGGATTCCAAAGTGTTCCGGTCATCACTTCAGACGCAGCGACTGTCATTGGTTTCAGACCAGATCAACTACGTCACTTAGCTAGCTAAGAATCATTCAAACAGTTGTCAAATAGATCGAGGATTTACTTGATCCTCTGCCACCATGGATTTGATGGACTTACGGATATTGTCCGTAACCTCCCCAAATCCTTTTTTACAGCAATGAACACCACTATATCTTGTGGTCAAACACGTATCATCAAAATCAAAAAGAAGGTTGGGCGTATGTATGAGTCTTAAAAATCTAAAAGATGTCAGCTACTTTAAGCTGAACAATGAAATCAATCGACCAGTCAACGGGCAAATCCCTTTAAATAAAGATAAAGAAGCTTTAGCTGCTTTTTTTGAAGAAAATGTCAAACCAAATACGATGACGTTTCCAACAGTGATCGACAAAATCCAGTATTTGATCGACAACCAATATTTAGAAGCAGAGTTCATTCAATTATATAGTAGTGAATTTATTGAAAAACTTTATCAATTCCTATTCGAACAAAACTTTACATTTAAATCATTCATGGCAGCCTATAAGTTCTACTCTCAATATGCGTTAAAAACAAATGATGGTTCTGCCTACTTGGAATCTTATGAAGATCGTGTCGCATTCAATGCGTTGTACTTTGCGAATGGCGACGAAGAACTAGCCTTAGCTTTAGCTGATGAAATGATCCACCAACGTTATCAACCAGCAACCCCTTCATTTTTGAATGCTGGACGTAAACGTCGTGGTGAACTTGTTTCTTGTTTCTTGACTCAAGTAACGGATGATATGAATTCGATCGGTCGTTCGATTAACTCTGCCTTACAACTTTCACGAATCGGTGGTGGTGTTGGGATCACACTTTCTAACTTACGTGAAGCCGGAGCGCCGATCAAAGGATACGAAGGTGCAGCTAGCGGTGTTGTTCCAGTCATGAAATTGTTTGAAGATAGCTTTAGTTATTCGAACCAATTAGGACAACGTCAAGGTGCGGGTGTCGTTTATTTAAACGTCTTCCACCCAGACATCATGATGTTCCTTTCAGCAAAAAAAGAAAATGCAGACGAAAAGATTCGCGTGAAGACTTTATCACTTGGTGTGATCGTCCCAGATAAATTCTATGAATTAGCACGTAAAAACCAAGAAATGTATCTATTCAGTCCTTATAGTGTGGAAAAAGAATATGGTGTGCCATTTTCTTACGTAGATATCACTGCGGAATATGACAATTTAGTCGCAAATCCAAATATCCGTAAACAAAAAATCAAAGCCCGTGATTTAGAAAACGAGATCTCTAAATTACAACAAGAGTCTGGTTATCCGTATATCATCAATATTGATACGGCAAATCGTGAAAATCCTGTAGACGGTAAAATCATCATGAGTAACTTATGTTCTGAGATTTTACAAGTACAGACACCTTCTGTCATCAACGGCAAGCAAGAATATGAAGAACTAGGAACAGATATCTCATGTAACTTAGGTTCTACAAACATCGTCAATTTGATGGATAGCCCTGACTTTGGTCGTTCTGTCCGCACGATGACTCGTGCATTGACGTATATCACAGATGCTTCGGATATTGACGTGGTTCCACCGATCCAAAACGGAAACAAATTGAATCATACGATCGGACTTGGTGCCATGGGACTTCATACTTATTTTGCCAAAGAGCAAATGGAATATGGTTCCGAAGATTCACTTGATTTTACCAATGTTTATTTCATGTTGTTGAATTACTGGACACTTGTTGAAAGTAACAATATCGCACGTGAGAGAAAACAAGTCTTCCATAATTTTGAAAAATCAGCTTATGCAGACGGCACTTATTTTGATAAATATGTCACTGGCGAATTCCAACCAAAATCTGAACGAGTTGCTGCTTTGTTTGATGGTATCTTTATTCCGACTGCCCAAGACTGGGAAAACTTGAAGCAAGCAATCATGAAAGATGGTTTGTATCACCAAAATCGTTTAGCTGTAGCACCTAATGGTTCTATTTCTTATATCAATGATACTAGTGCAAGTATCCATCCGATCACTCGTATGATCGAAGAACGCCAAGAAAAGAAAATTGGGAAAATCTATTACCCAGCGCCTTATTTATCAAATGAAACAATCCCGTATTACACTTCTGCTTATGATATGGATATGCGTAAAGTGATCGATATTTATGCCACAGCACAAAAACATGTGGATCAAGGAATGAGTATGACGTTGTTTATGCGTTCAGAAATCCCAGAAGGTTTGTACGAATGGAAAGAAACGACAAAACAATCCACACGTGATCTAAATATTCTAAGACACTATGCTTTCCACAAAGGAATCAAATCGATTTATTATGTACGTACGTTTACAGACGATGCAGAAGAAATCGGCAGCAACCAATGTGAAAGCTGTGTAATCTAATTTCACTTAGTGATAGAACCGTTACTGGATTTTAATAAAGGAGCATTCTCATGTCAGAAACTTATTATGCAGCGATAAACTGGAATGAAATTGAAGATATCATTGATAAATCGACTTGGGAGAAATTAACTGAGCAATTTTGGTTAGACACACGTATCCCTTTGTCAAATGACTTAGACGACTGGCGTACGCTTTCCCAATTAGAAAAAGATACAGTTGGTCACGTATTTGGTGGATTGACTTTACTTGATACCGTTCAATCAGAAAGCGGGATGGATCAATTACGTAAAGATGTCCGCACGCCCCATGAAGAAGCGGTATTGAACAATATCCAATTTATGGAGTCTGTCCATGCGAAAAGTTACTCTTCGATCTTCAGTACATTGAATACGAAAAAAGAAATCGAAGAAATCTTTGAATGGACGAATACGAATCCTTATCTACAGAAAAAAGCGGAGCGTATCAATGAGATCTACAAAAACGGTACGCCGTTAGAGAAAAAAATTGCGAGTGTCTTTTTAGAAACCTTCTTATTTTACTCAGGATTCTATACACCACTTTATTATTTAGGAAATAATAAATTAGCCAATGTGGCAGAGATCATCAAGTTGATCATTCGTGACGAATCTGTCCATGGCACGTATATTGGCTATAAATTCCAACTAGGTTACAACGAATTACCTGAAGAAGAACAAGAAACATTGAAAGACTGGATGTATAATTTGTTATATGAATTATACGAAAACGAAGAGCGCTACACAGAAGAATTGTATGATCCAATCGGTTGGACGGAAGAAGTCAAAACATTCTTACGCTACAATGCAAATAAAGCATTGATGAATCTAGGAATGGACCCACTATTCCCTGATACAGCAAATGATGTCAACCCGATCGTGATGAATGGGATCTCTACTGGTACAAGTAACCACGATTTCTTCTCTCAAGTCGGAAACGGCTACCTATTAGGTAACGTAGAAGCGATGAAAGATGAAGATTACTTGATTGGTTTAGACTAAACGAAAAAGAGCTTGGATATTGCATCCTCGCTCTTTTTTTGTTTCTCTTTAACCAACTGACAACCTTGGAATATCTTTATCTAAAACGATTGGAACGTTCTTTTGAGCAATGCGTTTGATCGTCCAACCCATTTTGGCACAGATGGCTTCTGCGGTCATCCAAGAATAGGAAGGCAAATCGGTTGCATTGGCAATTTCTTTGTCAAATCTTGCTTGGTCATAGCCCACACCATGTGCTTCTGCTAACGCTTTTCCATAGTGTTCGACATCATAACTGACTTCCCCACTGATTTTTTGTACGTCATTCATGCCAGCAGCCAGCAGCGTTGGAAACAACACCCAGTAAATATCTTGCATTCCTGTTCCTGAAATCGTAACGTTGTTGGCTTTTGCGATTTTATCCAAACGATTGGTTTCTGCAACCGAAGTCGTCCAAGGATATAAAGTTTCTTCACTGATTGTTAAAACATTGACTTCATAGGTCAAGGGTATCTCTAAACTTGGCATGAAATCTTTGATATAACTAGCTATCGTGACTAATGCCACATCGGCATCACAGTTTTGAAATACTTCGTGGGGATCGTTAGAGATTTTCACTCCTAAAGCTTGGTCATATCCTAAATATAGCCCTAGATCCTGACCGATCGCCTCTGGACGATTGTCTACAGCTCCAACGATTTCAATATCTTTTGCCATGGCATATTTGATAATCTCTTTCGACATTTTTCCACAGCCGACTTGGACCATACGAGTTTTTTTAGTCATTGTATTTCCTTCACTTTTTAGAAAATTTTTAAACGAGCTCACGAATATCGTCAACGGTTCGCTCAAAAACTTCCCCCACTTCAGGACAGGTCAGTTTTCCTTTATAGGTACTGATTCCTGGTAGGATCTCTGGATACGTTTGGATGACTTCTGTCAGTGATTGGGAGGCTAAGCCCTTGATATATCTCATCGTGACATTCGTTAAAGCTAACGTAGACGTTTGAGGAACTAAACCTGGCATATTCGCAACCGAGTAGTGGATCACTCCATGTTTAACGAAAGTCGGTTCTTCATGGGTGGTTGGCTGGCTCGTTTCAAAACAGCCGCCTTGGTCAATCGCAATATCCACTAAGATCGTTCCTTCTTTCATCTGTTTCACTAATTCTTCTGTGATAAGATGTGGGGCTTTTTTACCTGGTAATAAGACTGAACCAATCACGATATCGCTAGTCAACACCATTTTCTCAATATTCGCTGGGCTTGAGTAGAGGGTTTTTACTTGTCCATTGAACATCTCTGACAATTCACGTAAGCGGTCGACATTGATATCTAAGATCGTCACATCTGCTCCTAATCCGTGCAAGTAATGTGCCGCACTCACTCCGGCGATCCCACCACCTAAAATAGTTGCCTGAACTGGTAAAACACCTGTTACACCTGAAATCAATTTTCCACTTTGCTTCGCTAAAATCTCCGCACCCAATAGACCGCCTAAACGGCCAGCGACTTCACTCATTGGTGCGAGTAATGGGAATGCTCCGTTTTTCGTAACCATTTCATAGGCAATCGCTGTTGTTCCAGATTTGATCAATGCTTCAGTCAATTCAAGATTTGCGGCTAGATGCAAGTACGTAAACAAAATCAAATCGTTTCTAAAGTATTGATATTCTGATGCTAGTGGTTCTTTGACTTTCACGACGATTTCTGCCGACCAGACTGTCTCTGGATCAGCTTTGATTTGAGCGCCAGCTTCACGGTATTGACTATCTGTAAAGCCTGATCCTTCCCCTGCACGTTCTTCTACATAAACGATATGACCTGCTGTTACTAACTCTTTGACTCCTGCGGGTGTCACGCCTACACGTTTCTCTGAATTTTTGATTTCTTTTGGTACACCAATGATTGTCATATTATATCCTCCTTTGAATTATTGTTGCTTTTGCCACTCCTCAAAGCCCATATGGATCGCATCGAATAGTTGATCTGCGTTTTCCTTTGAAAAGGTCAACGATGGTGAAATGATGATCGTTTGTAGTTCATCGCGGAGCAAGACTCCTGCATTGATGGCATAATCAGCAACTGCTTGCACATTTTTTGCTGTTTGTTCCACATCATATTTCCCTGTATTCTCAAAATCGATGGCGATCATCAAGCCTTTTCCACGAACATCACTAATGCAGTCATATGTTCCTTCAAGTCCTTTTAGACGTGCCAATAAATATGCACCGACTTCACGGGCATTTT
This sequence comes from Enterococcus sp. AZ084, assembly GCF_051714905.1. Classification (NCBI taxonomy): domain Bacteria; kingdom Bacillati; phylum Bacillota; class Bacilli; order Lactobacillales; family Enterococcaceae; genus Enterococcus; species Enterococcus sp. AZ084. Next base: position 2,601,277 of record NZ_JBIOSS010000001.1, read on the forward strand.
CAACTAAGTTTTCTTCTTCCACAATACGTAAAGCTTCTAATGCTGCCACACAGCCCAGCGGGTGTCCACCGTAAGTATGCCCATGGATAATGACATTAGCTCCATTGGTCGCTGATTCGATTCCTTCAACGATGCGTTTGTTAAAAACAGTAGCCCCTAGTGGAACATATCCAGAAGATAATCCTTTCGCTAGCACCATGGCATCTGGTTTGATGCCCCAGCCACGACTACCAAAAAGATATCCTGAACGACCAAACCCTGTCACCACTTCATCTGCAATCAATAAAATATCATAAGTGTCACAAACTTCCCTTAAAGCTGGCCAATAAGAAGTTGGTGGAACGATGATACCGCCAGCACCTTGGATCGGCTCAGCAATAAATGCAGCAATGTGATCTGCGCCAATCTGTTCAATCGTTTCAACTAGTTCAGCGATACAGTGTTTTGTTAATTCTTCTGGATCTTGGCAATTCCATTTATTTTTCTTCAAATGCGGGGAAGAGACACGTACACAATCTTGTAAACCTGGACCAATAAATTCCCGATAGATTGGGTTGCCACCTATCGACGTTCCACCATAATGCATCCCATGATAGGCTTTTTCCAATGACAGAAATACTTTCTTTGTCGGTTTACCGACTGCTTGCCAGTATTGTCTTGTGATTTTTAAAGCAGTATCTACTGAATCACTTCCTCCAGAAGTAAAGAATACTTTCGCCATCTCTTCTTCTTGCGTCATTTGAATGATTTTTTCTGCCAATTCATATGCCTTGGGATGGGCAATATTCGTAAACAATTGATAGTAAGATAATTTTTCCATTTGATCAGCAATTGCTCGGTTCATTTCAGGGCGATTATGACCAACGTTCATACACCATAATCCACCGACACCATCGAGTAATTTTCTCCCCGTATCATCATAGATAAAATTCCCATCTCCACGTTCGATAACGATCGTTTCCTCTTCACTTGCTCGAGTATCCGTCATCGGATGCCAAAAATACTTTTTCTTGCGATTGTTCATATTATTCTCTCCTTTATCTGCTTTCCTGTTTACATGTTAAGACTAAAGGGTAGAACAACTCTAAGGTCAATCTTTTTTTATTCTTTTAATAAAATCGCTTACATTAAAAAAAGTAAAAAATCACTTATATAGAAGAAAAAATACTTTTGTGATTTTATTTGTAAAGCATATTGACCTTATAACGATTCTAACCTCTAGGATGTAATTGAGGAGGAGTGGTACACATGCACAGCTGATTAAATAAACAAATTAAAACATTCACAAGAATTGAGGAGGAAAATTTAAATGTCACTATCAGAAACATTAAGCAATGTCATCAACATGGAAATTATCAGTGCGATCACTTCCACACTGTTTATTATATTATTAGGTTACTTTTTAAGAAAGCGTGAGGTTTTCTCATCAGATGTCGGAAAGACTTTGTCTAAGGTCGTCTTAACTGTCGCAATTCCTGCATTAGCTTTTAATTCGTTTATGCAGGACTTGAATGATGAAGTATTGAATCAAGGAATCAACATTTTGATTCTCGGAATCTTAGTCCACGTTTTCTTGATTTTTCTAAGTAAATTCTTCTTTTTTAGATATGCACCAAATAAAGAAGACACATTGCGTGTACTCTCTATTTTCGGGTCAACAACATTCTTCGGTATTCCTGTCGTCGGTGCAGTCTTTGGCGCAGAAGGGATTTTGTACGCATCGATTTTTAACATTGGTTATCGTATCTTTTTATACTCTTATGCTTATCTAAAAATGAGCGGATTGAAAATGGCACGCAAGAATATTAGAGAAATGATCTTGAACCCAATCGTATTGGCAACGTTTATCGGATTATTTATTTGGCTCTTCCAAGATAGCTTACCTCAAATTGCTCAGTCTAGTTCTGAATCTATTGCTTTTTTAAGAATCGATCAGACGTTGCCATGGCTATTTAAACCTTTGACGTTCCTCTCTAGTTTAGCCTCCCCACTCGCTTGGTTGGCAATCGGGATCACATTAGGCGATCTGCCATTCGGAAAAACCCTCAGCAGTCACACCTCTTGGTACTATTCATTCATCAAAGTCATTGTCTTCCCACTTGTGATTTTACTTTCACTTTTACTGTTGAACGTAATGAATATTTTACCAGTGAACGCAGTTGGTCTAAGTACAATGATCATTATGATGGCTACTCCGGCTGCAACAGTTGCGGTTGCTTATGCCATCAACTTTGAAAAAGAAGCAGTACTTGCCTCTAACGCCTCTTTACTTTCTACACTCTTCTCGATCGTGTTGATCCCTATCTGGATCATCGTCTTAAACTTGCTTGGAAATTAAAGCCCATTATATAATTAATTAACGAAAGGAAACTATACTATGAAAAATTTAAATGTTGTATGTTATGGTGTTCGCCCTGCTGAAAGATCACTCTTTCAGCAGTTGAATATCCACGGATTCAATTTGAATCTCGTAGAAGAATTATTAAATGAGACAAACTATACAGAAGCCAAAGGAATGGATGCCGTCATTCTTAGAGGTAACTGTTTAGCAAATCGCATAAATATCGAACGTTTTGCCCAATTCGGGATCAAGTTCCTACTCACGCGTACAGTTGGGACAAATCACATTGATTTAATGGCAGCTCACGATCATGGAATGCAAGTGGCGTATGTACCATTTTATTCACCAAATGCAATCGCTGAATTATCTGTTACTTTAGCAATGATGCTTTTACGTAGAACAACTCATACAACGAATAAAACAGCTTCTTATAATTTTACCGTTGATCGCTTTATGTTCAGTAAAGAAGTCCGAAACTGTACAGTTGGGATCATTGGTGTAGGGAACATCGGACTAACAGAAGCAAAACTTTTCAAAGGATTAGGCGCAACGGTGATTGGTAATGATCTATATCCAAGTGAAGAAGCAAAAGCATTCATCGAATTTAAGTCTCTTGATGAATTACTGGCAGAAAGTGATATCGTCAGTATCCATATACCTTACATCCCGGGTAAAAATGAACGTTTCATTAATAAAGATTTTATCGAAAAAATGAAGGATGATGCGATTTTGATCAACACTGCTAGAGGGGAATTACAGGATAATCAAGCAATCCTTGATGCGTTGACGAGCAAAAAACTATCTGGATTTGGTACAGATGTCTTGCCTAATGAAGCGCTGATTTTCAACAAAAATTTTGATGAAGATCCATTATTGATCGATGCAACAGCTAAAGCGCTGATCGATATGTATCCGCGAGTGATCGTTACACCACATATTGGTTCTAACACCGACGAAGCAGTATCTAATATGATCGAAACAAGTTTTGACAATCTCTATAAAATGTTCAATCAATTGGACTGTGCCAACATGCTTTCTAGTTAGGCTGGAGCATTGACGTCAAAGAACTAGCGATCTGATATTGGGACAGAAGTGTTTCCCCTCAACAAATAAGGCGGCAACCATAAAAATTGCTCTTCCAATTTTTGTGGCTGTTGCCTTATTTTAAAAGAGACTACTTGATTCCCGCCGTTGACTCATTTCTATAATCACAGACGAAAGTGAATCTTACGTGTGTTTTAACTACTTTTCTTTCAATCATCACAAAAAATAGTAAGACAGAATCCCCAGAAAATCAAAGAATACTTTCTGGGGATCCTGCCTTATTTTTCAAAGCTGAATACTTCCGTCCAACCTCAATTATTTACTCGTGTATTTTTCCCTTTGCCGTTAATGCAATAGAGTCATACATATGAGTATTTGGCTCGTTGATCAAAGTTGCAAGGTATTTCCCTACAGTTTGTCGGCTGATTTCACCAATGAGACTTTTTCCGTTTCTATTCTCGATACGAATATCCTCGATAGTTTCATTATCGGTTAGCCAATTAGGGCGGATGATGGTGAAGTCTAGCTGACTGTTCTCAATCAAATCTGCTGCAATACGCTGATCCCCTAAATAAGTATCAGGATCGCGATAGTCGCCCAACTCTGCAACTGCTTCTTCGTCATTGAAGTCAACTTCACCGTAGATCCCAAGTGTTGCCATCCAATATACGCGTTTGATCTTATTCTGGTTCATCGCCTCGATCACATGTTTAGCTAAAGGCACCATATTATAAGGACCTAAGCAAGAATAGACGATATCAATGCCTTTCATTGCATGAACCAAATCATCTAGATTCATCGCATCACCAATGATACTTCGCTCCTTATCAAAGACTTTATCCGGATTTCTCAAAAATAAAGTTATATTCACAGTAGGATCATTTTTTAAAAATTCATAGCTATATTTAGCAATTGGTGCCGATGCACCAAGAATCAATACGTTCTTTTTCAATCTATTTCCACCTTTAGTTTTGATTTTTTACTTGTACAACGCTCCTCCTTTGATAAGATGAGTAAAGTATAAGGCTTAGAACGACTCTAACCGCAAGTATTTATTCGCATCTTTTATTACAATCAGTATTATTCTCAAAAAAGCATCTATTCCAGAAAGGGTTTTAGTTATATGAAAAATACGCAAAAAATAAAAAAATTATTAACCGCCTCCATCATTGCAGGAACCGTTTATGGTCTTTTAGCGCTACTTACGGGATTGATGATCAATTACAATGTCCTCTTGCTTGATGGTGTCTATACGATGGTCGGTGCACTGATGTCTCTGATCGCATTATATATTGCTAAGTTTATCCAGACACAAGATTTTGAACGTTTTCCATTTGGAAAGGAATCGCTGATGCCCTTGGTTGTTTTTATCCAATACAGTGTCATCCTATTGATTTCTTCCTATGGTCTGATTGAGTCTTTTTTCAGTTTGCTTTATGCAGATACCTACGTTGATTTAGCGATTGGCTTGCCCTTTTCTTTGTTTGGGACACTCTTTTGTTTTGTCTTTTATCTTTATTTGAAAAAAAATCCGATCAATCATTCCTTTTATAAGGTAGAACTAGAACAATGGCGCTTCGGTTTTCTATTCAGTTTAGGAGTCGTGGTCTCGATCATCGTCTCTGCTTTACTAGCAAGAACGCCATATCTTGCCATCGCACAACTGATTGACCCAGTGATTTCTATTGGAATCACCATTTTTTATATTTATCTATCGGTGACTGAAATCAAAAATGCCACGTTAGAACTTACTTATGCACCCCCAAAATATGAATTACGCGAAAAAATCTTGTTAGTAGTTGATAAGCTCTTGCAAAATGTCGCCATCGAAACCTATGTCTTACGAATCGCAAAAGTAGGGGATCAAGTCATTCTTGAACTAGATATCGTGATTTTGCCTGATAGTGAATTAGATAGTATCCGCGCGCAAGATCGGCTTAGAGATAAACTCAACCGCAAAGTAACTGAAGGTTTCTCTGACTATTCTTTATGGCTGAATATCAACTTTATCGGTGATCTCAAGTGGGCTTAAGAAAGAGCGTACTTTATAAAAAAACAGAAGCTCCTCCAATACGAAAACGATTGGGAAGCTTCTGTTTTTTTCAATTGATCTGTGTTTAATTATGACTTAGAAAGGTAGATCTATTTAACAACAATCGTTTTACTTTCAAACTGTGCGAAGTCAATGGTGAATGTGTGCGTTTGACTATCATAGACAATCCCTTCACTCGTAGACACCACGTCAGTAAAATCACTTGGTAAAGTAAGTGTTACTGGTTCAGTTTGTTGCGTTGGATTGGCAATTGTATAAACTGTTTGTTCTGCCTTCGTTTGTTTTAGTAAAGAAATTGGTTTATTCGTTTTGATCCCTGCTATTTCTCCGCCTTGTTCTTGCCAAAAATTGATGCCTAAATAACCAGAGATTTTCACTTCGACTGCTTGGATTTCTTTGGTATTTTGCAAAATCGCAACTGGCTGTTTTGCTGCATAATCTGCTAATTCCGATTGAGTCTTGCCGGGCAACATCACATAAGCATATTCTGCATCTTTTGGTTGCTGTCCATGATTGATTGAGAAGGTGCGGTAGTCACCTGTATATGGTGTATCACTAGGAAATGCTTCATTGATTTCTCGATAAGTACCTGTACGTGTCTCACTGATCACATCGACTGTTTCCTTTTGTGGGAAATAATAACCGATCGACGCATGTTGATGATCTGATTCTAACAATAACCAAGAGGCTTCCTTCGCTTGTTGTGACTGATCAATCATTCCTTTATCCGAAAGCACTTGATACGTATATGAATCATTTAATAAGCGATTATCAACGATTGTTTCGATTGAAGCAGTTGTATCTCCTGTAATACCGGCACCTAAGGCAATGATTTGCCCATCCAATGTAAACCATGACTTCTTCCCTTGAACATTCATCGGTAAGGTCGTTCCATTGTTTTTTGTTCCTTCTTTGTTAAGAGCCATTCCTACTACACCTTGATCTCCAGCAGCGGCACCGCCTATCCATGTTTCATTTGAAGTCACTGTAGTAAATGCTGAAATTTCATCTGCTAAAGGTACTGTATCAATGGTCGTACCAGGTAAACGATAAGGATCGACTGTTGGCCAATAACTCGGACCGAATTGGACTTGGTCATCATTGTAAAGATAAATCATCCCGTCAGACGTATGCCAGCCTCGTTGATTTTCCAGATTTCCTGCTTCAAATGAAGAGATTCGCTTCGAATACATGCTTAATCCTAAATGGTAATTCTCTGTTCGTTGGACAAACCGATCCATTGCATGGTACATCTTTGTTCCGATGAACGGTAGTTGCTTACCCATCACCGTGGTATTAGCCAATAGCTCCGTTGTCATCATCAAATCATTGTAATCTCTCGTATTCGTCAAATAATAGTTAGGATTAGACAACATCCAATATTTCACTGCTTCTTGTAACGCTTTTTGCTGTGTTTCAGGTGCAAATTTCGCCACGATCATTAAATTGTACATCGTTGTCGATCCGTAACCCGTTTTTGTCGCTGCTGGTGCTCGAGAAATGGAGCGACCGTTGACTAAAGGCAACATTTCACCTTGATACACTAATGGGATAAATGCCGATTGTACGTTATCAACAAAGGACTTTATTTGATCAGCTGTCAACGTATAGCGAGATTCTTTGACGATCGATAAAATTTGGCCTACGCCTTTGACTAGTACATTCCCATAAGAACCTGTGTAAGGGATCGTTTCATGCTGGACAAACGAACCATCTTGATAAAATCCATCTCCATGGTTCACTAATTTAAAGACGTCTGTAATACTCTCAACTGCTTGTGTAACTTTCGCGGGATCATTTTGTAAGAGACCTAGTCCTAAGACAGTTTGCGCTAAATCTGTGCGATTCGCACCAGTTGTTGAAAAATTTGGTATAAAATCAAGCGCGACAAAAGTTCCTTGTGGTTTAGTGTATAGTTGTTTAAATGGATCGGGTACATATTTACTCAACACAGTCGTATACTCGTGCAGCTTCTCTCCTGGCACTTCTCCATCAAGTATCATCAAAATCGCCACAAATTTTTGAGCTACTCCGATTTGCCAATCCCACCAATTGCCATGATACTTTGTTCCATCATAGCCTTTTTTTGTGATCATAAAATCTAACCCACTTTGAATCGCTTGACTGATGTCTTCATCTTGATAAAAACTTGTCCCATTCGTTCCATATGCTAACGCTAGTTTTTGCAACTTTGTAAATTGCGTGGTTAAATCTGCCGAAGCGGTATTCCCAGATTCTAATGGCCACAGATACGTGCGGTCAGGATCTTGATTCATTGTCTCGTAAAGTTTTTCTGTTTCGTCAGAAAGAGCGTTTACATAATTGGCAATCGCTGGATTAGCTAAATCGGTCGTTGTTGACACAAGTTGATCTTTCCAGTTTGCTTTCATTGTTTGAAATTCTTCTGTCGGTTCTTCCACTTGCAGACTATTGACCGCTCCACTACGCATGGAATAAATAGTTAATTTACTCTCATTCCCAAATAACCGAATCCCTGAATAACCTGACCAGTCCCCATTGATCGTTGTCCCATCAGAATAAAGAACTTCTTGATTTTCATACAACAAACGGTCGTTCAAATATGCTTGGAACGATGTTCCTTCATATCTTAGTAACAATTTATAGGTTTGTCCTGAAATCAGTGTAGGACCTTTGATGGCTGTCAACCATTTCCCCCCAGGCTGCCCCAATTGCCATTCACCATCGCGCATATAGGCAAACGATTGCCAGTTCGATGTCGTCTGATCGTTTCCTCGAAAAACTAGTCCAAAATTGGTCTGTCCCTCATATAGAAACGTGTATTCTAGATCACCTGAGCTGCGGACACCTGCATCTAGTAATAACGACACAGACTCAAATTGTTGATTAACCTTCTGATTGGCGATCTGTAACCGATTCTCGTTGGTATGTTTATCTGCTTTTCCAACAATGTCTTGCCAAGTACCTAAATACTGCGAAAAATCTGACTCATAGTTTCCTGATGTCGTACTTTTTTGTGTTTCAGTTTGTGTTTCTTCTGCACCGACTTGTTGACTGTACCCTAACCCAATACCAACGAATAAACTACACCCTAATGTCACCACTAATTTTGTTGACCAACGCTTCATTTTGTTCTCCTTTTTGATTATAGATATTTTTTGAACTAAAAAAATCTGCAAGAAAGGCGCATTCTTATTTCGAACGATTCTTTCTTGCAGATCGGATCACGACCTTGCGATCACTTCATTCATTTTTTATGAATCATTTAAGCTAAGATCCCGGCAGCACTTAATGCAATCGAAAGAATCAAAATGATCCAGATCACGCGAGTTGAATTCAATTTCTTCTGACCTAACATCCAGTAAGTCAATAAGACTAATAAAACCGGTACTAATGAAGGTAAGATCGCATCTAATGTATCTTGAACAACTAACTCCACCCCATTTTGTTTGTAAACGAAAGGAACCGTTGCTTTGATAACTGACGGAATCAAGGCACCAATAACTGTGATCCCTAAAACAGTTGCTGCGTTAGTGAATGCTGTTAGTTTATTTTTCAGAGTCGTAACTAATTTAACTCCTTGCTTATAGCCAAGTGGTAATAATGCTGCTCGTCCAAAAAGTAAAGCGATATTGGCAATGATCCAGATCACACAGCCAACGACTGATCCGCTTTGTGCCAATGTACCTGCGATTGAACCAAAAATCGTTCCCCAGATGACATGGAATAATGAATCGCCTACCCCTGCCAATGAACCCATCAACGCTGTTTTCAACGCGACAATCGTATCTTTTGCTTTGTAACCATCTTCTTCTTCAATTGCCACATCGATCCCCATGATCAAGTTCCCAAAAATCGCATTCGTATTGAAAAATTGATTGTGGGTATTCATCATATCTTGTAATTGTGATTTGTCTTCCCCATAGAATTTTTTCAGTACAGGTAAAATACCATAGAGATAACCGGTACTCATCATACGCTCATAGTTCCAATTCAATTGGCTACCAAGGATATAGCGCCAACTGATGACATTCAATTCTTTTTTCGTTAACTTTTGATTACTCATCGCCATCAAAACCTCCTTCAAGTGTTCCAGTGGTTGTCACTGTTTGAGCAGTTGCTTCTTTTTCGTTATCTCGTTTGAATACTAACAATGCAGCAATAACACCAACGATTGAAATACCAAGCATTGGTACTTGTAGATAGGCTGATAAGAAGAAACCTAAAAGTAAGTAAGGAATATACTGTTTTGCTGGTAAATAATGTAAAAGGATGGCCACACCGACAACTGGTAGTACGCCACCTGCTGTACGTAATCCATTCATCAACCATTCAGGTGTATTTTCTGTGATTGTTGAGACTGCTGCATCACCGACTAGTAACATCAATAAGATCGGAATTGCTCGAGAAAGCCCCCATAGGAATGAACCAGATAATACTAACCGTGGGATACTGTTGATACGCATATCTTCAATCGCACGATCTACACGGTGTAGCAAAAAGACATTACAGAAGCGAGCAACGACATCAAGCTGTAGCATCAGTAATGATACTGGTACAGCTAGACCGATCCCATATTCCGCGCCTTTACCAGAAATCACAGCAAACGCCGTTCCTAATACAGCGCCAGTAAAGAAGTCGGGTACAGATGCACCTCCAAAAGCCGCAATCCCTAAACGCATCAATTGAAGGGTTCCCCCTACCATCAAGCCAGTTTCTAAATCTCCCATGATCATCCCGGAGATCATTCCCGCAATGGCTGGTTGTGTCAACGTATTTGAAATAAGTGAATCATTGATTGCAATAAAAGCATAAACTGTAATAAGAATAATTTGATACATGGCTAAATGTTGCATGATTATTTCCTCCTAAATCACTTTCTTAGTTTTTCCATAAAATCGATGACTGGATCATTTGGTACCAGTTGAGCGGTCACTTTTATGTCTTTGGCTGCGATTGCTTCAAACACTGCTTCTTCTTCTTTCATGACCTTGATGCTTTTCGTGATTTCTCTCGCACCTTCTTTATGACTCATGTTTCCTACATTGATTGCAGCCAGCTCACCGCCCGCTTCTAAATACCGCAAGACATCTGTCGGATTTTTAAAAAGTAAAAAAATACGTTGCTTGCCATATTTGCCAGATTGAACATTTTTTGCCGCCGCAGCAATAGTTAAAACGGATAGCCGCATAGATGTAGGCGCTGCCATTCTTAATGAAGATTTTTGTAAAGAATCCATTGCTGCCTCATCATTGATCACGATGATCCGTTGTGTATTCAAACTTGTGGACCAAATTCCTGCAACTTGACCATGAATCAAGCGTTCATCAATCCTTACATTGACAATATTCGCTTTGCCTTTAAATTCCTTATATTGTGCTAGATCTCCCTCTACGGCTTGCGTTTCTTCCGCTTCTGTTGCGATCATCTTGTTTTTGACATCTACGATACCCCCGCGTGCCAAATCGATCAACGCCTCGATCGTTGCTTGTGGATTAAGGGTCGCTTCCATGACTAAAGGTAAAGACATCCCAGCAATAATTGTAACTTCTTCATCTTCTAGGTAATTTTTTAGCGCTGTGTTACATGGTGTCCCACCTAACAGATCTGCAATAATCAAGGTCGAACCGTTAAGGGCTTTCATTTTCTCAGTTAATTCATGTTCAAATTGTAAATTATCGCCATCTGGTCTTAAAGAAAGTGTGTGGACATGTTCTTGCACGCCAACAATCATCTCTAAACTGGCTTTGACTCCATCGGCCATGCTACCATGACTGACCAATAAGATATTTCTCATCTCTCTTCCCCCTTAAATAAACATCTAAGCTACTTAACATGTTAGCTATTGATTACGTACACTATATCACATATCAACTCAAACGTAAACCTAACATCTTAACATATTATATTTTTTTCTTAAAAAATTTAGATCCAAAATTAATCCATTGCCACAAACAAGTTAACATGTTATGGTAAGATTAATTGAATACCGCAAAAAAAGGAGGTCTCATGTGGTGATTCCCAAATATGAACAAATTAAGCAAGAATTATTAGCTGAAATCAAAAATCATTTATTTGTTCCTGGAGATAAGTTTTACTCAGAAGCAGATATCAAGAAAAAATATTCTGTCAGCTCGATCACAGCCGTTAAAGCATTGAATGAACTTACAACCGCTGGCTATCTCTATCGCGTCCAAGGGAAAGGGACCTTTGTTTCTAAATCAAAAGTCTCTCAATCAGTCAAATTCTCAGATATCGAATTACATTCATTAGATAAAGAGAAGGTCAAGGTCGTTTCGATAGAAGAAGCGCAAGAACCTGAAATTTTAGAAGAACTTGGACTACCAAAAATTGGTTCTTATTATCGCATCAAACGAGTGCGATATTTTGAGGATATCCCTTTCCTTGTGCATATCACTCATCTGCCAAAACGTTTGGTCAAGGAACCTATTAGTAAAGACTTAGCCCATTACTCTAGCATTTACGAACGAGTGCGAAAAGATTTCGGGATCGACCTCTTCTCTCTTTCATCTGTCGAGACGAATGAGATTGTTTTTCCTGATGATCCTGAACTATTGAATTTGTTGAAATTAAGCTTCCGCGAACCGGTAGTAAAGCAAATCAAGCATTCTTTCCTAGCCGATCGAAGCGTAGCCGAATATATCATTAGTTATAAGCACTGGAAATACTTTAAGACGAAAATCGAAGTTGAAGCAGAATAAGTAGAACGGTAATAGCCTTAATTTCGCACCCATTGAATGAAATAAGCAAAACCAGAAGGAATCCATCAGACCGTTCTTTGAACGTTTTGTGGATTCCTTCTTAACTATATATATATCTATCCATGATCAGAGTTACCTACTTAAAAAAATAAATAAGGTTATTTATTTTCCAAGCTTTCTGTTTTTTTATTTTGCCATTCGCTTTTTCTGATTATTTAGGTTATACTAGTTTAAAGTTAATATGTTAACAAATTAAGAGGAGTGGTATGATGGGATTACAACAAACAAAAGATTCCCTTATTTCCATCAGTCAGTCTGTCGATAGCGCCTGGCTAGCGAAGCAAATTGATTGGTGTTGCCAAAAAATCGAACATAATATGACACGCTACGGTCTAGATTTTCCGTCGGCTTGCGCAACAAATGGGATCTATCGGATCAAACCTAATGATGACTGGACGAATGGCTTTTGGACTGGCATGTTATGGTTGGCTTATGAATGGACTGGCAAAGAGAAATTTCTCGTACGTGCCATGGAAAATATCCATAGTTTCAAAGAGCGTTTAACCACACATCACGTATTAGATCATCATGATATTGGTTTCTTATATAGTTTATCTGCTGGTGCAGGCTATCGTTTAACCAACAGCTTATTATGCAAAGAAGAATTGCTTCAAGCTGCAGATGTCTTACTTGCACGTTTTCAAGAAAAAGGACAATTTATCCAAGCCTGGGGCGCGTATGGCGATCCAAAAGAGTATCGCTTGATCATCGATTCATTGATCAACTTACCTTTACTGTTCCAAGCTTCTGAGATTTCAGGTAATGATCATTATCGAGAAGTAGCAAAGAAACATTACGAAACAGTGTTACGTACCGTTGTTAGAGAAAACGCAACAACTTTCCATACGTATTATTTTGATCCTTCAACCGGTACACCAACTCACGGTGCCACACATCAGGGAAATAGCGATGCGTCGATTTGGGCACGTGGACAAAGTTGGGCTGTTCTTGGGATTCCTTTAAATGAAAGTTATTTAAGAACTTCATCTTTACCTAAAAATTATGAAGCAATCGTTGATGTCTTTTTGACACATTTACCAGAAGACCTTGTTCCTTATTGGGATTTTGATTTCACAGATGAACATCCTTCTGACAAAGATAGTTCCGCCTTAGCAATCACCGCCTGTGGATTATTAGAAGCCGCAAAAATGGAAGCGTATCCTCAGTCTGAAGAATTAGCGAAAGGAATGCTCTACCAATTAGGCGAACATTACACATCCTTGTCCGAACCTGATAATGAAGGTCTACTACTACATGGCGTGTATGCCCATGCAGAAGGTAAAGGAATCGATGAACCTAATCTTTGGGGCGATTATTTCTACCTAGAAGCTCTGATGCGTTTAGCAAAACCCTCGTGGAAAAAATATTGGTAAGGAGAAACCAACATGCAAACTTTTGAAATAAAAGAAGACTTTCTTTTAGATGGGCAACCGATCAAATTGATCAGTGGCGCCATTCACTATTTTCGTCTTCCTCAATCACAATGGGAAGATAGCTTATATAACTTGAAAGCATTGGGCGCAAATACTGTCGAAACCTATATTCCTTGGAATATCCATGAACCCAAAGAAGGCGAATTCAACTTCGAAGGAATGAATGATTTCACTGCTTTTGTTGCACTTGCTCAACAACTCGGACTAATGGTGATCCTACGTCCTTCTGTATACATTTGTGCAGAATGGGAGTTTGGCGGTCTACCCGCTTGGTTATTAAAAGAACCAGGTATTCGTTTGCGTTCGACGGATGAACGATTTATGACAAAAGTCAAAAAATACTATGATGCCTTACTGCCTAAGATCCTACCTTTGCAGATTTCAAACGGTGGCCCTGTTATCATGATCCAAATCGAGAATGAATATGGTTCTTATGGAATGGAAAAAGCGTATCTACGTGAAACGAAGCAACTACTAGAGAATGCCGGAATCACTGTTCCTCTATTTACTTCTGATGGTGCTTGGAATGAAGTATTGGATGCTGGAACGCTGATTGAAGATGATGTATTCGTCACTGGTAATTTTGGTAGTCATTCTAAAGAGAATAGTGCGGTCTTGCAAGCCTTTTTTGAGAAGCATGGGAAAAAATGGCCCTTGATGTGTATGGAATATTGGGATGGTTGGTTCAATCGCTGGGGCGAGCCGATCATCAAACGAGATGCTCAAGACCTAGCGAATGAAGTCAAAGATATGTTAAAAGTTGGTTCTTTGAATCTGTACATGTTCCATGGAGGCACCAATTTTGGTTTTTATAATGGCTGTTCTGCTCGTGGAAATACCGACTTACCGCAATTGACAAGCTATGACTACGATGCGTTGCTCACTGAAGCTGGTGAACCTACAGAAAAATATTATGCTGTCCAACAAGCAATCAAAGAAGTTTGCCCCGACGTATGGCAAGCAGAACCACGTACAAAACAATTAGACTCTCTTGGGAGTTACCCAATTGATACTAGCGTTTCTTTACTAAATACAAAAGAAACACTAGCAAAAGCGGTACCTACCGCATATCCTATGACGATGGAACAAGTCAGCAATGGATATGGCTATGTCTTATATTCCTTAGTGCTGAAAAACTATTACCATGAAAACAAAGTGCGGATCATCGAAGCAAGTGATCGAGTTTCCGTTTATGTGGACGAAACCTATCAATTGACGCAAGACCAAACAACGATCGGTGAAGAGTTCATGATCCAAGGAAAGACAGAAAGCGAAGAAATCCAATTAGATGTATTAGTAGAAAATCATGGAAGAGTCAATTATGGCTCAAAATTGAATAACCCGACCCAAACAAAAGGGATTCGTGGCGGAATCATGCAAGATATCCATTTCCATCAAGGCTATCTACATTATCCTTTGCCACTATCAGCCGAGCAACTTCAGCTGATCGACTATCAAGCTGGCAAAAATCCAGCTCACCCTTCGTTTTACCAGGTATCATTTGATGTAGCCGAGCCGGTAGATACGTATATCGATTGTTCCAACTATGGTAAAGGAGTGATTTTTGTCAATGGGATCAACCTTGGCCGCTATTGGAATCGTGGACCGATCTATTCACTTTATTGTCCAAAAGATTTCCTTAAAAAAGGGAAAAATGAAGTGGTGATTTTCGAAACAGAAGGCGTCGAGATCCACTCTTTAGATTTTCTCGCAGAACCGAAAGTTGAGCAAAGTGTTTGATAATGATAACTAAACAAAGACGAGGGTCATCATCTGATGACCCTCGTCTCTTTTCGTTGACAGTTATTCATGTTCTAATTCAATTTTCTTGGGTTGTTCTTCTGCTGGAACTTGTTCAAACTTCCGCAATAAATAAATCTTACGAATGTTCAATACTAATGTTTTGATCACCGCATACACAGGGATACAGATCAACATTCCCATGATCCCAGCAACACTTCCTGCACCGATCAATACTAAAATGATCGTTAGTGGATGAATGTTCATTGTTTTTCCGAAGAGTAATGGCTTGATCACATTGCCATCCAATTGTTGGATAACAAGAATAGATAACGCCATGTAGAGTGCTTGAAATGGCGAAATAAACAGTCCGACAATAATAGCTGGTACTGCACCAATAAAAGGGCCAACGTACGGTATGATATTCGTCACTCCGCAAACGACTGCCAGCAACAAACTATACGGCTGCTTGAAAATCGTCATTGCAATAAAACTCATCACGCCAATGATCACTGCATCCACGATCGTGCTACTGATATAAGCAGATAGTGTTTCATTCAACTCTCTGACCGTTTGGCGTAATTCTCCTCGAATTGCTTGAGGAAAGAAAGGCGATAACGCATCGATAAATTTATGTCCATCTTTGAACATAAATAATAAGATGAATGGGACAGTAAACAATAAAATAAAGAATTGCATCATAAAAGAAAGAATTCTTGAAACGCTCCCTGTCAGACTAACCAACAAGATATTGAACAAGTTGCTCAACGACAAATTGGCAGACGCAAACTGTTCTTCTAGATTCAATGAACGAAACTCTTCTCTTTGCATGATCTCAGTCAACCAACGACTTGTTTCGTCTGCATATGCAGGGATACTTCTGGTTAATTGCACTGCTTGATCAACCAATTGAGGCAAGATGTTCATGACGGTCAAAAAGACGATCACTAATAAAACGATCAATGTCAATAGATAGCCCAACACGCGTGGTACTCGATGTTTTTCTAAAAACAAGACAACTGGATTAAACATGTAATAGAAAAATCCAGCAATGATCAACGGCATAATGATTGCAGATGCCATTCTCAAAATCGGGTGAAACACATTTGGCATACGTAAAATAAAGAAAACGCCAATAATCGTTAAGACTAATTCCACTGTCCAAAACAACAATTTTGACTCTTTGAACCTTGAATACATAGATATCCTCCAAATTTCATGCTTACAGATACTCTTATTTTATCATTTATTCATCGGTAAAGCGCTATTTTTTCTTTTATTTCTTGTTATTTAAAAAAAGTGGTTACTCAGGTAGATAAACTAACCAGATGTAAGTTAGTAATATTTTTATACGTGGATAATTCTTCGATCACTTCTGCATACGTCAATCCTTTTGGTAAATCGATCGTATAAACATTCTTATAAATACGGTAATCATCCACAAATTTTACATCAAAATTGACATCCTCGATCGTAATGTTTCTTTTTTCAAAATAATCATTCAAGAAATCCTTGGTTTCTTTTCGATGAATAAATTGAATCACTAATTTTTTTGTTGTTGGTACATGGATGATGCGCTTCACTACAGTCAATGCAAACACAATACCGACGAAACTAATGAGTGCAATGGCATAAAAACCCATTCCGATTGCAATACCCAATCCTGCGATTGCCCAAAGTGATGCTGCGGTCGTTAACCCAGTCACTGATTGTTTCGTAACAATGATCGTACCTGCTCCTAAAAAGCCGACGCCACTGACAACTTGTGCGATCAAGCGAGCTTCATCTGAACGGAGGGTCCCAACTAATTCAGGATACTCTAATGCATTTCTCAACGCACCACTGGCAATTTCCACTTGGATCAAGGCAATAATACAAGCCCCCATACAAACCAAAATATGTGTACGCATCCCTGCTGGACGGTTTTTATATTGTCGCTCAAAACCAATTGCTCCGCCAAAAAGCAATGCGATACTCAATCTTATAATAATTTCTGGTATGGATAAAACCATATCCTCCATGAATATCCCCCCTCCTATCAAATATAGCACGACTAAAAAAAACAAACAAAATATAACTATTTTTTATGACCTAAAAAAAGCCACTGTGCCAGATCATCTGATAAAAACCAGATGATCTCCAGTGACTGAAATCTTTTCTATTATAATTTGCTTGCTGCTGCTTCATCAACAATGACTATCACGTCATCATGATTTTGCAAAGCACTTGCTGGCATATCTGTGGTAACAGGTCCGTTGATCATTCCTTTGATTGCTTCTGCTTTACTTTCGCCATAAGCCATCAAGACGATTTTTTTACCGTTTAGAATTGAGCCGATTCCCATAGAAACTGCTTTCGTTGGGACGTCTTCCACTTTATCAAAGAAACGTTTATTGGCATTGATTGTTGATTCAGTTAAATCAACAACACTTGTTTTCCCATCAAATGGAGCACCAGGCTCATTAAAACCGATGTGACCGTTTTGACCGATCCCTAAAATTTGGATATCGATTGGATGTTCTTCAATGATTTGGTCGTAGGATTGACAAGCTTGATCTAAATCAGCTGCTTTTCCATCAGGTACGAATGTTTCTTTAAATGGTTTCTTGTCAAATAATTCAACATTCATAAAATGGCGGTAGCTTTGATCATCTGAGCCACCTAGTCCAACATACTCATCCAAGTTAACAGAAGTCATGTTACTGAAATCCATGTCGCTTGAAGTCATTTCTTTATATAAAGTGATCGGCGTACTCCCTGTGGCTAAACCTAGAACTTTCGCACCATTTTCCATTCCATCTTTAATTATCTCAAAAGCTTTTTTTCCGCCTTCTTCAGCATTTTTCACACGAATGATTTCCATAACGATTACTCCTTTTGTTTTGGTATAGCCCAATTATAGCACCTTTATTTCAAAATGGCAATATCTGTATAGACCAAATATAAAAAAATCATTTATTAAGGTGTAACTATCATTATTCCGTT
Organism: Enterococcus sp. AZ084; assembly: GCF_051714905.1. Lineage (NCBI taxonomy): Bacteria > Bacillati > Bacillota > Bacilli > Lactobacillales > Enterococcaceae > Enterococcus > Enterococcus sp. AZ084. Next base: position 2,619,634 of record NZ_JBIOSS010000001.1, read on the forward strand.
TACCAAAACAATCCCCTACAAATTTGAAAATAAATAATAGGTAAACAAAACATATCACAAAATTTCGTTCTTATGAGAATGATTCTAGCCTCTCTTGAAATTCTGATGAAAGGATATGGATTGAGGGTTTCTTTTTAATCTGTACAATGAGCTTTTTAGCGATCAAATATTGATTGATTTGTTTTAATTTAGGATAAGATATATTAAGGTGTTTTCTCAATTCAATATCTGTAATATATTCATTTACCTCATTATATAAATGACCTTGAATCAATACAAATAATACTTCAACCATATCTTTGTCTTTCAGATCCAATTGTTTAAGATTATTAATTGCATTATCTAGTTTGGCTTTTGCTATCTGTAGCTCTTCAATCACCTTAGTTTGTCCATCAATAATCAATTGATACATATTTTGTACAAACAGAGTCAAATCCGCTTTATTTCTCGGATTTGAAACTTCTTCGAATAACTTTCCATAAGCTTTTTTATCATGTGTGATTGCATTTGAAATTGTGATCCCAGTTAAAAGTAGAAAAAAAGTTAAATCTAGAGTTATACTCTTCCTCGAATTCGTTTCTATTTTCATAAAAAGTAATTTTTAATGGTATATAGCTCATTTTCACCACTTCTCCTTCACTCTATTTTAATAAAAAAACCATTTATTAAAATAGAATGCAATTTTTTCTTGATAACCAAGATATAAATCCATAATTATGCTATAACAAAATATACCAACTAAAAAGAACCTATCCTCTCCTTTAGTTGGTATACAAAATTTATATAGTTAATTAATTTATTCTAGCTTATTTTTCTTTTATCAGGATAAATAATTGCTTGAAAGATAAACGCGCACAATTGGAAAATCAGTCCCGTAACAGTCACACCTACCCAACCATAATGCTGCCACATCATTGAGCCTAATAAAGAGCCTGTTGCTCCACCGATAAAGTACATAAACATAAAAATCGTGTTGTTGCGGTTACTTGTTGCTTCGCCAAGACCTTGTACTCTGCTTTGATTCGCTACTTGCCCGAACTGGTTCCCAACATCTAATAAAATGATTGCAACTAATAGGACAGCAACATAGTCACCCGCAATGAATAAGGCTAGGAAACTGATTGTCTGCATCACTAAGCCCATGCCAACGATTCTTCTTTCTGAATAACTATCCGCCAAGCGGCCCACGATCGGCGCAGCTACTGCTCCCGACAAACCAAAGATTGCCAAGATCCCTGCTTCAAAAGTTCCCCAACCATAGGCTGGGCTACTGATATAAAAGATCAGCGTTGACCAAAAAAGCGAAAACGTTCCAAACATAAAAAAGCCATTGATTGCAGCTTCACGCAACAATCGTTGCTCTTTGACGAGTTTCGGTAAGCTTTTTAGTGAGGCAAGATAAGAGACTGTTGACTCTTTTTCCAACGTTCCTTGTGTTCTCGGTAATTTTAAATAGAGTAGCACAGTGAGCGCTCCAACTAGGCAAAGGGCAAATAGGTAAACACTACGCCAAGAAAACCAACTAGCAAGAAGTCCTGAAACAGTTCGAGAGAGCAAGATGCCCATTAGTAAACCACTCAATAAGATCCCCATGGTTTTTCCTCGCGCTGCTGGTCCTGCAAGTACGGCGCCGTAAGGAATAATGATTTGTGGAACAATCGATAGTAGACCAATCAAGAAAGAAGCAACTGCAAATAGAGCAAAGTTTGGTGCGAAAAAGGCTGCTAATAAGGATAGTGCAGATAATCCCGCCATGCGAATGATCAATTTAGGTCGATCGACGACATCCCCTAATGGAACTAAAAATAATAATCCTAATGCATAGCCTAACTGAGTCAGCATCGTCAACAAACCCACAGCACTCGTATTGACTGATAAATTTGCCGCTACTTTTGTGCCAATTGGTTGGATATAATACATATTTGCGACGACTACCCCACAGGTGATCGCTAATAATAAAATCAATGATTTCGAAAGCGGTGTTTGCTTATTCATTTCCATCGGATTCCCCCATTTCCTTTCTTAGTTTACAACTTCTTAGAATAATTGAAAACAGGGAGGCTCAAATAAAATAAATAAAGTTATTTAACTAAATGTTTTCTTCGATCTCGATAGATAATGACCACCAATACTGTTAAAACTAACACACTAGCGACCAAAACAAGTGCTTTTATATGTTCCCCATGAAACAATGCTTCTCCGCCACACGCATATAAAAGGGAAGATGGCACTACGCCGATAAGGATCGATAATAATAACTCACGAACCGAAAGATTTAAGGAGGTTGCGGCAAAGTTAACGACAGAAGACGGAATCACCGGTACCATATAGCCGATCATGACTCCTATTTTTGGATGCTTCATCCGACGTATTGCTTTGACCCAACGATTCTCTTTTTTACTATGATCCATAAAGGTTAAATGTTGCATCAAAACGATCGATAAGATATTTCCAAGTGCATTGCCTGTTACATTGATAACTGTTCCTAGAAATGGACCATAACTTAGGCCAACGACCACACCGATCACAGAAGTAGGAATACCTGGCACCGCACACATCAAACTGATCAATAACGTCAAAATAAACGCAGCAGATACTCCGTGTGAACGAATTTCTCGCATCCATTCTTTGCGACTTGCCCGTGGATCTAGCAATAAGTGGATATCTGGTCGATACTCTAAATAAAGTTGATAGCCAACAAACAAAATCAGCAGTAATCCTAAACCAATCAGTGTATTACGTATATATTGCTTTTTCATAGCGACTTCTTCTCCTCCTCAGACTTACTCACTGTTAGTGTATCATTAGATGAGGAAACAGAACAAACGTGATACTTAAAATACCAGACTTTCAATCACTATTATTCTAAACTTGCTGAAGACAATACAATTCGCTCAAAAAATACCGGAACTACTCATGTTAAAGTTTCGGTTCATAATCATGAATAGAAAAAGATTTAATTACTTTTATTTTGCAATAATTCACTGCTTTTAGTTTACCTTGGTGGCTTTAATATCTGGCTTTCTAATTTTTCATTTATTAATATTTCCTATTTCTTTCTACATCGTAAGAGGATTTTTCGATTCATCAGACTTTACTATCAGAAGATTTATTGTACATGAAGTCTATAGCTACGTTTAAATTCAATATTTGCCATTTTCATCACTGCTTTTATTGCTTCATCTGAAGAGTCGAATTCATACTTACTCTTTTCGAATCCATCTTCAACTATTGTATATCGTTCTTGATCATAACTGATAAGTAAATAGCGATCTTTTTTGAACGTAAGAATTTTTAACTTAAAACAATCCTTCGATTTAAATTTTCTTTTCAAAAATTGCTTTAATTGCTTTTTACAAATCATGTTCATTTTACTATGCCTCTACTTTCTTGATAGACTTAGTAATTCTGTGATTTTTATTGAATCGATGAATAAATTTGTTTACTTCTTTATCAAATAATTCTTTTTTTAACGTTCGACTAATATAAAAAACTTGTACCTTTTTATCCTCTATCATAAAAGCAATTCGGAAATTTTCTTTTCCTAAGCGGATTTTCATTTCATAAATTGATTGTTTTACAGGTGTATCAACAAGTTTGATTCGATAAAAGTTGTGTGTCAAGTACTCATTCACTTTATATAAGATTATTTCTTGATACCTTTTTGATTGATTCTCAGAAAATATATTCAGAATTTCTTTACTGACTTTAACTTCATATGTCATGCCTATCCCTTCTTACATATATTTTTAAAGTTTATCTATCCACACTTTCTCACTGATAACCTTTATGAAATTAAGTACGTGTTGTCCTTCTATTGCTTTGCCTGATTAAAGTTTCAATCATTGTCACTTTTCTATGATAGTGACATTTGCTTTTCCACAAGTTAATTCTTGTTCTAATATTGACTTTATTTGCAATGCACATTCTTTTGAAAATGGTTCAGCTTCTTCCCATGATCCTAATAATGGATAATTATGGCGTACTGTTTTAACATACTGTTTATTTTTTACTCCTCGCGTTTGGACTTCTACATAATACATAACTATACCTTCTTTGTTAAATTATTTATGTAAAGGCTACTCTTTCAAGCAGCTGAGAAAAAAGTGTCAGAAAACACAGAAGATCATGTACCACAACATAATTATAGTCTATAAAAACAAGGATTTTTATTCGTTTTAATTATATCTGCTATAAAAAATACCACCCGAAGGTGGATGGGAATGGCATTTAGTTGGGAGTTGGTTTGCGCGACGATTTTAGTATAAAAATTATTCAGAACATTAATTAAAAAACGGAAAATATCCCACAAGTGTCATTGAGGGAGATTTTACTTTACTAAGCTCTAAATATTTAGAATTATTCGTATTTTTATAAAGTAGATTTCTATATTCGTTCACTGTTTCAAGATTTAAATCGTCTATGTCATAGTTTTGCAACAGCTCACTATCAATATCATTCTGCGAGTCTACGATTAGATATTTAAATTGTGCATCATCTGCAATACGATCTCCATCGTCTGTTCTAATATATGTTTTACTTTTGTTATTGTTTATATAAACAGGTCTTCTTTCATACGATGCTTTGGGTACATTTATTTCTATAATAGATTTACCTGATACTTTGAATGTTTGAACATCTTCATTAGTAAGTAAATTAACACTAACTTTTTGTTTATCATGAATACAATTCCAAAATTCCGTAATAACTTTTTCTGGGTTGTCGACTCCAACTATTTGGTATTCTTTTTTGGATACTAGCTCTTCTATACCTAAAATTATAATTCCGCCATTAGTATTTGCAAACGCACTATAAGTTGACCATACATCATTCGATAGTTTAGTTTGAGACTTTTTAAACTCAAGTTGGAAATTTTCTCTTGGTTCTGTGAAGATTTCATCTTTCAATTCAATAAACTTAATTTTTTACACCCCCTGATCTTAATTCAAAAGCATTTCAAAAGTATTCTTCTTTGAAAAAAGTTGCTATTTCAACCTTTCCAAAATAAATATACTCAATAGTCTAGATAAATCAAAAGTATTTCAAAAGAATTGACAATATAAAAATTCGAGATATAATTTTAGGTTTAATATATTTTAATCTGAATATTATGCCCATCATTAGATAGAGAATAACTTTAATGAGAGGTTTTTTTGTATACTCTAGGACTCGAACCTACACCCCTTCTATTATGAGCTAAATACTCTATCTAACTAAGCTAAAGGTACAGGTTGTTACCACTAATTTATTTTTGAGTATGTAAATGAGAAATCGCGGCAACAAACTTGTTATCATAATAAAGGTACGTGTATGGACGGTTATGAAATTGATTATTTTGATATGATGACAAAAATATTTTGTTGAATAATTTTTACCTTTGTCACTAAGCATTAGTTCATATAAGCTATTCACATATAGTATTATGTACTTTTATTATGTTCTTCTCCTTTATGCAAATAAACATATACAGGGGTTTTATTTTGAAGAATTTTTGGCAACGTCCTATACTTGAATTATCAAATAAAAAGGACGTGAAGATAAATGTCAGATTTAGAACACAAAGAAGAAAAAACTTTAGACGAAATTGTTGCTACAGTCAATAAACTGGATAAAGAATTAAATGAACTTGATACGTTATCTGAAAATCCAGAAAAAAAACACAACCTAAAAAAATGGTTAGTTGAACGTAAGGCGATCCATGAAATCAAAAAAATTCTTCATGAAGCTGATAAATACGAAAAATATGATGAAAAAGAACTCGATAAAGAGTTTAAAGAAATTAATGATCTATTACAATAATCTATTTAAACGACTCAAAATGAGTCGTTTCAGATTGTAGACAAACCTTATGTAAAAATGAGGTTTGTCTTTTTTATATGTATGTTTTCAAGAATTAAAGAGAAATAGCTTTGTTTTTCTAAAGAAAAACACTCCTTTCTTGCTCTGCCTTTTTTGATTTTTACTAGTTTTTTCATATTTAGGCAGGCAAAAGTAAGCCCAATTTTCATGTGCATTTTTTCAATTCCTATTTGATTCGTATAACGTAATCCGTGAAATTCTTTTGCTGTACCAAAAATTCGTTCAATTGTTTCTTTTCTTTTTCTGTATAGGTCTTTAAAATTTCTTTGGTGACGTATTTCCTCACATCGTTCGATTGCTTTCGCCCAAATATGTCTGGTGATTACTTTTGTATGATTTTTTGAATTTGTACAAGTAGATAGAACAGGACAATTTTTACATTCTTCTGGATTACTTTTGTATTCTAAATATCCTTTTCGATTCGTTGTCGAATAAGTGAGGATCTTATCATTAGGACAGATATAACAATCATAATATTCATCGTAGGCATAGTCGTTCTTCTTGAAATAACCCGCTTTCGTCATGGGTCGCTTATAAGGGAAAACAGGCGTCAGCTTCTCTTCGAGAAGTAATTGAGCGATTGCTGGCGTTTTATACCCAGCATCCATAATCAATTTATCTAGAGTAAAAGCTCCTTTGAGCTTTTTAAATAAAGTAATAAACGTACGACTATCATGTAAGTTTCCTGGGTGGGTCGTATAGCCTAGTATCCAGCCATTTTTATCACATGCTACTTGTGCGCTATAAGCAAAAACTTCTTTATGCTCACCTTTATGAAACCAACCACTTTCGGGATCAGTCGTACTTGTTTTTTTCATAGCTATTTTAGTTTCTGCGTTTGTTTCTTTTAAGGGCTTTTTTAGGCGTTTTTCTCGATCTTTTTCAATTTCTTTTGTCAATTTTTCCGTATAAAAGAAGGCTTGATCCATCACTTCGACGGATTCTTTCTTGTTTCGATTCGCATGTGCTTTAATATGCGTCCCATCAATAAAAACTTCAGAGGTATAAACGATTCCTTCCATCATACATTGTGCTAAAATCTCATAAAAGATTTGTTCAAATGTAGTGGTTCCTTTGAACCGTCTCGTATAGTTTTTACCAAATGTAGAAAAATGAGGAACTGCATCTTCTAACCCTAACCCCAAAAACCATCGATAAGCGTTGTTCACTTCAATTTCTTTGATGGTTTGTCTCATGCTTTTAATACCAAAAAAATATTGAATCATCGGTAATTTAATTAGAAGAACGGGATCTAAGCTTGGCCGTCCTTGGGTTTCATCATATTTATCTTTTACCAAATCGTAAATAAAAGAAAAATCAATAAACTGATCCATTTGTCGTAATAAATGGTCTTGGGGAACTAAGTCTTCAAGAGCAAAAAAGCCCATCTGTGCACGCTTACTCATATCTTGTTTTGAGAGCATCGGGTTACACCTCCAATTCATAGTTTTATTTTAACGTATAAAAAAAGACAAAGCACTATAAATAAGTACTTTGTCTACAATCTGAAACGACTCAAAATGAGTCGTTTTTTTTATACAAAAACACTATCAGAAATCGTCTGGATAATAGTTGAGTTATAAGAAGAATGTACATGAACCGAAATACCTTTTATCTACTATCATCTATCGTCAACTATATCTAATATCGAATAAGTTTTAGCAATAGATTTGATAAACGCCTTTATTTTCTGCTCATGATCAGATGGTGTTTGTATTTTCACTTGTGTTGCTACGGTTTAGAACTAGAAATAAAAAGCATTTCAAAAAACAAAAAAAAAGGCTAAAAACCTTAATCAATAAGGTTTTTAGCCAATCAAAAATCAATAAAATTATTTAACTGTTACAGAAGCGCCAACTTCTTCAAGTTTAGCTTTTAATTCTTCAGCTTCTTCTTTAGAAACGCCTTCTTTAACTGGTGCAGGAGCGCCATCAACTACAGCTTTAGCTTCTTTCAAGCCTAAGCCAGTTGCTTCACGAACTGCTTTGATAACTTTAACTTTTTGGTCTCCAGCTGCAGTTAATTCTACAGTGAATTCAGTTTGTTCTTCAGCAGCAGCACCGCCACCAGCAGCAACTGCAGCTACAGGAGCAGCAGCAGATACGCCAAATTCTTCTTCAATAGCTTTAACTAGGTCGTTAAGTTCTAGGATAGTTGCTTCTTTTAACTCAGCAACGATGTTTTCAATGTTCAATGCCATTTTTGTTTCCTCCATTTTAAATGTTCTTTTTTTATTTATTGTTTATGCTATGCGGCGATTAAGCTGCATCTCCATCTTCTTTGTCTGCGACTGCTTTGACAGCGTAAGCCACGTTGCGGACTGGCGCTTGTAGTACAGATAGCAACATAGATAGAAGTCCTTCGCGGTTTGGCAATTTTGCCAATGCTGTGATTTCTTCCAATGTAGATACTTTACCTTCGATGATACCGCCTTTGATTTCTAATGCTTTTGCTTCTTTAGCAAATTCGTCCATGATTTTCGCTGGTGCTACTACATCTTCGTTACTGAATGCAACGGCTGTAGGGCCAGTGAAAACTTCGTCCATGCCTTCTAGGCCGGCTTTTTTCGCTGCACGTGAAAGGATTGAGTTTTTGATAACTTTCATTTCAACGTTAGCTTCACGAAGTTGTTTACGTAAGCGAGTTACTTCATCAACAGTTAATCCACGGTAGTCAACTACGACTACAGAAGCTGCTTCAGTAAATTTTGCACTTACTTCGTCAACGATTGCTGCTTTTTTTGCGATAATTGCTTCACTCATTTTTGAGTTTCACCTCCTGAATTTTGATGGAAGAGTTTTTTACGACTGAATCGTTTGTTCATCATCTAATCACTTCGTTCTTAGTGATTCTACTCGCTTGCGCTCGAAAGGAAACTCCTTTCGCTCAACTCAATGAGTATTGTTCATCATCTAATCTCTTCGTTCTTAGTGATTCACAACAAAAAACTCTATGCCACCGTAGACATAGAGGGACTATTGAATATATTCAATAAACGTCCTCGGTAGGAAATTAAGGCTAAGCCACCTACTGTCTTCGGTACAAGTTAATTATTAACCTCAACTAGCTTAGCACGCTAAACTAGTTGAGTCAAGAATTATTTTTCAGTTGGATCAATCAACGTCCTAATCGTTGGATTAGAAAGAAGCTTGGTCTACATGGATACCAGGTCCAAATGTTGTTGTTACAGTAATGTTTTTCATGTATTGACCTTTAGCTGCAGATGGTTTAGCTTTCACTAATACATCATGGATCGCAGCAAAGTTTTCAACTAATTTTTCGTTGTCGAAAGAAACTTTACCGATTGGTACGTGGATGTTTCCAGCTTTGTCAACGCGGTAAGTTACTTTACCAGCTTTTACTTCGTTGATTGCTTTTGTTACGTCCATTGTTACAGTACCAGTTTTAGGGTTTGGCATTAAGCCTTTAGGTCCTAATACACGTCCTAGACGACCAACAGTAGCCATCATGTCAGGTGTTGCAACAACTACGTCAAAGTCAAACCATCCGTTTTGGATTTTTTGAACCATGTCGTCGTCACCAACGAAGTCTGCACCAGCTGCTTCAGCTTCTTTTGCTTTGTCTCCTTTAGCAAATACTAAAACAGTTTGTGTTTTACCAGTTCCGTTTGGTAATACAACAGCTCCACGAATTTGTTGGTCTGCTTTTTTAGGGTCTACGTTTAGACGGTATGCAACTTCAACTGTTGCATCAAATTTTGCAATGTTTGTTTCTTTCGCTAATGCTACTGCTTCAGCGACAGAATAAACTTTACTTGAATCCACTTTTTTCAATGCTTCTTGCATTTTTTTGCTCTTTTTAGCCATTTTGGTTCCTCCTTGATTGTGGTTATAACGGTTGTACCTCCCACGTGTCCTATACCTTTCAATACAGGGCCAACTGAGAAGCTACTTTCTTAGGGTGCAGATTATTCTACAGTGATCCCCATGCTTCGTGCAGTTCCTTCAACCATGCGCATTGCTGCTTCAACGTTCGCTGCGTTTAGGTCTTCCATTTTTAATTCAGCGATTTCTTTTACTTGATCGCTAGAAACTTTAGCAACTTTATTTTTGTTTGGTTCGCCTGAACCTTTTTCGATTTTCGCTGCTTTTTTCAATAATACTGCAGCTGGTGGTGTTTTTGTAACGAATGTGAATGAACGGTCTTCGTATACAGAAATCACAACTGGAATGATCAAACCTGCTTGATCAGCTGTACGAGCATTGAATTCTTTTGTGAATCCCATGATATTGATACCCGCTTGACCTAGTGCAGGACCTACTGGGGGAGCTGGAGTTGCTTTACCTGCAGGAATTTGCAATTTAACGATTTTTTCTACTTTCTTTGCCACGAGACATACCTCCTTAAGTCCGTGATGTGGTTAATTGGAGATGCATATTTCTCCTCCCACGTATTGTCAGTTGATCTTAAAATCAATTGACATATCATGTACATAACGAATGCACACTGATACAGTATAGCAAATTTTTCTCTTTTTTCAACAATTTTTTCTGATTATTTTCACCTTTATCCAAAAAAAAGCTAAATATCTGGTTAAAACGTGAAGAAATCTCTTTATAAATCGCTTATTTATGCTAAACTTACGCCTGTATGAACCTAATACATATTATATATAATAAATAAGTTCTTCTATTCTAATGAGGTGAAATAATGAAAGAGCTAAAATACAGAAGTGTATTTGATATTATTGGTCCTGTCATGATTGGACCAAGCAGTTCGCATACCGCTGGGGCTGCAAGAATCGGAAAGGTCGTCCGTAGTATTTTTGGCGATCAACCAGATTCTGTTGACATCTACCTTTATGAGTCTTTTGCCAAAACCTATCGTGGACATGGCACTGATATTGCCTTAGTTGGAGGATTGTTGGGTATGGAACCAGATGATTCTCGTTTAGCGGAGTCGCTAAGGTTCGCTCATGAAGCAGGCATGGAAGTATTATTTGTACCTAAAAGTGAAAAAGCCGATCATCCTAATTCCGTCAAAATGTTGTTAAAAAAAGGCAATCGAAAACTTTCGGTTACAGGTATCTCGATTGGTGGAGGCAATATTCAGATCTCTGAATTGAACGGCTTCAAGATTTCATTGAGCATGGGGACACCGACCTTGATCATCGTCCACCAAGACGTTCCCGGCATGATTGCTAAAGTCACTAATATTCTTTCAGAAACCAATACCAATATTGGGACCATGACGGTCACTCGTGAATCAAAAGGTGAAAATGCCATCATGATCATTGAAGTGGACGATCCTCAAGTAGAAGACACCGTAAAAAAACTAAAACAGCTACCAAATATTGACAGTGTCAATTATTTCGAGTAAAGGAGCAGACCAGGTATGTTTTTATCAATTGAAGAATTAGTCCAACAAGCCCAAGCCTATCCTAACGTTGCCGAGTTGATGATCGCAGTCGAAATGGAAATGAGTCACCGTTCTCGTGAGCAGATCATCGAGATCATGGAAAAGAATCTACTCGTGATGGAACAGTCGATCGCCGAAGGAAATGCTGGTGTGACCTCTGTTACAGGAATCACTGGCGGCGATGCAAAAAAAATGGATAACTACCTTTCTCACGCTGATTTCCTTAGTGGTGAAACAATCTTGACTGCGGTTCGTAATGCGATTGCTGTGAATGAAGTCAATGCCAAAATGGGATTGATCTGTGCAACTCCTACTGCGGGCAGCGCAGGAGTGGTCCCTGGTGTCTTGATGGCCATACGTGATCGTTTGCAATTAACCCATGAACAACAACTCGACTTCTTATTTACAGCAGGTGCTTTTGGTTTGGTCATTGCGAACAACGCATCGATCAGCGGGGCTGAAGGTGGCTGTCAGGCAGAAGTCGGATCGGCGAGTGCGATGGCTTCCGCTGCCTTGGTTTGCGCGAAAAACGGCACCGCTCATCAAGCCGCTCAAGCTGTGGCAATCACGCTTAAAAATATGATGGGTTTGATCTGCGATCCTGTCGCTGGCCTCGTCGAAGTCCCTTGCGTCAAAAGAAACGCTTTAGGTTCGTCACAAGCATTCATCTCTGCTGATATGGCTTTAGCTGGCATCGAAAGTGTGATCCCACCTGATGAAGTGGTCGCTGCCATGTATCAAGTTGGCAGACAGATGCCTTCGATCTTCAAAGAAACCGCAGAAGGCGGACTTGCAGTGACACCTACCGCGAAACGATTGACGAAAGAAATCTTAGAAAAACAAGTATAGTTACTTCTTATATAAAAAAGCTGAATCAGAAAATGCACAAAATTCATTATCGCCAAAGACATGCCGAATAACCATGGTAGCAAATTCGTTGCCATAGTTATTCGGTTTATTTGTTTACATCCTCTGCTTTGCTTCAAACACAAATTGCCCCATTTGTTCATAGAGGTCAGCTTTGATTTGTTCAAAGTCATGATGGACTAACTGATGATCACGTACAAGCTGTCTGCCATCTACCCATACATGTGCTACATTGGAAGCATTCGCTGAATAAACTAAAGCAGAGTATGGATCAAAAATCGGAAACATATTCACAGACTGCGTCTCAACGATAATAAAATCTGCCTTGTTCCCTACAACAAGCTGACCAGTCTCTTTAAAATCTAACAACTCCGCCCCACCTCTAGTGGCTAAACGGACGATTTCCTTTGCTGGGAAAAGCGCACGATCTTTTTCAAAGGTTTTATGAAAATTGGCAAATAGCTTCATTTGTGCAAAGAGGTCTAAAGTGTTGCCACTACTTGGACCGTCTGTACCTAAACCGACAGTTAAACCCGCAGAAAGCATCGCTTTAACTGGCGCTACACCTTTCGCTGATTTTGTGTTCGCACCGATACAGTGCGCAATTCCGACTTGCTCTCCTGCTGTAGCGACTAAAGCAATATCTGCTTCTGTCATATGGATACAATGGGCCATGATCAACGGTCTGTTCATAAAACCTAAGTCTTTCAACAACTCGAATGGGGTTTGTTGATACTGCTTCGCTAATTCCTGCATTTCATAGTCCATTTCTGCCACATGCAAGGTGATCGGCACATCGAATCGTTCACTCAATTCGACTGTCCGCTTCAACCCTTCATAGGTATTGGTATTCGGCGCATGAGGAGCCAACGCAGGCGTAATCAATGGATGATCTTTCCACTTTGGCAAGAATGTCTCACAATAAGTCAAACCACCAGAAGGCTCTACATTATCACACACAGGCATATCAATGATCGTTTCACCAAGAATCGCACGAATCTTAAACTGATCACATACTTGCGCGACTTGATCTTCAAAATAATACATGTCACAAAAACCTGTCACACCACTAAGCAACATCTCACTGATTGCATAGGCTGTACTAGCTGCCACTAGCTCTGGGGTCATGAACGCTTCTAATGGAAATAAGAACCGACGTAATCGATCTGGTACATCGTCTCCTAAAGATCGAAAAGGAATCATCCCAGCATGGGTATGTGTATTCACAAAACCCGGCAACAAGATACCCCCTGCTCCATCGATGACTTCCTCCGCAGACGCTATCCCTTTCCTCCATTCTCCTATCTCAATGATGCGATTTTCTTCAATCCGTACATACCCGTTTTTGTATTCAGTCAGTTGATCATCCATCGTTAGAACGTGGACATTTTTTATCAATGTACTCATAACAAAACACCATCACTTGGAAAAACCAACGGATAAAATTCCTGTGTTTTCGTATTCATCATTCCTTTATCTGTCATTTTGATTGCAGGTGAAACTGGTAATGACAACGTAGAAAATGACATGATCTCATTCATGTTTTTATAGCCAAGATTTTGCATTTCTCTACGCACAGTTTTTAAATCTTGGCCTAACTCTTCAATTGGCGCTTGTGAAACGATCCCGCCAATCGGTAGCGGGCAAGTTGCTGTTAATTTGCCCTCGTTAACTACCACATAGCCACCTTGTAATTCCAACAATTTTTGCTGAGCCAGCAGAATGTCTTGGCAGTTATTCCCCATCACCATCACGTTATGATGATCATGCGCCCAAGTCGTCGCAATACTTCCTGGTTTTGAAATGGGTTCTTCCATCAAAGCATACGCCACATTGCCATTCTTTCCATAACGTTCCATCACGAGCAATAAGGCGCAATCTGAATTTTCCCAATCGAGGTATCCATCTTTCACCGGAATTTCCTTCGTGATCCGTTCTGTAAACGTACCAACCTCATGTTTACGAATAACATTACAACGAACACTTGCCAAATCCGTTTTGACTGGCAACCTTAGATCATCTAAAGAAAGCTTTTTACAATGGACCGTTTGACTGTATGAAGCAGGAAATTGTTCGATTTTTTCTGGATAAGTGATCGCCTCACCTTGCCTGTAGACTTCTTTGCCCGATTTAAAGACCGCAGAAATAGCGAATGTAGATAAATCATCTAACAAAATAAAATCAGCCATTCGTCCAGGTCCAATCAATCCACGATCATTCAAACCCATTCTACGTGCAGGCGTATAAGTCGTCATATAGATCGCTTGTTCGACCGGTAACCCCGCCTCTACTGCCTTTCTCAAATTTTCATTTAAGTGACCAGTGAGTAAATCGTCTGCCATCACATCATCAGTGATCAGACAAGCATAGTCATAATATTCATTTTCTGTGATCACCGCCATATTTTCCGGTGTGATCGACTTGTTTTGAAATTGGATAAACATGCCGTTCTCAATTTTTTCTGCTAAGGATTCTGGAAACTGATGCGTATGATCAGAAGAAATCCCGCTATACATAAATGCTGCCAATTCTTCTTCGTAAATTTTAGGACAATGTCCTTCTAACGGCATCGTCGGACGTTTTTCTTTACATAGGTCAATAATTTGGCGAATCAGCGAAGTTGGTTCATGGGCAATGCCGTGAAAATTCATGGCTTCGCCTAAACAAATCACTTTTGGATTGTCTAACAACTTTTCTGTTTCAGCTAACCCAATGATGCCACCGGTAGTTTCTAGTTCAGGTGTAGTGGAAGGAACGGACGATGGGATAGCATGGAAAATATCTAATTCCGTTTCTGCAGCCATAAATTCAGTCAACCCTTCAAGCCCAAAAACATTTGCCATCTCATGCGCATCCGCAATCACTGTAGTCACACCAAATGGTAAAACGGCCTTTGAAAAAATACTTGGCGTAGTCATTGAACTCTCAATGTGCATGTGGCTGTCAATCAAGCCAGGAATCATGTATTTCCCTCGGCCATCAATTTCATGAAGGATCTCCAAGTGACTCAGATCCTTTGTTGTGATGTAATAAAATTTTTCACCGCTGACTGTGACATGTTTCTTCTCAAAACATTGTTTGGCTGTGTTATACACTTGAGCATCTCTAATCAATAAGTCAATCTTCACATTTTTCCCTCACTTTTATTGTCCTTAGACACGAATAGGGGGCTGTGCGTTTCCGACACAACCACCCCAATGTTTATTTTTTCAATGATTTCCGTTGATAGGAAAATGTTTATTGGTTGATCAAACGATTCCAACGATCGATCCAGTCAGTCATTTGACTATTCACGAAATCAAAGTCAATATTTTTTGCACGATCAGCAACTGCCCCATACGTCATATTACCAGCTTCTTCTTCACTCAACTCCACTTTATCATTCGTCGGTGCTTCATTTAATGAAAGTGCCTTTGTTTTTTGTGATTCTTCGCTAATTCTATAGTTGATGAATGAGTAAGCCAATTCTTTATTCGCTGCTTCTTTTGGAATATTGATCGTATTGTAGTTCGCATATGTGCCACTCTCAGGGACCACGTATTCGATCGTGTCAGAATCCCCTTTGACGATATCATAAGCAAAATCCATCACGATCGCTGCTTCGATTTCTCCTGCTTGGAACATGTTTGCTAAGTCAGAAGATCTAGCATAGGTCTTAACGATATTTGGTTTCAATTCTTCTAAGGCTTCAAATGCTGCCTCGCCATTGTCATCTTCAATCGCTACACCCGCATGATCACTTGCAATATACATCATCAAAGGACCGGCAGTCGTAGTAATTTCCGGGATCGAGATTTTTCCTTCTAATGCTGAATCCCAAAGATCTGACCAGCTAGTAATTTCTTTTCCAACTTTTTCTCTATCGTAAACGATACCTACACTGTTTACAGCAATCGGAACACCCGCACCACTATCAAAGACTTCCTTCGCTCCTTCAGTTAAGTCCGCTAAATTCGGGATTTTTGATTCATCTAGTTTTTCAAATAATTCTTGAGAAGCGCCATCCGCTGAGTTCGCTTGCGCTAACTCAATCACGTCGATTCCTCTAGGATTACTGATTAATTTGTTGAAGCGATCGCCACTGTTCCCTAGATCCATTGTGATCTTCGCATCGAATTCTTTTTCAAAAGGATCCATTACATCGCTTTTCACGATATCTTCACTTAAACCAAATGTTGATACAACTAGATCTTTTGACTCTTTCGCTTCGGATGAATTAGTTTCAGATCCTCCACCGCAAGCTGTCAATACAAACATACTCGCTAAAACTACTGAACTTACTAGAAAGCCTTTTTTCACTGATTTTTCCCCTTTTCTTTGCTTATTTATCTTCCAAAAGAACGATTTTATCTTTTGGGAAATGCAGGTTGATTTGATCCCCTGCTTGGTAAATTTGTTTATCCGTACCGTTTACTAAGAACTTACCTAAAGCCGTTGTCACTTCATACTGGTAACTTTTCCCTAAAAATGTTCTGACTTTCACTTCACCTTTTACAACGTTATGTGTCGCATCAGTGGCAATCTCGATATCTTCGGGACGGATCGTCGCTACTAATCGCTCTGCTATCGGTTGCTCATAAGGTGTCTCAATGACATTCCCTGCAGCTTGATAGCGGATGCCTTCGATTTGTTCAACTGGAAAGAAATTTTCAAAACCGATAAAATGTGCAACAAAACGAGTTTTGGGATGCCGATAGATTGTTTCCGGTGTATCATATTGCTCGATAACGCCATTATTCATGACCGCGACTTTATCCGAGATCGAAAAGCATTCTTCTTGATCGTGGGTCACAAAAACTGTTGTGATACCAAGTTGTTGTTGGATACGTTTGATCTCGATCCGCATTTGGACACGTAGTTTCGCGTCTAAATTACTTAATGGTTCGTCTAGGAGTAGTAACTTAGGTTCAATAACCAATGCTCGAGCCAATGCCACTCGTTGACGTTGCCCACCTGATAGTTGTTTCGGGTAACGATCACCCAACTGTTCCAAGCCACAGATTGCTAACATATCTGCTACTTTCTTGGCGATATCCGCTTTATTTTCTTTACGCAATTTCAAACCGAAAGCAACATTCTCAGCAATCGTTAAATGAGGAAACAACGCATAGCTCTGAAATACCATACCAAAATTACGTTTATGCACAGGAACTTTCACTAATTCTTGATCTTCCAGAACAAAAGAGCCCTCATTCGGCAAAATCAATCCAGCAATCACACGTAGCGTCGTTGTTTTACCGCAACCACTGGGGCCTAATAAAGAAACTAGCTCTCCTTTTTCCATTGAAATAGACAAATCTTCTAATATATTTTGTTTTCCGTCATAACTCACACGGATATTGTTCAAATTTACAAAACTCACGGTTCTCCCCCTCATAGTTTCCAGTCATTCTCAAGTACGGTTCGATTTCTTCACCCAATAGTTAAGCGATTGAAGCCAATCCTAACGTTTTCTCAATAATAAACATTAAGAAAACGGTTAATACCATGATCATTACTGAAATCGCCGACACAGTCGGGTCATACGTATATTCAATGTAGCTCAACAATGAAGTGGGCAACATCGTTACTCCTGGTCCAGATAAAAACATTGAAACTGGTACATTATTGAATGAGTTGACAAAAGCCAGCATAAACGCCGCAAATATTCCAGAAGAAACATTTGGTAAGACGACTTGCATAAAAGCACGGGTTTTGGTGCAACCCAACGTCCAGGCAACTTCTTCAATCGAAAAATCTAATTGCTCCATGCTTGAACCTACGACGCGAATGATATACGGTAGGCTGATCAAAAAATGACCAATCAATAAAGCTTGGATCACCGGCAAGTTAAACTTGATCACAATGTATTGGAACAAGGAATAGCCGACAACGATACCCGGAATCATCGTTGGTGACAAAAAGAAATTTTTAAAAAGCTGTTTACTCTTCATGTGGTAACGAGAAAGTGCGTAAGAAGTCGGCACGCCTACTAATAAAGCTAACAGAGTAGCCCCTACGCCAATACTTAAACTCAATTTAAAGCTATTCATAAATGTTTCAGAACTTAGTGCTTTCTTGTACCATTCTAATGAGAATCCATCAATCGGAAATTGTATCGTCGATGATTGTCCAAAAGACGTTACAACAATAATCACTAATGGTAAAAACAAAAACGCAAAAACTAAGACTGCGATGATCGTCATCCCTTTTTGCTTACGCATGATTCATTTCCCTCCGATCTAAACGTGCAGCAATCATATTCAATCCTTTATTCACGATCAGAGTCGTGATGATCATGATCAATGCAATGACACTTGCTGAAGTCCAATCACCTAAAGTCGATGCTTTCTGGTATAAGAAAGTCGCCATCATCATATTTTGGTTCCCACCTAAAAGTTGTGGTGTCGTATAAGCCGTCAATGTGCCTGTAAATACTAAAATACTGCCAACGATCACTCCAGGTATACAAAGCGGCATGACAATTTTATAGAACGTTTTAAACGGACTCGCACCTAACGTTTCGGCAGCTTCCAGTGTTTCTTTCTCAATATTTTCCATCACGCCAACAAGTGTCATGACCATGGTAGGTAAGAATAAATAGACAGACCCGATAATAATTGCAAACTCCGTATATAGTAAGGCGATGGGTTGTTCGATCAGTCCTATGCGAATCAAGAAATTATTGATTACTCCTGTCCTTCCTAAAATGTTGATCCAAGCAAAACTACGGATGACTGAATTGGTCAATAATGGAAACATCGTCATTGCCATCAATAAACTTTTCCACTTTTTACCCACACCTGCAATAAAATAAGCAGTTGGAATACCTAAAACGGCAGAAATCAAAGTCACAATGACAGAAACGCGAATTGTTCGAAGAAAAATCTTCAAATTGAAATCATCTGTCAAAAAACTGGTGTAAGCACTTAGACTAGCACCTGTTTCAGTAAAAATAGTTGGCCATATAATATTGACCAATGGCAAAATCATAAAAAATAGTAATAAGATCGTTCCTGGCGCAATGATCAAATACGGAACATTCTTCCTCATTGTTCTCCCCCTCATTCGTGTTCTGTCTCATTATAAGAAAAAATACGAACATTTTCAAGAAAACTTTGCGATATATTCAGAAAAAAACTCAAGTTATATGAAATAACTCATGGAAAACCTGTCTTTATCCGTTTTATTCAAAAACATTCACACTCACTTTACTTGTTTTTTAGTAGTTCATGTTTATTAGGCGAACGATTATTATCAGATAATGCGAATTAACTATCAAAAGCGTTGAGAAATACATCTCAACCGAAAGAAAAAATCAACTTTCCATAAAAACAAAAAGAGCAATTACCGAACATTCGTCCAAAACGTTCGTTAATTGCTCTTTTTATTCGACTCAACTATTCCATAAAAACTGACAACTTGTCGATCCACTTCTGTCCCGATCTCGTGAGGCATGTCATTAATCATTTGAGCTATTCATTATTCCAGAACTTCAAATCCATTTATAAAACAACAATTACATTTTCCAATAACGTCACAATAAAACTATTATTTCAATAACGAATACATATTAAAAAAAACAAAAAAACTCAATGAAAAGGTTTACGTTTTTATATTGATATGATATATTTTTTTTGGATATATCCTAAAAAATAGCTGGAAGTCAAGAACATGATTCTATCAAAGAAAAAACAACTATTACTACCCACATTACAAGTATTTTAGGAATTTTGCTTTTAGGTGGTACAAAACGAGTTGAAGCTGAATCTTTTGGAGGAACAACTGCATATACGTATACAGCAGTATCTGCAAATGTAACTAAAACTTCATCAAGTGCTACTACATACGTTAATTGGAATAGTTCCAACCAAAAAAGGCACAAACAATGGTTCGCTCTTTATCAGAATGGATCAAGAAAAGGACAAGGATTATTTAATTATCTTACAAATTCTGCATTTCCTGGGAACGGTTCAGCGGGTTCGACTGTCCATTTAGCTTCGCAAAGAGAAAACATCATTGACCCTACGACTTACATTTCAGGAACATGGACCCCTTAAAGATGATGGACAAGAATCCGTGTCAAAACAACTTCGCTATTTTCTCTTAGAACCAAATAAATAGCGAGAAAGGATATGCCTTCTTTAAATAAGGCGTAATCTCAAAAATTCAAAGAGAAATTTTTGGAGATTACGTCCTATTTATAGAGACTGAACACTTTTGCACCGTCTTCTTGTCACATACCGATTGAAAAAAGGAGATGTATGTTTGAAGAATTTTTGGAGATTAAATAAATATCACATTTCACTTAGTTTAGTCATATTTTTCATAATGGTATTCTCTATTTTAAATGAATATATTTCAAATGCCTTTCTTTATGTAACAAACTTAGCATTTAGACAAGAAATGAATCAAGGTCAAGCCTTTATTAATGTTTTTGATTTCTTTTGGAGGAGTTTAACAGAGTCTGTTTGGTCTTTTGATTATAGCTTGATTTTTGGAACGAATTTATTTCAAATGTTCATCCCTTTAGTAGCCTCTATTGGAACGGCAATATTTGCTCAAAAATGGCAAACTATTTATAAATTTGAGATTTATCATGTTTTAAATTTTAGAAATTTTGTTTATAAGAAAATATTATCAACGGCTACAAAAATAGCATTGGCAACATTTTTTGGTTTCTTTATCTATTACTTATTTTGCTTTATTGCATTACATGATTCTATCAACAATACTGTGACACGTCCAATGTTTGAAGATATTTTCGGATCCAATTTTTATGTCAATCATAGGTTTTTGCAGTCTTTTCTAGAAGGAGTTGTTCGTTTTTTCTGGATACCATTTATATATACTATCTTCGGTACTTCTATCTCATTAATCGTTTCAGAAGCGAAAATATATTTATTAGCCGCACCTTTATATTACTATAGCATGTCGGCTATCGGTACAGGGATGACAGCTTTTTCTGAAGATATTTCGTTGTATTTTAATCCTACAGTGATTATGGCGTCTGGTGATTATTATACATTTAACACATATCTTCTGTTGCTTGCAAACTCGATCCCATTATTTATTGGTATAGTATTGATTTACGGAAGGAGTCAGAATGTTGAATTATAAGTTTTTGATTTATCCGACTATTTCTTCTTTAATAATAATTTTATTTGTCAGTTTTATGCCTAAAACCATCATCACTACAGGATGGATTTTTTCTAATTTCCTATCAATGTCAGTAATACTTACGATATCATTTTTTTATTTATTTGAAAAACATAGTTTTATTCAAATGGAAGTAGTGAAATGCGAGAATATTTTTCGTTTTTTTCGGTATAAGTTGGCTCTATTATTTAATCGTAATGTCATTTACACGGCGATACTCTCTATCACATTTACAACATTAAGTTACATTAAAGTTGGCAATGCGGACTTCAAAATAATTTCAATCTATTCTCTGGCGTTGATTTTATTATTATCTTTATCAGGGTATCTCATGTTAGTAACATCCTTTTCCTTCAAAAATATATGGGCACCGTACATTACTATTATTATGATATATAGTTTTTATTTTTATGCTTTTGTAAACATAAATTTATCACCCTACTTTAACCCTTTTATTTCGTACATAACAAGTTTCAGCGAATTTCAAGGATATGGAACTGAACCTACCTATTTTAGTCATTTTGGAATAATTGGTTTTCTATTCTCAAATTTACTTTTTTGGGGACTTGGACATCTTATTTTTCATATCAAAACTCGGAAGATCGATCTATGACAAAAAAAATAGTAGGTTACACAATTGTTTATTCACTAGAAGTAATCTATGTTATCTATATTTTTTCTAGTAATATCGCTTTACAGGAAGTATTCAGCCTGATTGCTTTTAATTCATCTGTCTATAAGAAGTTCTTGATCGAATTAGTAAATCCTAAATTCATTGTTTTTTATCTTTTAGTGAATATATTTACCTTACTATTCACTATAGATAATTTGACATCTTCAGCTTCGATGTATTCTATGATTCTATATAGAAATAAAAAATCAGGATTTTTTTTACTAAGGATAAAACATATTTTTTCTGTACTTTTATTAAATAGCGCAATTCAATTTATAAGCTTTTTTAGTACTTTATTTTTTTGGGGATATATATATGGCCTATCTTCAGGCATCAATATTGTAACTTTTACTATCCTATTTTTTAAATATTTCACTATACTATTTATATTCCTAATTTACTATGATTACTTTAAGCTAAAATCAAATAATATATTTATTCTTCCAGTGTCAACCTTTTTATTATTATCAGTTTTGATAGTAGATTTACTTTTAAATTTTGGATTGATTCGTATCTCAGATAGTATAATAGAAAATTTATTGTACTTGCTTTGTGATTTAACGATACTAGGTATTTCTATGACGATTTTGAATCTTAGATTTAAGAAAAGAGATGAATTTTATTGATTGAATTAATTAATCTGGGAAAACAGTATAAGCAAAAAATTTTATTTCAAGATGTGAATGTTATCTTCAATGAAGGAAAAAAATCTTTTATTAAAGGAATAAATGGTTCAGGAAAAAGTGTACTTATGAAGCTCATTGTAGGATACTCTACCCCAACAAAGGGGATGGTCAAAGTTGCTGGAAAAATAATAGGCGTAGATCAAGATTTTATACCTGATGCCGGAGTTTTCATTAACGCACCTGATTTTATTAAAAGTTGGACTGGTGCAGAAAATTTGTTGTATTTAGCAAATATCCGCAAAGTAGCTAATGAAAAAAAAATTCGTTTTTTAGCAAGTCAATTGAATCTAGAAAAAGATCTGAATAAAAAGTATAAATATTATTCACTTGGTATGAAACAAAAATTAAGAATCATTCAAGCGCTTATGGATGAACCTACCTATTTGATTCTAGACGAACCTTTTGATGCTCTTGATAAAAACAGTCGAGAAAATGTTTTGGATTTGTTAGATAATTACCTTAGTGAAGATGCTCAAAGAATTCTAATTTTTTCTAGTCATAACGATATGATGGAAGACTTTGCAGATCACATCTACGAACTTGAAAATCAAACGCTACTTCAAATAAAATGAATGAATAAATTTATATAGCATACACCCTATTGGATTTAAAAAATCTGATATTATTAGTGGATCATCTGAATTCAGCCTTTTCTTCTTCAATCAATACCCCAAAGAAATCGACTAACTTCTCGATCCACTTCTTCATTTTCATGAAGCATACTATGTGAGGCCCCTTCACCCTCTTCGACCTTTTCCATTACAGGATTACCGTGTTGCTTCAACAAGGCATAGACTGCAAATGCACTATTCAGCGGAACAGTTCCATCACTTAGCTCTACTTCACTCAACTGCCCTGCAACCAATAAAAATTGTGTGCTGGTTGGGAGATTTCCTACCATGGTTTGATAATCTTGATACCTTGAAGACACCACTGTTGGCCCATTTTCGAGTAAATCAGCTAAATTTTGACCGCTATCATCCACAAAATCATTGAAAGGTGCGCCTAGTGCTACAAACTTTTCAACTTGCGGTAAAGTGGTTTCTTGCCCATACGTGACTAGATAACGAAGTCCGCTGACCCCACCCATTGAATGTCCGACAATGTTCACCTTGTTGATTTGATCAGTTGTCTGCAAATAAACCAGACATGCACGAATCCATTCTGCTTGGTTCCACTCATTATTTTCATTGTCTTCGAAAAGTACTTGGATCATCGGATTGGTTGCTTCTTTTGATAAAGCACCTTGGGCTTGAACGTTTCCATTGATATCTACAATCAATGTCAATTCTTGCTGCCCTTTGCTTTCCGTTTCTAACCGATCGATCATTCCTTTGAACGAATTCACTGTCCCTTTATATCCGTGAACAAATAAGGTAGGTATAGTTCCTTTTTCCACTGGTTTCACTTGGCTTGTCACCGTTGTTTCCGTGGAGGCAGTTTCTTTTTGGCTCTTGTTTTCTTGCGTTTGGCAACCAGATAGGATTAGCAGTACAAGCAACACCATGCGACTTAGCACCCGATTAAAAGTTACTTTATTTTGTTTTATCACCTTTCTCACTCCTTTCATTCAAGACAAAAAAGAGCTGAGATGACTAAGCATCCCAACTCCTCCATTATTCTGATCACTGTTTAGTCGATCTTGTCTACTTGATCAAAATCAAGCTCTGTACTTGTTTCACGACCGAACATGTCAATGTTTACTTTTAGTTTTTCTTTTTCTTCATCGACTTCTGTCACTTGACCTTCTAATCCAGCAAAAGCTCCTTCGATGATCTTAACAACTTCGCCAACTTCTACTTTCAGTTCGTTTTGACGTAAACTCATACCGATTGAACGTAAGATATGATTTACTTCTTCTGGTAATAAAGGTGCAGGCTTACTTCCTGCTCCGTGAGAACCAACAAAACCAGTAACGCCCGGTGTATTACGGACAACATACCATGAAGCATCTGACATGATCATTTCTACTAAGACATATCCAGGGAATGTTTTATGAACGATTTCTTTTTCTTTCCCATTTTTCACTTCAGTTTCTGTTTCTTCAGGAACAACGACACGGAAAATAAAATCAGCCATTTTCATACTTTGCGCACGTGACTCGATATTTGCTTTTACTTTGTTTTCGTATCCAGAGTATGTATGTAATACATACCAATTTTTTTCAAAAGATTCCATTGAAGGCTCCTCATTTCATTTGTAAAATAAAAAAACCTCAGTTCCCCGAAGCTTTTCCTCTCTTTGATTATAGCACCGTTTGATGGTTTTTACTAGTGACTTATTTTTTGTTCCCTAGTAATTTAAAAAGCGTTATTTATTCTTATTTTGGTGCAGAAATTGTATTATCTACTGTTTTTTTTTGAAAATAATTTCTTAAAAAGCTTATTTTATAAAGATGAATCAAAAATTTTTTGTTATTAGACAAAAAGACCTATGAAAATACATACCCAAGTCAATATTATTTATTCCTACAACGTACAATTATAGTCGTAAGGAATCTTATTGAGCTTTATAGAAATTTACGAGAGGAGGTATCCCGATGGAAACAATAAGACAACTCATTGCATCGATTTTTGGTTGGTTAGATTCTTTCGCATTGATTCTTTGCTGTCTCACTGTTTTCTTTTTAAGTTTAAAAGTCTCGTCTTTGGAAAAAGAAGTAAAAATACTAAAGAATACTTTTAAAAACCATTCAAAATAAGAGTCATGTTGTATGATTCAAATCAGTACATATCTACATTTCCAGATAGTCCGATCCGTTCAAACACTTTCTAGATAAACCAAAAAAAACCGAAAAGATAGCAAACTTTTCGGTTTATGTTTACTTCTAAAAATTTTTATCTAATATATTAAAAATATGTTCGATCTCGTATTGTGTTTCAAATCTATGTAAATCAGCTAAAAGTTCATTCTTCAACTTGCTCGCTCCAATCAATTCTAATCCCATAATATAATCCTTTATTTTTTTACTGACAGCCTCTCCTTCGATGTGCGCAAGTAAAAGTTGATAAAACCGATGATATATTTCAGTTTCTCGCTGAAAAATAATTCTACGTCGAGTCTCAAATAGTTTTTCCAAATAATACTTAGCTAATTTTAGCTCTTCTCTTTCAATCATCAGTAAAAACACATTATTATAAATACCTGATAATATGGAATGGAAGATCTCAAATTCTCCATTTTTCATCACATTTTTTTCTACTTCTTTTAATCGCTGTTTGATGTAACTTGTTTCAAATAAATAGAGGAGAGTAGCAAAGGTCGTCATTTCAAATCTTCCCCACTCATCGATTTTCTCTAAATAATCAGATAATCTTTTCAGATAGTTAGTATCTTTTTTATTTAATTTTTTTACACCATCGATTTCCTCATACCACTTATAAGTTTTGACAACAAGATAATTTCTTATGACGACTAAATCATCTGAGTATTCTACTTCTTGGGCTAGTTTTTTTAATTGATAATTGATTGCACCACTATTTTTTTCTAGATTCCGGAACATTTTCTTCAAACTCAAATTTTTTTGAGATACTTTATCTCCATCAAGATAAAACATGAATTCATCGATCGTCATATTCAATCGTTCTAATAATTCTAAAAAGACTAATAATGGTAAATGATTTTTCCCATTCTCATATTTAGCTAACGTTTCCCTCGAAACAATTCCATGGGCTAATTTTTTTTGAGAGAGGCCTCTATCCACACGCATTTTTTTTAATAATTCATGAACTTCCATCGTTCCCTCCTTACTTATCAATTAATGGATTAGTTGTTTGTTAAATTATTCACAATAAATTCTTTCTATTGCCACACCTTTTATTTTAATAACTAAGTGACATATAAAAAAATAGAGCTTCCAATTGATTGATAATCATGGATAGCTCGCCTTTTATTTAGATAAACTTATTGAATTATTTCAAGATCCATGCAAACAGACTTTGAATCGCTGTATCCATCACGAAAAACATTAGTCCGAAGATGATCGATGTTTCGATAACGACTAGTGTATCTTTACGTAATTGTTTTTTACTTGACCAAGTTACTTGTTTCATTTCATCTTTTACACTTTTAAGAAATTTCATCGTACGCCTCCTCCTTGTTATTTTGTCTCTTTATGTAATGTGTATTGATTACAATATTTACAAAATTTGTTGATTTCCAAACGCTCGCCGCTTTTTCCTTCACTAATCGACTTAGTATAGTTTCGAGAACCACAAACGGAACATGCTAATGCCGCTTTTTTCTTTGCCATCCGTTTCCCCTCCTCACTGAAAACCAAATTTATACCATACTACATTATCATGTAAATTATTTTATGTCAATTAGTGATCGTACGCTCTACTGTTTTTATTTTAGTTATGATATGATTACTTAAAGGATTTTAAAAATGAACAATCTGGAGGTATGACTATGCTATTAAAAACTCTTGTTTACAAGAAAAAAGATTTGACTACCGTCTCTGAGACAAGCAACTTGGAAGAAGCACTAGAAATTTTAGAAACATCCGGTTACCGTTGTGTACCGATTCTTGATACTTCCGGGAATATTTTCCGTGGGAATATTTATAAAATGCACATCTATCGTCACAAAGCAAATGGCGGCGATATGACTTTACCAGTCACTCATCTATTGAAAAACGCAACAAAATTCATTTATTTAGATACTTCTTTCTTTAAAGTATTCTTTACGATCAAAGAGCTTCCATACATTGCTGTACTTGATAGCCAAAACCATTTCTATGGGATTTTGACACACAGTACCTTACTTGGTATGTTGTCTCAGTCTTGGAGCGTAGAACAAGGAAGCTACGTCTTGACGATTGCTTCGACAGGTAAACAAGGTGACTTAGCGGCGATTTCAAAGATCATCGCAAAATATAGTAGCATTGCTAGTTGTATCACTTTGGATATCGAAAAAGATGAATACATCCGTCGTACCTTGATCACTCTACCAGCTCATACAGAAAAAAGTGTCTGTGATTCGATCGTCAATCACTTAGAAAAGAAAAATTACAAAGTGATCGAAATTGAAAATTTACAAGATACTGATAAATAAAAACCTGTTTAGTGGTTGATATTTACTAACTATTTTTCGAAAAATCATATTTCAAAAAAGCCAGAAATCCCAAAATAATTTACGACTTTTGGAATTCCTGGCTTTTTTACTCGATTAAAAACAATCATACACGATCGTTGAATTTCACTGCTTGGTCTAAATAATACATCAATGGCGCAGAAACAGCCATCACGATAAATTCACTTAACGCAAGTGTACCATACGTTGTCCAAAACGCTTGACCGCCAGTTGGTACTAACATATAAGCAATCATAAACATACTGATTGTAAAGAACGCTGTATTTAATGCTAAGCGCACTTTGACATTTTTCACTTTATTTTGGATAAGTGCCGTTAGTCCTAATGCAAGTAGTGTTTGACCACCACCGAAAATCACATCCATGACACCAAAACCATAAATGGCATTATAAACGATCACGCCACCTAAGACACCCCATAATAATTTTCGGTTGAATACAACTA
This sequence comes from Enterococcus sp. AZ084, assembly GCF_051714905.1. Lineage (NCBI taxonomy): Bacteria > Bacillati > Bacillota > Bacilli > Lactobacillales > Enterococcaceae > Enterococcus > Enterococcus sp. AZ084. The sequence goes on from NZ_JBIOSS010000001.1 coordinate 2,647,774, forward strand.
AATGATTCAAACTTTCTGAAATACGAAATTGGATTGGTCCTGAAGATACAGGTGCTACCAAAATCGTTAACGCTAGATATAATGCCATGATCAGCCCATTGACAACGACTACCATCAGTCGTTGCCTACTCTTTGTTCTCTCCATATTCTATTCCTCATTTCTCCTAGTTTTGTTAATGCGGGATGGTCGACGAACCGCAAGGCGTATTATAACATAACAATTCTAGATTACAACCTTCCCTCTATACACCCATTTCAGCATTTTTACCTTAACTTGAAAAGATTGTTATAAAAAATAAAAGAAGTAAAAACAAGCAAGACACCTCGATTAGTTAGTGCAAGACCTTACTGAACAGCATCGTTGAGAGATTGGGGCTTGATAGATAAAGGAATCGCGCTCTTCTTATCAAAAAAATGGGTGCCAGCGTTGACTAACACTTCCCAGACAATTCTTCGTTTCTATCTTTTACCTACGTTTTTTCGTTTGTTCTTTATTGTATTTTCTAACTTAACTTCTTTTTCATTTCCCCAAACCTCTGCTATAATAACCAAGATTGTAATTCTTTTGACAATAATGACGAGATGCTTTGTTGAACCTTCAGTGGTTGACTCTATTATTCAACCACTGCTTACTCAGGGTAAGACGATTTAGTAAAGCATCGTTGATCTATTTACATGACTAAAACCACAAGTATTCACAGCTGTTGATTAAATCTGACACTGCTTGCTCTCCTTTTGACTATGTCGCCTTGCTATCGTATGTTAATGAGAACTCATGAAGGAGCCCGACAAGACTTTTTTTCTCAACTCAGGTACACGATACTTTGGTGCATTCCAGGAGGAAAAAATGAATTTTCATTATCACCTATTAATCAACCAAGCTGCTGGTAGCGGAAACGGAAAGAAAACAGCGGATAAGATTTTACCAATTTTGGATCAAAAGAAACTTTCCTATACGGTTCACTATAGTGAATATAAAGGGCACGATGCCCTTATAGCGGAACATTTAGCCGAAGATACCCTCATTGAATGGGAAGAGGATATCGATGCTGATACTATCGGATGGTACCCACTTCTCATCGTCATTGGAGGAGATGGTACGCTTCATCAAGTCCTGAATACGTTTCATCATTTATGTGTATCTTTTCCTGTCGGCTTCATACCAGCCGGCTCAGGCAATGACTTTGCTCGTGGAATTGGGTTAAGTAGAGATCCAGAAAAAGCTTTAGAAACGATTTTAGCAACTAAAGAACCACAAAAAATAAATGTGTTGCATTATGAAGAAAAAGTAAACGATCGCGAAGGGCTGGCACTCAATAATTTTGGGATTGGTTTAGATGCAGCAATCGTTCATACTACGAATCATTCCAATGCAAAAAAACGATTGAATAAGTATAATTTAGGCTCGCTTTCTTATATTTTTTCTTTACTATATGTTCTTTTCTCACAAAAAGGCTTTCCGATTCTTGTAGATATTGGTGGGAAACGTGTGAATTTTAAAAAAGCCTTTCTATGTACGGCAACTAATCATCCTTATTTTGGTGGAGGAGTATCGATTGTTCCTACTGCAGATGTGACCAAGCCAACTATCGACTTCGTGGTTGTCGAACGAGTAAATCTATTTAAAATCGCTTGGTTGCTTCTTTTATTATTACAAAAGAAACAAATGCACTCGAAGTATTTCCATCACTATACAACAAGCAAACTTCGAATTGTTTCTACTATTCCCCAATATGGTCAAGAAGATGGGGAAGATTTAGAAAAACAATCGTTTGATTTACAACTAACAAATAACACACAGTTATTGTGGTGTGAAAAAATAGTAATGAGCGAAGAACAACCAACCTCTTGATCCATGTATGCTTTTCTGGTAGATCGTCTACCATTCCAATGAAAAGCCACCCGAAACGATAGCGTTTCGGGTGGCTTTTTTTGGCTGATGCTTCATACTTCCAACTTACGTTTCCTATTTATGGTCGGATGTTTTCCATACCAATCATTGGATCAATCCTTTGCTGTTCCACAGCTTTGGTTGTGAGAATATAGTTTTCAGGTAATTTTGGCATTTCAGCTTCTTTCACTTCATTTTTTTCTTCTTCAACAGCAAAAAGCGAAACTTCCTGTGCTTGATCGGTTGCCTCTTTACGGTCCTCTATTTGTTTTGTTGGCTCAGTTACTTGTTCAATGGCTGCCGAATACGTTCCTTCTTCAAATGGGTCATCACCTGTCAAGGAATCTTCATAAGCGGCTAATTTCGTACGTAGATTAAGAGTCATTTCATTATCTTCGATCCGCTTCTTCAGTGTCGTCAATCGAACAGCGGATTCGTTTTTTGCACATGTCAAATACGCTTGCTCTTCCCCTAACAAAATCAATAATTCCTTACTACGAGTAACCGCTGTATACAACAGATTCCTTTGGAGCATTCGCTGGTATTGATGAACCATCGGCAAAATCACCATCTTAAACTCGCTACCTTGGGATTTATGGATCGAGCAACAATAAGACAGGGTGATCTTATTCCATTCATTTCGTTTGTAACTCACTTCATTGGCATCAAATTGGATGACAAGTTCGTCCACTTTATCTTCCGAATCTTTCGCTAAGATGATCCCTGTGATCACTCCCATGTCACCATTGAACACATTCAATTCTGGCGTGTTGACCAAATGGAGTACCTTATCTCCGATTCGATAAACTGTATCATTCCAGTGAACTTCTTTCCGATTCCCACCGCCTGGATTGAAAATATTTTGCATCATTTTATTCAAGGCATCGATACCAGCGGCACCGCGATACATCGGTGCCAACACTTGAATATCTTGTGCAGTAAATCCTTTGTTTTTCGCCTTTTCCACGATTTTAGAAATCAATGGTTCGATTTGGTACGCATCACTTGCAAAGAAAGAGCGATCCTTTTGATTTTTCGTAAAATCTGCTGGCAATCTTCCTTCTTTGATCTCATGAGCCAAAGGAATGATACTTGAGCCATCGCCTTGACGATAGATCTGATTCAATTCGATTTTAGGGATTTGATCGATTTCTAATAGATCATGCAAGACTTGCCCAGGACCTACTGATGGTAGCTGATCCTTGTCCCCTACTAAGATCACTTGCATATTCGTAGGGATCGCCTTGAACAGTGTATTGGCCAACCATGTATCAACCATCGACATTTCATCGACGATCAATAAGCCACCGTCTAATTCCTTCGTACTGATCGAAGGGGTTTTCTCACGACCATTCAAACCTAAAAGCCGGTGGATCGTACTAGCTGGCAAGCCAGTCGTTTCATTCATCCGTTTAGCAGCCCGTCCTGTGGGTGCAGCTAAGAGAATCGGAAAAATCTCTTGTGTATATTTCGTCGGATCAAGATCTAAGCCGTTTAACTCTGCAAACAGATGAACGATGCCATTGATCACTGTAGTTTTTCCAGTTCCTGGACCACCAGTCAAGATAAATAGTGGTGAGCGAATCGCTTCAGAAATCGCTTCTTCTTGTGAATCCCCATACTGGATACCAAACATTTTCTCAATTCGTCGAATATTCTTTTTAATTTCTTTTGGTTCGTACTTGATTTCCTTTTTTCGACTCAGCAAGCGTTGGATCGAATTACCGATCCCCCATTCAGAAAAATACAAACTATTTTCATATAGATTCGTTTCTTCTTGTTGGATCTTTCCCTCTTCCACTAACTGAATAATGACAGTCGCTACTTGATCCGGTTCGATTTCGATTGGACGACTTGATTCCAAGATTTTGATCGTCTGCTGCAACAAAGATTCAGCAGGAACATAAGTATCACCGGTTTGGATCGCCTGTTGGAAAATCTGGTGCAAGATTGCTGCTCTGATCCTTCTTGGCGAGTCAGCAGCAATACCGATCTGTTCCGCTAAATTGTCTGCACGTTTAAAGCCGATTCCTTCAATCTCTTCCACTAATTGGTAAGGATTTTCTTGAATGATATCCAACGCTTCATTTTTGTAAGCTTGATAGATACTGAAGGCTAATTGACTACCAAATCCATAGCGGTTCAACCCCATGATCACTTGATCCATTCCATGATTCAAACGGATCGTTTCAGCAATCATCTCTCTTTTGGGCTTCGTTAAACCTGAAATCTGTTGCAATTGTGAAGGATCTTCGATGATTTTTTCAATCGCATCTTCACCAAGCAGTTCTACTATCTTCTCTGCGGTTTTCTTTCCAATACCGGGAAACTTGTCACTTGATAGGTAGTTGACGATCCCATTGGCTGTCGTCGGCTTTTCCTGTTCGTAACGCTCTACCTTCAACTGTCTACCATATTTGGGATGATCAACTAGCTCACCATAAAAACGATACACTTCGTTCTCTTGGATATCGCCAAAACTACCAGTTGCGACAATTTCTTTTTCCCGATAATCAACACTTGTTTCACTGACTTGAATGAGCAATACTTTATAAAAATTACTAGGATTTTGAAAAAAGATAGCGGCAACTGTGCCGACAAAATAAGGCATTTCTTCTGGCTCCATCGAGGCCGCCTCCTTTATTTATAGTAAAGGCTCTGGCTGTCCATTACCTAAAAAATCCACCTGATTCCATACTTTAAGATCATATGGTAACAGATTGTTTGGTTCTCCTGTTTCTAAAATCGTCAAGCTACTATTGAATAGGCCACCCATTTCTCGCAACTGACTTAATTCTTTACCAGTCATCCACTGGATCGCAGCAGTTAGAGAGGCACCATGCCCTACAAATAGAATAGGCCCTTGATGTTGACAGACTGCATCTGCAACAACTGCTTCGATCCGCGTGATTGCTTCGGTGATCGGCTCTCCTTCAAAAGGTGTTGGATCATATTTATCTAAATGATTTCGTAAATTAGGTAAGTTCTCTGGAAATTTTTTGTACATCTCTTCGATCGACTGTCCTTCCAGTTTTCCTAAACCTAATTCTCTTAATTTATCTGTATAAATGATTTCTGTCGGATGGTCCAATTCTTGATTGATCCCTTTTGCTGTATCTCTTGCACGTTTTGCCGTACTGCAATAAATAGCTTCAAAAGGAACAGACTTGACCATTTGGCCGAATGTCTTGATCTCCTCATAGCTTTGAGGTAACAACGGTGAGTCTCCTTGGCTTCCTTGAAAGCGTCTTTCAAGATTCCATTCCGTTTTACCATGTCTTGTAAAGTATAGTTCCATAGATGTTAGACTCCTCACTCCGTACTTGTATATATACTATCATATAGGATTTTCCCGTTGGACCGTGTAGAAAAGCTTGTTTCTAAAAAATAGAGGCTTTCGCCAATTGAATATCGCTAAAAATCGACTGTAAAAAAACTGTGCTATCCTTTATGTAGTCTTGTTTTCGATCAGCGATGTTCACGAAATATACTTCATCCACACCCTCGATCAAGGAAAGGCAAAAGGAAGCTCCTACTCTATCAAAACGAAGGTTAAGCAGCAAGAGAAACTATTTTCTCAACTTCGTCTTCTTAATAGGAGCGAAACCTCTCTTTACAACCTTTAGTCTAGCTTATCATTTTCGTAATGATGTGTTAACTCTAAATTTGGGAAACCTTGTTGACGCAATGCCTCATACACGATCATTGCCGCTGTATTCGATAGATTCAATGAACGGACGTGTGTATCATTCATAGGGATACGTAAGCATTTTTCTTCATGCTCGCGCATAAAGGGTTCCGGTAATCCAGTTGTTTCTTTCCCAAACAAAAAGAAATGCTCTTCGCCATCTGCAAAGTTTTCATCGCTGTATACTTTATTCGCAAATTTGGAGATCAAATGTAACTTTCTATCGCCTAAGTAAGCCATAAATGCTGGTAGATCTGCATGATACGTGATATCCACATCATGCCAATAATCAAGCCCCGCTCGTTTCAGCTGTTTATCATCTGTTGAAAATCCTAGTGGTTCGATCAAGTGTAACGGTGTGTTGGTCGCTGCACATGTTCGTGCAATATTTCCTGTGTTCGCTGGAATCAAAGGTTCAAATAAAACAATATGGTTCATACTATCCATCCTCTCATGTATATGTGAAATCCATTTTAGCCTAAATCTTGATTTTTGCATAAAAAAAAACGTATCAACTCGGTGTCAGTCACTGCGAGTCGTTACGTTAGTGAAGCTCTTTTCACTATCTTTTATCAGAACAGGAACCTGATAAAAACCAATGAAAAAACAACTTGTTGCTACTATATCACCATTAAACGCTTTTTGCAACCTTAACTCTACAATATTCTTATTGGAATCGTTTTCTCTTATTTCCTTTTAACAATTCTACGTCAATTGTAATTTTTCTAAGAGGTTCTTTCATCAGAGCCTCTTTTATTTCTTTTGCTACTTGCCATTCCAGTGGCGACATTGCCAAGAGATCACGGCGATTTTCTTCAGGAATCGTAAATTCATACGTCACACGTTGACGTTCCACTGACGCCATTGATTCCATGAATTTGTCAACAACACGTTCATTAGAATAATGGTGTTTTTCTGGCTGATCTGGATAAAAAGCCTGGCGTAATTCTTTTAAATAGCCTGATTGCGGAACGACTTTTAACACCATACCGTCATCTGCAAGTACTCGCTGAAATTCTTGATAGTGAGAAGGCGAGAAAATATTCAATATCGCCGAAAATCGTTGATCTGCAAAAGGCAAATTGGTTAAATCCGCGACACACCAAAATGCTTGCATCGGCTGTTCCGTGGCTGCATAGACGCCTTCCTTCGCGATATCAAAGCCGATTGCTTGTTTTAGTGGTTGTAATTGATCGATGGCCTTCAAAAAACTCCCTTCTCCACAACCGACATCTAGGACAGTCGCATCACTTGGTAGATGCTTAGCTAACTGTTCGATCAATGGTTGATACATACCTGATTGGATCATTCGCCTTCTTGGAGCAAACATACCTTGATCATATTCGGTTTTGATTGCGTGAGATAAAAAATACAACGTTCCCTTTTTAGATAAATCAAAACGATGATTCTTTTGGCAAATAAGCCCATTCGTGGTCGATAAAAAGGATTCTTGACATAACGGGCAACGGAACATTTGGGCATTCTCTGATAAAAATAGTCGACTCTGGTCTATTTTCTTTAACATAGTGATTATTCATTCCTTTAAAATACGTAGTGAGATAGTCATATAAAGATAAAAAACCTTCTTTAAAAACATTCGTTATCTGATGTTGCCTATCATGCTATCCCCTTCATCTTACCGTTTGACGAACGCTTTAGCAACTGTAAAAACTATGGTATAATTTCAAAAAAAGAAGGCAAAACAAAGGAGCAAGAATATGATCAAAGAATTTTGTGCGGAGAATTATACATCGATCCCATTAGCCATCGCAAATGGAGCCAACCGGATCGAATTATGTGACAACCTAGCAGTAGGTGGCACTACACCAAGTACCGGTGTCATTGAAGAAGTATTGAGCTATGCTAATGAAAAAAGCGTACCTGTTATGACGATCATCCGACCACGTGGTGGCGATTTTGTTTATAATGATATCGAATTGAAAATCATGCACACTGACTTGATTGAAGCAAAAAAACTAGGAACTGACGGTGTAGTGATCGGTTGCTTGACTCCTTCTGGATGGTTAGATGAAGAAGCACTGGAAGTCTTGATCGACTCCGCAGAAGGCTTACAGATCACCTTCCACATGGCGTTTGATGCGATTCCTCAAGAACGTCAATACGAAGCCATCGATTGGTTGGTTGAACATGGCGTTCATCGTATCTTGACACATGGCGGTGTTGCCGGTACAAACATCGAAGATAATTTTGCACACTTAAAACAGTTGATCGCTCATGCAGACGGACGAATCATCATTTTACCTGGTGGTGGTATCACTTCAGAAAATGCACAAGTAGTTGCTGATGCTTTAGACGTACACGAAGTCCACGGTACCAAAATCGTTCCTTTATCTGAATAAACAAAAAATAAGCGAAACGACTCTTGTCTGAGATAAGAATCGTTTCGCTTATTTTACTTTATTTTCTTACATAAAATACCCCATAAACAACGAAGCGATATTGAAATAGATCAATACACTGGTCAAGTCACTCAAGGTCGTAATAAATGGCCCACTGGCAACGGCAGGGTCAAAGCCTAAACGATCCATCAACATCGGAATCAAACTTCCCGCAAGATTTGCCACTGTGATCGCAAATAGCATCGCAATACCGATTACAAAGCCGAGAATAAAGTTCTGTTTCCAAAATCCTACGATCAAGAAGATCGTTAGACCAGTTACAGCACCAGTCACTAAACCGGTCAGCACTTCTGCCACGATCAAGCGAACAAATCCTTGGTCTTTTTCATCCGAAATCGCTAAGCGACGTACAGCGACCGCTAACGATTGTGTACCGGCGTTTCCAGCCGTCCCTGTGATCAAAGAAATAAAGACAGCTAAAATACTTGCTTCACTGACCAATTCTTCATAATGGCTGATCAAAGAGGCAGTCGACATACCTAAAAATAATAAAGTGATCAACCAAGGTAAGCGTCGAGAAGCTGATTTCACTGGATTCTCATTGATTTCTTCGACGTTGACCCCCGCTAGTCCAGAATAGTCACTCGCTGCTTCATCATCGATAACGTCGATGATATCATCAACAGTCACGATCCCTAATAAATGATCATCATAATCCGTGACAGGCAATGCAAGAAAGTCGTAGTCACGGAAAGTTTGCGCCACGTCTTCTTGGTCGTCGCCTACGTGAACAGACAGTACCCGTTCACTCATCAAATCAGAGATCATCGCATCATCATCATTGACGATCAAGTCACGCAACGAGATAACCCCAACGAGTTGATTGTCCTGATTGACTACATAAATGTAATAAATCGTTTCTGCCACATCTGCTTCATTTTTCAAGACATACATCGCCGAACGAACAGTTTGATTCGCAACGATCGAAATAAATTCGGTCGTCATGATCGCCCCAGCCGTTTCATCTTCATAATGCAAGAGGTCTTTGATCTCACTCGCATCTTCTGCTGTCATCAAACTAAGATATTTCGCCACTTGTTTCTTATCTAAAGTATTCAACAAATCGACCGCGTTATCGGTATACATCTCTGAGAGCATTTCCGCGGCATAACTAGGACGCATTTCTGCTAAATATTCCTTCATATATTCGTTATCTTCTTCAATGACATCGAACATATCCGCCAATTCCTTTGGCGAAAGATAGGTATAAATCTGTTGACGATCTGCTTCCTTAAGGGATTGATAGAATTGCCCCTGTTCGTAGATATGCATCTCCAAGAAGTTATTTCTAAAATCCTGAATATTGTTTTCTCTTAGATCTTGAGCTAACTGGGCAAATCTTTCCTCTAATTCTTGATTTTCGTCCAAACCAATCTCACCTCACCTTAATCTTCAAATCGTTTCACTATTGTTGCCATATCTTTTGCTAAAGGCTGTTTGAATTCTAATAATTTTTCTGTAAATGGATGATAAAACCGTAAGTCATAACAATGCAAGGCCTGTCTAGCTATGCCTAGATCCATTCTTCCCCCATACATGTCATCGCCTAAAAGAGGACACCCGATCGCAGAAAAATGCACTCTGATCTGATGTGTGCGTCCCGTATGCAATTGGATATCAACGAGTGCAATCTCTGCTGACCTGTTCTCCAACCAGTATTCCGTCTGCGCACTCTTCCCCGTAGAACAAACTTTACGTTTTAATAATGATGTCATATCACGAGCAATTGGTAAATCGATCTGCCCATGCACGTTCAACTTATCCACATCACCGCTGACTAAAGCTTGATATTTTTTGACGAACTTCTTTTCACGAAGCTGTACGTCCAATTTTGCATGAGCAAAGCCATGCTTTGCAAAAAGCATCAATCCTGAAGTATCACGATCCAGTCTAGTCACTACATGGATCACCTGATTTTCATAGCCTTGTTGTTTATAATAAGCTTTTACTCGATTCGCCATCGTACCGTTAGGATGGTATTGTGCCGGTATCGAGGATATTCCAGCTGGTTTATTGACGACTAAGATATGATCGTCCTCATAAACAATCACGATCGGCGTTTCGTCTAACAGAACCGTTTCGTGCTCGCCTTCTGCTGGGATCACAATGGTTACCTTATCATTTTGAGCCAAAGAAAACAAGACGTTCTCAACCTGATCATTGACCATGATCGTGCCGCCTTGAAACTTGATTTTTGCTAGTAGCCCTTTGGAGATCCCTTTTTCTTTTAAAAAATATTTTACTTGTTGCGCTTGCTCTTTTTCGTAGATCCATGTAAACTCCATTGCTAAACCTCACCAATAAAGGCATCTTTCACACGGTGCCAAAAATGCATATGTCGATAAGAAGCAAAGTGGATTCTTTCTTCTGCAATCCGATAATAAATGGCTCGTATATTATTTTTTGAAACGTCCAATTGATCAATCGTCACCAAATAATCTGCGGTATTCTCTAAACGAATTTCCACCCATTCATCTTGAGCAATGACCATCGGCGCACCTAGCGTACGAAAAACACGGTTATTCAATGAAGCAATCTCTGCTAATTGAAATGCATTGATACTTGGATGGATCACAGCCCCACCAACACTCTTATTATAAGCAGTCGATCCGGTAGGCGTAGATAATGCCAAACCATCACCACGGAAGCTTTCAAATAGTTCGTTTTTGATATACACATCTGCTACCATCGTTCGGTTAGAACGCTTGATTGTCGACTCGTTCAAAGCAAAAAAATGTTGATCAGGCTTATCATCTAAATAGCTGATTCGAACGTCCAGCAACGGGTAGCTGACACTTTGCTCACGATTAGTTTTCAGGCTATCGACTAGTTCTTCTAATTCATAGTCCCGCCAGTCCGTATAAAAGCCTAGATGCCCTGTGTGGACGCCTAAAAAACGCACATCGTTCAAAGCATGGCTAAATTGATGGAACGCTGCTAATAGCGTTCCATCCCCACCAACTGAAATCACTAACTCTGGCTGTTGATCGTCGATTTTGATATTTGCTTGAGCCAAAAGATTTTTCAATCGTTCGGTGACTGCTAATGTTTTTGGTTCCTTGTTATGAACGATCGCTACCTTCATCTTTTGCCTCCTCATGTTTATTCTCTTGATTGATCAATGAGCGATAATAGGCATCTTCAGATTTGCCTCTGCCATGTGAGAATAACCGTTGTGCTTCTTGGATTTCTTCACGGATATTCGACATTTCTTCATCGAGTTGATACGCGGCTTCAGCTGCACGTTGTAATCGTTCACTCATTTCTTCCGGAAATACACCTTGATATTTATAATTCAACGAATGTTCGATCGTTGCCCAAAAGTTCATCGCTAACGTTCGAATTTGAATTTCTGCTAAGATTTTCTTTTCACCACTGATCAATTGGACTGGATATTCGATCACTAAATGATACGAGCGATACCCACTCGCTTTTTTATTGGTGATATAATCTCGCTCTTGTAATACTTTCATGTCTTTTCGGTTACGGATGATCTCAACCACCTGATGGATATCTTCTACAAATTGACACATGATTCTTAGCCCAGCAATGTCTGACATTTCTTCCTCTAAACGCGCCATTGGGATATGACGCAATTGAGACTTGGTAACGATGCTTTCTACCGGTTTGACCCGCCCCGTCACAAACTCGATTGGGACATGGCGATTTTGTTCTCTAAATTGTTTACGTATTCCTCTTAGTTTTACTTTTAATTCTGATACTGTTTGTTCGTAAGGTGCTAAAAACTCTTCCCAGTCTCGTTCCATAATCTATACCTCTACTTTGTTAACATTCATAGATATTCTAACATATAAACATAGTTTTTTTGCACCTTCTGTCTTTGAAGTTGACCAAAAACAAAAAATTAGGCAAAATAAAAGAAAAGGGGCGAAGCCAATGACTGAAATGTTAGAGATCGAATTTAAAACATTGTTAGCTAAGGAAGATTACACGCGTTTGCTTTCGCACTATCAACTTACAACGGAATCCTTCCATATCCAAACCAATATTTATTATGACACGCCTGATTTCCAATTAAAACAGCGTGGTTGTGGGTTACGTATCCGCTTATTAGATACCTATGCGGAGTACACATTAAAAACACCAGCTGCAGAAGGAAAATTAGAAACAACAGACACCTATACGCTCCAAGAAGCCACTAAAATGATCGAGGATCAGACACTGCCACGAACGGGCGCTGTTTTAAAAAAACTTCATGAGCTATCGATCGATTCCAATCAATTGTTCAAAATCGGAGAACTGACGACTAAGCGTGTTGAATTTCCTATTGATGAAGGCTTGTTAGCCATTGACGAAAGTTGGGGGGAACACCTTCACGACTATGAATTAGAATTAGAAGTCACTGATGCTGCCAGTGGAAAAGTAGCATTTGAGCGCTTCCTTCAACGTCAAGGAATTCCTTATCATCCTTCAAAAAATAAAATCCAACGAATGTTTGAGGCCAAAAATTAGAACTCTATCATTTTCATAAGGCTCATGAGTTCATTTTTTCGGGATTTTCTGGTAAGTTATACGTTGTGAATATTATTCATGATTTGCATAGAATCTAATTTGGGGGAGATTCGTATGATCGAAATCTATTTTTTTGTTAATCCATTGGGGAAAAACTGCTTTCATTTAGAGCAACAGCTCGTTCAATTTATTGATGAGGAATATGGAAAGAAGCCGAAAGACAAAGTACAATTTCGTTTTCTACCACTAGTTAACTTGCAGACAATCGGGGATGTCATGCAGACTAACGGGATTTCTCAAACTAATCTTGAAGAGCGCAACAAACTATTTTCCATTACTTATTCAGCCGCATTAGATTGCAAAGCTGCGCATTTTCAAGGAAAGAAAAAAGGAAGACAATTTCTTAGCCGTTTACAAGAAGCAGTCAGTTGTAAAAAAATTCCATATTCTCAACAGCTTTCTGAATCGATTTTTTCAGAAATTGGAGATCTAAATATGTTCAAAGAAGATCGCCAATCTGAATTTGTCAAAGAAGCATTTTTCTCAGACCAAAAAATGGCCCGTGAAATGGGAATAAAGAAACATCCATCTGCTGTTGTTTATAATTATAATCGTGAACAAAATTTTGGAGTATTAGTTGAAGGCATGAACAGTGTTCGCCAAATCATGGCGATCTGTCAAGGAAAAGAAGACAGCTATCAGCTGTTTGAAAGCCATCCATTGCAAGCAACGAATCCACAACTTCATTCCGGAAATAGCCATTTATCTTTGCTTTCAAATTAAATCATAGATGTGTGTATCACACAAAATAAAAAGACACAAAACAAGGTAAACTGTTTTATGTCTTTTTTACTATTTTTTTAAATCAAATATATTGTATATGGTTAAACATTTCCTACAATATGAATACGGAACCTTTGACTTGATGTACCACGACCCTCTCCTTCGGTAGCAACTACTTTCTGACCTTGTGAAGGAGTGCCATTTTCAATGTCCAGTACTTTACCTGTTTCAGTATTTTGTAATACAAAAAGTCCATCACCTAAAAGATCATCTACACCTACTTTATACAATCGCCAATTTGAATTTAGACCTGTCGTTGCAATTCTTGGATTTCCTTTGCTATCAAAAGATTTTTCAGATACAGATAAGGATGCTGATTTGATAAATCCGTTGAACTGATGAGGATCAGTTGAGAGAGTGTACGTCTCAGTAGCAAAATTATAAAACATATTCCATTTTTGATTCCATGAGGTAGCACTATTGTACATAATCACTTGGTCTAAATTACTTTGATCCCAATCCAATACCATCCCTCTATTCATTTCACTTTGAATCGTTACAACTTTGTTATTAAAGTAGTTAGCAACATTAGATCCTGGTATATTTTCTTCTATGTCTGCCGAGACTGTTTGATTTCCTCCTACTACTCCTAATATCGTTACTACAAACGCTCCTACCATTAACTTTGTGAACACTTTCATTTTTTTATTCCCCTTTTTGTTTTTCTGTCTTTTTTTGTTTTTCTTCGATTTAAATGAAATACAGTTAGCGAAGGATCAAAGGTTACCTACTACTCTAAGAATAAATCGTTGACTAGCAGTTCCAGTACCTTGTCCTTCACGCGCGACTAGGCCTTTCGTGTCGTACGGGTTGCCATTTTCCAGATCTAATACTTTACCTGATTCAGCATTTTTTAAAACATAAACACCAGCACCCACAGCATCGCCTACTCTGTAAAGTTTCCAATTTACTTTTAATCCAGTCGTAGCAATCTTTGGATTTCCTTTACTGTCAAAAACTTTGTCTGATACAGCCAATTCTGCTGATCTGATATAGCCGTTGATCTGGTGAGGATCAGTTGAGATAGTATATGTATCAGCACTAGAATCATAAAACATATTCCATTTTTGATTCCATGAGCCAGTATTATTGTACATGATTACTTGGTCAAGATTAGATTGATCCCAATCCAACGCCCTGTCCAAATCCATTGCACTTTCAATTCTCACCACTTTATTTTTAAAGGCGTCCGCAACATTAGAACCTGGTATGCTTTGATCCAAATCTGCCGAGACTGTTTGACTTCCTCCAACTACTCCTAATGTCGTTGCTACAAATGCTCCTACCATTAATTTTGTGAACACTTTCATTTTTTGTTCCCCTTTTTGTTTTTTGTTTGATACAAATCGATTTGTTGAACACAGTATGCCATGTTTTTATTTAGTAAATTTATTTTGAGTGGTAATACAACACTATTTATTTTTTATTTAATAAGTGCGTTAATTATAATAAAAAGTGCTTGTTTTATAGGCTGTTTTTGCTTTTTCACGCACAATAAAAAGTAAATTTACTATGAATCTTTTTATGTTTTTTTATTTTTATTATTAAACATAAAAATATATTGTTTGCCAACTGTATAAAAAAGAGAATCGTCGGCTATTTGAAACACCTACAATTCTCTAATTACTTCTATTAAGTTATAAATGATACACACTGCCGGACTAACTTCCTTAAACAGTAGAATGATTCCTCTTTCTTTTTTTATTGACAACAACTAACAAAACCAAGCAGATAAGAAGACTAATGACTCTTAGTGCGGGAGTAAATAATAGAAAGATCATCAAATTAGCAAATCCTTGAACAATGGTAGAATCCGATTGATACATTTGATCCAAAGGCTCTGCAAACACGCTCACATGGCGATAAACATACGCAGTAAATAAATACATAGCCACACCTACTCCTGCTATAAGGATATTTTTTATTGATTTCGATAATTTCTGTTCCTCCATCTAGTGTTTATTGATCGGATTTCTCTTTTTGTTTCCATGATCGGTCAATAAAAATTTCTTTGCTCTAACTAGAAATCCATTTTACCTTTAAATAACAAACCATAAAAAATATGTACATATTACTTTCTAATTAGAAAAGCCGTAGACATTCATAGATCATTTCCTAATTCGTTAATCAACATTCTTCATCTCCTCACATTTATAACATAAGACAACATATTTATCCTATACAAATCCATTGTACTACTAATAGATCACCAACTCAAAAAAGGAGTAAAAAAGGGCTGCCCTTTCATTACTCCTTTTCGCTATCAAATAATCGTAGTCAATACGTTAACTTATTCCATCATCTGCTTTTTGATCCCCGCAACATCCAACCCAAATTCTTGTTGCAAGAAATCTGGTGTGCCAACTTGACCAAAACGTTCATTGACACCAATTCGTTTCAGAGGAACGCCAATCCCTTCTTCTGCAAGAACTTCAGCGACTGAACTACCTAAGCCGCCAGTGATCGAATGATTCTCGATGGTTATGATTTTTTTCTTGCCAATTGCTTCACTGAGGATCAATTCTCGATCAATCGGTTTGATGGTAAACATATCGATCACTTCACAGCTGATTCCTTGTTCCATCAATTGTTCAGCGACTTGTAATGTTTCAGAAACGAGTTGCCCTGCTGCAATCAGCAGATAATCCGTCCCTTTACGCAAAACGGTTCCTTTGCCTAATACAAATGTGGAACCTTTCTCATAAACAGGCGTGACGCCTTTACGATTTCCTCGTACATAATGGATTCCTGACATTTGATGAAATTCTTTGATGATCCATGCCATTTGTACGTCATCTGCCGCATCACATACTACGGAATGAGGGATGGCTTTCATTAAGGCCACGTCCTCCCAAGTCGTATGAGTTCCCCCATTGTGCCCTGCAGCAAATCCCGGATCTGAACCATAAATATTGATGGTATTCCCGCCGTAGCCACCTGAAATAAACAGTTGATCAAATACCCGGCGTGTCGCAAATGGACCAAAAGTATGGATAAATGGTGTGTACCCCGTCAAACTTAATCCTGCTGCGACGCCAACCATATTTGCTTCGGCAATCCCCATATTGATAAAGCGGTCAGGGTGTTCCTTTCCAATCGCTGTCCAACCACTTGCAGAACCTAGATCAGCATCTAACGCAATGACTTTTTCGTCTTTTTCCATCAATTCATTGATGGTTTCCACGACACAAGTTCGTAATTCTTTTTCGATCGCTGTCGATTTAGTTAAATGGAACATCCCTTATCGCATCCTCTCGATTTTTTCTTCTAATGTTTGGATTGCTTGATCTGCAGCTTGATTGACTTGTTCCGTAATGAATTTCACGGAATGATTCGCGTCTAAAGTTTCAAAATATGGAACCCCTTGTCCCTTCACGCTATCAAGTACAAGACAAACTGCTTGATCCGTCACTTCTTTACATTCGTTGATTGCATTATCAATGGCTTGTATATCGGAACCCTTTACTTTTAAGGTATAGAAACCGAATGCTTCCATTTTTTTCTGTAAATCGAACGGGTCAAGGATGTCCTTTGTTTCTCCATCTAATTGCTTCTTATTATCATCGATGATCACGATACAATGATTTAATTTAAAATGAGCGATATATTGGAATGCTTCCCAACATTGGCCCTCATTCAACTCTCCATCTCCCACGATCAAGTACACATAGTTGTCTTTGTTAGCCTGCTTAAAACCTGTAGCGATCCCCGCAGCTATTGAAGTCCCTTGACCTAAAGAACCTGTAGTTGCATCAACACCAGGTGTTTTTTGGCGATCCGGATGAGAAGGCAGTCTTGTTCCACCTTCATTTATCGTCAGTAACCATTCTTTGTCAAAATAACCAACATTTGCTAAAGCACTGTATAACCCAGCTCCTGCGTGTCCTTTAGATAAGACCAACCGATCGCGTTCTTCCCATTGTGGATTTTTAGGATCGACCTTCATCTGCTTACCGTATAAGACGGCTAACAACTCAACGATCGAAAATGAACCACCTAAATGCCCTTGCCCCATATGTTTGATACTGATCAATGTATCTAATCGTATTTTAGTTGCTAATAATTCCAGTTCTTTTAGCTGCTCTTCCTTGATGGTCAAAATGATACCCCCTTACTCTGCGACTGTATCTGATTTTTTACTTTTCTTTAAAAGTGTCAAACCGATCAAAACAGCAAGTACAGCGACCACACCAGAAATAACTGCAATTTGTCCGCCCATATTTGCTAAGTTTCCTAAAAAGATTCCTGAAACACCATAATCTGTATCTGAGAAAGTCGAACCTTGGAACCCAAGATCGCCCATTACTGGCATCAACAAGATCGGCATGAAGCTAATGATGATCCCGTGGATAAAGGAACCGATGACCGCGCCACGTACGCCCCCAGTCGCATTTCCATAAACACCGGCTGTCGCGCCACAGAAGAAATGAGGAACTACGCCAGGAATGATCACTGTTGTCCCGGTAAAGACCATGATCACTAAACTAACTAATCCACCAACAAAACTTGTTAAAAAGCCAATCAATACGGCATTTGGTGCATAAGGGAACACGATTGGACAATCCAACGCTGGAATCGAATTTGGTACTAATTTTTCAGATATTCCTTTAAATGCAGGAACGATTTCAGCTAAAATCAAACGTACACCGGCTAAGATCACAAAAACACCTGCGGCAAATGAACCCGCTTGTTGTAACGCATAAATAATATAATTCGTGCCATCGCTCAATGTGGTAGTAATATAGTCACTTCCGGCAAACAACGCAACGATCACATAGACGATTGCCATCGTAATCGTGATGCTTACTGTTGAGTCACGTAAAAAAGCTAACCCTTTAGGAAAATTGATGTCTTCTGTTGATTTTTCTTTATTTCCAACATATTTACCGATCAAGCCACTCAAAGCGTAGCCAAAGTTCCCTGTATGACCTAAAGCTACAGAGTCATTTTTTGTGATTTGACGTGTAAACGGTTGTGCGATTGCTGGAAAAATCGTATTACAGATGCCTAGTGCTAACCCACCGAATAAAACCAGACTAAACGTACTCATTCCTGTTACACTTAAAATGACTGCAATCATACATGCCATGTATAACGTTGCATGCCCTGTCAAATAAATGTATTTGTACCGAGTGATTCTCGCAATCAAAATATTGAATGCCATCCCCGCTAACATAATAAGTGCTGTATATGTTCCATAGGTAGTTAGAGCTAACGCTACTATCGCTTCGTTATTAGGAACAACTCCTTGCATATTGAATGCGACTTGAAACATTTCTCCAAATGGCGCCAACGAACTTTCTATGACCCCTGCACCAGCTGTCACAACCAGAAATCCTACAAAGGTCTTGATTCCGCCTTTAACAGTCGTTGCCACATCTTTTTTCTGCAACATATTCCCCAATACAGCAATCAATGCCACTAAGATTGCTGGTGTACTCGCAATATCGATCAATAGATCTAAAATACTATTCATTTATTTTTCCTCCCCCAAAAAAATTTTTTATAGTAATCCTTTTTGTCTACATGTCTCCGCTACTTTTTCTTTCAATTCATCTAGATCGATGATACTCTCCAACACGACGATTTCACCTAAATGTTGTGCGCTATCTGCTAAATCTCTACCGATAAAAAAGACATCTGCTAATTCTGGTGCTGCACTTCCTAGATCGTAATGAGCAACTTCCACTCCACTTACCCCTAGATCATTTAATACTGAATTGATATTCATCTCCACCATAAAACTTGATCCTAATCCTGAACCACATACTGCTGCAAATTTCATTTTTCATCTTCCCCTTCTTTGATCACATGAATGATTTCTTCTACATCTTTCGCTTCGAGTAATGACGCTAAACGTTCTTTATTCGACAAAATTTTCGTCAAGCTAGCTAAAGCTTTCAAGTGCATCTCGTTGTCCACTGCTGCTAAACAGATAAATAATTGGATGGGATGTTTTTCATCGTCGCTCAATAAGACTGGATCAGTTACCTTCAGTAATGACATCCCAATTTCTTTTACTCCATCTTCTGGTCGTGCATGAGGCAAAGCAATTCCTTTTCCAATATGGATAAAGGGCCCATGTTCAATGACCTTTTCGATCATCGCCCCCACATACTTTTCTTCGATTTTATTGGTCGTTAACAAAGGCTGAGCTGCCTCGGTGATGGCTTCTTGCCATGTCAGTTGTTTGTCCGTAAATTGTATGGTTTCTTTTGTTAATAATTCTGATAACATCGGCCGTTGATCTTCCCTTCTGTTCAATTCTTTGTTTATTTTTCTCTCGACGATCTGTCGCAGTTTCCTCTTTGTCATTCCCTCTTTCAAATCAATATATGGAAAAATCACTTCCAAAATTTCTTCGATCGAATGCACACCTCTTTCTGAAACATAAAATGCTTGTTGGACCTTTTTAACTAATTCATTTTTTTCTAAAGGAGTCATGATGGGTTTCACAACATAACTGGTCACCGGTGTTTTTAGTGGGACACTGGAAAACACCATATCAATGTCTTCCGAAAAACGAAGCATCTGATATTCTTCTGTTGATCGTGCCGGCAAAAATTCGATTTGTGGAAATAGCTCTTGTAATTCCGATTCCATGATCAAGCCAGAGCTGATGCCACTCGGGCAGACGATCATCGCCTTTAATCGTTGGTAATGATGTCGCTCCTTTTGTTTTCTGATCTCTCCACCAAATAAAATCGTAAAATAACCAATTTCTGTATCCGGAATCTCGCCAACTAATTGTTTGAGTGGATAAAGCGCTAAACGAGTCAATTCAAATAATTCTCGATATTGGGTTTTTATTTCATCGATCAACACATTATTCAATGTGAATCGATAGCGGATACGAAAATAAGCGGGAACAAGATGATAAAAGAAATTCATCAATAATTTCCGATAGTCAACAAACCGGACAGCGGATAAACGTTCCATCTCATGGATGACCTCTCTTGCACATTCCAATAAAAATTCTACAGAGTGATCCTCGATATCGCCTTGTAAGACAGTCTTTAACAGCACAGTCAAATAGCACTCTTCTTCTACTTGATTTTTGATTTGACCAAAATCTGTTAAGAATTTTTTGCTTGCTTGATAGACATTCAAAGAGGTCAGCATCTCTTTGTCTTTTTCAGTTAGAAAAACTGCTTTTTTTGTGATCCGTGACAATAAAAAAGTAATAAAATACAACATTTCCTCAAAACGACTAGGAACGATGATTAAATCAAATTCCTTTAAAATACGAAGCAGGCGGTCTCTCACCACAACATAATTCGTTCTAGAAATGCCATAGATCCCTTCAAAAAGTAACCAGTGGCCGTTCTTGGTGTCTGTTAGTACTCCCACAGTTGAATAAGCTACGCGGCGAACATCAAGTTCAGCGCCATCTATGTAGAAGCCTTTTTTTCTCGAATAAATCAGGCGAATGTCTTCCTCTTGGAGTTTCATTCTTAAATTTCTGACATCTTTTAAAACTGTATTCTTACTTACATTGAATAATTCTTGAAAATAATAAACAGATAAGTCATCAACCATCGAAAAAGCAAGAAGATAGATCATGGCTTGTCTTTCCTCTTCAGAAAAATATAGTTCCTGTTTTGACACTTCGAAGAGGACTTCAGACCATCGTCGTTGAATCGCCTCTGGAACCAGTATCTCCTCTCCAGAGATATTTATTTTTTTCCCTAGCTTTTTTTCACAAAAATGATTGATTTTGGTTAATTCTATTTTTAGAGTCTCTTCCTCCAAGTTCGTCAGTTTTATCAATTTTTGTCTGTTCGTTTCCTCAAACAGATAACTCAAGCGGTAATTGATCATCCCCGTCCCCCCATTTCAACTATAATGACTTTTTACTGGAAACGCTATCACACTTCAGCCCAATTTGACTCGTGCTTTTTCCATTTTGATGGACCGAACAGAGTCAACGACGCAGCCGTGTATTAAAATTAAAATAAAAAAAGTAAGTCACCAGAAAAAAATCTTGCAAAAAGAAACAGCGAAATCCCAAAATAGGAAAAACGATTTCCGGATTTCACTGCTTATTTCAGTTGCCTATTTTGGCACTCCCTTTGACTCTCACTTAGCAACAATAGCAAGCTCGTTTTACGCTGATTCAATCTCGTTGAATCAGTTTTCGATCCTTTATTTCATAGACTTGATCTGCCACTTGTTGAACAAAATAAGGGTCATGCGAGGTAAACAAAATAGTTCCATGATATTGTTTCAAAAAATACTCTAGCGCATTCATTGTCCGCAGATCAATAAAATTAGTCGGTTCATCTAGAATCAATACGTTGGAAGGCTTAGCAAACAAGGTTGCTAGTGACAACCGTGTAGCTTCTCCTCCACTTAACGAACAAACTGATTGTTGGATAGCCTCCGGTGAAAAGCTTAAATGGTGTAGCATACTTCGGATCAAACTTTCTGGATATTCGGTCTGACGCATCAAATACTGTAGGACGGTCAGATCCTCAACATAGTGATAATCCCTTTGCTCATAGACAGCAAAAGTAACTTTGGGACTAAGCTTCACTCCATTTTTTTGCTGTAAGATGTGTCGTAATAAACTAGATTTCCCACTCCCATTAGGTCCATTAATCGCGATGTTTTTTCCTAGTGCGAAGGCAAAGTTAACTTCATCAAGCAGGATTTTTTCATCATAATGGATCGTCACTGATTCACCTACGACTGGGAACTTATTGTGTAAAACAGTTGTTTCTGACTGCGGGAAATCAATCGGATGCTTTTTTTGTACTCTTGCGACTTCCGTTAATTTTTCTAAACGTTTCTCCATTGACTTCGCCGCTTTCATTATCCCTTTTTGACCACTTTCTTTTTGTTTTGTTCCTGACAAACGATCAGGTTTCCGACTGTTTTTATTACTTCTGCTTTTTTGATTGGAAGATTGTGCCATTTTTTTGGCTTGTTGCTCTTTTTTGATCATGCTGTTTTCTAATTTTTTACGTTCTCTCAAATAGTCATCATACGCTCTTTCTTGAGCAATTACTTCTTGTTCTTTTTGCTTTAGATAATCATCATAATTCCCTGTATATTCTTTGATCGTATGTCCCGATACTTCCCATATTTTGTCAGCTAATTCATTGAGAAATAAGCGATCATGGCTAACAAAAACTAAGGTTCCATAATAATACCGAAGTTCTTCAATCAACATTTGCACGCTTCGTTGATCTAAATGAGTGGTTGGTTCATCTAACAACAAACCTGTCGTGTACGTAGATAATACTTGTGTCAAACGATATTTCGTTTCTTCACCACCACTAAAGTGAGCCATTTGATTGGGAACTCGGAAACGGCTGAGTAACTCAAAATCGATTTCTTCGACTAGATGCTGACCAACGGTATCGATCTGTGCAAAATATTTAAAATCAATCCTTCGATCTACTCTTCCTTTTTCTGGTAGGATTTCTCCAGCTAATAATTTAAGTAACGTCGATTTCCCGCTACCATTATCTCCGACGATACCGATTCTCGCATGCTCATAAATCGCTTGCTCATTGATTGTTAATACTTCTTTTCCGTTATACGTAATCTCAATATCTTTTAATTGTATTGCTAATGTTTCCATTGTTTGCACTCCTTCTGTGCAAATGAACATCCTTTTGACGGAAACACAAAAAAGAAGCAGCCTGTGAAAGACTGCTTCTTCAAGAAATTTGTCCATACTAAAAAAGCATAGAAAAACAGCAAAGTTCCCGTGAATTGTCATTTACAAGTTGTTTTTAAACGATTCAATTAATTGTTTAAAAATACTTGATCCAAATAAAACAACCACATGTCACATCGCTCCTTTTCTCTAATTACATTTATTTTATCATGATTGAAACCGTTTGACAAACGATTTTAAAAGCGTGACAGACATCAAATTTCTGAAAAACCATCCTTCAATTCTTGAAGGATGGAGAAAAGAATGATTTCCTCTCACTAGACGAACGGGGGAACCATCACATAACTAATAATGATTTGATTGCTTTTCGTTCATCCATTGCCTCATAAGCAGCTTGAACTTGATCTAACTCGAATTGTTGCGTAAAGACTTTACCTGGTTCGATTTTATTTGATAAGACTGCTTCTAATAGTGAAGCTCGGTCGTGAGTCGTCACAGCCGCAATCCCTCCACGTAAGCCGATATTACGATAAAACAAAGCGTTCGTATCCAACTCATCTACGTGAGGAACCCCCACACGTCCAACAACTGCACCTGGTCGACCAACTTTCACTGCCGTTTCAATCGCTTGTTGCGTCCCTACACACTCTAACACTGCATCCGCGCCGGCACCTGTTAATTTCATGACCTCAGCGATTGCTTCTTCTCCACGAGTCGCAATGATATCCGTTGCTCCAAATGTCAAAGCTAGCTGTTGACGGTCTTCATGTCGACTCATCGCAATGATTTTTGATGCGCCTAACAATTTTGCTCCAATAACTCCGCATAAACCTACAGCACCGTCTCCGATCACAACGACTGTATCTCCTTCTTTCACCTCAGCACTCACTGCTGCATGATAGCCCGTTGCCATAACATCCGCCAACGTAACAAAGGAATTTAACATATCATCGGAATAATCTTCTGGTTTACCAGGGATTTTTACTAACCCCCAATTCGCATTGCGATAGCGAATATACTCTGCCTGATAGCCTGTTGAACCTGAAGTATCTGATAAACAATCACCATCAAACCCAGCTAAACAAGCCTCACATTCCCCGCAACCATGGGTAAAAGGCACAATAACAAAATCACCCGGTTCAACGTTTGTAACACCTTCTGCTACCTCTTCTACGATACCGATCGCTTCATGTCCCGCAGCAGATCCTGCTTCTTTTTTAGAGATGCCACGATACCACCATAAATCAGAACCACATACACTTGCACGTACCACACGAATGATTGCTTCGTTCTCTTGATTCAATTCTGGCTTAGGCATTTCTTTGATAGCCATTTTCCCTGGTTCTAAAAATACTGTTGCTTTCATCGCTTCCACTCCTTAGATTAATTGCTTCTAGTATATCCCCTTGAGTCAACTCCAAGTCAAATAAAAACAATTATAGCCAGTCTTTTTCCAATAAGCCGGAAGAAAATGAACTCGCTTTTATGTACTCGCTATGGTATCATAGCGTTGAAAAGCGGAATTGCGTCAACAACTCCGCTTTAGATAGCACCGTTTTACTGGTGGCTAGTTTATTTCAGTTACAAAAAATAACCGTTAAACTGTCCAAAGTTTAAGTGGCGGTTATTTTTTGTTGTCTTTGTCGCTGACGATCAAGACCAATGTTGCAAACGATAATGCAAACATCAATGCCTCAAACACAGACATGCTTATTCCTTTCTAGGAGAAAGCCACAGATCAACATAGGCATCACCTCTTTTCTTAAGGCTAGCCACCGCATCAACTTTACTATCATTGTCAGTATACTATAAACCGAAAATTTAAACCTTAATTTTTAGATTTTTTCGTTATTTTTGGTATTGCGATTTCTACCTCTTTTTGTTCTTCTACCATAACAAAAGAAAGTGAACTCGCTTTTATGTAGCAACTATGGTATCATGACTTTGAAAAGAGGAGTTGCATCAACAACTCCCCTTCAGATAGCATCGTTCAAAACAATGGCTAGTTTGATATTGATTCAAAAAATAACCGTTAAACCTTCCAAAGTTTAAATGGCGGTTATTTTTTGTTGTCTTTGTCGCTGACGATCAAGACCAATGTTGCAAATGATAATGCAAACATCAATGCCTCAAACACAGACATGCTTATTCCTTTCTAGGAGAAAGCCACAAATCAACATAGGCATCACCTCTTTTCTAAAGGCTAGCCACCGCATCAACTTTACTATCCCTGTCAGTATACTATAAGCTGAAAATCTAAACCTTAATTTTTGAATTATCATGTTATTTTTAACAGTAAAAACCGGAAAAGTGTTGAGTGAGAAACTCACAAACTTTTCCGGTTTTTGGCAGGATCAGAACGGACCTAGAAAGATCCAATCAATAGATCACTCAACACATGATTTCTATAATTCTTCCACTAATGCTTCTAATTCATTTAATCGTTGTTCAAACACGGCCATTGCATCTTCAATATAAGCTGCTTGGGTCATGTCCACACCAGCTTTCTTCATTACTTCTACTGGATAATCGCTGTTTCCTGCTTTTAGATACGTTAGGTAAGCATCTAATGCGCCTGGTTCTTTCTCCCAGATTTTCTTCGCTAAAGCAGATGCAGCAGAAAATCCTGTTGAGTATTGATAGACATAATAATTATAGTAGAAATGTGGGATACGCGCCCATTCATCTTTGATTTCTGGATCTTTTTCAACAGCTGGACCATAATACTTAGCATTTAATTCGCCATAGCTTTCACTTAGGTACTCACTCGTCAAAGGTGTTCCTTTTGCATCTTCTTGATGCATGAAGTGTTCAAACTCTGCAAATTGTGTTTGACGGAAAATTGTTCCTTTAAAACCATCTAAATAATGATTCAAGACATAGGCACGAACCCGAGGATCTTCTTCGGTCGCTAATAAATGTTCGGTCAAAATATTTTCATTTGTTGTTGACGCGATCTCGGCTAAAAAGATTGAATAATCACCATAGACGAAAGGTTGGTTCGAACGTGTGAAATAGCTGTGGACACTATGGCCCATTTCATGGACCAAGGTGAACAGTTGATCCAACGTATCATGCCAGTTCATCAGAATGTAAGGGTTGGTATCATAACTACCAGAAGAATAAGCGCCACTGCGTTTCCCTTTATTCTCGACTACATCGATCCAACGGTTTGAAAATGCTTCTTTTACGACAGCCAGATATTCTTCTCCCATTGGCGCAAGTGATTCAATGGCTTTTTCTACTGCTTCTTCATACGTAAATTTGATTGGTGCTTCACCTAATACTGGCGTATACAGATCATACATATGCAATGTATCTACGTTTAATAGTCGTTTCCGTAGTTCCATATATCGATGCAATAACGGCAAATGTTTGTTCACAACAGTAACTAAAGTATCATACACACTTTCAGGAATATGGTTATTGCTTAGTGCAGCTTCTCTGGCAGAAGCGTATCGACGTGCTTTGGCTTTGAAGTTGTGCCCTTTGATATGTGTTCCAAGTGTGGAAGCAAAAGTGTTTCTAAATTGTGCATATACGCTGTATAGTCCTTTGAACGCCGCTTCACGTACTTCACGATTGGTACTTTCTAATAATTGACCATATACACCATGTGATAATTGGATCTTTTCACCATTCTCGCCAGTGATTGTTGGGAACTCTAAATCAGCATTATTCAACACTGCAAAAGTACCACTTGAAGCACCGAAGATTTCTCCTGCTCCAGCAAGTAATGCTTCTTGATCTGCCGACAAGATGTGTGCGCGGTTATCAACCATTTGTTTGACATAATGACGATAAACTTCTAATTTTGGTTCTTCTTCAAAATATTGCCAAATTTGCTCATCAGAAAGTTGCAACACTTCTGGCTCATACCAAGCTATTGCTTCACTCACTTTTGAAAGCAAACTTCCCGCACGAGCATACAATGCTTGATACGTGGTATCGGTCGTATCTTGGTCATTTTTTAAATGGGAATAGACATAAATAAGCTCAACTTTACGATACATTGTTAAGACAAATTCAAGCGCCTCCAAAAATGCTGTTGCTCCATTACCTAATGTTCCTTTGTACTGCTCAGAATTTTTTAATTCTTCAGTCAATTCTTCGTACTTTTCATCAAATTCTTGATCGCTTGAAAAGATCGGTGTTAAATCCCACGTCAATTTCTCAGGCAAATCTTCTCTGTTTGGTAACTTCGTTGTTTCGCTCATCTGTTCCACTCCTTTTGATCATCTTTGCAACTAT
Source organism: Enterococcus sp. AZ084 (assembly GCF_051714905.1). Lineage (NCBI taxonomy): Bacteria > Bacillati > Bacillota > Bacilli > Lactobacillales > Enterococcaceae > Enterococcus > Enterococcus sp. AZ084. The sequence continues at coordinate 2,674,968 of NZ_JBIOSS010000001.1, forward strand.
GCTTCTCTGAATAAAAAATAATAGTTACTTTTTTACTTACTCTTCTGAGTTTATCATAACTCTTTCATGATTTGTATATGGAATTCTTTTCCGATTATTATTTTCCGACTAAACGTTTACACTCTTCATAAAATAAGCGATATATTTTTTCCTCATCAATCAAAGGAAATAACCACTCATTTTTATGTTCTTTGATTTCTTGATACCACTTAGCGAAATAACTTGTTTTCTTATCAATCTCATGGCATCCCATCTGCGAAAACAGCAACCGATAAAAGAATACTTGTTCAGAAAAAAAGCAAAAGAAATCACTTCCTTCATAGATCCACGACTCAAGATAAAGCACATGCTTCTTTCTTAGATAGCACTGTTCTTGTAGTCCTAATACTTTTTTATTTTTTCGAATGATTTGTTTTGCTAACCAGTCTTTTGTTTTCACGGAAGAAGGACTTGGTATTTTTCGCAATGAGCCACTTTCGACTTCTAATATTGTTAATAGCTCTTTCTCAAAAAAGGACCAAGAAGATTGTTCAAACCTGATTTTCCCCGATAAGTCTGTGAAGATCTGACTATATAAGTAAACCTTTTGCGTAGACCAGTCGATTTGCCAAAAGTGGAGCTGTCGTAAATCGTCGTAGTAGCAAAACTTTTTTTCTAATCTTAAGCGATCTTTCCTTTTGAAAAATTTCATTCCTAATAGCCACCAAACAACATACCCATTTACTTTGTAATTGATCGTCCTTTCGATCATTCGCTCATAAGACAATGGAGAACATTGGATCTCAAACACATGATGACCAACCAAGATATCCGGACGTTGCATCAGTTGTGATAGATATCCTTCCATTTCTACTCTTGGATAGCTTTTTTTCAACCATCGGAAACATTGTCTTTTTAGATTAAGATGCTCTTCAGATTCCGCCTCACTAAATACTTGGCAGTCCGAAGTATCATGATGGGAAAAATGGGCGATCCTCTTCATTCCTCTTTTTAAAAACACTTGATTCCCACAGTTTGGACAATAGTAGTCGTACTCTTTTGTTGCATCAGTTGCTAAAAAAACAGACCCTTCTTTGTCTTTGGCGAGTAGCATCGACTCACTTCCTTTCATTAGATAAATACGCCAACGAAAAAAAGGTCTCAACAAATGTTGAGACCCTTGACAAAGCATACCTAGCAATGTCACTGTCGCTATATTAGCTTATCCTATGCTTTATTCAAAATAAAATTTCACTCGTTCCAGAGCATTACGTTCCATCAATTGCTGTCCGTATTCGTTCAATGCTTCAGGGGTTCTTGTACTTTTTTCAGCAAATTCTAAAATACGTGCATATTGATTTTCAACATCAGTTTGATTTAGATTTTCCATCCAAAAGTGAACAACTAAATAATAACGTTCTTCTAATTGGTATAGATCTGTCCAAGCAGATTCTAATTGAACATCATTCGCAAGCTGGATCACTTGCTCAAAGTCACTGAATACAAAAATTGCTCGTTGTTCACTTGCAGTAGTTGATTCTGTTAAGTCGCTTTCCTCTTCATTCGCAAGCATTTGGCCTTGAAGAAACTCACTAACATCTGCGCTATTCAACGTCGATTCATTGTTTTGACCTATCTCTTCGTCTGGCATATTCTTACTGATAAACAGTTCTAGGCCATCCCCTTTTGGCAAAACTTGGAAAGTGACAGCTTCGCTACTTTGGAACTCCTCTTCAATATCCACTTCTTCTAAAATACTATAAAAAAAGTTTTCTATTTCTCTGTGGTTACCTAATAAATCTAAAAATGAGACACCACGTTCTTCTAGATCCTCATGGCCGATCATTACACGAATCGTATTCTCATTGATATGTTCCATTTCCATTTGCTACACCTCACTTTATCCCAACTATCCATATAGATTAATTGTAGCGAAATAAGAATAAATGTAAAGAAAAAATCATTAAGTACTCAAAAAACGCAATTTATTTTTAATAAAAAAAACTTAGGAAGACATCTCATCCTCCTAAGTTTCATTCTGTTTTTTCTATAAACCAGCCATTAGCTGGGCTTGACGTAATTCTAATTGACGAACATCTCGCGGTAAGAAACGACGGATTTCATCTTCATTAAAGCCGACTTGTAGACGTTTGTCATCGATCATAATTGGTCTACGTAACAAACCAGGATTGTTTTGTACAAGCTCTAAAAGTTCTTGTAATGGTAACTCATCAAGATCCATGTTTAGTTTTTGGAAAACTTTTGAACGGGTAGAAATAATTTCTTCTGTTCCGTCTTCCGTCATTTGTAAAATTGCTTTTAATTCAGAGCTATTTAGAGGTTCTGAAAAAATATTTCGCTCTACAAATGGAATCTGATGCTCTTGCAACCACGCACGAGCCTTTCTGCAGGAAGTACAACTTGGGGAAGTATATAGTGTTAACAACGTGCATCACTCCTTTTTGTGATTATAGCCACATTTTTGTAACAGAAGATCCTGAAAATCTTCTATCTGTTCCTATTATACCTAATCAACAATTAAATAGCTAGCTTTTTTTAAAAATATTTTTTAAAAAAATGAAAGTTATCTAAGACAGATATACAGTTAAACCAAGGTTTCTACTTTATTCCCAGTTAAAAAATTAGAGTTTTCAAATACTTTTACAATATTACAAAAACATAACACAGCATTTAAATCTGTACTAATCTTTTTTGAAAGTCAAAAAATGAGAGCGCTTTTTTCGCATTTAATGTTTTTTATTTATTTTAATAACAGACAATTTAAAAAACTCAGAAAATATGTAAAACTAATAAAATGTTGATTTTAGCGCCACAATAAAATTGATCTTACACACGAACCCTTTGGCGAAGTGAAAAATCATTCGTTATCTTACACATTAACGTTATTTTATATTTTACTAATTTTATTTTTTCTGTATTAAAAAAACAAGTTATCTTTTGTTTTATTTATTTTTACTATTATAATCCATTTGACAAAGTCGAAATAGATTTGTTGATTTCTTTATAATAAAATTAATTATTTTTAGTTAAAAAAACTAAAATACACAAACCTTATTCTGTCAAGTAATTAGAAATATAGTAATAAAAACCTTTAATTTACAACGTTTTTCTTGGCTTTTTTTTGTTACAATAAGCGAGGATTTGTGAATAAGATAGAATTTTGAAAGGCGTGTAATAATTTGATTAAATCAGTTGTATTTGATGTTGACGATACAATGTATGATCAGCAACAACCATTTAAGAATTCAGTTAAAAATGTGGTACCTCAAGTAGCAGAAGAAGATATGCATGGATTATATATCCGTTTCCGTCATCATAGCGACGAGAATTTCCCAAAAGTCATGGCTGGAGAATGGACACTTGATTATATGCGTGCACACCGCATCAGTCAGTCCTTGATCGATCTAGGTTATTCGCCTATCTCCGATGAAAAATGCTTAGTTTTCCAAGAAGTCTACGAAGAGGAACTAGCGAATATCTCTCTTCATCCTGAAGTAAAGAAAACACTTGATTTTCTTAAAGAAAAAAATATTCTATTAGGGATCATTACCAATGGGCCAACTGATCATCAAACAAAAAAATTAAATCAACTTCAATTAACAAATTGGATTCCTGCTGATTGTATGCTAGTTTCTCAAGCAACTGGCTTTCAAAAACCAGAAAAGGAAATCTTCCAATTAGCCGAGAAAACTTTCAATATGTCACCTGATGAAACACTATACGTTGGCGATAATTACGAAAACGATGTGTTAGGGGCTAAGAGTGCCAACTGGCAGACGTTATGGTTCAACCACCGCAAACGCTCCATCAATGAGCGTCCGGTGTGTGATGTAGAGATCAATGAATTCGATCAACTGCTATCAGCTATACAAACTGCTGTAGGCGAAGCTCAGCTTGTCTGATCAAATAAGCACATGCTATATAAATAAACAAGAAGCCAAGAAAGATAACTTCGCAGATTTGCGAGGCTACCTTTCTTGGCTTATTTATTGTTCCCTATACAATGAATCAATTACTCAATAAATCATCTTTACATTTTATTCGTCATTTTCACCTATGCTTAGAATCAAACGAATATCGTCTTCTGTTAATTTCGTCAATTGTTCTTCGTTTCCTTGAATTACTTTTTGGAACAATTCCCGTTTTTCTTGCTGTAAAGAATCCATTCGCTCTTCGATTGTTCCTTCAGCAATCATACGCCAGACCTCAACGACATTTTTTTGTCCAATACGATGGGCTCTTCCAGCAGCTTGTTCTTCGATTGCTGGGTTCCACCATAAATCATAAAGGATGACAGTATCTGCGCCAGTTAGATTTAATCCAGTCCCACCTGCTTTAAGTGAAATAAGAAAGACATCTTTTTCACCTGCATTGAAAGCATCAACCATGGTTAAACGATCTTGCGCCTTTGTACTTCCTCGTAAATAAAATGTACTTAGCCCTAATTCAGCTAATTCCTCTTGGAGGATCGTCAACATACCTGTAAATTGGGAGAACAACAAGACACGGCGGTTATTTTCTTTGGCAGCTAGTAATAAATCTTTTACTTGTTCTAACTTACCTGAGCCACCTTGGTAGTCTTCTACAAACAAACGAGGATCACAACAAATTTGACGTAAACGTGTGAGTCCTGCCAAGATACCGATCCGATTCTTTTTAAATGATTCTGAATCCATAGCTGATACTTCTTCACGCATTTGTCTTAAATAAGCAAGATACACTGTTTTTTGCTCTTCTGTTAATGCAGAATAAAGATTCATCTCTGTTTTTTCCGGTAAATCTTTAAGAACTGTTTGCTTGTCTCTTCTTAAAACAAAAGGACGTATCATCTGCGCGATTTCATCAGTCGTCAATTCTCTAAAACGTGTACGATTTGGAAAGAACCCTGGCATGATTGTAGCAAATAATGACCATAGTTCTTCGAGGCTATTTTCAATCGGTGTCCCACTTAAAGCAAATCGTTGCGGAATATGCAACTCTCGTAAAGCTTGCGCAGTCTTTGTGCTGCTGTTTTTCACCATTTGTGCTTCATCTAGGACTAAATAATTAATCGTTGATGATTGATATTCTGAAAGATCCTGACGTAGGCTCGCATAAGAAGTAACACGAATATCTACTTTTTCCGCTAACAAAGTTTCTCGCTCTTTCTTATTGCCATTGATTACTTGGACACTCAATGAGGGAGCAAATTTTTTCACTTCGGCTTGCCAGTTATAGATCAAACTCGCCGGTGCTACGATCAAGGCGTCCAGTGAACCTTTTTCTTCTTTCTCCGAAAGTAGAAAAGCAATGGTCTGTAACGTTTTCCCTAGACCCATTTCATCAGCTAAAATGCCACCAAATTGATAATGACCTAACATTTTCAACCATTGGAATCCTTGCTTCTGATAGTCTCTAAGCTCTGCATGCAAATTCTTTGGTAAAGCGGCTTCGTAATTCGTAGGATCGATCAAGTCTTGAGTCATCTGTTGGAAAGAATCGCCAAAACTAGCATTACTTCCTGTAAATTGTTCTTTGATCATCAATCCTTGATTTTTTGGCACTTGGATAACGCCATCGTCTGAACGGATCGTATCTCTGAATTGTTGTAGGATTTTGCTTGTTTGTTGGAATTCTTCTGAATCAAACGATAACACTTGGCCACTTTCTAAGGTATAAAATGAATCATTTCTTAACAAACTCTGCAAAACATTGTCGATTTCATGCTCGTTGATTCCTGTCACATCAAAGCGGATATCTAGCCATGAGCCTGTTTCTTCTACTTCGATCTGTGGTTGGTGTTTTTGTGCATCTAGATATAATTCCCGTAATTTTTTTCCTATACGGACTTCTCCAAATTGACGAAAAACAGCTAATTCTGTTCGGAAAAACTGATACAATGCTTCGCCTTCAGGTAATGGACGTTCGTAGCCCGTTTTATTTTTCCGGTAACGGTACATACGAAACAAATCAAGGACCCGCTGTTCTTGCGCCGTATCTCTCAATATTTCGGTAGTTTGCTCAGCAAGCGTTTCATGTCGTTCATCTGTGGAGAACACAACATCTCCATATACAAAATCGATCCTTGCTTGAATTTGCCCTTTCATTTTTTTAAAAACAAAGACAAACTCTACTGGAATGTCTGCGACTTCTGCTGTCACTTCATCATCAATAGCAACGGTTCCTATCTGATCTAAAAGCGGTAAGATTTCTTTAAACAAAGAAGATAATTCTTTTTTATGAAAGGCAACTTCTGGCTCTTCAAAACGTTTCATCAGTTGTTTCCAAGTCAAATAGATCGTCTGTTGCTGTTTAGTCAAATGATAGATAGTACCTTGTCTGATCCCCCACTGATAGTGAGACAAGAACAAATCAAAGTCACTTACGGCAGTCAATTGATACTGTGTTTCTCTCTTCTTGACTTGAAAACTTAGCGGTTTCGTATCGTCTGAAAATTGGATGCCATGATAAGTTTGATCATTGATCTGTAGTTTCAAACGTGTCGATTGATTCATACGCTCTAACAAAGATTTCGACTGATCGATTGGCAAAAGTAAGTAACGCTTGTCTAATTTCCCTTTTACCAAGACACCGTTTGCGCCTAATAATGTTTGCGTCTGTGCAATACCCGCGAATAGATCCATTAGTTGTTGATCTTCTTGTTGGAAAACTCGGTGCTCTAAACGGAATTGATACTGTTTATTGACCGTATAGTTTTCCTCTTCTGTGTACGCCTGTAGAAATTCATAAATATTTTTTACGATGTATGTCTTCTTAGGTGTTTCTAGAAAGCCCACACGTAGATACACCGCCAAAATAGAAAGTTCTGGATGGTATTGATTGGTTTCGATCTGTTCGACATGATAGTCGATCACTAAGGGTTGCAAGGTTTTAGTAGAAGTCTTCCCTTTTAACCGGGCAAAGCCTTTTGTCAATAGTTCTCCTTCACTGGTCTTTTTCGTTGGTTCGATCATTTTTTGATCTTTCTGCATGATACGAGAAAGTTGTTTCGATCGTAAATAAAGTTCTACTGCAACAGTGTGCTTGCAATAATGATGTTCTTCCCAGTATGGGCATTGACAGTAATCTATTTCTTTTGCTGTACCATCTAAATCAACTAAATACAGCTCACTACCTAAAACTTCTGCATGCCACACATTCTCTTCTGGATCTGGGACAACCGATAACACACGGTCTTCTTGCAAATATTGACGCCCTCTTGCAATGACTTTTTCCGGAATACTCCATTTCATTGTTATCAATCTCCCTTCTTAACCAAAATGGTAGCGTATCTCACTTTGTCCACTACCTTTTGTATCAATTCGTATTTGTTGCAAGACACGTTCTTTCAACTCACGTACATGGCTGATGATCCCAATCATCCTGCCTTCGCTTTCAACTGTTTCTAATGCTTCCATCGCCATTTCCAAGGCTTCTTCATCCAGTGAACCAAACCCTTCATCAATAAACAATGCTTCGATCGTGATCCCACCAGCTTGCGCTTGAATCACTTCTGCCAAAGCTAAAGCTAATGATAATGCAGCAATAAAGCTTTCGCCTCCAGATAAAGTATGCGATCCTCTGGTCGTTCCTGCTTCATCATCGTACACGTTGATTTCCAGACCAGTCTTTCCGCGGTAGCTACCGACTTCTTCATCTAATTCAAACTGATAGCGGCTTTTTGTCAATCGTATCAGATGTTCATTAGCGACTTGTAAGACTTCTTGTAAATAAACTTGCAAGACATAACGTTCAATGCTTGTCTTTTTAGGATTTTCGCCATTCATCGTCTGTGATAATTGTTGCAACTGGATCAATTCATCTAGTTGTTCCTGACTATTTTGATAACTTGTAGTAAATTCCATGATCACTTTCTGATTGGTTTTATACTCTTGTTGCAAGTGATAGATCAATTGTTGCTGCTCTTCAATGTGTTGTTTGATTTTTTCGATTCGTTCACTCAACACTGTCAAATCTTGGGATTTTTCATCATAAGTGACATGTTCCAATTGTTCTAAGCGAGTGGAAAGAACCAACTGTTTCGTTTGATACTCCTTGATCGTTGTTTTTCTATTTTCGTATGTGACTGTTTCTTTTAACAATGCTGCTATTGCTTCTTGCGAAGAAAAATCAGTGTGTTGCTCCAAGAAACTAGAGATTTTCCGTTGTTCTTTTTCATATTGAGCAGTTGTCTTTTCGATTTGTTCAGTCAACGCTTCGATTTTAGTCGTCAAAACAGCTGATTCTTGCTGGAGTTTCTCACCTTGCGCCATTTGCTCTTCCAATTCTTGCTTGCTCTTGCTCGACTGTTCGGCTAATTGATCAGCTTCTTTTACTAAAGTATCAAGGTCTTCTGCTCCTAATTGTTGACTCAATCCTGCCATCTCACCTTGGAGTCGTTGGATTTTTTCATTATGGAGCATTTGTTGAGCTTTGATCTGTTCACTTTGTTCTTTGTTGCTGGCTAGTTCTTCCATGACCCTTACTTGTGCTTCTTCTGCTTTTTTGATTTCCTTTAAACGAGCATTGAGGGTTTTCTCTATTTCCGCCAACCCTTGAACAATATCTTCTTGCACGTCTATTTGGAAGATGGCTTTTAACTCTGTGTTCAAATAAATTGCTTGTTGATCCAACTGTTGACTTGTTTCCACTTGTTGCTGGCTTAAGCGAGCAAGCTGTTGGTTGATTTCTTCGATTTCTGCTTCTTTTCGACCAATTTCTTGATGCGTTTTTTCGATCGATTGTTCTGCTTGGACCATTTTTTCTTCAAGCACAGCTAAGTTTTCCTGCACTGATTCACGATTATCCGGTGTCAATGGATGCTCCGTTGCACCACACACTGGACAAGGTTCACCAGGTATCAATAGGGTTTGTAAATAAGTAATTTGTTGCTTTGCCCAGTCGCTTTTGCATTGATTGAACTCGTGTGTTTGTTGTTCAAGTAATCGTTGTTTTTCTACCAATTGCTCTGTTGTTTGTTCAAAGTACTGATGATTTTTCACTAGTTCTTTGTCAAGGTGATCAAGGTGTTGCTGTTGTTCACAGTAACGTTCCCCTTCTAAACGTAAACGTTCATAAACCAACTGTTTTTCTTGTAGTTCCCCTTGGGTTGCTAAAACGGTTTGACTCGTTTGTTGTCTTTCTTGAAGGATCAATTGCTGATCTGCCAGTTGTTGGATTTCTTGCTGTAATTCACTAAGTTTTTTTTCCATTACGGAAAGTTCCGATTGTTTTTCTCTGAAAGTATCGGCTACTGGGATCAATCGTTGCTTTTCTTGGAACGTTTGACTCATTTTTGCTATTTTTTGTTCGAGATTTTCTCGTAAGTCCGCCTGTTCTTGCCATTTCTGTAAATCACTTGCCACCTTATTGCACGCAATAATTAGTTGCTGTTTCTCACTTTCCTGTGTGGTAAGTGATTCTTGGTATTCTTGGCTACGTTCAAGCGGGGTGCGCAATTGCTGAGCAACTTCATAATGAGAAATCCATCTTTGGTGCTCCTCGATCACTTGTTGTTGCTCATTGAGCACTTGTTGTTCTGCTAATAATTGTTGCTTTTCTTCATAAGCAGATTTTTGATTTTTCCCGTGGTAGTAATCCGTCTCGCTGATTTTTTGTTCTTCTTTCAGTTGCTCTAATACTTCTTGCTCTGAGGCGAGCCTTGTTGAAACTTGATCTTGATACTCTTTCCACTCATTGATCACTGTCTCAAAAGATTGTAGACCAGCCGGTTGCTTCTCTTCATAGGAACTAAATTGCCTTTGCAATAAGACTAATTCTTGCTCCAAATAATCCAGTCCTTTTTGCTTGTTCTTGGCTTTTTCTTTCAATTGTTCGGTGAATCGTTGAAAGAATTGTGTGCCGAATAAGTTACGTAAAACTGTTTCTTTTTCACTACTAGAGGAAATCAAGAAATTCCGAAATTCTCCTTGCGGCAGTAAGACGATCTGTGAAAATTGTTTCGCATCTAAATTCAATAGTTCTTTGATTTCTTGATCGACTTCACTACGTTTTGTTAATTGTCGAATTTCTTTTCCTTTTTCATCAAAGATCGTTAAACTGACTTTTGCCGCCTGTTTTCTCATGCCCTCACCCTTGCGTTTAGCTAACAATTGTTCAGGCTTACGTTCGACTTCATAACGCAACTGTTGATGTTCAAACGAAAAAAAGACACTCGTTTCGTCTTCTGGTGTCGCAAATAATGACCGCATCTCTTTGCCAGACCGCAACCTTCCAGATGTTTCTCCAAAAAGCGCATAAGTCATGCCATCAAAAATCGTTGTTTTGCCAGCCCCTGTTTTTCCTGTAATCAAAAACAAGGCCGCTTGGGTCAATTTTGAGAAATCAATCGTTTCATCAATAAATGGGCCAAAATTTTTCAATCGTAACGTCTGTGGTTTCATACTTGATCATTCCGTTTCTGTTAGTTCTTGCAACGTTTCTTCTAACCAGCTCATTTGTTGTTCTGTCATCGGTTCATCCACCATTTCGGTAAAGAATGTTTCCGCGAGTTTCTTTGGTTGCTTGATTTCAAGTGTCTGTCGTTTGCTTGTGGAACGATGCCGTCCATTGACACGTTCGACACCAAGTATTCGAGGATAGATTGCTCGTAGTTGGTTCATCATGTTAGGAATAACTGCGCGATCTTTTAAATAAATCTGCAAATAATTTTCTCGGTTGATCGTATGGTAAAAACTTGGGTCTAATAATTCTTTAAAACTAGCAGTTACTTCAGCGATATCATACAAAGGTGTGATTTCTTGAAAATCCAACACCAAGGTGTCAGTTAGATCAACGATCCATACACCTTTTTTCTGATTGATCTCTGAAAGTGAGAATTTAAGTGGCGAACCACTGTATCTAGCATTTTCTTGTTGCAAGGCTGCTTGATTATGAAGATGGCCTAAAGCGACATAATCAAATGGCTCCAATAAACTACCTGGAATCGCATCTAGTCCGCCCACTTCGATTTTTGTTTCTGAATCTGACTTCTTACTCCCTGTCACAAAAAAGTGGCTGACCAGCACCTGCTTTTTGGCAGGATCAAAGGCGAGTTGCATCTGTTCAACTACTTTTTCCATTGCTTGTTGAACCGTGCGGATCGTATCATCTTCAAAATAACTTCTAGCAGAGATTGGTTCAAAATAAGGCAATAAGAAAAATTGAGTATTGTGATAGTCGATAGGTTGGAAAGCTTCAGCAAATCGTGTTTGTAAAAAGAATTTTGTTTGGCTGAACCATTCAGTTCCAGCAGATAATCGAACACTACTATCATGGTTTCCTGAGATAGCAAAAATCGGGAATTTTTCGTTCAGGTTCCAGTCGATCATCAATCGATTGAATATCTCTACGGCTTCTACGGCCGGAATACTTCGATCATAGAGATCACCTGCAATAACGATCGCATCCACTTTTTCCTTTTTCGCAATCGTTAAAATCTCAGATAGTACATGTTCTTGCTCTTTAAGTAAATCGTAGCCCTGCAATTTTTTCCCTATATGCCAATCAGCTGTATGTAAAAAACGCATCTCATCACCTCAAAAAAATATCCTTCTTACTATTATAACACTTCCATCAAGGACATGACAGCTAGAATCACTTATAAAAAGAGAGTTTTATAACAAAAAAAGCGATAAAGAAGCGGTGTCTTAGACCATCCATTTCTTTTATCACTTATCGAATAAAGAACAATTATTCTGTTTCATTCTTTTTTATGATCTCATATTTAAAATCAGGATTTACTTCCTTGTCTAGTTTATCAAACGCAGCTTGTGTGCGTCGTTCGATTTCTGCCATTCCTTCCTTGTCAGTCTTTTTGATATCTGACAAGTCGATTGGTTCACCAAAGCGAACAATCACACGTTTTCGTTTGAATAAATCGCCTAACGTCAGCGGGCCTTGGTACACAGCTGGAACGATTTTTACTTTGGCCATTTTGGCAATCAATGCCATTCCGCCTTTCAACTCGGTCGCATGTCTCGTTCCACTAGGAAACATGATCAATCCTAGATCGGTTGATTTTAGAATCTTGACAGGTGTCTTGATCACACTTGGTCCGGGATTATCCCTTTTGACCGGAAAAGCATTCGAACGTGTTAAAATGAATCGTAAAACAGGGTTTTTGAACAATTCTTCTTTCGCCATAAAACTAAACGATTTAGGTGATGCAGCAACAGCGAGATACAACGGGTCCCACCAAGTGCGGTGTGGTGCAACAAGTATGTAATTCTCGTCTTTGGGTAAGACTTCTTTATTTTCATAACGGGCATTGCCATTGATAACAGCCAAAATCACTTTAACGAGCCCGCGCATAAATCGATAGAACATATCCTCTTCCTTTCTTTACTTCTCGTTCCTATAGTATGCCTAAAAAAGACCGATTTGACAAGTTCTCTTGGTTCTTTTGAACAAAAATAGTATACTACATACGATTAGTTTTTTCATTTGGAGGGAATTAGATGCTTCACGAACATGAACGTATTGACCAATTATATGCAAAAGATATTAAGATTATCCAAAGTTCCCAAGTTTTTTCCTTTTCTTTAGATGCCGTATTGCTTGCTCATTTTGCTCGTGCGCCAAAAACCGGTCAAATCGTTGACCTTTGTTCGGGGAATGGTGCTGTCGGACTATTTTTAAGCAAACAAACACAGGCAAAGATCGATGCAATCGAACTACAGCCACGCTTAGCTGACATGGCTCGACGGAGCATTTCCTTGAATCATTTAGAACAACAAATGACCGTGCATACGATTGACTTAAAAGAAAGTTTATCGGTTGTCACACACAACTCTTGTGACTTAGTCGTCTGTAACCCCCCTTACTTTAAAGGCTTACCTACAAACAAAAAAAATCCAAATGAGCATCTAGCAATTGCCCGACATGAGATCCATACAACGTTGGAAGAAGTGATCCAAATCTCCGGCAAGTTATTAAAAACAAATGGTCGCTTAGCTCTTGTACATCGCCCAGAACGTTTCCTAGAGATTTTGAACCTTATGCAAACCTATCAGATTGCACCGAAACGTGTTCAGTTTGTTTATCCTAAAGTAGGCAAAGAAGCAAATATTTTATTGATTGAAGGAATCAAGCAAGGAAAAGCCGATGGTTTCAAAGTTTCTCCACCTTTATTCACCTATGATACGCAAGGTGAGTATACCCCTGAACTCCGTGAGATGCTTTATGGAGAATAACCATTACTTTTATGTGTTGCACTGCCAAGATAATACGTTCTATGGAGGATATACCACCGATTTGGCTCGTCGTTTACAAGAACATAATAATGGCACAGGCGCTAAATACACACGTCTGCAAAAGAGACGTCCTGTAAAAATGATCCATGCAGAAGGATACGCTACAAGAAGTGAAGCCACGAAAGCCGAAGCCGCGTTCAAAAAACAAACACGCCGGCAAAAAGAAACCTATTTGAAGACACATCCTTCTCTTTCTTTACCTGATCAAACGGAGTAAAAAGAATTCTAGAGAAAAAGAATGCCTCAACGAAAGATCGGAGAACGATTTTCGTTGAGGCACTTTTTTGTAAGAGTTATCCTACTGCTCAGGTCAAAACATTGCTGTCACAACTTCAGTTTTTATTCACTTGCTTGAGTACTATTAGATAAAGTATCGCTCGTACTAGTTGAAGAAGTCTCACTGGTTTGACTTGTCTCAGATTCTTTTGTTCCACCTAATAGTGCTTCACTGACTAGATGGATATAATTCAACATACCATCTGGATTTGGATGGACTTGATCATCATAGAACCATTCACTATGGTCATTACTATAACCATACCAATCGATCACTGTCATATTGTCATATTTCTTTTCCATTTCTGCGAGCATGGCATTGACTTCATTTTGCCAGCGCTTCGTTGGTACGCGGACATTGACCCAATAAACTTTTCGATCCCCGATCGCGCTCATCAAGCTATCAAATTGCGCCTCAGAAAAAGAGCCATTTGTTCCTAACCCAATTAATACCGTATCCTTCAATAGATCTCTATTTTTCAGTTCTTCGATATAAGGAAGGCTTGTGTAGAGTTGACGACCGACATCGCCATCTACGACTACTTGCGGATATAGTTCTTTTAAATCTGCCGCAGCATCTAACATGACTGAATCACCAAATGCAGTCAGCTCTAATTGTTGGGCTTTTTCCCCTTGCGCTTTGGTCAAATCATATTTATCCAAAATCGCTTGGTCAATAGGTGCTACATTATTGCCTTGATTATTCTGACTTTTTTCAGCTAATTTTTTACTTTCAGCAATATTCTTTTGTAATTGCTCTTGGTCGGCTGTCACAGCATTTTTAGGTGCTGTTACGAACCCGACTAATGCAATCGCTACGACTAAGGTTCCAGGGACCACCCATGGCTTTTTCCAACTGAAAATAGGTTTAGTGAACCAGCCTTTGACGACACGAAACGTTTTACTATAATCAAAGCGTGCCAACGGACGTTCAATAAAGCGGTACGACAGTTCACTGATCAATAAAATCAACGTGATTTCAATGACCGTGTGTAATAACACATGATCAGCGATACCTGATACTTTCGCTTCGTAAAAAATCATCACCGGAAATTGGTACAAATAGATCCCATAACTTCGTTTACCGATCCAACTAAAGACCGGATTCGTCAACCAGCGATTCAAGCTCGCACCTGGATGCGCTGTGACTGCCACAAGAACCATACATAAAAGACTGACTAAAAAGAACCCGCCATAATAGATAAAGCTCAAATGGTCATCTAAGAAAAAGAAAAAGAGGATCAACGTGATCAATGAAGTAAAACCCGCTAAATTCAATACTTTCTTTGCTTGTTTAGGAATATTTTTCTTTAATCGCGTACTTGGCCAAACAAAAGCCAATGCACTACCCATCCAAATCGAGAACAAGCGAGTATCTGTCCCATAATACACACGGGTAGGATCGCCATTTGGCGAGTATAGCACCATCATCAAAATCGCTGATGCAATAGCTGTACCCATAATGACATAAAAAATATTTTTTTTCTTACGGACAAATACCATCAGTAATACAAAGATGATCGGCCAGATCAGATAGTTTTGCGCCTCTACTGCTAAGGACCAAATATGGGTAAATGGCGACTCATTTGCAAAACGATCAAAATAGGATAATCCATTATTGATCTGCCACCAGTTATTGACATAGAATAAACTGCTGAGTACAACGCCCCGAAGATTATTCAACAATCCTCGCTGGAATAGCGTAATATATGCTGATGCAGTAATAAGCAAGAAAACGAGCCCAGGATACAGACGTTTCATTCGCCGAACGTAAAATTGCCAAATATTGATTTTTCCATTTTGTTCCCACTCTTGTCGTAAGAGATCGGTAATAAGATAACCTGAAACGACAAAAAATATCGGAACTCCGAGGTAACCACCCTTCATACTTGTTGGCAACAAGTGGTATAAAATAACCCCGATGACCGCTAATGAACGAATCCCATCGAAGCCCGTGATATACCGGCTATTTTTTAATCTTTTTTGTTTTTCCATTCAATATTCCAACTTTTCATAAACTTTTTTCATTCGTAATATACGTGCATTACCAAAAAATAGCAAGCAAAAACTTCATAAAAGTTGCCACTTTATACTATAATCCCATAGTTCATCAAAAAAGAACACATTTTTAAGTAACTTTAACAAAATTTCAAATATAACAAGTTGGCTAATTGTTGCTTGGATAGGGTTTCATTATTTTCTATTATTTTTCGTTGATGGGCGAGAAATAATTGAAAGATATCTACTCTTAACATGGATAAACATCTATGCTACTTAGTTGCAAGCACTCTGTCACTCCTTTTCTATGATCACTTTAAAGACTTCAATAAAGGAAGTTCGCTTTTTGATTTTCTAATTGTAAAATCGTAAACTTCGGTTTCGTTCAATATCTTATCTTTTTGTAGTTTTTTGGTTATGTTATTGCACTCATTTATCATTTTTGTATCAATCAATTATTGTCACTTGTTTTAAGATATATTCTTGCATATGTTTAGCAACCAAGCTAGGAGGAATTTTTTCTAACCAGTCTTGAACAGGTACATAGTCAAGGAAACTACCAATCGTCGTTAGGCCTACATCATCACTAGCCAATTCTACTAATCCAATTTGAATTGCATTGTGGCTATCTAAGATCAGGTTGATCATACTTCATAAATCTTATGAAAGAAGACGCCTATTGCCTGTTGAAATATCGATAGCATAAATGATTATTTTCAATTCCTTAATCGCAACAATCATTTCTGGTATTCTAGCGACAAGAAGATCAAAAAAACACAGCGATAACCAATCAAGTTATCCACTGTGTTTTATCTAACTAGGTTACTAAAATCTAAATCCCATCTTCATAAAAACGTCCGAGAATTTGAACATTTTCCGCAATACTGACAAATGCTTGCGGGTCAGAAGATTTCATTGCTTCACGTAACAAAGGAAGCTCATAGCGAGTAACGATCGTCATTAAGACTGTTTGTTTATCGTGCTTGTACGCACCTTCTGCTTCATTGATGATCGTGATCCCACGACGCATACATTTTTGGATGGCTTCGATCACTGCTTCAGGATGTTTAGTCACGATCATGACTTGCATCTTTTTTTGTTTCGTATAGACGACATCCGTCACCTTACCACTCACAAAAATCGACAAAGCACTATAAAACATATACTGCCAGCCGAAGAGCAAGCCCGCTACGAAAACAATCAGTGCATTGAAATAAATGGAAATCGAACCGATGGATCGACCTGTTTTTTTACGGATCGTAATACTCACGATATCTAATCCGCCAGAAGACAACCCATTTTTTAATGCTAAACCAATACCAACCCCATTGACGGCACCACCGAATATCGCACAAATGATCGGATCAGTCGAAAGAATCGTTTGTGGCAAAAGATGGATACTAAGCGAGGTTAATGTCACAGTGATAAATGTAAAAATCGTAAATTTCTTTCCAAGTTTAAACCAAGCTAAAAAAAATAACGGGATATTCAATAAATATAATGTGGTTGAAACAGGGATTTCAAAACCAATCACTGATTTAGAAAGGGTCGTTAAGATTTGTGCAAGACCGGTTATCCCACTTGAATAGATGTTTCCTGGTTGATAAAAAAAGTTCAATGCAACTGAAGCAATCAGAGCATAGACGATCGACACCGAAAGTTTGGTCGTATAATCATGATACGCCCAATTTTCGAAAGTTTTTTTCATGAAAAAAGCCTCGCTTTATCTGGTATGCCCTTATTATATGATCTTTTAGAATATAATCAAGAGACTTCTTTGAAAAAAAGATTGGAAATTCCAATATAAGAGAAAAAAAGGTTGCTCCAGTGTCACTAGCACGAATCAATCGCGACTTATCAGTGACTCCTTCACAACCTTGGTATTCCTATGAAAATAACTTCTCTTTCTTATTTGTTATTCAACATCTGTAACGTCGATGTTCAATTCAAATAATTGAAGATCAGAAACAGTACTTGGCGCATCACTCATGACATCAGCTGCTTTACCATTTTTAGGGAAAGCAATCACTTCACGAATGTTTTCTTCACCTGCAAGCAACATCACAAAGCGATCAAGTCCCAAGGCAATTCCTCCATGTGGTGGGAAGCCATAGTCTAATGCACTTAATAAGAAACCAAATTGCTCTTCCATTTCTTCTTCAGAAAAGCCTAGTGTTTTTAATACTTTTTCTTGTAATTCTCTTGTATGGATACGTAACGATCCCCCACCTAATTCATAGCCGTTCAAGACGATGTCATACGCTTCTGCGTAGACTTTTGCCGGATCAGTTGCCAATAACTCGACATCGGATGCTTTAGGCATCGTAAACGGATGATGCGCGGAAACATAGCGGCCTTCTTCTGCTGAATATTCAAATTGTGGCCATTCTGTCACCCATAAGAAATTGAATTTTGACTCGTCGATCAAGCCTAATTCTTTTCCTAAGCGGGAACGGATCGCGCCAAGCGTTGCAGCAACGACTTCTTCTTTATCCGCACCAAATAATAAAATATCGCCAACTTCAGCGTTGGTTGCTTCAATCAATGCTTCAGATGCTTCGCCCATGAATTTCGCGATCGGGCCTTTCAAACCATCTTCTTCCACTTTTAACCATGCTAAGCCTTTTGCTCCGAACTGAGTGGCATATTGACCAAGATTGTCTAGGTCTTTGCGAGAATACTTGCTTGCTGCATTTTTCGCATTCAATGCTTTGACCACTCCGCCATTTTCAAGTGCCATTTGGAAGACTTTAAATTCAACGTCTTTCACAACAGTACTCAAGTCGATTAATTCCATGTCAAAACGTGTATCAGGTTTGTCACTTCCATAGCGACTCATTGCTTCATCATACGTCATGCGTGGGAATGGCAAAGTGACTTCGATGCCACGTACGTCTTTCATCACTTTAGCAATCAAACCTTCTGTATACGTTTGGATTTCTTCAGCGGTCAAGAACGTTGTTTCGATATCGACTTGCGTAAATTCTGGTTGACGATCGCCACGTAAATCTTCATCACGGAAGCAACGAACGATTTGATAGTAACGATCAAATCCAGCGTTCATCAATAATTGTTTGAATAGTTGTGGTGATTGTGGCAATGCGTAGAAATGCCCTGCATGGATACGTGAAGGAACTAAGTAATCTCTTGCTCCTTCAGGTGTTGATTTACCTAGATATGGTGTTTCAATATCCAAGAAATCATGGTCATCCAAATAGTGACGGATCGCTTTTGTTGTATCGTTACGCAATTTGATGTTTTTCGTCATTTTTGGACGACGTAAATCAAGATAGCGATATTTCAAACGAATCTCATCACTGATCGTTTGTTCATCCTCAATCAAGAAAGGTGGTGTTTTGGCTTGATTCAAGATAATGATTTCATCCGCGATAATCTCAAATTCACCCGTTGCCATTTTAGGATTGATTGCCAATTCATCCCGATTTTTTACTGTACCTGTCACTTCAATGACATATTCACTACGGCATTTATCTGCGATTTCCCATGCTTCTTTATTGATTTCTGGATTAAAGACAAGTTGAACGATCCCTTCACGATCACGTAAATCGATAAAGATCACGCCACCTAAGTCACGTCTTTTTTGTACCCAACCTTTTAATGTAACTGTTTGTCCTAACTGCTTTTCTGAAACCAGTCCACAGTAAACTGTTCGTTGTGCCATCATTTTTCCTCCTGTTCAGTAGATAATGTCATTTCATCATAGACTTTATCAAAGTGGTCATAAATATCTTCTAGTGCAAAACTTTTCTCTGTACGATTAGCCATTGATTTGACGTTGATCGTTTGATTTGCTAGTTCATCCGCACCAATCACCAAGACCAACTTCGCATCGGCTTTGTCTGCTGTCTTAAATTGTGCTTTGGCTTTACGTCCCATAAAATCACGATCTGCGGAAAAACCAAAATCACGGATTGCTTGAACGATTTTCAATGCTTCGATATTTGTTTCTTCACCTAGTGCGACAACATAAGCATCTAATGAATTCAGTACAGGGACAGCGACTTCCTCTGCTTCCATCGTTAATAGAATACGTTCGATCCCCATCGCAAAACCAAATCCAGGTGTCGCTGGTCCGCCTAGTTCTTCAACTAAGTTGTCGTAACGACCTCCAGCACAGATCGTTGCTTGTGCGCCCATTTTAGGTGCGTCACTCATTACTTCAAAAATCGTATGCGTATAATAATCCAATCCACGAACCATGTTGCTGTCGATTTCGTAAGGTACATCTAACGCATCCAACATGGCAATCACTGTTTCAAAATGCGCTTTTGCTGTTTCACTTAAATAATCTAAGATCGAAGGCGCTTCTGCTACGAATTTTTGATCACGTTTGTCTTTACTATCCAATACACGCAATGGATTTTCATGTAAACGACGTTGTGAATCTTCGCTTAATTCTGCTTCAAACGGTACAAGGTAATCGATCAACGCTTGACGATACGCTTGTCGCGTTTCTTGATCGCCTAAAGAGTTGATCACTAAACGGATTTGACTGATTCCTAATTGTTTGAAGAAGTCTAATGCCATCACCATGCTTTCAACATCCGTCGCAGGATTGTCTGAGCCAAATGCTTCGACACCGATTTGATGGAATTGACGTAAACGACCTTTTTGCGGACGCTCATAACGAAACATTGGTCCCATATAAAATGTTTTGTAAGGTTTTGTATATTCTGGTCCAAATAATTTATTCTCAACAAATGAACGAACGATTGGTGCAGTTCCTTCTGGACGAAGCGTAACATGACGCTCGCCTTTGTCATAAAAATCATACATTTCTTTTGAAACGATATCAGTCGTATCCCCTACACTACGAGCAATCACTTCATAATGCTCAAAAATCGGCGTGCGGATCTCATTATATTGATAATCTTTAAATAATAAACGGGCAGTTTCTTCAACAAATTGCCATTTTTCAGATTCTCCAGGTAAAATATCATTTGTTCCTTTTGGTCTTTGGAAGCTCATCTTTTTCTCTCCTTTTCTTCACGCTATGTAATCAATGCAAACAAAAAACACCCTTGTTCGCCATGAACAAGGGTGAATGATTATTTCATACACGGTACCACCTATATTTGAAAGATTGCTCTTTCCTCTCACGATTAACGCTCGTTTACGGGACGGCTTTGCACGCGTCCATCTCCAGAGTGTCTTTCAGAAACTACTTGTTTTAGATCGCTCTCAGCCACGACGATCCTCTCTTATAAAGCATTTAGTTACTTACTCGCTCTTTCATCGATATTTAGATATTAATTATAACCTACTAAAAACACAGCGCAAAGTCAAGTAGATTCTTATTGATTTCTTTTTCAAAGTCATTTTGATTTAGCTTTTTTTCTTTTTGATTTAGACTAAATAAAAAAGGAGGTAAAAAAATGTCAGAAGTAAAAATTGGTCATTCTCAAGTATATGCCGAAGCAATCGGCTTAGGTGCAAATGCCGTCGGAGGGCACAATCTTTTTTCAGGATTAGCGGATGAAACTGGAAAAGAAGTCGTCAGAGCTGCCTTAGATAATGGCTTGAACCTTATTGATACTGCTTATATTTATGGCGAAGGTCGTTCGGAACAATTGATTGGAGAAGTCTTGCAAGAACCGGCTTATGATCGTTCCCGTATTATTATTGCCACCAAAGCAGCACATCTTCCAGATCAACCGAAAAAATTTGATAACTCTCCTGAATTTTTGAAGAAATCAGTCGATGAAGCGTTAGAACGTCTGCAAACAGATTATATCGATATTTTTTATATCCATTTTCCAGATGAAGCAACACCTAAAAATGAAGCAGTTGCCGCTTTACACGAACTAAAAGAAGCAGGGAAGATCCGTGCTATCGGTGTGTCTAATTTCACTTTAGAGCAATTGAAAGAAGCCAACCAAGACGGCTATGTCGATATCGTACAAGATCAATTCAGTTTGATCCATCGCACAGCGGAAAAAGAATTATTCCCTTACCTCGAAGCTAACGAGATTGGTTTTGTGCCTTATTTCCCACTTGCTTCAGGTTTATTGACTGGCAAGTATGATCTAGAAAGTCCAAAACATTTTTCTGAAGATGATCCTAGAAAGAACAAACCAAACTTTCAAGGTGAACGATATGAACAAATCATCACAGCGGTCGATCAACTCAAACCGCTTGCTGAAAAGTACCAAGCAACTACTGCTCAATTAGTCTTAGCTTGGTATATCGCGCACCCGCGGATTTCATTTGTCATTCCTGGCGCAAAGAAACCCGAACAAGTCGCAGACAATGCCAAAGCTTTGGATATTCATTTATCTTTAGAAGATGCCCAAACAATCGATCAGTTATTCCGAGAGTTTAAATAATACTTAAGAACAGCCACATCAAGAAAATGATGTGGCTGTTCTTTATTATGTACAAGATATTTCAGCATAACCTTAGCTTTTTTTTCATTTCTTCATGTGAGAGACTTTCATCAAGTTTCTGATGATCCTTCATCGCTTCATTATAGATGGCCAAGTCAATTTGTATTTCCAACGTACCTAATATCATCGTTCTGGCTAATTCCGATATTGTCAGTCCTTTCAAATCAGCCATTGCCAACATAAATGCTTTTTCTTCCTCTGATACACGAATTGTAATTTCGCTCATTCCTTCAACCTCCTGTATATTTTTATAGAACGAGGTCGGGAGAGAAGGACTCTAATTACCTAAGAGGCTACTTCTCTGCCCACTACCTAATCGATTCTTACGTAAGAGATAAAAGCGAATGTTACTTTTATCTCTCCCTCACTGAGTAGCCTAAGCTCAAAACCCACGTTACTCTTTATATAACAATCCTCGACTATTTGGATAAGTCGGAAATTGATTGAATGGAATCGTCCAGTCTTGTTCTGGCACAGAAAAGGCAAAACGATTCACTAATTGATCGGAAAAAACGCGTAAACTATGCAACGTGATCCATTCACCTGCGCATCGGTGCATTTTTCGGAAGTCACCGCCACCTTGTGCAATCATCTCATACTCTTCTTCATAAGAGATTTTTTTCGCTTTACCAATATACCGTTTGATCAAAAATGCCTCTGGTGAATCCACTGTCCGTTCATCATGATTTGTTCCATACAAATCTAAGATCACCCAACTGTCTTTAGGAATCCGATAGCCATCTACTTCTACATCTTGCAAAGCAAAGGCGGGTAACATTGGGAAAAATGGGTAATACCGACGCATCTCCTGAATAAAAGGATCTTGCAGTTCCTTAAAATCGTTTTTTAGTTGTTGATAGAGATCTGGTCGGCTGAAAAGAGCATGCCCCATCAACGCCGCCCATACGGTCAATGCCACGGTCGGCCGAATGATATTCAATAATTCTACCGCCGCAATATCCAAAGGCAAAAGATTACCTTTAAGGTCAGTCGCATGCGCAAAAGCATAAAGCGCTACATTTTCTTTTCCGGCTACTGGATTTTCTCGCGCTTCTTCCAACAACTCTTGTGCCCATTTTTCTGATTTTTTCCGATTTTCTACACCTTTAAAATGATCGAGTGGCGAAGTGACTGTCCCACTGATCATAGAGATCTGATAATCTGCCAGTTGGTTGATCT
Source organism: Enterococcus sp. AZ084 (assembly GCF_051714905.1). NCBI lineage: Bacteria > Bacillati > Bacillota > Bacilli > Lactobacillales > Enterococcaceae > Enterococcus > Enterococcus sp. AZ084. The sequence goes on from NZ_JBIOSS010000001.1 coordinate 2,698,060, forward strand.
CTTCTTCTGAATAATCCGCTAAGTTGATTCCCGACCATTCACAAATGGCGGTAAAAAGTACTTTTTTACTCAGGTCAAATAACTCAAAAGTACCATGTTGTTGTTCTAATTCATGTGCCAATACTCGATCCAATATTTGATGATAGTCTTCCATTCGCTCTGGCGTCATCAAATCCATAAAAATTGCTTTACGGTGATGATGTTCCGCGCCATCTAAAGACTGCACACCGTCTTTTCCAAATAATGTTTTTTGGACCATTTTAGGCATTGCACCTTCTCGTTTGAAATTTCTTGGATCATAAAAACGCTTCGCTGCCTCTTCTCCATAGATGATCACAGCTTCCTTATTGAATATCTTTGCTTTCACAACAGGTGATTGGGCTTCTTCTCTTAGCTTTCCAAGCATTTTGTAGCCCTCGTTATAGTATTTTTTGATTTCGGTCATTTTGATATCGACCACGGGAATTTCTTGCATGTTTTTTGCTCCTCCTAATAAATAACTTTAGATATTATTAGGATACTCCTTGTACAATAAAACTGACAAAAGAAGTGTTTGAGACGGAACTATACCATTTATTCCTCTTGCGCTGCCTAATCCCAAATAAACGGCTTCCTCATAACTCATTCAAATTAAATAAGATTTCATTATAACGTTCTGTAGCTCTGTCACTCACTTGTCCTTTTTCACAAAAAGATAATTTCCTTAACTTAGGCACCACTCTTTCCACTCGAATCATTCCCTCGTCTACCTTTGAAGTCAGGACATGAAATGCCTCTTTGAAACGTGCGTCTTTTCTAGCGTATTTGTAAAAAGATAAAACATATACATAATAAAATAAATTATAGCTTCTAAAAGGATACTCTACTTGCATGAATAATGTTCCGATTCCATGGTGGCAAGGTCCGATCGGTTGTTTGATCGTCCAATGTGCCAATAAAAATTCCACTGCTCGATCCAACCGTTCATCCTTGTTCACCCCTTCAGAGAAACGAAAAGCATCTAAAGCAGTCAATGTCGTCATCGGTGTAGAAAATTCAGTTTCAGGACCTTTACCATAACTATATTTGTTACACTTCCATCCACCATCTTTTTCTTGGGTATCGAGAAAATAATCAAATGTTTTTTTGATTCGCTTGTCTGTTGCATGATCTAAATAACACAATGTCCGAAGTGCAGCAGCCGTATGGCAAGGGTAGATTGCCCCTTTTGGCGAAACTTTGAATCGTCCATCTTCCCGCCATGCTTCAAATATCAAATTCGCCGTTTCTTGCAAGTATCCTTCTCTAGGTAACACCCCGGCATCTAAAAGATACAATGGGCATTCTAATGTAGTGAACGGGGCTCCTTTGATCAGTTTTTTATCTGGCGTTGCCCAATAATCAAAGCCATTATCATAACGATGTGACAGTATTTCATCTATAGTTGCTTGATTTCCACTAGCCATTGGCAAGCACCTCCTATGATCCATTTTATCGCATCTCAGTACTCATGACGAACAAAAACCGAAAGCGCATTCTAAAATTGGGGATAAAGCAAACAAAAAAGTCTGATTTTGAGAAACTCCATCAAAATCAGACTGATCTTTTTTATTCATTTATCATTTATTTTGAGAATCAATAATGATCGTCACTGGGCCATCATTCACAAGAGAAACCGCCATATCTGCACCAAATTCTCCTGTTTCAACTGTGATTCCTCGTTGTCTTAGCCCTTCGTTAAATGCTTCGTATAAAGGAATCGCTGTTTCCGGACGTGCTGCTGCGATAAAGCTTGGCCGATTGCCTTTTTTTGTGTCTGCAAAAAGAGTAAACTGAGAAATACTCAAAAGCGCTCCTTTGACATCTTCAATGCTTAAATTCATTTTCCCCTGTTCATCTTCAAAGATACGCATCTGTGCGATTTTTTTGATCAAATAATCCACATCTGTTTGCGTATCTGTTTCATGAACACCTAGCAAAATCAACAAACCATGATCGATACGACCAACTTCCTGTTCGTTGATTGACACAGCTGCTTGACTCACTCGTTGGATTACTGCGCGCAAGGTACTACCTCCTAGCCATTCATCCGGCGTACACTATATACATCCGGTACGGTCTTGATTTTATCGACAATACTTTTCAAGTGTGACAAGTTACGTATCCCTACTGTCAAATGGATCGTCGCCATTTTGTCCTTATTCGTCCGTGCTTCGACACTGTTCAGATTTTTAGTCATCGCATTCACTGTCTGCAAGACGTCATTTAACATGCCCGAACGATTATAGCCATAGATCTCTAAATCAGCATCATACTCTTTGTTCGTATTTGAAGTGTCTTCCCATTCAACGTCGATCAACCGTTCTTCCACATTTGGTTTATCCGGTTGGACATTCGGACAGTCTTTACGATGGATCGAGATACCACGTCCTTTGGTGATATAGCCCACGATGTCATCCCCTGGTACAGGATTACAACAACGGCTGATCCGGATCAACAAGTTTTCAACACCTTGGATGACGACGCCACCTTCATGACGAACCTTCATTTTTTCAGGCTCTTTTTTAGGTTGATTCATCAACTCTTCTGCTTCTTGTTTTTGTTGCTCGATTTTTTGTTCTTTCCGCTCTTTTTCAGTCAAGCGATTAGCCATCGTCAATGGACTTACTTCGCCATAACCAATCGCAGCATACATATCTTCTTCTGTTTGAAAATTCAAGCGTTCTAATGCGTCATGTAATTTATTTTTTGAAAGAATCTCCTTTGGTACAAAACCAAGATCCATAATACACTTCACTAAAGCTTCATGACCTTTCGTCACATTCTCGTCTCGATCTTGTCCTTTGAAGAAACGCTTGATTTTATTTCTAGCTTTACTTGTAGCTACTAGTTTCAGCCAATCACGACTTGGTCCAAATGAATTTGGCGAAGTCAGAATCTCGATGATATCGCCATTCTTCAATTTGTAATCTAATTGGACCATTTTCCCATTGATTTTGGCGCCAGTCGTTTTGTTCCCGATATCTGTATGGATACTATAAGCAAAGTCTAACGGTCCTGAACCTTTAGGAAGCTCAGTCACGTCACCTTTTGGAGTGAACACATAGACTTTATCACTAAAGATATCGCCCTTCACACCCTCCATGAATTCAGAAGCATCGTAACTTTCATCTTGCAACTCGATGATCTCATGGAACCAACTTAACTGTTTTGTCATCCCATCTGGTTCGACTTTGTCGCCTTTTCCTTCTTTATACGCCCAGTGAGCAGCTACCCCAAACTCAGCGATTTCGTGCATTTCTTGGGTACGGATCTGGATCTCGACAGGGTTGCCAGCTGGTCCGATAACAGTCGTATGCAACGATTGATACATATTCGCTTTAGGCATCGCGATATAATCTTTGAATCTACCTGGCATCGGTTTCCATTTCGTATGGATCGCTCCTAGTACTGCATAACAATCTTTGATCGAATCCACGATCACTCGGATTGCTAGTAGATCGTAGATTTCATTGAACTGCTTCTTTTGGTCTTTCATCTTACGGTAAATCGAATAGATGTGTTTCGGGCGACCATAGATCTCTGCAAAAATCCCCAATTCTTCCGTTGCTAAACGGATATCCTCCACTGTACCACTGACGTAATTTTCACGTTCTTCTCGTTTTGTTTGCATCAAGTGGACGATTCGATAATATTGCTTCGGATTGAGATAACGCAGCGCCGTATCCTCTAATTCCCATTTGATCCGGCTGATCCCTAAACGATGAGCAAGCGGTGCGTATATTTCCAATGTTTCTTGCGCAATGCGTCGTTGTTTATCTTCCCGCAAATGCTTTAACGTACGCATGTTATGTAAACGATCGGCTAACTTCACCATGATTACACGTAAATCTTGAGCCATAGCTAATAACATTTTGCGATGATTTTCCGCTAGTTGTTCTTCGTGGGATTTATATTTGATTTTACCTAACTTCGTCACTCCGTCCACCAACATTGCCACGTCGTTCCCGAAGGCTTCTCTTAAATCTTCTAAGGTTACTTCTGTATCTTCTACCACATCATGTAAAAAACCAGTGGCAACCGTATGGGGGTCCATTCGTAGATCTGCAAGAATCCCTGCAACTTGGATCGGATGGATGATATAAGGTTCTCCTGATTTACGAAATTGTCCCTCATGTGCAGTGGTCGCGTAGTCACATGCTTTTTGCACAAAAGCGACATGTTCAGGTCCCATGTATTGGCTAACCATCTTAATGACGTCAGGCCCTGTTAATATTTCTTCTTTTGGCATGGGAAACATCCCCCTTTCTATTCATAATCAAAACAGATATTTTTTGTCGTGAGAAAGCATTTTTTTATAGCTTAGGATTAAATAATTGTTCTTATTATACCGATTGTGTCAATGATTTTCAATTCCGTACAAAAGGCAAAATGCCACTTTCACTTTGAGGGATCAAGAAAATAGGAAAATTCATACATTTGTTTTGTAGAAGATCGTTATCCCTGACGATTAACTCGCCTATTACTTGCTAGGTGCTTGTAATTCAAGTTGAAAACTTGCGGCACTTAACAAATACAATGGGGCAGTTTCTGTTCGTAGGATTCTTGGACCAAGGCCACAAAGAATGCCACCTTGTGCTTCAAAATAAGCAACTTCTTTTGGAGATAACCCGCCTTCTGGGCCAAACACTGCAAGGATCCGAGTACCTGGTAAAACAGATTGAAGGATTTTGGCTAAATTAGCAGCTTCCCCTTGTTTTGCTGATTCTTCATATGCAATCAGAAGGACATCATACGAACTGAGCGTCGCATAAAATTCCTTTTCTGTCTCCATTAAAGATACTTGCGGTACGACTTGGCGATGCGACTGCTCCGCCGCTTCCTGTGCAATCTTGATCAATCGTTCTTGCCGCTTCTTGCGTTTTTTGGCATCCCATTTGACGACAGAAGCCGCAGCAGGAAATCCCACAAACCCGTGAGCGCCTAGTTCTGTCCCTTTTTGTACGATCCAATCCAATTTATCCCCTTTAGGATATCCACTAGCAATCGTGATCTTGCATGGCAATTCTTTTTGAACACTTTCTTTCGCCACTTCGACTAAGAAAACTTCATTCTCGTTCATTTCATTGATTTCTGCAATGATCGCGATCTGGTCGTTAAATGCTAAATAGACCTGATCTTTCACTGCCATTCGCATGACTCTTACCATATGGTGATAGGCTTCATCCTCTATTACAAAACGCTCTTGTGGTCGATAAGGCTCATCTAGAAAATATCGTTGCATTTAATCCACCTCAGGCTTTTTTAGCATAATGGCATACCAATCTTTTTGTTGGAACACTTGGTCGACAACAAAACCTTGTTCTTCCATCGCTGCAAGAACCATTTCTTTCTTCTCTTCAATGATTCCAGAAACGATCAACGTCCCAGTTTGTTTTAGTAAACGCCACGCATCAGGGATCATCAACAAAATGATATCTGCCAAAATATTAGCCACGATCACATCGCTCTCGATCTCGATACCTTTCAATAGGTCATTAGCTGACACGTGCACATCTTTTGCTACTTCATTTAGATCCATATTTTCTTTTGCTGAACGCACTGCCACTTCATCGAGATCATACGCATAGACTTCTTTTGCTCCTAAATGCTTCGCCGCAATACTCAACACTCCGGAACCAGTACCGACATCTATAAGCGTTTCTCCACCTCGCAAGGTAGACTCCAGTGCTTGTAATGTCAAAGAAGTCGTTGGATGTGTCCCTGTTCCGAACGCCATCCCTGGATCTAATGTAATGATTTTTTCTAATGGATCATTCGTTTGGTAACTTTCCCAACTTGGTACGACAGTTAGTAGACGTGTGATCCGAACCGGATGATAATATTTTTTCCAAGCCGTTGCCCAATTGCTTTCTTCGACTTCACTCACCGTCACAATGTTCTTACCGATCGCTAATCCAAATTCGGGTAATTTTGTCACACGTTCTTTGATAAAAGGTAAAATTTCCGGTAAAAAGATCGTTTCAGGGAAATAAGCCATCACAATGGCACCCTCTTCAATCGTTGTAAAATCTTCTTTTGTCAGGATTTCTCCATAAGGATCAGATTTAAAATTTTCGACGTCCAATGAATCTTCGATCGCGACACCACTCGCTCCTGCTTCCATTAAAATATTTGCGACTGCTTCAACCGCTTCACTCGCCGTTTCGATTTTGACTTCATTCCATTTCATATACGTTGCTCCTTAATAACTAGGATAAGGTAAATATGTCTCTTTACCATTTTGCTGATTTTCTTCGACTAAACGTGCGAATTCATGGTTGTCCCATTTCAATTCAAAGACAGCTGAGTCGTCTTCTGCATCTAAAAAATCTAACAAGTCGCTTTGACCTTGTGCTAAAACATCATTCAAGTAGTCAATCAAAGCATCAGCTACAGAACTCGCTAAACCTTTCTTACCTTCATAGGGAATCGCCGCAAGATAATCTTGCTCATCAAATGTTGATTTTTCTGGGTTGAATAACAAGACACCATCTTCAAATTCAATAATATCTTCCTCTGAGACAACACCTTGGGCATCATCTAATTCAAAATGCGCTTGATTTTCTGCAAATAAACGTACCACGATCTCAATCGTATGATTTTTTGTGTCCCAATCTAACGCCACATCATAGTCTGTGATTTTCTTTTCGATGGCTGTATCAAGGTAATCCAATATTGTTGTTTTCTTCATTTTGTTTCCTCCAACCCCAGTCTTCATCGACTTGGTTCTTTTTTTGTAATGAAAGATACGGATTTCCAGCAACGACAAAACGCAATGGTTTTTCCGTCCATTCTCCTTTATTCGGTATGCCTATTCTCGGCAACGCCAAGATTTTTTTAGGTAGCCGTTTTTTCTCAAAAACCAAACGCAACGAGCTATCACGAATCGACTGTCCATATAAATCTGGTGATAGACCTAAGGCTGCCACTAATTTCCCCGGACCATTACTAATATCAGGACCCGCCTTCCCTTTGCGATTCAGACTCATTTGCTCAATCCCCTCTACAGGCTCAATGGCACGGATCATCACTCCTTGTGGTACTCCTTCAGGTTGTGTGATGATATTTAAAATCAAGTGGGTGTGCATCGTGTAGAGATAGATCGTTCCTGGTTCTTCATACATTGCACGCACTCGAGGCGTACGCCGCATACCATAACTGTGAGCAGCCAGATCTTCCGGACCTAGGTAAGCTTCTGCATCTACGATATAGCCACCTAAGCGCCCATTTGGTGTTTCATATTCCAGATACATTCCTAGTAAATCTTTTGCCACTTTTGCCGTTGTTTTATTTAATAAAAGTTCATCTAATTGTTTTTGATTTGTCATTTGCTTCACCACCTTTATCATACACAATATTAGGCAAAGAAGCTATGAAAAAAGCGGGTCAACGAGTTGGCGATTGCCATTGCTGAACTAGAGAAACCTATTTCTAGCTTCTCGCCCTATTCTGACTATTCCTCCGCCTTTTGCGACCCTTTATCCTATGAGATATGTTATAATAAACGAACGAATAATCTAAAGGAGGCAGACTGATGCAACAACCATTAGCCTATCGGATGCGTCCGAAAAATATCGATGAAGTCGTTGGCCAACGCCATTTAGTTGGTGAAGGTAAAATCATTCGCCGCATGGTTGATGCAGAAATGTTATCTTCCATGATTTTATATGGACCACCCGGCACAGGAAAGACAAGTATCGCTAGTGCCATTGCTGGCTCAACTAATTTTGCCTTTCGGATGTTGAATGCCGCGACCGATTCTAAAAAAGATCTACAAGTTGTCGCCGAAGAAGCTAGAATGAGTGGCACTGTGATTCTTTTACTTGATGAAGTCCATCGATTAGATAAAACAAAGCAAGATTTTTTACTTCCGCATTTAGAAAACGGTCGTATCATCTTGATTGGGGCAACCACTGAAAATCCTTATATCACGATTAATCCAGCAATCCGTAGTCGGACACAGATTTTTGAAGTAAAACCGTTAGATGAAGAAGACATTCAAACAGCCATTCATCGTGCACTGTCAGATAAAGAAAATGGCTTAGGAGAATCGTCGATCAAAATAGATGAAAATGCTTTGCTCCATTTGTCTCGTGCCACCAACGGCGATTTAAGAAGCGCACTCAATGGCTTAGAACTTGCTGTACGTTCCACTAAAAAACAAGAAGACGGCACGATCCACCTCACCCTCGCTATTATCGAAGAATGTATCCAGCGAAAAGCATTGACGCATGATAAAAATGGGGATGCTCACTATGATGTGATCTCCGCATTTCAAAAATCCATTCGTGGGAGCGACGTGGATGCTGCATTACACTACTTGGCGCGTTTAGTCGAAGCTGGAGATTTAGCAAGTATTTGTCGTCGCTTGATGGTGATTGGCTACGAGGATATTGGCTTAGGCAACCCTGCTGCTGCGGCTCGAACAGTCAACGCTGTGCTAGCTGCCGAACGTTTAGGTTTACCAGAAGGTCGTATCCCTTTAGCTGATGCAGTCGTCGATCTTTGCCTTTCACCAAAATCCAATTCTGCCTATACCGCATTAGATACAGCTATTGCAGACATAAGAGCAGGAAAGGCAGGCGAAGTTCCTGATCACTTAAAAGATAGCCATTATCAAGGTGCCAAGTCATTGAATCGAGGTGTAGACTATCAATATCCTCATAGCTACGAAAATGCTTGGGTCGATCAACAATATCTACCTGATAAACTGAAACATACACAGTATTATCAACCTAAAAATACAGGTAAGTACGAACAAGCCTTAGGACAGCAATATCAGCGCATCAAAGAATGGCAGAAAAAAACACAATAACGACCGTCATTGAAAGCGTTCAAAATTATTGAGCGCCCACATTGCTCTTTTTAAATCCATGTGCTACTATAGAAGTGGGAAATCTGTGATGTTCGAATTGTCCTCTTTGTGTGTTGACCGAACATTTTTATTGATATCTTGGGACCTGTCTTGTGTCACAGCTGGTAACATGCCTTATCATTTGGTAGTTCGATGCGACGACCATGGGACCCACCTGCTTGAATTCGCGGGATCAATACTACAGGACAAACAACGGCATTAACGGAGATTACCATTTTTTTATCTATTAAGAGGCAGTACCGATTTATCGGTGCTGCCTCTTTTATGGTATGATTGGTTTTAGAAAAAGTAGGAGTGGATACAATGATTCGTTTATTGATGGCGATTGCCGCCTTATTGCTATTATTTGTCAGTTATTACTTATTTAAAAAACAAACGATTTTTTTCGTTCTTATCGAACAGAATAAAAAGAATCAAGATTTTCTAAGTATTTTCGGTTCGATCTACGCGTTTTTAGGACTCTTAGGACTTGTTGTCGTGGCCATCAATCATCGTTTTTTTGCATTACTTTATTTAGTCATCGTAATTGCTGTTGCCTCTGTCTTCAGCATCGGTTTTGCCAAAAAAATGACGAAACCTGACAGTAAATAATTCTCATTTCTACGGATTTGCTTTACAATAGAATTGTAAACCAAGTATCTTTTTTGAAGGAGTGAATGCTGATGTTACAACAATATAGAAAAATCATGGTTGCGGTCGACGGTTCTGAAGAAGCCGAATTAGCGTTTAAAAAAGCAGTAAACGTTGCTTTAAGAAATAACAGCGAGCTTTTATTAGCTCATGTCATTGACACACGATCTTTCCAAACTGTTTCATCCTTTGATGGCATGTTGGCAGAACAAGCAACAGAGATGGCCAAGCAAACACTAGCCGATTATGAGATGAAAGCTAAAAAAGCTGGATTACATCAAGTGACAACTGTGGTAGAATACGGTTCTCCAAAGCATATCATTGCTAAAGAAATCCCTGAAGACCATGAAGTGGACTTGATCCTTTTAGGTGCAACTGGACTCAACGCAGTCGAACGTCTATTTATCGGTTCTGTTTCAGAATACGTTATTCGCAATGCAGCATGTGATGTTCTAGTCGTACGTACAAACTTAGAAAATCAATTACCAAAAAAAGAAGATAAGTAATTATTTCATAAAAAGCATTGAGAAATAAAAATTTCTCAATGCTTTTTATTAGTTAGATTCTGTCTTTGAACGTAGCATGAGCAATCTTTCTTTGCTATCTACTGTGCCTTCTGTAACAGGAGTAATTGATTCATACGACAAAGAATTGGTAATAATCACCATTACCGTATCATCATAACCGGCCTGCTTGAGCTTTTGCTGATCAAATCTTCCCAACAGCTGGCCTTTCTTTACCTTATCTCCTACCTGAAATTCTGTCGAAAACCCTTGACCATTTAATTCAACTGTATCAATACCGATATGGATCAAAATTTCTCCACCAGCATCTGTTTTCAACCCATAGGCATGTTTCGATTCATAAACAACAGTCAGTTCACCATCGGCTGGAGCAAATAAAAGTCCTTCCGTTGGTCTGATTGCTATTCCTTTCCCCATCATTTCTTGAGAAAACACAGGGTCATTTACTGCTTGCAGTGATATCAGTTCACCAGAAACAGGAGCGACGATTACTTCTTCTATCACACGTTCCTCCTCTTCTTTTGCAACACTCGGTACATCTGCTGTTTCCGGTTCTTCACTAGCAAGTAGGTATGCATGTTTTTTCCCATAAAGATATGTTGTAGTGAAACCAACGAGTAAACTGATGAGGATACCTATCATGAAAAAAGGAATCTGATTAGGCGTAATTGAAATAAAGCCGATGACGCTGGCGGGACCTAAAGCAATAGCAAGTACATGGAAAAAACCGATGAACATGGAGGAGATCCCGGCAGCAATCATTCCACAAATAAATGGAAACTTTAATTTTAGATTGACACCAAAAATTGCTGGCTCTGTAATTCCTAGTAAAGCAGAGATGCTAGCAGAAGTTGCTAAACTTTTTTGCTTTGTATTTTTAGTCAATAACATGATGGCAAGTGTGGCTGCACCCTGTCCAACGTTTGCCATTGAAGCAACTGGGAAAATAAATGTTCCTCCCGTTCGAGCCACATCAGCCAATAAAGATGTTTCAATTGCTGGAAAACTTTGATGAAGACCAGTGATCACGATTGGTGAATAGAACAAACCAAAAATCCCTAAGCCGATTGCTCCAGTTGTTTGATACAACCAACTCAACCCTGCTGTTAAGCTGTCTCCGACTGCTTGCATCACTGGACCAACCACAACGAATGTCAAAAAACCTGTAATGATAATTGCTAACATCGGTGTAAATGTATAATCAAATGCATTAAGTAAACGTTTATGGAAAAATTTCTCTAAATTCGCCAAAATCCATGAAACAGCTAAAACTGGTAAGACCGATCCTTGGTAACCTGCTTGAGCAATGTTTAACCCAAAAATATTCCAATAAGGCATTGTTCCTTCTGCCACAGCATTTGCTACGCTGTACCCATTGACCAGCTCCGGCATCACCATCGCCATTGCCATTGCTGCTCCTAGATAAGGATTGCCACCAAATCTTCGCGTTGCTGAAAAACCTACTAGGATCGGAAGAAATGCAAATGGAGCAGAAGCCAGTAAATTAATAATGCTAGTCACATCTTTTAAATTAGGATACATCTCAATCACTGATTGTGGTCCGAATAGATCTTGTGCGGTCAAAACATTATTGATTGCCATCAATAACCCACCTGCGACTAAAGCAGGAACAATTGGTACGAAGATATCAGACAGTACTTTGATCAAGGACATAAAAGGATTCTGTTTCTTCCCTGATTGTGCTACCGCTTTCAAATCGTCAGTCGATGCTTCTTTTGTACCGGTCAGCTGGATAAGTTCGTCGTAAACGTTATTCACATCACCTGCGCCTATAATGATTTGGAATTGATGGTTTGCTTCAAAGGTTCCTTTTACTTCATCAATGGCATCTAGTGCCTTTTGATTCACTTTCGCTTGATCTTTTAATACTAAACGCAAACGAGTTGCACAATGTGCGGCAGCTTGGATATTATTTTCCCCTAGTGCGTCATTGATTTCTTTTGCCACTTTTTTATAATCCACTTTTTGTCCCCCCTATATAATCTAAACATCAATTTTTTTGTAACCGTTATCCTAGCTTGAGTATGCCACGACACTTCACAATTGTCAAACGTTTATCAAAAATAAATCTTATCTTTTATAATAAATAACTAGAGATAATGATGGAACAAACAACAATAATGATATACGTTTGACATTGATGTTGGTTAGAGCTATTCTATAATAGAATACGTTTACAAGGAGTCGTACTTATGAATAATAATTTTAAATGGACACGTCAACTACGTTATCAAGCTTATCAGGCGTGGCCTCAAGAGTATCAAACACTGTTAAAGGAACAAGTAGCTCATTCTCCTTGGCGTTTGGATTACCACATTCAACCACCTTCTGGTTTGTTGAACGACCCAAATGGTTTTTCTTTTTTCAACGGCAAATGGCACTTATTTTACCAAGCTTATCCGATGGGCACTGTTCATGGGTTAAAATCTTGGTACCACTTGACTTCGAAGAATTTAGTCGATTGGCAAGAGGAAGGATTGAAACTTCTACCCAGCACATCATATGATAGTCATGGCGTCTATTCCGGTTCAGCACTTCCGGTTAATGATAAATTATTTTTGGCCTATACAGGCAATGTCCGTGATGAAAATTGGGCACGCACTTCGTATCAGTTGGGTGCATGGATGCAACCTAATGGCGAACTATCCAAATTAACCACCCCACTGATTTCTAAGCCACCTTACGGCTATACACAAGAATTTCGAGATCCTCAAGTGATTTTTTATAAAGACGAATATTTGTTATTGTTGGGTGCACAAAATCAAAATAAACAAGGGGAAATTTTAGTTTACCGTAGTCCCGATCTAGACACTTGGTCTTACGCAGGTCCTTTACAATTTACGCAACAATCGATGGGATTTATGATCGAGTGTCCTAACTTAGTATTCATTGACGGAAAAGCGCTATTGCTCTTTTGTCCACAAGGCTTAGAACAGTCAATTTTGGAGTATCAAAATATATACCCGAATACTTACATCATCGGAGAAGCCTATGACATCGAAACGAATCAACTTACCCAACCTTCAACCCTTAAAAATCTTGACGAAGGCTTTGATCTTTATGCTACTCAAGCATTCAACGCTCCTGATGGTCGTGCCTTAGCAGTTAGTTGGATCGGGTTGCCTGAAATCAGTTATCCGACTGATCCATTTGGCTGGGCCCATTGTTTAAGTATCGTCAAAGAGTTGACGATCGAAAATGGGACACTCCATCAACGTCCTGTAAAAGAAATGAGTCAATTACGGATTGATCCGCCATGTTCTTTGAATCAATCAGTCTCACAGATAAATACCGAGCAAAATCGCTACGAAATCGACTTAGAGTTTAAAGAAAATCAAAGTGGAAAAATTCATTTATGTAGTGATCCCATGGGAAATAACGGATTGATCCTCTCTTTCGATCGCAGGCATGGTAAAATGAAAATAGATCGTAGCTTATCAGGAGAAGTATTTGCAGAAGATTATGGTGTCACAAGAGAATTTACAATTTCACAAGAACCTTTGTCTTTACAAATCTTTGTTGATATCTCTGTAGTCGAAATCTTTATCAATGACGGTAAACAAACGGCTACTGCCCGAATTTTCCCTTCAAGCGAACAGACCACACTCTTGATCGAATGTGACCATGCCTTCTCAGGAACGCTTTGGAAGTTACGTAAAATGAATGAATAGAGGGTAAGTTAAATGGTTGTTAAATTAACCGATGTAGCCAAAAAGGCTGGAGTCTCACCAACCACTGTATCACGTGTCATCAATAACTATGGCTCATTGAGCCAAAAAACAATCGATAAAGTAAATCAAGCAATGAAAGAATTGAATTATCAACCCAATTCATTGGCTCGTTCTCTTCAAGGAAAAAACACCCAATTGATTGGCTTGATTTTTCCTACAGTTGCCAACCCTTTCTTTGGTGAATTAGTCGAACAATTAGAAAGTAAGCTATTTGATTTAGGATACCGTTCAATATTATGCGATAGTGCAAACAATAAAGAAAAAGAACGAAACTACCTCAACATGTTAGCTGCAAACAAAGTAGATGGTATCCTTGCTGGAGCACATAATCTGGGTATCCAAGAATACGAAAATATTGAACTACCCATTGTCTCCTTCGACCGCTATTTAGCAGAAGGCATTCCAATTATCAGTAGTGACAATTTACGTGGTGGATACTTAGCTACCGAAAACCTTTATTTAAAAGGTGCCAGAAACATTGCCATCTTAACTGGCTCCCAAGAATCAAATTCACCGACCAATCAACGATTGAATGGATATTTGGCATTTATGGAAGAATTCCAGTTAGAGCCGCACGTGTTTCATTTTCATTCTACTGCCCGCTCAACTGCTTTAAAAAATTTAGAGATCAAACGGATTTTAGAAATGGAAACAATTGATGCTTTATTTTGTACAGACGATTTAACTGCTATTTTAGCCTATAATCTCTGTCAAGAGTTGCATATTAAAATTCCTGAAGAAATAAAAATCATCGGGTATGATGGAACAAAAATGATTCAAAATTATTTCCCACAGCTCTCGACCATCGCACAACCAATTACAGATATTGCTGACATCTTAGTCGACCTAATGCTCCAACGGATCCAAGATCCAGAAAAACCACTTGAATCCAACTATGTCTTACCAGTGAAATTGATCCAAGGAAGCACGACATAAGATGACCAGCGATTTGAACGAAAGTATATCTTCTATTTTCCTATTACTAGAAGATATACTTTTCTTGGGCGTTGCTTCTAGCTTCGTTCAGCTGATTTAAATTAGGCAAAAAACCAAAAAGAGCTGGACAATGTCCAACTCTTTTTTTAGAACCCTTATGTTAATCTGACTAATTTCTTAGCGTCTTCCAAATTAACGCAAGCGTTCTACATCACGTGCAATCATTAATTCTTCATCTGTTGGGATGACTAATACTTTGACTTTTGAGTCTTTTGTTGAGATGTCTAACTCTTCACCACGTAATTTGTTCAATTCTGGATCGATTTCACAACCAAACCATGTCATACCTTTGATCACTTCGTTACGCACATGACCATCATTTTCTCCGATACCCGCAGTAAATACGATTGCGTCAACGCCGTTCATTGTTGTTACATAGCCACCAATATATTTACGGATACGGTCAACAAACACATCATAAGCCAAACGGATTTCTTCTTTATCGTAATTGTTTTCAAGGTCACGCATATCACTAGATAGATTTGTTAACCCTAAAAGACCAGATTTTTTGTTTAAGATATCAACCATTTCATTGATATCGATCGATAATTTTTCCATTAGATAAGGTAAGATTGCTGGATCGATATCACCAGAACGAGTACCCATGGTTACACCTGCTAATGGCGTGAAGCCCATTGATGTATCAACAGATTTACCACCGTCAACAGCAGTAATTGAAGCACCATTTCCTAAATGACAAGTAATGATTTTTAAGTCTTCGATTGGTTTACCTAACATGTCTGCCGCACGTTCAGAAACATAACGGTGACTTGTTCCGTGGAACCCATATTTTCTCACTTTAAAATCTTCGTAGTAAGCGATTGGTAAGCTGTACAAGTAATTGTGTTTCGGCATAGTCGCATGGAAAGACGTATCAAAGACAGCTACACTTTGGATATCTGGCAAAATTTTCTTAAATGCTTTGATTCCCATTAAGTTGGCAGGATTATGCAATGGCGCAAATTCTGCTAATTCTTGGATGCGTGCCATTACTTCTTCATCAATGACTACAGAGTCACCATAAGTTTCTCCACCGTGAACGACACGATGTCCGACACCTGTGATTTCATCATATGCGCCTAAAATATTTAATTCGATCAATTGATCTAATAACATTTTTACAGCAACTTCATGATCATCAATATCTAAGATTTGTTCAAATTTTTGGCCTTCACCATACTTGATTGTAAAAATCGAATCATTTAATCCAATTCTTTCAACGATTCCTTTAGCGACTACAGTTTCTTCTGGCATTTGGTATAACTGCCATTTTAAACTTGAACTTCCAGCATTGATTGCAATTGTTTTTGACATGTTACTCTCCTTTTTGGTAAATAGTTATAAGGAAGCTGATTTCCAGTTTTTAAATTCGTTAAAAAACTTCGTCACCTTCTCTGGTTCTTTTAGTGAATCAAGTTTAACAAGCAGTACTTCTTTGGTTTGTTTTGCTTGTTTGCCTTTTTTCTGTAAAATCAAAATACTTTTTTGTGATTGCTTATTTCGGAACAAGTCATCCGGCAATTGGATCATACCTTGAAGATAGCCTTCTTCTTTAAACCATTTTTTAATGTACTCGCTTTGCTCTGTCTCCAAGAAATTGCTTGGCATCAAGAACAAACCGAAACCATCTGGCTTGACGTATTTCATTGCCTGTTCCAATAAAAGATGATGAGCATAACTGTGACCTTCTGTCGCGCTTGTCAAAAAGTCTTGCGCTTTTTGATCATTCGGATAAAAGCCGATTGGCAAGTCACTGATAGCGACATCAACTGGTTCGATCAATAAGTCTTGTAATCCATCTTGGTGAAAGTATTGAACACTCGCTTGCGTCAACTCACTTGTAGAAGCCGCGACAGACAGTAGTGTATCATCGATATCCACACCAAAACCTTCTGTATGGTATCCAGCAATGTTTAGGTTTAAAAGAACTGTTAATAACAAATTGCCCATTCCTGCTGAAATATCCAAGACACCGATTTTCTCTTTATGATCAGGGAATAGTTGTTCGATCAAGAAAACAAACAAGAAACCAATACTATCTGGTGTCAATTGATGGTTTGCTTGTAAGTGCTCCGTTTGACTTCCCTTTAACAAAAGCAACTGCGATAAACGACGCCACTCTTCCGGTTCAAATGATAATTCACTCAGTTTTTGATAAAGCTCTGAGATCTGTTGGGTTGTCTTTTCATTTGGTACACCATCTACTACACGTACTTGATAGTTGTCTCTTAAATTTTCGGCATTTTCAACATAAGCTTCTAAAAAAGAAGTTCCCAATGCGTTTTGTAAAAGCTGAATAGCTTCCAGGTTTTGCTCAAACCCTTGTTCCATTTTTTCTGGTAACATCGTGCGCCTCATTTCTAGATATATTATAACAATTATTTTACCTGTTTAATTCTAACGAACAATCGCTAAAATTTCAATCGTTTTCATCCTTTTTCTTTGTGAAATAGCGAACATTCAACACCTTCAAAACAGCTGTATTACAGAAAAGAACGGTTATTGCTTTGGAACCTCTTAATCTGTAGTATTATCTGTATCAATGACTCGCTCTGTAAATTCAAATTGGAAAGGTGAAACAGTTATTACTAGCTCCACTAGGTCCTGTTTGACTGTATACTGGACCGTGCCTACATTGTAATCATACTCCCCTTTGCCTTGCTCTTCCAACTGATTGGATTCCATCATAAACATTTGCTTGATGATCTTTGCTTGGTAATATTTTTTGATGCGTAAATAACTGTCTATTTTTAGACGATAACTTTCAAGTAATCCTTGCATGAAGAATATACATAATAGAAAAAGAGCCAAGGTCGAAAACAACACATTTCCTTTTAACCGCTTATGTTTTTTGCTTTGTCCAAATACCATACTTGTTATCTCCATTCATAAATTCAACATGCAGTAAAATCACTTGATCTTCTTCTTTGAATTGGACACGCTTAACACCTGTCAGCATAGGCTGATGGCCACCAGCAGTTCCACGTTTTCTGATCATTTGCTGATAGCCTTCTATGACGAACGTTTTCTCGTTTTCATAATATAAGCGATTCTCAATGATCGAAATACGTTGACTTGAAGCAAGTTCGTTTTCGAATTGAGCTAAGAAAATTAACCATTCTGTTTGTTCGTCTTTTTGAAAAAATGTATTCAACTTTTCGCTTTGTCGAATAAAGAGACCAAATGATAAAAGAATCGTATTTAGAATAAGTAATGCAATCAGACATTCAATCATTGTAAAAGCAGATACTTTATTTCTTCCGTTCAATAGCGATCACTTCATTTCCATCATTGATTGAAACTTTTCTTATTCTCTGGCTTTGCGTATCGATTACTGTAGTTCCCCGCTCCCACTCTACTGGTCTTGTCGGCAACTCTCCATATCTACGATAGTTTCTCACGTCTTCATACAATGTCCTCAATAGAAGAATTTCTCGGTCTTTAGTTTGTTCTTGTTGGATCAAGAACAAATTACCAGAACTCATAATATAAATACTCATGGCTGTGATCATTAGCGCGGTTAATGATTCAAGCAGTACAAAGCTAGCTAGATTGGATTCTTTTGATATAACGACCACCGCCTAGTTGGAATTGGTAAATGATTCTTTGTTTCTTTTCTGGCCAATAAAATTCATACGCCTTCAACGAGCTTTCGTTCCCTGTCTTCGCAGCATAAGTAATCGGTGCATGACGTTGGATGGTCAAAGCTTCAGGGATCGGCAATACTTGCCACTCCATTGATGAGTAAGGAGGCACCTCAAATAAAAGACTATGGCACTTTGGATCATAATAAAAACGAGTAGCTTGTTGATGGATAATAGCACTTTGTTGTACGAGATCGATCCTTTTTTCTAGCTGATCAAAAAAACGATGGATCGATTGTTCTTTTTCTAAAGAATGGAATGAGAGGACAGGAAAGATAAAGAAAGCAAGGGAGACAATCAAGACAATGATCGTTTCTGCTAAAGTGTAAGCTTCGGTGAGGTATTTATTAGTTCTTGCGATATGCATCGGCATGTTCCTGTTTGATGTATCCTTCTCGTAATAGCTCATCAATACTTGGGATCTTTCCATCATTTTGTAATGCGTAAAGTTCACTTTGAGCATCAATCAGTTGCATAACTGCTTCACGACCTTCCTTATTGACATGATCACGATAACGAGAAATATTGGGGATAAATAGTAAAACTAACGCACTAATGACGAGTAAGACGATCAACATTTCAATCAGTGTAAAACCTTTTAGACGAGCCATTCTTTTTCTATTCTTCATTTTAGAACCTCCTCGATATTTCCATATACTGGCAACAAGATAGCCGCATAAATCAGCAAAATCAATACAGCAATTCCTAAGAAAAGGACTGGTTGGACCCAGTGCAACCAACGATGGATCTTTTGAAAAAATTCTTTACGTGTCAAATCACTGTAAAACAATAATTCTTTGCCTAAACTTCCTTTGGCTTCTCCTTGCAGTACGATTCGACTAAACTCGGTCGTCAAAAAACCGTATTGCTCAAATTGTTGCGCCAAAGGAATACCTAGTTCGAGTCCTTCCATTAATTGATACGCTAAAGACTGAACCAAACTTCCTTCTTTAGTTTCTTTCAAACAGCGAATAATTTGTTTCAAGTCGAGGCCTTCATAAAATAGTTTGCCTATTTCTAGTGCTAGATAAGCTGATTGATAGGAACGATAGATCTTTCCTATCATCCATTGCTTACTGATCCACTCACTTCTCTTGACAACTTCCCACTTTTTCAAGCGAAAAAAAATCATTGAACCACAAAAAATACTACTACCAACGGCACCTAAGAATAGCCAATGACTTGTTTGAAGCAATCGAATCCCCCAATGTGTCGTGGTGACCATGTCGGTCTGAAGCAATTGTGGCAAGACGAGCTCACGTAGACTGACTAAAATGCCGACTAAAAAGACCAACAATACCAGTGGATAGCTGATGACCTTTTTTAATTCTCTTCGAAATTGTTCAATCAATTGAAATTGTTCAGCGATGCCCTTTAAAGTTTCGACTAAATTTCCATGGACTTCTGCCAGTTCCACCTGTACGAGTTGCTCTTGCTTAAATCCCAATTGCTGAAGGACAAAATGAAAAGATTCGCCAGCTTGAAGATTTCTTTTAGCGAAATGGACATAAACTTGTGGTATCAGTTGCAGTAATTCCAATAAATCAATTGCTTGCTGTAAACTAAAGCCATTCAAGAGTAACTCACCGATCGTTTGGATAAAACGAGTTTGTTGTTTGTGATCCATCTTTTTAAAATGGATAGGATTGCCAAACATTTTTTTGTGCCTCTTCATAGCTAGCTCTCCATTCTTTTCTTTCGATTTCATTGTCAGAAAAACAATAAGACCACAATGCCGTCAGTTGTTCATTAAAATCAGGCAGCAACTCTTGATAGATAACGCCGGACAAACATTCGTCAAATCCATCGTTTCTCGTTAGTTCTTTCATCCTTGCCACAGTCCCCTTGAAATCTCGTGCATGGACGGTAGCAAATACACGATGGCCCGTCAACGCTGCCCGAATCGCTGCATCTGCTGTCTTTTTATCTCTGATTTCACCGACAATCAATAAATCAGGACGATGACGTAAGGCTAGTTTTAATAGCTGATCATAAGTCTGATCGATTTTTTCATTGACTTGCAACTGTAAAAACAATGGCTCTTCAATTTCTACTGGGTCCTCGATCGTGATTACTTGTTCCTCATTCCTACGAGCAAGGTGATACATCAAGGACGTTTTACCAGAACCGACCGGCCCACTAAACAAAAACAATCCACGGTTGTTCGTACTCCGCTCAATAACTTGCAAGTCTTTGGGGACAAAACAGCGAAAACTTTTTTCACTCAACGCATAGAGTATTCGGATGACTAAGCTCTCTCTTTGTAAATAATCACCTACGGACGAGAGTCTTAACCTTATCATTCGTTGATCCACTAAATAAGTCAGTGAGCCTAGTTGTGCTTTTCTTCTTTCACCGATATCCATTTGTCCCAGGTACTTAAAACTAGCGATCAATTGTTGTCCAATCTCAAGGGAGATCGATTTTTGGAATGTTCGTCTTTTACCTGTACGAAAATAAACCTTAAAATCTTCTACATATGGCAAAATATAGATATCTTGCACTTTATTTTTAGCTCCTCCATAAATGATCTCATTTGCTAAATCTTTTATCTTCATTTCTTTGCCCTCCAAGAAAATATACGTCTTTTTAAGATGAATCGTTTATTTTTACAAAATTTAATGAAAATCATAGGTTAAATCCGAATTTATGTTATACTAGTAAAAATTTATTTGGGGAGGTTTCAGAGTGGATTCGCACTTAAACAAACACATTGCAGTTGCAGGAAAAAAACAACCCGCTGATTTAGTTATCAAACATGCAAAAATCGTCAACGTCTTTACGAAAACAATCATGGAGGGTGATGTCGCTGTCTGCGACGGAAGAATCGTAGGTATTGGGGAATACGAAGGTACGACTATCTATGATGCAAAAGGACAGTATTTAGTTCCTGGTCTGATCGATGGTCATGTGCATATCGAAAGTTCTCTGTTAGCACCTAAAGAGTTTGCGAAAATCTCTCTATTACATGGTGTGACAACAGTAGTAACTGACCCTCACGAAATCGGAAATGTAGCTGGAAGTTTGGGTCTTGAATTTATGTTAGCAGATGCGAAAGAAACGCCGATGAATATATTTATCATGCTGCCTTCTTGTGTACCTGTCACACCATTTGAAACAAGTGGCGCTGTCTTAGATGCAAAAGCACTTGCTCCTTTTCTTGAGTATCCTGAAGTACTTGGTCTAGCTGAAGTAATGAACTATCAGGCAGTCGCTTCAAATGAGCAAACGATTATCGATAAATTACAGCTGATGCATCAAAAGAACAAAAAAATCGATGGCCACGCCGCAGGAATCAACGGGGACGACTTAAACGTTTATTTAACTGCGGGCATTCGTACAGACCACGAAGCAACGACCGCCCAAGAAGCGGAGGAACGTTTAGCGCTAGGTATGTATTTGATGGTTCGAGAAGGAACCGTCGCGAAAGATCTACAGGCACTCTTACCTGCTATCACACCTGACAATTCACGTCGCTGTTTATTCGTGACCGATGATAAATTGATCGATGATCTTGTAGCAGAAGGTTCCATCGATCACATTGTTCGCCAAGCAATCTTGGCGGGGATGGCCCCACTACAAGCGATCCAGATGGCTTCATTAAATGCAGCAGAATGCTTTGGCTTACAACATTTAGGGGCAGTAGCGCCAGGCTATCAGGCAGACTTTTTCTTAACAGATGACTTGAATAAGTTGCCGATCAATACCGTATTCCATCAAGGTAAAACGGTTGTTCTAGATGGACAGTTGGTTCCTGATCTTACAGAAGCAAAAAATCAGCCAGCCATCGATGTGTTACCGAAAATGGCGGTTGCACCATTTGGTCCACACTCTTTGGAACTAGCTTTATCTTCAACAACCGCTCATGTCATCGAGATCATTCCAAATAGTTTACTGACAAATGATTTATTGGAGCAAGTCCAAGTCGAGAACGGTTCTTTCACTCCTTCAGTGGCAGATGATCAACTAAAGATTGCTGTCATCGAACGACATCATGCTACAGGAAATATTGGTCTAGGAATTGTCAAAGGATTCCAACTAAAAAGGGGGGCCTTAGCTACTACGGTGGCTCACGATTCACATAATATCGTCGTTGTAGGAACAAATGATGAAGATATGTGCTACGCTGCTGAACAATTAATCCAAAAAGGCGGCGGGATGATTGTTGTAGATCAACAAACTGAATTAGCTTGTTTACCATTACCTATTGGCGGTTTGATGTCACTTGAATCTTATGAAACAGTTAATCAGCAATTACTGAACTTGACTGACCAAGCGCATCATTTAGGCGCAAGTGAAGCATTCGATCCATTCTTGACACTTTCATTTCTAACATTATCAGTTATTCCTGAATTGAAAATCACTGATATGGGGCTCTTCTCTTTTTCAAAATTTGATTTGATCCCAGTCTGTGATCAACAAGACTAAAAAAATAAAAAAGAAGAGACAAGAACTTACAGTTCCTACTCTCTTCTTTTTTCTATTTGGTTTTGTCCACAAACTGTGCTTCCACACGATAGATCCGTTGTCCTCGAGAAGAAAACTTCTCTTCATATTCTGTCATGATATTGTCTTCAAAATCACTTTGATGTAAATCAAGCCAGACTTTTTTTAGACGCATCCCGTATTGTGAAAAGCTAGCCAACGAATATTCAAACAATCCTTGATTATCTGTTTTGAAATGAATTTCGCCATTTGGTTTTAGGATCTCTTCGTCAACAGCTAAAAATGTACGATACGTCAAGCGCCGTTTTTCATGTCTCTTTTTAGGCCATGGGTCTGAAAAATTCAAATAAATCTGATCGATCTCACTCTCTGAAAAGTACTCAGTCAAAGCGGAACCATCTACATGCAATAATCTTAAATTAGGCAGTGGTTCTTCCAATACTTTGTCTAAAGCAATGGATACGACACTCACTTGCATTTCGATCCCGATATAATTGATTTCTGGATGAGCTTTGGCCATCCCAGTAATAAACTGTCCTTTTCCCATGCCGATCTCAATATGGATTGGTTGATCATTACCAAATAATTCTTTCCATTTTCCACGCCATTTTGTTGGCTCACTGATGACGATCTCTGGATGAGCGGCTAGCATTTCTGCTGCATTTGGTCGGTTGCGAACACGCATCTTTTTCTTCCTCTCTATTCCTATAAAAGATTGTTCCTTGTATTTCACTGAATTTATTGTACACCGCTATTGGTATTACCCCTAAAAATAAAAAAATCAACTGAATATCCGAGCTTAACCACTAAAAATTCGTTTGAGTTGTAAAATCTCTTCATTCATTCGTCGATAATCTTCACGTTTGCAGTAGCGTGTGATTTCTTGTAATAGGTTCATCACCGCATACCAATGTAGTTTTTCTAAAATTTCATCTGTTGGTCGGATACCGTAGCTGATCAACCACTGATTCCAACTAGACAATGGCACGTAATTTCCTAAAATAGTCGCGATATCTACCGCTGGATCAGCGAACATGATTGAATCCCAATCAACTAAATATAAATAATTTTTACAGACTAACCAATTCCGATGATTGACATCTCCATGCACGACCGCTAATTTTTCCTTGTCTACCGAAGGAACTTGTTGGCACAAATAGCGATAAACGAGTTGCAAAAATTGATTGTTTTTTAAGCTATCGGGTAAATCTTGTTCATAATATTGGAGCATTTTTTGAGGGGTCATTACCCTACCACCGATTCGAGATAGCATCGTTTTTAAAGATGTCGAATGATGTAGATGATACAGTACATCAATGACATCATTTCTTTGACCAATCTCACTAGGCGTCAACAAGCGGCCTTCCAGCCATTCTTGTGCGGTCAAGGTATCGCCATCTCCTGTTCGCTTAGTCCACACTAATTTAGGCGTAATGCCTTCACGAGAGAGTGCAGCGAGCATTGGCGTTGTGTTCCTCTTGATAAAAACTTTGTCTTTATCACGCATGCCTATGTATGTTTTTCCTGTGTCACCTTTGATGGGGCGTAACCGCCACTCTTGGTCTAACTGAAACTCCATCGCGCATTCTCCCGTCCTCTACTATATGTTTGCAGTATCTATTATTCTAGTCGCCCAAGTCTTGAACGTCAAGCACATATACGTTCTTTTTCTATGTTTTGCCTTCTAAAAAACCAACTTTTATCAAAATAAAAAAAGTCCCTAGTGATTTCTTCCTATTCATAAGGTTTAGTGCATCCTTTTTTGACCATGAAAAAGAATAGGAAAGTTCGAAAAAACATAAAGTAATTTCGGACTTCCCCACAATTCTTGTGATCTATTCTCGTAAAATAATAAAATTTTTCTGTTTGATTTCTCAAGGCTACTCCGCAATCTTCTTGATCCGCGATGGCACGTACCATTTGATCAAGAGTCCGTTGACAACAAGATAGACCAAGATAGGTAGCCATCTCTCATTTCCATCAAGAACAACAGCAGCAATCACTCCAAATAAAACAGCAACAAAAGTCAATAACCACGTCAAAAGACGTTGGAGCGCTCCACTTTTTTGACTCTCTGGGATAGGATACAATTGGACCAAGATCATATAGCGAAACTGACTGTATAACGGTAATAACTGAAAGCCAATCAAATATAGAAATAATGAACCAATACCTAAAGTAAAGTATAGATCGTTGATTCCGGCGATAATAATCGAGCCGATCACTGTCAAACGTACATACAAGCCAATAAAATCTGACCCTCTAGCAAAACGTCGAGCAAACAAATAAAGATACGTGTTTTTCGTTTCTTTCTTGATTCCTTGTAACACAGGATCAAGATAACGGCGTCTTTTGACTTTCGCGGTGATCTCCGGCACATCTGTAAACAAATTGATGAACTGATAGATTTGGTGCAAACGTTGTTTTTCTAATTGGATCATTTTTTCCCAGTCTAAATGAGCGGACAGATTTCTCCATAAGAACCAATAATAGATCCCCGCTTGAACTGATGAAAGAATCAGTCCCAACCAAATATTCCCATAAAAAGAGAGAAGTAAGATACCAAATGACGAGACCCACCAGCCATATTTAAAAAGATTTTTACGTGTTTCTTCCAAACGATAAAAATCTGTTCGTTTCAGCTGTAAATGACTAGATTTCAAACTCCATAGTATAAGTAAATAAACAAAAAACAGCGAAAATGGTTGTTGCGTTGAAACAACGACTAACGGCATCGCAAATCCGCACACTAATCCTAGAAAAACCATCGGGAAAAGACAAGAATAACGAAAAGCTCGTTGCAAGTATCCTTTCATCTCGTTTTCTTTTGGTAGAAGAAAAACTAAATCTGCTGGTTCCGCAAAAGTTGCGATTTTCCCAACGGCCAAGCAAATCAACCAAATCAACGAGACGACGATACCTCCAAGCGAAAAAGGAGCCTCCAGTGTTTTTAGCCAGTTAGAATAATAAAGTCCTAGCCCCCCAATCAAAAACAAACAGACTAATACAAAATGATCGTTGAATACATAGCGTAAGTATTTCATCATTTTTTTATGATGTTTTGCTAGTCTTTTTTGAAAAAAATCATTCATAACCTTGCTCCTTCGTCAACGCGATGTAGATTTCATCTAAGGATGCTTCTGGCATTCTAAAAGCAGTTTGCAACTCTTCTAACGTTCCATCTGCTCTGATCTCTCCTTCATGAAGAACGACAAAACGGTCACAATATTTTTCAGCAGTGGCTAAAATATGCGTAGACATCAAAATACCAGACCCTTCATTTTTCATCTCGACCATTAATTCCAACAAGGCATTGATTGCTAACGGATCTAGCCCTAGAAAAGGTTCATCAATGATATACAAAGATGGTTCAATCAAAAAAGCACACAAAATCATGACTTTTTGTTTCATTCCTTTTGAAAAATTCGCTGGAAACCACTCTAACCGATTGGACAAACGAAATGTGTGTAACAACTTTTCTGCCCGTTTCATCGCGATATCCATTGGAATGTTATAAGCCATCGCCGTTACTTCAATGTGTTCTTTTAAAGTAAGTTCTTCATATAATGAAGGTGTTTCTGGAATATAACCAATTTGTTTACGGTAATTTTCTACATCCTTTTTAAGGGATAATTGATTGATCTCTATTTTGCCTTTCGTTGGTTCAAGCAAGCCGATAATATGCTTGATCGTGGTACTTTTCCCTGCTCCATTCAAACCAATCAACCCAACCATTTCTCCAGGCTGAACGTTAAAACTGATATCTTTCAAAACAGGTAAATGACCATAGCCTCCTGTTACATGTTCGATTTTTAAACTCATATTTCTTCCTCCGTTAATATACTGTCTTCATTATACCACGAAGCAAATCACCTCCAATTATTTTTTACGTGCATTCTCATGAACTTATGTTAAAGTTGAGGTAACGAAACTTGAATAGAAGAAAGGTGTTTTTATATGGACAATTGTATTTTTTGTAAAATCATCAAGCAAGAGATCCCTAGCTATAAAATCTATGAAGACGAGAAAATCTATGCGTTCTTAGATATCTCTCAATCAACCAAAGGTCATACATTGATTATTCCTAAAGAACACGTAACTGATATCTTTGAATATAACGAAGAATTAGCCAGTGATGTCTTTGCTCGCATCCCCAAAATTGCTCGTTCTATTGAAAAAGCATTTCCGGAAATGGAAGGGTTAAATATTATCAATAATAACCGAGAACTAGCCTATCAAACCGTTTTTCATTCCCATTTCCATTTAGTTCCGCGTTATAGCAAAAAAGATGACTTCTCCATTCACTTTGGAAATCATCAAGCAGATTATACAGCGGAAGAAATGACGGCTATCCAAGAAAAAATCAAAGAGCAGGTGACAGTTCATGGTTAAAAATTTTCTAAAAGGATTAGTATTCGGTGCTGTTACTGGTGCAGCAGCGGGACTATTATTTGCCCCACGCAGTGGAAATGAGACCAGAAAGAAATTGATTGCAGAATTAGATGAAGCAACTGAATTGACCAACGAGTTAAATAACAGCTTGAATCATTTTAAGCAGGCGTTATCTGAAACAAAAAGAACAGCTGAAACTGTTATTCCATCTTTTCAAGAATCAATCGAAAAAGACATTGAAAATTTCAAATTCCAAGCAGAACCACGAGTTACACAAATCCAAGAGCAAGTGGAAAAACTTTCGGCACATTTACCTGAAGCCTTGACAGACGTGCAATAATGACGCAAAAACAAGCACTTTTGATATCTATGTGTCTTTTTCATGTACCAAGTTGAGTGGAATGTGACAAAAATTTGAATTTTGTTTGAAACTATCAGTTAGAACGTTTTTATTCGCTCATAGATATGGTATAGTAATATTTGTGAAAACCAATAATAAATTACAGGAGTGCAAAACTTAAATGAAAAAGAAAAAAATAATTTTAGCTGCGACAAGTGCGTTAGCTATTCTAACACTAGCAGCTTGTTCTGGTGGCGGGGATACAAATAAGGATATCGTAACCATGAAAGGCGGTACAATCACCGTCGCTGATTTTTATGAAAAAGCAAAATCTGAATCAGCAAACCAACAATTACTTCAACAAATGGTCATCTATGATGTATTCAATAGCAAATACAACGATAAAGTTTCAGATAAAGAAGTAGATGCTGAATATAATAAAACAAAAGAAACTTATGGTGACAGCTTCGAAACACAATTAGAATCTGCTGGATTTACAGAAGAAAGCTACAAAGAATTCCTTCGTAATAATCTTGTCTTTAAAGCTGGGATCGAATCTCATGTGAAATTGACAGATGAAGACTTGAAGAAAACTTGGGAAACATTCCATCCAGAAGTAGAAGCACAAATCATCAAAGTTGCTAGTGAAGACGAAGCAAAAGAAGTTAAGAAATCAGCTGATGACGGCAAAGATTTCGAAGAACTAGCAAAAGAAAAATCAACAGATACAACTAAAGACGATGGTGGTAATATCAAGTTTGACTCAGAAACACAAACTGTTCCATCTGAAGTAAAAGAAGCAGCTTTCAAACTTAAAGACGGTGAGATCTCAGATGTGATCACTGCAACAAATCCTTCTACTTATGCAACAGAATACTATGTCGTTAAAATGGTGAAAAACCAAGATAAAGGAAACGACATGGATAAATTCAAAGATCAATTAGAAGAAATTGCGACTCAAGCAAAAGTAAATGACAGCGAATTTACAACAAAAGTAATCGGTGAAGAACTAAAAGAAGCGAATGTAAAAATCAAAGATGACGCATTCCAAAACATCTTGACACCATTTACTTCAGCTACGACAAGTACATCTTCAACTGAAGACTCAGCAACAGAAAGCTCAGAAACAAAGACTTCTGAAACAAAATCAACTGATTCTACTGAAGCATCTGAAACAGAGCAAAGTACGACTGAATCAACAAACGAATAAGCACTATACGCGCGTCTAGGCATTTAAAAATGAATGCTAGAGAAAGTATTAAAAAAGTGGTTTAGGATGATAAAACTCATCCTAAACCACTTTTTTTGAATACGATAAGTTCTCATTATCCGTCTCTGCTAACGGAAAATGAAAAATTATTTGGGTTCATAAAAATGTTTGGAGTAATAATCCATTCGAACCATCTAAAAGCGAATAAATGACGGGAACAAAAGTCCCCTCTTCGGAAATAAGGCGACAACCACAAAAGTTTGAAAAACAATTTTCGTGGATGTCACCTTATTTATCGAGGGTAAATACTTCTGTTTCGACCTCTTTAAAACTAGTGAGATGATATCAATAAATTGTTACGTATCTTTCATTGTCTTTCGAACAATTACCATCATTTCTGTTTTGGTACATAAAAACTACGATTATCTAAACCAAATATTCGATCTGTATATTTCCCTGGCTCTGTTTGACGAATCGCAGTAGTCATCATTTGCATCGAGGCATCGATCGTGTCGATCTGATGTAAGACTTCAGCTTCCATGATCCGAGGACGAACAGGTGAACCATATTCTAACAACCCATGATGTGATAGGACCATATGACGCAAAATCAAGACATCCTCTTCTTCTTCACTGATTTTCAACGCCAAGCAAGCTTTTGTGATTTCTTCATCAATCAATACAAGATGACCCACTAAATTACCAGCTAACGTGTATTCAGTTGCCATTGAGCCGGACAACTCGATCACTTTCCCTAAATCATGTAAGATAATTCCCGCATAAAGTAGGGGACGATTCAATTCAGGGTATTCATCAGCAATCGCTTTACCTAAGTGTAACATTGATACTGTATGGTATGCCAATCCACTAGCAAATGCGTGATGATTTCGTTTGGCTGCCGGATACTCAAAAAATTGTTTTTGATATTTGTTGAGTAAATAACGCACGATTCGATTCCAATGTGCATTTGTGATCTCAAATAACAATTGATTGATTTCTTCTTCCATTTCTTCTTTTTTCAATGGGGCTCTTTCCATGTACAAACTTGGATCACTCGGTTCATCAACTTTTGTTAAACGCATATGCAAGATTTTTACTTGCGGATTTCCTTGATAGACCTCGCGTTTACCATTTAAAAAAACAACTGTTCCTGGTGTAAATTTTTTGATCTCGTCTTCTGATGCATCCCAATATTTGCCATCAATTGTTCCTGATGTATCTTGAAATGTAAAAGCGATAAATTTCTTACCGTTCTTAGCGATTCTTACATCTGCATTTTTGATCAAAACGAATTGTTCGAATTGTTCATCAACGACTAATTCACGTATTTTTTTCACTATTTGCACCTTCTAACTTTCTCACAGATTGTTCAAGCTCATGATAATAGCTTACCATTTCTTGGTCAGAAGACAAGCAGATTACTTGATAGGTTTTGCTAAATTCAGCTAGCAATTTAGCTAAACGGTATTTTCTCTTATGATCGTAGTGTAGCCAACCATCATCGATGATCACTGGACAGATCGAACGTTTCGCTTCCAAAGCAAGATAAGCAAACCGCATCGCCATAATCATCTGATCCTTTGTCCCTGTCGATAGTTCATAAATCGGAAACTCATCTGTACCATTTGTTAATGTCAATGTATCGTTTCTCAATTGTATTTCTTGGTACTGTCGATCAGTTAGGATACTTAGATAGTCTCCAGCTAATTTGAGTAACTGTGGTAATTGCCGTTCACTTAATTCTGTCGAAAGATCACCTAAAAATATCCCAGCAATCACTAAGCCACCCCACTCCTCAAATAAGACTTGTAGTTGTGCTTTTTGGAGACTTTCCTGTTGATATAACTCATCTAATGTCCCGTCTTGTTGTAGTCCTTCAATTTGCAACTGCAAGCGTTGACGTTGCTCACTCTTCGTACTTTCTTCCCTCTTTAGTTCTTGCAATCGTTCGGATTCATGAGCAATCTGAGTCTGCAACTGACTATAAGTAATGACAGTTTTAAAAATCGGGGAAAGAATATGCGTCAATTCTTCAAAACGCGCTTGTTGTTGTTTCGTTTGCTCCGCCTTTTGTAAAAAGATCGGTACTTCTGATGGATAGGAAAGTTCTGCTCTAGCAAATTGTTCTTTGTATTCCTCCAACCACATTTTTTGTTTCTTTTTCAAGGCATTGATTTCTTGTTTCAATAAAGTATTCTGTTGATAACTTCTAGCATATTTCATTTGTTCCATCTCTTGGATAAATGTTGCTAACAGATCCATTTTTTCTGAGAGCGATTTATGTTGTAGTGGTAACCACTCTTTTGCTAACTCGAATGCCTCTTCTATCTGTAATAGCTGTTCTTGTATCTCTCGTTCCCGTTGTTGTTTCTTTTGAAAAACAGCATAAAGCTTTTGGTAATCTGTTACTTCTTGGCCCTCATTTTTCATCGTTTCAATCGTATTCATCGTCCCCAATGAATGACCATAGGCATAATCAGTAACTGATTGCTCTAAATTTTGTTGTTTACGTTTATTTTCATTGAGTGTTTGGGTAAGTTCTTCTAATTGTGCTAATACGATATCCAGTTGTCCTAATTTTTCTTGCCATTTCCCTTTGATTTCTGGTAATCCTTGGGCTGGTGGTATCTTACCTTTTCTACGAGTAAACGTATAGGCAACCACCCCTAAAGCAAGCAAGGGCCCTAAGATTTTCCCTGGCATGGGCAAGAATAGGCCAATTGCAGCTAACACTAAAGCACTAATGTAAAATTTTAAAAAGGATTGTTTTTCTGGAACTTCTTGGATCGGTCCTGCTTGGATCAATGTTGGGTGGGCTACTTCTAATTCATTGATCTCGGCTTCCAATGTTTGTTGCTGTTCTTTCACAATATCAAAGCGAATCGCCAACTGATTATGGTGATCCTTTAATTGTTGCGCCATCGTATACAAAGAACGCCACTCTTTATCATCAATAAATTCCTGTGGTCGGTGCAAACGATCCCAGTGCCAACGCTGTTCTAAGATTGTCAATTCGGACGCTGTTTCTCTTGTTTCTACTTGAAGCCTTTGCCATTCATCCATTAATTGCTCAGTTGAAAATTGCTTTTGCTGTAGTGCTTTCAACTCTTGTTCTTGTTCTAAATAAAAATAATAACGTGCAGACTGCTGATCCATCCCACTATGTCGCTCTAATGAAGCTTCAAGTTCTTCCAGACGTTCATTCATTTGTTGATAACGTTTAGTAAATACTTCTAAATCTTGTATCAATGATTCATCCGGTACTTCAGCTAGCATATTTTTTTTCAGTGATTGCCATTCTTCATATAAAGAGAAATTCAATTCTTGTTGATTATATAACGTAAGTCTTTGATTGATTTGTTCGATATCATGCAATAAGAGCTGTTGTTGTTCTGCTAGACGTTGCTCCTCCATGATCCATTGACTATAGATCGCCTCTTGCTCTTGCTTTTGATGAATCTTTTCTTGTAGTTGTTTCCATTCATTTAGTCGCTGATTGATCACTAATTTTTGACCTTTTCTTTTAAACAACTTATCAGCTGATTGATAATATTCTTGTCTTTTTTGAAAGACATGAGAACTTCCAGTGATTCCTAATGAAATCAACGCGTCATGTAATTCTTTTTCTGTTAAATGAGCAAGTTCACTCAGTTGCTCTTGTTGAAATGTAAAAACCTGTTGGAATAACTCTTTCGTCAAAGGTGAAAGTAGTTTTTCTAAGAGTTCATCACTTCCACTTTGGCCATTACATGTGACCTTCGATTTACCTCTATTTTGTTGTTTATATCTCTCAACATAAATTTCTCCATGTATGGGATGATTCAGCCATAATTTCCCACCATATGCAGAACCGTCTCGCGGTGTGTAATCTTTCTTTTTCTTCCCTTTAGATGGAAACCCAAAAAGGATGGCTTGGATAAATTGATAGATCGTTGACTTTCCCGCTTCATTTTCACCATAAATCAACTGATTGCCAGAGGTAAAATCAAAGGTTTGCTGACGCCACTTTCCGAAAGCTGCTATTTCGATTTTTAAAATATTCATTCAGTATCCCCCTCAAACAAAAAGTCTTGCCGAATGATTTCTTGGGCCTTTTGTATCGTAGATTCTTGAAAATCCGGTAGTAGATCCAACACTTTGATTGCCTCTTGATTTGTGTAGGCTTCTTGTAGTATATGCTGAAAGTCTTCCTTTGTTTGGTAATTTTCGAATAATTGTTCAAACATCGCTGTTGAAGCAGATAAAGAAATTTTCGCCTCATTATCTCTTTCTAAAGTAGATATACGCCAAATAATCAAATTTGAAAATTTCCTATTTGTTTCTTCCTTCAAATAATCTAATAATTCTCCGGAGTGAATACGATCCAACACTTCCTGATCTAAGTGCTCATAATCAATGATCTCAAATTCGACGAGTGTCATCGCATTGGGTTCCACTAATTCTTGTTGGATTTTCTTCAGTACATCCGTCGTTTGTTTCACTTCCCTGAGAGAAATTTGCTGGCGTTCCCAATAAACTTCTGCAACTTTTATAGGTGTTGTTCGACAAATCGCTCCTTGAAGTTCAACTAGAACTACTGAAGTCGCAGACTCTTCTTTTTTGGTATGTCCTTGTGGTGCACCTGGATAAAGAATTGTTCCTTTTTCATTTAATTTGGTGGGAACATGGATATGTCCCAACGCCCAGTAGTCGTAGCCTTTTGCTTCCATTTGCTTTGCTTGAAATGGTGCATAATTCCCATGATTTGACCCAATTTCACCATGATAGAGTCCAATATGGTAGTCAACAGCAAAACGTTGGGGAAATTCAGATACTTTTTCATCAGTGATCCATTGTTTTGTGTAACTAAATCCACTGAGTGCGATTGTTTCACCAGCATTAGTCGTTAATTGCTGTGTCTCTACTGTTTCCGACGTAAACAAAGAAAGATTCTCGGGGAATTCAAACCAATATCTCTCTTTTTGATAAAAATCATGATTACCAAATGTTAAAAAAACTGAGATATTGTGTTCTCCTAAACGCTTGATTTGTTCCGAAAAATGCTTTTGGATTTTTAGCGAAGGACGATGCTGGTGGAAGCTATCCCCAACTAGTAAAACAAAATCAACCTGATGTTTGATTGCCTGTTCCACAATATTTTCAAGTACGGTCAAATTAGCCCGTAATAATTTCTTTTGAACTTTTCCATCGATTCCCACTAATCCTTCAAATGAACGATCCATATGCAAATCTGCCGCATGAATAAATTTGACCATTAAGCTACTACCTCCCCATAATATAAGATAATAAAATACAAGTTTGTCTGTATCGCTTTACTAAAACAGATCGATATCTGTTGGCTTTTTTGGTTTATACATGGTTTATCATAACATTTCCATTGCTTTTTTTCAGCAAAAAACCGAAAATTTGTTCGCATCCAGACAAAAAAACAGCTGAACTTTCGTTCAACTGTTTTTCATTTGCGTGGCGGCGTCCTACTCTCACAAGGGGCAACCCCTCACTACAATCGGCGCTAAGAAGCTTAACTTCTGTGTTCGGCATGGTTACAGGTGTATCCTTCTCGCCATCGCCACCACACTTGGTGTTATCTATATTGAGTAAATCTTGTTCACTCAAAACTGGATTTGAAGTATCAGTAAGAAACTCTCCGAGTTTTTTCATTTTATTTTGGTTAAGTCCTCGATCGATTAGTATCAGTCCGCTCCATACATCACTGTACTTCCACTCCTGACCTATCTACCTGATCATCTCTCAGGGATCTTACTTTCTTAAAGAAATGGGAAATCTCATCTTGAGGTGGGCTTCACACTTAGATGCTTTCAGCGTTTATCCCTTCCCTACATAGCTACCCAGCAATGCCCTTGGCAGAACAACTGGTACACCAGCGGTAAGTCCATCCCGGTCCTCTCGTACTAAGGACAGCTCCTCTCAAATTTCCAACGCCCGCGACGGATAGGGACCGAACTGTCTCACGACGTTCTGAACCCAGCTCGCGTGCCGCTTTAATGGGCGAACAGCCCAACCCTTGGGACCGACTACAGCCCCAGGATGCGACGAGCCGACATCGAGGTGCCAAACCTCCCCGTCGATGTGGACTCTTGGGGGAGATAAGCCTGTTATCCCCAGGGTAGCTTTTATCCGTTGAGCGATGGCCCTTCCATGCGGAACCACCGGATCACTAAGCCCGACTTTCGTCCCTGCTCGACTTGTAGGTCTCGCAGTCAAGCTCCCTTCTGCCTTTACACTCTTCGAATGATTTCCAACCATTCTGAGGGAACCTTTGGGCGCCTCCGTTACTCTTTAGGAGGCGACCGCCCCAGTCAAACTGCCCATCTGACACTGTCTCCCACCACGATTAGTGGTGCGGGTTAGAGTGGCCATAACGCAGGGGTAGTATCCCACCAGCGCCTCCATCGAAACTAGCGTTCCGATTTCTACGGCTCCTACCTATCCTGTACATGCGGTACAGACACTCAATATCAAACTACAGTAAAGCTCCATGGGGTCTTTCCGTCCTGTCGCGGGTAACCTGCATCTTCACAGGTACTAAAATTTCACCGAGTCTCTCGTTGAGACAGTGCCCAAATCGTTACGCCTTTCGTGCGGGTCGGAACTTACCCGACAAGGAATTTCGCTACCTTAGGACCGTTATAGTTACGGCCGCCGTTTACTGGGGCTTCAATTCGTACCTTCGCTTACGCTAAGCACTCCTCTTAACCTTCCAGCACCGGGCAGGCGTCAGCCCCTATACTTCATCTTACGATTTTGCAGAGACCTGTGTTTTTGATAAACAGTCGCTTGGGCCTATTCACTGCGGCTGATCTGACGATCAGCACCCCTTCTCCCGAAGTTACGGGGTCATTTTGCCGAGTTCCTTAACGAGAGTTCTCTCGCTCACCTTAGGATTCTCTCCTCGACTACCTGTGTCGGTTTGCGGTACGGGTCGTTGTTTTCTCACTAGAAGCTTTTCTCGGCAGTGTGACATCAGGAACTTCGGTACTATTATTTCCCTCCCCATCACAGCTTGTCCTTAAAGTTAGAAGCATTTGACTCCTATCAAGACTTACTGCTTGGACAGACATTTCCAATCGTCTGCATTCCTTAGCCTCCTGCGTCCCTCCATTGCTCAAACAAAAACAACGAGTACAGGAATATCAACCTGTTGTCCATCGCCTACGCCTGTCGGCCTCGGCTTAGGTCCCGACTAACCCTGGGCGGACGAGCCTTCCCCAGGAAACCTTAGTCATTCGGTGGACAGGATTCTCACCTGTCTTTCGCTACTCATACCGGCATTCTCACTTCTAAGCGCTCCAGCAGTCCTCACGATCTACCTTCAACGCCCTTAGAACGCTCTCCTACCAATACACCTAAAGGTGTACTCCACAGCTTCGGTAATATGTTTAGCCCCGGTACATTTTCGGCGCAGGGTCACTCGACTAGTGAGCTATTACGCACTCTTTAAATGGTGGCTGCTTCTAAGCCAACATCCTAGTTGTCTGTGCAACCCCACATCCTTTTCCACTTAACATATATTTTGGGACCTTAGCTGGTGGTCTGGGCTGTTTCCCTTTCGACTATGGATCTTATCACTCACAGTCTGACTCCCGGATATGAATGAATGGCATTCGGAGTTTATCTGAATTCGGTAACCCGAGATGGGCCCCTAGTCCAAACAGTGCTCTACCTCCATCATTCTCAATTCCGAGGCTAGCCCTAAAGCTATTTCGGAGAGAACCAGCTATCTCCAAGTTCGTTTGGAATTTCTCCGCTACCCACACCTCATCCCCGCACTTTTCAACGTACGTGGGTTCGGTCCTCCAGTGCGTTTTACCGCACCTTCAACCTGGACATGGGTAGATCACATGGTTTCGGGTCTACGACTACATACTCAAACGCCCTATTCAGACTCGCTTTCGCTGCGGCTCCGTCTCTTCAACTTAACCTCGCATGCAATCGTAACTCGCCGGTTCATTCTACAAAAGGCACGCCATCACCCATTAACGGGCTTTGACTTGTTGTAGGCACACGGTTTCAGGTTCTATTTCACTCCCCTTCCGGGGTGCTTTTCACCTTTCCCTCACGGTACTGGTTCACTATCGGTCACTAGGGAGTATTTAGCCTTGGGAGATGGTCCTCCCGGATTCCGACGGAATTCCTCGTGTTCCGCCGTACTCAGGATCCTCCTAGGTGCCTTCCAAATTTCATCTACGGGGCTTTCACCCTCTCTGACTGACTTTTCCAAGTCATTCGACTATCTGAAAGAACTACCATATCGGAGTCCTACAACCCCAATGAGCAAGCTCATTGGTTTGGGCTTTTCCCGTTTCGCTCGCCGCTACTCAGGGAATCGAATTTTCTTTCTCTTCCTGCAGGTACTTAGATGTTTCAGTTCTCTGCGTCTACCTCGTATACGCTATGTATTCACGTATACGTAACATCCTATAAAAGATGCTGGGTTCCCCCATTCGGAAATCTCTGGATCATAGCTTACGTACAGCTCCCCAAAGCATATCGGTGTTAGTCCCGTCCTTCATCGGCTCCTAGTGCCAAGGCATCCACCGTGCGCCCTTATTCACTTAACCTTATCAACCTTACGGTTGGGTTTTGATTTTTCTTCTAGCGATAGAAGTCCAATCAAGAAAAATAAGCAATTGAACTTATTAAAAAACTCATTCAACGCGGTGTTCTCGGTTTGTATTACTTACATTTTTACTTCAATATCCAGTTTTCAATGAACAAAATTTTGAGAGTAGACCTCTCAAAACTGAACAAAGTATCGACAAACGTGTGTAGTCTCCGTAATATTCCTTAGAAAGGAGGTGATCCAGCCGCACCTTCCGATACGGCTACCTTGTTACGACTTCACCCCAATCATCTATCCCACCTTAGGCGGCTGGCTCCAAAAAGGTTACCTCACCGACTTCGGGTGTTACAAACTCTCGTGGTGTGACGGGCGGTGTGTACAAGGCCCGGGAACGTATTCACCGCGGCGTGCTGATCCGCGATTACTAGCGATTCCGGCTTCATGTAGGCGAGTTGCAGCCTACAATCCGAACTGAGAGAAGCTTTAAGAGATTAGCTTAGCCTCGCGACTTTGCGACTCGTTGTACTTCCCATTGTAGCACGTGTGTAGCCCAGGTCATAAGGGGCATGATGATTTGACGTCATCCCCACCTTCCTCCGGTTTGTCACCGGCAGTCTTGCTAGAGTGCCCAACTAAATGATGGCAACTAACAATAAGGGTTGCGCTCGTTGCGGGACTTAACCCAACATCTCACGACACGAGCTGACGACAACCATGCACCACCTGTCACTTTGCCCCCGAAGGGGAAGCTCTATCTCTAGAGTGGTCAAAGGATGTCAAGACCTGGTAAGGTTCTTCGCGTTGCTTCGAATTAAACCACATGCTCCACCGCTTGTGCGGGCCCCCGTCAATTCCTTTGAGTTTCAACCTTGCGGTCGTACTCCCCAGGCGGAGTGCTTAATGCGTTAGCTGCAGCACTGAAGGGCGGAAACCCTCCAACACTTAGCACTCATCGTTTACGGCGTGGACTACCAGGGTATCTAATCCTGTTTGCTCCCCACGCTTTCGAGCCTCAGCGTCAGTTACAGACCAGAGAGCCGCCTTCGCCACTGGTGTTCCTCCATATATCTACGCATTTCACCGCTACACATGGAATTCCACTCTCCTCTTCTGCACTCAAGTCTCCCAGTTTCCAATGACCCTCCCCGGTTGAGCCGGGGGCTTTCACATCAGACTTAAGAAACCGCCTGCGCTCGCTTTACGCCCAATAAATCCGGACAACGCTTGCCACCTACGTATTACCGCGGCTGCTGGCACGTAGTTAGCCGTGGCTTTCTGGTTAGATACCGTCAAGGGGTGAACAGTTACTCTCACCCTTGTTCTTCTCTAACAACAGAGTTTTACGATCCGAAAACCTTCTTCACTCACGCGGCGTTGCTCGGTCAGACTTTCGTCCATTGCCGAAGATTCCCTACTGCTGCCTCCCGTAGGAGTTTGGGCCGTGTCTCAGTCCCAATGTGGCCGATCACCCTCTCAGGTCGGCTATGCATCGTTGCCTTGGTGAGCCGTTACCTCACCAACTAGCTAATGCACCGCGGGTCCATCCATCAGCGGCACCGTAAAGCGCCTTTCAAATTGAAACCATGCGGTTTCGATTGTTATACGGTATTAGCACCTGTTTCCAAGTGTTATCCCCTTCTGATGGGCAGGTTACCCACGTGTTACTCACCCGTTCGCCACTCCTCTTTTCCCGGTGGAGCAAGCTCCGGTGGGAAAAGAAGCGTTCGACTTGCATGTATTAGGCACGCCGCCAGCGTTCGTCCTGAGCCAGGATCAAACTCTCATAATAAAAGTTAGAACAATCTTTCGATTGTTAAGCTCAATTGTTTGCTAGCATATTGCTTGCTTGTTAAAAA
This sequence comes from Enterococcus sp. AZ084, assembly GCF_051714905.1. Lineage (NCBI taxonomy): Bacteria > Bacillati > Bacillota > Bacilli > Lactobacillales > Enterococcaceae > Enterococcus > Enterococcus sp. AZ084. Next base: position 2,737,329 of record NZ_JBIOSS010000001.1, read on the forward strand.
TGTTTGTTGTCTTGAATTGAATCAAGACGCCCTACACATTTGGTTTGTCTTACTTTGTTCAGTTTTCAAAGGTCTACGTGATAAACGAAACACAACTGTTTCGATTTATTGTTTGTGATTGCCGTAGCAACTTTTATATCTTAGCAAACTCTCGAATGATTGTCAACTATTTTTTAAAAGTTTTTTGAACTCGTTTTTCACGAGGTCGTTTCAGCAACTCACTTATCATAACTCATCGTTTGTTATTTGTCAACAGTTAATTTTGTTTTTTTCTTTGCGAAATCAACATGTATGAACTAGTTTCTCATAACCAACTTCGTTATATTATCATAAGAAAATATGATTGTCAACAAAACTTTTAAACAAATTTCATGATTGTTTTCATGTTTCAGCAACGTTGACTATACTATCATTAAAAAAAAGATTGGTCAAGGTAAAATTTAACTTTCACTGCACCTAATCTTTTTTTATTTATTTCACTCCATTTCTATTTCCTGATAGTTGAAATAATCAAAATCAGCATAGCTCCCTCCTCTTACATTTAAATCATGCACACCAATGGCAACAAAGTTTCCTGTAAAACCACCTGACAGTGTCTGCATATCAATTTTAGCACCGATTTTTTTCCAGTCTTGCGAACGTTTTACATAAAATTGTCCAAGAGTCTTTTCAACAACTACTTTAATCACTGTCTCTTCTCCTCTTAGCGGATAAATGTCAGGGCTGATCGTAACATAGCCTTCAACTGCACTAAGTAATCGGAGACATTTCCCTATCTCTTCATCCCATGTCACACAGCAATAATAGTAATTTTCTTCATTTAGAAAAAGAAGTAGTCCAGCCATTTGGTTGAAGTGCTTTGGCTCATATTCCATCTTAGTTTGTGCAATAAATGAAAACGTTGTTTGTCGTATCGCTAATAAGTGTTGGTCAAACGTTGACTGTAGTGATTCTCCTGCGAGCATCCTTAAGTAACCATATCGACTGGTCAAATCACACCAAGTTGTGTCTGGTAAACAACGACGTGCGTTCCAACTTTTTCTCATTTCTCCTTCAAAATCATCAAAAAAATAAGAATCGATCTTTTGGATCACTTTCTCTTGTGTGGGAATGTTGATGCTCTCTCTGGGTTGATTTCCTCCTTCTTTTATACGCAACCAATTATCTTCTGTCCAATACACTTCTTGAATAGCTGTTTCTCTACCTAAGATAGCAACGCCTTCGATAGGACGAGTACAAAGATGGACTATATACCATCTGTCGAATTCTGTTTGAACCAAACTTGCATGTCCCGCACATTGTAAACTTGAGCTTGGATAACCATTGGCCGTCAACATTGGATTTTGGGGATCGACTTCGTATGGTCCTAACAAATCACGACTACGACAAACGGTAACAGCATGCCCACTACCAGTGCCACCTTCAGCAGTCAACAAATAATAGTAATCATTAACATAGTAAAGATGAGGTGCTTCGGTCTTTGCAAGTTCCGTTCCTGTAAAGATCGTGTGAATCGGACCGACTAGTTGTTTTTGTTTTGCATCATATTCTTGAATGACGATCCCTGCTGATTTATTAGGTGTAGTTAGTCGGAAATCCCAAATTTCATTCAATAGCCATTTCTTACCTGTAAGTGGATCATGAAAAAGAGAGGGGTCAAAACCACTACTGTTTAGATAGATTGGATGTTCCCAAGGACCCTCGATAGCTTCCGCGATCATCATGTAGTTGTGAGTATCTTTAAAAGGACGTGCTACGCTTTTAACATCTGTATAAATAAGATAAAATCGTCCATCTGAGTAACTGATTTGAGGCGCCCAGATACTTCCATTGATCGGTTGACCCTTTAATGATACTTGATCAGTTAAAATATCCGTTTTATGTTCCCAGTTGATTAGATCCGTTGACTCATATACACGAATGCCTGGTAACCATTCAAAAGAAGAAACGATCACATAATAAGAGCTACCCACTTTCAAAATATTCGGGTCAGGATTAAATCCTCGAATGATTGGATTGATTGCTTTACTTTGAAACATCTGCTTCCCACCTTTGCTCTATTTTTTGGCGATACATGCTTGAACCCGCTGCTAATAGATAGAAAAAGACAAAAGGGTAAGCAATGAATTGTGTACCGAACAACAGCAGGACTCCTGAAACCAAATAAATGAGCGCTGCCATCGGACTTGCTTTTCCCTTCAACGATAGATAAAGAGCCAGACATAGCCCAACCAATGAGAGGAATAGGCTAACGCTAAACAACCCCGTCATGCTCCGCAGTGACTCAAAGGTTTCTTTTACACTACCAAAGCCCTCTAATGAGAGAGCTTGATATGTTTCTCGAAAATTTGAAAGGGACATTTGATTGAAAGTCACAGCAATTCCACCGAAAAACAACAAAGCGGCAGACCCACCGATCAAGCCAAAACTTATTTCCCATTTTTTCGTCATCTAATCGTCCTCCATTTCAACAGTGATCCAGGATTCGCGACAAATTTTTCCTTGGTATTTATTATTTTTTTCGTAAAAGCGTGCTGTTTGTCTGTTTTGTTTCTTATCCCAATCATGCCAACCACTTTGATGGACATGTGCTCCTACATCACACTCTTCAAATGTCGTCTGAGCATATGGGCGCCAAGGTCGGCCTAAATAGTTAGTAGGTTCCTCAGAATCTGCGATGATTGCACACCTGAAAAAAACAAAACCTTGTTCTTGTTCTTTTGCCGTTGAAGCGGCTGTGATATAGCCATTAGAAAAACAAGCTAAACTCTTGATGGAACAATGGTCAAATACTGCATCTGCTCCACCAAAAATAAAATCAACAGTTCCTTCGATCCAACATCGTTCATAATATTGTCGACAATACTTACGTTCGTTTGTCACTGGTGTAAGGAAGAGACGACCATCTTTTTGTGTAGCCGGCAACGGTCCCGTGCATAACGTATCTTGTTGTCCGCACAACCGACAATTGATCAACTGGACTTGATGCGCGTAATTGAACAGCGCGACTGCTTGCCCAACTTGTTCTCCTGCACCGGCGTTGTTGATGATTTGTATATTTTCAAGATGAACGTTTTCTCCCTCAAGAAATAGTGTCGCTGTTCGAAATGTTTCTCTTTCTTCGCCAGATGGAAGATTTTGTTTCGCAAAACGGCACCCAACAATCTTTACTTCTCCTTGTCCAAGCATTTGGAAATTTGACAGCCGACATTCGATATATTCATGATAGACCCCTTCTCGAATGATCATGGTCTTTTTTACGGTATTCGGCAATGAGCTAAGATGAGCAATTCCTGCTTGAATGGTCTGATAGTCTGCTTTTCTTGGAATCGGGTCGATCACGATTTCTGTTTTCATTATAGGTGCTCCTTTAAAAATGCTTGCCACTTCATTCGCATATCACGTGTTTCAAAGTGTCCACCATTTAAAGAGTATCCTTGAAAATTCGTTGGTACTCCCAATTGTTGATAATACAAATCTAGCTGTTTATTCAAGTGACAGACGCCTTCTGTTGGACACATGTGATCGTTTTTCCCTACTATAGTTAGCCGTTTACGTGGCGCAATTTTTTGCTGGATCGCTAGGGTCGTATATTCTGTCAATAAATCAGGAACATAATAATAGTAGCCGTGGCAATCTAGCATCTGGTGTTTCAAGAGTGTTTCGATCTCCACTTGACTAGCTAAGTCAATACAGACTTTCACACGTTCATCCAATGCACTTGTCCACCAACTCAATAGTCCACCCATAGATAATCCAATCGTTGCGATACGTTGTACATCAATATCTTTACGTGTTTCCAAATAATCAACCAAGCTTAGCACGTCAAAGATCCGCATTCCCCAAAGCGTTCGCCCCGTTAATAAGAATCGCTTGAAAAGTTCACTTTCAGCAATCCCTCCCCGTTCTTCAAATCCCCAAGCATCAATTGCCCATACACCATATCCCATACTTGTCAAAGTCTTCGCAAACGAAGGCTCCACAAAATAGGATGTACCTTCTAACAATTCACTTTTTCCTAGTGAAAAATCACCCCCATGTGAATGCAGATAGATCACAACAGGCAAAGGTTCCTTCTTTTTTACTGGATAAACATGAATGGCCGGAACAGGTTCAAGTTCATTTAATCTCAATTGATAATACTCAATTACTTGATCATCGTTGATTTTTTGTGATAAACAGCTACCACTCGGCCTCAAGCAACGTGCGTCCCTCCCTAAGTACTCAATCAACTCCATTTTATTTAAGTTCCTTCTATAATAGATACATTCTTTTTATCCAACTCTGTCGATCGCATACGTTTAATTTCGATATCTTCCGAATCTTCAATCATGATTGCTGGTCCTTCATGATGATCGATCGTGATCTGATGGAAAGAAATATGTTTACCAAACCGTACATAAAATCCTTGTTGGCGCATGGGTTCTAAACCTGTCATCATGGCTGGCACTCCCGCTTTTGCATCTTTTGCCATGGAAATATCGACATGATCGAAAGAAATGTCTTGAACTGCTTGTTCTGCTAGACCATAAATAAAGCCCGCGGAAGCATGGACATTTCGAGCAGTTACCGATGAAAAATGAACCCGCCGAACTTGTGGTGTCCGCTCATCCATTGGATACACTTCCTTTTCCCAAACATAAGGATCTTTGCCACGAGGTCCGCAAAAATAATAAAGATTGATGACAAAAGGACACAATACTTGGTCCATGATCAGATTAGTTACTCGGACATCTTCAATCATCCCCCCTCGACCTCGGCGTGTCTTTAATCGAATCCCACGATCGGTTTGTTGGAAGATGCAGTTCGAAATCGTTACATTCCGAATTCCGCCACTCATTTCACTCCCTAACACTACGCCACCATGACCGTGTACCATCGTACAATTAGTGATCGTGATATTTTGACAAGGCACTTTATTAATGGCATCCTCTGTCCCAGCTTTGATCGCAATACAGTCATCGCCAACATCAATATGGCAATTACTGATATGCACATTATGACAAGACTCTGGATCAATTCCATCTGTATTCGGCGAATCAGCAGGATTGCAGATGGCTACATGATCGATGGTTACATCTTGGCAATGATTGGGATGGATGGTCCAACTCGGCGAGTCGACCAATTGGATATCACGAATCGTTACTCGTCGGCAATGATCAAAACCAATCAGTTTAGGTCGAGGGTACTCAAGTGTTTCATACTCCTCTCGAAACATGCGCCACCAGTTAGGACCACTACCATCTAATTTCCCTAAACCAGTGACAGCAATATTTTCTGCATGTTGCGCATAGATACATGAAGCATAGACCTTTTTAGGTACACCCTCCCAACTGGATAAAATGGCTGAATACTGGGCTGGGTCATCTGTAAATTTCAATACTGCTCCAGGAGAAAGATACAACTCCACATTACTTTTCAAGCACAATGGCCCCGTTAAAAACTGCCCACTTGGAATGGTTACTCTTCCCCCACCTGCTTCTGCTACTTGATCAATGGCTTGTTGGATCACCGTCGTGTTGAGTATATCGACTGAGGCACCTAAGCTTAAAATATTTATCACTCAAATACACCTTCCACTTCTACTAAGGCTTGCAAAAAAGCCCCAACACCTTTTTGATCATTACATACGATTGGCTCACTAATATAGTAGGCATAAGAACCATCTCTTCGATCCGCACCTCCCAGACCTGCAACTTGGCAATTTTTATTCAGATTCAGCCAGCCTTCTTTTGTTTCTAAAACAAATTCATCAAATAAGCCTTGATAAGATTTTTTCAACTGAGGAAGCCATACTTCTTTTTCCAATATCCCTAAGCGAATCCCTTTTGCCATCGCATAGACGAACATACTACTACCAGAAGCTTCTAGATAATTTCCTTTACGCTTCGTTTCGGTTGTTACTTGGTACCATGTGCCAGTTTCTGATTGATAAGGCAATAATGCTTCTAATGTGGTTGTCAAGATTTGCCATAATAATCGACAGTCCACTTCTTTATGCAACAGCTCGTAACTATCGACACATGCCATCAAATACCAACCGATTGAGCGACTCCAAAAATGATGAGATAATCCCGTTTCTGTGTCCGCCCAAGGTTGGACCTTCTTTTCATCCCACGCATGGAACAATAAACTAGTCTTTGTATCAAGCAAATGCTGATAACTGATCTCGAATTGATGTAAAACATCTTGATAGTCTTTTTTCGACGTAAAGGTTTGGACATATTCTGCATAAAAAGGCGCCCCCATATACAAACCATCTAACCATATTTGCCAAGGATAGATCGCCTTATGCCAAAACACACCTTCAGATGTTCTTGGGTGATTCAACAATTGTTTGGCGCAAGTTTCTGCTGCTTTGCGATATTTTTCATCTCCTGTTTCTTTATAGAGGATAAAGAACAGTTTTCCAGTATTGATATGATCGATATTGTATTCTTCTAATTTATAGCCTTTGATCGAGCCATCTTCTTGTACGAAGTAGTCAATATTTGTTTGGATGAAGTCTAAGTACTTCTTCTCCTTCGTTTTCAGCCATAACAACTGAAATCCTTTCAAAACGACACCATAATCATATGACCATTTTCGTTCATATCCTTTATCTTGATACAAATAGGGTGTACGTGCCATAATACTATCTGCTAATTTCTCTGACCAATTCAATCTTCTTCCTCCAATCAATCATTTTAAAAGAGAAAGGGCTGCGGTTGGAATAGTTACAGCCCTTTCTTTGATACATCTACTATTACTGTGCAGCTTTATAAGCCTCTTCATATTCTTCAGCAATTTGATCGCCACCTTGGGCACGCCAATTGCTGATTGCTTGTTTGAATCCATCTTCATCTATTTGCCCCATAATATATTGGACAGTTGCATCGATCATGATTTTTTCAATTTCTGAACCGACTTCATTGTTTTTCTCTGAATCTAATGGGACGGTTGGATCTAACACAACAAACTGTTCATTTTCCTTAACTAATTGATTGGATAATTCTTTCTCTGGATCAGCATCTTTAAATGAAAATGTAACTTCACTTGGTCTTGAACTGGACAATGGTTGCACTTCCTGTTGCCAAAGGTCCATGTCGATGTATTCAATCGCGCCATCTTCTTGCAATTGGTAATGTGTTCCTTCAATACCACCTGTCATCAATTTATACATATCTTCTTCTAATAAATCATCGATAAACTGAAGTAATTTCTTCAATTGTGCTTCATCTTTGACCGAGGATTTAGGAAATGCCAATAGCCCTCCTACTCCATTTCCTTCTGACCATACATGGTAATCCCCATCTTCACCATCTGATATTTTATTTACTGGCACAAGCTCCATCTCTGGTTGAATATCTTTCCCCATATTTTTCAGGTTTTTGATATCGATCATCCCGGTATAGATCCCTGTTTTACCTTGTGCAAATTGTTCCTGTTGGTCTGTCTTTTGAGTCACTGCAAAGTCTTGCGCTAAGTAACCGTTTTCAAATAAGTCTCTGGAAAAATTCATCGCTTTCATATACTCATCTGTATCAAATTCAGGTGTAAATTGACCGTTACTCTCTACTTTCCAACCATTCGGCGCACCGTAATACGACGTAAATAATTTGAAGCTCGTATAACGGATATCACTTGGGGCGCGATCGCCAAAACCAACTGTATCATCGACACCATTGCCGTCTGGATCATTTTCTGTGAATTGCTTCGCTACTTCATAAAGTTCATCCAAGGTATCTGGTACTTCCAAGCCTAGATTGTCCAACCAATCTTTTCGGATAACTAAACCTGCACGAGCGTAATCTTTTTGCATAGGTACGCCATACAATGCACCATCGATACTTGCCGCTTCGATTCGATCCTCTGATATTTTACTTAAATTTTTGTAGTCAGCTAAGTAATCAGACACATCCCAAAAAACTCCAGACTTCAACGCATTTCGTACAGAGGAATTCTTTAACATGGCAATTTGTAATGTCACGATATCTCCTAGTTCATTTGATGCTAATGCAGTTGTCAACCGTTCCTCTTTTGATGCATCAGGAATCCAGTTGAACGTCAACTCTGAATTGGTTTTTTCCTCGATTTTATCAACGATCGTATCATTAGGTGGCGAAGCTGTATGTAAAATGTTCAACCAAGTGATTCGCGTTTTCCCATCCTCTGTATCTGCGGATGTATCACTTGAATCATTGCCACAAGCTGACAAAGCAAGTATGCTGAGCAAACCGATCCCTGCTGTTACTAACGTTTTTTTCTTCATAATTGTTCTCCTTCACTGAATGTATTTTTATCTATTGCTACTTCTTTCTTTTTAAGGCGATCAAATAGTTGTACCGCTGTCCAAGTGATGGCAAAAAAGAAGAAGCTACTCCCCATGAACGTCAACATACCAGGAGCTAAGCGAATAATTACCGCGTAACTGCCCATAATGATCAATAGTAAAACGAGTGAATAATGTAACTGAGAAAAACCAAACAAAAAAGCCATTTTGATTTTATAAAACATCCCTTGCCATTGGTAATGGGCCATAATCGGGAAAATATACAGCGCAGATAACACATAAAAAAAGCTGATGACCAAAATCACTACGCGTAAGTACCAATTTTGGATGTAGGCAAGATCCACGTATAAGACGAAGGCAACTGCAAGATATAACCAACTGATCAATAGCGTTTCTCTATAATTCTCTTTAAAATAGTGAAAGTACGTCTGTGTTAGTGGAAAATCTTCGGATGAACGTAACCACTTACGGATCACCGAGACCGTTGCATAAGAAGCTGGGCCAAATGTGAATAGTCCGAGACCCAAAACGACTAATATTCCCCACAAAAAATTTAAGTAAACGAGTTGCAGGAGTCTGATCAATTTTTTATTTGTACTCTCTAACTTTTGCAACATCTGCTTGCTCCTTTTCTAGTACACACCATCTTCACCCAGTTTCTTTGCAAGCTTGTTCGCAAGTACGACCATAAACAAGCCCACTACACCTTTGAACAAGCCCATTGAAGTACTAAAACTCAATTGTCCGTTCTTCAATCCAGCAGTATAGATATACGTATCAAAAATTTCTGCCACACTGCGATTCAATGAATTGAGTAGCAAGTACATATGCTCAAATCCTAAATCAAGTGTTTGACCGATTTTCAAAATCAACAAGGTAATGATCACTGGACGAATCGCAGGTAATGTCACATGCCATGTCTTACGTAACCGCCCTGCCCCGTCCATTTCAGCTGCTTCATATAATTGCGTATCGACTGCGGTGATCGCCGAGAGGTAAATGATCGTTGACCACCCTAGTTCTTTCCAAATCACCTGTCCGATATAGACTGTTCGTGTCCAATCAGGCGACGTCAAAAAACTTATTTTGTCTAGTCCGATACTTGCCAAAAATTCATTGATGACCCCACCGTCCACATTCAAAAAAACATAGGTGATCGAGACGATGATGACCCAAGACATGAAATGTGGAATGTAAATGATTGTTTGGATACTATTCTTGAATCGCTTGTTCGTTACTTCATTCAATAGTAGCGACAGAATGATCGGCATTGGGAAAAAAACAAAAATGTTCAGTCCAAACAAAATCAGCGTATTTCTCAACAGCATAAAAAATGTTGGTTCAGTAAATAATCGAATGAAGTGCTTGAAACCAACCCAAGGACTACCAAGAATCCCCAGATAAGGTTGATAGTCTTGAAACGCAATCACTAACCCACCCATAGGTAAATATCTAAAAACAATGAAATAAAGGATTCCTGGAAGAATCATCAAGTACAGAAATTTATTCGTTTTGATTCCAGCAATCGTCTTCCTTCTTCTTTTTGTTCGTTCTTCCTTTTTTGATAAGGTAATTGAACCTAGCTCTCTTTTTACACTTTCCATAAGCCCTCCTTGTTAAACATTGTGTGACTTCATTAGCTATCCACAGCATAAAGGAAGAAAAGTGATTCCGTATATAATCATTTTCACTGACGTAGGTAACTGCCGATCATCACTTGATTGATCACTTTTTTGCTTCATCTGATCGATTTGTTAGGTGATGCTGTTTCTTCTATTGAAACCTCATGATTTCCTCTCACTAAAAAATGATTATGTACGTAATTTCAAGCAGATGATAGATTGGAGGTACAAAAATACTTATGGTTTGAAGGAGGGTTCTCTCTAAATGAAAAAAAAGGTTTCGCTTGGAGAAAAAAGCTTTACGATTTTTAATTCTATTTTTCTACTATTATTAGCTTTGATCTGTATCGTACCGTTTTTAAATATCATCGCCACTTCATTTGCCTCTACACAAGAAGTCGTAGCAAAAAAATTCATCCTTTTCCCGACTACGTTTTCTTTAGATGCCTATCGTTACATCTTATCTACACCCACGATTTTTCGAGCTTTGGCTGTTTCTATTGGTATTACTGGGCTTGGGACGATCGTCAGCATGTGCGTGACTTCATTGATGGCCTATGGATTATCACGTAAATATCTTTTTGGGCGAGGCTTTTTTAACTTTATGGTTGTCTTTTCCATGCTCTTTAGTGGTGGAATGATTCCGACATTCTTAGTGGTGCGCTCCTTGGGATTGATCAATTCGTACTGGTCGATGATCTTACCTGTAACTGTCAACGCCATGAATATGATCATCATGCGTAACTTTTTTCAAGCTTTACCTAATAGTTTAGAAGAATCTGCCAAGATGGATGGCTGTACTGATTTCGGGGTCTTTTTCAAAATCATGTTGCCCCTTGCTTTACCTTCCATTGCGACGATCTCCCTTTTTTATGCTGTGACCTATTGGAATACGTATATGACGGCGATCTTATATATTAACGATTCCTCTAAATGGCCGATCCAAATCTTATTACGTCAAATCGTGATCGTGTCAAGCGGGATGCAAGCGGAGAGTAGTGCTGTCGATATCATCCCGCCGGCACAAACGATCAAAATGGCCGTCATCGTAATTGCTACAGTGCCAATGTTAGTTGCTTATCCATTTGTTCAAAAGTACTTTGTAAAAGGGGCATTGGTCGGCTCAGTCAAAGGTTGACCCTTTCATACTTAAAGATACGTTTAAAAATAATTATTCATTTAAATAGCACGATCTAAGAAAAATTCATTTTTCAAAGATCGTGCTATTTCTCGCAATCGAAACAACTATTTTTCCTAAGTAACTTATTTAGGACTTTAATGATCGGCGTTCACTAAGTTGTCCTCAGCGGTTTTTCTTACGGTACTCACCAGGAGTGACGGATTCTTTCTTTTTGAAAAAGCGAATAAAGTTTTGTGAGTTACGATATTTGAGTCTTTCTGCAATTTCTTTCACGGATAACGTCGTTTCTGTCAACCATTTCTTAGCGATCTCTAAGCGGTAGTTCTGAATGAAATCTCCAAAGTTTTCACCGGTTTCTTTTTTGAACACGTTACTCAAATAGTTAGGATTATAGTGCAGGCGGTCTGCCACCATGTCTAGTGATAGATCACGATCATATTCGCTATAGATGATATGGATCATTTTTTCTGATAACGATTTAAACTCTTGCTCCGTGATTTCTTGAGAACTTTTTGTGATTGGTTGAACAAAATATTCTAATAGCAATTGCTCAAGTTCTTGAGGATGATAGGTGTGTAACACCTTGACATATATTTGCTTCAATTCTTCAAACTGCGTAATATTCACACCCAATAGTTGTCCCAACTGAACAAATTCATTGACTAACCGAATAGCGACAACTTCTCGATTCAGTCGATTTTTATTTTGAGTGAACATCTCAACGATCAATTCGTGAAGAAGTCGACTGACGTGTTCGTCTCCTGAACGGATTGCTTCAAATAAACGATTTTGTTTTTCCATTGGATATTTGATCAGTGTCTTCTCCTGCTGCTCTGAGATGATTTCATGGTAGAACACAATTGAATTTGGTCCAGTGTTTACCCGATGGTATAAGGCTTCTTTCGCTTGGTCGACAGATTGCTTACTGTCATTGAGCGTAGTAAAACATTCACTGATCCCAATGCTAACAGTCAATTTGAGATATTCTTGGATCATTTTTTGGATCTGACGACAGTGATCCATTACTTTTTTATTCGCGAATGCTTCTTCCTTAGAAATTCGATAAATCGTTGCTTGCATTTCTTCGTTCAGCACGATAGGAATCATTCGTTCTTCTTTAGGAACGATCTCAGCAATCATTTGGTTGATAGCCAATAGCAATAAATCTCGTTCTCCTCCATGGCCGTCTTCTAAAAGATCGATCTGCACGATTGCTGTATAGTAACATTCATTTTGCGAGTCGTAGTTGAACTGCCGTAACCGTTGATCCAATTCCCGTTTTTCCACACGATTTCTAAAGAGACTCAAGACAAATAATGTTTCTAGTTGTGGTTTCTGAGTAATCAAATTCGCACTCAATAGTTCATTTTCACCAATCACTTGGCTCACTGACTGAACAACGTTCTCTAGTTTCTTTCCAGATAAGCCTTCCGAATGAAGATTCAGTCGGTCTTGAATCTGGCTGATGGGACGAACATAGCGTTCAGAAAAGATGTAGGACAAGCCCCCCACTAAAATGATCAAAGTAAAGGATACAGTAGCTAATCCGATTTGCAAGTTTCGGACAGTCGTACCTATAGTTGCAGGATCGATCTCTAATTGATACTGCCATTGATTGTAATCAGATTGAAGCAAGATGAAATTCCGACCATTTCTTTGAACCACTGTTGGTACATTCGCTTCTATATTTTTGACTGTTATCATCCCTTCTCTTGATGATTCAGCATCAGTAAAGAGCAGTTCTTCTCCATAATAGATCGTTAAGTGGTCTTCGTTGCTTCGTTCAATGATTCGTTTCAGCGCCTGATGATCGATCGAAGCAAAACCTAACGCATACTTTTCGCTGACTGCTTTAGGTAGTGCAACAACCATTTCAATTCCATCTGGTTGTTTCGTCCAAAAAACTTGTTGATCTTGATTGACATATTGTTGCTTCAGATCAGTTACTTTTTGTGGTTCAAGTTGGTTCAACGAGCCATTCACAACACCCCAACCGCCTTTTAGGCTGACTAACTTAAACGCATTTTCCTCCATTGCGATCGTTTCAATAAAATTAAGTTCTTTTCGTACTTCGGAATAAATAGTGTAGTCGGTATGATTCAAAGGAGATTGAAATATTTCGGAGAAGTTTTTAGTGGAGCCGTATGTAGCGAAAGAGTACTCAATCGTGCGAAACTTCCATTCTACATTTGTTTTGATTTGTTTCAATAGATTTTGTTTATCTAATAAGTAGTTCTCTTCAATCGAGTCATAGGTGTTTGTATAGATAAACAAACTAAAGCCAACGACCAGTACCACACCGATAATAAAAATCGGCATAAACATTTGATAAAACAACATTTTATTCCTCATTCAGCTTTCTCCCCTTCCGGAATTAAAAGGCTTACATTTTATGTAAAATTGATTATCTTCTAAAGCAATGAGTATCTTCACTCTTTCAGATTAACATACTACTATTTAAAAACATAAGTTTTTTTGAAAGAGAAAAACCTAACGATAGCAAGCCTTATTGACTAAAACTTTTATTCATATTACGATGAATGCGCCACCAATTGATTGCTTAAAGCATGAAAACAAGTAATAGATTTTGCTATAAACAAAAAAACACCAAATCAGTGAAGAAGAAGCATGTAGTCGCTATAAAAATAACAAATATTGATAATTCTCTTTACGTTTCAGAGAATTTTATCATAAATTTTTTGTCTCACAGAAAGGAAATCATTCGATGGAAAGATTAACTAAAAAGCAGTACCCTAAAAATCAAGCTGCGATCACTTGTCTACAGTTTGGTGAAGGAAATTTTATGAGAGGATTCGTTGATTGGCAACTTCAGCAGTTAAACAATCAAGGACTCTATCATGGAAATGTTGCAATCGTCCAGCCACTAGCTCACGGCTTAAGTGACAAGCTGGCTGAACAAGATCAGCTCTATACGGTTCTACTCCAAGGGTTAATTGATGGCAAAGTCATCGATACGACAGAGCCGATCACTGTGATCGACCGTACGCTCAACCCTTACGAGCAATGGCAAGAATTCCTCGCATTGGCAGAAATCGATGAATTAGCCTTTGTTTTTTCTAATACGACAGAAGCTGGTATTAGTTATCATGAAGCCGATACTCGAAATGATATCCCTCCAACAAGCTTCCCCGCAAAATTGACTGCCTTTTTGTATCATCGATTCAAAATGAATAAAAACGGACTTACGATCATCCCATGCGAATTGATTGATCGCAATGCAGAGCTTTTAAAAAAATTCGTTTTACAGTATGCAAAAAATTGGCAGCTTGAAACAGAATTTGTCGATTGGCTACACCAAGAAAATCATTTTTATTGCAGTTTGGTGGATCGGATCGTTCCTGGATTCCCGAGAGATGAAATCGATGAATTGCACCAACGATTGGGGTATGACGATCAACTGTTGGTCAAAGCTGAACCATTTATGTTGTGGGTGATCGAAGCACCAGAGGAATTGAATGAACGCTTACCATTAAAAAAAGCAGGTCTGAATGTTGTCTTGACTGATGATTTGACGCCTTATCGTGAGCGGAAAGTCCACCTACTCAACGGTCCTCATACTGCAATGGTGCCGATTGGTCTACTGTCAAACGTCTCAACAGTCGAAGAAGTCATGAAAGATCCTCTGCTATCCGATTACATCAACACATTAGTGACTAGTGAATTGATCCCAATGTTACGCTTACCCGAAGAAGAATTGCTGGCGTACGCTAGACAAATCAACGAACGGTTCTTAAATCCTTTTGCACATCATCAATTACATGCGATTGCTTTGAACAGTGTTGCCAAATTTCAAACACGATTACTACCTATTCTAAAAAAATACATTGAAAAAAGGGAAGCGCTCCCTTCCTATCTGACTGTCTCATTTGCTGCCTTGATCTTGCTTTATCGTTCCGATCATTCGAAAATCCGGGTAAACGATGACGCTATGGTACTCGCTAGTTTCGCTGAAGCTTGGACTGAGCCAGAGACTGCTGTCCTTCAACTATTGAAAAATCCAACGCTTTGGGGCGAAGATCTATCCGTACTTCCAGATTTAACAGAAACAGTTTCACTTTACGTGAAAGAGATCGATCAAAAAGGCATTCGTAACGTATTACATGAATTGAAAGGATGAAAAAAATGACTGATCCAGATTTCTCCACTCGAATCATCCAATTACACCCACAGGACAGCGTTGTCGTAGCTACTACCACGATTCCAACGAATACAACACTTCGCTTCGATGATGTTACGTTGTCTACCTTTGAAGAAATCCCCTTAGGCCATAAAATTGCTTTGTCTGATTTGAGCGCAGGGGCTGATGTGATCAAGTATGGCTATTCGATCGGTCATCTCTTGACGGATGTCAAAGCGGGGCAATGGATACATACGCATAATATCAAAACAAATCTTTCTGGTGAGGAAAGCTACCAATACCAACCAAAATCACGCCCCATCGTCTATCCACAAGAAAATCGCACCTTTCAAGGCTATCTTCGTGAAGACGGACAAGCTGGGATTCGCAATGATCTCTTTATCGTTCCAACCGTTGGCTGTGTCAATGGAATTGCTGAATTGATCATCCAAGAGTTTAAAAAACGACATGCAGATGACAATCCTTTCGATCATCTCACGATTTTAAAACATCCTTATGGTTGTTCTCAACTAGGTAAGGACCATGAGAATACGAAAAAGATCTTAGCTGATGCCATCCATCATCCGAATGCTGGCGGTGTGCTTGTATTTGGATTAGGTTGTGAGAATAATACGATACAAGAATTAAAGGCTAGTTTAAATAAATATAACAAACAACGAGTAAAATTTTTAACTGCCCAAGATGTCACTGATGAAATAGCACATGGCGTATCATTACTTGAAGAATTAGCAGAAATCGCACGAAGAGATTTCCGTGTTCCTGTTCCTCTGGATAAACTAACGATCGGTTTGAAATGTGGTGGTTCGGATGGATTGTCAGGGATTACTGCTAATCCATTGCTAGGTGCCTTTTCTGACTATTTGATTTCACAAGGTGGTAGCACGATCTTGACGGAAGTGCCTGAAATGTTTGGTGCCGAACAAGTACTGATGGCACGAGCAGAAAATCAAGAAGTCTTTGAATCGATCGTTCGTTTGATCAATGATTTCAAACAATATTTTCTCTCTTATAATGAACCAGTCTATGAAAATCCTTCTCCTGGAAACAAAGCAGGCGGTATCTCTACCTTAGAAGACAAGTCACTTGGTTGCACCCAAAAAGCAGGAAATTCAACGGTAGTCGATGTGTTAGCCTATGGTGAGAAAGTACGTAAAACTGGGCTGAGTTTACTGGAGGCACCCGGTAATGACCTTGTTGCCGCATCTGCGTTAGCTTCTGCTGATTGTCAACTCGTCTTGTTCACCACAGGCAGAGGAACACCTTTTGGTTCTTACGTTCCCACGCTGAAAGTATCAACCAACACACCTTTATTCGAACGAAAACAACATTGGATGGACTTTGATGCTGGTGAATTATTGACTCAATCCATGGCAGAGGTCTTACCTTTATTTATCGATAAGATCATCCGTGTTGCGAGCGGAGAAGAGACAAAAAATGAAGCCAACGACGTAAGAGAACTAGCTATTTTTAAAAATGGTGTCACACTTTGATTTTTCTTATCACTACCTAATCTGAAATTGAAAGAAGTGAAGTAAATGTTTTTATCTGATGATTTTTTATTAACCAATCAATGGTCAAAAAAACTGTACCATTCATCTGCTGAAAAAATGCCGATCATCGACTATCACTGTCATCTATCACCAAAAGAAATTTATGAGAACAAACCTTTCACTAATTTGACAGAAGCCTGGTTGAGTGGCGATCATTACAAATGGCGTTTGATGCGAGCTTGCGGGGTTCCTGAAGAAAAAATCACTGGTCACGCCTCAGATTACGAAAAATTTTATGCTTGGTGTCAAACGGTACCGAAAATCATAGGCAATCCTTTGTATACTTGGACACATCTTGAATTGAAACGTTTCTTCCAAATCGATTTACTGATCAATGAAGAAAACGCCCTTAACATTTGGGAACAAGCAAATAAACGTTTAGCTGAACCAGCGTTTCGGCGACGAGAGATGGCGAAAAATGCGAGGGTAACTGTCATTTGCACAACAGATGACCCCATCGACGAATTAGTTTATCACGAATTATTGGCAAAAGAAGAACCTGATCTCAAAGTATTACCAGCATTCCGTCCCGATGCTGCGTTAAATCTCACCCACGAGGGATTTTCTGAATGGTTGTCAAAATTGTCTCACGTAATTGGCAAACCAATCGCTGATTACACTTCTTTGATCACCGCATTGAGTCAAAGGATCGAGTATTTCCATCAGCATGGCTGTCGCCTATCGGATCATGGATTAGATCGCTTGTCCTATCATACAGCTTCGGAAAATGAGCTTGAACAGATTTTCCAGAAAGCATTGACGAAAGAAACACTGACACAAACAGAAATTGATGCTTATCGAACGGAAACACTCAACCGGCTGATCACTTTGTATCATGCGCATGGTTGGACGATGCAGTTGCATCTCCATGCTTATCGTAACTGCAATACCCAAGCATTCACACGCTTAGGGCCAGATACTGGTTATGACGGAATCAACGACCAACCACTAACCAGCCACCTGCAAAAGTTACTCGATCATGCCGATCAAACCAATCAATTACCAAAGACGATCCTTTATTCACTCAATCCGAATGATTATCCCTTACTTCTTGCTCTGATGGGTTGCTTTCAAAAGGAAACCGCCGGAAAACTTCAACTCGGTTCTGGTTGGTGGTATAACGATACCCGAGAAGGCATGCGTGAACAGATGACACAACTTGCTGATGGTGGTGTTTTAGGAAATTTCGTCGGTATGTTGACGGATTCTCGCAGCTTTCTCTCTTATACACGACACGAGTATTTCCGACGCGTTCTCTGTGAGCTGATCGGTGAAATCGTGGAACGAGGTGAAGCGCCCGAAGACATCCATCTTTTAGGAACCTTAGTGGAAGATATCTGTTATACAAATGCGCGAAACTATTTCGGTTTTTTTGAGGAAGAAGAATGACTATGCAAACGATTCATATCGCAGGCGACTCCACTGCTTCGATCAAAAACATGACTGCTCGACCAGAAACTGGCTGGGGAGAAGTTCTTGGTAAATACTTCCAGCCTAAGATTCAGATAAACAATCAAGCAAAAAATGGCCGTAGTTCAAAATCATTCATTGAAGAAGGACGATTCACTCGCTTGGAAGAAGAATTTCAAGCAGGGGACTTTTTGCTGATCCAGTTTGGCCACAACGACCAAAAAATCACTGAAGCAAAAGGAACAGAACCATATGGTGGGTATATAGATGCACTTGCTATCTATGCACAAACAGCCTTATCCTCAAATGTACAGCCAATTTTCTTGACCCCCGTCACACGACGCCTTTACTTGAAAAATGGACAATTAGATCCGAATTGCTTAGGAGAATATCCAAAAGCAATGAGGCAATTCGCAGAAAAAAATAACTACCCCATTTTGGATGTTTTCACTCGTTCACAGGCAACTCTTCAACAGTATACGCAAGAAGAAACAAAAAAGTTCTACTTGCATTTACCAGTTGATACTTATGAAAATTATCCCTCAGGCCTTTGTGACAACACTCATTTTAGTCCAGAAGGCGCTGCTTTAGTCGCTCAACTCGTCGTTGAACTACTAAAAGAAACTGATCTTCCATTAGCAAATTATCTTAATGCTCCGCATATCTAAAACATGATTCAAAGGCTTTACAATTTTACCCAGACAAAACAAAAACTTAAAGCATGTAATATGCTTTAAGTTTTTGTTTTGTCTATTAAATTAGGACTTACCGATACGATCAAAGGCTTTGTGTTCGATCATTGTTCTTTTGTTTTTCCGCTAATGAAGGTCTTCTAGCCGTAATTGCCAAGCTAACACCCTCTTTTAATTTTTCAAACATAAAAAGATCTTTGTTTTCTACTTGTGGACTTTGGCGGATTTCTTGGAAGATCATTCGTTGGTCTTTCACTGTATAACGTGCATATTCGTGAATATAGCGATGAGTTACCATAAATGAAAGAAGAGCAAAAGGCGTGTGATTCTTTTGTTTTTCTGTTAACCGCTGATATATGACTCGATCCAGTTTTTCTGCCCAGATCAAACTGTTTTGATAATGCTCGAAATGCGTTTTTGTGGATACCCAACGAAAATTTTTATCATAGGCCCATGAATCTTCGACAAGCTGATGTTTCAATTTTTTTAGTGTCTGTAGTAACTCTTTTGTTCGTTTATGTAGGATAAATTGATTGAAAAGGGCTAAGTCAAAAGGTTTCGTAACATTCAATCCTTTAATAGGTGCGGTAATTTCGATCGTCATTTTTTTTCGCATAGGTTCACATCCTCTCGTTTGTTTATCGGTGTCTTTCTGCAACTTAATGATAACAAAGGATGATCCTTGCCTGTCCATCACTTTTTCTTCTGAAAGAAAAAATTGTTTTTCATAAAAAAAATGGCATGAAATCCTTTAGAGATTTCATGCCAGAGAGTTATTTTGTTGGTGACTATTCGCTGTACAAGTCGCGTACTGGTGTCATGATGATACGGTTTAAATCGTTGATGATCGTGCTGAACCCTTGTTCTTTTTGCATCAAGTCATTGATGACTTCTTCTGTTTGGATTTTCATTGCCATTTCTTGCGCTCTGGCAGCATCTTCATCGCTGAATTCTTGTCCGCTCATTTGTTTTTCTTGTAATTCGATCTGCATCGCTTGGAAATCTTTAAACAGTTGGTGTGCTTCTTCATTCGCTTTTACTTTTGCATAAGCTTCTTCTAGCTCTTTGAATTCTTTTAGTTCACGAATCTCACGTTCGATTTGATTTGCACTATCATAAATATTTGACATACGACGGCCTCTTTTCTTCTATTTAATAAACTCTATTGTAACATGAGGTGATTCGTTTTCAAAGTGCCTACTCTCCTTGGAATCGACGCCATAGATCTCGTGTTGCATCACCGATACCTTGTACGCCTTCTCTCAGCATATCGCCAAAATTCCTTAGGCCATCTTTTGCTTGTTCGCCATAACGATCTAAATTGTCTTGCCAGTTCCCCTGATTCTCTTCATTGGTTTGTGAATTATCTGGTACTTGATCTGCTGGGACGACTTGACCGCCGGTAGCATAGGCATCCGCAACATTGAATCTTGTTTGCTCGGTGTAAGGCAAGATGCCTTCTGCTGCTGATTTGAAGACTTTCCCCACCACATTGCCACTTGTACCTTCTAAATAGTGAAGTTCACTCGTTTCTTCAAATCCCAACCAAGTAGATATGACTACGTCTGGTGTATATCCAACGATCCATTGGTCATTCGCTTTTGTTGCATCAAAATTCGTTTCTGTCGTTCCTGTTTTCCCTGCCACCGTATAACCATATGGATTCGCTGCAACACCCGTTCCATTAGAGAACGTACCTAGTAACATGCTAGTCATCTGATTTGCTGTTTCTTCAGAAATGACCTGTTTTGGTTTACTGTTAGTATTATCAACGATGACCGCTCCAGTAGAGTCGACGATCTTAGTGATCAAATGCGGCGTGTACATCTTTCCATTATTGGCGAATGAGCCATAAGCTCCCGCCATGGTCATTGGGGAGACCCCATTTTCCAAACCGCCTAACGCTAACCCGTAATACTTGTCTGAATCAGCTAAAGGCAAGCCAAATTCTTTTGTCTTATCAAACCCTTTTTGAAGTCCGATTTCATGAAGCAACCACACAGCAGGTAAATTCAAACTTTGGGCTACTGCTTGATACATCGGTACTTCCCCTTGATAGGTCCCATCAAAGTTGTGCGCATCATAATAAGATTGTGGTTTATCTTCAAGAATACTTGAAGGTGTATAGCCAGCTTCTAATGCGGGAGCAAACACACTAAGTGGTTTGATCGATGAACCAGGTGAACGTTTCATCTGCGTCGCAAAGTTGAATCCTCTAAAGACATGCTCCCCACGTCGACCAACCAGCGCTGCCACCCCGCCAGTTTTCGGATCTAGTGCAACTGAACCTGATTGGACCATGGCACCATCTGTCGCATTTGGAGGGAATAACGCATCATTTTGATAAGTCGCTTCTAGTTGTTGCTGATAATTCTGATTCAATGACGTATAGATTTTATAGCCTTTGTTCATGACATCTGCTTCATCTAAGCCATATTCACTAACAGCTTCATCAATCACTGCATCAAAATAATAAGGATAACGATAACCAGACTCCGAACCAGTATACGTATCATTCAAATAGTGTGTGATGTCCGTCTGAGACTCAGCAGTTGCTTGTTCTTCACTGATTTTACCATTGTCTGCCATCACGCTTAACACCGTATTTTTCCGATTATTGGCATTTTCTGGATGATCGATTGGGTTGTAGATACCAGGACCCTTCAGCATCCCCGCTAATGTAGCAGCTTCAGACAGTGTGACATTGTTAGCATCCACTCCAAAATAGCGTCTTGATGCATCTTGTACACCCCAAACCCCATTACCAAAATAAGCATTGTTCAGATACATCGTTAAAATTTCTTCTTTGCTGTACTTCTTCTCGATCTCAATCGCTAGAAAAAGTTCTTTCGCTTTTCTGTCAAACGTTTGATCTAGTGTAAGATACGCATTTTTGGCTAACTGTTGGGTAATGGTACTTCCGCCACCCCCGCCTGTACCACCAGATGTGATCATCCTTACTGCTGCTCTGGCAATCCCTTTGATATCAAAACCAGGATGTTGATAAAAATTCCGGTCTTCGGTCGAGATAACGGCATCTTGGATCAGTGGAGAAATCGCATCTAACTCCACATAAGACCCTTTTTGTGCATATAACGTCCCCGCCTCTTCGTTGTTTTTATCATAAATCACGGTCGACTGACTCAAACCAGATTTCAGTGTTTCAACATTCGCTTGTTTTGCTAATACAAATAGATAAATACTCGTGATCAATACGAAGATCAGTCCGATCAGTAAAATCAACTTGTTGATATGATATTTTTTCCAAATGCGCTTACGCCATCGATGGAATTGTCCGAGGTAAGGCTTAATCCATCGCCAAAAACTGATGAGCGCAGTTTTTACTCTTCTTAACATGCTCTGAAAATCCATTCACTTCTTCTCCTGTCTATTGATCTCATTCTTCTCATTTTAACATAACTAATTATGCGTGACGTCCTGCTTGAGATGTAGGTGTACGCTTTGTTTATTCACAATGTGGATAGTTTAGCATATGAAGTGAAGGAATTTTTCCATTTTTTTCTTAAATATCTGTTAAAAATGTTACAATGAATCTGAATTTCAATGAAAGGTGTGAGCATGTGGACATCACGATCACGTTACCTGAATCTCATCCAACCATGACGATTCGAGAATTATTAGAAAATGAGTGGCTTGTACCAAGAAAAGTCCGACACTTTTTACGTATACGTAAAAACGTCTTATTGAATCGCAAACCTGTTTTATTCCATCACGAAGCAAAAGCTGGAGATCAAATCACTTTGCACTTTGAGGAAACTGACTATAGTTACCAAGAGATCCAATTGGGGGAGGCAGCAAAAGTCAGCGTGTTATATGAGGATGAGCACTTGATCATCGTCAACAAACCAGTCGGTATCAAAACGCATCCGAATGAACCGACAGAAACGAATACGTTATTGAATCATCTGGCTGCTTACTTAGATCAAAAAAAGCAACGTCCATATGTCGTTCATCGATTAGACAAGGAAACGAGTGGAGCTGTTCTATTTGCTAAAAATCCTTTTATTTTACCTATTTTAGGTAGAATGTTGGAACAGAAAAAAATCTACCGCCGTTATCAAGCCGTTGTTTGGGGTAAACTTTCTCAAGATGTAACGATCACAGACAAAATCGGCAGAGATCGTCATGATCGTCGCAAACGAGTGGTTGATCCAAGAAATGGACAACCAGCCATCACACATGTTCAAGTCGCCGAAGTTTCGGCAGATAAAACAAAGGTCTATTGTGTCTTGGATACAGGACGAACCCACCAAATCCGTGTACATTTAGCAAATCAAGGCCACCCCATTGTTGGTGACCCGCTCTATCAAACGAAGTCAGCGAAACGTTTGATGCTCCATGCGTTGGAACTTCATATGCTCCATCCATTTACACAAGAAAAAATCATTGCACGAGCATTGCCGGGATTATGGTAAACACTTGAAAATAGTCATAAACAAAATAACTGAGATTTGGGAACTTAACACGATCCCGATTCTCAGTTTTTTCCTGTTTCTATCAAAAATATGAATTGACAGTAAGCGCATACATGCTAGACTTACATTAGTATGTATATAAAAAATATTAAGGAGATCATTCATATGAATATTGAAATAACTAACCTTTCGTCCCAAATTGCTGTAGCAACCAAAGCGACTGCTGTTACTATGGAGAACATGACCGCTACAATAGATACTGGCTATGAAAAATTGATGCACGCTGTTGCTGAACAAGGTGCCCAACTGATTGGCGCCCCCTACTGCGCTTACCTGAATAGCAATGAAGACTTTACCGTCTTTGATATCGAATTAGGGATTCCGATCAATACGGAGATTTCTGCAAATGATGAGGTGTATATGAGTCAAACATACGGTGGAAAAGCCGTAATCGCCACACATCAAGGTTCTTACGCCACACTTGAGGCAACATACGAGGCAATGCTGGTTTATCTCCAAGAAAATCATTCGGAAAGTACTGGCGTTTATTATGATTACTATCTAAGTAATCCGCTTGACACACCGGAAGACCAATTATTGACACAAGTTGTTTTTCCAATCAATTAAGTTCGGATTCATGTTGCTCCAAACTAGTCTCATTTGCAACGATTATTTCTTGTAAATAATGCTTCTATGACCAATAGCAAATATTTCAATTATAATTTCAGAGTCAATTATATTTGCTAGTATGCGATAATTCCCAATGCGGTACCGCCACTCACCACCTCGATTTCCCGTCAATCCTTTACCGTGTTGTCGAGGGGTGCTGGTTCCTTCCAAATTTTTTCTAATCCAAGCAACGATTATTCTTGCCTGATTTCGATCCATCTTTCTTAACTGCTTCTGCGCTTGAGGCATATAGATAACTTTATACTTCATCTAGCAACTTCTCCATGTCAGACTGAGAAATCCCCTTCTCTTTTTTCTTTTTAGAAAGTGCCATTGCATCTTTTAATAATTTTAAATCAATCTCATCTTCGATTTTATCAAGAACTGACGTCCTGTAAAGTTCCGTCAATGATGAGTTATGTGCTTTAGCATATTCTGCTACTAGTTCTTTTTCATCATCTGGAATTCTAAATGTAATTGTGGATTGTCCCATAATCTATCCCTCCGCTCTAATTTGTAACAACATCGTACTAAAAATACATCTTTTTGTCAATACAACGTTAGTACGTGATATAGAGAATAAAAAAGAACGGCTACCAATAATGACAGTCGTTCTCTATACCTATTTTTATTCAAGTTTCCATCTAAAAATTAAAAGTCGCTATTTTCTTCTTAGATTTATGCAAATTCGTTTCCTTCTCGATGTGCTTTTTCCGCTAAAAGCAAGCTTCCGATAATCCCACTCTCATTTGGCATTCCCCATTGAACAATATACTCCTCGACTGGAGGTGTTTCCATGTAACTAGCCATCAATGTCGTAAATTGTTCTCTCACTTTTTGCAGTAAGTGTGCTTTGTTCATGACACCACCGCCTAAAATGATTTTTTCTGGTGCTAGTGTCAACGTATAATTGACTAATGCTTGTGCAAGATAATACGCTTGGATATCCCAGACAGGATGATCTTCAGGTAAATTTTGGCCTTTGATTCCTGTACGTGCTTCAATTGATGGTCCAGCCGCTAATCCTTCTAAACAGTCTTTATGGAAAGGACAAGTTCCTTCGTAGTCGTCTTCTGGATGACGTTTGACCATGATGTGTCCCATTTCCGGATGCGCACTCCCAGAAAGAATATCGCTATTCAACACAACTCCGCCACCAATGCCTGTGCCGACAGTCAAGTAGATGCAACTGTTTTTCCCTTGCGCCGCTCCTTTCAACAATTCACCATATGCCGCAGCATTGACGTCGGTTGTCCATGCCAAAGGAACGTCGTATCGTTGTTTGATGCTTCCTAAGAAATCAAAATCTCGCCATCCTTGTTTAGGCGTAGCTAAGACATAGCCATAGCGATCATTCGTTGGATCAATACCGATTGGACCAAAGGAACCGATTCCAATTGCTTCTAATTCAAAGCGATCAAAGAAATCAAACACTAACGCCAATGTTTCCTCTGGTAAAGTTGTCGGTACACTGATTTTTTCAATGATTTCTCCCTGATCTGATACTGCACAAATAAATTTTGTTCCACCTGCTTCTATTCCACCATACATCAATTATTCCTCCTCAAAGCCGACTGTCCGAATCTCATAAGGCTGGAGCATTTCGTCAATCGTCTCTTGACATTCTTCTTCAATGAGATTCAACCGTTTGCCTTTTTTGCCATTTTTCGTCAAATGCAACGATTCTAAATGACTAGACATATTGAATCCTCTCGCTACTAGTTTATCATTAAGTTTGCTTCGTTTCAAAGCAGTAATTGCAAACGTTTCCCCTTTGATTGATAAATATTGTTTTTTCGGTGATAGTTTGCCTACTTGATTGGACAATTGCTTTGTCGAAAATGGAATTTGAGCTGCATAAGCATGTTTGTATGTGGCAAATTTATCTTTTCCAGAGTGAACCTCTAAACTGTAATCGAATTGGTGAACACCTAAACACTGTGCCTCCGGTGTCGGGAAATAACCCCAGTCGCCCATCTCACCGACGCAACGCAGTAATGTCACCGCAATGGTTTTTCTATCCAAGATTTCATATTCATTCAAACCAAAATTACCAATCGTTATTCCTTGGGTTGCATCGCCTAATTGGACAAAGGCATGTTGATGCTGGGGATTGGTCGGGTTCTCCCAACTTGCAGAGACTTGATTTGGACGAGCTACGACTTCAAAAATACTATCTGCTTCATGTTGTTCCACATGTAACTTTGTTGGGAATAAGACACGTAAGCGATGATCTTTCATCTGATTATCGATGGTTGTTGTAAAATCGATCTTTTTGCTCTCTGCACGCAACGTAATCAGTGTTGTGATTGTCAGTGGCTTTGTTTCTTTTGAGCGTTGGGCTTGTCTAAAGCGGAACTCTCGTACCATTTGTTGCTCTTTTTCTAACCGATCATCTGCAGAAATAGGGATGTCAATGGTTTGAGTTAGTTTGATTTGAGCGATTTCAGATGTATCCTTGATGATGTCAACAGTACTTCTCGGTTGGTCTTTTGAAAGAATCGCTTGTTCATTCTCTGGTTGTTTGAAGATATATTCGTTACCGATGTCACCGACGTCTTCAAATGTCAATAACTCTTCAAATTCTTGCCCGGTCGTTTTATCCAATAAGGTCAATGTCCCGTTTTGCTCAATGGATACATGCACGAATTGATTTTCAATACAGCGTCCTGCTTGAGTAATCATCGACTCTTGTTTTTCATCCGTGGCTCCTTCAACTAAAGCGAATGTTTCCCATGAAAATGCAGGCATTTCATCAATCGGTAGCTCAATCGTGACATATCTTGCCATATATGGCACTCTAAAGCGATCTTTCGGTAAATCATAGCCAAATGATACAACTTCTTCAGAAATCAAAGCTGGGATCTGTTTTTTTTCAGACGTTTCAACATGGTAGTATTTCTTAGGTTGTTCCGCCAATTCTTGATATAGCTCCTCTGGAATCCCTTCTGCAAATCGTTTTCGTTCCAACTCTAAAGTGATTACGGCTGACCCTGTTTTGGGCATTCCTGCTGTATTGAAAATAACAAAAGGATAGCTTTGCTTCGAAAATCCACTGGTATCAATAGCTGTTGCCAGTTGATCCAATGCTTCTTGTGCTAAAAATCTCCCCACTTCATTGGCTTTTTCAAAACGCGGAATCATTTCTCGATGAACGGAGTCAACTGAGCATCCGCAAATGCTATCATGAGGATGATTTTGCATCAGTGTTTTCCAAGCGTAATCTAATTGATCGTGCGGATACTTTCCTGTCACTTCATACGCCATCGTTGCTAAAGGTTCTGTGACATTTTCAAGTTGACGTTGTACTTTTGTGTTCCACTGTTTGAGGTAAACTCTCGCAGAAGCTGTATTGGCTAACGTATACCAGCCATCGGTTTCTTGACTCGTCAATTCTCCTTCAACTGAGCCAAGATCCTGAGGAAGATCCTGTTGTACCGTTTCTAGATAATCCGTAAAATTGGAATGAATAAATTCATAGTCAGGATACAATTCATTGGCTAATCGAATTGCCTTTGATATATCTTTTTGTACAGGTTGATGATCCACTCCATTCATCATCAATAGATGGTTGGTTGACGCATATTGCTCGGCATCTGCTAACTTCTGATCCCAAAAACGAATCGCAGCTTCTTTCTCAGCTGGAATCTCATTCCCGTTACTGTACCAGTTGGCAAACAATAACCCAAAGATCTCCGTTTGATCAGGGCCTTTCCACCACATCTCAGAATATTGTGACGAATAGTTCTCAGCTTCTAGTACTTGATTATCAAAGCCTATCGGTTTCACTCCACGACCAAACGCAGCAGCTTCTAGTCCTACTTGCTTCATCATTTGTGGCGTTTGTCCCATATTGCCAAAAGTATCAGGGAAATAACCTAGCATGACCGGCGTTCCCCATTTGCGACTTTCTTCCATACCGATCAACATATTCCGAACATTTGACTCTGAGCTAATTAAAAAATCATCCTGTAAAATATAAAATGGTCCAATCCGTAATTTTCCTGCATCGATGGCTTGTTGGATTGCTTCTCTTTTTTCAGGACGTACTTGTAGATAGTCATCTAAAATAATGGTCTGTCCATCTAAATGAAAGCTGTTGAAGTCTGGATCGGTTTCAAACAGCTCCAACAAATCATCCATTAACTCCACTAATCGCATGTGATGTTGCTCATATGCCATGTACCACTCACGATCCCAATGGCTATGAGAAATGATATACACTTTTTTCTTCATATCTATTCTCCTCCTTATTTTTCCACTCGGATATCAAAGTAATCCATGACTAATTCACAAAACATCATGTTTGCCCAAGAAAACCATTCTCTTGTGTAGTTTTGCGGATTGTTCACATCAAAACCTTCATGCATCAAGTGTGTCCCTGCATCGGTCGCTACTAGTAAATCAAGGATTCGTTCTTTTTCTTGTTTGTCTTCTGTCGTCATTCCCTCCATCGCTAGGGCGATTGGCCAAATATAATTCTCGGGCGTATGCGAAGAACCAATTCCTTTTGCATACTTCCCTTCATAAAAGTAAGGGTTCTCTTTACTTAACAAAGTATTTCGCGTATTTATATAGTGTTCATCTATACTGGAGCAATAACCCAAATAAGGTGCTGAAATCAAATTAGGCACATTGCTATCATCCATTAATGAGGCATTCCCTAAGCCGTCTACTTCATACGCATAAATCATTTCACCTTGTTGATTTTCGATTTTTCCATAGGTGGCAATCCCCTCTTGGATGGCTGTTTTTAAGTCGTTTGCTTTTGCAACGATTTCTTGGTCTTCAAGAATTGAGGTGAAAATCTCTTCCACATATCCTAGAATAACTACAGCAAACATATTGGATGGGACAAGATAGCCATATTGACAGGCATCATCGCTCGGACGAAATCCTGACCAAGTCATACCCGTGGGCGCAATCGCCGATCCACGTCCCTCGTTGACTAACGTATCTTCTTTTCTTGTGGTGTCTCTTGTAAAGGTGTAAGGCGATTGTCGATGGTCTTGTTCCACTTGAAAAACTTCTAAGATTTTTTGAATCCCCTCAATAAATGAGTGGTCAAATTGATCTGTACGTCCGGTATTCTTGTAAAGTAAATAAGCAAGTTGAACAGGGTAGCATAAAGAATCGATTTCATATTTTCTTTCCCAGATCCAATCGTTCATTTGAGTGTGATCGGTTTGATGCCCTGCGCCATTTGCTTGTTCATTGAACGCATTTGCATATGGATCGATCGTGATATAGTAAAATTGCTTTTTGACTAACCCACTGATCATGTCAGCTAAATCTTCATCCTCTTTCGCAATCACTAAATAAGGACGAACCTGCGCGGTGGAATCACGTAACCACATTGCAGGGATATCTCCTGTGAGTAGAAAAGTTGTCCCATCCTCTTGCCGTTTGACTGTGGTCAACAACGTATTCGCAAAAGCCGAAGAAAAATTCTTAGCCCAATCTGCATGCTCTTCTCCACATTTTTGTATGATGTCATCCATAAATTGCTTCACTGAATTAGGTATATCTTTATAAACCATATTATATAAACTCCCTTTTATTTGATATGTCATTATGGATTATACCTGCTCGCGCTATAAATGTCTACGCTTTCAATAAACTTTTTTCTATTTACTTTTTCAAGTATTATGCTATGATTTAATTATGATATATCATTAAGAGGTGTAATTATGGAGCAACCATTATATAAAACAATATTTTTAGCGCTAGAAAAAGCAATACATGATGGAACTTTACCTGTCGACAGTCAAGTTCCCACTGAAAAAGAACTATCCCAACAATACAATGTTAGTCGGATCACGTCCAAACGGGCATTGACAGAATTAGAACAACTAGGATTGATTTATCGTGTACGCGGAAAAGGAAGTTTTGTTAAAGCTCCCAAAAAAGGTGTGCCTTCACGTAGTCTCTCTACTCATAAAAGAATCTTATTTCTTTTGCCTTACTTGTCTGATTTATCCGTGGGTGACTTTACTCAGGGCTTGAATCCAATCATGCAAGAACATCAATTCGAGGTCATGATGACGACTTTAGATTTTTTAGAAACAAAGACAGCCAATGATTTGATGCAAGAATTTGATGGCTTGATTTATTATGCTTTTGAAACAGATCAACATCTTGACTTGCTTTTTGAGCTTTCCTTAAAAGACTTTCCAGTACTCATGCTAGATAAAAAAATATATGAGTTACCTTTTCCAACTGTCTTATCGGATAACTTTCAAGGTGGTTCTTTAGCAACCAATCAACTGATTGAACAAGGTCACAAAAAAATCGCTTATCTTTTTGGTGATTTATCCCATCCACAATCCGTGAGACAACGCTACCTCGGTTATCTTGAAGCACTGAATAAAGCAGAGTTATCGTTCCATACTGCATTAAATGATCCAATGGCGACCACTAATGAATTAGCTAACTATATTCATACACATAACGTTACAGCATTTGTTTGTGAGAATGACTTAGTTGCAATTCAAGCAATGACTACGTTAAAACAATTGGGTTACACCATTCCCAATGATTTTTCCGTCATTGGGTTCGATGATATCCAAGCTGCCGCTTTGGTTGATCCGCCTTTAACAACGATTGCCCAAGATTTTCTCCAATTAGGCGAATTGGCGGGCAAAGCGATGATCCAGTGGTTACAAACAAAAGAAAAACCGGCTGACATCAAACATCCTGTTACTTTGATCCAACGACTATCGACAAAGGAGTATACACATGGACATTCAACAAATTGATACACGTCATGGCACTGCGAATCAAGCCAACTTTTCTAATGGGAATTGCCTGCCTTATACAGGCGTTCCTTTTGGTATGAACTATTTTGCCCCACAGACAAATGAACAAAGAGGTAGTTGGTGGTTTCACCCCGATGACCGGATTTTCCAAGGCTATCGTTTGACTCATCAACCTAGTCCTTGGATGGGGGATTTCAGCCACTTTTTGATGACTCCGTTCAGTGGAGTATTACAAGAACCCACGGTGTTCCATGCCCAAAGTTCGTATCGCCCAGAAGAATGTACTTTTTGTCCCACCCACCTTTCCATTGACCAATTGCGTTACGGTATTCAATCGACAATGATCCCTAGTATGTATGGCGGCATCCTTTCCATCACTTACCAACAAAATGATAGCGGTTTATTACTAGCATTTCCTGGCCGTTTCCGTCTTACTGCAAAAGATGCCTACACACTAGAAGGCCAAGTCACTCATTTTGCGGGCGCAGAAGATCCGAATTTCACTTTTTATTTTGTTTTGGGCTTCGAACAGCCTCTGACAACTAGTGAACTCGAGTATTCTAGCGAACAAGCAGACACCGTAGCTCTTTATTTTGGTCATATCAAGCAACAGACGATTCGGCTAGGGACGTCATTCATTAGTAATGAACAAGCTCACCACAATTTGAAACAAGAGCAAGAAAAACAAGAAAAAGACTATCTTTTAGACAGTCAGGAGCAATGGCAAAACTACTTTGATCGAATCAAAATCAACCATCATGATCAAAAACAAATGCAAACGTTCTATCACAATTTATATCGGACATTCCTATTCCCACAAACTTTTTACGAAATTGATCCAGAAGGAAAAAAAATCCATTATGATACCACTAGTTGTACAGTAAAAAATGGGATTCTTTATACAAATAATGGTTTTTGGGATACGTACAAAACGGTTTACCCACTCTTTTCTTTAATTGCGGTCGAAAAATATGAAGAGATGTTGGAAGGTTTTTTAAACAGTTATCGAGAAACTGGCTTCTTACCTAAATGGCTTTCTCCAGATGAACGAGGTCTCATGCCTGGAACATTGATCGATGCAGTGATCGCTGATGCTGCCATCAAAGGTATCGGCAGTCAGAATATGCCGGAATTTTTAGAAGCCATGAAAAAAGGGGCGACAGTTCAAAGTGATCAACAAAATTATGGTCGCCAAGGGACAATCGATTACTTAAAGTATGGCTACGTGCCAAACCATTACCATGAATCGATCAATCACACACTTGATTATGCCTACAGTGATTTTTGTATCAGTCAAGTTGCTCAAACACTAGCTGATGTTGAAACAACTCATCACTATCAGCAACAATCTATGAACTATCGCAATGTTTTTGATACAGAAACTGGTTTTATGCGTTCAAAAGACTGCTCAGGAAAATTCCGTCCTGATTTCTCCTCTATCTCTTGGGGCACAGATTACGCAGAAGGAAGTGCATGGCAAAGCAGTTTTGCTGTTTTCCATGACTTTGCAGGTCTGATCGAAGCGCATGGTGGAAAACAAGCTTTTGAGAACAAATTAGTTGAATTATGTAATCAACCGCCTAAGTTTGAAGTCGGTGGTTATGGGTTTGAAATCCATGAAATGAGTGAGATGGCAGCCACTGAATTTGGACAATTAGCCATCTCTAATCAACCAAGTTTTCACTACCCTTATCTTTTCCATTACCTTGGGAAACCCGAAATGGCACAACCTTTGATCAAACAGTTGCTTACGCAACTTTTCGATGCATCACCTACTGGCTATCCTGGCGACGAGGATAATGGCAGTATGGCCGCTTGGTATATCTTTAACAGTTTAGGTTTTTACCCAGTTACACCTGGAAGCGGTGAGTATGTCATTGGTATCCCACTGTTTGATCAAGTGATCTTAACACTTTCAAACGGCAATCAATTGACTATCCATGCTACGCCTAATCAGCCCCAACAACAGTTTATTCACCATGTAAGCCGAGATGGCTGCACTTATGAAAAGCTATATTTTACTCATCAAGATTTACTAAACGGTGGCACGATCAACTACCATTTAGGCATTGTTCCTCATACTAAAACTTATTCAGAGGATAGTTTGCCTTATTCTTTAAGTCGCCAAGAATAATATCAGTGGTTCAGCTAGAAAAGAAGCGTGGTTAAGGAAGCTTCTACCCCAGTGCTTCCTCTTTAGTTAATTCCATTTGCCATCCTCTTCAGCACTAATTTTAGAGCATGTGCGACTTCATTAGGACTTTATTAAATGATTGATTTCACTCATGACTCGTTGTTTACAGATGACTCGTTGAGATGCTATACTAAAGAAAAGAAGCGATGCGCTAACATCGCTCCAATGTAGCCGTTTTGTGGTAGCATGTATTAACGTATGATAAACCCGTCAACTTCTGCTAAAAGTTTATGACGGGGTTATTTTTTATCTTTTTTGCTGATTGTCAGCATAATGCCAACAAGCGCAAGCATCAACGATCCAAACTGGATCATCAATGCCAGTGCTTCCGCAACAGACAAAAGGCTACTCCCTTCGTTGAAGTGGGAAAGTGCTCATACGCATCACCCCCTGAGTAGCTACCATCATAAACAATCTACATGGTCCATTTTAACATAGAACCCATCACATATTTTATATTTTTTGTTTTTTTTATATGATTGTTTTCACCTGTCAAATCATATAAAAAAAGAATATAAGAGAACTGTATTCGCACACACTATGTTTTTTTATCCTCTTACTCAAATGATTTTTTATCCATGACTCTTTATTTACAGATACCTAGTTAAGATGCTATACTAAAGAAAAGAAGCGATGCGTGAACATCGCTTCAATGTAGCCGTTTTGTGGTAGCAAAATTTTACGTAGTAAACCCGTCAACTTCGCTAAAAGTTTATGACGGGTTTATTTTTTATCGCTTTTGCTGATTGTCAGCATAATGCCAACAAGCGCAAGCATCAACGATCCAAACTGGATCATCAATGCCAGTGCTTCCGCAACAGACAAAAGGCTACTCCCTTCGTTGAAGTGGGAAAGTGCTCATACGCATCACCCCCTGAGTAGCTACCATCATAAACAATCTACATAGTTTATTTTACCATATTGCCTTTCACATATTTTTATTTTTTGTTTTTTTATAAGATTGTTTTTACTTATTCAATCATATAAAAAAGAATATAAGAGAACTACGTTCGCATATCCTCTGTTTTTTTATTTTCTTACTCAAATGATTTTTTATCCATGACCCTTTATTTACAGATGACTCGTTAAGATGCTATACTAAAGAAAAGAAGTGATGCGTCAACATCACTTCAATGTAGCCGCATGACGGTAGCAAAATTATTTGGAAATTCCCCGTTAAATCTCGCTAAGGTTTATGACGGGGTTATTTTTTATCTTTTTTGCTGATTGTTAGCATAATACCAACAAGCGCAAGCATCAACGATCCAAACTGGATCATCAATGCCAGTGCTTCCGCAACAGACAAAATGGCTACTCCCTTCGTTGAAGTAGGAAAATGCTCATACGCATCACCCCCTGAGTAGCTACCATCATAAACAATCTACATAGTTTATTTTACCATATTGCCTTTCACATATTTTTATTTTTTGTTTTTTTATAAGATTGTTTTTACTTATTCAATCATATAAAAAAGAATATAAGAGAACTACGTTCGCATATCCTCTGTTTTTTTATTTTCTTACTCAAATGATTTTTTATCCATGACTCTTTATTTACAGATACCTAGTTAAGATGCTATACTAAAGAAAAGAAGCGATGCGTGAACATCGCTTCAATGTAGCCGTTTTGTGGTAGCATGTTTTGAGCTAAAATAAACCCGTCAACTTCTGCTAAAAGTTTATGACGGGGTTATTTTTTATCTTTTTTGCTGATTGTCAGCATAATGCCAACAAGCGCAAGCATCAACGATCCGAACTGGATCATCAATGCCAGTGCTTCCGCAACAGACAAAAGGCTACTCCCTTCGTTGAAGTAGGAAAATGCTCATAGGCATCACCCCCTGAGTAGCTACCATCATAAACAATCTACATGGTCCATTTTAACATAAAACCCATCACATATTTTATGTTTTTTGTTTTTTTATATGATTGTTTTTACTTATTCAATCATATAAAAACAGAGATAATGAGATGTTAAATCTCACGATCTCTGTTTTTTATTCAGATGAAACTTCCTTCTGTTTGACTTTGATTTTCTCGGTATTCTGAAGGCGACTGTCCGACGATTTTTTTGAATAATTTTGAAAAATAGGTCGTATTATTATAGCCGATTTCATTAGAGATCTCATTGATATTTTGATTACTATGGATCAGCAACCATTTTGCTTGTTCCATTCTTAAGTGATTCAAGTACGCAGAGAAGCTTTTTTTAGTTTCTTTTTTAAACAGTTGTCCTAGATACATGACATTCAGATGCAAATGTTCTGCGACTTCTTTCAAGGTTAACGGTTCTTTATATTTCTCATGTAAGATTTGAAGAACTTTTTCGACATTTTGACTATATTTTTGATTATGCTGATTTTCCAATAAAGATAGTAGGAGTTGATGCAACTCTTGGACAGATTTTGCTTGATTGATTTTTTGGATGCCTGTTAAGTATTCATCATCTTCTAAACGGATCAGCTCACGATAGATATCCATAAATAATAAAAAACTGAAATGACGGATATCTTCAGGCGACATGACCGCCTGTTGGAATTGCTCGAAAAAGTCAGAAATCATTTGTTGTGCGAGCGCTAACTGACCACTTTTCAACACACGACTAAATGATACAAAATCAATTGATTGTTTAATTTCTGCTTGTTCGGCATAGAAAATACGTTGATTTTGATCCCCATAGAATTGATGTAGTTGTAAATTATCTTTAGCATGCTGGAAGCTTTGCGGTATCGTTTCCGGATCACAAGATTCATCCCCAATACTGATCAGCCAATTCTCACACATCAGCGACTGTTCAACAAAATGGCTAAACAGTTCTACTGCCTCCTCCTGAAGCAA
This sequence comes from Enterococcus sp. AZ084, assembly GCF_051714905.1. Taxonomy (NCBI): domain Bacteria; kingdom Bacillati; phylum Bacillota; class Bacilli; order Lactobacillales; family Enterococcaceae; genus Enterococcus; species Enterococcus sp. AZ084. The sequence goes on from NZ_JBIOSS010000001.1 coordinate 2,773,069, forward strand.
CAAAACAAATAAAACAAGTTCTCCATAATTCCGTTGGTAATAAAAAGGTTCTTTTCTTTTTGTCAGCCACTGACTGATTGTCGTTTCAGCCTGCCTAGGTACTTGTGCAAGTAAGACACGTCGCTGACGCTTGCCTAGTTTTTCTAAAAGTTCTTCTTCACTAGGTTCATCCAATTCATCATTCAACCATTGGCTAAATAGAATTTCTTGGTACACTTCTTGTTGATTTTTTTGTTGTCTTCGATGATCCAAGCGTTTCTTGACGGTTTCAAGACTAGTAATCAGTTCTGCTTTATTGACTGGTTTCATCAAATAATTAACAGCGCCTAACTGCATCCCGCTTTTTAGATAATCAAATTCTTGATAGCCCGATAAGATCATAAATTCAAAAAGATGTTCTTTTTGAGCAGCTTCAATAAATTCTAATCCATTCATCTCAGGCATCGTTACATCTGTGACAACTAGATCAATTGGCTGCGTCTCTAAAATCGATAGTCCCTGCATAGCATTTTCTGCAGTAGCAACAACGTTAAATCCTAAATTTTGCCAATCGATGATTTTTTGTAAGCCAGCTAAGATCATATATTCATCATCAACTAATAGTACGTTATAAGACATCAGCAGCTCCCCTTTTTATTTTAAAAGTAATATGGATCGTTAATCCACCAGTTGCATTTCTAGCTAGGGTCATCTGATAACTCGGTCCAAAACTAGCACGCAACCGTTCATTGACATTTTGTAAGCCGATCGATCCACTGAGTTCTACTTTGCTTTGCGCCAACTGTGCGCTGATTTCAGCTAATCGCTCTTCTGTGATTCCTTTGCCATTATCACGAATCAAAAGATGAACAAATCCATTTTCTTCAAATACTTTTACACTCAATGCGTTATCAAAACGAGTAAAATCAACGCCATGTTTAAAATAATTTTCTACTAATGGTTGGATGATAAATTTAGGTACTTCAATCTCTTCCAATGATGATTCGATCGTGAAATGATAGGCGATACGGCTAGGATAACGCATTTGATAGAGGTACACATACTTCTCACAAAAATCCAATTCTTCTTTTAAATGAATCGTCTTTTCCTGGTTGGTGTTATTACGTAATAATGCAGAGAAAGCATAGACAACATCTGCTAGTTCTTCACTACCTTCACTGATGGCATACATTCGAATATATTCCAATGTATTGTATAGAAAATGCGGATTGATTTGTGCTTGTAATGCACGCATGTGCGCATCTTGTTGTTTGATTTCTAATTTGTAGATATCTTCCACATATTGATTGATACTGCCTAGCATCTCATTGATTCCGACTGATAGGTCTTTTAGCTCGTATTCAGTGATACTAGTATCCACACGAGTATCTAAATTCCCTCTAGCCACTTCATCCATGGCTTCCATGACACGATCGATTTGTTGAGAATAACGTTTGAACGTCTTGTATAAAAATAAAAGCAATAAACCATCCAATAAAATGACGCCAATAATTAACGGTGCTAAGCTTTTTTCTGTTACTTGGCGAACCGTACGCTTATCTAATGTGGCTAAAATACGATAATCGTCGGACACCTCTTGCGATTGGATAAAATTCGATTTTTCTAATTTCTCCACTGGTAATGTAGAATCCGCTTGTAGGGTCTGATTGATCAACTTTTCCTGCTTAAAGATTCGTTCTTTGCCCAGTGCTCGATCATGAAATGTATACAACCGATTACTCGTTCCGGAAATCATGTAAAGAGATAATCCATTAAACGTATTTAAATTCGTCAGCGCTGCATCAAGTTCATCTTTATCAAACCCTACAAACATACTGCCAATTTCTGCGCCACCTTGTGTAATCGTCATTTTGATATAAAAAGCCTGTTTTAATTGTGGCGTTCCCTGCTTGACTATCCCGCCTTTGTTCTCTCTAGTGGACTCAAAATATTCTGGTAATTGGTTGAACACAAGGTACACACTACTTACCTCTTCATAATTGACATACATATCACGAACTACGTTAGGGAATGAAAGAAAATCAGCAGATTGTCGTTGTCGGTCGTACGCATACATCAAATATTGATCGATCGGTTTAGTTAAATAAGTGGTGGTATTCTCGATTTTATCTGAATCCCCTACAAATTGATCTTTGATCACTTTACTTAACGTTGTTTTATCACTAAGCGTTCGCAACGTACTTTGAACTGCTTCATTCACTACTTGTTGTGCTTGGATTTGTCTTTGGATGAATGTATGCACGCTGATGATGATCGTTGCAATCATCGTCAAAGCAATCATCATGATCGCATATTTACGCAATAAACGGTTTAACAACGTTCCTTTTGAAAAGATAAAATCTAACCTATTCATATGTTTCCAACTGCAAGTCCAGATTTTCCCGCCATTGTTTGGTGATCGTTCCGTTCCAAACTGTAAGTAACCCAATCAAACCAAATAAAATCAACCCTTTATAATTCCACGTCACCCAAAGAATCAGACCACTGCCAAGGATGATTTTTAAGAAAGTTGAAAAACTTGCGAAACTGGAAATCAAACTCAACTTCAGCAGATTTCTTAAAGTCATTTGATAGCCACTATCTAAAATCATACTATATTGATACGTCGCATAAGCGTACAACATGCTGAACAGTATAATAAAATCAATCACTAAGAAAAGAATCCCTTGAATCTGTACAGATAAATACAAGTTATAACTAAGCAAAAAAAGACAAGCCGAAAAAAGGCCAAACAATTGATTTCCTCGCACGAAGGACTGTTTGAACATCTGCCAACTTTCGCTGATCGTGATGTCTTTATATTCGAAACCATGGAGATAAAACTGTTCATTGACAACTTTCCAAGCTGGCCCGATTCCTAAAACGACGCCGCCACACACAGCTAAGCCCCAAAAATACAATGTCAATTTCATGATGACCCATACGCGTATGAATACTGTTTCCAATGCTCTACCTAACACAGGACTTTCCCCCTTTATTCTTCATCATATCCTATTATACAAAAACATACTGTAACCTTGAGCATATTGGAATATATAAAACCAAATAAATGGTGTTCAAGAAGCACATCTTCGGTCATCAGCTAGAAGTAACTCCTTCGGAAATAAGACGAAATCCACAAAAATTCAAGAGCAATTTCCGTGGATTCCGCCTTATTTATCGGAGCTAGACACTTCCGTCACAACCTTAGCTTTGATTAGTTGTTTTCTTGTCGGAATGTATCATATTGTTTTTGCATTTCTGTCAGTACTTTGTCGTATCCAGCTTTATCTAAGGCGTCCATTAGTTTTGGTAAGGTTTCATCTGGATCGACAGTTCCAGTGTTCAATCCATCAAGGTATTGATTCATGACATTTGAGATATTACTCAATTCAGTTTTTACGCTGTCTGTATTAAAGCTGAAGCCTAAGATTGGAGAAGTTTCAGCTTCTGCAATCGATTGATCTCTTTTAGCGATCATTTCATCGGTAATCGTATCTTGTGTATAAAGAATCTTATTGTTTCCAGTATTCCAAGCAGACATGTGTGTTTTTGGCTGATAGCCGTCTAATAATTTTACTTTGTCATCGCCAACTTTTTCCCATGCCTCTCCTTCGATTCCCCAAACCAAGCCGTTAAGCAATTCAGGATCGCTATTCAATAACGCTAAGAACTCTACTGATTTCTCTTTGTTTTTTGATGTATTAGAGACAACAAAATTTGCCATTTGCGCTTGTCCTGTTGATTTCAAAGGAACAGTAATTGGTTTCGATACTAATTCTTGATTTGCAGCATTTGTTAAAATCGTATCGCCGTAATCGTATGGTCCTTGTGTTTCTCCACGCATCAACCATGTATTACCTTCTAACGGATAATCTTTGTTACTAGTCGCTGCATCACTAGGGATCAATCCTTGATCATACCAACTATGCATCGTCCGTAACAGTTCGATGTAATTTTCGTTGTCATATTGATTAATGATCTTTGTTTTGTCGCCATTCAAATCAACCGCAAATGGCAAAGTATTTCCTAATGGATAATCGAAATCCCCTTGTACTTTAAATCCTTGCCCAATGGCAAAAGCCGCTGTATTCGGTTCTTTTTTATGGAATTCTTGTAAAACTTTTTCTGCATCTGCATACGTTTCAATACCATCAATCGATAAATTGTATTTATCTAATAATGGCTTATTGAAAGTCAACACTTGTTGTGCAAAGACATTGGCGTTTACAGGGAAGGCATATAATTTCCCGTTGATCAGATTGCCTTTGATATATGCTTCATCCAAAGAATCATACGCTTCTTTTCCATATTTAGGCGCTAATTCAGTCAAGTCTGCAAACGCGCCTTTTTGTGCATTTGATACGTAATTGTTGGCAAAAGCGATATCGTAATTTTCACCGGATGAGATGATGACGTTCATTTTCTTCTCATAGTCGCCCCAACCAATATAATTGATATTGACTTTTACACCAATTTTTTCTTCAATACGTTTATTCGCGACTTCCAGCAGCTGATCAAGGTTATCTGGTTTGTCACCGATCTGGTACATTTGTAATGTCGTCGTATCACTGGCCGCTGCATCGTCCTTGTCACCTGAACCGCCCCCACAAGCTGCTAAACTGATTGCTGTTAGTGCTGAGAATCCTGTAAAAGCTAATTTTTTCCATAACTTCATATCTTTTTCCTCCTATTTTAGTGCTTTATTCTTTGACGCCGCCAATCGTTAACCCTTTAACAAAATGTTTTTGGAAAAATGGATAGCTGATCGCAATCGGTAATGTTGAGATAACAACGATTGCCATACGAGCAGACTCTCCAGGAACAGAAGCAAGACCGCCGGCTAACTGACTACCTGCTCCAGCATTTTGAGTAAGATATTGGATATTACTTTGAATCTTCATCAATAAATATTGCAATGGAACGAGATTATCGTTTTGAATATACAGTAACGCATTGAACCAGTCATTCCAATAACCTAAAGCTGCAAATAAACTGATTGTCGCAATTCCTGGAATCGCTAAAGGTAAGACGATTTGTACAAAAATCCGAAGTTCACTCGCCCCATCTATCCTAGCAGATTCAATGATCGAATCAGACACCGAACGTTTAAAGAATGTTCGCATCACGATAATATTGAACGGACTGACCGCCATCGGTAAAATCAATGCCCAAATCGTATCTTTCAGTTGTAATAAATTCGTCATCACTAAGTAGTTCGCAACCATCCCTGGTGAGAACAACATCGTGATCAAACAAAAGACTGTAAAGAAACGACGAAATGGAAAGTTGGATCGAGAAATAGCATAAGCATATAAAGAAGTTGCTGTACTATTGATCAACGTTCCTACTACTGTCACAAGAACAGTGACGAAAAGAGCCTGAAAAATTTTGTTTTGCATCTGGTCAAACAAAAAAGTATACCCAAATGTACTAAGTGTTTTAGGCCAAAAACTATACCCTTGCGTGGCCAAAATGGATTCATCTGTAAAAGAGATCGCAATGACAAAAATAAATGGTAATACACAAGAAAAAGCAAAAAGTGCAATCAAAATATTGGAGAAAAAGTTGGTGGTTTGACTAAACGAGCGAATCTCTACTCGTTGAACTTTCTTTTTATTCATTTTTCTCCTCCTTAGAACAATGCCGATTCGCTGTCAAAACGACGAGCAATCGTATTGGTGATCATTAATAAAACAAAGCCGACGACTGATTGATACAGCCCAGCTGCGGCCGTCATACCAAAGTCGCCAGTGGATGTCAGCCCATTATAGATATAAGTATCTAAAACTTGTGTCACTTCATAAAGCGCTCCGGAATTTTTTGGGATATTATAGAACAAACCAAAGTCCGCTCGGAAAATATTTCCAACTGCTAATATCGTCAAGATCGTCATCAGAGGGACCAATTGTGGAATCGTCACATGTTTGATTTGTTGCCACTTGCTTGCGCCATCCACCATCGCTGCCTCGTAATACGTCGGATCGATTCCCATAACTGAAGCAAAATAGATGATACTGTTATAGCCGATCCCTTTCCATGTTCCAATAAAGACTAAAATAAATGGCCAATATTTAGGATCATTGTACCAATTGATTGTTTCTCTCCCACTTGCTGCCAACCATTGATTGAAGATCCCTTTATCTGGACTTAAAAACGCATAGACAAAGTAACTAATGATGACCCAAGAAAGGAAATAGGGAAGCAATGACATGGTCTGGTATACTTTTACCAATCGTTTATTTCGCAATTCACTCATAATGATTGCAAACACGACAGATATCAAAAGATTCAGTAAAATAAATGTCACATTATATAAAATCGTATTTTTGGTAATCAGAAACGCTTGATCAGAAGAAAATAAAAACTTGAAATTCTCCAATCCAACCCATGGACTCTCTCTTAAACTGGCAAGAAAGCCATCCGCAGAAATATGGAAATTTTTAAACGCAACGACATTCGCTAATACCGGGATGTAAAAGAAAAAAATCATCCAGATCATCCCAGGGATCGCCATCAAAACAAGCGCCTTATAGCGCCATAAATTCCCAAAAAAACCTTTTAACCCCTTCCTTTTTCTCATATAAAAACTCCTTTCACCTCATTCGCACTGTCATTATAGCGCTTTCAAAAGATATAATAAATGAACAAATCATAGGGAAAATGAAACAAATTATAGAGAAGATTGTAAAAGAATCATTTTGATCTGAGGTGTGAGACTGAAAAACGAAAAATAGCTGTTTTAGGTTGCCACCTATCATGATTTCAATAAATAAACAAAAAAACTTACAGAATTGAGGAATGCATTCCTGAATCCTGTAAGTAGTTTTTTATTGCTCTATCTATTTTTAGTCTAAATGCAGTTAGAAAAATGTTTATGTACTTTGCTATTGGATGCTTACATAATAACGTATGACTGTGGTTGGATAATAGTTAAGTCAGTTTATTTGCTCTACATACGCATGTTTTTATAAATCTATACTTTTATTTAGTGAGAATGTGAAAAAAAGAACTCCGTAATAAAGTTGATTACATACGGAAAAAACACCACTGTTAATACAGTGAAAAAGTTCTCTTAAATCTCTGGATACTGATAAATTCTATTATAATAGTGTAAAATACTAACACTATAGAAAGTATTAACATAAAAAAAACCATTGAAAAGAAAATCGAGTTTCTGTAATGTTCCTGTAAATCATAAGGCAAAATAGAATTGAATAAAGAAACTAGTTTCATATTTAGAAAGATACAAATGATATAACTAAGACTTAATCCAATTATGTAGATAAAAAAATTTTTTAGTAATAATTCTCTCAATATATATTTAGGTTGGATTCCCAAATATATTTTTGTTTCAACATCTGTTCTATCAATTACCTTGAATAGTAAAATTTTATTTCTAAAGTCAAATAATATATATATGCTAATTATCACTATTAAAAAGGATAAAATATCCCTTCCAAAAGAAATTTGCATAATTAAAAACTGATTTCCATCTAAACTTAGTTGTGCCGACTTTAAATCGCTACTCATTATTTCTTGTTCCATGATTTGAATAAATCCTTGTAAATACAGTTGCAAAAAGACACACTCAAAAAATAGGATGCCAATAATAGTAATTGAAACAACATATCTAATCCCTACTTTGTATACGCTTCTAATACTTCTCCTAATAAGATATAGGTTAGATAAAATAGTTGGACCCACATTGATCATATACCTTCTCTCCTTTAATTAACTTAATGATTCTAAATTCAGATTCTTTTATAAAGTTAGGATCGTGAGTAGACATAATAATCGTAGAGCCTAGTTTATTCTTTTTTTTCAATAACTCGAATACTATTTTTGCATTTGCCTTATCTAAATTAGCTGTCGGTTCATCAGCAATAATAATTGGGGGATTCGCAACGATTGCTCTGGCAATATTCACACGTTGTCTTTCACCACCAGATAAATTTCTAGGTAAATTTTTTATACATCTATCTAGTTTCAGATCTGTTGCAACTTCCTCAACTTTCGACTGTATCAATGAGGATGGATAACCTAAATATTCCAATTTATAAGCTATATTTTCAAATACTGTCCACTCTTCAATCAATCTTGTATCTTGAAAAACTACCCCCATCATTTCCCTTAAATTTTGTAATTCCTTATAGTTATATTGACATACTTCTTTATCATTGATTTTCAAGCTACCCGTATTATACATTCGTCTCCCTTGAATCAACTCAATTAAAGTGGTTTTTCCCGAGCCACTTTTTCCTATCAAAAATACAAATTCTCCATGTTCAATTTGCATATTTATATTTTTTAATACTTTATTGTTTTTATGTTCCACTCCAAGATTATCCATCAAGATGAAATTATCCTTTTTCATATTCCCCTCTGCCTTGTTTTGAAATATTGACATAGAACCTACCTAAGATATTTTCTCTGAACTGCCATTTCACATAAATAAATTATTATTCCTGGTTATAAACTAAATAACCTTTTAAAAACAGCTTTTTTTCATTCGTTATGTACCTCCCATTTTGGGAAAATAGAAATATAATAGATCATAATATTCCCTAAAATATTATTTGAGCAAATTACATAATTAATATTTTTAGTTAATAAAAAATTCAAATGATTTATACACTGAGTATCATACATTATATATTTATTATTTTGTTTTATCCGTCATAATTGGTTGATTTAACATCATATTCGTATAGGGAAATTACTTTTTAGTTTCTTCTTGTGTTTAGACTTTCCACTATACACTTCTTTGACAGCCCTAAACAAAAAACTTACAGGATTGAGTAGTATACCCCAATCCTATAAGCTGTGTTTTCAGGCTCTATTTACTTCTTACTTGTGCCAATTCATCTGGTGTCATTTGGCGATACTCTCCTAAAGCTAAATCTTCTGGCAGAAGAAAATTCCCCATACGTATCCGTTTCAAGTAAGTGACTTCTTTGCCAACGGCTTTTACCATCCGTTTGACTTGATGGAATTTCCCTTCATGTAAGATCAAGCGGATACGAGAAGTGTTTGTTTCTTCATCGACTGAGTCAATGAACAGTTTTGCAGGCAGGGTCTGTTCATCTCCATCAATGAGTAGTCCAGCTGCAAAGGCTGACACATCTGCTTTCGTCATCACGCCAGCTACTTCTGCCAAGTATTCTTTTTCTACGTGTTTTTTGGGAGAGAGCAATTGGTGGGAAAACTGCCCGTCATTGGTTAGGATCAACAATCCTTCTGTATCTTTATCTAACCGACCAACTGGAAATAGATCTTCTCTAAAATCTTCATCAGAAAGTAAGTCGATGACGGTTTGATCATGATTATCTTGAGTTGCTGAAACTACACCCGCCGGTTTATTCAAGATATAATAAAAATCTTTTTGGTAATGTAAGGATTCATCCAGATACATCACCGTATCTTCGGTTTCTTTCACTTGATATTTATCACTTTTAATACATGTTCCATTGACTGTGATCAAGCCTTTTTTGATCAGCCCTTTGACTTCTTTGCGGCTGCCAAGACCGATGTCAGCTAAAAATTTATCTAAACGCATGTGATTGTCCCCTTTTCAAGCAATGCCTGTCTTATTTGATACGCAACCGTCGGCGTAAACGAATCATTCCTTGACGTCCTAATAACTTATCTGCGAGACGAAGCTTCAGTGCCAAATACGTATAAACCAAACCACCCACTCCGGCGACTAAAACAATTAATATTAGTGATTGGAACTTGCTGTCTTGGCTCAAGAACATCCCGAAAATCATTTTCGTCAGCCCTGCTGCAAGGAGCATCAACAGAGTAAGAATAAAAATCAATAAGGTGCGGCGCCATACAAATTTTCGATTGAAGCGAGCCACTTGATGGATTTTCTTTAGTATCAACGAACAAGAAACGATAAAACCAATCATCGTTGCAAGCAATGGCCCATACACTTCAAAAATACGGATTGCTGGATACTGCAAGACCAGTTTTACGAGAAACCCAACCAGTAAGTATTGGATCGCCGCTTTATTTTCAAACATCCCTTGAAGCATATTTGATACAAGCATATAAAGTCCGAGAAAAAGTCCGACAAAACTTGCTTGGATCAATACTTGGCTTCCTAGTTGATCTGGTGTATAAAATAAAGTATTCAAAGGATATGCCAAGAGCATCACACCACACGTTGCAGGAAACATAATAAAGGAAAACAACTGTAAATTACTGCTTGTTAATTTTGCTAGTCCACGACGATCCTTGATCGTTACCGCTTCCGTGATCAAAGGTAAGCCTGTCGCAGCAATCGACGTCGCTAAAGCAATGACGACCATTGTCAACTTGTCAGGATTCGCACTGAAAATTGAAAAAAGATCCAATAATTGGGCATTGGAATACTCAGTGGTATCCGACATGATTTTAATAAATGTAAATTGATCGACTAATTTAAAAATCGTGATCCCTGATCCTACGATGATAAAAGGAATCGCTTCTTTGATCGTATCCAACAATAATTCTTTCGTGGCAATGGTCACTTGGTTTTCACTGTACTGCACACGAGCTGCTGTATACGCTTGATGTTTCTTCAAAAAATATAATAAGACAGCCAAGCTGACGATCATCCCAATAAATGCTGCAAAAGTCGATTGGGTCACCGCAGTTACGTAGTCCCCTGACAGGACTTTCATGATGATGAATGTAGAAAGCAACAGATAAAATACGCGCGCAATCTGCTCAACGATTTGCGAAAGTGCATAAGGCATCATTTCCTGATTCCCTTGGAAGTATCCTCGAATAACACTCATACAAGGAAATACTAATAGTGCTGCACTTAATGAGCGCATGATTGGAATCAATTCTTCCCCACCACCAGAGGCACGAGCTAACCAAGGCGAAGCAAAATACATAAATCCTGCAAAAAACACCCCTAAAACAGCCATCATTTGCATTGCTCGTAGAAACAACCGGTGAGACGTCCCGTATTCATTCAATGAATTGTAACGTGCGGTTTGTTTCGCAATGGCAGCTGGAATCCCCGCAGTTGAAATCATTAAGAATAACGCATAAATATTGTACCCCATATTGAATAATCCATTGGCAGCCTTTGCATTTTCGCCCATCCAAGCATACCAAGGAATAATATAGACTGCGCCAAGTAATCGAGAGATCATATTACTTGCAGTCATCCAAGCAGAACCTCTAGCCATTTTCTCTTGAACTGTCAAATTTTCTACTGCTGGTTTTCTTTGATTAGTCATTGATCAGATTCCAACTTTCTTCAAAACATTACTCATATTTTAAGTGTAAATCCACAAAGTAGCAATCTTTTTATCGGCTTTTTTTATTTTTTAGCGGTTGTAGTTTATACGTAATCACTGTTTTATTTCAATCACAGGATGATCTGGTTCTCTATCTTCGTTCTTTCGAAATCATCGCTTTTTCATTTTTTTCTAGGTTGCTATTTACAACAGTTGCATATTTTTTTGCATAATCACATTTTCTATTGAACCCTTCTGTTTCGAATTTAGGATATAATTTTCTACTATTTTGATCAGAGGTAACTATAGCGTCTCTTGTCTTTCCATCATTCGTTGATTTTATAGGAAACATTTTGTTTGTAGGTACAGTCTTTTTAGATGAACGCTTGCTAGGAATTAGTTCTTCTGCAAATTTACGATCTATCTTATTTAACACATGCTCTAACGCTGCTGCTCCTTTAGTCGGTTCTCCTTCTTTAGCTAACGACGCTTGCATCTCCGGGTTAGTTTCTACATGTTGGATCAAATCAGCGAATACAGATGGATTTTTTTCTCCTGCTTGTCGCAGATACTTTGTGATAGCTGGACGGCTAGAAGGGGATTTTTCTAAAGATTCACGATCCATCTTATTTAACACATAGTCTAACGCTGCTTCCCCTTTAGTCGGACCTCCTTCTTTAGCTAACAATTCTTGCAGTTTAGGGTTAGTTTCTACTTCTTGTATTAATTTAATTAATTCATATACATCATATTTTGCACGTTGTCGCCTATACTTATTGATATGTGGGGTGATCGAATTCATAGTGATTTCTGGATTCATTGTCCTATTCCTTCTTCCATTTTTTATTTAAATAACAAGTTTTAAATTGAAACAAGTTAAATTGTTTTCCTTCCCCTCCTTTTAATGTTTTGTTTTACTGAGACTTTCACGCTACGACAAAACGTTTATCTTCGTTCTTTTGAAACCGGATGATCTACCTTTTTAGTTAATGAGGTATTTACTGCCTGTGCCACTTCATTCGCCGAACGAATTTTACGTGTGAAGTATATCGGGCTCTCTTTCGCAGTCAAAATAGACTTTTTGGTCCTTTGTGGGCTATGTAACGAATCACCTGTAACCTTTACATCCTTAAATGTGTTAGCGTTTTTTGTTCTACTTGTAGTCGAGTCGCTTCGGTTGATTCCTTCTTTTGATCGTTGTTCATTGTTGTTTGTAGTGACGATTTGTTCCTTATTTAAAGCGATTCTATCGGACTGTCGACCGCCTCTTATCACTCCCCATGTTCTTCTCCACAGTGACTGAATCGCTCGACTGATTTGCTTTATGGGTCTGAATCTTTGTTCACGATGAGGTTGATCGATCGCCTCATTAAATGAGTCTTCTTTGCGTACAAAGTTGTTTTCTAGTCTGGCTATTACATCATCTTCTGGTATATTATAATGTGAAACTATATATTTAAAGGCTGTAAGCTTCTCCTCTTTCGATAGATCCTTTTTGTTAAATAACTTTTCTCCTAATTCACGTATTTCTTCATCAATCATTTTCTATTCCTTCTTTCTTTTTTTATTTAAGACTCGTTTTCAGATACTGTTAGACAGACCTCGTTTGTTTCTGTCCTTTAACGTTTTTTTTACTAAAACATTCAAGCTGAGATCAAACGATTCACCCTCGTTCTTTAGCAACCATCGCCTTTTCTTTTTTTGAAAATAAGTTATTTGCCGTTTTTGCAGCTTCATTTGCCGAACGGATTTTACGTGTGAAGTATGTTGGAAGATCATTTAATCTCTTAGTGGACTGCTTCTCATTTTTTTGAATCGTTTTTGGCTTCGGCAACGAATGATCTTCAGCTGTTCTAGGTTCTTTCCTCTTTGTTGTCCTGCCTATTTTTTGGATTTTTTCAGCTATGTATGACAAAATTCTTCGTCGTTTTGATGTAGATTGTGGAGAGGTTGTTACACTGTTGTCTGTTTTTTTGGCTCGCTCTACTGAACCTTGGGCTAATTTGCCTCCACCGAACCTTTCCTTCGAGAATTGTTGAACATTATTTAAAGGGATAGTTTTATTAAGCTTTACCTTATTTAAAGCTGTTCCATTTAAAAATTGACCACCTAGTAGATTTCTCCACATCCTGGTCATCATTCCCGGTTGTTTCCCACTGACTTGATCCGCTTGTTTGGCTTGTCCCCTAGGTATCAAATGATCTTGTGAACTATAGCTATCTTCTAGACTATAATAGATTGAGTCAGATTCTATACTATACATTGAACTATCCTCTAGATGATAGTTGGCATGTAGAGATGTAGTAATGCTTGTCTGTTCAGCTTGTTCTGGTTTCTCTTTAGATATACTATTTTTCTTTGATAACTGCTCTTTAAATCCGCTTGTTTCTTCAGGATTCATTTTTAGACCCTCTCTCTTTTTATTAACATCAGTGATTCTTTCGTAAAGTTGCCCTGATTTGTCATTAACTACGTAAAAATTCTTTTTTTGCTCTTTGCCGATTAGCCTTGCTTGCTACTGCCTCATTTCTCCAATACGCTATTTTTTCTACTCTACGTATTGTTTTTTCAACGAACATCCGATTATCGGGTTGTCTTGTTTCCTGTAATGGCCGGTTTTTCTTATCTCTATCTTCGGAGAATTTTGTCTTATCTTGCTTTAGCTGTTGTTGGATATCAACGAAGAAACGTCCCTGCACGTTGCTATATTCGTTGTATTTATTGTTCACTACTTTCTGTTGGGTACCCACTTTTTTATGGCGAAAAATGGCCCATTTTTTTCGTAACCAATTATTATTTTGAAAACTTTTAGGTTTATACGCTTGCCACATCTTCTTGTACTCTGATGTGTGCCATGGTGGAGCAACTTCTTTTCCATCGTTAAAGAAAATAATTTTCCCTTCCAACTGTGACCAATTGCGATAGATATAACGAAGTTCATGATTGGTTACGTTGATAGTCGGCATTTTTATTCGAGGTTTAGTCAATACTCGTTTCATATCAAGTCCGTCTAATAAAAAATAGATAGTGACATTGGGATTTGTTTTTGCAATATCGATGCCTATTTTTGATCCCCTGACAGTGTGGAATACTGGTGAATACATTTCACCTTTTTTGACATATGCATATCGATGTTCACCTAAATCTACGTTAGGATCTTTAGCTAATTCACTGTAGATATATCTCCCTAATTCTTTGTTGTCAGGGAGTTTCAATACACTAAACTCATCTGGTCGATAATTTTTAGAATAGGCTTTTACAAAAAAATAACGCTGAGCAACTGTTCCTTTATAAAGACGAGCAAACCAATTTTTATAGTTTTGTTGTGTGTGATAGTAATAATCTTTCCATAGTGGCCAATCTCTATATTCAGACTTGATATATTCAGGCCATTCATAGGAAAACTTTTCCCATTGTTCTGGTGATGTTAATTTTGATCCTTTTGTCCTTAACGTATCCCGTAAATAACTGATATAGCGATCAAATGAATACTGTAGCAAAGTTTCATCTTCTGCAACTGTCATATTTTTCAAGTAGAGTTTCCCTGCGGTCATTCGTTCAAAATAGTCAGCTCTTGTTGTCGACAATCCAAAAAATAAAATCATTTGTTTCTGTCCACTTTCCATATTTTACCTTCTTTCATTTTTACTTAAATCGTCTGTTCACGAAAATACGTAACAAAAAATATGCTATAATAAACCAAATAAATACAAAGTGAGGGATGATTCAATGAGCTTCTCCTTAGAAGATATCCGCAACTTATTGTTAAAAGAAAATCTGTTAAAAGAATTTGTATCACCACAGGGGTGGCATCTGTATGCTCCAGAAAATAGAGTATTCAAGAAATTAAGTTATGACTCACGTCAGGTCGATGCTGAGACATTATTTTTTTGTAAAGGATTAAATTTTAAAGAAGAGTATTTAACTGCCGCAATTGCTCAAGGGCTTAATTACTACGTGGCTGAAGAACCTTATGAGAACGAAGCTTGTGGCATAATCGTGACCGATATTCGCAAAGCAATGGCGATTCTTTCCATGGCTTTTTATGATTATCCACAAAACAAGATGCTAGTCATCGGATTTACTGGGACTAAAGGTAAAACCACCGCTGCATACTTTACCAAAGCCATTCTAGACCATACGACTAACTACAAAACTGCCCTTTTTTCAACAATGAATACCACATTAGACGGCAAGTCTTTTTTCAAATCTAATCTAACGACTCCGGAATCACTCGACTTGTATCGCATGATGGCTGAAGCAGTGGAAAACGGTATGACACATCTTGTCATGGAGGTTTCTTCTCAAGCCTACAAAACGCAACGTGTTTATGGACTCACTTTAGATGTCGGGATTTTCTTAAATATTTCACCCGATCATATCAGTCCGATCGAACACCCAACGTTTGATGATTACTTTTATTGCAAACGTCAGTTGATCTTAAATTCAAAAAAAGTGATTTTAAACCGTGAGAGTGATTACTTCGATTTATTAGTGGAGACGGGGCAAGTCCATGGTATTCCTGCCATCACTTACGGACGAGCAGATACAACAGACGTTCAAGTGAAAAGTTTAGAAAATCAAACACAAGCGTTCCAATTGATCACACATGGTTCTGAATTGCCTGTTGAAGCAGAATATGAGATCAAATTAGCTGGTGGCTTCAATCAAGAAAACGCCGCTAGCGCAATCATTGCAGCAACATTAGTAGGCGCTTCGATTTCAGATGCCCAACAAGGACTAAGCGAAGCTCGAGTGCCTGGACGCATGGATCAATTGACCCATAAAAACGGTGCCCATGTGTATGTTGACTATGCCCATAATTATTTAAGTTTAAAAACATTATTAGCATTTGCTAAGAATGAACATCCTAATGGCCGTGTGATTGTCGTTCTAGGAAGTCCAGGAAACAAAGCGATTTCCCGCAGAAAAGACTTTGGAGAAGTCTTATCAGAAACAGCCGATGTGGTTTTCTTGACCGCTGATGATCCTGCTTTTGAAGATCCGCAAAAAATTGCGGAAGAAATCCATGCAGCGATCACGAATACAGAACTGGCTGTCCATTATGAAATGGATCGTCCGACTGCGATCCAACAAGCGTTAGCAGAAAGCCAACCAGAAGACTCTGTTGTGATTGCTGGTAAAGGCGTTGATGCGTATCAAAAAGTCGGTGGTGTCGATGAACCTTATGAAGGTGACTATGACATAGCAAAACGCTTGACCGAACAATGAAGCTTTCTAAAGAAGAATAGAACGCTTTAACTTAGACAGATAACTCTAGCTAAAAAAAGGCAACTCCTTATGAGTTGGCTTTTTTAGCTGTTTATTCCAATATCTTTAAAATGATTTTTTATCTTGCCACATCAACTCATAGATAATCTTCTAAAAATCTCAGGCAATATCCAATATACGCTTTATCTTTCCGATCCAATTGAAGATCGCTGCATTTTTGTTCGAGATGCTTCTCTTTTCTTTTGCTCATTTAATTCCTCTGCTCGTTTAGCAAGTCCTATCGTCATTTTACGAAGTACTTGCGTGCCATTTGTACACATTTTCTTTTGTTCCGGGCTGTGTATACCCGCTAGAAAAGAAGATACCTCCATTCCTTTAGACACTTTATTTTCCCGATTTTCGATATAAACTTGCCATTCTTTGACAAAGTCGCCTTCATGCCAAGGTGGTGGTATAATCCGACTCTTTGACATAAAAGTCACCTGATCTTTTATGATCGGCCATGATCGATAAGCATAGCGCAACATTTTACGAAGTTGCCCCATAGGATACATCATAAAATCACGTCTATTTTCTATATCTTTCATCTGTATACCATCTAAGATGATATAAGCTTTTATAGTGGGATAGCATTTTAGCATGTCTATCCCGATTTTCCCTCCATTTTCATCTAATTCTTTGATGAATACTCTATCTCCATGCTTGTCTATGTAGTATAGCTCTGTCCCTTCTGTCCCAATTTTATTCCCACTTTTGTCCCGTTGTATACCCTCTATTTCTATGTTGCCAGCTTGGATTGCACCGGAAAAACTATTTGTCCATTGATTCTTAGGGTTTTCTTTAGATGCAGCCATGAACTCTTTCCACAATGGTAAGTTGTCTGATCTTACATAGTCATTTATGCCGCCCTCAGCAAATTGTTGCCATTGTTCCCTCGTTACCAGTTCATCCTTTCTGACTTTATCATAAATGACTCTTCTCACTTCATTATTATAAGTATCAATCATGTAAGCTCGATGATCCTTTTCTTTTAATTCTCCTTCAAATCTATGTTTCCCTTCATTTAACTCCTTAAATAGTCGTTCACATGAAACATCCAAACCAATCAATAATACTTTATCTCCATCTAATGGCATGACCATTCCTCCTCTTTTAAAATAGCGCTCTCGTGTCCACTCAGCACTGACTTTTTTGATTGAAAGAATATTCGAATTGATATTTCCTCTTTCTTATGTATCTAAAAAATATAGTATTTCAAAAACTATATCGTCAAAGCCCTTTGCCTACGTGCAGATGGTCTCTGTTGCTCTGAGCTATTATTTTGCTTTCCTATTGCTTCTTTAAGTAACGATTGCAAGTTTTTATGTTCTTGTGCCCTCTCTCTTGTAAGGAATGTACTTGATTGGATATTTTCCATCGACTTGCACGCTTGCTTGTTGAGATTCCATGTGAAACGCCGCTTTCGTATTTCACTATATTTCCGCCATTCCTTGACATACTTTCCTTTGATCCAAGGTGCTTTCACAATTTTTTTATTTTCAAAAAAAACAACTTTTTCTTTTAATTCATCCCAGTGCCGAAAAATATAACGCAGTTCTTTACACGTATAATCACTTTCGTAATGTCCGTAACAATTTTTTTTAGAGATATTGTGCATATTTAGTTTATCCAGTACAAAATATATCCTAACATTAGGACAGTGGCTGGCTATATCGAGACCGTTTTTACACCATCTTTCAATATGCTTATTAAAACTTTTTTTATCTTTATACTTGTTGCGATAGTAGAGTGCCCCCTTTTCCACGAATAATCTTCTTTCAGTTACTACTTTTTTAAATATATTCAACAAGCGATTCTTAGGGTTCCATTGCATAGATAGCCAGTATCTTTTCCAATGGGGTAGATGCTTATACTCTTCTGATAATAAGCTAGGCCACTCTTTCTCAAATTCTTGCAGTTCTTCTACGGTCTCTAGCTTTTTTTCCGACACTTTACTAACGATCAATTCATGTAACCCTTTATTATAGCGATCAATGACATATGCTGATGAACTTGATTCTGTCAGACTAGGAAATCTTTTCAGTTTCACTTTTCTCGAAATGACATCTTGGTAAAATAGCTTTCGTTGATCATCCATCCCAAATAATAAAATATACATTTTGTCTGTATCCATTCCGTTATCCCACTTTCTTAAACTTAATCATGGACTCATAATATTCAGAAAAATAAACTAATTTTTTTCATTTTGCGGAAATAGTAACAACGGCATTTACCCGATTGGGATCGTTCCAATTCATTTGACGCAAATAGCCGTTGGTACTCATTTTCATTCCCAAAACATATAGTTTTCATTTCATTTGTTATCATTCGTTTCTCTCCTGTGCCCCAAGTGAAGGCTTTTATTCTACAAATAGCCTTCTATCGCCAAATCTTCCGCAACAGCAAGTTATAGACATGCCCACTAAATACATCACAAGGTGAACGCTCGCTGTCTGCCGATCGGTTTTTCCATTTTTTTCTGGATTTGTCCTTTCTCATTTACTTCTAAAAGTAGTGCTTTGAAAGATTTTAATTCATTTTTCTTCTTCTCTTTTGGTAAAGCATCATGTGTTAAATCGTCCACAGATTTAGCGATTTCTCTTTTTCCCTTCTTCTTTCGATGCTCGTGATACTTTTGCCATTGGCGAATGTGATTTCCTTCAATCCAAGGTGCTTTTACAATTTTTCGATTTAAGAAAAATACAACTTTCTCCTTTAATTGATACCAATGTCGGAAAATATAGCGTAATTCTTTACAGGTATACTCACTTTTATATTTTTTTTGGCGATTTTTTTGCATGACTTCTTTCATTTTTATGCCATCCAACACGAAATAAATGAGAATGTTGGGATAGTACATGGCCATATCGATGCCATTTTTACAGCCTCTAGTAATGTGGTCATTACAACTGATTGTCTCGCCTGCTTCATTTTGAAAATATAACACGATGCCCTCTAGTCGAAGATTCTCATGAAAGATCGGATAATTGAACGTTGCCCACAAACAGTTCTTAGGATTCCAGTTCATACACTGCAAGTATTGTTTCCAAAGCGGATATTCATTCCAAAATCGGAATAACACAAAAAGTAATTGATCTATAAATAGACGCCATTGTTCAAAAGTGCGTAACCTTCCTGATCTTTTTCGTTCAACTATCGCCATATGTACCCTGTTATTATAATAATCAATAATATGTGCATGTTCTGATTCACCAGATAAGGTTGGATAGCCTTGTAGATCCACTTTATTACTCTTTACATCGGCAAAAAAAGCTTCACGTTTCTTATATAAGCCATAAAGCAAGATATCTTTTTCTGAATCCATTGATCTATCCCTCCATGAACTAACTGGCTTTGTCTCAGCTTGCCCTGCTTGTTCTTGTCCGCAGTTCTTCCATTTACAGATCTGAACATTCAGCGCCCTCACTATAGGCAGACGCTAGATGTCTAAATCCGTTCATTCTTTTTCAAATCAACATTGATTTTCTTCCATGATCGCGACCACTCGTGTCCAACCAGCACTCGCTTTTTTGATTTTAGTTGGGAAACAGCTTAGCATGAAACCAGTGGATGGCAATTGATCTAAGTTCGTCAATTTTTCAATATGACAGTATTTCTTTTCGATTCCAGCAAAATGACCTTCCCAAATAATCGAGGGATCGCGAGTCTGTTTAAATTCTTCTGCAATAAACGGTAATGGTCGATCCCACGACCAAGCATCCGTACCAACTAAACAGATTCCTTGTTCTAATAGCCAAAGGGTTGCTTCTCGTCCGACACCACATCCACTGATCAAATAGTTTGGCGTCCCCCAAAACGGCGCAGCACCTGTCTGGATCAGCACGATATCTTTTTCTTTGAGTGTATAGTTGATATTTTTCAAGGCGTGTTGAAAGTCAGTGACCGTCAACTGATAGCCATTTGGTTTATCTGAAAAATCAAGCATGACACCTTCCCCATAACACCAGTCAAGAGGCACCTCTTCAATGGTCCAAGCTGGCTGTCCATTATCCATTGTTGGATGATAATGGTAAGGTGCATCCATATGAGTACCTGTATGCGTAGTGAGCTGGACACTTTCCATCGCCCAAGCTAAGCCATTAGGCAAGTCTTCCTTTTTTGCCGTTTCAAAAAAGCGTAACATATCCGGCACGCTTTTCTCGTGATCTAAATAGTTGATCACCGGAATCATTTCTTGCGGATCACTTGGCACTTCATTTTCAATCGTGATACTTAAATCAATCAATTTCATTTACTTGTCCTCCTTTTTCTAAACCTCTTTATTTCATACTTGTGTCTAGTATACGGAGGATTTCCCACATATTTGTCCTTTTTTTTCTGTTATTTGATATAAATATCAAGCATCATTGAGTTGCTATCGACCATGTTTACATCCTTTTATGACTGTCCATATATGAACCAGGCTATTCCCCTTATTTTTATCATGTTGCGCTTTTGACTCTCCTGGCAATTGAAATGTTGCGGCTTGCTTTAAGAGGGAGAGCAACTGTTTTCTAATATTCCCTTGCCTTACTTTGATAGTGTTCTCCCTCTAGAAGTAACTTCGTAGGTTCTATTGACTAATAGATATCTATTTTTTCGTATACAAGGTTATTTTTACAAGCTTCCCCCAATTTCCTCATTATTCAACATATATAGGCTTTCCTTTTTTCATAACAACTCACTAAAAAACTCAGTTACCATCTCTAACGAATGGCAACTGAGTTTTCTTTTGAATCACTATGCCACTGAACCTTCTCTTGCTAATTCTGCGGCTTTTTCTTGTTCTTCAGTCAATAGTTTATTGTCATAAAACTTGATGAATGGCAACCAGATGATAAAGCCGAGAATCGCACATAATACGGCTAAAACAGCGGCTTTCCAGTCACCTCCACTACCAACAAATGCGCCGATCCCTACTGGTGAAGGCCACGGCATTTGGGCTAACATTGGTCGAACGATTTCTAGTTTGATGGCAAAGTATGCTAATGATGCGGATGCCATTGGTGCTAAGAAAAACGGTACTGCCAAGTAAGGGTTATAAACGATCGGCATCCCGAAAATGATTGGTTCATTGATATTGAAAATCCCTGGTACTAATGAAGCTTTTCCTAATACTTTTAACTGATCGGATTTTGCCATAAAAGCAATAAAGATAATTAATCCTAATGTCGCCCCAGAACCACCAACTGTTACATAAGAGTTATTAAATTCGCCGGCTAAAGGATAATTTGCACCTTGGGCATTCGCTGCCATGTTCGCTAAAACGATTGGTGTCAAGAATGAGGTAATAATGTTCGCCCCATGAATCCCTACGATCCATAACGCGTGGATCAAGAAATAAATGATCATGATCCCTATCCACGTATTCGTCAATTCTGTTACAAATCCAAATGGAATAGCGATCATTTTGAAAATATCTGTTCCTAACGCAACTAATGTGCCGTTGACAATCATCACCACAAAGGCAATCACAAACGTTGGGATCAATGCGGTAAAGGAACGTGAAACCCCAGGTGGTACAACATCTGGCATCTTGATGACCCAGTTACGTTTCACACACATACAATACAACTCAACTGCAATGTAAGACATGATGATGGCGGTAAAAATACCTGACGTACCCAGACGTTCGACAAATGCGCCCATACGTACACCACTAACCACAGTTTCTGCATCGGTCATACTAGAGATCAAGCTGATTTTTCCGTCTGAAATGATCAACTCTGGAATACACATGAAGAAAGCAAAAACAGATAATAGCGCGCCAGTTAAAGGATTGACGTTCAGTGCTTGTTCATCTCTTTCGATCGACGTTAATTCATAAGCAAATACAATAGCAAAATAAACAGATAATATCCCCATCGTCATCGTGTTGACGATCATATACAAGTCGCTGACTTTAAAGAAAGTTGCATTGAAAAATCCTTCTAAAAACGGAAATGGTAACGGTAAAATATTCAAAACTAAGAACATCGAGCCTACGATCGTAAAGGGAATCGACGCCATCCCAGCAGCCATTACTGCGCGTACGATCTTGAATTGTGCCACTTTCCCCATCGGTCCCATCAAATATTTCTGTAGAAAATCAAACATCTATTTACTCCCCTTTCCAAAATGTACTACACGTTCATACTCTTTGATTCGTTGATAGTGACGATCCGTATTTGCATGGATTTTATTCAAGCGTCGCTGACAAAACAGACAGATCAGTAGCCCACTAGCAATCACAAACAGAATCAATGCTTGGCCATTTGAACCATTCGCCATAAAAGGAAACAACTTAGAATATCCTGGTGAAAATACTGCTAATAGGAGAAATACATTGGTTACCGCTTGCAATCGGAAATAATTTCGAGTAACCGTTGCATTATTTTTATGTGTACGATAGAGTGCTACTTGTTCTGCGACGACTGGTAAAAGAAAGAATAATAGCCCTAATGGTACCCAAAACATCTTGCTACTCGCAAGGAGTAAGGAAACCAGCCAGTAAAGATTGGTAAAAAAGAAACCAGCTGTCAAATAGCGAATGATCAAATAGCGATTAAAATATAAGACTTTCAAACTAAATGCTTTTTTCTCTAACTCCCGTTGTTTTTTCTCAGCTTCACTCATTTTCCCACCTCCGTTCTTGTTTACTTTTGATATAAGTAACTCATCTCTTTTGCCACTTCCAACAAAGTCATCGTCGTCATCAGATGATCTTGCGCATGGACCATGATGATTTCCATTTCGATTTTTTGGCCACTTGCATATTCTTTCAATAAATGCGTTTGTGACCTATGGGCTTCCAAAATCTCCTGATTCGCTTCGTCTAGCTTCCCTTCAGCTTCTGTGAAGCTTTCTGCTCGTAACAAAGCAAATGCCTCGTGGATCAATGTTCGTGCATTGCCACTGTGAAAAATAATATCAAATGCGGTCACTTGGAGCTCTTCACTCGTCATTTTCTCCGTCATCAAGACGCCTCCTTAGTAAATCATTTTCATAAATTGTTGATTAAAATTTTCAAACGTTGGTTCAGCTAAAATCAGCTGCTGTAGATCCAATCGATCAATAAATTTGACGATTGCCTTCGTTACAACAGTGATTCCTTCATTCTCGATGCAAGAAGGAGAGACTAGAAAGACAAAATGGATCGCCCCTTGTTCATCCCATTCCATCCCATCAGGAATGATCCCCACTGCAATTTTAGCAGTGGCTCCAACTGGGATCGCTGGATGCGGGACAACGACTTGTTCACTGAAAATGATTTGCCCCATTTTCTCACGACGTTCGATTTGGTGAGACATCTCAGACGTATAATTCTCCGTTTCATCTTCTTGTAAAAGTGCCAACAATTCAGCGATCACTTGATCTTTTGTTGGTGCTGAAGAATAAACTTTAAACCATTTTTTTGAAATCTGCTCTTCGTAAAATGTCCTCTTTTCTTTCATGAGCGAGACAGATTCTTGGGGTTTCACTAAACAACTTGGGCGATGTTCTTCGATCACTTTGCGGATTTTCTGAACATCTTGATCATTCAAGAAAACGCTGACATGAAGAACAGGAACTTTGAAAAACATCGTTGACAAATCAATGGAAGAAATGATCAAATCAACATTTTCTAACGCCTGTTCATCAATTTCGTAATAGCCTTTCACTTGACTCACTGCAATATTTTTTCCAAATTCACTCAATACCCGATTTTTTAGCAATTGCGCACTTCCATAGCCAGTCGCACAAATGATCAACGCCTGTAATTTACAATCCACCTTGTTTTTTTCAATTGCTGCCATTAAATGAAGCGCTAAATACGCCCATTCATCCTCATTGATTTTATAACCTTTCAGCGAAGGCATTTGACCAAAATAGTATTTGGTCAATTCAAATGCTCTCGGATCTTCTTTTTTGATTTCTTTTGTTAAAGGATTTTCCAGAGCAATTCCTCGCTCTAAGCGAACCAGCATCGGTTCTAAATGATTGAGTAAGCCATTCCTGAATTGATAATCTTCGACGATGGACTGACCAAGAACCTGAGCTAACTCTTTAAGAACTGACATTAGCTCTGTCACTAACTCTTGATTCTCCCTTTTATGGTTTTGATTCGATTTAGCCATCAAATGTAAGGCTAAATAAGCAATTTCATCTTTTGGGAAACGAACATTCATGATAGACTCGATCCGTCTGGTTATATTCTTGGCTGCTTGATATTCGGTCTCATGGATTTCTTCTCCAGTGATTTCAGGCACTTGGATCTCAAAACCGGCTCGCATTCGCTTGATTGCCAATGCTAAATGTAACGCTAAATTTTGTATCACAAAATCGGACACCTTTAATTTGGATTCACGAATCTCGTCCAAGATGACGATCACTAATTCTTCAAAATTGATTTCCTTGAAGAATTGACTGTTACCGAGATATTCTTTCAAAGAATTGGTATACTTGTTTCCAAAGAAGGTATCCATGATCACATGTCGCTTGTCCTGTTCTTGACCCTCGATCCACATTCCCTGTTTATGTTTCGACACAATTTTCAACGAATATTCGGTTAACTTCTCTTTGATTTCTTGGATATCATTCACTAAACTCGAACGGCTGATATATAACTCTTCTGCCAAATCATCAATCACGATTGCGCGATCTTCCAAAAGTAGTTTGTTTAAAATATACTTTTTTCGATCTTCTGAACCATAAAACTCAGTCACCTGATCACCATATTCGACAGTGACTTCTCGTTGCTTTAAAAACAGAGCAAAAGCAAGCTTGTTGACCACCTCTAGTTGATACCCTTGCCCTTGCTTGGCGATGAGTCTTCCGCCATTGTTTTCGATCACTTCATTCAATGTTTTTAAATAGTTTCGAATCGTACGGTCAGATAATAATAATTCAGAAGCGAGGTACTGGCTCGTGAGGTATTCTCCTTGATGATCAATCAATTGCCGCAATAACTCTTTTTCTGTTTGTTTCATTATTATCTTCCCCTATTCGTCTATATATTTTCCTCAATCAGCTCCGCTAATTTTTGGATACCTGTAGGGATAGGAACATACGCTTGGAATGGTATACTTACGACCGGTTTCCCTACTGTTTTTCCTAGTTTAACAAATTTATCCAAGTACATTGTGGTTTGAGGACTGATCAAGAACAAATCGAAATCACTTGTCTTGATTTGGTTGTCCCCTTCAGTTGCAGAAACCGCGTCAACAAATACTTCTTCCCCTTTTCCTTTAAAATATTCTGTTGTTTTCGATGCCATCATCGAAGAAGACATTCCTGCGGCACAAATAATCAATGCTTTTTTCATTACGATCACTCCTCTAATTTTTTAATTGGATTTCTTACATTCACTATAAAATGAAATCGCTTTCTTTTCAAAATAGATTTTTCCGTATCGCTTAGGAAAATAGTTATAAGATTACGCACAAAAAAAGAAGTCACACGGCTGTGCAACTTCTTCTTATCAATTACTGCGCATGGAAATTCAAACGCATACTGTAGATTGGATTCAATGGATCATCTAAGCTTTCAAAATCAAAGTTTTCACCAACTGTACCAAATAATGAGAAAGAGAAAGAAGTACTGTGCCCTTCGATCGTTCCTAGTTCTCTGCGGTTATTGAGGTTTTTACCTGATGAGATCAACATGACTTGATTGTCATTCAGATTGTTTTTCACCCCAAGATCGATTTCTGTTAGTTTTTCGGTATCTGATTGACTAACGACCGAACTTACTGACACTTGGACCGCACGTTCCGCATTGTTTTGGATCTGATAAGTGGGTGAGACGATACCATTGCTTTCTTTACTTTCTGCAAAGGATACGTTCACAGGAATCGTCACATCAATGTACTCAGACGTATCTTCTAGAATCGTGACTTGACTGTTCAATGTCCGAGCGTTGCCAGCTTGGTCTGTTAAGGTGATCGTTACACCATGATCGCCTACCGCTAAATCGGCAAATTGCACATTGTTTTCATATGCAACTTCGACTTGAATATCTGGTGACAATGACCAGTTGTCGGTCGGATCACCATCTAAAAATTCACGAGGTGCTGGTGCTGTTTGGCCTTTCGTGAACACTAATGGATTTTTTAATGTTCCGTCAGGTGCCGTGGTATCTTCAATCCGTACCTTAGTATCTTCAATTCTTATTGAATTGCCAGCTTCATCGGTCGCATCTACATGTACTTGAAAATACCATTCACCTAAACTATTCGGTCGTAAGCTGTATAACGGAAGATTATTTTTTAACGTGATACTTTCTCGTTCTGTCCAATTATCTTCTAAGTCAATGAGTAACGAACGCAATTCTTCCTGTGTAAAATCACGCGATCGTGTGGCTTCGAAAATAGTGATTTCTTGGTTAATTGAACCTGTCGGTGCTTGTGTATCGACCACGCGATAGTTAACCGGATATTCCGTATAATTACCTCGAATATCTTGTAGACGAACGTTGGCATCATAAATGGTTGTCGATGGGGCAACATTGACAATACTTACAATATCTCCGTTATCATTACATAAGGAAAGATCAATTTGATCGGTTGGCGTCGTGTTGTCCAATGGGTCTTCAGTAAAGAACTGCAATAGCTCATCTTTCGTCAATTCTTCTTTTCTTCGTGCTTGGAAATCGACAGGTTGGGTGACGACATTTCCTGTTGGACCTTCGTTGTCTCCCGCAAGAAATTTAACTTCTTGTAACTCCGATTGATTTCCTTGCTCATCTTCTAAACGAATAAAGCCAGTATATTCTTTGTATTCTAAGTCGTCTAACTCAAATTCGTTCCCTTCACTATCGACTAATTCGATGGTGATGTTTTCTGGCAAACTCCAGTTATCGTCGGGGTCACCGTTGAAAAACTGCAACAAATCCGTTCGAGAAAACGTGTTCGATGTAAGCGTGGAAAAATCAATGACTTCATCCTTGAAATTAGCTGTTGGTGCCGTAGTGTCCACTATCTTTGGCATGGTTCCTGTAAAAACATGGTCATTTCCAGCTTCATCAATTGCCGTAATATCCATTGGATGATAAGCAATTGGACGATTCGGAGATAAATCATATAAGTGACGATGATTTTGCAATTGAATATTTTCTAGCTCTGTCCAATTATCCGTTAAATTATCGATTAGCATGCGCAATTCTTCTTGGGTAAAATCTCGATGGCGGTTTGCTTCAAAAACAGTCCAAGTTCCTTTGACACTTCCTGTCGGTGATTGCGTATCCACCACCCGATAATTGACTGGATATTCTGTCTTGTTGTTCGCTTGGTCTTGTAAACGAACTTTCGCATCATAAACAGTCGTCGACGGTGCGACATTGACAATACTCACAACATCGCCAGCATTGTTACGTAAGGAAAGATCGAGCTTATCGGTTGGTGTCACGTTATCTAGAGGATCATCCGTAAAGAAGCGTAAAAGATCATCTCTCGTCAACTCATCCTTTCTTCGCGCTTGGAAATCTACGGGAGAGGTTGTGACATTTCCTGTTGGACCTTCCGCATCTCTTCCTTGGAATTTTACTTCTTGTAGACTTGATTGATTTCCTTGCTCATCTTCTAAGCGAATATAGCCTGTATAAATGTTATCCTCTGACTCTAAATCTTGTAAATTTATCACTGAACCATTACTGTCAACGAGGTCGATTTTGATGTTTTCTGGTAATGTCCAGTTGTCATCCAGATCATTATTCAGAAAGGCCATGAGATCGGACCGTGAGGGAATATCCGTTGTCACCCCAGAGAGGTCGATCGTCTCTGATTTCACTGTCCCTGTTGGCGCTATGGTATCAGCAATACGCAACTTCGTATTGAGCAATGAACGTTCATTACCAGACTCATCTGTCATTTTCAACCTAACATCTTGATAACTTGTACCAGGACTAAGATTATTTAAATTTCTCTCGAAAGTTAGTGTGATGTTAGCCAATTCTGACCAGTTATCTTTCAGTCCATTGACTAATAATCGTAACTCTTCTTGGGTAAAATCTCGGTGACGATTGGCTTGGACTGTGACAAAATCACCGACTGCCGTCCCTTCTGGTGGTGTAGTGTCCACAACGACATAGTTTGTCGGAAAACGTTCATAGACGATTGAATTGGAATAATCAGCTACATTTACTGTTAAGGAACCAGTTCGACCTGGATACCACATATTGTTGTTTATTGTACCAGAGACATAGTAATAATAATTACGCGCATACGTAGGTACGGAATCAAACCAAGTATCACGTATTATAGCAGTAGGTACAATAGCTGGACGTTGGGCTTCGATTGTCACAGGGTTTTTAATTACATATGTCACTATTGGATTGATCGTCAATCGTCCAATTGTTTCACTTGAATAACTAAGATCCATCACTTTTCTTGGTGTCGCATACTCTGGATAATACGTCGCAACCCCTGTTGTACCTAACCCAACATTCCCGCGAATATCTAGTGATACAGCTTCATTTCCTGCCTGAACTCTCGTTACTGTAAAGTCGATGGTTGCCGTGAAATTAGTATTGACCGTCACCGTTGCTACTACACTTACAGCTGCACTGCTTGAAGAAATGTTCGTCAATGTGTAAGTGTTCCTGTGCGTCGGATGATTCCCGTAATACATCTGTGTGTAAAACTCATCTGGCATGCCGACATCACTATCCGTAACGATTGATGAGATCCAACCGTTACTATCGTTGACACGCTCAACCAGTGAGTGTGTTGGTACAGTGACAGAGAAACTTGCTGTTGAGTTTGCGGCACTCGCTAAATTGACGGTTCGGTTGATTGCCTTTTGTAATACACCCTCAAGATAAGAACTCCTACCATGGTTTGTTAATTGATTCACATTCTCTGTGGTCAAATTCAACCGTGGCAAAAAACTAGGCACTAGTGAATTTTCATCAAGTGGTGGTAAAACTGTTTCCTCAGCTGGTATATCCGTCGTTGGTTCTTCTGGAACAACTGGCTCTTCTTCGATCACTTTTGCTTCCTCTACAATCGCTGGCTGCTCAGAGAGGATCGGTTCCTCCGAGGCCTCTTCTTGTACTATTGGTTCTTCTACTGTTGGTTCTTCTATAGCAACTTCTGGTGTTTCTTCAGATAAGTGGCTTTCTGGCTGTTCTTCCGTGATTTCCGTACTAGCAATCGGTTCATTTTCTATTGCAAATACCGCCGATGGCAACAATGCATGTTGGAATAACAGGAATGAAGTAGCGATCATCCGAATTTTTTTCGCTTTCAAAAATTCTGTCCCCCTTTCTCTTTCTTAGAATGTGCCTATTCAAAGTACTGACTGTATGGATCTTTGAGATCAACTAGTAACTATATGTAAGCATTCAAAAACTATGTGCTTGATCCCGAAAATTCTGCCTGATGACTCATACAGATAGAAGATATGTCTGTTCCATTCAGTACAAACAGTTCGCAGAATCGCCTTTTCACGATCGAATAATTGCTTTATGTAATTGTTTCACTGAATGACCTTCTTCTCCCTTTTTAACTGTTAAAAAAAATAACACACATTCACATTAAAATTATCCATAATTCTATTATAGGAACAAAATCTTTTTCTACCGTTAGAAAGGTAAAAAAAGCATTTTTTAATTTAAATTAGAGGGACGAACAGTAAATTTTAATCTCATTATTACCAAATTGCTTGATACGTTTTCTTAACATCTACTATATATTGCTGATTACTCAACACATTTTTTTACTATCACACTTTATCCAAAACCATAATTTCCATAAGTAAAAATTAGTGGTTTTTACTATGAGAAATTGGAAAGATGACTCTCATAAAAAATATTTTTTAACTGCATAAAAAAAGAACAACAAGAAAGTAGATTCTTTCTTGTTGTTCCAAAAATTATTCTAAGATTTCTTTTCATGTATATCATTTACCAAAAGCCATTTTTATTCCTTTGCATTGAAGTTCAAACGCATACTATACACTGGGCTCAATGGATCATTCAAACTTTCAAAATCAAAGTTCTCTCCAACCGTTCCAAATAACGAGAAGGAGAACGATGTATTACGACCTTCGATCGTTCCTAGTTCTCTGCGGTTATTGAGGTTTTTACCTGATGAGATCAACATCACTTGATTGTCATTCAGATTGTTCTTCACGCCAAGATCAATCTCTGTCAATTGTTCCGTATTGGATTGACTAACCACCGAACTCACTGACACTTGAACCGCACGTTCCGCATTGTTTTGGATCTGATAAGTGGGTGAGACAATGCCATTGCTTTCTTTACTTTGGGCAAAGGACACATTCATTGGGATCGTCACATCGATATACTCGGATGTATCTTCTAAGATCGTAACTTGACTGTTCAATGTTCGCGAATTTCTCTGTTGATCCGTCAAAGTAACTGTCACACCATACGTTCCCACTTCTAAATCTGCAAACGCGACATTGTTTTCATATGTAACTGCCACTTGAATATCTGGTGACAATGACCAGTTGTCGGTCGGATCACCATCTAGAAAATCTCGTCCGCTTGGAGCTGTTTGCCCCTTCGTGAACACTAATGGATCTTTTAATGTTCCGTCAGGTGCTGTGGTATCTTCAATTCGTACCTTAGTATTTTCAATTCTTATTGTATTGCCAGCTTCATCGGTCGCATCTACATGTACTTGAAAATACCATTCGCCTATACTATTAGGTCGTAAGCTGTGTAACGAAAGATTATTTTTTAACGTGATACTTTCTCGTTCTGTCCAATTATCTTCTAAGTCAATGAGTAACGAACGCAATTCTTCCTGTGTAAAATCACGCGATCGAGTGGCTTCGAAAATAGTGATTTCTTGGTTAATTGAACCTGTCGGTGCTTGCGTATCGACCACGCGATAGTTAACCGGATATTCCGTATAATTACCTCGAATATCTTGTAAACGAACGTTGGCATCATAAATGGTTGTTGAAGGAGCAACATTGACAATACTCACAACTTCCCCTAAATTATTACGTAAAGAAAGATCAATTTGATCGGTTGCCGTCGTATTATCTAATGGGTCCTCAGTAAAGAACCGCAATAAATCTGCTCTCGACAATTCGTTTACTCGGCGTGCTTGAAAATCCACAGGTTGAGTAACGACATTTCCTGTCGGCCCTTCATTGTCTCCCGCAAGAAATTTTACTTCTTGCAAATCTGTACGATTTCCGTGTTGGTCTTCTAAACGAATATAGCCTGTATATTCTTGGAACTCCAAGTCATCCAATGCAAATTCATTTCCCTGACTATCGACCAATTCAATGCGGATATTTTCTGGTAACGTCCAATTATCTTCTGGTGCGCCATTGAAAAATTTCAATAGATCCGTTCGAGAGAACGTATTCGAAGTAAGAGTAGAAAAGTCGATCACCTCGTTTTTAAAGTTAGCGGTTGGTGCTGTAGTATCCACTATCCTTGGCATAGTTCCTCTAAAAATATGTTCATTTCCAGCTTCATCGATTGCCGTGATGTCCATTGGATGGTATGCACTTGGTTCATTTGGAGATAAAACATATAAGCGACGATGACTTTCTAAGCGAATATTTTCTGGTAAGGTCCAATTATCCGAAACGCTATGAAATAGTAATCGTAATTCATCTTGGGTAAAATCCCGATGACGATTCGCTTCAAAAACAGTCCAGGTTCCTTTGGCACTTCCTGTTGGTGCTTGTGTATCGATCACGCGGTAATTGACTGGATATTCCGTCCGATTGCCCGCTTGATCTTGTAAACGAACATCCGCCTCATAGACGGTATTTGAAGGGGCTACGTTAACGATACTGATGACATTACCTAAATTATTTCTCAAAGAAATATCGATCTGATCCGTTGCTGTCACATTGTCCAGCGGATCTTCGGTAAAGAACCGCAACAAATCATCTCTCGTCAGCTCGTTCACTCGGCGCGCTTGAAAATCAACTGGTGTGGTAACGACATTTCCTGTTGGACCTTCATTATCACCGGCAAGGAACCGAACTTCTTGTGCATTAGACCGATTCCCCTCCTCATCTTCCAAATGAAGATAGCCGGTATGTTCTTCAAGATCTAATTCGTTCAGGTTAAATTCATTGTCATTCTCATCAACTAATTCGATTTTGATATCTGATGGCAAGGTCCAGTTATCCCTTGGATCACCTGTTAAGAATCGCAACAAATCGCTACGCGAAAATGAGTTTGATTTATGGGTAGAAAAGTCAATGGTCTCCTCTTTAAAAATCGCCGATGGTGCTTGCGTATCAACCACTCGATAATGTACCGGATATTCTCTTGTATTCCCTGCTTGATCGGTGAGGCGAATCGTCGCTGAATGTTCGTTCGTTGAAGGAGGTGTATTCGTAATATCAAGCTTCTCACTTGCGCTATCCAACAATTCAACAGTGATATTTTCTGATGTTGACCAATTATCTGATGGATCTCCAACTAAGAAAGAAGAAATCTCTGATGTACTTAGTTCCCCTTCCCTTCTTGCCTCCAAGGCTACTACATCCGTTCGGACATTTGCATTAGGTGCTTCGTTGTCAATTACTCTAAAACGAACTTCTTGTAAAGAGGATCGATTCCCTGCCTCATCTTGAAGACGGATATACCCAGTTTGGATTTGTGTGGACGGCGTAATTTCATGAAGATTGAGTGTTGATCCGTTACTGTTCACTAATTGTAATTGAATACTTGCTGGCAATGACCAATTATCCGATGGATTTCCATTCAGAAACGGCATCAACTCATTACGTGAAGGGTTACCCGATCGACGGGCTGCCAGATCTACTACGGTATTACTATAATTAGCTGTTGGTGCTTGGGTATCGACGATCCGGTACCTAACAATGGTTTCACTACCACCACTACCTGGATCACGGACGGGTTCACTGATATTTCCTGCTTCATCCTCAAATGTCAATCGTCCGATGTGAGTCCGATTTGGATCAGGTGCCATGCCTGTAAATGTGGATATAATCCCACCTAAAAGATCACGGAAAGTTATATCTATATCCTCTGGCAATGACCAGTTATCATTTAACTCAGTAAGTGCCAAGGCCAAGTTTGCTCGATCAATTGCGGCTGATCCTCCCGACCTCCGAGCTTGTATGTCCGTAGTCGCATATTGACGAACCCTTCCTATCGGGGCTTGAGTATCAACTACTTGATAATTCGTTGTATGTGTTTCTGTAACTGCTGTAGTCTTGTTTCTTAATGTGACAATCATATTGCCAGTCGTTGCAGGGCGCCATCCTTCTGCTGGTGATGCTACGCTATACTCATAGTTGTCCGGATTATCAGGTAAGCGAGTAAACCAGGACCGGATTTCCTCTTCACTCATCGCGACTGGTGCACGTTGTGCTTGGATCGTGATATTCGTTCCGATCACAGCTGTCGAACGTCCGTCATCAATGGTAAGACTACCGATTGTCTCATTATTGTAACTAAGATTCATCACTTGCCTTGGTGTTGCAATATGTGTAAATTGTGTCGCGACACCTGTCGTACCTAGTCCAACATTTCCACGAATCTCAACTGGTGCTGTTGAATTACTCGTCTGGACCCTTCTTACATTAAAAATGATAGTTGCAGTGAAGTTCGAATTGATTGTGACAGTTCCCGTAACAGTGACATCTGACCGATTCGAATTAATATTCGTTAACGTGTACGTATTTCTATGAGTCGAATGATTCCCATAATACATCTGTGTGTATAATTCATCGGGCATTCCGACAGTACTGTCCGTGACAATTGAAGAAATCCAGCCATTACTAGTACCTTGCCGCTGTACCATGGAATGTGTCGGTACAGTCACGGAGAAAGTGGCTGTCGAATTTGCCGTATTGCCTAAAGAGATGGTTCGATTGATGGCATTTTGCAAGACAGCTTGAATATAGGAGCTTCTCCCATGATTGGTTAATTCCGCTACGTTCTGTGCAGTTAAATTCAGCCGTCCCAAATGGGCAGATAGCGGACTTTCATCAAGTGGTGGCGCTTCTTCTTGTGTTTCCACCGTCTCGATAGTCTCCTCCGTCGCTGGCGCTTCTGGTGGTGCTTCCATCGGTGGCACTTCTTCTGCCACTTCTGGTGGAGCTTCAGGAGTTTCCACTACTACTTCAGGCTCTTCGTGAGTAATTGGTTCTTGTTCTTCGACCACGTCTGTTGCTTCTTCAGATAAGTGGCTTTCTGGCTGTTCTTCCATAATCTCTGTATTAGCTATCGACTCGTTTTCTATTGCAATTACCACTGAAGGTAGCAATGCCTGCTGAAACAATAGGAATGAGGTAGCGATAATCCGTATTTTTTTTGCTTTCAAAAATTCTCTCCCCTCTCTTATTTTTTGACAATGCACGTAATCATCTATCTTTTTGGATAAGCTGATTGAGATAAGTAATCGTTTAAAACGAGCTACTCGATCGTAAGTTTTCTGCAAAGTTCATCTATAAATAAAAGGTATGTAATTAGTTCAGGCACCTTCGCAAAAATCATTGCGAGTTTATGCAGGATTTTTATGTGGAATCAATGGTGCAAACCCGCTTAAAAATGAAAAAAAACTCAAAAAATAATAATGCAAATGCCATACAAATATTATCCATAATTTCAAAATACTAATAAAATCTTTTTTTACCGTTAGCAAGGTAAAAAAACACCCAAGACGTGAACGCCAGTTGATCACTATTTTTTTCGACTTTACCTTTTACTTGTCTACACTAGATTAGTTACTATTCCTTGAATAAAAAGGGATAACTATTACATAGAGTAAAAATATGAAATCATCACTGATAATAAATTTTCCCTCAGATGGAAATTTATAAAAAAAAACACATTCTCATGAAATCCAAATGATTTTCATGAGAATGTGGCATCTCGTTTTTACTTTTTTTCTATTGGTGCTTACTTATTAATTTGCGACGATGTTGACTAATTTATTTGGAACCACGATCACTTTTCTGATTGTTTTTCCTTCTAATTGTTCTTTGATACTATCATCGTCCATCGCTGTTTTTTCTAGTTCTTCTTTTGATAAGTCACGTGCAACACTGGCTTTTGAACGAACTTTTCCATTGATTTGGAAGACGACTTCTACTTCATCTTCAATCAAAGCAGCTTCATCATAACTCGGCCATGGTGCATAAGAAAGATCTTGTTCATTGCCTAGGATCGCCCATAGCTCTTCGCCGATATGTGGCGCGATCGGCGCAAGTAATTGTACGAATCCTTCGATATATTCATAAGGTAAGGCATCGACTTTATATGCTTCATTGACAAAGACCATCAATTGAGAAATCGCTGTATTGAAATGTAGATTTTCGTAATCTTCTGTGACTTTTTTAACTGTTTGGTGATATACTTTGTCAAGTTTACCGTCATTCAGTGTCGTGATACGATCACGCATTTTATTGTTTTCGTCCACGATCAAGCGCCAAACGCGATCTAAGAATTTACGGCTACCTTCTAAGCCATTTTCACTCCAAGCAATCGATGCGTCTAATGGGCCCATGAACATTTCGTATAGACGTAACGTATCCGCACCATAAGCTTCCACGACATCATCAGGATTGACGACATTGCCTCGAGATTTAGACATTTTTTCGTTGTTTTCTCCAAGGATCATTCCTTGATTGAATAATTTTTCAAAAGGTTCTTTTGTTGGTACCACACCAATATCATAAAGGAATTTATGCCAGAAGCGGGCATACAATAGATGAAGTACCGCATGTTCTGCTCCACCGATATAAATATCTACTGGTAACCAACGCTCTAGTTTTTCGTAGTTGGCTAATTCTTTTTTATTGTGTGGATCGATATAGCGTAGGTAATACCATGAGCTTCCTGCCCATTGTGGCATCGTATTTGTTTCACGACGTCCTTTTTTACCTGTTTCAGGATCAACGACATTGACCCACTCGTCAATATTCGCTAATGGTGATTCCCCTGTTCCACTTGGTTGGATATTGGTTGTTTTTGGTAAACGTAATGGCAACTCTTCTTCAGGTACAGTTGTTACTGTTCCGTCTTCCCAATGGATGACTGGGATTGGTTCACCCCAATAACGTTGACGAGAGAATAACCAATCACGCAAGCGATAGCTGACTTCTTTTTTCCCAACGCCTTGTTCTTCCAACCATTGATTCATTGCATCGATGGCTTCTTCTTTGTTCAATCCGTTCAAGAAATCAGAATTGATATGCGCACCATCTTCTGTGTAGGCAGCTGTTGAAGTATCGCCACCTTCGATGACTGGTAAGATTTCTAGATCAAACGTTTGTGCAAACTCGTAATCACGTTCATCATGTGCCGGTACTGCCATGATCGCACCTGTGCCATAAGAAGCTAACACATAATCAGCGATCCAGATAGGGATTTCCTTGCCATTTACTGGGTTGATCGCATACGCCCCTGTAAATACACCGGTTTTTTCTTTAGCAAGATCTGTTCGTTTAAGATCTGATTTTTTCGCTGTTTCTGCGATATACGCTTCGACTGCTTCTTTTTGTTCTGGAGTTGTGATCTCACGAACTAAGTCTAGCTCTGGTGCTAGCACAGAGTAGGTTGCCCCAAATAACGTATCTGGACGTGTGGTAAAGACCGTATATTCTTTGTCTGTGCCAGCCACTTTAAACGTGACATTTGCTCCGACTGAACGACCGATCCAGTTACGTTGCATTTCTTTGATGCTTTCGGGCCAATCCACAAGCTCTAGGTCATCAATCAAACGATCTGCATAAGCGGTGATTTTCAACATCCATTGACGCATTGGTTTGCGGATGACATCATAGCCACCACGTTCACTTTTGCCGTCGATCACTTCTTCGTTTGAGATCACTGTACCTAGTTCAGGTACCCAGTTCACTGCTACTTCTGCTTCATAGGCTAAACCTTTTTCATATAATTTAGTAAAGATCCATTGTGTCCATTTGTAGTACTCAGGGTCTGTTGTGTTGACTTCACGATTCCAATCGTAACTAAAACCAAGTGAATTGATTTGGCGACGGAAGGTTTCAATATTTTTTTGCGTAAATTCTGCAGGGTCATTCCCTGTATCCAATGCGTATTGTTCTGCTGGTAGTCCAAATGCATCCCACCCCATTGGATGTAATACGTTGAAACCTTGACTACGTTTGAAACGAGCTAGGATATCTGTTGCAGTATAGCCTTCTGGATGCCCAACATGTAGACCTTGTCCTGATGGATATGGAAACATATCCAACGCATAGAATTTTGGTTTACCTGGTTCATCATGCGTATTGAAGGTGTTATTTTTTGCCCAATATTTTTGCCATTTTTTTTCAATTTCTTTGTGATTATAGCTCATCTTGAACCCCCTATTTTGATGTAATGATCTGTTTTTCTTTTAGCATTTGTCCTTAAAAAACAAAAAAATCCTATAAAAAGATTGCTCTTTTTATAGGACGTAATCTACGTGGTACCACCTAATTTTGCCTTACTAAACAAGGCCTTGAACGTTGTAACGGTCGTCACCGCCTCTGCTTACTGGGAAAACTGTTCAGCAGGTGCAACTCAAAGGCGAGTTCAAAAGCGTCCGTACACATTTTCACCAACCATGTGCTCTCTAAAACTTTCGACTTTTTACTACTTCCTTTTCAAACGTTGATCAACTAAATTTTTAGTAGCTTCATAGTAACAAATATTATTGAATCAATCAACTATTATTTCAGTCAGATCGATTATTTTGCAACGATCAAACTTTGACCTGGGTAGATAAAGTTATTTTTGATGTTGTTCCACTCGATCAATTGCGCCATTGAGATGCCATGGCTATCAGCTACACCCCAAACGGATTCACCTGCTTTGACTGTGTAACGTTTGCCATCATTAGACGTAGGTGCTGCTGTTGTATTTCCTTTTTTCACGACCACTTTTTGGCCTGGATAAATGAAATTATTTTTGATATTGTTCCATTCAATCAGTTGATCCATCGTGATGCCGTGTTTATCAGCTACACCCCAAACGGATTCACCTGCTTTGACCGTATAGATCGTATCACCAGAAGTTGATGTGTTCGTTGCTGCTGACGTATTCGGTGTGCTTGGCGCAGCTGCCGGCGTTGTTGTCGGTGTAGATGTTGGTGCTGCTGTACTACCACCTTTTACGATCAGTTTTTGACCTGGGTAGATGAAGTTATTTTTGATATTGTTCCATTCAATCAATTGGTTCATCGAGATCCCATTTTTATTTGCGACGCTCCACACCGATTCCCCTGCTTTGACTGTGTAGGTGCCTGAGCCTTGGCTTGCTGTGTTTGAAGTCGTTGGATTATTCGTCGTTGTTGAAGGTGCTGTATTCGTTGACGCAGTGCTTGATGCGCCGCCATTTGAAACAACTAACTGTTGTCCTGGATAAATAAAGTTGTTCTTGATGTTGTTCCATTGGATCAATTGTGCCATTGAGATGCCGTGGGCATGAGAAACACCCCAGACAGAATCCCCTGCTTTGACCGTATATTTTGCACCAGAAACTGAAGTACCTGTACTTGGTGTCGATGGCGTTGTGCTTGGCGTTGATGGTGTACTTACAGAAGCAGACCCACCATTAGAAACGATCAAGCTTTGTCCTGGATAAACAAAATTATTCTTGATATTATTCCATTGGATCAATTGTGCCATTGAGATGCCGTGCGCATTTGAGATACCCCAAACAGAGTCACCTGCTTTGACTGTATAACGCGTGCCGGACGAATTGTTTGTTGTTGTTCCAGCAGAACTGCTACCTGCAGAAGCTGTATTGTTTCCTGAATTTGTTGTTGAAGATCCGCCAGCTGTACCACCTTTGATCGTCAATTTTTGTCCTGGATAAACAAAATTATTTTTAATATTATTCCATTCGATCAATTGTGCCATTGAGATGCCGTGGGCATTTGAGATGCCCCAAACGGAATCACCAGATTTTACTGTGTATGTCGTTGAACCAGTAGACGTACTTCCACCAGTATTTCCTGTATTCGTGCTTCCAGTGTTGGTGCTTCCTGTATTTGTACTTCCAGTGTTACCTGTATTGATCGTATTGCCGCCGCCAGTAGTCGCACCACCGCCTGCATTTCCTGTTGCTGGTGTGTCATATTTAATCAAGCCATACGTCATGATAAGATTGTTTAATTTTGTCGCATAACTTGGGTCCGTCGCATAGCGTCCTGTCAAATGGGCAGTAGCATCCGTATAAGAACGAGTATTACTCTTCCAAGCACCTGCATAGTAGTAGCCATTACCAAATGAAGTATTTCTAAGTACATAGGCATTGTCACTAAAAGACTCTGCGAAAGAAGGATATTGACGGAAAGGTTCTTTTTTCGTCACCCATTGGTTGTTCAAGAATTCAAGCGTGTCCATATAAACAGTTTGTCCTTGGTAGCTTCCTTTGATCCCAAATAAGTTATGATACGGTGCACGTGATAATGTACTGCCACCCCAACCACTTTCGACGACTGCTTGAGCGATCATTACTGAAGCATACAAATCATTCGCGTTTGCGATCGGTTGGGCAAATGTTGCAATTTCTGTGATAAATGCGGCGGTATTGATCCGAGAGTTCATTTGGATCGGTGTTTCATCCGCATTGACAGCGACTGATTGTAATACTGGTGCTACAGCTGAACAGCCCACCATTGCGGTTCCGACGATTGCCGCACTTCGCTTTACTTTACGGTAACGCTTTGCTTGTTCCAGACGTCTGCGTTCTTTTCGTCCTACTAATTCCTTTTGCATATACTATCCCCCATATTTAATTACTTTTATCTAGCCTTATCAATAATTATAACTTCTCTTAATATTTATTAAAAGTTATTTAAGACTATTACGTTGTTTTGTAATCTTTATGTAATCTTTCGTAATTTTTTGATTTGACGCTTTTGTTAACCCTTTAATCAAACGATTCCGAGTTATTAAATTATATATGACCACCTATTTTTTAAATTAAATATGTCGGTTATATTACTTGAGGGTTGCTATTACATTACAACTTGCATAACAATATATTTTTATTCATTGATCCAAGTGAACGGGAATAGAAAACTCTTGTTTTTCGTTCTTATAATAAATGCTATAATGATTGGGCATGAAGGAGGAGTTAAATGAAAAATAAAAGAATCTTCCAAATCTCAGCCGCAAGTTGCTTCTTGCTTTTTCTAGCGTTGAGTCTACTTGTCTTATTTCGCGTAGATCTATTGTCTAGTTTTGACCAAACGCTGACCCATTGGATTCGTATTCCTTATCCTGATTGGAATCCATTTCAGCGGTTGATCACGACATTTGGAAATGCAATAACTGTCATTTTAGTATTTGGATTAGTTGCTCTTTGGTTATGGCACACGAAAAAAAGAAAAGAACTGTATTGGTTCATCTTCAACTTTGTGCTAGTTGCTGGGATATTAAATCCACTAATCAAGCTTTTAGTGATGCGTGACCGTCCAAGTCTTCAACATTTAGTTATCGAAACGACGTATAGTTTTCCCAGCGGACATGCCGCAACGAGTATGATCTTGTATGGCACATTGATTTTTTTGATGCCATCCTTGATCAAGACGAGAGAATGGGCATGGATGATCCAAGTATTGTTAGGTTTACTGATTCTGAGTATTGGTGCTAGTCGTGTCTATCTGGGCGTCCATTATCCTAGTGATATCCTCGGTGGTTATAGCTTGAGCCTATTTTGGTTATGCTTGACTTATCCTTGGTATGTCCAACAACGCTTGCCATTTACACAATCAAATAGGAAGAAGGGATTTTAATGGAATTTCCTTATGCTGAAGGAAATAAACGTTACCATTCTTGGAATTATGCGTTACGCCATGAATTTGGTGGGAAAATTTTTAAAGTACCGATCGATGGTGGCTTTGATTGTCCCAATCGTGACGGAACAGTTGCCCACGGTGGTTGTACCTTTTGTAGTGTTTCTGGCTCTGGTGATATGATCGTTGCTCCAGAAGAGCCACTACCGATCCAATTCCAAAAAGAAATCGATATGATGCACAAAAAATGGCCACAGGTGAATCAATACATCGTTTACTTTCAAAATTTCACGAATACCCATGCGCCAGTCGAAGTCATTCGTGAACGATTCGAACAGGTCATCAACCTACCAGGTGTCGTTGGTTTATCAATTGGTACCAGACCAGATTGCTTACCCGATGAAGTCGTGGATTACTTAGCTGAATTGAATCAACGTTTATACTTATGGGTAGAATTGGGCTTACAAACGACTTATGAAGAAACCTCCGTCTTGATCAATCGGGCACATGATTATCAAACATATCTAGACGGTGTTGCGAAATTACGAAAGCACGACATACGTGTATGTACGCATCTGATCAATGGATTGCCAGGAGAATCATTGGAAATGATGCGGGAAAATGTTCGTCGCACGATCTTAGATTCTGATATCCAAGGAATCAAATTACATTTGATGCACCTGATGCGTAAAACAAAGATGTTACGTGACTATCATGAGGGCAGACTGCAATTGATGAGCCGAGCCGATTATGTATCTGTCATTTGTGACCAATTGGAAATGATTCCTCAAGAGATCATCATTCATCGTTTAACTGGTGATGCGCCTTGGGACTCGTTGGTCGGGCCAATGTGGAGTTTGAAAAAATGGGAAGTCTTGAATGCGATTGATGAAGAAATGATTCGTCGCAATAGTTATCAAGGAAAGTACAATATTCGAGAAGGAGTCAAAAGCGGATGTTGAAAACGGCGCTTCATTATAGTCATACGCTATTGGAGGAAATCATCCAACCAGGAGATCATGTGATTGATGCCACGATGGGTAATGGACATGATACTGTATTTCTTGCAGATAAAGTCGGACGAACTGGCCAAGTGTACAGCTTTGATATCCAAAAACAAGCAATGGAAGCCACGCAACAGAAATTGTCAGAAAATGGCTTATTGGAGCGGGCGACCCTGTTTTTACAAGGACATGAGACCATTGGTGCGGTCATTGCTGAACAACAGCCGATCAAAGCCGGCATCTTCAACTTAGGCTATTTACCCAAAAGTGATAAATCCGTCATCACGCTACCTGAAACGACAAAAACAGCGATGGAAGAAATCTTGAAACGTCTAGTTCCACAAGGTCGCATGATCATCGTCGTTTATTATGGCCATGAAGGTGGCGAAGCAGAACTAGATATGGTACAAAGCTTTTGCCAAGCATTACCTCAAGAACGATTCAATGTTTTGACTTATCAATTTATCAACCAAAAAAATAATCCACCGATCTTGTATTGTATCGAAAAAAAGAAAAACCGCAACTAATAAAAACCTTCTTATCTTCTAGTGTTATACACCTGAGAAGATAAGGAGGTTTTTCATTTTTCAGCAGAACCTAACTATCAATGAGAATCCCATCTTCTTAATGACCCTCACTTGATCACATTTGACCTATGATTTGGTGAAATACTGTTTTAGCACACGAATGATCAATATTGTTACGCCTACTGCCACAATAAAACTGATGATGGCTATTAGGATTCCTAAAATACCCATGATGTTCTCCTTACTATGTTCTATGTAACACGCTTAGACAAAAACCACTAGCTCGCCAGCTAGTGGTTTTTGGCCGTAATATGAACCTATTCTTTGTTGAATATATTACTATAATACAATTAATATTCAAGTGTGTCTGTGTATTTAGAATAGAAATTCATCGTTACTTCTATCGATAAACGATTATCAAGAGGAATACTTGATTAAGTTCTTTTTATTTTACATAGTCATGGTTCCTAAAATCATTGACCTGACTTAATAAGAAATCACAGATTCACTTTCAAATAACTGAAAACTATTGCCACAAGTTTTGTTACATAAGTACGCGAGCCTTACTAATTTTCCAAGGTTCATGTTTGGATTCATCAAAAAGCGCCAATCAGACTACATGACATGAAAAACACCAAACCAAGGGCTTCTTGATTTGGTGTTTTTCGACTTCCATTTGAACATTCATTACACAATGACGGGAGTGAGACATTCGTTCTATCCCACCTCCTATTCAAACACAAACTGATTATGATACAACTCCGCATAGAAGCCATCTTCTGCTAATAATTGATGATGGTTTCCTTCTTCGATCACTTGACCGTCACGTAAAACGACGATGCGATCGGCATTCAAAATCGTCTTCAAGCGATGGGCGATCACGAAACTTGTCCGTCCTTTGATCGCTTCATCCATTGCTTTTTGGATTCTTGCCTCAGTCACTGTATCCACGTTACTTGTTGCTTCATCTAAAATCAATAGGTCTGGATTCGTGATGATTGTTCGCGCGATACTGATCAATTGCTTTTGCCCCGTACTGAACAAATTATTTTCCTCAGAGACGTGGGTATCATAGCCATGTTCTAGTGTCTGGATAAAGTCATGGATATTTGCTTGTTTCGCTGCACTGATGACTTCTTCATCCGTTGCGTCTGGTTTACCAAAGACAATATTGTCTCGGATTGTGCCAGAAAATAGAACGGATTCTTGTAGAACGATGCCGACATGTCGACGCAAATCGTCTAAATCATACTCGCGGATATCTGTTCCGTCAATGCTCACAGAGCCACCGTTCACATCATAGAAGCGATTCAACAAGTTCATGATCGTTGTCTTACCTGAACCAGTTGGGCCTACTAAAGCAACCATCTCGCCTTTATTCACATCAATGGAAACGTCACTTAAGACTAATTTCTCTGGACTATAGCCAAAATCAACATTCGTCAATGATAAGCCCTTTTCGATCCCTGCAAACGGTTTGCCGTTTTGTGGTTTCACTTCATCTTTTTCAGCAAACATTTCATTCAATCTTCGTGCTCCAGTGATCGCTAACTGGATCATACTGTAGCCAGAAGAAATTTGCATCAATGGTTGATAATATTGTTGAGAATATTGGACGAAAGTAACTACTAATCCTAGCGCTACTGAACGTTCCAAATCACCATTCAACGCTAACCATCCACCAAAGAAGATCACGATCGCAGTGTTGACTAAA
This sequence comes from Enterococcus sp. AZ084, assembly GCF_051714905.1. Lineage (NCBI taxonomy): Bacteria > Bacillati > Bacillota > Bacilli > Lactobacillales > Enterococcaceae > Enterococcus > Enterococcus sp. AZ084. The sequence continues at coordinate 2,817,486 of NZ_JBIOSS010000001.1, forward strand.
GACATACCTTGCATCATTGGGAAAAGTAACCCTGAGTATGCTTGTCCTTTAAATGTTGCTTCACGAACAGTTTGATTATGAGCTAAGAAGCCTTCGATCGTTTCTTCTTGCAGACCATTCGTGATGATCACGCGTTGTCCACTGATCTTCTCATCCATATAACCATTCAATTTACCGACTTCATCTTGTTGGATGTCGACATATTTGCGGGCTTTTTGAATGACCAGTACCGCAATCAAAATCGCGACCGGTGTAGAAGCAACCGTTGCCCAAGCGAGTTGGACATTTTGGCGGAACATCATGATCAAGATACCAACTAATAGAACTGCATTCGTGATCACTTGAAGAAGTGCTTGGTTCAAACTATTTTGGATATTATCCAAATCGCTAGTGAAGCGACTAAGAATCTCTCCGTCTTGGTGGGAATCAAAAAAGCGGATCGTTAATTTTTCTAATTTATTGAATAGTCCAATACGCATCCGGTTCGTTGATTTCCCAACCACTTGTGTAAATAAAATACTGTAAATAAAATTCGCCGCACTGGCTAAGACATAAAACATCAAAAGCTTCCAAATAATCGAAAGGAAATTGCTTTTATCATCGACACCTTGCATCAAAGCACCGATGTAATTTGCTAATTCTTGGAAAGCTTCCCCAATATATTGAGGTGCTTTTACTTGTAAGTAAGTTGCTGCAATCACAGTAATAAAGATAAAGAAGAAGGAAACCTTGTACCGCTTTAAATAATGATAGAAAAACTTACTTGCTTTAATCAAATCAGTCATGGCTACTCCTCCGTTCCTTTTTGAGTTTCAAAAATCTCTTGATATACCTGATTGTTTGCAACGAGTTCTTCATGCGTTCCTTCACCCACTAGTTTTCCTTCATCTAGTACCAAGATGCGGTCTGCTTTGACAACAGAAGCAATCTTTTGAGCGATAACGATCGTTGTCGTGTCTTTTAACTCACGATCAAGGGCTTCGCGTACCAGTTTTTCTGAACGGGCATCTAATGCACTCGTACTGTCATCTAGAATCAGGATTTTTGGCTGACCGATCACACCACGTGTGATAGATAAACGTTGCTTTTGTCCACCAGAAAAGTTACTACTACGTTCTTCGACTGGTGCTTCATAACGATCAGCTAATTTCTCGATAAATTCTTTGGCTTGAGCGATAGAAGAAGCATTTTCCATATCCTTTTCTGTTGCATTCTTGTTCCCTTGACGTAGATTCTGGGCAATCGTGCCTGAAAAAAGAATCGCTTTTTGTAAAACAAACGAAACGGTTTTTCTTAAACTTTGTTCATTCACTTGTCGTAGATCAACACCACCAACTTCTACTTTCCCTTCCGTTGGATCGAACAAGCGTGGAATCAATTGTGCTAAAGTTGACTTTCCTGCTCCAGTTGCCCCAACAATACCAACCATTTCACCAGGCTCGATCGAAAAAGTGATATTTTTGAGTGTATCTGCATCATCACCAGGATAACGGAAAGACACGTTTTCAAAACGAACAGAACCAGTCAATTCTTGTTCAGGTACATCTAGATAAGTTAAATCTGGTTCAGTATCTAAGATCTCTTTGATCCGTTTTAAGGAAACAGCGGCTCTTGAGGTCATCATCATCATCATACCGCCGATGATGATCGCCATCATGATCTGCATCAAATAGTTCATAAATGAAGCAATACCACCAATCAGGGTTGGATCATCTTTTGCAAGATCACTGACGAAGAAGATTGCTCCCACCACAGCTAAGTTCGCAGCTAACATAAATGAGGGGATCATGACTGAAAATAATGTTCCAACAATGATATTGTGCTTCGTTAAATCTTCACTGACTTTACTAAATTCATTCAACTGATTTTCTTCTTGGACAAACGATTTGACTACTCGAATCCCCATTAGATTTTCTTTTGCGATACTATTAACTTTATCGATCAGTTTTTGGATGATCATAAAGTGCTTGCCCATACGTGTAAAGGATAGCGCTGTGATCAAGAATACAGTAACGATCAAAAGAACGATGATCCACCACAACTGAGGCATTGTTGCCATCGCAAGAATAAATGCACCAATAAACAGAAACGGGATACGGAACAAAGATTGCAAAGAAATCATCACTAAGTTTTGGATCTGTGTAATATCGTTCGTTAAGCGCACCACTAAATTTCCAGCAGAAAACTGTTCAATATTACCAAATGAGAAGGTCTGGATCTTGCGAAACGCTTCCTCCCGGATATCTGCACTGACACCCTGTGCGACTTTAGCAGAAAATATCGTGTTCGTGACTCCAGCTGCTAAACCTAGGAGTGCTAAACTAATCAAAGAAATGCCAATCGTACGCATTTCATCGCTGTCTTCTGTAATGATTGCTTCTAATACTTGTTGCAACAACTTAGGTTGCCAAAGCGTAGCTGTCACCATAAGTGCGACAGAAAGCAAAGAAACAAAAACAGCTAATCGATAGTTTTTTGCATGTTTTAAAATAAGCTTCATATTTGTGACTTACACCTCTCTTTTTTTATAATAAATCGTCCTATTTTATAATTCGTAAAAATAGACCGACTAACAATTTACCATGTTTGAAAAAAGAAATCAACCTGTAATTTTTTAACGCTGGAACTACTTTTATAATAGAAAGAAACTTTAAAGTGTCTGTTTTTAAATACTCCTTCTTTCTTCTTGAGTTTATCTTCCTCTCACTATAAAAGGTACGTTATAGAATTCTTCTTTATTATGCTTATTTCCAATCCGTTTAGCATCTATCTTGCTCGCCACAATAAAAAAGAAGTGATCTTGATCGATCACTTCTACATTTCTTCTACCATTCATAAATAGGCTTATTCGCCTTCTCGTTCTCTTGTCCAAGGGAGATCCAAAGATAAACTAGCGGCAAATTCTTTATAGGCTGTTCTTTCCTTCTGTCTTGTAGCACGGCGTTCCTCGTACCCACTGCAAACTAATTGCTCTTCCTCGGTTTCAGGAATGACATGTGGCACGGTAAATTCTTTTTCAAGGTTCATATGTGAAGGAACCGCAACGAATGTCGTAAAGCAAGTAGCAGCTAAATAGCGTTCACCTGTCGTTAAGTTTTCACCGATGATCTTCACAAAGACTTCCATTGATTTCTTATGGGCACCCGACACGTAAGATTCCACACAAACGGAATGATTTTCGTGTAGAGGCTTTAAAAAATTCAAGCTATCTAAAGAAGCAGTGACTGCCCCTCTGCGACAATGACGGGTGACCGAAATCGATGCTGCATCATCGATCATTGCCATTAGTTTCCCTCCAAAAAGATACCCAAATGGATTCAAATCAAAGGGAAAGATCCGATGTGTTTGGATAACCATCGAGTCTTTGCAATACTTTGTTTCTTCCATCCGTTGTCAGCTCCTTTTGTTGAACAACCAAGCGAGGGCTCGTTGAATCCATTGATCCCAAAAAATCCAATCATGTTCACCAGGTCCGTGTTCGAATGTCACATCGATATTGTTTTCTTTTAAACTATCAACCATCTCTTGGTTGGCTTGATAGAGGAAATCAGATTCCCCACAAGCAAGATACATGCGTGGCGCTTCTTTGCCACTGTTAGCCAACACTTCGACAAGGTAAGCCGGATCATTTACTGAACCTTGGATGCTATCTAGTGGACCAAAAATCCCTTCCCAGAACTTGGCTTGACGGATCATCAATAAGTCGTCCATTCGATTACCAACTGACACCGCACCTGAGAGAGAAATAATAGCTGAGAAACGTTCGGGCTTTGCTAACCCCAATTTCAACGCACCATATCCACCCATTGAAAGACCGGCTGCATACGTTTTTTCTCGTTTCGTTGTCAGTTGTGGGAACAATTCGTGACAGATTTCTGGTAATTCTTCTGAGATAAACGTCCAGTACTTCATATCATACGTTGTGTCTGTGTACCAACCTAAATCCGTTGATGGCATGATGACGGCTAACCCGTAATCCGCCGCATATCTTTCAATAGAAGTCCGTCGTTGCCAAACACTATGATTCCCACCCATACCATGCAACAGGTAAAGTACTGGAACATCCGTCAGATTTGCCGACGTACTTGTCCCAATCACTTTTTTGGTTGTCTGAGGTAAGATCACATTTAGATTGACTTCCATTTCTAATACGTTTGAATAAACATTTGCTTGGATAAATGCCATATGTTTTTCGCCTTCTTTACTTTATTCAGATCGTTTTTCTGATAACAATCTGTAAATTTACTTGTATTCTTTTATTGTAGCATTTTTTTGACGAATTAAAAATGTTAGCCCCAGCGCGATGATGACTAATAATAAGCCTACCAGATAGACTTGGTGTAACCCATGATACAAAATTTCTCGTAATGGTGTTAATATTTCTGCGTCAATCATTTTTGCTGTTTGTGGATTGACTAATTTGTTCATGATGTCCGGATCGTCTGTCAATTGTTTGGCAGCAAGTTCTGCTTGCGTGACCCGGTTGATCAATAATCCAAAAACTGCGACCATCACTGTTTGCCCAATGGTGCGGACTAACGTATTAAACGAAGTGGCAACACCCATTTGTTCTGAAGGCACACTGTTTTGTGCGCTGACAGTCGATGTTGTCATTGTGATCCCTAAACCGACACCGATGATCGTTGAAATCAGGAAGAACCATAAAAAATTACTTTGAAATGGCATCAACCAAAGTCCTGCACCACCGACAATGGTGATGAACAACCCGATACGTAACACTCGATAGGTGGTCATCTGGGTCATCCACTTACTTGCTAAGAACGAACCAACCATCCAAACAAGAGAAAGTGGTGCCAAAACTAATCCACCAATTGCCGCATTAAGTCCCAATACTCCTTGCATCCACATTGGGATATAGACATCGATCCCCATTAAAAAACCACTTGCTAAAGCTGCTGCTGCATTCACAACGACAAAAAGCGGGTTTTTGAATAGGTGAAGCATAATGACAGGATCTTCTGCTCGTTTTTCGACGAACAGGAATAAGAAAAAGAATAAAACACTACCTATTAATAATCCTAACACAAATGGTGTCAGCCCTTGATCACCTAGTAATTGAAAACCTAGTAACAGCAAAACCAACGTAAACATCAAACTAAAACTACCTTTAAGATCCATTGGTTTCGCTTCACGAGTTGTTTTTGGTTCATTGAGATAGAGCCAAATCAGCACCATCAGTAATAACCCGATTGGCACATTGATGAAGAAAATCCAGTGCCAACTCAATGCTTCCACAATAAACCCACCAGCTAATGGACCAAACACACTAGCGATTCCCCAAGCTGAACTATTCAACCCTAACACTTTTGCTCGTTTTTCAATCGTGTACAAATCGCCAATGATCGTCAATGCGACTGGCATCATTGCTCCTGCACCCATCCCTTGAATTGCCCGCGAAATAATCAAGCCAAGCATAGATTGAGAAAGCCCACAAAAAAGTGAACCGATAATAAATAATAGCGTACCAAAAATAAAAATTGGTTTTCTTCCAACTTTATCTGCAAGCTTTCCATAGATGGGTGTCAACATGGCATTCGTCAATAAATAAATCGAAAACACCCAGTTCATCATTTCCATGCCGTGCAGTGAACCAACGATCGTTGGCATTGCAGTCGTAACGATTGTCCCCTCAATCGCCGTCATAAATGTAGCGATGAACACGCAGATCGTTACGACTTTCACGTTTGTTTTTCTTTCCATTCTCAAGCCCACTCCTTATCGTAACTTCCGTTATTTAAATGGCATCATCTGCCTAATAAACTTCGACTCTGCTAAAAAAGCCAAAATACTCTAAAAGTAGCATAAGCTACTTTCGAATATCCCGGCTTACTGGTCTACATTTGATGTGCGTCACACGCAGCGAACACATTCAATTCAAACATAAATTATTTAGCTAAACTAGCTTTTAATGCATCTACTTTATCTGTTTTTTCCCATGGCAAGTCAACATCTGTACGTCCAAAATGACCATATGCAGCTGTTTGTTTATAGATTGGACGACGCAAATCAAGCATTTCGATGATTCCCGCAGGACGTAAGTCAAAGTTTTCTCTTACCGCAGCAATCAACGCTTCTTCTGGCACTTCTGCCGTTCCAAAGGTATTGATTGAGATCGAAACTGGTTGAGCGACACCGATTGCATAAGCCAATTGGACTTCTACTTTACGAGCAAGTCCTGCTGCTACGATATTTTTCGCAATGTAACGTGCCGCATAACTTGCTGAACGGTCAACTTTCGTTGCATCCTTCCCAGAGAAAGCACCGCCGCCATGACGGGCATACCCACCATACGTATCAACAATGATTTTTCGTCCTGTCAATCCAGCATCTCCTTGAGGTCCGCCGATCACAAAACGTCCAGTAGGGTTAATATAATATTTTGTTTGTTCGTCCAGTAGTTCTGCTGGAATAACTTCTTTGATCACTTTTTCAATGACATCTTGACGAATCGTTGCATTATCCACTGCATCATCATGTTGTGTCGAAATAACGATCGTATCAACTCTTTCTGGTTGTCCTTGGTCATTATACTCTACAGTGACTTGTGATTTTGCATCTGGGCGCAAATATGTTAATTCTTTTGATTTACGCAATTCAGCTAAACGTCGTACTAAGCGATGACTTAAGGCAATTGGTAATGGCATCAATTCTGGTGTTTCGTCCACTGCAAAACCAAACATCAATCCTTGGTCACCAGCGCCGATTTCATCTAATAAATCTCTTTCTTTTTCGTCACGGATCTCAAGTGCTTCATCCACCCCTTGAGCGATATCTGGTGACTGCTCGTCAATTGCTGCCAATACTGCTACAGTATCACCATCAAAGCCGAATTTTGCACGAGTATAACCAATTTCTTTGACTGTCTCACGTACCACTTTTTGGATATCCACATATGCTGTCGTAGAGATTTCGCCAAATACTAAAACTAGCCCTGTCGTTACAGACGTCTCACAAGCTACTCTTGCATTTGGATCTTGTTCTAGGATCGCATCTAAAATCGCATCACTGATTTGATCAGCGACCTTATCCGGATGTCCTTCTGAAACAGATTCTGATGTAAATAAATGTCTTTCTACCATAATTATGATTCCCCCTAGTTAAATTCGGTTACAAGGCATCTCCGTTCGTACGGATCCTCTCGGGAACTTGCAACGAGTCAAGTATAGCAGATAAACAGATTTTACGCTCGTTTTTTTGTTACTTTTTAGAAAAAAGAGAAAGTTGTAAAAATGATAAGGAAACGACTTTTTTAGAATAAATACTCTAGAAGGGGTTCGTGTATTTTAGTTCGTAAAATCAGTTATTGAACGTATTTAATTGTCTCTTTTTCTATTGCCTTTTTAGTTCATTTATTGCTGGCTTTCTGGCTAGATCTTTACTTGTTACTTTTGCCTGATGTTTGACTTGAGAAAGCATAGAAGAGAATCGATTTTCTCGTGAGGAACAAATAGCAACTGCTTCGGAAGAAGTTGCCAGTGTGTGAACAGCTTGCCTACTGGTATTATGCCAAGGTAAGGGAATCCATTGTTTACTTATTTGATTGGAGTGATTAAATTTTTCAATTCTGTTGCGGTGATTGATTTCTTTCTGAATTTCTATTGTTTTTTCCTGAAGAAAATCAATCGAAGAATCGATTATTTCTTTTGCTATTGGTATCTGGGTATAGGTGTTTCGATCTGTTATGAAACTTATTTCATGTCTAATACTTAGAAGTGCGCGATGCAAGTCCGCCAAATCAACTTCACTGATCTCACGTTGATATAATGTCCCCGGCGCCTCTGCTACTTTTAAGATTTTTTCTGTTATTTGTTCGTCGACTGCTGGTGGAATACTGCCGCCTCTATTCAAGATTACCTTTATATAAGGATCTTCTCTGTATAATGAACGGATATTTCGATACCATTTCTCTTTGCTAAGACTACTACCCGATTGTTGCGCATGCGCATATATCGAATTTCTAAATCGACAATAACCAAAAACATAATCAAAGTTTTTATTCCATTCCCGATTGTGTTCCTTCATTGCATGAAGAAATCTTTTCTGCATCTCAAAAGTTGCGTTCTTATGCTTACTATTCCACGTTGGTGTTATTTTAGAGCAATCATCTAATTCAAATAGGCAATCATTACAATTGAACAAAATCAATCTTAAAGATGTTTCGATGCCACTTACTCCATAATTGTTAGTCGTTGGCGGTTCCAATTTTATGGCAGGAATCTTTTTGAATTGGTGAGAAAGAGCTTCGATTTTTATTAATGTTCCATATGGATAGAAATTTAATAAATCCCGTGCAGAAAATAAAATATTACTCAATTCTTCAGCTTTAGTGGCTGATACCATCACATAAGATACAGCCCCCGCACCAATCTCTTTTTTCTTATCTACTTGCATCACCAGAAACTGGTCATCTTTTTTATAGACAGTTAGCCCACAGACATGTCCAGCTTGGTTAGAAGCTAACGTAGAATAACTCGTCGGAAAAAGCATAAAATCTGTCGGATCATTATTTCTCAAATTCTCTAAAACAATTTTTAACTTCTCCATTTGGTCAAAGCGATACAACGCAATCGTTCGTTCCAATGACTGAATGATAGATAGTTGCCTTTTTTTATCAATAAAAAAGCCATCTTTGTCATTTTTGATCATTTTTATGTAAGTTGAAAATAATAATATGTAATTTTCCGGTCTGACAAAATAATCCTTATTACTTTTTAGCGACAAAGTTAATGCTAACATATCCATTCTTCTTGTAAATTCATATACCTGTTTTGTTTCTCCAATCTCTGATGGTAAAAAATAGGCGCTAGTCCTTAATATCCACTTCTCTGTAAACTGAACCAACCATCCTTTATCACTTAGCAATCCCCATTCTTTTTTTTTTAGTTCTGTTCGTCTCTTTATTTCTGCGTAGTTTTCTTGAAAACGCTCGTCAATCCTTAAAAGTAGATGTTCATTCATTTTTTTAGCTACTGGAATTTTTATGAATGCTAATCTTTCTTTGATGATGGATCGTAAACATCCATCAAATTTGAGCATTAGCACTAACTTATCGTCCACAACTTCCTTAAGTTCCTCTTCATAAAGTTCACTTAATGATTCTACTGCTCGATCAAGTCTTTTGATTAATTTCGCTTCGTTTAGAATTGGAAGATCTCCATTACCATTTTGTATAGCGAGGATATAAGGATCCAATTTAAAAACCGTTTCAATAAGCTTATACCAAATTTTTTCTTGTCTGTGGTGATGGATGATCGTAGTTTCTATATCATACCCTTTTCGGTATAAATAATAGCCAAAGATATAATCAAACAGAGCATTCCATTTTTTGTTTTTTCCTTTGACTACTTTAAGAAACCTTTCGCGCATTTCTACTGTTGGATTCGGATGAACTAAGTTCCATGTCGGTGTTACTCTCTCATTTATATCAATCGAGAATATATCTCTTTGGCAATGATATAAAGCTAATTTTAACGTAGCCTCTAATTCCAGAATCACACAATTCCCTGTCATCTGTTCTTTCATTTGTATTGTTGGAATAGATTGAAATGCTGCTGAAATTGCTTCGATTTTTTTTAAAATATCAAAAAATTCATGTCTGATATGATCTCGATTAATAAAAAGTATTTTGCTTAATTCCTCTATATTCGTCAGAGGTATCTGAGTATAGGAAACAACGGTCTGTTTAAAGTATCTTTGTTTATCTACTTGGATCGCCAGTAAATGATTGTTTTTCCGATAGAAGATCAAGCCACATAGATGAGAAGCTAGTTCCTCTTCAAACACAAAAAAAGTAGCCGGAAAAATTAGAAAGTCTGTGGGGTCATCACTTCTCAAGTTTAGTAATAATTCTTGTATCTTCATAGGTTTCTTGATCTCGAAAATCTGTTTCGAGTATTTTAATGATTCAATAATGTGTGCCTTTCGTTCCTTATCAATGAAAAAGGCATCTTGATCATTTTGGATCATTTTTTCATACAGTGCAAAAATCATTTCTATTCCGTCATAAAAGCGATCATTTTCTTTCAAAGACAGACTCATGGCAAGTATATCAATTCTTTTCTTAAAATCATTTATTTCCATTCGTTCTTTTTTCGATTGTTTCTTCATTATTCATAGTTACCTCCAAAATAAATCATTTTAGGTTTTGTTACAACATTCATCGTATTGCTAACAAAATATGACACATTTTATCGCCCATTTTGGGCTTTTAAAAAGAGAGAATGGACGGACAAATACCTTGCATATTATGGTAGGTATTTAAATCTATCCTTTCTCTCATGTATTTCTTCATATGCACTCGTTATAGGTAAGTTGTAATCAGCAAGCTATGCTCTTCGAATGAATCAAAACTATTTATCTTCTTTTAAAGCCAAGCTTAAAGCGAACTTAGCTGATTTTTTATCCATTCATTTCCATAGTTATTGTTTTCGACAATCCCTTCACTTTCCATTAAAATAATTAACGAAAAATCACTTCTCTTGTCTATGATTCGTCTTGTTTGTTGCTTCTCTCACTAGATTATTGCTGACAGAACCAGATAAATTTTTTGCTCGATCACATAGTTCTGAAAAGCGCCCTTTTAGAGTATCACCCAAATTTGTACTTCTCGTTACCAAATTAAGTGAGGCACGAGAGCTGTGGGCAACTGGACTTGATGTTTCCGTAATTGGCATAGTGGTGGAGCGATAGATTGGTTCTTCCTTTTGTTTCTTTTGTGCGAGATCTACCCGTCTCTGATACTCTCTTTGCAATCTGTCATTCTTCATTTCGGTATAATAAATCATGTGTTCGGACATTTCTTTGGCTACGGGAATTTTGATAAATGGGAGGCGTTGTTTTATAAAACCTTGCACATATGCGTTAATTTGAATCTCTTGCTGGATCTTAGATGTTTCCATTATTCTCAAGACACTATCAGGTAACGATCCCATTGATTCAACCATTTCCTTCACTTTTTTTCTTAGTTGTTCATCAAAGATCGTCGGAATCTCCCCCCTTCTGTTTACCATTTCTTGAATATAAGGATCATGCTGAAAAAGATACCGGATATTCTTAAGAAGGGCTTGTTTTTGATCAATTCCTGAATGTTCCATTTTTTTACATATGTTTTTAAAATAAAAATAATAATCGTAGATATATTGTAAATTTTTATTCCAATTCCCATTCATTCCTTTAACTGCCAAAAGAAATCTCTCTTTCATTGTTACAGTAGTTCCAAGATCTTCCATCCACCAATTTTGGCGTCTCTGAGGTCTTGCTAACATAGGCTCATCCAGCTTTCCCCATTTAGGGGTCACCCTTTCCTGGTCATTCAAATGAAATATATCTTTTTTACAATTAAACAGGATAGTTCTCAACGATGCTTCTATTTCACTAATGACGGAATTATCAATGGTTTGCTCTTTGAGTTGTATTGCTGGAATCTGGCGAAATTCATGTGATAACCCTTCAATTTTTTTTAGTATATCGTATGGTTTTTCATTTGAAAAATGGCGTTCTGAAAAAAGCAATTGACTCAATGCTCTTGCCTTTTCAAAAGGAACTTTCACATAGGATACCGATCCTGTACGATAGGACTGTTCTTTGTCCACTTTCAGCACAACAAAATTGTTTTCTCTTTTGTAAATTGTCAGACCGCAAACATGCCCAAAATACTTCTGTGTATGATCAGTGGAAAAAGCTACCGGAATAAGCATAAAATCGGTGGGGTCATAATTTTTCAGTTTTTCGAAAATAGTTTGGAGACTTTCTGCGCCATCCATGCGATACAACTGTATTGTTCTCTTTAACGAATGGACAATATTCATTGTTTGTATTCGATCAACAAAAAAATTATTATAATTCGTTCTGATCATCTTCGCATAGATTGAAAATAGCAATTCGTAACTTTCCGGTGAAACAAATGATTGATCATTCGGTTTCAGCGATAATGACATAGCTAACATGTCCACTCGTTTTGCAAATTCTTGTCTTTGCTCCATTGCCTCTTGATTCTGAGTGATATAATCCATGAGACTAGTTGGTACTACTTTTGAGACGAACTGCGTGATTCTACTGCTTTCATCCAGCTTTCTTCTTATTGTCCTACGACGCTTTAATTCACCCTCTATTTCTTGAGAGCGAACTTCCATTTTTGAAAGACAAAGTTGGGTCATCTCCTTAGCTATCGGAAGTCTGATTAGAGGTAATCGTTCTTTATAAACGCTGATTATTTCACCATTCTTATGAAACCCATTTTCTAACTCACTAAACGGCAAATCGATGACTTCTCCTCCTCCTAATTGATCTAATGCATCTAATACATCTACTACGGACATTTCCATTCTGTTTCTTAGATAAGATAGTTCCCTGCTAACAGCTCTTGAAATATCACCGTTGCTTTTACGTAGTGCTACTATATAGGGATCTTCTACAAATAGAAATTCAACGATGTTCGGCCACGGTGTATAAAAGCTCTCTGTTGCTACGACAGAATTTTCAATCAATCGATTTTTCTTATATAAAAAATAATCAAAAACATAGTCAAACTGATCGTTCCATTCTTGCTTTTGGCCTTTGACCGCTTCAAGAAATCTTTTTTTCATTTCAATATTTGGATCAGGATGTTTCATGTTCCATGGTGGTAACGGTTGAATAGTCGAGCTGATATAAAATTCATTTGTGCGACAATTGGACAAAATGATCCTCAAAGCACTCTCTACTTTACCGATCCAATGATCATTGAACGCTATAGTTTCTTTTTTATCAATGGGCGTAGGCGTAACTTCGTATTGGTCTGAAATTTCTCTGATTTCATCCACTATATTGGGTACTACTGAATCAATTGATTCGATCGTGTTACGACTAAAAGAGATAACTTCACATAAACTAGCTACATCCATTAAGGGTATCCAAAAATATTCCAGTTGCCTTGGTTCATCCTGTTGTCCATTCTCTACCTGCGTCACAACAAAATAATCTTCTTTTTTATAGATTGTTAAAGTGTTCAACTGTGGCTGCATATATTCACTAATCGGATTCTTAATAGGAATAGGAAATATCATAAAATCTGTTGGATCATTATTCCTCATATTTTCCAACAATTTTTTCAAGTTCTGGCTATTTTCTATGCTACAGAATTCTTTTGATCGTTGTAAGGATTCGAGTACACTCACCTGTTGCTCTTTTTCCATGAAAAACTCATCAGGATCGTTCTTGATCATGCTGATATAAGTTGAAAAAACCAATTCATACATTCCTAATGATGAACGAAAGTTTTCCCACATTGTATCCAGTGAGAGTGCCAAAGACAGCATATCTAGTCTTTTAATAAATTCATCTTCCGTGTCCATATCATTCTTTCCTCCTATCTAATCTAGTTATTTATGACTCCCCTTAGTACAAACCTGTTGTTTTTGTCCTTCGTATCTATTAAATAAGTTCCCAACCACAGAACCCTATTGATTAACTTACTAAAATCACATATATATTTTTCAAGATCCATCAGTTACTTTGTCAATGTATTCTGCACGTTACATTTGACCTGTTTACTGACTAAACGTTGATTTTTAGCTTCTGACACTTGTTTCACTTGATCAATCATCGAAGTAAAGCGATTCGTGCCGATACGTCGACTGATTTCCTTCTTTATTTCTATATTCTTTATCATTATGCGAGCAATATAGTAGTCTAACATTTCTTTTGCCACAGGGATTTTGAGAAAGGAGAGTCTCCCTTTTAATAATTCTAGTTCATAGGTATTCTCTTGTATTTCTTTGTATAGTTCAGATAACCCGACTGCTTTGATTTCTCTGTTCAACAATATACCTGCTTTTCCTACGAGTTCTATCATTTTCTCTTTTAAAGGCACATCAAAATCAGCTGGGATCATTCCCCCGCTATTCAGTATTTCTACAATGTAAAGATCATTAGAATATAAATGACGTATGCTTGTATACCAGTAATCTTTATGTATAGATAATTGTGCTTCTCCCCATTTTATCGATTGTTTTTTTCGATAAAGATAATAACCCAATACATAATCAAAATTTTCATTCCATTCCTGATCTGTTCCTTTCATTGCCTCAACAAATCGTACCTTCATCTCTATGGTTGCTGAATCTTGACTATCTCCTCCCCATTTTGGAGTGATTCGATCACACGTTTGTAAAGCAAAGATATCCTTTTTACAGTGGAATAAAATCAATCTCAAAGTAGCTTCGATTTCAATGATTCCACAATTACCAGTGGTTTGATGCGCTAATTTTATCGATGGGATCGTTTTGAATTTATGAGAAATAGCTTCGATTTTTCTTAGGATTCCATATGGCTTAAAATCAAAAAATTCTCGTGCAGAGAAGATAATTTGACTTAACTCCTGAATATTTTTTAACGGTACTTTAACATAAGATACTGCACCTGATTCAAAAAAAGACTCTTTATCTACTTGCATAATAATCAATTCATTGTCTCTTTTATATATGGTCAATCCACAAATATGCCCGCCTTCTTTTGGATCTAACATATGAAAATAAGCTGGACACAGTACAAAGTCCGTTGGATCATTATTTCTTAAATTCAAAAAAATATTATGTAAGTCTTCTATGTTTGTTCGTTTATAAATCTCTATCGTTCGTTGTAAGGACTGGATAATATTTGGTTGCCGTTGCTTATCAATAAAAAAATCTTCTTGGTCATTTTTGATCATTTTAATGTAGGTCGAAAATAATAGATCATAAATTCCTGGGAAACAATTGATATCATCATTGGATTTTAACGATAACGTTAAAGCCAACATATCTATGTTTCGTGAAAAAACCTGTTTTTTCTGTTGTTTCATTATTTCTGTTTGAACTAAACTACTGTCATTTGTTGATACTATGTTTGTTCCTAGCTGAACTAAACTATAACTATTACTTTCCAGAGTTAGTTCTTCTGGTTGATTCTTTATGATACGTCGTTTCATTTCTTTATTTATTTCTTGGTATCGCTCTTGTAGTCTTGAAAGGAAACGTTGATTCATTTCTTTTGCTATAGGGTTCTTGATCATAGTCAACCGATCTTCATAGATAGTGATCATTATTCCATCATGATAGAGTGTATTCATCAATTCAATCGAACTGACTAATGGGAGCTCTCTATCATACAGTACATTTAATGGTTTGACGGTTAAGACAAGATTTTTTTGCAATAGCTCCTCATCTATATCTAAAATCTTTCCATCGCTACTCATCAATGCAAGGATATAAGGATCACTATTAAAACTTTTTTTGATACTGTCCCGCCACTCATTTTGTTTATTACTAGGTAAAATTGCATTGATTCCAATATTTCCAGTTTGATACAAATAATAATCAAAAATGTAGTCAAATTGTTCATTCCAGATGTGATTGTCCTTTTTTATTGCTGCAAGAAGACTTTCACGTATTTGTATGGTCAGTTGAATATTTGCCCCCTGCCAGAGTGACTTTATCCTATCAGTCGTATTTAACGAAAAAATGTCTACTATATAGTGGAACACTAGTATTTTAAAGATATCTTCTAAGGTACTGACCGGATTGTCCATTCCTTTTTTTACTATATTATTTAAAACAGGAATTTCCTGAAATCCAGCTGAAATTGACTTGATCCCATGGAATAAAGAGAACTCATCTGAATTTTGCAAGTTCAACTTCAAAAAAAATAGTTCACTTAAACAAGCTGCTTTTGTTATTGGAATCCTAGCATATGACACCTGTCCTACACCAAATTGCTCTTTTCTATCTACTTGAACAACAAACAAATCATTTTCCCTTTTATATACGATCCAGCCACAATCATGTTGTAAATTATTTCCATCTTTATCTAGATTATTCCAATTTTGGAAAAGCATGAAGTCTGTTGGGTCATTATTGGTCATTTTTTCAATGATTTTCTGTAGAAAATTTGGATGACCACTGCTATAAAAATCCATAGATCTTTTCAGTGAATCAATCACTTTTGACTGGTTTTCTATATCAATAAAGGATTGATCATCATCATTTTCTAGCATGTTTATGTATGTTGCATACAGTGAATTATAAAAACCTGGTGAAGCAACTCTTTGATTATTTTCCTTTAACGAAAGTGCTAACGTTAATATTTGTAGTTTTTGGAGAAATTCATTTTTATTGTTTTCTTTCATCATTTCTTCGGTATTCATATTTTCCTTTGCCAAAATTCTATAAATAGTTCTAACCAATTTTAGAAGCTGTCAGATCAATGTTGATTTCCTGTTTTTACATTTCCGATTTTGCCGCTCGCTGACTACGCTCATTTGGTTCAATACGAGACGTCAATTCAGATCAAACAACTTCGATACACCTACTTTTTCGTTTGATGGATGCTCGTAAAATCGGCACTACAACTAAATTCAGATGAAGCTTGTCATCTCATCTCTATTCGCTGTATGTCAAGCTTTGTCAAAATGATAGGTGCAACAGGTTTAAAACATTCGGGGCATGATTGGAAGCTAGGATAGAGTCGTTTCCACTTCTATGGATTCAATTGCCATTATCTTCAATCTCCATTTCAGTTGACGGTTCATTGAGGGATAGTGCGGACGAAAATTGGTTTGTTTTCGATGTATCTGTCGAATCTTCTTTTCTAATTTATAGATATTACTTGTTTTGACTAACAGGTTTCCTCCCTACTCATCGTATTTTTTTACTTCTATTTACTTTCTTACTTGAGCACTGACTTTTAAGTACAGTACTTCTTTTGCTTGATAATTTTGTACCGATCCATTTGTAAGTAATGAAAAAATCATCTGAACTACAAGGCAGCCTATTTATTCCTTCTTTAAAACCAGCAACATTTCTATGGTTGTCTGTTGCTTCTTCTCCTTCCATATAATCCTTCTAACTAGATTTTTCTATTATCTAGTTAGAAAATTTATAGGTTTATAACCTCATATTTGGTACATTCTAACTAATTATAGTATAGTGACTGCTCCTATAAAAATTACCCATTTATTTTAAAATCACGAAAAAAGTACTCTCCCATAACATCAGCAAATCGATAAGTTTAAAAAAAATAGTAGATTTATAGGATGAGCGTAATCATTCCCGCAGCTCTCCATCCAAAAGATGATAAAGGCCCTATAATGAAGAAAACTGATAAAAACAAAGCTGTACAGGAAAGAATTTCTCCATGGATGAACTTACAAAAAATTACTTAATGTAACAAACAAAAAAATCATTTCCAAGGAATTGGCTTTAAGAAAAGAAAGAAGGTAGACCCTCTCCACCATGATTCATGTAGGGTTAGATAATCAACCAACAGTTGATTGTATGACATGTAAAATGAAAGTGACTAAATATAGAAATGGAATCATAAACGCCTTCCAAACATCTTATAGTTACGAGACATTGGAAGGAACAGACAATAATGTTAAGATCAACAAACACATGATTCATAGATACCGTCATTCCTGCCATTTTAGTGACCGTATTTACTTGATCTAAGGCTAGATTATCTTAGATCGATCCAAAACAAAAAGAATCAATCGAAGCGTATTTCTACTTCGATTGATTCTCGATGAAATTCTATCAATTTGAACTCGCCAACACTACTTGTCAAAGAGCAAAAAAAAAGATACTTGCTTGAAGTATCTTCGATGACCCGTACGGGATTCGAACCCGTGTTACCGCCGTGAAAGGGCGGTGTCTTAACCGCTTGACCAACGGGCCAGGTAAAAATATGAAAATAATGGGCCTAAATGGACTCGAACCATCGACCTCACGCTTATCAGGCGTGCGCTCTAACCAGCTGAGCTATAGGCCCATAAAAACTAAAGCGGGTGACGAGAATCGAACTCGCGACAACAGCTTGGAAGGCTGTGGTTTTACCACTAAACTACACCCGCAGTATGGCGCGGGACAGAATCGAACTGCCGACACATGGAGCTTCAATCCATTGCTCTACCAACTGAGCTACCGAGCCAAACGGTTCCGACGGGAATCGAACCCGCGATCTCCTGCGTGACAGGCAGGCATGTTAACCCCTACACCACGGAACCAATGTTTTTAGTTTTTAATTGCGGGAGCAGGATTTGAACCTACGACCTTCGGGTTATGAGCCCGACGAGCTACCAGACTGCTCCATCCCGCGATAATATAAAAAGGAGGATAAGGGATTCGAACCCTTGCACGGTTTTACCCGCCTGACGGTTTTCAAGACCGTTCCCTTCAGCCGGACTTGGGTAATCCTCCAATATAAAGCTAATGACCCGTACGGGATTCGAACCCGTGTTACCGCCGTGAAAGGGCGGTGTCTTAACCGCTTGACCAACGGGCCAGATAAAAATGAAACGGAGAAGGAGGGATTTGAACCCTCGCGCCGGTTTCCCGACCTACACCCTTAGCAGGGGCGCCTCTTCAGCCACTTGAGTACTTCCCCAAAACCATTAAGATTTTGAATAAATGGGCCTAAATGGACTCGAACCATCGACCTCACGCTTATCAGGCGTGCGCTCTAACCAGCTGAGCTATAGGCCCATAAAAACTAAAAGCGGGTGACGAGAATCGAACTCGCGACAACAGCTTGGAAGGCTGTGGTTTTACCACTAAACTACACCCGCGTGGCGGTCCCGACGGGAATCGAACCCGCGATCTCCTGCGTGACAGGCAGGCATGTTAACCCCTACACCACGGAACCAATGTTTTTAGTTTTTAATTGCGGGAGCAGGATTTGAACCTACGACCTTCGGGTTATGAGCCCGACGAGCTACCAGACTGCTCCATCCCGCGATAATATAAAAAGGAGGATAAGGGATTCGAACCCTTGCACGGTTTTACCCGCCTGACGGTTTTCAAGACCGTTCCCTTCAGCCGGACTTGGGTAATCCTCCAATATGAAATACAACGTCGCTATGGACCTTGTAGGACTCGAACCTACGACCGGACGGTTATGAGCCGTCTGCTCTAACCAACTGAGCTAAAGGTCCAGGCTCTTAAATAATCGCGGCGGAGGGGATCGAACCCCCGACCTCCCGGGTATGAACCGGACGCTCTAGCCAGCTGAGCTACACCGCGAAAAAAAGTATTCATTATTTAAATGAAATGGAGCCTAGCGGGATCGAACCGCTGACCTCCTGCGTGCAAAGCAGGCGCTCTCCCAGCTGAGCTAAGGCCCCTTGAAACTATTTACTAATCGGGAAGACAGGATTCGAACCTGCGACCCCTTGGTCCCAAACCAAGTGCTCTACCAAGCTGAGCTACTTCCCGTAAAACTAACGCGCCCAAGAGGAGTCGAACCCCTAACCTTTTGATCCGTAGTCAAACACTCTATCCAATTGAGCTATGGGCGCATATTTGTAATGCCGAGGACCGGAATCGAACCGGTACGGTGATCACTCACCGCAGGATTTTAAGTCCTGTGCGTCTGCCAGTTCCGCCACCCCGGCGCGTAGTACATTGGCAAAGCGGAAAACGGGGTTCGAACCCGCGACCCCCACCTTGGCAAGGTGGTGCTCTACCACTGAGCTATTTCCGCGTATTTACGATGCCGGCTAAAGGACTTGAACCCTCGACCCTCTGATTACAAATCAGATGCTCTACCAACTGAGCTAAGCCGGCGTAAAAAAATAGAAACAATCATATGATGCGGGTGAAGGGACTTGAACCCCCACGCCGTAAGGCGCTAGATCCTAAATCTAGTGCGTCTGCCAATTCCGCCACACCCGCAAAAATATGAGCCGTACAGGGCTCGAACCTGTGACCCTCTGATTAAAAGTCAGATGCTCTACCAACTGAGCTAACGGCTCATATGGAGGTTAACGGGATCGAACCGCTGACCCTCTGCTTGTAAGGCAGATGCTCTCCCAGCTGAGCTAAACCTCCAAAGATAACAAAGCGTGGCGGCGTCCTACTCTCACAAGGGGCAACCCCTCACTACAATCGGCGCTAAGAAGCTTAACTTCTGTGTTCGGCATGGTTACAGGTGTATCCTTCTCGCCATCGCCACCACACTTGGTGTTATCTATATTGAGTAAATCT
>NZ_JBIOSS010000001.1:2840000-3057500 GCF_051714905.1 Enterococcus sp. AZ084
AGGGAGTATTTAGCCTTGGGAGATGGTCCTCCCGGATTCCGACGGAATTCCTCGTGTTCCGCCGTACTCAGGATCCTCCTAGGTGCCTTCCAAATTTCATCTACGGGGCTTTCACCCTCTCTGACTGACTTTTCCAAGTCATTCGACTATCTGAAAGAACTACCATATCGGAGTCCTACAACCCCAATGAGCAAGCTCATTGGTTTGGGCTTTTCCCGTTTCGCTCGCCGCTACTCAGGGAATCGAATTTTCTTTCTCTTCCTGCAGGTACTTAGATGTTTCAGTTCTCTGCGTCTACCTCGTATACGCTATGTATTCACGTATACGTAACATCCTATAAAAGATGCTGGGTTCCCCCATTCGGAAATCTCTGGATCATAGCTTACGTACAGCTCCCCAAAGCATATCGGTGTTAGTCCCGTCCTTCATCGGCTCCTAGTGCCAAGGCATCCACCGTGCGCCCTTATTCACTTAACCTTATCAACCTTACGGTTGGGTTTTGATCTTTCTTCTAGCGATAGAAGTCCAATCAAGAAAAATAAGCAATTGAACTTATTAAAAAACTCTATCCAGCACACAAATCAGCCTCTTCGACAAAAAGATCGTCCAATCCGTGAAAGCAAGCTTTCACTTCTGGCCGCCTATTTTGCTTAAGGCTAAACGATTTGTTTAGCTTTCAAATTCAACGCGGTGTTCTCGGTTTGTATTACTTACATTTTTACTTCAATATCCAGTTTTCAATGAACAAAATTTTGAGAGTAGACCTCTCAAAACTGAACAAAGTATCGACAAACGTGTGTAGTCTCCGTAATATTCCTTAGAAAGGAGGTGATCCAGCCGCACCTTCCGATACGGCTACCTTGTTACGACTTCACCCCAATCATCTATCCCACCTTAGGCGGCTGGCTCCAAAAAGGTTACCTCACCGACTTCGGGTGTTACAAACTCTCGTGGTGTGACGGGCGGTGTGTACAAGGCCCGGGAACGTATTCACCGCGGCGTGCTGATCCGCGATTACTAGCGATTCCGGCTTCATGTAGGCGAGTTGCAGCCTACAATCCGAACTGAGAGAAGCTTTAAGAGATTAGCTTAGCCTCGCGACTTCGCGACTCGTTGTACTTCCCATTGTAGCACGTGTGTAGCCCAGGTCATAAGGGGCATGATGATTTGACGTCATCCCCACCTTCCTCCGGTTTGTCACCGGCAGTCTTGCTAGAGTGCCCAACTAAATGATGGCAACTAACAATAAGGGTTGCGCTCGTTGCGGGACTTAACCCAACATCTCACGACACGAGCTGACGACAACCATGCACCACCTGTCACTTTGCCCCCGAAGGGGAAGCTCTATCTCTAGAGTGGTCAAAGGATGTCAAGACCTGGTAAGGTTCTTCGCGTTGCTTCGAATTAAACCACATGCTCCACCGCTTGTGCGGGCCCCCGTCAATTCCTTTGAGTTTCAACCTTGCGGTCGTACTCCCCAGGCGGAGTGCTTAATGCGTTAGCTGCAGCACTGAAGGGCGGAAACCCTCCAACACTTAGCACTCATCGTTTACGGCGTGGACTACCAGGGTATCTAATCCTGTTTGCTCCCCACGCTTTCGAGCCTCAGCGTCAGTTACAGACCAGAGAGCCGCCTTCGCCACTGGTGTTCCTCCATATATCTACGCATTTCACCGCTACACATGGAATTCCACTCTCCTCTTCTGCACTCAAGTCTCCCAGTTTCCAATGACCCTCCCCGGTTGAGCCGGGGGCTTTCACATCAGACTTAAGAAACCGCCTGCGCTCGCTTTACGCCCAATAAATCCGGACAACGCTTGCCACCTACGTATTACCGCGGCTGCTGGCACGTAGTTAGCCGTGGCTTTCTGGTTAGATACCGTCAAGGGGTGAACAGTTACTCTCACCCTTGTTCTTCTCTAACAACAGAGTTTTACGATCCGAAAACCTTCTTCACTCACGCGGCGTTGCTCGGTCAGACTTTCGTCCATTGCCGAAGATTCCCTACTGCTGCCTCCCGTAGGAGTTTGGGCCGTGTCTCAGTCCCAATGTGGCCGATCACCCTCTCAGGTCGGCTATGCATCGTGGCCTTGGTGAGCCGTTACCTCACCAACTAGCTAATGCACCGCGGGTCCATCCATCAGCGGCACCGTAAAGCGCCTTTCAAAACGAAACCATGCGGTTTCGATTGTTATACGGTATTAGCACCTGTTTCCAAGTGTTATCCCCTTCTGATGGGCAGGTTACCCACGTGTTACTCACCCGTTCGCCACTCCTCTTTTCCCGGTGGAGCAAGCTCCGGTGGGAAAAGAAGCGTTCGACTTGCATGTATTAGGCACGCCGCCAGCGTTCGTCCTGAGCCAGGATCAAACTCTCATAAATAAAAGTTAGAACAATCTTGCGATTGTTAAGCTCAATTTGTTTGCTAGCATATTGCTTGCTTGTTAAAAATGTTTGTTGTCTTGAATTGAATCAAGACGCCCTACACATTTGGTTTGTCTTACTTTGTTCAGTTTTCAAAGGTCTACGTGATAATTGAAACACAACTGCCTCAACTTATCATTTGTGATTGCCGTAGCAACTTTTATATCTTAGCAAACTCTCGAATGATTGTCAACTATTTTTTAAAAGTTTTTTTGAACTCGTTTTTCACGAGGCTGTTTTAGCAACTCACTCATCATAACTCATCGTTTGTTATTTGTCAACAGTTAATTTTGTTTTTTTCTTTGTGAAATCAACGTTTATCTATTGTCGTTCACAAGCGACTTGGTTATCTTATCATGTGTTGTCCCACACGTCAAGAACTTTTTTATGATCATTCAGAAGTTATGAAACTTAACTTTTGAACAAATAATAATATACCAACTAAAATCTTATTGGTCAACGAATTTTTTTGTGTTTTTTCAAGTTTTTTAGTTATACGATTAATATAATAAAAAGCGATATAAACGTTCGCTTTTTACATGGTATAAAGAGATTGAAAACCTTTATCTATATAAATCATTCGCTATTGCAACTTTGCTGAAACTTCTATAAAGCAGACCCATTTCTAATGGTTCCGTTTTCTTTTTTATATCTATCTTATCCCTTGCCATAACTTTCTCTGAAATCGTTCATTGATACGCATTTACTTAAAAATTAGTTTCAATAAAGTCTTAAATATAGAACCAGATTTCAAGCAAAGTTATCTCATTTTTTCTCTAAAAAATAAACCGACAGCAGCTAGAAATAAAAATCATTTCTGGCTATTGTCGGTTTGATTTGTTGAATAGGCTGTTTCTAATTAAGTCTTAGTGTTAACGCATAGTTGGGAATAGTAATACGTCACGGATCGATTGAGCATCAGTCAATAGCATGACTAGACGGTCGATTCCGATACCTAGTCCGCCAGTTGGTGGCATACCATATTCTAGTGCTTCTAAGAAGTCTTCATCTAATCCATGAGCTTCGTCATTTCCAAGCTCGCGTTCTTTTTCTTGCGCTTCAAAACGTTCTCTTTGATCGATTGGATCGTTCAGCTCAGTAAAGGCATTCGCAAATTCTTTCCCTGTGATGAACAATTCAAAACGGTCAGTAAAACGTGGATCTTCTGGGTTTTTCTTCGCTAATGGAGAAACTTCAACTGGATGTCCATAGACAAATGTTGGTTGTACTAATGTTTCTTCCACGAATGCTTCAAAGAATTCATTGATGACGTGACCAACACCCATCGCTTCTGTCACTTCAACTTGATGTTCTTTTGCAATTGCTAGCGCTTCTTCTAAGGTCATTTCTTTCCAGAAATCAACACCAGTATGTTCTTTGATTGCGTCAACCATGTGTACACGTTTGAAATCACTTTCTAAGTCTACTGCTTGTCCTGCGTAAGTGATTTTAGCTGTTCCTAATACTTTTTCAGCTGCATTACGGATGATACCTTCTGTCAAGTTCATCACATCTTGGAAATCAGTGTATGCAGTGTATGCTTCAAGCATCGTGAACTCAGGGTTGTGCGTTGTATCGATTCCTTCGTTACGGAATACACGGCCGATCTCATAAACTTTTTCCATACCACCAACGATCAGACGTTTCAAATGAAGTTCTAACGCGATACGTAGATATAGATCCATATCTAACGCATTGTGATGTGTGATGAAAGGACGTGCTGCTGCCCCACCGGCTTCATTGTGCAAGACAGGTGTTTCAACTTCGATATAGCCATTTCCATCTAAATAACGACGAATCTCACTGATGATTTGGCTGCGTTTCATGAAGCGGTCAAAACTTTCTCTATTACTTACTAAATCTAGGTAACGCTGTCTGTAACGTTGTTCGATGTTCGTCAATCCATGGTATTTATCTGGTAATGGACGAAGTGCTTTTGATAAGATGACGATTTCAGAGGCTTTGATCGATACCTCACCTGTATCAGTTTTCATGATTTCTCCAGTTACGCCAAAGAAATCTCCTAGGTCAGCATGTTTGAATACTTCATAAGCTTCTTCGCCTACTCGGTCTTTGCGGACGTAGATTTGGATCTGACCTTCTCTGTCTTGGAGATGGGCAAAACCAGCTTTACCTTTCCCACGGCGTGTCATCATACGGCCAGCAACACTAGCAGTCAATGCCATTTCCGCCAATTCTTCTTTTGTACGTGGATCAAATAATTCGTGCAATTCTTGTGAATTATGTGTACGCTCAAATCGCTTACCAAATGGATCGATCCCATTTTCTCTCAATTGCTCCATTTTCTCACGACGAACAATCATTTGATCGTTTAAATCTTCTAATTGATTTTGTTGTTCCTCAGTCACAAAAGTTCCTCCATTCTCATCTTATTCTCTTCCTTATAATGCCAATGAAACGCAAAAAAAGCAAGCCGAACTTAGTGTTTCGGCTTGAATTTCGCAAAAAACTTAGAATAACTTCCTAAGATTGAAGCGATAATTTTTCGCTTTTTTCAACCAATTGGTCAAGCAATTCATTGATTTCATGCTGTTTTTCAGTCTTATTGATTGCTAATTTGATCTTTGCTGCCCGGGAGACACCTTTTAGATAGTAGGAAGCGTGTGTCCGAAACTCACGACAAGCGATCGTTTCTCCTTTTAAATCAACTAAACGTTCTAGATGTAATTTCGCAGTAGCGATTTTTTCACGTGCGGTTGGTTCCGGAATCAGCTCTCCAGTTTCCAAATAATGTTGTGTGCGGTGGATCATCCACGGATTCCCTAAAGCTGCTCGGCCAATCATGACACCATCGGCACCCACGTATTCCAACATGCGTTTTGCATCTTCTGGCGTTTTGACGTCTCCATTACCCATAAAAGGAATCGTTAGATGTTTTTTGACTTCCTTCAATACTTCCCAATTGGCTTTGCCTTCATACATTTGCACACGAGTACGCCCGTGCATGGCTACTGCACCGGCACCGGCTGCTTGAGCGGCTAATGCATTTTCGACAGCAAAAACATGCTCTTCATCCCAACCAATACGCATTTTCACAGTAACTGGTACGTCAACTGCCGATGCGACTGCATGAACCATTTCATAGACTTTATCAGGGTCTAATAACCATTTTGCACCTGCTTCAGCTTTGATGATTTTATTGACTGGACATCCCATATTGATATCAATGATATCTGCAGTAGTATGCTTCTCAACAAACTGTGCAGCTTCTACTAATGTATCTTTGTTCCCACCAAATATTTGCAAGCTTAATGGGTGTTCTGTTTCGTCGATATGCAACATCTCCAATGTTTTTTTGTTGCGGAAATGGATACCTTGGTCACTGATCATCTCACAAACGACCATGCCTGCACCAAACTCTTTGACGGTTACGCGAAATGCGGCGTTCGTGATCCCTGCCATAGGTGCCACAACAACGCGATTCGGAATTTCAACATTCCCGATTTTCCATGTGTGATCCACTTATAATCCTCCTAAGGCTTCTGCCTTCAATGCTGCTAGGTCATCTTCTGTGTAGGTATATTTACTATTACAAAACGAGCAAACTGCTTCTGCCCCATGGTCCTCATCGATCATTGCTTGGATTTCGGCTGCACCTAATGCGATGATTGCTTCGCCAAATTTTTCTTTCGAACAATCACACTTGAACTGTACAGGCATTTTTTCCAATACTTGCAATTCGTCTGTTCCTAATAATCCTTGCAAGATTTCTTCAGGTGTCAATCCTTCGTCTAAGAGGGTAGAGATACGCGGCGTTGTTTTTAACTGCTCTTCGATTTTCGTAATCGTTTCTTCATCTGCTCCTGGCATGATCTGGATCATAAAACCACCCGCTGTTTTGATGCTATCGTCCGTATTGACTAAGACACTTAGTCCTACAGCTGAGGGGATTTGTTCTGAAATTGCTAAATAGTACGTAAAATCTTCAGCTAGTTCACCAGATACAATCGGCGTCTGCCCTGAAAAAGGTTCTTTTAACCCTAGATCTTTTGTCACACTAAACATGCCTTGTGTTCCTACTGCCCCACGTACATCGATTTTTCCTTCTGCATTCAATGGTAAACTTAGGTGTGGATTTTTGATATATCCTTTGACATCACCTTTACCATTCGAATCAACAACGATCCCACCCGCAGGACCATCTCCTTGGATGCGTACTGTTAATTTATCTTCACCTTTAACTGTCGCACCTAGAAGCAGACTACCAACTAATGCGCGACCTAATGCTGCGGATGATGTATGCCATGTATCGTGACGTTGTTGTGCCTCTGCGACAGTATTGGTTGCACGAACAGCATATGCTCGAACAAATCCGTCATTGGCTAATGCCTTTACTAAATAATCTTCCATTTGTATGTACCTCATTTCCCGATTTTAAAACTCATAGTGAATCATACTAGTAACTTCCAAATTTTTCAACTTTTGAATTTGTAAATTCTACGTTTCTTTTTTAATTTCTAGACACAAAAAAAGAGCTGCGACTTCCGTCACAGCTTCTTTCTTTATCTATTTTGATCATCTGAATGATTTTGTTCATCCGTTGAAGTCGATTGATCTTCATCATTCAACTCTTTTTTCGCTTCATCAAACTCATGTTTTTCTTCTGCTTGTTTTTCCGCATCTTTTTCTTCTAGTGCACGTTTTGCTTCTTCAAACGTTTGTGCTTCTTTTTCACTAGGGAAGTCTGCCGATTCTGCTCCTTCAGGCATTACACCTTGTTCAAAGAGAGATTTGATTGCTTTGGCATCCAATGTTTCAAATTCAAGCAGTTTTTCTGCGATCAGTTTGTGTTGCGCACGGTGTGCTTCGATGATTTCATGTGCTTTTTGATGTGCTTCCATCAAGATCTTACGTACTTCTTGGTCGATTTCAAAAGCAACTTGTTCAGAGTATGCTTTCGTTTGACCATAGTCACGTCCTACGAATACTTGGTGGTTTCCTTCATATTGGACAGGACCTAAACGATCACTCATCCCATACTCTGTAACCATGCTTCTTGCTAGTGCAGTTGCTTGTTCAAAGTCATTTGATGCACCAGTAGATTGAACGTTGAAGATGATTTCTTCTGCGGTACGTCCACCTAGCAAACCAACGATTTGTTCAAACATATCTTCTTTTGTCATTAAGAATTGATCTTCTTTTGGTAAAGCGATCATATATCCACCGGCACGTCCACGTGGGATGATCGTTACTTTGTGAACGACACGGGCACGACTCAAGACAAGCCCAACGATCGTATGACCTGCTTCATGGTAAGCGACCATTTCGCGTTCGCGTTTGCTGATGACACGGTCTTTCTTCGCTGGTCCAGCAATCACGCGGTCTTCTGCTTCATCGATATCAGAAGCATCGATTTTTTTCTTGTTTCGACGAGCAGCTACTAACGCTGCTTCGTTTAAGACATTTTCTAAATCCGCACCAGCAAAACCTGGTGTTTGTTGTGCCACGACTTTTAAATCAACATCGTCAGCAATTGGTTTATTTCTTGCGTGAACTCGTAAAATCGCTTCACGACCTTTGACGTCTGGACGACCGACTAAAATTTGACGGTCAAAACGTCCTGGACGGAGTAAGGCTGGATCTAATACGTCTGAACGGTTTGTCGCTGCAATCACGATCACGCCTTCGTTGCCATCAAATCCATCCATTTCAACAAGCAATTGGTTCAGTGTTTGTTCACGTTCATCGTGTCCACCACCCATACCAGCGCCACGTTGACGACCGACAGCATCGATTTCATCAATAAAGATGATTGCTGGAGCATTCTTTTTCGCGGTTTCAAATAAGTCTCGAACTCGGCTTGCACCGACCCCAACAAACATTTCCACAAAGTCTGAACCTGAAATTGAGTAGAATGGTACGCCAGCTTCACCAGCAACTGCTTTGGCAAGCAACGTCTTACCTGTTCCTGGAGGTCCTTCTAAGAGAACTCCGGCTGGGATACGTGCGCCTAATTCAATGAAGCGTCTTGGATCTTTTAGAAACTCAACGACTTCGACAAGTTCTTGTTTTTCTTCTTCCGCACCCGCTACATCAGAGAAGCGAACACGATTGGCTTTTTTGTCGGCTTCTTTTGCTTTGGATTTCCCAAAGTTCATGACACGGCCTCCGCCGCCTCCGCCGCCACCTTGTTGTCCCATCATCATATAGAAGAAGAAGACGATGATCACGATTGGCAAGAAGCTTAATAGGAGTGATACCCATACGCCGCTACTTGATTCTTCTCTGATCGTAGTTGCTACGTTGTTGTCTTTTGCCAACTCTGTGACTTGGCTCAATGTTGTATCGTTTGGCAAAATGATCGTAGTGAAGTGCGTCGTTGATGTCTCAGTAGTACCTAGAATCGATAGACCGCCACTATTTGCAACTGTCTGTTGTTCTTTGTATTCACCTGAGATCTTATACACACCATTAGCAGGTTGTACCTCAAAGTTTTTGATTTTGCCTTCTTGTAATTGTTCAGTGAATTTTGAGTACTCGATATCTGACGACCGTTGGCCATTGTTACCAAAAATAAAGTAGACGACCATTACCATCGCTAAGATTACGAGGACATAATACAAGGCATTTTTCATCATGCCATTGTTTTTTTTGTTCATAGTTGTCCTCCCTATGCGTTATTTTTACTTGATAAATCTTTTATCAATCCTGACCATACTATTGTAACATAATTTATGAAAGATAGATGATTAATTTGATTGATAAACGCTCGGTTTTAGTACACCGATGTATGGAAGATTTCGATAGGCTTCTGCATAATCTAATCCGTAACCTACCACAAACTCGTTTGGCACATTGAAACCAATGTAATCCGCTTCGATATCTACGACTCTGCCTTCGGGCTTATCAAGAAGTGTCACGATTTTAACTGAGTTTGCTTTACGGTATTTAAATAGATCGACTAAATAAGCAAGTGTTCTTCCGCTATCAATGATGTCTTCGACGATCAATAAATCACGGCCTTCCACATTCGTATCCAAGTCTTTTACGATTTTCACTTCACCTGATGAAACAGTTGCGTTACCGTAACTTGAAACATCCATAAAATCCAATTCTAGGTAAGCATCGATCGAACGGATAATGTCTGCCATAAATGGGACAGCACCTTTCAATACACCAACAACCAACGGATTTTTATCTTGATAATTTTCAGTTAACTCTTTTCCTAGTTCTTTACAACGAACTTGTATCTCTTCTTGCGTGATCAATACTCTCTCGATATCTTTTTCTAACATCAGGTTCTCCTTCCAATTGCTTCTTTTTGATATTTGTAAAGAAGTATGTAGTGTATTTTATCAGTTTCTACACCAATACTCAAATAAGAATGGACAAAAGGGACTAGACTCCATAGATTTCTCCCTTCATCTATAATAACCCATGAATTTGTTCGTTGTGCAATAGATATTTTTTTATCGATAAAATATCTTGACACTTTTTTGTTCAATGTCTCCGTCAATTGAATACGATCTCCCGGTTTTCGCCGATCGACCCAAAGCGATTGTTCGGCTGATAACCATAGATCATGAGTGAAGATTTTACCTGTTTCATCCAGTTCCCAATCTGGAAGTTGGTCGGGTGTGTAGATGCCTAACCATTCCGACTCTCCTAACTGAATGGATTGATTCGGTATGATTTCTAACGGAGTATCTTGGTGATTAGTTGATCGTTCCTTTTTTCTTTTATAAAGATAAAGTACTTCATAGGAACGTTCGATCACCCAGCGTTTGCCCAGATCAACCTGCCATTGTCCTGCGGGTTGTTCACATTGTTGTAACAACGTATCGATCTGTTTTTCTTTGATCGTCACTTTCGTAACTGGAAAAACGTGATCAAAGAACGTGTAAAAAAAGAAGTAACGTTCAAATGATTCCAAATTCTCGATCACCTTCCAAGGAATAGATAAGCGCTCTTCTCCATACGTGAGATGATCTGTGATCATCTGTTGCGTACTTTTTCGGATAAATTGCTCTGCCCATTGGATTTGTTGTGAGAATTTTTGGAAATGAGCCATTGTCTGTGTATTTTCTTTTTTCAATTGTGGGACGACTAAATGACGAAGTCGATTACGTTGGACGACCAATTCCTGATTGGTATGATCCTCGAAAAAAGGTAAATCTTCTGCTTCCGCATACGCATACAATTGCTCTTTACTAAATGACAACAACGGACGAATGAGTCGTCCACCAGCAAAAGGTTGCGTTTCCTTGATTCCCGCATACGTACCTAACTGGCCGCCACGAATGATTTTCATCAGAATCGTTTCCATTTGATCATCGCCATGATGCGCCGTCATCAATGTATCATAATGATAATCTCGTACGATCTCATCAAATTTCTCATACCGAAAAGCTCGAGCAGCCGTTTCAATTCCTTGTTCCGCTGGATTCTCCCATACTTCTAAGTAGAAAGGAAGATCTTTTTTTTCGCAAAAGTCAGAAAGATATGCTGCTTCATCCGCAGAAACGCTCCGTAATCGATGATCGATATGAACAACACCTAACCGAAAGCCAACTTGTTTTTGGGCGGTCATTAAGCAATCGAGTAAAACCATAGAATCTACGCCACCGGAAACAGCAACTACTATTTTCGCCTCTTCAGACAAATAGCCTCGGCGTAATCCTCTTTTTATAAATGCCTGTTTAAACTGGCTTGCTTCCTTATCCATTGGAGTCACATCCTTTTACAAAATAAAAAGAGCGGACAAAAGTCTGTGACAATTGCCTGCCCTTCAATTTCGCTTAGCTTAGCTACGGCGACCGCCACGTCCTCCGCGTTTTCCTTCTGTGTTGCGTTTTAAGGAAGTCAATCGATCATCGCTATCTTTTAAAAATGAGCTCATCAATGAATCGAAGTCTTCTTTTGTATTGGAAGGTTGGCTGCGAGAAAAAGATTTTTTCTGCGGTGCGCGTCCTCGATTATCTCGAGTTTCTTTTTGTGGATATCTCTTTTGACGATTTTCATCATTAGTTTCTACTGGTTGCTCTTGTGCTTTGCGGATAGATAAACCGATTTTTCCATCATCATTGACTGTAATGACTTTGACTGTTACCTCATCACCAACGCTCAATACATCATGAATATCCTTGATATAACCGTTTGATACTTCACTGATATGAACTAACCCTGTTTTGCCAGCTCCTAAATCAATAAATGCGCCAAAATTTGTGATTCCTGAAACTTTTCCTTGCAGTTTTGCTCCTACCTCGATTGACATAAAAAAAATGTTCCTCCTAATTATTTCCCTTTTTTATATTACTGCTTATTGGGCAGTTGTTGAACTCGTTGTTTGTTCATCGGTGTCTGCTGAATTATCTGTCGTAGATTCAAGTATCGGGTAGACTTGCTCCCCTTCTTTTGAATAGAAAAATTTGCTTCTAGCAAGTTTTGCTACGTAATCTTCATCTTTAAGCAATTTCACGTCTTCTGTGAGTTGGTCTACATCTTTATTGATTTGTTGTAACTCTGTATCTGCTTCGACTTTTAATTCATTTAAATGATTCATTCGTTGCATATCATTAAAAATTTGGAAACCTATTACAGCGAAAATGACCAAAGCACCTAAAAAGATGGCTGCTAACCTGCGTCTACGAAAAATCAATTGGCGTTGTTGTTGTTGAAATTCGACATATTTTTTCTTTGCATACTCTGTGTCTAGTGCAGCGATTTTATTGCTTTTGTTTGCCACCTGTATTCGCTCCAATCTTTTTTGATTGTCATTCTTTATTATACCAACATCCTGAATGCTTGTCTAATCTATTTCGCTTGTGTTTTGTACTCGTGTTTCTGACAAGACTTCATACATTTTTTGTGCATCTTCTTTTTTTGTTGACTCATGCAACTCTGCTACCTTGATTTCCATCGTCTTGTTGCCAAATTGGATGTCCAATTGGTCTCCAACCTTGACATCACTGGAAGATTTCGCTAGTTTGCCATTGATTTTGATTCGTCCTTTATCCGCCACTTCCTTAGCGACAGATCGGCGCTTGATGATTCGCGAGATTTTTAAAAATTTATCTAGTCGCATCTCATGTCCTCACTTTTCTTTTTTTATTTTTTTCAAACGTAAGATTTTCTTACCAAATGGCAGTAACAGCCATTCCCGGATCGTAAATAATTTTGTCCAGATCACTGCATATACAAATGTGACTACGCCTATAATGACACCGCCTAGGCTGGCAAAAAGAGCAGTCGAGCGATGGCTCACTGGACCAAACAATAAGTTTAAGAAGCCATAATACACAAACAACGCTAAGACCATCCAACCTAAACATTGGATCAATTTCTTACCAAATTTTCGTTCGTGCCAAAAACTATTGATTGCTGGAGTTTCAGTACGGACAAAATACCATAAAGTCACTGATAGTCCAAGTAATGTCGATAAACTAGCACCGACTGTCCCTAAATAACTCGTGAGAAGGGGGGTAGCTAAAGCTTTAGCAAGCAAGCCCCAACCAGCACCCTTTAGTGAGGGGCGGAAAGAGTTTTTACTTTGAGCAATGCTTTGGTACGCTTGAATAATTGCAGTTAGTCCAATGGAAAAAACAAATAGAACTAGTGTCATATTCCCAGCATAATCTTTAAACAATGCGTAATTGATATAAGGCAACAATACAGCTAATCCTACTGAAGCTGCCAATGCCAATGCAGTCGTCAGACGCAAGTAAATTTTTGCTGTGGAATAAAATTGTCCTTTGACTGCACTCGTTAGGTAGCGTGTCAACGCGGGTAAGAACGTAGCACTTAAAGCTGTAGCAATAACTAATCCTAATTGAACTAACGGTTGCCCACGATCATATACTCCTTTAGCTATTTTAGAAGCTTGCTCGGATAAACCATAGATTTGTAACGCATTCTTAACAAAAAAAGAATCAATCAATTGGAAGAAGATCAATAGACCACTATAAATGGAGACTAATCCCCCTTCAATCAAGAAACGGCGCACGAGTGATTTCGCTGGCCTTCTTAAAATCGGAAAGTGGCGGAAGCTCAATGCACCACCATGGATTTTTTGTTCATAATAGTACAGTACACCATATGCACATACGCCACCAAATACTGCGCCACTCATTGCCGCTGTGCCTGTTTGATAGACTGTCCAGCCTAATCGCTTAAAGGCAATTGCGCTAAAAACAATGATTGCTACACGAACAATTTGTTCCACGACTTGCGAAACCGCTGTGGGCTCCATTAAAAATCGACCTTGAAAATTCCCACGATAATAAGATAGTCCTGGCATCAACAAAAACGTGAAGGAGACGATCCGAATCAACGGCATCAGTTGTTGATCACCCATCATGAGAGCGATCCAGTGACTAAATGAAAATACGAAGAGCCAGAGTAAAAAGCCTGACCAAAAAACAAGGGGATAAAGATTTTTCAATGCTTGTCTTTGTTCGAAAGGGTCTTTTTTTTCTGCTACATATTTAGAGATAAACTGGGGTAGCCCCGACAAAGCGAGTGTCATCGCAATACCATAAATAGGATAAACTTGTTGATAAACATAAAAACCTTCATCGCCCACTAAGTTTTGCAATGGAATCCGATAGAGTGCGCTGAGGACTTTTGCTATAAAGGAGGCAAGCGTCAACACAAAGGCACCATGCATCACTTGACGCATTTCTTTATGATCCAAAGGTTCAGCCCCTTCCTATGCAGTCGCATATTTCTGTTCGCGCAATGCTTTGACAAATTGTTGGATTTCTTGCAACCAAACAGCAGTCGTTGTTTGAGGTGGCAAGGTCAAACGAATCATCATTTGTTCTTTTTCCACACCAAGTCCTGCTTTTAATTTTGTGGCAGTCAGCGCTTCAAATAATTGTTCAACCGTGTAGCGTTTTGTTCCCACTTTGCTCAACTTGAACACGATGGTTTGTTGTTGCTTACGAATCATCTCTAGCAATGCACGATCGCCATCCATTTTGATTTGTCCAATCGTCAACAAATGCGCGACTTCTTCAGGATATTCACCAAAACGATCCAGTAGATCTGCTTCTAATTCTTCCAACATCTCTTGTGAATCCAATTCGCGAATCCGTTTATAGATTTCGATTTTTTGGCGTTGATCTGACACATAACTTTCTGGTAGATAGGCATCAACGCCTAGATCGATCTCCACAGAAGTTTTTTCTGTTTGCTGATTTTTACCTTGTTTACGAGCGACTGCCTCACTCAACATTTGAGAGTACATATCAAAACCAACAGCATCGATAAATCCATGTTGTTGTGCCCCTAGCAAGTTACCAGCACCACGGATCGATAAATCTCGCATCGCGATTTTAAATCCTGAACCCAATTCCGTAAAGTCTTTGATTGCTTGAAGACGCTTTTCGCTGACTTCATTAAGGATTTTTTGCTGTTCGTACATAAAATAAGCATAAGCGACACGATTGCTTCGTCCGACACGTCCTCGTAATTGGTAAAGCGTAGAGAGTCCCATATAATCGGCATTTTCTACGAAGAGTGTGTTTGCATTTGGAATATCCACACCAGTTTCGATGATCGTCGTCGTCACTAAGACATCATACTGTCCCTCGATAAAGTCGAATAATGTGTTTTCCAGTTGGACTTCCGTCATCTGTCCATGTGCATAGGCGATTCTCGCTTCGGGAACTAATGCTTGGATTTCTTCTACTTTACGTTCAATCGTTTCTACACGATTATATAAGTAGAAAACTTGTCCCCCACGTCCCATCTCTCGCTGAATCGCTTCTCGGATCGCACCTGGATTTTTTTCCATCACATATGTTTGGATCGGATACCGATTCGCCGGTGGCGTTTCAATCACCGATAGATCCCGTACGCCTAGCATCGACATATGCAGCGTTCGCGGAATAGGTGTCGCTGTCAAAGTCAGCACATCCACTTGCGCACGCAATTGTTTCAAACGTTCTTTGTGTTTTACACCGAAACGTTGTTCTTCATCAACGATCAATAGTCCTAAATCACTAAATTCAATATCTTTTGACAATACACGATGAGTACCCACAACAATATCTAGTTGTCCTGTGCGTAATTCTTCGATCGTTTCTTTTTGTTGTTTCTTTGTTCGGAAACGACTCAGCAAACCAACATTCACTGGGAATCCCTCAAAACGTTCCAACATCGTTTCGTAATGTTGTTGCGCCAAGATTGTTGTCGGCACAAGAAATGCCACTTGTTTACTTTCTTTGACTGCTTTAAAAGCGGCACGTAGCGCAACTTCTGTTTTCCCATAGCCGACGTCCCCCACAAGTAAACGATCCATTGGTTTTTCTTTTTCCATATCTCGTTTGATTTCCGCCGCACTTCGGAGTTGGTCATCTGTTTCCGAATATGGAAAAGCATTCTCAAATTCTTTTTGATAAGAGTCATCCGGACCAAATGCGTATCCTTTTTCTGCTTCTCTGACCGCATACAATTGGATCAAGTCATCCGCAATATCTTCGATTTTTGAGGAGATCTTACGTTTCGTTTTCGTCCATTCACTACCACCGAGTTTGTTGATTCGTGGTGTTTTCGATTCCGAAGCTACATATTTTTGGATCAAATTCAACTGCGTGACAGGAATAAATAGCTTATCATCATTTTGATAAATGATCGTCATATAATCTTGGTGGACACCGTCGACCTCTAAGGTTTCCATACCGATATATTTCCCGATCCCATGATTCGCATGGACAACGTAATCTCCAGCTTTTAATTCGTTGTAGCTTTTTAGTCGTTCTGCATTCGTTACCGTTTGACGACGTGTCTGTTTTTTTGTTGTCTTTTGAAAAATCTCTTTTTCCGTGATCGTTACGATTTTTTCTTGCGGCAACTCAAAACCTGTCATCAATGCGCCTTCGACTAATTGGACTTGTCCTTTGATCAGTTGGTCTGCTTCTGTTTCTACCACTAATATGTCTTCGTCACGCAACATTTGTTCCGCCTTACGGATACGTTCTTTCGTTGGAATGAAGATGACGACTGTCTGCTCTTGTTTGCGCCAACGATCCATTTCAGTTTTCAATAGCGGCATCTGTCCAAAGAACTGTTGCATCGTGCGGTACTGGAACTGGTAAAGTGCTTGAAACCTGAGATTCCCCATTCCTTTTTGGAATAAAGAGAAAAAAGTGGTTGCAAATTTTTCTTTTTGGATGATCCCATGTACATCTGCCACAAATTGTTGTTCAGAGAATACGCGTAACTCACTGATTTTTTGTGTATGCCATTCCGCTGCTTCTCTCTCCATTTCGCGATTCGTTTCCATGATTCGTTGGTAATCGTCCACGATCAGCAAGCTATCTTGGGGAAAATAATCCAAAATCGATAAATGTTCAGGATACAAAAGATCCGCATAAAACTTCGCTTGGTCTGTC
Source organism: Enterococcus sp. AZ084 (assembly GCF_051714905.1). Taxonomy (NCBI): domain Bacteria; kingdom Bacillati; phylum Bacillota; class Bacilli; order Lactobacillales; family Enterococcaceae; genus Enterococcus; species Enterococcus sp. AZ084. Next base: position 2,856,782 of record NZ_JBIOSS010000001.1, read on the forward strand.
GGGATATTACGTTGCCACTCCGAGATCAACTGACCGAAATAGTCATGCAAAAATTGTCGTTCAGTAGGTTCTGTGGTCGTTGCTAATTTCTTTTCTAAGAGGTTTTCTATTTTGTTGATACCGTCAAGCAGATTCTCTTGAGAATAAATTTGTTCACTTGTTGGTGGCAACCACACTTCTTCAATCTTTTCAATCGATCGTTGCGTATCAGCTTCGAAGTATCTCATGGAATCAATTTCGACATCAAATAATTCCACACGAACAGGGTATTCAAATGTCAAAGGATAGATATCGACAATACTCCCTCGCATACTAAATTCTCCAGGTTTTGCGACCATCTCTGTCCGCTCATAGCCCATCAAGACGAGTTGTTGCGGTAATGAGTCCACGGCGATCTCGTCGCCAATCTGCCAATGTAATTGGGCATTGCTCCATGTTTCTTTATCAGGAAGACGTTTGTGTAATGCTGCCACTGGAAGAAGATAGATTCCTGGCTCATCTTGTTGCAAACGATTCAACGTCGCTACACGTTCAGCCCGAGCTTCAGGAGAAGAAAAAGCCATTTCTGCGGAAAGCACTTCATCTACTGGAAATAAGTGGATACTTTCAGCTGGCAGAACGTGTTGCAGATCCTCTGCCAATTGGTTGACGTAATATAAATTCGGCATCAGGATAATCAGATTTTTATCCAGTTTTTTAAACGCATGTGCAAACAACAACGTCTTAGCAGATCCAGCTAAACCTGTAATCAACTGTCTAGACATCCGTTGTTCAAGATTCATGGACCATTCAGCCACTTGAGCATCTTTGCCAATCAATTGGATCATATCCATCGTTTCATTCTCCTTTCTTAATTAAATTGATTCATTGTATCTATAAAGGAATGGCCATCCAATAGAAATTCAACAGCAGCGACTGATTGATCGATGCTTTGTTCGATCAAGGGTTGCGTCTCTTTACTAAAGGGACTGAGAACATGTTGGACGACTGTTTTTTTACCTTCTGGTCGACCAATACCAACTTTTATTCGATCAAAGATCGTACTATCCAAATGAGAGATGATACTCTTGATCCCATTATGTCCGCCTGCACTTCCTTTTTGTCGTAAACGGATTTTACCGATTGCTAAATCTAGGTCATCATAAACAACCACCAACTCTTCTGGATAAATCCCAAAGTAAGTCATCAATGGACCAACCGCTCGGCCAGATTCATTCATAAATGTTTGGGGTTTGACTAATAAAATTTTCTCACCTTTATGGAAAAATTCAGCTACTTCTGCTTCAAATGTGTTTTTCTTAAAGGTCGCTTGGTGTTTTTCAGCCAAACGATCCACCACCATAAATCCAACGTTATGCTTTGTATGTTCATATTTCGTTCCTGGGTTTCCAAGCCCTACGATCATTTTCATTTCTGCGCTCATCCAATCTTATAAACAGCACAAAAGGCTGGACTGCTCATAGGCGGTCCAGTCTTTGACTCGATTTTTTTATTATTTTAGCTCCTATTAGTATAACACACAATCCTTTGTTACAGCTAAAAAGAGAAACTTAATAAATGAAAAAATGATTAAAATTATAATTCAAAACTAATGAAATCATTGGTTTTGCTAAATAGTGAAATAACGCACATGTAAGCTTTTACATATGGTACAACCTTGTTATCTGTTATATTTTGTAACCAAATAGCGTGACAGCAAGCTTTTTCCATGTTAGCATAGGCATGGGAAAAACAAATCAATGGAAGGATTGATATAAATGACTGCAAACGCAGAAAAAAAAGATCATCAAAAAGTAATACTTGTTGGAGACGGTGCTGTAGGTTCTAGCTATGCCTTCGCTTTAGTTACACAAAATATCGCTCAAGAAGTTGGTATCATCGATATCAATACAGCAAAAACTGAAGGAGATGCGATCGACTTATCACACGCTCTAGCATTTACTTCACCTAAAAAAATCTACTCAGCTTCTTATGCAGATGCACATGATGCAGACTTAGTCGTTATCACAGCTGGCGCACCACAAAAACCAGGTGAAACACGTTTAGATCTAGTAAATAAAAACTTAAAAATCAACCGCGAAGTTGTTACACAAATCGTTGACTCAGGTTTCAATGGTATTTTCTTAGTTGCTGCTAACCCAGTTGATATTTTAACTTACTCTACTTGGAAATTCTCAGGTTTCCCTAAAGAGCGCGTAATCGGTTCAGGAACTTCACTTGACTCTGCTCGTTTCCGTCAAGCACTTGCTGAATTAGTTGACGTTGATGCACGTAACGTCCATGCGTATATTTTAGGTGAACATGGAGATTCTGAGTTCCCAGTTTGGTCACATGCCAATGTTGCTGGTTTACAAATCTATGAATGGGTGAAAAATAATCCAGACGTGGATGAAGAAGCAATGGTCAACTTATTCTTCGGTGTACGTGACGCTGCTTATACGATCATCGAGAAAAAAGGCGCAACATTCTACGGTATCGCTGTAGCTTTAGCACGTATCACTCGCGCGATCTTAGACGATGAAAATGCAGTTCTTCCATTATCTGTTTATATGAATGGTGAATATGGACTAAACGATATCTATATCGGTGCACCTGCTGTCATCAACCGTCAAGGTATCCAAAAAGTCATTGAAATTCCATTAAGCGACAGCGAACAAGATCGTATGGCCGCTTCAGCAAAACAATTAAAAGATATCTTAGATGAAGCTTTTGCTAAATTGGATGCTGAATAATTAATTACTTGAGACGCTATCGTTCTCACTAAAAAAGAATACACGTTGTTCCAGAAGTAATGTCTTCGAAAACAACCTCATCTTCACAGGGAATCCTGAAAATCGACCTTCCATTTTCTAGGATTTCCTGTTTTTTATACACTTCTGTATATAAAATCCTTGCCTAACTATCGTTATTTTTCTAAGCAGTATGTTAATTTTTATATAAAGAGGGACATCATTTCGTCTTTTACTGTAAATTATGCTATGATAGAGTCGTTACACCCTATAACTATTATTATTAAGGAGTTGCAGATATGACAAGATCTTCTCATCGAAAAAAATCAATGCGTATTGGTTTGCTTTCTGTTCTCGGTGTGATTCTAGTATTAATCGGCTTTTACACCTACCGTAGTACATATTACACGAATCGTTTTCTTCCTAAAACGGAAGTCAATTCGATCAATGTAAGTAACCTGACGATCGACCAAGCAAATGACAAGCTAAAAGAAGCTTATTCCAATAAGACGATTTCAATCAAAGAAAACGGAACGGTTTGGAAAGAAATTGCAAAGTCCGATCTTGGTTATAAAAAGGATTTTTCAACTGATCTAGCTTCCATCTTGAAAAACCAAAATGCTTGGACTTGGGGAATGAACTATGTAGCTGCGGCCGAAAAACAAGAAATCGATCCATTAAGTGCGGAACGGGAACAACTGGATCAAACGATCGAGACATTGTCTACGGAATTGACTGAATTGAATAAAGACCGTACGCCAACTGCCGATGCAACGATTGAAAAGTCTGGTGACTCATTTAAAATCAAGCCTGAAGTGAAAGGGAACACGGTCGATGTCGAAGCCGTTACGAAGGAATTGACAACTGTTGTCAATGATGGAAAAGATACCATTGATCTGACTGAGTTCCAAAAAGAACCAACGGTCACATCTACAGATAAAAAGTTGACTGAGCAATTAACGACAATGAATAATATCGCTAAAGTAAAAGGAACTTACAGTATCAATGGTGAAACAGTGACGATCCCTTCTTCACTCATCGTTGAATGGCTCACCTATGAAGATGGAAAACCTGCGCTTGATTCAGAAAAAGTTCGTCAATATGTTAGTGAACTTGGCGAAAAATACAATACAAGTACGAATGATACTAAATTCAAAAGTACCAAACGTGGCGAAGTAACTGTTCCTGCTGGCACGTTCAGTTGGACGATCCAAACAGATAGCGAAGTAACAGCTTTAACAGAAGCGATTTTAGCAGGACAAGATTTCACACGTTCACCAATTGTTCAAGGTAGTACAACTGCCGACCACCCATTGATTGAGGATACGTATATCGAAGTCGATTTAGAGAATCAACATATGTGGTTCTACAAAGATGGGAAAGTAGCACTTGAAACAGATATCGTTTCAGGAAAACCTTCTACCCCTACTCCTCCTGGTGTCTTTTATGTCTGGAATAAAGAAGAAAATGCTGTATTAAGAGGAACGAACGATGATGGTACACCATATGAAAGTCCAGTGAACTATTGGATGCCAGTCGATTGGACAGGTATCGGTATCCACGATTCGGATTGGCAACCAGAATATGGCGGCGACTTATGGCGAACTCGCGGTTCTCATGGTTGTGTCAATACGCCACCAGGTGTCATGAAAGAATTATTTGGAATGGTTGAAAAAGGTACGCCTGTTTTGATTTTTTAATCGTAACTACTAGAGCACAGTTGCAGACACGCAACTGTGCTCTCTTTTTTACTTCCTCTTCTTTATAAAAGTAAATAAAATACATATAACAACTGCAGTCAATGCCCCCATCGAATCAAGCATGACATCTTCGAACATCGGTGAACGATCGCCTGTCAACATTTGATGGAACTCATCTAGACCGGCGTATCCTGTCGCAGATAACCAAGCAAGAACCCCCGTTAACCACCAGATTTTCATTTTCGGGAATACACCTAGATACAGACTACCTCCTAATAGAAAATAGGTACCAAAATGGGCGCCTTTTCTTAAAAAGAATTCAATGAATTTGCTGTATCCAGAATGGTCGATACTGATAACACTTTCTCCATAAGTAAACTGGATACCTGATAATGCTTCTTTAAAGGGTTGATTTGGGAACCACGCATCAATTCTTGAAAGTTGCGATTGTTGTCCATAGGTTTGCGAGGAGCTATAAAATAAAATAGCCATGATCATTAATGCAAACACTAAATAAAAATTTCCATTTTTTCTTTGTTTTTTTAAAAACTCCATAAGTCACCTCTTCTTTCTATGATAGCTTTTTTTTCATAAAACAACAATAATTTCTCCAAGACTTATTCCTTCTTTAAATGCTATACTAGAGATAGTACCATAAATATGAGAGGGGTTTTTTGATGACTTATTCGCTTAACTGGGATTTAGATTCTATCTTTCCTGGAGGAAGTGCTTCAACTGAATTAAATGAACGTTTGGCTCAATTAGAACGACAAATAGAAACATATTACGAACAAATCAATCAATGGTCATTTTCATCTGAAGATATCGATTCTCTTGTGACGATTTTGGCACTTCAAGAAAAAGTAACCAACGGCTTCAGCCAATGTAATAGTTATATTACTGCTTTATTATCTGCTAATGTAAAAGATTCCGATGCAAAGATTTTGTCTGGTAAACTCTATGCTTCATTACCACGTTGGCAAGCAGCAGATACGATCTTATCGAAAAAATTTGCAGAAATATCTGACAATGAATGGACACACTTGAGTGCTCAAGATCAATTAGCTCCGATTGCTTTTCGCATGAACGAAATTCGTCGCGATGGCGCACGCTTGTTATCTGAAAACGAGGAGCACATTATCAATACATTATCTTTGGATGGTTTGAATGCCTGGAGTAGTCATTATGATACGATTGTCGCTAGCGTGACTGTACCATTTGAACAAGAGGGAGAAATCATTGAATTATCTGTTGGTCAAGCATTCAATAAAATGATGGGTGATCCTGATCCAGAAGTCCGCAAACAATTATTTACAGCTTGGGAAACTGCTTGGCAAGAAAAAGCACCTTTATTTACAGACACTTTGAATCATTTAGATGGGTTCCGTCTATCCACCTATAAACTACACGGTACAACAGATTTCTTACAAAAGCCTTTAGAATATAATCGCTTGAAAAAAGAAACATTAGATGTAATGTGGGAGACGATCCAAAAAAATAAACAACCCCTTGTCGATTACTTAACAAGAAAAGCCAATCTTTTCGGTAAAGAAAAAATGGAATGGCAAGACCAAGATGCACCGATCATTCTAGGTGATATGAAAGAAAAAACCTTTACCTTTGATGAAGCGGCAGCATTTATCATTGAGAATTTCAATAAATTCAGTCCTAAAATGGCGGAATTTGCTCAAGACGCTTTTAACAAAAGTTGGATTGAAGCAGAAGATCGTCCTGGCAAACGACCTGGTGGTTACTGTACCGAATTGCCTGAAACACAAGAATCTAGAATCTTCATGACTTATAGTAATTCAGTCAACGAAGTCGCTACTTTAGCCCATGAGTTAGGTCACGCTTTCCATAGTAGTACGATGTGGGATCTTCCAGCGTTGAATCGTGAATACGCGATGAATGTTGCTGAAACAGCAAGTACCTTTGCAGAATTGATCGTAGCTGATGCAACACTTAAAGCGGCATCAACAAAAGAAGAAAAAATCAATTTATTGGATACGAAACTACAAAATGCTCTGGCTATGTTCATGAATATCCATTCTCGTTTTATCTTTGAAAATCAATTCTATACTGCTCGACAAAAAGGACTAGTGGCAGAACAAGAGATCACTGATATGATGATCGAAGCGCAAAAAGAAGGATATGCAAATGCATTATCTACTTATCATCCTTATTTCTGGGCAGCAAAACTACATTTCTTTATTGATGATGTACCGTTTTATAATTTCCCTTATACCTTTGGTTACCTGTTCAGTTTAGGTATTTACGCCTATGCTAACGAGCAAGGTTCAAGTTTTGAACAAGAGTATATCGACTTACTACGCGATACTGCTTCGATGACAACGGAAGAATTGGCTCAAAAACACTTAGGTGTAGACTTAACGAAACCAGATTTTTGGCAAGCAGGTATCAACATGGTCTTAGAAGATATCCAAAACTTCATAGAATTGACGGAAGAATTTATTTGATCATGCTTTCTAAGCAAGAAAATTTTAAAGGATCGAACAGACAGTTACCAAAAACTGTTTGTTCGATCCTTTTCAGTTTCGTAAAAAAAGAACTAACTCACTTTAGAGTTAGTTCTTCATAAATTACATACTTACAGCAAAGTCAGGTGCATACCATTGAACTGAGCCAATTTTAACACTTTCGCCCGGTTGTGGTGCATGGATGTATTGTCCGCCACCTAAAGAAATTGCTACGTGGTAAGTGCCACCAGCTGCTCCCCAGAATAATAAGTCTCCAGCTTTTGCTTGAGAAACTGAGATTCTAGCTCCTGCTGATTCTTGAGGTACAGTCCAACCACCGATGTCACGACCAGTTACTTGTAGGTACACATAGCGTGTAAATCCAGAACAGTCAAATCCACTTGGATCTTTTCCACCCCATACATAAGGAGTCCCAATGTATTTCATCGCTTCAGCTACAATCGCTGCTCCATTAGTAGATGGAGCCGTTGGCGCTGGAATTGATGGTGCCGGTGTTGATGGCTCCGGCGTTGATGGAGCTGGTGTTGCAGGTGTTGATGGCTCCGGTGTTGATGGAGTTGTTGGCTCCGGCGTTGATGGTGTTGTTGTTTCTGGAACAGATGGTGTAGTAGTAGATTCTTCTGTTGAAGATTCTGGTACACTGCTTTCAGTTGTTGAATCTTCTGTTGATGTAGATGATTCAGGAACTGAAGATTGTTCTGTTGAAGATTCAGCACTTGATGATGATTCTGAAGTAGCTGATTCAGAAACTTCTGTTGATTCTTGTACTGATGAAGAAGAAGCTTGTTCTTGCTCTTGTGCTGCAGCGGCAACTGCTGCTGCTTGTTCACGTGCTTCTCTTTCAGCTTGTTCTTGTGCTGCTTGTTGACGCGCTTGCTCTGCTAAACGAGCTTGTTCACGAATACGTGCTTGCTCTGCTTCAGCTTCTGCTTTTTGGCGGTTCAAGTCTTCTTTTTTATCTTCTGCTGTTGCTTGTTCAGCCGCTAAAGTAGTTTTTAGGACATTTAAATCAGCTTGTTTTGATAGTAAGTCGCCTTTTTGTGATTCTAAAGCCGCTTGGTTTTCTGCTAACTCTTGTAGCTTCGCTTCATTTTCAGCTTTTTTATCTTCAACTGCCTGTTTGTCTTCTTTTTGTTGTTTCACTAAGTCTTGGTTCGCACGTACAATTGATGACATTGCTTGAACGCGTCCGATAGCATCTGAGAATGACTCAGCATTCAATACTGCATCGATGTAGTTAGAGCTTGTACCTTTAACTTGTGTTTCACGTGCTTGCTCTTGGATCGTTGCTTCACGTTTTTCGATACGTTCTTGTAGATCAGCAATTTCTTGTGTCAATTGAGAAGACTCTTGACGTAGTGTTGCTTGATTAGCTAATAAAGTTTCAGCTTTTGTATTGATGTCAGCGACTTGACCTTCTAATGCCTCGATTTGAGATTGGGCACTTGCTTGTTGGTTTTGTAATTCCGCAATTTTTTGATCTTGTTGTTGTATTTGAGAATCAAAATCTTCCGCCGCGGCTGCGATCGGTGATGCTACGGCAGTCAAGGCCATTGAACTTACCATTACTGCTGATATTAAACTCTTTTTCACTCTTCATTCCTCCGACTGGCTTAATTTAATAAATATCTAAAAATATTTAAGTCTTTCTTAACGATAACAAAATTGTACCATAGCTGTATGTCAATGAGATAATAGTTATGTTACAAAAACATTTCAAAACAACTGATTATAATGACAGAAATGTAAGATGACATGGTTATTTTCATAATACATTTTTCAATAATTAAATAATACCCGTTTTAAATTAAATAAAAAAAGCCTGAGACATTGGGCCTCTCGCACCACCTTAAACAGATTAAATGGAGGGAACAGAATTAACTTCTTCGGCAATAAGGCGCCATCCACAAAAATTTGAAAAACAATTTTCGTGGATGGCACCTTATTTCTCGAGACTAAACACTTCTGTCCCGACCTTCTTTGAATAGCTTCTTTAATGGGAATACAAGTAGAGCGAACAATACCATATTCAATAATAATGTTGGGCCTAAATATTTAGTGATAAAGTACGTACTATCTACACTCGCAAGTTTGAATACCATTTGTACGATCAATGTAAACAACTCATAGCCTGTGATGAAAATGATGAGGCTAAAAAACTCAGTAAAAATATTTACATGGATGACCGATTTCATCCCATACATGATAAATACTAATAAAGGTAAAGCAACTGCGTAAATACCAATCACACCAATATAGTAAGAATCAAAGATAATACCTAAAACTAATGTCGTGATCAATAAGTAGCGTTTGGAAAAACTCAAACTGCAAAATAGTAAAACCAATATCAAAAGATGCGCACTTGCCATGTAGTCACCGCTTGACCACCTGATCATCATTCGGGTAAAGTGCCCATCGATCAACATGAGTAAGAACAGGAGGATCGGCAAATAAATGGTCATTTTCTCTTTTTTCAGCATGGACTATTCCTCCACAAGACGTTTGATGATCGTTACTACTGGGAGATCATACATATCCGCATAAGGTTTGACATAGACTTCGCGATCTAGCCCATAACTATCTGGTTTTGTTTTGATGACTGTACCGATTTGTAGATCTGCTGGCGAGTTGCCTCCAAGACCTGATGTTTGTACTACATCGCCCTCTTTGATTTCACTGTCACCTGTTAGCTGTGTCACAACTAGCGCTTGTAACTTTTCGTCATAATTCTTGAGTAAACCGAAAGATTCTCCGTTTCCAGAAGATACGCGGACAGGGAAATGGTTGGAACTTACGTTTGATGAAGTCAGCAATTCTACTTTAGAAGAAGTGGCATTGACTTCAATGACACGTCCGACTAAACCTTTTTGCGCCATGACTGCCATATTGACTTCGATTCCATCATTTGATCCTTTATCGACGACTAATAGATCTTGCCATGAGTCAGGTGAACGAGTGATCACATTTGCTGTGACTCTTTCATAACTCGTCAACGTTTGGCTTAAATCGAGTTCGCTTTTTAGTGCATCGATTTCTTTTTGCATGTTCTTGTTTTTTTGAGCTATCTCATCATAGCTGTCGATTTTTTCTTTTAACCGTTCATTTTCTGAATAGGTGGTGAAAAGATGATGTACTGAATCCACGCCATTTTGGACCCATTTGACCGGAGCAGAAATCGTCCGATCGACAAAAGAGACACTGTCGTTCACAATAGATTGGAAGAAATTGGGCTTTCCTTCATTCGCTCGCTGGGCAGCTGTCACACTTAGGACCGTTACTACAATAATAACGATGACTAAGGTAATAATGATATTTTTATTAGGATTGAACTTCTTCACAAAGACACCTCGAATTAAATTAGACTCTTACCTGTAATTTTATCATTAAATAAGGGGAAACAAAAGGCTCGACCCTTCTTTTAAGCTTTTTTTAGCAAATAATTTAAACTGTCATTTTTCCGCTTCATTTCTTTTGCTACTTTGTCCTGAACCGATCCATCAATCTTTACTTTGGATGACTGAAATGATTCCTTCAGAGAAGCTGAAGGATGCTTTGTCAGTGACAAATTCATTGCTTGCATAAGAAGTTGGACGAGATACTTCCTCGTTTGATAGTTGATATTTGCTGTCAGATAATGTCAATTGACTAACAGGTGTCAAACAACAGTAAGCTAAATACTTCATTTCAGGAATTTTTTTTATCTCGTAAGCTCCTGGTAGATAGTAAGTGATCACGTTTTGTTTGTCTTGTATTTGGATCTGTCGTATAAAAGGTTGAAACCGTGGTTCTAATGCTAACCATAGATTAGCTAATAAATGATCTAATCTTCCACCAGTTGCACCGATCAGTGTCACGATTGCTTCTGGAAAGTGTTCGAATGTCTTTGCTAAACCTAGCTGAGTGTCCGTATCGTCTTTCTCTGCTGGCGCTTGGTGTACTTCGACAGCTTTATCGGATACTCGTTGATATTCTGAGGAAGACAATGAATCAAAATCACCGATTGCTAGATCTAACGAATAGCCTTTTTCAAGCAAATAGAGTGCCCCACGGTCGATGCCCACGTATCGATCAAATGATTGCTGTGACAAGTCTGGCCAATTTTCTGGTGATCCGCCTGCAACAAGTAATACTTCCATTAGCCTAATGCCTTTTTCAATTGATCGATTTGAGCTGCTGGATCTTCTGCACTATAGACATAGGAGCCTGCCACAAATACGTCTGCACCTGCTTCACGACAAATTTTTGCAGTTTCTGGAACGATTCCACCATCCACTTCGATTTGATAGGTCCAATCGTTCACCTTGCGTAATTCCGCTAACTCTGCGATTTTATCCACTGTTTCTGTAATAAAGCTTTGTCCGCCAAAGCCTGGATTGACTGTCATCACTAACACTTGATCAACTAAAGGCAAAACATGCTTGATCATTTCGATCGGTGTACCAGGATTGATAACGACCCCTGCTTTGACATCTAAATCTTTGATCATCTGGATCGCACGATGGATATGTGGTGTCGATTCCACATGGACCGTAATGATATCTGAACCTGCTTTTGCAAAATCAGTAATATAATTTTCAGGATTGATGATCATCAAATGAACGTCTAACGGTAGTTTTGTGACCGGACGGATTGCTTGCACTACATTCGATCCGAATGTAATGTTGGGAACGAATTGGCCGTCCATTACGTCCACATGGATATAGTCTGCTCCACCTTTTTCTACTCGTTCAATGTCTGCTTGGAGATTGGCGAAATCTGCGCTTAAAATCGATGGTGCTATTTTCATAAAAATACCCTCCTACTTTCTTCTAGTTTCTTTTTTGTTGTACATCGGTTTACGGTTTTCAACTTCTTGCAAAAATTGCAAGTAGTTGTCATAGCGAGTCTGTGCAATTTCTTTTGCCGCTACTCTTCGTTTGACTTCACAATCTGGCTCTTTTACGTGCATACACTCTCTAAAGCGACAGTCTACAGAAGCATCGACAAATTCAGGGAATTGTTTGGATAACTCGACAGGTTCGATGACTAAGAAATCAATAGAACTGAAACCTGGTGTATCGGCAACCAATCCATCATAGAGTGGTAATAACTCGACATGTCTTGTCGTGTGACGTCCACGTCCCAAAGAATCAGATATTTCACCTGTTTCTAACTCAAGTTCTGGTGAGATTTGGTTGAGCAATGTCGATTTACCTGCACCTGACTGTCCCATGAAAACAGTCAGTCTTTCTGGAAAATAGCGAACTAATTCATCCGTATCACCCTGTGTGCGAGGGACGATCACTGGATAGCCGATTTTTTCGTAAGTCTCTTTAATTTCTTTTATTTTTGTAGAATCGACAGCTAAATCCGTTTTCGTCAAATAGATCACTGGCTCAATCGATTCATATTCCAACATGACTAAAAAACGGTCGAGTAGATTATAAGAGAATGTTGGTTCGATCAAACTCGTCACAACAACTCCTAAATCAACATTTGCTACTGGTGGTCGTACTAATTGATTTTTACGTGGTAAAACTTCTAGTAGATAGCCATCGGTCTTGTTTTCACTTTCAAATATGACTTGATCGCCAACAAGGGGCGTGATCTTTCGATTACGAAAATTCCCTCGACCTCGTGTCTGATAGGTCTCTCCATCTTTATATACGTAATAAAATCCACTTATTGCTTTTCTGATTTGCCCTTTAATGAAACCCACCTCCATTTTTAGTATATTTTACCATAGGACAGCAGAAGTTAGGAGAAATCACCAAAAAATAGACCTAAGAATTTCCTCAAATGCCGCCGACATTTTGAATTCTCAGATCTATTTTTTCATTGTCGTTTTAGTTCGTTTAATTCTGTCTACTAGTCACTATCCGTCGAGGACGGTGTAGTGGTACTACTACTAGTTGTTTCGGAACTTGAACTACTGCTTGAACTGCTAGAAGAACTGCTGGAAGAATCTTTTTCAGAACTTGATGATGCTTTCGCTGGGTCTGGTCCTTTTGAGTAAATCACATTGACGATCGTTCCTGATGTGATCGATGCACCTACTCCTGGATCTGTACGGATCACTTTGTCTTTTTCTACTGTATCTGAAAACTCATACGTTTCATGACCAATGTAGTCGGCACCGATACCAGATAAGTAACTTTGCGCATCACTTTTCGTATAACCAGAAATGTCATTCAGTGTCTTCGCATCTGGTCCTTTACTCACCACGAAACTAATAAATGTCGCATCCGTCAATGGTTCCCCAAAACTTGGTGACTGACTGATGATTGCACCGGCTGGGACCGTATCACTATAATCATTCGTTGCACTGATATTCGTATAGCCATTCGTTCTCAAAATACTAAGAACTGTTTCATAGTTTTGTCCGGTGTAATCGCTCATCGTCGGCTGACTTCCTTTACTAACAGTAAAAGTAATCGTATCTGATGTGGGATCGACTTCTGTTCCTTCATCTTCTGATTGTGAGATGATATTTCCACTAGTGACCTCATCACTAAATTCTTCTTCTTTTTTGATTCTACTTGAAGAGAAACCTAAATCCAGTAGCTGCTTGCGGGCTTCATCGTAAGACATACCCGTAAAATCATCGAGTTGGATTTTCTTCTTACCTGTACTGATATAAAGCGTGACTTCACGATTTTGTTTCACTGTTGTTCCTGAGGCTGGATCTGTTTTGACCACATTTCCTTTCTCAATCGTATCGTCAGCAATTTCTTCAGTGTTCGTTGCTACCTTTAATTTTGCTTGTGTCAAAGCTTCTCTTGCTGAAGCTTCGGATTGACCCGAAACATCGGGAACCGTTACTTCTCCTCGTCCACCTGAAGCAAATAAAATCGCTGTCCCAATTCCTAACAAAGCAAGCAAGACCAGCAAAATGATCCACCATTTTTTTCTTTTTTTAGTCTTTACATCTGGCATTGTTTCTTCGGGATCTGGTAATTCTTCCGCTGGTTTCTCTTCGGGAAGAGGCATTGACTTAAAGGAATCTGGCATCGGTGTTTCTGCCGTCAGTGGTGTCAATACTCTTGTTTCGTTGTCCATCGCCTGGGGTTGCCATTTTTCTTCGTTTGCTCGTTCTAACGACAACACCGTTGCTAGGTCATCTGCCATTTCTTCTGCCGTTTTATACCGGTCGACAGGTTCTTTGGCTGTTGCTTTCAAGACCACATTCTCCAATGACTGAGGTGCCCCTGGATCTAACTCTTTGATTGAAGGCAAGTCATCCTGAAAATGTTTCAGTGCAATGGTGACAGCTGATTCCCCATCAAAAGGAACGCTCCCTGTCAGCATTTCGTATAAAATGATCCCTAACGCATAGATATCTGATTGTTTTGTCGCCATACTACCTCTTGCTTGTTCTGGTGAAAGGTAGTGAACCGAACCAAGCATCGTATTCGTTTGGGTGATCGATGTTTCCGATAAAGCAATCGCAATACCAAAATCGGTGATTTTCACAACACCTTCATTATCGATCAAGACATTTTGTGGTTTTAGATCTCGGTGGATGATTTGATGGCTATGTGCTAAAGAAATCGCAGACAAGATTTGTTGCATGATGTTTACTGCTGTTTCATAAGGAATCGGATAGTGCGTTTGGATATAACGTTTTAAATCCATTCCCTTTACATATTCCATAACTAAGTACTGCATGTTATCTTCTTCACCGACATCATAAACACTGACGATATTTGGATGAACTAATTCGGTTGCCGCTAATGCTTCTCGTTGAAAACGACGGATCGCCGTTTGATCATTTTGGAAATCAAAGCGTAGGACTTTGATTGCAACATCTCGATCTAAAATCAAGTCATGGGCTAAAAAGACATTTGCCATACCGCCACTACCGATGTTACCGGTAATTTGGTAACGACCATTTAATTTTCTTCCTGGCTCAATCATGCAACATCCTCCTTGTATTCAATAAGAAGAACGCTGATATTATCTGCTCCGCCAGCTTCATTTGCTTGATCCACTAATTGCGTTACTTTTTCTGATAATGATCCTTCTTGATTGATGATCGTACCGATCGTTTCTTCTGACAGCATATTCGTCAAACCATCCGAACATAGAAGCAAACGATCTTGGAGTTGCCAAAGATACGTTGCAACATCGACTTCTAATGATCCTGGCATGCCGACAGATCGAGTCAAGATATTCTTACGTGGATGATTGACGGCCATTTCTTCGCTGATTTCACCAGATTTGACTAATTCATTTACTAAAGAATGGTCTTCCGTCAAGCGAATGATCCGATTATCGCGAAGCAAATACGCACGACTATCGCCAACATTGGCAATCGTGAAACGTTCCTCTGATAGGGCAGCTGCTACGATCGTTGTTCCCATTCCGTTATATTCAAGCTGTTCTTGTCCTAATTGATGAATCGCGCGGTTTTCTTCTTGGATCGCTTGGATAAACCACTGCGCGATTTTTTCGTCATCAAGTAACGCTTGCTCTTCCCAGGCTTTCCCTAAATTTGTGACGGCCATTTGACTAGCAATATCGCCTGCGCGGTGCCCACCCATGCCATCTGCTAAAACCGCCAGCGTGAGACCGACTTGGTTTTCAAATACACTGACATAATCTTGATTCGTATTACGTCTTCTTCCTACATCTGATTGATATTCAATCTGCATACTTTCACCTCATTACTTTTTGCGCAAACAACAAATGAAAAAGCCATCTGTATAAGATTGATGTGGATACAACGTCAACATCTTATCCTTGATTGATGATTGTAGCACAGGATCAACTAAAACATCAATCTTCTCAAAATCAGGATGTCGTTGTAAAAACGCTGAAACAACTTCTTGATTCTCTTCTTTCAAAATCGTACAAGTACTGTAGGTCAATATTCCTGAAGGTTTAAGAGCCGTAGCCACACTTTCCAAAATAGCTAGTTGGATAGCCGGTAAATTGGCTAATTCTTTTTCATTATTTTTATAACGAATATCTGGTTTTCGGCGTAACAAGCCAAAACCGGAACATGGAGCATCTACTAAAATACGGTCAAATTGTTCTGCTTCAAACTGTTCTTTGACTTCACGTGCATCCATTTTTTGTGCGAACACTGCGTTGGCAACTCCTAATCGGCGAGCGTTCTCTTCCACTAGTTTTACTTTGTGGTCATGGACATCTAGAGCCACGACTTCTCCTCCACAAGTTGGATCAAGGAACGTGGCGATATGGGTCGTTTTGCCACCAGGGGCAGCGCAGGCATCTAGTACATGATGTTCTGGCTCAATCTGCATCGCTGGTGCAACAAGCATCGAGCTTTCATCTTGGATCGTCATCAAGCCATCGTGAAAAAGTGTCGTAGAGGCAAGTCTGCCCTTTTCAGCAATCACACCATATGGGCTTATTGGACTTGCTTTTACATCTAGACCTTCTTCTTTCAATTGATCCAGTGCTTGTTCACGCGAAAGTTTACGGGTATCAATACGGCCACTCACATGACTTGGTTGATACAATGAAAGACCTAACTTTTCTGTTTCCTCGTAGCCGATTTGGTCAATCAAGCGCTGTGTCAGCCAATTCGGCAGACTTAATTTAACGGCTAAACGTTCGACTTCATCTGTGATAGTTTCCAGATCAGGTTTTCCTTGACGTAAATAATTTCTTAATACGCCATTCACAAATTTCCCTGTGCCGGGGTTACCTTTGATTTTTGCAATTTCTACTGCTTCATTCAAAATTGCATGATCAGGTACTTTATCTAAAAATTCGAGTTGATAGACAGACAAATACAGCAAAGTTTTGACCCAGTCATCCACTTTTTTTGCATTTGCAATCAATGGCGCAACATAAAATGCAATCAAACGATGGCGACTGATCGTTCCATACACTAGTTCTGTAAACAGACCGATATCTTTTTGGTTAAGATCGCCTTGGTTGATCATCTCATTCAACAATAGATTGGAGTATGCTCCACCTTTGTTGACACGCTCTAATGTCATCAACGCCATAAAGCGAACCGAACGTTTCATTTTTTTTGGTATTTTCGCCATTATTTCACCTGCTGTCCTACAGCGACTTGTTGTCCACTGCCATTTAGGAATTCTTGTATTAGTTGTTTTGCTTTACCGGCAGGTTGTAGTTCTTTGATCGATAATACCGTCTGTTCCCCACAAGCTACCCATAATTGTTTTTTATCTTTATGGATGATAGTCCCTGGTGTTTCAGATGTCGTCTCATCTGCCAACACATCTACTGCCCAAAGCTTCCAGCGTGTTCCTTCATAGGTTGTAAAAGCAATGGGCCATGGACGCATGCCACGAACTTGGCAGTCGATTTCTTCTGCTGTTTTTTCCCAATTGATTGCTTCTTGTTCACGTGTGATATTCGGTGAAAACGTTGCTTTGTCCTCATTTTGAGGCGTAGGTGTCAATTCACCAGAAATGATTTTTGGTAGTGTTTCAAGCAATAATTCTTTTCCTAACAGACTAAGTTTTTCAAACATCGTTCCGACATCATCTTGTTTAGTGATTGGTAGGCTTGCTTGTGAGAAAATACCACCCGCATCCATTTTCTTGATCATCTCCATGATCGTTACACCTGTCTCTTTTTCCCCGTTGATAATGGAATAATGGACTGGCGCACCGCCACGATATTTTGGTAGTAAAGAGGCATGAACATTGATTGCTCCATGTGTTGGAACTTGCAATAGTTTCTCCGGTAAGAATTGACCAAACGCTGCTGTTACCAGCACATCTGGTTGCAAATCAATGATTGTTTGCATTTCTGGAGAACCCGTGATTTTTTCTGGCTGTAGCACAAGAAGATCGTACTTCAACGCCGCTACTTTCACAGGTGTTGGGGTAATGATTTTTTTTCTTCCCACTGGTCGATCAGGTTGTGTCACGACAGCGACGATCTCATACCCTTGGTCGATCAGCCCTTCTAGTACAGGAACTGAAAATGCTGGGGTTCCCATAAATACGATTTTAGTCATCTAAATGTTCCTCCATGTATTCTTCGAGTTTTTCTTCGGGGATTTGTTCGATCATTTTATCGATAAATAAAATCCCATCTAAGTGATCGATCTCATGTTGAAAGGCACGTGCAAGATAGCCAAACGCGGTAACTTCGATTTCCTCTCCGTCACGATCATAATATCGAACTGTTACTTCATCTGCACGTTTGACTGTACCGTAGACATGCGGAATACTTAAGCAACCTTCCACATCGATGCTTTCTCCTTTTGCCTCGATGATCTCAGGATTGATGAGTTCAAACTTATCCCCTTCATCGACTTCAACAATAGCGATCCGTTGATTTTTGCCGACTTGCGGCGCGGCGATGCCGACGCCGTCATTTGCCACCATTGTTTCATACAAGTTATCTAACAAGACGATGGTCTCATCAGTGATCATATCGATTGGTTGGGCTTTTCGATTCAATTTTTTATTTGGGTGGATCATTATTGGATAACGCATAGTGTTTCCTTTCTTAAATAAAATGTAGCGGCTCGTTGTCGATCGCAACAAATAGATTTTGTCGCTGTTCTTTTTGACTTTGATCCAAAATTTCTTTCAGGACGTTAGGCAGTTCTGGTTCATGTTTATATTTGATGATCAGCTGATAGTAATAGCGATTTTTCACACGTAAAACGGTGCTAGGTACCGGACCTAACAGAAGGCTGTTCGTTCCTAATACTTGTTTTAAATGACTGGCGATCTGAAAGATTTTTTTGGCTGCGACTTGTTCTTCTGGATGACTCGTCGTGATTTTCACAGTGAAGTAATAAGGCGGATAGCCTCCACGATGGCGTACATTCATTTCTTGTTGATAAAAGCGTTCATAATTTTGTTCCTTTGCTAAAGTTACCGCATAGTGATTCGGATTAAATGTTTGGATCACGACTTCCCCAGCTTTTTCGGCTCTTCCTGCCCTTCCGGAGACTTGTGTCAATAATTGGAAGGTATGTTCACTAGAACGAAAATCTGGCAGGTTCAACGAAGTGTCTGCATTTAGGACGCCGACTAAGGTCACATCAGGAAAATCTAACCCTTTTGCGATCATCTGCGTTCCTAGTAGAATATCCGCTTGTTTGTCCCCAAATTTTTGTAAGATTCGTTCATGCGCGCCTTTTTTTCTGGTGGTATCCACATCCATCCGCAAGATTCTTGCTTGAGGATAAAGTGCTTTTAACTCTTCTTCCACTTTTTGTGTTCCCGTTCCATAATACCGGATCTTGTTTTCCCCACAATTTGGACAACGATGCGGGATCGCTTCTTCATGTCCACAATAATGGCAACGCATCGAGCGAGAATCCATATGGAGAGTCAATGAGATATCGCAATTTGGGCAAGGCAAGACAAAGCCACAATCTCGGCACATCACAAAGGAAGAATACCCTCGTCGATTCAATAGAAGAACTGTCTGTTCTTTTTTTTCTAATCGATCTTGGATTTTTTCTTGTAATAATTGAGAGAACGTCGATGTCTGATTCTTTTCGAATTCTTCACGCATATCGACGACTTCGATCTCCGGTAATTGCGCACTCATTTTCGCACGCTGACTCAAATGCAACATGCGATAGACCCCTTTTTGTGCACGGGCTCTTGATTCGAGGGAAGGTGTCGCGCTCCCCAAAACGATCGGGCAATGATGGTAATTCCCACGCCATATAGCTAAATCTCTGGCATGGTAACGCGGGGCTTCATCTTGCTTATAGCTCGATTCATGCTCTTCATCAATGATGATCAACCCAATGTTCTCTAGTGGGGCAAAGATCGCTGAACGTGCACCGACGACGACCTGCGCTTCATTGCGCTCGATTTTACGCCATTCATCATATTTCTCACCTTGAGATAAGCCACTATGTAAAACTGCGACGGATTCTCCAAAGCGCCCTTTAAAACGTTCGACCATCTGAGGGGTCAATGCGATTTCAGGAACCAACATGATTGCTGTCTTCTTCTCTGCCAATACATCAGCAATGGCTTGAAGGTAGACTTCCGTTTTCCCACTACCAGTAATTCCTTCAAGTAAAAAGGTTTCATTTTTTTCCTGATGACAGGCTTCAATGATCTGCTGAACCGCCGATTGCTGTTCTTCATTCAATTGTAAGGCAGTCGTTCGTTCAAATACCCGATCTTTATAAGGGTCACGATAACTTTCGACTTCTTCGATACGCAACCACCCTTTATCTCTACCATGATTCAATACGGCAGAACTGACTCCTTTTTCTTTGAAATAAGCAATAGGCATTGGTTTTTCCATTTCTGACAAATAAAGAAGTAATTCTTTTTGTTTTTTCGCATTTTGCCTCAAGGTGCCCCAAGCTTCATCGAGTTGTCCTTTTGACAAAAGAGAGTGAACGACACGGATCGTTTTCACTTTGTTTTTTGTATGGACTTCGTAACGGATATCAACTAGCTTGTTTTTACGCCAACGGATCAATTGCGGTAAGATCCCAGTTTCTTCCGCTTCCTTCCAAGAAATCTCTTGTCTACCTGCGAAAAATGCAACGACTTCTGGTTCATCGGTCACTGGGTAAATGAGCTTATCGTATTCTGCTTTCATGACACTTGGTAGCATCGTTTGTAAACAGGTGATTTTAAAAGCATACGTAATGGTTTTCATATAGTCTGCTAACCTCATCAACTCTTGATTGACAACAGGTGCCAGGTCAAGTAATTGAAGGATTGGCTTTAATTCTTTTTTTAGAGGTTGCTCGTTGGCTGTCAACGCCATCACAAAGCCTTGGACTTGGCGATTGCCGTTTCCAAATGGTATCGCTACACGCATACCGACTTGGATAGCCGCTTCCATTTCAGAAGGAACCAAGTAGGTGAATGCTTGGTCGGTTTGCATAGTTGGTACATCGACAATCACATCCGCAATAACAGTCATGGACTCCTTCTCCTTTCTTCATCTTGGTTTTAAACACAAAATGGCTCTTGCCTATTTTACTAGAGATTCCTTGTTTTGTCTTACTTTCTGCCAAATCCTAACAAAAAATTAACGCAGGAAAAAAAAGAGCCTAGGAACATTTCCCAAGCTCAAATCTTTTGCTATCCATAAGCTGAATAGTGAGTTGATTTTATAGTTTTTGCTCGTCACGGATACGAGACTCTAATTCTTGTTGTGCACGGTCTTTTTGCGCACGACGTTCTTCGTCTTCCATACGTAGACGTTCACGTTTTAATTCAGGATGTGGATCACTGATCACATTTCCTGCTTCGATTTCTTCTAAAGCTTGTCCAACACTTTTGACAGAATCAAATGAATCCATTGTTGGTTGTGCTTTTGCGTCTAATTCATGTGCGCGTTTACTTGCTAAGATCACTAGAGAATATTTTGAATTCACGCGATCTAATAATGAGTCGATTGAAGGTTTTAACATCATAAGACTACATCTCCTTTAACATTTTGATATATTTTCCGATGACACGATCGACACGGAAATGTTCACTTGCAATAATATCTTTGATTCGGTTGACCGCTAATGGAACTTCATCATTGACAACAGCATAGTCATACAGTGCCATCATCTCAATTTCTTCCTTAGCGACTTTCATTCGTTCTTCGATTACTTCATCTGCATCTGTCCCACGCCCAACGATTCGTGATTTCAATTCTGCTAAATCTGGGGGCGTCAGGAAAATAAATACGCCGTCAGGTACTTTTTCTTTTACTTGTTGTGCACCTTGGACTTCAATTTCAAGAAAAACGTCTTTTCCTTCGTCTAAGGTTTTGTTGACATACGATAGTGGTGTACCATAATAATTCCCGACATATTCTGCATATTCCAACATTTCGCCTTTAGCGATCATTTGTTCAAATTCTTCGTGGCTTCGGAAATAGTAGTCGACTCCTTCAACTTCTCCTTCACGCATCTTGCGTGTCGTCATCGAAATCGAATATTGGAAATCATTATCCTCACTCTCAAAAATTGCTTTTCGCACTGTGCCTTTTCCCACACCGGATGGACCAGACAACACGATTAATAATCCACGCTCTGACATGACGACGTCCTTTCAACTAGTCTTTTTTATACTATTGCTTATTTTGCACTTTTTTCTTGCAACTTTCAAGGCTATTTTTTTATTATAGCTAGAAAACCTAGAAAAAGCTAGTCTACTTCCCACTAAAGAGTCCGAGACAAAAGTAAAAATCACTTTTGTTGGATACCTAAAAAACGAATAAACGGCGGGAACAGGAGTAACCTCTTCGGAAATAAGCCTGCCTAACGGACAGGGCATCAATTAGACAGGCTGGACACTTATTCAATATTTTGGATTTGCTCACGGATTTTTTCTAAAATCGTTTTGGACTGAACGACATGGTTCTTGATTTCGATCGCGCTTGATTTTGAGCCGATCGTATTGATTTCGCGATTCATCTCTTGTAAAAGGAAATCTAGTTCTCTACCGATGGGGTAATCTGCTTCAAGTAGCTCTTCCAATTTCTGCGTATGGATGATTAAACGGTCGATTTCTTCATGGATATCGCCACGCTCTAAAAGAATCGCTATTTCGGTCAATAAACGATCTCGCTCAACTTCTGCACCAAGAAAAGCTTCTAATTTTTCTTGGTATCTCGTCTGAAATTCTTGCTCATAAATCTCGACAAAGTTAGCTAATCCAGCAATATTTTGTTTTAATTCTGCGGTTTGTTGAAGTAATACGTTCGCCAAGGCTTGGCCTTCTATACTCCGACTTTCTTCGATTGAACGAAGTGCTGTTTGCATCGTTTCTTTCGCTAATTGTGCAAGTAAGTCTTGATCCTCTTCCGTTGCTTCAGCAATTGTCACAAACTCTTCGTTTAGTGCAAAACGTTCGATCAGTTTACCGATCGACAATGCGTTCGCTTCGCCATACCTTTCTTTAATACCGGTAGTCATCTGTGTATAGAGCGTATCGATCAGTTGCCAATTGATCGTCACTTTTTTATCTTGTTCACCCAAGTATGTTAAATTAATAAAGACATCGACACGTCCTCGACTTAACTTCGTTTTGATCAATTGTCTCAATTCATTCTCAACAAAGCCTAATACTTTAGGGCTACGTATCTGGATATCTAAAAACCGTTGATTGACGCTTTTGATCTCGATTTCAAGTTGATAGTTCTTTTTTTCGCGGATGGCATTGCCAAAGCCAGTCATGCTCTTCATGCGACAGAGTCCTTTCTTTTACATATTTTTAATTGCTTTTTGTAACTCTTCAAACTCTTCGTTCGTTAATGTTAGTCCCTTACCCATTTTTTCATGGTCCGGTGCCCAATCCCGCAAGTCAAATTTTGGTGGTCTGCCATTCCAACTCACTAAGTTCAATTCTTTGCGCCATCCCTTATTGTTTTCAGATAAAACTGCAATTTCTTCTACGATCTCATATGAGAATTCTTGTGCCATTTTTGTTCCTCCTTTAGATGATAAAGATAGAGATACATCAAAGTTTCTACTGTATCTGCATTGAGTTGTCGTTGTAAGCGATCATTCTTTTTTTCTTTCACGTATTGGTAGATCGCGTGTTCCTTCATTACGTGTATTTTAGCATTTCGTTCCAGTTTTCGAAACTTCAACCATTCGCTGGCATTTAATTGACCAACCTTTTTTAAAAATGCTTCATCGATTTTACTTTCTTGGCAAATGATCGGCAAGATCTCTTCGACGGTATACACTTTATTCGGTAAGATCAATTTTTGTCTCGCTAGTAGCTCAAGCATCGCCAATCCGCATGTTTCACTTGTGACCCTGTCTTTATATACATTACGCAAGTCCCGCCAGAATTTTTCTTTGTAAAAAAAGGATACGTCTAAATCAAGTGTTTCGACTAAGAAACGTAAGAAACGTCGCCAATAACGTTCAGCTGGCTTTGCTGTTTCAAACGTATACCAGTTTCCTTGATAGATCCCTAAACATTTTTTAGCCTCTAAATAACCTAATTGGATGTTCAATTGGTTTCTTTGTCGCTCAAAAACTAAGAAACCACCTAAAGACCAGTTTGAACAACATTTCCAGGTCACCAAAGCATCAGGTTCCTTGTATTTTTTTGCCACCCCAGGTCCTTGGACATCGACAATCAAGACTTCGGTTGCACCTTGTTGGATAGCAACATCTACTGGCACGTTATTTCGATAGCCCCCATCAACATATTTTGATCCGTCGATCTGACGATAAGCCATGGCAGGATAAAAAGAAGCAGAGGCGAGGACCCAATCGGCGATTTCTGTTGGTGCTAATGCTTGGATCCTTGTAACTGTTTCTTGAAATTCTGGGATTTTAGTTGCGATTGTATAGAGTTGCGGTTTTTCTGTACATTTGATTTTTTCCGCATCTAGGTATTGCTCTAGTAATGCTTCCAACGGTGCAATCGAGGTTCCTCCTTCGACTACTGCACGACGTGTCATCAAGCTGGCTTCTTGGATATAACGTTGCCTCAAATCTTCTGATAAGGCAACCTCTGGTAAAGCCAATACTTGATTGGTTGACAGTTCCTGCCACAAGTCAATGGCTTGTGCTAGTTGATCCTGAACGACCAAAGCCCCATTTAGCGCACCTACAGAAGTACCAGTAACGAGTGAAATCTCTAGATTTTCTTCTTTCAATGCTTTCCAAACACCTATTTGATAAGCACCATGCGCCCCTCCTCCGCCTAAGACAAGACCGGTATGATAGGATATTTCCTTCTCAAACGATTGCGTTCCCAAATAACCACTTCGGTGGAAAAGGTCGATCATGTTCGGTGAGATTGAATGATCAAAGCGGACGAGTCCGTATTTTTTGAAAAAATAACGAACCGTACTTTCTAGCAATAGGAAAATATCGGACCACTGCCAATATTCTTCTTCAATCAACACGTTGGTATAGATCAATTTTTCATTCGTTATTTCTGCAGTAAAGTAAATGTTCAGTCTTTTCGATACGATCTTCCATGCCTGTTGTTTTTTTGCCTGTTGCCAAAAATGTTGCCGGCTTTCTTGATGTGTAGTAAAAAAACTAAAAAGTTGTTTTGCCTGCTGCACTCGATTCTGCTGATAACGTTCCGACCAATAGACTTTTTGAACTTTCATAGACACCTCGGATTCTCTTTTTCTTTTATTATATCAGTAATCAGAAAAAAAGGGTGGGGGTGAATAGTCATCTGATAGCAGTGTTATATATATATAAATTTTTACTCTATGTTCATCGTTTATTCATAAAAAAAAGTTGCTTTGTAATCGAATTTTAAAATAAAAGAAACAAGCTTTTTTTCAGTAAATGTTGTAAAATGAAAGGGATGAGATACAGGGGAGGAGGAGCATGATGAGTGATTCAGTATATGTACATATCGATACAACTAGTAACGCCGTTTTGACCAAAGGGCTGACGATCAATGATTTTTCAAATAGCATCGTGCATTTTCCTCAAAATCTACTTTTGTTGGACCCTTCCGCATCTGCTGGAGAATATGAATCACACACAGGCTTGAAGGTCATTCGTGGAACTGAGAATATCCAAAGATTTTTCCAAACCGTTCGCAGCCGTAACAACAGTACGGATCTTAAATGGATCGATTTTACGGATTTGACGATGTTAAAAGAATTAAGCCCTTTAGAAATCTCAGAGTTGCTTTATTTTGGTCATATGAAAACACATCTCCATTCACCTTTTTTCTATAAATTACAAAATAACTTTGTTTATTTTGATTTGAGCGATCATCTAGGTAGAACCTATTATCGTTATTTAGATGAATTTTATCGGATTTTTGCCAACAAGTTAAGCACGATCTTGGCGGGAAAAATCAACGAAAAAAAATCATTCTTTCGAAAAGAGATCCCTGTTGAAAAAATCAGTGTGGAGATACTGAAAAAGATGCGTAATTTGATGCAAGAAGGAATCATTTTTTCGTTTGATCAAGCAGGTTTGGTCGATGACAAGTATGAGATCCCGATTTATGTCATTGAAGATTACGTTTGGAAATTAAAAGGAACACGTTACTTGGAAGAAAAACCGGTAGCTGTTCTCGTCTATCATGCCACTCAACAACGTTGGCAACTAGACGGCAACGTTTCTGATTTTGTCTACAACACATTTGTATAATGACAGTCAACTCCACTAAAAAAGCGTAAAGGTCAGCTGCCTTTACGCTTTTTTTTAATTTTTACTTTTACGTACCTGCAACCCTTCGCCTACAAATAAAGAAGGAACGGTCTGTTCAATACCTAATAGGACAATAGTTGTAACAATCCCCGTAGCTAACCCACTAGCGCCATTCATGACTAAAGAGAACAACCATGGATTCATTCCCCATAGTGCGAAACTTCCCCAAAAAGCAACCCCAGCGACAAAATGCCAGAAATATCTGGCAGTCACACCAACGAATGTCGCTAAAATAATCGTTGAGGCCATTTTCTTACGATTGCCTTGCAGATAACTCTGTTGCATTCTTTGCGAAAAAATTCCTGCAACGCCAGCAAACGTAAACGCGATCGGATACTCGATCAACACTTGGATGACACTCAAGTAATAGACAGTCCCCATGGGAAAATGAAGGATTCCCCATAGAAAAGCCGATCCCATACCAGCTTTCCAACCCCTTCTCAAGGCAAATAAAGTTAAAGGGATTTGCCCGAGTGAGATTTCAAAACTACTACCTATTTGTAGAGGAATCATCGACAACACTAAAGATAATGCTGCGACGATCGTTCCCTCGATCCAGACACGATGATTCTTATTCATAAAAAAGCTTCCTCCTTTATAATTGGACATCACAAAGGAGGAAGCAAGTTTGTTTTTTTACAAACAGCTTCGTGCTTTCACACTAGCTATTCATTCACAATTCCTACGCTCGCATAACCGAAACAGGTACGAAGGGTTTAGAATATATTCAGTCTCAGCCCAAAATGGACTCCCCTTTGTGATTGTAATTATTTAGTTTTTATTTTCCTTTATCTTTTTGTTTCAAACAAAGGACTAACTGGTTTGTTTTCATGGATACGTTTGATTGCGTCACCCATCAAGCCACCAACGCTTACTTCGTCAATCTTATCAATTTTGCGATCTTCTGGCAAATAGATTGAATCCGTTACAACTAAGCGCTCGATTGCAGAGTCTTCGATTCTTTGTAAAGCAGGTCCTGACAACACAGGATGTGTACATGAAGCATAAACGCTCACTGCTCCAGCTTCTTTCAAGGCATTAGCAGCCAATGTGATCGTTCCAGCTGTATCGATCATGTCATCGATCAAGACACACGTTTTGCCTTCTACTTGACCAATGATATTCATCACTTCTGCCACGTTTGCTTTTGGACGGCGTTTATCGATGATTGCAATTGGTGCTTTTAAAAATTCAGCCAATTTACGTGCACGAGTAACACCACCATGGTCAGGTGAAACAACGACAACATCATCGCCTTGAATCCCTTTTTCTAAGAAGTAATTCGCAATCAGTGGTGCGCCCATCAAATGGTCGACCGGAATATCAAAGAAACCTTGGATTTGGACTGCGTGCAAGTCAAGTGTCAACATTCTTGTTGCTCCAGCTTTTTGGATCATATTTGCCACTAATTTTGCAGTGATTGGTTCACGCGCGCGCGCTTTACGGTCTTGACGTGCGTAGCCGTAATACGGCATTACAACGTTGATCGTTTTGGCACTTGCACGCTTCAATGCATCGATCATGATCAACAGTTCCATCAGGTTATCATTTACCGGACTACTTGTTGATTGAATAACGTATACGTGTGAACCACGGATACTTTCTTCGATATTGACTTGGATCTCACCATCACTAAATTGAGTGACCGATGATTTTCCTAATTCAACCCCAACAGCTGCAGCAATTTTTTCTGCCAATGGACGATTTGAGTTTAATGCAAATATTTTTAATCTTGGATCAAAGTAATGTTTGGACATGAGGACCTCCGCTTTCTTTTTCACAACTCTACTACCTAATAAATACTAGTCATATTTGCCGAATAAATCAAGTGATTTTGCAAAAAGTATCAATTTGAATATGGGAGTTTCTTCGCGTATCCTTCTTTATTGACTTGTCTAGCGCGTGCGATTGCCATCGCATGTTCAGGAACATCGTTAGTGATTGTCGAACCAGCAGCGATACATGTATTCTCTGCCACGTCTACTGGCGCCACAAGATTCGCATTTGACCCAATAAAACTATGGTCACCGACTGTTGTATGATGTTTTGCTTTTCCGTCATAATTGACAAAGACGACACCACACCCCACATTGATTTCTTCACCTAGTGTTGCATCCCCGACATACGTCAAGTGACCAACTTTTGTGTTTTTGCCTATTTTTGCATTTTTCACTTCTACAAAGTTGCCGATATGGACGCCTTCTGCAATTTCTGCTTTTGGACGTAAATGGGCATACGGTCCTACATCTGCTTTACTTTTGACCACACTGTGTTCGATCACTGAGTTTTCGATGACTACTTGGTCACCGATCTTGCTATCAACAATACGTGAATGTGCACCAATAAAACAATCTTCACCAATTTCTGTTTCTCCTTGGATCTGAACGCCCGCTTCGATCACTGTATCTGAACCAATCACAACATCTGCATCAATATACGTAGTTGCAGGATCAACAAAGCTAACGCCATTGACCATATGTTTTTTGTTGATTCTTTGGCGCATCAACTCGTTTGCTTTTGCTAGTGCCATACGATCATTGACACCCATACACTCATCGAAATCTTCCGTCTGATACGCAGCAACTGGATTTCCAGCATCTTTTAGGATCTCAACGATGTCTGTTAAATAATACTCGCCTTGTGCATTGTCTGTTCCTACTTTATTTAATGCTTCAAATAACGCTTTGTTATCGAAACAGTAAGTTCCTGTATTGATTTCTTGAACTAACGCTTCTTCTGGCGAAGCGTCTTTTTGCTCAACGATTTTTTCAACGATTCCTACATGGTCACGAATGATTCTGCCATAACCTGTCGGATCTTCTGCTTGTGCAGTCAAAATCGTAGCACTTGCATTTTTCCCTTGATGGTATTCAAACAAGTTGTTCAACGTCTCAGTTGTCAATAAAGGGGTGTCACCACTGATGACTAACGTCGTGCCTTCCTTACCTGCTAAAAATGAGGCTGCTTGTAGTACCGCATGACCCGTCCCAAGTTGTTCAGCCTGTAGCGCATACTCGCTGCGCTCACCTAGCTGAGCTTTGACTTTCTCTGCACCGTGACCAACGATCGTCACGATTTGATCAGGGTTTGTCTCACTTACACGGTTGATGATATGTTCGACCATCGGTTTCCCAGAAACAGGGTGTAGGACCTTGTATAGTTTTGATTTCATGCGAGTACCTTTACCCGCGGCTAATATGATTGCATAACGTGCATCCAAATGTGTCACTCCTAAATTACGATTTATTATTTTTAGTTTAGCCCAGTCGCTCTTTTTTTTCAACTAAACGTTCATTTTAGCAATTAGACCACACAAAAAAGAAGAGACATCATCCATCGCCTCTTCTTTTTCCATAGCACCGCTATGTTCGTTGTTTTATTCTTCGAAATAGTTGCCTGGTACTACAGTGATATTTTTCGTTTTTGTATCCACATCTTTGACGTAAAGTAGCGACGTGTAGTCATTGATTGCGCGATGTCCGTTGAATTTTGACTCCGCAAACACAGTGATACCGACAAGCTCAGATTCAAATTCTTCAATCAAGCTCTTCATTCCGTTCACTGTTCCGCCGCCTTTCATAAAGTCATCGACGACAAGCACGCGAGAACCACGTTTCAAACTTCTTTTTGATAGTTCCATTTTTTCGATCCGTTCAGATGAACCTGAAACATAGTTCACACTCACTGTAGAACCTTCTGTGATCTTAGAGTCACGACGAACGATGACAAACGGTGCGTTCAAGTAATAGGAAACGGCTTGAGCGATTGGCACCCCTTTTGTGGCTACAGTCATTACAGCATCGATTTTTTCTCCTAAATATTTTGAGGCAATGATTTTCCCTACTTGACGTAATAGCTCAGGTTCTCCTAATAGATCAGATAAGTAAACATAGCCTCCAGGGAGTAAACGGTCTTGTTCAGACAAGCGCTCAGCTAGCGATTCAACATATTTCTTTGCTTCTTCGTAGGAAATCTCCGGAATGAATAGAACACCTCCGGCTGCACCAGGGATTGTTTCAAGCGTTCCGTAACCTCTTTCTTTAAATGTTTTTTTGATGATTCCCAAATCTTCACTGATCGAAGATTTAGCAGATTCATAACGTTCGGCAAAGCTTGTTAATGAAATCAATTCATGCGGATGATCTAATAAATACTGTGTCATATCGACAAGACGCTCACTGCGACGTACTTTCAAAAATTCCAGCTCCTTTTTCCAACAAATTTTATCGTGTTTCATTATATAAGTTTTTTCGGGAAAATTCGAGCATTTTATCCAAAATTAAGAAAATAGTTCGGTATTTATAAAAAAACAGGTAACTATTTAAGACATTTGTTTGTCTCAAATAACTACCTGTTTTAAAAATAGTGGTCTATTTTTTCCTTCTAATTCCTAATAAAATACGTTTACTCAAGTTGACTAATAAGAATAAAAAGATAAATACTAATGTGATAGTTGCCCCTGGCGGTGTATCCAAGTAGAACGAACTAGTTAACCCAGAAAGCATACCAATAAAACCAACGATGATACTGATCAATATGACGATATTGAAGCTTTTCCCTAAACGCATCCCGATTGCTGCTGGTAAAACCATAATAGCAGAAATCAGCAACGCGCCTGCTATCGGAATCATGACAGCGATTGCTACCCCAGTAATAATATTGAACATCATTGACATCCAACGAACCGGCAGTCCATCGACATGAGCGGTGTCTTCATCAAAGGTCAACACGTACATCGGACGTTTGAATAAGAAAAACAAAAGACCGATCACTGCAAACAAAATACCTAGGAATAGAACTTGTGGCCAAGTGATCGTCACAATCGATCCAAATAAATAAGATTGGATGCTCGTGGCAGAATTACCCCCACTCAAATTCATCAAAACTAATGCAAGCGCAAGTCCTCCTGCCATTAAGATCGCAATGGAAATCTCTGAATACGTACGATACATCGAACGTAGGTATTCTAAAATGATTGCAGCGATAACGACTACCACCATTGTGGTCATCGTTGGATTGAGATTGAGGAAAAATCCTAAGGCTACCCCTGCTAAAGAAACATGAGAAAGTGTATCTGCCATCAACGATTGCCGACGTATCACTAAGAATACTCCTAACATCGGTGCGATTCCTGCAATAAAGATCGCAGCAAGAAATGCCCGCCTCATGAATTCATATGAAAGCAACGCCATTGAGAATCCTCCTTTCTCACTAAACGGATTTGTCGATCCGCATATTGTTTGATGTCTTCGTGATCATGAGTGATCATCAATACAGCTTTCCCATGGTCGTGTGCGCTATGGCGCAATAAACGATAAAATTCATTTCGTGATTCTTCATCCATTCCAGTAGTTGGTTCATCAAGTACAAATAAATCTGGATCAGTCGCAAAAATACGTGCTAAACTGATTCGTTGCTTTTGACCACCAGACAGCTCACCGATCCGGCGATGACGCATATCCCACATACCAACAGATTCTAAGGCACGCTTGACATGCTCATGGTCTTTTTCGCTTAACCGTTTGAACCAACGACCTCTCGGATATCTGCCAGAACGTACTAATTCTAAGACTGTACTAGGAAAACCCGCATTAAAGGAAGAAACTTGTTGGGGAATGTACCCGATACTTAATTTGTCTCCGTCCTGATTTTTTCCTGCAATTTTGATGGTCCCTTTAGAGGGTTTCAATAACCCCAAAGAAGCTTTGATCAATGTAGATTTTGCCGCCCCGTTTTCACCAGTCAAAATCACAAATTCACCGGCATCTACATGATAAGAAACACCTTCTAACACAGGTTCTTCATCATAATAGAAAGTAAGATCAGCTATTTCGATATAACGCACATAGAGGACTCCCTTCCTTTACTTTATGCTTTCTTTTAATGCCTCTAGGTTTTTCTCCATGGTAGAAATGTAGGTTTCACCCGCTTCGATTTGTTCATTCGTCAAACTCTCAAGGGGGTTGAGTACTTCCAGTTTTACGCCTGTTTCTTTTGATAATGTTTCAGCTACTTTAGATGACGCATTTTCTTCAAAATAGATGACTTCGATTTTATTTTGATCGACAAAATCTTTCAATTCAGCCAATCGACTAGGCGTAGGCTCTTGATCCGGTGAAACTCCTGAGATGGCTACTTGTTTTAGGTCATAGCGATTTGCTAAATAAGCAAAGGCAGCATGTTGCGTCACAAACGTTCGATTGGTTGCACCTTTTAATGCTTCTGTATAATTCTGATCCAATGCTTCTAATTTTTTGATATAAGCTGCGGCATTTTGGTCAAATGTATCTTTCTTATCTGGATATTTCTTGCCGAGCTCTGTAGCAATCGTCTGTACTTCTTGGATCGCTAATGTTGGATCTAACCAAACATGAGGGTCATAGGCATGATCATGCTGATGTCCTTCTGATTCTTCGTGCTCTTCTTCATGCTCTTCTTGTGACTCTAGACGTTCAATCCCCTTAGCGGCTTCGATCATCAACGTTTGATCGGTATCGACCGTATCTTTCAATGAGTCAACAAAAAATTCCATATCTGAGCTGTTATAAACAAAAACATCTGCATCCGCAATGGTTGCACTTTGTTTGGCACTTGGCTCAAAATCATGGGGTTCCGTTCCTGCGGGGATCAATAATTCGACCTTCCCAGTATCACCAACGACTTCTTTCGTAAATTCATACATCGGGTAAAACGTTGCGACAACGTTCAACTCATCTTGTGCCGATTCTTGGGTTGTCTGTCCACACGCTGTAAATAGGAAAGCTCCTATTGCTAAAGATGCGGCTAATAAATATTTCTTCATATATGCTCCTTTCAAAACAAATCGTAATATTACGATTTATCAACGAGGATTAATGTACCAAATTAAAAAAAAACAGTCAATAGTTTAACCTGATTTTCTGATTTAAATGCAAACTTACCATGTAAATCGGAAAACAAATGAATTGCCCGTCATATCAACAACGAACGTAATCGTTTTCTTTCAACTTTGGTCAAAAAGTGGCTGTCCCACACTATTATTTTATGTCCCGAGAACAATGAACGATTGGTTGAGATTGATAACAAAAAAGAAGGTAACGATCCTTCATCTTCTAAAACGAAATCAGCGGGAAAGATGTCTGGAATGTTAGTCCTCTCACATCTCCTAAAACTGAATAAACAGCAGAAACAGAAGTAACCTCTTCGAAAATAAGGCGCCATCCACAAAAATTTGAAAAACAATTTTCGTGGATGGCGCCTTATTTCTCGAGGCTAAACAATTCTATTCCGACCTCTTTTACCGCTTATTTTTCGAAGCTGACTGCTTCCGTCATGACATCATGTCTCTTTCATCCATTTATAGCGTTCGGACAAGATAAACTTCCTCACAAAAACCTTTTAATCCATTGTAGACGCGTTGGGCTCTGGAATAGTGTTGACAAAGGGCAAAAACAGTTGGTCCACTACCACTCATCAGGGCCGCGTCTGCACCATATTTGATCATTCGCTCTTTGATTTGATAAATGACCGGATGGCGTTTTCCTGTCACATCTTCAAGACTATTCCCCATTTTCGTCAACATTTTTTGATAATCTTGTTGTCGAAGCGCATCAGCCAACCCAGGAATATCTTGATGTTGGATTTTTTGCGTATCGATTTCTCGAAAAACAGTTCGTGTCGAAACACTCATTTTAGGTTTTACCAAAATGATCCAGCAAGAGGGCATCGCTGGCAACAATTGGACGATTTCTCCCTTTCCGCCTACGTAAGCTGTTTGGCCATAAACACAGTAAGGAACATCTGTCCCCACTTCCAAGCCGATCTCTGCTAGTTCTTCTAAGCTACAGCCTAACTCCCATAACCGATTGATTCCACGCAACGCGGCAGCACAATCTGTACTTCCACCACCTAGGCCAGCAGCGACAGGAATATTTTTTTTCACAACGATTTTTACGCCTTTTTTGATTTGATATTTCTTTTTCAACAACAAAGCTGCTTGATACACATTGTTACGCTGATCTACCGGCAAAAATGCTTTATTCGTTTCAACAATGATCCGATTTTCCGATAGCTCTTCAAAGAACAAGTGATCAGCTAAATCTACACTTGACATCACCATTTCCAACTCATGATACCCATCTGGTCTTTTATATAACACATCCAACCCTAAGTTTATCTTCGCTGGTGCTTTTTCAATCAATTCCATCCTCTCACCCATTCGAAAAGTCTAAGTCGAAAGTATTCTATCATAGGGGAAAATAAAAGTATAGCTTCCACCAACATGCGTAAACACTTTCCTCACAGCTTTACAATCATTTTTACAATTCTGTCAGAACTTCTTCTGCTAGACTTGTTCCTTTTTCTTTCCCTTTGCCAATCAATAAGAAAAGCTGCCATGTGGCTAAAGTAAAACTACTTCCTTTCATATACGCAAAATAACGGCCCTCCCAATGAGTAACATACCGTTGTTTTTCTTCGTAAGCTAATTGGAATGAGTAAAAGAAATTCCCGTAATTAAAGATGATCCTCATCACTTTTTCTTGTAAGAACGAGAAATCAGTTTCTCCGACATTTGCAAGTGGAGCCAGTCCCAGATTTGCTTCTGCATACCCATTTTTGCGATAGACATCCAGTAGATTTGCAAGTAAGTAATCACCTAGACTATTCGGCTGGTTCGGTAGATACCGCAATAAATCATACCCCGCTTGGCGGTCATTGATTGGTTGAGATGTAATAAACCCAACGATTTTCTGCTCTTTCCGAACAATACCAATACCACTCATCAAGAGATACTCTTTCTCAAAATAACCAACAGAGAAATGCTTCTCACGAGAACCATCCAACCATTTTTGCGAAACTTCTTGGATCGGTTCGAGCAACTCTTCAGGTAATTGGTCATACCAGGTAAAATGGTAGCCCTCATTCGTCAAACGTTGCAATTCGATCTGCTTTGTGCGCCAGTGTAGCCCATCTGAAGAAAGATCAGTAATTGCTGCTTCGCCAACTTTTGCAAAGTGAAAACCCGCTTCGTGAAGCATGACGACATAACTTTCGGATACTTTATAAAAAGCTAACTCATAGCCAAAACAATCGGCTTTTTTCAAAAACTCATGCGTAGCTGTACGTATCTTCGTTGGATCACCAATCGGATCACCAAGAACAAAACATTTATTCCCTTTGATTTGGTAACCAAACACTACTTTATCTTGATCATTTTCCTGATAATAAAAATAAGTATATCCAGGTAAGTGCAGATAATGACTAGCTGCCGTTCCACCATAGGCAGCCAAAAGGCGATTTAAACGCATTTGATCCAGAGGTTCACCAAACCCTGTCTCTGAAGCTAAATATTGGTACAATGCAACTAACGCAAGTAATGAGATCCCTAAACCAATCAGTCCTGAAAACCAAACATCCTCAGATGGAAAGAGAATAAAGCGATTCGCAGTTAAATCACCTACCCAAAAACTTCCACGGTGATAGCCTGCGATTGCATAAACAATAAATAAAAAGCCAAACAAACACGCATCAAATATGATTGCTCCCCAAGAATAGACGAACTTTTCACGATAAAACTCTTTTCGGGATAACCACACCGCTAATAAAATCAAAAGGTATACAACAATCAATTCCCATGATAAGGTGCGCATCACAGTATTGATGATGCCAAAAGCGAGTAAAGCAATCGTAGGAATAAATGCTTTTTTGACTTTCATCGCTAAAGCTCTAGCTAGTCCTAACAATAAGAACCCAACCAGCAGATTCAATGACTGATCTAAAAAATCAAACGAAAAGGGTAAGAGTATTTGAAACAAGCGACTGACAGTCGAAAGATTCGTGATCGTTGAAAGTAAGACCATCATGATTCCCGCAAAATAAACGGCACACACTAACACCAAATGAGCAATTTTTTGAAAAAATAGTCGGGGAATATTATCTAAAAATCGATTGATTTTGACACCTGTGTGTGTCAAAAATAAAACAATCCCTGAAAGAAATGGTAGAACATAATAGAACAAACGATAATAAAGCAACCAAACAAGTGCAACATCTTGCCGCACGCCAAGTTGACTCATTCCTAAGATCATCAGCACATCAAATGTGCCTACACCACCTGGTACCATCGTCAACATCCCAATCAATGTGGCAATGATAAACATAGGGTACAAGGACCATACAGAAATATCTACAGCCATCAAGCGCCCAATCAACAAAAAAACTACTAAGGCACCGGTCCATTGTCCAAAGGAAGCTAGGAATAAGCCAAGCAAGCCTTTGGGATAAAATTCTACAAATAGTGTTTTACGTTTCAAGTATGCAAACAAAAAGATAAGCGGTGCCAAAAAGCTACCACCAAATAACCAAATCCAATAACTGCGAAATACACTATCTGTTTGAAGAAAGAATACATTGATGAATGTCACTAATGACCAAATAGAAAGACCAGTCAATAGAAACAAAGCAACCTTAGATACTGTCGCCAACACCATCTTTCGATTCGTGTGCTTGCCATAAAAACTGGCGCGCAAGCTTGCTCCGACAATCCCTCCGAATCCTGCCAAGTTATTGATCGTATTCGTGATCCATGCAGATAACAAAAAGTCTTTACGACTCATTTTGGGCTTGCCTTGTTTTTCCAATACTCGAATCGTTACCCAATCATAAAGTAACATCGGCATCACACCAATCAAACCTGCTAAAATCATCCATGCTAACGTGACATGACTTTGTTGTTCCATCGTGTGCCAGACATCTTGCCAACTCATTCCATGGGCAATGTTTGCGACTTGATTTGCCACAAAAACAAGGATCGATCCAAAGAAAATCAGTTTTAAAATCAACTGGTGTGCTTTCACCCACTGGATCATGATCTGTAATTTATTTTTCACCGGCACCCTTCCTCACCTGTAGACTTTCTAAACATATACATTCATGTTATCTTATTTACATTGATTTTTCCACTTTGGGCATTAGGTTGTGAAAGAAGCGCTTTGACCTGAGCAGTAAGCTGGGAAATCGGAAAATAGCTCCTCATATTTTTTGATTTTTCAGCTTAGTGTTGAAGGTCAGCTTCTTGAACACCGTTTATCATGGTTGTGAAAGGGGCGTTCAGCACAAAGGCATAAGACATAAAAATTGAAAATGGTTGTTTCATTTTTGATTTTTTTGGCTTATGTCCGAAGTGTTGCTCCTTGAACACCGTTTATCAAGGTCGTGAAAGAAGCGCTTTGACCTGAGTAGTAAGCTGGAAATTTGGTTCGTCTCTCGACTTGCAGATTATGAGAAAGAAAGCTATGCTAAAAATCAAAGGAGAGGATTATATGAAAATCGGATTTATCGGTACAGGAAATATGGCACAAGCAATTATTCACGGTATCTTAGCAAATAATCTAGTGGCTAAAGAAGATATTTTTGTTTCAAGCGGTCATTATGAAAATGCCCAACGCTTTGCTGGTAAAGTTGGGGTCAATGCTTGTCAAACCAATCAAGAGATTGCTGAAAAAGCAGAAATCGTTGTTTTGGCAGTGAAACCAAAAATCATCGAACAGGTGTTAAATGAATTACGCGACCATCGTAAACAACAGTTGTTTATCTCAATTGCTTCAGGAAAATCGCTTGCAACACTAGAACAAGCACTTGATCCAGAAGCTGCTATCATTCGTGTGATGCCCAATGTCAACGTAAGTGTTGGCGCGGGTGTTTCTGCAATCTGCAAAAACCAAGCAGCAACAAATGAACAGTTGACACAAGCGACACAAATCTTTGAAGCGATTGGTAGTGTTTATCCTTTAGCAGAAGATGATTTCAGTACATTTATCGGATTAGCTGGAAGCTCCCCTGCTTTTATTTATATGTTGATTGATGCAATGGGACGTGCAGGTGTTTTACATGGACTACCTAAAAAAACAGCAACAGAAATTGCAGCCAAAGCGATTTTAGGTTCCTGTCAAAAGTTTCTAGCAAGCGATGAAAACCCTTGGGAATTAGTTGATCAAGTATCTTCTCCAGGCGGAACGACAGTTGCTGGTGTCGTCGCATTAGAAGAAGCTGGGTTTATCCCCGCGATCATCACAGGGATTACCAAAACGATCGAAAAAGATTTAGAGATGTTGTAGAATTTTCAAACTATTGACATTCATTGTCCCTCTTCTATAGTTGGGTGACGAATGTCACTATAACAGTTAAACGATTCTTCTTTATCATCTACTTTTCTTAGTATCTAAAGCAAGAGAAATACACTCTTACTCCCAATAAACATTTAGAACAGAAATAACCTCTTCGAAAATAAGACTGCACATTTTTATGCTTACTGTCTTAGTGATCGAAGAGGTCATTCTTCATATTTTAGCTGATACTTACAGTAGTAAAATTATACTTTATCTCTGTGCTATCTTTTTTTGGCTAGTGCCCTTTACTGTTCGTTTTACAGACTAACCTGTTTTCCCTTCACGATAGACTGCTGGTAAGTGATTGTCGCGTTGGTCTCTTTACTAACCTTTTTGCCATGACTTATGATCTTTGCAAAATCTACCGCTCCATCTCTTGTTTGAGCAGGTGCTTCTGTC
Organism: Enterococcus sp. AZ084; assembly: GCF_051714905.1. Lineage (NCBI taxonomy): Bacteria > Bacillati > Bacillota > Bacilli > Lactobacillales > Enterococcaceae > Enterococcus > Enterococcus sp. AZ084. Next base: position 2,895,338 of record NZ_JBIOSS010000001.1, read on the forward strand.
GACATTTTTGGTATTGCTTGTTTCTTTTCTAAACGTTTATCTTGTTCAATCACTAAAAAACCACCTGTTTTCATCGTCGTTGCACCACTAAACAGCTTACCATCTCCCAATCCTTCTTCTTTTATCTCTCTTTTGACGCGGGGTTGACCGTGGGACTGATTTTTATGCTCAACCCCTCTCATGATCCTTGCAAAATCTGCCGCTTTATCTCTTTTTTGAGTAGATGCTTCTGCCGGCATTTTTGGTACTGCTTGTTTCCTTTCTAAATTTTTATCTGGTGGTACAATTGAAAAATCATCGTTGGAATTCTGGTAAGTTGCTGTCGCATTGGTCGCTTTATTAATCTTTTTGCCTTGACTTATAATCTTTGCAAAATCCGCTACTTCATCCCTTGTTTGAGTAGCTCCTGACGGCGTCATTTCAGACAATTCTTGCTTTTTTTCTAAATCTTTAGTTTGTTCTAAAACAAAGAAATTACCTGTTTCCATCATTGCTAACACAGTGAATAGCTTGCCATCTCCCAGTCCCTCTTCCTTTGTTTCTCTTTTGACACGCGGTTGGTTATAGAACCCATTTTGATTGGCAAAATCTCTTATAATCGTTGCAAGCAATTGAGCATCCGTCAATTTGAAGTTAGTAAATAATAAAGGGTCTTTTTGAAATGCTTTGATAACAGTTTTTTTAGATAACCGAGGGGCATTTTGATGTTTTGCTACCGCTGTAACAAATTGATCAAAATTAGGATGTTCAAAATATTCTGCGTATCGTGCAAGAAAATCATCTTTCACATTTTGACCACTCGGCAAAAATCCAATAGGCGTTAGCCCATATTTAACAACATCATATGTTCCTGAAACAATGTGTGTGGTTTCATGCGTAATCGTTATCTCTGGGGGTGCTGTCATTTGGATTCCTGGTAAAATCTCTGGTCTTTTATGGAAGGCATCCGCTACAATAATGATGCGACACTCGGCATCTTCTTTCAATACAAAGGCATAAGCTTTCGGATCATCATTACTAATGGAATAATAGGCATGTGTCTTCTCATCTAGAACAAAATCAGTCGAAACGATCCAAATATTTTCAAATCCCCAGTCTGCTGTTTGACGCAAAAATTGTTCGCCTTTTGTTGCGATCGAAAGGAGCCTCTCTACTGATTCCTTTAAAATCTTCTCTTGTTGAAAAGAAGGTGGTATATCAAGGAATTTTATTAAGTATTGACCTTCGGCTGTTTCTGCGATTTTATCTACTTTTAGTAATTCTAAACACACATCTTTGACGATTCTGAAATTTTCTGTGGCGTTCTCGAATTCTTGTGGGAGTTTCTCTATAAACGGTCTAAGTGATTCCGGCACTTTACTTATATCTAAACCGGAAAAAACGCGAAACTGATCCCCTGGTTGCAAAGACAATACTTTGGTGATAGCATCAGCAATCGATTTTTGTGCTTTCTCCTCGTCAATAAAGACAATTCTTTGTGGTTCTGAGACAAAATTATCCAACGGTTTAATCGGAACTGATTCATCTTCTAACCTTGAAATCCCATGTAACGGCGAATACTCGATTGCATTCAGCATGCTATACCAACCCCACCATCGATTGGGGGATACTGGAAGGGTATTATACGGCGGATACCATGAATTCTCACGCCTCTGCGTAACTGCCCCTCCAGGAACTGAACCTACATTCTCTTTTTTAGATGTACCTGCTTGTGAAGAATTAGGTCCATGATGTTGGACAGTCCCTGGATATTTTTCATGTGATTTCTCTAAAGACGTTTCAAAACGAAAAACACCATTATTTGTGTCCAAACGTAACACGGTCATTGGTGAAAGGAAATTTTTTTTCACCAAATGGTAACGATTCGTTTCTTTGTCCAACAGAACTAATGGAAGGTATTGTTCTTTGATTCTGATATAAGATCGCCCAGCAGAATTCCACATCAAACCATTCTCATCCGGTGGCGATAGCGTAGTCGGAGTCAGTAATGACTCATACTGATCTAGTTCCTTTCCTACCTTTTCACGTACTGCTAGCGAAACACTTGGACTAGTTTCTGCTTCAAAATACCACTCTACCCCATTAAAGTTTACCGGATGTAGCGCTCCTCGATCATATACATCATAACGGACACCATGGTTCTCAATTGTACTGATTCTAACAGGCACTAGTTTCTTATTCATTTCAATGAGGGTATGGCGAAAATCTCCTTCCCCAGTAACCGTTAAAGTAGTTGCCTCCCCATAAGCTTTAGGATTTAAATTTAGTTCTTCTACAGCTACGTCTCTGTTAGGAATCTTCATTGAAACTCGATTAATCAAATATTTGTGTCTGCGAAAAAAAACTGCCTGTCCCTCAAACAGTCTTAGTTTTGTCCCACGTAAGGTAAACCGGTTCCCATAAACATCCCCTTTTTTTAAATCTGAAACTGGAACATATAAATGATCTTGCACACGTTTCACACGGATTTCTGGGCCATTATTTGGTAAAGTAGCTTGCGTATAACTTTTAGCCCAATCGTTGGTTTCTACACCAAATTTTTCTAGTTTTGCCGCTACTTCCTTGAGTTCCTTTCTAATAAATACCTGGTTTTTTAACCGTATCAATCCCTTAGATAAGGCTTTTGAACTATCATACAAAAATCCTATTCCTGGATCAGCGTAAAGTATAGCACTCACAACAATTGATCGAAGCTCTGATGGTTTAGGGAGAAAACGTGTGCTATGGCGTACTATACCTGCTGCGCCATGTTTCATGATCGTTCTTGCCATACCAAATGCAAATCTCGTATTAAATGCAGTGACTTGACCCAATACAGGAATCAAGGAAACTGCATCAAGCATGCAACTGGGGACCGCCTCACCAATATCTTGATTGATACTACCGACCACACAATCGTAAAAAGGAATGAGATGTTTGAAAACATCCCAAACTTTTTCAGCCGTTGTTGTCTCTCTTCCTGAATCATATAGTTGGCGATAGACTTTATCCCGGTGTTTACCGCTAATATGGTTGATAAACGTCTCCTGTGCATTACCTTGTAATACGAGTTTGTTCTGATTCGAATCCAGTTTAAGAATGTACGGCTTATCTCTGATCAGAACTTTATCTTCATATTTTCGAAATTCATTTTTCCAAAGATCTGGTCGATTAAAAAGCCCATAGCGGAGATATAACATAGGATCTTTATCCACGCGATAAAGCTTGTATCCTCCATCTTTTTCCAGCCTTTTCAACGCGTAACATCTTTCTTCTCCTCCACGAGTAACTACAAATAAATCTGTCTCATCCAATGTAAGGAGCGTCTCTACTTCCACCTCTTTGGCCAAAAAGACTGGTGGAAAACCTGACTTTCCTGGTCCGCTTGCTGGATGACTTGCTTTATGACTCAATACTGCCTGTGCCTCATATATACGACTTTCCGGTGAAAATATAAAATTCAAATCATCTTTGTGGAATGAATCCATCTCAAGTCGTATCAGAAACTGATCCAACGAATAAAATGATTCGGATACAGCTTTCGTTAACCGCGTATACCATTCATTGATATCTGGTGGAATCCATGGACCAGGACAGGGATTTCCGCCAGAGAGATAAACTTGTCTGCCCGCAAGACTAACTTTGATACCGAGTCTATTGCACTCTTCCAGTACTTCATCCACAAGCACTGATTGTTGGCGCCAGTTGATTACTGCTGTTTGATAAGATAAGACAAGGTCATTGACCATTTCTTGCTTTTTTATTAGTTCAAAATAGCCACGTTGCAAATAATTGATAAAGGTACTTAACGCGACTTGTTGATAGTTCCCTTTTGCTAATGGACCTCTTAGAATATCTGGGTCCAACTGAGCGGTAGCCAGTGTCGCTGGAACTAGGAGGTGAGAAATTTCTTCGACAGTATCAATCCCTTTATCTCTAAAACTATCAAAGAAAAGTTCGCCTACTGATTTGATTTCTGTCCGATTGAATTTCTCAAGGTAACCTAGATCCTTTAATATTCTAGAACCTGTCATCTGCATTAAAGAATCATAATCAGCGATCAATACATCGTCACCAACGTCACTTGATTTAAGAAAATAATTAGGGAGTGCTCGATTCATGAACATAATCCATAGTTTAGTGATGTTATTTTGTATCCCTATTTTTTGATCTACTTGTGGAGTGACTGATTTCGGTGGGATGTTGATTAGATCTGCTTTTATCAATTCTTCTACTGAGAATGACTTCCTAAGCTGGCCGATCGTAAATGTAGATGGGTCAGATGAATCAATGATCTGTTTGGCTGCATACCCTTCAATTGTGGTACCCAGGACATTTTCAACTGTCCATTTCATTACGGTCAATTCAGCGTCCCTGTCTGAGATTACTTCTCCTGGCTGTCCACCATATAGTTTTAACTCTTTCAGGATAACTTTTGCTATCGATTGGACTTTCTCAGATGAGACTCTGCCATCTATCCCTGTTTGCCCAAACCATTCCCCCATAGCAGACAAAATATCTTCTTTACTTACTTGGGTAGCTGACAACGTGCCTTTTTGACGAAAAAATGTCTCAACTTGTGTCATGATTTTCTTATCCAACCATTTATTGATTGTTACTGCTGGTGTAGATCCTGCTTTTTCATCTAAAGTCGCAGAGGGAGTGGTGGTAGGCAAAACTAAATGATTGCTTTCGATCATGTCCCACAACCAATTCGTGAACGTGATTTCAGCGCCTTTATTTGAAATGACGCCATCTACTTCCTCACCAAGGATGACTTGAGCAATTTGTTTCATTTTAACCATGTCTATAACCTCTTGATTTGCGCCTTCTAGCAATACCCAATTTGAGACTATTTTCGCAAAAGCATTGTCATCTGTAGTTTCACAATCCACGCCTTTTTCAGTTAGGAATTTAGCTACTCTTTGTTTTTCTTTTTCTAACTTTATACGATCTATGGTAATATGTAACACTTCTTTTGGCTGACTATTCGTTTGTGTCGTAGGCTTAAAATCATTTTCTGAAAAAAAACGTTCAATCTTTTTCTTAACTTCCTCTTCATGCTCCTGTTCTTGATTCTTTTTGATTTCTTCAATATCGATACCCAAACGATCGTCTTGCCCCTTCTTATACGTATAGCCCATCTGTGCGTTATTGTTTTCCCACTGCAAGATAATTGCTCGTGCCTCAGTATCCGTTAAGGGAATACCTTCCTCACCATGAGCCCTCAAAATCATATTCGCTGCTATGTTCTGCCTTTTGCTGATTTCTTCATACTGTAAGCCTTCAAAGATCCATTTTCGCAATAACAAAACCAGTTGACGTGGTGTTGCCGTTGTGAAATACATTTGTTCTTTATATAGGAACTTTCCGACTACTCCATTCGCCTCTTGGGTATGCTCTCTCATATCAAAAAGCTGTTTATGATAATAAATTGGCACGATTAGTGTTTGCTTTGGGATACTATCTGGTCGACCATGGATGAAGTCATCATAGATTTGATTGTTTTCTTTTAAATGTTTTTTAACTTGAAGAATCGAGACGGTCTCCGCTGGTGATAAATCATATTGAATGGTTTGTTTCGTCTTCTCTTTATAACGATACCCCACTAGCAACGTGTTCGTTTTCCATTGTTTATAAATTGCTTGTAATTGTATATCGGATAAGAAATCTCCAAGTCTACTATTTTCAATCCCGTACCCTTTGTGGATGAGATAAGCTAAATACTGTGCCCGCTCTGACTGTAAGGTTTGATCATTTTTCCAATTCCTACCTGCCCAATTTTGAACAACCTTAATCAACTCCAAGTCGGTATCTATCTGGCTCACAACTCCTGTACCGATGAAAAAAGATTTAAGCAGATGATTCACATCAGTTGTCTGATTTTTCTGCTGAAAAAGCTGTTCATCAAAATGAAAAACTGGTAATAATTCTGACTGATCAAAGGGTTGTATATCTTGAGAGATGGCTTCGGTGATTTGAAGGACCTTACTATAGTCAGAAGCACTAACAGGAATGAATAAATTATTGGTTAGATCATTTTCTGTGATTGTTTCATTATGTTTTTGTATCGGATTGATCTCAATATTCTTAATTTCAGTAAAAGTATATGGTTTAAACACGTTATTTGTTTCCCATTGAAAGAAAATATTGATTGCTCTAATAGCAGTTAACTGCCCAACTGAAAGACCATAAGCACTAAGAATAATCTTAGCGAGCTGTTGTCGCTTCTCAAGAAGTTCATGATTTGATGCACCTCTGTTTGCCCAGCTTTGAAGAGCAAGGAAAAAATCATGGAATGGTTTCTCTTTCATGTCACATAATTCACTATGCTGTTCACAAACAGCCTGCCTGATTTTTTCATTTGCTTTGTCTGTTTCATTACGCTGAACAAAGACTTCTTGATCATACCAGAACGGGGTAAATGGTTCAGCGACTGGTACGGGTGACGGTTTATTTTCCAGATAAGCTAACATGACTTTGTTGATTTTCTCAAGTGTTTCCTCAGAAACTGCTTCTGACGATTTCAGACCAACAAGCGTTGGGGTTGTTGGTTCCATTACAGGTGGCTCATCCATCGATTGCGTAGGAAGGGTTGCTGCTTCCGCGACAATCCTTGTTTTTAAGAAATCATACCGCTTAACAAAACGGTCAATCATTTCTGAAAAATCTTCGGCTAAAGCCACAAGTTTTGCGGAAATGCTCACGTCTGTTTCATGAGATGCTCGGCTTTTCGAATCATCTGCCCGGAGCTGCTGACTTAAAATAGGTTGCTGATCATATTTCCTATTGTCTTTGCCTAACGGATCAGAAGATTTCTCTTGTGTTCCAGGATCGCTAGAGAAAGTTTGGATTAATAACTCTGTAAAATGTCCTAAAATATTGTATTTTCCATCTGTGTGATTCCTCGAATCAAGGATTTGCTCTTGCTGATGAAAGAAAGAGCTGAATACTTCATTTAGACCATTCCAAAAAGAATGAACACTAAGAGTCACATTGTCTGGTATTGGAACGTCTGTTGTCGTTTCATTCTTCTGATACTTTTCCTCAAAAGTCTTTTGAAAAAATTTTTTCAGCTTTTCAGCCGCATTGCTTGCATTAAATTGCTGTGGATTATTTGCATTCGTGCTTTTTTTGAAGGAAAACTGCTGTATGGAATGCGTTGTATGACTTCGTGCTTCATTCAATGTATGTGATTCAGCGATAGCATTTTGGCATACTGTCTTAAAATGGATTTGTGTATGATTTTTATTTTCCCACAAACCGTATTCTCTTTTATGGGACACTTGCTCGCTAGTCGTACAATCAATAAGTGTTGAGATACCATGAGCAAATTTGTGCATATCTATACTAAATTGGTGAGCAGCGTCTGCTAAATCCGAAAGTGGCGAGACAACTTCTGGTTTGTATTGTTTGATTTGGGTGGTATTCGTTGGTAAAGGAGGAGTCATTCTTTTGGGGTTAAACGTCGATCTAGACTTGAGCGCAGGCATCCGCACTTGATTTCCGATCTGTTGAATTTCAACATGCGTATCTACTTCTAAAACAGCACCTGAATCTTGAACCGCTCGTTGCTGATCAGGGCGTTCCTCTGGCATCCGTAGACCAGCTAGAACGCTCCACATAAAGAGGAATCCTGTAGGGGTTAGGAGGTCTCTCGGGGTCTGACCTGACTTACTTACAATGTCATGGACTATATTGTCTCGCTCTTTTAGATCATCTTTCTTATTAAATTCGTTGTGGAACTCACCGATTTTTCGATTAAAATCTTCTCCTGGCATTTCTTCTCACTCCTTCATTAAAAGATGCAAATCAACTGAATAAGGTGATAAAAATCACTAGTTTTATTTGCTTTTCTACAAATCTCTTCTCCCCTTCACTTTCATCATACAAGGGTGGTAAAAATTTATGTGCCTTTTATTCAAGTAATTTAGAAAAAAATGGTCAAATAAATTAGATTGAACGTTCCAAGATGAAATGGCTGATTTTCAACTTATTACTCAAGAAGGTGTGCATTTTTTTGCTAGGTAAAAAGGAATTCATTTAAGTGTTTTTTTACACCTAAAACGACTGAAATGAACACTTCCTGTCATTTCAGCCGTTTTTTATGAATGTATGTAAACATATCTTTTCTTATTGTCTTGTTTTAATTTCCTCTTTTTTTTGATTTGAGTTTAACGATCGACAATTCTATGACATAGTAAAACATCAGACTATAAATGCCTCTCGGCAGGAAATCACGATTCACGATATATTCAATCGTGATCCCAAAAGCACTCCCAACCAATCCAGAATAAATGACGATTAGATAGGGATGTTCGTCAGCAAATTTCATTATTTTCATCCGCAATATGCTTCGCCTCCTTATACTATAGTTATTTCAAGTATTACTATACCGTTAAAAAACTATGGATATCTTATCTGTCATAAAAGATCATTTTAAAGTCATAAGCGTTGTCACGATCTGTTCTGCCCTAGAATAAAAAAAATGACCCAACAGACTAATCTAATCTGTTGGGTCATCCTATATTTTAACTATTTTTTATTTCGCATAATCGGTTGCACGAGTCTCTCGGATCACGATTACTTTGATGTGTCCTGGGTAATCCAGATCATCTTCGATGCGTTTACGGATATCGCGTACTAAGCGTACCGCATCTAAATCAGAGATTTCTTCTGGTTTAACCATGACGCGTACTTCACGTCCGGCTTGGACAGCAAAACTTGATTCAACACCGGCAAAGCTGTTTGAGATCGTTTCTAGGCTTCTCAAACGACGGATATAGTTTTCCAATGATTCGCTTCTTGCACCTGGGCGAGCTGCTGATAATGCGTCTGCAGCGGCAACTAGGACGGAAATAACAGAAGTTGCTTCGACATCGCCATGGTGAGAGGCGATCGCGTTGATCACAACCGGATTCTCTTTGTATTTCGCTGCTAGTTCTGCACCGATCTCAACATGTGAGCCTTCAATTTCATGGTCTAATGCTTTTCCGATATCATGCAGCAATCCCGCACGTTTCGCCAATTGGATATCTTCGCCTAACTCCGCTGCTAAGATTCCTGATAATTTCGCTACTTCGACCGAGTGTTTCAACACGTTTTGGCCATAACTTGTTCGGAAATGGAGACGACCCATGATCTTGATCAAATCTGGATGAAGCGTATGTGCGCCGACTTCAAAGGCTGCTTCTTCTCCATATTCTCGAATCCGTTCGTCCATTTCTTTGCGTGATTTTTCAACCATTTCTTCGATACGTGCTGGATGGATCCGTCCATCTTGAATCAGTTTTTCTAATGTCATTCGTGCGATTTCTCGACGAATTGGATCAAATCCTGAAAGAACGACTGCTTCTGGTGTATCATCAATGATCAAATCGATCCCTGTAAGGGTCTCAAGGGTCCGAATATTTCGTCCTTCACGTCCGATGATACGACCTTTCATTTCGTCATTTGGCAATGTCACGACAGACACTGTCGTTTCAGAAACTTGATCTGCTGCACAACGTTGGATAGCCAATGAAAGCAAGTTCTTCGCTTTGCGATCTGCTTCTTCTTTTGCACGTTGTTCTGATTCTTTTACCATCAAGGTCAGTTCATGATTCAACTCTTCTTCGGTTGATTTCATGATTACTTCTCTTGCATCTTCTTTCGATAAACCAGCAATTTTTTCTAATTCTTTTTGTTGATCTTCAATCAATCTTTCAACGTCTTTTTCTCGCTCTTCAATTAATTGCTGTTTTGAACTAAGTGCCTCTTCTTTACTTTCAAGTGAGTATTCTCGTTTTTCTAACGAGTCATCTTTACGATCTAACGTTTGTTCGCGTTGGATCAATCGATTTTCTTGAGATTTTAGCTCTAATTTACTTTCTCTCAGCTCACTTTCAACTTCAGAACGATATTTCTGATTTTCTTCCTTAGCTTCCAACAATGCTTCTTTTTTTAGAGTTTCTGCTTCTTTTTTTGCACCTTCAAGAATACTTGCAGCTGATGTTTTTGCACCAGCAATTTCTTTCTCATGACGTGACTTCGCAACCATAAACCCTAAACCAAGACCGACAATTAAACCGATGATAGCGAGGAGAATGTTGAGTCCCATTAAATCCACCTCCATACTATCTTTTCCATTTTTATCATCTACCAATTTCTATGATAAATTATTCTAAACTATAAATATGCTGTTGCATATGTGCATAAAAACCTGCACAAGTTTATTCTAATGTTTGTTTCCAGTAGTGTCAACTTTAAATACGAAAAGAAACGGCTTCCTTGTTTTTCAAAAAAGGGAGGTTTTGAGCGAGTGATGATTGATTTTTTTGTGCTTATTCTAGAGAAAAATAAAAAAACATCCGGTAGTTATTAGACTACCGGATACCCGCTTATTTCTTTATTCATCTAGTGGTAATTCTTCTTGTGCTTCTTCTGGTACATCAACTGGTTCACCGATGCCATAAGCTGCACGCACTAATGTAGATACTTCAGCCATCATCTCTGGATGATTTGACATATAGATCTTCGCGTTTTCACGACCTTGACCGATGCGATCTTCTTTGTAAGAATACCATGCACCACTCTTGTCAACGATATCTTTTTCAACTGCCATATCCAATAGCTCGCCTTCTTGAGAGATACCTAAGCCATACATGACATCGACTTCAGCGATTTTGAATGGTGGCGCTACTTTATTTTTTACGACTTTGATCTTTGTACGGTTACCGACAATGTCCGTTCCTTGTTTCAATTGTTCAGCACGACGTACTTCCAAACGGATCGTTGCATAGAACTTCAGCGCACGTCCTCCTGGTGTGATTTCTGGATTACCGAACATCACGCCAACTTTTTCACGAATTTGGTTGATGAAAATCGCGATCGTTTTTGTTTTGTTGATCGATCCTGACAGTTTACGTAAGGCTTGAGACATCAAACGAGCTTGTAACCCTACGTGTGAGTCACCCATCTCACCGTCGATCTCTGCACGTGGTACTAAAGCTGCTACTGAGTCGACAACGACGATATCTACTGCACCACTTGATACTAAAGCATCAGCGATCTCTAATCCTTGTTCTCCTGTATCTGGTTGAGAAAGGAGTAATTCATCGATATTTACCCCTAATTTTTGGGCATACTGCGGGTCTAAGGCATGCTCCGCATCGATAAAGGCGGCAGTCCCACCATTTTTTTGGACTTCTGCGATTGCATGAAGTGCAACCGTTGTTTTACCTGAACTTTCTGGACCGTAGACTTCAATGATCCGTCCACGAGGATAGCCACCTATCCCTAAAGCAACATCTAGTGCAAGAGAACCACTTGGAATTGTCGAGATTTGTTGGTCGATTTTTTCGCCCAGTTTCATGATCGAACCTTTCCCATAGTTCTTTTCAATTTTTTTCAATGCAGCATCTAAGGCTGCTTTACGATCATCTGCCAATACGATAATCCTCCTTATTTTTACGACTCAAAGTAACATTTCATTACGTTTATAATATCTTTTTTATTTAAAAAAAGCAAGCAAAAACCGAACAAATATTCGCATTTATTTTTTTCTTAATAGTTGCTTTCTCAGCAGATCAAATCCTTGCATAATCGCACTATTTCTGATTGCAGCACGGTCTCTCGTGAAGTGACACTCTTTTGTCTCTACGCCTTCTTTAGATGCAACGGCCAGCCAAACTGTTCCTGCAGTATGTCCTTCTAATGTGTCGGGTCCTGCCACGCCGGTAAATGCTACGGCATAATCTGTACCGACGAGCTGACGCGCGCGGATCGCCATTTGTTCTGCGCATTCTTTGCTGACTGTGCCAAACTGCTCTAACAGGTCTGGATCGATGCCTAAGAGCTTTGCTTTGGTCTCTGCTGAATAAGTCACAAAACCACCAGAAAAGACTTGAGAGACGCCAGGAATCGCTCCTAGTGCGGATTGAAAGGCTCCAGCTGTCAGACTTTCAGCCGCTGTGACTGTCTTACCCTGCTCTTTTAGTAAATCGACGACGGCTTGTGGCAACGAATAGTCATCCCCATAGCCATAAAAATATTCACCGACACGGGCTTGGATTTTTTCTTCCAGTGCGTGCAACGCTTGATTCCCTGCATGGATATCTGACGTTTTGACGGTCAATCTCAGTGTGACTTCATTTGGTTTGGCATAAGGAGCAATCGTGGGATTGATTTGTGTAGCAATCAAGTCTTTTAGATCGGTTACTAATTGTGATTCACCAATGCCATAGAAGCGCAACACTTTTGAGATCAGTTTTTCTTCTGAAGGGAATTGTTGTTCTAACAAGGGGCGTACTTGTTCTACAAACATCGGCTTCAACTCACTCGGTGGCCCAGGAAGTAAAAGATAGGCATTGCTTTTCGTTTGATAAAACGTGCCTAACGCTAAGCCAGTTCGATTAGGTAATGGTGTGCCACCTTCAATGATTTGGGACTGTTGTAAATTGTTATCCGTCATTTTTCTTTTTGTCGTTTCGAAAAATGCCAACAGTTTCTTGTAACCTTCTGTATTTTGGATCAGTTTTCTATCAAGGTGTTTTGCAACAACTTCTTTTGTTAAATCATCTTCTGTTGGTCCTAATCCACCACATAAAATGATTAGTTCACTTCTTGATTCAGCTAACTGGAGTAACTCCTCCAAACGAGTCGGATTATCCCCGACAACTGTGTGATAATAGACATCGATTCCTAGATCTGCTAACTGTTCTGATAAAAATGTCGCATTCGTATTCACGACTTGTCCAAGTAATAATTCTGTTCCTACTGCTATGATTTCAGATTTCATATTTGATCGCTTCCTTTAGTTGAGGTTGCTTTTGCAACATCTCTATTTATCTGTAAATCAGTCTTTGTTCGACTAATTGTCTCTACCAAATAGTATACGCTATTTGCTGATAGAATCATTTCTCCTTGCTCAATTTATTCTTGTGATTGCGTCTTTTTTCAAAAAATAAAAGGAAGTGGGACATTAGCACTCTTCCACCACCTAAAACCGAATAAACGGCGGGAGCAGAAGTAACCTCTACGGAAATAAGGCGCCATCCACAAAAATATGAAGAACAATTTTCGTGGATGGCGCCTTATTTCTCGAGGCTAAACACTTCTTATACGAAAACTTCCCTAAAAAAAGCAAAAAAAAGCTACTCCTTACCAACTCAAGAAAAACTCTTTAAATCGGTATAGATCAATTTAAGTAGCTATCGCTAATTGCTGTTTTCTATTACGTAAATAACTTTCTCCAAGTTCGTGGTAGCGGGACTGATCGGAAACCATCCGATAAATGATACGCAAGAGTAAATGTACGGTCGCAATAATGGCTTTTTTATGTCCGGCATTTCGCCGAATTCGAAAGAAAAAAGCTTGAATTCGATTAGGTCGCCCTTGTGAAACAGCCAGCGCCCCTTGTGCTAAAACTTTTTTTAGATACGAATTTCCTTTTCCAACGCGTTTACTTCGCGTCGTTCCTGCGCTTTGATTATTTCCTGGACTAACTCCCGCCCATGAAGCCAACTGTCCAGCTGAAGGGAAAACCTTCATATCTATTCCTATTTCTGCCAAGACAACAGCTGCCGTTCTGCGATTGATTCCTGGAATTTCCTCTAAACGTTCGACGTATTCTTCATAAGGGACGAGATAGTCGTTAATTGTTTCTTCGACTTCTAGTAATTGTTTTTCCAAGCACTCAATCTGAGTGAGATGAAGGGATAACATTTTACGATAATGAGACGTCATAAAGCCTTCTAAAGCTTCTAGTAATTGAGGCACTTTTCTACGTAATGTTGTATAAACAGACTCAAGAATAAGCGCTTCTGTCAGAGGTTTATTTTCAATTAATGCATACAATAATCCTCTACCGGATTTCCCATAGATATCTTTAATCACTGATGTTAATTTGATGCCAGCATTTTGTAACACCATATGCCCACGATTTTTTTTTCGGTTCAAATCTTCCACTAAATGTTTGCGATAGCGGGTTAAGTCTCTCAGTTCCTGAATCGGTTCTGGTGAAACAAAGCTGGTCGGAACAACGCCTAAACGAGTGAGACGAGCAATCCACTCCGCATCTTTCATATCTGTTTTTTTCCCGGGGATATTTTTGATGTGACGAGGATTCGCTAACTGCAAATCAAAATGATTTTGTAGTATCCGCCAAACACATTTCCAATAGACCCCAGTACTTTCCATACTTATGTGTGTCACTTCATAAGAAGTTAGCCAATCAGATAACTCAAACAATCCACGAGTGGTTGTATCGAAGCTACCGAAAAATTTTTCAGGGCGTTTTTTACCTTCTACAGAACGGATGACACAGGCGACAATGACTTTTTGATGAATATCTAAACCAGCACAACATGAACGTAAAACATCCTCCATAAAAAATCCCTCCTTGAAAAAAATTTCAGAAGAGGGTATTCTACCTATAGAGAATATTTATTTTTATACACAGGTTCTATGACCTAATGATTGGTGCAAATAGGTAGAATGATCCAGTTTGTCCCTCAAGGTTACTTGGAGAAGAACCTCAATAAGTGATCGACCTACAACCCACTTCTGTCTTTTTAGTATGACAGAATATGAGATGTAGGTCGATCACTTTTTGTTTTCATTCTGTTTGGTGGACGCGTTATCGACCATGGGTGTTTGTCCCGGCCTCTGCAAGGTTCACTAAGTGATTCTATGTTTTTACATGGAGCCTTTGAATACGCCACGATTCTTGATGAAGTAATCGACACCTGAATAGATGGTAAAAATCAGACAAGCGTATAACATGATTTGATCCAAGGGTACATTGATCAAGTTAAATGGGATATTATTGATGAATAATAAAATGATCGCAACCATTTGAGTAGCTGTTTTTACTTTTCCAGGCCAAGCAGCTGCCATGACTTCTCCATCTTCGACAAGCAATAATCGTAACCCTGTTACAGCCAACTCACGACAAACGATGATCGCAATCACCCATGCTGGCGCTTTTCCTTGACCTACCAACATGATAAAGGCTGTCATAACTAACATTTTGTCTGCTAATGGATCAGCAAATTTTCCGAAGTTCGTCACTAATCCTCTGGAGCGAGCAATTTTCCCATCTAGCCAATCCGTCACACTTGCTAAAGCAAAAATGATGGCACCTACTAGCTGAGTGATCGCTAATGACGTTGTTCCTACCGTTAATTGCCCCCAATCTAACGGAAGGCCGACGACTAAAATAAACACTGGAATCATACAGATTCTAAGTACAGTTAATTGATTTGGTAAATTCACAAGAACGACTCCTTTCTTTCCTATTTTACGTCAGTCCAGCAAAAGTTTCCACCAATAGTCTCTCAATTGCTAAACAAATCTTTCACTACATTATAACCTACTATCTAAACAAGAAAAGAGAGCCCAAGACGAGATTCCGGCTCTCTTTTACACGGTTGATGTTTAAACTAGTTATTCTGCATACTGCAAGGAAAGCGAAATATTCTTCAGGCTCGTATTATTCGGACCTGCGTTGATAGGCAGTTCTTCGCCATTTAATTTGACCGTTGCATTACTCGCTGCTCCAAGTGTGATCATTGCATTTGTCGTATTTTCTGGAAGTTCTGTTGTTTTTTTATCATTGGCAACCAAGGTTTCTTGATAGTGATAGTCAAACGTATTGTTCAATTGGACACCAATCCAGACACGTTCACTTGCTGTAAATTCCAATGTGATCGGTTTTTTCGCATCTTTTACCTCGATTGAAAGCGCACTTCCTGTGTCTTGTCCCGGTGTGATGGTCATTTTTTTCTCTTCTTCTGTTGATTTTGTTGTCGATTCCACGGTCGATTCAACTGTTGATTCACTTGACTCCGGTTCTTCTTCCGTGATCGAACCATCGACAGATACCGTTGAAGCTGTTCCACCAATGATCGGCTCCGATTGACGGTCTTGCCATGACATATATGCCACTACTGTGATGATTGCTACAGCGACTAATCCTAATAAAATCACTGGCAGACTTGTCCAGAATTTTGTTAGATTCTTTTCTTCTTCGTGCATGGCTTTTCTTGAACCACTCACTGTTTCTGGTTCTGGTCGTTTTTTGATGGTCTCATCTGCGAAAGATTTTTTCCCATCAAAAACATCCACTAAATAATCACCATCTTCACCAACAGCTTCTGCATATTGACGAATAAATGCACGAACATAAAATTTACCTGGCAATTGATCAAATTCGTTTTGATCGATCGATTCCAAGTAACGTTTTTGTATCTTCGTCATTTGTTGTAATTCATCTAATGATATTTTTTTGTTTAAACGGGCTTGCCGTAATTTTTCCCCGATGGTTTCAAAAGCCACTCGTTCATCTTCTCCAGTCTGTGTATTCTAGTCAGAAGGTGCTTTCTCTACTGAGGATCGACCATGTTTTCTGACTGCTTCTCATTGAATTTTTGCTTTATTCATGCTCAATGTATAGTGTTCCCTCTATATTGATCAATCTTGCACTCAATCTACTTAAGAATACCACAAAGCGAACTTACTTTGGATAACATTTCATCTGTTTTAAAGTGAAATTTAAAACTTTCTTTTATTCTTACAAAAAGCATGACGAAACAGCGAGTATGTCCAATAAATTCAGAGTTTTTTTACTGTTTCACTTTTTTGGCTGCATATAAAATTCACTAAACACATCAGCATTGATAAAAGAGCGTCCTACTTGAAGAAGATCCGTCATCTGGATTGATTCAATGATTTCTGGCAAATCAAACAATGTTTGGTCACCAAATAGACTTTGTGTAAATTGATTGGCGATGTATTCGATGGAGTTCAATGATTGGAAATACTGCCCTAACATTTTCTTTTTCAATAAGTTCAAGTTTTCTTCTGTGATTCCTTCGTCATGTTCAAAGTTCAATAGAATCTCTTTTATTTTTTTTACTGCTAGTTTTGGTTGGTCCGAATCGCCACTGAAGTCAGCAAAATGAAATTCACGATCTAAACTAAACTCAAAGCCAAAACTATCATCAATAATTCCTTCGTTGTAAAGAGCTAAATAGTTTTGTGCAGTTGGGCCTAAAAGTAATTGTAGTAACAAACGAATCGCTGTTTTATATCTGAGCAATTCTCTCCCATTTTCAGGTAACACATCGATTCCTTTGATCCCTAAAACAAATTTTTCTCGTGTGATCGCTGCTTCTAAGGTACTCATCGGCAGAACGTCTGCTTGATTTTCGGGAAAGAATCGTTCGATTTTTTGAGCGGGTGGAAATTCTTTGGCAGCTTGATTGTGGCGAATTTGCTCCATCAACTGTTCTGGTTCCAAATTACCAACTACAAATAACACCATATTGCTTGGTTGATAAAAGGTGCGATAGCAAGTATATAGATCCTCTGCTGTGATGTCAGCAATACTTTCCACCGTTCCTGCAATATCAATGTGTAATGGATGATTGGGGTATAGATTGTTTAAGATACCAAAGAATAACCGCCAATTCGGATCGTCTTCATACATCTGGATTTCTTGACCAATGATCCCTTTTTCTTTATTGACTGTTTCTTCAGTAAAATAAGGCGCTTGAACAAAATCAAGTAGGGTCAAAAGATTTTTTTCTACTTGATCTGTCGTTGAAAATAAATAGCTGGTTTTTGTAAAGCTCGTGAACGCATTCGCTGATGCTCCTTGTTGACCGAACAACTGGAACACATCGCCTTCTTCTTTTTCAAATAACTTATGTTCCAAGAAATGCGCGATCCCATCAGGAACTTTCACTTTTCCCGTTGCACCATAAGGAATAAATTCATTGTCGATCGATCCATAATTCGTACTGAATAAACCATAAGTTTTGTGATAATCGTTTTTTGGTAACAAGTAGACCGTCAAGCCATTCGGTAAGACTTCGTGATAGAGTGTTTCATTGATTTGACTATACTCTTCTTTATTCATTCTCTTCACCTCCAGCTAAAAAGAAAATTGCTTGTAATTCGATTTGGTTTGCCACTTCTTGAATATCTTCGATCGTTACACGTTCCATGCGAGCCAGCCATTCCTCATCCGACAGCTTGGTATCAGGAAGCCAGTGCGCTAAATAAGCGGACTCGATGGCTGCTTGTGGTGAATCCAAGGACAACAAATAGTGATTACGCAACATTGCTTTGGTTTGTTCAAGCTCCAATTCAGTGACTTCGCCATTCCGTAAACTTGCCAGTTGTTGATGGATCAAGTGCAAGACTTGATTCCGGTTTTTGGTCTCGATGCCGGTTTGTACAGTCAATAATCCACGAAAAGTATCAACGTTACTAGAAGCATAGTAAGCTAAACTTTCTTTTTCACGTACATTCATGAAGAGTTTGGAGTGGGGGAAACCTCCGAATAAACCATTAAAGACCATCAATGAAAAACGTTCCGGCTGATCGTAATAAACATTGGTTTGATAGGCTAGATTCAATTTGGCTTGCACCACTGGTTCTTGGATTTGTCGTTCCTTGATCACATTATCTTGTGTTTGTTGATAAAAGATTTCTGGTCGTACCACTTTTCGCTCCGTGAAAGGAAGCTCTTTTAACGCTTCGATCGCCATTGCTTCTTCGATATCACCCACCACAAAAATATCCACTTGGTCTTCCTTGATCATACGTGCATAATATTCTGCTAAGTCGCTTGATGTGATGCTTTCTAGTTCTTCAACGGACCCCATACTTGGGATTTTTTGTGCATCTGACTGTTCAAAATATAATTCTTGTAAAGCTAACGAAGCCATTGTTTGCTTGTCTTCATTTAAACTTTCCAAATATTGCTTTAAGTTATTTTTCTCTAAATCAAATGTTGCTTGATCAAATGTTTGATCGTTGATATTAGGAAAGAAAAGTACCTCTTTTAAAAAGGAAACGGCATTCGTCAAAATCGTACTGTCATTGACATACGCGCCATTGACGAAACTGATTCCCGCATTCATCCAATGTAGATTCCCTTTTTTCCGGACAGAAAAACCAAAACCAGCTCCATACAAATCAGCTAATTTCGCACTTAACTGTGTCTGATCCGGATAGTTCAAGCTATTCGTCTCTAATAAACTACTCAATAGAGAACGTTTAGTAACGATCTCTTTTTCTAAGGCTGTGGTGAACCGTACAAAAATACGGATCGTCTTAAATTGTTTAGTTGGAAGCACATGAAGGTTGACACCTTCTGTCAATTGATAGGCCATAAATAACTACTCCTTTTTGTCATGATCCTTGGATCTCTTAGCGATGATCGTTGTTGTTTCAACGACACGAAAGTTCTCTTTTTTTTGTCCGATTTTTTTTAAGAGTCATTTTCTAGTATAGCATACAAGTGATTGAACGAACGTGTGGGGATATTATTAAGCGTGTTGTTTTTACATTTTTTTATTCTTCGATATACTAGGATTAACAAGAAAGGAGAAAAACAATGATCAAAGAATTTAAAGAATTTATCATGCGAGGCGATGTGCTAGATCTAGCTGTCGGTGTAGTGATCGGTAGTGCTTTTACGGGCATTGTGAATCAAATCGTTCAAGGTCTGATTACTCCCTTAATTGGTTGGGTCGTTGCGATGATCACAGGTACCTCTGATTTGGATGGTGCATTGTCTGTTCTTGATTGGTCACCTGCGAAAGGGGTCACCTTTTCTTTTGGGAATGTTATTAGTGCAATTATTACATTTGTCATTACTGGTTTTGTTCTATTCCTAGTGGTCAAAGCAGCCAATCATGCGAAAAACTTACGTCCAAAAGAAGAAGAAGTGGTGGAAGACAAACCCACTGCGGAAGATTATCTTAGTGATATTCGCGATCTATTGGCACAACAAACAGCTGAAAATAATGCACGCCCCACTGCCCAAGCAACTTCTGAGAGCACGGATCCTAAAGCGTGAGATAAAAAAAACAGAAGGAAATTCTTCTGTTTTTTTTATGCTTGTTTTCTCATGTCTAAGTGGGGGATTCCATCTTCTAAATATACTTCTGAGATGGCCTGAAAACCAAAGGATTCATAAAATGATTGTAGATATTCTTGTGCCCCGATCACGATCGGACGTCCAGGTGCATTGGCTTCGATCGCCGCTAATGTTTGTGCCACGATTTTTTGTCCTAACCCTGACTTGCGATGCGCCTGATTGACCAAGACTCGTCCAAAATGAACTGTGTCTTCTTCTGCATAAATACGTGTATATGCCAAAATCGTACCATCTTCATCTTTAAAATAAGTATGCCATGCGATTTCATCGATCTCATCGACTTCTTGGTAAGGACAATTTTGTTCAACAACAAATACGGCGATTCGCTCTTTCACGATTGCATAAAATTCTGCTGTTGTTAGTTCTGCAAATTTTTTTACATAATGCTTCATCATCAGGACCTCCGTTCTTTCTTGCTAATAGCATAACGAGTTAGATACAAAAAAGCAAACGAACCTCATATATAATCTAGGTCCGCTTGCTTTTTAAACTGCTTCAGTTAAAAATTCGATCTCAACTGTTCGAGTAAGTACATCTGAATAACTGTAAGATACTCGTTCAAATGAATTTTCTTCAGGATCTAAGTCTACGACAAATACTGAAGGATAGGTTTCTGTTAAAACGCCTCGGCGTTCCGTTTGACGCTTTCTTCCGGTCTGTGCAACCAACATGATTTGGCTGCCGATACGACCTTCTAAATCTTTTTTGATTGTAGCTAAAGTTAGTGGCATACAATTCACCTCAATTACTATCATACCATATATAGTAAAATTTTTCAAGTTTACCATATCAAAAAAAGAAATGCAATAGAAATAAGTAAGAAAAACATTAGTAATGCTATAAAAAATCACTCATTATAATCTTTCAGATGTTTTTTTATCTTATATTTCACTCGACCGTAAGCGCTTTTTATTTGCTTCAGATCCATTGATAATTCTCTCTCCATCTCGCTAAAATCATTGCCTTGCATGTAATGTTGAAAGATTTTTGCCTCTTTTGATGAGAATTTGATATCGCAGTCCTCGAAAGCTTCTTTTAATAGTAATTGTTGCATCGCAACAGGTTCTTGGATGGTGATCTCGGCTAAAAAATCTGGTCCTTCTGTCGCTATTTTTTGTTCAATAGAAATTTCATTTTTTTGGTCTCGACGTTTTAGCGCGTTTTGCTTACGCAATAAAGAGTAGATTTGGTTACTGATAATACTTTTGTAATAACTCCCAAAACTGACACCTTTATTATTTTCGTACGTTTTAAGTGCTTGATATAGAGCAATCCTTGCTTCTTGTTCCCAATCTTCACTTACATAATTCCTTAGATAATAAATATTTTTCAACCGTAATAATAACGGGAAATATTTTTGATACAGCATAGAAAATGCTTCTTCATCTCCATTACGGGCGGCGCACAATAACTCCTCGGACATAAAATAATTCCTCCATAACTTTCGATTATGGAGGAATCTTACCATCAATTCATTGAATAACTAATCGTATCTGGCTGTTATTTTTCTTTTCTCATTAAATCGTCCAATTTTTGGGACAATTTTTCTAATTGTTCTTCATTCCACGGAGAATTTCGTCGAAAATCAATAAAACGCATATTTATATTATCTTGGGTAATATTTTTTTCTGTTTTTTTGATTGTTTTATATAATTCGTACGCGGAAGTTCGTAAGGCACCTTGTGAAAAAATCACCCATTGTTCTGCTAAGTCACTCGTTGCGACAGTCACTTGCGTCAAACGAGTATTCAACTCTCCAGCGATCCGCTCGATATACGTATCTGCCGTTTCATCCTCTTTTGTGAACACGACTTCTAATTGGTATTTTCGATAATTTTGTTGGATACCTGGAACTAATTGTGCATCAAAGACGACGATTACTTCAATACCTTCATATTTTGCATAATTCGATAAACGATGCAACAAGGCTTCTCTGGCATCCGCCATTTTATCTTGCTTTTTCAGTGCCACTAATTCCGGCCAAGAACCGATCATATTATAGCCATCGACGATCAACAGCTGCTTCTTCATGCCTTATCCCCCCTGACGCTGAGAAAAAGCCTGATACATCAGTAGTCCAGCCGCAACACTCGCGTTCAAGCTTTGAACATGACCGACCATAGGGATCGTCAATAGCTCATCCATTTCTTTCTTCAAGCCTGCACTCATGCCACGACCTTCGTTACCGATCACTAACGCTATCGATCCTTTTGCATTCCATGATTGGAAATTCGTTCCTTCCATATCCGTTCCGAATACCCAAAATTGTTGCTCTTTTAGCTGCTGGACAGTTTGAACTAAGTTTGTCACACGAGCCACTGGCACGTGTTCAACGGCGCCTGTCGATGTTTTCGTCACGATTGGCGTGATTCCGACTGCGCGATGTTTAGGAATGATGACACCATCCACCCCACTGGCATCTGCCGTTCGTAAAATCGAACCAAAATTGTGAGGATCTTCGATACTGTCCAAGATCAAGAAAAAGGGTGTTTCCGTTTTGCTCTTCGCCTGTTCCAATAGTTGATCCAACGTCAGATATTCATAAGGCGTGATGGCCAATACCACCCCTTGATGAACACCACGATCACTCAGTAGGTCTAATTTCTGCTTAGGGACCCACTTGACCGGCACCGATTGTTCTCGAGCAATATTTTTCAACTCTTCAACCTTGTCGCCCCGTGAATCTTCTTGGAGGAACAATTTATTTCCACGACCTTGTTGCAAAGCTTCGACTGTCGCATGATGACCAAATACAAAATTGTCTTCACTCGTTGTGTCCTCTTGACCAACATAAACTGTTTCCTTCTTGGCACTACGTTTCTCATTGCCTTTTGTAAAACGTTGAGAATCTTTTTTGTTTCGTTTTTGATAATTACGTTCTTTATTTTCTTTCCTCATGGGTTTCACCTACTTTCTCAATACACCAATTGATCAATTCTTCCATACGTTCGGTTTGTTTTGTTAGATGTAAGTAGCCCATCAAGGCTTCAAACCCTGTTGCAACGCGATAAGTGGTAATATCCGCATTTTTTGCACTCGTATGGCTTTTGGCATTTCTACCCCTGCGATAGTAAAGTTCTTCATTTTCTGTTAACAGGTTTTCTTGCAACATTTGTTGGATCAAAAAAGCTTGTGCCTTTGCCGAAACATAGTGTGTCGCTGCTCGGTGCAGTTTATTCGGCTTTGTTTCACCTTTTTCAATCAAGTAATCTCGAATATAGATTTCGTAGATAGCATCTCCAACATAAGCAAGTGCTAAACCATTTAGTTGTGTATGATCTCTCATGCTTCTCTTCTCCAACGAGTACCTTGTGGAGTGTCATCTAACAAGATACCTTTTTCTTTTAATTGGTCTCGAATTTCATCACTACGAGCGAAATCTCGGTTTTTTCTGGCTTGTGTTCGTTCTTCGATCAGTTGCTCGATTTCTTCATCCAACATTTCTGCTGTCGTAAATAAGATACCAAAGATCGACAACCATTGGGTAAATAGTGCCTCACTTTTGGATAGGATCGTTTTGGAGACAGTCGGTTGTTCCAAATACGTATTGATCCATTTTGCTAATTCATAGACAACTGTGATGCCGTTAGCCGCATTGAAATCATCGTCCATCTCTTTGATGAATCGTGTTTCCAATTGTTCCAGTTCTGTTACTTGTCTCTCATCTTCTGACTGAGACTCCACCGCATTTTCAAAACGGAAGTTTAGATTATCAAACGTATTTTTCAATCGTTGTAAGTTTGTCGCTGCTTCTTTCATCGTTGCTTCACTATAGCGAATCGGTCGACGATATTGTGTGGTTGCCATAAAGAAGCGTAACACTTGTGGGTCTACCTCTTGGATCATTTCATGGACAGTGATAAAGTTCCCTAAAGACTTACTCATTTTTTGATCGTCTTCACCAATCGTCACATAGCCATTGTGCATCCAATAGTTCGCAAATTTTTTGCCTGTTTTCGCTTCACTTTGGGCAATTTCGTTCTCATGATGAGGGAACTCCAAGTCTTGTCCACCACCATGGATATCGATTGTCTCACCTAAATGTTTCGTTGCCATCACGGAACATTCGATATGCCACCCTGGACGTCCTTCGCCCCATGGCGATTCCCATGAAATTTCGCCTGGTTTTGCTTTTTTCCACAAGGCAAAGTCTAAAGGATCTTCTTTTTGTTGCTGTTCTGCGCCAGTACGTTGACTTGCACCAATCTCTAACTCGTCTATCGATTGATCACTCAATTGACCATAATCAGTAAATTTACGCGTACGATAATAAACATCGCCATTCGATTCATAAGCAAAACCTTTGGCGATCAATGTTTGGATGAACACACGAATATCTTCCATGTGATCCATTACTCTTGGATGGCTCGTTGCTGGCTGCACATTCAATGCTTTCGTATCTTCTTCAAAAGCTTTGATAAAACGATCAGCAACTTCAGGTGCCGTGATCCCAAGCTCATTGGCAGCCTTGATGATTTTATCATCCACATCTGTAAAATTCGATACGTAGTTCACTTGATATCCACGGTATTCCAAATAGCGTCGAATCGTGTCAAACGCAATCGTACTTCGGGCATTGCCAATGTGGATATAATTATAAACAGTTGGTCCGCAAACATACATTGAAACTTGTCCTTCTTTTAAAGGAACAAAAGTCTCTTTTTCTCTTGATAGCGTATTATAGATTTTTATCATTCTCATCCCCTACTTTCTCTCCATTGATTCGGACAACTTTTGCTGGTATCCCTACTGCTGTTGCCCCATCAGGTATATCTTTTAAGACGACTGCGCCTGCACCGATTTTCGCATCTTTTCCTATGGTGATCGGTCCTAAGATTTGGGCATTGGCTGACAACATTGCGCCTTTTTTGACGGTTGGATGTCTTTTCCCCGTTTCTTTTCCAGTCCCCCCTAAAGTGACACCATGAAACAAGACGACATCATCTTCGATTTCTGCTGTTTCTCCAATAACGATTCCCATACCGTGATCGATAAATACACCCGTTCCGATCGTCGCTCCTGGATGTATCTCTATTCCCGTAATAAATCGCCAAAATTGGGCATTCATTTTGGCAATCAAATAGAGACGATGGCGATATAAATAATGGGAGAAACGATGCCAAAATAATGCATGTAGCCCAGGATAGGTCAAAATGACCTCTGCTGTGGTACGCGCTGCTGGATCATTTTTCTTTACGGCAATGACAGCTCGTTTGAACCATTCCATCGACTTCCTCTCCTTTCCTTTTTCGACTGTATGTAAGAACAACGAAAGACAACTAAAAAACGTCTTTTAATAAGTTCCCTTATTAAAAGACGCTATGAGGCGTGGTTCCACTTTTTTTCATAATCAAATGATTATCTCTAACAGGTAACGTCTGCTATTCGTTCTTCGCTACTTTCAAGGATTGAGATTGATCAACCCCCTCTTCGCAAAGACCACTCCCAGAGGCATTTCAAAAAAGAACAATTGACAACTTACACCACCCGTTGACTCTCTTGAAACCATTCTTTTTTTACTTCTTTCTGTTCATCGTGTTTAGTTCAATACTTGGTTTAAATGTGCTAAAGATTTTTCTTTTCCTAACAATTCGATTGTTTCTGGTAATTCAGGTCCATGCATTTGTCCTGAAACAGCGACACGAATCGGCATAAACAGGTTCTTTCCTTTTACCCCTGTTTCTTTTTGTACTGCTTTGATTGCTGCTTTGACTGTTGGTGCATCTACCGCTTCCATTTGAGTAAGTTGTTCTTTGAAAGCTTTCAACACAGTCGGAACCGTTTCACCCGCTAATACTTCTTTGGCTGCTTCATCTAATACAGGATGTTCGTTAAAGAATAATGTTGATACTTCAACGATTTCGGCTGCATAACTCATTTGTGGTTGGTACAGACGAACAATTTTTTTCACCCATTCGATTGTTTGTGCATCTGGATTTTCTTGCACACGACCATCAGCGATCAAATAAGGTAAACACATTTCTGTCAATGCATCTAGATCCATTTCTTTGATGTAATGGTTGTTCACCCATTGTAATTTTTTCGCGTCAAATGCTGCTGGTGATTTGCTCAAGCGCTGTGGATCAAACATTTTGATCAATTCTTCTTGACTGAACAATTCATCTTCACCGACAGGAGACCAGCCTAGTAAAGCAATAAAATTGAACATCGCTTCTGGTAAGTAGCCTAATTCACGGTATTGTTCGATAAATTGTAAAATCGATTCATCACGTTTACTTAATTTTTTGCCCGTTTCAGAATTGATGATCAAGGTCATATGCCCAAATGTTGGCGCAGTCCAACCAAATGCTTCATAGATCATTAATTGTTTTGGTGTATTCGCAATATGATCATCCCCACGTAATACGTGAGTGATCTTCATTAAGTGATCGTCAACAGCTACCGCAAAGTTATAGGTTGGCATACCATCGCGTTTTTGGATGACATAATCCCCACCGATATTGTCTGATTCAAAGGTGATATCTCCTTTGACCATGTCGGTAAACGCATATTCTGTATTGCGTGGCACACGGAAACGAATCACTGGTACAATGCCTTCTGCTTCTTTTTTCGCTTGTTCTTCAGGTGACAAGTTCGCACAAGTCCCAGCGTAGTGAGGCATTTCGCCACGCGCACGTTGCGCTTCACGTTCTGCTTCTAATTCTTCTTCAGAACAATAGCATTTGTAAGCACGATTGCTTGCTAATAACTGATCGATCCATGGTTGGTAGATTTCTTTTCTTTCAGATTGACGGTAAGGACCGTATTCACCTGGATTTTCAGGTGATTCATCCCATTCCATCCCTAACCATGCAAGATTCTCTAATTGGCTTTTTTCGCCATCTTCAATATTTCGTTTTTGGTCAGTGTCCTCAATGCGGATAATGAAATCTCCATCATTGTGACGGGCAAATAAATAATTGAATAATGCAGTTCGTGCATTCCCAATATGCAAATGCCCTGTTGGACTTGGTGCATAACGTACGCGTACTTTCGTCATTTTCTTCCTCTTCTTTCAAACTAGACTTTGAGACGCCAAAAACAACTGACAATACAATATCTTATCAGATTGTTTTGGGTTGGATCTCCTTTAGCGATAAATGTTGAAATTTAAAGCTACTCAGCACAAATTTTACCTTTTATACGTTAAATAGTAAAGAGATTATGAAAAAGTCATTCAAATCTACGTAAGAAGGCGGGAATCGAAAAAATAGTTTGGCCTACTTTTCAATCCTCGCCTACTCCACCTAAACTGAGGAAGCAAAAACCATCTCTCTAAAAAATCTGACGATGTCTAACTGCCTCATATTTACCATATTGCGTTTTTATTTCGCTTTTTTCTCATTTTCACGCTTATTGTCGATTCCTCGACCCGCATGAGCAGGTTTTGCAAAGATCATGCGTCCGGCAGCTGTTTGTAGTGCACTCGTTACCACGACTTCGATCCGTTCATTCATGTAGTGTTGTCCATCTTCTACAACCACCATTGTACCGTCATCTAGATAAGCCACTCCTTGTTGACGTTCTGTACCTGCTTTGACCACTAGTACATTCATATTCTCACCAGGGATAACGACTGGCTTCACTGCGTTAGCAAGTGCATTGATATTGAGAACAGGTACATTTTGAAATTCAGAGACTTTGTTAAGATTATAATCATTGGTCACGATGACACCATCTAATAGTTTTGCCAATTTGATCAGCTTACTATCTACTTCACTGATGTCTTCAAAATCACCATCATACATCTCAACTGAAATACCTTCTTCTTTTTGTAACGCGTTCAAAATATCTAGTCCGCGACGTCCACGTACCCGCTTCAGGCTATCGCCAGAATCAGCGATATATTGTAATTCATACAGGACGAAATTTGGGATCATCAAGGTTCCTTCTAGAAATCCTGTTTTTGTAATATCGTAAATACGTCCATCAATAATGACGCTTGTGTCTAAAATTTTATATTTATGAAAATGATCATCTAATTTGCGTTCTAATAACTGACTTTCCACCTGACTAGGTGTTTCTTGCTCCACCTTTTTGCTTCTAGGTCCAAATATTTTCTTCCATTCTTCGATGCGGGTCGTTCCCATTCGCAAGCCCAAATAGCCAAGGATCACCATCAATAAGATGGGTAAAACACTGTTCACAAAAGGTATTTCAATATTGTAAAGCGGCGTTGAGATCACAACCCCCAACGTTAGGCCAATAATTGCACCGATTGCGCCAAATAAGAGATACGTCAAGCTGACCTCACTTAATTTTTCTTCAATTTGCTTGATGACTGCTGTTATATGTTTTGCCAATAGCAAAGATAATAGAAAGAAAATAAGTGCACCTAACAAGCTATTGGTAAAGGTGTTATTCAGCCATCCATTCGTCTGTTGACCGATCGCCTGCCAAGCTGTAGGTAAAAAAGAAATCCCTAAGCTGGCACCAACGATGATCATCAGTAAGGTGATGACACGTTTTTGCATCCTGTTTCCTCCATTTCATTTTGATTTTAGCGAAATACTCGTCTAAGAGTTTCATCAAGTGTAGCAACACCTACGACTTCGATACCCTCTGGAATATTCCAACCACCTAAATTATTTTTAGGTAAATATACTTTTGTAAAACCTAATTTTTGTACTTCTTTGACTCGTTGTTCAATTTGGTTGACTCTTCTGATTTCACCAGTCAGACCGATTTCTCCAATAAAACACTCCGTTGGTTGCGTTCCTTTTTCTTTGTAACTAGACGCAATACTGACTGCAATCGCTAAGTCGATTGCAGGTTCATTTAATTTTACCCCACCAGCTGCTTTTAAGTAAGCATCTTGATTTTGCAACAATAATCCTGCCCGTTTTTCTAAGACTGCCATGATCAATGACACCCGATTAAAGTCTAAACCAGTCGTTGTTCGTTTGGCATTTCCGAACATCGTAGGCGTGACTAAGGCTTGGATCTCAACCAAGATCGGACGTGTACCTTCCATGGCGACAACGATCGCTGAACCTGTCGCCCCATCCAATCGTTCTTCTAAGAAAATCTGTGAAGGATTGGCTACTTCTTCAAGGCCATGGGCGTGCATCTCAAAAATACCGATCTCATTGGTGGAACCAAAACGATTTTTGACGGCACGCAAAATGCGAAAACTATGATGTTGCTCACCTTCAAAATACAAGACCGTATCAACCATGTGCTCTAACATGCGCGGACCTGCAATCGAGCCTTCTTTCGTGACATGACCTACTATAAAGATAGCAATACCGTTTGTTTTTGCGATTTTCAATAGCTCAGCTGTGGTTTCTCGCACTTGACTAACACTACCAGCGACACTCGTAATATCAGGTTGAGTCATTGTTTGGATCGAATCGATGATGACATAATCAGGTGAAATTTGTTCGATGGCTCGACTGATTTCATTCATATCTGTCTCTGCATACAAGTAAAACTCTGTGTCGATCGAACCTAATCGTTCTGCACGCAACTTGATTTGGTCCGCACTCTCTTCTCCCGATACGTAAAGGACTTTTCCACCAATAGCAGCCAGTTGCTGTGATACTTGCAAGAGTAAGGTGGATTTTCCGATACCAGGGTCGCCACCGATCAAAACCATCGAGCCAGGGACCACACCACCGCCTAAAACACGGTTCAATTCTTCTAGCTTCGTCTTTACTCGTGGTTCTTTCTTAGGAACCACCTCAGCAATTTTTGTTGGCTTGGCTTTTTCTCCGGTCAAACTCGTTCGTACTCTGCGGTCCGTTGTATCTTGTTCGATTTCTTCAACCATGGTATTCCATTTGCCACAATTTGGGCAACGTCCTAAAAATTTAGGCGACACATAGCCACAATTTTGACAAACAAATTGAACTTTTGCTTTTTTGGCCATTTCGGTGTACCACCTGTCTTTCATTTTACTTTTCTTGAGTTAAAGATAACTTAAATCTACTTTGCTTATTGGTTGGATGAACCAAATCCACCTTGACGAGCATTAGCGGTTTGATCTTGGTCCGCTTTTAAGAACGGTAGGAAGATTCCTTGCCCAATTCTTTCCCCTTTTTTGATCACTACATCTTTGAAACCAAAATTCGTGAATTGGAACATGATATGCCCTTCATTTGCTTCGTTATTATAATAGTCACTATCGATCACGCCGACACCATTCGTCAAAATCAAAAAACGTTTTAATGGATTGCTCGAACGATTGGCTAATTGTAAGAATTCATCCTCACCCATATACGCTTTGATTCCTGTAGGCACTAAAACGGGTTTGATTTTCTTTTCCTCTGCTGACATTTCAGAGATCAGCGCATCTGATACAGCTGTTAGTCCTTGCTTGAACCCGGCTTTCCAAACACTTGGAATCACCACATCTTCTGCTGCTTCAAAATCATAACCGGCAGCGTGATGAGTCGCTCTTTGCGGCAATTGGATCTGTTGATCCTGATAACGTGTAATTACTTCAAAACCTCTTTTATTCACCGAATCCCTCCCAGAGTAAACTAGTTCTATTTTAACATACCAAGCGACTGAATACCCAAAGTTAACGAATTCTTCATGAAATTCCTTTCTCTATTTAAGAAACAAATTTATTGATTTTTTGAAAAAAAGTTTATTAAAACATGACTTTATGATTGAAAACAAGTAGAATAGAGCAAAATCATTTCTGTGTAAAAAAGATTAGTTGAGGTGCACCATGCGAAAAGAAATAATAGAAGCAAAACGAATCATTATAAAAGTAGGAACAAGTACGTTGATCTATCCAAATGGCAACATCAATTTGGGTGCGATCGATCAACTCGCTTTTGTTCTCTCTGACCTTCGTAATCAAGGCAAAGAAATCGTCTTAGTCTCTTCCGGTGCAGTAGGTGTTGGAATGCACAAGATGAATCTAGCAAAGCGTCCTAATACGATCCCCGCACAACAAGCGATTGCAGCAATTGGACAAGCTGAATTGATGAATATCTATAATCAACGGTTCAGTGCGTATGGTCAACAAACGGCCCAAATCTTAGTGACGCGGGATGTTATCGATTACCCTGAAAGCCGAAAAAATGTTGTCAATACGTTAGAACAGCTACTAGCAATGGGAACCATTCCGATCGTCAATGAAAATGACACCGTTGCAGTTGATGAATTAGATCACTCCACCAAATTTGGCGACAATGATCAGTTATCTGCGATCGTTACCAAACTGATTGCCGCTGATCTACTCATCATTCTTTCAGATATCGACGGTTTTTATACGGATAATCCAACCATCAATCCTGACGCTGAAATGTATCAAACAGTTACCGCGATCGACGATGAACTGATGGCCCAAGCAGGTGGTGCTGGTAGTGCCTACGGAACTGGTGGGATGGCAAGCAAACTAAAAGCAGCTTTAAGGATCTTTGAAGCAAATCGTCCAATGATCTTAGCAAACGGAAAAAATCCAGCAATCATTTTTGATATTTTAGCTGGAAAAGAAATCGGCACATTATTTAAGGAGGTTTTATAATGACTGATCTTAACCAACTTGGGAAACAAGCAAAAAAAGGCGCGCGAGAACTTGCTTTGATGCCGACTAAACAAAAAAATGATTTATTGTTGCAAATGGCACAAACAATCAAGAGAAATCAACTAGCCATTCTTGAAGCCAATCAAAAAGACTTAGATCAAGCGACAGAAAATAATATTAGTGAAACAATGCAAGATCGTTTACGGCTAACACCAGAACGCATCCATACAATGGCGGAAGAAATCATTAAAGTGGCGCAACTAGACGACCCAATCGGAAAAGTCGATCACATGTGGCAAAACGAAGATGGTTTATTGATTGGCAAGAAACGTGTCCCTCTAGGTGTCATCGGCATGATCTACGAATCACGTCCGAATGTGACAACTGATGCGGCAAGTCTCGCATTTAAATCAGGAAATGCAGTGATTTTACGTGGTGGAAAAGAAGCCTTCCATTCCAATCAACTGTTGGTTGAATTACTTCAAGCAACATTGGGAAATGCTGAAGTTTCGCCTTACGCGATCCAATTCGTGGATGATACCTCTCATGAGACGGCTGCGGAATTGATGCGATTAACGGATTATTTAGACGTATTGATTCCCCGAGGTGGTACTTCGTTGATCAAACGTGTGAAAGAGCAAGCCACTGTACCAATCATTGAAACGGGTACCGGCAACAACCATATCTATATCGATAAAGAAGCACAATTAGCCATGGCAGTGGATATCATTGTGAACGCCAAAACATCTCGCCCTTCTGTCTGTAACGCTGCCGAGACTTTGCTGATCCATTCAGAGATCGCACCTTTCTTCTTGCCATCTATTGAGCAAGCACTGGTTGAACATGGTGTCTCTCTACATGCAGATGCTCGCGCGTTAGATTATTTAGAGACCGCAACCTTAGCAGACGAAACCGATTGGGATACAGAATATTTGGATTATATTTTAGCGGTTAAGATCGTTGATTCTTTGGACGAAGCAATCGAACATATCAACCGTCACAATACACAACATTCCGAAGCTATCGTGACGGACAGTTACACAGCAAGCCAACGCTTTTTAAATGAAGTTGATGCAGCTGCTGTTTACGTCAATGCGTCCACTCGCTTCACGGATGGTTCAGTTTTTGGCTTTGGTGCAGAAATCGGTATCTCTACACAAAAACTTCATGCTAGAGGTCCAATGGGTTTGAATGAATTGACGACGACAAAATATATCATCTACGGAGACGGACAAATTCGTGAATAATGTTTCACGGGAAACATTTTATGTGCGAGTTGTCTTTCATAATAAAGTTACGTAAAAATCAGATTATTCTTTATTAAAAGAAAAAAATAAGACGACATCCACAAAATTTTAAAATAAATTTCGTGGATGTCGTCTTGTTTCTAAAGAGTGAACACTATTAGTACATTCTCCCTTGATAGACTATTCTTCCGTTAATTGATCAAATAAAGAAAAGCCATCAAACGTTTCTCCATCGTAATAGCGCAATAATTGTTCACTCGTCAGATTTGTGGTAGTTTCTTTTTCCTCTTCTGATTCAAGAAGAAGTTGTTCACGATAGATTCGGTAGGTCTCTGCTAATTGTTGTTGCATTTTTGCCCTTGAATTAGCCTCCGCATTGATCGTCGGAAGCTCCTTGATCAACCCCCGATAAATCAACTGTTCATCTACCCATTCAACAGGTAGTTCGACCATCGTCAAACCTACCTCTTTAAAATATTCTTCGATCATCATCTAAGCCTCGCATTTATGTCTTGCTTGCATTTTAGCTTATCTAACTGAAAGTTGCTAGCGACAACATAGAGACTTCTTTATTTATTTTTGGATCGTCGCCAAAACTGCACGTGAAACTGGACCGACAAATAATAACTGTAATGGCAACGCCATGATCACATTCATTTTCCAAGCTGTAAGATAGGCAGAAAGAAATTGTTCTGGAATTCCTTGTTCAATAACAATACCGAATAATGACATACATGTCACCATACCTAAAACCATGAGACATGAAATCGTAAGGATCATTTGCATTTTATTTTGTTTATTTATAGGTAATTTGAAAGCAATCTTTTTCGCGACTACTCCTACGATAAAAACATCTAAGATAAATGCCACGATAAATCCTGGTATAAGTCCTACGAATAAGTTTGATACATGCAACGCATTATGTAACCATAGATTATAGATACTCATCCCTAAAACCATCAGAAAACACATCATCGTTGTAAAAATAATTCCTTCTTTTTTGTTTGTTGGCACTTCAATCACTCCTTTTCATGAAAAACAGCATAGCATAAATGAAAATTTTTCGTAAGTTTTTATTTTATTTTTTTCATTGAGCTACATTTCTTGACTTAATTTAGAAAATATATTGGAAAATAATTAAATTTACGATAGAATAATATTAGTAAGATCGAAATAAAAATAACATTTTCTTATCAATCAAATAAAGAAAAGATTATAATTAGGAGGATATTTGATGAAAGTAAGGATTTTGCTTGCATCGATAATGTTATTAAACGCATCATTGTCGCCATGTATTGCTTTAGCAGAAACAGTAACAAACAATAATCAGCAAACCGAAACCACCTCAAGTTCAATCACCGAAGAAAAAACAACAAATGTAATATCTCCAACTACCATTTCAACCACAAATGAAGAGATACCCCCACCCAGCACTGACACACCAACTATAATAGGAACTCCCCAATTAATAGGAGAAAGCTATAAGGATGGTGTCAGTAAACCGAAACGAATCAACTTATCAGCGACTGAAACTATGCAACAAACATTTATTGAAGATGAGGAAAACAAAAAAACAACACACAGCTACATTGGTGGAAACATAATCTATGAAATCAATTCCACAGATGTGCAAGTCCCTAACCCCCGAACTACTGATTCATCCACGATCCAGTTAGCTGTCTACACTGGAGATGTCTCACAAACCAAACAAACTTTAGCTTATTATCTTGCACAACAGTTTAAAACTTATCAACTCTCACTCGAGAATCTCACAGATATTCTTTCAATTGATCCAACTTTAGCGATCAATGAAGATAGTTTGTTTGCTTTGATCCAAGAGTATTATCCGCAGGTCACAGAAAAAACCACTATTCGAGAAATAGAAGATTTAACTGATCAATATGGGAGTGTGCAACAACAATCACTAACTGATACATTTAATCAACAATCTAATGAAAAAGTATTCTCTGGAAACATTCTTTTGAGTCGAAAAATCGTATTATCCAATCAGGAAACATTCTTTTTTGTTGAAAGCGATACGCAGTCCGGTTGGATTTTTGCAGAAAATTTAACTTATCATGCTTCTAAAATAATAAACCTTTCTGAAAAAGGAAAATTAACAGGAAATCATGCAAAAATTTATTCCACTTTAGATGACGCATGGCTTGAAAAATCTGCAATGCAAGCTGATCTTGAAACACTTTATGAAATAAATCAACAAATACAAATCAATAACCGTTCATTTTATAAAATATCCCATGACAATGTTGTGGTGGGGTATGTTGATCAGAACGACTTCAACAAATTGGGACAAGGTGATCCAGACACAACTGAAACAGAAAATATTACACCTACTATACCTTCAAATAGTAGTGTCAATGATACAAATCATTCACCTAGCGAAAGAAGAACAGAAACTTCAATTAGTTACTCAACACATGTGCGTGGACATGGTTGGATGCCCACCTCAAAAAATGGTGAGTTGTCTGGCACAGAAGGACAAGGACTACGCATTGAAGCAATACGTGCCAATCTTACTTCTTCCCTTTCTGGTTCGATTGAGTATAGTTCCTATGTTGAAGGAACTGGCTGGCAAGACTGGGTATCAAATGGAGCAATATCAGGAACGGAGGGGCAAGGTCTTCAAATTGAAGGAATTAATATGCGACTCACAGGAGAATTGGCTGAAAATTATAACCTTTATTACCGAGTTCATGTTCAAAAACTTGGTTGGCTACCTTGGGCAAAAAATGGAAATCCTTCTGGAACATCCAGTTTTGGTTTCCGAATCGAAGCCATCGAAATTCAATTAATTAGCCGCTCCCAACAAGGTCCTGAACTTGGAGATTCTTACGTCCAAAGAGCATCTATAAATTATTCCACGCATGTACGCGGGCAAGGTTGGCTTCCTGAATCTTCGAATGGGGAAATTTCTGGAACAGAAGGACAAGGGTTACGTATTGAAGCGTTACGTGTCAATCTCTCTTCTGCCTTTTCTGGATCAATCGAATATACTTCCTATATTGAAAATCATGGTTGGCAAAATTGGGTATCAAATGGAGGGATATCGGGAACAGAAGGACAAGGTCGTCAGATTGAAGGAATCAGGATACGACTGACAGACGAACTTGCAACACATTACAATATTTATTACCGAATCCATGCTCAAAATCTAGGCTGGTTACCTTGGGCAGAAAATGGAAATAGTGCTGGTACATTGGGGTACGGTTATCGTATTGAAGCAATTGAAATACGTCTGCTACCCAAAGAGCAAATTGGGCCACCAACGGGTGAATCTTATGTTGAAAAAACCCCTTCTGTCTTAGCGAACGCTCACGTAGCTTCTAGAGGATGGCTACCAGAACAAACAGCCGAGACACAAGTTGGAACGGTCGGACAAGGACTTAGCTTACAGGCACTTCAATTAAAATTAACGGAAAATAGTTATGAAGGTGGTATCGTTTACCAATCCCACCTGGCACATCGTGGTTGGGAAACTTCATGGATTCAGGAAGGACAAACTTCAGGGACCGTTGGACAAAGCTTAGCATTACAAGCTGTCCGAATTAATTTGACCGGTGATATCAGTCACCAC
This sequence comes from Enterococcus sp. AZ084, assembly GCF_051714905.1. Lineage (NCBI taxonomy): Bacteria > Bacillati > Bacillota > Bacilli > Lactobacillales > Enterococcaceae > Enterococcus > Enterococcus sp. AZ084. The sequence continues at coordinate 2,931,574 of NZ_JBIOSS010000001.1, forward strand.
TATGATATTTATTACCGTGTCCACTCCCAACACTTCGGCTGGTTAGACTGGGCAAAAAATGGAGAATCAGCTGGCACACAAGGTTACTCATATCGTGCAGAGAGCTTACAAATAAAACTAGTCGAAAAAGGGCAAGCTCCCCCAGGTCAAACTGCTCGTGCCTTTCGAATTGCGCCACCTAAGGTTTCCTTTGATGGTCATGTGTCTGGTATTGGTTGGGTCAATCGCAATGGTCTAAGTAATTCAATCAATCATGCGAATCAAGGGCGGCAATTTGAAGCAATTCGTGCACAATTAGAACAAAGTGATTACTCTGGTGGAATTAGATATGATTCACATATTTCAACAAGTGGATGGACAAATCCTGTTGAGAATGGAGCAATATCAGGTTCGGTCGGACATAGTCGTGCACTCCAGGCCTTCTCTTTTCAACTAACAGGTGAATTATCTGAAAAATACGATATTTACTATCGTTCATTCGTCCGTTCACGCGGTTGGTTAGGTTGGGCTTCAAATGGTCAAAAAGCAGGCTCAGTTGGAATGAGTCTACCTGTCGAAGCAATTGAAGTCACGATTGTAGAAAATGATCGAAAACCAGCGGGTTACCAAGCAAATCAACTGACCATATTAGGTCAAATTGACACTTCAACACCAGAAGGAAGATTTGTCAATTCTATTACACAAAGTGCAAATCGAGTTGCTCCAGCATATGGATTGTACACTTCTGTCATGCTTGCTCAAGCAATTCTAGAGACCGGCTATGGCACTAGCTTCTTGGCACGCAATGCGAACAATTTCTTTGGAATGAAGTTCAAAGATGGGGAAGATGAAGGGAAATATGATTACGTTTGGCATGTATCCAATGAAGTTGTCAACGGGATCACGATACCTGTCAATTCTAAATTCCGCGTCTATCAAAGTACCGATGAATCTTTCATCGACAATGCTGTGAAACTGAAATATGGCGTACCTTGGGACCCTGTTCGCTATCGTGGAACTTGGAAAGTTAATACACGTTCTTATCGAGATGCGACCCAAGCCTTAACTGGAACATATGCAACTGATCCAAATTATGGAACAAAATTAAACAACATCATTGAACGTTGGCGTTTGGATCAGTTTGATTGATCTGATCTTTTATAAAAAATATCTACCTGACATTATTTGAAAATGCCAAGTAGATATTTTTTATTTATTAATTCGCGTAAAAGCCGATTCCTTCATATCTCCAACCTAATGGTGTCAAAGAATCTCTTTCTACTGAACTTAATGTGTAATGATGTGTTCCGATAGTTTCATTTGGGTTAAATAGTCGATAAATTGGTTTAGAACCTCCAGAATAAAAACTTAGCCCTTCATATCTCCAGCCTAGTGGTGTAAGGAAGTTGATTTCTGACTGAGCCATTGTATAATGATGATCCCCATTATTTGGATTATACAGACGATACACCGGTTGACCACTATTTGGTGCTTGCCATGCAATTCCTTCGTATTTCCAACCAACTGTTGATAAATAGTTTTTCTCTCCCGCATTTAATGTGTACAAATGTTGCCCTGTACTTTTATTATATAAGCGATACATCGGTGAAGAACTAGAGTTTGGCGTATCATATTGTGTCAAATTATAGGTTTCAATAATACTATTCAATGTTGAACCATAGTTTGGTGCTGTCGCGTAACGCCCTGTTAACCATGCTGTGGCATCTTTATACGAAGAGGTATTACTTTTCCAAGCACCTGAGTAATAATACACACCCGATTGGAACGAAGTTGTTTTAAGAACAGTTACATTATCCTGTAAAGATTCTGCGTACGAAGGATATTTACGAAAAGCGGCATTTACAGTGATCCATTGCCCATTTACAAACTCAGAAGTTGGCATTGTTACGGATTGCCCATTATAACTTCCCTTTATTCCAAATAAATTGTAGTTAGGTGCCGAAGCTAGCGTACTTTTCCCCCAGCCACTTTCAACAATCGCTTGAGCGATCATAACTGAAGCATATAAGTCATTCGCGCTTGCTAAGGTCTGTGCACTTGCAGCAATGCTATCAATGAACGCTTGTTGCGCATTTGAAGAAGCACGTGCTGAAAATGCTGCTATGCCAGGATTTTCAAATTGTGATAAATCCGCTTGATGTGTGTGTGTTAGTTCTTCCCCATTTGTCAGAGGATTCGTAATAGATTCAGTTTGTTCCACATTTTCCGTAGGCTGTTCTGTCACATCGTCTGCTTGTGTCGAAACGGTGGTTTCAACAGAATTATTTGTCCCTACTTCTTCTGCAAGTACAGTAAGGTTGGTAGTCACAAGACTACTCAGAACAATTGCACTAAATAATAAATTTTTTGCTTTCATTACTTCTCCTTTATTCTTAAAAATAAAATAATTTAATGTGTTGCATATGATAACAGAAATATACACTCTCTTTAAACATCATACACTTTTTAATTATACATAGATTTCAACATTTTTCAGTATATAAATTCTTAAGATTTAGAGGAGTCTTTATGCCATTTTGTAACTTTCTATTTTTGAAGTCGATGATTATTGGCTCAAATCAAAAAATAAAAAACTCTTAGAGGCTTGCCGGCATAGCTTAGAAATACATCTGCTATTTCCAAACCCGTACGCGTGCTCTAAGAGTAACATTCCTATTAAATTTGGTAGAAAAAACTAGTCCTTAATTTAGATACCTAACTCCCTTAATCCATCTTCTATCGAAGTCAATTCGCGTCCTAATACTTTTTCAAAATCATCAGAAGTTACATCTAACTGATTATTGCGAATATCATTTTGGATTGCGGTCGTCATTTCTGCACCACCTTGAGAAAATCCCGACGCTGTTAGTTTGTCTGTAAATTCATCCGGAGCCAATGAAAGGATGTCTAAAGATTTCCCACTTACTTTAGCCACTTGTTCTGCCAAGGCTTGATAGGTGATTGGTTTTCCAGATAATTCTAAGACCTCAGGATAATCCATTCCTGCTAACACTTTTGCAGCTACTTCTGCATACTCTCTCTTTAGCGCCCAACCGGTTTTCCCTTCGCCAGCTGCATAAACAAACTGACCAGTTTTCAATGCTACTCCAATCAATGGCATCTCATTTTCTAAGTACCAGTTATTTCGTAAAAAGGTATGTTTAATACCCGATTCTTTGATGATTTTTTCTGTAAATTGATGGTCTGGAGCCAGGATACTAGTTGAATGATCTGCATCCGCAAAACTAGTATAGGCAATAAAAGAAACCCCTGTTTCTTTTGCTGCTTCTACAACATGTTGATGTTCAGCTTGTCGATTTCCCGGTACACCTGATACAAATAATAGACGATCGATGCCTTGTAGCGCCTGTACCATCGTCTCGCGATCAGCATAATCGCCGATGCGAACTTGAAGACCTGCTTCAATTAATTTCTGTGCCTTTTCTTCATTACGAGCAAGGACATAGATTTCCTCCAATGGAACCAGTTTCTTTAATTCTTCTAAAGCGTAGTGTCCAAATCCTCCAGTTGCTCCTGTTACTAAATAAGTCATATTCCCACTCCCTATTGATTAATTATTTTTGTTCATATAGCTGTACATTTTTAAAATACACAATTATCATAAAGAGTATGCTAAGATAAGTCAAGAAATCAAGTTGAAAGGATGGATTTTAATGAAATATTCTCTACAATTAAGCGATGCGATCCACATCTTAGCTTATATCCACATATTTCAAGGAACTGATTTACTTTCAAGCGACATGATTGCAAGTAGCATTGAAACGAATCCAACAAATGTTCGAAAAATCATGAGTCAATTAAAAAAAGCAGATCTTATCCATACAACAAGCGGGAAACCAACACCCAGACTTGCGAAAGCTCCCGAAAATATCAATTTATTGGAAATTTATCGAAGTATTGAAGGCAACACAAATTTGATCCAAGTAGATCCAAAAACAAATCCGAATTGCGTGGTAGGCGCTAATATCCAAGAAGTCTTGGCTGCAACTTATTCTCGATTACAAAAAAAAGTGGAAGAAGAAATGGCAGTAATCACTTTAGATGGACTCATTAAACAGATTGCATTATCAGAAAAAGAGAAACGTCCAGAAAACCAGCCGCTCGTGGAAAAATTTCTTTAGTTTGATGTAAATCAGAGTCACTTTTAGTTATCTAAAAATTAAAATAACAGTTTTATATTATTATTACTTTTATAATAGATTAAATAATCTTCGTACTGGAAAAAAATTGCTGTTTTCTTTTGATTTATTCGGTAAAATTAAACTATGAAGATAACTAAAGGAGGAAATTTTATGAAAGATTGGAAAAACGATTTTTGGGAATCTGATTTAGATCATGGCTATGAAATGTTTATTGAAAAACGCGTTCATGGATGTTTGTTTACACAAGAAAAAATCATCGCAAAAGTCACAGAAGAAAACAAGAAGGAGTATGACATACTTATCCAATTAACAGATGACAACCAATTCTATGGTCTGTCTTGCAGTTGCTCCCACGAAGACACAGGTCATTGTCCTCATGTCGTGGCTACCTTGTTCAAATATGAACAAGAAAAAGAGCAGAGAAAAGCAAACGAACTGGTCAAGTTGATTTCTTATGCAAATGAACAAGATATTCAAGACTTTCTATTAATTATTTTAAAAGAGAACCAAGAACTAGCTCAACGATTCCAAGAACATACTGCAATCAAAAATATGGACGATTACGATAAAATGATTGTTATTTTAGAAAAACATACCCATTATTCTGGAAGCAATATTCATGATCGTACACTTCAAAACATCAATAAAGAACTGTCTGAATTTTTAAACAGTCTTATTGATACATCCATCGCAAAAAAGCAGATCCTTCATGCATTCGAATTAATGAACAGAATAGTTGAACACTTTGACTTAGCAAAGGTACATAATGTAGAAAATGATATCAGCCTTATCATGCATCAATGTTACTCTCTATGGAAAAAATTACTTAGACATGCGTCTGAGCAAGAAAAACAACGAATATATTCTAAACTTTCAGCTAAAATAAATAACGCAAGCCAGTCTAGTTTTTATATCCAACAAATTTTACATGAAGAATTCCCCGAACAGTTCTCTGATCAGGATCAGCAAAAACTTGATCAAACATCTGAAAATAACGGACACTTAAACTATAAAAACAAAAGACTGCTATCCATTCGCCAAATGGAAAATTTGAATTATACAGACAATCAAATTCATCAACGTGCACGCGAAAGCTGGCAATCTCCAACTATACGTTCACAATATATTGACTATCTGATGCAAAAGAAAGCATATGAAGAAGCAATCACTGTTTTGAATGAAAGTATTGTATTAGATCAACACTCTTCTGATATGGTCACGTTGCATCGTTATGCATTAAAAAATCTTTATCATAAACTAGGGGAAAAAGAGCTGTATGCGGAACAAGTCTTGCATCTTCTATTAGAGGGAGAGACCGTCGATATGAATTTGATCCATCAATTGAAAAAAACATATTCGATTGATCAGTGGGAAGAGGTACGTGAAAACTTATTTGAAAAATTAAAATATCGTACAGACGTTGGATTGTTTTATTCAAAAGAAAGACGTTATGATTTATTGTTGGATTATGTCCTCAAGTCACCAGGACTGGAAGAAGCAAGTCGCTATTTTTCTTTCTTGAGAAAGCAATTTCCAGAAGCACTTCTTCAAAAATATGAATACGAATTACGGCGGATGGCTGCTGAGACGACTACACGTTTACGGTATCATAAAATGGCTTTGTTGATCGCCGAAATGGCCACCCTTCCAAGTAGCACCATCTCTGTTCAATTACTGATCAAAGAACTAAAAGAAAAATACCCACGCAGAAAAGCGATGCTAGAAGAATTGAGAAAATTAGAAAAAACGTATAAATAATGTAGCAATAGCGACCCTATTCACAGTCCGTACTTCAAAAAGCCGAATCAACAAGCAACGCCGTTGATTCGGCTTTTTTGAATAGACGATTACAAATTTGTCTGTTTCCTATATTTTCCTAAAATAGAAAAAGCATTTCAAACACTTTTAAATAACATGGTATCTCATCTGTCAATCAAATCCAATCGGAATTGATTGGGGTGGTTTACTGGTTGCTTGCTTCACGTCAGTCTCCCACTTGCTATAGATCTCTAAAAATCTCACTTCTTCTTCATCACTATATCCTTCAAAAACAACTTTATCGATATTTTTATGATCAAAAAAAATCGTGGTCTCAGGATTTAATCCTGAGGGATAAAGTACTGCCATATAGTCTGCAAACGTATCTTTTTTCGACTGTTGATCTGTATATACAGCACCTCTTCCAACGATGACTAATTTTTGTAACCCTTCCTCAAGCAACACGACACTTCCTAATGGTAATAACTTTTTCCCCTCATTCATTATATATTTCCTCCTTGTCAGTTCTTTTGATATGTTTGTTAAAATATTTCTCTCCATACCATTCTAATTGTGTTTGCCCTTCTAAATTACGGTATTCTTCTGAATATTTGTGTTTATAATAACCATGCAATAGATAAGGGAAGAATAGATAGGCCTGTGCAATAATAAAGCCTATATCAAGTGCTAACCACATCGCTAAAATTTCTATAAAGCCCGTCATATCGGTACGTGGCGCATCTCCACTAGGAAAAATAAAATTCCAAATAACCCCGATAATAACGACTATTGAGCTATACTTCACCACTAAATTTATTGATTTTTCTATCCATTCATCCACCTTTTCTTTTTTATTTGTATCGTAAAGCAAATTTTCCAACGACGCTTTCTTACTTCTAACTACTATATATCCTACTAATAAAATTATTGAGAAAAATATTCCCATTCCTATAGCTGTTAGAGGCTTTAGAAATGCTGTGATGAAAAGAAGGTTAGTTTCAATTACTAGCCAAACAAAAATGTTTACTGCATTAATGTAGCCCCAGAAAAATTTAGTGGCTCGATAACGTTTAATCAATGTATAGACCCATATAACTAAATACATTACCAAAAGTATCCAAAACAAAGATAATGGTAAAAAGTTTATATCAGCTTGTGGAACCAAACTATTCTTATCGTGATTCGTAATAATGTTTTTTGTAAATAAAACTATGCCATATAGCATGCCTATCAAAGCTAGCGCTAATATTTTCAATAAAATAGGTCTTTCTTTTAAATCCCACCTTTCAACATCATTTTTCATATAATTGATTAGCTTGTCATTTTTCAAATTTAAACTTTCTTCAAAAGATGCCTTGAATAAATTTTTCATAATTGTCCCCAATTAAAGTTTATTTTCTCTGTACGAATAATTTAATCTCTCTATGCGATACTTCTTCCATAGCGGTTCCCTTGATATGTTTCATAAAATATTTCTCACCGTACCATTCTAGCTGACTCTTGCCTTCCCTATTGCGGTATTCTTCTGAGTATTTGTGTTTATAATAACCGTGTAATAGATACGGGAAGAATAGATAGGCTTCTCCGAAAATCATAACGATATTCATAGCTATCCATAAACCTAAAGTACTGATAAATCCAACAAAATCTATTCGGACCTCATCACTATCCGGAAATACGATCTTCCATACCATGACGACAATGACAACTATCCAGCCATATTTTATTGCTTTCTCTACTAACATTTCCAACATATCTTTCTTTCTACCTGTTCCATACAAAACATACTCAATTGAACGCTTCTTATTTATAAAAATGACACAACTAACTAGTAATACTAATCCTAGTAACACTGTCAATCCTATTAGAGTCAATGGTTTAAGAAAAAATGTAATACACAATAAGTTTGCACTTAACAACATTATTATCAATAGATTATTCGCATTTAGAAGAAAAACAACTTGACTAATTTCCTTATAAACAAATCTTTTGATGAAAACGATACATAGTAACCATAAAAATAAAAACATAGCCACTAACCAAGATGGGAAGAAGTTGATTTCAGCTCTTCCCACTGGACTATTAGGATCTTGATGATAAAACAGTCTAGATATAAGATAAATAATGCTAAATATTACTATTGAAAAAAAAGTATTTAATATTGGTCTACTCCGAAGTGATTTAGGATCTCCTTTCTCAATCATATATATTATTAATTGGTCATCCAACAACTTAATACTTTGTTCAAATGATGCATTGAACAGATTTTTCATACTCTCTATCACCAAAAACTAATCTTTGGAATTTTCACCGAAGATAGTGCCTTTCCAATTATTATATATATTTTCACTACTTCCCATGCTATTTCTCTTCCCTGTCGGTTCCTTTGATATGTTTGTTAAAATATTTCTCTCCATACCATTCTAATTGTGTTTTCCCTTCCAAACGACGATACTCTTCTGAGAATTTATTTTTATAATAACCATGTAATAGGTATGGAAAGAACATGTATACTTCTGCAGCTATGATTACAATATTCATCACCTGCCACATGAATACGATGCTAGTAAATCCAATAATATCGTTACGAACTTCTCCAGTATCTGGAAATATAAATTTCCAAATCCCCACGACAACAATCAACCCCCCACCACATTTTAAAACCAAATACATTAATTTTTCTATTTTCGAGTCAAAGCTGTTCATTTCTGAAGTCTGGTTAAATAAAAGACGTTTTAGTTTATTGAATTTACTGATCACCAATACATATCCAACTGAAATAACACATAGATACAGAAATAGAGTGCCAAAAAATGTTAGTGGCTTGAAAAAAATTGTTAAAAAATAGAGGTTCATTAGTATAACCAGCAGTATGATGTAGTTATTCAAATTATTTAACTTAATAAATAATTTGTTACTAAATCTACTTTTCGTTTGAAAAAAAATAAAAAAGCATAAATAGATAATATTCAATATCCAAAATAAGGTTAGAGGCAAGAAATTAATGCTCGGAACTGGAAGAAAACTACTAGGATTTGGATATAAAATGGAGTTTCTTGAGAGAATAGCTATACCGTAAGAAAAAAGAACTAGCATTAGAAATAGAATCAATGGTAAAATTTTTCTTTCTCCGTTATATAGCGAACGTTTAGATGTATCTTTTATCATATAATCAACTAATGGATCATCTAATAAATTTAAACTTTGTTCAAACGTCGCATTGAATAATTTTTTCATATTCTTCACCAATTAGAGTTAATCTCTTCTAATTTTTAAATATCTACTCCTTGTGTTTTTGTTGTTTCTTCTCTATCAGTTCCTTTGATGTGCTTATTAAAATGCTTCTCTCCGTACCATTCTAGCTGACTCTTCCTTTCCCAATTGCGGTATTGTTCTGTGTATTTTTTCTTATAATACCCCTGTAATAGATAGGGAAAATATAGATAGGCTTCTGCAAAAATTATTGCAATATCCATAGCTATCCACATACCTAACATACCTATGAATCCAACAAAATCTGTTCGTACTTCATCACTATTTGGAAATACGAATTTCCATATCATGACGATAATCACAACCATCCAGCCATATTTTATTGCTAATTTCATTACGTTATCTACCAGTATATCTACCCTGTCTTTTTTTCTCTCAACTTCATATAACACATATTCAATCGTACGTTTTTTACTCCTAAACACGACATAGCCTACTAGCCCGATTGAGCCTAGCACGAACAACATACCTAAAATGGTAAGAGGTTTAAAAAATACAGTTATGAATAAAAGATTCATCTCTATCACTAACCAAATGATATATAAGTTTAAGTTGAATTGACCTCTTATTCTTGTAAGGTAATACTCCCCTTTATCCCTAAAAATGAAAACTAAAATTAACCAGATACAAAATAATAAATAAAACGACCACATTGGTAAAAAATTGATCTCTGGTGTAGGAACTGTACTAGTTCCTAGTTCTCCTTTACTAATTTTCGTGGATATTACTGCGATCAAATAATTGATTCCGATTAAAAAGACAAGTAATAGTACTCCTATCACTCTAGCAACTACCTTTTTACCGCCTGTTGGATCCGGCAATTGATTGACATCTTTATTCATAAAAGTAACAAATGTATCATCACATAAATTTAAACTTTCCTCGAATGTTGCATTGAATAGCTGCTTCATTATTTTTATCCATTAACGCTAACCCCTAATAGTTTTACTGAAGATAGCACCTTTCCTATAGATTTTCCCACTATCTGAATATTGCTGAACACACGTTTTACTGTGCTTATATTTTGTGTCACTGACTTCCCCATCTTTTTTGTGACATCACTTATAGCTTCAGACGCCTTATCGTGCAAACTATAAGCTCCATCTTTTGCACTATCATAGATATCTGGTTTAACAAATTGCACTAGCTTGTTTATTCCACCTATAGCTCCACCAATTAGTGCACCTCCTACAGCTCCCGAAACTGTTCCCAAAAACGGAATAGGAATTGCGGTACCAATAGCCCCTCCTATTGCACTACCAATCGTCATCCCCTCTAACGGTCCAATACTCTTCACCATCTCTATTCCACCACCTATTATTCCTTTGCCAATACTTCCTGTTTTTCCATATTCATTCACAGCATTGGCGGCGAAAGTGATGCCTAATTGCGCATAGGTAGCTACTTGGCCTGCCGTTCCTAATCCTTTGGCAACACCCCAATTTTTAGCTCCTTGCACAAATTGAGATTTCTTCAAGGCTTCGCTGACATAGGTTTTTACGGGAGAGGTAAATTTAGTGAAATTTTGAAAGGCTTTGCCTATCGTATCGATTTTAGGAATCCATTTCCCTTGGGCAACGGCTTTACCGAACATTTCGTATTTTGCAAGACCGCTAAATAATTTATTTTTCATACCTGATGGTAGATGATTAGCAAGCATCAAAAATTCATCGTTGGATGCCAACTTATTTACCAATGCATCAGGATAATTGCTGAGCAACATTTCAAGTCGTCTGATTGTGTCGGTTTTCCCATCTTTCAGGGGTTGGACCAATTTTTCGATCTCCGCATACATTTCTAAGTAGGCATTGTTTGAAGATTCTTCCAACAAAGCTTGTCCGTTTGGTTTGTACTTCTCAAACCAACTACCATCCACTCCTTTCGGCAATACATAACTACCGTCTGCCTTGACGATTGTTTGGTTCAAGACTAATACGCTTTGCATGGCGAGTTTCAATTCCAGCAGACTGTTATTGAACAGTCCACTGGTTTGGGAGTTAAAGGCATGAAGTTTTTGTTGTTTGCGTTGCAAGTTGTAGATATCTTCTTGCAGGCTGTCCGCCATTCGCATCAAGTTTCGATGAAAATCACTTAGCATTTCTGTAATGCCGGGTAATATGCTTGTATTGGCGATCTGCCTAATCGTCTGCGCGTGGTTATCGATCGATTGTTTAGCGAATGTTTTGGCACGAATCTGTCCGCTTAAATTCTCTTCGTCCAAGTATCCTTCACTAGCAACGATTGGATGCGCGGCGGAGTAAAGATTCAGATCTGACTGAATTCCTTGTACCGCATTGTTTACCCGATTAACTGTGGGAATGATTAATTCAGAAAACAGTCCTTTACCGGCTTGATAAGCTGCTCCGGAGAGTGTTTTTCCGTCAACTGCTTGAACAATTTGTTGGCTACCTGTTCGTAATTGGTCGATCGTTGTACGAGCAAGTGATAAATTAGTGGTCATATTACTTATTAAGTTCGAAGACTCACTGGCTGAATAGATTAATCCCATCGTTTATTCCTTTCTTTCTGAAGGGCTGTACGTTCTTCTTCAAGCTTGAGTACACCGTTTAAGTATTCTTGGTCTAGTTGGTGCTGTTGTTCTTCTACTAGCCGCGTGAAGTAAGCTGATTTCCCTTCGTTTTCATTTTTTTCCCAACGAGCTGCTTGACTTCCTTGGGAGACTGATTCTTCTGTGAATCGTTGGATTTCTCGAAAGCTTTTTCGCATATCCATCTCTAAATGATGCATACATTGTTTTAACTGCTGTTTTTCTTTGCTCAGATGCTCCAATCGTTGTTCATTGTTGCTGATTTTACGATCATATTCAGCGATCAACTCTTCCTTTTCCATACTGACTCCTTAGTTGAATCTTGTTTGACTGTCTCTGACTGCGATTGCTTGAGCAAGCTGGGGGAATTTGTTTGCCTGTTCATTGACACAAGTAACTAGATTTGAAATATCGGTGAGTAGGTTGTTACTGACCTCTACTCCTGTTTTCATACTGCTGATCGTGCTCTTGCTTAAAGAACTTGTTTTACTACTACTAACAGATACATTTTTTATTCCTGATATGGCTGCTGTTGCAGTGGATTCCTGAGAAGTGATTTTCGACATCTTTTTTCTCCTTATCTGAATTGATAGAATGGGTCTTCTTTTAATCTCTCTTCTTCATTGCTTTTTATAGTTTCTACAATCGGTACAGGTTGCTCCTCTTGCACGAGTAGTGGTCTGGCTGGCGCATCCCTAAGTTGCCTCAACAAATCGTCTAAAAATTCTTCATCGTCTTGGTTTTGAAAGCCTTCGAACAACACTTCTGTGATTTGATCGGCATGGATAGAAAAGACTTCTTGGCTTGGTACATCGCCAAATGGATGGGGGGCTACACGATATCTTGATATCACGTTTTCTTCTTCATTTTTGGCGATGGCGCGAGCAACGACGAAATAGAGCAGTTGATCATCTTCTGTCCCTACTAGTCTTAAGATACTGCCTAGTGGCAAAAACGGTGTGATCATTTCTTCTCTCATGCTTCCTCCTCCGTTGGAAATACCAAGGCTTCCAATTGATCATCCTTCAAACTGTGTAGGACGTTTTTAGCGACTATTGCGTTTTTTTCTTGATAAGAAAGATTTTCAATAAATAGTTGATTTTGTAAGCTACCACCAAATAAAATATGATCGATGTTTTCTTTTACGAACATAGTGATTCCGCCAAAGGTATTACCCACTTTCGTCATATGATCGAGAAAAACAAACTGTAAATGCTCGTTTCCTCCACTTAGCAGAGCGGTAACTTCCTCAGGGTTCAATGTTAATTTATCGACCAAGTCTGCGATACCATTGATAATGATGATTCTCTTGCCAGTTTCATTTGTTAAGAGAGCTTCTAAAGCCCCTTTTAGGGCTGTTGCTTTTTCACTAAGACATGAACGGTCCAAATATAGTGAAACTTTCGGCTTTGCTGGTTCGAGTGTTCCATTTGCATCGATCAACACCACTTCTTCTTGTCTTTCTTGACAAATTTGTTGAAGCAGCCAAGGCATCATCGCACGAAGTTGCTTATTGGATTTGAAAAAGATCCCTAATCTTATGCGCTGGAACAAGTCGAACGATTCTACTAATGAAGTACCTTTGTTCAATCCTAAATACAGTTTGTTTTCGTCATCTTGTACAAAATAAGAAGCGAAACTTTTCTGTGTTAGATTTTCTGGCACCATTGGAATTTTCTCAGGACGTTCGCCTGTCCAAGCTTGATTGATTTCTATTATTTCTTCTTCCAGATTTTGAAGTAACTCAGCATCATTTTTCCCATTCGTTGGAAGATAAAACTGAATGGTAGTTGGCGTAGAGAGTAAGACTTGTCCGCGACCATTGATTGCTTCAGGTGACAAAGCATTTCTGCCCATGATCATATTTATTTCATTTTCATCGTTTAAATATAGCGTTATCTTAGTGGCAATATTGCTCATCATGTTAGTCCGAATACTTCCTACACGATTCGCGGTCATCACAAGAAAGATACCCAAACTGGCACCATCTCTTAGTAGTTGAAGAAGCACTTCGTCGATTCTATCTTTGCGCTTATCTTCCAAGCTCAGGCCATCATAACTATCAAGAATGATTCCTAAGATCGGTAATTTTTCTCTTGTTCTTGTTTCGTATTGCGTTAGATTCGCGACACCAGCTTGCTTGAACAAATTTTTGCGTGCTGCCAATAATTTTTCGATGCGATCAAGCATTTTTTGCAGTTTTTCATCTTCTTCCAAAGTCGCTATATCCGCAATATGGGGTAATTCCTTGAGTACTAATAAACCATTATTCCCAAAATCAATTAAATGAAACTGAATCGTTGCAGGGGTGTTTTGACGGGCAAGGTTCATTACAAGAGTTTGTAACACTGTCGACTTCCCATAGCCTGGACTAGCTACGATCAATGTGTGACTCGCTTCTTCGAGATTGAAGGTATAATTCATTTGTTTTTGTTCAGAAGGAATATCTAAACAACCAAATGGGATAGCTAGATTACGAACTTCTGACTGTTTTATTTTTGGCGCCATAATCTGCTTATCTAAGTTCGGTAGCCATGGCTTATCCGGCAATTTGTAGGCAGAATCGGCAAAGATTGTCTTGATCTTATCAATCACTGCTTCTAATTGTGTCGGCAAATCTCGTGTATCTTTTCCTTGAATGATTTCGATATCTGGATCATAGAGTAATTCTAACTGGCCCAATTCGTTGATTTTGAATACCCGTTCATCAATCACTTCTTCGATCAATTGTTCTGGATCATATGGAACCCCCGCATAGCCACTTTGAAATAATTCATATACCTCATTTTCGCCAACTTTCAAATAGCCTCGTCCAGGATTCGTGATTTGTGCGGCATCTGGCGTTTTGAGTAACTCATTCGAGTCTTGGACACTCGCCATTTTCAAGGCAATTTTACTCGTACTATTGGCTTCGATCTGATCATTGACTACCCCAGAAGGTTTTTGGGTGGCTAAAATCAAATGAACACCTAATGAACGTCCGATTCGTGCAACAGAAGTGAGCTCATCTAAGAATTCTGGAACATTGGCTTTAAGCTCCGCAAATTCATCCGAAACTAAAATCAAATGGGGCAAAGGTTTTTGTGGATAAACAACGTCTGGTTTTGGGGTATTTCTTTGTTTATACAAGGTCATGTAGCCGTTGATATTATTTACACCATATTTGGCAAACTCTCTTTGACGTTTCGCTAGCTCTGCTTTGATGCTTGCTAAGGCTCGCGCAGTTCCAGCACCATCCAAATTAGTGATTGCGCCCATAAAATGGGGCAAATGATCTAAGGTATTGGCTATTCCGCCACCTTTCCAGTCAATAATCAACATGCCGATATCTTCTGGCGAAAAATTGATTGCTAAGCCGATCAAATAAGTCGTTAAAAATTCAGATTTCCCTGAACCAGTTGTACCACCGACTAAGGCGTGTGGTCCATGGACTCGTTCATGTAGATCCCAGTAAACTAAATCTTTTTTTCCACGCCAACCAATTAATGAACGAATCGATTTATTAGGTTCCGCAGTAGCCCAGCGATTTGAAATCGCTAGTTCTTCAACTGTCTTGACCTCATATTGATCCAATAGACTCAAGCTGTCAGGTACGGCATTTTTCTCTACTTCCACATGATGAAGATTCGCCAAACGCCGAATGGCTTTTTCGATTGGATAGGTTGTCGGCAAATGATTGGGAATAAAACGCTGGTTCACATATTCATTGTCCTGATTGATCAACGTTGCTGCTTCATTGCTTTGATATTCAATTAAAGTAGTCGTTGTTTCTGGCAACATATTCAACGTTTCTTTTCCCCAAATGACCGTGATTCCATAGTCTCCTAAGTTTTCGGCTAAAAACTCGTTCAATCCATGACCTGCCAACCAACTTTCATCCAAAATCGAAAAAACATACTGTGGCTGAAAGTGTACCTTTTCATTTCCCGCTTCACGGACTTGTTGTTTTCTTTTTGCCACTATTTGATAAAAAGAATTCAAAATCATGTCTCGACTTTGGGGGGTATGCACCATTCCTCTTAGATTTAAAGAACGGATTTTGTTATGAGGTAACCAACGCCATTCTCGCCAATGTTGTTCGTACTCTTCCGACGGGATCAGTGTAATGAATTCGACGTCTCGATAAGAATGCAACACACATAACTGAAATAATAGGAGTTGTAATGCTGTTCGTAATATACTAGGTGTTCCTGCTAAGCCAACCGTCTGTTCCAAAAGTGAAACGATGATCGGGGCATCTCCAAGTTGTTTGTAGGGACTATTAAGATGCTCAAACGCTTCATTACTCAGTTCATCCTCTTCTACCGGCTGAAAGTTTGTTTGAAAACTAGCATTGATTTCGCCGATTCCTAAGCGGACAGTCAAAAAATCTTCGTTCACTGTCATACGTTCATAAATCCTCGCATGATAATCTTTAGCCATCAATGCTAATTCATCCAGTGAAGGATTCATATATTCTAATGCTGTTTTTTGTGTTTGCTGTAAGACATTAAGCTCTGACTTTTTTTTGATCATATACTGACGGAAATGCTCTTCTCTCATATGATTTTTTCTGTTGATTTCTTTTTTGTTTGTAAAATAACTCGACACAGAAAAACCTGTTGTAAGTAAACTAGCACCTCCCATACTGATCAACATAACTGGATTGCCCCCGCTCAAAAAGCTTGTCGCACCGCTTAAAACAACCATACCTAACGGTGGAACGATAGTTTTCAACCACTCATTCTTTCCTTCATTAGATTTCTGCTTAGGCGCTTGGATCTCTATTTTTTCTTTTGGCTCTTTTAAATGGATTCTTGGACTACGCCTAAATGCTGGAAAATTTTCTGGATACTCGGGAATGTAGGGTTCTTCGAGCAACTGCCAGGGGTCCAACTGTAGCTGATTTTTTAAATCTGAGATCTTTAATTGTTTCTCACGCATCTCAATCATGAGATAATCAATGATCAATTGATCGCCTACAGAAAATGGAAAGACACCTTTTTCTACACGTTGGTGATTGTAATAAATCTTGGCCTTACTAGGATAGATTTTTATTTGATAGTCATCAGTACTATTACGATGAATAAAAATCAACGCATCCGAATCAATACGGATCGCCGAGTCTTGTGTATTTGATAGATAGACGCTTTCCCTTGGCTTATTGACGATTACCGTTTTCAAATTTTCATGATGAACGAGGAGAAACTTTTCATCCTTGACTAATTCTCCTCCACAAAAAAGCTGTCCGTCTTCACAGGAAAGTGTTCGATCGTCCAGTATTACTTGATTGTTTTTTTCTGTTATTTGTTTATGAATAAACGTCGAACCAAAGTAAAAAAGATCATAAAGAACTGAAACGGAATGTTGGATTTGATCAGTTATTGAAATTGGCTTAGTTTGCTTCATTACTATCCGTCTCGCTTTCTAAGATTTCTAAGTACTTATTGATTTCTTCCTCATAACTTGTTAATAACTCTTGCTTCTTCTGTCCACTCATCTTGTTGTTTGCTCGCGTCGCGTCGTATAGTTTGGTGTAGGCATGTAAAATGTATTGATGATCGCCGAGGTTTTGTGCGATATCTAATGATCGTTCAAAATCCCCCCGTCCAATATAGATCCAGTAAAGCAAAGTATTCTCATTTGATTTTTGGGAAATGTTATTTAAGATAGCTGTCTTTTGCTCATTCGACAAATTATCCAGCTGTACCGCGCTGACTGCAGCGACATATTGGGCACCAGAAGGGAGATCTTCGGGTTTATCATCTTTTAATGTGGTCAAAACACCAGCATAATTATTAGCAATATATTGCGTTTCAGCAGAACTGATCCGTTCTTGTGCGGGAAGTTTATCAAACGCATAGATACCTGTTGTAAGCGCTAAACTTATTGTTGAAATACTTAATAAAAGCGTGCCCCACTTAAACATAAAGTAGCTTCTTTTGTTCACCATTTGAATTTCTGATGCACGTTTCGTTTTCTGCTGTACGACTTGTTCGCCAATCATGCGGTCGATTTCTGCGACACTGTTTGCTCTTTGGATTCGTTTAGAAAACTCGTCCTTCAATGTGCCATTTCCTTCAATCAGTTGCTCATAATCGAACTTAGGATGTAAAATTGTCAGGATCAAGGCACGATATTGCTTCAAAAATTCTTCTTCGGTTATTTCATAAGGAATAATTGAATGCGCAAAACCTCTATGTGCTACGATGATTTCTTCTCCAAATAGAAATAGATTGGCTGGATGGATGAACGGCTGGATCGGGCTACTCAAAAACTCGGATAAGAAATTGATTTTTTGTGCAAGTAATAATCGTTGAAAAAGTTCTGTTCGTTTAAGGTACTCTTGCAAAGAATAGGTTTGTTTACTTTTCTGGTATTGAATGACGAGTTTTTCCTCTGAAGATTCTACGATCTGTCCAGAGAGCAAGTGTTTTTTCTGTGTTAAGAATAGTTGATACTGTTCTAAACGATCGAGTTGGTATTGCTTAGCATTCAGTGTCACTTTGACAGCATCAGTTGTTGTCTCAATCATGATCGTTTCAGAAATATCTTTTATGTGGGTCACGTTCGTTCCTCCGATTTTTGTTGAGATTCATGGATCAGTAAATGATCGCCTTCACTTAATGGATAGTCTGCCACATATGCCTCTTCCTTTAAGCGGATCGGTTTATTCAATACCACTAAGTCGAACACCTCTGGCAAGGACGAACCATTTTGTATGAAAGATTCCTTTAGTAATTCTTTTAATCGTGTAATCGTTACTTGGGTCGGGATCTGTAAGTCAATGATTTCTTCTTTGACTTGTAAACTTATCCCAATTGCTTGATTTCTATCCAACTACAACAGTCCTTTAATCATTTTTGTATTTCTGCTGTGAAAACTTTTTACCAAGATAATTGCCTCCAATAGTCAGTAAAATACTTCCTAGTAGAAGTAAGATCCACAAAACAATTCTTCCCTGGATAGCTGTGTGATTTGGGTTAGCTGACGCCTGATGTCCTACAGACATTTGCCCTTCTTTGAATAATTGGGGTGTAATTGTTTGCTCAAAGACCTGTGGCTGTGGAGTTGCTTCCGACACAAAGACGAGGTTGTGAGCAGTAGAAATCTGTTGTCTTTGTTGTTGGACACGTTCTTGGTCTAATTTTGTTTTATCTTCTAAAAATAAATCATGCACTATAAATGTTGTTTCATGATCTTCGATGCCTTCCCTTTCTTGGTAGATCACATGGTTATTGATAGTGAGTGTGCTTGCAAAGACTGCGACATTCGGGTGACTTAAAAATAGTAAAACTACCAACAAAAAGAAAAGCCCCCCTATTTTTTTCTGAACCATTTTATACCTCCGTTTATTCATTTGACCGTTCTTTTTTCTCTTCTGGTCGGACAATAAAATTCAGTATCACTCCAAATATCAGGAATAGAACGAGCATGAGATAACTTCCCCAACCGATGACACCCTCATTCATCAGCACATTAAACCCGTTTTGAATATTCTGTAAAGGTGACAGACGATAGAGCCATTCTGTCAACGATCCATTTTTGATTGCTACGCCCAACAAAGGAGTCAACATGAAGAACAAGCCAAAAATCCCACCACATAAATACAACGTGATTTTTTTGAATTGGCGCATGAACCCTAAAAGAATCAATTGACCACTAGCAAAAACTAAAAATGCATAAACGAGCCAAACAAAAGAATGCGCGACTCCTGATACTGTGGTCGTTAAAACGCTGTAAATAAGTGACAGAACTAACGTTACACTGAGTACCGCCACCATATTAGGCACGTTTTTCCATATACGGTTCGGTGTGACTAACAAATCGACAGAAGTCACTACACGTTTTTTCATCACGCTAGACAATTGAAAGGATACTATCAGAATCATAAAGCCACCGATCAATGTCACATAGTAAGGAGTCAATGAGCTTTGTCTTGTTTGGCCAAAGCTTCCTTGTCCTAAAATTGGACTTGCTAAAAAATTAAAGACATGTGGATTGTCTGCCCCTCCATTCTTTGTATTCGAAAGGACTTCACTAAATGATTCGGCATATGTTTGATTTTCAGAGACAGTCTGTGCTGATTCATCAAGAGAGGTACTTAGATTACTTAAAATAGTGGTGGCATTCTCTTGTACTTCGATGGTCGATTCTTTTAGCTGATCGATCGTAGGTGTGATATCAGCTACTTCTGCCGCAGATTGACCGGTAACTTCAGCTGCTGCTTTTGAACTTGCCATCAATCCTTGCATCGTTTCGATCAGACTGGCTGTTTGAGCTTCAATCAGAGCGTATTCATTTTCTTTGGGATGTGGATTTTCTTCTGAGATGACGGATTCCGCTTCTGTTTGTGCCGTTTGCTGCCAACTGTCGTATACTGCATGGATTTGTTGATTCGCAGAGGCGAACCAATGGTTTAATTTGTCCGCTTCTTCCATAAATGTTTGTGGTAATGTCATTAGTTGCAAGGTACCGTACAAGGTTGGTTTTAGTTCTTCAGGTTCTCTAGTCCCAGGAGAACCAATGACTGCTTGTAATGCAATGATTTGATTCTCGGTATCGCTATACAACTGATCTCCTGTTTTTTTGTATTCCTGATATAGTTGTTCACTGATCATCGAAGGTTTGTCGCTTTCCTGAAGATTGTTATATAGCCAGTAGATCGAACGAGAATCAGCTAATTCAATAAGGGAGCTCCCCGTATTTTCTGGTTGATCGATCATCTGTCGATATGCGGGAATCGTTATAGAATGGTGCGGTGCACCAAATAGCGTGACGATTTGTTGCGCAGTCGTACTTAATAGTTGAAACTGTTCCAAGATGTGTGGCACATCATCAATCAATGGCTGATCCATTGGAAGATATACCGAGAATTCACTCATTGGTTGTTCGCGTTCATTGATCATCCATGTGTAAAACACCTGATTGTATGAAGTAGTTTGTTGTTCTGGAGTCAACTGCCACTTTAAAGGAATGCTTACTTCAAAGTTCAATTTATCTGGTAGCGAAAGATATTCTATACGCTGGTATGTCTCTTCCGTTTCCTCCTCCGGTTCAATCGTCCAAGGTTGTACGATTGTGAATGAATGATTTGTATCTACTCGGATCGCTGTTTCATAGTTGTAGGGTGCCAGTAACTGATTCAATTGATTTTCCATTTCTGTAAAATCATGTGTTGGCTCAAAAATGATCATCCCTTGCTGCTCATCTTCTGTTTGTATCGAGAGAAACGTGTCGTGATTTAACTCGATTGACATCTGTTGGTAGATTGTTGGTAAAGGAATAATTGCTTCATGTTGCTCTTTCGGTTCAAGATAAGCAAAAGAAGCCTCACTTCCGATTGGTCGATCAAAATCATTGGCATAACGTGTAACAATCGCTAGCTCATCATTGAAAATTGCGGCCTGATCCTGACTGATCACTGCTTGATTTTGCAATTCAGCTAATAATTGAGCCAAACTATCCACCGGGATTTGGGGCAACGCCTGCTCTATTACTGATTGGTACGCCCCATCTAATTTGGGTTCATTACTTTGATTTGTCATCAATTTGATAATCGCATTTTTCACTTGAACTTCTGTCGCAGTTGCGGGTGTACTTGTCGGATCATTATAATACGCATTGGCAATTTGACCTTTTAAGCGTTCTAGCTGTTCTACTTGACTCTCCAACTCAGTAATTTGTTGTTGGATCTCTTCGATGCGGGTTTGTTGATTGGTTTGAAACGCCGTTGCCTGAGCCAAGAAATCCCAATAAATACCGAAACTATTTTGTTCATTTGGTGTATAAAAGTTACTAAATTGAGCTAAAATCGCATCATTGAACAAGTCGTATTGATTTCTATAATCAGTTGTTGCGTTCTCCCACTGAGTGGTTAATTGATTTTTTTGTAAGATGACTTGTTGATTGAATTGATCGATCGCTCCAGTGATTTTTTCATTCGCTTCTTTTGTATAATCAAGAATTGTCTCCTGAACATTTTCTGTCTCTTTGTGAGTCTCTTCTAAACTTGTATTATTGCGCTCCAAAAGAGATTGTACCGAATCAACAAAGACCTGTTGTTGTGCCTTGAATGCACTATTTGTTGTATCTAAAATACTAGTTGAGTCTAATACACTCGCATAGTTGTCTGGAATATTTTGGAATGGCTGATAGATACTATTTTCTAGATTTTGCTGATAATTGCTATGTGTATTCGTCATTTTATTCACGTTTTGCTGCGCTTCAGAGAGATTTCCTACAATACTAGAGAAATACATCTGCACAACACGCTGATTGAAGTTTGTTAAAATCTGATTCACTTGTTCTTCGATCATTTGGTTAGTTATCTCATTTTGACCATCTCGAACTTGGTATTCGATGATCGCTTTTTCTGGATTGATACTTTGTAAAGATAATAGTTTTTCCGAAAAATCTTGGGGAATAATGATTTTTGCATCGAATTGGCCGTTCTCTAGTCCTGCTGTTGCAATATTACGCGTAGTCGTTTCCCAACGATTGGCAGTATCTTTATTGATCAGTGTCACAAAATCGGTTCCTAACAAGTACTGCTGACCTTCAAAATCTGCTCCTCGATCCTCATTTACCAAAACATATTGCATTTTTGTCGTCGGGCTGGCGGTGCTCGTGATGATACTCTTTTCTTTAAAGCCAATATAAGCAAAGAAAAGAAGCAAAGATAAACTTGCGATGATCGCAAGGATAAATGGCTGCTTTTGCTTCAGATGGTTTTTCAAGTTGTTCTCCTCCTTCTAAAAGAGCATAGGGTCAGAAGTGACTTGTCTGTATTTCTACCTTTCAAAATAAGCGTCAAAATCCAAAAATAGCTAGCTGATTTCGGATTTTGACGCTTATATCATGGCGATGTGCACTTCTGTCATATCCTCTTTTTAGGCTATAGCTGAGATGCTCTGCTGCACATTGTGTATTGTTGCACATGTGATTCGTTTAAGAAAAACTAGCAAAGTGACTTCTGTTTGAACATCAAGTTAAAATCCAAACGAACCTGCATCTTGACGATCGCGTTCTGCAACCGTATCAGCATACTTGTTCAACTGCTGATTGATGCTCTCAAGAAGTTCTTCCATTTGACGAACATTACCTTCTAATTGGTTGTATTGTTCCAAATAAGCTTGAAATGCTTGTCCTTTCCACTGTTGACTGATTTGTTGGTTCATTGAATTTACTTTACGGATCGCCTCTTGGATCTGAGATGCTGCCTGTGAATAAACCTGTGCTTGTGACTTCAGTTGTTCGGGTGTGACTGCAATTACTCCTGCCATTGTGTAACCTCCTAAAATTTTTTTTGACCAGTTAATCATACTTGATTTTCAACCGGTCAAAATAAAATACGCCGAATAAGGTTGATCTTCGTCGTATACGCACAATTCTTTTCGTATAGGATTAGTTATTTTAAGATAGCTTACGATCACTAGGTAGGTGGGTGCTCATTCTTGAGTTCAAAATCAACGTGATAAGCCTGCTCCACGAAGCGTAACAGTTCGTATTTTTTTTGATATTGTTGCTTTGAATCCAAGTAGCAACTGACTGCTAATGCGTTTTTCACATGAGACTTTCCTTTTTCATTTCCCTTGATCATATACCAGACGCCTTGTAAAAACAGTTGCAAGTTACGCTCATAGTATAGTTCTTCTTCAAGGAAATACTCTTCTAACTTCGCCCCATATTTCCAAACCAGGCGGAGATCCTGATTTTTAATAAATAGAATGAGGCCATTTGCCAACATGCGAAATGTCTCACTTTGCCCGCTGCGATTTTCTTCGTAGACCGCCAAACTAAGAAACGACTTTTCTAAAATCAAATCGATAAATTTAGGATGGAACGCATACATACAATTAGTAAACAAAAAAATTTCGTAGCGAGTCCATGTTTGTGCCTTCATTAAATACTGATAAACCTCTGAAGATAGCACATCGATTTTTTCCTCTTTTAATTGAGCGATCATCAAGCGACAAAGACTGATCAGATGACGTTCTCTTTGAGAATCAGGTTCTTCTGTTTCATACAACATGATAATACTATGTAATTCTAAACTATCTTTCTTTTCAAAAGCGACTACCGCTTCTTGCATCAATCGATTGACCTCGGATAAATCATTTGGAAAATTAAATAACTGCAATTCATCATAGTCCAAATTTAGTTTTTTCAAAAAATAAGTCAACTTACTGACTGTCGTATCTGCTTTATTTTGAATAAAACGTTTATAAACAGAACGACTAGCTTCCTCTCCACAAAGTTCTGCAATCGTTATTCCTTTTTGCTTTCTGACAAATTCAACGATCTCCCATACTTCCATTTTTTCACTCCTGACCTCTTTCACTGAATCTTGAACTCAAAGATTTTATAGAAAGAGCTTCTATGATTGAAATTTGATAAAGCTAAAAATCCCCGTTTATTATAATCTTACCATCATTCTCGTTTGAATATTACATTTATTTATAATAACTGTTGTTTTTAAATATAAAGACTTTACTAATAAATACAAAAAAACAGAACAGAAAAACATTGATGTTATTTATAAGAGCGATAATAATGGAATAAACAATGTATTTTTTGTTCAAAATGTCATGATAAACAAAGAATGAGCACTCGCAACGGTACTTTCCGCGAGTGCTCATTCCGTTTTCTGATACATCAGATTATCAATGCTATCATACCAATTATAATGTTGATTGTTGTGGACTATTTATTAGGGTTTCTACATATTTTTTGGCTTTTCTCAGCAGTTGGATTTTTCTTATCTGACTGACATAGTTTTTACGATCTAACATGAAATAGTTATTTTCTCTGATTACGCTTA
Source organism: Enterococcus sp. AZ084 (assembly GCF_051714905.1). Classification (NCBI taxonomy): domain Bacteria; kingdom Bacillati; phylum Bacillota; class Bacilli; order Lactobacillales; family Enterococcaceae; genus Enterococcus; species Enterococcus sp. AZ084. Next base: position 2,956,097 of record NZ_JBIOSS010000001.1, read on the forward strand.
ATTGCTCTCTATAGATCATTGCAGCAGCAGTTAATGCGAGTTGACAATTTCGGTCAATAAACGGCAGCATCGTAAAAGAAGTTTCATATTTTTTCTCTGCTTCATTAGCTATCGCTTCCCATAGAGCAATCAATGGCTTCGCAGGTTTATCTGCTTGCAACATGGTTTCAGTCACACCATGGGCACGCATCATTTCCTTTGGTAAATAAATTCGTCCCATTTTATTATCTTCACCGATATCTCGTAAAATGTTAGTGAGTTGCATCGCTTCACCCAGCCTTTTTGCCTGTGACTGGATTTTTTCTGCTTGGTCAGATAATAAAGGTAACAACATCAAGCCGACACTACCTGCGACATAGTAACAATAGTCTTCTAAGTCAGCCAATGTTTCTGGCTGTGTAAAGACTAAATCTTGCTTTTGACCTGCGATCATGTCGTAGAACGGAGACAAGGTCATGGGATAAACGGAAAAAACAACCGACAAGGCACGCCAAATTGGTTCATCAGGAATTTTACCCATGGAGAAAGCATCTAGTTGGTGTTTTAGTGCCAACAATTCTTCCTCACTATGCGCTAAGTCAACTGTATCATCTGCCAAGCGACAAAAAGCATAAATGGCATAGACACTTTTTGCTTTTTCTTCAGGAAGTTGAGAAAACGCAGCGTAAAACGATTTTGAATATTTTTTTATCACAGTTTCACAATAGGCAAAATCGTCTGCGTGTTTTTCAAACAGTTCCTGATTAGTTTTTGTCATCTTTAACCAACTCCTCTACCGCAAGCTTAGCACTTTGCATCACGATTGGTACACCAGCTCCGGGATGTGTACTGCTACCACAGAAATAAAGATTCTCAGCAGAAGCAAATCTATTATGAGGTCGATAATAGTTACTTTGTTTTAAGGTTGGTTTCAACCCAAATGTTGCACCATTATAGGCATTGAAATGTTGTTCAAAGTCTTTTGGTGTATAAAAACTTTCTGAAACGATATGCTCTTCAATATCAGTAAAGTCCGTCTTTTCTTTTAATAATGTCAATACTTTTTGACGATATTCTTGGACTTTCGCTTCTGACCAATCTTCGTATTTTGAAAGTTCTGGAACTGGTACTAATACATATAATCCTTCATGGTTTTCTGGGGCTAATGATTCATCCATGATCGTAGGACGGTATAGATAAAAGGATGGATCTTCCGGTAAATGACCATCTTCAAACAAATCATCCACATTTCGTTTGAAGTCATCTGCGAAATAGATGCTGTGGAGATAGTCCCCCGGATATTTTTTATCTAGACCTAAGTATAGTAAGAAACAAGAACAAGAGTATTCCATCTTATCGATTTTCTTATCCGTATATTTCCCACGATTCTTTTCATCAGGAATCAACTCTTTCATTGCATAAGGAAAATCAGCACCACAAACGACCGCATCTGCTTCTATTCGTTCTTGTCCGATTCGAACACCTTTTGCCACTTTATCTTCAATGATCAATTCATCAACGGGTGTATTATAATGGATCGTTCCACCTAATTCTTCTAATAAGTTAGCTAGTGAGGTTGCTAAAGTATACATACCTCCTTTGATAAAATGAACGCCATATAAAAGTTCGATCATCGGGATAATCGTGTATAACGATGGACCTTGGTATGGGGAAACACCGATGTATAAGGTTTGGAACGCCAATGATTTTCGCAAACGTTCATCTTTAACAAATTTAGCAATCGATGAATACGCATCACTAAATGTTCTTAGACGAATCCCTGCCCATAGTGATTTAGGATTATAGAAATCCCAAAAACCACGAAAGGATTTAGTAATAAATGCTTCTTTGGCTATGTGATAACGCTTGTAGATATCCGCTAGAAACGCATAATAGCCTTGCGCATCTTCTTGGGAAATCGCTTCGAGCGTTTTGGTCAATTCAATGAGATCATTTGAAAATTCGATTGGTTCTTCTTTATTGAAATAGAGTTTCAACATAGGATCGACTTTTTCCATCGGAATGTAGTCATCCGGATCTTTCCCACAAAATTCAAATACTTCGCGATAGATTTCAGGCATCATCACGATCGTTGGCCCCACATCAAACGTGAACCCATCTTTTTTGATTTGATTCATCTTGCCGCCAGGGCCACTTTCTTTTTCGTACAATGTTACTTCATAGCCTAATTTTTGCAAGCGTACAGCTGCACTTAATCCCGCAACTCCTGCACCTGTTACAATGACTTTTTTCATGACATCCACCTACTCAATTCTTGTTCTATAAATTTTTATCATCTGATAAATTTTAGGATATCATTAAATTTGTTATGTCATAAAATAAAACGCTCAAATAACATACGTTACATTAAATTTTCTTCATTTTTCTTTGTTTTTAATTCATTTTTTATCATTTTTCACTCAGTATTATTTACGCTTGAAATATACAATCTAGATAGCCATTGTTAGCTAAAACTGAATAAACAGCCTTCAAAAGCCAATTTAGTCAAAAAAAGCCATGACATCCGAAAATATTTTCATATTTTTTAGATGTCACAGCTTTTTTGGTTGATGACTTTTGTCACAACCTCAACTGTTTATTCAGTTTTATGTTGAAATTCATCTAATCGTGCACGAACTTCATCAGTGGATTTCGTGTTCATCAATTGCACACGCAAATCATTGGCTCCTGGAAATCCTTTGACGTAGATTTTGAAGAAACGATGTAAGCCTGTGATCGAACGTGGGATCTCTTTTGCATAGTGGTCTTGTAAATCGAGTTGCAAGCGCAGTAAATCAATAAGTTCTTCTGCTGAATGCTCTCTCGGTTCTTTTTCAAAGGCAAATGGATTTTTAAAAATACCTCGGCCGATCATGATGCCATCTACACCATATTTTTCCGCTAATTCAAGCCCTGTTTGACGGTCAGGGATGTCTCCATTGATCGTCAACTTCGTTTGTGGGGCAATTTGGTCACGCAAGGCAACGACTTCAGGAATTAGTTCCCAATGTGCCGCCACTTTACTCATTTCTTTGCGTGTACGTAAATGAACAGAAAGATTCGCGATATCTTGCTTTAATAAATGACTGATCCAATCAACCATTTCAGCTTGCTCTGTGTAGCCAATACGTGTTTTCACACTTACCGGTAACCCTCCAGCTTTTGCAGCTTCGATCAATTCTGCCGCAACCTCAGGGCGTAGGATCAAGCCACTACCTTTTCCACGTTCTGCCACATTCGGTACCGGACAACCCATATTGAGGTCTATTCCTTTAAAACCCATCTCGGCTAGTTGAATACTCATCTCTCTGAAAAATTCCGGTTTATCTCCCCAGATATGTGCCACCATCGGTTGTTCATCTTCAGTAAATGTCAAACGTCCTTTGACACTTTCTTTGCCATCTGGATGACAAAAACTATCTGAATTAGTAAATTCGGTGAAATACACATCCGGCGCACCGGCCTTTTGGACGACATGGCGAAAAACCACATCTGTCACATCTTCCATCGGTGCTAATACAAAAAAGGGCGTAGGTAGTTCAGCCCAAAAATTATTCTTCATCAAGTACACTCCATTTCGCTATATAAAAAGTTCCATCAAAAACATTGTTGCCATTATACAAGGAAAAAGAAAAAGAAGCAAAGTAGAGGTTGTGAGAAAGCCGGTCAGCTCCGAATATTAAGGCGGAAATTGGGAAAATAGCTTCTCATATTTTTTCAATTTTCGCCTTAATATTGAAGGAGTTGGCTTTCGAACACCGTTTATCTAGGTTGTGAAAGGAGCGATCAGCACTAAGGCATAAGCCAGGAAAATCGAAAATGGCTGTTTCATTTTTGATTTTTCTGGCTTATGTCCGAAGTGTTGCTCCTTGAACACCGTTTATCAGAGGTTGTGAAAAAAGCGTTTTGACCTGAGCAGTAAGATAGAAAATGGTAAAATAGCTTTTCATATTTTGCCATTTTTTAGCTTAATGTTGAAGGTCAGCTTTTTGAACACCGTTTATCTAGGTTGTGAGAAAGCCGGTCAGCTCCGAATATTAAGGCGAAAATCAGGAAAATAGCTTCTCATATTTTTTCAATTTTCACCTTACTATTGAAGGAGTTGGCTTGCCTCGTTCATTAACTTCTTAATCCTCTACCTTTATTGATCAAGTACCAACACGTTGAATAAAGCACTACAATAAACAGTACAAGGATCGCAATCGAAATGAAGATTGGCACATCTGTGGTGCCTAAGAAACCATAACGGAAACTTGAGATCATATAAACAATTGGATTTACTTTTGAGATGGCTTGCCAAATCGGTGGTAACATCGAAATCGAATAGAACACCCCGCCAAGATAAGTCAAAGGTTGTAACACAAACGTTGGTACAATGGACACGTCATCATAAGATTGGGCGAAAATCCCATTGATCAAACCAGCAAGCGAGAATAAGATAGCGGTCATCAATAGTGTTAATACAACGATCGTCCATGAATAGACATGTAATGGCACAAAAAATAGAGAAATCATCGTGACTAATGCACCGACCAAGACACTCCGTCCCAACCCACCGATCACAAATCCCCAGATGATGACATGTGTTGGTACAGGGGCAACTAAAATCTCTTCGATATTCTTTTGGAATTTTTGTGAAAAGAATGAAGAAGAAACATTTGAATAAGAGCTTGTGATGGCGGACATCATGATCAATCCGGGAACAATAAATTCCATGTAGGAGAAACCACCCATATCACCGATTCGTCCCCCGATCATTTTCCCAAAAATGATAAAATACAAAGACGTAGTGATCACTGGTGGTACTAGCGTTTGTACCCAGATACGCATATAGCGATTGGTTTCTTTGATTGCTAAACTTTTTAATGCAGTAAAATAAAGATTAAACATTTTTCTTCGTTGCCTCCATATGATAAGTTTCTTCCGTAATTTTCAAGAAAAGTTCTTCTAAGCGATTGGATTTATTGCGCATAGACAAGACTTTGATCCCTTGCGCACTTAACTGTTCAAAGATCCCATTCACTCCTTGATCACGCTCCACTTCAACCGCAAGTGTGCGTTCATCTTCTAAGATACTTGTATAGCCAATGATCTCTGGCTTTTTATCATAAGGTGCTAAGTCAAAGATAAACGTTTCAAATTGTAATTTGGAAAGCAAGGCTTTCATAGAGGTATTCTCAATCAGTTCACCCGATTGGATGATTCCAATATTTCGACAAAGCATTTCTGCTTCTTCCAAATAATGAGTCGTCAAAATGATCGTTGTTCCTGCGTGATTCAATTCACGTAGAAATTCCCACATTTCTCGTCTTAATTCAATGTCGACACCCGCTGTGGGTTCATCTAGAATCAATAATTTGGGTTCATGCATCAATGCACGGGCAATCATCAATCGTCGTTTCATCCCACCTGAAAGCATCCGCGCACGAACATTGCGTTTCTCCCACAAATTAGATTGTTTAAGGTATTTTTCACTACGTTTCAATGCTTCATTACGGGATACACCATAGTAACCCGCCTGATTCACGACGATTTGTTGCACCGTTTCAAACGGATTGAAGTTGAATTCTTGGGGCACTAAACCGATTTGTTGTTTTGCTCGTACTAAATCTGTATCCAAGTCATAGCCAAAGACTTTCACTTTTCCCGATGTCTTATTCACTAATGAAGTGATGATCCCGATCGTTGTTGATTTACCTGCACCATTTGGTCCCAATAATGCATAAAAATCTCCTTCTTCAACCGTCAGATCAATGCCTCGGAGTGCTTCCACACCTGTCCCATATATTTTTCTTAACTCATTTATCTCAAGAGCATATGTCATTTTTTACTAACTCTCCTTATTTTGTCTGATTTACTATTTTAGCATGTAAAGAGGTTGTGAGAAAGCCGTTAAGCTCCATGCAGTAAGATGAAAATGAAAAAACCACAAGTCCTTCCAGAAAATAATTCTGTCGTCTCTGTGGTTTTCATTATCAATGATGGTTTTTGACTAAATACCTTTAGCTTGGGCTTATTTCTTACTCCACTACCCGCCATTGGCGATGTTGATCAAAAAAGGCAGCTTCTGCTTGTGCCTCTTTTACGATTGCTGTAGGATACTTCAGCACATCTAATAATGCGATGGCATTTCTTGTCTTAGCAGGTCCTTGTTTTAATTTAAAATCAAAACTGATCCCTTTCTCAGGCGTCACTTGCTCTTCAAAATGGACATTGGCACAATCTTTTTTCAAGATCTCTGTCAGTTCGATATCGTGTGTTGCGACAAAGGCTAAAGAAGGGTAATCACTCAACCAATTCACGATAGCTGCCGAAGACGCGATCCGTTCAATCGTATTTGTCCCTTTCAAGATCTCATCGACAAAGCAATAGCAACGTTCTTTTGTTTCCACTTGCTGTAATAAGCGCTTGATCGATTTGATTTCTGAAACAAAGTAACTATCGCCTTCAAACAAATTATCTTCGATCGCCATCGAGGTCAAGACATGACCAGGTTGGATCGTGAAAGATTCGGCTAAAGCAGTTTGGATCGTTTGCGCTAAGATACAGTTAATGGCAATACTTTTGACGTACGTCGATTTTCCTGAAGCATTCGAGCCTGTGACCAATGTGTTCTGTTGCCAATCGATGGGATTGACGACTGCTTCTGCAATCAGAGGGTGATACGTATCCTCTGCCATGATCCCGCCTTCTGCAAAGACTGGTTGACAAGAATAGGGCATGTAGGTGCGATAATTCAACACTGCCGCAGCTACTTCTAACTCTCCGAGTATTTGCCATAATTCGATCGCTTGTTCCGTTTTCTTTTCCAATCGGCTAATGACAAAATGATACGAAATAAATGGCAACATGAACATCATATTCAAGTAGTCAAAAAACAACTCCGCTTCTGAGCCATTTTTCACTCGAAATGAAAAACCGAACTTAGGGATTTCTTTTAAAGGCTGAACATTTTTTTGTAACTCTGCTTGTAACGGTGTGGGAAACGTAGCTATTTTTTTCGCCGCAGAAATCGTAGAAACAAGATAACCCATACTATTAAGTTCTGTTTCGAGTGTTTGCTTTTTTATCAAGTAATAAACCGTATTGAATAACACACTAATGATCGCGAGATAAATGCCGATCACTTGTCCAAGTAAAAACAAGCCTAAACCAATGAGTGGTAACATGCCTAAAAAGGCAAATAGCCCAATATGACCAATTCTTTTGCTTTTGCCATCTGCTAAGTATTGTTTGGCAAAATTCCGGTCTTTTTTTCCAAGTCGTGCAAATTGATATTGGATTTCTTCTCTCAACTTAGGATTTTCTTGGTAGAAAGTAATCAACTTTTCTAAACGCTGATCTTCTCCAAAATCAAAATTACGCAGTCGCTGATAAAGCGCTTCTGAACCCACACTTGAATACGTATGATTGACCGTTTCGAATACTTCAAACATATCTAGGTCATACCAAGTCAAGTCATCGACTTCACTGTCCCACGTGCGAAACTTTTTTTCTGTCTGCCAAGCTTCTTTTAAGCTCTCCTCCTTATCAAATCGTACTTGATATGGAAGCTTCCCCCATTTGTAACGGACATCTGCTCTTAATTTTTTTCGCGAATTGATTTCTAAGACAATTAAGATTCCAATGATGCCGACGATCAGGAGCATGATAAATTCTGTTTGACTCATAAATTTTCTCCAATCTATTGAATACTTTAAGTATAGCACTGATTGGAAACATAAATGGAGTTATAAAAAAACTATCCTTCTTTTTCGCCGTACTCACGTTGATTCTAGACACCAACTAATTCCATCGAAAAGTACCTTTTGATTTCCTTCATGTTGCAATCCTTCTGAAAAATGTGCAGGAGTCATACAAAAAACTTTTCCTTTACCATACAGATGTCGCCAAGCGGCAATCGATTCACCATAGTGAGAATAGCTGTGCATCAGAACTTCCGTTTCGCCTATAGTTACCTCAGTGAAATAGTGTTCGTCCCATATTTTATAAGACTTACCATTTTTTTCTCGATAGGTTACTTCTGTAGGTTTGGGATGTTGAAGGAAGCGTCCCCGCAACATCTCACTAAACGCAGAGTGGATCGGGTAGCTAGAAAGTCCTGAATGATACGCAATCAGGCTTCCGCCACCCGCCACATAGTCTGTAATCAACTGATCGTATGTTTCATTTAACCAAAAAGCGTCATTTGTTTCGGGTGCTAACCGATTTTCCTTTGAAAGGAGGAATAAATCAGGTTGCTCATGTAATGCTTTGGTTAGTTGCTCGATCGTCAGATCAGTCATCTCTAATTCTTGTGGGAAGTGCTTAGCGATCCCCTGAAAATAGTTCACTAACGGATCATGCGGATGGTAAAAATCGCCTAACAACGTGATCATTTTTTTCACTAGGAACACACTCCTTTCACTTAGGTACTCAGTTATTATTTTTCGTACATGTGACAAATTTCCTTTGTACATTCGTATACTTTACGATAACGCGCATACACCTTTTGGTAAACTTCCACTTGTTGCGGGTTCGGTTGCACAGGGGATTGGTAGGAAACAAAAACACTTGCACATTCGTTCAAATCGGTAAACCAGTCACAGCCTACTGCTGCTAACATAGCGGCGCCAAGCCCAGGTCCTTGTTCGGTGGTTAAAGTAACGATCGGCCGATCGAAAATATCCGCTTGCATTTGGAGCCACGTCTGATTTTTTGCGCCGCCACCGACTGATACGATGGTTTCGATTTTTTGTTGGGTCATCTCTTCCATGATCGCTTGGGAGTCCTTTAGAGAGAAGGTAATCCCTTCTAGCACGCTACGGGTAAAATGTTTCAATTCGTGTTGCGTATCTATTCCAATAAAGCTTCCTCTGATTTGACTATCACTGTAAGGCGTTCGTTCCCCTACGATATAAGGAGTGAACAATAAGCCATTACTGCCTGCATCAACACTTCCGATTTCTGATAGCAACTCGCTGAAGGAACGATCAGGAGCAAAGCGCTGTTTGAACCAACTCAAGCTGTCGCCAGCTGCTAAGGTCACACCCATCGAATACGCGGCACCTGAGGCATGTTGGAAGAGATGGAGCTTCCCTTGATAGTCTCTATCCACATTCTTTTCGTATCGAAGGAATACTCCGCTTGTACCGATGGAACATAAGCCCAGACCTTCTTCTAAAATACCAGCGCCAACAGCGCCACAGGCATTGTCGGCACCGCCTGCAATCACTTTGACTGGCTTGGTAAAGCCGTATCTTTCTTTTAACTCGTCTTTCAATGTCCCCACCACTTCAGTAGATGCCACTAAAGGAGGTAAGATGGCTGGGTCGATCCCAAATTCTTCTAAGATTTCTTCATCCCACTGCTTAGTTTCTTGATTCAGCAGTAGTGTGCCCGCCGCATCTGAATCGTCCATATGATACGAACCAGTCAACCAGAATCGTAAATAATCTTTCGGTAATTGAATGTGTTTGACCTTTTCCCAACTCGCTGGTTCGTGTTCTTGCACCCATAAGATTTTCGGTAGTGTAAATCCTTCTAACGCTTTGTTTTTCGTATGATGTAACAACTTATCCCTCATTATTTCAGTGATTCGTTGACATTGTGGTGTCGTACGAACATCATTCCATAAAATAGCTGGTCTTACAACTTGATCTGCTTCATCCAAAAGAACTAAGCTGTGCATCTGTCCAGAAAAACTGATGCCTGCCAATTCATCTTTAAGATCAGTCACTTCCCCTAATAATTCTTTCAATATTTGATCTGCTGCTTTGAGCCAGTCCGCCGGTTGTTGCTCGCTATACCCCATCTGTGGATTGCTCATAGGGTAAGAAGCAACTGCTTCTGCCACTAACTTTCCTTTTCGATCAAACACTAGGCCCTTCAAGGCACTTGTTCCTAGATCTAAACCTAATACATACATGAATCGTTCTCCTTTCCGACAAAAACAAGCGAAAGAAACAGTCCGTTCCATCAGGACACCGCCTGTTCCTTTCCACTGATTACATACGCTTCTTATTCTGTTTCTTCTGTGCTTTCTACTGAAGTATCTTCTACTGAGTCTGTTTTCACTTTACTTTTTTCTTTTCCATACTCTTCTAACTCTTCTGCTAACACATAGTTGACATCGATCGGAATCGTTGCGTCAATTGTTTCACCGTCGATTGCTTTCACTAAATTCTCGATCACTTGATAGCCGATTTGGTACGCATCTTGGTCAACGATCGCTGTGATTCGTTCGTCCGCTACTCCGCCTAACCAAGTGTCCGTATAATCAAATCCATAATGAAGCACTTGTCCTGCTTTTCCTTGAGATTCTAACGCACTCATCACACCGACATTCGGTCCTTCTGAACCTAATGAAAAGACAGTGACTAAGTCTCTGTTCGCCGCAATGTAGCCTTCTAATTGTTTTTTAGATTCTGATGGTTGATCATTGTCTTGTATCGTCGCTAAAAACTTAAAGTTCTCAGCATCTTTTCCATAGATCTCTGCAAAACCTTCTTTCAGTCCTTTTTCACGATCGATCATAGTTGGTTGTGCAACATCCACACAAACGATGGCGATCGAACCCCCGGTAATGCCTTTTGCCTTCATTTCTTCAGCAGCACGTAACCCTAATTCTTTTCCAGCTGAGACATTGTCTGTACCTACGTAAGCTGTCCGATCTTCAGGATTTTCTAAATCGGCATCAAAGGTGATGACTGGAATATTTTTATCCATGGCTGCTTTGATTGGATCAACAAATGCTTTTTTCTCAATCGGTGCAATGGCGATTCCTGCTACGTTTTTTGCAACTGCTTCTCTGATAAAGCCGATATGTTTCTCTTTCTTACTTGGTTCAGCAGAAGGAGAGGTTTTCGTGACCAATGTATAGCCCAATTCTTGTGCCGCATCCTCTGCTCCTTTTTTCATGGGGTTCCAATAAGCTCCGGTGTCTACGATTGGAATGAAATACAAGGTCTTTTCACTATCTGCATCCGCAGAATCACTCGTACTACAGCCTGTACCAACTAATAATAACGCAACGAACATACTAATGACCCAAAATGATTTTTTTAACATGGTCTTTTCACTCCTTAGATTGTAATTATGACTGACGACTTGCTCGACGTTTCAAATAATCAATGATGATTGCTAAAATAATGACTAAGCCAGTGACTGTATCTTGTAAAAATGAATTTACCCCCATCAATGTCAAGCCATTTTTAAATACTTGTAAGGTTAAGATACCTGCTACCGCTCCGCCAATTGTGCCGATGCCACCGCTAAATGACGTACCACCCATGATCGCTGCCGCCATCGCGAACAAGTCTAAGCCATTCGCATCTTTGGAAGCGCCACCATTTAAATTTGAAACAATCAACAAACCAGCGATGGCTGCTAACATTCCTTCAATCATAAACATCTTGATGATATGTTTATCCGTATCGATACCGGATAATCTGGCAGCTTCTTGATTTGACCCTACCACATAGGTATATCTTCCCAGCCGAGTATTTTTCATTATAAAAGCAAATACAATGATGATAATCAAAAAAATCAAGGCATTGCTTTTGAACATATCCGTACCGATCGGCGTTTTCGCTAACCGATTGAACCACTCATTTTCGGAACCGATAAATTGTTCATCTGTGAAAAAGCCGAGCATTCCTTTGATGACATAACTTGTTCCTAACGTCAAAATAAATGAAGGTAAATCAAATTTCTTGATCAACAAAGCATTCACTGCACCTAACATTGCCCCTGTCAATAATGCCAGAAGCACAACGACTGGCGCAGGCATTCCTTGATTTGCCGCATATAAACCGAGCATTCCTGACGCCATTCCGACATAACCAATTGATAGATCCACATAACCGCAAATCAAAATCATCGCATAAGCAACAGTTAAAATACCTACCGGCGGAATTTGTTGGAAGAAATTTTCAATATTGAACGTGCTCAAAAAATTCGCATTTGCAATTGAAAAATATAGGACTAAAGCAATTAACACTAAATAAACAGAGTAGTTCATAAAAAGTGACTTGATCGTTAACTTGTTTCGTTTTTCCATCGTTCTCTCCTTTGTTTACATATCCTCTAACTGAAGAATCGTTAATGCTCATTAAGCGTAGCATAGGTCATAATCAATTCTTGCGCCTCATCTTTTCTGTCCTGATACTCAGCGACGACGACTTCTCCTGTAATCTCACCTTCCCGAAAAACATGGATTCGATCGCAGATCCCTAATAATTCAGGGATTTCTGAAGAGACGATCAAAATCGTTTTCCCTTGGCGTGCCAACTCATTGATGATCGTATAGATTTCTGATTTTGCCCCCACATCAATACCTTTTGTCGGTTCATCAAAAATATATACTTGATTTGTGGTATTCAACCACTTTGCTAAAACGACTTTTTGCTGATTCCCACCAGAGAGACTGGCAACTGGACGCGCAATATCGCTGATCTTGATCTTCACGTCTTGTACAAACTGATGAGCCGTTTGATTAAGTGATTCATGTTTTAATACAAATCCACCTAGATTCGTTATCGTGATATTGTCTTGGATCGAGAGACCAAGAAACAAGCCTTGATGTTTACGGTCTTCCGTTAATAACCCGATTCCTTGACGAATCGCATCCACCGGTGACTTGATCACTACCGGCTGGTTCGCCAATTTGATTTCACCAGATTTTGCACGATCCGCACCGAAAATCAGTCGCATCGTTTCTGTTCGACCGCTTCCTACTAACCCCGCAAAGCCCAATACTTCCCCTCGTCTTGCCTGGAAGCTGACATTTTTCACCCGCCCGAAAGAATCAGAAAGGTTCAAAACTCGTAAGTAAGTTTCTCCTAATTGGGTAGGTTGTTTCGGATACAGATCGTTGATTTCTCGCCCAACTAAGCGAGCGATGATTGCTTCTTCAGACAAGTTTTTCACTTCATCGGTCAAGATATATTCCCCGTCGCGCATGATCGTGATTCGTTCACCTAATTCAAAGATCTCTTTCATCCGATGGGAGATGTAAATACTGGATACACCTTTTTCCTTCAATCTGCGAATAATAATAAACAAAACTTCGACATCTTTTTCAGACAAAGAAGTCGTCGGCTCATCAAAAATGATCACTTTGGCGTTCAAACTAAGCGCTCTGGCAATTTCAACTAATTGTTTATTGGCTGTAGACAACGAAGCAACAAGTGTAGTAGGAGAAATCGCAGATCCCACTAGATTCAGCCATTGTTGCGTGTCTTCATATAATTTTTTGAAGTCAACAATTCCTAGCGCCTTATTCTTATAGGGCAACCGACCAATAAAGATATTTTCTGCCACAGACAAATCTTCTGCGAGATTCAATTCTTGATGAACAAAGGCAATTCCTAATTCTTGTGCGAAGTCAGGAGTCATTTTAGGGATTTCTTTCCCTTCAAATATGATTTCTCCTTCGTCCTTATCGATCAATCCGGCAAGAATGTTCATCAAAGTAGACTTACCGGCTCCGTTTTCTCCCATAAAAGCATGGATCTCGCCTTTATTTATCTCAAGTCTTGCTTTTTTCAAGACATGCACAGGGCCAAAACTTTTTTCAATATTAGACATTGAAAATAAACGTTCTTTTTCCATGAAAGATCTCCCCTCTTACTCCTGAAGCGACAATACTGTTCTATTCACTTTGCCTTTCCCGATAATCAAAATAATCAAAAACAGCTGGCAAATCATATCCTGAGTAATCGATGTTGACCATTCCCACAAACGCACCCGTAAAAAATCCACCATGGGTTTGGTTGACATATTCATCGGATAATACTTTTGCGTCTAACTGGATCGCTAATTCGATCCATGTTTTTCCGTCAAACGAATAGGCATATGTGTAAGTTTCTCTTCTGACGATCGTTTTGAAATAAACAACTGTTACATCCTCTGGAATCGGAATGACCTGTTCCTGCAAATAACTTTTGAATACGCCTTGATTATTCTCAGTGAGTTCAATGACACGGCCTTTTTCTTCGTGCCAAGTCACTTGGATCATCGACCAATGTTGCGAATTATAATAGTTCGTCAGCCCTGCCATTTGTTGGAAGGTCGTTGGTGAGTAGCTCAAGGCAGTTTCTGCTTCAAACTCAAATGCTTGCCAACGTCTAGCGACTAATGAGTTCCCATGTGTATTCGCTAAGCTTCCAGCGCCTCGCAATGTCAGTTTTCCATCTTTCAAGATGCCGATGTCCTTCGTAAAAGGGACACGTACTGTTTGAAATTGTGGTGGCAGTTCGCTTTGTTCGAAGTTAGTCCTTTCTGGCAGTTTTTCATAAGGGTGGGGTGTCACTCCTTTAGGTGCTTCCACCTCCAAGCTACCTTGCTTTCCACCAACGATTTCTGGCCACAATTCTTTAGACCATGTCACCTTTTGAATCGCTGTTTCTCTGCCTAATGTACACCAGCCACGAGGATCATGGATGGATTCGTTTTTATGATGCCACGGTCGACCAGTCAAATGGGCAAAATACCATTCGCCATCTGGTGTATCGACTAATGCACCATGCCCGCATTTTTGCAGCGGATTTTCTGGAGAGTCATAGGCAGTTAAAAAGGTCTCTGCTTGGCTTTCAAAAGCTCCTTCTAAAGTTTTTGACCGTGCCACCACTTCTTGGTGCGTATAGACGGTGCCCCCTTCTGCACAAAACAAATAATAATAACCAAATAACTTATACAGATGAGGTCCTTCCACTAATTTCACGTCAGTTCCTTTCCAAATGATCTTGCCTGTTTCCGGCAGTAGACGTTGCTCTTCTACTGAATATTCGGTGCATTTGATCCCGTTAAATGGATGATGGTATTCGCGATGATCCCATTCCATTTGAACTAGGTATTTGCGGCCATCGTCATCATGGAAAAGAGAAGCATCGAAGCCGACACCGTTCAATCGGATCGGTTGACTCCATGGACCAGTGATCTCTTCTGCGGTAGTCAAATAATTCGTACAATCTTTGAACGCCCCATTGACCACTTTGACATCGGTATAAACTAACCAAAATTTTCCATCCGCATAAGAGAGATCGGGCGCCCAAATTCCTCCTGAATCTTCATTGCCCTTCATATCCAACATCTCGACAGAAGCCAATGGACGTGCCACTAAACGCCAATTCATCAAGTCCTGCGACTCATAGATCTGAACGCCTGGAAACCATTCAAACGTTGAGTTGGCAATGTAATATGTTTCTCCCACACGCACAATAGACGGATCAGCATGAAAACCTGTTAATACTGGATTTTTAATTTTCATCGTACACCTCACTCTATTTTTTAGGAGAATCCCTTTCAACCATCCAATCGAGTCAGTGACATCTATCCTTAGCTAACTGAAAGAGACTCTCCATAAGTTGGATTAAACTAAATAATCATTCAAACAAGATTTGATATATTCGATATGACTTGATTCCAGCTCGATATCTTTCAACTTCAATGCATAGTCAGTCAAACTTTCCAAATCTTCCTTGTCGTTGACAATGGATTCCCCAATGCCTTCTTGGAACGTAGCATAGCGTTTCTCTTTTAAGGTATCAAAGAAGCGATCTTCTTTTAATTTCGCCGCTGCCTTCAACCCTCTAGCAAAGGTATCCATCCCTGCGATATGCGCTAAGAATAGATCTTCCATGGCAAAACTTGAACGACGGACTTTCGAATCAAAATTGATTCCTCCTGGTGCGATACCCCCATTTTCTAAGACACCGTACATGGCCAATGTGACATCATAGACGTTCGTTGGAAACTCATCAGTATCCCAACCAAGCAACACATCCCCTTGGTTCGCATCTAGTGAACCTAGCGCGTTGTTGATCCGTGCTACTTCGATCTCATGCTCAAACGTATGCCCAGCTAACGTGGCATGATTAGCCTCTAGATTCAGTTTGAATTTCTCTTGTAAACCATATTTTTGGATAAATTGTAAAGCCGTTGCAGCATCAAAATCATATTGATGTTTACTTGGCTCCATTGGTTTTGGTTCAATCAAGAATTGTGGCGTATGACCGATTTTTTCACTATAGGCGATCGCCATTTTGAACAAACGTGCAATATTATCTTGCTCAAACGCCATATCCGTATTCAACAACGTTTCATACCCTTCACGACCACCCCAGAAGACATAATTTTGACCATTGAGTTTTTTTGAGATGTCTAAGCCTTTTTTGACTTGAGCAGCGGCATAGGCAAAGACATCCGCATGATTCGTTGAAGCCGCACCATTCACGTAGCGTGGGTGGCTGAACATATTCGCCGTATTCCAAAGTAGTTTGATTCCCGTACGCTCCATCTGTTCCTTGATCAAATCGGTGATTTCATCTAAGTTTGCATAGAATTCTTCTAAACTATTCCCTTCAGGCGCGATATCGACATCATGGAAGCAAAAATATTCGACACCTAGTTTTTCTAAAATCTCAAAAAAGGCCGCTACTCGATTTTTTGCAGTTTCCATTTCATTTGCACCTAGCCAAGTTCTTTGATTGACTGGCGAACCAAACGGATCACTGCCATCTTGTGTCATGGTATGCCAGTAAGCAACAGCAAATCGTAAATGCTCCTTCATCGTTTGACCAGCAACTACCTCTTCTGGATTGAAATGGCGAAAAGCAAAGGGATTGGTTGTCGTTGTTCCTTCATATTGGATTTTTTCTATTTGTGGAAAATAGCTCATATCATATTCCTCCTAGTTTATTCATTCTATATTAGTTAGTTCATCTAACGAACTAACTTAACAAGCATATAGTATACGCTTTCATAATTATAGTCAAGTTATTTTTTTATTATTATCAAAGCATTTATAGTCGAATGAAGTTAATTTATTTACTTTACAAAACGAAATAGCAATAGATAAATAACTAGAAAAATAATGAGATTACCAGTATACTTTAGAACGTATCCTCATTACATAATGAATAGGAAGTGATTTACTTTGAAAAATCCAACGTATACTCGACGGAGCCCAAATGAGTCTCTCTGTTTAGAATTGATTATGAATCAACCCGCTCTTTCTCGTGCAGAGCTTTCAGCCATAACTGGACTAACAAAGGCAACTGTGTCCTCCATTGTAAAAAAATTGATCGATGACCAACTAGTCATTGAAACTGGCATTGGAGAATCTAGTAATGTCGGTGGACGTAAGCCAATCATTCTTCAATACAATGGAAAAGCTGGCCTCTCTATTTCCATTGACATCGGCTATAATTACATCCATGCTCTCCTTACTTATCTAGATGGGGAAGAGATCCAACATATCCAAAAAAAGCCAATCACATTAGATGAGGAAGCCATCCATCTATATCTTTCAGAAATCTTCACGTTATTTGAACAACATCTTCCGACAACAGAATATGGGATTATTGGGGTAGCAATTGCCGTTCATGGCCCTGTCTACCATGGTGAGCCGATTTTTGGTCCACATTACAATTTCGATCACATTCCTTTTCGCAAAATAGCTGAAAAACTGAGAGACTATCCTGTCTATTTAGAAAATGAAGCAAATCTTGCAGCCTTAGGCGAATATAGTTTTACCTCAGATTCGGAAAATCTTGTCAGTATCAATATGCACAGCGGCATTGGTGCAGGAATCGTCAAAAATGGGAATTTAGAGGTTGGTGCCCATGGTTTTGCTGGTGAAATCGGTCATCAGATCATCGTGATGGACGGTAAGGAATGTCGCTGTGGCAACCGAGGTTGTTTGGAAATGTACGCTGCCAATAAAGTCTGCTACGATCGATTTGCTCAGAAAAAAAAGTTGGATTATGTCAATGCCATCATTCTTCGCGAATATGTTCAAAACCAAGATCGTGATGCCCTACAAGTCGTGGAGGAAAATATCAACTACTTGACGATCGGTATCAACAACTTGATCGCCCATTATGACCCATCGATCATTATTTTGAATAGCTCACTTTATCGCGAAATACCTGATATGATCGAACAATTAAAAGGGAATCTGCACAACCATTTTTCGAATCAATTAGTCGTCCGCAACAGCTCCTTGAACGAAAAAGCGACACTTCTAGGAGGATTGGTCTTAAATCTCCAACACTTTTTAGAAATCAAACACCTGAAATTAAAATAATCATGAATCAATAAAAAAATCTGCCAAACCGGAAATCATTGGATTCCAGTTTGGCAGATTTTATCTAAATAAAGTACTCGTATCTTTAACTTGAAATTTTAAATAGTAAAAGAACAAAAATACCTTCTACAATTGATCAAACACTTCAACAACATGTTCCACTGTAAACTGATAATTTTGGATGATCGTTTCCCCAGGTGCACTCGCGCCGAAACGATCGATCGCAATGATTGCCCCTGCTGTCCCTGTATAGCGCTCCCAGCCAAATGAAGCAGCCATTTCGATTGCAACACGCTTCGTCACAGCTTTTGGCAAAACACTTTCTTGATATTCTGCGGATTGTTGTTCGAACAAATCAAAACTTGGCATTGAAACCACTGAAACATCTTTTCCTTGTTCCGCTAATACTTTTTGCGCTTTAACAGCTAGATCCACTTCTGAACCTGTCGCGATCAAGATACCTTCTGGTTGTTCCCCTTTAGCAGGAGACAAGACGTAAGCACCTTTTTTGACCATGTCATCTGCCACTTCTTTCGTTGTTGGAAGAACTGGTAGATTTTGACGACTCAAGACTAAGATCGTTGGTGTATCTGTCGATTCCATCGCTACTTTCCACGCCGCACGAGTTTCGTTCCCGTCCGCTGGACGTAAGACATGGACACCTGGCATACTTCTAACCGAAGCCAATTGTTCCACTGGCTCATGCGTCGGACCATCTTCGCCAACTGCTACAGAGTCATGGGTCAAGACATAAATGACTGGCGTATTTTGGATCGCTGCTAAACGTACAGCTGGTCGCAAGTAATCCACAAAGACAAAGAATGTCCCACCATAGATCCGTGTACCGCCATGTAATTGGATCCCGTTCATCGCTGATGCCATCGCAAACTCACGAACACCAAACCAAATGTTGCGGCCTTCATAGTGTTCAGGCGTGAAGTCTTTGTCTGCTGTGACCATCGTGTTGTTTGAGCCGGATAGATCGGCAGAACCACCCCAGAAACTTGGGATCGCTTTTGATAATGCTTGGATCATCTCTTTACTTGAGACACGACTGGCTTGACTTTCGCCTTCGTCGTATGTTGGAAGCTCTGCATCCCAATTCTCTGGTAATTTCCCAGCAAACGCATCTTCGAATTGTTGCGCTAATTCTGGATACGCTGCTTTGTATGATGCGAACAGCTCACGCCAAGCATTTTCAGCTTTTTCACCTTCTTCAACCATCGTTTGACGGAAACGTTCCGCTACTTCTTCTGGTACGGCAAAGTCAGGGTATTCCCAACCATAGATCTCTTTGGCTTTTTGGATACCTTCTAAGCCAAGTGGTGCGCCATGGACCGCAGAAGTTCCTTGATTTGGAGCACCAAATCCGATAACTGTTTTCACTTCGATCAATGTCGGTTTGTCTGTTTCGGCTTTCGCTTCTTCGATTGCTTTTGAGATGGCTTCTAAATCATTGCCGTCTTTGACCAAGATATGTTGCCAACCGTAAGCTTCATAGCGTGCGCCAACATTTTCAGTGAAGGCTTTTGAGGTTGGTCCGTCTAAAGAAATATCGTTTGAATCGTATAAAACGATCAATTTACCAAGTTTCATATGACCAGCCATCGAACTTGCTTCTTGAGACACGCCTTCCATCAAGTCGCCATCGCCACATAACGCATAGGTATAATGATCAACGACATTGAATTGGTCTTTGTTGTAGGTCGCCGCTAGATGCGCTTCTGTCATTGCCATTCCCACAGCCATTGCGATCCCTTGACCTAACGGACCAGTCGTTGCTTCGACACCGTCCGTATGATTGACCTCAGGGTGTCCTGGTGTTTTTGAATCCCATTGACGGAATTGTTTCAAGTCATCGATCGTCACTTGGTACCCTGCTAAGTGTAACAAGCTGTACAACATCGCTGAACCATGTCCCGCTGATAAGACAAAACGGTCACGGTCTGCCCAGTTTTTAGAAGTTTTCGGATTCACTTTCAAATGTTTCGTCCAAAGGGCATAAGCCATTGGCGCGGCACCCATTGGTAACCCCGGATGTCCTGAATTTGCTTTTTGTACTGCATCGACACTCAATGTACGGATCGTATTCACACCAAGCTGATCTACTTTATCAAACAATATAATTCCTCCTTATTCGTTCCTATAAAATAATGTCCATTCTTTAATTTTCACTTTGAAAATAAGACAGAAGAATCAAAAATGAATGAGGCATTCTCGATTTTCCTGTCTTATTACTCGATGGTGACCAACTTTCTCACGACCTAGATAAACGGTGTTCGAAAGCCAACTCCTTCAATAGTAAGTCGAAACGTGAAAAAATATGGAAAGCTATTTTCCCACGTTCCGCCTTACTATTCGGAGCTGAACGGCTTTTTTACAACCTCTGCTAAACGGTGTTCAAAAAGCTGACCTTCAACATTAAGCTGAAAAATCAAAAATGAAAGAGCCATTTTCGATGTTCCTGACTTATGCCTTAGTGCTGAACGCTCCTTTCACAACCTAGACAAACGGCGTTCAAAAGCCAACTCCTTCAATAGTAAGTCGAAACGTGAAAAAATATGTGAAGCTATTTTCCCACGTTCCGCCTTACTATTCGGAGCTGACCGGCTTTCTCACGACCTTCTCTTACCCGATCGTTTTCCCAGTCATTTCTTCATAATCGGTTTTCATGATTTCCCATGACTTTTCGATTTTTTCATCTAAACCAAACAAGCCACTGCGACCGACGATATAAATATCTGGTCCTGCTGCATCGATTCGTTTGAAGGATTT
The DNA here is from genome assembly GCF_051714905.1 of Enterococcus sp. AZ084. NCBI lineage: Bacteria > Bacillati > Bacillota > Bacilli > Lactobacillales > Enterococcaceae > Enterococcus > Enterococcus sp. AZ084. The sequence continues at coordinate 2,976,921 of NZ_JBIOSS010000001.1, forward strand.
ACGGTTGGAAGAGCCGTCCATTTCAATCAAATAGTGATACCCTTTTTCTTCGCGTAGTTCGCGTAAAGCAACGATTTTATCCAGTGTACTTTCAATAAACCGTTGTCCAGCAAATCCTGGATCGATCGTCATGATCGTGATTTTATCGACCAATTCGATGTATGGGAAGATGGCTTCGATCGGTGTTTCTGGGTTCAAGACGACGCCAGCTTTTAACCCTGCATCATGGATTTGATCGATCAAGCGAAAAGCTAAACCATCTAATAGTTCGGCGTGCATGCAGATCCATTCACACTTTTGGTCGATTAATTGGTTCACCCAAAAACTTTGGTCTTTGACCATTAAGTGCGCAGACATCGGTAGATTACTGATTTTACGTACCTCATCAATGAACCATGGAGATAATGTGATATTTGGTACATAATGACCATCCATGATATCGATATGGTAAGAATCGACATGATCATTTAAAAATTCGATTTGTTCTTTGAACTTATCTAAGTCCATCGTCATCAATGAAGGTGAAAATTCCACTTTTCCCATTTATTTGTTCCCTCCTTGAAAGCTTTCCCAGTCCGCCATGAATTGAGCAATCCCTTTATCGGTCAATGGATGGCTCCACAACGTTTGGTACAATGATGGCGGTACAGTGGCAATGTGTGCGCCAACTAAACTCGCTTTTTCCACATGTTCCGAATTACGGACACTTGCTGCAATGATTTCTGTAGAAAACCCATAAGTATCTAGTACTTCACGTAGTTTTGCGACAAGCTCGATCCCGCTCGTTCCGGTATCATCTAATCGACCTAAAAATGGTGAAATAAATGTCGCACCTGCTTTTGCTGCTAGTAACCCTTGCGCCACAGAGAAAATCAATGTGACATTGGTCTTGATCCCCAATTTAGATAATTCGTTCGTCGCTTTCAATCCTTCTTCTGTCATAGGGATCTTGATCACGATGTTTTCCGCCCATTGGACGATCTCTTTCGCTTCTGCGACCATGCCGTCTGCTTCCAAACTAGTCACTTCTGCTGAGACAGGTCCGTCAACGATCGAACAGATTTCTTTGATGACTTCTTCAAACACACGTCCTTCTTTGGCAATGATCGTCGGATTGGTTGTCACCCCATCGACTAAACCTAGCGTATTGATTGTTTTGATTGCTGTTACATCTGCTGTATCTAGAAAAAATTTCATCGATTTTGCCCCTCTTTTTTACGCACTTATTTTAAAAAATCTGAATATCATCTAAACTGATATCTTCTTCCTCTTTCTCTACTACTAAGTCCATTTCTTCTTCCGGCACGTTCTTTTTGATCACAGCTAAAACGACGGCTGTTACTAAGACGTTCACTAAGATTGCGATCACACCTGCCCATGGTCGAGACATCGTTGGGATCATCAAGACACCACCGAAAGGAACCGTTGCATCCGCACCTAAGATCATCGTTGTTGCACCACCAGCAAATCCACCGATTGCTGTTGCGACTACGCCACGTACGATATCATTCATAACTAAAGGAATCACACCTTCAACAATATTGATGACACCCATTGGTACGGCTGATTTCAATGTCTCTACTTCCACTTTTGTATAGATATTCTTGCGGAACATTTTGGCGATAAAATAAGCTAAACCAAAGCCGATCGGTGTGGCTGTATTGACTAATTGCAGTGCGGTGATCGGGCCATTCAACCCTTCCGCTTGCATCGTCAACACAAAGGCAAATACGGTTTTGTTGATTGGACCACCGTAGTCGATCCCACTTAATAAGCCGATCACACCACCAAAAATCAATAAGGAAGAATTGCCTAATCCATCTAAGAAATTCGTTAATAATAGCGTTAATGCTGCGATTGGCGCGCCAATGATATACACCATGACTAAGCCACCAACAATTGAAGCAATAAATGGAATAATCAATGTTGGCATCAATCCTTTTGCCCATTTTGGTACTTTGACATGTTTTAAAATACCTAAAACCAGATACCCTGCTAAGTAACCACCTAAAATCCCCCCGATAAAACCAGCACCAATTGCATTTGCTGTTAAACCAATAATGAAACCTGGTGCGATCCCTGGTTTAGCTGCAATAGAATAAGAAATTCCAGTAGCGATCACAACTGGTAATAATCCTAAACCAGCGCCACCCATTGTTGCTAACGCATCCCAAATCGAAAACTCACCTTGTACAAGTGTTCCTTGACTTGTTCCGCCAAAGGCCATGCCGATTGCAATCAGGAATCCGGCACCACATACGATTGGAATCAAATATGAAATCGCTGTCAATAAATGTCCTTTTAAATTTAACTTTTTAATTGCCTCCATTTTTTTGTCTCCCCCATTCTGGTAATTATTGTTGCACGACTACTTCTTCTACTTTTTCAATCAACTTACTCGGTGATTTTACAGCAACTTCTGTCGGTACTTGGACGATTCGTTTTCATTCAAAACGTTCACGACCACTGATTTTGACATCTACAGCTAAAATCACGACATCTGCTTGACTGATTTGCTCTGCCGTCAATTCATTTTCGATCCCGATCGTTCCTTGTGTTTCCACATGGATCTCATGCCCGGCCTTTTTTGCGGCATTCTCCAACTTTTCTTGCGCAATGTACGTATGAGCGATCCCCACCGTACATGCTGCTACTCCAACGATTTTCATTTTTTCTTCCTCCTCACTCTTTAGCCAAATGCAGCGACTACTTCATCGATTTCTCTTGCCGCAATCAAACGTTCCACTACTTCATCATTTCCTAGCTTACGGGCAAATAAGGACAATAATTTCAAATGTTTTTGCGCACCTTCCGTATCATCTCCGACTGCAAACAAGATGATGCCTTTCACGCCCTTACCATCTAATGTTTCCCAAGGGATTTCATTTTCAGTTACCCCGATCGCCACACCTACTTTTTTCACATACGCACTTTTCCCATGTGGAATAGCGATATAATTACCGATCCCTGTTTGACCTTGCGCTTCTCGCAAATAAATATCTTTCACAAATGCTTCGACATCCGTAATGTATTCTTGTTCATACAAGCGATTGGCTAATTCATACAAGACCTCATCTTTCGTTTTCCCGTCTAAGTTCGTTTTGATGATTGTTGGATCAATGATTTCTTTGATCTCCATTTTCCTCACTCCTCGTTAGTTACTGACAACTTCCATTGCTTTTTCGATTAATTTGTTTGGTGATTTTACCGCGATTTCTGTCGGCACTTGGATGATTTTCTTTCCTTCGAAACGTTCCCGTCCACTGATCTTGACATCCACTGCTAAAATCACGATATCGGCTTGATCAATTGCTTCTTGTGGCAATTCGTTTTCAATGCCAATCGTTCCTTGAGTTTCGACATGGATCTCATGACCCGCTTTTTTTGCTGCATTCTCTAATTTTTCTTGTGCGATATACGTATGGGCGATTCCCACTGTACATGCTGCTACTCCAACGATTTTCATTATTGGTTCCTCCAATTTTTGATAGTATTTTTATCGTTCTGTGAAATTACCAGCTTTCAATTCATCTAGATAGTCAGGATCAGCCAGTTGTCGCATAAAATCAGCAAGCTGTCGTTTGACTGCCAGTATTTCATTTTCTGCTAGTAAGACAACGATGAGCAATTCCACTTTTGCCATTCGTTCCGACCATTCAGTAATTGGCTGTTGGGGACGAATCACCCAGACCTGTGTTTTGCCTAGTGCTGGATGTTCAAGATGAGGCAAAATCACGCCTTCCTCAATTTGGATATCTCCTGCCTCTTCTCGCTCAAACAATGCCTGTTGGATCGCTTGTGCCTTTTCTTTTGAGGTAGGAAAGACTTGTTGGCTGATCCATTCATAGGTTTCTGCCTTTGACGTTAATGCAATCTGATCAAATGTTTCCACGAAATTATCTATCATGATAAATATCCTCGATTTTCTGTTGGATTCTTGACTGGTCATCAGCGGTCAACATGGCACTAACGATCAAAGATTGAACAGGAAACGCTTCTTTCAAGCCAACTGTTGTTAAAATCAACTCGATTCCTGGCGTCTTCTCTAACACTGATTGGTAATTTTTAGTACTGATCACATCTACGATTTCTAATTCCGGGAATTTTTTGGCTAACTTCACCTTCAATAATTCAGAAGTTCCCACGCCAGTTGTACACATGATCAGTGTTTGGATCGGAAATTGGTGCGTCTCAATGATTCGTGCAAAATACAAGGTGATAAACCCAATCTCATCAGGCGTGATCGTTGGAAGCTGAAACGTTTGACTCACCTGTTTTGATACCTCAGCAACCGTATTAAAAATCGTTTCATACGTTAATTGGATTTGATCCAACAAACTATTTTTCACTCTGATTTGATGGCGCAACCGATTGACCAAAGGTTTGATATGATTAGCAAGATCTGTAAAAATCATCTCGCTTGCTACATTGAGATTTAGCTTCTCACCAACTTGATGCAAGTAATAAGAAGTAATCTCAATCACTTCTTCTGTGAACGTTTGGGTCTTCGTTTGACTATTATCCGTTCTGGAAGAAAGCAAATATTGATAAAGATAGTAGATCTCACTTACTGGTAATTTCGTTTTCAAATATACTTCCACTTGGCGGATCACTTCGATGGCAATATCACGAATCAAGGATTCATTATCTAAAACCTGTAATTGTTCCATCGTTAATTTTTCTCCAGTGGCTTGATAATTCGTTTTTCTTGCGCGACGTACCGCAATGTATAGATGGGAGAAAATATTGATATTGTATGGGTAAGGAATCGTGCCATTGAGTTTTTTTTCAATCAGCTTGATCTGTTCGATGACAAAATTCGCATCGTAACGATTAAACGAAAATTCGTCCGATAAAGCGATTTCATCAATATCGAAAATATTCAATCGCTGAATCAATTCAGTGATCGCTCGACGGATATTCTCTTCCTTGCCTTCGATGGCTAATGTCCGATTTTTGCGGATCAATTGCAGATCATACGCTGAAATCCGTTCCGCAATGATTTTTTCATCATTCGCGATCGCTGAATCGCCAACATAATAGGTTTGGTACAAATCAATGACTTTTAGTGCTTTAGGAGAGGATAATAATAATTCTTCCATTACATTATTTTGTCGTTCAGATGGTAGAACTTCCACAGAAGACACAATCGTTTGATTCGTCTGTGCAATATATTTTTCATAATCCAGCTTGTACCCCCGACCCTTTTCAGACAAAATCAGTGGCCCATTCGGAAACTCGTCATTCATTTTTTTAACCAAGCGGTAGACCGTCTTGGTAGAGGTACTCATTAACTCTGCCAACACTTCAGCAGTAACATAATCTCTTTGCTTTGATAAAAGAAGCGTTAATTTATTCCCTCGATCCATTTGACTAGTCATAGCTCTATCCCCCCTGTATCTTTATCATAAGCGATTTTTTTTATTCTGCTTCACTACATAATGTCCCTTGCAGCGGACAAAATGTATTCGGTTACACAAGGTTGTGAAAGGAGCGGTCAGCACTAAGGCATAAGTCAGGAACATCGAAAATGGCTCTTTCATTTTTGATGTTTCTGGCTTATGACCGAAGTGTTGCTCCTTGAACACCGTTTATCTAGGTTGTGAAAGAAGCGGTCAGCACTGAGTAATAAGACAGAAAAATCGAAAATGGCTTTTTCATTTTTGATTTTTTTGGCTTATTATTGAAGTGTTGCTTCTTGAACACCGTTTATCAGGTTGTGAGAAAGCCGTTCAGCTCCGAATAGTAAGGCGGAACGTGGGAAAATAGCTTTCCATATTTTTTCACGTTTCGACTTACTATTGAAGGAGCTGGCTTTCGAACACCGTTTATCATAGGTTGTGAGAAAAGCGTTTTGACCTGAGCAGTAAGATGGAACATCGGAAAATAGCTCTCCATATTTTTTGATTTTTGAGCTTACTATTGAAGGTCAGCTTTTTTAACAACCAAATAGTTAAATTTTTTGAAACTAAAGATAACTATATGAAAACATAACATTTTGGCCATCAATTTTAAAGCGAACATCATAAATATCCTTTTGAAATATTTTTGATAAGAGATTTTATTTCCTCATTTGGCTTGATTTACTCATGATTCCAACTTAAATCACTTGAACCACCGCCCAGCCTTAAAATAACTATCACTATTAAATAAGATAACTTTCTTACCAAGTTCATGATTTACAAATAAGTTAATCAAATAGACACACAAATCACGTAATGTTTTTACTAACGGGTAAACAAACTGTTGTGGAGACAGCTTCCATGCAAATAAGGCGACATCCATAAAAATTCCAATGATTTTTATGGATATCACCTTATTTATTGAGATTAACAACTGCCGTCCCACCTCAATTTTTTGATTGTTAAAAATAGATTTTTGGAGAATCACCGCTTTTAACAGTAATGAATAACAGTATTTCTCATCAATTTGCTGGTACATCACTTAACGACCAATTGATGGTCGCTTGGTAAGGTTTTCCTACCGCTATTTTATTGCCATCGACCTGCAACCGGACATCTTCATAACTTAACTCCCAAGCACCTTGACCAGTTCCAGTGGCGGCATCCATGACAGAAACCGCAGCACCATCTTCTTGTAATGTAAAGTCAAGCGCTTGAGGTGCTTTTGCAGTATTCTCTGGCGATGTGTTTAAAGTGCCTGCATGAAAACTGATACTTGCACCTTTTAAGAATGTACCGAACGGTGCAGTCTCCAAATCAGCCATTGTATCACTCGTAAATTGTTGCGACATTGATGCTGTAACGTGCCAACCTTTATTTGTATATGATTCATCAGTGACTTTTAAACCCGTCTGTGTCTCACTGCCGTATGAGTGAGTTCCCGATTTCAATGTCTGTGTGCCAAACTCAACAGTTGGTACTTCATCAAGTGTTGGCATAGCTGGCGGCGCTGTGACATTTAGAGTAAAAGCTACAGTGCCTGCTTGGTAGTACTTGTTCGCGTCAACGGCTAAAGCCTCACTCAGACTTCCATACGTGTTTCCATCAGGTGGTGTCACATCTTTGATTGTGACACCTGCAGGAAGTTCAGGTAACTGCTCGCTAGGATCTTTGATGACTCCACCGGTTACACCTATCTCAGAAGGAATGTCTGGTAAACTTGGTGCTACAGCTCGCGTACTATCGACATAATTGTAGGAAAAGCTCGCAGAGGCAGGTTCAGCTGTCAGATAAATACTAAAATGGTTTGCCCACTTGTTATTTGATAGGTCATCAAATGTAGGATTAGCTACAATCGCAGAAGCTAGATCTGGATATGTTTGCCCATTCTTTCCATCTGGACCCACGATATGATCCACTTTATAGCCAACTGGTACAGTCAACGAAGGAATATTCGTAATTGAATGACCAAAATCACCGGTAATCAATGCTGGATTTGGGACCGGTAAAGTTGCCGCTACTCCTTCTGTTACTATCATAGTTGAAGATGGATCGCCTCCAGTTAACCCAGTGATAGCATCTGTGACAATACCCGTTCCTGGTGTTTTTTCAGTGTAGTATGTCTTAAAATCCGCCGTTTCGGCTATCGGTGAATAGTACACATTGATTGCATTAGGGTTTGCTTCATTATATTCATCATAGTTTGCGACTTTGATTGAAGTAGAAGAAGAAAAATTATAGCCTTTGATTCTAGGCACAACAAATGTGTAATCATCTGATGCATTTGCGAGACTATTTGTTACACCAATCGTATCCCCAGTATTCGCAGTGATTTTCGCAGCAGTTACACCTTTGATTGGCTGATTCGTCGTTTTATCAATAAAATTCACCGGGAAAGTAACTGTTCCGCGTGTTGCAGAGAACGATGCATTCTTAGAAGCATTCGCTCCTTGAATGACTCCTGTATTATTTCCTGTAATGGCTAAACTCCCAAATGACATGTTCTTTTTTAAGGTGATTGTTCTTGAAATTGTTTGTGGTTTATACGCGCCATTGTTGTTATAACCACTATCTGGCGCTGCAGTAAGACTCAGTGTACCCGTATAAGTACCATTTTTATTATCCACAATATTTGACCATGTCATTGTTTGCGTTTCAGAACTCCATCTAGTACTTCCTGAACCTTGAAATTGTAGCGGTGCCGATATTTGTACCCACGGCACAGTGGTAGAACTTGATTGTTCGATTGCCCCATTAGCATCTGTTTTACGAATTTCAATTTTATCTTGTCCTTTATTGGTGCCACTTGGTCCATCAAATGTTCCGTTATACCAAATATCACGTCCTATAAAGAAACTATCTTTCAAGCCTGCAATTCCTAGCTTCTGTCCTGTTGCATTGGGTGCATTTTGTTTGATCATGTCATTATTTGCGGGAGTCAAAAAGAAGCCCGATGCATCCCCCATTTTCCAGACATCTGCTTTATCATACCAATAGGGCGTTTTGATTGTTAATGGTTTAGAAAAATCAAGTGTTGCTCTGATTGATTGATACACCCATGAATTTTTAACTGAGTTCGCTAACCATAAATAATTATTTCCCGAAGCATCCCATTTCCACCATTTGCTGTCACCAGCTAAGATATTCCAGTTATTAGCATTCTGTTGGAATCCGCTATCCAATTCATGGTTGCCTGTATCGGAATTTTCCCCAGGCTCTAATGCTCCTGAAGTAATTACAGCAGCTTCGACCTTCAGCTCAATTCTATGGCTCAAAAGAGTAAGGGTTGGTAGGAAAAAAATTGACATTCCAACAATCACTCGAGCCAGTATTTTTTTCTTTTTGTACATAAATGTTCTCTTCTTTCTTTGGGATAGTTAACCCACTTCATAATTCACTTAGATTATGGTATGTATTCAACAACAAAAAAATATCTAATAAATCACTTGATTAATCACTATATAACGTTACCTGTCATCTACTTTTTCATCTTCATTTTTAGATGTTCATGTAAAGAAATGATGTCTCGCATGAATATTTCTTATGTTCCCTAATACTTACCATATTTAAAACTCATCTTGATTTATAGTAGCAGAAAAGACTCGGTCATTATTATATTTTTTTTGAAAAAAAAGGAAAATATCACACAGATATTCATTTTAAAAAGATTCAAATCCTTCCTACAAAAAACATTCGAACAAACGATATAATATAAACGTTCCAGAAAAGAAATACCATTTTTTGAAGTTGGTAGTAGCACACCTATTCCCTTATGAGAATTTTTTTATTAAGTGTAGATTACATTAGGATTTCCCTTCATATATCTATATAATATGAGTAAAAGAAAACTTATTTTCAATTAGATATAAACTCAATGGGGGTGAGAGCATGAGAGAGTATTTTTTCAACTATAAAGAAAAGGAAATCATACAATTCTTCCAATATTGTTACATAAACAAAAAAGAATACTATCCTAAAAAAAGTATCCAAGAGGCACTAAATATTTCAGAATATCGCTATAAAGCGATTGGTAATAGTGTGGAAGAAATCAAATTAAAATACCCTACTTTTCAATTTCAATATGACAAACATGGATTGTCTATTCATTTTTCAAAAGAATTTTTATTGCTCAAAGTTTATATTCTACTGTTTAAAGAAACTGTAGGATTTAAATTTCTCCTCTCTATTTATAACGAAAATTTTCAGAATTTGGATCGTTTTGCTGAATCCGTCCACCTGCATCAACAAAGCGTTCTATCTAAACTTAAACCCATTCGTATGTTATTAAAAGAATACTCACTTGAATATTTATTGTTTAAGAAGAAAATCAGTGGCGATGAATATCGTACTCGTCATTTTTTCTTTACGCTGTTCTGGCATTTACATGACGAAGAAGATCCAATTATCCCTGAATATCCTGAAAGTTTTCAGGCTCTAGCAACTATGATTCATGAATGTCTCCCCATGCATTCTCATGAAGATATACGTAAACTTTATCTATTCATGAAAATCACGCAACATCGATTGAAAAATGGCTATATGATCACTGAATTGCCAGAAGTGATTGCTAAAGTAAGAAATCCTTTAATTTCTTATGAGGTTTTTAAACGACAAATACAAGGAAAAGAAATAACTAATCTTTTTTTCAAAAAAAATCTGAATGAAGTTGAGATCAATTATCTGTACTATGTGTTTACCGTCGTACCAACTTATACTTGTTTTGAAGAAGAATTACCACCTTTTCGTGACTTTTATAACAAAGAATACAACAAAATTGAACAAACGATTTTCCACCAGTTATCTCAACATATGAAACGAAAATTAACGACACAAGAAGAAGATTTTCTTTCCGTCAATATAATCTATCGAACGACTTATTTTCTCAGTTATGGCAGTGACGAGTTTGTGCCTCCTTATTCCGACTTAGAGTACTTTGATTTTAATGATCCGACTAGAAATCATTACCATAAAATCATAGATGAGATCATCGCACAAATGCCATTGAAGGAAGAAAAATGGCAAAGGATCATTACTAGTCAGTCTTTTCGTTCGTCGCTTTTCCAACTATTGTCGTATGTTCTTGAAATACATCACGAACCGGTAAAAGTAGCAATACTATCTAAATTCGGAAAAATCCATAAGACAGAGCTAAGTAGCTACTTGATAAAACTCAATCCTCGACCGATTGAAATAGTTGCGTATGATCAATCTCCTGATATTATTTTTTGTGACTTTCCACTAAAAGAGGGACGAATACTCAATCCCCAGGCAGAAATCTTTTTTATAAGTGTGAAACCGACACCGTCTCAATGGCTTGAAATAGTGAATTTCATTGATGTAGTTCGAACAAAAAAACAATTTGGTTATTTGTTATAAAATAAAAAATAAGCTGCCAAAACCTAAGTTTGGCAGCCTAATCTATCTAAAATCTCGATTATCTACCGTCCTGTACAACTGAAACCTTATCAAACGAAAGGGCAATAACGCTGATAAACTTTTTTGGAGTGTCTTCAGTCACGTACGCCAAACGTAAATCAAGAAGAAAGTAGCTATAAGAATCAAACTAATGAATGGTAGCAGAAACGTAGTGATATATTGCTGACCTTCTACGTTTTTTATTGTTGCAGCCGTTTGGCTGAACTGGCTAGCATTCGGTGATTTCCCTTTGACCTTTCGCGCTTGAATAAACACGCGTCTTGAAGTTTGCTGCACTTGATCACATGTTACTAGGAAAAGGTAATCTGCTCCCTTATTCGCAAGTTGATCAATGTCTTTTTCATCAATCACCGTATTTTCTTCTACCAAGTATTGGTAATAGTGATCAAAATATTGGACATAGATCACATCTCCCTTTTTTAGCTCATCGATTCGAGCAAACAAAAGATTATACTCACCTACATGATGTCCAATCAGTGTCAATGTCCCTCTTTCAGGTTCACGTTCAGGAAACAAGTCGACAACACCATTGATCATATTTTTTGTCGTTAGTCCGACAAAAATCGGTTGTATGATCTTTACATTCGGAATCACTATCTGACCAATTGCTGACGTATTTTTGTCTGTTGTATGCGTAAAGATATCTTTAACATTCAAGCGCTCGATCTTCTCTGGTACGTCAATCATTTTTGGTAAATTTGTTCGAAAGGTCGTCTGAGTCAATTGTGCATGTGTCGAAATCATAAAATATTTTGAAAATGGAATAGCAAAAAGTATGAGTGAGAACATCAACAGAAAACTAATCACGAGTTTTAAAGTAACATTGCTCTTTACATATCCCGTTGGTCTATACTTGCTACTCATTGTTTCTACCTCCATTCATTCAAAAATAAGCTAACTGCAGTTTATTGTCATTTTTCAAATGTGAGTTCAGCAGAGTGATTTCGAAAAATTTTTTAAGGCGCTAAAATCAAGGACCAGCTGAGAGTTCCAGTAAAACGAGTATTCGTTTTTTGATTAACTACAGAAGCTTCTAAGAAAAATCTTTGATTGACCCAACTATCTGATATATCTGTAAGACCAGTAGATGGTGCATTTTGATTAAAAATGACCAATGGACTACTACTTAAAAATTGATCGCTTGTTCCATCATAAAATCCTAGTCTGCCATCAAAAGAAATCCCATTCAAAACAGTTTCGCCAGTTGCATCTACTTCATGAATTGCTTCACTTTGAGCCACTGCTACAGACCAATTCGATTGATAACTTGAATCTCGACTGTCATTTACCGCAACCTTATCATCTAGCTTTCCTACGAGTCGTTGTGTTTGGCTCGTTACTTCATTAATGCCAAAGTCAATCGTATGTGGCACAGTCAAGTTAATCTCCCCGCGATCAAGCAAATGGACAATAAATTCGCCTTGATCGACAAAATACGGATTTTCCGTTTGTGCATCAGTTATATTATCGTAGGTCTTGCCATTAGGACCAGTTACTGTCTTGATTATTAAGTTATCTTTCACTTGATCATTCACATCTTTAACAATGTCTGGTAGGTTTTCCCCAGTAGTTCCTTTGTACGATATAATTTCAGGCAACGCAAAATTTTGCGACGGATCTATTTTCACAAAAGTAATTTGTACCATACTATCTGTACGTGGAGCTAACTGGACAGTAAACGTATTTTTCTCTTGTGTCATCGACGGATAGCTCTTCAATGCTTCAGCAATTGTCTGTTTCTCACTGCCGTCTGGACATGTTACTTTTGCCACTTGATACCCAAGAGGTACATTAGTCATAATCTGTGCTTCTGTCGTCGAAATCTGATCCCCGATATACCCATTCTCAAGAATACTTTTTGGGATACTTGGTGTATGTTGCGCTGTCGGATCATAAGCAAAATCAAAAGTGGTTGTTGCAGGGGATGACTTTTGTTCATACGTAATGGTGAGCACGTTCTTATCCGTTTTACTTACCAATACATCTTCTGCACGAATTGGACTATAGCCGCTGATTTGCTTCGCATCATACGACCAGCGAGCATTGGCCGCATCCGGTGACAAGCCGTTTACTCCGATCGTTGTTTCAACATTTGCTTGGATCGTCGTATTAGGGGCAATGCTTTTCCCACTTTCATCGACATAGTGGACTTCAACAGATGAAGTCGCCACCCCAAATGAGTAATCACCAACCTTCACCGAAGTCGTTAGTGGTTGAGAAGGATATTCTGGAAATGACTGACCGGCAGAAGAGTCCGCTTTTCCATATCCAATTCCTAACGTCCAATAAAAATTTTTACCAATAGCCACTGAATACGTCTGGCCTTTTAGCTGGGAAGGTATGGTTGTTTGAAAAACAGGCGTCGATCCGACTGCCGCAGATGCTAGATTCCCTATTCCAGTAAAATCTTTGGGAAGTTTCGCACTAGAAGTAATCGTGAGTAAACCGGAGCTTGCAGTATATTTGACACTATAGGTAGCACTCGTAAAATCTTCTGAAGGAGTAGCAATTTCCACACCATTTTCTGCAATAGTCTGGCTATAACCGCTATCCAAGTAGTTAGTGGTCCCGCCTTTTTTCCAGGTAAATGTCTTTCCAGGATTTGATGGATCGAACATAACTGCGACCCCATTCGGATAACCCGCGCCCAATCGATTAGCATCTACATATGTCATTCTCATGGAACTCAATTGTTGACCTGAGGCACTCAATCCAAATGAATTTGGGATTTGTGATATTAGATGTCCTAATGTAGGGTTTGTTAGAGTAAGTGTTGGCAAGACCGTGCCGCCCATCGGAAATGGAATAGTTTCACCAGTCTCATACGCCTTCCAATCCTTTGCTCGTAAAGGAGCAAAGTATAATCCCGCACCACGGTTGCCATAAGCCGTACTTCCGTCCATCCCATAGGTCATCGTAAAATCACTTGTCCAATCGATCTGCGCATCTAAAAAAATGCCAGCTTGCCCATATGGTCCCTTTTTTTGCTTGGTATTAAGCTCTGAATTGACGGTCATCCCTGGTGGATTATCCGTACTTGTTAAAACAGCTTTTCCAGTTGAATCAAATACCGGATCGACTGCTTTTAGCCCCACGGACGTGCCATTGATATCCGGCATATTCCCTGCCTCGTATGCACCTAATCCATCGCCGCCAGTATTAAATTTCATTCTGGACGCATAGGATATCCAATCTTTCGCAGCCAGAGAACCATCTCCTGTAATTTCCCCATAATCATCAGTTTGTGTGATTGTACTAATATCCTGATTCACTACTTCCTTCGTCTGTGCATTGACTTGCATTGAGATCAATGGTGCAGAAATAAATACAACCGTACTTAACAATAAACCAGTTAGTCGACTTCGATTTTGTCTTACTCTTTTTTTCTCTATCTTCATTTTCATCTCCGTACTTACCTTCGTATGTTTAAATTAGTATTTTCAATATCATCTAAACTTGTCTTACACCCACAAGAATCAAGTATCTAAGCAATGTTGGATAGACCAGTGCTGAACTGGCTGATTTATCTTTAAATAAATGGTAACTATCAAACATCATCCCAACTTTATCTACATTTTTGTACTAGCAGCAACTGGCCATTTTGGTCACGTCATCTTTCCCCACTATCCGTCAATACCAAAGAGCATTTTTCCGGACAACGCTGCTAGCATCATTCCCGTATTCGTTTTTCCCACTCTTGCATCTTCATTCGATCCAGCAGTAGAGTGTGTTTTTTTATTTAGTACCACACGCTCTACTGGACGAAAAAAATCATCTTTCTTCACTACTGCTTTTGATTCTTTCAATTGTTTTTGCTGGTTCACATGAGGTTGTGGGACTTGTTTTGTTTCCTCATTTTTTTCTATTTGTTTTTTCTCAGGTGAAGTTACTGTTGCTTCCTCTGGAAGTTGAATATGTTCTGGATTTTTTGGTGTAACCGATTCGGAAGGATTGATTGGATTAAGTATTTCTTCCTCTGCTAAAGCCACCGTGTAATTCGTCTGAAGAAAAAGAACCAAAAAGATACCCGTATAAAGATAACCTTTACTAATTTTATTCATTGATACTTTCGGTTTGTTTTTCATCATTATTCCCACTCTTCTTTATTTTGACATGTACAATCAAATCGCCCAATTTTTCCCAATCAGAAGATGTAGGAGGTGATAACCAAATCACCTGATGACGATGACTATGAAGTTTTAACATATCTGAAATATAAATATCCGCTTCTTCTTCTGTCGCTCCAATATACGATTCGATATTCAACTTACCGAAAGCATCCACTTGTTCTTGAATGTATCGGCTATAACTTTGACCAAAGGAAAAATCGATCACGATTTTTACTTTAGGCGAAAGTAGTTCGATAGGTAAACTAGATAAAAAAAGAAATATATATTCTTTTGCTAATTCATCATAATTTGCCTTAACAGTATCCGTACACCATTCAAATTCTAATAATTCTTGCACGATTCGGTAAGCAAGTGTTTCTGCTAATTGATAGTTTTCTTTGATAAATGAAAATTGTTGAATCGTTGAATTTTCAAAATTTGTCCGCTTCTGAAACAACAGTTTATTATGAATCAATGAAAGTTCCTTAGTCACCTCATGTGTGACACCCCAAGAGGTAATTGCTTGAAATTCAGTTAAGACGCTATGAATCACTTTCTGGTTCAAGATCTCTATTGTTTCTGTTTGCACCAGTTGACAATAAGGAGACAAATTTTCACTACTAATGAAGTATAATAATTCATAAACTTCTGATTCTTGTAAGTTTTGGAAATATGGATTCAATACTTCTGTGATATTTTGTACTAATTCTTTTTTTTGACAAGTTGATACGATTTTTTCCCCATGATGACCAAAATGATTTCTGACCTTTAAAACAAACAAACGATACAGCAACTTAACCTGCTGAGAATTTGAAAGATCATCGTCAAGAAAGTGAGTGATTGAAGAAAGTTGATGAATGATGTCAACCAATTCATCTTTCATACTATCTGTAAAAGGATACGCATTTACTCCATAAAGCGTGTAATAATAGCCATACAAAAACGATTGGATATCTCTTTCTTTTCCCACGAATTGACAACTGCTAGAAATTTCTATCTCAAAAATTTCCAATAATTCATTTGCTTTAGCCATAATCTTATAAACAGTTGCCCGCGAAGCATACAGTACGTCTTCTAAATCAAACGTATTTTCGACTTGTTCCATAAGTACTGCCTTGATTAACGGCGTCAACTTACTTTGACTCGCATAACAGCTAATCAAACAAGAGATGTTCGCAAATGTCTTTCGTGTATATTTTACAGTCTTGGGCTTTACCCCTGTTTCGATCACGAACTGATCGGCTAAATCAAATTCTTTCACATCTGCTTGAACATCTTTTATACAGCTTTCCAACTCGTATCTATTCATCTTCAACTCCTCCATTACATTGGCTTGTAACAGCGGAACTGAAGCATGCGCATCCAGATAGAAGAGGAGTCTAAGTCTGCCTATGGATTTTTTATCTAGAAATTCCAACATCATTTTGTGTCACCTTTTCTAACTGACAGAATCAACTTACGGCAAGGAAATTTTATCTTCTTCATCTTCTTCGTCCTTTTTGCGACGTTTCCAAAGAATAAAGAACAAAAGAAACGCAAGTAATGCCAGAAGGATTCCACCAATCAAGAAGTAAATCCAAGTATTATCCTTTTCGATCGTCACATCTTTTGCATTTAATTCTTTTGCTTTTTCAGCAGTAATCGTAAAGTCTTTTTCAAAATGCCATTTGTAGACATAATGAACATCCGTTTCCTTGCCTTCTTGATCTTTTTCTGTTTGGACATACTCTCCACTAGGATCTTTTTGTCCATACACATCCATGTCTAAATGGTACGTCCCCGCCTTCATTGGTTTAGATGGATTACCACTATCCAACATCCCTTGATTACTGATTGCAATCGGATAATCAAAATTTGTATTTGGTGCCATTTGCATCATTTCTTTGACTGAAGTGAACGTCATGTTTGGATCGTCAACATTGGTGACTGTTGCATCCACTTTCATTTGGTTTAAATAGCCCATTTTTGAATTTTGAAGATTGGCATTGATCACGTTACGAGCATTAACTTGAGACGGAGCAACATCATTTAACGTTAAAGATGGCGCAACTTTCGTGTTTGTTTGTTGCAACACAAGCGCTTCGACATAACTGTATTCGTTTTTCAATGAAACACCTTTTTTATCTGTTGACGAGGTATCTGTTTCAGAGGACTTTTGTTTGAACGTCAAACCGCCCGCAATTACCCCATCAAATTTTTCAGAAGGCATAGTTACCTCGATTGCTACACTCGTTTGTGACTGCGGTTGTAAAGCAATTTCATTAGGCATCTTCACATACTCTGCCAAGTCATACTTCAATGTTTTATCTTTTTTGTTTTCACTCGGACTGTATTCGACCACCCCATTGATGTTGGTGGTAGCACTTGCTACACTTGCTTCGACAGTAACTACTTTATCTGTTGAATTATCTAACAAGACTTGGATTGTTTGTTTTTGCCCTGGTGTCATCAATAAATCAAAATAAGAAACATCTTCTGCTTGGTTTTCTGGTAAGACTGGTGTCATTGAAAATTGAAACTCGTTGGCTTTGACAACTTGATTACTTATCATCGTTACCAGCACCATTACGAACATCGTTAAATAAAATTTTGCCCTTTTCATTTCTGTTGCTCTCTCCTTCGTTTCTATATGTAGAAAAGTTGTGCCAAAAGCTTCCGGACTTTTCGGATAAACTTTCGACACACTCTCTTCTTTTAAAGCTTTATTTTTTCAAATATGTTGTATTCAAAAAATACTGGAGAATGACGAAAATAGGGGGGTATTTCCGGGTTCTTCCTTTTACTTCCCGAATTCGGACATATTTGGTTTCATTTGTGTTCTACTATTTTTAGTTTGCTGGTGTATCACTTAATGACCAAGTGATTGTTGCTTTGTAGCTGCTTGCTAATTTTGTTGAAGCACCTGGAATTTCCAATTTTACAGAAGAATCTTTTGTTGCATCGTTACCAAAGTCTACCAAGTTTGTACCAGCACCATTTCCATCTGTCGCACCCATGACCATGTCTGATTGAACATTTGGATCTAGTGCAGTGATTGTTTTTACTTTATCCGCAGGTGTTTTAGATGCTGAAGCAATCGTTGCATTGGTCAAGTACACTTTAGCACCATCTAAAGTTGCTCCAGGTTTACCAGCAGAAGCTGAATCTGTCGAAGCAAAATCACCCATTTTAACAGTTAACGACCAACCAGCTAGTGTCCCACGATTATCTGTCACTTGGACATAGTTTGGACCAGTAGTTGCATTACCTGTAGCATCTTTGTACTTTTGTGCTGCCGCACTATAAACCATATCTTCTGATGTGATTTCTTGTGTTCCAAAATCAAATGATGAAGCAAAGTCGATAGATAATGGTCCAGGCGTTCCAGGAACAATTGGGATAGTTGGATCAGGATTTTCTGGTGTCACTGGCTGTGTTGGGTTCAATGGATCAATAGGGTCAGTTACGTTAGTAGAAGGTGTATATTTGATTGCTCCATAGGCATCGTAAGTTGCTACTTCGTCTGCTGATGCAGTTGTTGCTATACCTGTTACGATCAATGACGCTAATACGGCTGTTGTATACAATGTTACTTTTTTCATGTGAATTTCTCCTTTTTGATGACTCATTTTTTATTTGTTTGTTGGTAGATCCGAAAGAATCCAGACCAAATTCGTTTTATAGCTCACTGGATCTTTAGGGGTTGATCCAGGAACAAACAATTGAATTGCGGAAGTGAATGTAGTCATTATCTCTTTTCCTTCAATTATTTCTTTTTTTTCGGATAAATCTGTTAAATCTCCCCATCGAGTAATCCATGTCCCAGCTCCTTGATTGAACTCTGCACTCGTTATTACACTTTCTTGATTGGGAACCATTCCTAATACTTCATAGGCAGTTGGTTTTGGAGAGTTGCTGTTACTTACCAGTTCTGGTTTTAGAAAGAACAATGTTGCACCAGTTAATTCCTTGTATTGGACATCTTCTTCAGCTTGAAACTGTTGAGTTTCTTTTACTTTCAACGTCCATCCAGTCAATGTTCCGCGATTATCTGTGACTTGAACAAAATTCGGGGTGATTAAACTCGGATCATTAAAATACTTTTGTGCCTGGGCTTCATAATACTCATCTTTATTGGATATTTGATTCATCCCAAAATCTAAACTACTGGCAAAATCAATTGACAACGCCCCTCCTGTTCCAGGATTAGGCTTAGAACCGTCAGGATTCATGGGATCAACTGGAATTTCCGGGTTGGTGGGATCTACAGGAAGTGTCGGTTTTTTCGATGATTGAAATCTTACCGCATCATACTCTTCTAAATCTTCATGATGTTCTGCATCAACCATTTGAGTGGCAGTTACACTAAGTAGCATAGAAAGTATGCTTGCCAATAAAAACTTCTTCATATAGCCCTCCTTCCTTGGAAAATATCTAAATATCATTAGTTTGCTGGTGTATCGGATAGTGTCCAATTAAGGTTCGTTGTGTAAGTTCCCGCTTTTTTCACTGTGGCGCCTGGTACAGATAGTGTGATTGGTGATTTTGTTGCTATAGCATCTGCACTTGTTGCGGTTGTATCATAATCTGTTGGGGTACCCAATCCGTAAGTCCATGTACCCATCCCTTGGTTTTTAGCTGCTGCAACGATTACTGTTTCTGCGGTAGAAACTGCGTACGAACCTGTTTTTACTTCTTTAGGATAGATAGACGCATCTATGCCTTTTTCTGTAGTCACATGACCACCACTGAAAGATAATTGTGCTCCTGTTAAATAGTCACCTACTTCAGCACTGCTTTCATCTGTCACACTTGGGTCCACTGTGTCTAAATGGAATTGTGCATCTGTCGCTACTGATAATGTCCAACCAGCGAAATTCCCACGGGTATCCGTTACCTGTACATAGTTTTCAGTCGTATTTCCATTGTCAAATGCTTGAGGATGCGCATAGTAGGTTTCATCTTTAGAAGTAATCGATTGTTCGCCAAACGCTAACGAAGAAGCAAAGTCAATCGCTAGTGGCCCACCCGTGCCAGGTCCTGGAGGATTTGTTGGATCAGTTGGATCAATCGGTACGACCGGAATACTTGGATCTGGGTCTTCTGGATCGACTGGGGGTGTAACGGTTGTCCCTTGTTTAAATTCAACCGAAGACTTTGAATCGTACTGCCCAACAGCTGCTGCATTGACAAGTGTTGCTCCGTATGTAGAGATCATTCCAACACCGGCAAGCATTACTAAAGAATATTTTTGTATTTTTTTCATTTTTTATTTGTTCCTTCCTTTTTTCGCTTAGGCGATTTTTTTATTTAGGCTCAATTTTCGGTATAAAATCAAGCTAGCCAACATAGTAATAACAGTTAGAACGTACATTAGAACATTGGAGCTATCACCGGCAGCTGGTATTTTCATTTGTTCGTCTGGAGCTATCAAAAGAATATTTTTCTCATCATCTGTTAAATGTCCGGAGCTAGGGGGAGTCATATATTCATATTTACCATAAAATCCGGTCTCTCCATAACTTCCATAAGATTGAGTATCTGCCCTACCGACAGTTGCATTACTGCTTAATAACAGCAAAAGCAAAACCAAACAAGTCATCCATTTTTGCTTTGACTTAAACATCTTTCCCTGCTTCCTCCTCCTTAGTACTCGTTCATCATACCTTTATGCGGTTTCTTCATCATCTTAATTTTCTGTTAGTTCCTGAAAAAAAATTAAACAAAAAGTCACCTCTCTAAAAGCCTTGGAAAAATATACACTATTTTATCGAGTCACTCTTATAAAAAATTTTAAAAAAAATATAAAATAACTATTAAATTTGTATAAACAAGTTGTCTAATATTTATTTCTTCTGTATTAAATAATTTACACATCCTTTTATTAATAGAATAATTGGTATTGTCCATTTCATATTCATTAAAATAAAGCTTGTAATTAATTAAAATAAATAATAAATAGTATAAAAAAAAAGAACAAAATAATTAAATTTTGATAACTATGAAGATAACTATCTGAAAAATTTCATTCTTTGATCATAGAATGTAGTTGCTTACATTCGATCATCCACTCACGTCTTATGTATCCTAATAAATAGATATAAAAAAAGAGACTACTTCTGTTCCCATCGTTTTTCTGTTTCAGGAGATGCGAGAGGACGATTGTCCCAGTCTCTTTATGTGCTGAAGTAATCGCTCTAACACTATTTTTTTTATGATCCCATTATTTCCTCTATACTTGTAATCCACCACTTCAATAGATATTCAGATAGTTACTGCTCAATGACAAAAAAATAAATTATTCCTTTATTTTAGGTGGAAGATCTCCAATTTCAATAGTCTTGAACCTTTGTTTTTACTATAATTTTTCACTTAATTAAATTTATTAAAAATATTGTTTGTTATATTAATAATAAATATATTGTTGTTACATTATAATTTAATTTATTTTCCATAAACTGCAATTGTAAGCGCTTGCTAAAAATGTAAGGATAAGTTAATGAATTTACGAAAAAAGTTTTTATCCAAAAAAGTTTTTTTTAAATTTCTATTTTTCTTTTCAGTGTGTTATCTGTTAGTGTGGTTACTCAGGGTATTGTCTATAGTGATCAAATGGCTCCTTCTAATGAAATAAATATTGATACAACCATAATAAATAGAAGAGATTTACCTTCAAATATACCTTTAGAACAGGCTATAATGAATTTAAATAAAGAAAAAAATACTCAGCTGGATAACAATAGCTTATCTAAAGGCATCACCGTTGTTTCAGGATATATAATTAGAATGAGCGGAACCACCTGTCAATTATATATTGCTTGGTCGGGTACAAACTCAATTAATATGGCGTGCCAGCAATATTAGAGTAACGAATTTGAGTTTGCTCAATCCATATACTTACTTAAATGTAAATAATATTTATCAAAGAACGACTGCTGCGGCTACTGGAACCTGTTATGTTAGTACGATGAGTATTCCTACAAGCGAGTCCCGTGCAAATGTTTATGCTTCGACATTACAAGCTTATTATCTTTCTTTTGGATGGAGATCCGCATTGATAAATAACGGTACTGTAGTAATAAATTGATGACATTTCAGGAGGAACAAAATATTGCTAGATTCGGATTTTCTTTTTGAAAAATATAAAGAAAAAATACATTGTGTGAAAACGAGAAATGAACCTTTAGCTACATTGAAAGAACTAGTTGATGTAAAAGAGACCCCTATTTCCATTATTTATAAAGAACATCTTGAAATGTTAAAAATCAATGTTCGTCATTCGATCCATGATCGAAAAGAGAAAACGATAGAATTTCGCCTATTTTATGTAGCAGACAATTCCAAAAGCAACATCTACTATCAATCATATGCAAAAAATCCAATCACACTCCCTGGATTAAAGAAAGAAACAATTTATATTATCTTCGAGGAGTCACTCGGGATTATGGAAACAAATTGCAGTTTATTAGCTATCGACTTTAGAATACGCCTAGGAATCGAACAAGAACACTTAGATAATAGAGATATTTATTTTTTAGACTATGTTTCAAACTTTGAGAATCGCTCGCTCTTTGAATGATTTAAAGAATAAAAAACCAGAGCATGACTAGCAAACTGAGTATGCTCTGGGAGTGATGGAAGAAGTAAGATGGATTTTTGTTCTTCTTCCAGTAATAGGTAGTAATTCATATTTTACTATTTAACATCATTTGATAGTTGATACTTAGTCGAACGACCTCTTCCGATTTTTTGAATCTTATTCTCTGTTTGTAGCTCAGCCAGAACCCGTTCAATCGTCCTTCGGCTGATATCCGCCAATAAATTCTCCAAATCAGCTCTACTCAAAGGTTCAAAGGACTTTTCTAGTTCTTCTATTACCCGCTCTACTGGTGTTAACTCACGATTTATAATGATCTCAAAACGCTCCGAGAATTTTTCGTAAGCTCGCAAAATGATGCCAACAAGATAGCGAACAAACGGCGTATAATCTTGTTCATTTTCCAACCAACCAACAGAGCTTGCCTGTAACGATTCATAGTAAGTTTGTTTTGATTCCTCTATCAGCATCTCAATACTGATGTACTTGCCAACTACATACCCTGACTTATACAGCAACAACAATGTCAACAAGCGCGACATCCGCCCATTTCCATCACTAAATGGATGAATCGAGAGAAAGTCTAAAACAAAGCAAGGGATCAATAGTAATGGGTCTATCTCAGCCTTCTGAATCGCTTGATTGTATTTGTAACATAGCTCTTCAATTAAATCTGGCGTCAAATAAGCTGGTGCCGGTACGAATCGAACTCGTTCGTTACCATCCTGATCTTTTTCCGTAATAACATTATCACCACTTTTGAACTTTCCTTTATAACTTTTAGCTGAGTAATTATAAAGATTCTTGTGTAACGTCAAAATATCATTCGGCACTATTCGAATATGCTCATAACTATCATGAATAAGTTTCAAAACATCTCGATAACCGGCAATTTCTTCTTCATCTCGATTACGAGGCTTAATTTTTTCCGCCACAATTTGCTTTAAGCGACCGTCAGTTGTCGCGATCCCTTCAATTCTATTGGAAGCCTCTGTACTTTGAATCAATGCTAAGTCCGTCAGCTTACTTAAAATCTCTGGTTTTGTTGCAATATATAGTTCTTGTTTTCCTTTATATTCATGAATCTTAGTCAGCATATTCAACAAGTTATGACTGATAGTAAGTTTATGTAACTCACGATAATCAAATTCTTTCATCGCCATCCACCTCTTTTCTCCGCCATTTTATATCATTTGGCGGAGAAAAACAACTAATGGCGGAGTAAACGACTAAATATATCTTAGTTTCTTTAAATTGACTAGATCTTTTTTTGCAGTCGCTTCTTTCTGCTTCGATTGATTCTCGATGAAATTCTCTCAATTTGAACTCACCAACTTTACCTATTTAAAAACCAAAAAAAGACGCTTCGCAAACTGAATTGCGAAACGCCTGAAATGTCGATATATATATAAAATATATTAACGTTTTGAGAATTGAGAAGCTTTACGAGCTTTCTTAAGACCTGGTTTTTTACGTTCAACCATACGTGCGTCACGTGTAAGTAACCCAGCGCGTTTAAGAGCTAAACGGAAGTCAGGATCAACTTCTAGCAATGCACGAGCGATCCCGTGACGGATAGCTCCTGATTGTCCAGCGTATCCTCCACCGTTTACGTTAACAAATACGTCATATGCGCCTTTTGTTTCAGTAACGCCGAAAGGTTGATTGATAACTTCACGCAAGTCAGCATGTGGAATATATTCTTCAACATCTTTTTTGTTGATAGTAATTTTACCAGTTCCTGGTACTAAGCGTACGCGAGCAACTGCATTTTTACGACGGCCTGTGCCGATATATTGAACTTGTGCCAATGAAATTCCCTCCTATTAGATTAAGTTTGTGATGTCTAAAACTTCTGGTTGTTGTGCTGCATGTGGATGTTCTGCTCCACCGTATACATTCAATTTTGTAAATTGTTTGCGGCCTAAAGTATTTTTAGGTAGCATGCCTTTTACAGAAGTTTCGATCAAACGACGAGAATTTTTAGCACGCAATTCACCAGCTGAGATTGATTTCAATCCTCCTGGGTAGTTGCTGTGACGGTAATAAATTTTATCAGTCGCTTTTTTACCTGTTAATTTCACTTTATCTGCATTGATAACAATGACGAAATCGCCAGTATCCAAATGAGGGGTGAAAGTTGGTTTATTTTTTCCACGTAGTACAGATGCAACAACTGTTGAAAGACGTCCCAATGGAACATCAGTTGCGTCTACTACATACCATTTACGTTCTACTTCGCCTGGTTTGGCCATATATGTTGTACGCACGTTAGTTTCCTCCAATTTAAGTTCTGATGTTTGACATACACTTCGAGTTTCCGGGGCTCTTTGTGGGGCAAACAATACCATTTAACATATTACCTGCAAATACCGATAATGTCAACGTTTTTCTATACTTTTGAAAAATTAAATTTCCTTTTCATTTTTATCTTTTCATCGTTTTAGTTTCTTTTAGACTAAGAAATCCATTTTGTATAAAAAGTTGTGTATTTACATCATTTTTGAATATTATTTTCATTTTATTTATTTTTATGTATAATTATTTAATTTATTGATTGCTTTTTTATTTTTATGATGTTATCATTTGAAACAACTATTTTGAAAACACTTAAAAATAAAGGGGCGATTTTATGAAAGAAAAAATTATATTGGCTTACTCAGGTGGTTTAGATACCTCTGTGGCAATCAAATGGTTGGCAAAAGATTATGAGGTGATTGCTTGTTGCCTAGATATCGGTGAAGGCAAAGATACAGCTTTTATTAAAGAAAAAGCACTTCAAGTTGGCGCAATTGCGTCTTATGCCATCGACGCCAAAGAGGAATTTGCTCAAGAATTTGCATTGATCGCGCTACAAGGTCATACGTTTTACGAGCAGTCTTACCCACTGGTTTCAGCGCTTTCTCGCCCCTTGATCGCAAAAAAATTAGTGGAATTAGCTCGAAAAACTGGTGCAACGACGATTGCTCATGGCTGTAC
The DNA here is from genome assembly GCF_051714905.1 of Enterococcus sp. AZ084. Lineage (NCBI taxonomy): Bacteria > Bacillati > Bacillota > Bacilli > Lactobacillales > Enterococcaceae > Enterococcus > Enterococcus sp. AZ084. Next base: position 3,002,423 of record NZ_JBIOSS010000001.1, read on the forward strand.
AGGAAAAGGCAATGACCAAGTTCGTTTTGAAGTAGCAATCAATGCCTTGGCACCTGAAATGAAAATCATTGCACCGGTTCGTCAATGGCAATGGTCTCGGGAAGAAGAAATCGCCTATGCGAAAGAAAATGATGTGCCGATCCCAGCAGATTTGGAGAATCCATATTCTATCGACCAAAACTTGTGGGGACGTGCATGTGAGTGTGGTGTGTTAGAAGACCCTTGGGCGACTCCGCCAGCAGGTGCTTATGATATTACGACAGCCTTGGAGTATACACCTGATCAGCCGGATATCATTGAACTCAGTTTTGAACAAGGCGTTCCAGTTGCTTTGAATCAAGAAAGTTTATCTTTGTCTGAATTGATCTTGTCTTTGAATCAATTAGCCGGCAAGCATGGAATCGGACGGATCGATCATGTGGAGAATCGTCTGGTAGGGATCAAATCGCGGGAAGTGTATGAATGCCCTGGAGCGATCACTTTGATGCAGGCACACAAAGAGCTGGAAGATTTGACCTTCGTTCGTGAATTAGCACATTTCAAACCAATGATCGAGCAACAGTTGAGCCAAATGATTTATGATGGTCTCTGGTTCAATCCATTGACCGATGCGTTGATCTCTTTCTTGAAAGCAACACAGACTGCGGTCAATGGGACTGTCCGTGTCAAACTATTCAAAGGAAACGTCATCGTTGAAGGACGTAAATCAGCCAATAGTCTGTATAACGAAGAACTAGCAACGTATACTTCAGCGGATACCTTCGATCAACAAGCTGCTATCGGTTTTATCAAGCTTTGGGGTCTGCCATCGAAAGTCTATGCGGAAGTTCAAACGAAGCAACAAACAGCCGTAGGATCAGAGTAACGAGTAAAGCCATCAAAAGAAAAGTAAGGTAAAAGCTGAGTGCGAACTCAAACAGGAACTTTTACCTTCTTTTCTTTCATTCAAAATATAGGAGGAATCACATGGATAAACTTTGGGGTGGACGATTTCAAGGAAAAAGTGAACAATGGATCGATGCATTCGGCGCTTCGATCTCCTTTGATCAAAAATTAGCTGAACAAGATATTTTAGGTAGTCTCGCCCATGTGAAAATGTTGGCCCATACTGGTATTTTGTCCGAGGAAGAAGCGCAACAGATCATCGCTGGTTTGGAAAAACTGCAAACACGCTTAACGAATGGCACTTTGCATTTTTCGGTGGAAAATGAAGACATCCACTTGAATATTGAAAAATGCCTACATGAGGAAATCGGACCTGTTGCCGGGAAACTACATACTGCTCGTAGCCGCAATGACCAAGTCGCAACAGACATGCACTTGTATCTAAAAGATACGGTACTTGAACTGATTGAAAAGCTTCATTCGTTACGTCAAACGTTCGTGGAAAAAGCAGCAGAGCATACGGCTACGATCATGCCAGGATATACTCATCTGCAACACGCCCAACCGATTTCCTTTGGCCATCATCTCTTAGCGTACTATCAGATGCTTACCCGTGATCATGAACGCTTCACAGAAAGCCTGAAACGAATCGATATTTCCCCATTAGGCAGTGCGGCATTAGCAGGCACGACATTCCCTATCGATCGTTCATTCACCGCGACTGAATTAGGCTTTTCTGCGGTCTATGCAAACAGTTTAGACGCCGTTAGTGACCGTGATTTTATTCTGGAATTTTTAAGCAATGCTTCATTATTAATGATGCACTTGTCTCGTTTTTGCGAAGAAATCATTTTTTGGTGTAGTTATGAATGCCAATATATTGAACTTTCGGATACTTTTTCAACAGGTAGTTCGATCATGCCCCAAAAGAAAAACCCAGATATGGCAGAATTGATTCGTGGAAAAACTGGTCGAGTATATGGGAATTTATTTGGTTTGCTCACGTTGATGAAAGGTTTGCCTTTAGCTTATAACAAAGATTTCCAAGAAGATAAAGAAGGCATGTTCGATACGAGTGAAACGATTTTAGCTAGTCTCTCGATCATGGAAGGTATGGTCAAAACCATGGAAGTGAACAAAGCCCGAATGTATGCAGCCACGCAAAAAGATTTCTCCAATGCGACTGAGTTAGCCGATTACTTGGCTGCAAAAGGCTTACCTTTCCGTCAAGCACATGAGATCGTCGGTAAACTCGTCTTACATTGTACACAGCAAGGTTGCTCGTTACAAGACCTCCCACTAACAGAATTCCAAACAATCAGCCCGCTGATCGAATCTGATCTTTACGATACCTTACTTCCAGAAACTGCCGTGAAACGTCGCAATTCATTAGGTGGTACAGGTTTTGACCAAGTAGAAATACAGATTGAGCAAGCAATACGTCAATTGAAAATAGACATAAACTAAAAGAACACCTTGAGATAAGCTTTTCACACATTGTCTCAAGGTGTTCTTTTAGTTTACATTTTTCAAAAATATGTAAAAAAAGTTCAATCTTTCAAGAATAAACATGTCATACTTTAGTTTAAAAAACTTTTTCATACAGAAAGGAAAAACTATTATGCATTTCTTCCCCTTTGTCGATCCCAACCGTCGACCACAAGCCAAGATTCGAAAAATGACAGAAGAACTCACACAAAAATTTCATGCAATCGATCCAGATTTGACTTTGATACATAATGATAACTTTATTGATTATGGTCCAGAGGTCTTTCCACAACTTTCGTCGATTTGCTGGGATCCTCGTGTGCCAAATCATCCGATGGAACATTTTGTGTATTCGGAGTATCGATTGAAATATCAATTTTATACGCTCTATTGTTTTACACCTTATGGCGAACAAATTGATGAACATTACGGAAAAGTAAATCATTCGGATCGAAAAACGCTACAAGCAATTGACGATTTGATATTAACTGTTATTCACACTTATCAAGCAAAAAACTTATCTTACTGGAAGGATTTATTTCCAGAAGAACAATTCCAACAAACAATCGCATCTCATTATCAAAGAACTTCACAGATGATCGGTGAAGGTAGAAAAAGTAGCCGACTAATCACCTTCACTGACCCTAAGCATCGACCTTTGGCCGCTGTAGAAAAGAATACGGAATTTCTAGAAACTCAGTTAAATCAATTAGATTCTCGACTAACTGTGACCCATGATGATTCATTTATTGATTTTGGTCCAAGTGATGGACATTTTCTTGCTGAGTGTCCTTATGATCCAGAGGAAGACGACCTAGACGACGATAGACGTGGTCTATCGGAGGAAGAATATGAGATTTGCTATGAAGATATTCCTCTATTTGGTTGTTCTCCCTATAACATAAGCTTTGGTATACATGGCGATTTTTACAGTAAATGGATGTTGAATATTGATTATCTTGATTTAAGAGAGCGATTGAATAACCCTACTTTAGCTATTATTCATCAATATCAGTTAGATAATCTATATTATTGGCGTGATCATTATTCCACTGAAAAATTCCAATCTGAAGCCCTTGATTCCAAAGAACGCGGGCTACGACAAATCCACTCCTGAATATTCAAAAGGGTGTACTCAATGCTCAGTCAATTACAAAAAAATGACAGAAAGACTCTTGTAAGGGTATCCGTAAATCCTCGGAGTGTTGCCCATTCGTTCCATGTTTTTTCATCTTTCGCTTGCGAAGTGCCGCTTAAATCAATCTCAACAGCCGGACGCGAGATCGCTTCTTTGAAGGATCGATCACTCGCAAAGGCTAAGAGTGTCGGTTGGAAAACCGACGACAACAACATTACAACCATCAACAACGAGAACCATTTCTTTTTCATTTTTCCACTCCTTTTCTTTTTTATTTACACCGAGAGTATATCTCAAGAAAAGTAAGCGCTTAATAAAAAGTAGTGATTTTTAAAGAACGTCTTTTTCCCATTAGCAGAAAATAAATTTCTGCGTAATTAATAGAAAAAATAACACCCTGTCGACACACGTCTCAATGGATGTGTGTCAACAGGGTGTCTTTTATAGTTGTGATTCGCTTGTTTATGCGTCAATTCCTGGTGCTTTACCTAGATGTGCTTGTATCATCCAGATGCGTTTTTCTGTTGCTGCTTTAAAATCAATGAAGATATCTTGTGTTGGATCGTCGCCTTCTTCACCAGCAGCTTCGATTCCTTTTTGGAAAAGATCTGCTAAATAGCGGTAACCTGCGACTAATGTTTCTAAACGTTCTTCCATCGTGCGATCCCAACGACCAATTTCATCAGGGATTTTTGTGTTGTCTGCAAATTCACGTAATGTTGAATAAGGTGAACCATCTAATGTGATCAAACGTTCTGAGATTTCATCTAATTGTTCATTCAAGTCGTCCATGAAGCTGTCCATCATTGGATGCAATGTCAAGAATCCAGGACCTCTCATATACCAATGTGTTTGGTGGACGATCACCGACATTTGGCTTAAATCTGCTACTAATTGATTCAATACTTCTTTGGTTTGTTGAAATTTCATGTAATTCTGCCTCCTCGCATTTGCCTATATTAAAATCATAGTAAACTTTGAGGGAAAAGTACACTAAAATCCTTTAGATGAGAACGATTTTCATCCCCAGAGTAATGCTTTTTTTAAATAGCAAAAAATCTGCCAACTAAATAGAAAATATAACTAATGTCATCATTTACGACTCGCCTTCTTCATCTATCATCTCTATTGAGAGATCCTCTCGTAGTTCCGCAAATAACTGAGAATAGCGGCTTAATTCTTGTTGTGTTGAAACAAACAAAGGATATATTTTGTTGTACATGCGGCTGGCCTTTTTCTGAACAGCCACTTGTTGTGCTAATTCAATATATGCGGAAGCTTCACCTAATGTTTCGATTCTGCCTTGGCTCTGCCAACCTAATATGACTGCCCCTAACGCTGAGGCTTCTTTAACTTTTGGAAAACGGATAGGTTGTCCCAATACATCTGCCATGATCTGCCGAAATAACACTGATTGAGCAAAGCCACCAGTTGCACGTAACTCAATCACTTGATCGGGTGGACAGATACCTCGCAAAATTCGTTTGAGATTAAAACAAACCCCTTCCAGGACCGCTCGCATCATGTCTTTTTCCGTATGCCATCGTTGTAGACCAATAAAACTTCCAAATGCCTCCGCATCCCACAAAGGTGCTCGTTCACCTAATAAATATGGTTGAAAAATCAGCCCATTGGCGCCAGGCGGGACAAAAGCGATTTCCGAAAGGACTGCTTGATACGGATCTTCTCCTTGTTCCTTAGCTCGTTGAACGACATCTTGCATCAATGTATGGACCGCCCAATCAAAGATCCCTGCGCCATTACTAGTTGCTCCTCCGATGACCCAGTGTGTTTGATCCAAAACATAACAGAAGGTTTCCATTGTTGGATGGAGCTTTGGGCGATTCGAAATAAATCGTAATGCGCCACTGGTACCGACAGTCAGCGCTGCCGTCGTCTCACCAAATGCACCTAAGCCTAAATTGGATAAGGGCCCATCGGCTCCACCTAAAATAAATGGAATCTCTTGATCAAAGTGAAACCTCGTACGGGCTTGTTCTGTTAATTTCGTGAACTGGGTAGTCGCAGGTGCTACTCTCGGTAATTGCTCTTCTTGTATCCCTAACTCTTCAAGAATAGGCTCTGACCATTGGAAACGGTGGATATCGAAGTACCCTGTGCCAGAAGCAGTACTATAATCACTGACTAATTCAGCAAACAGCTCATAAAAAAGATAGTCTTTGATCCCTACAAAATAAGCCGCTTGCTCAAATAAATCAGGAAACTCGTTTTTCAACCAATTGATTTTGATTAATGGTGTCATTGGATGGATCGGCGTACCCGTCCGTTCATAGATCACTCGACCTTTTTCAGTTGCTTTTAATTTTTCTGCTTCATTGACAGCACGAGTGTCTGCCCAAGTAAACATACGAGTTAAAGGTTTTTTATTTTTATCTAATAAAATCAAGCTGTGCATGGCTGTTGAAAATGAAATGAATTGGATTGTCTGTGCTGGCAATTGTTGGATCACTTCATTGATGACCGTATACACTGCATGGACGATCAATTCCTGATCTTGTTCAGCCATGCCTTGAATTTCTTGGATCAGCGGGTAATGAAAGTAGGCTGTAGCTACTTCTTCTGCTTGTTCATTGAATGCAACTGCTTTCGTTTGCGTAGTACCGATATCGACCCCGACTGCAATCATTATTTTTTCCACCTCTCTTCTCCTTTTTTGCGTATCTTAATCAAAAGGAGGTTGGTCTGATGTTTCTTTATTTTATCATTGGTTGTTGCTTTGGTTCTTTTTTGTGCTTGGTCGCACAACGCGTTCCTCAAGACCTTTCTATTATTTCCCCTCGTTCACATTGTGTCAACTGTCACCAAACATTGCGTTGGTATGAGTTGATTCCATTACTTTCGATTGTCATGCAACGATTTCATTGCCGCTCTTGTCAGACCAAACTTTCACCCATGTATCCACTGGCAGAGTTGATCAGCGGTACGCTATTTATGTATGCAGGATGCTATTCGCCAGATACAGTTCATTCGATTTGGCTATTCACTGCTTTTTTATTTTCGTTGATGGATATTTTTTACCTTGCGATCGACACTCGCATCCTCTATTTCTCATGGGCTTTCTTATGGGCCTACTGGGTGCTGACTGAGCAGTTTCACTTAGAAACCAGCTTAGCGTTCGGCTTGATCAGTTACGGTTTGCTGCGTTATGGGCAAGCTTATTTAGGCGCAGGTGATACGTTACTCTTACTTAGTTGGAGCGGCGGACTCCCCTTTTCACAGCTACTCATGCTTTTGTTTATCGCCAGTTGTCTTGGTTTAAGTTATTTTTGTATCACTGCTTTACTCCATAAGAAAAGAAAGCATCTCCCCTTCGTTCCTTTTCTAAGTATTGCCTTATGGTTGGTCCTCTATTTCCGATAGCACAAAAAAGAAGAAGCATCTAGAACAAAATGTCCGATCTTCCTCTTTTCTTATTACTTAAAATTCATATTTTCTAGTAACTTATACTGCTAGTCTTTCCAGTTTTTTCTAAGGAATCCCGCCCGACCAGAGCCTTCACGATACAACTGATAATGGATCTTGTTTTTCTTGTAGTAATCTTGATGATACTCCTCTGCGGGATAAAAGGTCGTACGAGGTTCGATCTTTGTGACGATCGGTTGATCGAAACGGCCACTTGCTTGTAACTGTTGTTTTGAGTTTTCTGCGGCTTCACGTTCTGCTTCATCACTATAATAAATGACCGGACGATAAGAGTCCCCACGATCAGCAAACTGCCCTAAAGCATCTGTCGGATCGGTCTGTTGCCAATAAATCTCGACCAATTGTGCATAGGTGATGATTTCAGGATCATATTCGATTTCTACCGCTTCCGTATGACCTGTTGTTCCAGTCGTCACTTGTTCGTAGGTTGGATTTGGTACATGTCCTCCAGTATAACCGGAAGTAACGGAGAGGATACCTGGTTGTGTTTCAAACGGTTTGACCATACACCAAAAACAGCCACCTGCAAATACAGCTTTTTTCACTGCCATTTCTTATCAGCTCCTTTGGTTTTATCATACTCGTTTTCATTGAAATAAATAGTAATATGCTTATTTTACCCCCTACCGGTATTTTTAGCCTATTTTTATTATTTTTCTTTTATTATTTGAAAACTTGTGGATAAATTTTGGTACACATAATAATTATCCCCTGTGGATATCTATTGCCATTTCTTTTATCCACAGTTACCTTTTACTTCCTTGATTCTAGTTTATCCACAAAAAGAAGGTCAAGTCCCTCAAACAGGAACTTGACCTTCTTTCTATGAACTCATGGTTTATCGTGTTTGTTCATTCATTGCATCTTCTGCAGCCATTTGTGCTTCGATGTCAGAAATGCTATACACGTTTTCACTTGCAACGCCAACTTCTTTTGGTTCCATGTTGCGGTAACGTGGCATACCAGTACCAGCTGGAATGATCTTACCGATGATAACATTTTCTTTCAAACCAAGAAGTGGATCTTTTTTGCCTCGGATCGCAGCATCAGTCAAGACACGAGTTGTTTCTTGGAAGGATGCAGCTGATAAGAAGCTGTTTGTTTCTAATGATGCTTTTGTAATACCTAGTAAGACTGGACGAGATGTCGCAGGAACGCCACCAGCAACTAACGTATTGTAGTTTTGGTCTTTGAAGTCTGCGATATCTAACAATGTACCTGGCAAGATTTCTGTATCGCCTGGGTCCATGACGCGCACTTTACGAAGCATTTGGCGAACCATTACTTCGATATGTTTGTCGCCGATTTCTACCCCTTGCATACGGTAAACGCGTTGTACTTCACGTAATAGATAGTTTTCAACAGATAGAACGTCACGTACTTGCAACAATTGTTTCGGATCGATTGATCCTTCTGTCAATGGTGCACCACGATGGATCATATCGCCTTCAGCGACTTTCATACGTGCAGTATAAGGCACTGTATACGTACGTGTATCTGTTTTCCCTTTGATTGTTACTTCTTTAGTACGTGTAGCAGGATCTTCAGAGATATCGATGACATCCCCTGTTACTTCAGTGATCACTGCTTGTCCTTTCGGATTACGTGCTTCAAAGATTTCTTGGACACGAGGAAGACCTTGAGTGATATCATCTCCGGCAACCCCACCCGTATGGAACGTACGCATTGTTAACTGAGTACCTGGTTCACCGATTGATTGAGCGGCGATCGTACCAACTGCTTCTCCGACTTCAACGTCAGAACCAGTTGCCAAGTTACGTCCGTAACAATGTTTGCAGACACCATGTTTTGTGTTACATGTGAAGACAGAACGGATCGTTACAGTTTCAACACCTGCATCAACGATTTGTTTTGCAACATCTTCAGAGATCAATTGATTTCCGGCGATGATCATTTCGTTGGTTTCAGGATGACGAACTTCTTTACGTGTGTAACGACCAATCAAACGATCTTCAAGAGATTCGATGATTTCATTTCCTTCACGGATTGCTTGGATCTCAAGACCGCGGTCAGTGCCACAATCTTCTTCACGAATGATGACATCTTGGGCAACGTCAACTAAACGACGTGTCAAGTAACCAGAATCGGCTGTCTTCAAGGCTGTATCGGTCATTCCTTTACGAGCCCCGTGAGTTGAGATAAACATTTCCAAGACAGAAAGTCCTTCGCGGAAGTTCGAAATGATCGGCAATTCCATGATACGTCCATTCGGTGCGGCCATCAATCCACGCATACCAGCAAGCTGAGTAAAGTTGGAGATGTTACCACGGGCACCAGAATCTGACATCATGAAGATTGGGTTTTTCGCTTCCAAACCTTCCATCAGTTTTTGTTGGATGCTGTCTTTCGCAGAGTTCCAAACAGCGATTACTCGTTCATAACGCTCGTCGTCAGTGATCAATCCACGACGGAATTGCTTCGTGATCGACTCTACTTGTTTATGTGCTTCGTCAATGATCACTTGTTTTTCATTCAAGACACTGATGTCGGCGATCCCTACAGTGATACCTGCATGTGTTGAATGTTTGTATCCTAAGTCTTTCATACGGTCAAGCATCTTAGATGTTTCAGTTACTTTGAAACGTTTGAAGACTTCGGCGATGATGTTTCCTAAGTTTTTCTTCTTGAATGGTAAAACTAGTTCTTGTTCTTTGATGTGAGCAGGAATATCTGTTCCAGCTTCAACAAAGTATTTGTCCGGTGTTTGGACAGTCAAGTTGAAGTCAGTTGGCTCATTCAAGTAAGGGAATTCTGGTGGCATGATCTCGTTGAAGATGATCTTACCAACAGTCGTGATCATCGTGCGTTCTTTTTGCCATTCTGTAAATGGTTTGTCCCCTAATGTCGTTGGGTTCACACCAATACGTGAATGTAAATGAACGTAGCCATTACGCCATGCGATGACTGCTTCGTTTTGGTCTCTAAAGACCATTCCTTCGCCTTCACGACCTTCTTCTTCCATTGTTAGGTAGTAGTTTCCTAAAACCATATCCTGAGAAGGTGTAACAACTGGTTTACCATCTTTTGGATTCAAGATGTTTTGAGCAGCTAACATCAGCATACGTGCTTCTGCTTGTGCTTCTTCGTTCAACGGTACATGAACGGCCATTTGGTCTCCATCGAAATCGGCATTATAAGCTTCACATACCAATGGATGCAAACGGATCGCACGACCTTGGACAAGAACTGGTTCAAATGCTTGGATACCTAATCTGTGAAGCGTAGGTGCCCGGTTCAATAGAACTGGATGTTCTTTGATGACGTCTTCTAAGACATCCCAAACTTCATCTTCTTGACGTTCGATTTTGCGTTTCGCATTTTTGATGTTTGAAGCAAGTTCACGTTGAACTAATTCGCGCATCACGAATGGTTTGAACAATTCGATCGCCATTTCTTTTGGTAATCCACATTGGTACATTTTCAAGAAAGGACCTACGACGATAACTGAACGACCAGAGTAGTCGACACGTTTACCAAGTAAGTTTTGACGGAAACGACCTTGTTTCCCTTTCAACATATGAGAAAGAGATTTCAATGGGCGGTTACCTGGTCCTGTAACAGGACGGCCACGACGACCGTTATCGATCAACGCATCTACCGCTTCTTGTAACATCCGTTTTTCATTTTGAACGATGATTCCTGGTGCATTCAAGTCTAACAAACGTTTCAAACGATTGTTACGGTTGATCACACGACGATATAGATCGTTCAAATCACTTGTTGCAAAACGTCCACCTTCTAATTGGACCATTGGTCGTAGATCTGGTGGGATGACAGGGATAACGTCCATGACCATCCAGCTTGGTTCATTGCCAGAAGCACGGAATGCTTCTAAAATGTCCAAACGACGGATCGCGCGTGTACGTTTTTGTCCTTGTGCAGATTTCAACTCTTCTTTCAATTCAGCCGCTTCGCCATCCAAATCAACGTTATCAAGTAATTGTTTGATTGCTTCCGCGCCCATTGCTGCTTGGAATTCTTGGCCATATTGTTCACGTTTTTCGCGGTATTCGCGTTCAGTCAACAATTGTTTTTTCTCTAAGCTTGTGTTTCCTGGTTCAATAACAACATATGAGGCAAAGTAAATGATTTCTTCTAATGCGCGTGGGCTCATGTCTAATACAAGACCCATACGAGAAGGAATACCTTTGAAATACCAGATATGTGAAACAGGTGCTGCTAATTCGATATGACCCATACGTTCACGACGAACTTTTGAACGAGTCACTTCCACACCACAGCGATCACAAACGATTCCTTTATAACGGATACGTTTGTATTTTCCGCAGGCACATTCCCAGTCTTTTGTAGGACCAAAAATCCGCTCACAGAACAACCCTTCGCGCTCAGGTTTTAAGGTACGATAGTTAATCGTCTCAGGTTTTTTTACTTCACCGTAAGACCAGCTTCTGATTTTTTCGGGAGAAGCCAAACCTATTTGCATACTTTCGAATTTATTTACATCGATCAAAAGGGGTTCCCTCCATTTCGTTTAATGGCAAAACCGTAAGGCGGCTGATCTTCGACCGCCTCACAGTATCTCAGACCGGATTAGTCTAAATTATCTTCTGCGGTTTCAAAGTTTTGGATGATATCTTGTCTTTCATCTTCGACTTGTTCAGCAGCTTGTTTTTCTAGTTCTTTTGCTGTTTGTTGTTCAGCGAATTTTGTCAAAGCATCCACTGTGATCAAATCATCGTCTTCGTCATCCATGTCGCGAAGTTCGATCTCGCTGTCTTGGATGTCTAGGACACGCATGTCTAATCCTAGTGATTGTAATTCTTTGACTAATACGCGGAAGGATTCAGGTACACCTGGTTTTGGAATTGGTTCACCTTTGACGATTGCTTCGTATGTTTTCACACGTCCGACTACGTCATCTGATTTGTATGTCAAGATTTCTTGTAAGGTATAAGCCGCACCGTATGCTTCCAGTGCCCAAACTTCCATTTCCCCAAAACGTTGTCCACCAAATTGCGCTTTACCACCTAATGGTTGTTGCGTAACTAGTGAGTAAGGTCCAATTGAACGTGCATGTAACTTGTCGTCAACCATGTGAGCAAGTTTGATCATGTACATCACACCGACAGACACACGTCCGTCAAATGGTTCACCTGTACGTCCGTCATAAAGAACAGTTTTCGCATCGCTAGCCATACCAGCTTCACGAACTGTTTCCCATACGTCTTCATCACTTGCACCATCAAATACTGGTGTTGCTACGTGGATGCCTAATTGACGCGCAGCCATCCCTAAATGCAATTCCAATACTTGTCCGATGTTCATACGTGATGGTACCCCTAGTGGGTTCAACATGATGTCGATCGGTGTTCCATCAGGTAAGAATGGCATATCTTCTTCCGGCATAATACGGGAAACAACCCCTTTATTACCGTGACGTCCGGCCATTTTATCCCCTTCATGGATTTTACGTTTTTGAACGATATACACACGAACTAACATGTTGACACCTGGTGATAATTCATCGCCAGCTTCACGAGTAAAGATCTTCACATCGTGAACGATCCCGCCTCCACCATGCGGTACACGTAGAGAAGTATCACGTACTTCACGTGCTTTTTCACCGAAGATCGCATGCAATAAACGTTCTTCTGCTGAAAGTTCAGTTACCCCTTTTGGTGTTACTTTACCGACTAATAGGTCACCGTCTTGGACTTCCGCCCCAATACGAATGATCCCCATTTCATCTAAGTCTTTCAATGCGTCTTCACCGACGTTCGGGATTTCGCGAGTGATTTCTTCAGGTCCTAATTTTGTATCACGAGCTTCTGATTCATATTCTTCAATATGGATCGATGTGTACACATCGTCTTTGACAAGACGACGACTCATGATGATCGCATCTTCGTAGTTGTAACCTTCCCAAGTCATGAAACCGACTAAGACGTTTTGTCCTAGAGCCATTTCACCTTGTTCCATTGATGGTCCGTCTGCCAAGGTATCCCCTTTTTCGACTTTCTCACCTAAATGAACGATTGGGCGTTGGTTGTAACTTGTTCCAGAGTTTGAACGACGGAATTTTGTTACTGAATATTTGTCTAATGCGCCATTGTCGCGACGTACGCGGATCTCAGAGGCATCAACAAATTCAACTACACCATCGTGTTTACATAGTAACGCAGCTCCTGAGTCATGAGCTGATTTATATTCCATACCAGTACCAACCCAAGGTGCTTGTGGATTGATCAATGGCACTGCTTGACGCTGCATGTTGGCACCCATCAAGGCACGGTTGGAGTCATCGTTTTCCAAGAAAGGAATACATGCTGTCGCTACCGCAACTACTTGTTTCGGTGAAACGTCCATATAATCGACTTTATCGATCGATACTTCTAAGTTTTCACTTTGGGCACGAGCCATGACGATTTCTTCAGCAAATGTACCGTCATCATTCAACTTACTGTTTGCTTGGGCAACGATATAATGGTCCTCGATGTCTGCTGTCAAGTAATCGATTTGTTCTGTCACACGGCCAGTTTCACGATCAACACGACGATACGGCGTTTCGATAAAACCAAATTTGTTTACTTTCGCGTAACTAGATAAACTATTGATCAATCCGATATTTGGTCCCTCAGGCGTTTCGATCGGACACATACGGCCATAGTGGGAGTAGTGAACGTCACGTACTTCATAGCCGGCACGGTCACGAGTCAAACCACCAGGTCCTAAGGCAGAAAGACGACGTTTGTGTGTCAATTCGCCCAATGGATTTGTTTGGTCCATGAACTGAGACAATTGTGAAGAACCAAAGAATTCTTTGATACTTGCGACAACTGGACGGATGTTGATCAATTGTTGTGGTGTCAATGTTTCTGTATCTTGGATCGACATTCTTTCACGTACAACACGTTCCATACGTGCTAATCCGATACGGAATTGATTTTGTAAAAGTTCTCCGACAGAACGGATACGACGATTTCCTAAGTGGTCGATATCGTCCACGTTGCCGATGCCTTCCATCAAGTTCAAGAAATAGCTCATTGAAGCAACGATATCCGCTGGACGAACAGTTTTCACTGTTGTGTCTGGGTAGCCGTTACCGATCACGTTGACTTCACGTTCTGGGTCTTTTGGTGAAAAGACTTTGATCACTTGGACAGTCATTGGATCAGTGACTACGCCATCTTCTGTTGGGTAGTAAGTCACTGAGTTCAAACCATTGTCGATGAACGGTGCTAATGTTTCCATCACTTGATGGGTCAAAGCTGTTCCTTTTTCAACAATGATCTCGCCTGTTTCAGGATCAACCAACGTTTCAGCTAACGTTAAGTTCAATAGACGTGTTTTCAAGTCTAATTTTTTGTTTACTTTGTAACGACCAACATTTGCTAAGTCGTAACGTTTTGGATCAAAGAAGCGGGCATTCAGCAAGTTACGTGAACTATCTGCTGTTTTTGGTTCGCCTGGGCGAAGACGCTCGTAGATGTCTTTTAATCCTTCTTCTGTTCTAGAATCACTTGCATTTTTGTGTAAATCTTTTTCGATCGTGTTACGTAATGTTTCACTATCCCCAAAGATTTCAAAAATCGTGTCATCTGAACCGAAACCTAATGCACGAACTAACACCGTCAATGGAATCTTACGTGTGCGGTCGATACGTACATAAGAGATGTCTTTTGCATCAGTTTCCATTTCTAACCATGCACCACGGTTAGGGATCACAGTGGAACCGAATCCTTCTTTACCGTTTTTGTCTACTTTCCCATGGAAGTAAACACCCGGTGAACGGACTAATTGGGAAACGATAACACGTTCCGCACCGTTGATGATGAATGTACCTTGCTCTGTCATCAATGGGAAATCACCGAAGAATACTTCTTGGGCTTTGATTTCGCCTGTTTCACGGTTTGTTAAACGTAAAGTCACATGTAATGGTGCAGAGTAATTTGCGTCATGTGCGCGTGCTTCTGCTACTGTGTACTTTGGTTCTTTCAATTCATAATCTACAAATTCCAAAGAAAGATTGCCATTGAAGTCATCGATTGGCAAAATATCTTCAAACATTTCTCTTAGTCCTTCATCTAAGAACCATTGGTACGAGTCTGTTTGAATTTCGATCAAATTTGGTAATTCCAACACTTCACTGATTCGTGCGAAACTTCTACGTTCGCGATGTTTTCCGTATTTTACTACGTGTCCAGCCAAGCTCTTCACCCCTCTAAAATGTCATTCAAAAAGACTACCCGATCAATTGTTACAATAATATTAAAAATATTATATTTAGGTAACAACAGACATTTTTTGCGGCTTTTAGGCAAAAAAAAACCAAAAATAGAACGTTCTCTTGAGTACTTGCCTACGTGAGCTTCTACTTTTGTTTCCTTATATTAAAGCCGAAACGGACAATATTTCGTTTCTGCCTTCGCTTCATCAGATAGTTTTTGCAACTTCATATAATACACTGTTTAAACGTAAAAGTCAACACTTCCTGGCGTTTCCTGTAAATTTTCGTAATTGTTTCTTAATCTTTCTTTTTTGTTCCAATTTCGTCCATTCCTAATTGAGTGACTCTTCCTCACAAAATCTTTTCGTCTTTATAGCGACTCAAACAAAAAGTATGACGCGCTGTCCTCATTCGATCGTAAATCTGCTAATATATAAATAGTAGAAAGGAGCTTGATCGATGACGACAAAAGCCAAGGTACTACACCTTTTAAAAAATACTCCGACATTTCTATCCGGTGAAAAAATCGCCCAACAACTGAATGTCTCCCGAACGAGTATTTGGAAAGCCATCAAAGAATTAGAAAAAGAAGGTTTTCGCTTTGAACATCAAGCGAAAGGTTATCGTTATCTCCCCTCCGATGTATTAGATCCTGTAGAGATTTCCCATGAATTATCTTCTTTTGACGTTCAAGTGAACGTTTTATCACAATCAGAATCGACGATGAAAGATGCTAAGTCGGCATCTAATATGGATACTACGAAACCTAGTTTATTTATCGCGGATACACAAGAACAAGCCCATGGACGTTTTGGACGTTCCTTTTTCGCTCAACCAGGTCAAGGAATCTACATGAGCCTATTATTGCATCCACAAAAGCATTTTGAGGAATTGCCACAATATACGTTGATTGCTGCCAGTGCATGTGTCAAAGCGATTCAAGAAACGACAGGAAAACATGCCATGATCAAATGGGTCAACGATATCTACCTTGAAGGGAAAAAGGTTTGTGGAATTTTATCTGAAGCGGTAAGCGATATGGAAAGTGGTGAAATTCGTTCGGTGATTATTGGTGTGGGCTTGAATTTTTCGATCCCTCAAACGCAATTTCCTGATGAGATCCAGCAAAAAGCGACCTCCTTGTTTCCTGATGGTGAAGCATCGATGACTAGAAATCAATTGATCTGCGCGATTTGGAAACATTTTTTTAGGTATTTAGCCGACCCTTCGCACACCTATTTTGATCTTTACACAGAACGGTCATTTGTCCTAGGTAAGTCTGTCAGCTTTACCCGACAAGGAAAATCTTATCAAGGAATTGCCCAGGCAATCGGTCCAAAAGGAGAACTGATCGTAGATACGCCAAACCAGCGCTTCCAACTACTCTCTGGTGAAGTCAGCTTAACAGAAATCGATGGGTTACCATCAGCAAAAAGAGGCTAGTTCGTTTCCTAGCCTCTTTTTTATCAATGGTGGGTTTGTCATGCTCGCTTTATTTTCATAAGCTTGATGTCACGAGAAAACATGCAAGCTTCTTTACGATGTACTATATTTTTCTACTATGTGCTTGATTCTATGTTTGAGGTACTACATTATGTGTTTTATTTTACTTTTGAGTCTACATCTAATTTCTATGTTTGTTCTATGTTTGTTCTATGTTTTAGTTCTATGTTTTAGTTCTATGTTCGATATCCTTTTTAAATAGGATAGTACTATGTGCTATTGTCAGTAGCAGTAGAACAATCAAACTACTGCCTGTCAATACTAATGGACACCTGATAACATTTGCCTACGCTTTTATCTAGATGCGCTGTCGCAATCTGTGATGCACGTCGTCAAGCAAGTGAGACCGAGCAACTATTTTTCCCCGAAATAGTTTTCGGCAATCAAGTGATGTTCTATGTGTGTTGTTTCCTCTATTTACTACTTCTAAGTCATTTATAAGCTTATCTATTGAAGACCAACGATTGCTTTCTCCACTTCTTCCTATACAGAACCCTCTTCCATTTAACGCCCCCTTTTTTGTTTTGCTGTCGTTCTGTTTGTATCATAACGCATAAAAAAATGAATGAATTCTTTTGTATTGAATTACAACATTTTTTATTTCCACATTAGATTCAGCGATCTCTTACTGGGTCATCCCAGCCTCAATGGACTATTTTCAAATTTTGCAAAATTGTAATTGATTCGCTTTAGAAGAAGAAAAATATTCGATCTTCAAGTTGAATTTTTTTACAATTAAACAGCGGATCAAAAATTTATCTGCCGCAGACAAAGGTTGCTGATACTCTTCTTCAATATCACGAAATGAAAAATTTCTTTTCTTCTCACTTAGTTTTGTTACGATCTCAATCACCGTTAATTGCGTTAATTCTGATGTATATTGTTTTCTCACAGCTGCTCTCCTTTATTCATAGCGTTCTTTAATCCAGAATATAGCATGGAATTTTTCTTGCTGGGAACAATTTTTTTCCAAAAACAAAAAAAGATTGTTTTAAATAAACAAAACAATCCATTTGAGTGATTTAATCCATAACATGAACGAAAGTCACCTCTGCTCTGCCAATCAATCCAAATAACACCTTTTAGAAAAAATCAATACTAAAAATTTACATATGATAGAAATAATCGGTACATACCACGAGTTGAAAAATGATATTTTTTTTATATATTAATAAAGATAATTAAGGAGAAACAATGGATAAACCTAAAAAAAATATAGAGGTGACAAGATTTTTAAACACAGCCGTCAGAGATGGTGTTTTAAATCCACAAGCAATCGGTCAAGAAAGTTTGTCTCGCTTGAGATTACACATATTGATCAAAGAACAATCGTTAACTATAAATTTAAAAGCGCCGAATCTTTCTGACACCATCTTTCAGAGAATCAGTAGACAATTAGATGTTGTAAAAAAATTCTCACAACAAACAGCATCGATCACAGCTGAAAATATCCAGTTGTCTGCTAAACAAATTGACCAGAAAATTGAGCGTTTAACCGAAAAAGACAGAGAGTTAAATGAACAAATCAGGGAAATTAAAAGTGAAGTAAAAAAACTTTCTAGCAGAACAGCCAATCCGGATGAATATAACAAGGCAACAACAAAACTCAATAACGCAAATAAAGAACTAAGTAATAATCGAAATAACATCTACAGTCATCGCGCAATGAAGCTTGTCCTAAAAGAACAAGAACGCCAGCAAACGAAAAGTGTTCGCCGCGAATCTGTCGATCAGTCGCCGAGACGACAATCCGTTTCTCAAGTAACATCTGAACCTCGTCAGTCTGTCGCACAAAAGCTTTCTACGCCTCGGCAATCACTCGTACAGCAACAGGAAAAACGAACAGAAAAAATCGATAACCTAACAGAAAAGATCATAAATACAGAGAAAACAATACAGGCGCTTGCAAAAGAAAGAGATGGTCTCGTTAGCAACCCTAACGTAAAAGAAGAATTCGCTATATATACTGAAGGCATCCAACTTCATCGAAAACAAGCAGACAATCTTTACCGTCAACTGGAGACGATTGATTCAAAGACTGCAACGAAGTTAGAAACAAAATTTGCTGATTCCCCTTATGGCAAAGTCGCGTGTCCATTAACACCTAAAGAAATCTCTGCAATCAAAGTAGAAAAGGCCAATGAAAAGTTCAATCAATCTTACCGCAATGCATCTCCTGAACCTAAAATGAACAAAAAGCTAAGAATAGACACGGGAAAAACCCTCTCAGAGAAAGAGAAAGCAGCCGAACAGAAGAAGTTTATCCAAGAAACTAAACGTAATTTGCAAAAAATTGAGAACAAATTACAAAAGTACCAAAAACGGAAAAAAAGTATCATCGGTCTGATTGCGAATGCCTTTCAAAGAAAAAAAATCCAAGGTTTAAAGGAAAAGAAAACTGATTTGATAAACAAACTCAAGCAACCGCAAAAAAAACCGCAAAAAGGTATCCTAAAACCAACATTTAAAGAACAAGTAACTGACGCTCATAATAAACAAGAACAACAAATGAAAAATCAAAAACCACGTGGAGATCGAACACAATCACCTAGCTTTAGCAGATCATGAGCATCGCCCACACCGATAAAGATTTTCTAGCTAAAGTTGTTCAAGCAATCCATATATTTATAAATAGTTATTTTATATGGTTTATTTCATTACAAAAAGATACAAAGTATTCCAATGAATAAATTCTATTATTCAATTAATACACCTGTTCAAATGTTAATTTTACAACATTTTATTATCACAGAATTAATATCAAAAATTTTATTTAATAGAAATTATCGGTCCTGTTTACCAATAAAAAAATGTTATGTTTGTTTATGTATAACGAATAAGAGAAGGAGATAGATATGGCTAAGAATGAGCAAGATAAGCAACCAATCACACAGGGAGAAAAAACAGCAATCACTCAACTGTCGAATCAAATTATCAACTCTGAGAATAAGATTGAAGAGTTAAAAGGAAATCTAGCGGAGCTTGGGGATACATCTAAATCTTCGGAAAAGTATCAGGAATTAACAGACGCTATCAAAACCCATAGAAAAAGAGTTCATGTGTTATATGCAAAAATTGAAAAAATTTCACCCGCACATGCGGATAGATTGGAAAAATACATAGATAACCATTTCACTCAAGACAAAAGCGTCACGAAAAGCAATGAGAAAACCATGAATGAACCTATCTATGAAACCATTCCTGAAGTTAGGAAAAAAAGGAAGGAAGAGATCGATGTCCCAATCACATTAAAAAGGGCTCGATCAAAAGAAGAAATTCAGTCGGCTGTTAAATCTGCTAATGATAAATTCAATGAAATCCATAAAGATATAGATTCAAAGTCTATTGATAAAAGAGAGAAAACGATCGAAATCAAAAAAAAACCAATCAAGGATAATATGAGTCAAAATCTTTCGTTAGATAAAGCCAATAAAAAGTTAGACCAAACGGAAAAAAAACTAGCTACTATTAAAAAAAGAAATAAGACGTTAACTGGCAAAATCATGAATTTATTTGGTAGAAAAAATAAAGAAGACTTAATGAACCAAAAGAAATTATTGATTGATCAGATTAAAACTTTAAAAGCAGAGCCTATAAAAGGTATTCTGAAACCGCCATTGACTGAGAAGTTAGCTAACGCACAGGAAAAGGTCAAAGCGAACGCCCAAGAAAAGGCAAATTCTACACTGAACAATCGACCAAAAACTAGCCATACAATTTAAAAATAAAACAGCTTCATACTAAACAAAATAATTCAGGAGATTGATCAAAAATCATGGTCGATCTCCTGTTTTCTGCTATCATGCATACTTTCCTCCTCTTTGTTTTCTCGCTCATGTTTCAAGAGCAAGAAATGCTCACACTAATTTTCTCTACTTAGAAATTATCGGTATAAATCACGAAGATTAAAATGCTATTTTTGTTTATGTAACTAAGACAAGAGATGAGGAACTAATTATGGATAATCGTAAAGAGAATATTATGTCAGTAGAAAAGATGAGACAGCGTTCAAGGGAATTGAGTAAGCATCTACCAAAAAATCCTGCTACAGAAATCAAGCAACTGACAAAAAGCCTGATGAATACAGTAGCTAGGATCCAAGAGCTAAAGGAAAAAAGAGAACAGCTTAGTGATCGTTCCACATCTTCAAAAAAATATAGGGAACTAACAGCTGGCATCAAAAATAATGAAAAAAGAGCGCAAGAATTACTTGATAAAATCGACAAGTTGTCGCCAAAACAAGTAGATAAACTTGTCGAACGATACACAGACTCTGCTGAACCGATCTACGAAACAATTCCTAGTGATAGTAAAAGGAATGAAAAAGATGCGCCACTCCCTGAAATACGTGACCGAACAAAAAAAGAAGTGGTAAATGCTGTTGCAGAAGCGAATCGTAAGTTCAATGAAACACATAAAAGTATCTCTAAAGAACCTTATGCGAATCGACAGCAAAAAATAAAGTTTGATGCAAAAACATTGGTAAATGGAATGGATAAAGAGGAGCCTTCCCAAAAACGCGATCACACAGACAAAGAAGTTGGGAAGGCTAATCATAAGGTACAGGCCGAATCATTACAAAAAAAGATTTCACCTGAGACTCAGAAATTTACATTAAAAGATAGGATCAATCATGCACATCGCCAAACAGAAAACAATCATCTAACACAAGATAGCCACTCGCGAAACAATCGACCACAAACTAGCCCGAGCCTTGGAAGATAAAAAATAAAAAAACCAGTGATTTCCTTATCAGTCAGGACTGCATAAGGCTTTCACTGGTTTTTATTGACTCATTTATTCTTGTCATTCAGCGACATTTCCCCCAAAATGTTAACGATACTGATTGTCAGAATAAACAAAAAATGAATGTTTTAACTACTTGTTTTGTCCATGGTTCACTCAATATTATGTATTATTTCTTATGTGCTTTGATTTCCCTCCTTTATTCTTCCTCCGTCACTTTATGTACTTACGTCCATAAATAAAACGATGTAAGCCCCTGTTCGATAAACGACCCATGTCCATTCTATTGATGGTTCATGTTTTTAAGAGCAACAAACTACTGATACGTATGGAACTACTAAATGGAAATCAGTCACCATGCGATACCTATTATTTAGCATACCTCTTTCTTTCAGAAGGTGCAAAACCACTTTTTCTGTGCAAAGAAAAAAATGAGCCTGGGACATTAGTCACCTTGCATCTCCTAGAACCGAATAAATGGTATTCCAGAAGCAACTCCTTCAGACATAAGCGTGAAACCCCAAAAATTTGAAGAACAATTTTCAGGGTTTCACGCTTATTTCTCGGAGCTGAACACTTCTGTCATATCATTTTTATATAACTTAGTCTGCCCGTCTTAGGATCAATGACGTCAAAGTTTCTAATGTTTCTTTTGTTTGTACCGAGGTATTTGGCAATTTTTTGATTTCTTTTAGTGCTTGTTTCGTATAGGATTCTGCCAACTTCTGGGCGCTTTCGACTCCTTGTGCTTCAATAACTAATTGTTGAACCTTCTCAGCTTCTGCTTGTGTCATTTGTTTTTCTTTGGACAAATATTCAAGTAATTCTGCTTTTTTGTCTGTTTGTAACGCATAGATCAAAGGTAAAGAATACACCCCTTGACGAATGTCTTCCAATACAGGCTTGCCGATGTCTTCGCTCTGTTTTGTATAATCTAAAATGTCATCAATGATTTGAAACGCCATGCCGATCGCTAACCCGATATCCCCGGCTTTTTTTGCAAAACGTTCGCTTGTGCCACTTTCGTATGCACCTACAAAACAACTAAGTTGAAAAAGCTCAGCGGTTTTACCAGAAATATTCTGTAAGTATTCTTCAACCGTCAACTGGGTATTGTATCTATCATCCATTTGCCCGAGCTCGCCATTCAATACTTTTTCCATACTTCGTGCATTTAATTGCATACTCTTTAAGGAGGAGGTATATTCGGACAAGAGTTTGAAACAACAAACAAATAAATAATCTCCGGCATAAACAGCGACACTATTGCCAAAACGGCTACGTAAGTTTGGCTGTCCTCTGCGTAAGTCAGCTTCATCAACGATATCATCATGGATCAACGTCGCAATGTGTAGCATTTCAATAGATGCTGCCAACGAAATGGCTTTATCGCGATCTTGCTCCGGGCCAAATTGAGCAAATAATAGTTGATACGCCGGACGCAGTAACTTTCCACCTGCATGAATCGTTTCTTTTATCGCTTCTTCTACTGGTTTGTTTTTCAGCCGAACAACACTTTCCATTTTTTTTAGTGTTTGGTTCAATTCCACTTGGATCGTTGGATAGTCCACCCACATTTGATGTAACTTCATAAAAAAACTCCTTGTATAACGCTTATTTTTTCAGAAATACCGATTGCCATTGACTATTGGTCTGTCGATCATAGTCTGCTTGGAAACGCTGAAGTGTTCTCACATGTTTCAGCAGATAATTAGCAGCTATCCCTATGGCCAATCCTGATAGAATACCTAGGAATGACAAAATCGGTAAGTAGAGCATGACTGTCCATGATTGTGCGATAAATGACGCGGTCAATAACTGACCGACATTATGCATAAATCCACCTGTCGCGCTGATGCCAATAATGCTAACTCTTTTAGGACCCAGTTGTTTGACTATCAACATCCCTACATAACTCAACAACGCACCACTCATACTATAAAGAAACGTCGAAATCGTGCCGCCTAATAACGTGGTCAAAAATAAACGCAACCAAAGTAATAAGAAGCTATCTCGTTTTTTCATTGTAAAAATTGCCACAATCGTAATCAAATTAGCCAATCCTAGTTTTGCACCTGGCGCAAAAGCGAAAGGATAAGGAATCATATTTTCCAATAAACCGATGATCACACCTTGGGCAACTAATAAAGATATATAGATCATTTTTTGTAATTTACTCATGACGTGAACCGTCTAATAAATCAGACTGTCTTCCCCACTCCCGTCTGTTGATCGCACTTCGATCACTAATTTGTGAGGCAAACAAACGATTGTTTCTCCTTGATTCGTTGCCCATCCTCGGCGAACGCAAATCTGGTCGTCGCAGTCTGCTTCTTTGATCCGAATTCGTTCCCCATCAATCTCGATCACATTTTTATCGCCGTGATCGTCTTCATATAAATAGGTATAAGCTTTGGTTTCAGCTACTAAAGGAAAAGTCTTGATTTCTGTTCCATCGACTCGTAGCACCGCTTCTTTATTTGGTGTTGCGTCCACTTGTTGATAACTAAAGATGACAACCGGTAAGAATGAGAGCATGACTAACAAAAGAATAATGATGATATCCCAAGGTTTTAATAAACTTTTTTGAATAAATTCTTTCAAGTACTCACTCCCTTTTTCTCCTCGTTTGATTGCTCCAATTTTACCATGAATAACGAAGGTTGTGAATGAGAGGCACAACACAGCTAATTCAAGGATTTGAGCGATTCATCATCTTTATACGAACCTATTTAAGAAAAAGACGAGCTTGGAATGTTTGCACACCCCAAGCTCCTCCTTATTTCTTCTCATGTCATGATTTTAGTTGCTAAAATCATTTTGATTATTTGAATTGTTAACTTTCTCTATTCGCCGTAACGTGCCTTTGGTTTCCCGTACCACCAATTACCTAGTGTTTTCTGTAACCAAGGAATCACCCAACGATCCAAACCGATCGCACGACCTGAACCATTCATCAAGGCAAACGCCACAAAGATGAACCAGATGTTTACCCAGTAGAACATACCAGAAATACAGAATGTGATAACTAAAACAATCGTTGTTGCACTACATAACCAAGTGAATAAACCGGCAATCAATGCTAACGCTAACGCGATTTCAAAGAAGACCATGAATTTTTGGAAGAACATCGCTACATCGTTATTTGGCATGATGACTTGCATGATGCTGTTGAACCAGTCTGGTGATTTATCGATCACTGCCATTGGTTCTTCACCATATGCGTAGCTCAAGCCAAAATGTGCCGCTTGTGTTGCTGCTTCTCCAGTTGTTGCACCTGCACCGCTCGCAGCTGTTGTTGCATCACCTGCTGCTGAAGCACCACTTGCTACATCTGCTACATTGTATTCCCAAGTCCAAGGGAACACACTGTTACCAGTAAACCATGAACCTTCACCAAACCAAGTACTTGGTTTTAATACTTCACCGTTACCAATCATTTTCTTAGAAGCTTCAACTAACCAAACGAGACCGTAGAAGATTCGTAATGGGACGCTCCATAAAACATTACCGTAACGAGAAGAATGTCCACGAGTCACATTGCGATCATCTTTGATATGGAAGAATTCGTGCATCATATATTGGAACATATAATAACCTGAACGGATATCAAAGAAATATTTCAAGTTGACGATATGCTTCATGATAATTGCTAAAAAGCCACTTAAATGGATCTTGTCAAATAAGTTCGCTACACCCCATTTGGCGCCGACAGAAACCATAAATCCTTGGTAGTTCCCTTTAAATTTATGTTTCTCGCCACCTTTGATCGAAGCCACGATATTCGCTGCAGCTGTATGACCGGTTTGTTCTGCGGCTTGAACGATTTGTGGTGTTGGTGTATTAGGGAATTCTTCGTAATACACTAAATCACCAATGATGTAGATATTTTGTTCTTCATAGCCTTTTGCTTGCATATATTCGTTTGCTACTAAACGTTGGCCACGTGCAGTCTCTAATCCGAAATCAGCCGCATCGGTTGTTCCTTTAACACCTGCTGTCCAAATCAAGGTATGCGTAGGCACTTCACGACCGTCTTTTAATTTGATATGGTCAGGAGCGACTTCAACGATTGGCGCATTCAACAATAGCTCAACATTCTTTTTATTTAAATAACGTTCTGCTTTGGCTGCATCATTACGATCCAACATATTCAAAATCGTTGGCATTGCTTCAACAACCATTAGTGTAATCTCATTTGCATCTAGTTTGTAGTCTTTGGCTAAACGATCTTTCCAATCCACTAACTCACCGATCATTTCGATTCCCGTAAACCCAGAACCACATACAACAAACGTTAACATTGCCTTACGCAATTTTTCGTCTGGTTCTAATGCTGCTTTTTCGACTGTTTTCTCAATGTGCTTACGGATCTTAACGGAATCTTCAAATGACCAAAGAGTAAAGCCATTTTCTTTAACACCTGGTGTACCAAAATCATTTGGTTCACCACCCATACCTAAAATCAATTGATCGAATGGATAAGCGCCTAATTTGGTTTTGACGATTTTTTTCTCTTTGTCGATGCCAATTACTGTATCAGTCACTAGATCTACATTTTTTTGTCTTGCAAATAATCGTTGTAAATCGTACTGGATCGCCTCTGGTTCCACACGTCCGCCTGCAACTTCGTGAAGTTCTGTCATCATCGTGTGGTACGAATGACGATCAATCAATGTGATTGTTACGTCTTCTTTTTTCAGTTTCTTCGCTAAGTGTTTTGTAGCTGAAACACCCGCATAACCAGCACCCACAACGACAATATTTTGCTTTGTCATTGAATATCCGCTCCTTATTTTTCATCTATATAAATTATTAATAGTTGATCGTTTTTTCAATTTGATAATGATTACACAATCTTTATACATTATATAGATGTTTTGTATATTTGTCTAACACCTTTTTATGTTTTTTTTATTACAATAAAAACGCCTGTTTTTCACGAAATTTCCAGAAAGAAAACGCTCAATTAAATCACTGTCGTTATTTTTTTAAAACGGTTGACTTATTGATGATATCCATTAGAATGTATAATGAATCACAAGGAATTTGTGGACAAAAAATGAAATGGCGGGGTTAAAAAATGAAGAAAAATCGGTTTGTTACGGGGTTTGCGGTATTAGCATTCTCAACATTGATGCTAGGAGCTTGTGGATCAGATAACAATGATAGTTCAAGTAGTACATCTTCTTCTACTTCTACTGCACAATCTTCTACAACAGAAACTAGTACAACAGAATCAACTAAAGAAATCGTTGCTGGTGGAGAATTACAAGACGGTACATACAAGTTAGAAGAAAAAAACTACTCTAATGGTTACCGTTCAGTCTTTGAAATGGTCGTAAAAGACGGCAAGATCACTGAGTCTAATTATGACAATGTGAACGAAGATGGCAAATCTAAAATGGATGATGCTGAATACAACGAAAACATGAAAGCAAAAGCTGGTACAAATCCAGAAACATTCATTCCTGAATTAAATGAACAGTTGCTAAGCGCACAAAGCGCAAGTGGTGTAGAAGTTGTGACTGGTGCGACACATTCATCAGAAAGTTTCCAAAACTACGCACAACAATTGATCCAAGCGGCTCAAGCGGGTAACACTGAAACGATTGAAATCGATAATGGTGCAGAACTTAAAGACGGCACATACAAGTTAGAAGAGAAAAACTATTCAAATGGCTATCGTGTGCAATTTGAATTGACAGTTGCAGATGGCAAAGTCACTGAATCAAACTTTGATTACATCGATGCAGATGGCAAATCAAAACAAGATGATACAGAGTACAACGAAAAGATGAAAGAAAAATCTGGTACTGACCCTCAAACTTACATCCCAGAATTAAACGATGAACTTGTTTCAGCAATGGGCGAAGAAGATGGTTCTCCAGCAGATGTAGAAGTAGTAACTGGCGCAACTCACAGTGCACATTCATTCATCATGTACGCACAACAGTTAGTCAATGCTGCTGAAAAAGGCGATACACAAACAATTGAAGTCGATAACATTGTGACAAAATAAACTTTGTCTAACAGAAGGCTCATCTGCCTTTACGATAATCCTTTTGGAGATGTGGCAACTGTCACATCTCTTTTTCTGTGCTATCCCTACAAACACCACATCCCCCGAAAAAAAGATGTTCATTCCTGCCAGATTATATTAGAATACAAAGCATGAACTTACTTTTGATTTCGCTTAGAGATTTCTCTTTATGCGGAACATGAAATAGATAAAAAGAAATGAGGAATAGATGTTGAAGAAACGATTACTTCCTTTTGTCTTGCTCTTGTGCCTACTGACCATTGCGGGTTGCAGCACAGATCAAACAACTGAAGGAAAACAAGAGAACAACACTTCACTGCTTTCTGACCCTTACACAGACGAACAATTTTTGCTTGGTACTTACGTTCGTATCCGTATCTACGATGAAGGGAAAGAAGACGTATTAAAACCTGCTTTTGACCGAGTCAAAGAGTTAGGCGATAAAATCACGATCAATCAAAGCGGCTCCGAAGTTGATGAAATCAATCAACAAGCAGGAATCAAACCAGTCAAAGTATCTGACGATGTGTACCGTTTATTAAAACGTGCGTATGAGTACAGCGAGGACTCTCATGGAGGCTTTGATATGGCAATCGGTCCAATCACACAACTATGGCGTATCGGCTTTGACGATGCACGTAAACCATCACAAGCAGAAATCGATGAAGCATTGAAGTTAGTGGATTATCATAAAGTCCAATTCAATGATGAAGAAAAGACGGTTTACTTGCAAGAAAAAGGCATGATCCTTGACCTAGGTGCCATTGCGAAAGGATTCATCACTGATGAAGTCGTCAAAGTCTTGAAAGACCATGATGTAACGACGGCGATCGTCGATCTAGGTGGGAATGTCTATGTTCTTGGACACAGTCCTAGAGGAGAAGATCAAGATTGGACAGTCGGTATTCAAGATCCGAATCTTGCCCGTGGAACGATCCTCGGCTCGATCAAAGAACGAAATAAAACATTAGTCACATCTGGAATCTATGAGCGCTACTTGGAAGTTGATGGCGTGAAATATCATCACTTGTTCGACCCTAAAACCGGCTATCCTTTTGACAACGACATCG
Organism: Enterococcus sp. AZ084; assembly: GCF_051714905.1. NCBI lineage: Bacteria > Bacillati > Bacillota > Bacilli > Lactobacillales > Enterococcaceae > Enterococcus > Enterococcus sp. AZ084. The sequence goes on from NZ_JBIOSS010000001.1 coordinate 3,030,949, forward strand.
CTGGTGTCACGATCATCACCGATCAATCCATTGATGGAGACGGACTATCTACTGCGGTCTTCGCCATGGGTGTCAAAGATGGCTTGGCTTACATCGAGGATAAACTGAATGATGGAACTGAGGCGATTTTTGTGACAAAAGATGATAAGGTCTATGTGACAGATCCAATCAAAGACACTTTCAAACTCGCTGAAGATTCAAAATATACTATGGGTGATCGTTCTGAATTAAACTAAGGAGTAACTGATATGACACTAAAAATCTTTTTAGAAGTAGTTGAACTACGTACGAAGGTCGCTAGTGTATTTCCTTTTGCGATAGGGGTTTTATTCTCTATCGCTTTTTTTCACGAAATACAGTGGCTGAACACTTTACTGTTTTTTATTGGTATGCTTGTCTTTGACTTAGCCACTACCGCAATCAATAACTATATGGATTATGAAAAAGCACATTCGGAAATTTATAAATATGAAGAGAACGTCATTGGACGGACTGGTATTTCACCAAAACTCGTACGAAACATGATTTTAGGAATGATTGCTTTTGTCTTAGTCATCGGTATATTACTGACATTGCGGACCGGTTGGTTATTGTTGCTGATGGGGATGATTTGTTGTTTTATTGGGATTTTTTATACTTTTGGTCCTATCCCTTTATCACGTATGCCATTAGGAGAGATTTTCAGTGGTTTTACCATGGGTTTAGGGATCTTTACAATGGTCATCTATATCAACACTCATCGCAGCGATCTATTTGATTTAACCCTGTCTTTAGCAACTGGCACCTTCAATTTATCTGGCAATATCTGGGCCGTAGCCGCCATCTTTCTTGCAGCACTCCCACTTGTTTTTACGATAGCCAATATTATGTTAGCGAATAATTTACGCGATTTGGAGCGAGATATTGAAAATCATCGGTACACGTTAGTTTTCTACATTGGTCGTCCAATCGGTATCATGCTTTTTCAACTTTTGATGTATGCGTGCTATCTGATTCTTTTAATAGGTCTGATCAGTGGTATTTTTCAATGGCCGATCCTTCTGGCTTTCTTGACTTTACCAAAAATATATCTTAATCTTCAGCTATTCAAAGAGAGTCTGCCGCAGCCTATCAGTTTTAGCTATTCAATCAAAAATATGATTTTGTTCAACAGTAGTTATGCACTTGGTTTATTCGCAACGATTCTTCTCAATCAACTATAGACATAAAAGTGTCTGGGACATTAGTCCTCTTGTACCACCTAAAACCGAATAAACGGCGGGAACAGAAGTAACCTCATCGGAAATAAGGCGCCATCCACAAAAATTTGAAAAACAATTTTCGTGGATGGCGCCTTATTTCTCGAGGCTGAACACTTCTTTCCCGACCTCTTTCTCTAGTTCTACAGACTATCTCGTTGGTAATGGTGTACCTTTTGCTAGTGAATTTCTTGTCAATCCCTGAGTTCTTAATGCATCATTGTGTAGTTTTGCTTGTCTATTCGCTCTATTCGTCATTGCGGATAGTCTTGGCTTTCCATCTGGAGTGCCGCCTTTTTCAGCTGAATTACTTCTAGACAGTAAGGGCTTTTCAGCTGAACTTCGTCCATGGGACATTGAGGCAGTCCCCTGTTCTCTGGTCAGATGGTCTCTACTGATAACAAGTTTCCGCTTAATAGAGTTCCAGGCTTTAGACAAAGTTCCCTTGTCTTTTGACTCTTTGTCTATTAACTTTTCTCTTCCATCTGCACGATTTTGCTGATACGTTCTGTATTTTTGCCTTAAGAAATGCCAAGCTCTGCCTAGAATGCCTTTTTCTTTTGGCTCTTTACTTTTTGGATTTTCTCGTGCTTCTTTACGTTTTTGTCGAAATACCTGAACTTTTCGATATACTTTCATTCCTAATCGGAAAGCTGTTTTTACGAATCTATAGAGCCAAATTGGCCCTTTTTGAAACATTCTTTTAAAAATATTCTCGAGCTTATCGATTTCTGGATCTTTGTCTGTATTATTATGCATTTAGGTCACATCTCTTTCTGTTATAGTGACTGTATTGCCCTCTTCATCTGTGGTTTCTTGTGTTCTTGAGGAGTCTGAACGACTCGTTCCATCTTGTGTCATTTGTACAGACTCATACGGCTTTTTAAATAGAGTATTCCATTGGAAGCTTCCTTCATTTCCAAGCAACCTGTATTGATTCGCTTCTTCAGTGATTCTAAAAGTGATTGTTTTTTGTAGATTCCCACTGTCTGTTCGATTGACGACAAAGTTGGCACCCTCATGATCGGTATCAAATGAAACAATTCGATACTCAAACGTTACTTCTTCATCTGATCTCCCTTCTTCAATTTTTTTCTGAGTAAATGTGTCTTCTCCAAACTTTAATGTAAAGGAACGACTATTGTTCGTATTTTCCCATGTTCCTTGCATCAAGATATCCATCCACATTTGTGAAACTGCTCGTTGCGCGGCTTCAATCTGCTCAGAAATTTCTGCTTCTAACTGCGCTTTTACTTCTTCTGTAGGATAAAGATACACATCTTCCCCATCATCTTCTCGATATAAGATCGTATTTCCCATCTTAGTTTGTAGGGCAAATTCTTTGGTTTGCTTATTATCGTTTTCTAAAACTACCTGACCACTTGTATTTAAATAATAGGTCCCTGATTCAAACCAATCACTGGAGACTTTATAGGTTCCATCAGTTGCTAATACGATTTCTGTATCATCTGGTAGATTAGAATACCAGGTGCCACTGTAGATCGTTGCGTTAAAACGATCTCTTGACTCTGTTGTTGCTTGTTCTTCTGTCGTTGAGTCTGTTGATTTACCTGTATTTTCTTGTGCAGTATTCATTAATGAATACCCTACGAGTCCAGCAACCACAGCAACAAACAATCCAAGTCCGATAATTATTTTTTTACCTGACTCTGTTTCTAAAAAATTTTTTAACATACTTCCTCCTTTCAAGATATCCTCTAAACCATCTGTCAATTATTTTCAGTGTTATCTTCTTATGGCAGGCCATATCCTGAAATAACATTACTTCCAATGGCGTAAGTTCTTCTTCTTACTAGATTGTCAGAGTTACCTTCGATGACCTGAATAATATTTCCGCCAGAATATTCAACGATTCCTACATGATCTTTTCCTGTTCTTCCACCAGTCCAGTCAAAAAATACAAGATCACCAGATTGAGGAACATAGTTTTCATCATGTGTTTTGAACTTATCATTCGCCTCAAACCATTCTTTCATATCAAGAACATTTGCTGTATTCAATACTCGTCCTTGTTCCAAGTATCCCGCTTCATTCGCTATCCACGAAACAAATACAGCTGACCACTCCATTCGATTGTTGAATCCAGCCCATCGCCAATACTTCTCACCATTCGGATTACCAAGTTCTCTTCTAGCAAGCTCAGCTAGTCTGCCTGTATCTGCCATGATATTTCTTGTAACCATGGCGGTATAAAACATATTGCCAAAGATGTATCGCCAGTTATAGCCCAATCCTTGCGCGACGATATGATTGAATGGAATGGTTTGATTATTACTTTTCATTTGCGCATACAAGCGCGCATCTTCAAAGGAATAAGGCGCATTTCGTTTGATCAGATCATCAAGATACGCTTCGCCATAATTATAGGCTTGAACCGCTGCCAGACCATTCAGATTATTGCTTTGTGCTTTTTTGAGCAGATAAGCAAAATATTCGACGCCTTTTTCAATCGATTCCTCTGGCGTAGTGATTCGGTCTGGAGATGATAGTGCCAGTTGCGCATTCATGATATCTGGCTGAATGGCTTCATTTCCACCAGATTCTACCCATATCATGGATAAAATGGCATTAGTAAATGCTTCAATGCCATGTTTGCTCGTTTGTTCCGCAACTCTGTTTTGCCATTTAGTAACTGCTAATGGGGGATTGATCAGATTCCCATGTAACCCGCCACCATTACGCATATAGGCTAAGTTGGTATCCGTACTAAAGACTAAATTATTGATGTAGATCGCTGGATAAACATCAGGATCTTTATGCCAGAAGCGATATTCTTTCATCGCAACTAATAAATTCCCATCAAACTGATTTCTTGTATAGCCAATCAAATCACCTGCTTCTAAGGTTCTTCCTGGCCTCACTACTGGATCAATATTGACATAATACGCATAATATAGACCTGTATCCGTTTCTATTGCTGTTGTTACAGGCGCTGAACCATCTGTATGACCCGCCTGATAACTATAGTTGATACTTTCCACTGTCTCAAAGGTGGTGGCATAAACAGGTGTTCCAGGTTCTGCTTCCAAAGCGATTTGGTAATGTTGCGTATTGGGATCACGTCGACGATAGCCAAAATTATCCACCACGTTTGCGTAGTTCATCTTACCAAATGGATTAGCCATGAAAATTTTATCTTCAAAGCGATCTTTCTCCATGATTGGGTAATATTTATCTACTTCATCTTCATCAAAAGCAATGACTCGTCCATAGTAATCGTCATCTCTTGAATAACGCCTAGCCACATAGACTTCTACTTCAGGATCCGAGTCAAACATTTCACCAATTGTTTGGACATTGATTTTGACGGTCGCAACATCTTTTTTCTCACGTTTCACTTCGGTATGCTCTTCACCTGTTTCTTTATCCACCGTGATCACAACGGTTTCAACTTCTTTGTCTTTTTCAATGACGGTCGTGTAGTTGTAGACCATGTCATGTAATGCATGGATTTCATCTTTTACAGTGAATACTTTGATAGGTTCAGGTGATAATGGGTGTGGTGCGTCCTGAAAAACAGCATATGTGTTATCCCTCCATGACCATGGAATCCAGACACCTGTTTTTTCAGCCACTCTTTTTCGATAGGTAGCAATGGCAATATTATCGATATCATAATCTTCAAATTTTGCATTTAAGTAGTAGATATAGTTATCTCCATTGGATACATACATAAATTGCTCTGGATCAGATTCAATCCCGTTTACTTCAAAATAAACCTCATCATGCTCCGGATCATCAACTAGTCGATTGTACGTATCATATACCTCTTTGTTTTTATAAGTATCTAACCACGTGACATAGTTGTATGCTTCGGTAATCATCATCGACTCTGTTTTTACGACAAATAAACTTAAAATCGTTGTCCAAAAAGAAACGAAAATCGAAATGATCGCAATGATCACTGCAACAATCAAGATGACTACGATCAATTTCAATAAGATAGGTAACTTTAGAATAATAAGTATGGTGATAAGCATACCAACCAAATTCAAATTACCCTCTTCATCTCGCCCAACCTTATCAATAATCAAGTCTTTGATTTTATTTTTAAAAGGATTTTTAGGCGAAATTTGATCTTTCAACATATTATCTAATTTGGCCCGCATATTCCTTTTAGCTGCAACCTTCTTTTTTCCTTCTTTTCGCTTATTGTTTCTTTTCTTTTTTTCAAGCTGTTCATTTTTAGAAAGATGCAAGGCTCTTTTTTGATTTTTATGACGTATATTTGTTGTGTTAGAACTAATTTTTTCTTGTTGTCCTTGTTGCTTTTCTAGTTTTGCTTTACTGGTGTATCCTTTGTAGGTAGTATTTTTCTTTTGTTGTTCACGAATCTGTTGATGGCGGTTCTTTTGATTAAAAATTGCTTGAGTGTTCGCTTTTTCTTTTTTTTGATCTGTGTTGTTATTAGTAACAGGAGCAGGAGCGATGGTTGTATCGACTTTATTAGGGCGCATCATTGAATCATGTTGCTGTTGCTTTAGCTCATCCCTTCGACTCTCTCGAATTCTTTGTCGTCGATGGATGCTCTGGGTGTTGACCGATTTGCCTTTATTGGTACTACCTAAAGGTTCCGAATTCACATTATTCTTATCGTTTTTTCTTTGCTTTCTCTGAAAACTTGCTTGCTGGGAATTTCTTTTGATACGAGGATTGTTCCCCTTCAATAACTTCATCAGCTTTTTTCTTCGAGAAGTACTAATAGAATTATCTTTTTTTAAAGATAGTTTGCTACCTCTTACTACCATTTTTTTATTATTTGTACTGGTAGTTGTAGCATTCTTACCTGCCCTGTTCTTGTCTAAAATTTTTGAATCAGCCACTTTCCTGTTTCCTTTCCCGTATGCCTATCAAGTTTCTCCAGGTTTCGTTGACATCATCTTATAGAGCTGTGTATCTTTAGGGAAATGATCATAAAAGGGTAACGTTGTATCCCCAAACACCATAAGACCATACCCTTCTGGAGAGTTCACTACGTATTTTTCTTGTTCTTCTGAAATATCAAACAGTCTAACTAGCTGTGTGCGGTCTGATTTTGCTTGATTCAACATCATGATAAAATCGCTATTTGACAACATCCGTCGAGCTAAATCGGACAATAGTAAAGTTTCGACGTTCTGGGTAATGCCAGTCGGGATCGCTCCCCACTTTCGTGCACGACTCCATAGTTCAAAGAAGTAGTTCTCAGAATATTCATTCGTAAACAAAAGCTGCATTTCATCAATATATAACCACGTACGAACACCACGTTCACGGTTGGTCGTGATTCGATTCCATACTTGGTCTAATACAATCAGCATCCCCATCGTTTTCAATTGTTTTCCTAGATCCTTGATATCATAAATCACTAAACGCTTGGTAATGTCGACATTTGTCTCTGCAGAAAAGACGGACAAACTTCCTTCAATATAGATTTCTAGATCCATGACTAATTGCTTGGCTTCTTCTTCTTCTTGTTCTTTTAAAATATTATAAAAGTCAATGAATGTTGGTATACGATCATTCAACACTTCATACGTTCGACGACAAACACGGTCAATCAACGTTTTTTGTGCCGAACTTAGCCCCAAGGCACCACCAATGATCAGGTCAAATAATGAAATCAAAAACTCTGATTTTAGCACGACTGGATCAGTATCATCTCCATAGTTCTCATTGATATCCATGGGATTGATCGTTGTCGGTGAATCACTCGAGATTTTGATGATCTCACCGTTGAAATTTTGACCAATGACAGAATATTCTCGCTCAGGATCAATAATGATGACTTCATCATCTGCATCGCGTAGTAGTACATTGACGATTTCACGCTTGACTGAGAAACTTTTACCAGAACCTGGTGTTCCTAGAACAAATCCATTCGGTGCTTTTAATAATTTTCGATCGAGTGAAAGAATATTTTTTGAAATCGCATTGACACCATAATACTTCCCATTTTCTTGAATCAAATCCGAAATCGTGAATGGGATAAAAATGGCGGTACTGGCTGTTGAAAGTGTTCGATCTAATGGAATCGCATTGATTCCCAAAGGTAAGGTTGCATTCAAGCCATTTTCTTGCATGAACTCCAATTCAATAAGTTTAAATCCAAAACGTCGAGACACTGAGTTTATTTCATCATGGACTTCAGCCAATTTTTCTTTCGTTGGTGAATGGAAATAGACAGATCCTGTTATCGCATATAATTTTTGTCCCCTATTTTGGAGATCATCCACCAGACCTTTGGCTTCTGTTAGTGAGTAAGAGAGTTCATAAGAGAGCATCTCAAAGTCATACCCACTTTGTAACGCCTTCTTCTGCTCATCCACTTTTTGTTGTTCCATAAAAGCCAATTTCGTCTTCACTAAATCAAAGGCTTCATCTTGATCCATTGGTTCAATATGTAAAGATACAACAATTTCACGAGGGATTTCTAACATTTCAAAAAGAAACGTATCCGATAATTCAGAAGGGTATTCTTGTAAATATAATGTTTTTGCATAGTGATCATCTATTTTTACGTGGTTTTTGTTTTCCTTAAATTCCATGACTTCAGGTAGTACCTCATCGACTTCTGTCTTAACCGTCTTGTCATTCGTTAATAAGATTTCGGAAATCATATGTAATAATTTTGTTTTTTCTACTTTTTTTGCTTGACTGCCTAAGCGACTAGCAAACATTTCAAAACGATCTGCTACCATCTCTAATTCTTTTTGAGCAATCTCCAACGTAGGATGTTTCTGCACAAAAGTAAATAAAATCGTTTTTTTGAAACCATTTTTTTCTTCATCTAATTTCCTTGAAATGACTTGATTCATTTCCTCACGATATGAATCGAGGAAATCATTTTTTGCCTTGTAATAAAGAACCGATTGCAAATCAGCAAGCGGTCGTTTCTTTTTATAAACAGTGAGTTGCAACTTTGTCTTACTACTCAATGAATTTAAAAAGTCGCAGTATTGAGAGAAAATTTCAATTTGATGATCGTCAGAAGATAATTGATAATTGATATCTTGTAACTCAAGCGTCAATGAATAGGTAAATTCATCGATTTTACAAATACCACTTTCATAAATCTCTTCAAACCTAAACGTATCTCTAAAAGGATCAATATCCTCTTTCTTCTTTGATTTAGGCTTACTAATAAATTCTTTTTCCTCATCTTTTGGTTTTTTAGTTGGTTTTAACGCTTTGAGCGCTTTTAACTTCATCATGTTTCTTGCCCGCCTACATCTTCAATTTCTTTATTCATTTCTTCCTTAGGCTTCTTTTTTCGTGTCCCTGGTGCCACGTGGTATTTGAAAAATTGTTTAAGATAGATATCAAATGTCAAGCCATTTCTTTTAAACCAGCCAAATGAAACGATTGGAATGGATGAAAGAATCATAAACCAACTTGTGATTTCCATAGGAATCTTTAATCCTGCGATGAAAATCAAACTGATCAAGACATTTACTCCAGCTGCAATAGCTAAACAAAGCAGCTGCTTTAAATTCATTCCTGCAATTACCTTTTCTTTATATTCTTTAATATCCTTTGGTATCTTTACCTCAACTGCCATAGTTCCTCCTTACGATGCTGACATCAATGTTTTTGCCCATCCCTTAGTTTTATTTACAGAAAGCAATAAAGCAATCATGTAAACTGTCAAACCTAAAATAATCCCAAAAATTCCTGAACCAACTTCTTCCATGATACGATGGAAAATCGTCGGATAAATGACCAAGACTAACGCGATGAATGTTCCCTGTAGACCGAGTGCAGCGAAATTTTTGAAGAATCCCTTGCTCATCACTGAAAACTCTTGGCTTGGTAAAGCACTCATCGGAATTGGTGCCATTGCACAAAATATATACATCTCCAAAAAACGAAGATAAATGGTGACTTGAACCAATACGCGCACAACAAGTGATGCTAAAAACAGGATACACATCACGAGTAATACGACTAATTGTGACCACCAACTTAGTTGAGAGACTGCTTGTCTCACTGCATCTGCTGTATCTCTTACAGCTGAAGCATTCCCAATTGTTAAAATCCTAGTGGTTAGATTGCCGGCAATGATAACCATACCATCTAAAATATCTTGAATTCTTAAAATAACTATGTAACAGATGACGAATTTGATCAATGCTTTGATAATCATCTCAAATCCTAACATGGGAGCTCCACCTGCACCTTCAACTTTCGTTGAGATTTTTTGAAACTCTAATAGAATAAAAATTGCTAGAATGGATAAAGCAAGTGGCCCAACTACGTGTTGCTGTAGTCGTTCCACTAAACTGTAGGCATCATATATGTAACTTCGTAAATCCATTCCTAAAACATTTTTTAAATCGTCCCCATTAAGAAATGTCATAATTTGATCAAAGATAGTCATAATTGCAGATTCCATATGCTATACTCCTACTCTTCTTTTTGCCTAACGATTATGGTAAAAACGATCCAATGTTGAATGAAGTAGCAAACCAACCTGCAGCGACTAGAATCAATCCACCACCAACAATCTGCCAAATTCCTTGTTGTAATTGAGGGCCATTTTTATCTTTTAACGCACCAGCTAGGATAATTGTTCCCCAAATCAACCATAGTCCACCACCAATTAATGTAAACTGTGAAACTAATCCAAATACTTGTTCTAATAATTGTGCATTCATAATTTTGCTAATCTCCTTTTTTGTAAAAATAATTTTTTATTTTATTTCATAAATTTAGTATATGCGAAATTCTCTGTTTACTTGTATCAGTTATTTCTTCCATTAGAAATTTTAGAATAAATACGGCTCGTTCCTTTAGTAGATAAACTGGATAACCGCCTATTAGCAAATGAATTTTGTTTTAAGGACTAGAACCATCCTTTACAATTAACCTTCGATAATAAACCGCCTACATGTTATTCTTACTGGCTATTTCTATATTTCTTCCACCTACAATGAATGAAATGGCCAAATTTCACTGTTTTTTTCAGTGAACCATCCTTTTGTAGCTAATAAAAAGCACCACATTCTCAGTCTAGCATTCGAATGAAGGTGCTTTCTATTTATTATGAGTGATTCATTGATCAAACTAGCTAAGCAGATAGATTTCGTTCATACATATAGGAATCTGTTACGTCGCCTAACTTCTTATAGTTTTTATGTTTCACAATATCATATTTCTTTGATAAAAACGGATGGACTCCTCGGATTTTCAAGATACATTCTTGTCCTTTGAGACTTGCCACTTCATCAGGGTCCATCAAGTTCCTTCCTAATTTCTGGAAGTTCTCACTAAAGGAACCATTATTCCCTTTGGTGACGCTTGTATTTCTTTGTTCAATCGTTTGTTTCCCTAGCAATTTTGAGATATATTCGTGTGTACTTTGTTCCATTCCGCCTAAATATAAAAAGACATCACTGGTCCCAATAATCGTTTCCCACGTATCCTTATACAAGGTTTTTAGCTGACTGATATTTTGTAAAATGACATTTGTGGAGATTTCACGGCTTCGAATAACCGAAATCACTTTTTCAAAATCAGGAATTTGACCAATATTGGCAAACTCATCTAGGATACAACGGACATGACAAGGTAATCGTCCCTTATAAACGTTATCGGCTTTATAAACTAACATGTCAAATAATTGCTGATACATCATACTCGCTAAAAAGTTGAAACTGGTATCTGTATCAGGCAATAAGATATAGAGGATCGTTTTGACATCACCAACTGTATCCAGCTCAAGTGTATCTTGTGAAACAAGTTCCTTGATACTTGGGATATCAAATGGTGACAACCGTACGCCTAGACTGACTAGGATACTTTTCGTCGTTTTATCACCAGAAAGTTTAAAAATCTTGTACTGTGATACCGCAAAGTTTGTCGGATCTTTTTGTTCTAACTCATTGAATAAAATATCTAGTGGGCTGACATAGCCAGGCAAATCTTCTTCAATATCTGCTAAACGGACTAATTCAATCACGTTTCCTAATGTCCGATCTTCTGCGGTTACTTCTTGGATCAAATAGCTAAAAATAGCCATCAATAGGGCTGTTTCAGCTTTTTCCCAAAAATCGTCTCCGCCTTTTTTATCTGGGTTCGTCGTATTTTTGATAAGATTGTTCACGATTTTCAAGATATCATCCTCTGTTTGGATATATTGAAACGGGTTGTACTGATGCGTATCTCTTCGGTTGATCAAGTCAAAAATCTTGATTTGATAACCCGCTTCTTCAAACATTTTGCCTGTTTCAGCTAATAATAAGCCTTTAGAATCACTGACGACATAAGAGGAATGCATTTGCATCAAGTTAGGTTTTACATAAAATCGCGTCTTACCACTACCGGCTCCTCCCACCACAACGACATTTTTATTTCGGTTGAAATTATCGTTTCGTGTAATCTTCATACGTCCTGATAATGATAAGCTTTCGCTCTTCGTCAACAAAATATTGAAATCTTTTTTCTTATCAAGAAATGCACGGATGTCGCTGTACTTTCCCCATCGTGCACTTCCATATTCTTCATTGGGGCGGGTATTCTTCTCATCAAACGTCTTATATAAGACAAAAAGTATATAGGAAATCGCAGCCACGGCTCCTATCCCTAGTGACCTCATTTCATAGCTAAATTGAGGTGAAAATTTGGAGAGTTCTTCAAATGTTCGGTTGAATGCTGTTAGTAAATTATCTGCAAATGATAAATTCCCAGTATTCTCTGCTAAAAATAAATAACCAATACGATTACCCACATAAAGCAGAATACCAATTACTAACACATGCACTACCATAAGCTGCCGGGAATTTTTCAAATTTTTTTATTTCCTTTCAGTCAAAGTTATTTTTTATAATTGTGTCGTTTTACTTTTCTTATTATTTTGAATTTGAGCCTGCGTTTGCTGACTACGCGCTCGATTATTTCGCTCATTTGATAATTGCAATGAGTTTCTTCTTAATGACTCAAAGCTTGCTTGTCGTCCGAGATCTGGACTCGTACCGGGAAAACTTGCGCGACGTTCGATTGGCTGATTGCCTCTGTTTGTCAATGCGACTGGTTCTTTTGAGCCAGAGGGTGTTGGTTCTACCTTCGTTTGCGATGTACTTGGCTGAGGTTGTGTACTTTCCCTTGGTTTCATCTCAATGACTTTCGATTCTTTCGCCGTCTCAGAGGTTCGTTCAGATCTTTCTGTCGTTTTTTGTTGCTCATTGGTCAAGACTTGCTCGGGTGCTTTCGCTTTTTCATCAAGACCTGCGATTGCAGATACTTTCTCTCTAAATTCTTTTGAATCTAAAGATTGACACTTTCCTAGCTCTTGGCCTTCTAAAACTTTTTCTTTTACTTTGTTTTCAAATGCCAGATCCTCTCTTTTGGCCACACGGCTTTCAATTCGTTTGAACACAAACTTATCTAATAATTGGATACCGATTCCAATACTGACACCAATCAAAGCCACGGCACCTAACTGCATCAAGAATGGCGCAGCCATAGAGGTTGCAAGCATTGGTACTAGCGCAGATAGGGCAAACATCCCACCTATCCCTAAAGCCAATGGTACAGCCAACATGATAAATAAGGATAATTTATTTTTCATGACATAATCAAACATCCGCTTCGGCGCATGACGGACTGTTTCCCACGCACGTTTGGCTCTTGATTGTTTTTCTTCTATTTCAGCTGTGTTTGCACCTTCTTTAGTTGGTGCTTCCATCGCTACAACTTTGTCTTTGCCTTTGAGATCCTTAGAAGTTAACCCTTCTTTTGTTACTTCAGATTTCTCTATTCCTTCTGTCAGTTTTTCATTTACTGGAGTTGCTTCTTTCATTTGTTCTGCTGGCTGTTTTTGTTTCCTAAACGGCATTTTTTCCCGCGCTTTCGCCAACCCACGAGCAATTGGACCAAATACTCTTGGGAATTTCTGTACTAGCTTATTGAATACTTGAGGAATTTTCTTTTTCGCATAAATAATTGCTTTTGAACCAAAAAAACTGGCAGCGACAAAACCAATCGCAGCGTTCACAAACTGTTGCCCAAAAATAGCCATGGCTGTAGATGGTAAAATGGAACCTACCCAAGACATACCAAGTGGTATCATGGCAATCGGCCATAGATTCAGCAACCATCTAGCTGCACGGATTTTTCGGGAGTTTCTGAAAAATGATTGTTTTAATTTTGAATGATCTAATTCACTCAACTTCTTCGTTTGTTCTTTTATCCCACGAGTTTCTTCTTGTAAGCCTTTGATATCTTTATCCATCTGTTTGATGCTTTCAGCAGATAAATCTTTAGTCATTTTTTGGAGTTTTTCAGGATCAGCTAAAACCGCCTTCAGTTCCTTTAGAAACTGCACATCCTCGGTCGTATTGCTCTGTTTGATCCGCTTCAATAAAAGATCGGTATTCTTGTTTTTAGCTTCAATCAAGCCAACTTTTGCTTGAAGATTTTCGACATATGCTTTGATAAGCTCTGCTTTTTTACTCTCAAGATTTTCGCTTACAACAGGTTCTTTTTTAGGTTCTTCCACTATTGGTTTTTGTAGCTTCGTTTTTTCTGGTGCCTCATTCACGATCACATTGACATCGATCGGCGGTGGATTTTTTTCAACAGTCGCACGATCGACTTGATCTTTTTTTGGTTCTTCCGCAATCACTGGGGTTGGTTCGCGTTCAATCGTAGGTGTAACAATAGTCGCCTCACGATCAGCCTTACTTAGGACAACTGCTTCCTTTGCTTGCTCTGCTTTCACTTCAACCGAACGAACGACTTCTATTTCAACCTTTTCGGTATAATCAAGCAGCCCTTTTGTTTCAGCAATTTCATTTTGAAATCCTTCTTTTATTGCACTAATTGCTTGAAGTTTTGACACTAACACTTCGTCTGAATCATTTTTATTTGCCGTAAATTCAGAAAAAGAATTGGAACGTCGCATAGGTTCTGGTTGATCTTTGTCTACCTTAACTTTATCTATCTTATCCTTTAATTCTTTTTGGACGATCTCAATTTTTTTAACCTTCTCTTCGGCTAATTGGACCTTTTGTTCAAGGACTGTCTTTTTACTTTTCTTGATTTTGCCAATCTCAGCCCTTAACTTATTGACCTCATCTTCTTTGGCTACTAGTCCTATCCTATGAGCGGTCAATTCTTTTTTAAATTCGTCTTTTTTGATCAATGCGAGAACGATTGCTGAATCAACTTGCTGGTCTTTTGCATTTGCTTTTAAAACACTTTGGCCATTCCCATATTTGTCTAATTCTTTTTGATGGCTTTCCAAGGTCGTTTGATCTTTTTTTAATTTCGCATGTTTTTTTGCATACTTATTATCGATAGCCTGTTGCTCAGAAGAGCTGATGGTTCCAATCCCATTGATGGTCGCTATGTCCCGTTTTAGACGAATAATCTCTAGTTGGTAATCAAGGATTTTAAGCTCTTTGGTAATATTTTCTTTCTTATCACGGATCAACTCATTATGCGTCGTATCAAAATTTATATCTTTGCTTTCATTTCTGATTTTTTCATCAATTGGAGATCCGATGATCTTGTTGATGATCGCTTCATTTTTATATGAAAATATAGACAGAAATGATTCATTGATATTACTTTTATTACTTTCTTTAAGCTTGTCTTCTCTAAGCATCTTTTCTTTAGATATATCTTCTATAGACATCCATCACTCACTCCTCTCTCATTTTCCTTTGCATTATCTCGAGTGTCCTGTCGTTAGAGATTGGCCAGAATAGGTGCGCAGCCGATTCGTCTGTTGTTGGGCTTGTGATACTTGCGTATTCAATCGACTCTCTTGCGATATGCTTGAATGGATAGACGTACGATCTAAGGTATTTCTCTTTTGCTGTGAAGCTACTTCACGTGAGCGTGAAAGCGCCTTTTTTTGCGCCCTTTTTTCCCATCCCTTTTTAACCATTTTTCCAATGAACTTCCCAAATGCTTTGGTGACTACCCAAAGCATTTTAAATATCAAAGATAACGCCTTGAATGCTATACTATATACCCCAAACAGTAAAAATATTGCTAACTTATTCAACTAATTTTTCCAGCTCACTTTCTCATAAAATGTCCATCCTATCCAACACCAACTAGCGGGTGCTTTAAGCGTACCTGAGTTTCGACTGCCTCTACTATCTATTTTTTCAAAATTGATAAAAAGATGAAAAAAACCTCCAACATAACGATTTCTATTAAGAAGAATAGAGACACTGCTCAAAATTATTCCAAAAAATCGAAGTAGGAACTTTAGAGATTTTCAAAATTTCGGAGGTGATCCGATCAAAATTTAAGGATAAATCAGTCAAAATCAAATCGTATTGATTGATTAATTGATAATCAATAGAAAAAACGTCCTTTTCATAGATATCAATATTTTTTAAAAATGGATGCTTATGTAAAATCAAATTTTTATATAAAAGAGATAAGCCAACTTCTTGAGAACTTAATAATAAAATCGACTTCTCTTGTATTTTTGGTTCAATCATTCGTAACAAATCATTGGAAGAAATGATTAATTCGAGTAATAATTCTTTATGTAATAGTTCGCTTTGCTCGACAAAATTTAATTGCGCAATTTGCAAAGATTTTTGATAGGCTTGCCAGATCTTAGGATTGTTCTCCATCATTTTTTTATAAAATATATCTGCATAGCTTACTTTGAAGATGGCTAATTCTTTATAAAAATTGATAAAATCAAAAAAATATTCGATTTCCGTAGTGTTGATCGGCATATCAATTGCTAATAGACTGTAAAAGCTTTGAAGAAACCTTTCAATATTCTGTTCTAATCTCTGATCTCGATGTTGGACCTCTGTAAACATTAGGCCAAAATAGGAAGTGAGAATATTGGAAACATTTTTTTGTGTGACATTGAATTTATATTTTTGACTCATCAACGTACAAAAAACTGTATCGCTTTGGATGATCTCCAAGATGGTACCTACGATCTGCTCGTTGTCGATCAATTCTTTCTCAGGAATAAGATGTTTATTACCAATTCGAATAATCGAAGAGTAAATATAATACACCGAATAAATCACTTTTGGTGTACTAACCGTCCTTTTTTGTGCCTTCAAACAACGTCTGAGCATCTGATAAATCGTATCGAAGTAGGGAAATTCTTTTACTTTATAAATTTCCTTGAACATACTAGCAAATAAACGTCGAATCTCGATTTCATTTCCAGTGATCGTTAATTTGTTCTCTAAATTAATTTGGACATTGATTTTTTCTTTCAAGAAATATGTATTGATTTTGGCGACGATTCTGCGGATACTCGTTTTACTTAAAAATAATTTCGTCGCAATCTCAGATAGAGAAGGTTCTGTAATGAATATGTACTTTAAAATTTTCACATTTGTTGAATTATTAAGTATCCTGACAAATATATCATCCAAGTTCAATTTCTTTGGTATCGAAAGCGATACCTCTTTGTACTGATTGGTTTCAATACGAGCTGGAAAACAAGCCGTATTAAAACTATCGATATCTGCCGCAATCGTCTTATCTGTAATACTCAATTCTTTGGCTAGATTGCTAATATTCGATGGCTCAATATTTAGCAAATAAAGCAATGAAATTTGTCTCTCTAATTGTTTCTCAAGTACACCCATAGTCAACAAGCTCCTTTCTTTTTAAAAAACCTATAATGTATCGTACAGCTTTTTCGATAATTTCTTAATATTAGTTTTTCTGTTTTATAAAAAACATGTTCAATAATCACATTGCTCGGATGTTATAGTTAAAGATTTGTAAGTGAAATAGACCATTTATTCCATAGATACATGTTATTCTTAAATTTTTTTGCTAGATAAAAAAAGTTAAATCATAGAAATAAAAAAACATGTATCAGAAAATTTTACCTTTGCGTGTGTCAATTGACTACTTCTAGTTATTTACATTATCATATGCTGTTTTTTTTAAAATAATACTTATTAAATAAAGAAGGCAATCTCACTTTTAAATAACCACCGATTATAATAAAAAGAAAAACTCGAATAATTAGAAAAATATGATAAAATAATGTTTATAACATGAATAAAGGATGTGAAAAAACAGATTTTCTATTTTTTAGAAGATCTGAAAAGTATGATAAAACGAACAAATATGCTTGAAAAGACTTCTGAAAGGCAGATCAAACTAGCTTTACTCTTAGGTATGGCCGCCATTGACTGTTCGACTTTAGCGGAACAACTTGGGGTAACAAAAAAAACATTATTGACCGATATTGTGTTTTTTAACCATACATATGCACCAGTTTGTATCAACACCGATAAATATCAAGTAGCTTCTTTACTATTACCACCAGAGATCAATTTGGAAGATTTAATCAAACAAATACTCAATCAATCAACGAATGTACAAATACTACAGATGATTTTTGAAGTAGAGCCAACGTTATCTAAATTAGCAAATAAATTATATTTAAGTGAAACAAGTATTCGCCGGATCATTGCAAATATCAATACTTATTTCAGCGAGATCAATGCGCCATTATCCATACATATCTCCTCAAAACTCAAAATCATTGGGGATGAAAGTTACATTAGGCAATTCTTCTGTAGTATGTTTCGTGAGCAATATACGCCACAGCAATTGCCCCATTTTTATCACATATTCGATGTATTACAACGTTACTATAAAAAGCAAGCAACACATCAAACAATTAGTACATATAAAGTGATTATCAATAGTTTTTATCTTTACACAGCAATCATTCGGATCGGACAAGGCCATTTGATCTCAGAAAATAAAGGAAATCCAATCAATGATCCTTCTTTTTTTGAAATAATAAAAAATAATACAGTGTTTTGTTCAATCATTGAAAAAGAATACGGTTTTAATGTGACAACCACAACTGTCTCAAATCTATTAGACAAAAAAATCTATTTCCCTTGTGTTCAGTCAGCACCTAGTAGTCAGGGGGAATATCAACGGATTCGACAATTTTCGGAATACTTTTATCGTTCATTATCCCAAGACTTCTCTTTGAATCAAGAAGGTATTCAGAAATTGAGTGAGTTGATCAATTACAATAAAAACCGACAATTCTTTAAAACAACGTATCTACAGATTTTATCTGAAATCCTATTTACGCATTCGCCTCAGATACTAAAAGCATATAATCAAGCCATTGACCATGCTGGATTAATGATGATCAAACGGAATCAATTACTCTATGAAGAGTTACTATTAGAATTGATTTCATTATCACCTGCTTTACTGACGACCGTTTTTCCTTACAAGAAGAAGGTGTCTATCTTGATTGTTTCTTATCAGGAAGAAAGAACACTTGCACTGTATAAGCAACTGTTATTCAAAAAAATCCCTGCGATTCATAGTATCCATACATATACTGATAACATTTTTCAAGTAAACTACGACACAGTCAATCAATATGATTTAGTTTTAACAGACATCGAACTGAACCAAGCTAAAACGAAAGCTAAAATGATCAAAATTTCTAAAATACCAACAACCTCATTTTGGAATAACATTGAAACAGTTCTTTATACATAGTTTTATCTGCATAAATCAGAAAAAGCAGACGTATATTCCGTCTGCTTTTTCTATATGGGTATTTCCTCAACTTACTAGCGACTTAACGCATGGTAACAAATTCTTCTGCACCTGTTGGATGGATGGCTACTGTATTGTCAAAATCTGCTTTGGTTGCCCCCATTTTGATCGCTACTGCAAAACCTTGTAACATTTCATCGACACCTACACCGATGGCATGCAGCCCAACAATTTTTTCTTCTTCACCCACACAGATCAATTTCATTTCACATTTTTGTCGATAATCGTTTAAAGCAAAATACATTGGCGTGAATCGTGAACGATAGATTTTCAATTGTCCTTCACCGTATGTCGCCAACGCTTGCTCTTCGGTCAATCCGATGGTTGCAATCGGTGGATGAGTAAAGACGACTGTTGGAACTAAATCATAGTCTAAATAAGAATTTTCTTTTCCATTGAATAGTCGCTCGGACAAACGACGACCTGCAGCAATCGCTACTGGCGTCAAGTCGATTTTACCAATGACATCACCAATGGCATAAATGTGTGAATCGGTTGTATTTTGGAATTTATCCACTTTGATAAATCCTTTTTCATCTAATCCAACGTTCGTTTTTTCGATGCCTAATGCATCTGTATTCGGTACACGTCCGCCAGCAAATAACACACACTCTGCCATTAGTGTTTCCCCATTTTCAAAGGTAACGGTGTAGACATTCCCGTTCTTTGTTATTTCACTTGCCGTAAAGTTTGCATAAGTGTGGATTCCTGCTTCTTGATACATCTCAATCAAGTTATCAGATAACATTTTATCAAACGTACGTAATGGACGTTCTTTACGATACGCCCACATCACTTCACTTCCCAAGCCATTTAACACACCTGAAAGTTCAGCTGCAATATAACCAGCACCTAATACGATCGTCGATTTTGGTAATTCTGTCAATGCAAAAAAGCCGTTTGAATCAATGGCATATTCTCCACCAGGAATCGTCATTTTGCTTGGCTTACCACCAGTTGCAATCAAAATATGATTCGCTTGATAGCTTTCACCGTTTACTTCGACGGTTTGACTATCTACAAAGCGAGCATATCCTTTGATTGCTTCAACGTTATTACTATCTAAGCCTCTTTGATAAGCGCCATGAAGGAAATCAATGTATTTCTCACGCTTCTCTACCAGTTCTTTAAAGTCAACATGTTTGACGTCTGCTTGGATACCATAGCTTGAAGCATCACGTTCGATCGTTTCTAAAATCGTACTTGCTTGCCACATGACTTTTTTTGGAACACATCCGACATTGACGCACGTGCCACCTAGTTCATTGCCTTCAATCAATAATACTTTCGCTCCATGCATACCGGCACGATTCGCTGAAGCAATGCCTCCAGATCCTCCGCCAATGACAATATAATCATATGTTTTCATCTTGTTCCTCCTTTTAGCAGCTGATGCCACATCCTACCGCTTATTTTTCCATAAACTTTTTTATCAGCTCTTACAAAAAATAAGTGTAGCACGTTTCTAGTCATTCTGTTGACGAGATGCTCATTTCGCTTGATTGCTTAAAAAATTATTTTCTTTTTCTAATCATATCTCCAGGTTTAACTGGTTGTGTGACTGGCATAGTCAAAATCATCATAGGATTTGGTGCGCGATCAATGGATTCTCCTTCTTCATTGTGCATTACCTCAACCATTTGACTAAAGTGAGTAAATCCAGGCCCATAAAATTCGATTTCATCCCCTACAGAAAAGAGGTTTCTCTGACGGATTGTCGCTTGTTTCGTCTCCTCGTCATAAGATAAGACTTCTCCGACAAATTTATACACAGGGATCTTACGACGTTCACCAAATAATTGTTCATTTTCGCTAGGTGTATCGTAATAAAATCCTGTTGCCAGTTCTCGTTGAGCCACTTTCCATAACTCATCGATCCATTCTTGTTTGCAAACATAGTTTTCAGGATCTTCCATATAACTATCTACAGCTGCTTTATAGACATTTGCGACAGTTGATACATAATGGATCGACTTCATTCGACCTTCGATCTTAAAACTATCTACGCCATTTTCAATCAAGTCAGGAATATGTTCGATCATCGACATATCTACCGCGCTCATCGAAAACTCTTCTTCGATCTCGCCAGCATCTGTCAAAGAGTTTCTCTCTTGTCCAAATGGCAAATCATACAATTCATATTTCCAACGACAAGATTGTGAACAGCCTCCACGATTGGCATCACGCATCGACATATGATTCGACAACGTACAACGTCCTGAATAAGAGATACACATTGCTCCATGAATAAATGCTTCAATCTCTACATCCGTATGTCGACGTATCTCAGCGACTTCTTCCATCGAAACTTCCCGAGCTAAAACCACACGCTCCAAGCCTTCTTCTTTCCAAAATTCCAATGTTTCATAGTTGGTAGCAGAAGCTTGAGTCGATAGATGGATAGGTAATCCAGGGGCTTCTGTGGCACAGATCTCAATAAGTGCTGGATCAGAGACGATTACCGCTGAAATACCCACATCGCGCAGGTTACGGAAAAATTCACCGGCTCCTTCGTCATTTCCTTCATGTGTGACCATATTTGCTGCTACATATACTTTCGCTTGATGTTCCTTTGCGAATGCCACACCTTCTGCCATTTCTTCATAAGTAAAGTTTCCTGCGCGACTACGTAATCCATACGCATTGCCGCCAATATACACAGCATCTGCGCCATAATGAATAGCTGTTTTTAGTTTTTCAAGCGTGCCGGCTGGTGCTAAAACTTCCGGACGTTTTAATTTTCTTTTTGTTGTCATTTTATTTCACCATACTCCTTACTTGATAGATTCAGGATCAATATAAAAGAAACCTGTATCAAGTCCTCGATTCGTTGGATGTAATCCGTTGATCTTATTCGTCATTTCTTGTGCTAACGTTTCTGTCCATGTGTCTGCTAATAATGCTTTTTTTGCCTCAACAAATAATTTAGTGATCTCAACAAATGCTTCACCAGGCGTAAAAACGCCATCTAATTTCCAGGTACGGAAATGATGGGCATAAAGCTGTGGGAGTTCATTACTTAAATTGATGTCATTATTCGCAAAAATATGCGTACCATGTGAATCTTCATAAATCGAATAATGTGTATCTTCTTTTTTAGGTTCAGCGAGAAAGAGTCCTCTTTCACGATCTTTTTTTTCGTCCTGTTGCGTGTAGTTATAGTAATTCTGTAACAGTGGACGTTTCGATTGATGGATGCATGTAGCTCCATACACAAGTGTTTCCACAGGAATCTGTAACTTATGTTCCATTTCTTTCATCTCATCAAATGGCACTTCACGTGCTAAAACAGCAGAAATCGCCCCTTTTTTTGCCCAAAAATTGATTTGACGTGCACTCGTCACTAATGTTTCTGCATCAAAAACATAAGGGATACTCAACTCTGGATTTTTCCTCATGGTATAGATAATCCCAGTATCACCAACTGTGATCATGTCCACATTGATTTCTTTTAAAAATTGCAGATACTCTGGGACTTTTTTCATTTTTTCAGGATGAATGATCCCATTGACAGCTATATTTACTTTTTTACCGTAACGATGTGCCAGCGCAACTAATTCGCGTTGTTCTTCTCTTGTAAAAGAAGCTGGTAAGCGTAGACCGAAGCGTTCTTCCCCAAAATATAAGGTATCCACTCCTGCTTCAAGCAATTCTTCTGCTTGTTTCATTGATTCTATAGTAGTTATGATTTCGATCATCATTTCCTCCTCCTACAACTCCATAATAGTAGCACAGCTCTGAAAACTTTCCAATACTTCTTACATTTATTATTGATTGTAACGATACTGTAAAATAATTTCTGTTTTATACAATGTGTCCCTATTGATTTAGAAGTAGCTCTTTAGGAAAACAAAAAACCCAAAAATCCAAATGATTTTTGGGTTTCTGGCTTGTCTATCAGATCTAGCCATTTCTGTTGCGATCTCACTCTGTCATTATACTTTAACAGTTATTTTCTTAGGTTCACGCACATTCACTGTGATTTTGCCCTTCGAAGCGCCAACAGTGATTTGATCGCCTAAATGGATTTCTCCTCCAAGCAAAGCTTCGCTCAAACGATCTTCTACTTCTTTTTGTAATGCCCGTCTTAGTGGTCGTGCACCATACTCTGGATCAAAACCGACTTTCCCAATCACATCAACTGCTGCTGGTGTGATTTTCACTAAGATATCTTGTTCTTTCAACCGTTTGACGATCGATTGGCTCATGATTTGAACAATCGCATGGACTTCATCTTTTGTTAATGAATGGAAAACGACTGTTTCATCAATACGGTTCAAGAATTCAGGGCGGAAAGCTTTCTTCAGCTCTTCAAGTATCCGTTTTTGCATCGCTTGATGATCTTTAGTAATATCTTGGACGTTGAATCCAACATTTTTTTCCTCACGGATTTGGGTAGCGCCAATATTAGAAGTCATGATCATGATCGTATTTCTAAAGTCTACTTTTCTTCCTTTAGCATCTGTTAAATGACCATCATCTAATACTTGTAATAATAGATTGAAAACATCTGGATGAGCTTTCTCCACTTCATCTAGCAAGATAACTGAGTAAGGTTTTTGACGAATTTTTTCCGTCAATTGTCCACCTTCATCATAACCCACATAGCCTGGAGGCGAACCGATCAAACGACTCGTACTATACTTCTCCATGAATTCAGACATGTCGACACGAATCAATGCGTCCTCTTCCCCAAACATTACTTCTGATAATGCTTTCGCCAATTCTGTTTTTCCGACTCCTGTTGGGCCTAAAAACATAAAGGAACCAATCGGGCGATTTGGATCTTTTAAGCCACTACGCGCTCGTCTGATCGCACGAGAAACAGCTTTGACCGCTTCATCTTGTCCAACAACACGTTCGTGAAGCAATGCTTCTAGTTCCAGTAATCGTTGACTTTCTTTCTTTTCTAACTGTTGCAATGGTACACCTGTCCACTCCGAAACAACCGTAGCTACATCTTCTTCAGTCACCCGATCCGCAAAGCCATTTTTATGTTTTGCTTCAATCGCTAAACGTTTTTCTAGTTTTTTCATTAAGCTTTTTTCTTGTCTACGTAAATGCGCAGCTGTTTCAAAATCTTGTTTTTGAATCGCCTGTTCTTTTTCTTTATTCACTTGATCGATCTCTTGTTTCAGTATCGTCGTTTCTGACAAATCATCCGCTTGTTCCAATCGAACTTTCGCTGCCGATTCATCAATCAAGTCGATCGCTTTATCTGGTAACTGTCTGGAAGTGATATATCGAACAGAAAGATTGACTGCCGCTCGTACTGCTTCATCGGTGATCTCCACATGATGATGTTCCTCATAGCGTGAACGTAAACCACGTAAGATTTCTTCCGCTTCATCTGCTGTCGGTTCATCTACTTGGATACGTGCAAAACGTCGCTCCAATGCCGAGTCTTTTTCAATGTATTTTTGGTATTCGTCTAATGTTGTCGCACCAATCGTCTGTAATTCTCCACGTGCTAACGCTGGTTTCAAAATATTCGATGCATCGATGGCACCTTCTGCACCACCAGCACCAATCAATGTGTGTAATTCATCAATAAAGAGAATAACTTGACCATCATGATAAATTTCATCAATGACTTTTTTCATTCGATCTTCAAATTCTCCCCGATACTTCGTCCCAGCGACTAACGCCCCCATGTCTAACATCATCAGACGTTTTGCTTTCATCTCTTCAGGTACTTCACCTAAAATGATTTTTTGAGCCAATCCTTCTGCAATCGCAGTTTTACCGACCCCGGGTTCTCCAACTAAAACAGGGTTGTTTTTTGTTCGGCGACTAAGTATCTGGATCAACCGTTTGACTTCTCTTGAACGCCCTACGACTGGATCTAATCTGTTTTCTTTGGCTAACTTAGTTAAGTCTCTAGCTAATGAATCCAACGTAGGAGTACCTTGTGTCATTGCTCGCTTTTCTTGTGGATTTCGACGGCGAATACCACCGGTACTCGTGTCCGTACCCATCGTGCGTTTCAATGACTGACGAACTTTGCTCAAACTGATTCCTAAGTTGATCATGATACGAGTAGCCATGATACTCTCATCTTTTAGTAGACTAAGTAAAATATGCTCAGTCCCCACTTTTTGTGCACCCATTTTATTTACTTCGCTATTTGCCAAAGCAAAAATTTGTTTCATTCGAGGAGAATAAGGGAGAAATACACCTTTTGCATAAGTTTTCACTGTACCATAACCGACTAAATGCTCGATTTCTTCATAAATATCTTTTTCATTCAATTTCATCTCTCGTAATACTTTCCCAGCAATCCCGTTGGGTTCGATCACTAAAGCCAATAATATATGTTCTGAACTTACCGCTTGATGTTTGAAGCGTTTTGCTTCTTCTTGGGCAATTTCTAACACACGTTGTGCTCTTTCTGTAAATATTTCTGCCATTTAAATTTCACTCCCCATCTTCATAGCTTAATCGTTCTAAAAAGGCTCGTAGAATTCGAGCACGCGTATAATCTTCTGTCTCGTTGATATTCAATGTATTTTTAGCAATCGCACTCAACATCAAGTTTCCCTCTTTTTTGGTAATGATTTGGTCTTCATATAGTTTCTGAATAATGGCGTAGGCATTTTTTTCATTGATTGTTTCGCCAAATAGCAAGTTGATTCGTTCAAGCATTTGTTTTTTATCCGACATTCTCACTTTAGCAATGCGGATATACCCACCACCACCACGTTTACTCTCAACCAAATAGCCACGTTGAATCGTAAAGCGTGTATTGATCACATAATTGATTTGTGAAGGAACGCAGTTAAATAGATCTGCCAATTCAATCCTTCGAAGCTCGATCATCTCGTTTTTTTCCAGGATCTTTTTTATATATGATTCAATTAGATCCGAAGTATTTTGTTGTGCCATCCCACTCATTCCTTTGACTAATATTGACCTTAATTATAGCGAATTTACAGGTAGAATGAAAGGAGAACGCTTGTTGGCTATTTGATTCGAAGAATAACGATAAGCAACGATTTTTTTATGTAAATAAAAAAAACTAGGAATTCAATGAAGTCCCAGTTTTTCCAACGCGCCCAAGAGGAGTCGAACCCCTAACCTTTTGATCCGTAGTCAAACACTCTATCCAATTGAGCTATGGGCGCATATTCAATTAATTAAAAATAATCATACAATAGAACGTATAACTTTGCAACAAATAAAAAAAATCGGGAAGACAGGATTCGAACCTGCGACCCCTTGGTCCCAAACCAAGTGCTCTACCAAGCTGAGCTACTTCCCGAAAAAATAAAAAGACTACGCGCCCAAGAGGAGTCGAACCCCTAACCTTTTGATCCGTAGTCAAACACTCTATCCAATTGAGCTATGGGCGCATATTTGTAATGCCGAGGACCGGAATCGAACCGGTACGGTGATCACTCACCGCAGGATTTTAAGTCCTGTGCGTCTGCCAGTTCCGCCACCCCGGCGCGTAGTACATTGGCAAAGCGGAAAACGGGGTTCGAACCCGCGACCCCCACCTTGGCAAGGTGGTGCTCTACCACTGAGCTATTTCCGCATATTTACGATGCCGGCTAAAGGACTTGAACCCTCGACCCTCTGATTACAAATCAGATGCTCTACCAACTGAGCTAAGCCGGCGTAAAAAAATAGAAACAATCATATGATGCGGGTGAAGGGACTTGAACCCCCACGCCGTAAGGCGCTAGATCCTAAATCTAGTGCGTCTGCCAATTCCGCCACACCCGCAAAAATATGAGCCGTACAGGGCTCGAACCT
>NZ_JBIOSS010000001.1:3060000-3084294 GCF_051714905.1 Enterococcus sp. AZ084
CGTTTTACCGCACCTTCAACCTGGACATGGGTAGATCACATGGTTTCGGGTCTACGACTACATACTCAAACGCCCTATTCAGACTCGCTTTCGCTGCGGCTCCGTCTCTTCAACTTAACCTCGCATGCAATCGTAACTCGCCGGTTCATTCTACAAAAGGCACGCCATCACCCATTAACGGGCTTTGACTTGTTGTAGGCACACGGTTTCAGGTTCTATTTCACTCCCCTTCCGGGGTGCTTTTCACCTTTCCCTCACGGTACTGGTTCACTATCGGTCACTAGGGAGTATTTAGCCTTGGGAGATGGTCCTCCCGGATTCCGACGGAATTCCTCGTGTTCCGCCGTACTCAGGATCCTCCTAGGTGCCTTCCAAATTTCATCTACGGGGCTTTCACCCTCTCTGACTGACTTTTCCAAGTCATTCGACTATCTGAAAGAACTACCATATCGGAGTCCTACAACCCCAATGAGCAAGCTCATTGGTTTGGGCTTTTCCCGTTTCGCTCGCCGCTACTCAGGGAATCGAATTTTCTTTCTCTTCCTGCAGGTACTTAGATGTTTCAGTTCTCTGCGTCTACCTCGTATACGCTATGTATTCACGTATACGTAACATCCTATAAAAGATGCTGGGTTCCCCCATTCGGAAATCTCTGGATCATAGCTTACGTACAGCTCCCCAAAGCATATCGGTGTTAGTCCCGTCCTTCATCGGCTCCTAGTGCCAAGGCATCCACCGTGCGCCCTTATTCACTTAACCTTATCAACCTTACGGTTGGGTTTTGATCTTTCTTCTAGCGATAGAAGTCCAATCAAGAAAAATAAGCAATTGAACTTATTAAAAAACTCTATCCAGCACACAAATCAGCCTCTTCGACAAAAAGATCGTCCAATCCGTGAAAGCAAGCTTTCACTTCTGGCCGCCTATTTTGCTTAAGGCTAAACGATTTGTTTAGCTTTCAAATTCAACGCGGTGTTCTCGGTTTGTATTACTTACATTTTTACTTCAATATCCAGTTTTCAATGAACAAGTATATAACAACATACGTTGTTAATGGAGCCTAGCGGGATCGAACCGCTGACCTCCTGCGTGCAAAGCAGGCGCTCTCCCAGCTGAGCTAAGGCCCCGGGTTACATTTTGAGTAGACCTCTCAAAACTGAACAAAGTATCGACAAACGTGTGTAGTCTCCGTAATATTCCTTAGAAAGGAGGTGATCCAGCCGCACCTTCCGATACGGCTACCTTGTTACGACTTCACCCCAATCATCTATCCCACCTTAGGCGGCTGGCTCCAAAAAGGTTACCTCACCGACTTCGGGTGTTACAAACTCTCGTGGTGTGACGGGCGGTGTGTACAAGGCCCGGGAACGTATTCACCGCGGCGTGCTGATCCGCGATTACTAGCGATTCCGGCTTCATGTAGGCGAGTTGCAGCCTACAATCCGAACTGAGAGAAGCTTTAAGAGATTAGCTTAGCCTCGCGACTTCGCGACTCGTTGTACTTCCCATTGTAGCACGTGTGTAGCCCAGGTCATAAGGGGCATGATGATTTGACGTCATCCCCACCTTCCTCCGGTTTGTCACCGGCAGTCTTGCTAGAGTGCCCAACTAAATGATGGCAACTAACAATAAGGGTTGCGCTCGTTGCGGGACTTAACCCAACATCTCACGACACGAGCTGACGACAACCATGCACCACCTGTCACTTTGCCCCCGAAGGGGAAGCTCTATCTCTAGAGTGGTCAAAGGATGTCAAGACCTGGTAAGGTTCTTCGCGTTGCTTCGAATTAAACCACATGCTCCACCGCTTGTGCGGGCCCCCGTCAATTCCTTTGAGTTTCAACCTTGCGGTCGTACTCCCCAGGCGGAGTGCTTAATGCGTTAGCTGCAGCACTGAAGGGCGGAAACCCTCCAACACTTAGCACTCATCGTTTACGGCGTGGACTACCAGGGTATCTAATCCTGTTTGCTCCCCACGCTTTCGAGCCTCAGCGTCAGTTACAGACCAGAGAGCCGCCTTCGCCACTGGTGTTCCTCCATATATCTACGCATTTCACCGCTACACATGGAATTCCACTCTCCTCTTCTGCACTCAAGTCTCCCAGTTTCCAATGACCCTCCCCGGTTGAGCCGGGGGCTTTCACATCAGACTTAAGAAACCGCCTGCGCTCGCTTTACGCCCAATAAATCCGGACAACGCTTGCCACCTACGTATTACCGCGGCTGCTGGCACGTAGTTAGCCGTGGCTTTCTGGTTAGATACCGTCAAGGGGTGAACAGTTACTCTCACCCTTGTTCTTCTCTAACAACAGAGTTTTACGATCCGAAAACCTTCTTCACTCACGCGGCGTTGCTCGGTCAGACTTTCGTCCATTGCCGAAGATTCCCTACTGCTGCCTCCCGTAGGAGTTTGGGCCGTGTCTCAGTCCCAATGTGGCCGATCACCCTCTCAGGTCGGCTATGCATCGTGGCCTTGGTGAGCCGTTACCTCACCAACTAGCTAATGCACCGCGGGTCCATCCATCAGCGGCACCGTAAAGCGCCTTTCAAATTGAAACCATGCGGTTTCTATTGTTATACGGTATTAGCACCTGTTTCCAAGTGTTATCCCCTTCTGATGGGCAGGTTACCCACGTGTTACTCACCCGTTCGCCACTCCTCTTTTCCCGGTGGAGCAAGCTCCGGTGGGAAAAGAAGCGTTCGACTTGCATGTATTAGGCACGCCGCCAGCGTTCGTCCTGAGCCAGGATCAAACTCTCATAAATAAAAGTTAGAACAATCTTGCGATTGTTAAGCTCAATTTGTTTGCTAGCATATTGCTTGCTTGTTAAAAATGTTTGTTGTCTTGAATTGAATCAAGACGCCCTACACATTTGGTTTGTCTTACTTTGTTCAGTTTTCAAAGGTCTACATGATAATTGAAACACAACTGCCTCAACTTATCGTTTGTGATTGCCGTAGCAACTTTTATATCTTAGCAAACTCTCGAATGATTGTCAACTATTTTTTAAAAGTTTTTTGAACTCGTTTTTCACGAGGTCGTTTTAGCAACTCACTTATAATAACTTGTTGTTTGTTATTTGTCAATCACTTTTTTTGTTTTTTTCTTTGCGAAACTAACTTCAATCAGTGAATCACTCAAAAGCAACTTCGTTATCTTATCATGTGTTAACAAACATGTCAATCACTAATTTTAAGAATCGATTTGTTTGTTTTCCGTTCTTTCGAACAAATAATAATATACCAACATCAATTTTGAAAGTCAACTAAAAAAAGGCTGATTTATCAACATTTTTAAGAGAGTCGATCATTAAAAACAGGAAGCGAAAAATCATTCGTTTTTACGTGTTTTTTCTCCTGTTTAACCTAGTTTCACTGAGGTAATGTTCATTTTTTAATTTGTTTGATCAAATTTCTTTTTTCTTACTATTGCTGTGTAAGTGTTCTCAATTTATTACTTCGTCTAAATGATGTTGCTCCTTGATTTAAATCACTTTCTATTTTTGTTTCCTCCTTTATCTTAGATTTCCACCCTTCTACCCCCTCTTCTTCTAAAATTTTCCTTAACAAAGCGCTGCTTTTATCTATTTATCTTTTTTTTTGCTAAAATATTAAGAGTAAACACATTAATCGATGGAGGATCTATTTATGAAAATATTAATCGCAGATGACGACAAGGAAATTGTTGAATTACTTAGTATCTACGTACACAATGAAGGCTACGAAGCAGTAAAAGCCTATGATGGAAAAGAAGCATTATCAAAAGTACGAACAATCCCTGATATTGAATTACTTATTCTAGATATCATGATGCCTGAAATGGATGGCATGCAAGTAGTAAAAGAATTAAGAAAAGAATCACAAATCCCGATCATTATGTTAACAGCGAAAACGACTGATATGGATAAAATCAAAGGGTTAGTCGCGGGTGCGGATGATTACGTAACAAAACCATTTAATCCTCTTGAAGTAATGGCTCGTGTGAAATCTTTGTTACGTCGCACAAAAATGCAAGTGACACCAGATCAACCGGATGTCCTAGAAGTAAATGCCTTGATCATCAATAAAGATTCCCATGAAGTCAAAACAATCGATGGAAAAGAAATCCAACTGACTGCCTTAGAATTTGGTATTCTATATCTCCTTGCAAGTCATCCTAACCATGTATTCAGTGCAGATGAGATCTTTGAACGTGTCTGGAAACAAGAAAGTATCGTTTCTGCTAAAACAGTAATGGTGCATGTTAGTCATCTAAGAGATAAAATTGAAGAAGCAACAGGTGGAGAAAAAGTCATTCAAACCGTTTGGGGAGTGGGCTATAAAATTGATGCAAGATAAAAAAGTGATCGAAAAACGACGCCGGATCAATCTGACATCTAAAGAAATCAGTGAATTATTAGCAGAAGGAATCATTACGATCATCCTTCTGCTTCTATTGAATGTAGCGATGTTGGTCATTATCAGTTCGATCATCAGTAGTTCACCTTCTTTGACAAACGCTATTTGGGATTCTAAAAATATCTTTGCCCAGCGTTTAGATAGTGATTTGTTTTGGAATGGTCGAAACTTTATTTTTCCTGTGTTCTTTCTATTAGATGTTGGTGTATTATACTGGCGATTGATTCGTCGCTACCGACAAATGCAATTACGACACATTATTAGTGAATTGCATTATATCGCTAATGGCAATTACGACCATCGTATCCCTTTCGAATTAAGTGGCGATCTTAGTCGTGTAGTCAAAAGTATCAATGGCTTAGTGGACAGTACGGTAGCGGCGATTGAAGACGAACGTAAAATCGAAAAATCAAAAGACGAACTGATTACAAACGTCAGTCATGATATTCGCACACCTTTAACATCAATTATTGGCTATTTAGGTCTTATTGAAGATGGTCAATATCAAACAGAAGAAGATCTGTTGAAATATACTCACACTGCTTATGTCAAAGCGAAACAAATGAAATCATTGGTAGAAGATCTGTTCGAGTATACCAAGGTACGTCAGCCGGCGGTTCCTGTGAATTTTTCTGCATTTGATTTGATCCAATTGATTGAACAATTGGCAGCTGATTTTGAACTAGAAGCTTCTAAAAAGGAGATTCAAATTTTTGTTGAATCTCCAATCAATTCACTGATCATGGATGGTGATACCGAAAAGTTGGTTCGCGTATTCAATAATTTATTAACCAATGCCCTAAAATATGGCAAAGGAGCTACTAAAATCATCATTGAAATTGAACAACTTGGTTCAGAAGTCATCGTTGTTGTCAAAAACAATGGTGCCATGATTCCTCAACAAGCCATTGACAATCTATTTGATCGATTTTACCGCGTGGAAGAATCCCGTTCACAAGAAACTGGCGGGACAGGGCTTGGTCTAGCCATTGCACAAAGTATCGTAGCATTGCACGGTGGCTATATCTATGCGAAGTCAGATCAAGATTGGACGTCTTTTATCATGCATTTCCCGCTTAAAAAAAATGAAAAGTTAGTCGGCAATCTGACAGAACATATTGACGGAAACTAAATTTTTCGCTATTCTTAGAATACAAATAGAGGAAAACAGTGAACCCAGTACATTTTATTTTTTTCAAGAGAGCTGATGGTTGGTGCAAATCAGTAAAAAATAATTTCGAAGTTCCAGTTCACCCAATGTGCCTTTCGAAATAAGAAAGGTCGGTAACAGCCGTTATCTGTTTACAAGTGCAGTCTCGATAGACTGAACTTGGGTGGTACCGCGAAACTCAAACCAGTTCGTCCCAAGATATTTCTTTGGATGAGCTGGTTTTTTTTATACAAAAAAAGGAGGAAAAGAAATGTTAGATATTAAAATGATCCGTCAAAATGTTGACTATGTACAAGAAAAATTAACGTCACGTGGCGTTAAAAAAGAAGTCTTAGCGGAGTTTGTGGAGTTAGATGAATCTCGCAGAAAATTGTTGGTTGAAAGTGAAGAATTGAAAAAATACCGTAATGATGTATCTGCTGAAATCGCCCAATTAAAGCGTAATAAAGAAGATGCAACTGCGAAGATCGCTGAAATGAAAGAAGTCGGTGGGAAAATCAAAGCACTAGACGAAGAAGTTGCACAAGTAGATGAAAAACTACAACAAATCGCTACAACTCTCCCTAATCTACCTCATGATTCTGTGCCGGTGGGTAAAGATGAAGAGGATAACGTGGAAGCTCGTCGCTGGAGTGAGCCTCGTCAATTTGCTTTTGAACCAAAACCTCACTGGGAAATTGCTGAAAATCTAGGTATTCTTGATTTTGAACGTGGGGCAAAAGTATCAGGAAGCCGCTTTGTTTACTATAAAGGATTAGGTGCTCGCTTAGAACGTGCCCTTTATAATTTTATGTTAGATCAACACGTCTATGAACATGGCTATACTGAAATGATGACGCCTTACGCTGTAAACAGCCAAGCCATGTTTGGTACTGGTCAATTTCCTAAATTTAAAGAAGATGTTTTCCAATTAGCTGATACAGATTTAACTTTGATCCCAACAGCTGAAGTTCCTTTAACAAACTACTACAGCAATGAAATCTTAGCAAAAGAAGATTTACCTGTTTACTTCACTGCACTTAGCCCAGCATTCCGTTCAGAAGCAGGTAGTGCCGGTCGTGATACTCGTGGATTGATTCGTCTTCATCAGTTCAATAAAGTAGAAATGGTGAAATTCGCTGATGCAGAACATTCATATGAAGAACTTGAAAAAATGACCGCTGACGCAGAGGACATTTTGAAAAAATTACACTTACCTTACCGTGTTATGACATTATCAACTGGAGATATGGGCTTTTCAGCAGCGAAAACGTACGATTTAGAAGTATGGATCCCTGCACAAGATACGTATCGTGAAATCAGTTCTTGCTCAAACTGTGAAGATTTCCAAGCGCGCCGTGCGATGATCCGTTACCGAGATGCAGATGGAAAAATCCATTATGCACATACATTGAATGGTTCTGGTTTAGCAGTTGGCCGTACGGTTGCTGCCATCCTTGAAAACTATCAAAATGAAGATGGTTCAGTCACAGTTCCAGAAGTACTCGTGCCTTACATGGGTAACCTAAAAGTAATCAAATAAACAATAAAGCAGCTAAGTGATTCGTTAGCACGAATTGCTTAGCTGCTTTTTTATGTTCAAGAAGTTTGATTATGATTCTACAGAATAGTTTGGTGCTTCTTTCGTAATTTGTACATCATGTGGATGAGATTCTTTCAGACCACTGCCACTCATTTGAATGAACTGTGCATCATCTCTTAATTGTTTTAGGTTTGCAGAGCCAACATAACCCATCCCTGATTTTAAGCCACCGATCATTTGGAAGAGAATGTCTGCTACGCTTCCTTTGTACGCTACACGGCCTTCAATACCTTCTGGCACTAACTTATTGGCTTCATTCGTGCCACCTTGGAAGTAACGGTCTTTTGATCCTTTTTCCATGGCGCCTAATGAACCCATTCCACGATATGTCTTGAAGCGACGACCTTGATAGATTTCAAATTCACCTGGAGATTCATCGGTTCCTGCCAACATACTACCTAACATGACCGCATGTCCACCCGCTGCTAAAGCTTTGACGATATCACCAGAATATTTGATCCCACCATCTGCAATAATGGTTTTTCCATATTGGCGCGCAACTGAAGCTGCATCGTAAATGGCTGTTAATTGGGGAACACCCACACCAGCTACCACACGTGTCGTACAAATCGAACCTGGTCCGATACCTACTTTCACCACGTCAACACCAACATCGTATAACGCTTTTGTTGCTTCTGCTGTTGCTACATTACCAGCAATCAATGTTGCATCTTTGAATGTTGTACGAATTTCTTGGATTTTACGGATCACACCTGCGCTATGTCCATGCGCCGTATCAATGACAATGGCATCTGCGCCAGCATCAAGTAAAGCTTGTGCACGTTCAAAGGTGTCGCTAGTGACACCAACTGCGGCAGCTACCAACAAACGACCATGTTCATCTTTTGCTGCATTTGGAAACTCGATTACTTTTTCGATATCTTTGATCGTGATCAAACCACTTAATCGACCTGCATCATCAACGATCGGTAGTTTTTCGATTTTATGTTGTTGTAAGATTTTTTCTGCATCTTTTAGAGAAGTGCCTACTGGGGCTGTTACTAAGTTTTCTTTTGTCATGACTTCGCTGATTTCGATATGGAAGTCTGTAACAAAACGCATATCACGGTTTGTAATGATTCCTACTAATTTGCGGTTTTCCAATGTTTCGACGATTGGAACTCCACTGATACGGTATCTGCTCATTAATTCTTCAGCATCTGCGACCAAGTGTTGTGGTGTCAAGAAGAATGGGTCAATGATTACACCACTTTCAGAACGTTTCACTTTACGTACTTCGTCTGCTTGTTCGCTGATTGTCATGTTTTTATGGATGACACCTAGACCACCCTGTCTTGCCATAGCAATCGCCATTTTGCTGTCAGTAACTGTATCCATACTTGCACTGATGATAGGAATATTCAATTTGATATTTTTTGCTAATTGTACACTCATATCCACTTCGTTTGGTAACACGTGACTTTCTGCTGGTATCAATAAGACATCATCAAAAGTAAATCCTTTTTTCGTGAACTTTGTTTCCCAGTTGGACATTTTTAGTACCACTCCTCTTGTTTAGTTTATCTACTAAAATAATCGATTTTCTTTTGTAAGTCAACAACTTCTACTAATCCCTTGTTTTTTCTAAGGAACTACTCAGTGAATCCTAAAAAAAGAACGTACCAGCATAATGAAGCGTCTCCTAATGTTTGATCAAGATCAAATGTTAGTTAGCGCTTTCGTCTTACACTGCACGTTCTTTTTTCTTACTCAATATTTTTACTAAACTGAAACGAGTACACTTCAAGAAAGAAAAGATGCGATTCACTTTTTAAACATTTGCTTCGATCGATTCTTTGATCTTTTCAATCTCATTCAAATAATATAGTTTATAGGGAATGCTTAAGCCTTTTTTCTTCGTCTCTTCGTCAAGATACTTTTCATCGACATCTGTATACACAAGTAAATCAGCAGCTGGTGTCTCTGGGTTTCTTGTATTATAGCTAATGAAATCCAGCTCGATTTCTGGCCCTAAAACAGACCGCATTTCTTTTTGAAACTTTCTTCCATGCCCAAGAATAAATTGTCCAGTTTTGATTCCGGCATAACCAAACAGAGGCACTCCGTCAGCATTGATAGAAAATATCCATTTGACTTTTTTCATATTCATTCACCCCTCATCGTTTAACTATCTCGCTCAACATGTTTTATAACATCAGTGATCATCTCTTCTTTTTGATAATAACACTTTATTATTATTTTTTATAATAATAAAAAAAGAACGTTTTGAGATCATGGTCGTCACTGTCAAATCAATAGAAATAAACGATAAAAAAGAGAATGTGCAGCGTAATGCTAACACATTCTCTTCTTTATTGTTCGTCTCGTAAGTCACATCATTTCTAAGTCCAATAAATTATCTTCTTGGAACAGAAAGACTGCCAACGATACCATATTTTTTCTTTAAATAGTAACGCAACGCAAGAGCTGCTGCACCGATGATGATGATCACTACTGGATCTAATAACGGGTTAACGATTGGTGGCAACAAGGTTGTTGCTGAAAAAGCAATGACCCAGATCAATGTCGTTCCACCCAAAATCAACAAGGTTTTACCCATTCCAGGTTTTTTACTACGATCAGCACCTGGATACTCATACTGGTAAATATACTTGTACATCAAGTAAAAGACCCATCCACCAATAGCTGAACCTAGTACAAGTGTGGTGATTCCATAAGCAGGCGTTGTTTCACGTGAAAACAATCCAGTGATTGCGATCATGACACTCAATAATCCGAGTAAGAGTAATGTATTGTCCAACCACATCAACGTTGGTGTCGAAGAAGTTTTCACTTCAACCGGTTTATTGATGATTGCTTCTGTTCTTTCAGATACCGTTCCAAATAATTGGCGGGCTGTTTTCCCACCTTTTTGTTCGGATACTAAAACGGGTAACATCTCATGCAAAGCCGTTACTTTTTCTTCTTCTGATAAATTCGCTGCTTCTAGCGACTTTTTTAAGTCAAAAATATATTGTTGATTACGTTTTGTTAGTTGTTCTTCTAACTGCGCATTTTCTTTTACGATTTCGCGTAACTGTTCTGCTTCCATTATTTTACAGTCCTCCTTAGACGCTGACGGTTGTCACAAAAGACATTTTAACATATCACATACACCGTATGATAGCCTTTTTATACATTAAAACGGAATAACATAACGTCGCCATCTTGAACGACATAGTCTTTCCCTTCTAATCGTACACGTCCGGCTTCTTTCGCTGCGTGCATCGTTCCGTATTGGTCTAAATCTTCAAATGAGACTGTTTCTGCACGGATAAAGCCACGTTCAAAATCGGTATGGATGATTCCTGCAGCTTGTGGCGCTTTGATTCCTTTTTTGAACGTCCACGCACGAACTTCTTGTTCACCTGCTGTAAAGTATGTTGCTAATCCTAATAGGTCATACGCCGCACGAATCAATTGATCCAACCCTGACTCTTCAATGCCTAATGCTTCAAGAAACTCTGCTTTATCTTCGTCGTCCAGCTCAGCAATTTCTTCTTCTGCTTTGGCGCTAACGACAATCACTTCTGCGTTTTCTTCTGCAGCAAAATTGCGGACTGCTTGAACATATTCATTCGCATCTGCATTTGCTACTTCATCTTCTGCCACATTCGCCACATACAAGATCGGTTTTGTTGTTAACAAGAATAAAGATTTAACGATTTTTTGTTCTTCTTCTGTAAATTCGATCGAACGTGCTGAACGTCCATCTTCTAATACTGGTTTGATTTTCTCTAACACCGCTAATTCAGCGACTGCATCTTTATCTTTTGTTTTTGCAATTTTTGCCACACGTGTATAGCGCTTCGTCACTGACTCTAAATCTGCTAAGACAAGCTCTAGATTGATCGTATCGATATCTGCTAAAGGATCGACACGTCCTTCTACGTGTGTGATGTTGTCATCGTCAAAACAACGAACGACATGACAGATTGCATCTACTTGGCGAATATGACTTAAAAATTGGTTTCCTAATCCTTCACCTTTACTTGCCCCCTTAACGATTCCAGCAATATCTGTAAATTCAAAGGTTGTTGGTACAGTTTTCTTTGGTTTTACTAATTCTGTTAAACGTTGTAAACGCCAATCAGGTACTTCAACCATTCCAATATTTGGATCAATAGTCGCAAAAGGATAGTTGGCAGCCTCTGCTCCCGCCTTTGTAATTGCATTGAACAAAGTTGATTTTCCTACGTTGGGTAAACCCACAATTCCAGCAGTTAATGCCATAAATTCATTCACTCTTTCTCTACATTTTTTTCAAGTACTTTTTTCATTTTTTTCTCAAATTCTCGACGGGTCATCATCACGATATGACCGCAATTCATACATTTGATTTTGATATCAGCGCCCATTCGGATGATCTCCCAACGGTTCGTTTGACAAGCATGAGGTTTTTTCATTTCTACGATATCATGTAAGTCGTACATAACATAGCCTCCCTCTGTTTATTCTTCATCAAATTGAATATTTAGAATATCAAGAATTCTAGTTAAATCATTTTGTGAAAGATATTCGATTTCGATCTTACCTTTCCCATTCTTTTCTTGGATGGCGACACTTGTTCCAAATTTATCCATCAAGCGATCTTCACTCTCACGGATATAATACGGTTTTTCCTTTGCTAAACGTGGGATTTTTTTCTTTTCTTGCCCATCATTTTGATTTAATTCTGAAACGAGTTGCTCTAATTGACGAACCGTTAGATTTTCTGTCACGACACGATTGGCTAATTTTAATATCAATTGTTTATTTTTTAATCCAAGTAACGTACGAGCTTGTCCCATAGATAATCGTTGATCTTGGACCATTTCTTTCACCAAATCAGGCAATGTCAATAAACGCAAATAGTTTGCGATATAAGGACGACTTTTCCCTAAACGACTTGCGACTTCAGCTTGTGTCAATTTTAAGTTCTTCATCAACATCTCGTAAGCTTCTGCCTCTTCTAAAGGATTCAAGTCTTCACGTTGTAAGTTTTCTAAAACTGCAACTTGCATCATCGCTTCTTCGTCGAAATCTCTGACAATTGCAGGAATCGTTTCTTTGCCAGCTAATTTAGACGCCCGGAAACGACGTTCACCTGCGATGATCTCATAACCTTTCACCGACGAACGACGAACAATGATCGGTTGAAAGACGCCGGAGTACTCGATCGAGTTCGCTAATTCTTGCAATGATACTTCTTCAAATGTTTTACGTGGTTGATACGGATTAGGACGCAATTCGTTTAGTGGCAACTGAATAACAGTTTCATCTTTCACGTTGACTGTTTCTAAATTTTCCAAATCTTGAAACAGCGCGTCGATTCCCCGACCTAGTCCTTTACTTTTCTTCACGATCGACCACTTCCTTTGCTAATGCTTGATACACTTCAGCGCCTCTGGAACGCGGATCATAATCAATGATAGGTTTTCCATGACTTGGTGCTTCTGACAAACGAATGTTTCGAGGAATCACTGTGTCATACACTTTTTCACGGAAATACTTACGTACTTCTTCCACCACTTCATTCCCAAGATTCGTTCGAGCGTCATACATCGTCAATAATACCCCTTCGATTTCCAATTCAGGGTTGAAGTGTTTTTGTACCAATCGAACAGTATTCAGCAGTTGACTTAACCCTTCTAACGCATAGTATTCACACTGCACAGGGATCAAAATCGAATCACTTGCAGTAAATGAGTTGATGGTTAGATGACCTAAAGATGGCGGACAATCAATTAAAATGTAGTCATACTGATCGTTGACTTCAGCCAGTGAACTTTTTAAACGTGATTCTCTTGCCATCATTGAGGTCAATTCAATTTCCGCTCCCGCTAATTGAAGAGTGGCAGGCACAATACTCAAGTTTTCATGTTCAGTAGCAATTGTCGCTTCAGCAATTGGTAACTCATTGACTAATACATCATAAATATCTTGTGTCACATCAGGTTTACGAATGCCTACTCCGCTAGTGGCATTTCCTTGTGCATCCATATCTACTAGCAACACTTGTTTACCTAAACTTGCTAAACAAGCACCTAGATTTACAGTTGTCGTTGTTTTACCAACGCCGCCTTTTTGATTTGCAACGGATATAATTTGTGCCATCTCTTCTCCTCCTACTTGATTGGTTGCTTATTCGGCAACCCAGGTTTTCTTGGGTACTTCTTCGGTGTTGGTTTCTTCTTCTGTATAATCAGAATGTGGCGTTTGTCCGAGATTTTAGGTAGTTCAATTGCTTGCTCTCCGATAAATTTACCACCTAATTGCGCAATCGCTGGTTTCGCTTCTGCCAATTCTTCTTCGCTTTTCGCAGCTTTCAGTGCATAGAAATAGCCCTCTTGTTTCACTAATGGTAAACACAGTTCCGTCAATACATTCAAACGTGCCACTGCACGAGCAGTCACAAAATCAAATGATGCACGGAACTGCGGATTTTGCCCAAATGTTTCTGCACGATCATGGTAAAGAGACGCATCGATTTCTAATTGATTCGTTAACTCAGTTAAAAAAGTTATTCGCTTATTCAAGGAATCAACAATCGTTATTTGTAACTCAGGAAAAGCAATTTTTAAAGGAATACTTGGGAACCCAGCTCCTGAGCCGACGTCACATAAAGTCAGTCCAGTTGAAAAATCAACATCAAATGCCAACGTCAATGAATCATAAAAGTGTTTTAAGTAAACTTCTTCTCGATCAGTGATCGCCGTCAAATTCATTTTTTCATTCCACTCGACTAATAAATGAAAATAACGGTCAAACTGCGCCATTTGCTTATCTGATAAATGAATGTCTTTTTCTGCCAAGACTTGGCGAAATTCTTCTGGTGTCATAATTTGTCCTTTCATTGTGAAACAGCTAATTGTTTCACAGAATCTCTTCCTACTTTAACGCAAAATGAGTCGAGTTGCAATCTTTCTATATATAAATTTAAAGGAGGTTATGCCAAATTCGGAAGTAGGTAAATTCTACTTCTAAAATAAAAAAATAATCAGCCCTCGGACAACACAAAAAGAGTGTTCTGCCCATTGCTCACACTCCTTTATTTTCTATTATTTAGTTAGACAACAATCACTTCTCAATAGTGCTTTTATCGATCGTTCACTTTTGTAGCAAGGGTTAGAACAATTGATTCGCTAATTCTTTGTCACGTGCCACCATTTCATTGATTTTTTGGGTGATTTCATCGGCGAGTGTTTGAAACTGTTCTGACATCTGATCAATTTGGCGAATCTTATCTCTAAATTCCTGTGTTGGCTCATCGACAATCTCCCATTTTGTACAATTAACTTCGGCTAATGTTTCAATTACCTCGTTGTACGTCAAATGTGGCGTATAATTGCGAATTCTTCCCAACCAGTCATTCCATAACTCTTCCAACTCCGTGATCCCGTTTTGGTAAATCACGCGAACATTGCCCATCGCCTCATCAAATTTACTTGCTGCGGTCCGTACGACAGCTAATGCTTGGCTATCCTCTAAATAAATTTTTTCTGATTGAGAAAGTCCGCCACCACTTGCAGTCAGCTTCTGCTGTAACTCTTTTAAGGTCAAGAATTCTTTGATTTGAACCTTGAGCCACTCATTTTCTTCTTTCAAACGCTTGATTTCATCTAGGGTATGTTCGCCACTGACTGCTAGTAGTTTGATCATTGCTTCGTTTTCCAAAAGTGTTTGTTGCCACAAAGTTGGGGCTAACAAGATCCCCCCATTGCCATCGACGTATACGATGATCTGACCATGCTTATCGATATAATTTCCCTCTTCATCTGTTCTGAATTGATCCAGCGAATGGCCAAATGTTTCCCAGCCCGAATTATCGATTCCAAAACTATTGATTGGAAGCATCCCTTTCCCACCAGTGAAAAGCCCACTCGTGACGACATCCGAAGTGTCGTAGATATTGATTAGCGTACCGGGATGATTATCAAACAATGCTTGTGCAAGCCCTGGTCCCGCCGCGCCGTACGTCACACTGTCATAACCATTGAGCCCTGCGACAAAAAGTGCTTTAGCTCCACCTAACGAGTGCCCAGTCGTTGAGATCGTATAGCCATCTGATTTGGGATACTGCTTTTCAATTTCACGGGCATAGTTCAAAGCGGAGAAAAATGCGCCATCTGGATGTTTATTACTTCGACCAATTTCCTCAAGGTTTGTGTGCCAATCTTTGAGCGAAGTCGTGCCAGCATAGGCAATCGTCAGGTTTTTGGTGATGACGGAGTCGGGGAAGCCGGGGACTTTTTTTAATTGCTCTTCATTGTACCCAAGATATTCCTCTTTTATTTTAGCAACTACCATTGCTTGCATACTATTTTTCTTTGGCTTAGATTCATTACCGATTTTGTCTTTATTTGTATCTACTGTTTTTATGACTATATAAGGGATTTCTTTTACTAGATGATTTACTTTTATCAATCCATCTTCAACTTTATACACAGAATCAGATAGCCATCTATTTTGATCCATCAATCTATCCCTCCTTCGTAATAGATAATTTGTTCATCTGCCATAATCGAATTAATTTTTTCTTTTCTTTTTGTAATATAATAAGGACCAGTTCCAGTGCTATCAGAAATCATGTATATAGGTTTATTTGTTTCTGCGGAAATAGTACTTAAACTTACTTCCTCCTCATATACTCCATTTACAGTGAAATAAATGGTCAAAAAATTCATCGGACTCACTGAATATCCAGTAAATTCAATTTTAGTTATCTCCGCATATTCTCTGACCTCCAACAATGCTTTCAAATATTCTTCTGTTGTCATTTCTCCTTGTCCATGGTCATATTTCCTGAAGATTTCTTCTTCTTTTTCTCGATTGTTTATATAGAGCCGATAATTGTTATACACATAATTTGCCAGATCTTTCTGTATTTCCAGCAATTCTTGAAGATCTTCTTCTCTTTTATCCATGTAGATCTTTCCTCCGATTCCTCCTAAGATAATGAGCACTAATACACCTAACCAAAGCCGTTTGTTCATAGATCCTCCTTTCAGTTAGCTACTATTTTTGTCAATGCTTCACAATAAAATACGTATACTTCATTTTATTCTGCGATCACATTTCAATATAAAGTTATTTTATGTATACTTATAGAGAGAAAGACAAGTGTTGTGACGTATGTTTTTATAAAGTTCATCTCAATTGATTATAACAAAAATAAGGAGGTTTTTTAGATCGAAGCAAAAATAAAATTGTTATTTTTAAGATTTTTAATGCTACT
The DNA here is from genome assembly GCF_051714905.1 of Enterococcus sp. AZ084. Classification (NCBI taxonomy): domain Bacteria; kingdom Bacillati; phylum Bacillota; class Bacilli; order Lactobacillales; family Enterococcaceae; genus Enterococcus; species Enterococcus sp. AZ084. The sequence continues at coordinate 3,076,369 of NZ_JBIOSS010000001.1, forward strand.
ATCTTGCTTACTTTTTTCTCGATGGTTTTTCATGCGTTATCTCTACTATTATTCTATTACGCTTTTTCCACCATCTGGTCCTGTCGACTTCTGGTTTCCTTTCTTCTTAGTGATAATCATTACGTTATTCCTTTATGTCAGTCTTCACTGTGCTTTTACAAGAAACATTTATCGGGAATGGCTGATCTTTTTTTCTTTACTCTACATCACCTTTCTCATTTATTTACTTTTCTTAAAAAATATCGGGATACGAGGCGTAGAATTTCAATTATTTTCATGGGTGAAGGATTTGATTTATGGTGATCCAATGATTGTTCTGTTTAATATTTTACTGTTTCTACCTTTAGGCTGGATTTTACCATTGAGTTGGAAGAGTAGTTTCTTGGTCATTTTATCTGTTTTAGGAGTTGAATGGATTCAATATTTCTTTTATCTAGGAATCTTTGATATGGGCGATGTTTTTGTAAATACTTGTGGGTTTCTTTTAGGTGCTTGTATACATAGGTTTCTGATCAGTCGATTGGATATTCAGGTTTCTTCTTTTTTACATAAGTGAATCAATTTATGTTCTTTCTAAATAAAAAATAACAGCTAACGAATCAGATGATTCATTAGCTGTTATTTTTATATTTCTTATTTAAGCAGATATTTCTACTTTCGCCATCTTGCCTTGTTCAAACAAAAAAAGCCGGACGCATCCGACTTTTTTAGGTGCATACCGAAGTAATACACCGCTATTTAGTATACTTATAGTACCACGAGCAATATACAGAGTAAAGCAAAAAAATAAGTGTGAAAATGCAATAAAAACTAACAAAAAGGAACTTCCTCTACAAAGGCTACCCTGATAAAGTAGCTAGGAAGTTCCCTAATATGAAGATAAACAAAGTTCATGGCTTTAGAAAGCCCACGCTAGCTTGCTCTTTGAGGCTGGTGCACAAGTAAAAGATGTAAAAGATAGACTAGAACATTCTTTACATGAATAGCTGAGAAATGTAGTCAGTCTATACGTTAAGAATTCATTTAGTATCACGAATTCTTAACGTGTCACTGCTTTACGCTTCCACTTTCGCAATCTTCCCTTGTTCAATATAGACCATCAAGATGCTTAGGTCCGCTGGATTGACACCGCTGATGCGGCTTGCTTGTGCGATGGTTTCTGGACGGATTTTTTGAAGTTTTTGTTTTGCTTCCGTTGCTAATCCGTTGATCGCAGCGTAGTCAATGTTTTCTGGGATGCGTTTGGCTTCCATCCGTTTTAGTTTTTCTACTTTTTCTAATGCTTTTTTGATGTATCCTTCGTATTTCAACTGGATTTCAACTTGCTCGATTTCTTTACGTGTTAATTCTGGATTTTCTGGAATAAATCGTAACAGATCGGCATAACTGATTTCTGGACGGCGCAAGAAATCACTTGCTAGTACACCATCTTTTAATGGTGCAGCATTCAATTCTGCTAAAAAGGCTTGGACGTCTTCTGTTGGTTTGATACGAACGTTCATCAAACGTTTGATTTCTTGTTCAACTGCTGCTTTCTTTTTCAAGTAAGCAGCATATTGATCTTCTTTTACTAAACCGATCTGGTGACCCATTTCCGTTAGGCGTAGATCAGCATTATCATGACGAAGAAGTAAACGATATTCTGCCCGGGATGTCAGTAAGCGATAAGGTTCATTCGTTCCTTTTGTGACTAAATCATCGATCATGACACCGATATAGCCGTCACTACGTTTGATGACTAATGGCTCTTTTCCTTGAACCTTCAATGCTGCATTGATTCCTGCAATCAGTCCTTGTCCCGCTGCTTCTTCATATCCACTTGTCCCATTGGTTTGACCGGCCGTATAAAGATTTTCTACGACTTTCGTTTCTAATGTTGGACGTAACTGGTGTGGTTCGACCACATCGTACTCAATGGCATAGCCCGTACGCATCATCTCTGCTTTTTCTAATCCAGCAATCGAATGCAACATATCCACTTGGACGTCTTCTGGAAGTGAAGTTGAAAGCCCTTGAACATACACTTCTTCTGTATTCAATCCTTCTGGTTCTAAAAAGAGTTGATGACGTGGTTTGTCTGCAAAACGGACGATTTTGTCTTCGATCGATGGGCAGTAACGTGCGCCGACGCCTTCAACGATTCCTGTAAACATTGGTGCGCGGTGAAGATTGTCACGAATGATTTGATGGGTCGTTTCACCTGTATAAGTCAACCAACAAGGTTCTTGTTCTAAGTTATAGGCACTGTCCGGTGTGGCAAAGCTAAAATGATTTGGCTCCTTGTCTCCCGGTTGTTCTTCTGTAACAGAGTAATCGATCGTACTTGATTTCACGCGTGGAGGCGTTCCGGTTTTAAAACGATCAATGGCAAAACCTAATTCTTTTAAGTGATTGGCTAAACCAATTGATGGTTGTGAGTTATTCGGACCAGATGAATATTTTAATTCACCGATAATAATCTCACCACGTAATGCGGTACCTGCAGTGATAACGACTGCTTTTGAACGATAGCTTGCACCAGTTGAAGTGACTACACCATGACAACCCCCCTCTTCAACGATCAATTCTTCAACGATTCCTTGTCTTAGTGTCAAATTCTCTTCTTTTTCAATTGTATGTTTCATTTCACTGGCATAGGCATGCTTGTCTGCTTGTGCACGTAATGCTCGGACAGCAGGTCCTTTCCCAGTGTTCAACATTCTCATTTGAATGTATGTCTTATCAATGTTCTTACCCATTTCGCCGCCTAGTGCATCAATCTCGCGTACGACAACGCCTTTGGCTGGACCGCCGACGGAAGGGTTACATGGCATAAATGCCACCATATCTAAATTGATCGTTAATAGTAACGTTTTTGATCCCATACGTGCAGCAGCCAAAGCGGCTTCTGAACCAGCATGTCCTGCACCGACAACAATCACATCATATTCTTCTGCTTGATAATGATTCAAGAACTGTTCCTCCTTTATTTTCCAAGACAAAATTGACTAAACAATTGTGTGATCAATTCATCTTGGACACTATCTCCTACGACTTCACCAAGGTAATCCCAACAGCGAGTCATATCCATTTGAACGAGGTCAACAGGCATACCCGCATCGATTCCTGCGATCACTTCTTGTAAAGAGATGGCCGCTTTTTCGAGCAAGGCAATATGACGGGTATTGGATACATAAGTTGCATCTCTTTCGCCAGTTTGCCCGCCAAAGAACAACTCAGAGATGGCCGTTTCTAATCGGTCTAACCCTTCATTATTGGCAACCGAAACAGCGAATACTGGTTCATCCTCGATCAATGATAAAAGCTTGTCTTCCTCTAATTGTTTCGGTAAATCAGTTTTATTCAATAGAATGATCCGCTTCAATCCTTTTGTTGCTTCCAACAACTGTTCATCTTCAATTGTCAACGGCTCGCTTTGATTCAAGACAAGTAAGATCAATTCAGATTCTGCCAAAGCTTTACGACTACGAGCAACACCGATTTGTTCCACGATATCTTCTGTCTCCCGAATACCTGCTGTGTCGATCAGTTTCAACGGTACGCCACGAACATTGACGTATTCTTCAATCACATCTCTTGTCGTTCCCGCAATATCCGTCACGATGGCTTTTTCTTCTCGTAATAAATGGTTCAGTAAGCTTGACTTACCAACGTTTGGACGACCGATGATGGCCGTACTTAATCCTTCTCGTAAGACCTTGCCTTGTTGTGATGTTGCTAAAAGAACTTCGATACGTTGTTGGATCATCTGCGCTTTTTCTAATAGAAGTTTTGTCGTCAATTCTTCGACATCATCATATTCAGGGTAATCGATATTCACTTCGACTTGTGCTAATGTCTCTAAAATCTCTTGTCGAAGGGAACGGATCAATGCAGACAGATTCCCATCTAATTGGTTCAACGCGACACCCATCGCCTTGTCTGTTTTGGCACGGATCAGGTCCATGACTGCTTCAGCTTGGGATAAATCAACTCGTCCATTTAAAAAGGCACGCTTTGTAAATTCTCCTGGCTCTGCTAAACGTGCGCCTTCTCTTAATAGAAGCTGTAAAATTTGATTGACGACAACGATGCCCCCATGACAATTGATTTCTACAACATCTTCTCGGGTAAATGTTCGTGGTGCGCGCATGACGGATACCATGACTTCATCGACTAATTGTTCACTTTTGGGATCGACGATATGCCCATAATGAATCGTATGACTAGGAACATCCAACAACTGTTTATTGCCACTTTGATAGACTTTATTGGCAATGGTCAGCGCTTGATCACCGCTTAAACGCACAATACTTATCGCCCCTTCACCTGGTGGCGTAGAGATTGCTGCAATCGTATCAAATTCTAAGGTTATTTCAGCCATTTTTTCACTTCCTTTTTCATTTTACGCACAAAAAAAGTGCCCACTTCACCCTTTGCAATAAATGGTGAACTTCGCACTTTGACTGCTTGTTCTGTTTAAATTCTGGTCATAGACTATCATATCTAATTCTAGTAATCAAGCTTTTTTGTTTATTTTTATGAGAGTCACTAATCAATCTTAAACTTTTTCTGCACAGGATTCTTTTGATTGAAACTATCATTAGATCACTCTCTATAGAAGTAAATCTACTCTTATATCTTTATCTTTGTTCCAAAAAACGTTACACTTAAATGGTAACGGTATCTACATACTTTTTCTTTACCGAAAGGAGCAAAAATTATGGCCCAATTTAAGCCTAGTGCAGTAGACGGAGTAGATGATCCACGAATCAATGAAGTGGTGTTATCGACAGGGAATATCAATCAAAAATATATCGTCAGAGATATCGTATTTGTCGCAGAATGTATTGAAGGAGACTTATTCGACCCTACATTCAATAGTGATGACATGTTCTTGACAACAAAACAAAAATTAAAAAAGAAAGTGTTAGATTATGGCGCAAATGCAGTCATCAATTGTCACTTTGAATATCAACAAAAACCCCGAGATGGCAAACAGATCATCGAACTTTTTGCTTACGGTACCGTGATCCAATTTGTCCAGACAACGATTGGCTGATCACAAAAAAACGTGCAGAGCTTTCGCTCTGCACGTTTTTTCTACCAAAGTAAAGACTACCATCGTATACTCCGATAAGAATGATTTCTAATAAAATATACTTTGTTTGGAAAAGTTTGTCAATCTGATCGCAAGATTTTGGTTCTTCTCTTCGTAATCGCTATTTGGCTGGTTCGACAACTAAGTAACGATATGGTTCATCACCTTCTGAGTGGGTTTGTACTCCCTCATGTTTACTTAACGCCGCGTGGATTTGTTTGCGTTCAAACGCAGGCATCGGTTCTAAAAATACAGGATGTCCCGTACGCAAGACTTTTTCTGCGGTGCGCTCAGCTAAACGTTGGATGATCTCTTGTCGTTTTTCACGATAGTTGCCCACGTTTACCACGACAGAGAGTTTATTACCGGCTACTCGATGAATGAACACTTGCGCCAAATATTGCAAAGCATTTAACGTTTTTCCATGTTTGCCGATCAACAGACCTTGTTTATCCGTTTCTAAATGGAAGACGATCAAATTCGCTTCTCGTGTCATTTTTACTACAGCTGGTGCATTTAGTTGCTGGGAGATCTCAGTGAGATAGGTTGCTAATTCCGATAAAGCTGCTTCGTCACCTAATTCACTTTTTTCTTCAATCAAGTCCTCAGGTTCGATTTCACCCGTATCTTCTGTTTGAACAGATGTTTCTTCCAACACTTCTTCTACGGTTTCTTCGATCGTTTCAGAGACAACTTCGCTGATATTCGGTTCGATTGAAAGTTTGGCATTTCTTTTTCCCATTCCGAGAAATCCTTTTTTTCCTTCATCAAGTATCTCAATAGCGACTTGCTCTTTTGCTAGTCCTAACTCATTCAATCCAATTTCAACAGCTTCATCTACGGTTGCAGCTTCATAAATCGGCATTTGCATTCCCTCCCTTATTTTTTACGTTTTTTCTTAGGACTTTGTGCCTTACGCAAAGCACGTTCTTTTTCACGGATACGTTGTGCTTCTTCTTCACGCTCACGTTTGATTTTAAATGGATTATTGATCAATAGTGTTTGGAACACTTGGAAAGCATTTGATACTACCCAGTATAATGAAAGTCCACTGGCTAAATTGACCCCCATAACTAAGATCATCACTGGCATCGCAAAATTCATGACTTTCAATGAAGCGTTCGATTCCACTTGGCTCATGCTTGATAAATACGTACTTGCAAATGTAAAGATGGCAGCCAACACTGGTAAAATAAAGGTTGGGTCAGCGTTCCCTAAGTTCAACCACAAGAAGTGACCTTGACTCAACGCAGGAACACGAGAAATTGATTGCCATAAAGCCATTAAGATTGGCATTTGTACTAATAAAGGCAAACAACCTGCATATGGATTTACACCATTTTCAGCATATAACCGTTGTTGTGCTTCTCTTAACTTACTTTGTGTTTCAGGATCTTTTGAACTATATTCTTGTTGGATCGCTTTTAGTTTTGGTTGAAGTTCTTGGGTCTTACGCATACTTTTTGTTTGGAAATGCATTAATGGTAATAAAATTACGCGAATGATGATCGTGAATAAAATGATCCCGATCCCAACATTTCCAAATGACAATGCTTTAATCGCTTCTGCAAAATAATAAACAATGTAGCGATCCCAAATTCCTGTACTTTGTGCGCTGACTTCTCCAGTTCCACAACCGGATAAGACGATGATCAGACCGACAAGTCCGGCCATCAAAAGTAAACGTTTGTATTTCTTCACTTACTCTTTTCCTCTCTGTCGATTATTTTTGCAAGCTTTAAGACATGGACTAAGTTGGAGCGAATCTCATCGTAAGTCAGTCCTTTGATGCTTGGTCTAGCAATCACAATAAAATCTAATTCCGGCTCGATCTCTTCTTTCAATGAGTAGATCGCCGCACGGATTTTTCGTTTTACTTCATTGCGACATACAGCGTTTCCGACTTTCTTACCTACAGATAAGCCAACACGAAAATGCGGTTGTTCCTTCTTTTCTAAACGGTACACGACAAACTTACGGTTAGCAAAGGAAGCGCCGGTTTGAAACACCGCTTGGAACTCTCGTTCTTTTTTCACTCGATACGCTTTTTTCATTCGTTTTCTTTCCTTTTCTATCTCTCACTTACGCTCCCAATCATACCATATTTCCTATAAGTCTTTCACCTTTTCCTCTAAAAAAGGGCATAAAAAAAACCACTGTAACCCCAGTGGTCTAAGCTGAAAGAACTTTTCTTCCTTTACGACGACGGCTAGCTAAAACACGACGTCCATTTTTAGTACTCATACGTTTACGGAATCCGTGAACTTTTTGACGTTTACGTTTATTTGGTTGGTATGTTCTTTTCATCTTGTTCCACCTCCAGAAATTCTTATCTACATGTACATGAATTAAACACAGACATACTTTGATAGTATAACGAGTACTTAGGTGATTTGTCAATATAAAAAAAAGCTTTTATTCGAAAATACTTCTCTCATTTTATCCACAACGGTATTTTTCGCGCTGTGTTTTCAATGTGGATAAAGTTATACACAGAAGTTTTCCACAGTAATTTACCCTTGGTTTTTACACAGAATAAACAGCTGAAAATAAGTAATCCACAATTCCATAATTTCCTGTGCATTGATTTCTGTAAGTACTGTCATTATTACTTTTTTTATCCACAACCCACTGGGTAAATCTCTAGTTTTACACCACTTATCCACCTGTTGATTACTCTTGTGGATATCTTTTTTTCCTCCCTGTGTTTTTCTTCTTTTTTTTTCTTCTGGATAATGTGGATAATTGTTATAAAAAATTTTTTTCTTTTCTTTCTGTGGAAAACTTTTGTAAAAAATGCTAAATTAGTACTAGCTATTTACTTTTAATGAAGGAGGAGGCCTTGT
>NZ_JBIOSS010000002.1:0-85101 GCF_051714905.1 Enterococcus sp. AZ084
TCGACAACATAAGTGCAAGACTGGTTGTGTTCGCTTGTATATAGGTACGTCGATTCTGGAAACAAAGTCAGGGTTTTCGCACCAAATGAAAATCCCGCTCACTGATAATACGAAAGAGTTTAAGTACTACTGTCTTTATCTATTCAACAAATATTATCAAGGACAAGAAGTAAGGCACGTTGGAATTACTTACAGTAAGCTCGTTTATACTGATTCGCTTTAGCTAGATTTGTTTAGTGATCCACAACAACAGATTAATGAGAAAAAACTAGATAAGATTATAGACAAGATCCACCAGAAATATGGATTTACGTCGATTGTACACGCTTCTTCTAAGTTAGAAAGCGCACGTAGTATTACTGAAGTACACTAGTTGGAGGGCATGCTGGCGGAAATGGAGGGCTTAATAATGATTGATTACAACGATCGAGGTCGTCTAAAGTGGGCAGGTTTCTATCTCTCGGATCACACAGAAAAGATCGATGCCGACGTCGAGCAACGAGCCAATCAAAACTTGGCCAAATAGCAGATGACAACGGAAGAGATTACGGAAGTATTGAACGCTGCTGTCCTGAAAAGAAAAGTTGTTTGTATCCAAAAGGAAGAACGTGATACTGAAGGCTACTATCTGGATGATATTAAGGGAGAAATTCATGGTTATGATGAACTAGGTATTTTTATTGGAGAGCATAAGGTCCATTACGATGAAATTCGCCACATTGAAATCCAGGAGTTAGATAAATAGAGTCAGCTATGAATATTATTCAGCAGTATGAGTTACGGTATATTAACTTTGAGCAGTTGTCAGAAGAACTTTGTGGATATGGACAAGTGGAGGAATCTATTAGTATAGTTCTGCTATAGGAATATCATCAAATTACCGAATACATGGAACATAGAAAATAAAAATACAAGATAGCGAAATAAAAAAAGCACAAGAAACATTGATAGATTCAATTGAAATGAATTCACCGTTAATCAATCGAAGTAGACTTCGATTGATTATTTTTTGTTCTGAATTGTTTTTGTTAAACTAAGTTCTGAATCAAGCAAAAATACTACGGAAATTTAGAAAGTTACGGTATCCATAAGCGACTCGTTAGATGTTTTTTTATTACAGTAGTAATTTTTACAGTAAGTCATTGTATAATTGTCTCTACTCATATCTATTCTATAAATATATTATTGATAATTATGAGTCTTTTATTAGATAACTTATTGGAGGAATTATATGACTAGAAAAATTTACGGCTATGCTCGGGTTTCAACTAAACAACAAGATCTTTCGCGGCAATTAGATTTATTAGAAACTTATCACTGTGAAAAAATCTATACTGAAAAAATTAGTGGTGTCCGTGCAAGTCGTCCTGAACTAAATAAACTAAAAAAACGTGTAAAGTCCGGTGATCAAATAGTCATTGAGAGCTTCTCACGGTTTGGACGTAGCACAAAAGATTTAATTAACCTTGTTTATTTTTTTGAGAAAAAAGGAGTTAAAATAATCAGTATAAAAGAAAATTTTGATACTCAAACTCCCCAGGGAAAATTAATGATCACCGTTTTCCAAGCTTTTAGTCAATTTGAACGAGATATTATTGTTGAAAGGACCCTTGAAGGATTAAACTCTGCACGAGCAAGAGGTAAGGTTGGCGGTCGGCCAAAGGTAAATCAAGAAGTTCTTCAAGAATCACTCTCATTACATCTTATAAAAGGATTATCTGTCTCAGAAGTTTGTAAAAAAACTGGGATTAAACAATCAACTTTTTATCGCTATTTAAAACAAGAGAGGAATCTTTCTTAATAGAGTTAATGCTCATGGCAAGTATCTATTTAGTGACCAAATAAATATATCACTTTATTTTTAAAAATATTTCTGATATAGTATAATATAAGTAAAATTAATATATAATAGCTATTGGATTAATTTTATTTCTCAAAAATCTTCGTTTTTAATAATTAATATCCGTTATTTGTTCTCTGAAATAGAAAACCTAATCTAACAACTTTTTTCAAGACATTCGATTGAATCGGATGTCTTTTTTGTTGTCCCTTTAAAAACGAAGATTTTTGAGACATCTAAGAATATAGGGGGAGGGATATGAAACACCAAAAAAGATACATACTAAGTATGGGTATGTTACTGATTCAAGTATATGTACCACTAGTAGTTTATGGGACAGAAGTACGCTCTGTGGAAACAGAAGGTACGATTGGTTTTACTGGCATATATGAAACACCAGGAACACCAGATCCAGCACCGGAAGGTGCGATCAAACCAGATTTACCAAAAGAAATTGCTCAACACCCCTCAGGGGTCAGTCACCCAACAGCCAGAAGATTACCGAAAACAAACGAGGAAAAGATGCGCATTTGGTCAATGTTTGGTCTCTTGCTTGTCATCATAGTACTTGGCTTTTGGTTTTGGCGGCACAAAAAGAAAAAAACAAATAAAAGAAAGTAGGATTTAAATACATGGAATTCGTTAGATTAGTAACCATTGCAGCATTAAGCTCAACCATTTTTGTTGGAGGAATCACAGCCTTCGCAGCTGAACTACCCGAGGAAACATCAAAAGAAGTACGTAATGTCACTACGGATGGAACGATTGAATTTACACCAAATGAAGAGGAAGACCTAGTCGTTATTCCACCAGAAGATGGGCCAGATGTAGACGTTGAGCCTGAAGTGCCAGGAACGACCGGACCTTTATCGATCATGAAAGCTGTCACGATGAATTTCGGTCCACAAGTGATCTCGAATCAGGATCAAACCTACAATATGATTGCAGAAAAGCAACAAAAAGCGGGTACGACGGGTGAAGAAAATAAAGTCCCTTATGTCAGTTTTGCGCAAGTACAAGATGTCCGAGGAACGAATGCTGGTTGGGACCTGCAAGTACGTATGACCGACTTTAAAGCAACGAAAGAAACAGTCAATGATACCTTGCTTGGGGCAGAGATTTCATTGTTAAGCCCAAGAATTCAGTATGAAGGAAGTACCCCTGGGAATACGCCAGTAGCTCATACAAGTGGATTGAAATTGATCCCAAATGCTTCTGCTGTATCCGTGATGACCGCAGAAAAAGATAAAGGTGCTGGTGTTTCTTCCGTTGTTTGGGGCAATCAAGCAGACTTAAACGCACAAGAAGCGGACGATAAGGTTGACGTGGTGACAAATAATGCGATCCAATTATTTGTTCCTGGTAAGACAGCGAAAGATGCGGCACAATACAAATCCACACTAACTTGGGAATTATCCAATATACCTGATAATAATGAAGATATTGATAAATCAGGTGAAAATGGCGCCGTATAGTTTTGACGAAACCGAGGGTTTCAGCTGATAGAAGTGAACGGTGTAGCGTTACAATTTTGTAGCGCTACTTTCTTTAAAGAAAGGAGTAAATGAATGAAACAAGCAAGTACATATCGAAAAAATAAAATCCAACAAGCAGGGCTAGTATTGCTTATGGTGTTCGTCAGTTTGTTGGCACCAATGCGCGTAGGGGCAGAAGAAGGAACCTTAAATTTTTATGTGACACCGGAATTCTCAGATAATCAAACAGCAGGTAACAAACGTTACTTTCAGTTAACCCTTGCGCCAGATACGACAGAAAAACTAACGTTGAAACTACAAAACGCAAACGCAGAAGCAAAGAAAATCAAAATCACGCCACATACTGCTTATACGAACGTGATGGGGGTTGTAGAATACGGGCAAGACGCGGAAAAAGCAGATCCAACACTCAAGTATTCACTGGATAAATTGATTGAACAACCCGAAATTATCGAGCTTAGTGGTAACAAAACAAAGACTGTTACGCTCAATCTGAAGATGCCTAAAGAAGCCTTCGAAGGCTTCTTAGCGGGTGGCTTACGAATCGAAGAAGTCAAAGAAGACACAACGGAAGAAACAAGCGACGAAGAAGGGGTCGCCATCCAAAATGAGTTTGCCTATATCATCGGTGTGGTGGTGAGTAATAACCAAGACGCCGTGCAACCTGATTTAGAGTTGGTAGATGTTTTTGCCGATCAACTCAACTATCGCAATGTCATCAGTGCGAATCTACAAAACTTTACTCCGACATTCGTGAATCGCTTAGAAGTCGAAGCCACAGTGCAACAAGTGGATAAAGAAGAAATTTTATACCAAGCCAGTCAAGAACAAATGCAAATGGCGCCAAACTCGAATTTCAACTTTCCGATTTCTTTAGAAGGCGATCGCTTTCGTAGTGGGGAGTATCTATTGAAAATGACGGCACGTTCAGGAGAAGAGGAATGGCAATGGGAACGGAAATTTACGATCGAGGCGGACAAAGCTCGAGCATTGAATCAACAAGATGTCACGATTGATACGAGTCTCAATTGGTGGCTCGTTGCAGCGATTAGCCTGATTATTCTATTGTTGTTGATTATCATTTGGCTACTTATTAAGAAACAAAGAGCTGAAAAAAATGAGGAGAACCAGTAAAATGAAAATAAAAAAGGTCTTAGTCGTGGCAAGTACTAGTCTTCTTTGTTTTCATTCGATCTTTTTTCCAGTGATTTCAACGAGTACACCTATCTTCGCTATCGAGCAGTCCAAAGCACTACCGAAAGAACCTGAATTATTGGATCCACTGGAAAATACGACAGAAACACAGGCGCCTACTTTTTCATTCGAAGAAAATAAAGAGTCATATACGGCAGGTCAACAGTTCTTCTTAGTCGTACATGTCAGTCAAGAAGTTTCCGAGTTTGTGATGGATCTCCCGAAGGGAGTCAGTATCTTAGAAGACCAGCAATCTACCGATATTCAATTCGCCAATATAGAAGGAAATCAGTGGCAGGTGAAGGCGAATTCTCCACAAGTGACCTTTTCCATTCCACTAGTTGTAGAAAAAGAAGGAACATATGAAATAACGGTTGGAAAATCAAAAACGATGCTTAACATTCAACCAGAGGAGAGTCAACAAACGACTGATCAAGAAATTATTTCTTCAGAAGAAAAAGAACCATCGAATATTGTAGAATCAATAGTAGAGGATGAAATGAATACCAATCAGGAAACTGAAGATCATCGGGTCGACGCTGCTAAAAATGGGATGTGGGGAACCGTGAGTTGGACCTGGGAATCGTCCACTCGTACGATTACCTTGCAGGGAGGAACTGCTGGATCTTTAAACTCAAGCCCATGGAGAATCCATACAGATGTTGTAAGAATTATAGTCGGGAATAGAGTGATCCTGCCGGCAAATTCAGGTTGGCTATTTTGGTCATTGCCAAATTTGGAAAGAATTGATAATGCGGAAAGATTTGACACCTCAAATGTCACTAATATGAATAATATGTTTGGTGGAAGCCCTAGCTTAAAAACGTTAGATCTTTCAAACTGGGATACATCGAACGTTACCGATATGGGATTTATGTTCAATGATGTAAGGAATCTAGAAACCTTAAATGTTTCCAATTGGAATACGTCAAATGTTACTAGTATGAGAACGATGTTTCAGAATGCTGAAAGTCTAACAGGGATAGATGTTTCAAGCTGGAATACATCGAGTGTTACCGATATGGGATGGATGTTCAATCGTGCAAGGAATCTAGAAACTCTAAATGTTTCCAATTGGAATACGACAAATGTTTCTGAAGCTACTAGTATGTTTTTTAATACGACCAATCTTTCAGAGCTTCATCTAGGCACAAGGTCTCGATTTGATCATTTGGCGAGTCCGCCTACTATGCCTACCATTACTTCTTCGGATAACTATACTGGTAGCTGGGTTTATTATTTGAATCAAGCAAATACAATTCCTGAAGCCTATATTACCTCTTCTTCAGCTAATTTTTGGCGGGAATACGATGGTAGTAATCCAGGTACTTATCAGTGGCAAAAAAAAGGATCAGTAGCCGTTCATTACAGAGATATCAATGATCAAGAAATTATCGCTTCAGAAATCATTACTGGTGGGATACGTGAACCATTTCAAATTGAAGAAAAAGCAATTGAAGGGTATAAGTTACAAGAAATTCCAGATAATACTTCCGGTCGATTTACTGAAGAAGAACAACCCGTCATTTTTCGATACATGAAAAATGCAGTAAATCCTGTAGATCCATTAAATCCAGAAATTGAAGTTGACCCAGAAAGTAAACCAAATCTACCTGAAGATCAAGGACTATTAAGTATTGACTTTGTTTCATCTTTTAACTTTGGTTCACAATCTATTTCGGTTAATGACCAAACCTATTATGCACAACCACAGCGCTTACTAAATGAAGATGGGACGGTTAAAGAGACAGAAGAACGCCCAAACTATGTTCAGATCAGTGATCGACGCCCAGAATCTGAGCGCAATGGTTGGGAATTAGCAGTCACGCAACAAGAACAATTTAAAGGGAAAGAAAACCAAGTATTGACTGGCGCTAGTATAACTCTGTTAAACCAACAAGTCGTTACTGCTCAAGGCGGAACCGCTCCAGAACTTCAATCCGTTCATCCCCTAATACCTGGAAATCGCCAAAGATTGCTCAAAGCACAAGGTAGTGAAGGTATGGGGACTTGGATCTATCGGTTTGGTGATGCAGAAACAGTAAAAGAAAGTGTGGCACTCAATGTACCAAAAGGAGCGAATCCAGAAGCAACTACTTATTCGACCAAGTTGACGTGGGAATTAAGTAGTGTGCCTGACAATTAGAAAAGCATTCCATTTTCTCTCCTTTTACTATAACTTTACAAACTTTGATAAATCAAAAAATTGTTATCCAGAATGCCGATCTAAATACTGTAGTTAGATCCATAAAAATGAAGACAAAAGGAAAGGAGAATGTAAGATGAAACCACTCTAACAAAGGATGAATATCTACGTCAGTTTCAAGAAAGAATGTCACATGACAAAAAAGAAAACGAAGAACTGAATGCGTACTTAACACAACAGTTCGAGGAACTCAATCAATTGATAAGCACGATTTCACCAGACAATTTTTGGGGAAATCTCCCTAAAATTATAGGGATTGATGCGAAACTAACACTAATGGCAGAAATAATTTGTTACGACGATAGTAAATTGCCAATAAAAGAGATTTTGCGGCTTGTAGAGACGGACTACCGTACGTATTTTAAGGAACTTTGTGGCAATGATCTGAGTGCAAACAATAAATATTCGATGGTATTTAATGTAGTATAAATTTCTATGAAAAGGAAACACCTAAGAACTACTTAGGTGTTTCCTTTTCCACTATCTTACCAAGATAACGATAAATGGTTGTTCGAGAAACATTCCATCGTTCGGCAATCTTCTTAATAGGCGTACCGTTATCTACTAGAGTCTTCAGTAGTTCCAAATCCTGAGAGGTTAACTTCTCAGGGCGACCACCAAACCTTCCTCTTGCACGTGCAGCTTCTCTTCCAGCAGCCGATCTTTCTAAAATCAAATTGCGCTCAAATTCGGCAAAAGCCGCAAACAAATGAAACATAAGTTGTCCCGTAGAGCTAGATTTGTCCATTGTAATATTTTCTTGAAGACTATGAAAACTCACACCACGTTCATTCAAACGATTAACGATCGAAATCAGATCTTCCATATTTCTTCCCAGCCGATCCAAACGCCAAACCACGAGAGTATCTCCAGAACGAACAAAATCGATGGCCATTTCCAATCCTGGTCGATTACTTTTTGCTCCACTCATATGATCGGTGAAAATCTTTTCACAACCAAATTTGTTTAAACTATCTTCTTGTAAATCTAAATTTTGTAATCCAGTAGACACTCGAGCGTATCCTATTTTCAAAAAAATCACTCCTAACTAAAATCTATTGTAACATAACTTTATCTATATAGATTAAATGAACATAGATTTTGGTATGGGTTTATGAACACTAAAAGTATAGAAAAATTTAAAATTAAGGTGAAAAAATGAAGTGTCCAGAAACGGACGGTTTTATGTACACCGAATACATAAATAAATATTTTAAAACTATTGCGTTACTTAGTGTTGTTTATTATCATTAAATAAAAGAGGTGATATCCATGCTTATTACAAAATCTAGATTACAAGGAAGTTCTGTAGTGATTACTCTTCCGTCTGATAATGGTAAAAAACCTTCAGATAACCAAGAATATATCGTTGTATATTCTGATGATGGAACAATTACGTTAGTTCCTAAAATCGATGATCCATTTAGTGGAGGAGAAGAATCTGAGTATTATGAAAAAGATGAATGGGAAGATTTAACTCCTGAAGGGAGAGAAATTTTATAGTGTCAGAAGATAAAAATTACATTCCTAAAAAAGGGGATATAGTTTGGATTGATTTTGATCCTTTAACAGGAAACGAAATTCAAAAGAGACGTCCAGGATTAGTTGTTTCTCGATATGAGTTTAATCGGAAGACAATGTTTGCGGTAATTTGTCCAATTACTTCTACTATAAAGAATCTACCGACGCGCTATTCTCTTCCTGAAGATTTAGATACAAATGGGCAAGTACTTATTTCGCAATTAAAATCACTAGATTTCAAGAAAAGAAAACTCAAAAAGGTAGAAAATTTACCTTTACAAGATATGGCTAAAATTGATCAGATTATCCAGTATATATGTTAAATATTGTAAATCTAATTACGATACTTAAGGCTGTAGACAAACTCTTATATTCGGAGTGTTGTTTGCAGTCTGAACAATCCAATGATCACTTGGATTGTTTTTTTGTGTGTGAAATTTAAGCGCTATCTTTTTGTTCGGAAAAATTACATAAAAAACAGATTAGCTTTAGAAAGAGAATAGGTCTGTAATGTATGATAGTAAATATAACAAGAGAAACATAACTAAAACAAATAAAAGAGGATGGTTTTTTATGATGAAAAAAGGAACAAAGTATAAAGGGTATCTAGTATTAGTATTTTCGATCGGTCTTTTAGCAGCATGCAGTTCAGAGACCAAAGATACAAGTGAATCAGAGATGCCCAATGTAAAAAGTGAGCGAAAAGTAACCGTGGATGGAAAGGAATGGACTGAACGTGTATTGGATGATGGAATGGTTGTTCGGACGCCAGATGAAGAAGAGTCGGAAAAAAGCGAAGATTAAGTATAATTTGACTATTCTAAGAGCACTTTTTTTATGATTGATCTTAATGAAGGAGCAAAAGTATAACAAGAGAAACATAACTAAAACAAATGGAAGAGGATGATTTTTTATGATGAAAGAAGGAACAAAGTATAAAGGTTATCTGGTATTAATATGTTCTATCGGTCTTTTAGCAGCATGCAGTTCAGAGACCAAAGATACAAGTGAATCAGAGATGCCAAAAGTAAAAAGTGAACGAAAAATAACCGTGGATGGGAAAGAAGGAACAGAAAAAATTTTAGATAATGGAACGGTTGTTCAAGAGTTTGAGGAAGAAGTCTCGGAAAAAGAAGAAGAATGAGCTTTGGATAGAATTATATAAGCGCTTTTCTAATGACTGATCTGAATGAAGGAGTAGGTACATGAAGCCTAAAAAAAGAAAAAAATTCAACCGAAAATGGTATTTGCCAGTAGCAGTCATCACCGTTTTACTAGTGGTTGGTGCAATCAGTATAGTTGCTTCTAGTGGGAAAACAAAAGAAGAAAATTCAGAAACAAATATTGAAGCCCGGTCTGTCAAATCCCTTATTGATGAGGTGAAAGCGGCGAATTTGATTTTAGCAGGAAAAGTCATGCCAAACAATAGCAACAAAATCAAAATTGATCCAGAACGAGGAACAGTGAAAGATATTCTGGTAAATGAAGGAGATGTCGTAGAAAAAGGGCAACCTTTGTTTACATACCAAACGGATCAACAGAGAAAAGTTGTGGAAGCTGAAATGGACGTAGAAATCAAAGTGAGAGCAGTAGAACAAGCACGAGTGACTGCAAATCAAAAATGGACAGCACATAACCAAAAAGTAGCAGAGCTTGGAAAAGCAAGACAAGATTATGCGAAGGAAAAATCCGAAGAGTTACAAAGTACGATCAAAGCATTAGAAGGAGAAATCACTGGTCTACATGCAGAAGCTATTGCTGGCGACAATGAAGTGAAGAATGCCGAAACAGAATTAAGAAGGGCACAGTTACTTCAGGAAAACGAAAAAGAACGACTGAATGAAGACACAGTGACAGCTGATCACTCAGGAAGAATCAAATCGTTGAATCGTGACTTAGTCAATCAATCAAAAGAACGTCAAAAAGAAGATAATTTTATGGAGATCCTTGATGATTCGAACTTGTATGTGGATGGTCAAGTCACTGAATTTGATCGTGAAAAAGTCGCTGTCGATCAGCGAGTTGAAATCATGGATCGTAAAGATCAAGAGAACACTTGGCAAGGAACCATTGTGCAGGTGGCAAATTTAACAAGTGATGCAAAACAAGAGGATCAAAAAGAAGAGAACCCTAATTTATCTAAGTTTCCTTACAAAGTTAAGATCGATCCAAAAGAAGAAATGCCACTGATTGGTTCCAATGTGTATGTCAATATTTTACCACAAGGTTTTGTGCCAGGAAAAGTGATCATCAACCAAAGATACCTCATCGAAAAAGATGAAAAATATTATGTATGGAAAGTCGAAAATAATCGGATCAAAGAGCATGAAGTAAAGGTTAATCTGATGGATGATGAACTTGCAGAAATAGTTGAAGGATTGACTGTTGAAGATCAACTTGCTTTGCCTCAAACAGGAATGGTCGAGGGAATGGAGGTTGGTGCAAGTGTTGACGCTTAACAACATTCAGAAGTCATATTGGCAAGGCGGGAAAGAACTAAAAGTCCTTAAAGATATCTCTTTGCAAATCAATGAAGGAGAATTGGTCGCAATTATGGGGCCATCGGGGTCAGGAAAGTCGACGTTGATGAATATCATTGGTTGTCTGGATACGGCTACATCAGGGGATTATATCGTTGAAGGAACGGATGTCAAAACATTAGCGGACAATTCATTAGCTGATTTTCGTAATGCAAAAATCGGCTTTGTTTTCCAGAATTTCAATCTCATGCCAAAATTAACCGTTTCGCAAAATGTGGAAATGCCCTTAACGTATAAAAAAGTCAATAAAAAAGAGCGGCGTAAGCGTGCCTTAGATATGTTGCAATTAGTAGGATTAGAGGATCGAAGTGAATTCAAACCGATGGAATTATCAGGAGGACAAAAGCAACGTGTCGCAATTGCGAGAGCTTTAGTGACTAACCCTAGTTTTGTTTTAGGTGATGAGCCGACAGGGGCACTTGATACAAAAACCAGTAGCCAAATCATGGACCTTTTTAAAGAATTCCACCAAGCAGGAAAAACAATTATTCTAATTACCCATGAGCCAGAAATCGCAGCGTTATGTCAGCGAACGATCACTTTACGAGATGGTCAAATAATCAGCGACGAACAGAATGAAGTGAGGTGATCAAGAATGGAAGAAATCAGATTTGCCTTACAATCGATTTTTGCTCATAAGATGCGTTCGGTATTGACTATGCTAGGTGTCATTATTGGAATTGCTGCAATTATTTCGATTTTCAGCATCATCGGTGGAAACACCGAAAAAATGAAACGAGAAATGATTGGTGGTAACAATAATACGATGAACATCCAATACGATAAAAAAAGTTCATTCCAAAGTGGAAACCTATTTGGGGGAGGCCTATCAGAAAAGGAAGAAAAAAAACCGTTATACCTTCCGTTTTTACGTGAAGATGTATTAAATAAAATTAATGAGATACCAGAGGTCTTAGCAAGTGGCTTGTCATATCAAAAAGATGGGAAAATCTATAGGAAAGCAAAAGGGGCTGACGCCAAAGTTTCTGCTGTCACTTCTTCTGTTGAGGATTTGGAGCAATTAAACTTCATCAAAGGGGAAGGTTTTGCTTCTCAAGCCTTCAAGGAGCAACAACAAGCCATTTTTCTGGAAGATTCCTTGTATGACGAATTATTTCCCAATGAAGAAGGGATCGGACAGTTTGTCGAAGTGAATGGCGTGCCATTCAAAGTTCAAGGGGTATTTCAGTTAGATCCCAATAGTAGTAATCTATTTAGCTTTGAGAAAAGAGCTTATGTTCCTTTACAGCAAGCACATAAACTATCTGATGAGTTAGATATTGTGCCACTTGTCACGATCCAAACAAATAATACCGATCAATTACAAGGCGCTGCAGAAAAAGCAGCAGAGATTCTTAATCAACAGATCCCACCATCCGATTATGAATATGGGGTAATGAATCTGAAAGACTTTGCCAGAGAATTGGAACGAATGAACCAGTCAAGTTTTATTCTCTTGTCCGGTATAGCAAGTATCTCGTTATTAGTAGGGGGGATCGGTGTGATGAATATCATGTTAGTCTCTGTCACGGAAAGAACGAAAGAAATCGGGATAAAGAAAGCACTCGGCGCAAGAAGAAAAATTATTTTAAAACAATTTTTAGTAGAAGCGGTAGTCTTGACATTGATTGGTGGGATACTGGGGATACTTATAGGCTTACTAAGTGGCTATGTTATCACACAGTCGCTTGATTATCCTTATATTGTGTCTGTACTGTCTATTATCGTTAGCTTAGTTTTTTGTTCCCTAATGGGTGTGATATTTGGCTTATTACCAGCGATGAAAGCATCCAAATTAAACCCTATTGAGGCATTACGCTTTGAATAAGGAGAGAGTGATATGGAAAGAATTTTAGTGGTTGAAGATGAATATATGATCAATCAAATCGTGACGGAGTTTTTAAAAGAGCGTAAATATGAAGTTTATTCAGTAAGGAGTGGCGAACAAGCATTGGAAGTTTTTGCTGAAGAAACATTTGACTTGATCCTATTGGACATTATGTTGCCTGGGATAAGGGGGACGGATGTTTTAAAGAAAATTCGGGAAACGTCGGATGTGCCGATCATCATGCTGACTGCCTTGGATGATGAATATACGCAGTTGCTCAGTTTTTCTCATTTGATCAGTGACTATGTCGTCAAACCTTTTTCCCCACTTATTTTGATCAAACGGATCGAAAATGTGTTTCGGATGAATCAAGGAAATCCCCACATCACTGTCGGGGAGTACGCCATTGATCTTGATGGTGGTCTTGTAAAATACCAAGAGGAAGAAATCCATTTAACAAGAAAAGAGTATGATATTTTAGTGATTCTAATAAGAAACAAAGGGAAAATCATCACGCGAGAACAATTAGTACATCAAGTTTGGTCGTATGAATATCAGTTGGAAAATCGAATATTAGATAATCATATAAAAAATATCCGAAAGAAAATGCCACTTTTATCAATAAAAACAATCAAAAATAGAGGCTACCAGCTTGAGGACAGCCCATGAGTATCATGCTGAAAAATTTTTTGTTTTCTGGGATCATCATTTTTCTAGTTTCGATTCTTTCGTTGATTGTTTTATATTTCACGATGCCTATCTACTATGAACGAATGAAGCTGAACGAAATAAACAAGGAATTCAATCAAGTGGCAAAGAGTATAGAGAACAAAGACTTAGCTACTATGCAAAAGGTGGTTGATCAATACTGGTTTGGAAGAGAACAAAGTCTTGATATCATGCTGATTAATAACAATGGTATGATCCTTGGTCCCTTCTTTGACGAGAATCTTGACTATTCAGGACTAAGTTTTGTACCTGATGAAACGAACCTTTATCAAGAAATTACTGACAAACAAGGTAACACTTATTATTTAGTTGGTATATACTCAATGCAACCAGTCGCAGAAGCAAGTCAAGTGTTACTTCATTTATATCCATTTATCATCATCGTCTCACTAATCATTGGGGGCATCGGCGCTTACTACTATAGTATTTATTCGACAAAAAAAATCAAAGAGATATCCAAAGTAACAGAAAAAATGATCGAATTAGATGCGGATATTCGTTGTGATGTCAAAGGTACGGATGAAATCTCACTTTTAGCGCAAGATATCAACCATCTATATGTTTCTTTGATCCAAACAATTGAAGTGTTAGAGCTTGAAGTAGCTAAAACGAAAGAATTGGAACAAGCAAAGTCAGAGTTTATGCAAATCGCTTCTCATGAATTGAAAACACCTGTTGCTTCATTGATGGGGCTGATTGATGGCATGATCTATAATGTCGGGAAATTTAAAGACAGAGAGCGTTATTTAGAAGTTTGTAAAAATATTTTGCAAGAACAAACAGAAATGATCAATAATATCCTCTTTGCCTCAAGAAACAATTTGCCTTCAGATGATGTGGTCTATGAAGAAGTCTCAATCAAAGAAATGATCGAACATAAATTGACTTCTTTCCGGATACTTGCGGAAGCAGAACAGAAAAAACTAGTCGTCAATCTAAAAGGGGAGAAAATCATCGGTAATAAAAATGATATTGATAAAATTTTAGATAACCTACTAAGTAATGCCTTCAAATATACGAAGCATGAGGGAGAAATCAGTCTGTTTTTTGATGGTAAACAATTAGTGATTGAAAACGAAGTGAATCAGATACTTACGGAGGAGGAATTAAGTAAGATTTTCCAACCTTTTTATCGACCGGATTTTAGCAGAAGTCGAGATACTGGAGGTTCTGGTTTAGGATTGTTTATCGTACAACAACTTTTTGAAAAATATGGCTGGGAGTATTCATTCAAGTCAACTGCTAATTCAAGGATGTGCTTTTCTGTCATTTTTGTTGAAAGCAGATAACAACCAAATTGCACAACTGCTATTTGCCAGGGACTTTGATTTTTTATTTTTACACACTCAACTGGAATGTACAAAACCACACTATACCATACCACTAAATAGTAAAGAACAACCCCATCCAAAAACTCACAATGTACTAGAAACTCTTGTAGAAAATTTAGTCCCTGGTGAGTAGCAGTTGTGCAATCAGGTTGTTATATAAAGTAAGAAAACAAGCGGTAATGATTTATGTGGACCGAAAAAAATTTGTTCTAATTTAAAAATAAGGACAGCTCATAAAAATGACAGTTGTATCGTAAATATAGATATTTTTATATTATATTGTCTTTGAGTACATGGAAGTGGATAACTAATCAATTATTTTAATTGTATATCGTTTTATTTCTTTACTAATTTTATAAGGGAACCAATTTGAACATTTTCCAATTATTTGAATGAAGCATTTAAAAACTCTAGGTAAAACAATATCAATTCTCTTTCTGTTTAGTGAGATAATTGTATAGCTTCTTAGCAGCTTTTTTCAATTACAATTTGTAGCACTCAAATACCATTATATTTGATAAATTGTATTGTACTTAAATTGGAAGACACATAAATCGTTATTTATTCTGTAGTGATGTGCTATTAAGTAGTATTTTTTTGTTTAATAGGATATCGCTATTTTAATAATATTTAAGGTTTAAAAAAAATTAATAGAAATGATTGCACTAATTAAGGATAATAGTTCACAAATTAATTTGATTTATTTTCAATTTTGCAAAAAATTCTCAGCTATTGACACGTAGTATATATTATATGACTAAGTGACAGTAACTCGGTATCTTTTCAGTTAGTATATAAATATCGAAGCAAAAAGTATGGAAAATAAGTATTTTTTAACCTTTATATAGAATTAACATAAACACAGAATAGTAGATATTCTTTAAATTATATTATATTAAATAGATAGTATGATATCAGTTTACAAATTTTAAATAATGAGATAATTTTCACAGGTTCAACAGAAGGTGCAAATAATGATTTTTATTTGAAGTATATTTCGGATAATGTAAATAAAAACATTTTAAAAAAGATAAGGAGTGAAATGAGTCTTGAGATTTTGATAACGATTGCTTATCGATGTGTATTATTATACCTGAATCCTTATTATTAAATTTAACCAGTAGAGTCATAATATTCGATTCTTTCTTCTATAACAATGTAGATAATTTCTATTATTTGATATTGCAAGGTTTTGTTGTAAACAAACTATTGTCGTTTTATTTATTCTTAAATAAAAAGGAAGCGTTTACTTGACGGTGTTACGCGTGATAATAAATGAAGATTAAACAAATTTTAGAATAATATATCATAGTGTCACAGTAACTATTTTAATGGGTGATTATCAATACTTTGAAGTTTCTAGTTTGGTATTTCAATGGAAATTGATTAAAAAAGATTAATGAAGATACCTAGAAAGAGAAATTATCTTCTGAATTATTATTTGCTAAAACTATAGTATTAATTTCTTCAGGATCCAGTATTTCAGTCTTTCTATAAGAAGGTTTCTCTAATCAAACTAAAAAAAGATAGTGAAATAGAAATTTCGAATTCACTTTAAAACCTTGAATAAAATAGATCCGAGTATATCGAAAAAATGGCTTATCCGCTTAATAATCAAAAATGAATGGGATTCCAAATGAAACTATTAGAATATCTATTCTTGGTGAACAAGGAACCAAAGTAATTCGTATTCATTTTCCATAAGAAGCAAAAAGGGATTGGGATAAGTTGCCTAACAATCAGATAGCCAGTCAAATAGTTGAGAATAATCGGTTAATAACGAGTCGAACAAGAAAGAGAAGGTTTTAACTTTAGACGATAGCGGATTTTATGAAGGTCATAATAAAGAAATATCAGAGTAAATTAAAACAGATATAGATATATTTAAGAATGTAGATCGAGTCACAAACTCAGTTGAGTATATTGATGATTTAAATAATAATTCAGTAGACGAAAAATGTATACAGAACAACTTTATATTATATTCTTCATTAAAAATTCTCATCAGAGATTTAATTATTCAGGAAATAAACACGAGATTAATTTCGAATCAAATATTTTCACACTAACTGCTCTATTTATAAGTTCTGAGAATAGCAGTTTTTGAACGAAGTGAAGTGCATATTGAAGCTTCGATTATTTTTAACAGTTGGAGGTGGATTCTGTCAATTACAGTGAGAGATAAAACTTATCATTCACAGCCTCAACGCTTAACAAAAGTAGCAGGACAAATTAACGATAATTGAGGAACGTACAAATAAAAAATCGACGTGTAGATAATGAAGAAACTGAAAGTATATTATTGATTTCTGAAGAAATGATGGACCTTATTACTAGTAAGAATATGTAAGGAGTCAGTATCACTTTGATAATGAGAATAATGTAGGTTAGAGTACATTTTTTTAAATATCGCAAGCTTCTGGAACTAAATCTACAAACTATTAAACGACTTTTACACGGTATCTCAGTATAGTACCAGTAAACGAATAATAAAAACTGTGAAAAGAGACCTTTTCCTATTTTACGAAAGGAGAATATCTATCAATGAAGCCTTTGTTTGAGCATTTGATTTGTAAAAAAAAGATCCGGAGATGGTTTAATTTATTGAATCTATTAGAACAAGATGAATATGCAACGCTGAATACGCTTGCAAAAAAAACTAATTATACACGGCGAACAATTTTAAATGATGTCCAAGAATTAAAAGCCTATTTTGATTGCTCGATTCTTTGGATTGGAGATGAAACAGGGTATCATTTTTCCTTACAAGATCCCAATACTTATGAACAGAAAAAACGTGCTTTATTAGCCGAAGAACAATTTTTTTTCTTTTTTGACTGCATTGCCAGTGGACAAGAACTATCTAATGCCCAATGGGCAAAAAAACTAAATGTGTCAAGTGCCAGTTTTGGCCGGATGAAGCATCAATTCCAATCTTTTTTAACCAAGCAGTACAAAGTTAAGCTAGATGCTAAGAACAACTTTTTTGTGGGGGAAGAAGTGACGATCCGTCAGCTACTCTATGATTTTTATTTTTCGTTGCCGGTCTATCCAGAGGTGGCTATAGAAAAAATCAAACAGTTATGTAAGATACAAACAAGAGTACAAAAAGGAGCGTGGCAGATAGATGAAAAACGAATGAACCAATGGATAGTTATTGCGCAATTAAGAATAACACAGAGATGCGAGCTAAAAAAAAATGAGGAAACTTCTCTCCAAAAAATGCTTGTACGAGCATTCAATTATCAAGTCACAATTTCGTTACCAAATCAAGAAAAAGCAGCACTATTTCTTTTATCCTTAAAGGAGGAACAGTTTCTTAATCCAATGCTACAAAAGAGGTTTTTAAGAGAATTTTCTCTGCCAAATGTCTCTTCTTATATGTTAATACAAACAGATGAGGAACTTGCTTCTCAGTTTCTTAGTACCTACTTATCATTAATGCACCTTTTTTTTCAATTATTGCCCTGTCATAAAAGTAGGGTTATTCGTCAAAAAGAGTTCTATTATAAATCTCTCTACGTTACCTATCGATTGTCAGGATCCAATGCACTAAAGAGATGGATAAAAAAGGAAGTAGAATCAGAATTACTCCAAGCTGGCTGGTTAGTCGTGAACATATCTGCATTTGATAAGACTTCTTATCAACATTTTCTTGAAGTGAGTAATCTCACGGAAATAAATCAGAAGGAAAGAGTCTTAAAGCTATCTCAGTTCCCCAGAAAAGAAGAGATACAGAAGGCAATCTCCCGATACTTCGCATAAGTATCATGGCATATTGTAATCAAAGACAAGATATATAATTAACAAAAGGAGGAACGGAATCGATGCGTCAACTCCAATTAGATTTTATGGTGAATTCTATGAGTACTAGATGGATTCAAATATTAAATAATATTGAAAAAGAACCGAATTTTACGCTTGTTGCATTATCGAAAAGACTTTCTGTATCACAACGGACGCTAGGAAAAGATATTAACGGCATTAAAGAGTATTTTGGGGAACATATTATCTTATGTGCTAAACAAACCGGATATAGATTTGAAGAGGTTAACCATGACTGCTATATGGACAAAAAGGCAGATTTGGTAAAATCGGAGATACTTTTTGCTGTAATTGGTCAGATTTTTAGAGGCGAATTAAAACCTTTTCAAGAACTAGCCCTTGAATATAACTACGGGGAAAGTTCATTTCGACGTTTTTTACTTCGGGCTGAAAAGCCTCTCAAATCCTATGATTTAAAACTTAGTTTGAATCCTGTCACGTTAGTTGGAGATGAAGAGAATATCAGGAAATTTTTTTATGATTTTTACTACTTGGGGGAATACACAACGCATACGATACAGCCACCCAAAATTATACACTCATTAATTCTGGAAAATTTATCCGATTATTTGGGCGATTATGAAGTTGGTACTGGGGTATCTGCTGCAGAATTTTATTTTTTGGTATATCTTATGATGAACCGAGTCCAGCAAGGAAAACTCGTGACCCTTACTTTTTTTAAAAAGCAAAGGATTACAAAAGCAAAGGATTT
Source organism: Enterococcus sp. AZ084 (assembly GCF_051714905.1). Classification (NCBI taxonomy): domain Bacteria; kingdom Bacillati; phylum Bacillota; class Bacilli; order Lactobacillales; family Enterococcaceae; genus Enterococcus; species Enterococcus sp. AZ084. The sequence continues at coordinate 19,223 of NZ_JBIOSS010000002.1, forward strand.
TATCATGCTGTATTCTCTTCGAGATTTGTTAGCTAACGCATTTAATATAAATATACCTAAGGATGAGTTTATCTGGCTTTATTTAATACTTGTGGCGCAGCGCACGATTAATCAGATTGAACGAGAACGACATTTTTACAGCCTATTTAATCAACGGCCTTTAATAAAATCAGTCGCATGGAAGTATTTTTCGAATTCTCAGTTTGAAGGCTGGGATCGTAAGATTCTCACCGATTTATTATCTTCATTTTTGGCTTCAAAAAGCCTCACCTACACTCTTCATCCTATTTGGAATAAGCAATTAGCAGAAGAAAGAGATCAAGCTATTGTGAACCACTCACAAGCCTATCAAACAAACCGTCAATTTTTACGCCAGCATCAGAAGGTGCTTGGATTAGGTGAACAGTTCTTTGAGGATGTCGTTGTCGAATTTACTTTGTTCACTAATCTGTTACTTAGAACTTATTATCCTAAAAAGTCTGTTTTATTTTTATTAGCAGGTAATTCTATTGTGGTCCAAACGCTTTACCAGCAGGCCAAGCAACGTATAGGCCACAATCATCGGATTCAATTACTTCCCTTGCAAGAATTGACGTCAGATCGAATTGATGCTGAGGAAATTGATTTAGTTGTGACGAATTATCGTCCCTATCTCTGGGAGTATTCATTAAAAAAAGATTATTTGTTGGTAAATACGATTCCAAGTGAGAATGATTGGACACGTATAACTAAGCAACTAAATCGGCACTTATACTAAATTTTTTCTTTGGAAAAATAGAAAGATATTTCTACATTATTTCAATAATACGGAAAATAAGGAGAATGCCGCATTCTCAGGAAATTATGAACCCAATCGTAGAAATAGAAATAATCTTAAAAGAAGAAGTAACCTTAAAAGAAGAAGTAACCTTAAAACAAGATAATTATAAAAATGGAAGTTCAAACTTAAAGCGTAATTATAAGAGCGAAATATTTTCTAAACTTGCTTTATAAATAAATTAAACGATAGTTTATTAAAAAAGTATAACATATGCTGATTTAGTAGTGACTTGTGATTAAAAGAAGACATGGTAGTACTCTTTGTGAAAAAACTTATCCCTATTATGATGCGTTAAGACAATTATAAATACAAAATTATTTCTCGATTTTATTCGAACGTATTTACAATTCGTAAAATACTCACATGTGAGAGAAATGTTTATAGATATTTTTTCATTTCCTTATATTACGAAAATAATGGATTTTATTTAATGAAAATTTTAGGTAAAGTATCAGTTGCAGAGAGGATATATCTAAAAACCGATCTGTAAACATACAACCAAAATATGATGGGTTATATATCGGTTTGTAAAAGGAGGAGGGAAATGAAAAATGCAAAAAAACTTGTTAACAACAATATATTGTTACTTCTATGCATACCGTATAGGGTAGAAGCCGCCTTGATTCAGTCGACTGAGTCCGAAGGATCAATTCAGTTTTCAGGATATTACGAGCCAATCGGTACACCAGATCCACCACCGGTTTTAACCACCCAAACAGGCGGTAAGCTGCCGCAAACAAACACTATTGTGCAAAACCACTCACTGATTTTAATAGGTTGGTTAATCATTATTCTAGTTGTTATTATCAGTGTAAAAATAAGACTAAGAAAATCAAAAATAAAAGTTGAAAGAGGAAATCACATATGAAATTTATTCGGTTAATAAGTGTTACTGCATTATCTACTACCATTTTAGCTGGAGGCGTTCAAGTGTTTGCTGATGGAGAACAGAAAGAAACAAGCGAAGTCCGTAAAACGACAACCGAAGGTCAAATCACATTCACCCCAGGAAATGATGATACTGAAGTGGATAAACTACCAGAAGGTCCAGACGTAACAATCCCACCTATTACAGGACCAGATGGACAAAATAAAGGACCGTTAACGATTGCGACGGTGCCAACGATGAACTTCGGCTCACAAATTATCTCAACTACCGATAAAAATTACAATATGGTTGCAGAAAGACAACAAAAGGCAGGCACGACGGGCGCAGAAAACATGGTCCCTTATGTGAGTTTGGCACAAGTCCAAGACACACGTGGTACGAATAAAGGATGGAAACTAACGGTTAGCTTGTCTGAATTTGAGGGACCAAAGGATACACAAAATTCCATACTTAAAGGCGCGAAAATCACCTTATTTAATCCAGAACTAATTTATAGCGTTGAAGACCTTGAACAAAAACCCGAGGTACATGCTACGGGCCTTGAGATTTTACCCGGGGAAAAGGCTGTGCCAGTGATGACAGCGGCAGCTAAAAAAGGTGCCGGATCAACTTCCGTTGTTTGGGGGAACTACGCGACCATTGCACAACAAGTCACAGCGGGAGCGGACGTAGTCGAAAATGAAGCAATCAAACTATTTGTCCCAGGTTCAACTGCAAAAGATGCCGTGACGTATCGCTCCACACTGACATGGGAATTAACTACAACTCCAGAAAATCCAGATCCTAAGAGTATAGAAATCTAAAAAAAACAATTTGTTTATCAAATGACAAACTAATAGTATCACAGCACCTTGTAAGAAAGGATTCATAGAATGAAACCTACAAAAAAGAACGATAGACACCTGTGGATACTCGCTATTCTCTTCTTTTTCTTTCCGACGTCAGTTCAAGCAGAAGAAACGGCGCTAAATATTTATGCCACACCACTTTTTCCAGACAGCCAAGTAGATGAGGACAAAGGCTATTACGATTTGAATCTAGCCCCGAATCAAAAAGAAACCTTGCGTTTGGAGATTGGGAATACGAGTGCAGAACCCATAAGGATTCAGTTGACACCGCATACGGCGTATACCAACGTGTTAGGACACGTCGAATACGGCAAAGATGCCGAAGAAGCGGATCCAACCTTAACCCACTCCTTGGATGAGCTGATAACTACTTCCGGTGTCATTGAATTAGCTGGAAATGAAAAGAAGACGGTTGAGATTCCCTTACAGATGCCAGAAGAAGCCTTTGACGGCTTTTTAGCAGGTGGGTTACGCATTGCCGAACTAAAAGAGGAAACAGAAGAAACCAATGAAGGAGAAGGCGTGGCCATTAAAAATGAATTTGCCTATGTGGTTGGTGTGGTCGTCAGTAATAACAGAGACTCAGTGCAACCGGAGTTAGAACTATTAGATGTGTTTGCAGATCAATTGAACTACCGCAATGTGATCAGCGCCACTTTACAAAACTTTACACCCACTTTTGTCAATCAATTGGCGGTGGAAGCTACCGTAAAACGAGCAGGGGAGAACGAGGTTCTCTATAAGGCGGAGAAAGAAATGATGCAGATGGCACCTAATTCCAATTTCAATTTTCCAATTTCCTTAGAAGGAGACCGGTTTCGAAGTGGGAACTATATCTTAGAATTGACGGCTACTTCTGGAGACAATGAATGGTCATGGACGCGTGAATTTACGATTGAAGCTGATGAAGCCCGAAAGCTAAATCGAGAAGACGTAACGATTGATTCAGGTGTCAATTGGTGGATGATTGGAGCGATTATTTTGCTTATTTTAATACTTGGACTTGTGCTTTACCTGATGAGACAAAAGAAAAGAACACGTGAAAGCGAAAAAGAAGTATAGAGAGGAGGATTCCATGAGAAAGCTAATGAAAAAAGGAATGCTCGTTTTAGGGACGACGATTCTTATTCTACATGCATTCCTCCTGCCAGTAGGCAGCGTCTATGCGGAAACTACGGAGAAAAAAGAAGCGGGGCAGATACAGAAAGAAGAACAGTTGGAACTTCCAACCATGAAAAACTACCTGGAAGTGGAAGAAGAAAGCGAGCCTCGCTTTTATTTTCCTCACTCTCGCCTGCAAGGAACGGTTGAAGCGCCATTGAAGGTGACCTTTTTCTCAGATCAAGAGGTGTCAGAGGCAAGGATTACTCTTTCGAAGGAAGCAAAGCTGGGAAAAGATCAGTTACAAGCTGGGATTACCATCGATCAAGAAGAAGAATCAGGTGAATGGGTGATTCAAGCGGAGCGTGCGCAACAAACGTTTGTACTTCCTGTGGTATTTGAATCTGAAGGCAACTATGAGGTGTCGGTCGAAGAAGCAACTGCGACACTTGAAATATCGAAAAAGGAAGAACCGGAGACTGAAGATCAATCAGAAACGAATCAGGATTCGTCTGATGAAGCAAATGAAGAGACGAATACAACGAAACAATCAGAAGAAAAAGAAGCGCTTATAGCAACCGAAGAATCGAATGAAGAATCAATTCCTTCTAAGAACAAAAAATTCGAAAAGACAGTCTTTGAAGGAAATACGGCAGAAGTCGCAACAATGGCTGCATTTAGAGAAGCAGTTGCAAATCCTGAAGTCGGAATTATCTCTGTTCAAGCGAGTTTAACTGAAACTACAGCAAATATCATGACGATCGATCGACCAATCAAGATACAAGGAAACGGTCATACGCTGACTTTTGGTAACAATAGTTTTTATTTTCAATTAGCAGAAGTGAGTGAACCAATGACCTTTCGGATAGAGGACGCAACAATCACAAAGACTGGCACTACTCCTTTAGTCAATGCAACAACGCAAGTTAGTCGCAATTGGGTATTAGAAATAGAAGATGTAGCAGAAGTCAACGCAAATACGATGCGACTTGCTTCTATGCCAGATGGAACGATTATTTTTACAGGTGGGAACTCCAATTTTACGCGGATAATTTCTTCTGCGGCTTTTATTGAAGCAAAAGAAGTCAAAGCTGTAAATCAAGCACAAGTGACAATTAGCCGAGGTAATATGACTATCTTCTTTTCTTCAGCCCTAGTATCGGCGCCAAAACTTGTAATAGAAGCTGGCTCAGCAATTACGATTATGACAACTGGTGGGACGGCAAATACGATCGATTTAAGAGGAGAAAAATCCGAAATAGCTTTACAAACAAATGGGAAGTTATCTATAAGCACGTTTGGAACTCCAGCAACTCCGACCATTACAACAAATAATGCTATTATACTCAGCGGCGCAAGTCCTAAAATTTCGGTTAATTCAGCTAGTGAGCTAACGGTTACAAGCACGGCTGCTAAAAGAGGCATATATCTATCTGGAAATAATCCTAAAATAATAGTTGTTGATTCAAAATTATCTGTGACCTCTGCTACACACGCAGCAATTAGTCTAATAGGTAGTGAGCCATTGTTTTCGGCCACTAAAAGTAATAGTGACATTCGCTCAACAACAGGAGCGACACTTGCCTTGACTGGTGATTCACCTAAAGTTGATTATGAGGAGGGGACCGGGAGTTTTACAAGTACTACAGGTCAAAGAATAAACTTAATTGGCGATAATCCACAGTTGTCATTAAATCAGACACAATTTTTTCTGACAGCTACTACAGGTCGAGGTATCTACTTACAAGGAATAGTTCCACAGGTATTAATGAATGAGAGTAGCATTGAAATGACGGATACTGATCCTTCTCAAGCAATGATTTTACGAGGAACAGATGCGTTACTTTCTTTGAGAAATAAAAGTGAGATGTCCATCAATGGTGGTGGAACTGGGACGTTAGAAAACGTTGCAATAGGAGACAATAATGCGCGTCCAGAGCTTTCCGTTACAGGTGGCTCAAAGTTGTCCGTTACAACATCCAGTGCTACTCGATCTCCGACAGACACTTTAAATAATGCTATTCATTTAAGAGGAGTAGAACCAAAAATAAATATTACCAGTGGGTCAGAGCTCAATGTTTCTGTAACTTCTAATGCACGCCGCGGACTATATTTAAACGGTACAAATGCGGAAGTTAATTTAAATGACAGTCACTTAGATATAAATACAATATCCGGTCGAGCACTCAATCTAAATGGAGAAAGTAGCACGCTAAATGCTAATAAATCAAATCTAAAGCTTAATACTGCAGAGGGTGCAGGTATATCTCTATCTGGACACAATGCTTTAGTTAATACACAATCTAGTCTTATTGATTTTATTGGTACAACTGGTTATGGAGTAGAAATCACGGGTAACAAACCCAAATTCCTTTCATCTGATAGTGAAATCAACATCAAAAATATGAGGTCAGCCAATGGAGTAACGTTGAATGGGCAAAATTCTTTTTTAGAATTGACTAATAACAGCCAAATGTCTATAGCTGGAGGAAACGGCATACATGAAAATATCTTAATCGGAAATGGGAATACTAATCCATCATTAAAGGTAACTGATAACTCAAACTTATCGATTAGAGCACAGAGTACCACAAATACTGCAGCAATTGATAATAATAACTCCATCCGAATAGCTGGATCCTCACCAATATTAGAGGTCTCAAAAAATTCTAAAATATCCATTGATGTTTTATCGGGTGGACCTAGAAGTATTTTTATGAATGGAGAGTCTGCAGATTTAAAAGTGGAGAATAATTCTGAAATTATCAGTAAGAATTTATATGGTACTTCTATTGGAATGAGCACGACTAATGCACAGCTTACAGTAGATAATTTTTCGAAAATAGATATTGAGAGTTCAGCGAGAAGAAATAATCCTTTGATTGATATTACTACGGGGTCAAATGATGTTTATATAAGAAATAATTCATCTATTTCTAGCAAGCACGTAGAGTTTGATAATCCTGGGACTAATACTCGAGCACTATCTATGAGTGGTTCTAACAATAATATTATTATTACAAGTGGTGGAACTCTCAACTTAAATAATAGGCATTATACCCATCGTCCTAATAGTGGCTCTGTTTCATCAAATTATTCTACTATTTATCTTGGGAATGGAGAGAATAATTTTAGTATCGATAATAATAGTGCGGATAGAGCTAGGTCACAATTACGTTTAACGAATGATTATGCAGCAGCTTTGTATTCTGATGGTGGACATCTAAAATTTAATCAAAAAGCGGATACTATTTTTTATGCTGAAGGCTCTTCAATTAATACTCGTGAATGGGGGGTTTTCGTAGCCCAAGACACTATGGAATTCAATGTACACTCCCCGTACTATTTTGATTTTAAAAACGTCAGGAAAGATGGAGGTGATATTTTTGGAACTAAAAACGGATCTAGCTTAAATATAACAGATACTTTTTTTTCCGCATGGGCCACTGGAAGTAAGTTTGATAATGATCCCCAAATAGGTTTCTTTGAGAAAATTGATGTCGCTTATGAAGGAAGAGATTTTGTTTCCGCATCTTCGAGTAATAATCTGAACCTAACAGACTCTTTACCTGGACTATCTGGAAGAGTATCCAGAATATCTGCTAATAATTCAGCTCCTATTTTAGACGGAGTTAGGCAACCAACCAATGCAGATCAATCATTTATAGCTGAGTTTTCTTATAAAGAAGGATTAGATGATATAAGGGAAGCTGGTACGGATGAAATTACTGTCGAAATAAAAGTAACGGATCCCGACAATAATTCTAATAATTATACGGCTTCTACGGTGGGGAACGAATCACCGATCCAAACATGGGAAGAAAAAGAAAATAACGCTCTCGGAAAAGCTGGAAGAGTATCTTTTGAATTTGAAAATCTCCTCAAAGAAGGTACAATTATTGAATTTGTATCAATAAGTAGAGGAATGAATGAGGGAGGGATATCCCTATCACAAGAAGAATTGGAAAAGATCCGTCCAATAACGGTTATAAATGTAACTCCACCAGAGTTAGTTGATTTTGGCCACTTTATAGAGTTAACTACTGAGACCACTTCCATTAAGGCATTACCAAATCATATAAACATTCCTGGAAATAATGCGTTGTTGTATATTAATAATCAGCATATAGCGACACAGAAAGTAGGAAATGATGGTAGTTTTTCTTTCGAACTAAAAACTAAACTAAATGAAAGTGATGAAGTGCAAGTTTTGATGGAAGATAATCAGGGAGCCGTAATTGATAGTTATAGTACTATAACTAGTGTTTTTAAAAGACCAGAAACTAATAATGATAATGGAAATAGAAACCCTCAAATGGAGGATTATAAATATCATGATGCAGTTTTTCCAAGTGCTAGAACTTATATTGTTGAGCTAGCAAGTAAAGTCTCACCTGTTGATCCATTGAGTCCTGAAACAAAAGTAGAACCTGAAAATCCACCAGTGCTTTCTGAAAATCAGGGGAAATTAAGTATAGATTTTGTCTCTAGATTTACCTTTGGCCAACAAGGTATTTCTACAAGAACGCAAAACTACTATGCTCAACCACAACGATTATTGAATGAGGACGGGAGCATCGATGAGAAGGAAGAACGACCAAATTATGTTCAAATAAGTGATCGAAGGCTAGGAGACACACGTAACGGTTGGGTATTGTCAGTGACCCAAAACGGACAGTTCGCAGATCCAAATGATCATAAACTAAAGGGAGCTAGTTTACAGTTGACCAATCAACAGTTAGCGTCTGTCCAAGAGACAGGAAAACCTGAATTAAATGAGACTGACAGAGTCGCATTGCTTCCTGGAGTCAAGACAAAATTATTGACAGCCAAAGATGGTCAAGGTGCAGAAACTTGGATCTATCGGTTTGGGGATAGAAAAAATGCTGGGGAAAGTGTCGTTCTTGAAGTGCCACCAATAGCTGCTCCGAAAGCGACCACTTACCAAACGACTTTAACCTGGGAATTAAGTATGGTACCCAATAATTGATAAGTTAGAAGAAGAGCTTCGGCTCTTTTTCTTTTTTAGGAAAGCGAATACTCAATAACTACTATCTATAGTAATGAACTAAATCGAAAAAAGCATGATACATACTTGGGAACTAAGAACACGGGATCACGGACTAGTTTTGTGAGTAAATCACCTTATAAATCTGACTGATATGGATATAAAATTATCAAGGTAGACACATGATTTCCATCAAGCTGAATCTGTTCAAAATGTGATATAAAAATGCCAAGAAGCTGCTCAATATTCTTTAGTGTGCTTGTTCTGTATATCTTATATACACCGGGATGGGAGATATCAATGCTATTAAAAGGATTCTAATCAATTGAAATATTTTATAGCTACCTTAAAAAATAGAGCGAATAATGTTAAATTCTAAAGACAGGAGACAAGGATGCTAAAAACCCAACTATATAGAAAATTATAGTTTTCTATATAGTTGGGTTTGAATTATAGCTATTTGTAATTTACTACAATTTTTTCGCTATAGCAGCTAATAACACTATAAAGACACATACAGCAACTCCTTAAATGGATTTCGTATGTGTCTTTATAGTGTTAATTACTTCATATTTTAGTTGATCAAAATCCTTATCATATGTAGCAATATATACCACTAAATTTACAGCATCTTTTTGATCAATAGCTAAAAGCTGTCCATTGATTTTCAAAAAGACAAAAGTAGCTAAGAAAGCAGTACGTTTATTTGCATTGTGAAAAGGATGTTTCTTTATCAATTGTACAAGTAGGATAGCTGCTTTTTCATAAATCGAAGGATAAACCTCTTCACCAAAAGCTGAGGCTTGAAGTTGCCCTACACACATTTCTAAAGCATTTACGTCCTTTACGCCAATGGGTTCATTAGGAGAGTATTTTTTTATTTGGATCACATTCATTTTTATAATATCTTTAGCTTCCAGGTAATAAATACTCATTTATCGACAAGCTCTATAAAAGTAGTATCATATTCAGTTAATGCTTGAGATATTGCTACATCAATTTCATCAGATAAGGTTTGTTTTTTTATAATTGCTGCTCGAAGTTTTTCTTCATCTAAAAAAACCGTATCTCCAGGATTTAACCCATTTTCTTTAAGAAACTCCTTTGAAATAGTTAATACTACTGAGTTCCCCACTTCTCTGAATTTTCTTTCTTTGATTGTCATAGTCTTCTCCCCTTTCCATCTGTATATACAGTATATACGCTTATTGATTTTAAATCAATTGTAGTCTCTCTCATGTCTAACTATAAAGAAAGATTTATCTTTCTTTATAGTTAGTGATACAAAACTTTTTTTAAAAAAGGTTCTTTATTTATTGACATATCTCGTTTAAATTGGTATAGTCCAATTACAAAGGGCTTCCCTCCCCTATTTGTAAGGAAAGGTGGATTTTAATGAATTATAAAGATACGTATAATAAAATTGATAAATTATTAAGTCATATGCCAAATTATATAAAAGACTTTGTTCAAGCTCGTGATGACCAAGATCAGTCCCCACAAACTACACTGGAATATTTGAAAAATTATAAACTATTTTTTCAATGGTTAATTAGCGAAGCTGTTATAGCAGATACTTCTATTCATTCATTGAGAGAATTGACTCCTTATGAATTAAATTTATATAAATCACATCTAAAACGACGCTCCAAAGAGAATATAAAAAAAGTATCTACGAAATACTATTTGCAAGATAGCAATAATTTAGGATTATCTGTTGCAACCATCAACAGACATATTACTGCTTTGAAGGTTTTATTCAAGTATCTCTCTTCTAGTTCAAATAATCCTAATGGTGTGCCCTATCTAATTACTAATCCTATGGAACAAGTTGTGACAATAGCAGACAGAACGACACTTGCAGCTCGAGCAAATGCAATTGAAAAACAACTATTTTTAGATGAAGATACTCAAAATTACTTAGATTACATTGAGTTTGAATACAAGGATTCTTTGAGCGTTAAGGCTCTTCCTTATTACGTACGTGACGTTGAGCGAGATCTTGCTATTAATGCGTTGATCTTAGGTTCTGGATTACGATTGTCTGAAGTAGTAAATATAAATGTGGATGATCTGTCTTTGGATAAGAATAAAGTTATAGTGATTAGAAAAGGAAATAAAAGAGATGCGGTAAATATTGCTGCTTTTGCTATGGAGTATTTAGCAAACTATCTAGCGATTCGTAGTAGCCGTTATAAGGCTACTGATAGTGAGAAAGCCATGTTCTTGACTATTTATAAAGGTGAATCCAAAAGAATGACAGGCATAGCAATTGAGCGTATGGTAGCTAAATATTCAAAGGGATTCAAAGTACAAGTTAGTCCTCATAAGCTGCGCCATACGTTAGCCACAAGGTTATATAAACAAACTAATTCACTTGTTCTTACAGCTCAGCAATTAGGCCATACCAATACTACTACCACGACTTTGTATACGCATATTGATAATGCTGCTACAATTGATGCGTTGAATGCTTTATAAGTAATCGAATAAATTATAAAAATAGTATTGAAGTGGAAATTCAAATAAAAGTATTTATAATAGAAATATAATAGTAATTTATTATGTTACTATTATATTACTATTATGTTACTATTATATTGCTACTAAGTTGTTTCATGTAAAAATCACCCAGGAAGAATATATTATATGCTACTACCTTAATTGAATTAGTCCTATTATTATCCGTGAAAAAGTTACTACCGGAACTAATAATTATGGTAGCAAATAATATAGATAACTTGCTATCGTCTATTGATTCAATCTAAAGTTGTCTATAAGTTATAATAGTTATTATGTTATCTATAAAATTATATAATAAATTAAGCCCTTAGAGAGTAGAGATTCTCCAAGGGCGTTTTCGTGATTATGAACCGTTACATTTTTCATACCATTGTGCATTCCAATTCTGGCATGTCATTGTTTACATGCTTTTTTGCAAATTCCAATTAAGCCATTCGTTGATTGAGGATCTTTCTATAATTACTTGCATACGATCATGTACTGAAGCTACTGACGTATTTGGTTTGGTCGTCAATATAATTGATTCTGTTTCAAATCCTGATTCAGTTCTATGGATGCGATAAAAGCTACCAACAAATAAAGTACTGTTCTCCTTTCCTTTGAATAAAAATTTTTGCTTGTTGTGATTCCATTCATAAAAACTAGACATTGGAAAAATACAGCGGGATTCTCTAAAAGCTTTCGAGAATATTTTTTTCTCTTTTACTGTTTCTGACCGTGCATTTATCATAAGCTGTCCTTTTTTAATTCCCTCAAAACCCCAACGTATGATACCAGGAATAACTTCAGCCTCTTTTTTGAGTCCTAGGGTCACTACATGATTTGAAGGGAATACTTCATTGGTAGCAAGTCGTATATCTTTGTCAGCTGCTTTTGTTTCCGCTTGATCGTGATACTTTTTAAGTTCATTAGATGCTAAATCAAAAAAATATCGTCCGCACAATAACATTCACCTCCATTAATATGAGTGCTTGCTTAAAACATCCATTATAGATCTATTTCTTTACAAATAAACTTTTTTCACTACTATTTAAGTTTATCTGATTTCTCCTTTCCTAGAAACAGATTAGTCTTCGACAAGTTTGTATTTGACTTACTATTATTTTGGTAACAAAGAGAAAAAAATTGATTAACAAAGCTGAGTAAACATAAACACGTATACGACCATGTTTATCTACAATATTTTTCCTAAAAGTAACATTATATATTACTAATAGAGAAGTGGCTTTTTAACCGCTACTTCTCTTGGTTTTTATCAAAATTTAAAGGATATTTGCTGTAGTCCTTGAGATGTTCATTTACTTCTTCTTCAGTAGCTAAACCTAGTTGGTAAAGATGTTGCCAGATTGCATTATCCATAAAATCTGAAAGAAATCCTTTTGTACCAGGAATTTTTCTCGAATGTCTTTGATCTTTATAAATAAGATCTTCTACACGTCTTAAGGTTTCTGTATCAAATTTCAAAGTTCTAGCGACAAGCTCATTTGCTTGATTTTTTTTGGTTTTACTTAAACCAAATTTATCTGCTGCAACATGAGTAATACCAAGACTTTCATTTTGAGTAGGTAACAGAGTTGTGTTAGTAGAATTCTCTGATATACTTTCAACAATTTCATTTTTTGTTTCTATTTCATTTTCCGAAATGCTATCGATAGTGTCTTCTGGAGTATCTAAATCTTCTAATTCATCGTCAAAAAAAGATTCAAAGTCACCTGAAGGTTTGTTTTTTGGTACTCTAGGCATTATTCGTCACCGTCGCTTTCGATGTAAAATTGTTGAGGGAATTCAAGTACTTTTCCTTCTTTAGAAAGTAGCCCTAAATCATTCATTTCGTTCAATAATTTGTAAAAATTTTGAGCAAACTTATTTTCAGGAGTACTCATAGTTATAGGCATACCATTTCTAACTAACTTGTCAGCAAATGTAATTGATCTTGGTAGTTCAGAATCAAAGTAATGGTAATTGTTTCGATTAGTATATTTCATCATTGCATTAATCATTTTTGCGTGTAAATTTGTATTGTATACTTTATTTGCTAGTACACCACCAATACGTAGTGAAGGATTGTATTTTTCTTTTAATGTATTTACGCGTGATATTAAATGAGTTACTCCGTCAACACCGTTAAGATCTGGCTCGTAAGGCACGATTACCACGTCGGCAATGGATAGTACGGATGATGTCACTTGTTTAAGTTCGGGCGGAGTATCAAAAATAATATAATCATATTTGTCCATTACACCATCAAATTTTCCATCTAAAGCATTAAAATAATTAGCACTTGGATCAATCGTTTTGTTCATCCTCTTTTTAAGGCCAGAAATAGTCATAATTTCAGATAAGTTATCTTTAAATTTTTTTAATAAGGAAATAAACCATTCCAAAATAGTATCACGAAATTCTTCCATCTTATCAAATTCAAGATAATTATTATCTGAATTTGCAGGTAAAACATCGATGTGGTCATCGTATGTATGAACAATCGATTCTTCAACTGTGGCATTTCCCATAAAAACATCGTAAATGGTATTTTGATTTTTTCCAACTTTTACACGAAATGATTTTGTACTATTTCCTTGAGCGTCAGTATCAACTACAAGAATATTTGCTTCAGGAAATGATCTTCTAATAGCTCCTGCTAGATTTAATGTAATCAGAGTTTTACCAACTCCACCTTTGTTTGCAGCTACTGTTAGTGCTACAGCCATATAAATCCCTCCTAAAATCCGAAAGTAATATAATAGTAATATTTATAGTAATATAAAAATAATAAATTGGTCGTACAATATATTACTTTTTAGTAATATATTTTATTACTTATACAAATGATACCATTATCCATTGTTAAATTCAACAACAACAGTGAACTTTCTAAGTGTTTTGATTTTAATAATATATTATATTACTATTACTATAAGTAATATAATAGTAAGGTAATAGTAATGTATTATATTACTATCTAAAATAACCCTGTATTTGTACAGTTTCAGCTACCATCATAGTTAATTTATTTAGTAAAATTGATTGTAAAATAAAAAAGATAATGCTAGAATAAACACTAAGTTAGTGTTGTTGTTTTCAACAATGAGGAGATTGAAGTTATGAAGAAAGAAACAAAAGAATTTAGAAATGAATACGATCGATTTGTATTAAAATTTTTAATACAAAATTACCATATAAGCAGAATTGATTTATCCAAAGCAATTGGCTTAGCGCCAAGTTATGTAAGAGAATTTTATAACGGATCTAGAAGTTTTGGAGAAGAGGCGTTAGATAAATTAGAAACAACAATGTTTAGTTTATATGCTCCGCTTCTAAAAAATCATTCTTTTGAGTTAGAGCAGGTTGATCATTTAATTCAATCGATTGAATCAGAGGAAGAATTGGAGCTATTTAGGTTGAAAGGTGCTAATGTTCTTGATTTTTAAGAAGCTTTAATTAATAACCTACATATTCAACGTTTTAAAAATCAAAATATACACCAATAGTCATGTTCTATTAACAGAAAATCATATTCCTTATTTAGAACCCACTCGTTCAGGTTACGAAAAGGTTGATATGTAGGCATTCTTTCTTACAGCAGATGTTTTTCCATTAAACTCGTTATTTACAGATTTAAGATTTATGAGGTAAGATGAATTAGAAAATTACATAAAAAAAGAGACGGAAAAGTTAATGGATTGGACCCCACTAATTTTTCTGAATCACATGGATCAGACATGTGTTCACGCTCGTCTCAAGAATATGTAAGTAGCTACCAACTACTTATATTTAAATGGATTCGGAACTCAATTCCGATTACCTATATTCTACCAAAAAAAGACGAGCAACTCAACATAAAAACGTTTATTTGATGTGCTTTTTAAGAGTATATTAATCAACATTGATGAGAGAACACATAGTATAGCTGTTTCGGCAGGTATTCGATGTGTTCTCTTTTAATTTGTGGGAAGGACGTAAAGTTGATGTTGATTAATTTATATACAACGCTTTTGAAAAGTGGTATTCGAACATATAAATATCGAAACAGCACCATTAAGCCTATTCAGTATGAAAATACGAGTAGGAATGGTGCTATCTTTGCGTTCCGTACGAAACAATTAATGAATGCTGGACGTGGGATGGTGATCACATCTGAAGAAGCAATTCTTGAAAACGAAAATAAACTTACACATTGGACTCCTAATGTTTATCGATATGGAACGTATGCTGACGAGAATCGCTCAGTAGTTAAGGGACATTCTGAAAACAATTTAAGCCAAATCAATACTTTTGTTGTAGATATCGATACAAAAGTTAATCATGAAGGGGAGATCGTTCTTGCTTGTTTAGATCAGATTGGTTATATGCCAACAATGATTTTAGAGTCTGATCATGGCTATCAAGTGTATTTCGTATTAAGTAGCCCAGCTTACGTAACGAAAAAGAGCAACTTCAAGGTAGTCGAAGTTGCAAAACGTATTTCTACAACGATTCGTAAGCAATTAGCAAAGCAATTACCTGGAATTGATGTGGGCTGTAATCACTTTGGAATTGCACGTTTTCCAAATAAAAAAAATATAGTTTTTTACGAGGAAGCTTATCAATACGCATTTTCAGAATGGTTGAATTGGTCAATGAAAACAGCTTCTAGTCAAAAAACTGAAGCGGAACGAGAAGCTAAAATTGTTGTTTTCCCTGAGAAAAAAGAGTATCGACAAGTGGATGAACCCTGGTTCGATCTATTATTACGTAAAGCAGATATTATCGGTGGAGAGGGCCGTTTAGGTCGAAACAATGTGATTTTCACATTGGCTCTTGCTTATTTCTCTTCGGGATATGCGCTGGAAACATGTGAATACAACATGTTCGAGTTTAATGAGCGACTAAATGAACCTTTGATTGAAGCGGAAGTAAGAAAAATCGTTATGAGCGCTTATTCTGGAATGTACCAGGCAGCAAAACGTGATTTTGTTTTAGAGCTGTGCCAGCAATGGATCTCTGCAGGACTGCAAGAGAAAGATTTGTTTATTCAACGTCGTGGTTGGTGGAAATTTAAAAAGCCAAGAGAACAAAGAAAATATAGTCATAAAAAAGAATGGAAAGAAGATCTATTGGCTTATCTAAGCGAAAAAAGTCATGCTAGTGAGCCTTATTTGAATATGTCTAAAAAAGAGTTGGCTTCAGAACTCACGATGCCCAAGCGAACACTTGATAAGATCTTAACCGAGTTAAGAGAGGAGAATAAGGTTTTCTACAAGATAACACGAGGAAGAAATGGCGGAATGATCATTGCTTCAGTCAAAATGTTGTTCTTGAAGGTCATTCAATTAAGAAAAGAAAACAGATTAGCTTATTCAACAAGGATCACAGAGGTATTTGAATTAAACGGGAGCTTGGTAGAAGAGACATTTAAACAATTATCAGCTACTTTGGCCCCCCTTAAAGAAGTGAATCTTTTTGAATTAGATACAGGGTAAAAAATAAAAGGTGCAAATTGCCTTTTACAATATATCTTTGATACTGTTTCTTTTCTTATGGGAGTTTTATAGTTGTCCGCTACTTGCTTTGTTCTACTAAGAGGGGTACTATTATCGCATTTGCAATAATATATCTTAAAGGAGGACTTACTAACCATGAGTGTCAATACTTATGTTTATCCTTATCCTATCAATGTTTTTATTATCGGTGGCTTAGGAATGACTGTAGAACAATTTTGTGAGATTCATGATTATAGACAGTCTACTGTGGCAAGTTGGGTGACCCGAAATCGTTCTGTAGCAACGTTACCTTGCGATTTTTTGTACTGTTTAAGTTTATCATCAGGGCAGTCTATGGGGAGTGTTTATGATGAACTATTAGCCTTGGAGGATAAGTTTTTAAAAGGATTAAATCCAAAAAAGAAAAAGGAAAATATCGATTAATTTTTGATTGATTTTGAAGAAAAAGGAGGAAAATCTCTTTTTTCTTTTCTTGCTATGTATCATTTACAAATTAGGTGAATAACTTGTATAGTTACTTTTATATTTCTTAAAAATACAAAAGTAATCCAAGTATGTGGAGGTATCAAATGTCAGAGTTTAATTATTATAAGTTAAAAGAAATATATAGGGAAAAATACTATCAAATGCCAAAGATATTTTTTTGCAAATGAAAAATACTTCAAACTCACAAATGATTCAAAAATTGCATATATGATTCTTAAAGATCGTTTTGATTATTCTGTAAAAAATAATTGGGTGGATGAAGAGGATAATATCTATTTTATTTTTACAGTATCTGAGCTTATGGGGTTATTAAGATGTCGTGAAGGAAAAGTTTCTAAAATAAAAAGAGAATTAGAAGAAGTCGGTCTTCTAAAGCAGAAAAAAGGTAGTATCCATGAAGAGAATTGACATATAAAAAGTACTCCTAATCTCTTGTATTTAGGTAAACCGCAAGTAACAACTGAAGACGTATTTCAAATTGTTGAAGAGGAACAAAATCAAGCTACCGTATTTTGGGAAATTGCAAATACAACAAAAATCTATAATAGCAAGGATTCTACCGTAATTGCGAAAATCGCAGACAATTTATTCTAATAATTCTTTAGACACAATATAGACATAGAAAAAGACCAGCTACAAGATCAATTATTGCTAGATAACTTTGGATCAATCATGAAAGACAATAGTATTGCTACATTCGTTCCTGAAAAAGTATTGCTTTTAATAAAAATATTCTCTTCAAATTTTGTTGAAGCTCAAAAAACAGTTAAAGCAATTCACAATGCAAAAGTCAAAGCAGAAAGTGAAACTAGTACGGTAGTTATTTTTGAAGATATAGGGAATTACGGAATCGACGTAGCTAATGAATTATATAAAACAATCCTAAAAGCATATCAAAAGCAAAAAACAGAAAAAGTTGATAATATTCACAACCTTATTTTTGTCTATGTTAAGAACTGGTTTATTGAATATCCGATTGCAGCTAAAAAATTTGCATAATCAACTGAAGGATTACCAGAAGTACCCATGCATAATTGGGTCGAAGGAATTGACTAGAAAAATTTGTATGTCTTAAATCTAGGGGTATTCCCGCGAAGCTGTAGTGTCTGTTTTGACTGATGATCAATTAAAACCTTTTTTGTCTAATCTATAAAATAGGCTACTTCACCAGGTGTTCCAGAAGTGATTAAATTATTCAGACTGTACAAAGCAATATCAGCAGTAGTTTTAATTTTTTTACCATGATAATCTGTCATGTTTACGATGAATTCTATTTCTTTTTTGTAATTTTGGGCTTTTTGTAGGGCTACTTTTTTGTCGGCTGGAGTTAATTGAAGTTGCTACAGATGAGATTGTACAAGAGGTTCTTCAATCTACGAAAGTGGAGTTTGGACAAGCATTGACCAAATTTATTGAGAAAGAGACGAAGAAAATCAACCAAGAGATCCAACAATTAGATAAGCGTCATTTGATCGAGGAATCAGTTACGAAGCGTTTACAAGCAAGGAAACAAGAAGAATTAGCTAATTTAGAAAATCAGTTGATCAATCAAAAGCAGCAACAAGTACAAGAAGAAAAATTGCGACACCAGCAAGCGTTACAGAATATAGAAAAGTCCTTTACCACACAGCTTGAAGGAGAAACTGAAGCAATTCAAAATAGCTATAAAGAAACGGTTGATCAGACAATCAAAAAAGAGTATGAACAACAAACGGAGCAACTGTCTCGTGTATTACAAGGGAAAATGGATGAACTAAAACTTCGGCAACATACGGTAAATACAGGTTTAGAAGCGAACTTTAAGGAGATTTTGGAAACATTTAACCGTGAGCATACACAAGTGATTCATGAGGTGGAGCAAAAAAAGCAACAGTCTCCAATCAGTTTAGAAGAAAGGCGATTGAGATTACAGGCTTAAACGGATAAAGAAGAGAAATTTCACCTTAGATTTTTGACGAAAAATGAAGAAAATCGCTGGAGAAACACTATCTGGAACAAACGTTTATTTATAGAGGTGAGGTAGTGTCCATATAGTTTTTTTTTTGATCTCGTGTTATAATGCAAATGAAAAGAGGAGTTGCGCAAACAACTCCCCTTAGGATAGCACCGTTTAAGTCGGTGGCATAGTTGAATCAGTTACAAAGAATAACCGTTAAACTGGCCAAAGTTTATGATACGGTTATTTTTTGTCGTTTTTGTTGTTGCTGATTGCAAGGACCAATGTTGCGAAAGCTAACGCAAACATTAGTGCTTCATAAACAGACACGCTTATTCCTTTCTAGGGATAAAGCCGAAAAACAACATAGGTGTCACCCCATTTATTTTGGGATTAGCCACCGCATAAACTTTACTATCTAATTCGCATTATATCATAAGCACCAGTCTCAAATCAGTTGATGCTTCTTTATCAACGTGCAGAAGCAGTTGAATCAAAAGAAGTCCATGATTGGATTCGAGAAAATAGGACGTTGAAGAATAATGCGGAACCTGTCTTTCTATTTGGAGGAAACCAACAAAAAGTGAATAGTGAAACTGGGGAGATCCTAAAAGAAAAACAAACGCAGCTTACACAAATCACTCATGCCCCAATCGTTCCATATTTTGAAAAAACGGAAACGCAAGGAAAAGAAGAAACTAAAAAAATAGAAACGAGTCCGAAAGAAGTTTTCGCTATCTTGGAAAAGATTGCGAATCGTACAATTGTTTTTGAAGAAAGAGAAAAATCAATCCTTGAAGAGCATACCATTCGAGTAAAATCGAATCAGGGAGAAGAACAAACACTTGCTGATTTGATTATTTGTCTTTTAGAAAAAGAGAAACGATCGGTGGACGATATCATTCGATTTGAAAATGAAAGTATTGCGTCTATTGTAATGATTGTTTTTGGATTTAATCCCGTGCCTCTTAATTTAAGTTTGTTAACTCAGTTACGATCAATGAATAACGGAAAAGTGAAATTACAACAATTGTTTACTGACTTGATTGTTCGAAGCGATACCTTTTTACAAAAGATTGCTGCGCATATGTACGAAAAAGAAATTGAGCAAGTTCGACCAACATTGGAAGAAGAAATCAAACGTGCGCGAGAACTCCAAAGTCGAGCAATGGACAATGTCGCAACAGACAAGGCGAATAAAAAAGAAGAACGATCTGAGGAAGATTATAATTTAGCGGATACTTTAGAAAAATTAAAAGGCAATTCAGAAAGTAGCGAAGATGATAAAACTGATTAAAAATCGACCTTTGTGTCTGTATTATCTTTGGAAAGTTTGTCAGCGATTTGAACGAGACGAATTTCAAGAACTTATTCTTCCACCAGTAAAAGCAGTGATTGGTCAGTTGCAATCAGAAAGACGAAACTTAGAAAAATTTGAGAAAGAATCAATCGCTATTCACATTTCTAGTCTTGCTTTGTTAGAGGAAATACTAAAAAATGAATCTGAACAATCATTCAGAAAGCTCATTTCGGATCTCGAAGAATTCGTAAAAGGTCAATGATGTAATGAAAGAAAATGGGGTTTGGGGCATGCCCCAAGTTTAAAACCAAAAAAGAGGAAACTCGTAAATCGTAGATTTTCGGGATTCCCTTCTTTTTTGGTTTTTCGTGAGGTGGTACCACCTCGCTATGCTTGCCACTGTCGAAACTCCGCCCCTCCTGGGCGGAAGATTTTGGTTCGGGAGTGGGCAAGGCATAGCCTTGCGAAGCATTAAGTGATTATCGTAGGAGAGATTCAAATGGATAAAAAAAACTTGTTCCGTAATGAAATAATAAAAGTATATGTTACTGAAGAAGAAAAGCAACGAATTAAGAAAAATATGAACTTAGCGAGAATAGGAACAATGACTAATTATATTCGTCTAATGGCCCTTAACGGATGGGTAATCAATATAGATTTTACAGATTTGAAGGAAGCTTTAGGTGAAACGGGGCAATATGTTTCTGAGTTGAATATGATCGGCAATAATATCAACCAGATTGCCCATAAATTAAATCAGACAGATCTTGTAGAAAAAGAAGATATCCAATATCTCGTTTCAGAGTTCGCGAAAATGCAAAACAACTATGTACGTTCACAAGACATTTTGCTACAAGAAATTCAGAAGCTAACGAGGAGGGAGTGAAGTGCCAACGACTAAAACGCTCACGATTAAGCAAGAAAGATATCTAAAAGAGGCGATAAGATACATTCTAGATCCAGAAAAAACAAAAAATCAAACTTTAACGAGTGGTCATAAAGTTAACGCCGTGAACAATGCTTTTTTTGAAATGAACTTAACAAGAACATTGGCTCAAAGAGTCCGTGGAAAAATGAATAAAAAAAAGACTGAGGAAGTAATTGCAAGACATATTGTTCAATCGTTCGATCCTGAAGACAATCTCACACCTGAAGAAGTTCATGAAATTGGAAGACAGACAGCGCTCGACTTCTTAGGTGAAGATTATGAATTTGTCATTGCCACCCATGTTGATAAAGACCATTTGCATAACCATATTATTTTTAATACAACCTCAAGTGTCGATTTAACTAAGTTCCGCTGGCAACGAGGAACAGCGGCTCATTTAAGAAATTACTCCGATAAGTTAGCGGACTATCACGGCGCAATGATCCTCGATACGCCTAAAAGAAACTCACATAAAAAGTATCAAGAATATCGAAGAAAGAATGCGTATCGAGTGGAATTAAAAGAACGTTTAAATTTTTTGCTTACCCATAGTACAAGCTGGGATGATTTTTTAGTTAAGGCAAGGCTTCTAAATATTGATGTTGACCCTAATCATAATTCAGAAGAATATGGGAAAGTGATCAACTACAAATTATTGGATCTGCCACAAAAACGTCCAGCTCGTGATTATACGATAAATAAAAAACAACGAATCTACAATGAAGAAAATATTATCGAGCGGGTAAGTAAAAATAAACCGGAAGCGGTTTTCAATGCAATGGATATTGCAAAAAAATATGTCGAACAAAAAACAGAAAAAGAATCTTTACCCGATCTAATCTTTGTCATTGAACCCTGGCAAATACAAAGAGACACCATGACAGGGATTTATGTTGAGATTGCCTATGGCCGGTATGAAACAGGGGTGGTCAAAGTTCCTGATTACATGTTAGAGAAATTGGAAGACGGACGCTACGAGGCACATTTTAATTATAAAGATATTTTTTATTTTTGGAGTGATGAAAAAGGGCAGAAAAATAAATTTGTTAAGGGAGCGTCTTTGGCAAGTTATCTTTCTGGAGAAAGTGGGCTGTTTCCAAAACGAAAAAATTCTGCTATTCAAAATGTCCGAGAAATGGTTACAGCTTTAAATATTTTGTCAACCCGTCAAGTCAGCAGCGATCAACTACCACATGTTTTAGGGAAAGACTTTTATGATAATTATGAAATTGTGCAAGCAGCAAGAGCAACTTTGGACGACAAGTTATTTAGAGCGAACGAAAAACTAAAGTATGATCCGTCCAATCTTGAACAAATAGAAAAAGTAAAATCCTTACATGGTGAGAAAAAAGAACTTGAAAAACAAGTAAAGTTGCTTGAGAAACAATTAAAAACTTACGATGCAGCATTGAGTATTTTGACAGAAAAGGCAGTATCCGATTCGGTTGATCTTGATAAATAGACACGAAAAAGCTTTACTGTACGCCCTGTACGTGCTATAATATTATTGTCAGGAGGTAGCTTGAAATGCCCATGACAATTAGAGAAGCAGAGAAATTACTCAAAGATGCTGGCTTTGTTGAAGTGAAGGGTGGAAAGGGGTCACACAGGAAATTTATAAAGAAAAATTTTCCTAGACCAGTTATTCTTACCAGTCATTCAAAAGAGTTATCTAGAAGAGTAGAGGATTCTGTTCGAAAAGCAGTGGGCAAATAAGCCCACTGTGTCTATAAGAAAGAGAGGGATAGAAATGAAAAAAGTTTATCCAGCTATATTTGAAAAAGATCCTGTTGGATACGGAATTTATTTTCCTGATGTTGAAGGAGCGGTCACGCAATCGGAAGATATCGCCCAAGGATTAGAACTTGCGGCAGATGCGTTAGGTATTATGCTTGGAGACCTAGTCGAAAAAAACATGCCTTTGCCAACACCTACGGCTATCAATGCCCTTTCTGTAAACCCTGAAACAGAATTTGCGACATTGATTTCTGTCGACTTAAATGATTATTTAAAAGATGTCCAACTTGATAAAAAAACAATCAAAATTCCACATTGGTTGAACGTGCGTGCGACGAATGAAGGAATTAATTTTTCTAAAACGATGACTGAAGCATTGGCTCAAAAATTAAATGTCTGATACTGGAGGTGGTCAACCTATGGATACTACGGCACTCGCAAAATTCATTCAATCATTGGGTAGTTTGAATAATTACGGCAGCTCTGTTTATCAAACGAAAAAAGCGTTAGATTTGAAATCTACGAAACCACTCCGTCAAAATAGAGATGATATAGCTATTTTTATGGATAGTGTAAAAGGGATCAATGCGATAAAAGAAAAAGGTTTTTCTGTAGATGGTATTATCGAAGTGAACAAGCAATTTGATTCACCGTCTGAAGAACAGCCCAAATTACCTGGTCATTTGCGAAATTCATATTACAATGAAGATGATCGGATAGCTATTGTTCTTGATCAAGCTAGTCAAGAACACTATTTCCCTAAAGAGATTATTTCTAGGGACGATTTACAAGAAATCGTGGATCAGTTTGAACAATCTGAACGAACAGAAAAAGATGCCTGGTGGGTTTTCGCTAGACTGGCTAAATTACAGGCTTTTCAAGATGGAAATAAGCGTACAGCGTTAATTTCAGCCAATGCTGCATACGGCACATTGGACAGCGAAAACTATTTGATGGTTCCTTTTCATGATATCAAACGTTTAGAGTTTACTTTTAATCTGATGTCATTCTATCGAGCAAAGGATCATTTAGAAGAAGAACAAGCATTTGAGGGATTGTATCGTACATTACCTTCGAAAAAAGAACGTGAGTTGTATTTGCGTCAACCGATTGAAGAGCGAAATGTGGCCCAAGATCTTTCTACTTTTCGAGTAAAATCTGAACTTCGATCAACGGAAAAAGACAATGAGCCAGAGCTATGAAGGAAAAATCATGGTACAACTTATAATAAAAATAATGATGACATAAAAGCATTACCTACTCATTTTGAGAGGTAATGCTTTTTGTATTAAGGAGACTGATATGAAACGTAAGTCAAAATTCATACTCGCAGCATTATTTAGTTTGTTTGGGTTTACTGCTTCTTTGATGGACTTATCTGAAATCAATGTTCAGTTGCCTGCTTTTTTCGGTGATTGGGCCTATCAGGAAGAAATCTCAGTTGAAGAGGTTGAGAATCTGCCTGATTATGATGGTCAGAATGTTGTTATCCAAGTAAACGGCAATTATCCGAGTTTTAAAGCTGAAGAGATGTCGATAGATGCAGGCACTTGGCAAACATTTTCTAATCTCGACTCCCTTAATCGGGTCGGTGTCGCAGATGCACTATTGCACCAATCTATGATGCCAACAGAAGAACGGGGAGATATATCGAACGTTTATCCAACAGGCTGGAATCAGAAAAAACTAGAAAGTGGTGTGTGGCTCTATAATAGAAGTCATTGTGTGACACGTTTCCTTATAAGTATGTAAATACGAAATAGGAGAACTACAAAATATGTAGTTATAACTAATTAAGTGAAGTTTGGAATGAAAGCCTTCAAGTTGAGCTGAAACAAACTATCTGATACTCCTGCATGCAACAAATAGGAATAGCTATTTATTGTGTGAAGCCAGGTGAAGTCGGCTGAACAAAGCCTAAGTCTGTACCTAAGATATGGCTGAGGATAGGTCGGGATGCTATAAATTATCTATGGTAAGAATGTCAAACGTTGACTGACGAACTTGCGAATGAACGGGTCTAAATCGGTAATATAGTGAAAACTATATACTGCGTGCGCAGGGTTAATTACCGAAAAGTATGGTGATGAGGAAGAAATTCGGAATACCTAACAAAGAAGATATAAATTAACAGGCTCAAAGTAAGTACCTAAGGATATATGCAAAGCTAACTTAATTGGAACGTGGAAAGCAAGGAACTGCATGAGAACCATCTAATTCATGAGCAGGTATATATAAGAGAACAATCGAAATTATTTTATCCTTGTGAGAGTAGGGGCACAGTACTGTTGATATGTGGTAATTCGCATGGAGGGATAGCCCCAAGTCTTATTATTATTGAATTTTAAAACAACTGAATGAAACTTACAGGGTCGAGTAAGATGATGGGACTTCCAAAATAGGAGTGAGTTATCCATCGGTGAGTACGTATTTACGATATGTAGAATATTACGGTATGCAAGAAGTATTAGACGATTTATATGAGAGAAGCAAAAACAAATCCACAACATTTGTCCCTTTGTATGAACGAATTATCTCCAGAGAAAATATCCTCTTGGCATACAGGGTGATTAAAAATAATACAGGTTCAAAAACAGTTGGAGTAGACGGGATCGCGATCGATGATTATAAACTAGCAAATACAGAAATGTTTGTCAGATATATTCGAAGTGTACTGTCGGATTACAAACCTCAGAAAGTAAGAAGGGTTTATATTCCAAAAAGTAACGGTAACAAGAGACCACTAGGAATTCCAACAATGAGAGACCGAGTTATCCAACAAATGTTTTTACAGATCTTAGAACCAATATGTGAAGCAAAATTCTATAACCATTCGTATGGATTTAGACCTAATCGGTCAGCTAAACACGCAATGGCAAGATGTAAATTTCTAACGCGAAAGAATTTTCACTACGTGGTAGATATTGACGTAAAAGGATTCTTTGACAATGTAAATCACAATAAGCTGATAAAGCAACTATATACGATAGGGATAAAAGATAAACGAGTTTTAGCAATTCTAGCCAAGATGTTAAAAGCCCCAATTGAAGGAGAGGGTGTTCCGAAAAAGGGGACTCCGCAAGGAGGGATATTGTCTCCCTTGTTATCTAATGTGGTATTAAATGAGCTTGATTGGTGGATTGCCAACCAATGGGAATTCATGAAAACGAGAGAGCCATATCACCCATCTTCAAGATTAAGGGGCTTAAGGCGGAAAACAACGCTAAAAGAAATGTTTATCGTTCGTTACGCTGATGATTTCAAGATATTTACTAAAAATCACCAGTCAGCAATTCGAATTTACCACGGTATAAAAGGCTATTTGAACAATCATTTATCTTTAGATATTTCACCAGAAAAATCTAAAATAACTAATCTAAGGAAAAGAGAATCAGAATTTTTGGGCTTCACGTTAAAAGCTGTCAAAAAGCGAAAATCCTATGTCGCTCATACGTATATAACAAAAGCCAAAAAGAAACAGATAAGTGAAAAACTTAGATGCCTTATTCGTGAAATTCAGAAAAGCCCTATACAAAAATCAGCCTACAAATACAATGCGTATTTACTAGGAACAAAGAATTATTTTCAATCAGCTACACATGTAAATAAAGACTTTCACGAAATCGCCTATCGTCTTATGCAGACTTTCCGTAATCGGTTGAAATCAGCAGGGAAATATGGACCACCCACTAAAGCAAACGCAACTTATAAGAGATTACACAAGAACAGCTATAAAACCTACAATATTGCAGGAGCGTACCTATATCCGATATCAGATGTCCAAACGAAAAATGATATGTGCTTTAGCCAAGATATATGTTTCTATACAAAGAAGGGGCGAAAGAAAATTTACAGCCAACTTTTGCCCAATATATGTACAGAAATTTCAAAAATGGTTATGTACCTTTCTGATAATAAAAATATAGAATACGCGGACAATAGAATTTCAAAATATTCTATGCAACAAGGCTTATGTGCAGTCACAGGAGCATTTCTTAAAGCGGAAGATGTCCATTGCCACCATAAAATACCCAAACATTTAGGTGGTACGGATAGCTTTGATAATTTAGTTATTGTTCATAAATGGGTTCATATTTTGATTCATGCGGTTTCTAAAGGCACGATAAATAACTATTTAAATATCCTTCAGTTAAACGGAAAACAACTGACAAAAATTAAACACTATCGTGAGTTATGTAATTTAGTTGAATTAGAAGAAATGATATAAGATGGAACGCCGTATGAGGTGAAAGTCTCACGTACGGTGTGGAGCGGGGGAAAATCCGGAGATAATATCAAAGGATTACCTATCGCTATTACTCGGATTTCAACTAACTGGTGAAAATGCAAACTGGAAAAACCTATTTACTGGCACACAAGAATTAAATCAGATTCACATGGTCAAGTATGAAAATGAAATTGCGCAATACTTAAAGAGTACAAATAATCATGTACGTTATAGAGTAACACCTATTTTTACGGAAACAGAGTTAGTCCCACGCGCTATCCAATTAGAAGCGAAGAGTATTGAAGACAAGCAGATTAATTTCAACGTTCTGATACCAAATATACAGACTGGAATAATCATTGATTACTCAACAGGAAAAGCGACAAAAGAATAAGTAAAAAACAAGAGATCAAGATCAAAACCAAAAGGCAAGTTCAAGGTCAAGGGCTTAAATTTCAAAGCGATTTTCAGCTCGTTCGTCCGATGTCTTGATTAAGCTCCATTTCTTCCCAAACCACTGTTACCCTCAGCGTCACTGCTTATACACCTTCCGCAGTCAGAAAAAAAGGGGCGGGAAAACTTTTGAGAAGATCACTCAAAACTTTTCCCTACAGCACTCCCTTTTTTTCTGCCTGCTACAGGTGTAGGGCATAAGCACGCCGAGGATAACAGTTGGAAGAAATGGAACGAAGTTTAATCAAAGAAAGGAGCGAAATCTAACGATCTGAAAATTGAAATTTTTTAAAACCTTTTCGCCTCAGAAAAACGTTAAAAAAAATGTATGTTGAAAACCCAAAACCTTAAAAGAAATGAGCTGAATTTATGGAAAAAGTCTATGAAATCGTCAAAATCAAGCAAGAATGTCGTGTTTATGAAGAGTTTCCACCGTTAAAGATTACCTCGTCTTATTCAATTGCAAAGTGGTTGCAAGATGAAATTGGCTATGACACACAAGAAAATTTAGTGCTGTTATGTTTAGATACCAAGAATAATATTAACAGTTACTCAATCGTCCATAAGGGAACGTTAAACTATACTACTTGTCACCCAAGAGATATCTTTCAACGTGCGTTACTATCAAATGCTTGTCGAATTTTAATCGCACATAACCACCCCTCGAACAAGCCGAATCCAAGCAAGGAAGATGATATTGTGACCGAAAATATTGAATCGTGCGGAAAAATGTTAAATATCGAGCTTTTAGACCATATTATTGTCGGACAAAATACTTACTACTCATATCGAGAAAATAATCGGATAGGTGCTTTCTAGTTTATGGAAAGCACCACACAATAAGAAAGGAGAATTGAAATGAATGAATTAATAGAAAAGGCACATGCCAAGATGATGGAAGAAATGAGTGAGGAACGTCCAAGGTCGGAAGATATTATACACAATTGGTTGTGCCAACAGGTACAAGTAGATAATGAGCTTTTAGAGGGGATTCTAAAGAAAGGGAAAAGTATTAGAAAGGCAATGCAGTATTGTTACTCGCAGGCAATGAAGCAAGCAATTGGAGGGTGCGCACTAATTATCCATGATGATGTTTTTCAATGGGTGACAGATTACTTTAAGAGTGAAGAAGTTGAAATAAAGCAACCAAAGATGAGCGTAACGAATCCATCAGTAACAGTAAGTAAGCAATGCGAAAAAGAAAACCATGTTCCTAAAAAAGAAACAAAATCACCGGAAGGAGAGCAATTAAGTTTGCTAGATTTTCTATGAAAAATGCGAATGATTATGCTAAAAATTGTCTGAAACCGCCAAAAGCATTCTTTGATTGGTGCTATGAACAAATGCCAACGTACGTATGGAAAAATAAGGAAAAAGAAATTATTGCTTCGGAGAGAAACCATAATGACGTACGTGAGAAAAGGTTAACTAAAAAATCGAGACTAACTTTTTACGACAGAAAAGAAAATTTCATGACTGTTCTTTGTACGAAAAAGCGAATTGAAATACAGACTTACACAATCGTTTCAAAATTTGAAAATGGAAAACAAATTTTTTTAAGCTACTTGTTAAACCTAGAGCAGTTAGCAAATGATAATCATATAAAAATTGGACTTAGAAATATTGATCATTATGAATTTGGTCTAACGAATACTGGAACAATGTTCAGCTATAGTACACAGTATCTGCTTTTATATCAAAATAATTGGTTAAATCGTATAGGTGAAATTTCTGAATTAAGATATTTAGACTTAGAAGAAGAATATCCAGAAGAGTTACCTCATATTTATAAGTATCGACGATTAATCGAATTTGCACAGAAAATAGGGGCATGTGAATTAGCTTCGGAAATTATTGCGCAAAGATTAGATATGCGTAAAGTAACTGTTAACTGGTTAAAAAGGAATAAAGAATTTTTTAAAAAGAGCGATAGAAAATATAGTACGTGGGAATTAAAAAATGAGATAGAGAATAGAGGGAGTAAGTTAATCGACGGTGCTGAAAAATATTTGTCAAGTCGACTATTAGATGAGGTTCCTAATGGATTATCTTTAATTAGATTTCAAAACTATTTAATTAAGCATAAGGTGAATGCTAGATACTATGTAGATTACATTAACACCTTAAAAGATTTGAATATTTCATTAAGTGAAAGTCACATACTTCCCAAAGATATCTATAAAGCACATGACGAGGCAGTAGCTAGGTTGAATGCAATGAAAAGGGAAGTTGTCCGCAAGGAATTTGCTAAACGAGCGAAAGAGCTAAAAGAATTAGAAATGAGAGTTCAAGGTTATCAATTTCTATTGCCAAAAGATGCAAAGGAATTAATTGAAGAAGGAAAATCTTTAGAGATGTGTGTCGGTGGGAGTAGCTATATTAATAGCCATGCCAATGGTGAAACGACAATAGTATTTATTAGGAGGGCTACTGAGTTAGATAAACCTTATTACACCTTAGAGTACAGAGATGAAAAAATCATACAATTACATGGTTACAAAAATAAAAATGCAGATAAATTTCTACAAGAAGCCAGTAATGAATGGTTAAAGAGAGTTAACGAGTTAATCGGAGGGGAGATACGACATGTTTCGTAACGTCTTAGGAAACAAAAAAAGCCTATCTTAATCGGTAGTTAAGATAAGCACGCAATATAGCCTACAGCGAAGCATTGCTCCTTTAGTATAACAGTATCTAAAGGAGTAATGCAATAGGTATCATAAGACGGAATTAAGTGAAAAACGAAGCAATAGGAGGAGATTATATGTACAAAATCAAGTTAATTGGAGTACAGTATGTCGTGTTTAAAAATGGTGAGAAGATAAAAGAATTTCCGACTCTTAAAGAAGCGGAATCTTACGTAGATAAGTTGACTATCTACCCTGAAAAAAATAGACGCGATCCAAAGGAGTTGGTTATTTATGACTAAAACTCTCGATGGGAATCATGCAAAACAGCAAATCTATTTATCTTTAAGTGAATTAGTCGATTTATTAATAGATAAAAGAGTTTTAGATGAGAAAGTTGCTAGCACGTTGATGACTAATCATAGCTATCGATCAAATGCCCTGGAAGAGGAAGGACTACCTACCAGCTTATTATTTGATTTGATAAAACTAACTGGACGAAAACTAAGAGTATATCCGAGTACAGACAATACAATCTACTGGTTAGAGTAGGGAGAGAATCAAATAAATATGATTATCATAATTCTTTCAATATCCATCAATTTAATTTACTAACAGAGGAAATTAAATAGAAAGAGGGTTAAACCATGTTAAAAGTAGGAGATTTAGTCCTGTGGGGAATAAACGTCAATCCTGCGTGGCATATAGTTGTCGAAAGAACTCAATTTAAATCTGCAACACAATATAGTTTTGTAACGCTAACCACTGGTACTGTTACTACTGAGTGGGTTGATACACTAGAGGATTTGTACGAACGTTATAAAGGCTTCATTACCTCACATATAAGTCCTGATTTTTCACCAACAATTGAAGAGGTAAAAAATGAAAAAAGTAAAAGAATGAAAGTAGCGTTGGAAAAAGATATAAAAATGATGGATGAGTTGGGCTATCAACTTGATGAACAGAAACTGAAAGAAATAACCGAATGGTTAGAACATTAAAAAAATTATTCTAACGGAAGATATTACCAATAATAGAAGAAATATGTTAAGACAATTTGAGTTAAACCAATATATTCCGAAAAGCGAATATATACACTAACTAAAATTACAAATAAAAAAGTTAACAGGAGATGACACTATGAAATTAATCGATATTTACGATAATAATAGCTTAAAGTATATGGGGTCTTTTGAACACACCGATAAAAATATTATCAATTATGTAGCAGCAATCCCACAGTTCAATTTTATACGATTAGTTGAATTATCTAGTGATGAGATAGTTCTAACGACAATCGGCAATTTCCTTGACTATGTACCTGATCAAAATTGGTTAGAAAAAATTCGACCTAGCTTGATTGCTAAACAGATGAAAGAGGATGTTATAGATGAAGTGGTAATAATTGATCGATACAAAGATGATGAATATTTCTAAAAAAATGGGCTTACAAAGGAAAACGATAGGTAAGGTCACCATTTTAAAAAAAACAAATCATGATATGATTGTTTTGCATAAAAAGAACATTTGAACACTGAAGCCTTAGAGTAGTAGGATACTCTAGGGCTTTTCTTTTTGTCTAATCTCCCAGTGTTTGTTTTCCTTCTTGTTACGAGTATTTAACCAGCAATCGTATATGGCTACTAGTAAGCCGAAAAGAATGTGGAACATAAAACTAAATAATTAATAAGGAGGTAGGGCGGATAGAATGATTAAAGAAAAAAAGGAGTCAATTCTCATTTTGTAAAGCGTTCGCTTTATAACGCTACACAAAAATGCTATACTTATAATATGAAAGGTGTGAGAAAAATGGCTCAAATTAACTTTAGAATTGATGATGAATTAAAAGAAGAATCTAAAGAGATCTTTGACTCTCTTGGAATTGACTTGACAACAGGGATTAAAATATTTTTAACTAAAGTTGTTCGTGAAAAAGGAATTCCTTTTGAAATGACTGTACGAAAAGATAATCTTGCGCAAGCATTAGAAGAAATGAACAATGAAGATTATAAGTCATTTGATAGTGTAGCTGAATTAATGAAAGACTTAAACGATGAAGATTAAGCGAACTCCTACTTTTAAAAGAAATTACAAGACCCTAAAGAAAAAGCATTATGACATGCAAAAGCTAGAAATTGTCTTAGAATTACTTGTCCAACAACGAACAGACGTACTTTATCAAAAGTATAGAGACCATGCATTAAAAGGAAATAAACAAGGACTTAGAGAATTGCATATTGAAAAAGATTGGCTACTTGTATACGAAATAAAAAACGATGTTTTAGAATTATGGTTACTAGCTACTGGAAAGCATGACGATGTTCTTTGAAGTGTCATAAACGATCAACCGTATGATTAAAAAATTAAGCGATAAATAAAAAAGAGGAATCCTTTTATCCAAGGGTTTCTCTTTTCTCATAATCTGTCTCAATTAATTAGACCAGAAAGTTATTCTCTTTAAGGGACAACAGAGTATACTCCAATGTCATTAAGTTAAGGAAAAAAGCAGGAAAACATTTAAGTTTCCCTGCTTTATTTTTTCTATGTAAAAGGACACTCTCTTGATACAATTATTTTAACAATAATAAAACGTCATAGCGCTACTTATTCTGGAGGTGCCCTTATGTCTAATACCATCAACATTTCATCCACACTTCAAGCAGCTCATAAAATCAAACAAAATTTAGAAGATCAAATTCGCTGTATTACAAATCAACCTGAAATTTTTGCTCAATCTCCGCTTGATTTTTCACGAAATAGAAAATTATCTTTTGAGACCACTCTCAAAATTATTCTCTCTTTCGGTGGACAAAGTCTTTCTAGTGAATTACTCTCTTACTTTGATTTTACACTTCAAACGCCAACTGCTTCCGCATTTGTACAGGCTCGAAGTAAAATAAAGATTGAAGCTTTCAAACAACTCTTCTACCGAACCATTCCTTCAAGTAACCAAAACAAGCAATATAAAGGGTACCAACTATTGGCTCATGATGGCTCCGATATTAATATTCCTTATGATGAAAACGATCCTGAATCCCATTACACCATCGGAAAGTTTGATAAATCTGTAGGATCTTTTCATCTCAATGCTTTATATGACCCATTAAATAAATACTATGCATCGGTAAACTTCCAAAAAATTAGACAGCTAGACGAACGGAGCAGTTTGTGTCAAATGGTTGATGAGTTTACTTTTGAAAAGCCGACAATTATTATTGCAGATCGTGGTCATGAGTCATTTAACGTGTACGAACATATTAGAAAAAGTGGTCAAAAATTCGTAATTCGAGTAAAAGATACCAAAAGTAATGGCTTTCTTAAAGGACTTGGATTACCTCAAAAAGGAACATTTGATAAAGAGGTTAACCTTTGGTTAACAAGAAGACAGACCAATAAAATCAAAGCTGACAAAAGCTATCAATTTGTGCGTAAAAAAGCCAGCTTTGATTATCTCCCATCCGATTCAAAAGAAAGCTATCCCGTTAGTCTCAGAGTCGTTCGGATTAAGTTGAGTGAGGATAGTTATGAATCTTTAGTCACGAATCTTGATTCCTTCACTTTTAAAAGCGAAGATTTAAAAGTACTTTATCACTTACGCTGGGGAATTGAAACTTCCTTTAGAGAATTAAAATATGCCTTAGGTTTAAACCAATTCCACTCAAAGAAACTAGAGTTTATTATTCAAGAAATTTACGCTCGTCTCATTATATACAACTTTTCAATGGAAATTGCTCAGGTAGTGGCGTTATCAGCTCCTTTAAAGCAGTTCTATCAGCTTAATTTCACACAAGCTATAGGCATTTGTAAAAGATTTTTTCTTGATCAAACCGTCAATGTAGAAATTTTGATAAGAAGATATCTCCTCCCCATACGACAGAATCGGAGTGACCAGAGAAATATAACAAAAAAGAAATTTGTTGGTTTTTTATATCGTATTGCCTAATATTATAAATCGGACTATACCATATAGGACGTTTTTTTGTGTTGCTTAAAAATATAAAATTGGTCAAGTTAATAAGAAAAAAGCGATATACTTGAGACTATTATTTACTTTTTTGCCTTAACTTAATGACATTGGAGTATACTCTATTGGGTTCCTACCAACTATCTAAACGAGCTTAATTAAGTCAACTCTCCATGAACAATTAACTTAATCAAACTTTAGTTTTCCACCTTTTAGAAGGGTTGCTCTGAAAAATAGTGAATGCGTTATTTGACTGAATCTAGATTTCGTAACGATTTATGACCAAAAAATATTTTCTAAATTTCATGGATCAATCAAAAGTATCCAGAGAAAAAATTGCTGTACGCTCTTTTTAATGATTCTTTTTTAATATTCGTTTTTCTAAATTTGCATACCGAAGTGAAAATTTCGATTATTTATTTTGGTGAGAATCTTGTAATATAAGAGATGCAAATAAGGCTTCAAGTTGATCCTTATTTTGTTTAATGATTTGCATCAAAAACCAAGATTTTTGAGACATCTAAGAATATAGGGGGAGGGATATGAAACACCAAAAAAGATACATACTAAGTATGGGTATGTTACTGATTCATGTGTATGCACCGTTAGTTGTTCATGGAACAGAAATACGTTCGGTGGAAACAGAAGGTACGATTGGTTTTACTGGCATATATGAAACACCAGGAACACCAGAGCCAGCACCGGAAGGTGCGATCAAACCAGATTTACCAAAAGAAATTGCTCAACACCCCTCAGGGGTCAGTCACCCAACAGCCAGAAGATTACCGAAAACAAACGAGGAAAAGATGCGCATTTGGTCAATGTTTGGTCTCTTGCTTGTCATCATAGTACTTGGCTTTTGGTTTTGGCGGCACAAAAAGAAAAAAACAAATAAAAGAAAGTAGGATTTAAATACATGGAATTCGTTAGATTAGTAACCATTGCAGCATTAAGCTCAACCATTTTTGTTGGAGGAATCACAGCCTTCGCAGCTGAACCACCCGAGGAAACATCAAAAGAAGTACGTAATGTCACTACGGATGGAACGATTGAATTTACACCAAATGAAGAGGAAGACCTAGTCGTTATTCCACCAGAAGATGGGCCAGATGTAGACATTGAGCCTGAAGTGCCAGGAACGACCGGACCTTTATCGATCATGAAAGCTGTCACGATGAATTTCGGTCCACAAGTGATCTCGAATCAGGATCAAACCTACAATATGATTGCAGAAAAGCAACAAAAAGCGGGTACGACGGGTGAAGAAAATAAAGTCCCTTATGTCAGTTTTGCGCAAGTACAAGATGTCCGAGGAACGAATGCTGGTTGGGACCTGCAAGTACGTATGACCGACTTTAAAGCAACGAAAGAAACAGTCAATGATACCTTGCTTGGGGCAGAGATTTCATTGGTAAGCCCAAGAATTCAGTATGAAGGAAGCACGGCTGGAAATGCACCAGTAGCTCATACAAGTGGATTGAAATTGATCCCAAATGCTTCTGCTGTATCCGTGATGACCGCAGAAAAAGATAAAGGTGCTGGTGTTTCTTCCGTTGTTTGGGGCAATCAAGCAGACTTAAACGCACAAGAAGCGGACGATAAGGTTGACGTGGTGACAAATAATGCGATCCAATTATTTGTTCCTGGTAAGACAGCGAAAGATGCGGCACAATACAAATCCACACTAACTTGGGAATTATCCAATATACCTGATAATAATGAAGATATTGATAAATCAGGTGAAAATGGCGCCGTATAGTTTTGACGAAACCGAGGGTTTCAGCTGATAGAAGTGAACGGTGTAGCGTTACAATTTTGTAGCGCTACTTTCTTTAAAGAAAGGAGTAAATGAATGAAACAAGCAAGTACATATCGAAAAAATAAAATCCAACAAGCAGGGCTAGTATTGCTTATGGTGTTCGTCAGTTTGTTGGCACCAATGCGCGTAGGGGCAGAAGAAGGAACCTTAAATTTTTATGTGACACCGGAATTCTCAGATAATCAAACAGCAGGTAACAAACGTTACTTTCAGTTAACCCTTGCGCCAGATACGACAGAAAAACTAACGTTGAAACTACAAAACGCAAACGCAGAAGCAAAGAAAATCAAAATCACGCCACATACTGCTTATACGAACGTGATGGGGGTTGTAGAATACGGGCAAGACGCGGAAAAAGCAGATCCAACACTCAAGCATTCGCTTGCTGAATTGATCGAACATCCCGAAATCATCGAGCTTGGTGGTAACGAAACGAAAACAGTGACACTTGATCTGAAGATGCCTAAAGAAGCCTTCGAAGGCTTCTTAGCGGGTGGCTTACGAATCGAAGAAGTCAAAGAAGACACAACGGAAGAAACAAGCGACGAAGAAGGGGTCGCCATCCAAAATGAGTTTGCCTATATCATCGGTGTGGTGGTGAGTAATAACCAAGACGCCGTGCAACCTGATTTAGAGTTGGTAGATGTTTTTGCCGATCAACTCAACTATCGTAATGTCATCAGTGCGAATATACAAAACTTCACCCCAACATTCGTGAATCGCTTAGAAGTTGAAGCCACGGTACAAAAAGTGGGGGAAGAAGAAATTTTATACCAAGCCAGTCAAGAACAGATGCAAATGGCGCCAAACTCCAATTTCAATTTTCCGATTTCTTTAGAAGGCGATCGTTTTCGCAGTGGTGAATATTTGTTGAAAATGACGGCACGCTCTGGGGAAGAGGAATGGCAATGGGAACGGAAATTTACCATTGATGCGGATGAAGCGAGAGCATTGAATCAACAAGATGTCACGATTGATACGAGTCTCAATTGGTGGATGATCGTCGCTATACTTTTATTGCTATTTTTAGTAAGCTATTTTCTTTTTATTTTTTATAAAAAGAAAAAAATGAGAAAGAACAACCGAAATGAGAGGTGGCAAGACATTGAATAGAAAACTAAGTGACTTATTCAGTATCTTGGTAATTACCATGCTACTCTTACAAATAAGTTTTAATCAAGTAGAAATGGTTGATGCAGATACGCAATCTAGTAATGATGTAGAACCTGTTGAGACATTTAATGCAGAGCAAAATAGTTTATTAAATACAGTTAGCGCAAGAGCAAATTTAGAAAACAATGGAGAAGAGATTCAAGAATTTTCATTTGAGGTAAAATCATTCCGGACTGTAATTGGTCAACCCACTACTTTCAAATTTACTAGTAAATTGCCTTCGAATGAAGTATTGATCCGAATTCCTGAAAACGGAAAAATTATAGAAAATCAGTTTTCTAATGGAGAATCAATTCACCATTCTCATGGTGAATATTGGAGTCTATCTACTAACGATGAACAGAAATCTTTTGAAGTATCCGTTCTTTTTGAAATTCCTGGAAACTACTTTCTTACGCTTGATAACGATGCAGATCATGTCTATGTGGAAGTACAGGATTCTCCTTCAGTAATGAGAACGGAGAAACTCAACGAGTTAGAAGAAGCTGAAATAATTAATCAATCAGAAGAGATGACCGAACAAAATAATACAAAAGACAGTATTAATAATTCAACAACTATTCAACCGGTGATTGCTGTAGAAGAAAACTTATCTATACCAGAAGAATTGATTGTAATAGAAGAAGAACGTATTTTGGAAGAAACAAGAGATATTCAAAATCGATCTATTAGCAGTGTAAATAATTGGAGCCAATTTAGAAGCGCATGGAACTCTTCTACTGTCACGATAATATTTCATGGTAATATATCTTTTTCTAGTTCCATTTTAGGAGATTCTCTTAATACAAGATTATCATCCATAACACTTAATGGAGGGACTCTTAATTTTCAGAACTCCGGATATAGTTTAGTAATGAGTGGTGTAGCAGGTCTAACTATAAATTCTACACTAACTGATTGGCCAGCTCAAATTGGAAGAGATTCTCGTACAGCTCCCCTCATTATTCATAATGGAAGTGGGCTAATAGAAATTAATCATTCAAATATTACTATGTCAACTGGTACGGCAGGCTCTATAATATCTGGTCAGAATATAAATTTAAATGGAGCTATAAAGATTAGAGCTGACACAGCTGGCGGAGCTAGTGCAACAGTGCGTGCGACAGGAATAGAGTTGGTTCGGAATGGTACTCTGAAAATCATATCTAATAGTCATCAAAATGGATGGATTCTATCATCCACTAATTCTGGTTTAAGACCGGTTCTTTCAACTGCTGGGAGTACAATAATTATTCAAGCAAATAGGTTCTCTATGGTAGAATCAAGGAATGGAACGGGTTTAGGTTTAAATTCTTGGAATAGTATAGATGTCATGCTTAGTGGATTAAATGGAGCGACTGTTGTGAATAGCAATAGTAATCCAAATGATTTTAATGAAAGGTATCTTACTACGTTTAATGACCGTCGATATACCGGTATGATCTTTAATGCTAGTGGTGGTGGATGGGTCACACCTCCTGTTTCTTACAATCTCTCTTTACAAGCTAATCCCGATGTTGGAGGAAATCCGAGTGCAACAAACACAACACTAACGCAAGGAAGTACGACAACATTAAACGCAAATCCCAACAGTGGTTATCGCTTTGTACGCTGGGAAGTTGTATCAGGGACTGGGGCGAATATCGCAAACGCAACTTCAGCTACCACTACCTTCACGATGGGGAGCGCAAACACGACAGTACGTGCTGTATATGAAGAAATCACCTACAATTTGACCCTTGAAGCCAGTCCGAGTGATGGGGGAAATCCGAGTGCAGAGGCTAGTACTTTAGCTCAAGGAAGCACAACAACATTAAACGCAAATCCCAACAGTGGTTATCACTTTGTACGCTGGGAAGTTGTGTCAGGGACTGGGACAAATATCGTAAACACAACTTCAGCTACTACTACCTTCATGATGGGAAGTACAGATACGACGGTTCAAGCTGTTTATGAAACAATTACCCAAGTCTCACCAGTCGATCCTTTGGATCCAGAAGTCGAAGTGGACCCAGAAAATAAACCAGATTTGCCTGAAGGTCAAGGGCTGTTGAGTATTGACTTTGTTTCGCAATTCAACTTTGGGTTACAAGCTATTTCTGCTCGTGATCAAACGTATTATGCTCAACCACAACGTTTAATGAATGAAGATGGAGTAGTTAGCGAGAAAGAAGAACGACCAAACTTTGTGCAGATCAGTGATCGACGCCCAGAATCTGAGCGTAACGGCTGGGAATTAGCAGTGACACAAAAAGAACAATTTAAAGGAAAAGAAAACCAAGTATTGAATGGCGCTAGTATAACTCTATCAAACCAACAAGTTGTTACTGCTCAAGGGAAAACTGCTCCAGAACTTCAATCTGTCCATTCCCTAATACCTGGAAATCGCCAAACATTGATCAAAGCTCAAGGTAGTGAAGGAATGGGAACTTGGATCTACCGGTTTGGTGATGCAGAGACGGCAAAAGAGAGTGTTGCACTCAATGTTCCAAAGGGGGCGAATCCAGAAGCAACTAGTTATTCGACAAAGTTGACGTGGGAATTAAGTGCAGTTCCTTACAATTAGAAAAGAATACCGTTTTTTCTCTAGTTTTATCTTTAGAATCTCTGATAAATCAAATTTTTATCCAGAATGATGATCTACAATACTGTATATAGATCAATAAAAAAGTAGAAAATTTTATCAAATCAATCAGAAATGAAGGGAAAGGGCAAGAGAAAGGAGCACACAACATGAACCCATCTCTAACGAAAGATGAATATATGCGTCAATTTCAAGAAAATATACCACAAGATAAAAGAAAATCAGAAGAACTGAATGTTTATCTGGCACAACAGTTCGAACAACTTGACCAATTGACAAGCACAATTTCACCAGAAAACTTTTGGGAAAATCTTCCTATAGTTCTAGGAATTGACGCAAAATTAAGTCTAATCACCGAGCTAATTCATTATGACTATAATAAATTACCAATAAATGAAATCTTACGAATTGTTGAGAAAGATTATCGCACGTACTTCAAGGAACTTTGTGGGAATAATTTAAGTACAAATAATTACTATTCGATGGTATACAATCTGAAATGAAAATAGGCTAAAAAATTGTCCAGAAAAAACTTTCTGGGCAATTTTTTTTTGTATACTTTAGAAAACTCATTTTCCATCATAAAATCCCTTAAATAATTTATGTTCAGTTAATCAATACATTCAAGAGATAATATGGGTCCAACAAGGTATACCCCAATGTCATTAAGTTAAGACAAAAAAACAAATAATAGTCTCAAGTATATCGCTTTTTTCTTATTAACTTGACTAATTTTATATTTTCGAGCAACACAATAAAACGTCCTATATGGTATAGTCCGATTTATAATATTAGGCAATACGATAAAAAAAACCAACAAATTTCTTTTTTGTTATATTTCTCTGGTTACTCCGATTCTGTCGTACGGGGAGGAAATATCTTCTTATCAAAATTTCTACATTGACGGTTTGATCAAGAAAAAATCTTTTACAAATGCCTATAGCTTGTGTGAAATTAAGCTGATAGAACTGCTTTAAAGGAGCTGATAACGCCACTACCTGAGCAATTTCCATTGAAAAGTTGTATATAATGAGACGAGCGTAAATTTCTTGAATAATAAACTCTAGTTTCTTTGAGTGGAATTGGTTTAAACCTAAGGCATATTTTAATTCTCTAAAGGAAGTTTCAATTCCCCAGCGTAAGTGATAAAGTACTTTTAAATCTTCGCTTTTAAAAGTGAAGGAATCAAGATTTGTGACTAAAGATTCATAACTATCCTCACTCAACTTAATCCGAACGACTCTGAGACTAACGGGATAGCTTTCTTTTGAATCGGATGGGAGATAATCAAAGCTGGCTTTTTTACGCACAAATTGATAGCTCTTGTCAGTTTTGATTTTATTTGTCTGTCTTCTTATTAACCAAAGGTTAACCTCTTTATCAAATGTTCCTTTTTGAGGTAATCCAAGTCCTTTAAGAAAGCCATTACTTTTGGTATCTTTTACTCGAATTACGAATTTTTGACCACTTTTTCTAATATGTTCGTACACGTTAAATGACTCATGACCACGATCTGCAATAATAATTGTTGGCTTTTCAAAAGTAAACTCATCAACCATTTGACACAAACTGCTCCGTTCGTCTAGCTGTCTAATTTTTTGGAAGTTTACCGATGCATAGTATTTATTTAATGGGTCATATAAAGCATTGAGATGAAAAGATCCTACAGATTTATCAAACTTTCCGATGGTGTAATGGGATTCAGGATCGTTTTCATCATAAGGAATATTAATATCGGAGCCATCATGAGCCAATAGTTGGTACCCTTTATATTGCTTGTTTTGGTTACTTGAAGGAATGGTTCGGTAGAAGAGTTGTTTGAAAGCTTCAATTTTTATTTTACTTCGAGCCTGTACAAATGCGGAAGCCGTTGGCGTTTGAAGTGTAAAATCAAAGTAAGAGAGTAATTCACTAGCAAGACTTTGTCCACCGAAAGAGAGAATAATTTTGAGAGTTGTCTCAAAAGATAATTTTCTGTTTCGAGAAAAATCAGTCGGAGATTGAGCAAAAATTTCAGGTTGATTTGTAATACAGCGAATTTGATCTTCTAAATTTTGTTTGATTTTATGAGCTGCTTGAAGTGTGGATGAAATGTTGATAGTATTAGACATAAGGGCACCTCCAGAATAAGTAGCGCTATGACGTTTTATTATTGTTAAAATAATTGTATCAAGAGAGTGTCCTTTTACATAGAAAAAATAAAGCAGGGAAACTTAAATGTTTTCCTGCTTTTTGCCTTAACTTAATGACATTGGGGTATACTCTATTGGGTTCCTACCAACTATTTAAACGAGCTTAATTAAGTCAACTCTCCATGAACAATTAACTTAATCAAACTTTAGTTTTCCACCTTTTAGAAGGGTTGCTCTGAAAAATAGTGAATGCGTTATTTGACTGAATCTAGATTTCGTAACGATTTATGACCAAAAAATATTTTCTAAATTACATGGATCAATCAAAAGTATCCAGAGAAAAAATTGCTGTACGCTCTTTTTAATGATTCTTTTTTAATATTCGTTTTTCTAAATTTGCATACCGAAGTGAAAATTTCGATTATTTATTTTGGTGAGAATCTTGTAATATAAGAGATGCAAATAAGGCTTCAAGTTGATCCTTATTTTGTTTAATGATTTGCATCAAAAACCATCGTTTTTTAGAATTTATATTCGCTATTTATATTCTGAAATAGAAAGACTAATTTAATAACTTTTTTAAGACATTTGATTCTATCGAATGTCTTTTTTTTTGTCTCCTTAAAAACGATGAATTTTGAGAAGAACATTAAAGGAGGAGGGAATATGCGAAAAACGGTCGGCCAAATAATCGTTCTATGTTTCCTAATAATAGCGATGCAGTTTCCGTTGCTGGTTTACGGTACACAGGTCCAATCCGTTGAGTCAGAAGGATCGATTGGATTTACCGGGGCCTATGAACCAATCGGTCCGCCAGCCCCACCACCTAGCACTAGCCCACAAAAGCCAGACGGTACTTTGCCGAAAACCAATATGATTGATAGCTCACTTGGACTATGGATCGGCAGTTTCTTAGTGGGTAGCGTTTTATTAGCCTTAGGGTACAAAAGAAGAAAAGCAACACAAAAAACAATTAAATGAAAGTAGGAATTTAAGAATGAAATTTATCCGGTTAGCAACTGTAGCTGCATTATCAACAACCATTTTTGCCGGAGGCGTACAAGCCTTCGCCGAAGAAACTGTTCAAGAGAAGGAAACACAAGAAGTTCGCAAAACAACCACTGAGGGTCAAATCACCTTCACGCCAGGAAATGATGACACAGTCGTTGATCCTGGACCGGATGGTCCTGATGTAACTATTCCGCCAGTCACTGGTCCTGATGGAGAAAACAAAGGACCTTTAACAATCACAACTGTGCCAACAATGAACTTCGGTTCACAAATTATCTCAACTACAGATGAGCATTACAATATGGTCGCTGAAAGACAACAAAAAACAGGAACAACCGGTGAAGAAAATAAAGTTCCTTATGTAAGTTTGGCACAAGTCCAAGACACCCGCGGTACCAATGAAGGATGGGAATTAAGTGTAAGTTTAACAGAATTTGAAGCACCTACGGATACATTAAACAAGGTATTAAAAGGCGCAAAAATCACGTTATTCGATCCGGCCCTACGCTACAGTATCGATGATGCAGCTCAAGCACCGAGCATTCATGCAAGTGGATTGGAATTGATTCCAAATAATGATGCCGTACCGATTATGACGGCAGCTAACCAAAAAGGTGCTGGTACCTCGACGGCTGTTTGGGGAGATCATGATGCGATTGCAAAACAAGTAGAAGATGGCGCAGCTGTTGTAGAGAATGAAGCGATTCAATTATTCGTTCCTGGTTCGACTGCTAAAGATGCGGTAACGTATACCTCTACCTTGACATGGGAATTAGAACTAACACCTGAAAATGACCTTTAAGAAGTAACAATTTCCATGTTCCATTAGTCACTAGCAGCGTTACAGATCTCTGTGGCGCTGCTTTTTTTAGAAAGGATTAAAAAAATGAGACACAAACAAATTACGCAAAGCGGGCTGTGGCTCCTAGTGATACTTTTCCTTTTCTTGCCCATTTCAGCCCAAGCTGAAGAGACGGCCTTAAATACACATGTCACCCCGCTTTTTCCCGAAAGTCAAGTCGATGAAGGTAAAGGGTATTATGAGCTATTACTCGCTCCTGGTCAAAAAGAGACCTTGCAGCTGAAAGTCGGTAATTCCAGTTCAGAACCAATCAATGTCCAGGTGACACCGCATACGGCGTATACCAATACTTTGGGAAATGTCGAGTATGGCAAAGATGCCGAAGAAGCAGATCCAACCTTGGTTCACTCCTTGGATGAACTGATGACTCCTTCGGAGGTCATTACACTCGCAGGAAAAGAAACAAAGGTCATAGACATTCCTTTACAGATGCCTAAAGACGCCTTTGAAGGGTATTTAGCTGGTGGTTTACGAATCACCGAAGTAAAAGAAGAGGAAGAAAGTGAAGCACCAGAAGGAGAAGGGGTCGCGATCAAGAATGAATTTGCCCATGTGGTAGGTGTGGTCGTCAGTAATACCCGAGACTCGGTGCAACCGGAGTTGGAACTATTAGATGTGTTTGCGGATCAATTGAACTATCGCAATGTGATCAGTGCCACGCTACAAAACTTCACGCCCACCTTTGTCAATCAATTGGCGGTGGAAGCTACCGTGAAACGAGCAGGAGAGAGCGACGTTCTCTATAAGGCCAGTAAA
Source organism: Enterococcus sp. AZ084 (assembly GCF_051714905.1). NCBI lineage: Bacteria > Bacillati > Bacillota > Bacilli > Lactobacillales > Enterococcaceae > Enterococcus > Enterococcus sp. AZ084. The sequence continues at coordinate 63,867 of NZ_JBIOSS010000002.1, forward strand.
GAGAAGATGCAGATGGCGCCCAATTCGAATTTTAACTTTCCGATTTCTTTAGAGGGAGATCGTTTTCGAAGTGGGAACTACGTGTTAGAACTAACCGCAAAGTCGGGAGACAATGAATGGTCCTGGACGCGAGAATTTACAATTGAAGCGGATGAAGCACGGAAATTGAACCGAGAAGATGTGACGATTGACACGAGCACCAATTGGTGGATGATAGGATCAATCGGCCTAATTAGTCTTTTGGTGGGACTTGTTTTTTATTTGATCTTAAAGAGGAAAAAGCATGAAATATGATTGTCATAAAAGCCGGAGATATTAACGGAGGTATATAATGAGAAAAAATGGATACAGAACCATAGTATATATTTGCCTTGCTTTTTTGTGTTTCCAATTAATTTTTTTACCGAATAGTGCAGTCTATTCTGCACATACACAAAATAAACTAGTAGATAATCAAACTACCTTATCACAAACTATTTCCTCTACTGTGTCACCAACATTAGAGTCGATGGAGCCAAACATAAAAGCTATGTCACAGACACGGCAACAAGATGAAGCAATTCAAACCTTCTCATTCGTTGCAAAAACATTTACAACTTCAGTCTCCCAGCCAGTCACTATCAGGTTTAACAGTACTCTTCCATCAGATGAAGTAATAATAAGAGTTCCTGATGAAGGGGAGGTGCTGGAATCTGAATTACCCCAAGGGGCACGGATAGAGCGCTCTCACGGTGAATACTGGCGGCTCATAACAGCAGAGAAACATACAACTTTTACTCTAACTGTTGTGTTCGTTACCCCAGGTGATTATTTCCTTACGGTTGATCATGATACGGATCATTTCTATTTGAAAGTAATGGAAGAGATAAATAATAACTCTCTTGAGCCGGCAATCGAAGTAGATATCGCAGAGGAAAGGGATTTCATAAAGGTCGATGAAGAATTAAAAATATTACAACCTCTCCTCGCCTCAGAAGAAAATTTGGTCATCTCCGAAGATATTATTAATGTAGAAGAAGAACGAATTTTAGAAGCAACACGAGATGAAATAAATCGATCTGTGAGCAACGTGAGCAGCTGGTCACAATTTCGTTCGGCTTGGAATAGTTCATCAACAACAGTGATTCAATTGAATGGTTATGTTAGATATAGTTCAGGATTGTTTAATAGCTTGAATTCACGATCCAGTAGCGTAATAATCATAGGAAGAGAGGGTACCTGGGGTCGAGGCCTATTAAGTATGGGAAATAGTTCTGAAAGACTAGCAATGTCTGGAGATGGAATGCTAACAATTCAAAATACACTGCTTGATGGGGCAATAGGCAGTACGGTAATTACTCATTCGGGTTCAGGAAAAGTTGTGGTCAATTCGTCACAGGTAGAACAATCAGTAGCAGCACAAAATATTTTACTTGAGTCTGGTGGGCAACTGGCATCATATGTGGAATTAGCTAGTAACGGTACATTAGAAATTTATAGTAGGGAATCTACAGGGGTGACAGGCATACGTGCTCCTGTAAATGATGGTGCTCTCAAATTAATCGGATCGAACCATGACATCTATATAAAAGGTAAAGAACTTATGTTGCAAGATCGCTTTCACAGTCCGATAACAAGATTAACCTGGGAAGAGGTAGATATCCATTTCAAAGGTTCTTCTGAGATTATATCGGCTGTGACTATCCCAGATGATTTTACTAACCGTTATCCGGGTAGACTGACCAGCCAAGCAAGTATTATATTAAATGCGCGATCGAGTGGAGGATGGGTAGACCCTCCTCTACCTAATGGGGAAGTTATGGTCACGTATTCAGATTTGCAAGGAAACAGTCTATTAGAAAATGAAATATTAAGCGGACCTATCGGGGAAACTTACAAAACTCAACCAGTAGATATTCCAGGATACCTACTGGTAGACACTCCTGAAAATGAAATTGGTATATTTACAGTTGAACCAATTATTGTTAATTACGTCTATGATATACAAAAGGAAATTAAACCGGTAGATCCACTAGATCCTGACAAAGAGGTTGATCCAGAAAACCCACCTGAGCTTCCTGAAGAACAAGGGACACTGAGTATTGATTTTGCGTCACGCTTTTCATTTGGAACCCAAGGCATTTCTGCGCAGACCAAGCGCTATTATGCACAACCCCAACGCTTGTTGAATCTGGATGGAACCGTCAATGATGCCGAAGAACGACCGAATTATATCCAAGTCAGTGATCGCCGCCCAGAAGAAGAGCGCCATGGCTGGCAATTAGCGGTCACACAAAACAGTCAGTTTACGGATTTTCACAAAAACGAACTAAGAGGTGCACGTTTGATGTTGACCAACCAACAATTTTCATCCGTCCAGGGAATGGGTGAACCGATGCTACAAAATCAAGATGGCGTGGTCTTGATCCCAGAAGAAAATACCCCCCTTGTGCGCGCACAAGACGGCCAAGGCTTTGGAACGTGGGTCTATCGTTTTGGTGATCGAGAAAGTGCAGGAGAAAGTGTTGCCCTTGAAGTGCCGCCAACGGCGGATCCAAGAACAACCACCTATCAAACGACCCTCACCTGGGAATTAAGTGCTGTCCCTGATAATTAGCCGAAAAAGAAAAGGGCTGCGGCTCTTTTCTTTTTCTTCATAGAAAGGAAAGAAAAAACGCGGCAGGCATTATTTCATCAGTTGATCTTTACGGTCAAAACCAAGCGCTGATTAATTTTGTTGGAACCCTTAGAAGAACAAGTCATAGCCCAGAATCTAATCGGACAAATCGGATTGGGCCGACGAACGATCCTAGAGGATCGGAAGGCGATCAAGGGCTATTTTAGGGAATCGATCCAATTGATTGGGAATGGGAAAGGCTATCATTTTTTGCTTCTTGACCCAAAGGGGTAGGTATTATTATAGGAGGAAACAGTAGCTTAAAACGTTGTTGGCCAAGCATTATGAATTCAAACTCAAGTCTATAACATTCAATTAAGTGGGAAAGAAGCTGGGATCTACTAGTTTCTCTATGATTTTTGTTTCACTTTGCCCTTAGAATCTGGATACTACGCTGTTCAATCAATGACTGAAACTGCCCCAACTTTGGGTCCATCAAGGCTATTTTCTACCGGATCAAGGCATAAACAGAAGTCCTACAAGCAGCGTTGGTTCAGACGTTGGATTAACAAGTGAACATTGTACTTTCAGATACAGAAAAAGTTGCGTTGTTTTTACTTTCTCTAGATGAAAGTCAATTTCTGAATCCTTCGATACAACAAGACTTTATCCAAGCATTTTACCAACAAAGGAGCGCTAGTACGTGGGCTTATCATCTATTTGATAACTTACTTTGTTTGATGGAGAAATTCTTCCAACTGGCACCTCTTGAAGAAAAGCCGCAAGAAGAACGTACTGCTAATGCGCTCATGCCCCACTTTTTGGCGCAGAAAAAGCGATACAGTGAGACCATCGTCCCTTCTTATGATTTGGTTGGTCTTTTCGCCTTGAAGTGTTGGATCAAAATAAAGATAGAAGCTGTGAGGAAAGAAAGGGGCCTTCACTTCACCAATAGTGCATTGATGGAACGACCAGGGGTTATTCGCCATATCAAGGTAACGAACCAAAACCAACAAATGAGACCGACTGGAGACATTGAATTGCCACAATTTCCTGCCAAAAACGCGATTCGATGTATTTTGTCCGATTACTTTTAACGAGTAAACATATAGTAGAACAGGAACCAAGTGAAAAGTGAGGGATAGGTATGCGTGAATTACAAATTGCTTTTATTACCAATGCTGAGATTCGACGTTGGATGCGAATCTTGACTATTATTGAACGAGAACACCACTTTACAATCGTGGCCTTGAGTGAACGCTTGATGATCTCGCAGCGAACGATGGTCAAAGATGTTCAAGCAATCAAAAGTTACTTTGGGAAGACCATTGAATTGCTTTCACTGTATAACGGTTTTCATTTTGACGAACGTGACCGGGTAGGATACCAAGAAAAGAAAGAACAACTGTTAGAGAACGAAGTTCTCCTTGATATTGTCGGGACGATTTTTTACGGAGAGCCTATCGCATTAGCTGACTTGGCACACCAGTACAGTTATGCCGAAAGTACGTTGCGTCGGTTTTTAGTGAAAATTGAACCGATCTTAGCTGAATATAATCTAACATTGACCCTTACCCCCGTGAATTTTGTAGGGGAAGAAGCCGACATCCGCAAGTTTTTTTTTGATTTTTATTACAGCAGTGAACAGACCCCCTTTACGATTCGTCCGCCCGAAGGGCTGCATGCATTGGTTCTGGATGAACTATCTAGCAAGCTGGGGGATTATGAGCTGGGGACAGGGACGACCGTTTCTGCTTTTTATTACCATCTTTATATCACGATGGTTCGTGTCAAACAACATCAGTTTATTTCATTGCCTAAGTGGTTGAAGAACGTCGATTATCAGGAAAAAGATTTTCAGCTACTTTATTCTTTACAAGCGAGGATCCATGAGGAATATGAGATCTATCTGCCAAAGGAAGAATTCGCTTGGGTCCATCTATCGATCATTTCCAAGCGAACGATTCATCGAGTAGATCAAGAACATACATTCAGTCAACGATTCAATCAGTGGGATGGCCTTGAACAAGTGGTATCAGATTATCTGTCGGATCCCTTCTTTGCACAATGGGATACCGACACGTTAGGGGAATTTATGACGTCGTTTTTAGTCTCACGTCTGATCAATGAAGCGTTAAGTCCGGTATTGAATAAAGAGTTAGAAGAAGTCCGTATCATGGCCAAGCAAACCTATGGACAGATCCATGAGATCAATTCCTGCTTCTTACAAAAGCATGCACAGACACTTCGCTTTTCAGCAGTGACCTTTGAAGATGTGGCCGTCAGTTTTACGTTATACATGGATATGTTGTTTCATTATTACCAACCCGTCAAGCAGGTTTTGTTTTTACTGGAAGGAGATTATTTGGTGGTGCAATCGATTCGACTGCAGGCCCAGGAGCTCTTAGGTAAGCATTACAATTTACTCTTTCTTCCACTGCAGGAATTGACGCAGGAAAGCTTGAATGATGCGCAAATTGATCTGATTGTCACCAACTACCGACCGTACCTTTTGGATTACGCACTGGAAACCGAGTATATCTTGATGAACAGTCTTCCGACGGCGCAAGACTGGACACGGGTCAAACATCGATTGAATCCATTGATCGACCGGATTGTTTTTTAAAAGAAAGAAGGAAAAGAAGCATGACAGGATTTACGACAAAGGAGGCCTATTTACAGGGCTTTCAGAAAACTTTTGAAGCAGCAGGAAAACGAAAAAGCCCAGTCCTAAAGGACTATTTACACAGGCAAACGGACCGATTGGAGACCCTCATAGCACAAATCTCTCAAGATAATTTTTGGCAAGTCTGGCCAGAGATCTTAGGGATCGATGCGAAGCTGGGAATTGTTTCGGAAGTGCTTGTCTTTGATAATTTTTCGGATGAGGCCATTATTCGAATGGTTGAAACGGATTACCGCACCTATTTCAAAGAATTATGCGGGTATGATCTCAGTATGGAACCGAAACATTCCATAATTTTCAATGTTCTATGATTGTTTAATGGGTAGATCGTCCAAATTATTACGAAAAAGATTTTGTAGAGTGTTCAAAAAATTACATTTTGAACACTCTTTTTGATAAGTATTGTTCCAGAAAAAAATTTTTCAACTCTATAAACACGACTAAATAATCTTTTAGTGAAAAATGTGAGTAAAGCTTCTTGTTCAGATAGGGGTATGATCAAAATTAAAAGTTATTGCTTCTTATTTATTGTTCTTTTAGCAGTTAACGTAATTAGGTTCAGTAAGATATTTTCCTAGAGACCAACAGAGTATACCCCAATGTCATTAAGTTAAGGCAAAAAAGTAAATAATAGTCTCAAGTATATCGCTTTTTTCTTATTAACTTGACCAATTTTATATTTTTAAGCAACACAAAAAAACGTCCTATATGGTATAGTCCGATTTATAATATTAGGCAATACGATATAAAAAACCAACAAATTTCTTTTTTGTTATATTTCTCTGGTCACTCCGATTCTGTCGTATGGGGAGGAGATATCTTCTTATCAAAATTTCTACATTGACGGTTTGATCAAGAAAAAATCTTTTACAAATGCCTATAGCTTGTGTGAAATTAAGCTGATAGAACTGCTTTAAAGGAGCTGATAACGCCACTACCTGAGCAATTTCCATTGAAAAGTTGTATATAATGAGACGAGCGTAAATTTCTTGAATAATAAACTCTAGTTTCTTTGAGTGGAATTGGTTTAAACCTAAGGCATATTTTAATTCTCTAAAGGAAGTTTCAATTCCCCAGCGTAAGTGATAAAGTACTTTTAAATCTTCGCTTTTAAAAGTGAAGGAATCAAGATTCGTGACTAAAGATTCATAACTATCCTCACTCAACTTAATCCGAACGACTCTGAGACTAACGGGATAGCTTTCTTTTGAATCGGATGGGAGATAATCAAAGCTGGCTTTTTTACGCACAAATTGATAGCTTTTGTCAGCTTTGATTTTATTGGTCTGTCTTCTTGTTAACCAAAGGTTAACCTCTTTATCAAATGTTCCTTTTTGAGGTAATCCAAGTCCTTTAAGAAAGCCATTACTTTTGGTATCTTTTACTCGAATTACGAATTTTTGACCACTTTTTCTAATATGTTCGTACACGTTAAATGACTCATGACCACGATCTGCAATAATAATTGTCGGCTTTTCAAAAGTAAACTCATCAACCATTTGACACAAACTGCTCCGTTCGTCTAGCTGTCTAATTTTTTGGAAGTTTACCGATGCATAGTATTTATTTAATGGGTCATATAAAGCATTGAGATGAAAAGATCCTACAGATTTATCAAACTTTCCGATGGTGTAATGGGATTCAGGATCGTTTTCATCATAAGGAATATTAATATCGGAGCCATCATGAGCCAATAGTTGGTACCCTTTATATTGCTTGTTTTGGTTACTTGAAGGAATGGTTCGGTAGAAGAGTTGTTTGAAAGCTTCAATCTTTATTTTACTTCGAGCCTGTACAAATGCGGAAGCAGTTGGCGTTTGAAGTGTAAAATCAAAGTAAGAGAGTAATTCACTAGAAAGACTTTGTCCACCGAAAGAGAGAATAATTTTGAGAGTGGTCTCAAAAGATAATTTTCTATTTCGTGAAAAATCAAGCGGAGATTGAGCAAAAATTTCAGGTTGATTTGTAATACAGCGAATTTGATCTTCTAAATTTTGTTTGATTTTATGAGCTGCTTGAAGTGTGGATGAAATGTTGATGGTATTAGACATAAGGGCACCTCCAGAATAAGTAGCGCTATGACGTTTTATTATTGTTAAAATAATTGTATCAAGAGAGTGTCCTTTTACATAGAAAAAATAAAGCAGGGAAACTTAAATGTTTTCCTGCTTTTTTCCTTAACTTAATGACATTGGGGTATACTCTATTGGGTTCCTACCAACTATCTAAACGAGCTTAATTAAGTCAACTCTCCATGAACAATTAACTTAATCAAACTTTAGTTTTCCACCTTTTAGAAGGGTTGCTCTGAAAAATAGTGAATGCGTTATTTGACTGAATCTAGATTTCGTAACGATTTATGACCAAAAAATATTTTCTAAATTACATGGATCAATCAAAAGTATCCAGAGAAAAAATTGCTGTACGCTCTTTTTAATGATTCTTTTTTAATATTCGTTTTTCTAAATTTGCATACCGAAGTGAAAATTTCGATTATTTATTTTGGTGAGAATCTTGTAATATAAGAGATGCAAATAAGGCTTCAAGTTGATCCTTATTTTGTTTAATGATTTGCATCAAAAACCATCGTTTTTTAGAATTTATATTCGCTATTTATATTCTGAAATAGAAAGACTAATTTAATAACTTTTTTAAGACATTTGATTCTATCGAATGTCTTTTTTTTTGTCTCCTTAAAAACGATGAATTTTGAGAAGAACATTAAAGGAGGAGGGAATATGCGAAAAACGGTCGGCCAAATAATCGTTCTATGTTTCCTAATAATAGCGATGCAGTTTCCGTTGCTGGTTTACGGTACACAGGTCCAATCCGTTGAGTCAGAAGGATCGATTGGATTTACCGGGGCCTATGAACCAATCGGTCCGCCAGACCCACCACCTAGCACTAGCCCACAAAAGCCAGACGGTACTTTGCCGAAAACCAATATGATTGATAGCTCACTTGGACTATGGATCGGCAGTTTCTTAGTGGGTAGCGTTTTATTAGCCTTAGGGTACAAAAGAAGAAAAGCAACACAAAAAACAATTAAATGAAAGTAGGAATTTAAGAATGAAATTTATCCGGTTAGCAACTGTAGCTGCATTATCAACAACCATTTTTGCCGGAGGCGTACAAGCCTTCGCCGAAGAAACTGTTCAAGAGAAGGAAACACAAGAAGTTCGCAAAACAACCACTGAGGGTCAAATCACCTTCACGCCAGGAAATGATGACACAGTCGTTGATCCTGGACCGGATGGTCCTGATGTAACTATTCCGCCAGTCACTGGTCCTGATGGAGAAAACAAAGGACCTTTAACAATCGCAACTGTGCCAACAATGAACTTCGGTTCACAAATTATCTCAACTACAGATGAGCATTACAATATGGTCGCTGAAAGACAACAAAAAACAGGAACAACCGGTGAAGAAAATAAAGTTCCTTATGTAAGTTTGGCACAAGTCCAAGACACCCGCGGTACCAATGAAGGATGGGAATTAAGTGTAAGTTTAACAGAATTTGAAGCACCTACGGATACATTAAACAAGGTATTAAAAGGCGCAAAAATCACGTTATTCGATCCGGCCCTACGCTACAGTATCGATGATGCAGCTCAAGCACCGAGCATTCATGCAAGTGGATTGGAATTGATTCCAAATAATGATGCCGTACCGATTATGACGGCAGCTAACCAAAAAGGTGCTGGTACCTCGACGGCTGTTTGGGGAGATCATGATGCGATTGCAAAACAAGTAGAAGATGGCGCAGCTGTTGTAGAGAATGAAGCGATTCAATTATTCGTTCCTGGTTCGACTGCTAAAGATGCGGTAACGTATACCTCTACCTTGACATGGGAATTAGAACTAACACCTGAAAATGACCTTTAAGAAGTAACAATTTCCATGTTCCATTAGTCACTAGTAGCGTTACAGATCTCTGTGGCGCTGCTTTTTTTAGAAAGGATTAAAAAAATGAGACACAAACAAATTACGCAAAGCGGGCTGTGGCTCCTAGTGATACTTTTCCTTTTCTTGCCCATTTCAGCCCAAGCTGAAGAGACGGCCTTAAATACACATGTCACCCCGCTTTTTCCCGAAAGTCAAGTCGATGAAGGTAAAGGGTATTATGAGCTATTACTCGCTCCTGGTCAAAAAGAGACCTTGCAGCTGAAAGTCGGTAATTCCAGTTCAGAACCAATCAATGTCCAGGTGACACCGCATACGGCGTATACCAATACTTTGGGAAATGTCGAGTATGGCAAAGATGCCGAAGAAGCAGATCCAACCTTGGTTCACTCCTTGGATGAACTGATGACTCCTTCGGAGGTCATTACACTCGCAGGAAAAGAAACAAAGGTCATAGACATTTCTTTACAGATGCCTAAAGACGCCTTTGAAGGGTATTTAGCTGGTGGTTTACGAATCACCGAAGTAAAAGAAGAGGAAGAAAGTGAAGCACCAGAAGGAGAAGGGGTAGCGATCAAGAATGAATTTGCCCATGTGGTAGGTGTGGTCGTCAGTAATACCCGAGACTCGGTGCAACCGGAGTTGGAACTATTAGATGTGTTTGCGGATCAATTGAACTATCGCAATGTGATCAGTGCCACGCTACAAAACTTCACGCCCACCTTTGTCAATCAATTGGCGGTGGAAGCTACCGTGAAACGAGCAGGAGAGAGCGACGTTCTCTATGAGGCCAGTAAAGAGAAGATGCAGATGGCGCCCAATTCGAATTTTAACTTTCCGATTTCTTTAGAGGGAGATCGTTTTCGAAGTGGGAACTACGTGTTAGAACTAACCGCAAAGTCGGGAGACAATGAATGGTCCTGGACTCGTGAGTTTACGATCGATGCCGACGATGCCCGTAAGTTAAACCGCGAAGACGTCATGATCGACAACAGTCCGAATTGGTGGATGATCGGTGCGCTCATTTTGTTAACTCTATTGGTCGTGATTCTGCTTTATCTCGCTCTAAAGAAAAGAAGGCAAGAAAAAGACTAAGGAGGAATGTAGCGTGAACTTTCGCAAACAAGCTTTGGTATGTACTACACTCTTACTATTGGCACATGTGATACCATTGGGAATCACACGAGGCTATGCAGAAACGAATGAATCCATAGATGAACAGACACTCACTGATTTTCGTAGCCATATACCAGATTATGTAGCAATGAGTACCGCTGTTGCACCGGTTAAAGAAGCACCGCCAGTGGTTCAAGAGTTTTCATTTGTAGAAAAGACTTTTCAGACAGTCACGAATCAACCAGTTATTTTGCGTTTTACAAGTACTTATCCTGCAGATGAGGTTCTGGTGCGGGTACCGAGGGAAGGGCAAGTACTGGCAAATCATTTTTCTGATGGAGAGTCTATCACTCACTCCCATGGAGAATACTGGACGCTTCACACAAAAGAACGACAGACTGAATTTACACTTCCTGTGGTGTTTGCGACACCGGGAAACTACTTCTTAACTGTCGATCATGACGCAGATCATTTCTATTTAGAAGTAGAGGAAAGTACTCTGAAATCAGAGGACCAGAAATCTTCTGACTTAAAGGATCAAGAGAATACTGGCCTCGAAGAGCAGCCATCAGAAAGTCAAGATGTAGAAGTGATGAAGGATATTCCTGTTGCAGTTCAATCAGTCGTGGCAGCTGAGAAGAACCTATCGATACCCGAAGAACTAATTCAAACAGAAACAAATCGGATTTTGGAAGCCTCTGTTGATCCTCAGAGAAATACAGCTACACCTAGCAATTGGTCTCAATTTAGAAGTGCATGGAATGACCAAAGAACTGTCTCAATAGTAATTACTCAGTCAATTTCCTATTCTAGCTCGATTTTAGGAAGTTCATTAAACACCAGAAACACCTCGGTGAATATTATAGGCAGACCCGCAACTCAAGCTCATGCAGTACTCAGTATGTTTGGCTCTAACAATAATTTAGAACTGAGTGGAGCAGCTACTTTAACATTAAATGGTTTGTCTTTAATGGGTGCAAACAGTGCAAACACCAATGATCCTATTATTAAACATAATGGCAGCGGTCTAGTTGAAATAAATAATATACTTGCATCATATAATAGCAATCCATCTATTATTCATGCTCAAAATATTAATCTAAGAGGATACTTTGAATTGAATTCACCTTGGGGTGGTCCTGCGATATCTTTGGTTCGTAGTGGAACACTAACTATAACTCCAGCACCAGATAGAAGAAGCAATATATCATCTAGGAGTGCTGTTGCCAATAATCGTATAAAACCTATTGAATCTGACTCTTCCAGCAGGATTATAATAAATGCAAATAGACTGACAATGGCAATGAATGTTTCTACGCCTAAGTCATCCTGGCATTCTGTCAATGCCACTCTCACTGGGGTGAATGGCTCACAAGTACTAACTAGTGAATCGGATCCAAATGATTTCGAAGAACGTTACACCCAACTGTTCGGAGAATCATGGTATAGCACACTTATATTTAATGGATCTGGGAGTTCTTGGGTCACTCCCCCGCGCCCTTCCTATGTACTTTCCTTAGAAGCGAGTCCTACTGTTGGGGGAATGCCTATGGCAGAAACAACAACGATTATTCAAGGGGAGACAACCATGATTCATGCGAATCCAGCGGAGAGGTTTGACTTTCTTCGTTGGGAAATAGTATCCGGAACCGGAAGCCGTATTTTAAACCCCACAAATGCAACGACTACTTTTACAATGGGGACTACTGATACAGTTGTACAAGCAGTCTATCAAAAGAAACAAGGGGGAGACATAACGGTTGAATATGTTGATAATGCTCTAAAGGAGTTGTCAGAGACAGAGATTATCAGCGGACTGATTGATGAAGAATATGAGACTGAGGCTAAAGAAATTGACGGATATACTTTAACTGAAGTGCCCAAAAATGCATCAGGAAGATTTACCGAAGAGGCACAGACTGTTACTTATGTATATACTAAAGATATTCTAGATCCTGTGTTACCAGTCGATCCATTGGCACCCGAAAAAGAAGTTGATCCAGAAAATCCACCAGAACTTCCTGAAGATCAAGGGACACTGAGTATTGATTTTGCGTCACGCTTTTCATTTGGAACCCAAGGCATTTCTGCGCAGACCAAGCGCTATTATGCACAACCCCAACACTTGTTGAATGCTGACGGAAGCATCAATGACGCAGAAGAGCGACCAAATTATATCCAAGTCAGTGATCGTCGCCCAGAAGAGGAGCGTCACGGTTGGCAATTAGCAGTTACACAAAATAATCAGTTTACGGATCGTCAAGACAATCAACTTAGAGGCGCACGTTTGTTGCTTAATAACCAACAATTTGCATCTGTCCAAGAATCTAACGAACCAATGCTTCAAAATCAAGACGGGATTGTGCTGATCCCAGAAGAAAAAACGCTTCTTGTGACCGCGCACGATGGTCAAGGAGCGGGGACTTGGATTTATCGTTTCGGCAACAGGGAAAGTGCAGGTGAAAGTGTCGCCCTTGAAGTTCCACCAACGGCGAACCCAAGAACAGCTACCTATCAAACGACCCTTACGTGGGAATTGAGTGCAGTTCCCGACAATTAGTTGAAAAAGAAAAGGGCTGCGGCTCTTTTCTTTTTCTTCACAGAAAGAAAAAATTCAGAATTTATTTTATCATTTAGTCTTTATTACCAAAGACTATGTGTGGAGTAATATTTTTAGGGCTATCAGAAAAAGAGTGCATCATAGCTCAGACTCTGATCAATCAAACTGGCTTTGGACGTCGAATGATCATGTAATACATATAAGTAGAAAAAGATTATTTCGATGAGATGATCCAATTGGTCGGTAATGAAAAAGGTTACCAATTTTCTTTTTTTACGCGAAGGAGGTATTATGATAAGAAAGAAGCACTGATTCATGAAGAAAAGCCTTTTTTTGTTTGTGGATCAGTTAACTATGGGGAAAGAACTGACCATCCTTTATAGATGATTTTAGCGAATCAATTATGTTTCCTAAGCCATATCAAAGTAATGAATCAAGTCCCAAAAAAAGTACGCACAGGAAGGCTTGAATTAACAACTTTGCCCACAAGAGAAACAATCTAACGAACATTGTGTGGTTATTGTGAAGGGAAAAGGAACAAAATGAAAAAGTGAGGATAGGTATGCGCGAATTACAAATTGCTTTTATTACGAATGCCGAGATCCGTCGCTGGATGCGGATTTTGACTATTATTGAACGAGAACACCACTTTACGATTGTTGCGGTGAGTGAACGCTTGATGATCTCGCAACGAACGATGGTCAAAGATATTCAAGCAATCAAAAGTTACTTTGGGAAGACCATTGAATTGCTTTCACTGTATAACGGTTTTCATTTTGACGAACGTGACCGGGTAGGATACCAAGAAAAGAAAGAACAACTGTTAGAGAACGAAGTTCTCCTTGATATTGTCGGGACGATTTTTTACGGAGAGCCTATCGCATTAGCTGACTTGGCACACCAGTACAGTTATGCCGAAAGTACGTTGCGTCGGTTTTTAGTGAAAATTGAACCGCTCTTAGCTGAATATAATCTAACATTGACTCTTACCCCCGTGAATTTTGTAGGGGAAGAAGCCGACATCCGCAAGTTTTTTTTTGATTTTTATTACAGCAGTGAACAGACCCCCTTTACGATTCGTCCGCCCGAAGGGCTGCATGCATTGGTTCTGGATGAACTATCTAGCAAGCTGGGGGATTATGAGCTGGGGACAGGGACGACCGTTTCTGCTTTTTATTACCATCTTTATATCACGATGGTTCGTGTCAAACAACATCAGTTTATTTCATTGCCTAAGTGGTTGAAGAACGTCGATTATCAGGAAAAAGATTTTCAGCTACTTTATTCTTTACAAGCGAGGATCCATGAGGAATATGAGATCTATCTGCCAAAGGAAGAATTCGCTTGGGTCCATCTATCGATCATTTCCAAGCGAACGATTCATCGAGTAGATCAAGAACATACATTCAGTCAACGATTCAATCAGTGGGATGGCCTTGAACAAGTGGTATCAGATTATCTGTCGGATCCCTTCTTTGCACAATGGGATACCGACACGTTAGGGGAATTTATGACGTCGTTTTTAGTCTCACGTCTGATCAATGAAGCGTTAAGTCCGGTATTGAATAAAGAGTTAGAAGAAGTCCGTATCATGGCCAAGCAAACCTATGGACAGATCCATGAGATCAATTCCTGCTTCTTACAAAAGCATGCACAGACACTTCGCTTTTCAGCAGTGACCTTTGAAGATGTGGCCGTCAGTTTTACGTTATACATGGATATGTTGTTTCATTATTACCAACCCGTCAAGCAGGTTTTGTTTTTACTGGAAGGAGATTATTTGGTGGTGCAATCGATTCGACTGCAGGCCCAGGAGCTCTTAGGTAAGCATTACAATTTACTCTTTCTTCCACTGCAGGAATTGACGCAGGAAAGCTTGAATGATGCGCAAATTGATCTGATTGTCACCAACTACCGACCGTACCTTTTGGATTACGCACTGGAAACCGAGTATATCTTGATGAACAGTCTTCCGACGGCGCAAGACTGGACACGGGTCAAACATCGATTGAATCCATTGATCGACCGGATTGTTTTTTAAAAGAAAGAAGGAAAAGAAGCATGACAGGATTTACGACAAAGGAGGCCTATTTACAGGGCTTTCAGAAAACTTTTGAAGCAGCAGGAAAACGAAAAAGCCCAGTCCTAAAGGACTATTTACACAGGCAAACGGACCGATTGGAGACCCTCATAGCACAAATCTCTCAAGATAATTTTTGGCAAGTCTGGCCAGAGATCTTAGGGATCGATGCGAAGCTGGGAATTGTTTCGGAAGTGCTTGTCTTTGATAATTTTTCGGATGAGGCCATTATTCGAATGGTTGAAACGGATTACCGCACCTATTTCAAAGAATTATGCGGGTATGATCTCAGTATGGAACCGAAACATTCCATAATTTTCAATGTTCTATGATTGTTTAATGGGTAGATCGTCCAAATTATTACGAAAAAGATTTTGTAGAGTGTTCAAAAAATTACATTTTGAACACTCTTTTTGATAAGTATTGTTCCAGAAAAAAATTTTTCAACTCTATAAACACGACTAAATAATCTTTTAGTGAAAAATGTGAGTAAAGCTTCTTGTTCAGATAGGGGTATGATCAAAATTAAAAGTTATTGCTTCTTATTTATTGTTCTTTTAGCAGTTAACGTAATTAGGTTCAGTAAGATATTTTCCTAGAGACCAACAGAGTATACCCCAATGTCATTAAGTTAAGGCAAAAAAGTAAATAATAGTCTCAAGTATATCGCTTTTTTCTTATTAACTTGACCAATTTTATATTTTTAAGCAACACAAAAAAACGTCCTATATGGTATAGTCCGATTTATAATATTAGGCAATACGATATAAAAAACCAACAAATTTCTTTTTTGTTATATTTCTCTGGTCACTCCGATTCTGTCGTATGGGGAGGAGATATCTTCTTATCAAAATTTCTACATTGACGGTTTGATCAAGAAAAAATCTTTTACAAATGCCTATAGCTTGTGTGAAATTAAGCTGATAGAACTGCTTTAAAGGAGCTGATAACGCCACTACCTGAGCAATTTCCATTGAAAAGTTGTATATAATGAGACGAGCGTAAATTTCTTGAATAATAAACTCTAGTTTCTTTGAGTGGAATTGGTTTAAACCTAAGGCATATTTTAATTCTCTAAAGGAAGTTTCAATTCCCCAGCGTAAGTGATAAAGTACTTTTAAATCTTCGCTTTTAAAAGTGAAGGAATCAAGATTCGTGACTAAAGATTCATAACTATCCTCACTCAACTTAATCCGAACGACTCTGAGACTAACGGGATAGCTTTCTTTTGAATCGGATGGGAGATAATCAAAGCTGGCTTTTTTACGCACAAATTGATAGCTTTTGTCAGCTTTGATTTTATTGGTCTGTCTTCTTGTTAACCAAAGGTTAACCTCTTTATCAAATGTTCCTTTTTGAGGTAATCCAAGTCCTTTAAGAAAGCCATTACTTTTGGTATCTTTTACTCGAATTACGAATTTTTGACCACTTTTTCTAATATGTTCGTACACGTTAAATGACTCATGACCACGATCTGCAATAATAATTGTCGGCTTTTCAAAAGTAAACTCATCAACCATTTGACACAAACTGCTCCGTTCGTCTAGCTGTCTAATTTTTTGGAAGTTTACCGATGCATAGTATTTATTTAATGGGTCATATAAAGCATTGAGATGAAAAGATCCTACAGATTTATCAAACTTTCCGATGGTGTAATGGGATTCAGGATCGTTTTCATCATAAGGAATATTAATATCGGAGCCATCATGAGCCAATAGTTGGTACCCTTTATATTGCTTGTTTTGGTTACTTGAAGGAATGGTTCGGTAGAAGAGTTGTTTGAAAGCTTCAATCTTTATTTTACTTCGAGCCTGTACAAATGCGGAAGCAGTTGGCGTTTGAAGTGTAAAATCAAAGTAAGAGAGTAATTCACTAGAAAGACTTTGTCCACCGAAAGAGAGAATAATTTTGAGAGTGGTCTCAAAAGATAATTTTCTATTTCGTGAAAAATCAAGCGGAGATTGAGCAAAAATTTCAGGTTGATTTGTAATACAGCGAATTTGATCTTCTAAATTTTGTTTGATTTTATGAGCTGCTTGAAGTGTGGATGAAATGTTGATGGTATTAGACATAAGGGCACCTCCAGAATAAGTAGCGCTATGACGTTTTATTATTGTTAAAATAATTGTATCAAGAGAGTGTCCTTTTACATAGAAAAAATAAAGCAGGGAAACTTAAATGTTTTCCTGCTT
Source organism: Enterococcus sp. AZ084 (assembly GCF_051714905.1). Lineage (NCBI taxonomy): Bacteria > Bacillati > Bacillota > Bacilli > Lactobacillales > Enterococcaceae > Enterococcus > Enterococcus sp. AZ084. Next base: position 81,000 of record NZ_JBIOSS010000002.1, read on the forward strand.
TTTTCCTTAACTTAATGACATTGGAGTATACCCTGTTGGACACTTGCGTATCTGTAATGTACTTGAATTTATAGAATCACAACTAAGTTGAGCAATAGGGAATAAATCGCTAGTTAGTATTATTACTAAGTTGTGCTAAAATCTTATTTGATAGCTATATGAATCATAAAATATATACTTTTAATGAACTGAAATATATCATAAAAAAAGATACATTGGGAAATTTATTTCTTAGGAGGGAATTACCATAAAACAAATAGAGTTAGAAAGAATTGATACTGCGGAATCGGTAAGAAGGTTTTCAGAATTGATTAATGAAAAAAAGACATTTTTTTTAAATGGACCATGGGGATCTGGAAAAACTGAATTTTTGAATATGGTAAGCGATCAAGTATCAGAAAAAAAATTTATATATTTAAACTTGTGGGAGTTGAAAGATGAGAGAACAGTAATTCATATAGGAGTTAACCAATTATTTCATAAATGGTATATATTCTTTAAAATATTGTTTGTTATTTGTGTAGCAATTTCAATTTTGGCGACTCCAGTTATTAATTTGGGTTTAGAAGGAATACTTCCTAGTATTCTTATAAAATGTGCTGGAGTAATTGCTTTATTAGTAGCAATTTACCAGTTTTTTAAAATTAAATCAGATCAGTTTTTCTATTCAATCTTAAAATGTAATAGAATAGATAAGCTCCTTAAAAATAAAGTATTGGTAGTAGATGACTTTGATCGTGTATCTGTGAATAAGCAAGATGAAGCATATAAATTATTTAATATATTGCATAATCGCCTACCAATAATTTTTGTAGGTGACATTAAGAAAGTTCCTATTAGCGGAGATAATTATTTACAAAAAATAATTGATAAAAGGATAGATTTACCTTATGTATTACACTCTCGAGATATATGGAATAATTATTTTAAGAAATTAGAAAAAACATTTGATGTCGTTTTACCAGCAGATTTATTAGATCTATTTATTACAGAAAATAGGAATCTACGTGATAGAGTACAATTCAATGATTATGTAAATCAAGAATTCTTTTTACACGGGAAAAAAGACCATGTACAGTGTGGTCAACAGCTAGTGATCATATATATATATTTGTTTCATTATACAAGATACACTGACTTATTAAAGTATGGATATGTGTCATCTAAAAAAGACGAACTCGAACAAACCATAAGTGATCTATTAGGCGATAATAATGACTATCCAGTGTCATTTGCTAAAAGCAAAGAGATGTATTTTATATCTGAATCTGTAAGTAATATGACTGAGAAGGAAATAAATGATATATTGAATGATTTTGAAAATATCAATGAGAACATTTTGAAAAAAGGTGACTATAATGGTGATTTGTATAACTATCTTATGAAAAAATATGATCAATTAGAAGACGAAATTCAGAATATCATATTGAATGCTGCTATACAGAATACTTTGAATAATGATTATAATGATTTATCGAAACTTATAATTTCATTTGAGAAAGAGAAAATAAGAGAAAAATCATTGATACAAAAAACTGATATTGAAAAAAGAATATATGAAAACTGGTCAAAAAAATTAGCAAAATATAGAGTAGATTTGTCACAAAAGCTAAAGTTTATTGAAATGAATTCTATATTATCATTCGATACACTAAGTAAAATAGAACCTGATATTGATGTATTTTCAGAAGAATATTCAGATCAAACGGAAAAACTTTATTATTTATTAACATACTTGTCAAAGTTGGATTTATGGCAAAAGTTTGACAAATGGACACCAAGATTATGGGATAAAATTGAGGAATTGTACCACACAAACCCAAATCATTTTTTATTATACTTTAGATTTAATGGGTTGCTAGGTATTGCTGGAAGAAGAATGGATTTTCTTGAAGAAAACGACTTAATAAGAAATTATGTGGTTTATAAAAAAGTGAAATCGTTAGACAATCCAAATATAGAAATTAAATATATTGAAGATACAATTAAAAAAATAAAACCAAAATTAAATGAGTTGGGTAGTTTAGGTTATCATTTTGAATATTTAGACGAGAAAGAATAACTACCTGTGATAAAAACTTTTTATGACTATGAAAAATGGACTAATTGTAACTCGCTATATAATTATTGATTACTTAGACCTTTCTTTATCCTATAAATAGTTTGTCGGGTTACATTGTATTCTTTAGCAATCTTTGAAATAGCAATTCCCTTATTAAGATCCTCAACGATGCTTTTATAAACAAGGCGACGTTGTGGATCTTTTGCGTCCGCACTATAGAGCTTCGGACGTCCTTTGTAAACACCATTCGCCTTTGCAATCTTTATCCCTTGTGCCTGACGTCGTTTTGATTCAGTACGCTCTTGCTCGGCAATCATTGCCAAGATCTGAATGATCAAATCTTTAATGAATTTATCCAGGAGAGGATTTCCAATTGCTTCAGCCATGATTGGTAAACTAGTGATGATTAGTTGCACATTTTTCTTTTTGAGATAATTGACTGAGTCAATGATTTCGTCATAATTTCTGCCTAATCGATCGATGGCTTCGACAATAAAAATATCTTGTTCACGGACAAAATCTAAAGCTTCCTGGAAAATCGGTCGATGAGTGATCGTTGCTCCAGATTGTTTCTCGATGAAAATTTTTTCTGCACCGAACTTTTTCATTTCTGCAATTTGTCGTTGTTCATTTTGATCAATCGATGATACTCGAATATAAGCAACTTTCAATTTTTTACCTACTTTCTCAAACTATTTAAAATACACCCTAATCATACATTAGAAATCGAGATTTTTCAATGATACGCTAGTGTCTATTTAGGGTACACCCAAATTTAACAAAGATAAACCCCTTGTTCGTATCGTTTTTATACCGCACTATTTCATACGGATGTTCCATGTACCCCAATTACAAATGGGACCAGAAAAAATTCTATATCATGTTAAATGTTAAATTTAATATGGTTTACTAATTGTTAATATAACTATGATAAAATTAGTAAACTTTAAAAAGGCGGTATTTATATGGATAAAAAGAAACTTAAAATTTTGGTAGTATTTTTAAATATCATATTCTTTTCTATTACTTTTTATTTTATTAGAAAGAAAGCATACGAAACAAAGTTAGAAGATGGAATATTTTCTTATGCAATCCAACAAGGTATTCCTAAAGAGAAAATAAAAAAAACTAATATGAAATATTATCCAAAAGGTCAGCGTTACGAATATGAAGTTTATATCAACAATCTTGATGATAATAAATATTTTATTTTTTCTTATGTTTTAAAAGAAAGTCCATTTAAATCATATTTATTTCAAGAAAAAATAGATACTACTTCTATTGATTCTAGTGCATATATAGATGGTTCTATCGTGGGAATAGAAGATAAAATGGCTGAACCTTTGCTTGATAAAATTCAATGATGATAACTAGATATAATTTAGGGTTATGTCGACTAGATGATTAAATAATATTTATAGGATGGTTATTATGAATGAAGAGGAAATGAAAGAGTATTACGAAAAAATAAAAAAAGAAGATGAAGTGGATCTAGATTGGTTAATTGCATTAAAAAGAATAAAATTAGATGATAAAAGAAATTTTTTTAATTTAGTTCTTGTGATTTTTATTTCTGGATTTGCGTTAGTATTGCCTAACTTTCTTTTTGTAGATGTTCAATTGACTAGTATAATAGGCACGATTTACTATTTAGCTTGGTATATATTTACAATATGTTGTGCTGTTATTAGCTATAGTATATATAAAAAAGATGTTGGTAAGGTTTTAGTAGAATTAGAGGTATTGGAGTATATTAAAAAACGACTGTTATCGAAGTGAAGGTTATTCCTTAATTAATAGAGAGGGATTTTAATAACGTAAAAAAAACGTGTTCATACGAGCATTCTAAGGTCAGGTTCAGTCATTAAGATGTATCATTGATCGAACGGATATCGCAGAACCACCAGAACCACCAGAACCACCAGAACCAACTAAAGAGAAATCTTATGACAATTCTCAGGTGCTACCGAAGGACTATACGAGGAAAGAAGAAGTTGAAATCGTGGTGAAGGAAATGGCAGAACAAGTGGCTGCACGTAT
>NZ_JBIOSS010000003.1:0-61213 GCF_051714905.1 Enterococcus sp. AZ084
CAAACAACTCTTCTACCGAACCATTCCTTCAAGTAACCAAAACAAGCAATATAAAGGGTACCAACTATTGGTTCATGATGGCTCCGATATTAATATTCCTTATGATGAAAACGATCCTGAATCCCATTACACCATCGGAAAGTTTGATAAACCTGTAGGATCTTTTCATCTCAATGCTTTATATGACCCATTAAATAAATACTATGCATCGGTAAACTTCCAAAAAATTAGACAGCTAGACGAACGGAGCAGTTTGTGTCAAATGGTTGATGAGTTTACTTTTGAAAAGCCAACAATTATTATTGCAGATCGTGGTCATGAGTCATTTAACGTGTACGAACATATTAGAAAAAGTGGTCAAAAATTCGTAATTCGAGTAAAAGATACCAAAAGTAATGGCTTTCTTAAAGGACTTGGATTACCTCAAAAAGGAACATTTGATAAAGAGGTTAACCTTTGGTTAATAAGAAGACAGACAAATAAAATCAAAACTGACAAGAGCTATCAATTTGTGCGTAAAAAAGCCAGCTTTGATTATCTCCCATCCGATTCAAAAGAAAGCTATCCCGTTAGTCTCAGAGTCGTTCGGATTAAGTTGAGTGAGGATAGTTATGAATCTTTAGTCACAAATCTTGATTCCTTCACTTTTAAAAGCGAAGATTTAAAAGTACTTTATCACTTACGCTGGGGAATTGAAACTTCCTTTAGAGAATTAAAATATGCCTTAGGTTTAAACCAATTCCACTCAAAGAAACTAGAGTTTATTATTCAAGAAATTTACGCTCGTCTCATTATATACAACTTTTCAATGGAAATTGCTCAGGTAGTGGCGTTATCAGCTCCTTTAAAGCAGTTCTATCAGCTTAATTTCACACAAGCTATAGGCATTTGTAAAAGATTTTTTCTTGATCAAACCGTCAATGTAGAAATTTTGATAAGAAGATATCTCCTCCCCATACGACAGAATCGGAGTGACCAGAGAAATATAACAAAAAAGAAATTTGTTGGTTTTTTATATCGTATTGCCTAATATTATAAATCGGACTATACCATATAGGACGTTTTTTTGTGTTGCTTAAAAATATAAAATTGGTCAAGTTAATAAGAAAAAAGCGATATACTTGAGACTATTATTTACTTTTTTGCCTTAACTTAATGACATTGGAGTATACTCTGTTGTCCCTTAAAGAGAATAACTTTCTGGTCTAATTAATTGAGACAGATTATGAGAAAAGAGAAACCCTTGGATAAAAGGATTCCTCTTTTTTATTTATCGCTTAATTTTTTAATCATACGGTTGATCGTTTATGACACTTCAAAGAACATCGTCATGCTTTCCAGTAGCTAGTAACCATAATTCTAAAACATCGTTTTTTATTTCGTATACAAGTAGCCAATCTTTTTCAATATGCAATTCTCTAAGTCCTTGTTTATTTCCTTTTAATGCATGGTCTCTATACTTTTGATAAAGTACGTCTGTTCGTTGTTGGACAAGTAATTCTAAGACAATTTCTAGCTTTTGCATGTCATAATGCTTTTTCTTTAGGGTCTTGTAATTTCTTTTAAAAGTAGGAGTTCGCTTAATCTTCATCGTTTAAGTCTTTCATTAATTCAGCTACACTATCAAATGACTTATAATCTTCATTGTTCATTTCTTCTAATGCTTGCGCAAGATTATCTTTTCGTACAGTCATTTCAAAAGGAATTCCTTTTTCACGAACAACTTTAGTTAAAAATATTTTAATCCCTGTTGTCAAGTCAATTCCAAGAGAGTCAAAGATCTCTTTAGATTCTTCTTTTAATTCATCATCAATTCTAAAGTTAATTTGAGCCATTTTTCTCACACCTTTCATATTATAAGTATAGCATTTTTGTGTAGCGTTATAAAGCGAACGCTTTACAAAATGAGAATTGACTCCTTTTTTTCTTTAATCATTCTATCCGCCCTACCTCCTTATTAATTATTTAGTTTTATGTTCCACATTCTTTTCGGCTTACTAGTAGCCATATACGATTGCTGGTTAAATACTCGTAACAAGTAGTAAAACAAACACGGCGAGATTAGCCAAAAAGAAAAGCCTTAGAGTATCTTACTACTCTAGGGCTTCAGTGTTCACATGTTCTTTTTCTGCAAAACAATCATATCGTGATTTGTTGTTTTTTTAAATGGTGACCTCACCTATCGTTTTCCTTTGTAAGCCCAATTATTTTAGAAATATTCATCATCTTTGTATCGATCAATTATTACCACTTCATCTATAACATCTTCTTTCATCTGTTTAGCAATCAAGCTAGGACGAATTTTTTCTAACCAATTTTGATCAGGTACATAGTCAAGAAAATTACCGATTGTCGTTAGAACTATCTCATCACTAGATAATTCAACTAATCGTATAAACTTGAACTGTGGGATTGCTGCTACGTAATTGATAATATTTTCATCGGTGTGTTCAAAAGATCCCATATACTTTAAGCTAATGTTATCGTAAATATCGATTAATTTCATAGTGTCATCTCCTATTAATTTTTTTATTTGTAATTTTAGTTAGTGCATATATTCGCTTTTCGGAATATATTGGTTTAACTCAAATTGTCTCTTTCAGTTCTGGTTTGTTTAACATATTTCTTCTGTTATTGGTAATATCTGCCGTTAGAATAAATTTTTTAATGTTCTAACCATTCGGTTATTTCTTTCAGTCTCTGTTCATCAGGTTTATAGCCCAATTCATCCATCATTTTTATATCTTGTTCCAACGCTACTTTCATTCTTTTACTTTTTTCATTTTTTACCTCTTCAATTGTTGGTGAAAAATCAGGGCTTATGTGTGAGGTAATGAAGCCTTTATAACGTTCGTACAAATCCTCTAGTGTATCAACCCACTCAGTAGTAACAGCACCAGTGGTTAGCGTTACAAAACTATATTGTGTTGCAGATTTAAATTGAGTTCTTTCGACAACTATATGCCATGCAGGATGGCCGTTTATTCCCCACAGGACTAAATCTCCTACTTTTAACATGTTTAACCCTCTTTCTACTTAATTTTTTCTGTTACTTAATTATTTAAAAGTAGTAATGAATTTCCCTATATCTGACTGTAAAAATTCTTTTTCTTGTTCAATATCATAAATTTCCTTAATTCGTTTAGTTATTTCATTTTCCGAATTATCATTCAGCCAATTAGTAAGCATCATATATTGATGGCTATCTCTTGTCTTAATTATTTTCAAAGCTTTTTGAGGATTGAAAGTAGCACTACTTTTGCCTAAGAGATACTCCAGTAGTAGATTCAAATTATGAAACCATGTCTCTACAATTTGTGATTTTTTATTAAGTTCATTAATTTTTTTTTTATGGAAATCCAACCTGTGTGTGCGTGTCAACTTATTCATTATTATCACCTTTCTGAATCAGCTATCGCTTCCGTTAACAGACTACTTATTTTTCTTTTTTCAATAATAAAATCTTTGATCTCATCTGACTTGTTTTGATGTCTTAAACGGTTTAAGTGTTTGTATGCTTTGTAAAATGCTTCATTGATTTCTTTTTGTGTAAAACCTTCTGTTTTCAACTCAAACATAACTTTATCTGAGTAAGTAGGTACGTTATCAGGTGGATAGCCCAAGCCTTCTCCTGAACAAACAATTTTAGTTTTTTTGTCAAGCCAACATGGTCCGAATTGGTTTAATATACCTATATTTTCATAGAATGCAGTCCTTTGGTTCATGTGTTTTTCATCTATAATATAACCTCGCTTATTCAGCCAATTGTTTAGCTCCTCATGCGTACCGATAAATAATATCTCTTTAGTGAACATAATGAATTAATTCCTTTCTATCACATTTCTTTCGTTAATCATCTATTTTGGTGGTTAGTGGACTAAGCGTAAGCCCACATTTCATTTTTTGGTATCTTGGTCATCGTTATAGTCCAACCATAAGAACCGTCTGTGTAATAATATTCTTTATCCTCTTCCTCGTCTTTTAATCTTTGCCATTCGTTATGATTATCATTGAATCTTAGACACTCTTCAAAGGCTTTTGTCGCTTTTCTCAAAGTCGTAAAAACTCCAATTTTAATATCTCCACTGCCAGGATATTCTTCTACCACAATAAACAATTTAGTCACTCCTTTTTAATTCCGTAATCTCTGTCTTTAATGGAATTATTCTTCTTCCTTTTCCAACTTCACTAGCTCATTTAGTAGCGATTTGTACAGCCATTGATAGCTTTCTTTTGCTATCGGCGCTTCGATGTTCACTCTATGTTCATCTAAAATTTCTGTTAGTTTCTCTTTCATTAATGTTCCTCTTTTCTATTATGATATCTTCCATCTGAAATAAATTCTTCTTCAATCTCTGCCACCATTTTTTTAAAACCTTGATTCTCTCCTATCGAACTCTACTCTAACCAGTAGATTGTATTGTCTTTACTCGGATATACTTTTAGTTTTCGTCCAGTCAGTTTTACCAAATCAAATAATAAGCTGGTAGGTATTCCTTCTTCTTCCAAGGCATTTGATCGATAGCTATGATTAGTCATCAATTCACGAGCAACTTCCTTATCTAAGACGCGTTGCTTTACCAATAAATCGACTAATTGACTCAAAGATAAATAGTTCTGCTTGTTAGAGTGAATCCCACCTATAGTTTTAGTCATAAAGAATACTCTCCTTTGGTTCACAACTAATTTTTTCAGAATAGGCAGTCAACGTATCTAAATAACTTTCCGCTTCTTTTCGTGTTAGAAACTCCGCAATCTTCTTTTCATTTTTAAATACAAGATACTTTTCTTTTGCTGATTTGATCGTATACATTTATTCTCCTCCATTTCGGTTTTCTTCAAGCCTTACAAGCTGATTCTTGCATTGACTAGCCTCTCAGTGATATACTGAACCTATACAAATCAGAAACGTTATGGGACTATCTTAATTCGTACTTAAGATAGTCCTTGTTTCTATGCTACATACTTCTCTTTTCTAAGTTCTTTTTCCCAAATACTTATTGCCTCCCTCAGTTTTTCTGGAACAGGTACTCTATTCCTAGTACTTTGAACTTGTACAATTTTTCCGTCTTTAAATTCTAATGTAAAGTATGGTTTGCTTGGATTATCAACCTTTCTTGCAAATAAAATGGTTGTTTCTCCCTTGGCGTGCCTGTCAATGTAACTAGCTACACAATGCTTTAGTTCTTTTCCTTCTTGTTTTATATCTTCTACAGACTTAGGTAGTAGGAACAAGATATTGCCGACTTGTCGCTCCATATAAGCTAAATTTTGGGCTCGTGTTACAAACTTCTTTTTTTCATTTTCTGTTTTTCTAGCATTGATAATATCTACTAATTTATCATGTGCTTCTTCTAAATCATCAGGGTACTTGTTTTTATTATTCACCTTAATTCCTTCGTCGTTCAACATATTCAGATAATCTCGATACATACTAAAACGTACCTCTTGCTTTAGTAAATACGTTTGTAACTTCATTAAGTGATTATTTTCAAAAAAATCATTGATTTCATATCTGGATACATATTTTTCAATACCTAAAATCATTTGAATGCCTCGTGTTTCCATTTCTTTTTTTAACAAGAAGTCGGCATATCCACGAGAAGATTTTTGAAAAAACTTCTTAAACTTTCTTAGCCAATTTTTTGTCATTACACGCATATCTATCAGGTATATTTTGTTCATAATATCTTGTGCAAGCTGTTTTGCCCCTATTTTTTGAGCAAATTCAATTCTTTCTCTATATTTGTAAATGTGGGGTAATTGTTCTGGTTGCACGCCTCTCAAGTCAAGATATTTTAGCTCTGAACTTCTACCTAGTTTCTCTATCCAACCATTAGGATAAACCTCTGGAACATAATAATTAAATATGCCAGTGACCGCTTTCTTACCAAAACAGTAATGCTCGTTTGATTCTCTGCATACCTTCAAGTGCTTGTTCTCTGCTAACCTCTCTAAGTTAAAAAGGTGATATTTAAACATTTGCTTCCCTTCTTCAAAAAAAGAGTAAACTTCATAGGTTTGTATCTCGATTCTTTTTGTCGAAGATAGAACAATCATGAAATACTGGCACTTATCAAAAAATGTCAATCTTGAATTTTTTGCCAGTCGTTTCTCGTACGTGTTACTATGTTTTCTAGTCGAAGCGACAATCGTTTCTCGTTTGTTTTTCCATACGTACGTTGGAAATTGTTGATAACACCATTCAAAGAATGCTTTTGGCGGTTTAAGACAATCTTTAGCATAGTCATTCGCAATTTGTATTTTTTTCATAGAAAATCTAGCAAACTTAATTGCTCTCCTTCCGGTGATTTTGTTTCTTTTTTAGGAACATGGTTTTCTTTTTCGCATTGCTTACTTACTGTTACTGATGGATTCGTTACGCTCATCTTTGGTTGCTTTATTTCAACTTCTTCACTCTTAAAGTAATCTGTCACCCATTGAAAAACATCATCATGGATAATTAGTGCGCACCCTCCAATTGCTTGCTTCATTGCCTGCGAGTAACAATACTGCATTGCCTTTCTAATACTTTTCCCTTTCTTTAGAATCCCCTCTAAAAGCTCATTATCTACTTGTACCTGTTGGCACAACCAATTGTGTATAATATCTTCCGACCTTGGACGTTCCTCACTCATTTCTTCCATCATCTTGGCATGTGCCTTTTCTATTAATTCATTCATTTCAATTCTCCTTTCTTATTGTGTGGTGCTTTCCATAAACTAGAAAGCACCTATCCGATTATTTTCTCGATACGAGTAGTAAGTATTTTGTCCGACAATAATATGGTCTAAAAGCTCGATATTTAACATTTTTCCGCACGATTCAATATTTTCGGTCACAATATCATCTTCCTTGCTTGGATTCGGCTTGTTCGAGGGGTGGTTATGTGCGATTAAAATTCGACAAGCATTTGATAGTAACGCACGTTGAAAGATATCTCTTGGGTGACAAGTAGTATAGTTTAACGTTCCCTTATGGACGATTGAGTAACTGTTAATATTATTCTTGGTATCTAAACATAACAGCACTAAATTTTCTTGTGTGTCATAGCCAATTTCATCTTGCAACCACTTTGCAATTGAATAAGACGAGGTAATCTTTAACGGTGGAAACTCTTCATAAACACGACATTCTTGCTTGATTTTGACGATTTCATAGACTTTTTCCATAAATTCAGCTCATTTCTTTTAAGGTTTTGGGTTTTCAACATACATTTTTTTTAACGTTTTTCTGAGGCGAAAAGGTTTTAAAAAATTTCAATTTTCAGATCGTTAGATTTCGCTCCTTTCTTTGATTAAACTTCGTTCCATTTCTTCCAACTGTTATCCTCGGCGTGCTTATGCCCTACACCTGTAGCAGGCAGAAAAAAAGGGAGTGCTGTAGGGAAAAGTTTTGAGTGATCTTCTCAAAAGTTTTCCCGCCCCTTTTTTTCTGACTGCGGAAGGTGTATAAGCAGTGACGCTGAGGGTAACAGTGGTTTGGGAAGAAATGGAGCTTAATCAAGACATCGGACGAACGAGCTGAAAATCGCTTTGAAATTTAAGCCCTTGACCTTGAACTTGCCTTTTGGTTTTGATCTTGATCTCTTGTTTTTTACTTATTCTTTTGTCGCTTTTCCTGTTGAGTAATCAATGATTATTCCAGTCTGTATATTTGGTATCAGAACGTTGAAATTAATCTGCTTGTCTTCAATACTCTTCGCTTCTAATTGGATAGCGCGTGGGACTAACTCTGTTTCCGTAAAAATAGGTGTTACTCTATAACGTACATGATTATTTGTACTCTTTAAGTATTGCGCAATTTCATTTTCATACTTGACCATGTGAATCTGATTTAATTCTTGTGTGCCAGTAAATAGGTTTTTCCAGTTTGCATTTTCACCAGTTAGTTGAAATCCGAGTAATAGCGATAGGTAATCCTTTGATATTATCTCCGGATTTTCCCCCGCTCCACACCGTACGTGAGACTTTCACCTCATACGGCGTTCCATCTTATATCATTTCTTCTAATTCAACTAAATTACATAACTCACGATAGTGTTTAATTTTTGTCAGTTGTTTTCCGTTTAACTGAAGGATATTTAAATAGTTATTTATCGTGCCTTTAGAAACCGCATGAATCAAAATATGAACCCATTTATGAACAATAACTAAATTATCAAAGCTATCCGTACCACCTAAATGTTTGGGTATTTTATGGTGGCAATGGACATCTTCCGCTTTAAGAAATGCTCCTGTGACTGCACATAAGCCTTGTTGCATAGAATATTTTGAAATTCTATTGTCCGCGTATTCTATATTTTTATTATCAGAAAGGTACATAACCATTTTTGAAATTTCTGTACATATATTGGGCAAAAGTTGGCTGTAAATTTTCTTTCGCCCCTTCTTTGTATAGAAACATATATCTTGGCTAAAGCACATATCATTTTTCGTTTGGACATCTGATATCGGATATAGGTACGCTCCTGCAATATTGTAGGTTTTATAGCTGTTCTTGTGTAATCTCTTATAAGTTGCGTTTGCTTTAGTGGGTGGTCCATATTTCCCTGCTGATTTCAACCGATTACGGAAAGTCTGCATAAGACGATAGGCGATTTCGTGAAAGTCTTTATTTACATGTGTAGCTGATTGAAAATAATTCTTTGTTCCTAGTAAATACGCATTGTATTTGTAGGCTGATTTTTGTATAGGGCTTTTCTGAATTTCACGAATAAGGCATCTAAGTTTTTCACTTATCTGTTTCTTTTTGGCTTTTGTTATATACGTATGAGCGACATAGGATTTTCGCTTTTTGACAGCTTTTAACGTGAAGCCCAAAAATTCTGATTCTCTTTTCCTTAGATTAGTTATTTTAGATTTTTCTGGTGAAATATCTAAAGATAAATGATTGTTCAAATAGCCTTTTATACCGTGGTAAATTCGAATTGCTGACTGGTGATTTTTAGTAAATATCTTGAAATCATCAGCGTAACGAACGATAAACATTTCTTTTAGCGTTGTTTTCCGCCTTAAGCCCCTTAATCTTGAAGATGGGTGATATGGCTCTCTCGTTTTCATGAATTCCCATTGGTTGGCAATCCACCAATCAAGCTCATTTAATACCACATTAGATAACAAGGGAGACAATATCCCTCCTTGCGGAGTCCCCTTTTTCGGAACACCCTCTCCTTCAATTGGGGCTTTTAACATCTTGGCTAGAATTGCTAAAACTCGTTTATCTTTTATCCCTATCGTATATAGTTGCTTTATCAGCTTATTGTGATTTACATTGTCAAAGAATCCTTTTACGTCAATATCTACCACGTAGTGAAAATTCTTTCGCGTTAGAAATTTACATCTTGCCATTGCGTGTTTAGCTGACCGATTAGGTCTAAATCCATACGAATGGTTATAGAATTTTGCTTCACATATTGGTTCTAAGATCTGTAAAAACATTTGTTGGATAACTCGGTCTCTCATTGTTGGAATTCCTAGTGGTCTCTTGTTACCGTTACTTTTTGGAATATAAACCCTTCTTACTTTCTGAGGTTTGTAATCCGACAGTACACTTCGAATATATCTGACAAACATTTCTGTATTTGCTAGTTTATAATCATCGATCGCGATCCCGTCTACTCCAACTGTTTTTGAACCTGTATTATTTTTAATCACCCTGTATGCCAAGAGGATATTTTCTCTGGAGATAATTCGTTCATACAAAGGGACAAATGTTGTGGATTTGTTTTTGCTTCTCTCATATAAATCGTCTAATACTTCTTGCATACCGTAATATTCTACATATCGTAAATACGTACTCACCGATGGATAACTCACTCCTATTTTGGAAGTCCCATCATCTTACTCGACCCTGTAAGTTTCATTCAGTTGTTTTAAAATTCAATAATAATAAGACTTGGGGCTATCCCTCCATGCGAATTACCACATATCAACAGTACTGTGCCCCTACTCTCACAAGGATAAAATAATTTCGATTGTTCTCTTATATATACCTGCTCATGAATTAGATGGTTCTCATGCAGTTCCTTGCTTTCCACGTTCCAATTAAGTTAGCTTTGCATATATCCTTAGGTACTTACTTTGAGCCTGTTAATTTATATCTTCTTTGTTAGGTATTCCGAATTTCTTCCTCATCACCATACTTTTCGGTAATTAACCCTGCGCACGCAGTATATAGTTTTCACTATATTACCGATTTAGACCCGTTCATTCGCAAGTTCGTCAGTCAACGTTTGACATTCTTACCATAGATAATTTATAGCATCCCGACCTATCCTCAGCCATATCTTAGGTACAGACTTAGGCTTTGTTCAGCCGACTTCACCTGGCTTCACACAATAAATAGCTATTCCTATTTGTTGCATGCAGGAGTATCAGATAGTTTGTTTCAGCTCAACTTGAAGGCTTTCATTCCAAACTTCACTTAATTAGTTATAACTACATATTTTGTAGTTCTCCTATTTCGTATTTACATACTTATAAGGAAACGTGTCACACAATGCGATCGATTATAAAGCCAATTACCATCATCTAATTTCTTTTGATTCCAACCAGTCGGATAAATCATTGAGATATCTTCTCTTGGCTCTGAAGGCATCATACTTTTATGTAGCAACGCATCAGCGACTCCTACTCTGTTCAATGAATCTAGATCCGAAAACGTGTGCCAGGGTTCAGTTGATTCCAATTCTTCTAGTGTGAAACTCGCATAATTACCGTTCAAATTTACAATGCTTTTTATCTCGTCAATTTCAATTTCCCCAAGCTCATTTACCGGTTGCCTATTGATTTGGATCATAAAAGACTCGATCATGTTTTCTACATCGACATTTATCATCCCACCACCTATAAACAAACCAATCAAACCAATTAAAGTCGTAAAAAGAATCTTTAATTTCTTCACTTTTTTTCTCCTTTTTTATTAATTTAGCTTTAGCAAAGAAGAAGGGAGCGTTAGCGTCCTTCTTCTTTCCATGAAACTCATTAAAATAAAACAAGTTGTTCGGCGTCAGTTGGTGGTGTCCATTCTTCTTCTAATTTGTTTTCTATCTGAAGCAGTGGGTTTATTTTCTCCTCTTGATCACTGTTTTTTTCAGGAAATAGGTATTTGGGATTGATCATGTGAAAGGGTGTATACCAAGTTGAAAATTTTTCTCTTGATAGCGAATCTTTTACCTCACATACGGCGTTTACACCAAGTAATGAAAGTTGTACATACGTCATTAACAGACAATTTTCATCGATATCTTCACACCACACACGTAATTGCTGTTGATAGTTATATCCCTTACGTTCCATTGCCTGCGTAAATGCGATTATCATGCTACCTGCGCCACATGCTGGCTCATAATAACCAAGCCATCCCTTTTCTTCGATTAACGGTTCATTTTCCGTTAAAGTTAGTTCGGACATTAGCCTTGAAATCCCATAAGGTGTAAAAAATTGTCCGGAATCTTTGTTGCTAATTTCGAGATCCATATAAATTTCACCGAGCCAATCCGTCACTTTTCGATCAAAAGCTTGTACTAATAAACAGAAACATTTTACAAAAACATCACTCTCCGTTTTCGTGTATTTTCCGATTATCTCGACATATTCAGCTTCTCGGCTATCAAATTGTGTTTTATCTACACTATTTGATACGGTGTATGCCATTAAGTGAACCCAATCAAAGAAAATCGTAGATATATTCTGCTTTCCAGATATATTTTTTAGTCGTTTTGAGATCTCATCTTTATAATTCATATTTTCTCCTTTATTCGGCAACCGCATATGCGGTTGCCGATCTTTCCTTTTTAGTTAAATCATTAATCTTAGAATGGTAAATCATCATCTGAAATATCAATTGCTGCACCTTCAAAGTTTGGATCACTATTATCGTTTTGTTGATTATTTTGGCTACTTTGGCGTTGTTCGTTGACTGTTCTTGGTTCAAGTAATTGGAAAGTTTCGACGACAACCTCAGTTACATAAACACGTTGTTGTTCTTTATTTTCATAACTTCTTGATTGAAGACGTCCAACAATCCCGATTAATGAACCTTTTTTTGCATAATTTGCTAAGGTTTCCGCTGATTTCCCCCAAATGACACATTGGATATAGTCCGCCTCACGCTGTCCTGCCTGGTTCGTAAATCTTCGATTGACTGCTAGTGTAAAACTTGCTACCGCCTTGCCACTCGACGTATAGCGCAAATCAGGGTCTTTTGTTAAACGTCCTACCAAAGTTACATTGTTAATCATAGTAAATTCCTCTTTTCATCTGCTTTATTTTTTATTCATCTTCTGGGTGATCTTCTTGCATTTGTTGTAACAATTCTAAAAATAGTTTTTCGTCTTCAGCTGAACCTTTGGCGCGTATTGGTAACCCACGTCCAAAATTTTGGCTTTCAGACCTTTCTTCTTGATTTTCTGGAGTATATTTTGCTATCAAAGTTCATATTCACCTCTTAGTCTTTTGGCACAAGGAGCGCAAACATAACCTACGCCCCAAGCACCCCTTGGTAAATAATCAAGTAGTCGGTGGCATTCCTCACAGTCGCCGTAAAAAGTCGCTTCACTCGCAAAATCGATCGATTGTTCTAAGCGTGCCAGGTTGATTTCAATCGTTCTGAATCGTTTCATGCCCCGCCCATCTTCACGATACACTTCGCAATCGACTAATATTGGCGACTCGATATCATTGATACCAATAATATCCCCTTGCCTAATTTCTTCTTCTTGAAAGACAAAAGAATTTTTGCATTTATACTTCTTTCCTTCATTTATCTTCATCTTTTGATTGATACGAAAGGGTTATAGAACCCTTTCGTATGTCTCCTTTCCTGATTCTTTAGTTTAGAGTTTGCCGAAGTGACCAATTGTTTCAAGTAAAACAAGCGCGTGTGCTAAATCATAAACACTATTCATAGGGTGTCTGCGGTATCGAATCGAACTAGAACGGTCTTTCATCATTAATGAAATTGATTTATCTTTGAAAAAGGCAACGGCTCTCACGCTCTCTGTTTCAAATATTTGTTCACCGTTATATGTGTCTAGCTGTTCTAAGTGCCGATAAATGGTTTCTGCTTGCTCGTATTTCTCTTCAATCGCTTGTTCTAAGACTTCCTCTTCGTACTCACAAAACACGTACGTATTACAGCCCTCTAAAATCTCACCTTGTACTTTTTCGTCATATCGAATGCTCCCCCACTGTTTTTGGATTTCGTAACGAATCGCTTCCGTTTCTAGCGTTAAATCGTGCAATTTTACTCTGATAGAAGTGCTTCCGTAGCCCACCATTTCAACCCGAATACGTACTTTTTTCGTATTAATTCCTTGCTCTCTCAAACTTCTTTTGATATTATTTGCAGTTATTTCCATGCGAATCTCTCCTTATTTGTCGTTTTTTGTTCCCCAAAGTTCATTTCAGCAAGCGATTTGTGGGAGGCGAAAAGAATTTGATTTTTAAGAATGTCAATGGTCCTTTATTTATTCTTTTCCTCTTAGCTTTGTTTGATCTTGGATCATTTCGAGCTGAGCTGATAGCGGTTTGGCGTGCTTGTTCCATACACCTGTAGCAGGCAGAAAAAAAGGGAGTGCTGTAGGGAAAAGTTTTAAGTGGGCTTCTTAAAAGTTTTTCCGCCCCTTTTTTTTCTGAATGCGGAAGGTGTATAAGCACTCTCGCCAATCCGATAGCAGCGGCTTCAGATCGACATGAGACAAAACAACAGCGAGAAGGTGAAATAAAGGCCCATCGCCCTGACATTTTTAAAAATCTAAAAAAGATTCCGCATGCGGAATCTTACTTCTTGCGGAAATCATTGCTTGCAATGAGGTTCCACTTCTCTTTTCTTTTGACTTTCTGGAGTAATCACATGGCTTCTTCCGTAACGATGGAATATCTGGAGGAATTACGGAGTATTTACTCAATTAGTACACTACATATCTTCATTTTGATTTCTATTCATTATTTCACTTTAATTCATCATAAAAATATTGTTTTATGATAAAATTTTATTAAAAAGGAGGTAATGACTATGGGGCATCTGATAACTAAAGCAATTCCTACAGAGGCTTCAGCAATCGAGTATTTGAAGGATCACCCGACGTTACATGAAGGGTTTGCAATATCACCTTTAACCGCAAAAAAACTATTTGGTCAATATATTCTCGATAAATATAAGTTTGTTTGCCCAACTGATGGCTGTTCTGCTAAAGTTACTTGCCGTTCAATCGAACCAATCCACAAAAATAGTCCCACATTTGTTAGCCGCCGTCGTGTAAATAGTGCTCACATTGAGGCTTGCAAATTTCATCCTAAAAACAAAGATCTTGTTTTCTCTAAATCGAATAATCCAGCTGAACGATTTGAACGAATTAAAACAGGTGATATTGTTTCTGATTTATCCGGTACACAAGGTTTTTCTCCTAGAAAAAGTGTGAACACAAAGAAAGAATCACCCGATACGGACGCTACAGAGACGCAATTTTTTTTACCTAGTTCATCAAAAAAACAAGATTTGAGTACACCACGTTCAAAGCGACCTACAAGAGAACATTTAAAAACACTTCAAGACCACGTGGAAATGTTCAAATATGATCCTGAGTTTAAAGTGACTCGTAAAAGTAATAGTGCGGTTGTACCTATAAAGTATCTTTTTAAGCCAATCTCCGCTAACTGCCTTTTCGAAGAATTAACTGATCAAAAATATCCTACAATTTATTATGGAGAGGCTAGGTTAGCAAAAACACAGAAAGAATCTGTGATTAGCATACGCTTCAAGCATAACTTTCAAAAAAATACTTTGAAATACTCAGATAGAAAGAACCACTTTCTATCACTTCTCATCTCAAAAGAGTATTTAATGAAAGAGTATCCAGATATTTACAGTATTTTTAAAAAAAGGAATGATTATCTTTTCAAAGTTTACACCACGCTTCCAATGTTTTGGAATGTTATATCAGAAAATACAATGTATTTAAATGTTTCTTCTTTTAAAGAAGCTATAAGAGTCGATCCTTTTAAAGACGAATTATTTTCTAACATCTTTATCTCTCAATAGTTTAGGTTAGGGGCTGCACACTTGTAGACCACTAATCTAAACTGTACTTACATATGAGGCATATGGCATTATATACATCTATTTCTTCTACGGTTGCTGGGAACCAATCTATTTTTTTTGTATCTATATATTTAAACCTTGAAATCACTTCTAGATTAGTTTCTAATAAATTGACAACGTTAAAGTCAAAATAATCCTTCATTAGCATCTCGATTTTCTTGCATTCCTCGTCACGATATTCTTCTGGAAGCGGGCCAAAATCTAATGCGTTATAAATGTGGTAGTTATCTCCTTTCTTTTTGTAATATCCCCAGTGGACAACTTCCAATGGATTACTAGGAGGTTCCTTATCATCGATTTTGGCGAATTTATTTTTTTCCTGATACTCTAATATCGTTGCTATAGAAGAGTGAATTTTTCGTTCTTCTTCCGTTACAGAAATTAATTCCAGTTTTGACGTATCTAGGTAAGCTACGTTCCTCATTTTTCGCAAATCTCTATGTGTTAAATCAGCAACTAAAAAGTACTGATGATTTTCAAGAAACTCA
This sequence comes from Enterococcus sp. AZ084, assembly GCF_051714905.1. NCBI lineage: Bacteria > Bacillati > Bacillota > Bacilli > Lactobacillales > Enterococcaceae > Enterococcus > Enterococcus sp. AZ084. The sequence continues at coordinate 15,594 of NZ_JBIOSS010000003.1, forward strand.
TTTTCCCTTTTGATTTGATAACCTTCTGGAAGTTCATGTTCTGCTATTGCTTTATAAAAACGCTTTTTGTAATAATCTTCATCCTTGTAGTATTCTCCATGAATAATTTTCATTTTCTTTGGTCCCTTCTACTCTGCTATTTTCGTCTTAATCTTCAACGATTGCCATTTGGTGAATATATGGCTTCTTCCGTAGCGGCGGTGGCGGTTGGAGCGAAGGAAGAAATACGTCTAACTAACAAACAAAAAACCAGCATGAATGCCTTAGAGTTAAGGATTCATACTGGTTTTTATGGTATAATAATAGGTGACAGTAAAGTTTAATGACGGTGGCTATCCAATCGAAAGTGAGGTGGTGCGTATGATCGTACTTCCGAAATCTTATGAAAGGAGACGCCTTTTGCCTGTTGAAACAGCGCTAGCATTAATGATTAGTTTCGGTTCTTTAATCGCAACAATCATTTTTGGTATTCTAGCGATAGTAAACAACGACAAAAAGAAATAGCCGTCACTTTAGCCGAGGACTAGCTATTTCTTTTTAAGATATACAGTTAGCGGTCACCGTTCTTTAAACGGTGCTGTCATAGGGAGAGTTGTTAGCGCAACTCTTCTTTACATATTGATTATACCACGATACTGCTGAAAAAACTACATAAATGCCAAAACCGGAAAGCTTGCTTTCCTTTTTTTGTTGCCCCGTAAACGGTGGTGGCGGTCGGAGTGTCGGGGCAACAAAAAAACTTATCCTACAATACATTTGTATTCTCAATTATGTCATCAATCAGATCCATTGTCTCGATAGGTTCAAAACTCAGTTCTGCCGTTAAGCGTGCGCTCGTTTTTTCAATTCGATAGACAACCTCCATATTTTTTTTTACTATTTCTGTCACCTCGTTATTAGGTAGTATCGCCTCTTTCACACACACATTTAATGAATCAATCGCTATTGAATTATTTTCTGGAATCAAATTCTTCAGCACTTGGAAGTATTCCTCAATCATATAGGTATTTTCTTTACAATCTTGTTTGATAGATTCGCTTCCTGGTAATTCCCAAAAGCTCGTTGCTTTAATGACTGGTCCCAAATTTTCTCTCCACATTCTTTTGGTCATAAATATAACAATACCTCTCATTAGCAAACTAATTACCAAAGCATGACCAATGGCTGTCAGTGAAATATTAAAATTTAGGGTAATCAAAGAAATGAAAAAGACTGTTCTTACTATCTTTTTTATCAAATCCAGAGAAAATCTATTTTTGTGCACCCAAATCAATAAAATTGCCATTGCACCGAGTACTACCCAAATCTGTATTAGTTGAATTGCTAAAACATTAATTGCTTCGTTGAACGCATCCGCACTAATGATTTCCCCATTTAAAGTGAGTCCAGATTGTACAAACTCCGTTACTATTTGACTTTTAATCCATATCAGAATGCTTGCATACAGGCATAGTAAAGCTCCCTTTCTAAGAAAAATTTGTGTATAATTCAGCATGGCTAGAAATTGCGCTCTCCAGTATAGGTTTCTTTCACTTTTTTCACTCATATCCTGCCTCCAATAAGTTTCTTTTATTATTTTCATTTTTAAAACTTCGATTCTCAGTTCGACCGTAAAGATAATCGATACTTACGTCGTAAAAATCACATAAAGCTACTATTCTTTTATTACTAGGATATTGGTGCCCATTCTCCCAATTACTTACCGTTCCTTTACTGACCGGCGGATCAAAGATATTACTCACATCATCTAGCGTTAAAAATCTTTCCTTCCTTAATTGAGCAAGCCTCTGATTGATCAATATTCCTCTTGTTTCTTTCACCTTATCTATTCCTCCATCGATTGTGATATATTATTGTATTAATTGTGTGATCACTGCTACAAAGTTATAACTCATATGAAGCAGTATTGGCATGACGATCGTTCCACTTTTTTTAAATGCCCATGAATAAATAAGGCCATTTATTAAAAATGGGAAAAAGTTCTTTTGCCAATGAAGAATGGCAAAAAGGATACTAGAAATTCCTACACTTATTTTCCAAGAAAAAACTCTTTGTAGCAGTGAAATCAAGTATTTCCTGAAAATCATTTCCTCTATCACTGGTACCCACGTTAGGCTTCCGATTATGCTGAATAGATTTACTTTTTGAGCTATATTCTCAAACGGAGGCACGTCCAACAAATGGTTAGCTGCATACGTTATAATCCACGAAGTACCCACCAATAAACATAAACTGACGATAAACAAAACCCAATCAAGTTTATTTTTTAGAAAGAACAATTCTTTCAGGCTTTTTTTTATGGACCTTACGTTCATTTTCGTTAGTTGATTTCTCCTTTCCTGTTTTTACGAAGGTTGTAATAAACTTCGAGGGTTCACCTGGACGATTGTGGGAATAATAATAGCCATGAAGATTAGGAAGTCGTTTAATTTTGTTCGGATTGATTACAAATTCATCTACTACATTATTTGAACTTTCTCCGGTATTTCCTTCCTCATTGCTTCGACTCGTTTGTTTCACTTGTTTTTCAGTTCCAATAAATTTTGATAGTTCATTTGCCGTATCATCATCTGTCCGTAGAATGACAAAATTTGTTAAATTACCAAGTATCTGTTTCGTTAACTCTTCTGATACTTTATTTACATCAGCGATTACCTGCATAGCTACGATAGTTTTTACGCTAAAGGACGCGGTTCTATTCAGTAAAGCTTCAAAGGATTCATCAACATAAACACCCAATTCGTCCATCACTAACAAGGCTTCTGTTTGGTCGTCTCTTTCAGCTTTTTGACTCAGAAACAATTTGTACTCGGCGACAACCAGCTTTCCTAAACTTCGTGCAAAATCACTGTATTTGAATTCATTTAAGTACACGACAACGACTGCGTCTTCCTCATAGGCTTGCCGTAAAGTAAACCCATCTTGTCCAAAAAGATAGCGGCCGTCTCCATCGTTAAAAATCGCTAAACGACCGATTGCTTGGACGACAGTATCTTTACAAGAAGCTAATACTTGTTTTGCTCTACTGTACAATTCCTTAGAAATAATATCTTTACTATACAGTCCTTCAATTAAGTTTTTAAAATTTGAGGGATCAGAATACTTAATAATACTTTGAAAGCTATACTGAATGTCGGCCGCTCGCATGACACGTCCCATTACTTGCCAATAGGTAAGTGCTTGAATCCGATAATGTTCTTCGGACCACTCGGTTAAACTAGACAATAAATCTTTTAATTCTGTCTCAGTTATGCCTTTAAATGGATTATACGGATTCGTTTTTGAAATTTCTGATTGATTAATGACATATAGGTTTCGATTGTATTTCTTTGCCAATTTTTCGGTGACTATATTCAAATCGTAGTTCGAAGTCCCCCCTTTACCGTCGATCACGACGGTAAATTGTCCTTCACGGATCGACTGTTCGATATAATGCAAAATAGTCGCGGTCTTCCCTGTACGAGTAGATCCGAAAGCACCAACGTGCCCCTTGTCATTAAAGTTGATCCCGCCTCGACTATTTAACATAACTTCTCTTCGTGTTTCCTGTTTAACTGTTTCATCCATAAGAATCTCTGAAGAACTTTTTTGTAAGAGTAAACCTGTACTAACTATCATCGTTCCTACACCCCATCCAAATAGATTGATTCCTAGAATCCATTGAATTGTTGACGGTAGGAAATGTTCTCGAAAATATCCGTCAGCTGTGACGTATGCCACCATACTTGCAAAACCATCTTGGTTTGCAATGAGTTGGGTATAGATTAGACTTAACAAGCCCATTGAGCTTCGGCCCATTTGTTTCTGATTTAAATAAAAGATACTTACCACAAGAAGGAAAACTCCTAAGGTGAGTATCATCAATTTTGACGACTTTTTTTCATAGTATTCCTGAAGAATTAAATACGAAAGCAACGCAAGTGATCCTGGTAATGGAAAGAGAAATATTCCTAGACAACATAAGACGATACCTGCTTTTGATAATCGACTTCGCCAAACAAAAACGACATCTTGATACATACGTTCACCTTTCTTTTCAGTTAATAATTGGTATGGAACAAGTCCATTTCCCTGTGTTCAGAATAAGAATAGAACTCCTCAATGAGTGCATCGATAGGTGTAGTAGAAAGAGTCGCAAGACGCTTTGATGGTCTTTCTAAAACCTTCTCAACCTCTTCAAAAGTGAGCAATTTAAATTGAGCATCATCAATTCCAACATATTCTTTGGCTTCTACTAATCTGTTGTAAATTAAAGATTTCATTTTAGGATAAATCCAAATTTGACCATACGCACGATTTTTATTTGCACTAACATTTGTTTGTACTCGAAAGGCCTCTTTCTTTTCTTTTTCGTATTCAACTATCCACCAATCATTTCCTACTTTAAAAGTTAAGTCACCTTTTCGAGTCATTTTTTTGTAACCACCATAATTATTTTTTTTATACTCATAGGTTCTAAAATCACGATCGGTAATGATAGAATGGTAGTCTAATTTTGCTTCTGAAAAATACTCTCGTAAAAAGCAAGTACATGTTAAAACACCCAACTCATGTCGAACTGTTGCGTCACTTACTTTCCCAAGCCCAGAAATTTCAAGAACTTCCTTACCTTTGGTACCTAACGAGTAAATTTGTGCTTCCCTTCCTTGACGCAAGTCTCTTTTCAAATAACCATTTAATTCTAACTTGCGAATTCTTTTGCGCACATATTCAATAGACGGAAAACCGAGTAACGAACAAAAATGTTTTGGTTGCGCAATCCTCCATCGGTTGACGACTTCAAGAATCATCCAATCTCTTTCAGTTAATTCAAGTCGATTATTCAACTGCATATATTTACCTCACCTTTCCAATAAAAAAAGAAAATAGTAAAACTATTTTCTCCCTTCTCAAATCTAATTATCAGTCATATGATCTCATTCAGGTTTATGAATCGAACGAGATAACTTGCCAATCTAAACATCAGTCGGACGATCTCTTTTGGTTTTATGTTTTTAAGACAGCCCCTTCAAGATTTGGTGAAGGGGCGTTGGCGCTAGGGGTAGTTGTAAGTTCCCTCTTTCAACGATTGAAAGAGGGCGGAGGGAGTTAGTTCGAGACCCCCAAGACTGGGGGTAGGGGGTTGATCTTTTGACCTTGACCTTATCCCTTTATTTTTCTCTCTTCCACACCCATTTTTTATTTTTTTCATCCTATTTATTTTATTTTTTTACTCTTTATATGTTCTCTCATCTTAGCTGCCCGCCCCCGCAAATATGCTTTGTTATACCATATTGCCGGTAATCAAATTTGCAAAATTTTATTATTGTTGGGTGTGGGGGGTTCTCGATCGAAGAGCGAGAACCCCCCACACCCAACAAAGGCGGTATAACAACGTTTTGCATAATTTGCGGGGGCGGGCAGCGGGTCCACGGCAAAGACCCAAGACCGGACCCCTAAAACACCATAAATGCGATACCGGACCCAAGACCAGACCCTATATAGGACCTCTTACAATAAAGGGATATTTGGTCAAGGAAATGGAACACTTACTTTTGAATTTCTTCAATCCTTTTTTCTAACAACTTAATACGTTCTGTTGCCTCACTTCTCAGTTGTTTTTCTGTTTCTAATTGCTCATTCAGATTTGAAATGGTACTTTTTATCGCCGAAATTTTCCCTTCCGTTTCCTGTAAAACACTGCCGACTTGGAATTTTTTTTCTTCCGTTAGTTGTTCATATTGATCTAAACGATGGGCAATATCTTGATTAATTATTTGACTATTTTTTTCACTTTCATCGATTATTACCGTCTGAATACGTATATCATTTTGAATTGAATCGATTTGTAATTTGCTTTCTTCCGCATTTAAAATTGACTCATTTTCCATCTTAGATTCCTCTTTTGAGACATAAAATCTCAAGGATTGATTCATTTCTTGGGTTGCATAATAAGAAATATCCAATCTTACAGTTGCTGCGTCTGGTTCAATTCCTTCTGCCATTAATACAAAATAGCGACTCGTAACAGGAATAACTTTTACCTTTATTTGTTCCTCTGGATTCTTATCTGTCACCAAATCAGCTTCAATTTTTCGTTGCAAATCATCGACTGATTGGGACGTTGGTTCAAAAAATAAGTCCATTCGGAAACTATTTTCTTCTTCATTGAACACCTTTTTAACAACTGACAAGGTGCCTTGTTGAACCAAATGCTCTTCAAATAATTCAACTTCTTGGTAGTCTAAATCAGATTTTTGTGCCATGCCATGAACAAAAACTACGACTATGGAAAGGAGAAAAACAAACAGCGTTTTGAAATATACTTGGCTTTTTGTACCAAAATATTTTTGTTTAAATCGTTTAATTTCCTCCATTACTATCTCCCTTATTCAGTATAGTTAATTCCGATTCATGAAATATTTCACTGTCATTTGTTTGAAAAAAAGTGACCGTTATCGGATAATTTTTTTCCTTTTTTATGCTTGTAACGCATCCAATTTGTCCAAATAAATCTCCGTTCGTTGTTTCATATTCATCTGAAACAATGACGATATCATTTAATTCCATTGCACTTTTCCCTCTCTATTCTGTGTTCTTACTCTTGACTAGAAAGAATAATTTGGAACCCTACTTGATCAATTACCCACCCATCTGATTGAACCATTGAAACTGTAACAAGCATTTTTTGTGGGACATTATCGACTTTCATTGAAAGTATATTGATTATTGTTCCTTGGATATGATCAACCGTTTGAACAATCGATTCAGTTTCTAAATCTTCAATGTATGGTTGGAATACTTGGCCACTTTCAGGAATTTCTTCTTCCTCAAAAACAGATTCTGTGACTAGCTCTTTCAGCTTGGCATTTCGTTCTTTGGGTTTTAAATTTCCATAATAAGCAGCAATGAATGCCTCGTTCACTTTCTTCATTTCTCGTTCATATTGTGATTTTTGTTGCCACTCGATATAAGCATTATCGACATCTGCTTCTGGGATCACTTCTAAACTTTCAGTTGTTGATTCTTCTGTTTTTTCTTCCCCTAGTATTTCATCTAGTAAGGATTCTTGGGTGCTATCTTCTGTAGTTTGGGTTTGCGCTATGGAAGAAATTGTTTCTCCTGTGTTACTCTCAACAGTACTCGTATCTTCTTCATTATTCGTGTTGAAAAACCCTGTCATAGCCAATATTGCTAGAATAACTACTCCTACACCTATTCCGATTCCTACCACCTTTTTCTCGTTTTCTTTCATTTTATTTTCCTTTCATTGACTGATTCCCAGAACCTCTGCTGGGTCTAATAAGCTTGCGATCGATAAATCTCTTGACGTTGAAATTTCTAAATGGAGGTGAGCGCCGAAGCTGTTTCCTGTGTTTCCTACATGACCGATAATGTCACCTTGTTTCACTTGATCACCAACTTTTACGTTGTTTGAAACATTGTGTGCATACAAACTACAGTTGCCGTTAGCATGTTCAATCCGGACGTAATTCCCCCAGGAGTAATGATATTCAGACGCAATGACGACACCGTCAGCTATTGCCTTTATCGGTGTTCCTTGCGGATGACCAAAGTCAATTCCTCGATGGAATTCTTGCACTCCACCTAAGACACGCGTGCCGAACCATGAAGTTATCTGCGGTGGACTCAATGGCAAAATAAATCCTTCGTTGCTACCAACTTCTCCCTGGCTTAGATACTGTCTGACTAAATCAACGTAATGGAAATTTCCGCCGTTCCAATATAAGTAAGGGCGTCCATTCGTTTCTGAAACAGCATTTACATAGCGGTACGTATTACCTAAAACATTGCCTAAAGAAGGAGCTACCACGTCTCTTGAGTACGCTTCTGCTAAATCGATCGTATGTTTTTTCCCTCGTTGCGACACATAGCCGATATAGCTTGTACCGAAGTTATAGGCTTGAACAACTGCCCATTTATCTGTGTCTACGGCTTCTGCTAGCTGTAAGGCACTTGCATAGTGTTTCACTCCTTGAGCGATAGAATCCGGTTCATTATCGATTGTGTTCATCGGCAATCCTGCACTCTCTGAAGATTGCATGATGTCTGGCAAACGTCCGCCCGTTTCTACAGTCGTGATGGCCATGAGTATTGGTACGTGATCCACAATGTCGTATTTTTGTGCTTCTTTTACAAAGTAGGACTCCCACTTCAATACATCCGCCGGAATATTTTGAATGCTCCCTACCCCTTCGTCTTTCGTCGAATTGGTCATGGAGATAATCATAGTGACCGACACAAAGATAAACACTAAAAAAAGACCACCGGTCGTAAAAAACAAACTTCCGAAAGTCTTTAGTGCGAGCATTACTTTTTCTCTTTTCGTTGCTTCACCAGTTATAACTCGTAAAATTTTCCTAAACACAATGCCCTCCTGTCCTTCACTGTAATCCATTAATTAGTTGATAGGATCTACTATTGGATTGGAATTGCTTCACACAAATAGATGCCCTCTACTGTTTGAAAGTGCATCATACCAAAATCAAAAATTATTTTTTCCTGAGTTTTAAATATTTTATCAACCTTTTTTGAGTGTTTTTTTGGAACTGTTAGACCAAATTGATTGATTTCATCAATAGAATTAAAAGTAAACTCATTTAACTGATTAGTGCTTTTTTCTTTTTCTTTCATAACTTAATGTCCTCCAGCAAATCGTATCAATTGTTTTTCATCAGGATCTGTCGTGATTTTATAGTTATTAGCTCCACCTAAGTTGATAAATACTTCCCCTTGTTCCATCAATGATAAATCATTGTATTGTCCTTCTGTTAAAAGACTGCCCATTGCTTTTTTCATCGTTCCAGCTACAGAAGCATCTAACCCTAAGAAGAACTTACTTGAACACAATTCAAATACCTGTTTGATTTTTGAAATATAATCATCAGAAGAATTTTCAGGAAGTAATTCTTGTGGCGATTGTGTCGCAAAGAAGGCACCAGCTGAGAATTTTCGCATTTCTTTTAAGAACTTTACAACTTGTTTAACGACGAATACAGTGTCTGGACTAAGAATCTCCTGACATTCATCCAAAAAGAAAGCAAAGAAAACGACATCATCGATCTCGATCTCATTGTTCGCCAGTGCGATTTTTTGTCTTCGCCCGTTGTTCAATGCTTGATTCCAAACAATATTCATAGCCGTAAATAATAGGCATTTGTAGATTTCTGTATCAAAGTGACCGATCGTTTCAATATCGAAAAACAATACCTGCTCATCATTAAGATTCTTAAATGAGGTTGTCCCATTGAATATTGAGCCGTATTGATTGGTCATTGAGTCAATAACGGATAAAAAGTTTTCCATTTCGACCATTTTTACACTTGTCACTCGATCTTTATAGCCATTATTCACATATTGGTTTAGAAAGACATTAAATTCACTCATGATGGGATATTGCTTGGGATCTAAACCAATGATATTAATTTTCTTTTGGTTTTCTTCCGTCATATAATCGTTCGGCAATAGTCCTTTTTCAATGTAAAAAGCGTCAAGAATTTTTCCAAAATCAAGTACATCTACCGAACGCATTAGCGGATTCAAGAAGCGAATTTGATTAAAGAATTTCGCTCGATGTTGCAGATAGCTATTTAGCTGATCGATCTTCATTCCAGTTTCATCTGTAATTGTAGCCAATGGTTCAAGGGGATTTAACATGCCACCTCTTCCTGACAAATCAACAATTCTGCCCTTCTGATGTCCGATTGTCTTTTTCCAGTCACCATTTTTTTCGAATCCACGTATACACGTATTTCTCCCAAATAGCCCTTCTTCAATCAACTTGAGGAGGGTTGACTTTCCCATTCCTGGTTTTCCTAAAAGCATGGAGCTAAAAGATTTACGTACGTTAGTTACGTAAAAAGGATCATAAATGAAGGGGCCACCCGTATCTGTTTGTCCTAAATATTGCCCTCTGGGATCGACAAGAAATTTATGATTGAATGGGTAACTTCCCCCGATTGCTGTTGTCCCGACTGTGAGACCTGCTCTTGCACCTGAAATCTTCTGTTGCTCGGTATAACTCTGGGAAAAGGCAAGCCATTCGGTTAGCGCTTTTCCGATAAACGCTACTACTTTGTAGTCTGAAGCTTTGAGTGATTTTCGAAGAGTAGTAAATTCTTTGTCTAGTTCCTCTTGCGTATCAGCAACCAAATAGATCCTGATATCGATTAATTTCGTTACCTCCCCTCCTTGCTTTATTTCTGAAGCATATCGCTCTAGCGATCGATACTCAGCTGCGGCGTCGTTTCTATCAGTTTGTGTACGTCCTTCTGACGCTTGTTCCCGATATTCATTCAAAGAATTGTTGATATCCTTCAATGCTCGTTCTTTTTCTAAAGGGGCGATATCAACCTTTGTTACTGTATTACGATTCCCCATTAGTGCGGTAAGCCAAAAAGGAACTGGATTTTTCGGCAACTCATAGACGTGTAACGTCGCATAAACACCGTCACCCGCGATAATTTTGTCTTCCGTCGGCTTAAATCCACCCTGTGGCTGAATTCTAGAAATAAACTCTAAGTCATAGCCCTTTTTTTCTAGATCTAACACTTCTTTTTTCGATAGCATAATTTCCTCCTAAATCGCTGTATTCATATTGAACAGTTTTGTAAGAATCTTTTCTGTCTGTTCTGCACTAACATCCTTAATTCTAAGTAGTGATCCACCGGAACGTTTCAGTAACGTTTTGGCTAAAACAATTTCTTTTTTTGTTCTTCCATAGACCATGCAATAAAACTCTAAATTGGATAGTTCCATTTCTACCCAAAGGAGACGCTGAATCTGTTCTCGACAAATCATCAATTGCGCCATGTTTTGTCTACTCCTTGCTTGCATCAGCTTTTTGTTCCAAAAAACCAAGTTAGAATCAATGTTCGTAGGAAACATCATGGATAAAATACTCATGTCATCGTCATAGATCCGAGAAAGATTTTCAAATTGAGACTGTGCTTGCTGTTGCTCTTCTGCGCTTAGTCCGTTGATATCTTGAGTAGAAATCTTCAGGAAAGCAAAAAAGCTATCGTCGTTTTTCACCACGTCATTTTGATCCATTCGCTTGATAGGGATTACTTCTTGAACAGAAGGAAGCTCCCCTTTTTTAAGGGGACGCTTTTTCTGACTTTTTCCTTGTTTTATCTTTGCCATTAAACTAATTTGCTCCTTTCTTATAGCTCTGTGTACCGTAAATCGTTCGATCCATTTTAAGCAGACAATAAAGAGTGTATAGGTTTCTGTGTCCTCCGTTACTGCTTGGCTTTGCACACAAGAAGATCCCTAATGCAAATAGCAAGCACTCAATAACGATAAAATGTCCGATGGGTAGTTGAATATAGTCTTGAAGATAAAACATGCCACCACAAAGTCCTAGAATCAAAGCAAGATCCAAAAAGTAGAAAGCTTTCAAGCGAACTTCTTGCTTAATGTTTTTTTGAATTTTCATATGTTGATATTTATTCGCCATTTCTATCACCTCGGTCATTATTTCTTGGTGGTAAATAGTCTTCTGCATTCATATTCTTTAGAGTGTCATTGGCACTTGCAAATCGCGTGTCACTTTGTTTCTTTTCTTCCCAGATTGGTTTGGATTCAGATTCCTTATAGCTTGTTCTATCTGTTGATTCTAAGGTTTCTAAGGGCTTCGTTGATTCTTTCTCTTTCCTTAGTGAACCTTGATCACTATTTGTCGATTTCGTGGTCTTAGAAACCGTTTCAGAACTATTTCCTGCAACGTTATCTTCTTTCCTAGCTGTAGTTGGCTGTTCAGACTGTACGATTTGTTTTTGAGAAGAATCGCCTTCATTTTGTGTGACTGGAGGCGTATCGACTTCTGTAGGATTCTTCTTTAGTGCTTCTTCTGAACCCTGGTCAACTTTTTTCTTGTCTGGGTTTTCAACTGTTGAATTCATTTTATTTTGAGAATCAGATTCATTACTTCCTTCTGAGCCATCTAACATTGCATTATTCGCTGGATCTTCATTTTTCAAGTTTTCTGGACGTTGTCCTGAACCTTTCGTCTCGATACTTGAAGCGTCATTTACCGTTTTATCCTCATTATTGGAAGAATCTTGAACGATCACTTTTCCATTTTCGTCTGTCTCTTCTCCTTGATCATTAGGATTTTCAGACAAATCATGTCCTTCAGTGTTCAGTTCACTGTCAGAAACAGATTTCTCGTCAGCTGAATCTTGTACTTTATTGTGGTCTTGGTGGGTACTATTATCCGCTTCAGCTATGATTTCTTTTCCGTCTTGATCAAGCTCACCATTATTTTTATAGGTATTTTTCGTATCTTCATCTGTTGAATTTTCTTGTCCATCGATCGATTGATTTAGATTTTCTTCTTCGTACTGATCTTCTGAAATTGGACTAATATTATCTAGCGTTGTTGGTGGATTATCAAAGATTTCATCGACTTTATCATCCAACTTATCGTCGATATGATCCTTAGCTTTGCCAATATTATTCATCATTTTCTTATCGCTATCTAGTTTATTTGAGACACCATTTTTGATTTTGCCTCCTGTAGCGCGCATTGTTTCGGGTGCATGTAACGCTGCTTCGCCTAAACCAACTGCAGATTTTCCAATTCCCATGGCTGCTTTCGCCCCATAGTATCCACCCACAATTGATTTAAACCCGCTTCGAGCGCTAGTATCCACACCTAAATATTTTCCGAATGTTCGTGGTCCAGTCATTGCCATAGACACGCCCACAAGGCATAAAATGGCATAAGCAACTATATTTAGGTTCAATGTGGCAAGATACGTGAAGTAAATCGAAAACAAACTGATTGAAAAACCGGTCAGCATGATCGTTACAAACGTATTGCCCATATCTTCAAAAATCCTTTTCACTTTTTGACCTGTTTCAATATCCATGGCTGCCAAAACTGGGAATAGAATCCGAGCAAAAACCAACTCCAAAATCGCTGCACCGATGGTAAACCCCGAACAAAGATAAACAAATGTCATGGTCCACAAAGAAATCAAAATCGTTGCTGTGTCGGCACTAAACCGGAATTTTCCGTTATCAAACGTTGAAAACCACCCGTTTTTGATTTTGTCCGCATAAAGTGATCCATCATCAGCTACCTTGATTTGGTAGCCTAAAGCTTCTGTATTTTCTTCATTACTGGCTGTTTTCTTTAAATCTCCGATATCATTAGGTAAAATCATTTCTGTTAAATCGGCATTTTTGAACGCATTTTCCGATAAATTCATTGTCCGGTCATTTGTATTGCTACTATCAAGTAGCTCAAAGCCATTTCTTGATAAGTAGGTGAGATCGGCCATGTTACTTTGTACGATATTATAGGATAAGCTTGATCCGGTACCGTGCAAGTCTTTTGAGGCATCAAAGGTTGCTTTCGTTACATTCATAGCGGAATTCATCAGTCCAGGCAGATAGATAATCAAATTAAGGAAAATAATCCCACGAAGAAGACTACCTTTCAGATCCACTCGATCGCTAAACATGTATTTGTAGACGATATAAAGGAGTGTCACCGTCAATACAGAAGCGGCTAAAATCCGCATACTGGTATAAACGGTCCCAATCATCCCCTCGTCAAGAAAGCCCGTAATTTTAAATATCTGATCGATAACTTTTTCCGTATAAAGTGCAATGTGATAGGATATTTTAATTACCCACATGGTGAACATATGCCAAATAGAACTAAAAAATCCTGCGTCTTTGACCCAATCAGAATATCGAAGTAGAAATTCTAAAGCTTGTTTTTCCATTCCTTCTCTCCTTTTTCAAGTGAAAAGACAACAAAAAAAGCAGTCTATAGTTAGATTGCTTTTTTTCAAACGATTGATTTGTCTAATCTTTTAATAGTAAATTCGCTTCTACTGGAAGGTTTTCTTGGTATAAAACCAATGCTAACTTTTCTTTTTGAACAGCTGGTAGTTTTTTGAGTGTATCCAGATCATTTTCTTTATAACGCTCAAAAATCGCTTCACTGTCACCGTTCAGAATAGCCACCTCTAACAACTGTAACTTGTCAGTGATCGGATACACCTCTAGGTATTCGTTCAGATGGCTTTTATCTCCTTGCGCAAGTAAATAATCGACAATGTCTTTTTTCTTCTCTGGGAACGTTTCTGCAGCTTCTAAGTACTGGTTTTCAATCAAATAATCTTCAAACGTTTGTGGCGTTGTTTCGGCTGTACTTTGTGTAGTCTGAATTGATCGATTTTCTATTACTCCCATTAAGCGTTTCTCCATTTCGCTGGTCTGTTTTTGAATCACTTGTGTCGTTTGTTCTTGAGCAGCATAGACATTATGAATCGTATATAGTAAGGTGCCAATGCCACCAATCGTTACAAAAGTAACCGTAGCGACAAAGAATCCTTTCCACCAAGTATTTTTTGGTTGCTGAGTTGAACTAGGTTCTGTTGGTTGAGGACCAGTAGCCGGAGGATTTATCTGAAAAGCTTTTATTGTTTCAAGTAGTTGGGCTTGTTGCGCAACAAGAAGATCATGGTTTTGTTTTTCCATACGTTTGGTGGTATCCACGGTTTCTCGGATCGCCTTTTCTTCCAATGCAACTTTCTTCTCTTGAACCTCAATTTCACGCGCTTTAAGTTTTAACTCTTCGTTTTCCTTTCTATTTATTTCCTCTTCCCGCTGCATTTCTAACCATCGTTGATACTTTTGTTCAAACCTTGGTTGTTCGTCTTCTAAGCGTTTTTTAAGCGCATTTAGATAATTCCCTTCATTCTGCTTAGCATTCGTCAAGGTTTCTGTCACGACCTGACGCATGCTCTCAAATTGAGCGATCTTAAACGTTTCTAAAGCTTGAAGATTTTCCATCTCGATTTTTTGAGTCGCTTTCTTTTTAAACTTCTGAATATTTATCTGTGCTTCTTGTTCGATTTTTTCTTGAATCTCATTTTCAAGTTGCATTTTTTCAGTCGCATAGTTGTTGTTAACACTAGTCATTTCTTGGCTGTGTTTTAATTTCAATTGTGCAAGTTCTTTCTCTTGTTTCACTCTTAGTTGATCGATTGTTTGCTTGTGTCTTCCCGAAATCGTTTGGATTCTTTTAGTCAGCTCTTGTTGCCAGTGACTTTCGATATTCGCTTTAATGACGTCGATCTCTTTTTTTAGTACTGACGGATCATTTTGATTTACCTGCCGTTCATACTGTTCGGTCAACGTTAAGATAGCCGTATTTAATAAATTACTTTTCGTCTCTACCAAGCTAGAAATGAGTGACGAATAAAAATCTTTTGTAAAAGATTTTTCAATAAATTCTTTTTGCTTCTTTTCAATAAATGTTGCCGGTTCCGTCAAATTGAATTCCGATAATACGTGGGATACCCCATTCTTAATACGTCCATCCATCTGATCGATTAGCTGATCTAGTTCTTGAATAATAGGCACTTGTTCAATCGATACGTATTCCTGCAAAGAAGGAAGTTGGGGTTTGGTTTCTTCTTGAGAATCAGTTTCCACTTTTTTATCAACTGGTGCTTTTTTATTAACTTTCGAATCTTCAGTTTCTTCCACTGGTTGTAGCAAGAGGTCCTTTTCTGTTTCCTCGCCCTCTTCATAATCTGGTACGTAGCTTGATTCCTCTACTTCTATTATTTCATTCACCACTTCAGATTGTTCTTCTTCAGTAGTTTCTTCCGTTACATCTTCTTTTTTCTTAAACGGAAGCTTTGAGCTAATTGTTGAGAAAAAGTTACTCTTTGTTACTTCTGTATCCGTTGATTCTATTGTAAGAGGTTCAGAAAATGATAAGTTGATCTCGTTTTCCATAATTTCTAAAGAAATACGTAGATTTTCATCAGCTGTGTTTCGAATTTCCCTGATTAAGTCCTGGCTAATCAAATCCGATAAGGTGTACCCTTCTTCATACGAAATATCAAATTGAATCTCTTGTAAGTTTTCTTGGTTCTGTACCAAAAGGGTCATTTCACCTTCATAGCCCTCTTCTTCAATAACTTGGAAATACAAATCTTGCGCTTGAGGCAGATATAGCCATTTTTTCAACGGGAGTACTTTCTGTTTTTTTACTGTCTTAGGTACCTTAACAAACTTTAGTAAATACATTTTTTCTCCTTTCTTTCCTGTACTTGCTAATAATTTAGAATAAACCAGCTAAGTTAAACACTTAGCTGGTTTACTTTTAGAATCTCGCTGTACTTGTCATCCAGTTAATAACAGTAGTGATTCCTGCGATAACACCCACACTAACAAAGATTTTGAACAGCTTCGTTTTAGCGACATCGGCAAATTTATCAGAGTACATGTACATAAACATGGCTGCTATTGCGATCACGGCCGCTACTGCTGGGGCTAATGTCTGCGCTGCTGAGACGACTGAATTTAGAGAGTTGACCAAATTTGAGATTAAATCGTTCTGAGGTAATACGACAAGGCTTAAAACTGTTGATTTCATGTGTATTCGACTCCTTCTTGTTCTATATTTTTGTTTATTTCTTTAGTGTTGTTTCCTTTTTTTCGACGTTCTTTTAAATCTTTGGTGATCACTTCTAATGCGGCTTCTTCAACAATTGAATGTTCCCACTGGAGATTTTTTCCTTCCATAATCTCTAGTTTTTTCGTTGTTACGATTTCTTTTTTCCACTGATTAAAGTTCATGCCTTTTTCTTCTAATAGTTCCTTTGCGGATTCTACAATCAGACTTGTTTTTTTTGCGGCCATATTTATCACTCCTTATTTACTCAATCGGTTCAGCACGAACCATTAATCGATAATCTGTTTCCACTCGGCTACCGTCACACGTCAACAAAGTTAAATAGTGTGGATCTTCCGGATTATCTAACATGTATTCCCCTTCCGATTGGTGTATGACTTTGCTCTCAATGACTCTATACGTCGCTTGCTTGTCAAAATACGTTAAGTGGATCTCGTCACCTATGGAGACTTGTTTCAATCCGCCTAGCAGTAGTCCGCTATTCGTCATATAGTGTCCTAATAAAGCAAAATTCCCTTTTCCGATTGCTTGATTCGGTTTTACCGTACCAACGCCAACGCTAATATTTGCTTGAGTGATTCCTTCCAGTACTGGTAATTTCAAATCAATTGAAGGAATTTCAATCATTCCAACACCAAATCTAGAAATTTGATTTTGAACATTTACATTCAATGTGCTTGGTTCTAGTGTCTCTACATCCATACCCGAATAATCTGCAGGTCTAGGCTTGATCTCGTCTTTGCTTTCCATCGCTGTCAACGCTTCAACCTGTATTTCTGCAATACTTTTTTCAAACGATCGTTGCTGTAAATATCCAAGCAAGAAGAACATAGACACAAAAAGAAAGACACTAGCAGAACCTGCGGCTATTAGAATTCGTTTCTTCCTTTTTGCTCTCGATCGTCCGATTTTGATCACTTTTTTCTTATTAACATCGCTCACCTCCTAATTGAAAAAGGTAAAACTGATAATCAGCTTTACCTTAAAATCAAGTATTTTATTTGAATAACGTTGAAAATGCTTCTTGAATCCATGTCCCTGTAGTTACACTGCCTGCTTGTGGAATTGCAGGTGCTTCTTCAGTTGGTTTTACGAAACCAACAGTTTGTTCTTTATTTTTTAAATCAAAGTGATCACTCACCAGGTCTGTTAGCTCTTCATCACTATATACCATGTGAGTAGCTACCAACTCGTCTCCGTCATTCATCGTGTTCGCTGGAATCATTACATCAAAGAGAAGTTCCTGTTCTTCTTCTCCTGTTGAAACAAAGGAAGAAATACCTTTATCGACTACTTCCCCAGTCGCTCCATTAATAAATTGCGTCACGACAAAGTATTCATGTCCTTCTTTTCCACCCAAAGTCCAAGCGTAATCCGTCAATTTGTTATCAACGGTTGGATCGACCACTTTTGAACCAGTTTCAGTTTCTGCAAAAAGTGTTTCGATCTCAAGATCCAAGCGGTTGTTTTCAACTTCAAAAATAATAGTTTCACCATTATTGTCAGCTGAAATCTCAAAATCGTACTCTTCGTCATTTTCGTGGTACCACTCAAGTGGTTTTGTTTCGACTAGTACATATTGGCCGGTAGGTAGATCTTCAATGGTAATTTCACCATTTTCATCTGTGACATAGGTTCCAATTACTGTCCGTGTTTCTTCTGTATCTCCTACGCCGTCTGTGAACGTTTCTGGAGTTTCTGTATCAGATTCTTCAGTACCATCTTCTTCTGGGGATTGTTCCTCTTCACCTTCAGTTGTTTCGTCTTCTGGTTCTGAGTCGATTGGTTTGAACTCCCCAATGCGAATCAAATCGAATTCAACACCTTGCAGTGCTTTTTGATCCATGCCGTCCGTCTTGATCACTTTTACATTGGCACGTGCCAGTTTGTTTAATATTGCATCAGACTCTTTTTCAGCGTCTTCTTGTTCTGCTTCTCCAGTCTCGTTTGAATCGTTGTCTTGCTCTTCAGAGACATCAGTGTCTGCTTCTGGATTTTCTAAATCATTTTCGTTTTCTTGATCAGCTTCTGTATCTGTTTCTTCATTGTTTTCGTCTTCTTCAGCTGGTTCTTCTTCATTTGGCTGTTCCGGATCTTCTTCCGATTCTTCCATTTCCGTTTGCTTAGCTGAAACATGAATATCATGTGTTTGTTCATTCGTTTCTGGCTCATAAGTGAAGAAGTATTTTGCTTCATTCAATACATGATCAGAACCTGCATCTACTTCTTGAAGGTACATTTGAATCGTCTGATTTGGTAATTTTAAGCCTTCAAACGCAATTACACCCTCTTTTACGACGGTATAAGCCAACGTCGTGTCCTCTTCTAAAACAGACTCTCCGACTGTTAGTCCTTTTGCCAATCGCAAGGCAAATACTTGACCATTGTTCGCTGCTTCGACATCGATCACTGCTTGACCATCTGCCCAATCAACAACTACTTCTTGATCCTTTTGACCGTAAACATTGATTTCCTGTAAGAAATTATCTACATCGACTTCACTAGTCGAAACTTCAACTTCTTGCCCTGCGTACTCAATCGAAAATGGTACCGGTTCTTTTAACAGCGCTACGCCTGCAGGTGCGCCGATTTCAACTAGATAGTAGTTTCCAATATAGAGAAATGCTGGTGAAGTAGCAGAACCGTCCTCCGTGGTTTCAAGGATATAATCTTCGCCATCAAATTGAATTGTTTCTCCTTGCTTAAAGCGAACCGTTCCGTCTGGTGTCACAACGTCCTCAGCCGCTTCAATCTTGAATCGGAATCCTTGTCCTTTTAATTGATCAAAATCAAACTGAGTATACTCTCCATATTCAGAATTATTTACACTTGTTTGAATAGCAGTTTCTACGCTTTTATTGACAGTTACTAACCCTTTTTGGGGATCATTTTTAACATGTAGTGTAATCACCCCATTCGCATTATCACCAGTTACTGAAAATACGACTGGTTCTGTTGGTAAAATATACCCTTCTGGTGCGCGGATTTCTCTTAATTCATAGCGATCTTCTCCAAATGCCAACATTTCAGAAGTAACGATTTCTCCTTCATCATTGGTAACAAACGTATCAGTCAATTCCAATGAATTATTCTCACGCATGCTTACATAGGCACCTTCACCATCGTTCCCCCAACGATCCCAAATCTTAAAGCTAGTTCCTGCTAAAGGAATTCGTTTACCTGTTTCAGCATCTTCTTTTAAGATACGTAAACGGGCTTCAATGATTCGATCTTCTAACAAATAAAAATGCACATAGCCTTCTTCAGTGATTGTTACCTCAAAGGGTTCAATCAGTAAATAGCCAGGTGCACCTTTTGTTTCTTCTACGGTATACGTATCATACGGTAAATCTCCAATATGAAAATATCCTTTTTTATCAGTCGTTGCAGTATATTTTAATCCTGTTGTTTTCGAAGTTGCTGTTATCTCAACTCCTTCAAGTGGTGGTTTAATATCTTGATTTGTTGTATTAGATGATTTCTCCTCTTCTTTTTGACCCAAGCGGAAAAATGAACGAATATTCCCCATTATTGACGGTGTTAAGTCTTTTGATCCAAATTTATAGCCTTCGATTCCGCCCTTAATCACTCGATCGTTGACTGTCTTACTATGAATAGCGACTGTCTCATTCTGTCCTGCATAGGTCAACTGAACTTCGTGTGTTTCTGGATCAAGGTTGTACCCTTCAGGTGCTTCTACTTCTTTTAGATAGTACGTTCCAAGTTTCAGTCCTTTAATCTCTGCCTGTGAAAGACCGTCAACATCTTCCAAAGTTAATATCGCAATCGATTTGCCTTCTGAATCTGTTAATTCGTATTTAGCCCCGAAAAGTGTCGCGGCGCCTTGTGGTTTGTTTCCAGTTTCTTCATCTTCTTTAATAACTGTAAGATTTGCGAGTTGTTCTTTATTATTAAATCGAAGAGTGGTTGTTTCATTCGCTCGTATAGTTAAGGTTTGAGGTTGTGCATTCAAGATATAGCCATGTGGCGCTCGAATCTCTTCGATGGTTACTTTTGTATCAACTAAAAGATTCTCCCACCGTGCCTTTCCATCTGCTCCTGTTGTTAATTCTTTCGTTTGCCCAGTTGAAGTTGTAAAACGATACGTTGCATTAGCTAAAGGTTTTCCAGTATCTTCATCCACTTTTAATACTTCAGCGTGACCTTCTTTTAAAACTTCAATATTTAAATTCACAGTTATTGGATCATCAACATGCAATACACTTACCCTTTGTCCGTTACCTACTCGATAGGCTAATGCAGCACTAGCAAACTCATTAGGTATTCTTGCAATAGATACGATACCATTTTTATTTGAATTGGCGTTTGCCGTGATATGCAGTCTATTACCTTCTTGTCGAAGTGTTACATTTGCTGTATTCGTAAGATTATTCATAGCATAATTTGCAAATACGCCATTTGTATCATTGATTGTAACCGTTTCTCCAACTTTGACAGTTACTTTTTGATTATGGAAACTTGGTCGAGTATTATATTTTGATATTTCTGTTTCCACGGATTGTTTACGTGTCCCGTAATTAGAAACTGTGGTGGACAATGTTTCGCCTCCAAATGCTTCCCAAAGCATTTGTTGAACAGCAACATATTGTGTATCTGATTTATCTGAATTTCCATACCAACCAAAATAAGCAATCAAGGATAATCGTTCTCTTAATTGTGGATTTGAAATGATTTGTGTTACGTTTTCTTGCGATGCTCCACTACCTAAGACAATGGGAACACCTTCCTCAATACAAAAAGCAATCTGTCCTGTTTCTCTTATTCGAAACATATAGAACTTATCATGCAAAAAGTTGGTCCCGTTTGGAATATTTCGCCATACACGATGTTCAATCGTACGAACATTTTCTATAGTAAACCCTGTAGATCGAGTAAAATTTCTTTTTAAACGGGCATATTCTTCTGATTTTTTCAACATTTCATTTTGTTCGGTAGTGCTCTTAGCATGTTCACGAATATAATCTAACGTATATTTCGCATCGAACTCACCAGTAATTTCTTCTTCAACTTGGTCAATTGGTTGGACATCAGTACCTGAAGGTAAAATAAAAAGCGAATTACCTATTGTTTCAACAACGGGCAATTCACTCTCTTCAGGACTATCATTTGCTCGCGCATTTTCCGACTGGACAGTTCCTTGTTTTATTGTATTTGATAGTATTGAGTTGTTCTTAAGAACTTTTTTCAATTCAATTTTATCTTGTTCAAGTTCTTCATCTTTCGCATCCACTTGGCTTATTTTAAACTCTTCTATATGATCAGCAATAGCCATGCTTGGTGCAATAATCAACTGCCCTATAATTATAAACAAAGCAACTATATTAAGGCTTCTTTTAAACATCTTTGCTTTCAATAATTCCCCTCCTAAAATTTCTAATAATAAGGAAAATTAACGATACAGGGTGCCCGAATCACAAGGCATTCACTTCCTTTCTTAGCCTAGAAAAAACAAAGAAGCGATTCAAGATTATAATCTTAAATCGCTTCTAGATAATTAATTATATTAATAAAAATCTACTGAATAGCTTAAAACCTCTCCATTTGACCAAACTAAAGGTTTAGAAGTAGAACGCATACCAAACCATTGACTATCGGGATTCATAACTTGTGCTAACCCCCATTCAGCTGCTTCGATGTTCGTCTTGAATTCCATGCCACTATTACCTAGTGGTGTTACACGATATAATTCTTCTTCTGGACCAGTTTCGTTTCCTCCTGAACCATTATCCCCACCTGTTGGCGGTGTTGTTTCTGTACCCCCACCAGAAGAACCGTTATCGCCACCAGTTGGTGGTGTTACTGTATTTCCTCCGCCTGTTGAGCCATTGTCTCCTGTTGCTGGCGGTGTGACTGTACCTCCGCCTCCTGTAGAACCGTTGTCAGCGCCAGTTGGTGGTGTTACTGTATTTCCTCCGCCTGTTGAGCCATTATCTCCTACTGCTGGTGGTGTGACTACTTGTGAGCCTTGATTATTGTTAGAACCAGTTGTCGGTGCTTGTCCAATTGGTTGACTTGGATCTATTTTATCTTCGTCTTTCACAACAGACTGCGCAATTGTTTCTCCTTGAGGGTTTTGAACAGTGACTACATTACCTTCAAATACTAATTTATTTCCTGCATAAATTAAATCTACATTTGCAATTGAATTTCTTTCTGCCAGTGCCTTCACTGTCATGTTTGTGGCTTCTCCAATACCGCTTAAAGTATCTCCAGTGACGATTGTGTATTCTTTACCGTCTGTTTTTGCGATATCTGCTTTAATTTGTTCGACTGAACGAGGTGTCCATTCTGTGGCTTCTGCCTTTTCCGTATGAATAGCTAACGCCATTCCTCCAACTGTTACTCCGATTGCTAACACTTTTAACATTTTCATTTAGGTTCCTTCTTTCTTTTTTTATCTTAAATTAAGCATACCTTACTTAGCATGCTTAGTCAAGCATAAGTTTGATATTTATATTTAATTTGGTATACTTTTTTTAGTATCTAATATTTAGGAGGTCTTTAAAATGAAATTAACTGAAATTCAACAATGGGGTAAAAAAAATCTACTCACCAGACAACAAGCTGCTAAAATCACAGGACAGTCTTACACTGCATTCTCACAGACAATCAAAACAGGAAAGATAAAACCTTTTTTTGAGTTTGGAGATTCAGGACCTTCGGTAGTTAGACTTTATTTAAAGAGTGACATTGAAGAATACGCACAGCAATTAAAAACTAAAAAAAGCATTGTCTCAAAAAGCCAAAATATCGAGAAAAGCAAATGAAATCAAAATTATTCCTAGTTCTCCCAATTATCTTTATTTGTTTAAGTTCCATTTTGATTTACCAATCTCGTAATAGAAGAAATGACTACCGAAGTACAATAGAATCCTCATCTATACCTGAACCTTCTGCTTTTGAACAACTACAAAAAGGAAAAAACAAAGAAATAGTTGACTTAGGAGAAGCAATGATCACCTTTGTTCATTTTGAAGACGTCAATCAGGCTATTCTCTCGATAGGTGACGAAGAAATTCATTTCCCGCTATCAGTCACAAACATCGATAAAAACCAATTTGAATTAATCGGTTTGGCAGATAGTCCATCTAATCTAACGATTGGCTCAACGTTTGGACTAGCTCAAGATACAAATCAGCAACATTATTATTATCCACTCGAAAACGAATGACGCCTAGCCTAATAGTTGCCAGGGAACGCCCTCCTCACAAAAAGGACGCTTAGTTTCTAGGAGTAAAGTATTGTTGAGACTTTCAAAAAGGTATTCTTAAACTAATAAACTAAAAATTGGAGTTTAGGTTTTAAAAGATCTCCCTGGCAACTATTAAGCTAGGATTCACTTACTTATAATAACTATAAATTAAGCATATCAAACCGACTAACTTTCGCCAAACGATAACCTGTGTCTTTTCATACAATTTTAATAAAACGATGATTAATATAGACCAATTATTTTTTTTATTGATAAAAACGATTTAATATTGGTTTTATTCAAAAATAATTTTCAACCATTTTGGTAAAGATAACATTTTTAGTTTATAATTAATTACAATAACCTTTTTATTGTAAAAGTATTCACATTTTGAGGTTTATGGTACCCATCCATACGAAAATGCACGGTAGGAGTCCGGACAAAGAATTTACTCATTAAAATGACATGTAAAATTGACTGCTACAGTAACTATTTGCACTATCAAATCGACTTCAATGAAATCACTAAAAAACCAAGCACAACAAAGTACCACAAAAACAATAGGACTAGCGG
This sequence comes from Enterococcus sp. AZ084, assembly GCF_051714905.1. Taxonomy (NCBI): domain Bacteria; kingdom Bacillati; phylum Bacillota; class Bacilli; order Lactobacillales; family Enterococcaceae; genus Enterococcus; species Enterococcus sp. AZ084. The sequence goes on from NZ_JBIOSS010000003.1 coordinate 39,833, forward strand.
AAACCACAAAAGTCCGAAAAAATAATAATTCCAATAAACTACTGATCCTAAAATCATAGCAAAAAAACCACTGATAAAGATTCGCCAAAACCAAATTGCCAGTTTTCCAAGACGTCTTTCGTATTCTAATGTCCATTCATTTGAAACCATAATTTGCGACCTCTCCTTCTGCTAATTTCATCGACTTCATTTCTACTATTAACCGATTGTTCAATTCTCCATTAGAACCCCTAATTCAGTTTCTTTTTGTGCATATTATCCGACAAGGCACATTACATTCCACCATTCATCAACAACATAAAATAGTGATTGCAGCAATCTGATCCATTACATACATTGACCATCCGTCAGAATCTTCAACAATTAGCTCCCCACCAGGTTTCATATTCCTCCATGCAGCGATTATCTCTTGGCTACTGAGGCCCGTTGAATCTATTTCATGGAAAAATAATTCTCCACTCGATAGATAAATCGATAAAATTTCTTTTTTTTCTACTTCCTCTTTCTCATTAGTCATAGATTCGTTAACTACATCTGGTGATTCTTCATCAGTATATTCAATCTCCAGATTTAGATTCTTAACATTTTCCTCAAAGATTTCCAATTTTCTAGCCTTAAATGTTTGATTAACCAAAATGGCTAAACCTACAGTTAAAATTGTTAATAACCACATAATCAAACGAAGCCCTCCGGTCAACTCCTCCCATGTAGTAACAAACCTGGTATTAGCACTAATTGACCAAAGATCCTGATGATTCTGCAACCATAAATTTACTAACAGTGCTAATATTATGCATACATACATTCCTGCAGTTAGCCATACAAGACTTTTTTTGTGCATCTTATTATCATTCACCGCTTTCTTTATTTTTGTTTATATTCTGCCATGTCTTTTAGTAATTCCGAGACATTTCTTCGGCAATGATACCTGGAAGTTGGTTACGCTGTTTTCGTTGATGATACGACTGTGTGATTCTTTCTCTATCGACAACGAAGTAAATTCCTGCTTTCGACCGTACAATCTTTGCTACTGGGACTTCTTTCACCAGTTGCCCTTCTTCCAAGTTATTCACGATTCTCAATGAATGGATATATCGTAAATGGATCAATTGCTTTTGGTATAAAGGGGTAGCGTGGACGACAGTATTCGTGACAATATATGCTCGTTCGCCTGGTAACACTTCATCATGTTTGAACTGAATATTGCTCGCAAATAAATCTTCTTTTCCGATCACAAACTCCAAATCCTTCTCCTCTAACAGTAGTTCTTCCAATTGGAACAACCGTTTCTTTTTATCTTTATTCCTCTTCTTTGCGGTAGATTTTGCCATATATTTTCCCCTTTCTTTTGTTTCTCGTGTGAAATGATCACACCAAATTCAGTGATTTTCATTGTCTCTGTGCAATGCAATTGACGAATCAGTCGTTCCGTCTTTTTTGCATGCCACGCTGGTTGTTCGGCGATCCATCGTTTAAGGTGAGCTTTAGCTAATTGTGATTTTCGTTGTTTCTGCATATAATCAAACAACATGAAATACTCCTGCATTGCCTCGACTCGGATGATTTCGCCATTTTCCATGATCCTTAGTGCCTTGCTTCGCTGTAATTGTTGAAACAACTTGAGTTGTCTTTCTTTTATCCAGTAATCATTCGTTTCAAACCAACGCTCTAAACTACTACGCTTGATTGACTTGCGCTTAGACTGCCGCATAAAAGCAAGTAGAACTTGTATTTCAGTCATTCAACTCACTCCTATTTCGTTTGTTTTAAAGACATACCTGTTCACAAAGAACCGCAAACAAGTAATAAAAATGGTACGACACTTTTCGGATAAGTGGGAACCTGACCGTTTTAGGGGGACGGACAACCTATCTCTCTTCATCATTTTGAGAAGTACAAAGTATTTCTTTTCAGAACAAACAGCTGGGTTTTAAGGCGTTCAACTGCGCTACTTTTCTCGCCACATGCCAGAGACACGATCTCCTGCTCAAGTTACCACGTCAAGCAGTCTGTCATTTTTGAATGTATCTATCTCGCCAGACAGAAAACAGCGAGACCTTTCTCGTTCATTCCAAAGCCAAACACAACGCCTTGGATAAACGTCCGATACTATCCAGTTTTCAAGGATCATGTAAACAACGATAATCGTTCTTTACAAACAGCTATGTCTTTCGTTTAACGATCTTTCAAGCCCAGTCTTTCACTTTCATTGGTGGTTCAAGCATGACCAGGGATTGAGCCAAATGTTTTTTCTTGGCCATAATCTTTCCACCACTCTCAACGACTGTTTTAATTTTGGGATAGAGTACCTCTATTTCTTTAACCGTCAGGTTCGTTTGATGAACAAATTTTCCATTTCCAAGATTTGCCCATATACTTCCATCGATTAAACGAACGGTAATCGCTCGTTGTAAAATCAATCGGGGAGAACAGGGCTTCATTTGCGCTGACTTATTCATTTTTTTCCACTCCTTCACTAACTTTCTCGAACACATATCAGAAAATAAAGGCAAACAAAAAGAAGGAATTCCACATGTGTGAAATTCCTCCTCAAAGATTGTAGTTGTCAACAACGCCCTATAACACCTAATTTTATCGCTCGTTTTACACGTACTCCCCCACTGAATCAAACGTGTAAAAAAACGATTCGTATTAGTCCAAGTCCATACACAAACGTTCGCGCTCATCATCTGTAAAATCACTTTTTAAGATTGTTTTATAAAAAAGATTTTAAAAATAAGCAAAAACGAATGAATACCCCTCAGTTGTTTGTTATAATTAGCAACGTTGTAGACATCGTCTACAATGATCAAGGAGCAATCCATTCAACATGGGACAATGTTGTTTGGACCCTTTACTCTCAACGACCTTCCAACTGATTGGCGTCAGTTTGAAGCGAGAGAGCTAAAGGTGCTCCTTTTTGTTTGCCCTCATTTCAAGAACTAGACTAAAATGTCTAGCTCCTTTTCGGCGAACAAAATCTAGTACTTTATTTAATTCTTTTTAACGATAACATGCTTCTTATCACCCTGGCAACAATAAATTATCCTAAATTTATTCAGACTCTATTCTCTTTTAGTAAAAATCCCCATCGATAAATCCCTCTAGATCCTTATTTAATTCAAGAAATAAACGCATACCTATAGGTTTCCTAACTAGAAATAATTTGTCTTAATAGTTATTCTAATTTATAATAAATTTATGAGGAAAAATTTTTAAAAGATAATAAAAAGATTCACAAACCAGATTAAAATAATTGGTCTATATCTAATTAAGAGTCAATAACCATAATTAAGGACGAATGATTTGCGCATCTCGTGGATCGATTGGAAATGGAAACATCAGCAGTCCCCCCTCTCGTTAAAAATTTATGTTGTACAACATTTAATTGAATCGACGTCTTAATTAGCATACAACAATTAGAAACAAAAGTCTGGTAAAAAGTGACGATGTGCTAATTTAGCACATCGCCATTTTTTTATTGACATTCAAAGGAGGATATGTTAAATGGAAATACATTCATTGATTCGAAGCTTACGTCTCAAACATGGGCTTAGCCAGCACGAAGTTTCAAAAGATATTATGAGCCGCTCTGCCTACTCCAGATTTGAGTTAGGAGATCGGGCATTAACCTCTAATGAATTTGACTTGATCATGACAAGATTAGATGCTCAAGTTTCCGATTTAAACGATATCGAAAATTTAGAAAATCCTCTTGCGGCACAAATCAGGCAACTGGTTCAAGATTATTTGAACAATACACTTGACTTGAGCCATTTGGAAAAACTATATTTACAGCTCAAACACGATAATAATAAATCTATGCGCGCTTATCGAAACTATTTATTCTTAAAACATCAATTTAATCATGTGCTTCCGATTATTGATCCAATTACGACAAAAGAAATTAATAGACTTTTTCTAGAGATAAAAAATAAAAACCATTTAACCAATTATTATCTTCAGTTAATCGCTGACTTTACTCCATATTTCTCAAAAGAACACCTTATTTACTTTTTTGAAACATTAGAGAAGTATCCTGTCGAATTTATCAGTGCATTAGATTGCCAGTATTTACATGTCTTTCCTACCACCATATCCAATATAACCGATGCTCTGATCGACCTTGCCGTTTTAGATAAAAATGAACTAGACCAAGAATTACTCGCTTACGCAAAAGCTAGTTGTGACAAATTGAGTCAAATTTTAAAAATAAGTCCTTTATTCAATTACAATCTGTTACTGACTCTATTCAGAATTCGTATTGAGTTTTATCAAGCGCAAACCAAAGCAGAAAAATCCATTGCATTAGAAAAAGCTAGAACCTATCAAAAAGAAGTCGAGTTTATCGCGAACATGCGGAATTATGAAGGAAATAAAATACAAACAACCGCAGATATTGTTTTATATAGCCTAAATAATCTAATAACTACCGGAATGCCTGGGAAAGTCGCTTACTTTATTGACTAAAAACGCTCATATCACGATTAAAATTAACAATTCTAGCAAGTAACTTGTAAATTTTTTACTGATAAAGACACATCAGCTACGCTGAGACACACCTAGACAATTCCCATAATCACGACTGATTTTAACCTTCGTTGAGCCAATCATGCAAAGGGACTTTCGGTAATTTTTCGCTTGATTCAGCTTGTTGTTTTGCAGCAATCGGATTTTCCATAAACCAGTTCTTAACGTAAACAAAGATTAGATTTTGAATATTTTCAACTTTTTCTGTTTTCTGTTTTTGATAGGCTTTTAAAAGAGTTTGATATAATTCTTGCTCGGCATTAAGCCCATAAATATCTAGATCCTCAAAAATAATTTTAGTCTGAGTATCTTTTTCTGATTTTGCTTTTGCGTTATGGATTGTCTGAACGGTCTTTTGAGCTTCACTGTAACTAGACGAGAATGTTTTAATCAAACTTAGTACTCGGTCAGGGACAAACGTGGCAATACTATTGTCTTTCATGATTGTTTCAAAATTATCTAGCAATAATTGATCTTGTAGGTGGTCTTTCTCTGTGTCTATATTGTGTCTATTAGTGTCTAAAGATTCTTTAATATAATAATCTTGTGCGATTTTCGCATTCCCAGTATTATCAACGGTTTCCGCACTATTTTTACGATGTGCGATTTTCGCATTCCCAGTATTATCAACGGTTTCACTGATTTTGTCTCGACGTGCGATTTCCGCATCTCGTGACTCGTCTGTAGTAGTGGCAATGTTAGTATTCTCGGATTGTTCTCTTTCTTTTGGAACACTCTGAATAAAGAGATCGTCAGCTGTTATTTCAGGCTGTAACAAGTAGTATTTATTTTTTTCATTTTTTTTAGTTTTTGGATTAAATTCACCTTGCACAATTGATATTAGGCCAAATGTTTCCAACTCTTTTAAAATACTTTTCACTTTTCCTTGATAGCAATTTAATTTTTCCATTAAATCTGATTGGGTAAATTCTAAGTAAAGCATTCCATCACTATCAATCCATTTTTCATGAAAAGCACGTCTAAATTCATTTTTGAACAACATATAAGCAAGCTTGGAGCTATCTTTTAGTTTTGAGTATTTAGAATTATGAATTAAAAAACTTGGGAACTTATAGTATTTCTCGATATAAATGTCTGTTGCTTTATATCCCATATTTTTTATAGTGTTTTTTTGTAATTGAGATTTAGAGGACACGATTTTTAACCTACTTTCGATAAATTTTGATTTATATATACTTTAGCCTTATTTATTCTCATAAATAGCATAAAGTATTTTTTGTAATAAGTAAACATTTTTATTTGGTATAGAAATTTCCCTATTTCTAAACTTCTAAATATAGAAATAGGGAAATAAAGAATTATCCCTATTTCTATATTTTAAATAATACAGTTTTAAAATACTGATATATTAGGGTTTTTGACTTAAAAATAATTATCGTTATAGAAATTTCCCTATATAGAAAAAGGGAAATATAGAAAAAAAGAAAATTCTATATTTCCCTTTTTCTATACCTGTGGTATAATTGAAGTGAAAGTGAGGGATATTCATGAATTGGAATAAATATAATGATAAAGCAACGACAATTACTGTTGGAAATTATAAGGGCGGAGCGGGTAAGACAACTAATGCAACTTTGCTTGGGTATACTTTATCTAACTTAGGTATTAATACCTTGGTTATAGATTTAGATCCACAGTCAAATGCAACTAAAGAATTAATGTTAACTAAATTTATTAATTCTCCTAAGGAAGATACAATTGTAAACAAAACATTAATGGCAGGAATAAAAGATGGTTCTCTTTTAGATTTGCCGGTTTTAATTAAAAAGGATTTATCACTTATTCCATCATTTATTGATTTTGAAGGATTTGCTAAATATGTTTATAAAAACGCTAAGAACGATCAAGAAGAAGATTTCTTTTTATATAAGTATTTTGAACCATTAAAAAAGAATTATGATCTTATTATTTTGGATGTTCCACCTATGAGTATTGAAATTACCAAAAATGCTGTAACTTCATCTGATTTCGTTTTAATATCCCTCCAAACGCAAGAGTATAGTTTAACTGGTGCTGAAAGTTATGTTGAAGAATTAGAAAAGCTTACTAATTTATATAACTTAGATCTTGATGTAATCGGTATTTTACCAGTTTTAATGAAAAACAATGGTAAAGTTGATGAATACATTTTGGAAAGTGCTAAAAATAGTTTTGGTGAAGAAAACTTTTTTAAAACATATATACCTCAAATGGAAAGAATTAAAAGATTTGCGATTAACGGTATTACTGATCAGGATCGACATGATAGAAAAGTTTTATCAACTTATGAGCTAGTTGCAAATGAATTATTAGAACGTCTAACCCAATTTAATAACCAATAGGAGATCGATTATCATGGCAGAAAAAAAACTAGGATTGCTTAACAAGCAAAATACTTTAGAAAGAAAAAAAGGGAATATACTTCCTAAGCAGTCTTTTACTGAAAGCTCTGAGGATAGAATTGCCAAAAAGAAAATTGAGTTTAGGAATCAAAAAGGAAGTATAAAAGTACCTCTATCTACTAAGAGTGAACTAGCTGCTCTCAAAGATATTACGAAAACTAAAACAGATTATGAAATCATACAAATGTTAATTGATTCATATGTTCCAACTTTGGAAACATCTAAACAAAAAAGGTTTAGGTTATTAACAGAAGAAGAATAACAAAAAAGAGACTAATTTAAAGTCTCTTTTTTTGTTATTTATTAATATAGAAATAGGGAATTTTCTATATTTTTTATAGTTGATTGTTGTTAAAAATATGATAATATTAATATAGAAAAAGGGAAATAGGGAAATTTCCATATTATTAATTATTTTTTGTTATTTAACAGCTTTTGATTTAAAGTAAAATGATTTATAGTTTCGTAAATTTATATAAATATAAAAAAGAATATAAAATTTTCTATCCTTTTTATTTATATGGAAAATTAAAATATTTATTATTCAATATGTTTCTTTTTCTTTTTCCCTTTACTGATCAAATAAGCATCATAATCTTCTTGAAGTAGTAGTAGTTTATCATACAGATCAGACATGTTTAAGCTTGCCGCAAGCCCTAAGTCATAAATGAAACCTGCAGGTAGTGATTCAACTCGTCGGTTCCGTGTGATCCAACTAGCGACAGTCCCTTGACTATAACCATAGGACTCACAGAATTGATCGACAGTAACTCCTAGATACTTGATAATAAATACGTTGATTGGGTGGGAATAAACAAAGGTATTTCGAGACATGGTGGGTGAGCCTACCTCTCCTAATATTATTGCGAACGCAATAATATTTTAACGTTTATACCATGCTATTGTCTACTTCTTTTATTCACTAGGACTAATCCCTCATGTCGGCATCAAAAAAATAGGCTTAACCCCTTCTTGCTTTTCTATTCTTTCTTCATCCATACTAATGATTCGTCTTCTACAAAATATTCGCTAAATTCTTGTTCATTAATGACCATGAACGTGCCTGGAAAGAGTTTTAGAAGGATTTGTCCGTACTCTATCGCAATCATGCCACGCGCTGTTTCAAAAGCGACTTTCCCATTTTTCGAGAATTTCTTTGTTTTTTTAATCGCCGTATTCCCGCAAAAAGTTCTCAAACAGCCGTATTGTCCTTTAGTATATTTCAAATACTCAAAGGGTTTTTCATTAAAACAATTCCCTGTCGCTTTTATTCTCGTTTGCTGTTTCTCTGCTACTAACCAACTTTTCTTAGTCGAATGCTCTTGCAAGCGTGCTTCTACTGAAATAATCGAGCCATCTTCCTGTTCTAAATAAATGGAAGAATAATAATCCTTTGAGATCGGAACAGCCTTACTTAATTCTGAAATCTGTCTTCCTAATAAACGACAACCAGTTTCCTGGGCGAACGTATAAACCAAATATTCTGAACCATCTTTGAACAAGAGAGAATAGACTTGATACACTTTTTTTGGCTTCGCCTTTTCCTTTTTGGGGACTGCAGCCAACTGTTGAATCACTGGTTGTTTGACTTCGTGTGTTTTTTCATACTCCATTAATTGTTTTACCATAGGCTGTAGCTTATCTTGTATTTCTTGATACTTCTCACAGTATAGACAATAACGATCCTTACCAATCGGATGAAACAAATCCGGATCGGACTTATGTTTCTTTTTGATTTCTTGCAATTTCTCCTCGTAAAAATATTTCATTGTCAGCATTTGTTTGTACTCTGATCGATTCACTTCTTTTACTCCTTTTGTATATTATCTACACATCATAAATTTTTTCTTCAAATAGCTTTCTATTTATTCTATCACACATCAATTCTCTTTATTTTCAGTAGAAAAGGGATCACTAAAACAACTAAACAAAAAAATAGCGTTAGATTTTGGAAAGGGTGATTTAGCATCTATTCGACTTTCCTTATCGCTATTTTCTGTACGGATGTTTCAGTGACCCCTAAATCCCAGTACTTATCTAACTCTCTTCATACGGCGCAATATAATAGTAGAAACTATGATACCCTGCGCTAGCTTCCACATAAAAGGTAAAGCATTCAACGCCAACCTCGTTCATCAATTGTTGCCCATATCCCCAAATTTCCTCTAGTAATTCTTCATAGCAAATATAGCGCCATTCGTACTGCTGAATGATATTCATAGCTGACTCCATTTATCTAACTCCTGGATTTCAATGTGGCGAATTTCATCGTAATGGACCTTATACTCTCCAATAAAAATGCCTAATTCATCATACCCATGAATTTCTCCCTTAATATCATCCGGATAGTAGCCTTCAGTATCACGTTCTTCCTTTTGGACACAAACAACTTTTCTTTTCAGGACAGCAGCGTTCAATACTTCCGTAATCTCTTCAGTCGTCATTTGTTCTTTGGCCAAGTTTAGATTTGCACGCTGCTCGACGTCGGCATCGATCTTTTCTGTGTGATCTGAAAGATAAAAGCCTGCCCATTTCAAACGTCCTCGATCATTGTATTCAATCATTATTAAGCCCTCCATTGCCCCCAGCATGTCCACCAACCAATGTACTTCTAGTAATACTACGTGCGCCTTCTAACTTAGAAGAAGCGTGTACAATCGACGTAAATCCATATTTCTGTCGGATCTTGTCGATAATCTTATCTAGTTTTTCCTCATTGATCTGTTGTTGTGGATCACTAAACAAATCTAGCTGAAGCGAATCCGTATAAACGAGCTTACTGTAAGTAATTCCAACGTGCCTTACTTCTTGTCCTTCATAATATTTGTTGAAGAGATAAAGGCAATAGTACTGAAGCTCTTTCGTATTATCAGTGAGCGGGATTTTCATTTGGTGAGAAAACCCTGACTTTGATTCCAGGATCGACGTCCCTATATACAAGCGGACACAACCAGTCTTGCACTTATGCTGTCGAATACGTGCAGCCACTTGTTCCGCCATTTCCTTCACCACGATCTCGACTTCTTCTTTCCTCGTATAATCCCTCGGTAGCACCTGAGAATTGCCATAGGATTTCTCTTTAGTTGGTTCTGGCGGTTCTGCGATATCCGTTCGATCAATCCCATTCGCATGAAAATAGAGCTGTAGTCCAATAACCCCTAGTTGCCTCTTGAGCGCGTAGGGGTCCCAATTGGCTAAATCTTTAATACTCAGGATACCCATGTGATTCAATCTTTTTTTCATGCGTGATCCGATACCCCAAAAGTCCGTCATTTCTTTAATCGCCCAAATTTTTTCTTGCACATTTTGATACGTCCATTCCGCTATAAATCCCTTATTATGCTTGGCTTCATTATCTAAGGCTAATTTAGCTAAAACAGGATTATCACCAATACCGACGGTCGCGATCAAACCAGTTTGACGGTAAACGTGTAACTGTATCTGTCTTGCGAGCTGTTTTCGTCTCTCACTTCTTGTACCAGGTGTCGTAAATAAGTTCAGCGATTTTGTTACCTTTAGAATCGACTCATCGATGGAATAAATCAATAAGTCTTCATCTGCGACGTATTGCCGAAAAATACTATTTACTTCCATATTTTTTTTGATATATAAGTTCATCCTTGGTGGTACAATGTGTAATTCTTTAGGCAAAGGATAAGGTAAATCACGAGGTCTACTGACATTCGTGATTCCATATTTACTTTTGGCAGTTGGTGAAGCGGCTAAAGTAAGCCCTGACCCTGTATTATCTGCTCGACTCATCACAACTAAAGGCGTTGTTAATGGATTTAAATTTCTTTCAACACATTCAACGCTCGCATAAAAACTTTTTATATCGATCAAAAAGTAATCATTTACTGGTTCATTTGAGTAATCAAGCATAACAATCTCCCCCATTCCAACACAATTATACAAACATACGTTCGCTTTTGTAAAGGGGAACTACCTAGAAAGAAAAAAATCAGACAAAAATGTCTGACTTTTCTTTACTCAACTAGATTAACTATTATAAGTAGGTTCTAATTCGCCCTGTTTGACCAACTATATAACCTATGAATCCTAAATGACCTTAGAATCATCGTATGAACACTAAATAGCATGTCATTTTCTACATTCTATATAGATTCTCTTACCTGGACGAATGGATAACCCAAATTTCGTCTTAGCTGGATCGATATATTTTAATGTAACTTGGTCTAAGTTTACGAATGCTAAATTATTTAGTATTAATTGCTTCAGTATCTCTTTTCCGTCTTCAAAATTTTTAACTTCTTTCTGTGACTGAACCGACCAATTATCTTCTTCTATAACATAAAAGTGTGGTATCGGTTCTTTTTTCCCTGTTAAAGCTTCCATGCCATCTCTAGTTATTACTAAAGTTTTTCCGAATAATCTAATTTCTCCATCAGGTATTTTATTAGGATACTTTTTCTTCATTTGTCTCACATAACCTGAATCGTATCCCCATCTTAGGCTGGCTTCAGTCGCAGTCATTAAATCATTGTCATGCAAATCATATTTCTTTTCTGACATATTAGTCTCCTTTTATACACTTTATAGCTTACAAATAATAATAACCTTTATAGTGTATAAAATCAAATAAGTGTTTGTTTTGAGTGTACCCTAAATAGACACTGGCATGACATTGAAAAATCTGGTTTTCTAGTGTATGATTAGGGTGTATTTTAAATAGTTGCAGAAAGTAGGTAAAAATTTTGAGAGTTGCATACATACGTGTCTCATCGATTGATCAAAATGAACAACGGCAAATTGAAGAAATGAAAAAGTTTGGCGCAGAAAAAATTTTTATTGAGAAACAATCTGGAGCAACGATTACTCATCGACCAATTTTCCAGGAAGCTTTAGAATTTGTCCGAGAACAAGATATTTTTATCGTGGAAGCCATCGACCGACTTGGAAGAAATTATGACGAGATCATTGAATCGGTCAATTACCTTAAAAAGAAAAATGTGCAGCTAATCATCACTAGTTTACCAATCATGGCTGAAGCAATTGGAAATCCTCTCCTGGATAAATTCATCAAAGACTTAATCATTCAAATCTTGGCTATGATTGCCGAACAGGAACGTACAGAATCTAAACGACGCCAGGCACAAGGAATTAAGATTGCGAAAGCGAATGGTGTTTACAAAGGACGTCCTAAGTTGTATAGTGCAGACACAAAAGATCCCCAACGTCGCCTTGTTTATAAAAGCATCGTTGAAGATCTTAAAAAGGGTGTTGCGATTGCTAAGATTGCGAAAGACTACAATGTTACGAGACAAACTGTATATAGAATAAAAGGGGACAGCATGGTCAACGACGGATAGTTGGTCATGCTGTTGTTTCTATTTTATTTACTTACTTTTTGAAATACTGTTCTAACTTTCATCAATAACTCATCAACCAAACTATCATGTGCTTTTTCCAAGAAAATACACTCTCTGGCTTCATAATCAATTGTCGTTAATTGATCTAATAATACTTTTCCTGTTGTCTTCATTTCATATTTTGAATTAATATTTACATATAACGGATAGTTTCTAGTTGTACTAGAAATAGGTGCAACTGTAACAACGTTACTATAATCTGCAATAATATCATGACTTAAAACAATATAAGGTCTTTTTCCTGTTTGTTCGTGTCCAGATCGAGGTGCTGTATTCAATAATAGAATATCGCCTTGTCTAGGCTTTCTCACCATTTTTCATTACCTACTGCTTCACCTAAGTTTTGAATCGTCACATGATTTCTTTCGTCAGTATAATTTTCAAATAACTGCTCAATTGTTAATTCATTTTCTAAATTAGCAGCTTCGATGATTAGACGCTTTTGACCGTTTACTTCTTCTTGTATTATCTTCACTTTGTCTTCTGTATGAATTCCAAGATATTCCATAATATACTTTGGCAATCTAAGACCATTACTATTTCCCCATTTTTTTATAGGTAGCATTTCCATATTAGACACCTCTTTCTGTATATACATAGTATAACACATCCAAGAAAGAATGTATATACATAATTATCCTTTCCTGTTAAATTGGATTAACATTCTATGAATTTTTGAACCAATAGAAGCCTTACTTTATCTTTTATTTCTCTTGCTCAACTTCAATGTCCTTTTCTAAATTAAGTTTTTCAGCAGATAAACAGAACGGACAAAAAAGCATACTCTGTTGGTCTCTAGGAAAATATCTTACTGAACCTAATTACGTTAACTGCTAAAAGAACAATAAATAAGAAGCAATAACTTTTAATTTTGATCATACCCCTATCTGAACAAGAAGCTTTACTCACATTTTTCACTAAAAGATTATTTAGTCGTGTTTATAGAGTTGAAAAATTTTTTTCTGGAACAATACTTATCAAAAAGAGTGTTCAAAATGTAATTTTTTGAACACTCTACAAAATCTTTTTCGTAATAATTTGGACGATCTACCCATTAAACAATCATAGAACATTGAAAATTATGGAATGTTTCGGTTCCATACTGAGATCATACCCGCATAATTCTTTGAAATAGGTGTGGTAATCCGTTTCAACCATTCGAATAATGGCCTCATCCGAAAAATTATCAAAGACAAGCACTTCCGAAACAATTCCCAGCTTCGCATCGATCCCTAAGATCTCTGGCCAGACTTGCCAAAAATTATCTTGAGAGATTTGTGCTATGAGGGTCTCCAATCGGTCCGTTTGCCTGTGTAAATAGTCCTTTAGGACTGGGCTTTTTCGTTTTCCTGCTGCTTCAAAAGTTTTATGAAAGCCCTGTAAATAGGCCTCCTTTGTCGTAAATCCTGTCATGCTTCTTTTCCTTCTTTCTTTTAAAAAACAATCCGGTCGATCAATGGATTCAATCGATGTTTGACCCGTGTCCAGTCTTGCGCCGTCGGAAGACTATTCATCAAGATATACTCGGTTTCCAGTGCGTAATCCAAAAGGTACGGTCGGTAGTTGGTGACAATCAGATCAATTTGCGCATCATTCAAGCTTTCCTGCGTCAATTCCTGCAGTGGAAGAAAGAGTAAATTGTAATGCTTACCTAAGAGCTCCTGGGCCTGCAGTCGAATCGATTGCACCACCAAATAATCTCCTTCCAGTAAAAACAAAACCTGCTTGACGGGTTGGTAATAATGAAACAACATATCCATGTATAACGTAAAACTGACGGCCACATCTTCAAAGGTCACTGCTGAAAAGCGAAGTGTCTGTGCATGCTTTTGTAAGAAGCAGGAATTGATCTCATGGATCTGTCCATAGGTTTGCTTGGCCATGATACGGACTTCTTCTAACTCTTTATTCAATACCGGACTTAACGCTTCATTGATCAGACGTGAGACTAAAAACGACGTCATAAATTCCCCTAACGTGTCGGTATCCCATTGTGCAAAGAAGGGATCCGACAGATAATCTGATACCACTTGTTCAAGGCCATCCCACTGATTGAATCGTTGACTGAATGTATGTTCTTGATCTACTCGATGAATCGTTCGCTTGGAAATGATCGATAGATGGACCCAAGCGAATTCTTCCTTTGGCAGATAGATCTCATATTCCTCATGGATCCTCGCTTGTAAAGAATAAAGTAGCTGAAAATCTTTTTCCTGATAATCGACGTTCTTCAACCACTTAGGCAATGAAATAAACTGATGTTGTTTGACACGAACCATCGTGATATAAAGATGGTAATAAAAAGCAGAAACGGTCGTCCCTGTCCCCAGCTCATAATCCCCCAGCTTGCTAGATAGTTCATCCAGAACCAATGCATGCAGCCCTTCGGGCGGACGAATCGTAAAGGGGGTCTGTTCACTGCTGTAATAAAAATCAAAAAAAAACTTGCGGATGTCGGCTTCTTCCCCTACAAAATTCACGGGGGTAAGGGTCAATGTTAGATTATATTCAGCTAAGATCGGTTCAATTTTCACTAAAAACCGACGCAACGTACTTTCGGCATAACTGTACTGGTGTGCCAAGTCAGCTAATGCGATAGGCTCTCCGTAAAAAATCGTCCCGACAATATCAAGGAGAACTTCGTTCTCTAACAGTTGTTCTTTCTTTTCTTGGTATCCTACCCGGTCACGTTCGTCAAAATGAAAACCGTTATACAGTGAAAGCAATTCAATGGTCTTCCCAAAGTAACTTTTGATTGCTTGAACATCTTTGACCATCGTTCGCTGCGAGATCATCAAGCGTTCACTCAAGGCCACGATTGTAAAGTGGTGTTCTCGTTCAATAATAGTCAAGATTCGCATCCAACGTCGAATCTCAGCATTGGTAATAAAAGCAATTTGTAATTCACGCATACCTATCCCTCACTTTTTCATTTTGTTCCTTTTCCCTTCACAATAACCACACAATGTTCGTTAGATTGTTTCTCTTGTGGGCAAAGTTGTTAATTCAAACCTTCCTGTGCGTACCCTTTTTGGGACTTGATTCATTACTTTGATATGGCTTAGGAAACATAATTGATTCGCTAAAATCATCTATAAAGGATGGTCAGTTCTTTCCCCGTAGTTAACTGATCCACAAACAAAAAAAGGCTTTTCTTCATGAATCAGTGCTTCTTTCTTATCATAATACCTCCTTCGCGTAAAAAAAGAAAATTGGTAACCTTTTTCATTACCGACCAATTGGATCATCTCATCGAAATAATCTTTTTCTACTTATATGTATTACATGATCATTCGACGTCCAAAGCCAGTTTGATTGATCAGAGTCTGAGCTATGATGCACTCTTTTTCTGATAGCCCTAAAAATATTACTCCACACATAGTCTTTGGTAATAAAGACTAAATGATAAAATAAATTCTGAATTTTTTCTTTCTGTGAAGAAAAAGAAAAGAGCCGCAGCCCTTTTCTTTTTCAACTAATTGTCGGGAACTGCACTCAATTCCCACGTAAGGGTCGTTTGATAGGTAGCTGTTCTTGGGTTCGCCGTTGGTGGAACTTCAAGGGCGACACTTTCACCTGCACTTTCCCTGTTGCCGAAACGATAAATCCAAGTCCCCGCTCCTTGACCATCGTGCGCGGTCACAAGAAGCGTTTTTTCTTCTGGGATCAGCACAATCCCGTCTTGATTTTGAAGCATTGGTTCGTTAGATTCTTGGACAGATGCAAATTGTTGGTTATTAAGCAACAAACGTGCGCCTCTAAGTTGATTGTCTTGACGATCCGTAAACTGATTATTTTGTGTAACTGCTAATTGCCAACCGTGACGCTCCTCTTTTGGGCGACGATCACTGACTTGGATATAATTTGGTCGCTCTTCTGCGTCATTGATGCTTCCGTCAGCATTCAACAAGCGTTGGGGTTGTGCATAATAGCGCTTGGTCTGCGCAGAAATGCCTTGGGTTCCAAATGAAAAGCGTGACGCAAAATCAATACTCAGTGTCCCTTGTTCTTCAGGAAGCTCAGGTTTATTCTCTGGATCGACTTCAATTTCTGGATTCATCGGATCTACTGGTGAGACAACCTTCATTTCATAAACTGCTCGAATCGTAGTATCTTCGTTTCCCATTGTAACATTTGTTACTGCATTGAAGGGGTCGTCAATCGTACTACCCTCTCCATTAATGATTTCCCATCGAACAAAGTCATATGCTTGGTTTGGATTTGCACGAATCACTGTTTTTTCTCCTGGAGATAGTTGGAATGTCTCTACTTCCGGAGTTCCTCCATTTATTGGATTGGCTTCTAAAACGACTTCGTATTTAATTTCCTCAAATACTGCTCGAAGAATGGTATCAGAACTTCCCATCGTAAATTTAGTGTTCCTCGCTTCTACATCTTCAATTACGCCACCTGATCCAGATACAATCTCCCATCGACTAAATTGGTAGCCCGGATTAGGGGAAGCGCTAATGTCCACTGTTTCCCCTTGAAACACAGAAGTCTTGTTTGACTTAGCATTACCACCTTCTATAGGAAAACTTTCGAACGCTAAATTCTTAACTACAGAATTTGCTGGCCTATTCATAAACATACGGAACCCATGTGCATTACTAGAAGTTGCCCGAAACTCTGCGCCATTTCTCAGTATCAATCCTTTATTACTGATGCCGCTAGGTACAGAAATTCTGTAAGAGTCCCCAAATTCACTTACGGATAGAGTTTGTCCAGTAGTGAGGAGTACTATTCCAATAAGATCGTCCTTTTTGATGAATAATGTATATTCACTGTCGGACTGATAAAAGTATATGGGTTCTTCTAGTAACAAACCATCGGAATTTTTTAATGATATATCTGCAGTAATGCTCGCGCTAGTTCCATAACTAGTTGACCACATAGCCCCAGGCGAGTCTCTAAAATCTATCTGTGAAGCTTGTGAAACATCAAAAAATAAATCGAGATTGTTTCCAGTTGTGTCTTGAACAATATCAGGAAGAATATAACTATCGGCTGTCACTCGCTCACGACGAGCTGCACTACGATCGGATGTCCGTAAAAAGCTAGCAGTCGGTGACATGTTAGCGTTAGATGCTTGAACGTAATAATAGGTTTCAGGTATCAATTCCGGACGTAGTAATTGGTCTCCTCTACTTATAAGCAAAGGGAAATTATCAACATTCCAACTTCTTGGTGTGATATCAAGAAATTGAGTGTCACTATTTTTCTGATGCTCCAGATCATGCTCAGTAACAACGTCTTGGTCCGAATTTCCTTCCATTGAATTGGACTCATCTATTTGTGTTTCTTCCTGATCACAAATTTCAATTTCAACTGAAGATTCACCCACAGATACTTCATACATCCCAGCCACATCGAATACTAATGGAAGAACAAATGTATTTTGCGCACGTTTTGACTGAACAATCCATTCATTAGACTGCTCTCCTTTCTCAACTGAAATCCCTGTTGGTAATTGATCTTTGAGAAGCGTTGCTTCTTCAGGTAAGAATACTCGTGCTTCGGACACTTCTTGATCAGAAAAAAAAGTCACTTTTAATGGCGATTCAATCGTTCCTTGTAGGTGAGAGTTAGAAAAGGAAAAGCGAGGTTCACTTTCTTCTTCCACTTCTAGATAGTTTTTTATGGATGGAAGTTCCAACTGTTCTTCTCCCTGTATCTGCGCCTCTTCTTTTTTCTCCGTGGTTTCCGCATAGACGATGCCTACTGGTAGGAGGAATGCATGCAGAATAAGAATCGTCGTTCCTAAAATGAGCACTCCTTTTTTCATTAGCTTTCTCATAGAATCCTCCTCTCTATCCTTCTTTTTCACTTTCACGTGCTCTTTTCTTTTGCCACATCAGATAAAGCACAAGTCCAAGCATTAAAATGAGCAAAATAATCGCACCGATCATCCACCAATTGGGACTGTTGTCGATCATGACGTCTTCCCGGTTCAACTTACGGGCATCGTCGGCATCGATCGTAAACTCACGAGTCCAAGACCATTCATTGTCTCCCGACTTTGCGGTTAGTTCTAACACGTAGTTCCCACTTCGAAAACGATCTCCCTCTAAAGAAATCGGAAAGTTAAAATTCGAATTGGGCGCCATCTGCATCTTCTCTTTACTGGCCTCATAGAGAACGTCGCTCTCTCCTGCTCGTTTCACGGTAGCTTCCACCGCCAATTGATTGACAAAGGTGGGCGTGAAGTTTTGTAGCGTGGCACTGATCACATTGCGATAGTTCAATTGATCCGCAAACACATCTAATAGTTCCAACTCCGGTTGCACCGAGTCTCGGGTATTACTGACGACCACACCTACCACATGGGCAAATTCATTCTTGATCGCTACCCCTTCTCCTTCTGGTGCTTCACTTTCTTCCTCTTCTTTTACTTCGGTGATTCGTAAACCACCAGCTAAATACCCTTCAAAGGCGTCTTTAGGCATCTGTAAAGGAATGTCTATGACCTTTGTTTCTTTTCCTGCGAGTGTAATGACCTCCGAAGGAGTCATCAGTTCATCCAAGGAGTGAACCAAGGTTGGATCTTCTTCTTCGGCATCTTTGCCATACTCGACATTTCCCAAAGTATTGGTATACGCCGTATGCGGTGTCACCTGGACATTGATTGGTTCTGAACTGGAATTACCGACTTTCAGCTGCAAGGTCTCTTTTTGACCAGGAGCGAGTAATAGCTCATAATACCCTTTACCTTCATCGACTTGACTTTTGGGAAAAAGCGGGGTGACATGTGTATTTAAGGCCGTCTCTTCAGCTTGGGCTGAAATGGGCAAGAAAAGGAAAAGTATCACTAGGAGCCACAGCCCGCTTTGCGTAATTTGTTTGTGTCTCATTTTTTTAATCCTTTCTAAAAAAAGCAGCGCCACAGAGATCTGTAACGCTGCTAGTGACTAATGGAACATGGAAATTGTTACTTCTTAAAGGTCATTTTCAGGTGTTAGTTCTAATTCCCATGTCAAGGTAGAGGTATACGTTACCGCATCTTTAGCAGTCGAACCAGGAACGAATAATTGAATCGCTTCATTCTCTACAACAGCTGCGCCATCTTCTACTTGTTTTGCAATCGCATCATGATCTCCCCAAACAGCCGTCGAGGTACCAGCACCTTTTTGGTTAGCTGCCGTCATAATCGGTACGGCATCATTATTTGGAATCAATTCCAATCCACTTGCATGAATGCTCGGTGCTTGAGCTGCATCATCGATACTGTAGCGTAGGGCCGGATCGAATAACGTGATTTTTGCGCCTTTTAATACCTTGTTTAATGTATCCGTAGGTGCTTCAAATTCTGTTAAACTTACACTTAATTCCCATCCTTCATTGGTACCGCGGGTGTCTTGGACTTGTGCCAAACTTACATAAGGAACTTTATTTTCTTCACCGGTTGTTCCTGTTTTTTGTTGTCTTTCAGCGACCATATTGTAATGCTCATCTGTAGTTGAGATAATTTGTGAACCGAAGTTCATTGTTGGCACAGTTGCGATTGTTAAAGGTCCTTTGTTTTCTCCATCAGGACCAGTGACTGGCGGAATAGTTACATCAGGACCATCCGGTCCAGGATCAACGACTGTGTCATCATTTCCTGGCGTGAAGGTGATTTGACCCTCAGTGGTTGTTTTGCGAACTTCTTGTGTTTCCTTCTCTTGAACAGTTTCTTCGGCGAAGGCTTGTACGCCTCCGGCAAAAATGGTTGTTGATAATGCAGCTACAGTTGCTAACCGGATAAATTTCATTCTTAAATTCCTACTTTCATTTAATTGTTTTTTGTGTTGCTTTTCTTCTTTTGTACCCTAAGGCTAATAAAACGCTACCCACTAAGAAACTGCCGATCCATAGTCCAAGTGAGCTATCAATCATATTGGTTTTCGGCAAAGTACCGTCTGGCTTTTGTGGGCTAGTGCTAGGTGGTGGGTCTGGCGGACCGATTGG
This sequence comes from Enterococcus sp. AZ084, assembly GCF_051714905.1. NCBI lineage: Bacteria > Bacillati > Bacillota > Bacilli > Lactobacillales > Enterococcaceae > Enterococcus > Enterococcus sp. AZ084. Next base: position 60,102 of record NZ_JBIOSS010000003.1, read on the forward strand.
TTCATAGGCCCCGGTAAATCCAATCGATCCTTCTGACTCAACGGATTGGACCTGTGTACCGTAAACCAGCAACGGAAACTGCATCGCTATTATTAGGAAACATAGAACGATTATTTGGCCGACCGTTTTTCGCATATTCCCTCCTCCTTTAATGTTCTTCTCAAAATTCATCGTTTTTAAGGAGACAAAAAAAAAGACATTCGATAGAATCAAATGTCTTAAAAAAGTTATTAAATTAGTCTTTCTATTTCAGAATATAAATAGCGAATATAAATTCTAAAAAACGATGGTTTTTGATGCAAATCATTAAACAAAATAAGGATCAACTTGAAGCCTTATTTGCATCTCTTATATTACAAGATTCTCACCAAAATAAATAATCGAAATTTTCACTTCGGTATGCAAATTTAGAAAAACGAATATTAAAAAAGAATCATTAAAAAGAGCGTACAGCAATTTTTTCTCTGGATACTTTTGATTGATCCATGTAATTTAGAAAATATTTTTTGGTCATAAATCGTTACGAAATCTAGATTCAGTCAAATAACGCATTCACTATTTTTCAGAGCAACCCTTCTAAAAGGTGGAAAACTAAAGTTTGATTAAGTTAATTGTTCATGGAGAGTTGACTTAATTAAGCTCGTTTAGATAGTTGGTAGGAACCCAATAGAGTATACTCCAATGTCATTAAGTTAAGGCAAAAAGCAGGAAAACATTTAAGTTTCCCTGCTTTATTTTTTCTATGTAAAAGGACACTCTCTTGATACAATTATTTTAACAATAATACAACGTCATAGCGCTACTTATTCTGGAGGTGCCCTTATGTCTAATACTATCAACATTTCATCCACACTTCAAGCAGCTCATAAAATCAAACAAAATTTAGAAGATCAAATTCGCGGTATTACAAATCAACCTGAAATTTTTGCTCAATCTCCGCTTGATTTTTCACGAAATAGAAAATTATCTTTTGAGACCACTCTCAAAATTATTCTCTCTTTCGGTGGACAAAGTCTTTCTAGTGAATTACTCTCTTACTTTGATTTTACACTTCAAACGCCAACGGCTTCCGCATTTGTACAGGCTCGAAGTAAAATAAAGATTGAAGCTTT
>NZ_JBIOSS010000004.1:0-45802 GCF_051714905.1 Enterococcus sp. AZ084
TAAACTAAATGGTTCATCTTTAATCATCCAACCTAATTTGTTACCCTTAAAAAGTTTAAGATAATCTTCATACGTTTTGTTTTCTTTTTTGAACGAATTATAATTACCTCTTACAGCTACATTGTTTAATCCAATGACGAAATCTAAGTTTTCAAGTATCCATTCATAACTTTTTGCATAAAAGGAAGTTAATTCTTCAAAATCAGCAGTCATTATCCCATATTTTTCTTTGTCAACTCTATCAAGAGTATTAGCTCGCTTTAGTATTATAACAGGAATTAATTGTTCATATATTTTGGCAAAAGACTCTATTAAATTAAAAGCCTTTCTTTCTGTGGTAGTAAAATTTTTTTCTACTTTTTCTATAAATTCTTCATATGCTACTGCGTTATCTTTGTCCTTTAGAATAGTGTTTCCTATATCTATAAATCTAGACAAAGAGTTGTTGTCTAAGATACTACTAATCCCTGTAGTTGTAATTAATAATTGATGTAGGCAAACACAAGCATCCAAATTATTCGCCACTTTTGCAACACCTAAATGAGGATATTTAGGTAGCTCTTTTCTAATTTTTTTATATAAAATATGATTTTGTCCATTCCAAAAAAGTTCAAAAAAGGATTTTAGTTCGTACCATTTAGACTTGTAATAATTAGCAAAAAACATTGTATTTGCCATGATTTGTTGTGGTTCAATGGCGTTGTGATACCATTGGAGTGATCTCATATAAGGTGATACCTCAAAGGAGCCCGCTTCCATATTCTTTTTCTTCATTTTTCTTGTTGGAAACTCAGCTGATAGTTCTACAGAATAAAATTCATAATCATATTCGTCTACCAAATAGGCATTATTGACAGTGACTTCATAATGCTCAACATTTTCAAGCAATATTTTACCATCAATAGAAGTTTTACACTTTGGACAATTCAGATGAAATGGAATATCAAAATATCCCAATTGCATTCTAAGATTAATAGTAGTATCGCACATATTGCATTTAACAAATTCATTACCAACCACTTACTAACACACCCTTCTATTCGTACTAATTATCAGCATGTTGATTCTAAAATTTTAGATTTTCTTGTTGCACAATCCAAATTTAAATTCCCATCAATTGAAATTTCTTCCAAATAAAATGTGTAATTATTTTTGATAGTCATATAATATCTAACAGCAATTACTTGCTTTTATAGACTAAATCAATCAACAAAAAGCTTCTATTATTATAACATTTTTCATTTTTTTTAGCATAGAGTTAATAAGCAATTATGAATTTAATATAAAAACAACCCTAATCCATTAGAGTTGTTTTTATATATTTCAAATGCACAATTTATCCGTCCACTTAAAATACATATGTTTATTAAAATTAGCTGTAGTCCAATAAAGTATACTCTGTTGGACTTTAGGTAAATTTCTTACTAAGCCTAATTAAGTAAATAGCTGAAAGAACTATAAAATAAGTAAAAAAGGATCAAAAACTTAAACGTTTCTGACCCCCTTTGTAAATTAATGATAGTTTATTTCTATCTACCTAATCTTTTTTCTGCTTCCCTGTAGACTTCTTTTTCGTTCCGTTTGCCGATCACTACAATTTCAATTATTTCAATTCCTAAGTCAGACTGTTTGAATATCACTCGCAAACCTAATTTTTTATGTTTCATTTTTTTACAATCTGCCAGTTTTCCTCTAAGAGGTTGCCCAGTGTCTAATCCAAATTCCTCAATTTTTTTTAAAGACTTCCTTATTTGCAATTTTTGACTATTGTCTAGTTTTTCATAATCTTTTTTTGAAGCAGAAGTGTATTTTATTTTGTAACTCATTCCCACTCGTCCTCAATGCTATCTAAGTCTTCTCTCCAATTCTTTCCCATAACCTCTTCGGCAGAGAAATATTTTGGAGCAGAGATTTCAAAAGGAATTTTTTGCTTACTAACTATTTGTTTGAAATAGATATTAATGGCGGTTGTAAAATCAAGTCCTAAAGCTTCTAATGTTTCTGCTGTATTCTTCTTCAATTCAGAATCCAAATTAACGTTCAATCTTTCTTTTGTTGACATCTAATCCCTCCTCTTTATACACCTATTATACTCATTTAAGGTGTATAAGTCAAGGGTTTGATATCTCGATTTATGATTTATTATCGTTTAAAGTTACTCATACGTAACTGTGTAGAAAATGGTTCTGCGCCAAACAAAACGATCGCACTATTCTTTTTGACTACACGCAAGTATTGTGACCACAATTCTTCCCAGGGCAAAATAGTATCCCAGGAACAAGCAGTAGTTCCATATGGCAAGTCGCAAATGATCGTATCGATCGATCCGGAATTTTTTTCATTCCTTCTAAGCAATCTTCAAAGTAAATCGTATCTTTTTGAATCATAGGTTTCTCCTCTATGATTCAGGCCTGAATCTAATGGTTTAGTCAAGTCTTGATACGTTTACTATACAGGGTAGCTGTTCCCTGTTGAGTCTGCTTAAACGACTATGAAAGGTGGAAATGCTTCGCAATAAAGTAGATCACATCTACTGTTACACTGTTTCCTGCTTGTTTATATAGCTGACTGTCAGAAACCTTCTGCTCAAAGGGAGAGTTATAATGATCCATACGTTCAACCAAAATTCTTTGTGCAACTTGTTTGCTGCCGAATTTGGCTGCTAGAAATGCCCAATCCGGAAACGATTGTAGCCTCCAGCACTCTAAAGGTGTTAATTTACGAACCTGAAAATCTCTCTGTGCTAAATTATTTGGGTCCTCATCCGCATTATTGCGTATTTCATTCACAACAATTTTCGGCTGTTGCCCACCTCCTTGCATGGTATTTAACGTTGGACAAATCCCTTCAGGAGAATAGACACTGACCGCTGATCGATAACGTCCATCAATCTTTCCTTCTACTATGATTCCGTGGCGATCTTGTGCGGTAAGTGTGAACATTTCTTCTCCATTATTTTTTATTCTTCGACCATTCTGTCGAACTTCATCTTTATCTGGAGATATTATAGGAATCGCTATCTTATTTCCTTCTCCTTTGTTTGTCGTAAGAGTTGGAGCGATCCCCTCTATACTACTAACCTGACCATTCATACCATCCCCACTAGGATTTACATTTCCGACTACAATTTGTTTTGGCATTTTATAATCAGTAGCCGTTAAAGTTCCCATTAATCCGTTAGTATAATAGGTTCGTTCTCGAAAATTTGTATTTAAGTTATTGCGTTTATTTGTCGTCCCAGCTATATTGATTTTTGCTGATTTTTGATCAACTGATTTTTCTTCTCCTGTGAGAGGTAAAAACTTTCTGGCACCTGACTCTCTAAAATGTCCGACAATAAAGACACGTTCTCGGTTTTGCGGGACAAAATCCTTGCTGTTAAGCACTTGCCATGCCACGTCATACCCCAGTTCATCCAGTGTTCTGAGTATTGTTTCAAACGTAGCTCCGCCATTGTGGTTGAGCAATCCTTTGACGTTTTCAAGGAATAAAATGCTAGGTCGCAAAATATGTGCGAAGCGTGCAATCTCAAAAAAGAGAGTTCCTCTAGTATCTGCGAAACCTCGTCTTTTTCCTGCAGAACTGAAAGCCTGGCAAGGAAATCCTCCTGTGATAATGTCCACACGTCCGAATCCTCGAATAGTGTCGTCTGAGATCCTCGTAATATCATGCATTTCCACCTCATTTTCAGTATTAAAGATCGCTTTATAACTCTGTCTAGCATATTTATCAATTTCACAAAAGCCGACACATTTATGTCCTGCTTTTTCCATTCCCATCCGAAAACCGCCTACACCCGCAAATAAATCAATAAAAGTTAGTTGTTTCGATTGTTTCATTCAATATTCTTTCCCACAGCTGTGTTCTCGTATTCAAGCTTGTAAGATAAGAATAATAAAAGAGCGGGTGAAAGAAGGGCATTCAAAAGTCTCAGAAATGTTTAGATTTTTGTTTCTGCTTTAGGACTACCCTCGCTTTTGATCCAGTAATTGAATTGCAGACGTAAACTGAATGAGCGATTTTTTTGAGTCAATCAAAATAATATTCTTCTGATAATGAACTCGCTCGCTGACTAATGATATTGATAAGCCATAAAAATATCGAAGTAAAAATATTTTCCTTCTTCGGTCAGTAATTTCAGGCTTATAAGGGTGATTGATTGAGAGATACCCTTTTATAAATAGTCTGTGTAAATACTCAAACTCTTTATACATTGGATCATTAATTACTTCTGGTGAAACATTTTCTCTGTGTATCATCGAATATGTTTCTTGAATCCTCGGAGTAGCTGGAATCCCAACTTTTTCTCGTAAATTTTTATACTCTGATAGAAATATACTGAATTTTTCTTTGGTGGTTTCCCATTCTATATCCACATCCTTGGGCAATTGATATTTGGCCACATCAAAAAGTTCCATTCGTCCCTCCATAATACAAAAAGCATTACCTCTCAAAAATGAGTAGGCAATGCTTTTATGTTATCATTATTTTTATTATCAGTTGTACCATGATTTTTCCTTCACAGCTCTGGCTCATTGTCTTTTTCCGTTGATCGAAGTTCAGATTTTACTCGAAAAGTAGAAAGATCTTGGTCCACATTGCGCTCTTCAATCGGTTGACAGTAAAGTTTTTTCGTGTCTATTTATCAAGATCAACCGAATCGTATACTGCCTTTTCTGTCAAAATACCCAAGGCGGCATCGTAAGTTTTTAATTGTTTCTCAAGCAACTTTACTTGTTTTTCCAGTTCTTTTTTCTCTCCATGTAAGGATTTTACTTTTTCTATTTGTTTAAGATTGGAGGGATCATACTTTAGTTTTTCATTCGCTCGAAATAACTTGTCGTCCAAAGTTGCTCTTGCTGCTTGCACAATTTCATAATTATCATAAAAGTCCTTCCCTAAAACATGTGGTAGTTGATCGCTGCTTACTTGACTAGTTGACAAAATATTTAAAGCTGTAACCATTTCTCGGACATTTTGAATAGCAGAATTTTTTCGTTTTGGAAACAGTCCGCTTTCTCCAGAAAGATAATTTGCTAAAGAGGCTCCCTTTACAAATTTATTTTTTTGTCCTTTTTCATCACTCCAAAAATAAAAAATATCTTTATAATTAAAATGCGCCTCGTAACGTCCGTCTTCCAATTTCTCTAACATGTAATCAGGAACTTTGACCACACCTGTTTCATACCGGCCATAGGCAATCTCCACATAGATCCCTGTCATCGTGTCTCTTTGTATTTGCCAGGGTTCAATGACAAAGGTTAGATCGGGGAAAGATTCTTTTTCTGCTTTTTGTTCTACATATTTTTTTGCAATATCCATTGCATTGAAAACCGCTTCCGGTTTATTTTTACTTACCCGCTCGATAATATTTTCTTCATTGTAGATTCGTTGTTTTTTATTTATCGTATAATCACGAGCTGAACGTTGTTGTGGCAGATCCAATAATTTGTAGTTGATCACTTTCCCATATTCTTCTGAATTATGATTAGGATCAACATCAATATTTAGAAGCCTTGCCTTCACTAAAAAATCATCCCAGCTTGTACTATGGGTAAGCAAAAAATTTAACCGTTCTTTTAATTCAACTCGATACGCATTCTTTCTTCGATATTCTTGATACTTTTTATGTGAGTTTCTTTTAGGCGTATCGAGGATCATTGCGCCGTGATAGTCCGCTACCTTATCGGAGTAATTTCTTAAATGAGCAGCTGTTCCTCGTTGCCAGCGAAACTTCGTTAAATCGACACTTGAGGTTGTATTAAAAATAATATGGTTATGCAAATGTTCTTTATCTACATGGGTCGCAATGACAAATTCATAATTTTCACCTAAGAACTCGAGCGCAGTTTGTCTCCCAATTTCATGAACTTCTTCAGGTGTGAGATTGTCTTCAGGATCGAACGATTGAACAATATGTCTTGCAATTACTTCCTCAGTCTTTTTTTTATTCATTTTTCCACGGACTCTTTGAGCCAATGTTCTTGTTAAGTTCATTTCAAAAAAAGCATTGTTCACGGCGTTAACTTTATGACCACTCGTTAAAGTTTGGTTTTTTGTTTTTTCTGGATCTAGAATGTATCTTATCGCTTCTTTTAGATATCTTTCTTGCTTAATCGTGAGCGTTTTAGTCGTTGGCACTTCACTCCCTCCTCGTTAGCTTCTGAATTTCTTGTAGCAAAATGTCTTGTGAACGTACATAGTTATTTTGCATTTTCGCGAACTCTGAAACGAGATATTGGATATCTTCTTTTTCTACCAGATCGGTCTGATTTAATTTATGGGCAATCTGGTTGATATTATTGCCAATCATATTCAACTCAGAAACATATTGCCCCGTTTCACCTAAAGCTTCCTTCAAATCTGTAAAATCTATATTGATTACCCATCCGTTAAGGGCCATTAGACGAATATAATTAGTCATTGTTCCTATTCTCGCTAAGTTCATATTTTTCTTAATTCGCTGCTTTTCTTCTTCAGTAACATATACTTTTACTATTTCATTACGGAACAAGTTTTTTTTATCCATTTGAATCTCTCCTACGATAATCACTTAATGCTTCGCAAGGCTATGCCTTGCCCACTCCCGAACCAAAATCTTCCGCCCCTCCTGGGCGGAGTTTCGACAGTGGCAAGCATAGCGAGGTGGTACCACCTCACGAAAAACCAAAAAAGAAGGGAATCACGAAAATCTAAGATTTACGAGTTTCCTCTTTTTTGTTTTTAAACTTGGGGCATGCCCCAAACCCCATTTTCTTTCATTACATCATTGACCTTTTCCGAATTCTTCGAGATCTGAAATGAGCTTTCTGAATGATTGTTCAGATTCGTTTTTTAGTATTTCCTCTAACAAAGCAATGCTAGAAATGTGAATAGCGATTGATTCTTTCTCCACTTTTTCTAAGTTTCGTCTTTCTGATTGCAACTGACCAATCACTGCTTTTACTGGTGGAAGAATAAGTTCTTGAGATTCGTCTCGTTCAAATCGCTGACAAACTTTCCAAAGATAATACAGACACAAAGGTCGCTTTTTAATCAGTTTTATCATCTTCGCTACTTTCTGAATTGCCTTTTAATTTTTCTAAAGTATCCGCTAAATTATAATCTTCCTCAGATCGTTCTTCTTTTTTATTCGCCTTGTCTGTTGCGACATTATCCATTGCTCGACTTTGGAGTTCTCGCGCACGTTTGATTTCTTCTTCCAATGTTGGTCGAACTTGCTCAATTTCTTTTTCGTACATATGCGCAGCAATCTTTTGTAAAAAATTATCGCTTCGAACAAGCAAGTCAGTAAATAATTGTTGCAATTTCACTTTTCCGTTATTCATCGATCGTAACTGAGTTAACAAACTCAAATTAAGAGGCAAAGGTTTAAAACAAAAAACAGTCATCACAATAGAGGCGATACTTTCATTTTCAAATCGAATAATCTCTTCTGACGATTGTTTCTCTTTTTCTAAAAGGCAAACAATCAAATCAGCAAGTGTTTGTTCTTCTCCCTGATTCGCTTTTATTCGAATGGTATGATCTTCAAGGACTGATTCTTCTCTTTCTTCAAAAACAATTGTACGATTCGCAATCTTTTCTAAGATAGCGAAAACTTCTTTCGGACTCGTTTCTATTTTTTTAGTTTCTTCTTTTCCTTGCGTTTCCGTTTTTTCAAAATATGGAACGATTGGGGCATGAGTGATTTGTGTAAGCAGCGTTTGTTTTTCTTTCAGGATCTCCCCAGTTTCACTATTCACTTTTTGTTGGTTTCCTCCAAATAGAAAGACAGGTTCCGCATTATTCTTCAACGTCCTATTTTCTCGAATCCAATCATGGACTTCTTTTGATTCAACTGCTTCTGCACGTTGATAAAGCAGCAACAACTGATTCATTAACGATAAGTTTTTTGTCTTAGGTATACTTCTTAAAAAGCGTTGATAGTTTTTTTCATCTAACCAGTCACTTAAGTGATCGATAACATAGGCACAGATACTATTTGAATCTCCTTCATCTAACAACTTTTGTAAATGAGCATCAATAATAAAATCTTCTTCCACTTGTTCAGCTAATTTATTTTCTAACAGTCCGAGCAACATGTCCTGCGTTTCTTTTCGATAATACTTTTGATCATTTCGATAAAAGTATGCCAAAAACATCTGACGTGCTTTCTCAATTTCATTCCCTTCAGCTTTTCCTATGCTATCTTTTGTCTTCAACCATACTTGTTGGACAAAAGCTTGCAAGAGCTTTTCAAGATCATAAGCATCCAATTTCGTTTCAGGCAGTAATGCCTCTGCCTTTACGTAATCCTTCCAAAATGAAGCGGGAAGTTCATCAAACAGGCTAAGGCACATCGAATAAAAATCAATGGTTATCGGAACGATTGGTAAATCTTGTTTGTCAATAATTTTTGCGTTTGGATTGAATAAATAAGAAACAGCGAATAACTCTTCTTCTGAAAGAGGCGTTTGTGTAAAAAACGCCTCTTCGATTATTTCATATGGTACGCCTAACGCTTCTGCCGCATATTGAAACAATGAAACAAATGCACTATTCCGTTTTTCTACTCCGTATCCCGTTAGATAATCGAAAATGTCATGAGCATGTAAAGCAATGTCTAAAGCTGACAATCCATTCTTGAGTTTTAAATTTCTGGCCAACTTTTTTCTTTTCGCTATATTCGCTTTTTCGTAATTGTCAGGAAACAATGTTGGCATTCTTGTTGCCCTCCTTTATCCCACTTCAAGTTCCGTCTCTGTCTCTGTCTCTGTCTCTTTAACGGAAACAGATTTGTTTTTTTCTTCAACAGCTATTTCCATTGATCGAATCAAGTCTGATTTTTGTGTCTGCGTTAAATCTTTAATCGTTTCCGTTTGTTTTGCGCTCGCATTAAGTCCCAACTGATTGCTTAAATCTTCGATTCGTTTTAATTGTTGCAATTCGATATTGTTCATTTTCTTATCCGCTTGATTCTGTTCTGCTTCTGTTACTGTATTTTCAGCTGTTGTTTGTTCAGCCTCTTCAGCATTTTCCTCATCTGATAGTTTAGGCTCATTCTGTAGAGTAGGTTCTTCCGAATGCTGTTTATTGTGATCACTCACTGATTCAGCGGTATTTATAGTTGGCTGAGTTTCAGGTACGCTAGGCTCCTCTGAAACCTTCTCCTGTTCTTTTTGAACTGGTTCTTGCGAATCCTTTTCCTGTACCTCTTGCGTTTTCTCAGCTAAAGGTGCTTGATTTCTTTTTTCCTCAATGACAAAATTTCGATCAATTGTATTTGACAATTTTTTTAACAAGCCGTTGATTGATAAAAGTTTGCGATTAAATGAATTTTTCAAACCTAAACGAATGTCATCCATTGTGTTCGTCACTTGATACACTGTATTATTCTTTTGTGTTCTAACATACTGTTTTAAGTTCTCTTTGAAATCAGACAAAATTTGACCGATTGTTCTTTTTACTTTGGTTGTTTCTTCTTTTATCTGATTCTCAGTCGGCTCGCTCAAAGCATCCACTGCCTCTATTGACTGTTTAACAATGGTTTCAACTTGCTTTAAATGTGTGGCTAAAATATTCTCTATATCAGCCATGCTACCGAATTGCTCTCCCTTATATCCTACTTGCTTAAGAAAGGCATCGACTTCCTGCTTCGTTTCATCAAAAGAAACATTGATCTCCTGGATAAAAGAGTGATTAGAAGGTTGAAGCTGTTCGTTCGAAGAAACAATACTGCTCGACTGATCTTGTTCTTGCTGTTCTTCTTTTGGTAAACTATTTGAGCCTTGTGGTGAAGATTTGATCTCTTCCTCAAGTCCTTGCTGATAAAAGTTAGAATAATCGTCCTTCATTTCTTTTAGCTCTTTAATGTAACCCTTTGAACGATTAATCCTTTCCAATATAGAGTTGGACTGTTCTAAATTAACATTGGATCTATCGATACTTTCCAATCCAGCAATGTCTATTTCAAATTCAGCTATTTCACTTAAAATAGGCTCGATAGTATTCTTGTCTAGTATTTCCACAGCTAAATTTAACTTCCGTAGTTCCCAATCGGTTTCAGAAACTTTTTTCCAATTGGATTGATCTCTAAAATCAATACGTTCTTTCTTCAATGTTTCAATTTTATTGCCTAACTCAATATACTTCTTACTTTTTCTCTCTTCTAAAACTTGTACTTCTGCCAAATCATTCACTCCTTGTACTCGTTCGACTGGTTGATTGCCTATTTTATTATTATGGTTTCGTCTAACTTTAATATCCCCTACTTCATTTTTTCGTAGTAAAGCCCCTATCACTTCTTTTTCTGTCTCTGTTTGAGGTTTATATTTCTCGGATGGAAGAAAATCGCCAGTTTCTTGTAGCTCTAAGGCCACTGTTTTCAATCCTTTAACAAAATAAAGTGTTGGATTTTTCTCCCCTGGCATAACTGCTTTACTGTCGATGAGCGCTTGTGCATGTGCGCTAATGTTTTGGTGCGCTTGTTCAGCTTGTCCGTTAACTTCTAACAGTACTTCCTGCAACGAATTTCCATAAACATCATTAAATACTGCCCTTTCTGTAATCATTGTCAGCATTTCATTCAAATCTGTTGAATAGTCAGCAAGTTCAGATCCATCAAATAAAAAAAGCGTCTCTTCAGACTGTTCCTTCATTTCTTCCAGGGAATCCTTGAGAATCGCTGTAATTTGTTCCATCGTGTCCGTTTGAGGAATAGCGTTCATATATAAATGAATAGCTTCTTCTTGCTTCTGAATAGCTGAAGCTTTATCTATTAAAGTAAGTTCGCAAGTTTCCAAAGCGTCTCCAACATTCAGTTCTTCGTTCTCATGAATAAATTTTACCGACTTGATACTTTCTATTTTTGTATCAACTTGTGTCTTAAGTAACTCCTGATCAGACCTTGTTCCTTGTTCTACATCAATTTGTTCTTTATTTGATTCTAAGACTGCAGTTTTCAAATTCGGAAAGGCACTATCAAAAAAAGTTGTGAGCTTATCACGCATATTCTGATCAAACAAAGCATATTCAATATTTGTTGCATAAGTCTCTTTTGATTTAAGAAAAATACTATTCAGTCCAGCTTCGTTTACATATAACTCAAAAGCTCTGGCGAATACTTCTGTAGGAGCCGTGTAATATCCTGCCTTCTCGGCTACGTAGCTGCCTTTGCCGTTAAGTGAAAGGTTTTCTCTATATCTTGTAACAATTGGCTTAAAATCGTCTCTCATGCTCAATAAACGACCGTTGTCTGTACCATAATCTAATGCATGACCATACTCGTGAACAAATGATTGTATACCCACGCCACCAATTTCATCGTTTGTATCTCTAAAGTCTATAGCAATCGTATTCTTGTTAGGTACATACAGTCCAAGAGCTTTATGATTCCCAAGCTTCCTCAAACGCAACTCTGGTAGTTTATCGCCAGTTTTCGGTAAAATGTCGTGCATACGTTCCATTTCCTTCTCAAACTGTGAAAACAGCGTTAGATCCACATCGTTATCTATTTCAACAAATTGGAAATACTTATTTAACGACGTTGATTCCATTATTTTACGCGTATCTTTATTGATATTCTTTTTTGTCTGCCATGCAGAAGCCCTGGTTTGCTTATCAATATCTTTTTCATACTCTCGTTGAAGAAAAATATCGTAGGTACTTTGAATATATTCTTCTACAAAACTGATTAACTCGTTTTGTTTCCGAGCGTTCTGAATCGTTTTCGGATAGAGATAGGTTGTTCGGTTTCCTTCTTTGAGCAGATACGGAGACTTATCTAGATTTACTTTCACTGGATTTGTCGGATCATTTGACATATCTCCCCAATTAGCAGCAACTTGTTCCTCTAGCCATTGACGTTCTTCACCTTGTACCTCATTATTTTCTAGCATTGATTTCATTTTTGAAGGATTATCAAGATACTTTTCTCTTTCATCTCTAGGAAGTGTGGCAAAAAAAGTATTCGTCAATTCTCCATGGGGATTCTTTTGGAATAAATGAGCATTCTTTTTTCCGGTATAACTTGCAATTGACAGTCTCTCCAGTAATCGTTCTAAGTCCCGTCTATCAAACTTAAGCTCCTGAACAGTATCATCAAATTCTTTTAAAATATCTCGCTGTAATTTATCGTATCCAATCGCTCGATTCATATTCCCTAATGCGTAATAACTTGGATCTTTAGAATTGCTAGACGAAAAATAATAGAATTCACCGTGTTTTGTGCCACTCTTGTTCTTTGGATCTAAAAGTACATCAACACTTTTGACGTGTTCCTCAGATCCATTGATTTTTCTTCTGATAGCGGTAGCTGAGTAAATTTTCTTTCCCTCGGCTTCACTTCGGAGAAAAGAACTTTCAACTACATCAATCGGTCTTACCTTAACTTCCGTTGACCAGGGTTGGCCATTCCAGTCATGAAACGTTGCGTCTTCCTTGCCTACCGGATAACCATCTCTATTCCGAATAAACGTGTCTACTGCTCTCAGCTCATCTTCTTGCGTCCACGTGCCATTCTTATAAATATTATCGGCCAGCTTTCGAAATGCGGTATATAAAGTATCCTTTTCAGTAAACACTAGCGGAGACGAAGTGGTTGTCCCATATTTCTTTTTAAGTAACGAAGTTAATTGATTTTCCACTTAACATAGCTCCCTTCCTTAGTCTCTATCAAAAGCTTGCTCGTTATCTTGATATTCATCCTTTCTTAAGTCGATTAAATTCTCAGTAGAAGACGTTTCTATCACCATTTTTTGGAATTGATCTGAAACTTGTAAAAGTGCTGAAACAGCTCCTTTTTTGTACTCAGTCAGTTCTCCTTCTTGATAGTCTTGGATCAACCGAAGAATAAAGTTACTGAACTGTGTTTCATTAAATGTGTTTTCTTCCATAATTTCCTCCTATAGCTGGATTGCTGCTAGATCTTTCGTTGCAACATCTTGTTGAACATTGTTAATCATTTGTTGTAGGGAAGCTGTTGCTTCTATTCCCTTCAGTAAGCCTTTTTGGTACTTCAACTCATCGTTCCAATCATTTTTCTTCATTCCTTCGTGGCATTTTGGAAAGTGTGGGATTACATCGATGTTGTTTATACCAAAACTGTTATAAAAGTCTTTCGCTGGCCTCTCGATTTTCCCTCTTTCTGGATTAAATTTTGCTTCGTCATTATCCAAAGCGAGAACAATTTTTAACTTTTCATGTCTTACACCTGCAGATCCTGCTAAATCATCAATTTTTTGTAGCCAGCGATCGACACTCACTTTTTCTTCAATTTTCTTTACATAACTTTTATCTGCACAAAGTGCCTCAACGACTGCACGTGAAATAATTCCTTTGTTTAAGCCATTCATGGCGACTAATCGACAGTTGGTTAATCGGTTTTTGTGCAATTCGTAATAACTCATCATATCGATAGGAGCTTCAAAAGCGTAGACTGTGAAAGGATTTTCTGATGTAGCTTTACTAAATTGTGCCTTATCACCAATATCCACAATCACGCCACTAGTCCCCTCACTATTGTAGAGAGTCTTTTTTAATCGACCTTTTTCCGGATAAAGTTGCTTATTATACCAGATTCCTTGTCTAGCTCCTCCAACAATCTTTCCTTCGATATCTACGTGCTTAAATACAATCATTGGTTCGGTTTTACCTGTATCGAAATCTTTATGAATGCCCTGTACCATGATTCCTTTATTCAGAAAAAAATCGATTGTTTCATCCGATAAGCCACGTTCTTCTCGTAAATACTTCCTGGCATAATCAAATGTATTCGCTTCTCTCACTCGATAAATAAATGGTTCTTTCTTTGGAATCTTCGCCCCATCAAAGACGCCAGCTTCTGTTTCAAGGAGATAATGTAGCGCTTCTTTGAACGACATATTATTGATTACCTCAACCATCTTGATCACGTCTTGGTTACGAAGTTCATTCCCTTTTGAATACCAAGAAAAGGTGTTTTTTCTCGGATTAATTTTAAAACTTGGATGTTCAATCCATACATACTGATGCCCTGCACGTTTTAACTCTAGTCCTAAAGAACTAGCCACATCCAAAATATTCTTTTGTTTGGCCATCTCCATCAATCGATTTGGATTGTAGTTAGCCATAAATATGCTCCTTCCTTAATGAAAATAATTATTTTTTCTGAGGTAATATTAGATCCAAACAAAAAGAAGTCAGATTCATTCCTTGAAAAGTTAAGGATTGGATCTGACTTCTTGAACAATAATTTACTCATATTAATCGATACTTGATTCTTTCTCTTCTAGCGACACACGCTTCCCCTTTTATCAATTTAAGCCTGTAATCGCAATCTCCTTTCTTCTAAAATGATCGGCGACTGTTGCTTTTTTTGCTCCACCTCATGAATCACTTGTGTATGCTCACGGTTAAATGTTTCCAAAATCTCCTTAAAGTTCGCTTCTAAACCTGTATTCACCGTATGTTGCCGAAGTTTTAGTTCATCCATTTTCCCTTGTAATACACGAGACAGCTGCTCTGTTTGTTGTTCATACTCTTTTTTGATTGTCTGATCAACCGTTTCCTTATAGCTATTTTTAATTGCTGCAGTTTCTCCTTCAAGCTGTGTGGTAAAGGACTTTTCGATATTCTGTAATGCTTGCTGGTGTCGCAATTTTTCTTCTTGGACTTGTTGCTGCTTTTGATTGATCAACTGGCTTTCTAAATTAGCTAATTCTTCTTGTTTCTTTGCTTCTAAACGCTTCGTAACTGATTCCTCGATCAAATGACGCTTATCTAATTGTTGGATCTCTTGGTTGATTTTCTTCGTCTCTGTCTCAATAAATTTGGTCAATGCTTGTCCAAATTCAACTTTCGTAGATTGTAGAACCTCTTGTACAATCTCATCTGCAGCAACTTCAATGTCGAGTGATTCACCTTTTACAGGCTCTGTATCCATAAATTTTGTCATTTCCTCTAACATATTATCTTCTGACAGTGTTTCTGCAGAAGCAGTTGTTGATTGGATTTCTGTCGCTTTTTCTTCTCTAAATTGTTTTATTTCTTTTTGATGACGGTCAAGTGCTTCTTTGATGGATTGTAGTTCACTTTTTGAAATCTGTACGAATTCTTCACTGTTTTCTTCTGATAAAACTTGTTCTTTCTCCATCTCTGAAGAGCTGCTAAGTACTGATTCTATTTCTGACTCTGTTTGTTCCGGTTTATCTGTTTTTGTTACTGGCTGAATATCAGCTTCAAAATCATCTAAAGTGAGTGCTTCATCTGAATCCACGGAAAGAACAGGTTCTGAATCATTCACAGACTCGACAATCGGCTCCTCTAAAAAATAATCGATCGGTTTTTTCGTATAAAAATCAGCTAATTCTGCGACCCAATCAAATCCTTCTTCCTGTGGTAGATGAAGACGCTTCGCATAATAAACCGTACCTTCCAGATTATTCCTCACTTTAGTCACAACGACTGAACCCTTTAAATAGTCTCTTCGAAACCGGTAATCTTCCTCCTGAATAAATCGAAAGAGATCATCCGGATTAAAGATCTCTTCTTCTTTCAATAAGGTACACTCAGATAGTTCATAGATAAACTTTGGCTTTCTTCTAAACATTAACCTTTAGCTCCTTTCCTTCGGCATTTTGATAATCACTTGGTGGCGCTGCTTGATTAAATGAATGAGCCAACTGTGCTGCAGATGGTCGATTTTTCTCTTTAAGAAAACTTATGGCCTCTTCAACAGACAAGTCTAATTCTGTCAGCGTCATTCGAAAGCTTTTGGTCTCTTCTTCACTGATTTGACTTTGTAATCTTTTAATTGTTTTATCTAGCTGCACTCGTTTCTTTTCGGCATCTGCTAATTTTGATTTAAGTTTTTCTAATTTACTCTGAGTCATTTGTGTCACTCCTTAATTGATCTTTTGGTCCGTCTAGATCAGTCACATGGTTATCTTCAAAGCGTAAATGGTACGCTTCTTCTATCATAAAAGGTGCGTCTTGATATGGTGCCTGCTTTGCTATACGTACAGTTATTCGATAAAGCGTCTCATCGTTGGTATCTTGATAAATCTGAGAAGAAAGATAGCGACTGGACAAGAGTTGCATGGAATTGGAAGTATTTATTTCATTCGTTTCATTGAACGTATCAATCAACTCCTTCAAAACTTCACTATCTGCCTCTATTTCCTTCTTATCATAGAGTTTCTCTGTCATCAATTCTTGTAATAATTCAGCCCTTTCGGTCACTGAGTCTTCTTGCAATTCCCAGGTAAAGTAAACACTTAAAAAATTTCGGATATTAGAAACTTCGTCTACTTCTCTCACTGGCGGCCGACTCGATTCAGTGGTCTTTATGGTCTCCTCTTTGCTTGAAGACGAACCATCAACTAAAGCCACACGACTACTTTCCTCCGTTTTTGTTTCTTGGGATTCAGCTTGAGAAGACTGAATCTGATTTGGTACTTCCAAGGTTGGTGGTTCAGCGTTCATAAAATGAACAACTAATAAAATCAAACCAATAAAGATCAATGCTGAGGTAACCACCCCGACCCCTACTAATAGCCTAAATTTCCGCTTATCTTGCATTCATTTTTCTCCTTGCTTAATTAGGTGGACGAACTACTGACGATACACTGCCAGAGTGAAAAGTCACTGTCCACGTTTTTAATGGTCCTGGATTTTGGTCATATAATAAATACTGGTTGTTTCCTAACGTTTTTCCTACTACACCAGTATGACCGTACATCGAATGGGCAAACCAGGAACCCATATTTCCACCAGTATTGTAATTGATAATATCACCTGCTTTAATTTGGTTATAGCTAGGATTTCTAATGACTGACCATCCCCAACTTTCCCAAGGATAATCAGTACCAATATCACTGGCTTTAACCCCACCTGTTAAAATAATGGACGAATTGATTGAATTGGCATAATAAGCCGAAACAGCATAACATTCTCCGGTTAAACCACCAAACTCGCCACCAATCACTGTCCCAAGCCTTTGATCTAATACAGCTAAACCAGCGCCACCACCGCCAACAGGTCCATACCCACCAGGTGGCTTCGGTGTTCCACCATTATCATCAATCCATTGATTGAATTTTTCCGCTGTCTCAGCTCTTGATTTTCCTGCATTTAATTTAGTCCAGTAAACAAATTCTCCTGGTTTTAATGTATTGTCATGAAAAGCTTTGGCACGTGCATCCATGATTGCTAAGGTTCGATTGCCATACGTATCGATCTGCGTATTTCGAAATTCAGTGACTGCTCGTGTATTGTCCCACGAAGCTCCTTGATTAGGATCATTGTCAAATGCACCATATCCGAAAATGTTCGATTTCGGGAACTGCAAGGCGACACCGGCTGTTCCGTAAGAACTTTCCCATTGGGCAAATGCCACAAGTTGACGGACATCAATTCCTGATAATGATTGAAGACGTAAAAACTCTTGGCCGGTTGCTCTAGAATCTACCGTGTACCCCTCATTGGCTATAAACCCATCAATTTGTTCGGCAGTGATTCCATACCGCTGAGCCAAAAGTGAGGAGTTATAGGCGTCAGGTCCATCCCATTTTTCAACATAAAATACGCCATCCTCAGAAGACGCGCTGCTTTGGCTATTAAAGATAAAAAATAAACCCACAAACACGAGAAAGAGAAGTGCTATCCCTGTAATGATCCACCCAACTGGATTACTCACCTTGAAACTGCTAAGTGCTTTACTAGTTGCGCTTGTGATTGCCTGTTGGACTTTTAAAGAAGCTTGCGAGAATGCAGTCTGCTGAGTAGCCGTTTTGGTTGCCGCTTTCCAAGCTACATCTGACACTCGTTTTGCAGCCTTTACAGTATGACTTGAAGTAAAACGCAAATCATCAAGTTTTCCAATGGTTACAGATTGAGAAAATTTCCGATTTTTTGTCAAAAATTTATTCGCTTTTTTCGTTCCTTTAAAAACACGTTCCCCATCTTTAACACTAGATTGAAATTGTTTTAGCTCTTCTGCATCCTCCTCTTGAGCCATCACATTGAATCCTTGATTGATCAATTGCTTCGTGGCCACCTGTTTGGCAGAAGAAGAAAAATTGCCTTTTGAATCGGAATTGATCGATTGATTTTTGCTAGTTGCTTGGTGAAAAGACTCTTTCTGCTTTGTATGAAACAGATCATCTTTCTTTTTCTTTAGATCATTTTCAAGTTTCTTCTTTTTCTTTTTATCATGACGCTTCTTTCTCTTTGCTTTTGATACTGAATCTAGTGTTTCAGACTCATTATCTGTAAGAAACGACTGTTTCGATGAACGTTTCTCATGAATTTTTTGGCCTTTCTTTTCTAATTTTGAAAATGAAGACTCTTCTGACTTTAGTTTTTCTTCAGATTGTGTTTTTTTTCCTTTGAATGAGTTTATACGGCTTTCATTCTTCTGCTTACCGAGTGTATAGCCATATGCAGCTCGTTGATTGAATTTGGCGATTGTTCCCTTACGAACAGTTAAAGACCTCTGCTCTCCCTTAAAGCGAGTGCCTTTGGGTAATTTAAAGTACTCTTTAGGCCGGTTGTTGATCCGCATGACTTGTATTCATCAATTCAAACAGTTTTGTGTCTTTGGGGATTAGGTTTGAGAAGGGAATCACCTGACCACCAGCGATAATTAGCCCAGTTCCTACCTTATTATTTTCGAGATAGAGCGATTCTTTTTCCGTTAATTTAAATCGTTCGACTAACGCATCCAATACCTCCCCTTTTTGTTCAAGTAAAATCAAAAAGTCAGAGTTAAACAGGATCGAGCGACCTTCTGGAGTTAAAAGCATCGTTTCAGCTGACTGGGTCATAAACGTGGGACAACCTTTATATTTACGTATCCTTGAGTAAATTTCAGCCGCTTGAACACGTAATATCTCAGGTTGTGACTGATTGATGATAACTTGAAACTCATCAATATAGACCCTAGTCTCAATACCTTTCGCACGGTTTTCTACCACCTTATTCCAGATTCGATCTAGAATGGCTAAATAACCAAAGGTCGCCATTTGATTTTTCAATAAATACATATCATAGATCATTAAATTTTTTGAAGTATTGACGGTCGTTTCTTTGGCAAACATGTTTAATGATCCCGTGACATATAACCCCATTGCATCGATCAGCTCTTTTGCTTCAAGACTGGTATCACGTTGCAACACTTTATACCAGTCTTGAAGCGTTGGTTTTTCAAGCTCACGAAAGGTCTGTTGTGTGACTGAATCAATTTTGGTTTGTTGCCCAGCTGAGACATGACCTACCAAATGAGAAATTAAACTGATTAAGAAGTTTGACTTGATGGAAACTGGATCGTCCCCGACCTCTAGGTATTGTTCATCTGCTAGTTCCAAAATATTAATAGAGGTGCCACTTCCTGGAGCGACAGTGACGATCTCGCCATCCAGTGCGTTCGCTAGTGGCAGATACTCACGCTCCATATCCAGGATGATAATTTCTGCTTCAGGTTTTCTCAATCGTGTCGCTATGATTTCATTCTTAGCTGCAAACGACTTACCTCCTCCAGACACAGCCATAATGCCACCATTGGAATTCTTCATTTCACTACCCATTCGATTAATAAGAATGTTGTTCTTTGATAACTGATTGGTTCCATAGTACGTGCCATTTTTATGTTGTACATCTTGACTAGTAAACGGAGAATTGATTGAAATATTAGGCGTGATCAAGTCGCGCAAAAAGGTTCGTTCAAAATCTAAATAATTTTTACCAATAGGCAAACATGAGTTAAATCCCTGTTCCTGTGTAAGATATAACGGTTCAAATACCGCACCGAACTTTTCACCTACCGCTTTCACCTTTTCAATTTGATGGTATAAAGCTTCCTTCGATTCGTCCCATACATAAACCAAAAAAGTAGAAGAAAGCTGTTTATCACCAGTTTCTTCTACAAATTCTATTTGTTCATTGATATCTTGTTGATGTTCTCTTATTACGCGTGCAATATGCTGTCTCGAATATCCTCGCTCGCTAGCTTTCATTTCACGCTTGATTACGTCTGTTTCAAGGTTAGTCGCTTCTGTCCGTAATTTTTTTGTTGTTTGAGAGATTGAATACGGGCTTGCGTGAATAGTGATTACCATCTCCATTTCTGCTTCTGTCAATTCTTTGCACATATGATCAGATAAGTTTCGAGGGAAATCGCGCAGATACAGCACTTGTCCAAAGTTATCGTCCACTTGAAAATCAATTTTCCCTGATTTTTTAAAGTCTAAATAGCCTGGAGCAATCAAATCTTTGGTGGATCTTCTGCTTCGTTCAATATCTTCAAAATTTCCAAAAAGTGGTTTACCAGGTCGCAAGATTTTGTTCATCGTCCGTAATCGCTCCATGCCACCTTGTACATCAACTGTGCCTTTGATACTCATCAGTTCATCCGCAAACGACTCGCCAATATTTAACAATCTTTTTTGGGCATTACGAAGGTTCGTTGCGTGTGTCGCTAAAGTCACAAAACGTTCAACTTTCCAATTGTTTCTTCCAGAATCATAACTAGACTCAATTAGTTGGTTTAACTCTTCTCTAAGGGGATCGCCAGGATCGCCTTGTAAAGGATAGGCTGTCTTTTTCATGTATTCACCTTTTGGATTTTTAGTTACCAATAGCGTGAGTTGAAAATGGTCTTTTTCAGACAATAAATTGATTGCCTTATTATATTGTGAAAGAATTTGTTTCTGCTTATCTACATGCGCGGTTGTGTAGTTAACTGCACCTAATGTATACGTACTAGAAAATAGGTCTTCTGTAACATGCATGATCCCATCTTCAAACAAAGAAGTATAATACAACGAGTTTTGCGTGCTAGCGGCTTGAATTTTTTGTCTTTTTGGTCGCTTCTTTGATTTTTTTTCCTTTTTTAAAGTCTTGAACACGATAGATTCTCATCCTTTCTCCTTTTTTATAAGTTCTTACTTGAATCGTTGTTTGGAATTTAAAAAACAGCTTCACCCAAGTAGAAAAAGTATAGCCATGTGGTTTGTACATTGCGTTACACGCACTTAGTGCTAACAAGGGGAAAAATATCACTCGAAATAGCCCAACAGGCAAAACCGAATAGATAGCATTTCGAACATCTAATCCGATCACTAAAAGGAGACTTACAATAAAAATCCACTGTGCGCCAGTTAAACCAATAAACGTTTTTTCCCTTTTTGAAGCGTCTTTGAACACTTTAATTTCCATTTCTTACACCCCAAACATTTCTGAAGATTTTTTATGTGTCTGCCACAAAACAATAATGAACACGATCGCTAAAATCAAATTCTGAAAGAATTGTACTTCCATATCCAGATTCATTGGATTTCCTAAACCAGTCAGATCCAATACAATACTGGAAAGAAAATGATAAACACCGAACACAACCATAATGACCGCAGGTTGAAAGGCATAGGCTAAAATTCGCTTTAAATATCCTTTTCCTATGTTGTCATGTTCTTCAGACGCAAAAGAGGCCATCGGAACAGGCATCAAGGCTAACATGACATAGAGTTGAAAGAATCGAAGCATAACGATTACCCACACCATTACATAAGCGGCTAATGTAACTAAAGCACCGACAACAACTAATAAAAGGACCATGATCCCTCTTCTTAGTGCCTCTGTCGGATTCAATAATGCACCGATTAATTCCCCCAAAATAGATAGTGTATCCGTTGGTACTTCCACACTTGGCAGATTAAATACATCAAAAGCACCCCTCGCATTTCGGGAAATGAGATTTGCCATTCCGATACCGATCGATAAAATGAAATTTAACATGACACTCGAAAAAGTGACCATGATTCCGCCTAATGCCGCACGAAAAGAAAGACCTTGAAACATTTTCAAGGTCACGATTCCTGCGTTAGAAGAGTTCGCTTTTTCAAACATTTTTGCAATTTCTAAAATTAAGAGTATCCCTACTAAATAAAGACCAACTTCACGGGTTGATTTAGCCACGATATTGTTGACCCAATTTAATGTACTTTGGGAAAAATCCCCCATATTCTGAGTGAGGGCTTCAACTAAATCCATATGAATCCTCCTTTAATTTATTTACTACATACCTGGAGGATTTGAAAATACTCCGGTAATCATAGTTCCCGCACTAATCGCAAGTAACAGGATGCCACCAATGATCAGCCAAGAGCCTTCCATTTTCCCTTGAGAATCTCCTTGTCTTCCTGCTTGAGTGATCTGAACAATTCCCCAAACAGCTAACAAAGCGCCACCACCAGCAATCAACCACTGCAGTCCTCCTGCAATTGTTTGAGCGGTTGCATTTGCATTTGCCATTACTAGCGGTTCCAAGCTCGTTGTTACATTCATTAAAAGTGATTTCATTTTTCATTCTCCATTCAATTTGCTATTTTTTTTACGCCGCAAAATCAATATCCAATACTACTGGATCTGAAAATGCCTCTTTTTTAACATTTGCTTCGAATTTTTCTAAGCTGTTTTTGTATCTTTTCACCTCATACCAATTCGGATCACCTTCTTTATGACCGAACTCTTTGGCATTTGGATGAGTTTTATAATTGTATTTTGGTACTTTAAACATGGGTACTGAAGCAATTTTTACTAAGGCGTGAAGTCGATCTAACTCCCCGACTTCACTGCCTGAAATAACATCTTTTCCAACGGGTTCACTGCGAACAGAACCTTTATCACGCTTACGAATATAAATTGTCTTTTTTCCGGCTGCTTCAGAAAAGAACTTTGTGGTATCTGGCTCTGTCGATCCAGATAGATAAACCCAAGCGTCGCAGTTTCCAAAAAAGGATTTCCAATCCTCTTTGTACATAGCAACGATTTGATTGACGCTTTGTAATAAAATCGTGATACTCATCAAACGGCTTCTAAATACAGACAAGGCCTGCTTGATATTTGGTACTTTTCCGAGATTGGCAAATTCGTCCATTAAAAATTCGATAGGAATATCTGCTTCTCCACCCATTTCATTATCAATTTTGTGTTCAAGCGTTCGAAAAGAAAGTATAAAAATAAGGAGTGGTAAGAAATTGAACGTATCATCCATATCCGGTATCTTTAAAAATACCGCCGTCTTCTCCTCAACCCATTTTTCAATCTCAAGATTATCCTCTTTGATAAAGTCTTTGACTTGTTCTAAATCAAATAAGGAAAAGCGAGTGATCGAAATAGCTAAGACACTGTCCCTAGTCTTTCCTTCAAAGTTTCGAAGGAAGTTTTGCCATTGGAGATAGGCATAATTTTCTTCGCCAAATTCTTCCGCAAAACTTTTAAACATAAATTCAAGCGGACTTTCTACGTCTTTATTCTCACGATTTAAAAGCCGAATCAAGGTACCGATTTGATCTAGGCTAGGCATAATACCGTCCCCTTTTACTTCTTCATTTCCTTTTCTTCCCCCACGATAACGGTAATATAGATAAGCAAATAAGGAGGTAATTAACAACTCTTCGGCTTTGTCCCAGAATGGTTCTCCTTTTTTCTCATGATCCGCATTTGTCGCATCAATCAATGCACTGATCACTTTTTTGAGTGTGATCTCGTCTTTAACATACGCAAATGGATTGAAATGATCGGTATTTGTCAACGTATCAAAATCAACAACTTTGATCTTATATCCTCTACGTTCTAACATTTTCCCTACTCGGTTGACTGTTCTCCCTTTTGGATCTGTCAGAACAAAACTAGACTTCATTTGAGCAATATTCGACATAATGTAAGATGTCGTCTTCCACGATCCGGAACCTCCAATGACCATTACATTGTTGTTTCGATTCAATCGAGTATTTCTTCCCTCATAGAAATTCTTATAGCAGCCGTCCCCTAGAATGATATTGTCTGAAAAGTTCTTTTTATTCCTGAACTTCTTCATTTCTTTCTTTGTTCCCCAGCGACCGCTTCCGTATTCTTTTCCTGGCTCATATTCTCTCGTATCTCGCCCAAGATAGGTTAAAGACGCTAACGTTAAAACAGCGCCACAAGCGAGTAAGGAAGAATTTTCTAATGAAAAATGGAATGGGTTATAAAATATTTCTTTATTCACCTGAAGTGCTGCTAAGAGCTTCTCCCCTTCTGGTGCATGCATAGCAAGCTCAGTTGCACGATTGGCTACAAAACCTCCGA
This sequence comes from Enterococcus sp. AZ084, assembly GCF_051714905.1. Lineage (NCBI taxonomy): Bacteria > Bacillati > Bacillota > Bacilli > Lactobacillales > Enterococcaceae > Enterococcus > Enterococcus sp. AZ084. Next base: position 24,085 of record NZ_JBIOSS010000004.1, read on the forward strand.
CACCACCAAAAAGCGCGTAAGGAATAATTGACTGTTTTTTTGTCATAGATCGATCCCTCCGCTTATATCATCAAATAGAGACAAAGCATCTAGGCTTTCTTTGGCCTCTTTTGTGGTATCTGCTGCAGTTTTTGTACCATCTTTAATAGCAGTGACACTTGATTCTTTGGCCTCTTCGACTGCCGCAACTTTTTCTTTCGTCTTTCCTTTCGCCTCTTCAATTAGTGCTTCAAGTGTTGGTTTTGTCACAGTTTCTGGATCGTTTATGATTGTTTCTACGGTCCTCTCAAGCGCACGAGCAGCAATATTAGCATCTTTGGCATAAAAGTACATTTCTGACGTCATGTCCGGAAATTCTTTTACGTGGAATTGTAAACCATACTCTGTCATCATGTTTTTCAATTGGTCCAAATTTACCGCTTGATCTAAAAGTTGTGGCTCTGCTAGCATTTTATTCGAGGATAATAAGAACTCATAATCTTTTTCTCCAGCTTGTACAAGCAATTTTTTCTCACAATCTCGAATCAATTCCATTTGTTTCTCTCTCGGCAATTGTTTAAATTTGAATTCTAATTCCGGTTTATCAGGCAGTCCAAGCTGCTCTCTAAGATTTTTAAACTTTTCCCAATTGTCTGCTGTAAGTTGTTCCGCTTGTTGCTTCATTTCTCTGCTTTTAGCTGCTTGCTTCAACATCGATAGTAAGCGAAACACTTGATATAACTTTTGTGGCGTCCCCTTACAAATCACTTGATAGGCTTCTTGTTGCGATTGACTCATACTCTAGCCTCCTTCTTCAAAAATCATTAGGAAGGTGCGCTGTAATATCTGAATCTGCCAAATCTTCTGATTCATCTTTTGATAAGTCGCCTTCTAAATGATTCTTTAAGGCTATCAAGAGGTTCGCCAGCGTTTGATCAGTAAGTGTGATACCCTTTCGCATTTCCCCTTCTGGTGTCCAATTACGTAAATCATAAACCGCCTCACGGCCGTTATAAGAAACTTTATTTAGTTCAACTGTTGTCCCCCATTTTGTACGATTGAGAATAGCAATCTCTTCTACCTTCTCAAATGATATATTTGGATTCTTTTTTTCTTGCTCTGGTTGGTTTTGTGATAAATCCATTACCATTGAAAATACCTCCTAAATTTTGATCATATCTGTCACTCTAGCATTGTTGCTCGAACCATCAATCGATAGTCCGTACCAGCCCGACTTCCATCACATGTCAGCAAGGTCAAGTAATGTGGCTCTTCCGGATTATCCAACATATACTGTCCTTCACTTTGATGGATAATTCGTGTCTCTTGTACTTCATACGTAGCTGTTTTTCCATAGAAAGTAATTTCTACTTGGTCGCCAACAGAAACATTCTTCAACCCACCAAACAATAGTCCGCTATTGGTCATATAATGGCCCAACAGGGCAAAGTTTCCTCGTCCGATTCGTTGATTCGGTTTCACAGTTCCTGCTCCAATACTAAGATTGGCCTGTGTCATACCTTCCAAAATGGGCAATTCCAACCCTATCATCGGTATCCGTATAATTCCCACCCCATATTTTTGAATCAAATCGTTCGAATCAATCGAAAGATTTTGGGGGCGTAAATCTTCAACATCGTCTCCTGAATAATCACCAATAACTCTTCTATATGGCTTTTTTCCACTCATTTCGCTTAGTCCAGCTTGTTGTAGATCTGAAATTTGTTGGTCAAACTGTTTCTGTCGATAGTGCATCATACCGACAATCGTTCCTATTAGTAAAATCACACTCAATATCCCAAGGATAATTTTCTTTTTGTGCGGGTGCTGCTTAAATTTTAATCGAATCCTTCTAAGCTTTATTTGTAATTCCTTCAATGCATTGCTCCTTTCCTTCAGAGATAAATGAATCAAAATGTTTTTTCGTTTTTTTGGACCAAATTTACTAAAAAAGAGACAAGGAATTTCTCCCTTCGTCTCTTCTTAATCATCTATTTTGATCTTAAAATAGGTTCGAAAAAACAGCCTTAAGCTCTTCCCAAAAGTTTGTATTTCCTGCTTGTGGGATTGACGGAACTTGTGGTGTCTTTAAATCTTTTGGTATAACTGGTAATTCAGGTTCTTCTTCTGGAGTTAGGAAAAGGACTGTTTGGTCCTCATTTTCTAAGTCGAAATGCTCGTTTACCAGATTCTCCATTTCAGGATCATCATAGATCATATGAGTCGCTACCAATTCATATCCGCTCTCCATTGTGTTTGCTGGCAAATCTAGTGTAATTGGTAATTCTTGTTCTTCGTCACCAGTGGATACAACCGATGAAGTATCTTCAGAAACGACTGCTACTTGCTCTTTTGTGTCTTTATTGACTTTAATGTATTGCGTAAGCATGTAGTATTCATGATTTTCTTTCCCCCCACGAATCCAAGTAAAGTCGGTTAAGTGATTGTCTTTTGTCGGATCTAAAACTTTACTTCCAGTTTCAGTTTCCACAAATAGCGTCTCTACTTCTAAATCTAAGCGGTGATTTTCTACTTCAAATACAATAACTTCTCCATCATTTTCAGGTGAAACTTCAAACGTATACTCTTCTTCGTTTGCGTGATACCAAGGTAATTCTTGGGATTCCACCAACAAATAATGTCCCGTTGGCAATCCATCGATATTGATCTCACCATTCTCATCTGTCAAGAACGTTCCAATAAGAACAGCTTCTTCAGGAGTTTCCTCATCGATTTCATCTTCACCCTCTAAATCTGTTGAGTCTTCTGACTCAGTTGAATCCTCGGTGTCGATTTCATCAGAATTGGTTGTCTTTACAGCGTCTTCGCTCTCTTCAGTGTCAGTATCTTCTTCAACGTCTTCACTTTCTTCAGGCGCTTCCTCGATATCTTCTTCAGGATCAACTTCTGGTGCTGGCACTCGGTATAAATCAAAAGCAACACCTTCTAGCGGTTTTTGATCCATTCCATCGGTTTTGATAACTTGAACACCTGCACGAGCTAAACGATTAATAATTGCGCCTGTCAGGTCCTCTTCTGGCTCTTCTTCCAGATCTACATCTTCTTCAGTATCAGGAGTTTCAGTATCTAAATTGGCATTAGTTGCCACTCCTTCTACGTCGTCCTCCTCAGAATCAGCGTCAGGGTCTTCTTCAGCATCTTCACCTTCGGCTTCGTCTTGACTCGCTTCTACTTGAATATCAAATGAAACATCGTTGTTCTGTGGATCGTATACAAAGTGGTGCTTCGTGTCATCCATTACATGATCGGGACCTGCATAGATTTCTTGGATATACATCGGGATTGTTTGATTTGGCAATTTCAGTCCTTCAAAAGCAATCTTGCCTTCTTCGACTACTGAATAACCTAACGTAGTATCAGCAGCTAATTCTTCTTCTCCAACAAGTAGTTCTTCTGCTAATCGTAGGGCAAATATTTGACCGTTTTTCGCATTTTCTAATTCAACAACTGCTTTACCATCTTCCCAACCCGTTAGAACTTCTTGCATTTTTCGACCATAGATATTGAGATCTTGTAGGAAGTTTTCTACTTCTAAAGAAGAGGACGTGATATCAACCGTTTGTCCTGCATAATCGATCGAAAACGGAATTGGTTCGTCTAAAAGAACGACACCTGCAGGTGCAGAAACTTCAACGACTTCGTACTTACCGATAAACAGTAGTGGGTCTGTCGTAAATTTACCATCTTCGTCTGTAGTCCAAACGATGTCTTCACCATCTGCTTGTAAGAATTTCCCTGCTTCATAACGCAGTGTGCCGTCACCGGTCACGATATCTTCTGTCGGGCGAATCTTAAAGCCAAATCCATCCCCATTTCGTTGTTCGAATTCAATCGTCGTGTAGTCGCCATGATCGCTTTCATTTACAACTGTAGAAACACCTGTTTCAACTGTTTTAGAAAGCTCCAGTTGTCCTTTTTGAGGCTTATTATCAAAGGTTGCCGTGACTGTTTCATTTACTTTGATTGTAATTGTTTGTGGCTTGCTGTTAATCACGTAACCATTCGGTGATTGAATCTCTTCCATTGTCACCTTTTGATCATGGGTTAAATCACGCCATTCAGCAATTCCTTGATTGTTCGCTGTTATTTCTTTAGTTTTTCCATCATCTGTTGTAAAACGGAAAATTGCTCCCGCTAAAGGTTTTTTAGTAGTTTCATCTAATTTACGAACAGCTGCATGTCCCTTTTTTTCTACTTTAATATTTAATGCAGCGATTCCTGGATCGGGTAAATGAAGACGAGAAAGATCTTGTGTTTTCCCATTTGTATAAGCAAATGTAGTTCCTATTCCCGATCCGCTAGGGTCATATTTTGTTACTCGAACTACTCCCGATTCATTAGAATTTGCAGAAGCAGCAATAACTAAATCATTTCCATCTTTTCGTACACTCACACCAGCCGAATTAGTTGAAACAGTACCATTCCAGGAAGAAAAACGGTTATGAGTATCTCGAACGCGTACTTCTTCACCTGCTTTAACTGTTACAGTAGTGTTGTGCCAAGAAGGATTTAGATCATGTTCAGCAATCTTTTTATCGACAGCAGCTTTGAACGAATCATATTTCGCTTTACCAAATGTTCCGTAATTGATAAAGCTACCTCCCATTTCATCCCACACTAGCATTTGTGTTAACGCATAATTTTCCATACTACGCTGGTTATAGTAACCAAAGTATCCGATAAAACGAAGTCTTCTTGATCGACTTTCTGGAGATACTACATTATTAAGGTCTAATTTTTGATCGTATAAAATGCCAGCTTCTGTAAATACCCCTTCTTGAATACAGAAAACATCTTCGCCATCAATTTGCCAACGAATGATCTTGTCATGCGTATAATGTAGACCAGAAGGTGTATAACGTGCGACATTAACATCTAAACGACCATTTTCAGACAAACGATAAGAAGAACTTCTAGTCATTTTCTCTTCTTTAAGTTTTTGCCATTCATCTGATTGTGCAGCTAATTCCTGTTGCTCAGAATACGATCCCAATTCATGAAGATCTTTTTCTCCGATAAAGAATTCTTTCATATTATCAGGGACTTCTTTAGTTATTAATTCCGGCCCGTCATTAGCTAGTTGACTCTCTCCGGTTTGGATAGATCCAACAAAATCTCGATTGTTCATTAAGGGCAGCAACACTGGATCACTAACAGGTTCATTAGTTTCCTTATTGCTATCTATTTCTTTCGTATCAGAACCATCATTGATTTTGATACTTGTTGATTGATCCAACAGTACCGTTGCCATACTATTTATCGGCAAACCTGTTGTAAGCAAAACAGTCAGCAAGAACAAGCTGATCACTTTTTTCATTTTCTTATATTTCATAATCGTCTCCTCATAAGCCTTTTAGCAACAAAAAAAGACCAATGATTAGCTCATTAGTCCTTTACAACAATCTCCGAATATGACGGGCTTCGGCATCTACTATTCATTTTTTATCACCTCAGTACATAAAAAAAAGGCAAGCTTTTCAGCTTTACCTCTTTTTTACATTATTTTTTAATTATAAAATACAACTGTCCATCCAATTATATCGCCTTTAGCATTTAAGGCAGGATTTATTAAGAATCTAGTAAACTCAACAAATTTATCCTCAGCCCATAATGCATATGCTTGTGCATTAGCCTCTTCTTGAGTAGCTGCAAAAATGCCGCTATTTCCAATATTAACAGGAATATTATCAGTTTCATTGTCCTCGGAGCCATTGTCTCCTCCTGAACCATTATCCCCGCCTGTTGGAGGTGTTGTTTCTGTATCCCCACCAGAGGAACCGTTATCGCCACCAGTTGGTGGTGTTACAGTGTTTTCTCCGCCAGTTGAGCCATTGTCTCCTCCCGCTGGTGGTGTCACGGTGTTTCCTCCGCCTGTTGATCCATTGTCAGCACCTGTCGGCGGTGTTACTGTGTTTCCAGCATCCGTTGACCCACTGTCTTCTACTGCAGGAGGGGTAGGAACTGTCGCTGCTGGAGAACCTTGATCAGTACTAGAACCAGTTGCTGGTGCTTGTCCGATTGGTTGCCCTGGATTGACTTTGTCGTTTTCGTTGATTACTGCTTGGCTAATAGTGTTCCCACTTTGATCTTGTACAGTAGCAATGTTTCCTTCAAATACTAACTTATTGCCTTCGAAAATGACATCTACATTTCCAATGCTATTCCACTCAGCTAATTTTTGAACTGATATATTTGTCGCTCCACTAATGGCGCTTAAAGTATCGCCCCACTTTATCGTGTATTCATTGCCAGAAATTTCAGCTTTGATTTGTTCAACTGATCGAGGTGTCCATTCTGTGGCTTCTGCCTTTTCCGTATGAATAGCTAACGCCACTCCTCCAACGGTTACTCCGATTGCTAACACTTTTAACATTTTCATTTATTCTTCCTTCTTTCCTTTTTTATATTATATGCCTATCATAATATACATATAATGATAGGTCAACAATTATATCGTGGATTTTTTTCTTTTTTTCATCTATACTACTTCTATAGATACTTTAGGGGGTGTTAACATGAAAGATACCGATTCAAAAGAAATTCGAGAATGGATCTTAGATAATCTTGTTACAAAGCAAGGTGCTATGAAAATTACGGGTCAGTCCGGACCTGCCTTTCAACAAGCAGTGAGAACGAACATGGTCGCTCCTTTTATTGAATACAATGAGTCCCCAATAGTTCGTTTATACTTAAAAAGTGAGATTGAAGAGTATGCAAAACAAGTCGCACTTAGAAAGGATAAATTGAAAAAAATGAATAATCAAAATGATTATCATTCATTGGGAAACGAATGACGCCTAGCCTAATAGTTGCCAGGGATCGCGTCCTTCACAAAAAGGATGCTTAGGGTTAAAATATTTCAAGAGTAAAGTGTTGAGACTTTAAAAAAGGTATTCTTAAACTAAAAATTGGAGTTTAGGTTTAAAAGATCTCCCTGGCAACTATTAAGCTAGGATTCACTTAATTAAAATAACTATAAATTAAGCATATCAAACCAAATAATTTTCGCCAAACGATAACCTGTGTCTTTTCATACAATTTTAATAAAACAATTATTAATATAGACCAATTATCTTTTTCTTCGATAAAAACGATTTAATATTGCATATATTAAAAAATAATTTTCAACCATTTTGGAAAAGATAACATTTTTATTTTATAATTAATTGCAATAACCTTTTCTTGTAAAAGTATTCACATTTTGAGGTTTATGGTACCCATCCAGACGAAAATGTACGGTAGGATTCCGAATAAAGAACTTAGTCATTAAAATTACGTGTAAAATAGACTGCTACAGTAAATATTTGCACGATCAAATCAACTTCAATGAAATCACTAAAAAACCAAGCACAATAAAGTACCATAAAAACAATAGGACTAGCGGAAACCACAAAAGTCCTAAAAAATAATAATTCCAATAAACTACTGATCCTAAAATTAAAGTAAAAAAACCACTAATAAAGATTCGCCAAAAACACATTGCCAGTTTTTCAAGTCGCCGTTCGTATTCTAATGTCCATTCATTTGAAATCATTATTTGCGACACTCTCCTTCTACTACTTCTATTTCTTTCACCTATTGACCAATTGTTCAATTCTCCATTAGAAGCCCTAATTCAGTTTCTTTTTGTTCATAATCTTCGACAAGGTTCATTACATCTTGCCACGCCTCATCAATACTTTTTTGATTTGCTTCTCTTTTGAACAAAACCCTACTTGAAATGCTTTCAGGATATACTAGAAGTGGATATGTTTTCCAGATAATTTGCTGAATATAATTTTTATCTACATATTCTTTAAGTTCATTATTGGAGTCATAGGCTAACTTTCGAGAAAATTGGACATTATTTATTGAATTATCAAAATTAGACTGCTCCATTTGTACTTTCATTGCCATCGATATAATCCCAATAAACACAATCACATGAACTACTACTTTTAACAATCCCTCATATTTGTTTTTCAATATAAACATTGCTATCCTCCAGATTCGTTCTTACAAATGCGATTAATTATCCTTCCGGCATAAGTGTCAATTCATTCAGTATTATTCCCAAAAAGAGAAGATATTTATAATGAACATCAAAATATATTGAACAACATCTATTAAACTTCTCCTCAATTTTAGTGGAAAGCAAACTTTAAGGAAAAATTCAATTTCTATTCTGGACTTTTGAATTTCTTTTTTTCGAATTCCATGACAAGAAAACAGCAGTTACTTTTATAAAAACAGCATAAGAATTGAACCAACACCCCAAAATAAAGTGGTTGAAATCACCGACTCAATAATTGGAACAAAAATCGATTCACTTTTATCTCTTCCTGAGATTCCGCTGTTATAAAAGAGATAACTTATAAAGAGGTCTAAACCTAAGCCCTGAAAAAAATTCAACTGATCTAAACCAAACGTAGGTGAAACGATCCCATTCCAGAGCATCATGGTAACTAATCCGCCGTAAAGAATTCCTGCGAACCTCAGAACCAATACCACTAAAAAAGTTCCTGTTTCTCCAAGAATAAGTAATACTTTTTCTTCTTTATCTTGCAATGTAAAACCTCTTTCACTTAGTTTTCAGTTTTAGTGTATTACTGACTGATTCACGTTACTGACTTCAATACACAATGTAGGAATATCTTTTCCGTCATGTGTAGTAATTCCTGCGTCTAGTAGTATTACCTCATATTCTGCTGCTCGTGGGTAATTCGCTAAAATATTTTTAACTAAAATTCCTGTTGGGTAAGTCTCTTCTACAATTTCAAACGTTGCATCGGCTTTATCTGGTAAAATTTTCAATAATTCTTTTAATTTCATTTTCAGTCCCTCCTATTCCATAATCTCTGTCTTTTTAAGAATATCGTTACTCTATTTTAAGAGAAACATCTCACCATATTTAAATTCAGATAGAATGTTTATGTCTTTTAGTATTTCCGAAACGTCTCTTCGGCAATGACTCCTGCTAGTTGGTTACGCTGTTTTCGTTGTTTTCGTTGATGATACGACTGTGTCACTCTTTCTCGATCAACGATGAAATAAAACCCTCTATTTGAACGAATAATTTTTGCTACCGGGACTTCTTTTACCAGTCGCCCTTCTTCCAAGTTATTCACGACTCTCAACGAACGGATATAACGCAAACAAATCAATTGCTTTTTATATAATGGGGTAGACTGGACGACTTTTTTTGTGACGATATAGGCTCGTTCGCCAGGTAACACGTCATCATGTTCGAACTGGATATTATTCGCAAATAAATCTTCTTGTCCGATCACAAACTCCATGTCCTTCTCCTCTAACAATAGTTCTTCCAATTGGAAAAATCGTTTCTTTTTGCCTTTTATGCTCTTCTTTGCTGTACCTTTTGCCATCCATTTTCCCCTTTCTTTTGCTGCTCGTATGAAATGACCACACCAAATTCAGTTATCTTCATTGTTTCTGTGCATTGTAATTGACGAATCAGTCGTTCCGTCTTTTTCGCATGCCATTCTGGTTGTTCGGCGATCCACCGATTAAAGTAATCCTGTGCTAATAATGGTCTTCGTTGAGTCTTCATATAATCAAGCAACAATAGGTATTCCCGCATTGCTTCGACTCGGATGATTTCGCCATTTTCCATGATTCTTAGTACCTTGCTTCGCTGCAGCTGTTGGAACAACTTGAGTTGTCTTTCTTTTATCCAGTAATCATTCATTTCAAACCAATGTTCTAAACTACTACGCTTGATTGACTTGCGCTTAGACTGCCGCATAAAAGCAAGTAATACTTGTATTTCAGTCATTCAACTCACTCCTATTTCTTTTTCTCTAAAGACATACCTGTTCACAAAGAACCGCAAACAAGTAATAAAAATGGTACGACACTTTTCGGATAAGTGGGAACCTGACCGTTTTAGGGGGACGGACAACCTGTCTCTCTTCATCATTTTGAGAGTTACAAAGTATTCCTTTTCAGAACAAACAGTTGGGTTTTAAGGCGTTCAACTGCGCTACTTTTCTCGCCACATGCCAGAGACACGATCTTCTGCTTGAGTTACCAAGTCAAGCAGTCTGTCGTTTTTGAATGTATCCGTTTCGCCAGACAGAAAACAGCGAAACATTTTCTCGTTTGATTCCAAAGCTAAACACAGCGCCCTGGATAAACGTCCGATACTATCCAGTTTTCAAGGATCATGTAAACAACGAGAAACGTTCTTTACAAACAGCTATGTCTTTCGTTAAACGACTTCTTTCAAGCCCAGTCCTTCACTTTCATTGGTGGGTCAAGTATGACCAGTGATTGAGCCGAATGTTTTTTCTTTGCCATAATTTTTCCGCCACTTTCAACGACTGTTTTAATTTTAGGATAGAGAACCTCTATTTCTTTGACCGTTAGGTCCGTTTGATGCACAAATTTTCCATTTCCAAGATTTGCCCATATACTGCCATCGATTAGACGAACCGTAATCGCTCGTTGTAAAATCAATCGAGGAGAACAGGACTTCATTCGTGTAGAATTATTCATTTTTTTATCACTCCTTCACTAACTTTCTCGAACAAATATCAGAAAATAAAGGCAAACAAAAAGGAGGAATTCCACATGTGTGAAATTCCTCCTCAAAGATTGTAGTTGTCAACAACGCCCCATAACAGCTAATTTGATCGCTCGTTTTACACGTACTCCCCCACTAAATCAAACGTGTAAAAAAACGACTCGTATTAGTCCAAGTCCATACGCATACGTCCTCACTCATCTTCTTAAAATTACCTTTTCAAACTGTCTCATAAAAAAGATTTTAAAAAATAAGTAAAAACGAATGAATACCCCTCAGTTGTTTGTTATAATAGCAACGTTGTAGACGTCGTCTACAATTATCAAGGAGCAATCCAGCAACATGTCATCTATGTTGTTTGGACCCTTTGACTCTCAACGACCTTCAAACTGACGCCAATCAGTTTGAAGCGAGAGAGCTAAAGGTGCTCCTTTTTGTTTGCCCTCATTTCAAGAACTAGACTAAAATGTCTAGTTGCTTTTCGACAAACAAAAACTAGTACTTTATTTAATTCTTTTTAACGATAACATGCTTTTCATATTTCTGGCAACAGTAAAATATCCTAAATTTATTCAGACTCTATTCCCTTTTAGTAAAAATCCTCTTCGAGAAATTCTGCTATATCCTTATTTAATTCAAGAAATAAACGCATACCTAAAGGTTTTATAACTAGAAATAATTTGTCTTAATAGTTATTCTAATTTATACTAAATTTAGACAATTTACTTAAAAAAAGATAATAAAAAGTTTCACATGATTCTTTAAATAAATTGGTCTATTCGTTTATTTGGGATAAAAATAACTTTCTAGGGACGTGTTACTTGTGCGTCACGTGGATCAATTGGAAATGGAAACATAGTGTTTCTCCTCCTTTTTTTTTATTACTGTACAGCTTTTAATATTGACGTCATATAAATCATACAACAAGTTTTTACAAAAATCTGTAAAAAACTGTTGACTTGTGAATTTCACAAATGGCCATTTTTTTGTTGACATTACTGAAAGGAAATGTTATGAACATTCATTTACTTATACGAAGACTACGTATCAAACAAGGTGTGAAGCAATCTGAAATTGCAAAAGGGATCATGGACACCTCTGCTTATTCAAGATTTGAAAGAGGTGAACGTGCGTTAACTTCAACCGAATTAGAGTTGATCATGTGCCGACTCAATGCACATATAACGGATCTTAGCGACATCGAAAATATGGAAAATGCTGTCGCAGCAAAGATTAGAGAACTTACTCAAAAATCAATCACCAATGAAGTGAATTTAGACGAATTAAAAAAACTATATGAAATTGCTAAGTTAGAGAAAGATCAATCCTTGCGATCTTACCGAAGCTATTTATATATTAAACATCAATTTGAACAAACTGCACCATTCATCGAACCAATTATATCTGAAGAAATGGACAGACTTTTTGATCAAATAAAAAGTAAAAACTATTTAACAAACTATTATCTCCAACTGATCACAGATTTTACCCCTAAGTTTAAAATTGATCACTTAAAATTTTTCCTAGAAACTTTAAAAGATTATGAAGTAGATCATATCAGCTCAATTGATTGTCAATATTTACACGTACTTCCTGCCGCAATCTCTAACATAACCGATTCATTGATTGATCATGCTGTTATAGACAAAACCAATATTGATTTTGAATTATTAGCTAAGGCAGAAGAGAGTTGTGACAAACTGGGAGAAATTCTATTCTCTCGCCCAGTATTTAATTTCAGCTTATTATTTACTTTATTTAGAATTCGAATTGAATATTACAAAGCTTTGACTGCAGACGAGAAAGAAGTCGCTCTAAAAAAAGCCATAAACTACAAAAAAGACATAGAATTCATTGTTAACTTGAAAGACTACCACGGTGAAAAAATCAGAACCACAGCTGATATTGCGTTGTACAGTCTGAATAATTTAATTACTTCTGGAACACCTGGTGAAATAGTCTATTTTATAGATTAGTTACTTTTAGTTGATCACTTATTTCTCAACTAAAAAGACACATCAGCTACGCTGAGACACACCTAGACACTTTCCAAGGTCATGACTAATTTCAAACTTCGCTTGTCCAATCATGTAAAGAGACCTTCGGTAATTCTTCGCTTGATTCAGCTTGTTGTTTTGCAGCAATCGGATTTTCCATAAACCAGTTCTTAACGTAAACAAAGATTAGATTTTGAATATTTTCAACTTTTTCTGTTTTCAGTTTTTGATAGGCTTTTAACAGTGTTTGATATAATTCTTGCTCGGCATTAAGACCATAAATATCTAGATCCTCAAAAATAATTTTAGTCTGAGTATCTTTTTCTGCTTTTGCTTTTGCGTTATGAATTGTCTGAACGGTCTTTTGAGCTTCACTGTAACTAGATGAGAATGTTTTAATCAAACTTAGTACTCGGTCAGGTATAAACGTAGCAATGCTATTGTCTTTCATGATCGTTTCAAAATTATTAAGCAATAATTGATCTTGTAGATGGTCTTTCTCTGTGTCTATAATGTGTCTATTAGTGTCTAAAGAATTAGAAGAATATAATAGATTACCTCCTTTTTTCCCACTTTCGAAAGAATGTTGATTTAAAGCCGTTTCTTTCGAAGGTGGGTTTTTCCCACTTCCATGAGAATCGCTATCTATCGGTGTTTTATCCGAAAGTGGGTTTTTCCCACTTTCGGGAACATCTTCTTTGATATTTCTTTTTATAAATACATCTTCTGCAGAAACCTCCAATTTTCCCAGATAAAGCCTATTCGGTGAATTGTGCCAGGTTCCATTTGGAAGCTTTCTTGGGGGAGTCTTCTGTTCAAATAATAGGTTTTTATCTTTCAACTCTTTTTTAATTTTAGAAATCTTATTTTCTTTGCAACCTAAAATGTCCATTAGTTCCGCTCGAGTAAAAATAAAAAATATTCTGTTTTGCTCATCAATCCAGTTATTTTCTATAGACGCTTCACATCTATCCTGTAACATTGCATAAGCTATTTTTGAATCATTACTCATCTCTTTATAAAGGGGAGAAGTAAATAGGACTTTTGGTAGTTGATAATATAGCGCACGATATGTTTCTTGAGCAGTGATAAAATTGAATTCTTGCATTTAAATCTCCTCGGTTCTATATATATTTCTTTCTTTTCGTTTTAATCATATTAACTATACTTGGATAATCTATTAATTGTAAACGGTATAAACTAAAAAAGATTTTAGGGGAAAAAGAGAAAAAGAGAAATTACCCCTTGTACATAGTTGCTTTATAATAATAATAATTAGGAGAAAAATCTCTTAGGAGAAAAAGAGAAAAAGAGACTTTTCTCTTTTATGAATCGCAATAAAATAGCTGTTTAGATAAAAGAGAAAAAGAGAAAAAGAGACTTTTCTCTTTATTAATTGTTAAGCTTCTCTAAAAAGAGAAAAAGAGAAAAAGAGAAATTACCCTTTTTTTATTTTTTTCCTTAACCATAATTATGAATTTAAAAATTTCTCCTAAATACATTTTACTATAGATTTAAATCTTTAACCATGATAAAATGATTTTAGGAGAAAAAATACATTTTGCAGGAGGCTAAGTATGAAAAGAAAAGGAACTACAATAATTAATGCCAATCAAAAAGGCGGGGTTGGTAAAACTACATCCACAACAGAAGAAGCATTAGTTGCAACACTTCCAAATCCTCAATTTAATAGAAAAGTTCTTATAATTGATTGGGATATTCAAGCAAATGCAACAAGTTTAATTGGGAAGACCTTTAATAAAAATTTTCCAGCAACCATTTATCAAGCTATTAAAGATTATTCGAATGGGGATAGAGAAGCTTTAACTAAAGCAACAGTTAAGCTTACAGACAATCTTTATATGATTGCTGGTGGGCGTGATATGGCTGATTTTGGCGATTTATTAGAAGATCTTTATCCAAAAGAAAATGATCCAATGTATAAGAAAAAAAGAACATTTCATTTTTCCAATATATTAGAAACGATTAAATATGATTATGATTACATTTGGATAGACGTTGGTCCTAGTACTGATATCAAAGTAGACAATGCCATGGTATGTGCGGATTATTTTGTTATTACTCAGGAAACTAAGACTTATTCTTTCGAAGGTTCACTAGATATTATCAATGAATATTTACAAACGTTAATTGACGATTTCGGTAGTGATTTTAAAGGTGAAGTATTAGGTTTGCTGCCATTTTTACTTCAACCTAAAAGAGAATTACATGAGTCAATTATCAAAAATACAAAAGAAGCATTTGGTGAGAATTTCACATTTAATGCAATAGTTAATAATCAAAAACGTTTAGAAGAATATCCAGAATACGGTGTTTCAGTTGTCGATTATCATGATAGGAAGGTATTTGCACTTTTTGCTGATATATTTACCGAAATTGAAGAGAGAATTCAATTATTCGAACAATATGGAGATATACCTGAAGACTATGTTTATTCTCCAAAATATTTGAACGGAAACAAGTTAACTAAGCTATCAAGAGAATTAGATTTAACACAATTTGAACTAGCGTAAGGAGGAAAAGAAATGGCACTCACTAAGCGTGAAAAAAAAGAACGTCCTAAAGTAGAAAGGATTGTAGAAACTTCCAGAGTTATCAATGAAGATAATGCAGGATCTACTGAGCAAAACAAAAAAGAGTGGACTGCTAAAGATAGAAGAACAATTAAGATAGATCCTGATATAAAAAGTTTAATCGAAATATTTAGTGATTTTGACGGTACTAAAGAATATGAAACAGTAAGGCAAATGGCAGAATTTTATCTAAAAAATAATTATGATGAACGTGCTCAAAGAATTATTACAAATATTCAAAAAGAAAAATTTATTAATTAAAAAGAGAAAAAGAGAAAAATCTCTTTTTCTCTTTTTTTATTTTGTTGATTAACATAGATTTTTATTTAGTTTTAAATAGATATATGGTTAAAAAAGGAGAAAAGTCTCCTTTTCTCCTTTTTGGACAGAAATAATATTTTTCACTTCAGTATTAGTCTATGTGTTTCTTCTTTTTCTTTTTTTGGTTGAAATTAAATTGATCGTATTCATTTTCTAATATCAATAATTTTTCATAGACATTAGACATGTTTAAGCTTGCCGCAAGCCCTAAGTCATAAATAAAACCTACGGGTAGCGATTCAACTCGTCGATTCCGTGTGATCCAACTGGCGACAGTCCCTTGACTATAACCATAGGACTCACAGAATTGATCGACAGTAACTCCTAGATACTTGATAATAAATACGTTGATTGGGTGGGAATAAACAAAGGTATTTCGAGACATGGTGGGTGAGCCTACCTTCCTTTTTATTATTGCGTTCGCAATAATAGTTTAACGTTTATACCATGCTATTGTCTACTTCTTTTATTCACTAGGACTAATCCCTAATGTCGGCATCAAAAAAATAGGCTTAACCCCTTCTTGCTTTTCTATTCTTTCTTCATCCATACTAATGATTCGTCTTCTACAAAATATTCGCTAAATTCTTGTTCACTAATGACCATGAACGTGCCTGGAAAGAGCTTTAGAAGGACTTGTCCGTACTCTATCGCAATCATGCCACGCGCTGTTTCAAAAGCGACTTTCCCATTTTTCGAGAATTTCTTTGTTTTTTTAATCGCCGTATTCCCGCAAAAAGTTCTCAAACAGCCGTATTGTCCTTTAGTATATTTCAAATACTCAAAGGGTTTTTCATTAAAACAATTCCCTCTCGCTTTTATTCTCGTTTGCTGTTTTTCTGCTACTAACCAACTTTTCTTAGTCGAATGCTCTTGCAAGCGTGCTTCTACTGAAATAATCGAGCCATCTTCTTGTTCTAAATAAATGGAAGAATAATAATCCTTAGAAATAAGAACAGCCTTGCTTAATTCTGAAATCTGTCTTCCTAATAAACGACAACCAGTTTCCTGGGCGAACGTATAAACCAAATATTCTGAACCATCTTTGAACAAGAGAGAATAGACTTGATACACTTTTTTTGGCTTCGCCTTTTCCTTTTTGGGGACTGCAGCCAACTGTTGAATCACTGGTTGTTTGACTTCGTGTGTTTTTTCATACTCCATTAATTGTTTTACCATAGGCTGTAGCTTATCTTGTATTTCTCGAAACTGCTCACAGTATAGACAATAACGATCCTTACCAATCGGATGAAACAAATCCGGATCGGACTTATGTTTCTTTTTGATTTCTTGCAATTTCTCCTCATAAAAATATTTCAGTGTCAGCATTTGTTTGTACTCTGATCGATTCAATTCTTTTACTCCTTTTGTTTATTATCTACATATAATAAATTTTTTCTTCAAATAGCTTTCTATTTATTCTATCACACATCAATTCCTTTTATTTTCAGTAGAAAAGGGATCAATGAAACAACTAAACAGAAAATAGCGTTAGGTTTTGGAAAGGGTGATTTATAATCTATTCTACTTTCCTTACCGCTATTTTCTGTACGGATGTTTCAGTGATCCCTAAAAAGCCTTTTTGCTCCTAGTACTTCTCTAACTCTTTTCATACGGTGCAATATAATAGTAGAAACTATGATACCCTGCGCTAGCCTCTACATAAAAGGTAAAGCAATCAAGTCCCACTTGGTTAATTAGTTGTTGCCCATATCCCCAAATTTCCTCTAGTAATTCTTCATAGCAAATATAGCGCCATTCGTACTGTTGAATGATATTCATAGCTGACTCCATTTATCTAACTCCTGGATTTCAATGTGGCGAATTTCATCGTAATGGACCTTATGCTCTCCAATAAAAATGCCTAGTTCATCATACCCATGAATTTCTCCCTTAATATCATCCGGATAGTAGCCTTCAGTGTCACGTTCTTCCTTTTGGATACAGACAACTTTTCTTTTAAGGACAGCAGCGTTTAACACTTCCGTAATTTCTTCAGTCGTCATCTGTTCCTTGGCTAAATTTTGATTGGCCCGTTGCTCGACGTCTGCATCGATCTTTTCTGTGTGATCTGAAAGATAAAATCCAGCCCACTTTAAACGGCCTCGATCATTGTACTCAATCATTATTAAGCCCTCCGTTTCCGCCTGGATGCCCACCAACTAACGTGCTTCTAGTAATACTACGTGCGCCTTCTAACTTAGAAGAAGCGTGAACAATTGCCGTAAACCCATATTTCTGTCGAATCTTATCTATAATCTTATCAAGTTTCTCCTCATTAATCTGTTGTTGTGGATCACTAAACAAATCTAGCTGAAGGGAATCAGTATAAACGAGTTTACTATACGTAATTCCAACATGTCTCACTTCTTGTCCTTCATAGTACTTATTAAATAGATAAAGGCAGTAGTACTGAAGCTCTTTCGTGTTATCAGTGAGTGGGATTTTCATTTGGTGCGAAAACCCCGACTTTGTTTCCAGGATCGACGTACCTATATACAAGCGAACACAACCAGTCTTGCACTTATGCTGTCGAATACGTGCAGCCACTTGTTCCGCCATTTCCTTTACCACAATCTCGACTTCTTCTTTCCTTGTGTAATCTTTCGGTAGGACCTGAGAATTCCCATACGATTTCTCTTTAGTTGGTTCAGGCGGTTCTGCAATATCTGTTCGATCAATGCCATTCGCATGAAAATAGAGCTGTAGTCCAATAACCCCTAATTGCCTCTTGAGCGCGTATGGTTCCCAATTGGCTAAATCTTTGATACTCAAGATTCCCATGTGGTTCAATCTTTTTTTCATGCGTGAACCGATACCCCAAAAGTCAGTCATTTCTTTAATTGTCCAAATTTTTTCTGGCACATTTTTGTACGTCCATTCCGCAACAAATCCTTTATTATGCTTGGCTTCATTATCTAAGGCTAATTTGGCTAGAACTGGATTATCACCGATTCCGACGGTGGCAATCAAACCAGTTTGACGGTAAACGTGTAATTGTATCTGTCTTGCGAGCTGTCTGCGTCTCTCGCTTCTTGTACCAGGTGTTGTAAATAAGTTCAGCGATTTTGTTACTTTAAGAATTGATTCGTCGATCGAATAAATCAATAAGTCTTCATCTGCGACATATTGCCGAAAAATACTGTTTACTTCCATATTTTTCTTTATATACAGGTTCATTCTTGGTGGGACAATGTGTAATTCTTTAGGCAAAGGATAAGGTAGATCACGTGGTCTACTGACGTTCGTGATTCCATACTTACTTTTGGCAGTGGGTGAAGCAGCTAAAGTTAGTCCTGATCCAGTGTTGTCTGCTCGACTCATCACAACTAAAGGCGTCGTTAATGGATTTAAATTTCTTTCAACACATTCAACACTCGCATAAAAACTTTTTATATCGATCAAAAAGTAATCATTGACTGGCTCATTTGAGTAATCAAGCATGTTTTTCTCCCCCATTTCAATTTGATTATACAAACATACGTTCGCATTTGTAAAGGGGAACATTCTAAAATAGCAAAAAAGTCAGACTATTTGTCTGACTATCATACACCTACTTATTTTTTTCGTTTAGCAATTGGAAATCTTGGTCAATGAATTGGTAACAATTCCCACAATTTTTACAATGATATTGTTTCGTTTGAATATTTTGCTGAATCAGCTCACCGCAAGCACAATCGATCGATACAGCCGTTCTTCGTTCTAATCCGTATAATGGACGTCCCCAAAAAGTATAGCCTAATTGTTGTTCTTTCATTTGCTTCGATCCTCCCTAAAAATATCTCTATTCGTAGCTAATATGACGCTCTGTTCGACCAATGATATATCTTAATGAGCGAACTTGACCTTAGAATGTTCGTATAAACAACGATTCATTTAAATTGAAAGAGATTTTTATATTCATTTTATCAATCTTCTAATCACTGCCTTCTATTTGTTTCTTAATTCTAAAAAGTGTACTACGACTGAACCCCGTTATGGCTTCCACTTCTTTGTACGATTTCCCGGAAGTAATCAATTCATATGCGTGCCTCTTCTTTGGTGTGATTGTTGCTTTCGGACGTCCCTCTTTAAAATTAGGATTATTCTTTTTCGCAAACAATTTTCCTTCCTGAGTACGTTCTACAATCATATCACGTTCCATTTCAGCTACACTCAACAACGTGCGTGTAACCATTCGACCCATTGACGTATTTTCGATCGTTCCTAGATTCAATACCTTAATCGTGACGTTATCATCGAGTAAAGGTTCAATGATCTCTAGTGCTTCTCTTGTATTACGGGCGAATCGATCAAGTTTCGTAACAACGATTTCGTCTCCAGGCTTCAGACCAGCTAACAGCTGATTAAACTTCGGTCGATCTCGTTTCGTACCTGTAAATTTTTCAGAAAAAATATTCTCCTTCTCAACACCGTTCTCAAGCAGTTGTTGTATCTGCTCCTTTGTACTTTGAGAAGCGGTTGAGACACGTGCATAGCCATATTTTGTCATTTAACCCACCTGCTCTTACAAATCATCTATCGTATACTCAGAGTATCCTTCATAAAAATAGCTAATATCAATTCCTTTCATATATAACTCACGATCGTCAATCTTATCAGTCAGGGCGTTGGAAATCAGATAGCGTATTTCCAAGTCGTTTATTGGACTGCGCTCCATTGCAGAAAGATAGTCTGCTTTATCAATCAAGTTCCAATCAACAACTTTTTGCAATTCTTCCTTTAAAATGAGATCTAGCCAAATTCTAGTACTTCGTCCATTCCCTTCACGAAAAGGGTGAGCGATATTCATCTCCACGTATTTATTAATAATCTCTTCAAAAGAAGTTTGTGGCATTTGATCAATATGCTTTAACGAATGTTCCAGGTACATGACCGGTGCGAAACGAAAATTTCCTTTTGCAATATTGACCGTACGAATTTTTCCGGCAAAATCGTAAATTTCTGAAAAGAGAAAATCATGAATTTCAGATAAGCCTTTAAACGTGCCGACTTCGATTTCGTTTATTTTTCCTGAATCGTATAATTCCTTCGCTTTTTGCTTGCTGAGTTTTTCTTCAGCCTTGGCCAGCTCAACCTGATTCGTTAAACCCAATTTATTCTCTAAAATCATGGAAAATCTCCTTAACTTTTTGACATAAGTTTATGAAACACTATAAATCCTATTGTACCGCGAATTTAATCATGTGTCAAAAACTATTAAGTTTCTGACACGATTGTACCCTAAATAGACACTAGCCAATCATTGAAAAATCTCGATTTCTAATGTATGATTAGGGTGTATTTTAAATGATTCGAGAAAGTAGGTAAAAAATTGAAAGTTGCATATATTAGAGTCTCTTCTCTTGATCAAAATGAACAACGCCAAATTGAAGAAATGAAACAATTTGGAGCAGAAAAAATTTTTATTGAAAAACAATCTGGAGCCACAATTTCAGAACGGCCAATTTTTCAAAAGGCTTTAGATTTTGTACGTGAACAAGATACTTTTATTGTAGAAGCAATTGATCGATTAGGGAGAGATTATGATGAAATTATTGCTTCAGTTAATTACCTAAAAAATAATAACATTCGATTGATCATTACTAGTCTACCTATCATGGCGGAAGCAATTGGAGATCCACTCCTGGATAAATTCATTAAAGACTTAATCATTCAAATATTGGCCATGATTGCCGAGCAGGAACGTAAAGAATCCAAACGACGCCAGGCACAAGGGATTAAGATTGCAAAAGCAAATGGTGTTTATAAAGGACGCCCTAAGTTATACAGCGCAGACACAAAAGATCCCGAACGTCGCCTTGTTTATAAAAGCATCGTTGAGGATCTTAATAAGGGAATTGCTATTTCAAAGATTGCTAAAGACTACAATGTGACTAGGCAAACTATTTATAGAATAAAGAAGGAAGTTATTAGCTAAAGTGAAATGATTATTTTAAGCAACACTTTTTATATTTTTTCCCACTACCACATGGACAAGGAGAATTTCTTCCTACTTTTTCTGGCTTTGTTTGTGTTCGTGGAGTATCAGGCAACGAAAATTCCTTAAAATGGGGGACAAAGTGTTGCTTTAGGTAGTAGATTTTTCTCAGGTTATACACCAATTCTAATATATAAAACATTAATTCAAAGTTATCAATACAAAGCGAAGCAAACTCAATGAGATACATACTTTGAATATTATCTCTATCTCTAAATACTATTTTCTGCGTGACATAGTCAATTTCACTATCAAAATGCTGTATAGCATTTCTTTTCTTTGAATCTAAACTCTGAATCAG
>NZ_JBIOSS010000005.1:0-26289 GCF_051714905.1 Enterococcus sp. AZ084
TGATTGTTAGTCGTAATTGGGTTGATCGAAAAACAAAAAAAGGGTCAGATGGGAAAACACAAGAAAAAATCAAATTTCCCAAGTTGTACTATCGGCATAAAAAGTTTACAACGTTAATTACAGTACCAACCGATGGGAAAAGGTATCATGAACAAATGTTGAAAATTGGTCCTGTATTAGAACAAATGTTTTTTGCAGATCTAATTGATTCAAGAAGCGAGCTTGGTTTTACGCAACATGAGCTTTTAATTGGGTTGGGAACGAATCGTATTTCAATTAATGATGTGAAAGTAACAAAGACGTCAGTTCAAATCATGAAAGACTTTACTTGGGATTTTGCCAAAATGCCACATATGCTTATTGGTGGTGGTACTGGTGGGGGAAAAACTTTTTTCTTGTTTACGCTCATTTTACATTTATCAAAGATAGGTACAGTGTATATTTGCGATCCTAAAAACGCAGACTTAGTAGCAATTGGCGAATTACCAGCGTTTAAAAATCATGCCTTTAGTGGCGTTGATAGAATTGTACGTTGCTTAAAAGACGCTGAAACAGAAATGATCAATCGTTTTGCGTATATGAAAACACACTCGAATTATAAATGGGGAGCAGATTATACGTACTACGATATGGCACCTTATTTTGTAGTTGCTGATGAATGGAGTGCGTTAATGGCAGAAGTAAATGATGATTTTAAAAAACGACAAGAAATTATGAAGCCTTTAACTCAAATCATTTTAAAAGGTCGTCAAGCAGGTGTCTTTATTATTCTAGCAACCCAACGCCCTGACACGGAAGATATTGATGGTAAATTAAGAGATCAATTTAATTTACGTCTTTCTCTTGGTAAGTTGGAAGGAAACGGCTATCGAATGATTTTTGGGAAAGCTGGAGAAAATAAGAATTTCTTCAATAATGAAG
This sequence comes from Enterococcus sp. AZ084, assembly GCF_051714905.1. Taxonomy (NCBI): domain Bacteria; kingdom Bacillati; phylum Bacillota; class Bacilli; order Lactobacillales; family Enterococcaceae; genus Enterococcus; species Enterococcus sp. AZ084. The sequence continues at coordinate 922 of NZ_JBIOSS010000005.1, forward strand.
TACGTGGACGTGGCTATATTAGTGATGGAGGAATGCCAAGGGAAGCTTATTCCCCATTAGTTCCTAAAAGCTTTGATTTTAAAGAAGCTTTGTCTAAAATACCGAACATGATTGAAGAAGATTATTCACGATTAAGTTTATCAGAAGTTGAGAAAGGACAACTTGAAAAAGAATTAGAAATTGAAGGTGGTATATAGTAAAATGGAGAATAAAGAAAATTTAGTTTGGCATTTTGAAAGTAATCCGCATATGCTAATTACAGGAAGAACAGCTACAGGAAAAACTTATCTGTTGAAAAAAATGGCTGATTATTTATCACAAGTTGGCATTGTTTCAGCTTCTTTTGATAAAAATGAATTTGCGGAAAGCCTTTATTTAGCTCAAGAGGAGTTTGAGGAGCGTTATAAATATATTAGAGAATATAGTGAGGGAAATTCGGGCGCAACTTATTCTGATTTAGATATGAAGCCTTATTTTGTTATGATCGATGAACTAGATTCAGGTTTGCTATTCTTAAAAAACAAAGATTCATTAGCTTATGATTGTTTATTGAAAATAATAAAGGATATTGTGTTAAAAGGAAGAGTAGTAGGCGTTTTTCTTATTGCGGTACGTGAAGGAAGCCAGCCATTTTTAGAACCTATAGAAGATAATATGGTAACACGTATTTTCTTAGAAAATCCTAAAGGGTATGGAACAATTTTTTTTGATGAGAACAAAAATAAATTTCAAACAGATTTAATAACAGAAGATTTTTTTGTGCAGACCGTTAGTAAATAGGAATGAAGCGTAAAAGAATTTCCCCCATTTTTGCTGGGTTGAAAAGTTTTCCGAAGTTGTTGCTTACTGTGCGGAGCGAACAAGGTCTCCTTGTGAGAGGTGGGCGCTTTAGCGCCCACCGTTGAACGCAACGACGAATACGAGGTCTCCTCGTGTGAGGACTGAACAGTAAGCTTACAAATTCGTGAAAGGCGCTGGTTTTGCGCCATTTTCAAGCAAAAATACAGGGGAAAATGGGCTTGGCGAGCTTTGCTCGTCAAGCTGTGACCCCCGTACTCTAACAGGGGGGTAGTGGAGATGTAAAATTCAAGTTTCAGAGGTTCTAAAGACTGATATAACAGCTTTTTCATTGGTTGCACACTCTCGAAAAAAAATCGTGATTTTGACAACTAAATTAAGTGGGGGAGAAACGATTGATAATTTAGTATTAAATGACTTAGGAAGAAGCGTAAAAGCTTCAAGAATAAGATTTCGTATGACGCAAACGGAGTTTGCAAAGGAAATAGGTGTGAGTCGTCAGGTTATCAGTGAATTAGAGCGTGATATAGTGAGAGTTTCTGAGGAAACGTTAAATAAAATTTTTGACTATATTGCCATGCAAGATCGACATGATCCGTTAGAATGTATTATTGATTATCTGAGAGTCACATTTCCTGTAAATGATGTTGCTGGTATATTTAAAGATGTGTTAAAGATTGAGAAAGCTTATTTTGCCAAAGTGGATTCACATTTGTACGGTTATATAGGTGGTTATCAATTAGATTATATCCAAGTTCTCTATTCAAAGAAGAATGATGAACGTGGTGTATTAATTCAACTATCAGGACAAGGTTGTCGTCAATTTGAAGCCTTTCTTGAAGCGCAAGGTCGAACGTGGTTCGACTTTTTTTATTGCTGTTTTGAATATAATTGCCGAGTAACAAGACTTGATTTGGCAATCAATGATTATCAAGAATATTTAAGTATACCAACGCTCTTAAACAAGGTGTTTCGGCAAGAATTAATTTCACGATTTCGTAAATTTGATTTTAATGGCTCAGGAAGTATTTCCGAAAAGAAACAGGAAGGCACAAGTATTTATTTTGGATCGAAGAAAAGTGAGTTCTATATCACTTTTTATCAAAAAAATTACGAACAAGCTCGGAAATTAGGGATTCCTGTCGAAGAAGTGCCAATAAAAAATCGTTATGAACTACGATTTAAGAACGAACGTGCAATGTTGGTGATAAAAGAGTTCATGCGTTCTGGAGATTTAGCAAATATTGTCTTGGGTATCATAAAAGATTATTTATTGTTTACTGATCGAAGAGCAGGTGTTAGTAGAAAATACTGGAGCGTGAACCGAAAATGGCAAACTTTCTTAGGGGACGCTGAAAAAATGCGTTTAGCTGTTGAACCAAACGAACAGCTGTATGAACGATCAAAGAACTGGTTTAAACGGACAGCAGCTGCCACTGCTAAAATCATACAAGAAATTGATGAGATTAAAGGTACACAAGAATTTCAAGAAATTATCGATGAAATTGAATTAAGTGAGAAACAACAACATGTGATAGAAGTGCAAACAACACCTATCTTAGAAATGATTTGTTCCGCTTAACATGCAATTAACACGATCGATAAAAATAGTAACAAATTTAGAGGAGGCGAAAGAAATCGTGTCCTTTTTAGTTGTTTCAAATTTAATAGGAATGAGGACGTGACGTGAAGAACTTTAGTAAAAGTAATATGAAAAAGCATGTGGCAGTTGCCATGATGCTTGTAGGAACGGTTGCTGGTGTTGCAACGAGTAGTGTGAATACTTGGGCAACAGAAACAAGCAGTAGTGATTCAAGCAGTTTATCAGAAAGCGTGAAATTAAATTCAGAGCAGTTAGGACAAGTTACTAAGACGAATGGTTCAAACAAATTAATTGATGATCCTAATACGACTGTGGTTACAGATGATACAGTTATTTCTTCTGATTATAGTTTTTTTGTTCAGTTTATTAAGGGGAAGACAACGGTCGAAACCATTGGTGATTCTTGGAGTGAAAAAATGAAGACTCCAGAAGGTGAACAAAAGGATCGATCGGTTAGTATTCCAATAAAAGATGTTCAAAAAGGAAAGTCAGGGGTTATCTATCGCAATGTGAGTGCTTTTGGGGAAGAGGTGGACGCCAGATTTATTATCGAGGATTTTAAGGAAGGAAAGACGACTGATGGAAAGGTACCAACAGATGGTCAAATTGCTTTTAATACGAGAGATCAAGTAGGGGTTTATCAAAATAGGATTCAAGAAGCGACTTTCAGTATTGAGTTCTTGAAAGCTGGTACAAATGAACCTATTCATTTAGATGGTTTTTATACTTTTTCTGATATCGATTGGACACAATATATTACGTTGCATAGTGATATGTTAGATAAATCCACAGGTATTCTGGCAGATCCTACGTGCTGGTTAGTTTTAACAGAAAATGAGGACAAATCAAAGACATTTGCAGAAGTGAATAATCAAGGAAGTGATGATTATGACATTCATGCGATGTTTACAGTGCTATTTAGAGATTTATCAAAATTTACAGTTAGTTTTGGATCAGCCCATGCGACCGATAAATTACCAGTCAATAATGATTGGGAGTGGAGTTGGTTTGGGAATACAGCGGTTAAACCTGCAAGATCTGATGATCCTAATCCTGAAAAAACAGTAACGGATATTGATGAAAAAGAAGTGACACAAAATCAATTAGCGCAAATGAATGAAACATTCACTTATAGTATTACTCAAAACATTTCAGGGCAATTAGAACAATTTTATCACCGCTCGTTTGAAATGATTGATGAAATTATACCAGAACTAGAACGAATATCAGAGGTCAAAGTAGTAGATGAATCTGGCGAAGATCGTTCCAACTTTTTTAAAGATCAATCTGAAGGAAACAAAGTACATGTTGTAGCTACAGAAGAAGCCTTGAATACGCAAGATTTTTATGGTCATACGTATACATTTAGCTTTGATACGAACGTTAGTGAAGCAATGAATCTCGATAAATATTTTAATCAAGAAGAGAAGATGTATTATTTTCCAAATCAAGCAAAAACGGTAATCAATAATCAAGAAAAATTAACGAATCAAACGCAAACAAAAGTTGGCGAGACACCAGATGATAACCCAATTAAAAAAATTAAAGATTCCAATGGGAAAGAAGTAGATGTATCACAAGTGAAACAAGGCGAAGTTGTTGAATTTGTTATTTCTAATCCAACAGGTGTACCGTATTCTTCGATTGGAAAGCCAGTTTCTATTTATGATGATTTAGAAGATGTTTTCATGTTAGATGATAAATCAATCAAAATGGAAATCGCTGATCTAGGGGATCAGGTCGAATTTACAGATATTACTGATAAAGGGAACTTGCTTATTGATAAAGAGGCGGAAAAAGCTACATGGTCAATTGAAGATGGTTCTATTTTAGCAGGAAAGCAATATCGATTAACTATCTCTGGAACGGTAAAGACAGATGTTGACTTTTCAAGTTACGTTGATGATTCGGGAAATATTCGTGTATCGAATATCGCTTACCAAATAATTGGCGATGAAGAAAAAACAACGAATCAAGTGAATGTTATTGTGCCACAAGAAAAACCTGAAATTTTACCACCAACAGCTATTGATAATGGAAATAATCAATTATTAGTGGTAACTGTTTTAGTCTGTCTTGTGTCTGCCTTGTGTCTAATGGGTGTCTTTTTGGTGAAAGGTAAAAAGAATGAGAGAAACAACTAAAAAAAAACATTTATTTGGAGCAATTGGAATCGGTCTGATTGCTCTTTCTTATATGATTTTTTTTATCATTCATATCAGTATTGACCATTCAGAAGGAAAAGAAGGGGAAATTAAACCGAGTGATACAAGCGTTATAGAAGAAAGTCGAAGTAACGATTTATCAGAAAGTTCTACTCGTGAAGAAGAACTCACTGAATCGGGGACAAGCAATAAGAGCGAGACTGCGTCTAAGGAAAGTAGCAAACCACCGATAAAAGAATCAAAATTGACGAATACAAGTCAGCTTGATTCAGCAGGTAATGAAGATTTTTCTGAAATGGAGCGCCCAACACTTGAAGAAATCAACCATGCGCAAAGTAATCGTGAGCATATGTCTGATCAAGTAGTTGGTGAAATTGAAATCCCAACGATTCAATTGAAATTATCTATTTTAGAAGGGACAACGTATCAAAAAATGCTTTATGGAGCGACAACTTTATTAGCTAATCCGATAATGGGGCGTGGAAACTATGCACTGGCTTCTCACAACATGGGGGTTGAAGGAAGTATGTTTACGTCTATTTATCAATTAAAAGAGGGCGAAGATATCTATTTAAAAGATAAACAAGGAAAAACCTATCATTATCAAGTGATTTCAAATGAGGTTGTCGATTTCAGAAATACAGAGAAATTAAATTTAACTCGAAAACCGACGATTACCCTAATTACTTGTCAAACTGTTCAAACAACAGATAATCGAGTCATTGTTCAAGGAGAATTAGTCGAGTGAAACATTCGTTTAGCCCACCTTTAAATACTATTTTAAAAAATAAGTATGGCTTTTGTGCATTTGTTAGCAGTCCGACTTCAAAAGATCGAGAAGATTATTTAAAAGTGTGTGAGTGGACAAATCGCAATGATCTTCCCTTTACGCCAAGGGTGCCAGTACTTTATGAGCGAAAATTATCAAAGACAACTAGCTTGATGATTGAAGGTACAGTAATGTACAGCGAAACAGGACTTTCATTAGGTTATCGTTATGATTTTTACAAAGTTCGATATTTTGGTAAATCAGAACCAAATGAAATTAAAATTTATTGCCAAAATGTAAGCAGAAAAGAATTACTACAGCGTTTGACTAAATTCAGTTTTTTAGAAAAGGAGAAAGAACATGTTTCGTTTTAGTTATGAGGAAGACAAGTTAAAAGCAGAGCTTTTCTCAAAAAAGTTAAAAAAAATCAGAGAAGAACGTGAATTGGTCGTAGAACAAATTGCTTTGTTGGCTGGGGTATCAACGGCAAGCATTCGCAGTTATGAAGCAGGAACGACGTTACCAAATGTTAAACGTGTGTTAAAACTTGCAAATTTTTTTGATGTATCACTAGATTATTTTTTTACAGAATAAGAGCCAAACAGCAATAGATGTTATTTGAAATTGAAGAAAATCTATTGTGGGTCAAGATGAGCAAAACTTAAAGAAAGGGGTGTTGATGTGGCGTTACAAATAGTTTTATTTATTGTTTGTCTTGTTGTAGTTATTGGAGTGGCTGGGTATGTATTAGCTCATTTTTTACAGCAAAAAAAGACAAAAGCAACGGAACAGGAAAGAAGAGAGGAGGAAGAAACTCGACAGCCAGTGCATTTTAGAGAATTAGACACACCAACAAGCGTCAAAAAAGAAGAGTCGAAAATTTATCTTGTGAAAGGTGATCGGACAGATAGTTATAAAATTACCGTTCGGTTAAATGATGAAATTTATGAAAAAGAATATTATGCGTATGATTCAACTATTTCACGTGAACAAATTTTAAATGAATTTTATTACGTAAATGAACGAGAAATTGTACTGATTGATGAAGAAGGCGAGCATTATTACAATCAACAGGCAATTGAACGTATTGATTTTATTCATAGAAAGATTTTAACAAGTCAAATTGATCAGGAAGAGCAAGAAGAACAAGAAGTGCCAGAAAAACAGGAAGTACTGAAACAGGAACAGATTCGTGAGAATGAGGGTAAAGAAGAAACAGAAGAAAAACAGGAGATTGACAACGATTCGAATGTAGCAAATGAGGAACAGTTTTTTGCTGTTGCATTAGAGTCTAAGCCAAAAAAATTCTTTAAAAAAGATAAGACTAGGAAACAGTCTTTAAAACCAATGCAGGCTAAAACATTTAATCGTTTATTTTTAGCTAGTTTAGTTTTATTAGTTAGTATAAGTGTGCTTGGATTCACACGTACGTTAGGGTTAAGTTCTCGTGTCGATAAGGTACAGGCGAGTGTGACTCAACTTCCTAAAGAATTCGCTGGTTCAAATGAATCCAATTATTCGTCCATTTACCGAATGAATTTTTATATGCAAGAATTTTTTGAAACGTACATTCCTTTATCTACAAATAGTGTAGAAATGAGTACGAGAAATGAAGCATTAAAATCTTATTTTGCAGATAATGTCTCATTAAAATTAGAGAGTAGTACGGTCAATCGTGAATTTATTTCGTCAGAACTTATTGATGTGGATACGACCGATAAAATCATTCATGCGAAGTATCGAGTTGTTTCATTGACGGAACAAGCAGAAGAAAAAGTCAAAGATCAATCCGTATATGTCGTTCATTTAGTAGAAAACAACGGAAAATTTAGTTTAGTTTCTTTACCTTCCATTTCTAAAAATGAAAGTTTTAAAACAGGCTTTTCTGGTATTGAAGTAGAAGAAGAAGGAAATAAATTAACGGACGCTGATCATAAAAATGTAAATGATTTTTGCGAACTATTTCTAAAAAAATATGCTAGTGGAACAGAGGCAGAACTTGAATACATGATGAACGATGTGGAATCGATGGGCGAAGCATATACTTTAGAATCGATTGATACTTCTGAATACTATGATTCAGAAGGTTCGATTCATGGCTATGTTCGAGCGACCTTTAAAGAAAATGCCACAAGTGCATTACACCAAGAAGACTTCTCTTTTGAAATTTCAAAAGAAGGCGATCAATACAAAATTATAAAAATGAATCATTATTTAGGAGGACTAAATTAATATGTTATCAACCAGTTTTGCAAATTTATCAACGAGTTTTTATCTAGCAGCAGCCAAACCAACGCTAAGTAGCACACAAACATGGTTTACTGGAGAAATGAAAACAGCATTAGGGATTATTGTATTAGCTTTATGTTGTTACTTCATTTTTAAGCAAAAGATTGGCCTGATGGTATCGACCATTGTTGTAGGGGCGTTTATTTGGTTCTTAGCCAGTGATCCAGCGGTTATCTTCGATTCTATCGGTCATTTATTTAAACCAATTTTTGGTGGATAAGCCATGAAACGTAAGAATTTATACAACTATAAAAAAGCACTAAATGTTCCTTATATGGTACAAAAATTGACAAAAAAATTCTCATTAGAAAATCCGATAAAAGTAACAAAGATTGCGGTGTTTGCATTAACACTGCTTTCTCTTTTTACCATATTTAAACCGCTGATGATCATGTTAGGTGTGATACCTGGTCTTGATTTAGCTTGTTATGCATTGATCCCCATTAGTGTCACGATGATGTACGATAGCGTTGAGCCAGACGGTCTAAAAATTTATCATTATCTATGGGATTCTGTGAGCTATATTCTTCAATATAAGCTAATTCCTAAAAGAATTTATCAGGATAACAAGTATCGAGCAGAAGTAGACGAAAAAATACAATTTGAAAAAATGGGCTAGGAGAAATTCTCCTAGCTTTTTTGGAGGGATCTTGTGAAATTAGCAATACCATTAAAGCATGTATACGAGAATATGATGTATACAAAAGATAATGAAATTTGGGCATATTATCGTATTCAATCTGTCAGTATGCCAGTAACAGCAGATAGAAAGAAAGAAGAAGTAAAGGCAAAATTTCGACACTTGATAGGTGAGCTAAAGGAAAGTGGAAATGTCGATATTTTTATGGTACCAAAAGACATGACATTAGAAGAACGATTTGAAGAATTATCGGATTCGTTTTGTAAGGATTTACCAGAGGTAGCGAGATACTATGCAAAAAATACGATTAAACGTTTGGAACATGAAATGGGGTTGATTTATACCTATGATTGGATTATTGGGGTTCCGTTGAAATCCAATGAATTGATTGATTCATTTAAAGACGGAATGAAAAAAACGTATGAAAAATTCCGTACCAATGTGGTGACACAACTAGGGTATGACGTTGTTGTTGGCGAAAAAGAATTTCTAGCTTATCGAGAAGCTGAATTATTGATCAGACGGAAAATGAATTTGTTTCAAGGAAAACCATTAAGTGAAGAAGAAATGAAGTATTTGAACCGACTGAACTTTATTCGGAATATGCCCCATACATTAGAAGAAGAGTATGCCAACGATACATTGGAAAATATTACTGATTCTGAAATTGATCCAAGCAGTCGAGCAGGTGTATTGAAATTAAAAAGTATTGAAGGTGAGAGCGCGATTGCGTTGTTGCCTATTTCTGATACCCCTTTAGAAGTCTCTTATATGCACGTAGCGGAGATTGTACAGACCTTGCCATTTCCGGTGGAACTTCGGTTTAAATTGAATTTCACGCAAACTAAGGGGTCTTTAGGCATGGAAGGGAAGGCGAATCGATCTTCTTTACGTTTAAAGAATGTGGTTCGAGAGAGTCGAGCAGTAGGAAACGCAGAAGGTCGAGAAATTTCAGACAGTCGGAAAGTCGTTGGAAACTTGCAAGAGCAATTAAATGCTGAAAAAGAAATTGTCGATTGGTTAGGTGGAATTGTCGTATATGCCAAAGATGAGAAAGAATGTCGAAAACGTGTAGGGATGATTATTTCTTTATTCAAAGCACGCAAAATCAAGATTTCTCGTGCGCAATTCCAACAAGTTTATTTATTTTACAAGTTTATGATGGGTGAGAGTTTAAAAACAGCTGATAAAAAATGGGTTCAAACAACGACTGTTGCAGGTTTTTGTGAAAATTTATTAGCGATCAATCAACGTGTGGGTTATCATACTGGTTGGTATTTAGGTCGTGTTGATCCCCATTTAACACCTGCCAGTACATTGCAAAGTGCGATTCGAGGAAGTCGTAATATTATTTTATCTAACCCTTTTGTCGCAAATAAATATAATGAGGCAATGAAAACTGCTTCATTACACCAAGTAGTCACTGGTGAAACTGGGCAAGGAAAATCATTCTTGGTCAGTTTATTATTCATGTATATGGCAATGTTAGACGTTAAAGGGTTATTTATTGATCCTAAGACAGAAAAAAATAAACAAATTAAGGCTTTCCTAGCGAAAAAAGAAAATCAAAAGAAATATCCCTATCTTTATCGTCTCGTGCGATCTTTTCATTTAGTCGCACTTGATCCTGACAAAGAAGAAAACTGGGGTGTTCTTGATCCTATTGTGTTTTTAAAGGGTACTGACGCAAAAGATACTGCAGAAGCAATGATTTATCAAATTATCAATTTAGATGATAGTCGTTTAGCACAAACAGAAGTTTCACGTAATATCCGTTTAACCATTGAAGAACGAGCGCAAGGTAAGCGTGTAGGCATGATGAATGTGATTGAAAAGCTTCAACGGCATGAAGAAAAAGAAGTGAAACAAGTAGGGGATCTATTAGCTGAAAAAGTAGCTGGTAGTGTCTTGCGTTTAGGTTTTAGTAACGGAAACACGGAGGGGTTAAGCTTTACTAACCGAATTACGATTGTCGGAGTTTTAGGTTTATCTGTACCAAAAGAAACAGATGATCCACGATTTTATACGACGGCAGAAAAAAGTAGTTTAGCATTAATGGTGCCATTAGGTAAGTTTTGTGAACGATTTGGTGCCATGAATGAAGAGGAAGAAACGTTTGAAGTGTTTGAAGAAGCATGGCTATTTAATACGTCACCTGTTGGTCGAAAAGTCTTAAATGCGATGAAACGTGTTGGTCGATCACAAAATAATATGTTGATCTATTCTACACAGTCTGTTGCAGATGTGAATCAAGAAGACGATCATGGAAACTTTGGTACGATTTTTGCTTTCAATGAACCAAAAGAAGAAGATAAAATATTGGAACATGTCGGAGTGACTGTTTCAGAAAAAAATAAAGAGTGGTTATCTGGTATGAAGAAAGGACAGTGCTTAATGCTTGATCCTTATGGAAATGTGCAAAAAATCAGTGTGCATGCTCTTTTCCCAGAAATGCTTCAACTGTTCCAAACGGTCAAAGAAACCAGTGGCTCAAATGCCGAACAACGGTTTAGTTAAGGAGGAATGACATGGGAAATTATGCACTTAATTCATATCGTTCCTTACTGTACACAAAAGGTTCTTTTTGGTTTAGCGCCAGTGAAACGTTCTATCAAGCAATGAACGGTTTGATCAATTTTATTTTGACTGCGAATGCGTGGATTTATCGTGTATTTGATTTGGGGTTACAGATTTTTTTATCGAATGATGTGTTTGATCAAACAATCGGCTCGGTTTTTACAACCATAATTGCCATGTATAATTCATTGTTTAGTTCCGTTGGGATACTGATTTTTTTAGTGGCAATTTTTTCAATTTTTTGTGTATTTATGTTCAAAAATCCGAATGAAGCGCTAAAGAAAATGTTTTTACTTTTTTGTATTATTGGGATTAACTCAGTGATCTATAGTAATGGCGAACAGTATATGAAAGACATAAACCATTTAGCCGATGATCTTGAAACGCAACTTGTTAAAGCGGTCAAAGTACCGACATTTGGAGAAAATGGCGAGATTGCGAAAGATACGATAAATGTGGGGGAACAATCGTCCGTAGATCGTATTAGAGAAGCGTATTTTACGATGGCGATCGAACAGCCCTATTCTATGATCAATTTTGGAACCGTCCAAATCACAGAAGAACAGGAAAAATTCTTGTATAAAGAAAATGAAGTCACTGGAGATAAGAAAGAAAAAAAAATAAACAAAATTGACGAATTAGTAAAAGAAGCAAGTGAAGAAAATGTGTATCTGACACCTGATAGTATCTGGGATAAATTATTTATTTCCATGTATTCCTTAGTGAATAATATTTTTGTTGGCGGGGTCTTTTTATTGATTGCGGTCACGAAATTTCTACTAAAATTATTGATTTTTTGTATGTTATTCTTACTGCCGATTGTTTCCTTGTTAAGTATGATCCCACAATTTGGCAATTCCTTGTTCAATGCGTTAGGAAAGATTTTAGCGGTCTTTTTAGGTGGCGCCTTTATTTCTTTAGGTTTGTTTATCTTTTATTTTATGATGACATTGATTGACTATTCGATTATTCGTATGGCTGGAACCGTCGATATTGTCACGTGTATTTTGGCGCTAATTGTTAAAATTATTGTTATTACACTGCTTTATAAAAATTCTGGGAAAATCTTATCCTTTGTGACTGGTGGTCGTATCACTGGAAATGTGACGATCCCTGATTCAGGATTACACACAAGCGACCGAGAGAAGGGGTTAACGGAAGACAAACTAGCAGAAACAGAAGATCCAGAGACAGAAGGGGAAGGAAACAATGCGAATCATTTAACTGGGCGTCAATCAACTATGAATTCTGATGAGGTTGGACGGTCGTTAATTGAAGGATTTGAGGATTCCGATTCCAATTCCGATAAGGAGGATCACACGTCGAATGATCGGTTGACGGAGGAAGATCCAACTATGATGGAGTCAGACGAGGAAGAAAATTCAGAGACTTTTGAATACGAAGAAGAGCCGTCAGAACTAGAAGAACTCGAGGAAGATTCGCTTGATATACCAGAACAAGATTGGGCGGAAGAAGACGAATTTGAGGAAGATTATGAGGCGCTTGACCTTCCAGAAGAGTATGACGATTACGACGAAGCGTTCGATGAAGACGAGTTAAGCGAACTACCTGAAATAGCTGATGATTTTGAGCAAGAATCTGAAGTGGAACCTCTAGAAATAGAGCCAGAAGAGGGAGGATTTGAGGAGGAATCACTTGATGATCTAACGCCTTCTGAAATCAAAGAGCGTGAGGTAATCGAAGAAATAGAGGACAAAGAGCCTGTATCTATCGAGAATGTAGAACCTTCTACAGTCGGTTCCAACGAGTCACCGACTCCTTCTGAAAATCAAGTAACAGATTCGTCCGATTTAGAAAACCATCAGACAGATCAACCGATTATTTCTCCTGAACATTCAACCGATACTCATGAAGCCAGCGACGATCAGCTAACGATGGAAGAAGAAGTAATGATTCATATGGAAGATGTGAAAGAAGCAGAAGATGAAAGCAGTTAAACAGTATCGAAAATGGAAATGGCTAGGGATTGTCGCTGTCCCTTGTCTTTTTCTTTTTTTCTTTATCTTTTTCTTTGGTGGTGTTTTAGATGACGTCGGCTCAACTGGTGGGGAAGAGATTGGATTTACAGGCGAATATACCGAAGAATTACCTGAATTTCCAGAAATAACAGGCACAGGGAATATCCCTGATGAAGTGGCGCAGTTCGCTGTAGGAACAGCGGTCAAGTATCGCTTGTTACCTAGTGTCGTAATGAGTCAGTGGGCGTATGAAAGTGCATGGGGGACTTCTCAGCCCGCTAAAGAAGATAATAATTTTTTTGGTATTACATGGTTTGCTGGTTGTCCCTTTCCTAAGGGTTCCGCTCGAGGCGTGAATGGCTCAGAAGGGGGCTGGTACATGAAGTTTCCTTCTGTAAAAGCGAGTTTTAGTTATTATGGCTTTATGTTGGCTAGTCAATCCAATTTTAATGCCGTGGTGGGCAATAAAGATCCACGAGATTGTTTACTCATTTTGGGGCGTGGTGGCTATGCCGCAGCGGGAATTACTGAAAGTAGTCCTTATTTCACTAGCTGTATGTCCATTATTGAAGCCAATCATTTAACAAATTATGATGAATTTGCGATAAAAAAATGGCAAACTTTGGCTCCTAGTCTTCCGACAGGTCAGGCAACTGGATCACAAGGCTTAAAAGAGTTAGAAAACCTTTTAGGACAACGTGTTGGCAATGGACAGTGTTATGGACTTACAGCCCAATATTCAGGCGTTTTAAATGGTTGTGGCTTAGGTGCAGGGACTCGTTATACGTTAAGCCATGTTATTGGCAATACAGAGTCTGCTTCTGATATTGGCAGTGCCTATGACTGGTCAGCTGTCGGCTGGAAAGTCATTAAAAATCCTAGTTATGATCAATTAGTAGTGGGTGCGATTATTAACTGGTCAAGAGGTGGACAAGTAGGTTCATGGAGTGCCGATCCTACGTACGGTCATACAGGTATTATCCGAGGGTTACAAGGTGGGCGGATTCAAACCTACGAACAGAATACGGAGTTAGGGATGGTCTGTGCGAAGTTAGATCGAGAATTTTATCATTCTGGCGCGATCTCCTCGATTGTCATTCCACCTAAATAAGTCGAATGGAAAGGAAAGTTTATGAAGAAAATTGCGAGTTTTAGTTTTATTATCTTAGGATTAGTTGTTTTTTTAAGTGGTTGTAGTATTGAAAAATCGAATGAAACAAAATCGGATTCGAAAGACCTTTTTTATGACGCCAACCATAGTCCGCAAACAGAAATATCGACTAGCGAGGATACGTTAGACTCTTCTCCTACTACTAATACGAGCGTTGTAGCTGAAATTGATGGAGAGAGTGAGGGAGAAGAAATGTCAGAGAAAGAAGTCTTAAACGAATTTGCGAACGCCTATTATAATTTTCAGTCGATTAATGATCGAAATAAAGCATTGGCAAAGTATGGAACACCAGAAATGATTGAAGAAAACGGACTGGCTATTGAGGTTGAAGTCGCTTATCATTCGGTTGGTTTTGTCAAAGGAATTTATCAAAATTTGGACGACCCAGCACATTATTCTATTTTTTGTGAGTCCACAGTAAACAATGTTACGATTCAAAGTGTGTTAATTTGTCAAATCACGAGTGAGAATAAAATTGAGTCTTTCGAAGAACAGGTATTCAAAGAAAAATACTAAGAGCATGTGAATAATTTAATTAAGTGTGTTATTTTGGTTGAGGTTTGTTATAATTAAAAGAAAAAGATGAGGTCGGATATTGTGCGAAAATGGTTGTTAGTGTTGGTTTCTGGTATGGCTATAGTGTTATTAAGTGCTTGTGGAGGTTCTTTAAAAAAAGATGAGGGAACACAAGAAGTAATTGATAAAATTATTGAAAGGGAAACCCGAATTGATAATAGTGATATAGATGTAGAAGAGGAAAGATATAGCTATACGGAGGATGATTTTAGTTTTCTAATTTATTATGATACGGATACTAAATTATATCTGGTTGATAGTTGGGTTCCATTCGAAGGTGAACCCAATGACCTTAACAGAAAATATCAAGTTAATTTATTTAAAGATGAATTAGACAAGTATCAGATTGATTCTCAATTTGATCATGACAAACAATCAGGGAATTATAAAGTAGTTTATAAATCAGGGCAATTCGCAGATTAAAGAAGAACCTTTAACAGCTTTTTGATAGTTGTTAAAGGTTCTTTTTTACGTTGACAATAGATTTAATAGAATAGATAATGCGATATTCAAGTATTCAAGTATTCAAGTATTTAAAGTGTTTAAAGTGATTAAAGTGATAAAAGATAAATAGGGGCAAAAATTATTTAAAGTTTTTTTGGGAAACAAAGTTTAATGTTCGGTATTAGATTTAAATAGTTCGTCTGCAGTCGAAAAAAATGAGGGACGTTTGATTATAAAGCCGAATGAAAATGAATGTCTGGACTCGTTAAAGTTCGTTATATAAAAAAGCACTGGTCAACATGATTGTTAGTCAGTGCTTTTTATTGTATTATTAAATATAGAATAGGTTTTATTTAAAGAAATCTTTTGTTCCTAACAAAAGGTTTCTTTTTTTGTGCTTTTTAATAAGTTGTTTATAAAATCTTTGTCGCTTTCGTCATACGCAGGATAGCGAGGGGAAATGATAAAATTACCGTTTTCGTCAATTTCTAAGGCTACTTTTTTAAGTCCTTTGACAAAGTAATAGATAGGCTTTTTCTTCCATTGGACAACTGCGCCATTGTCTATTAATTCTTTTGTTTGTTCGCTTAAAACCTGATTTTTTTCTCTTTCTTCCATTTGCTCCAGATATGCAATTTTCTTTTTTAGTTTTGTAATATCAGCACCTAGCGTTTTCATTTTTATTTTAGGTTTTGTTTTATTGTAGGCTTTTGCTTCTTCGTTTTTTTCTTCCATTTCTTTTAGCTGGTTTTTAAAATATTCAAGATTATTTACGCTTGTTTTAACGCCAACCGTTGCATAGCCAGTTTTTCCAACGACATGAATATCTTTTATTAATTCATTGCTTTCTTTGAATTTTTCAACTTTTTCGAGCATTTCAATACGTTTTTCTTGTTTCTCTTCTTCTTGTAGTAGATTTCTTGATTTTTCGTATTTTCTTTTGACTGTTTTATAAATATCTGGGCGCCCTATTATATTTGGTTGTCCGAATGGAATTAAATCGTTCTCTTTTCTAATTGCTTGCTGAGTTTCTGCTTGTTCTGTACGGATACGGTTTAATTTATTATATGCTTGATCTAGTCTATTCATTGTTTTCTCTCTTTTCTTTTTAGTTTTTACAACAACCATTTTTGTCTGGTGTGAGGGAGGGAAGCTGTTCGCTTCTTTTGCTCATACTATGACTTGTTTCATTCTTCTCCTTTCGTTTTTAGATTTGATTGTTCATTTTCGCCAGTATGTTTCGATCGGTTGCTGTGCAGAGAAAGGATCATGGGCAGTCGAAAATACAAGGGCAAGCTTGCTTGTTTATATACCCTTTTATTTTCGACTGCCTGTGATACTGTAACAAATAGCTATTGATCGTTACATACGGAAAGGGACGGTCATAAAAGCGATCAAGAGGAAACAAGGAGTGGAAAGTATGAGTAAAAGAAGTGAAATTTAATTGATTTTAAAAAGATTAGTCGATTTGTGTCTAATCCTTTACAGTAAATAAAAGAGACTACACTCAAATTTAATCTAATATAGAAGCTATAATATAAATAATGCAGGATACACATGGTTTTGTTTTTTATTTGATGTATAATTGTAAAGAATAAGCGAATGGAGGTAATTGGTTTGGCTGAAGATACCTTATATTATACGTATCTTGATGAATGTAAAAGAAATTATTTAACAGAACTTATGAAAAAAGAAAATGCTAATTTCGATATGCAAGAATATTCTATTACTAGTCTAACGTTTGAAAAAGATTATTATCAAAATGATTTTGAAAAAAAATGGTCAGAATTTAGGAAAAAGTATAACATGGATGGTAAAAAAGCCATGCATTTTGTTGAATATAAGAAATTAATTAATCCTGAAGAGAGAAATCTTGGAAATATTGGGTATTCAAATTTTCTAGATGATGGAGAATTCTCAGTTGAAAAATTGAAAGATTTTTTTAGAGAGCTTAAAGCTATGTTAGATGAAGCAAATTTTTTTATTGTTCATACAGATTTTATTTGGGAAAAGCAACGTTACTTAATAAAACGAAACAAAATAAAAAATTTTGAATTCAAAAAACCAAGTAGAAACGTTGCGCCTAGACTATTAAATGCAGTACCTTATGTTACTATGAGAAAACATTTAGATTCGTTGATGTTATCTTTACTGAAGCAAGAATATAAAGGGAAGCAGATTCCTGAGGGGTTATATTTAGATGAAGAATTACCGAAAAAAATATATACTAAATTAAGATTTGATGCTGACGGAAAAGAGTTCGACGCTCGTACGGATTTAAAAAGAGCATATAATCATACGATTACTGTTGGTAGTGATAATGTCAGAGAAAAACATGCAGTAGAAATATTAGATGAAATAAGATTTATTAGAAAAGAAGAAGTAGGCCATGATTTAATACCTAATCATTGTGGTTTGGAACTAGTTGACATGTTGTGTTCTATGATATCTGGAGAAACACGATTTGAGGAATATAAAAAAATGGGGTTAGTTTCTGATGAAAGTAATTTGAAATCTGGTTATTTTATCAATTTGAAATTTCCAGATGAAGAAATTATAGATTTTAAGTCCATTTTAGATAAAAAATTACGTTATAAGACAATTAATTATTTGAATTATTGAAAAAAAGCAAAAAAAAACTCGCCAGATATCATCCGCGAGGCTCGATACAGCGAAATATCATTCCTGTATCTAAAATTATTATAGCAAACTAAAAATAAAAATCAACCTTTAAATAAAAAAAACTCGCCAGAGTACATCCGCGAGGCTCGATATAGCGAAATATCATTCCTATATCTAAAAAAATAATATCATAATTTCTTAGATATTTCAAAAAAATTGTATCTTCTTTTTTTATTTTGCCAATACTTTGTTGAGATCTAAGAGTTAGATAAATGGAGTCAGCTATGAATATAATTCAGAAGTACGAATGCAGATATATTACCTTTGAGGAATTACTTGATGATATTTGGGGTTACGGACAGCAATTGATTAACGAGGTTGGTATTGATTGCTTTAGTTTCTACGTAGCTTCGGCTTCTGGTTATCATACCTATTCGTATTATATTAATAAGCATAGTATTTAATTATTCCGAAAAGAGAATAAGCTAATACCTTTTTTAAGGTGATTAATCCTTGCTACAATGCTATTTGAAGACATTTACACATTTACATTTGTGTTTTTGTGTAAATGTTTTTTGAAGAAAAAAAGATAAATATGATAATTTATCTTTTATCATATTTATCTTTTTATAAATTATATTTTATAATTTATAATGCCTTTTATTTTCTTTTCTTCATTTGCTTTTTGATAATACGTTCACGTTCTTGTTCTTTCTTTCTTTCAAGTGATCGTGTGTAAGAAACTTGTTGTTCATGAGTAAATCTAGCTGTTTTTTCATGGATAAGTTCTTCTAATAATTCATAAGTATAATCATTTTCGGTAGTTGTATCTAATAGAGCCATAAATTCACACCAAACAGAAGCAGGAATCCCTAGAGATTTTGAATTTATTTTTAGTACGTCTTCTTCTTCTTGAACATGTTCTAAAAGTTCTTCGTTATCTGCATTAAAAGAAGATTTTGGTGTAGGAATTTTTTTATATGATGTATCGGGTTTATCTTTGTTTGAGAAAAATCCCATTTTTGTATTTGTCATTATTTGTTTTCTCCTTCAAATATTTTAATTCGATTGATAAAATCTTGTGCCAAGGGGACGAAAACTTCGTCATAAGCTAATTTATCCCAATATGTGTCTATATTTAGACCAGTTCTTGGTGTAGATTGAACTCGTTTTACAAAAGGTAAAATATTATCAAATAGGTTTTGTTCACCAAATTTTTCTATGGCGTCTGCTACTACAGTATTATCTATACTTCCTTTGCTTAGTTGGTTAGGCAAGATACCAACGATTTCTGTTTTTAAACCAAATTTTTCAACGAGTGGACCAACTTCTTCATTTAGATAATCTTCTACTCCGTCGAGACTATCCGATTGAGTTTGAAATGCCATAATTATATAGTCAGAAGCAAATGCAGCATTTTTTGTAAAGTCAGACATTGTTGGTGGGGTATCAATAAGAACAAAATCATAGTCTTTTTTTATTGGATCAATTAGATTTTTTAATACAGAAATTCTATTTTTTTCAATTTCCATGTAATTATCGTCGATTCCTTCTATTGCGTCGCCGTATAATTTATTTAAATATTTAGGGAAATTTTTGAAATCGACATGAGATGGAATACAAAATAAATTGTCAATAATTGGTATAACTAGTTGTGATAAGTCTTTTTCAACAATACCAGCAAGCATAGTTTTTTCTATTATAAATATCTCGTCGTCTTTAGAATGATAATTTTTTGTTAGTAACATAGTTTTAGATGTATTGGCTTGAGGGTCGGCGTCTACTACCAATACACGAAATCCCATATTAGCTAACACATAACTCAAGTATCTTATAATAGTAGTTTTCCCAACTCCCCCTTTAGAATTTGCTACAGTAACGGTTAGGGGTCTGTTTACTACATTTCGGTAGTTATAGACTATTTGTAAATTTTCTTTAGTTAATTCCATTAATGAACCCTCCCAAATATAAATTGCAATTTATAAATTATAAAATATATTTTATAAATATTTCTAATATTCATTTTAACACAAGGGTTTTTAAAGTCAAATATAATTTATAAAATATAATTTATAAATTATATTTTATAAATGAGTCTCGTTTTTTTCTTTACAAAATTATAGAAATAAGGTAACTTTTTTAGTGTAAGTTAAATTACTTATATAAAAAATTACTTTTGAATTTAATTGAATAAAAAAAACTGCCCACGAATTGGCGTTCGTGACCAGCAAAAGAGTTTTAAACTCAATATCCATTTTGTTGTATTATAGCATATTTTTTGCTGTAATGGTAGTTTTTAAGACAAGAGAGGACAAACTCTTGCTAGTTTTTACTAGGAATAAAGGGACAGGTCATATGCCAGCCGATTCTATAAAATGGCGTTGCGGACATAAGCAAAGGTTACTCTCATGACTTTGTGTCCTAAGGGTGGTGGCGACCGTTAACGGCTAGGGTGGCAAACAGGATTCCGAAAGAATCGGTAATTGTCATTCAATGCTACGATTGGGCTGTTTGATCGTAGGGAATGACAATGTGTGAAAACACCAACTCATGAGAGATGTTACTAGTGGCTCCAAGGCGTCGGCATGACGTTAGACTTTTAGCAGGTTGTACTCTGATCGATGTTTCATATTTTTTTTGAAATGTCCTTCTTAGGGTACAACTATGCCCAACACCAAAACGCACAACAATCAGTTAGAATTACCGAGTGAAGGATTGCAACGATTATTCTAACTTTTTTACATTATTTAGTGAATAAAGAACTCTTAATAACCTTGAATAGAAGTTTGATAGCAAGAAATGAAGGGCAAGTATAAAAACTTGCTCGCTTTTCGGAACAAATGGTTTTGAGAGAAAGATTTTAAGAAATTATATAATATGCGCCTTAGCGCTGGTTGCCTTAGCAACCCTTTGGGTAGCACAATTTAGGGGATTCAAGGAACAACAGTCGGGTTTTAGCCCGCTAGAAGTACTTGCAAGTTTGGTATTCTTTGGTTTATGGTAGTTTAATGGGGTATAGGAAGAGCATTCTAAGCTCATTTCAAAACTTAACGTGGGGGATTGTCTGTGAAAAGATGTTAAAAAGTTGGTTAAATATAACAAAGTGGTTATTTATTAATCAAAGAATTTCACAAACTTTTGGTAAGTAAAAATCAATGGAACTATGTGACTTTTAACTAGACCAATTTCATTTCACAAAGTCAGGGGAAAAAAGGCTTGGTAGAGCTGATACTTGGTATATTAAGGATTATGTAAACTAACTAAATAAATAACATTTCTACATGTTTAGTAATTACTTGTAATTACACGCTTTTTTTGCTACAATGTACTTACCAAGTAATTACTACATATTGGAAATGAGGAGTATATATGATTACAAAAACAAGAAAACAAGGTAATTCAATTATGTTGACAGTTCCTAAAGACTTTAATGTTCCGAATGGAGTAGAAGTTGAGGCAAAACTTGTAGATAATGGCATTCTTTATGAATTTGTTGAACCACAAAAGGAATTTTTTGATTTTAGTGAAGATATTTTGTCTGATATAATTGCTGAAGGCTACGATAAAGATAAAATTCTTGTAGAGTTTAAGAATAGAAAAAATAAATTGGTTTCTTCTTTTAGTAATATTTCTAAAGATACACTTGCTAATTCTAAGGCTATGACTAAAGAGGAGTTGGCAAAAGAAATTGGCTTATGAGATCGTTCCTTCAAAACATGTCATTAAGTATCTAAAAAAGATAAAAGAAAAACCTTTAAAAGAGAAATTTTTAAATATGATTTATGACGAGATTGCAATTGATCCATATGCAGGAAGTCAAAAGACTGGGGATTTATCAGGTATTTGGTCTAGGGGATTTAACTACGCAGGAACTACTTATAGAATTGCTTATGAAATTGAAGAAAATATGGTTATTCCTGTATTGTTATGTGGAACCCATGAAAATTTTTATGAGCAGTTAAAGAATATAGGTGGATAAGAAGTATCTGTCTTCGTAGAATGGAGTAGCATTTTTTGTCTATTGCTAAATCATAAATGTTTTCAGGAAAACAACACAGCAGAAAATAAAGTGCTATAATAGTTTTGGATATTACAAATCAAAGGAGAGGCCGTTCGTCAAAAGAATGGTTTCTTTTTTTTGTCTTTTAATACAACTAGAATGCTTAATATTTTTGTACGTCACAATTAAAAAAGACAAAAAAATAACCATCTAAACACTTTGACAGGGCGTTAGATGGTTGAAAGAAAAACTATTTATTACTGTCACCGTTTTTTTAACGGTTCTACATTGGGGCTATGTTGACGCATAGCTCTTTTTTGTTAATTTAATTATAGCAAATTAGTATCTAATCCGCAAATTTGTCCCCTGTGAAAAATAGCAAGGTTCATGTCGTTTGAATATGGTATAATTGCGAGGTAGAAAAGTGAAAAGATGGTGGCTAGTCTCTTGAAAAAGGGGTGATGCCTATGGTTCATAGCTTTATCCCTAGATGGGAGTAAGCAAGTGTCAACTTTTGAAGCAATTCAACTGATGATCGCTTTTGCGACGTTAGTTTTGCTGATTATTGACCATAAGGACAAAAAATAACCATCTAAACACTTTGACAGGTCGTTAGATGGTTTGAAAAAACAATTAATATCTGTCACCGTCTTTTTAACGGTTCTACATGGGAGCTATGTTCGCGCATAGCTCCTTTTTGTTAATTCAATTATAGCAAATTATTATCAAATTCGCAAATATAGAATAGGCGAACTACAGTACTAAACGTTCGGATAAATAAAAAATGATGATAAAAACCACGAATTTCTAATTCAAATTTAATATAAAATAACGATTATGAGTTCAAACTCAACGGTTATGATTTTTTGGAGATAAAAAAAGAACAAGCGTTTGTTTATTTAGTTTTGTTATGTTAAACTTTTTACTTGTAAGATTTGATTGATTAAATTTTACATATATGCTTATTCCGATATTTTACTTGACAATTATTTTAATTAAGGGTAAAGTCGTAAGCGAGTTGATTGTGATACTTAGCACAGTCAGTTATGTGTACGTAGATACAAAAAAAATGAAGGAAGGCTTAAAGGCTCAGGGCTGGTAACCCTTCGACGCCAGAAAGCCACAAGACCTAGTATAAGTAGGCTCCTTCACTGTTATGGCTTGCGCCACAACGGTAATATGATAACACAGTCTTGCTAATAGTTCTACGATTTATAATTATTATATTTATTTTTTATATATAATTTTTAGAAAACGTAGGGATTCTATTGTCTGTTTAATCATGTTATTTATCGGCGCAATCAACGTTTTAACAGTGAAAAAAGGAGTCAGTTGCTACTACGGCGACTGACTCCTTTTTTCGTTTTTTTTTACGGTTATCACAATCAACTCATTTCTTAACGAGTGATCCTTGATAACTGAATAGTGAACAAGAAAAAATCCAATAATAGCTTCTTTCTTGTTCCATATACACATTAACAAATGTGCATAGCATAGCCTAGGAAACTATACTATAGCACGATTTGGTTCATTTGTGTAGTTGGTTGAGGAACCATTTATAAAATCCTTAAGACGCTTGCTAAAGCGAGCGCTGATGATACTAGATGGAACTTGTGATTTCGTGAGAATAAGCAAGGGTATTTGACTGACAAAGTGTCTGTATTTCAGGTGTGCGGTTGGAGCAGAAATGCCATGATGATTCCTGAAAAAAAGCTAGCACAAGAAAAAAGCCAAAATATAAGTGAGGCAGGCGTAGTGTATAATACAGATTACTTTAATCAATTATTTACAGAAAAAGTCCGCAATTATTTTTCGGATTTTAGCCGTTTTTTTGATCAGCGTAAAGATCAACTAGCAGAAAAAGAAAGATCAAATCATTTAAGTAAATTGGAACAAGAGTATAACGAAGCAGTGATTCGTTTAAAACAAATTTCAGAGAAATTTCACTTAAAATGTTTACAAGAATATGAAGAACAGCAGTTTACTAATCAAAGGGATTCTATCTCTTATTGCCATAAACTGTTAGACGGAAAGATCGATAATTTTTTGGAATTTTATTTTGAAGAAGCAAAAAAAGAGTTACAGGAAAAACTAGTACGTTGTCAGACAATGTTTACTTAACAAGTACAGTAAAACAAGAAACAGAAAGTAGGACGATACATGGAATTTTTAAAGATAAAACCACAAGAGACATTTGGAACATTATCTTTTATTGGAAAACCAATTAAAGGTGCAGAATATACACAAGGTTCAGGACAGGCTCGTAAGCATGTCGGTAATTATTGTCGTTTATTAAGCTCGAAGCAGTCAGAAGCAGTTGAAGTTATTTTTCCAACTCGTGTGAATTTAAGTGATTTTGCTTACGGTGATGTGGTGTCAATTGAAGATGTAAGAGTTGAGCCTATCAGTGAGAGTACAGGTAGCGGAGCGATTACAGGTTGGCGTATATTTGCTCAAAGTATTAAAAAAGGAACTGTGTAGGGGGAAAATAAATGGCTAAAAGAAATGAATTGAATGCAGGCATGGAAATTGATGCTGATGAAACGTTTGGAGATATGACTTTTTTACGTATGAAGTCACCAAAAACAGAAGTAGATGAAGATACAGGTGAGCGTATTCCAGTAGCGTTACGCTATGTTGTAATTGCTAGGAAACAATTATCTGAAGAAATTATTACTGTACCAGTTGAAACACCATTACGTGAATTGGTTGCTGGTGATAAAGTAAAACTAGTCAATCCGACGACTAATTTACTGGGTTTTGGAAATGGAAATTTTGCAAGTAGCTACATTCAAGTCTTTGCGGAAGATATCAAAAAATTGAATGAACCAACAACTGAACCAGTTGGAACGACGAATACTCCAAAAGATCCAAAAAAGAATCAAACTAATTAGGAGGAACAGATGACCTTAGAAGAATTAGTGAAAAAATCACCGAGCTATTCTTTTCCTATTAATTTTGCTAGAGGTAATATCCTATTTGATTCAGAACAAGGAAAATATTTGGCTAAATCAAAAGGAACAGAACCAGATTATTATTTAACGAGTGACAAGCAGTTAGCTTATCGTTTTTCAGATAATGAAATAAGCCTAGCGTGGCATACAGCGTATAAGTGTGCATGGTTAGGGCTAGGCAAATTTTATGTGCATGGTGAATAATTGGACTATTCTTTGATAATTCTGTACTTCGATTTATTTTCGCTGAACATTCCTGTTGTTCTTTCAGCAACGTATTTTTCTGCTTCTTTCAGGTTTAAATTTTTTATGACGGTTGTCCAATTAGAAATAATGAATCCTGTGTTATGTTCTACACGGTAGGTTGAAAAAAATAGTCCCATATGTTCACCTCCTTATAGGATAAATTATATCATGTGTCAAAAATTAATTAGATCGAAAAAATAAATTTAGAAAGGAGGAATCACTATTTCTAAATTTATTCGGTATCGTGGGATTAAAATAAGAAAAATTCATACAAACATTTATCGCTTTTATTTGTTTTTGATGGCTTTACCTTTTTTAGTTGGGGTAGGCTTTTTTTGTTACTTTCAAATCTATCCTATTGTAAAACCGATGATCGTAAATAGTAGATTTGAGTATCAAGTATTGATACTTCCAATAGCGCAATTAGTCGGTTTGATTACGTTGATTTTTGTTGTTCTAGCAGGTGTAAGAAGAACTTCAAAAGTACGAGGGAAATTTTTTGTACGAGTTTTACACCGACAAATGTTAGCGCAAA